>CAVZTJ010000021.1:0-87321 GCA_963778075.1 uncultured Actinomycetota bacterium | reverse complement strand
TTCCCAAGCTGATAGTGCGAGTTCGATTCTCGTCACCCGCTCCACGAAGAAGCGCCTGATCACAGGCATGATCCCGAGTTTTCTTTCCTGTCATCGGATTCATGCTGGCCCTCGCGTGCCCGTTGCTTACCCGATAGCAATGAGTCATCCGGTTGTGCCACATCCACGGACCGGGCATGTGAAGATCACCTGGATTGGGCGAGGCATCGTTAATGGGTGAACTTCTACCAGAGCTGCCCGGCCTGTCTCGATCGAATAGCCCAGGTAAAAGTCGGTCACCCGGCCGTTGGGGCCGGGGGTTCCGCGCGGGCATGCGGCGAAGGTGAAACCTGTATCCCCGGCGGGCAATTGATAACCGGAACCTGGACCGAAGCCGTCCACGAAGCGGAAGTACGACCGGGCCGCGGCGGCGGGCTTCATGACCACCGTAGACCCGGCCGTGACTTCAACGATCATCACGACGAAACGGAATTTGCCCTGCCGGTGCATGGCCCGGTCCGCGCCTGGCCAGCCGCCATAGTGCACGTAGCCGAGCTGACGGCCGCCGACGAACCACAGCGGACCCGCCTGCAGGCTCCCAGCACGCCAATCCGGTCCAAGCTGGCCCAGGACCGCTGAGTCGCAGGTGAGCAGCAAAGTACCAGGGGCGGCGGTCGGCGACGGCCCGGGAGGTGCAAGCGCTGTCGGACCGCCCGGCGGCGAAACAGCGTGGCGGCGGCCACCTTCGCTCAGGACCAGGGTTGTGATCACGGCGATAAGGGCAACAGCTGCTACTCCGACAAACCAGCGCCCGGAGGGCAAGCGGGGATCGCGTCTTGGACCCTGGCTGATCTCATCCAACCGTCGCACCTGCTCCGGACAGGCCGCTGCACCTGCATGTAATTATCTGCCGTCTCACCGATGCCGTCGCCTCGCAGATCGCGCCGACGGGTGACCGCGACCGCAAGAACTGACCGGGCCGTCCTCCTGGCGCCCGGCATTTGCAGGGCACGCTTCTAAAGGCCGCGAGCGTACACTCGTGGTTAAGCAGAGCGGAGCCGAGGTGCCGGGGGCTGCGATGAGACTGCGATCGCGTCGGCGGGACGTGGTGGTATGGATCCAGTCCGCCGGTTCAGCTGGCGAGTACGGCAGCGTGAAGGTCACCCGGCCCGGACGCTACCAGCCGATCCGCAGGTGTGTTCGGCTTGGCGCGCTGCTCACGGTCATCGGCCTGGTGCGCCTGATACGCGCCGCGCGCGCTCGCTGGCGGCCCCTGCTGGCTGGGGGAGTGCTCACGGTGGCAGGCGTCATGCTGCGCGGCGGTGCGGGCGGCGTTGTCCTGATCCCTGGGCTCCTGTTTCTCGCGTACGCCCCGCTCATGGAAGCTGTCCCTGACGAGGAGCGGAAGCGGCGCTCTGTGCTGCGCCGCGATCTCGCCGGGTACGCAACCCCGGCCCAGCGGCGCGATCTTGAAGCGACCCTTGACCGGTATCCGGACAGCACCACCCACGAGATACGTGACATCCTCGCCGGTCTAGCCGTGACTGCTGGTGACGGCGGCATTCCGGGTGCCAAACGTTACTGAGACGAGGCTCCCCGAGGACCGCGGCGCGTGCGGCGACAGGAGCCGGTTGGAATCGACGGCCGGGGCTGCGGCCACGCAACTGGCTATCTCCAGTTGCGCCTGTTGGTGCGAGTCTCGAGGTACCTGCGGCCGATGAAGTACCCGGCCGCTGCTAGGCCCGCTAGAAAGATGATCACCATCAGGGTTGCCAGACCCACCGGTAGGTGCTTTGCATCGCGATCGGCGCTGCGATAACCGACATAACCGAAGAATACCTAACCGATGGAAACATGTGCCGGAGGAGTGTCCGTGCCCTGCCGGCCGCCGAGCCCGCGCCAGGAACATCTGTCAGGGCACCGTTACGATCGCTTCAAATCCCGAATCCCAGCCGCTGCCTATCTTGATCGGCTTCTCGGGTTTGTTGGTGGTGAGGTTGATCGGCGTTACCGTGCTGGATGGCTCGTTGGCGACGTAGGCGGCCGCCCCGTTCGAGGAGATCGCGATCGCGTCGGATCCCACCTGGCCGCTGAGGCTGATCGGCTTCCCGTGAGTGCCGTTGGTGAGGTCGATCGGCGTCACCGTACTCAGTGCTCCGTCGGCGACGTACGCGGTCTTGCCGTCCGGGGCGATGGCGATCGCCAGCGGCTGTCCGTAATACCCTTTCGTCGGCCCCGGTTTCGTCCTGATGCTGATCGGCTTCTCGGCCCTGAGGGTCGTAAGGTCGATCGGCGTTACCGCGATCACCCTGCTAGATGACTGGCTGACGACGTAGGCGGTCTCTCCGTCGCGACCGATCGCGATCGATGCCGGGTCCCCGCTGTTCAGCCTGATCCGCTTTCCCAGCTTGCTGGTGGCCAGGTCGAAGGGCGCGAAGTAGTACAGGCTCTCGCCGATACCAACTCCCCTTGCGATGGTGACGTAGGCGAGCTTCCCGTCCGGGGCCATCACGATCCCATATGGCGGGTCGATGAGGGTGATCGGCTTTCCGAGCTTGTTCGTCGCGAGGTCGATTCGGGTCACCGTGCGTGAAGGGAAGCCGTTGATGATGTAGCCGGTCTTCCCGTCCGGGGCGATCCCCATCGCTTCTGCCGGATTGGCAAGGATGATCGGCTTCTCGGCCGTGTCGGTCGTCAGGTCGATCGGCGTCATTGTCTGGTCTGACGACGCGCCGCGGCCCGAGTTGGTCGCCCCACTGATCACGTAGGCCCTCTTGCCGTCCGGGGCGGCCGTCAACGCCACCGGCTCCCCGCTGACGTCGATCGGCTTTCCGGCGGTGTTGGTGGCGAGGTCGATCGGCGTCACCGTCCCCCCGCCGCTGTTGATGACGTAGGCAGTGCCCGTGGGCGCACTCGGCACTTTGGGCAGCGAAAACTGCGACCCGTTGCGCGGCCCGGCGGTGGTTTTGCCAAATACCCCGGTCGCCGCGGGTATGACGGCGGCCACTACGGCCACAGCCGCTGCCCCGCTGACGGCACGCCGCATCCGGGCACGCCGGCGCAGCCTGATGCCGGCCAGCAGCGAATTGCGTGCGAGCGGCCCGATCGGAGGTTCGTCGCCCAGCGCAGTCTCGAGCAGCCCGCGCACCAAAGTCTCATCCATGCTGCGTGTCCTTTGCCTCGTGATGTTCTTCCGGGTGGTCTTCGGCCGGGTCATAGCCGGTCAATGCGTCATCCAGCACCACGCGCAGCTTGCCGAGTGCCCCGGCGGCAAGGCTCTTGACGTTGCCGGGAGAGCAGCCCAGTACGACAGCCGTTTGGTCTACGCTCAGGTCCTCCCAGTACCGCAGCACTACAACGGCCCGCGCCCTGGGCGGGAGCGTGGCCAGCACGCCGAGCACCACCATCCGGATCTCCAGAGCAGGCGGCTGGACCGGGCGCTCCGGGAACCGGTCGGTGAGAAGCTCGGTGCTGCGCTTCGAGCGCTTGTCGGCCAGATAGGTGTTCACCAGCGTGCGCGCCGCGTAGGCGTGGACGGCGTCGCGCCGCCGGATCTTGCGCCAGGAGACGAACACCTTCGTCAGCGTCGTCTGTACTAAGTCTTCTGCGGTGTGCCAGTTGCCGCAGAGCAGGAATGCCGTCCGCCGCAGCTGCGGCGAGGCGGTCTCCGCGAATTCAGCGAACTCCTCGTCCGGTGTCACGTCACCAGCGCTCCTCAAAAGCTGTCCGGCGCGCGGTGGCATGTCCGCGCATCCATGCCGGCATGCCGCCACACAACAGATGCACTGGGCGTGGCATTAGGTTGTGTCGCGCTGCCAAAGAAGGTCAGCCTGGACTGCGGCACCAAGCGAGCCAGTAGTTGTCCAGCTCATCGACCTCGGGCGCTTGGCCAAACCGGCTAAGCCGAGTACACACTTCGTCCAGCTCTGGAAAGTTCTTGAGGACTTCCCACGAGCTGCCATCGCTCATCTGGCGCTGTTGATACGTGTTGCCGTGTTCGTCCCGCCGCGCTACGGGATGAACACTCCCCGGCCACCAGGCGGTTGTCGACGAACATCACCAGGGAGCCGGGAAGCAGACGCCGCATCAGGGCCTCGAGGAAGGCGTCGATCTTCGCCAGCGGAACGTGAGACCAGAAGAAGCCGGCGAATGCCGCGTCGAAGTCTCCCCGGACGGTCTGCGGCGCGAGCGCGTCGGCAACCGCAAAATCGACCGTCGCCGGCCAGTCTCTCCTGGCCCTCGCGACGTCGAGGGTTGCCTCGTTGACGTCGGTCGCGGTCACCGACGCCGCGGTGTCCGCGAGCACGCTCGTCCACCAGCCGGTACCCGCCGCCAGCTCGAGAACATGCCTGCCAGCGAACCAGCCGGTGAGACGGGTGCGGACGGCCAGCAAGTCGCTCTGGCGCTCTGGCCTCGTGTACACCTCGTCATACGCGGGTGCCCAGTGACGGTAATAAGCCTCGGTTCCCGTTCCCGCATTCACGCTTTCCAACGTATAGCGGGTGCGGTAGGCCAAACGGGCACGGGGCCGCCATGGCTATGCACCATGGCGGCCCCGGCAAACGCGAACCGCGGGACCGACGCGGCCTGACCTTCTACTCGGCCTCGGGCGTGGTGTGGATGAGCTTCTTGTTCACGAACTCGTCGATGCCCAGCGGCCCGAGCTCCCGGCCGACGCCCGAGCGCTTCGTCCCGCCAAACGGCAGTTCCGGGCCACCGCCCTCGGCCTGGTTGATCCAGACCATGCCGACATCCAGCCGGTCGGCCACGTCCAGGGCCAGCGCCTCGTCGCTGGAGAACACGGCGCCGCCGAGGCCGTAGGAGCTGCTGTTGGCCAGGTCGACGGCCTCGTCGGCGCTGGACACCTTGTAGACCACCGCGGCCGGGCCGAACAGTTCCTCCCTGTAGGCGCGCATCTCCGGGGTCACCCCGGACAGCACGGTGGCCTCCACGAACGCGCCGGGCCGGTCCAGCCGGTGCCCGCCCAGGTGCACGGTCGCGCCCTTGCTGATCGCGTCGTTGATCTGATCCATCAGAATCTCGGCCGCCCGCTCTGACGACAGCGGGCCGTAGGCCACGGACGGGTCGGTGGGGTCGCCGGTGGTGTAACCGGACATCGCGGCGGTGAACTCCGACACGAACTCGTCGTAGACGTCCTCGGTCACGATCATGCGCTTGGAGGCGTTGCAGGCCTGCCCGCCGTTCTCCATACGGGCGGCGGCCGCCGCCTTGGCCACGCTCGGCAGGTCCGCCCCGTCCAGCACGATGAACGGGTCCGAGCCGCCCAGCTCCAGCACGACCTTCTTCAGGTTCTGCCCGGCGACCGCGGCCACGGCCGATCCGGCCCGCTCGCTGCCGGTCACCGACACCCCGGCGATCCGCGGGTCGGCGATCATCTCGGCCACCTGCTCGTTGGTGGCGAAGACGTTGATGTACGCGTCGGCGGGCAGCCCGGCGTCGTGGAAGATCTGCTCCATGGCCGAGGCCGACTCCGGGCACTGCGGCGCGTGCTTGAGGATGATCGTGTTGCCGATCATCAGGTTGGGCGCGGCGAACCGGGCCACCTGGTAGTAGGGGTAGTTCCAGGGCATGATCCCCAGCAGCGCCCCGACCGGGGACTTGCGCACCCAGGCCGTACCCGGCGTGTTGGACTGCAGCGGCTCGTCCTTGAGCAGGTCGGCCCCGTTGTCGGCGTAGTAGCGGTAGATGCCGCGGGTGAACGCCAGCTCGCCCTGGGCCTCGGCCGTGGTCTTCCCCATCTCGCGGGTGATGATCGCGGCAAGCTCGTCAGACCGTTCCTTGTAGATCTGGGCAACCTTGCGCAGGATCTCCGCGCGTTCGGTGATGGGGGTCCGCCGCCACGCGGTATAGGCGTGCGCCGCACGCTCCAGGACGTCGCTGATCTCGGCGTCGGTGGCCGTCGGGTACTCCTTCTCTACCTGGCCGGTGGACGGGTTCACAACCTGGTACATCATTGCCTCTGCCTCTCCCTCGAGCACGGCTCAGGTGCTGGTGATCAACGAGCCTACCTGGGGCCGCGGCCCAGGCCAGGGGCGGTTATGGTCGTTGGGTGGCGATTCGGCTGGCAGGCTAGCCGCAGAGTCGTCCAGCGGCGGTCGGCCCGTTGCAACGAGGAGGTTTCCATGGCAGAGGTCACGCTCGAGATCGGGAGTGAGACTCGCTGTGCCGGTGACACGATGCCCGGCGAGGTGAAGAGCGTGGTCGTCGACCGTGGTACCCGGACGGCAACCCACCTTGTCGTCGAGCCAAGGCACCGCACGGGGCTCGCGCGGCTGGTTCCGCTGGACCACGTCGACGCCACGGGCGGCACGATCCAGCTCCGCTACACCGAAGCCGAGTTCAAGGACCTCAGCGCCGCTGAGGAAACGCTCGCGGAGATCCTCCCGGGCCCCGGTCCGGTGGAGGTGATCCCGGAGGGCTGGCGAAGCGCGGACGACGAGCCGGGCTGGGACGGCGCCCAGAGCCCGCCGGTTCGCGGTGACATGGCAGCGGGAACCATCGACCTCGTCCCTCTGCTCCTCCCCGCGACCGAGGAGGAAGAGCGCCGTGGCGATCATGTTCATGCCACCGACGGCGACATAGGGCAACTCCGTGCGCTCAGCATCGACCCCGACAGCCACCGGGTGACCCACGTTCGCGTACTGCTCAAGGAAGGCTTGTGGCGTCACAAGGAAGTGGCCATCCCGGCCGGCGATGTCGCCGGATTCGGCGACGGCATAGATCTCAGCCTCACCAAGCAGCAGGTTGAGGACCTGGCTGGTTCATGAGTCACAGTATGGCGAAAACGTCATAACTGGGCCCGTTACGGTGCAGAATCGTCGCTGTAGAACGATTGCATCTTGTGGACTTACGGGGGACATCCCATGCCACAAGGCACAAGGCACCACGCTGCATCACACCCCCTGAGAGGTCGCGATGGCAGAGTCCATCCGCTGGGGCACGGGTCCTGGAACGCGGGGCGCACTCACAATTCTGCCGGTCGTCGGCTTAGCTGCACCTTCGCTGGATAACGGGCCGTCCGGCGGCTGGGAGGTGCAGCGGTGGGCCACGTAAACACGGTTGCGTTCACGATCCTCGTCGTAGCGTTCGTGGCGGTGACCCTGATCGGCTTCGGCGCCGCCAGGTGGCGCCCGGCCGAGGACCCGATGCACCTGAACGAGTGGGGACTCGGCGGACGCGGGTTCGGCACGTTCATCAGCTGGTTCCTGCTCGGCGGCGACATCTACACCGCGTACACGCTGATCGCGGTCCCCGCGCTGGTCTATGCGGTCGGCGCGGCCGGGTTCTACGCGCTGGCCTATCAGATCGTGGTTTATCCGATCGTCTTCATCTTCGCCCCGCGGCTCTGGTCGGTGGCTCGCGCGCGCGGCTACGTCACGCCCGGCGAGTTCGTCCGGGGCCGTTACGGCTCGCAGGGCCTTGGGCTCGCCGTCACGTTCACCGGCATCCTGGCCACGATGCCGTACATCGCGCTCCAGCTCGTCGGTATCGAGTCGGTGCTGATCGTGCTGGGAGTCGGCGGCTCGAGCACCGGGCTCCTGAAAGATCTGCCACTTATCGTCGCGTTCATAGTCCTTGCCGCGTATACGTATCTGGCCGGGCTGCGAGCGCCGGCGCTGATCGCGTTCGTGAAAGACACGCTGATCTGGGTGACGGTCATCGTCGCGATCCTGTACATCCCGGCGAAGCTCGGCGGCTGGGGACACATCTTCGGCGTTGCGTCGGCGCAGCTGAAGACGATCAACCCGGCGACCGGCAAGCCACGCGGCGGCGTCAACCTGCCGCCGGCCGGGGAATGGTCGTTTGCGACCCTCGCGCTCGGCTCCGCGCTCGCCCTTTTCATGTACCCGCACGTGGTGACCGGGATGTACGCCGCCAAGCGGCGCGACGTCGTCCGGCGCAACCTGGCCGCGCTGCCCGCGTTCACGCTGGTGCTCGGCATGATCGCGCTGTTCGGCTACATGGCGCGAGCGGTTCCGGGCGTAAACGCCGGCGTCAAGGCCAGCGGCAACAACACTCAGCTGTCGGTGCCGCTGATGTTCGAGCACATGTTCCCGGCCTGGTTCGCCGGGATCGGCTACGCCGCGATCGTCATCGGCGCGCTCGTGCCCGCGGCCATCATGTCGATCGCGACAGCGAACCTGTTCACCCGCAACGTGTACAAAGAACTCTTCCGGCCGAACGCTTCGCCGGCGGAGGAGACCCGCGTGGCGCGGCTGGCCTCGCTGGTCATGAAAGTTGGCGCGCTCGCCTTCGTGCTGGCGCTGAACAAGACATTCTCGATCAACCTGCAGCTGCTCGGCGGGATCTGGATCGCGCAGATCTTCCCGGCGATCGTGGTCGGCCTCTACACCCGCTGGTTCCACCGGTTCGCACTGGTCATCGGGTGGGCGGCGGGGATGGCGTACGGCACGGTCGAGGCGTGGCATACGCCCGGCAACGGCCAGGCGCACTTCGGCGCGTCAACGGCACCCATACTGGGCCACGTTGTCTACATCGCGATCGCCGCTCTCGTCCTCAACTTCGCCGTAACGACCGTCCTCACGCTCGTCTTCCGCGCGATCCGGCTGCCGGCCGGTTACGACGAGACGCGGCGTGCCGACTACACCGTCGACCCGGATGAACCCGCGAACGGGCCGATCGACCTGCCCGCCGACGGCCCTGCCGTGCGCCTCAAGAAACTCGGTCCCCGCCACGCGGCACACACGTCGAATGGGGCCAGCCGCGCCGAAAAGGAACGCTCACCGGCCACGGTCCGCAGCGCGCAACGACCACGGCAGCCGCGGCCAAGGCGGCCAGACCCGAGATGGGGCGGGTCCGGGCTGGCCGGCCCGCCCCGGCCCGCGGGACCACCTCAGAGCTGACCGGGCAGTTAGCGTTCTGCCATGGCTACACCAGCTGGCTGCTACACCTGCGCGGGCAACGCGGACATCAGCCGGCTGCCGCCGCGCGAGCTGATCGCCGCCGACGATCTCTGGCGGGTCGCGCATGCGTTTGGCTCCGCGCTGCCCGGCTGGCTGGCGCTGATCCCGCGCCGGCACGTCACCTCGATCGCCGCCCTGACGGACGCCGAAGCCGCTGCGCTCGGGACCTGGCAGGTCCGGCTTTCGCGGGCACTGCAGCAGGTCACAGGCTGTGAGAAGACCTACGTCGCGCAGTTCGCCGAGGCGGCGGGCTTTGCGCACGTCCACTTCCATATCGTGCCGCGCCCGGCTGATTTGAGCCGTGACCTCCGAGGCCCGAGGGTCTTCGGCCTGCTGGGTGTGCCGGACGGCCAGCAGATCGCCGAAGACAGGATGGACGAGATAGCCCGGGAACTCACCGCGGTGCTGGGAACGCTGGGCATCTGATGGCCGACCCGCTTCCCATTCGCCGAGCCGCCCGGGTCCTGCTGCTCGATCCCGAAGACCGCGTGCTGCTGATGCGCTACGACGACGGGCCGCCGAACGGGCATCACTGGACCACCCCTGGCGGGGGGCTCAACGACGGCGAGAGCTACCGCTCGGCGGCGCTGCGTGAGCTCGAGGAAGAGACCGGCTGGGACGACGTGACTCTGCTCGACGAGGTGGACCGGCGCAGCTTCGACATGGACTACGGCGGGCGGATGGTGCACCAGCACGAGCGCCTTTACCTGGCGCGCACCGACCGGGCCCGGCGCGAGATCCACGGCGTCGAGGCGATGCACGCGGCCGACGGCATCGCCGCCTGGCGCTGGTGGACGCTGGCCGAACTTAGCGCGACGGACGAGGCCGTCTGGCCGTCACACCTTGCCGACCTGATCAGGAGCGCGGTTCACCGCTGACGTCGGAGGCGGCGCTGACATGCCGCAAACCAGTTGCCGGAGCGGGCCCGAGGCCGGCACGCTGAGGGTCATGACCGTCCCGCCCGCCGCAGGAGTCCGCGTCGCCTTCCGGGCCGTTCCGCCACGCGTGCGGTCGGCCATCGAGCAGGTGTGCGGCTCCCCGGTGGTCGAGGCCAGGACGCAAGCCGGCGGCTTCAGCCCCGGGGTCGCCGCCCGGGTCAGCTGCGCCGACGGGAGCAGGCACTTCGTCAAGGCGGTCTCTGCCGAGGTAAATCGGCGCAGCGTGGAGATATACCGCCAGGAGCGGGACGTGCTCACGGCGCTCGAGCCGGTCATTCTCGCCAGCGATCTCCCGATCCCGCGGCTGCGCGGATCGGTGGATCTCGACTCCTGGGTGGCGCTGGTCCTCGACGATGTCGACGGGCGGCATCCGGCGGAGCCATGGGAGCCGGGCGAGCTCGGCCGGGTCATGGCGGCGCTCGACCGGCTCGCGGCGGCGCTGACGCCCGCGCCGATCGCGGTGCCCGCGTTCGGTGAGAAGTACGCCCGGGCGTTCACCGGCTGGCGGCGGCTGGCGCAATCCGGTCGGCCGGACGGCCTCGATCCCTGGACGCGGGCCCGTCTCGACGACCTGGCCGCCATGGAGTCGACCTGGGAAGCTCGCACGGCCGGCGACACCCTCCTGCACACGGACGTCCGCGCGGACAACATCCTGCTCACTGACGACGACGTCGTCATCGTGGACTGGCCCCACGCGTGCCGCGGGGCGGCCTTCGTCGACCACGTGTTCTTTGCCCCGAGCGTGGCCATGCAGGGCGGTCCCGAGCTGACGGACCTGCTGGCCCTGTCCGTGGCGGGCCGGAGCGCGGACCCGGGGCAGGTGACCGCGACGCTGTGCGCGCTCGGCGGGTATTTCACCTACCAGTCCCTGCAGCCGGCACCGGCGGGGCTGCCGACGGTCCGCGCATTCCAGGCGGCTCAGGGCGAGGTGACCAGGCGCTGGCTCGCGCAGCTTCTCTGAGCGATGGTCAGGAAACGAGCACGCTGACGGTGAACAGCACCGCGTCGTAGAGGAAGTGCGCCACGATGGGCCGCATCACGCTCCGGTGCTTCTGGAAGGACCTGGTGTTGAAGTAGCCGAGCGGGATCGTGAACAGGAAGCCGAGCCCGTAGTACACGTGATAGCTGGTGCGCAGGGTCAGGCTGAAGACCAGCGCCCAGCGCGGGTTCCAGCCGAGCTGCTCCAGCCTGGTCAGCAGGTACGCGTTGACCAGTGTCTCCTCGGTGATCGCCGTGACCGCTGCGATCGTGACCCCGTAGAGGATGTAGTAGGCGGGCACGTGCCCGATCGTGACCTGGTTGAACAGCCGAAGCGCGGTCTGCCGGCCGATCGCCGTCGCGAGCACGGCCACTATCACGACGCCGGATCCGTAGGACGCGGCATACCCGCTGGCCGCCAGCCCGATGCCGGGCCAAACGTCCCTGCGGAACTGGGGCCTGGTGAAGCCGATCGAGGCCGGGTCCTGGCCGGTGCGGCTGAGCAGCAGCAGGGCAAGCGGCACCACGGCGCCTACCTGGAGGTAGGTCAGCATCCCGAAGATGACGTTCGCCAGCGGATGGCCGGGAATGATGCTGGAGAACGGGTTGACCCCGGGAGCTCCGCCGAAGTGCGCGGCGAGCAGGTCGACGGCGGACAGGACGCCCGGCGCGAGGAACGCTATCTGGACGAAACAGGTCTCGAGCACTATGCCGCGCCTGGACCGCCCTTCGATCCGCGGCAGGGGTGGTGGCCGCCGCTGTCGGGGCGGCGGCTGGAGGGGCGGCTGCTGCGGCACTGGGAATTGCTGCGCCTGCGACCCGGTCTGCTGCCGCGGCTGGAGTTCCTGGGCCTGGATCGCCGGCTCCTGCGCGTCGGCGGGTGCCCAGAACACCCAGTCGGCCGGGGCCTGCGGCCAGTCCGCCGGGGCTTGCCAGCCAGGCGGGGGTGCCCAGCCCGGCGGCGGCTGTGGCCACCCGGGCGGTGCCCGCCACACCCAGCCCTGCACGCTCATCAGCCGAGCATGCCGCATATCGGGGCAAGATGCCGTCTGATGCCGCAAACGGGTCGATTGCCGCGCCGCGTCTCGCCACAGGCCGCCCGGGCGGCCAGACCAGGGTCGCCGGTGATCTGGCCGCGGCAGCCGGTGATCTGGGAGACTTGCGGGCGAGGAGGCCCGCTATGGGATCTTACGAGGCCATCACCGGCATCCTTGCGGAGGAACTCGCACGGGTCGAGGAGGTCTTCCGCGGCCTGTCGCCGGACGAATGGCAGTTTCCTACGAAGCTCGTTCCCGTCGACCCCACTCTGCCGCACTGGACGGTGTTTGAGCTCGCCGGGCACTTCGACATCTCGATCGGGCTGACCCGGATGCTGATCGACGGCCGGGATGATCTTCAGCCAGCGCGCGACCGGACCAGCTTCTTCATCAACCCGCGCTCGGAGACCGCGCCGGTCGTGTACGACTACGCGTTCACGATGGTGCGCGGCAAGACTGCCGCTGACATGCCGCATACGCTGCACGACACGTTCTCGGGGGTCCTTTCGCAGGCGCGCTCGGTTCCTGCGGACACGGTCGGCCCTGGGTACTTCGCCCCGATGCGCGCCGACGAGTTCGTCGCGAGCCGCATCGTCGAGGCCGTCGTGCATGGCATTGACCTTACCCAGGCCCTTGGCCGCGATTACATCGCGACCGCTGAAGGGATCAGGGAAACTGCGTCGATCCTTGACGACCTGCTGGTGCGGCGAACCGTAGGGCGCCGCCCTCCCGAGTTGTCGGACGACCTGGACTGGATCCTGGCTGCGTCCGGCAGGTCGGTGTTCGAGGACAACCGGCTGCCGCTCATCGGGTGACAGCTCAGGACTGCGGCCGCTCCAGGGTTTCGTAGTTTCGGATGTAGTTGGAGTACGCGGCGCCGGAGTCCTCCGCGGCCAGTGCGTCGGCCGCGGGGTGCTGCCCCGCCGGGAACTGCCGGGAGATCAGGTCTGCCTGTACCTCCTGCAGGTGTGACGGCAGGGCTGCGCTCGGGCTGGTACCGGAGGCGACCGGCACGGTGACGTCGGCCAGCGCGTCGTCGGTGCGCGCCGTGGCGAGGGTCAGCACGGCGCCAAGGCCGGGCGCGGCCGCATCCCGCGCCGTCAGCGACGGCAGGTTCCAGCGTTGCTGCACGGTCTTGAGGATCGACGTGTGGTCGATCGGCGTGGTCCCGGCCGGCACCCGGAACACCGTTCCCGCCTGGATCAGCGGCGAGACCAGCACCGCGGGCACGCGGACGCCGAACCGCGTGAAGTCGAAACTGAACTCGCCGGCGTCGGAGTCGGGCGGGGTCGCCCCCGACGGCGGCGGCACGTGGTCGTAGCAGCCGCCGTGCTCGTCATAGGTGATGACCAGCAGCGTCTGCGGCCAGCCGGGCCCGCCGCGGAGAGCCTCATAGACGTCGTGGATGAGCTGCTCGCCGAGAGCGACGTTGTAGTTCGGGTGCTGGCTGTTGCCGGTCGAGCCCCAGCTCGGCTCGAGGAACGTGAACGCCGGCAGCGTGCCGCCCGACGCGGCGGCCTGGAAGTCGGAGAACTTGCCGATGGTGCCGTTCGTGGCGGTCGCGACGTCGGTGAACGTCGACTTTGTTAGCGGCTCTGCGTCATAGCCGTAGATCGCCCACGCGATGTTGTTGCGGCCGAGCAGCCCGAAGATCGACGGGGACGTGAACGTGCGCGTCTTGTCGTCCATGTGCCCCTGACTGGTCGCCGAGCAGGCGAACGCACGGTTCGGGAGCGTCTCGGTGGGCACCGACGCGAACCACTGGTCACACACCGCGTAGGACGTGGCCAGCGCCGACAGCACCGGGAGAGTCTGGGGCGTGAAGCAGCCCATGATGTTGCTGGCGACCGTGCCCGGCACGATGGACCACGTGGTCGACTTCGACTGCCAGCCGAGGGTGTAAGCGAAGTCTTTGACGAAGCCTTGCATCCCCGGCACGTCCGACGAGCTGGCCGGCGCTGTCTCGGTGCCGAACAGCTGGTCGTTGGTGGCCATGTAGCCCTCGCCGGGATCGGCGCCCGGCATGAAATAGGCGTTCGGGGTGATGGGGCCAATCTGGGAAACGGTCACCGCCGTCCCGGTGGAATCGGGATTGGACTCCGTTCCGGTGAGCCCGTCAAATGGCTGGCCAGCCGGTGAGGTGTTCCCCTGCGCCGCGTAGAGGTATCCCAGCATGTGGTCGAAGGACCTGTTTTCCAGCATCAGCACCACGATGTGGTTGACCGAAGACAGGCCAGTACCGTTGCTCATCCCCGCCCCATTCAGAATGGCTTCCCAGAACGGCAATCTCACATTCCCGCCGTCGCGCACCTATCGTGTCACCGCGGGCATGGCTCGGGCTGGCGATTCCGGTGCCGTCAGCCCGAGGAGATCCGGCGCCAAACAATGCGAAGACGGGTGATTTCCGGCGCTTCGGTGGCGGGGGCCACGCGAATCAGCTGTTCTGGCACGTATTCGACCTGACGGCTGGCTAACCGTGCCATCCTCGGTAGGGACGATCATCCGAGGCGTACGTGGTCCGTTGGGAGCGGAGGTGCCATGGACTCTCGGAGTGAAGCCGAGTTCGCCGAGTTCATGCACGGTCGCTGGCCAGCGCTCGTGCGGCTCGGCTATGGGCTGACCGGGGATGAGCGGCTCGCTGAGGATCTCGCGCGTGCGGCGCTGGCAAAGGCGTACGCGTCCTGGCCCCGGGTACTCCGGGCGGGCGACCCGGACGTCTATCTAAGACGAATCATTCTCAACGCGAGCCCTGGCAAGGTCCGCAGGCGCCGGGTGCGCGAGCGCAGGCCGGGTGACGAGCCTGAGCCGGAAACGGCTCAGCTGGCCCGGGTCGATGATGACAGGCCGGCGCTGGTGACGGCCCTGATGCGGCTGCCGGTCGGCCAGCGCTCCGTGGTGCTGCTGCGGTATTGGATGGACATGACGGAAGCCCAGGTCGCCGCCGTTCTTGGCTGCTCAGTTGGCAGCGTCAGGAGCCAGGCCTCCCGGGCGCTGGCCAGCCTCCGGGTCGGCGAGGGCGTGGCCGAGGAAGTGCTGTTATGAGCATCGTGGACGAGCGAGACCTGCGCCAGCAGCTCGACGGAGTCCTCGATGCGATCATGCCGCCAGATGCCCCGGTCAAGGCGGCCGCCAGGAAGGGAAAGCTCATTCAGGCCGGGCGCAGCCTGGGGGTCGTGGCCGGGCTGGCTGTCGTCGCTGGCATCGGCGTTGGCATACCCGGCCTGCTCAATCAGCCCGCCCGCGAAGCGTCGCACGCCAGGCCGATGGTGATGGTGGAGCAGAGCTGCGGGACCGTGGCGGACGGCGTTCGGGAGATCACAAGCAGTCCGGCGCCGGTTGCAGGGCGCACCGAGCCGCTGTCGGCAGTGCAGGCCGCGAGAGGGCGACCCGCCACGGAACTCGCGGCGGGAGGCTGTGCTTGGCTTAAGCCATGACGACCCCCTTCCTTCGCGACCGCCTCAGCGGCGGCGAGGCCGTGTATGGCGGCTGGACGACGATCCCCGACGTGGTGGCCGCCAGGTGCCTTGCGGTGGCCGGGCTTGACTACGTCGTCGTGGACCTGCAGCACGGCAGCGCCACCGAGCGCGACCTGCCCGCGATGACCACGGCCATCAAGCAGGCAGGGGCTACCCCGCTCGCCCGGGTCAGGTACGCCCACCCCGCCGACATCGGCCGCCCGCTGGACCTTGGCTGCGAAGGGGTCATCGTCCCCAACGTCGAGTCGGCCGAGCAGGCGGCAGCGGTCGCCGGGGCGTGCCGGTACCCCCCCGTTGGTTACCGGTCCGCCGGGGGGAACCTCGCGTTCGCCGAGCCGCTGTGCTTCGTCATGGTGGAGTCGCCCAAAGCGATCGCGGAGCTCCCCGCGACCCTGGCCATCGAGGGAGTCGACGGTGTCTATGTGGGACCCCGGGACCTCTCCTACGCGCTCGGCTGTGAGCTTGATCCCCGCGAGCCGGTGCTCAGGAAGGAACTGGAGCGGGTGTGGGCGGCCTGCGCCGCCGCATCCAAGCCGGTCGGAGTCCACGCCTCCGACGGGGCAACCGCCCGGCTGTACCGGGAGAACGGCTGCCAGCTGATCACTGTCGCCGTGGATGCGGTCGCCGTGACCCGCACCGCCGTAAGCGAGCTCGCCGTGGCCCGCGGGGCGTGACCATGCCCCAGGAGCAATGGACCGCCGTCGACGACTACGTCGACTCCCTCCTGGTTCCGGCCGACCCGACGCTGGAGGCGGCGCTGCAGGCCAGTGCGGACGCCGGGCTTCCCGATATCAGCGTCTCGCCGGCGCAGGGGAAGCTGCTGCACTTGCTGGCGCTGGGCCAGGGGGCCCGCCGCATCCTCGAGATCGGAACCCTTGGCGGGTACAGCACCATCTGGCTGGCCCGGGCCCTGCCGTCGGATGGGCGACTGATCACCCTCGAAGCGGACCCCGGGCACGCCGATGTGGCGCGGGCCAACCTCGCGAACGCCGGGCTGGCCGGCGTTTCCGAGGTCAGGACCGGCCCGGCACTGGAAACCCTGCCGCTGCTGCACGCGGCCGGCGACGGGCCGTTCGACCTGATCTTCATCGACGCTGACAAGCCGGGCTATCCCGACTACCTGGCCTGGTCGGTGCGGCTGTCCCGGCCCGGAACCATGATCGTCGCGGACAACGTTGTGCGCGACGGAGGTGTGGTCGACGCGGCGAGCAAGCTCCCTGGCGTCCAGGGGGTGCGCCGCTTCATGGAGGCAATGGCCGCCGAGCCGCGGGTGAGCGCGACGGTGGTCCAGACCGTGGGCCGCAAGGGCTACGACGGCTTCGCCCTTGCCGTGGTGCTGGCGGGCTGACCCGCTCGGGATACAAAAGCCGCGTGCCCCCGGCCGGGGTGGATCCCGGCGGGGGCACGCGGCTTGGGGTGAGGCAGCGCCTCAGTACATGTTGCGGACGACGCTGGCCACGATCTGGGCGGCCTGGACTTCCCACTTCGCGTAGGCGGTGGGGAAGCCCGACTTCTGGACACCCTGCGCAGCCTGCCACAGCGGCTGCGTGGCCCAGCCCGGGTTGTTGCCCTGGTACTGGCGCAGCGCGCTCAGAAACGCGTCGGACGCGTAGGCCGGGTCGGTGACCTGGGCGGCGGTGCCCCAGCCCATGTCCGGCTGCTGCTGGAACAGACCCAGCGAGTCATAGGTGCCGTAGTCGATGTTCACCAGCTGCGACTCCTGCATGGCGGTGGCCACCGCGATGACCGCGGAACGCAGCCCCATGTGCATGTGCAGCGCCTGCCGCACGATCGTGGTGGCGTTGGCGTACTGGGTCGGGGTCAGCTGCATATTCGACTGGGCCCCGCTGACGGCGGCCGGCAGCAGCCGGTCATTCGCCGGCAGTGGCCCGCTGGCCTGTCCGGCCACGGCGTGGGCTATGGCCCGCCAGGTGGTGGGCTCCTTGTGCCTGGCTGGCTTTGCGGCGGCGGCGTGCCGATGCGCGGCTGCACGCCGGGCCTCGGCAGCGCGCCGGGCAGCTGCGGCGTGCTTGGCGGCCGTGTGCCGCGGTGCCGGCGCCCGGAGGCCGCCGATCTGCTCGGAACTGAGGGGTTGGGTGGTGCTGTGGGGGGTAGCCGGATGATGAGTGACCGTCGCGGCCCGCGTGGTGACCGGGCTCGACGTCACAGCGCTGGCGGTGGTACCGCCGGCGACCGCAAGCGCGGCGCCCGCAAGCATTGCCAGGGCGACTGCGCGGCCAGGCCTCGGGGGGCTGGGGAGACGGGTAATGCTCCGCAAGGGTGTTCCTTTCCTCGGTTCCCCGTCGCCCGGCTAGGCGCTGAGCCCTGCCGAAGGGTGAGCCTCGGATGGCGCTGCCATGCCCGGCACGCACGCGCGTGACTGCGTCGCGTGCGTCCAAGTGAGTTCGGCGAGGCCGGCGCTTACGTCGCGGGGTGCGACGGGCCGGGGGCCGGGCAGGCACGGGAGTACGTGTCTGGTGAGGACCGCGCTCCCGGACGGGGATCGCACGTATAACGCCCGGTCAGGGCGGCAACCATCCCCTTTAGGGCCGCGTATGAATCTTGTCACTCTGAGTGAGGAAGGGAATATTTAACCCTGTGACCTGGCGATTCATCATCCAGGTCGGCTGCGCCGCGGTCGGCTTTTCCTTGCTGGCACTGGCTTCTGCGAGCCGTTCGGCCCTCTGGAATCGGGCATCGAGCGAGTCACCCTACCTGGCCGGCGCGGCGGCATACCGCCGTCGACGGCGTCCTGAGCCGGGGACCTAAGCTGCTAGGTACGGGCGGAGGCGGGCGCGAAACGCCCGTCCCGCCACTCCCGGACCGAGAGCTGTGGACCTTCGGAGGCAAGCATGGGACTGATGGACAGGGTCAAGGCGCAGGCAACGGAGCTCGCACAGCAAGGCAAGGCCAAGTACGACCAGGTCCAGGCCACGCGGCGTGCCGATGCCATGCTGCGCAACCTCGGCGCACTGGTCTACCAGGAACGTACCGGCCGTGGCGTCCCGGACAGCCAGGCGCAGATCGACAGGCTGGTTGCCGACCTGTCGGCGCACGAGGCGGCGAACGGCATCAACCTGTCGCCCGAGCCCACCGACCCGCCCGGGTCGTCCGGAGCCCGGCCAGCCCGGATCGCCGGGAGCCGGCCAGCCCGGATCGCCGGGAACCGGCCAGCCCGGATCGCCGGGAACCGGCCAGCCCTGGTCCCCCGGAGCCGGCCAGCCCGGGACCGGCCAGCCACAGGGCGGCGGCGCAGGGCCATCGACGACCTTCCCGCCCGAGGCCGGCACCACCACACAGGTCTAACCGGGTCTAACCGCAATACCGCTAACTTAAGTTAGTCGTGGGTGTCCCTGGCGGGAACGCCCTGCGGGCGGTGAAAATCGGATTGTGGTTGCCCGCCGACGTCGTGCGCGCTTGGTGCTGTGAGCCCGAGAGTTAGCGGTATTGGGTCTGACCGGGGCTCCCGGGGCCTGCGATGCGGTCGCACGGTCCCGAGCTAGCTGGTCCTGCATGCTAGTTTTCATGATCTTGGTAGATGGCGACGCCGACTTTATCCACCAAGATCATGGAACGACCCGGATCCGGCGAACCTGAATCGCCGTCCGGCGATAACGCCAGATTTGCCGGGGATGGCTGTTTTGGGCTAGTGGCAGGCGTCTTGGGCTGCAGTCTTCTGCTGGCCGGGGGAGGGTTTCTGGCTTGGGCTCGACGCGCCCGGCGTTGCCGACTGGACCGCGTGGTTGTTGCTGCCGAGCAGGATCCTGACCCGTGGCAGGCCCTTCACCTCCTGAAGCCCGGCGCCGGGCATTGCCTTGGCGACCAGCTTGGCGTCGGCCTCCTGCCCGGCCGGGTACTGGATGACCGTCTGCGTCAGGTTCTGGCTGGTCCAGTCCAGGCCTGACCGATCCACCCGGAAGCCGAGGGCGGCCAGCTGAGTCCCGGTGACGCCGGACAGCCCGCCGATGAGTGTCCCGTTGTAGACGTCCACGGACACCTGGGCCGGCTTGAGGCCGTGTCTGCCGGCCTTCGACTTCGCACCCGCGTGGCCCGCCGCTTTATGGCCGGCCGGTGTCTGGTCGTTCTTGAGCCCGTTGAACAATGCCGCCGCGGCGCTGGAGTTCCACAGCACAGCCGACTCGCCGCTCGGCGTCTGGTAGTTGAGATTCGACAGCGGCACTGTCGTGAACGTCACGTCGTGCGGCGAGAGCCCGCGCATCTCGTCGGCCAGTCGCACGACGTTGAACCCCTGGTCGACCTTGACGGTGGCGGACGCCGCTGACAGGAAGCGTTCCAGCCGGAGCGGGTTGGCCACCATGCCGGAGCTGATTCCCTCGCTGAGCGCCGTGGAGATCAGCTGTTGCTGGTCCTGAATCCGGGCCAGGTCGGAGGTGGGGAACGAATGCCGGTCGCGGGCGAACTCAAGCGCCGTTATGCCGTTGACATGATGCTCACCGGGCGACATGTGCAGGCCGCTGTACTGGTCGTCCACGGCATACGGCAGGCAGATGTTCACGCCGCCCAGCGCGTCGATCACCTTGACGAAGCCCAGGAAGTTCACCTCGATGTAGTCGTTGACGGTGAGCCCGGTGGCCTGCTCGATGGTCTGCACCATTAGCTGTGGACCGCCGAGGCTGAGGGCGGAGTTGATCTTGTTCATGCCGTGCCCGGGTATGTTCACCCACGAATCGCGTGGCAGGCTGACAACCTGGACAAAACGATGACTGGCCGACACGTGCACGAGCATCAGCGTGTCGGTGTCCAGCTCGCCGGTGTTGGCGCCGACGTGCAACAGCTGCTGCTGGCGCCTCGTCAGGCCGGTCCTCTCGTCGAGGCCAGCCACCACGATGTTGAGCGGCCCGCTCGCGGGCGTGCCCGAGGTGCCCGCGTTCACCCGGCCGAGGTGGCCGTTGATGTAGCTGGTGAGTCCCCACGCGCTCCCGGCGACGAGCAGGACCAGGGCCGATAGCACGCCCGAGGCCATCAGCAGAGCACGCCGCTGCCGTGCCCGCCTGCTCGCGGAGATCCGGGCCATCAGCTGCTGCTGCGCTGGCGATGGCCCGGGCCTGCGGCGGGTGCCGACGCGCCGGTTCCCGCCGGTTGACTGCGGGCCCGGGGGCCGGGGGCCGCCCGGCCGGGGGCCTGGCTGCTGCTGGTCATCGCCGGGCGCCGATGACTCCGGCGCTGGCGCGACGGAGAACTTGGGCCACGGCGAGGTTACCGGCTCGGGTGGCTGCTTGGGCCAGGGCGAGGCTCCGGGCCCGGACGGCGGCTTGGCCCCGGCCGCCGGCTTCGGCCACGGCGAAGGGTTGCGTCCGGAGGAGGCCCTGGACCCGGCGGAGGGCCGGGCCTTTGGTGGCGGCGCCGACGGGTAGTGAGCGGGCCGCGGGCCTGGGATGGCGTCGTCGGCCGGTGCGTCAGGCGCGGATACGATCCGCCGAAACGGCACATCTGGAGTCGCGCCGGGGCCTGGTTCGCCGCCCAGCGTGCCATCGTCACTGCCGGTCATCAGCTCCCCCGGGATGCCGCTCCTCGTAGGCTAGCGTGGCTAATACCCGGGGAACGGTTACCATCGCCGGCGGGTCTGGACTTTGCTGTGCTTATGACCGGTCTTTGCGCCGGCCTAACCCGTCGGCGGGTCCGGGTCCCTGGGCAGGCCGAGTATCCGCTCGCCGATTATGTTCAGCTGTATATCGGTCGTGCCGCCCCCGATCGTTAGCGCCTCGGTCATCAGAACCTGACGGGCCCATTGCGCACCGTTCGGCTCGCCGGACGCGGTGACCGCCGCGCCCCCCGCGCCGCCGAGCGCCCCGCCGGGGCCCGACAACGCGAAGCAGAGTTCCGCTATCTCCTGTGCGTGCCGCATGCCGAGCAGCTTGCGCACGCTGCCGGTCGCGCCCGGCTCGGTGCCGGATAGCTGCTTGAGGGTCACCCGCAGGCCCAGCAGGTCGATCGCGTGGGCGGCACAGACGAGCTCACCCACCCGGGTATGCGACGAGCCTGCCGCCACGTTGGCCACCTGGAGCAGCTCGGCCACACCCGACCCGAAGGTCCAGGTCTGGGAGAGCGACACCCGCTCGTTGGCAAGCGTGGTCCTGGCCACCCGCCAGCCCGAGTTCACGTCGCCGACCACGCAGTCGTCAGGGACAAAGACGTCGTCAAGGAAGACCTGATTGAAAAAGGAGTCGCCGGTGATCTCGCGAAGCGGCCGGACTTCCACGCCGGGCGTGGACATGTCCACGAGGAAGTACGTGATCCCGTCGTGCTTTGGCGCCGCTGGGTCGGTGCGCGCGATACAGATCGCCCAGCGCGCCTCCCTGGCCAGCGAGGTCCAGATCTTCTGCCCGGTGATCTTCCATCCCCCTTCGGCCCTGACCGCCCGGGTGCTCAGGCCGGCCAGGTCGGAGCCCGCGCCGGGTTCGCTGAACAGCTGGCACCACAGGTAGTCGCCGCGCAGCGTCGGCGGCAGGAACCGCTGCTGCTGCTCGGGCGTGCCGTACTGGACCAGCGCCGGGATCACCCAGGCGCCGATCGCCAGGACCGGCCCCCGCACCCCTGCGGCGCGCATCTCCTGGGCGATAACCACCTGCTCCAGCGCGCCAGCGTCTCGCCCCCACGGGCCGGGGAGGTGCGGCACGACCCAACCGCCGTCGGCTATCCGTTCCTGGCGGTCTCGCCCGGTGAGCTTGGCAATCTCGGAAAGCTCCTCGCGGATCTGCGCCCGGAGATCCGCATCACCACCCGGGAGCTCCACCTGGACCGGCCGACTTACCCCGGACAAGGCAAGGTCGGCCACGTGCCCGGCCCAGTCGCCGGACGGGCCGAGGAGGGCGCGCAGCGACAGCGCCCGGCGGTAGTACAGGTGGGCTTCGTGCTCCCAGGTGTAGCCGATCCCGCCGAGCACCTGAATGCACTGGTGGGCGCACCAGACGGCGGCGTCGAGGGCCACCACAGCGGCCACCGCGGCGGCGAACTCGCGCTGCTCGCCGGGTTCGGCGCGGGCCGCGTCCCAGACCGCCGCGGCGGCCTGCTCGGCGTCGGTCAGCATTCGCGCGCAGCGATGCTTGACCGCCTGGAACTGGCCGATCGGCCGGCCGAACTGGTGCCGGATCTTGGCGTACTCACTGGCGGCGCGGGTGGCCCAGTCGGCGATGCCGGACGCCTCGGCGCCGAGCAGAATCGCCGCCAGGCTGGTCACCGCGGCCCTGTTCAGGCCCGTCAGCAGCCGGTCGGCCGGGACGGCGGCCCGGCCGGCCCGGACCCTGGCCACCGGCCTGGTCAGGTCCAGGCTCTCCAGCGCGATGACATCGAGGCTGGCGGCGTCGATGGCGGCCCAGACCTCTCCGGCGTCGGTCTGCACGGGAAGGATCACGAGGTCGGCCAGCGAACCACCGAGCACCGGCCCGGACTCGCCGTCGATGACCAGGTCGCCGTCGCCGTCGCGGGTGCCGGTCAGCCCGGCGACCAGGCCGACCGCGCCGGTCTTTGACCCGTCCGCCAGCCGGGTGACCAGCTTGCCGGTCACGCCGGCCCCGACCAGCGCCGCGCTGGCGAACACGGTCGGCAGGAACACACCGGGTACCAGCGCGCGGCCGAGTTCCTCGAGGGCTACGGCCAGCTCCGGCAGGCCGAAACCCTGCCCCCCGTCGTCCTCCGGCACGTTCAGCCCGAGCAGGCCCTGCTCGGCCAGGCCGGGCGCGAGCGACGCGAGGTAGTGCCCCGATCCGCTGTCCGGCGCGTCCGCGGCCGCCCGTACGACGTCGGGTGGGCAGTGACGCTGCGCCCAGGCGGCAACGGACTCCGCCAGCTGCAGATGTTCTTCGGTCAGGCCAAGCGTCATGGTTCACCCCGGCTAGCTTGCGTGCTGACGGATGGCCGCAATTCTAGAACGAGATTCGGTTTCCGCCCAGGGGCTACTAGAACGAGATTCGGTTTTGAGCCGCCTGGCCCCCACCCGCAACATTGAAGATCTTGGAGGATCGGGTGCAGCATATGCACCCCAGGCTCCAAGATCTTTCCGGGCGCTGTGTCGGCTGGCCGGGCTGACCCCGGACCGGGCGGGGCTGCGACCCCCGGCCGGGCGCGCTGGCCGCTACGCGGCCTGGCGCCAGGGGGAGACCCAGTCCTCGTTCAGGAGGTCCGGCCGGCGCAGATACTCGATCATGAGCTGGACCGAGCCCCGTGCGTCCCGGGTCTGCCCGTAGCAGTCGGCCGCCGAGCCGCAGCGTTCCGGCGCGACTTGCCGGGCGAGCGTGACGACCGCGTCCGCCAGGCCGCCGAATTCGCTGGCATCCGCCGGATCGATGGGCCACGCGTGGCCGGACGCGGCGCCCGCCGTGGTCAGCTGGTCGCGCAGCCAGTCCCACGGGCTGGCGTTGAGCGCCGCATCCCAGACCCTGGAGCATGGCTCGTTGCCGGAGAACTCCGGGTGGAAATGGGCCACACGGTAGCTGCCCGGCTCGTCGGTCAGCCGGTCGAAGAGGTCGGCCCGCCACAGCGGCCGGTCCGCCACGATGAGCTGCGCCGCCGATTCGCTGCCGCGGCGTGGCTGCGGCACCAGCTCGCGCAGCTCGATCCGGGCGCCGTGTTCCATCGAGGCGTCGTCCAGGTCGATCTCGAACCAGTGCCGCACGATGACGGCGCAGCCGGAGAGGGCGAGGATCTGCTGCACGGTACCTCCGACATCCAACCAGGCAAGCCAGTAACCACACCCAGTATCGCCGATGCGCTGGCCGGTGGCGGATGCGCTGGCCGGTGGCGGATGCGCTGGCCGGTGGCGGACGCGCTGGCGGGCCCCGGTGGCCTCCGGGGGATCCCGCTGGATCCCCTCGGCGTACCCGTAACGGCAGCGTGGCGGCGAGAATGGGCAGATGTCGGAGTCAGGATCGGCGAGCGAACGGGAGCCACGAGATCCCGCAGGCCGGGACCAGCCGCAAGGCCGGAGTGAGCAGGGCGACCGGAACGGCCCGGTGGTTGGCGGCGACGGCCGCCCGCGTGTCCCGGAAGAGCACCCACAGGGCGACTCCGACAGGACCGAGATGCCCGATCCCTTTGCGGCTGAGCTGATGCGGCTGGCCGGTGAGTTCGGGGCGGGACGTGTGCTGAGCGCGGTGGTTCCGGCCTGGCGGCGCCGGACCAGGGGCGAGAAGCGGTGGCCGGTGACGCTGACCGTCGCGGTCGCCGTCGCGCTGCAGATGCAGCTGTCGGACTCGTTCTCCCGGCCGCTGCCGCACTATCTCCTGCCCGGGCTCGAGATCGCGCTTGGCGTCGGCCTGATCATCGCCAACCCGGTCCGCATCGAGCGCCGCGGCAACGTCGTCCGGGCGGCCAGCATCGGGCTGATCATGCTGATCTCGGCCGCGAACGCGATCTCGGCCATCCTGCTGATCCACGCGATCATCTTTTCGCCGGCGAGCACCTCGCAAGCCTTGCCGCTGCTGACCTCCGGCGCATCGGTCTGGGCCACCAACGTGATCGCGTTCGGGCTCTGGTACTGGGAGTTCGACCGCGGCGGCCCGATTCAGCGCGCCGAGGCCACCCGCAAGTACCCCGACCTGATGTTCCCGCAGATGGGGTCGCCGCATCTGGCTCCGCCGGGCTGGGAGCCCTACTTCGTCGACTATCTGTACCTGTCGTTCACGAACGCGACCGCGTTCAGCCCGACGGACGTGATGCCGCTGTCCCGGTGGGCCAAGCTGACGATGGCTGCCCAGTCGGCCGTGGCCCTTGCCGTGGGGGCTCTGGTGATCGCCAGGGCGGTCAACATCCTGAAATAGCCGGCCAGTGCCGCGGCTCCCGATGCACCGCCTCACGGATGCCCACCCGCTCGCTCGACGTCACATTCTCCCGGCTGGCCCGGACTTACCCGTAGGTAGTATACTTAAGTTACTCGTGAGTACGATCTTGCCGGGGCGAGTTCGGGGAGGCAGTAATGGGCCACTACAAGAGCAACCTCAGGGACATCGAGTTCAACCTGTTCGAGATGCTGGGCCGCCAGGATGTGCTGGGCTCTGAGTCCTTCCCCGAGATCGATGAGCAGACCGCGCGCGGCATCCTCGATGAAGTGAACCGGCTCGCCATCGGCCCCGTCGCGGAGTCGTTCGCCGAGGCGGACCGGCACCCGCCGGTGTTCGACCCGGGAACCTCGTCGGTGCGCATGCCCGAGGCGTTCAAGAAGTCCTTCCAGGCGTTCCAGGACGCCGAATGGTTCCGCCTCGAGCTGCCGCCCGAACTCGGCGGCACCCTCGCCCCGCGGTCGCTGCACTGGGCGATCGCCGAGCTGATCCTCGGCGCCAACCCGGCGGTGTGGATGTACGCGAGCGGCTCCGCCATGGCGCACGCGCTGTGGCGGCTGGGCACGCCCGAGCAGAAGCGGTTCGCGCAGATCGCGATCGACCGCAAGTGGACCTCGACGATGGCGCTGACCGAGCCCGACGCGGGCTCGGACGTCGGCGCCGGGCGCACCCGCGCGATCCAGCAGCCGGATGGCACCTGGCACATCGAGGGCGTCAAGCGCTTCATCACCAGCGGCGAGCACGACATGGCCGAGAACATCTTCCACATGGTGCTGGCCCGGCCCGACGGCGCCGGCCCGGGCACCAAGGGTCTGTCGATGTTTCTGGTTCCCAAGTTCCTGGTGGGTCCCGACGGTGCGCTCGGCGAGCGCAACGGCGTGTACGCCACCAACGTCGAGCACAAGATGGGCCTGAAGGCGTCGACCACCTGCGAGCTGACCTTCGGCGGCGACCGTCCCGCGGTCGGCACGCTGGTCGGCGACGTGCGCGACGGCATCAGGCAGATGTTCGTCATCATCGAGTTCGCCCGGATGATGGTCGGCACCAAGGCGATCGCCACGCTGTCGGCCGGCTACCTCACCGCGCTGGACTTCGCGAAGACGCGGGTACAGGGCGCCGACCTCACTCAGTTCGCCGACAAGACCGCGCCGCGGGTCACGATCATCCATCACCCGGACGTGCGCAGGCTGCTGATGCTGCAGAAGGCCTACGTGGAGGGCATGCGGGCGCTGGTGCTCTACACCTCGACGTTCCAGGACACGATGCAGGCCGCCGAAGCGGAGGGCAGCAACGACGAGCTGGCGTCGGCGCTCAACGACCTGCTGCTCCCGGTCGTCAAGGGCGTCGGCTCGGAGCGGGCCTACGAGATGCTGACCCACTCGCTGCAGACCCTCGGCGGCTCCGGCTTCCTGCAGGACTACCCGATCGAGCAGTACGTGCGGGACGCCAAGATCGACAGCCTCTACGAGGGCACCACGGCGATCCAGGGCATGGACCTGTACTTCCGCAAGATCGTCCGGAACGAGGGGCGGGCGCTCGGTTACGTGCTCGGCCAGGTCAGGGAGTTCGCCGCCGCCGAAGCTGGCAACGGCAGGCTCAAGGCCGAGCGCGCAGCGCTGGCCGCGGCGGCCGACGACGTCGAGGCCATGGTGGCCGCGATGCACGGCTTCCTCGGCGCGAGCATGCAGCAGCCGCCGGAGATCTACCGCGTCGGCCTGAACACCACGCGGCTGCTGCTGGCGCTCGGCGATCTGATCATCGGCTGGCTGCTGGCCAGGCAGGCGGAGATCGCGCAGGCCCGGCTCGACGAGGGGGCGGCCGGATCCGACCGCGCCTTCTACGAGGGCAAGATTGGCGCCGCCCGGTTCTTCGCCGCCACGGTGCTGCCGAGGCTCGCCACCGAGCGCCAGCTCACCGAGGCGACGACCCTCGACCTCATGGACCTGCCCGAGGAAGCGTTCTGACGCTCAGATCTCGTACTGGACGGCGACGCGCTCCTTGGCGATTGGGTTGATCACCTGCTCCACGACCGCGCGGTGTGCGGGGTGGTTGCGGTACGCGAGGTAGCTCTCAGCGTCTTCGAAGTCCGCGACCAGGGCGAAGTCGAAGGTCCCCTCGACAATGCCGACGTCCGGCCCGACCTGGAACGACCGCAGCCCGGTCATCAGCGGCGGCAGCGCCCTGAGTTCCTCGGCCGCCTGTTGCTTCTGCTTGTCGGTGGCCTCGGTAACCCACGCAAATAACACAACGTGCCTAACCATTGCGGTCCCTTCGATAGCGGGGGAGGGAGGGAGTTAAGACCAGGCGAGCATGCGCAGCGGATCCTCCAGCATCGCGCCGATGTCGCGCAGCACGGCCGAGCCGAGGTCGCCGTCAACGATGCGATGGTCGAACGAAAGAGCCAGGGTCGTGACCTTCCGGACCGCGAGCTGGCCCTGGTGAACCCATGGCGCATCTTTGACCTGCCCGAACGCAAGGATAGCCGCTTGACCCGGAGTGAGAATCGGTGTTCCGGTGTCCACGCCGAAGACGCCGACGTTCGTGATCGTGATCGTGCCACCGCGCAGGTCGGCCGGTGTGGCCTTGCCGGCCCTGGCGGTCTCGGCGAGCTCGGCGAGCGCGCGGGCGAGACCGGGCAGCGACAGCGCGTGCGCATCCCTGATGTTCGGGACGACGAGCCCGCGGTCGGTCGCCGCGGCGATGCCGAGGTTCACGTAGTGCCTGACCACGATCTCCTGGGAGTCCTCATCCCAGGTTGAGTTGATCATCGGATGCCGGGCGACCGCGACCATCAGCGCCCTGGCCACGAGGAGCAGCGGCGAGACCCGCACTCCGGTGAACTCGGGGAGCGCCCGCAGCCGCGCCGTCGCGGCCGTGGTCTCGGTGATGTCGATCTGCAGGAACTCGGTGACGTGCGGTGCCGTGAACGCGCTGCCTGCCACTGCGGCCGCGGTGTGCTTGCGCACTCCGCGGATCGGGATGCGCTCCTCGCGGGCCACGGCGGTCACCGGGGCGAACTCGGGGAGCGCGGCGGCGTCCGCTGGCTCGGCCGTGTCCTCGGCCTGCGCGGCTGACTGCACGTCGTCACGGGTGATCGAGCCGCCCGGGCCGGTGCCCGACAGCCGGGACAGGTCGATGCCCAGGTCCTTGGCCAGCTTGCGCACCGGCGGCTTGGCCAGCACCGATGCGCCGTTGCCGGATGTGGCGGGCCCGCCCGGAGTGGAGCTGGCCGGGGCCGGTGCGACGGCGGCAGCCCGGCCTGGTGTGGCGGATGCCGCGCCCCGGGCTGGTGTGGCCGGAGCACCCGAGGCGGCAGATGCGGCAGGCCTGTCCGGGGCGCCGGACGCCGCGGGTGCGGCAGCTGTGTCCGGGGCGCTGGACGCGGCGGGTGCGGCGCGGACGGCGGCTGCGCCCGTGGCGCCGGCGGGCGCAGCCTTCCGCGCGCGCCTCTTGGTTGATCCTGGCTTCACCCCGTAGCCGACGAGCACCGCCTGGCGCTCGTCCTCCTTGGGCGCAAGGGTGCCGTGGATCCCCGGCTCGGATCCGCTCTCCGGGAGCGGCGGGACAAGGTCAGCGGCCGTGCTGCCGATGGGAGCAACGGGCAGGTCGCCGGGGGCGGGCGTGCTGCCGGTGGGAGCGACGGGAGCGTCGCCGGGGGCGGGCGTGCTGCCGGTGGCAGCGGCCGGCTGCCCGGCAGGCGCGGGCGGCTCCTCGCTGCCGGCGTCCGCGCCGACCTCGACCGAGATGATCGGCGTGCCCACGTCGGCGGTCTCCCCCTCGGGCACCAGCAGGCCGGCCACCACGCCCTCGTACGGGGACGGCAGCTCGACCACCGCCTTGGCGGTCTCGATCTCCACGATGATCTGGTTGATCGCTATTCTGTCGCCCGGCTGGACGTGCCACTTGACGATGTCCGCCTCGGTCAGGCCCTCTCCCACGTCGGGGAGCTTGAACTGCTTCAGTTCCGACATGCGGCCCTCTCAGTAGCCGAAGGTCCGGTCGACGGTATCGAGGACCCGGTCCAGGTCGGGCAGGTAGTGCTCCTCCAGCCGCGACGGCGGGTACGGGGTGGCGAAGCCGCCGACCCGCAGCACCGGCGCCTCGAGATGATAGAAGCATTCCTCGGTCACCCGGGCGGCGATCTCGGCGCCGAGGCCGCTGATGACCGGTGCCTCGTGGGCGACCACGCACCGGCCGGTGCGCCGCACGGACTCGAAGATCGTCTCGGTGTCCAGCGGCGCCAGCGAGCGCAGGTCGATCACCTCAACCGAACGCCCCTCGTCCGCGGCTGCCGCGGCCGCGGCGACGCAGGTCTTGACCATGGGTCCGTAACACAGCAGGGTCACGTCGGTGCCGCCGACCAGGGGCTTCGCCTTGCTCATCGGCAGCGCTGCGTCCAGGCCGCCCGCGATGTCCACCTCGGCCCGTTCCCAGTAGCGCCGCTTGGGCTCGAAGAAGATCACCGGGTCGTCGCAGCTGATGGCCTGCTGGATCATCGCGTACGCATCGACGGGGTCGCTGCAGGCGACCACCCGCAGCCCGCCGGTGTGGGTGAACAGGGCCTCGGGAGACTCGCTGTGGTGCTCGACCGCGCCTATGCCGCCGCCGCACGGGATCCTGATCACCACGGGCAGCGTGACGTTGCCGAGCGACCGGTAGCGCATCTTGGCGAGCTGGGTCGTGATCTGGTCGAACGCCGGGAACACGAACCCGTCGAACTGGATCTCGCACACCGGGCGGTAGCCGCGCAGCGCCAGGCCGATCGCGGTGCCGACGATGCCGGACTCGGCCAGCGGGGTGTCCACCACGCGGGCCTCGCCGAAGTCCTTCTGCAGTCCGTCGGTGACCCGGAAGACTCCGCCGAGTTTGCCGACGTCCTCACCCATGATCAAGACTTTCGGGTCGTTCTCCAGAGCCTTGCGCAGCCCCTCGTTCAGGGCCCTGGACAGGGTCAGCCTGGTCATCCGATGACCTCTTCCTCGAAGGCGTCGAGGTAGGTGGCGTACTGGTCGCGCTCGGCCTCGAGCAGCGCGTTTGGCTCAACGTAGACGTTCTCGAAGATCGCCATTGGGTCTGGGTCGGGCATCTCCCGGCACGCCTTCCTGATTCTCGCCCCCAGCTCGTCCGCTTCGGCGTCCAAAGCGGTGAGGAAGCTCTCCTGCACCATGTCGTTGCGGACCAGGTACGCCTTGACCCGCTCGATCGGGTCCTTGAGTTTCCACGTCTCGAGCTCCGCGGCCAGCCGGTACCGGGTCGGGTCGTCGGTCGTGGTATGCGCGCCCATCCGGTACGTGAACGCCTCGATCAGCGTCGGTCCCTGGCCTTCCCTGGCTGCCTGCATCGCCTTCCTGGTGACCGCCAGGCAGGCCAGCACGTCGTTGCCGTCGACCCGGACGCCGGGGAAGCCGAAGCCGTGCGCGCGCATGTACAGCGGCTGCCGGCTCTGCCGCTCCAGCGGCTCGGAGATCGCCCACTGGTTGTTCTGGCAGAAGAACACCACGGGGGCGTTCGTGACCGAGGCCCAGATGAACGCCTCGTTGACGTCGCCCTGACTGGTCGCGCCGTCGCCAAAGTAGGCGATCACGGCCTCGCCGTCCTCACCGACCGCGCCATCGCGCTGTACGCCCATCGCGTAGCCGGTCGCGTGCAGCGTCTGGCTGCCGATCACAATCGTGTACAGGTGGAACCGGTGCGCGTTGGGGTCCCAGCCGCCGTGGCTGACCCCGCGGAACAGCTCGAGCAGCCTGACCGGGTCCAGGCCGCGGCACCAGGCCACCCCGTGCTCGCGATAGGTGGGGAACGCGAAGTCCCTGGGCCCGAGGGCCCGGCCCGAGCCGATCTGCGCGGCCTCCTGGCCGAGCAGCGAAGCCCAGATCCCCAGCTCGCCCTGGCGCTGCAGCGCGATGGCCTCGAAGTCGATCCGGCGGACCAGCACCAGGTCCCGGTACAGCGCCCTGATCTCCTCCGCCGAGATCTCGAGCGGGTAGTCGGGATTTTCGACCCGCTCGCCCTCGGGGGTCAGGAGCTGGATGAACTCCGCTGACTCCGGCTGCCCGCCGTAGCGGTAGGAATCAGCTGAAGTAGCTCGCCCGGCGTCGTTGACGGTCACGTGCCACTCCTCGCTTTTTCGTGGCCGGTTCGGTTGCCCTGAAGCCACCAGACCGGCCGGTTTGTCCGTCGGCGCTCGCTGTGACAGTACCCAACGGCAGTCGCGGGAGGTCAAGCGGCGAATGCTCGATACAGCCATCGTGACAGACATCACTGAATGCCTTCGCCACAAGTGCTGCCCGCGGCCTGTGGATCTAATCTGCCGTCGGCTGGCGTACGCTGCGGTCCGTGGCCAGAGTTGTCGTTGAGGTGATGCTCAAGCCGGAGATCCACGACCCGCAGGGCGAGGCGATCGCCAGCGCGTGTCACCGCCTCGGCTTTGACCAGGTGGTTGGCGTCCGCCAGGGGAAGCGGTTCGAGGTCGACCTGGGCGAGCCCGGCGAGCCCGCCGACGAGGCTGCGCTGGTGCGGGTGGCCGAGCTGGCAAGCGAACTGCTGGCCAATCCGGTGATCGAGGAGTTCTCCGTCCGCCCTGCTTAACCGCCCGAACCGGCCGAACCCGGGCACCGTCGTGTCCGTTAACAGCTTAGAAGAGCACTGTTCGTCCAGAGATCGCCCAAGTTCATGATTACCGCAGCCCGTCACGGGAATCCATTCACAATGAGGTCAGCGACGACCTATGCGTTACGGGGAGCTTAGGAGCGGATGCGTACTCGGGTGACATCTGCCAGGGAGCCGGCCGTGGATGCCCGGTTCTGCCTGATGTTCCCCCGTGAAACCATCAGCGTCCCCGTCGTCCGGCGGGTGCTCGGTGAAACCCTCGACCGGATCGGCGTCGATGAAGATTGCATCGCCGACCTGCTGCTGGCCGTGACCGAGGCGTGCACGAACGTGCTGAAGCACAGCGGCCCGGGGTTCCGCTATGAGGTCACGGCTTCGGTAGGCCCGCACAGCTGCGTGCTCGAGGTCGTGGACACCGGCCGCGGGTTCGGCCGGGCCGCGCTGCGCAAGCACGTGACGCCGATGCGCTCGGTGTCCCGGTTCCGGCGCCGTCGCCCACCCGCGCAGTGGCCCTTCCCGTCGTCGTCCGCGCCGTCGACGCGGCGCCACCGGCTGCCCATGCTGCGCAGCGAGGAGGAGCGGGCGCTGGCGCGGCTGCCCGAGTCCGGCCGCGGCCTGGCCATCATGCGCGCCTGCGTCGACGATGTGACGCTGCGCAGCCGCCGGGGCCGCGGGACCGTCGTGTCCCTGCAGAAGCGGATCGAGCTGCGCAGCGACGCGCCGCTCGCTCATCCCGAAACCGGCGCCGAGCCGGTGCCCGGCATGCTGACGCTCCGCGACGCCGGCTGACCCGGGCTGCCTGTTTCCATGATCGCGGCGGATTCTTCGCGCATGGAGCAACAAATCCGCCGCGGTCATGAATGCTGACCGCGCCGACGGCGCGTCACCTGCACGTGGCGACCCGCCGGCCGTCATGATTACCGGGTGCCGCTCGTCGGTGTCACGACCAATGAGCCGGTAATCTGCCTGGGTGGTGGTGTGCTCATGAGTGCTGCACGCGTCGGGGTCATCACGTTTCCGGGCTCGCTCGATGACCACGATGCCGCCCGGGCCGTCGGGCGGGCGGGCGCCGTCGCGGTCCCGCTCTGGCACGGTGACCGCAACCTGCGGGGCGTCGATGCCGTGGTGCTGCCCGGCGGCTTCTCCTATGGCGACTATCTGCGCTGCGGCGCCATCGCCCGGTTCGCGCCGGTGATGGCCGAGCTGGTGCCCGCCGCCAGAGCCGGTCTGCCGGTGCTCGGCATCTGCAACGGATTCCAGATCCTGTGTGAGGCGCAGCTGCTGCCCGGCGCGCTGACCCGCAACAGCGGGCTGCGCTTCATCAGCCGCGACGTCCGGGTGCGGATCGAGAACACCGCGACGCCCTGGACGCTTTTGTACGCGCCCGGCCAGGAGCTGACCCTGGTGCTGAAGAGCGGTGAGGGAACCTACGTGGCCGACGCGGCCACGCTGGCGGGCCTGGAGGAACGGGGCCAGGTGCTCGCCCGGTACGTGGGCGCCAGCCCGAACGGCTCGGCCGCGGGCATCGCCGGAATCCGCAGCCAGAGCGGCAGCATCGTCGGGCTGATGCCGCACCCCGAGCACGCGATCGACGCGCTCACCGGCCCCGGCGACGACGGGCTCGGCTTCTTCACGTCCGCGCTGCGCGCCCTGGCCGCGGCATGACCGCGGCGCCCGGCACGCCGTCGCCGCAGACCCCGTCGCCGCAAGACACTGTCGCGCGGGCGGCCGGTACGCCGGACCGGCCGCAGCCCTACTCCGAGCTCGGGCTGACCACCGAGGAGTACGTGCGGATCGCCGGGATGCTCGGCCGCAGGCCCACCGACGCCGAGCTGGCGATCTACTCGGTGATGTGGAGCGAGCACTGCTCCTACAAGTCGTCCCGGGTGCACCTGCGGCAGTTCGCCGAGAAGGCGCCGCGCACGGCCGCGCTGCTGGCCGGCATCGGCCAGAACGCGGGCGTCGTCGACATCGGCCAGGGCTACGCGGTCACGTTCAAGCTGGAGTCGCACAACCACCCGAGCTACGTCGAGCCGTTCCAGGGCGCCGCGACCGGCGTCGGCGGCATCGTGCGCGACATCCTGGCCATGGGCGCCCGCCCGGTGGCGGTGATGGACGCGCTGAGGTTCGGCCCGGCCGACGCGCCGGACACCCGCAGGGTGCTGCCGGGCGTGGTCGGCGGCATCTCGTTCTACGGCAACTGCCTCGGCCTGCCCAACATCGGCGGCGAGCTGGCCTTCGACCCGTGCTACGCGGGCAACCCGCTGGTCAACGCGCTCTGCCTGGGCGTCATGCGGCATGAAGACCTCAAGCTGGCCGCGGCTACCGGGCCCGGCAACGCCGTGGTGCTGGTCGGCGCGAAGACCGGGCCGGATGGCATCGGCGGCGCGTCGGTACTGGCCAGCGCGTCTTTTGGCGGCGGCGCCGAGGGATCCAAGCGGCCCAGTGTCCAGGTCGGCGACCCGTTCAAGGAAAAGTTGCTGATCGAGTGCTGCCTGGCGCTTTATGCCGCGGGCCTGGTGCTCGGTATCCAGGATCTCGGCGCGGCCGGGGTGGCCTGCGCGACCACCGAGCTGGCCGCGGGCGGCGGCGCCGGGGTCGGCATGCGGGTCAGGCTGGACGCCGTGCCGCTGCGGGACGCGTCGCTGGGCCCGGCCGAGATCCTGATGAGCGAGTCCCAGGAACGCATGATGGCGATCGTCGAGCCTGCCGCGCTGGAGCGCTTCCTGTCGATCTGTGCCAGATGGGACGTCGAGGCGACCGTGATCGGCCAGGTCACCGGCACCGGGCGGCTGGAGATGTCCTGGCACGGCGACGTCGTCGTCGACATTCCGCCGCGCAGCGCCGCGGACGAGGGCCCGCTCTACCACCGCCCGGCCGCCCGGCCGCCCGGCCAGCAGGACCTGCAGGACGACGACCCGTCCCGGCTGGCGCGTCCCGGCACCGGCGGCGAGCTGCGCGAGGCGTTGCTGGCCGTGCTCGGCTCGGCCAACGCGGCGGACAAGAGCTGGGTCACCGAGCAGTACGACCACTACGTGCGCGGCGAGACGGTGCTCGCGATGCCGCAGGACGCCGGCCTGATCAGGATCGACGAGCACACGTCGCTCGGCGTCGCGCTCGCCGTGGACGGCAACGGCAGGTACTGCCTGCTCGACCCGTACGCCGGGACCCAGCTCGCGCTCGCGGAGGCGTACCGCAACGTGGCGGCGACCGGGGCACGGCCGCTGGCGGTCACCAACTGCCTCAACTTCGGCTCGCCCGAGGATCCGGGCGTCATGTGGCAGTTCACCGAGGCGGTGCGCGGCCTCGCCGACGCGTGCCTGGCCCTCGGCGTGCCGGTGACCGGGGGCAACGTCAGCTTCTACAACCAGACCACGGACGCGGCGATCCACCCGACCCCGGTCGTGGGCGTCCTCGGCGTCCACGACGACGTGAGCAAGCGGCTGGCGATCGGCTTTGGCCGGCCGGACTGCGGCGTGGTGCTGCTCGGCCGCGGCGCGGCGGAGTTCGGCGGGTCGCTGTGGGCTCACGTCACGCACGGGCACATCGGGGGGCGGCCGCCAGCGGTTGACCTGGACGCAGAGCGTGACCTCGCGGCCGTGCTGGCCGCCGCGGCGGAGCGCGGCCTGCTGGCTGCCGCGCACGACCTTTCCGACGGCGGCCTGGCGATCGGGCTCGCCGAGTGCTGCCTGGCCGGCGGCCAGGGATGCGCGGTGCGGCTGCCCGGGGACCCGTTCACCAGCCTGTTCGGCGAGTCGGCGGCGCGGGCCGTGGTCGCCGTGGTGCCCGGAGCCGAGGCCGAGTTCGCCGCGCTCTGCTCCGCCCACGGCGTGCCAGCGGCCGAGCTCGGGGTGACCGGCGGCAGCACCCTGGAGGTCGTCGGCTGCTTCACGATCCCGCTCGACGAGCTGGCTGCCGCACACCGCGGCACCCTGCCCGCGCTGTTCGGCTGAGCCGGCCGCTCAGGACGAGCTCAGGAACGCGATGAGCTGGCTCGCCCCGGGAGACGCCTGACAGCGTTCCAGCCGGGCGGCGGCCGCGCCGCTGCCGCCCCCGGCGACCGCGGTCAGGCACCGCCCATCGCCAAGGTTCCGCAGCTGCCAGTACTCGAGCCCGTTGCCGCCGACCACGGAGTGCTGCCGCACCCAGCGCTGATCCGCCTGGAGACTGCAGCGCTGCAGCGACACGGACGTCGTGTGGACCGTTCCCAGGCACCGCCCGTCCTGCAGATAGATGAAGATGTACGTCCCCCCGGCCATCTGGTCGGCCGTCAAGTTGGCGCCGGTGCTCCCGTTGCCGCTGAAGTCGAGCCCCGGGGACGCCGCCACGAGCGAGTCGACGTTGGAACTTGCCCGACGCGGAGGGGGAATAGGCCAGCCCGATCGCCTGCGTGCCGAGCACGCGCGTCGGCAGCACCGAGGCGGAGTTGTCCGCGTGCGCCCCGCCGACCAGCAGGTACACCGCGGCCCCTACCGCGGCCAGCAGGATCGCGAATGCGGCCCCGGTCAGCCTGGCCGCCCACGAGCCGCGGACTCGCGATCGAGCATTGCGCTTACCAGGCATACCCGAACGATTACCTGTATCGGCCCTGTTCTGCCAGTAGAAGTTATAAAAAGTTACGAGCCGAAATCGGCGGTTTGGTGATACCTAATCTCTGCTCCGGCGGCCCCGGAACCGTCCGAGCGGCCGGCTAGGTTCGCTGCAATGCCAGTACGCAAAGGGGATCCCGCCCGCCTGCTCGCCGCCGTGAACGCACAGCGCGCGGCGCTCGGCCGTCCCGAATGGCCGGGGCCGGTCACCACGGCGGCACTTGAAGCCGCATGCGTTGCCTCGGTGCTGGAAGCGATCGGCCTGGATCAGGGGCCGGAACGTGACGCCGCCCGGCTGGCCGTGGTGTACCTGCTCGGTCTGCTTGCCGCCAAGGCACCCGGCCGCGCGGTCGAGGTGCGCATCCCGCCGTTCGCGGCCATCCAATGCGTGGAGGGTCCCCGGCATACCCGCGGCACCCCGCCGAACGTGGTGGAAACCGACGCGGTCACCTGGGTCTTGCTCGCGACCGGCCGGCTGGCGTGGGTGGACGCGGTCGCCGGGGGCCGGGTCCGGGCGAGTGGCCCGCGCGCCGACATCTCCGCGCTCCTGCCTCTGGGAGCGTTCGCCCCGTGACGCTCCGTGGAGGTCGCCCCCGGCTACGGCGCGGCACGCCCGTGATCTGGCAATTCCCCCACAGTGCTGCCATAGACTGACGAGGTGATCAAGCCTGATGGCCGCCTGACGGATGATCTTGATCCCGCTGACAGGCCGCCGCGGGACGCATGCGGGGTGTTCGGCGTCTGGTCGCCCGATGAGGACGTGGCAACGCTCGCCTACTTTGGCCTCTACGCGCTGCAGCACCGCGGTCAGGAGTCGGCCGGGATCGCGGTCAGCGACGGCTCGAGGATCGTCGTCTTCAAGGACATGGGCCTGGTCCCGCAAGTCTTCAACGCGCCGGTGCTCAGCACGCTGCGCGGCTACATCGCGGTCGGGCACTGCCGGTACTCCACGAGCGGGTCGTCGGTGTGGCAGAACGCACAGCCGACGTTCCGCACCACGCCGTCGGCGAGCCTGGCGCTGGGCCACAACGGCAACCTGATCAACACCCTGGAGCTCGCCACGCTGGTGCGGGCGTCGGCCGGCGACGGCGGGCAGGCGACCGGCGGGCTGCCGGAGGCGACGTCCGATACCGACGTGCTGACCGCGCTGTTCACGCTCCCGGCTGACGGTGGCGGTGAGGGCGCGGACGGCCCGGGCGGCCCGGCCCGGGCAGCCCGGGCAGCCCGGACCCGGGCGTGACGGCCGGTGAGAGCCGGGGCATCGAGGCCGCGGCGCTCGCCGCGCTGCCGCTGGTCCGCGGCGCGTACTCGCTGGTCTTCATGGACGAGCGGACCCTGTACGCGGCGCGCGACCCCCAGGGCTTCCGCCCGCTCGTGCTCGGCCGGCTGGAGCGCGGCTGGGTGGTGGCCAGCGAGACCGCAGCGCTCGACATCGTCGGCGCGTCGTTCGTCAGGGAGATCGAGCCCGGAGAGCTGATCACCATCGACGAGCGTGGCCTGCGGTCCCGCACCTTCGCGCCGCCGCAGCCGAAGGGATGCCTGTTCGAGTACGTCTACCTGGCCCGCCCGGACACCGCGATAGCCGGCCGGAGCGTGCAGGCAACCAGGGTCGAGGTCGGCCAAAGGCTCGCCGCGGAGCACCCCGTCGAGGCCGACCTGGTCATCCCGGTTCCGGAGTCTGGCACGCCGGCCGCCATCGGCTACGCGCAGGCCAGCGGCATCCCGTACGGCCAGGGCCTGGTCAAGAACTCCTACGTGGGCCGGACCTTCATCGAGCCGAGCCAGACGATCAGGCAGCGCGGCATCAGGCTGAAGCTGAATCCGCTGCGCGACGTGATCGCGGGCCAGCGGGTCGTCGTGGTCGATGACTCCATCGTCCGCGGCAACACGCAGCGAGCGATCGTGGCGATGCTGCGCGAGGCGGGAGCCGCCGAGGTGCACGTGCGGATATCCAGCCCGCCGGTGGCCTGGCCATGCTTTTACGGCATCGACTTCGCGACCCGGGCCGAGCTGATCGCGGGCGGCCTGTCGGCCGAAGAGATCCGGGTGTCGATCGGGGCCGACACGCTGGGCTACATGTCGATCGAGGGCCTGATCGCCTCGACCACGCTGCCCGCCGACCGGCTGTGCCGCGCCTGCTTCGACGGCGACTACCCGCTGGGGGTTGCCTCGCAGGAGCAGGGCAAGCATCTGCTGGAGCGCGCGGTGGTGAGCGCGGCGCGGGCAGGCTAGTGGCTGCTCACGACGTTCCCGGTAGCCCGGGCGCTGCCGACGGCAGCGCCCTGAGCTACGCGGGGGCTGGGGTCGACATCGCAGCCGGAGACCGGGCCGTGGACCTGATGCGGGATGCCGTGGCCCGCACCACCAGGCCCGAGGTCGTAGGCGGTATCGGCGGCTTCGCCGGGCTCTTCGACGCGTCCAGGCTCGCCGCCTACCGGCGGCCGCTGCTGGCAACGGCGACCGACGGCGTTGGCACCAAGGTGGCGATCGCGCAGCAGCTCGGCGTCTACGGCACCGTCGGGATCGACCTGGTCGCGATGGTCGTCGACGATCTCGCGGTCTGCGGAGCGGAACCGCTGTTCCTCACCGACTACGTGGTGTGCGGCCGGATCCGCCCCGAGCGGGTGGCTGCGATCGTCGGTGGTGTGGCCGAAGGGTGTGTTCAGGCCGGCTGCGCGCTGATCGGCGGGGAGACGGCCGAGCATCCGGGCCATCTTGGCCCGGACGACTTCGACCTGGCGGGAGCGGCAACCGGGGTGGTCGAGGGGGACCGGCTGCTCGGGCCCGACCGGGTCCGGCCCGGCGACGCGGTGATCGCGATGGCCTCGTCCGGTCTGCACTCGAACGGGTTTTCGCTGGTCCGCCGGGTGCTGAGCCGGCCAGGCGGGCCGGGACGGTCGCTCGACCTCGGTGCGACACCGCCAGGGCTGGACCGGACGCTTGGCGAGGAGCTGCTGGTCCCGACCCGGATCTACGCCCGCGACTGCCTGGAGCTGGCCGCGGGCTGTGACGTCCACGCGTTCGCGCACGTGACCGGCGGCGGGCTCGCGCTGAACCTGGCCCGGGTGCTGCCGCCGCACGCCGACGCCGTGCTCGACCGCGCTACCTGGAGCCCGCAGCCCATCTTCGGGTTGCTGGCCAGCCAGGGCTCCGTCGCGGACCAGGAGATGGAGCGAGTCTTCAACATGGGCGTGGGCATGGTCGCCGTGGTCGGCGCAGACGACGCCGGAGCCGCCATCAGCCTGCTGGCGTCCCGCGCCGTGCCGGCGTGGCTGCTCGGCGAGATAACCGAAGGCACGGGTGCGGTCCGGCTCACGGGGCGGCATCCCGCCTGACCCGGTTCACCTCGCTGCACGTGCGTGACCCGGCTCACCTCGCTGCACGTGCGTGACCCGGCTCACCTCGCTGCACGTGCGTGACCCGGCTCACCTCGCTGCACGTGCGTGACGGGTCGGCTAACGGATCCAGCGCAACACAAACAGGCGCGACCGGCAAACGGCCCGGCGCGCCTGCTAGCGACCGCCGCTACCGCGGGCTCAGCCGCCTACGCGCCGGACTCCCTGGGCCGAATCGTCCTCGTCATCGAAGTCCTCAGCGAGGTCGTCTTCGTCGTCGAGGTTGTCCTCGTCGTCGAGATCCTCGTCGAGGTCCTTGTCATCCAGGTCGTCGAGGTCGTCGTCGAGGTCGTCTATGCCGTAGTCGTCGTCATCCTCGTCGTCTACGGCGTAGGCGTCGTCGTCATCCTCATCGTCGTCCTCATCGTCCTCGTCGTCCACGGAGTAGCGGTCCGCAAAGTCCGCGTAGGCAGCATGATCGTCCGTATCTTGCTGTTCCGTGCCGACACCAAACTCAGCCCGCAGCTGGTCAAGATCCATGCCTCCGCCGCTGTACTTGAGCTGGCGGGCGACCTTTACCTGCTTGGCCTTGGCTCGGCCGCGCCCCATTGGCTCGACCCCCTCGAACGTACGGGAGCCCGGTTAGGGCCCCTTGTCACCGCACTGATCGTTTGCCCTCAGCGCGCCGACGCTTGCGGGCTTTCTCGCACAGCTAAACCACCCGCTGCCTCTCCACCGCTGGGAGCACAGCGCGCTCGTTCATCCGTACACAGACAACGGTACCTGGTTTGGGCGGTTGGCGCCTCCGGCCATTGCGGACGGGCCGTGACTAGTTACCCAGGTGGGCTGCGTAATCGGGTGCCGGGAGCCTCGTGCCACCGTGTCCGGCCCCATCGTCACCTTGGACCGAGCCAGATGCCGCGCAAACGCCCTACCTCGGACATTCGCCGCTCCGCCAGCCGGTCGGCCGCCACAACCGGCGGCACGTCCTCCTCCGAGGCCATGACCAGGATCTTCTTCGTGGTGTCGAAAATCTGCGCCGCCTTTGCCTTGGCGCGCTCGAAGTTGAAGCCGGCCAGTTCGTCGGCGACCTGGATCACCCCGCCGGAATTCACGACGTAGTCGGGTACGTAGACGACACCGCGGTCGGCCAGCAGCTTCTCGATGCCGGCGTGAGCCAGCTGGTTGTTGGCGCCGCCGCAGATGACCTTGGCGTCGAGCAGAGCCACGTTCCCGTCGTTGACGGCGCCGCCGAGCGCGCACGGGGCGAAGATGTCGATCTGGCTGGCGAGCAGGCTGTCGCGGTCGGCTGCAACCTCGACTTCGCGGTGCCTGGCCCGTGTCCGGTCTATGGCTGCGGGGTCAACGTCGCAGATCACCGCCCGTGCCCCGGCCTCGATGAGGTGGTCGACGAGGCGGTGCCCGACCTTGCCGACGCCTTCGACGCCGACCTTACGGCCGTCCAGGCTGCTGGTGCCCCAGACGTGCTCGGCGGCCGCGCTCATGCCCTGGAAGACGCCGAACGCCGTCAGCACCGAGGAGTCCCCTGCGCCGCCATTCGCGACGGTCCGGCCGGTCACATGCCGGCACTCGCGCGCCACCATGTCCATGTCCTCGCTGTAGGTGCCCACGTCGCAGGCTGTCACGTACCTGCCGTTCAGCGATTCAATGAACCTGCCGTAAGCGCGCAGCAGCGCCTCGGACTTCAGGCGCCGCGGGTCACCGATGATGACGGCTTTGCCGCCGCCGTGATCGAGCCCGGCCAAGGCGTTCTTGTAGGCCATCGCCCGCGCCAGGTTCAGCACGTCGGCGAGGGCCGCGTCTTCGCTCGGATACGGGTAGAACCGCGTTCCGCCCAGCGACGGCCCGAGGGCAGTCGAGTAGATCGCGATGATCGCGTGCAGCCCGGTCGGCGCATCGTGGCAGAACACCACCTGCTCGTGCCCCGTGGGTACCGCTGGCAGTGCCTCGCGTGGGCGCGCAAAGCCGGCGCCCGATTGCCGCGGCACTCCGGTTCCGCCCTCAGAGTTGGGACCGGCGGAACTGTCGAATACGTTGGTCACGACGGTGACTCCTGGGTCGGCCCGCTGTCGCCATTGACGCGGGATCTCAGGGATCAAGGGTATGCCGAAGACGCCAGGCCCGAAGCCGCTGAGAACAGCTCGCTGCAATCTCATTCGGCCAGGGACTTCTGTTAAGGGGCCCCGGTATGTCACGATTGATCATGCTGCCGTGCGCTGCCTTTCTGCGGGTGTATGAACCGCTATCTGCCTTTGGGCGGACAGAGCGGGCTCGCTGGGAGGCATATGCCGCATCTGCGGACAGGCCACGCAGGGCGGATGCGCTCGAAGCCGAGCGTGAGGAGGCGCTGCGCAGGATTATCGCGCTGCCGCCGATCGTTGCACCTGCACGGGAGAGTGATCACGCGTACGTGCGGTGGGCAGACGGGACGACCTACATATGCCCGTGGCAGACAAGGCTGCGGTCGTGGCTGGCCCTTGGCAGCCTGCGGGCCACCGCACGGCCACCGCTTGCTGACGCGTTCGCGCCCGGTCAGGCCGCCCGGGCCGCTGAAGATTTCGCCAGGTGGGAAAGGAAGGGGATGGCGCCGCGGGTCTACATCCAGGGCAGCACCTGGTCCGTGCCGCCAATCTGGTTCGTTCCCTTCGCGCCCACTGAGCGCTGGCTGGTGCTCGGCACGTCTGGTGAGCGGGAGACCAGCCGCCCGGCGACCGCGTCGGCCACCCGGACGCTCATTTACGCCACGACCATGGCCCAGGCGCGCAGGCGGGTGGCGCGCGCACTCGCCACGGTGCGGCGCGTTCCCGGTGCCGCCCAGGGGGCGCGGAACCCGGGCGAAGAGGCAGATCAGGCAGCTCCCGCTGCGGCTGACCTCGAGCGCGCCAGCGTCGCGCTCGAAGAGATCGGCCGGTGGCTGGAGGAGTTCCATCCGCACTCCGTGGTGGAACTCGACTATGGGGGGTTGGTTCAGCTGCTCGACGACGACGCGCTCCGCGCGGACCAGTCGGTGGCTGAGGTATCCGCTGCCGTCAGCGCCCTGGCAAGCAGGGAGTATGAGCTCGCAGCCGCCATGTACCAGCGGTTGCGAGCCAGGTGGCGGGATCTGGAGGCAGTCGAGCTAGGAAGCTGAGGGGAGGGGGAGATGACTTTTCCGAATCTGCCCGTTGCGACTCTGCGTGTCGCTAGAATCACGCAGCGTGACTCGGATCAATGGAGCAACGGGGTGAGGTGTGGAGAATCTTTTGCTCCTGGTGGTCGACTTGTCACCGCTGGTGATGGCAATATGGTCTGAGTAGACCATATGGGACATCCACGGCAGGCTCCTCAATGGAGCCATGCACAATAAAACGTAGGATCGTAGTACCGGTCCAGGAGGAGAGGCCGTCAACATGTCTGCACGCACACCAGAGGCCGAGCCTCTGCTGACCCCAGCAGAGGTCGCGACCATGTTCCGGGTTGACCCGAAGACCGTCACACGGTGGGCCAAGGCCGGGAAGCTGACTTCCATACGTACGCTCGGCGGGCACCGCCGGTACAGGGAGACAGAAGTTCGCGCATTGCTCGCGGGAATCCCGCAGCAGCGTTCGGAGTGACGCCTGGCCGCATACCTGGTGCTGTCCCAGCCAGGGAAGCTTGTGCACGGTCACGTGCGCATGGAGGCGGCCAAGCGGAAGCAGTACAACAAGGGGGGGTCGGCCCCGGCGGTGGAAGCGCCGCATCACGGGGCGTAGTCCGGACCAGGCGACGGGCCTGGCGGGCGAAGCCGGGGTCGATCCGGCTCCCAGGGTTAATACCCTTTAAGGCGTTATAGCGCGGTTAGAGCGCAGATCGCGGGCATACCGGTGCCGGTAGCACGCGTCCCCGTGGCGTCGCCCGCGGTGGTTGTCTACACCAGTATTCACTCTGAGTAATCGGTAGGCAACTTTTCGTAATCACTCTTCCCGGGGCAGGGCCTCCGCCATACTGGTCGCTGCCACCGTCGGCGAGGGGAACCGGCGGTGGCGGACAGGCATCCGCACATCGCAATCGCACGCTGCACGTGGCTCGCGTGCCGTGCGTCAGCGATGTGCGCAGGCTCGGGGGGGCCCGCCAACATGGCGAGGCGTGCCGTCGCTTCAGAGGGGGAGTGATCACCATGCGTGATCCAGAGTTAATGTTGCGTGCCCAGCGGGCTGCGACGGAACTAGAGCGGGCCTGGGACCGCTGGCGCACCATGCACGGCCTGGGCGCAGATCCGCTGCCACCGGTATCCAGTTACGTCGGCTACTCGCTCGAGGAGCCATGGGGCCAGCCGCGCGTGGTATTCGGAATCGCGGCCGGCGAGGCTGAGCACCTCGCCGCGCTGCTCGACCGGCATGACTGCGCCGGACCGGTCTACGCGGCGATGACCTCGCAAGGTGCCCGGCCGGAAGCGAGCACTGGCGTCAGGGACGGCGGCCATGGCGTCCACGTTCCCAGCCAGGCACCCGCGGGCCCGGCCGCGCGTGACCTGCCCGGCGGGCAGGGACCGCAGGGCAGGCGCCCCGATCCGCTCGACCCCCGGACGCCGGTGGGACGGCTTGGCATGGCCGAGCCGGACCCGGTGGCCGGGACCGACGACCTCGACGACGAGCCAGAGGGACCGGACGAAGGGCAGCCAGGTCTGGTTGCCTTCCGCCCGCGCCGTGAGCAGACACCGTCCCACGGCGAAGTCGATGAGGCGACCGAGATCGCGGATGCGGCCACCGAGGCAGCAGAGGCCGGCCGTTCTTCTGCGGGCTGGACCCGGCGCCTGCCCGGCGGCAACTCACTGCCGAGGCAGAAGCGCGCGGGCGGGACCGCCAAGGGAGCCAGCAGCAAGCAGGAGGGGAAGGACCGCGCCGACCTCGCGGACCTGTCCGCCGAACTGGCCGGATGGGCTGCGGGCGAGCTTCCTGGTGAGGCGTCACACCGCCGTGTGCCGCGCCCCCCGAGCCGCCCGGACCGCCCATATCTCGGCTGAACAGCCGGTCGATCTCACCAGTCCCGCTGGTCCGCCAGGACCAGCGGGACTGTTTATGTTGCAGCGCGGTCTGTGCTGGTATTCAGCGTGCGTTCAGGTAGACCCGGGAGCCTACCGCTGGGGACTGTAGAGCCCCACGCCCGGAAGGAGCCGTCTTCCGATGACGGACGAGTCGTCAGACAACAACCTGGCTTGGTGGATGCCGCCCGACCGGCCCGACCCCGCAGAGCACGAAGACATCATCGAACTGGGCCCGGTGGACGCGACGCGGCCGATCGGGCCGATGAGCCTGCGCAATCCCGCGCGCCGTCCTTACCTGCTCGCCGGGGTTGCGGCGGCCGCGCTGCTGGCCGGCGGGGGCGCGGCTCTTGCCGCGGGCAGTTCGGGAACCCCGGCAGCCGCGCCGAATGCGGTGACCGCCACACCGGTGCCGGTCGCATCTGCCGGACGGGCCGGAACGCGGCACTACTTCCACTCCCGGTTCGGCTTTGGCGGGTCTGGCATGCTGCACGGCCAGTTCGTGATCGCCAAGTCCGGGGGTAGCTACCAGACCGTCGACGTGCAGGACGGACAGGTCACGGCCGTGAGCACCACGTCGATCACGCTGAAGAGCTCGGACGGCTTCACAAAGACCTACGTGGTCACGAGCTCCACGACGGTGGACGCGCAGCGCGACGGAATCGGCTCGGTGAAGGTCGGCAACCAGGCTTCGGTGTTTGCAACGGTCAGCGGCAGCACCGTCACAGCGACGAACGTCGCCGACATGACGCTGCTGCAGCAGGATCACCGGGGATTCGGGAACTGGCAGGGATCCGGCGGCGGTAGCGCACAGCCCGGATGAGCGAGCCGCGCTTGCTGCGCGCCTTCACGCCGCCCTCAACCTCGAGCGAGACCGCCGGGTACCGCGGTAGCGCATCCGGGACCCGACTTGCCCGGCTCGCCCAGCTACCGGGCCGGGTCCCCGCACCAGCCGGCGTTTCCAGGTCAGGGCCGGAGCACCGGTCGGTCATGAATGTCAGACCCGTGCTGCACAATCTGGTGATGTGCGGGTAGCTGTCGCGCCGGGGCCCATGACAACGGATGGGAAGCCGGCTGGGGGCGTGCTGTGCGAGCTCCCGGCCGACGGCAGTCAGCCTGGGCGTCGCGTAACGGCCACCGATCTTAGCCGGGCAGTGGCCGACTATGAGCGATCCGGTGACGGCAGCATCCGTTGGGTGTGGCCCAGCGGCGCCGATCTCTACCCGGCGCTGCTGCGTACAGGCGTGCGGGTCGCGCGGTGTCACGACGTGACGCTGGCCGAGCGGCTGCTGCTCGGCCGCGATGGCCGCGCCGAGGAGCCCGCTTCGCTGGCCGCCGCCGATGCGCGGCTGCGCGGGGTGCCGGTGCCGGCAGGCCCGGCCGCGGTCGCCGTCGGGCAGGAGGGCGCGCTTGGCGGCTGGCCGGGCTTGCCGGGCGGCCGGCACCGTCAGGACGCGCTGTTCGAGGCCGGGGGAACAGAGGCGGCGGACCCGGGCGCGACTCTCGACGCGCTGATCGCGGTGCACGCGGACCAGATGCGGCGGATCGCGGCCGGCGAGCACCCGGCGCGGTTCAGCGCGCTGGTGGCCGCCGAGTCGGCCGGTGAGCTGGCGGCCGCCGAGATGAGCCTCGCCGGGATGCCGTGGCGGGCCGACGTGCACGACGACGTGCTGGCGGGACTGCTCGGGCCGCGGCCGCCCGCCGCGCTGGCCGGGACCCGCCCGGCCAGGCTGACCGAGCTCGCCGGGCAGATCTCGGCGGCGCTCGGCGGGCGGCCGGTGAACCTGGACTCGCCCACCCAGCTCGTGCGCGCGCTGGCCGGCGCGGGGATCCGGGTGCCGTCGACCAGGTTCTCGGTGCTGCGCGAGATCGACCACCCGGCGATCCCGCCGCTGCTGGAATACAAGGAGCTGTCCCGGCTGCACGCCTCGCACGGCTGGTCCTGGCTGGACGCCTGGGTGCGGGACGGTAGGTTCCGCCCCGAGTATGTGGTGGGCGGCGTGGTGTCCGGCCGGTGGGCGTCGCGCGGCGGCGGCGCACTGCAGATCCCGCGGGTGCTGCGCCGCGCGGTGGTGGCCGATCCCGGCTGGGTACTGGTGGTTGCCGACGCCGCGCAGCTCGAGCCGCGCGTGCTCGCCGCGCTGGCCGGGGACCGCGCGTTCGCGCAGGCGGCGGCCGGCGGCGACCTGTATGAGGGTCTGGCCAGCGTCTTCGGCGGGGACCGGAACCAGGCCAAGAAGGCGCTGCTGTCCGCCATGTACGGCGGAGCCGGTGGCGAGGCCGGCCAGCTGCTCGCGGTGCTGCGGCGGCGTTTCCCCGCGGCGTCCGGCTACGTGGAGGCCGCGGCGCGGGCGGGCGAGGAGGGCCGGATGGTCAGGTCCGTGCTCGGCCGGACCTGCCCGCCGCCGTCGGCCGCGTGGCGCGCAGTCACCGAGGAGTCCGGCGACGCGGAGGCCGAGCGGGACCCCTTGGCCGGCCGCGCCTCCCGGGCCCGGGGCCGGTTCACCCGCAACTTCGTGGTCCAGGCGAGCGCGGCGGACTGGGCGCTGGTGCTGCTCGCCGCGCTGCGCCGCAGGCTCGCGGAGCTGGACGAGACCCCGGCTGGGGCGTGGCGTCCGCAGGCCCCGCACCTGGTGTTCTTCCAGCACGACGAGGTCCTGGTGCACTGCCCCGAGGCCATGGCGCCGGACGTGGTTGCCGCCGTCGACGAGTCCGCCGCCGAGGCCGGGCGCGCCGTGTTCGGGGTGACGCAGGTGCGGTTCCCGATGACAACCGCCGTGGTCGGCTGCTACGCCGACGCGAAGTGAGTTGCGCCGGCCCGGCCCGGCGTGATCACCTGCCGTGGTGAGTCTCGACGCGGCCGCGGTTCTGTCCGAGTACGACGCGCAGGTGCGGCGCGCCCTGGACTCGGACAATTCCGGCGCGCTCGGTGAGCGGGCCGGGCCGGTCGTCCGCTGGTCCATGGTCGGCGGCGAGGGCTGGTCCGGGGTCTCCTGGTCCGACCTGGACGCCGGCACGGCGGACGCAGCCATCGCGGACCAGGTCGCGTACTTCGCCGGCCGCGGCGAGCGATTCGAGTGGAAGACCTACAGCTACGACCAGCCGCCCGATCTGGGCGAGCGGCTGGTTGCAGCGGGATTCGTCGCCGAGGACGCCGAGGCGCTCGTGGTGGCCGACGCCGCGCAGATAGCGCGGCAGGATGGCGCGGGCGGTGCGCTGCCTGATGGCGTGCGGCTGGTCCCGGTCACCGACGAGGCCGGCATCGAGCTCATGATCGAGGTGTCCGACCGGGCGTTCGGCCCCGACCCGGAGCTGCGCAACTCGCTGCTCGGGCACCTGCGCAGATCGCCCGAGTTCATGGTGCTGGTGCTGGCGATGGCCGGTGACACCCCGGTCTGCTCGGCGAGGGTTTCCTTCGACTCCACCGACTTTGCCGGGCTCTGGGGCGGCGGCACCCTGCCGGAGTGGCGCGGGCGCGGGATCTACCGGGCCATGGTCGGCTACCGGGCCCGGCTCGCGGTGGCGCGAGGCTACCGGTACCTGCAGGTGGACGCCTTGCCGATGAGCCGCCCGATTCTGGAGCGGCTCGGCTTCATCTGTCTCGCCATGACCACCCCGTACATCTGGTCGCCAAGCTGAGAAAGCCGGCGACTGCCCGGCCGGGCCGCAGAGCAATAACTTGGGTAACGTTCCCCAACCGCGAAGGGGCGCCATGGATCGGCCTGGCATCAAGGACGCAGAAGTCCGGGTCGGTGCGCACCCTCCCGGGCTGCGGCCCACCGCGTCGGCCGACGGCGTGCCGCTGCCCGCCTGGCTGATCGCGGCCACCCTGGTCGCGCTGGAGCTCGCGGTCAGCGGCAGATACGGCTTCATGCAGGACGAGCTGTACTTCATCGAGGCCGGGCGGCATCTCGCCTTCGGCTACGTGGACCAGCCGCCGCTCGCCCCGCTGCTGACCAGGATCGTCACCAGCGTGCTGGGGGTGAGCCCGACCGCGGTCCGGATCATCCCCGCGCTCGCGGGCGGCGCCGTCGTCGTCATCGCGGCCCGGTGCGCCGCGCTGTTCGGTGCGGGCAGGTTCGGGCGGGTGCTGGCCGCGCTGACCATCGCCTGCGCCCCGGTCATCTTCACCTCCGTGCACGTGGACAACACCACCCCGCTGGACCTGCTCTTCTGGTCGGCCGTGGTGCTCTGCGTGACCACCGCGCTGCTGCGCGGCCGGCCGCGGTGGTGGCTTGGTGCCGGAGTTGCCGCCGGGCTCGGGCTGGAGAACGACAACCTGATGCTCCTCCTGCTGGCCGGGATCGCCATCGGCGTGCTGGTCTCCTCCGCGCATCGCCAGGTCCTGCGCACGCGGTGGCCGTGGTCCGGCGCCGTCATCGCCGCCGTCATCTGGGCCCCGAACCTGGTCTGGGAGGCGGCCAACGGCTGGCCGCAGCTGGCCATGGCGGCCGCACTGCGCAGCGAGAACAACTCGGCCGGCGACTATGCCGCCGCCCTGCCAGTCCAGCTGGCGTACGTCGGGCTGCTGGTGGCGCCGGTCGTAATCGCTGGATTCGTGCGCCTGTGGCGGACCGCAGACCTGCGGTTCATCGCGGTCGCGGCCACGCTCGTGCTCGTCTACGTGGTGGCCTGGATACCCGGCAAGGCGTACTACGCCGATGGCATGGCCCCGGCCGTGCTCGCGGCCGGCTCCGCAGCGGCCGAGCAGTGGATTGCCCGGGGCCGCCGGCCCAGGGCGCGCACGGCGCTGCTGATCGCCGCGTCCCTGGTCGGCCTCGTCCTGCTGCCGGATGCCCTGCCCGTCGTGCCGGTCACCGCCGTTCATACGCTGTCCGCCACGGCGCAGCAGAGCTCTGACCTCGGTGACACGATCGGCTGGCCGCAGCTCACCCGCGCGGTCGCGGCGCAGGACGCCGCGCTGGCCAGGGCCGGCCACCCGCCCGCCGCCATCTTTACCGGGTATTACGGCGAGGCGGCGGCGCTCGGCGTCCTAGGCGCCGGCTATCACCTGCCGCTGGTGCTGTCCGGGCACAACGCCTACTGGATGTGGGGCCCCGGCAGGGCAGCCGACACCACGGTTCTCGTCGTAGACGCCCTCGGCCGGCTGCGTCCGTACTTCGCGAGCTGCCGGCTGCTGACCACGTACCACGCGCCCTACCACGTCCAGAACAACTGGACTCCGCTGCAGATCGGGGTGTGCACCGGCCCGGACGCCGGCTGGCCGCAGCTGTGGCCGCGGCTCAAGCATTACGGCTGAGCCGTCGCGCGTTCGCCCTAGCCGGCCGGGTTTGGCTGGCCGGAGACCGGGGGCACCTGCGCGGTGCAGTACATGCACCGGGTGGCGTTGATCGGGATGCTCTGCAGGCACTCGGGGCAGTCGCGCTCGGTCGCATCCTTCTTGCGGGTCGCGATCGCGGTGATCCTCGTCGACGGGGTAATCACGAGGTAGTAGATCACCGCGGCGATGATCACGAACGCCAGCACCGCGTTGATGAAGCTGCCGTAGAGGAAGTGGCTCTTGTTGATGGTGAAGGACAGCGAGGCAAAGTTCGGCTTCCCCCCGATGGCCGCGATGAGCGGCGTGATGATGTCCGCGATCAGAGCCTGGATCACCGCGTTGAACGCGAGACCGATGACCACAGCCACGGCAAGGTCGATGAGATTGCCGCGGAACAAGAACTGCCTGAAGCCCTTCACAGTTCCTCCCTCGTAGTTCCAGCCGCCGGGTGACCGAGCGTTGACCGGGACGTTACCAACGGAGTGCCCCGTTCCGGACCGGTTCGGCATCCCCCGCGGAAAATGTGATGTGATCCACAGGGCTGAGCCGCGAGCATGGGGTATGGCCTGGACGCTGACCGGAAACCTGGACGACTACCTGGCGATCGCTGGCGGGTTCCTGCGCTCACGCCCGGTGCACAACACGATCCAGCTCGTCGCGCTTGACTCGCTCGAGGTCCGCGGCCCCTCCGCCTTCGGCGACATCGCGCCGCTGTTCGGCTGGTGGCAGCCGGCGGCCGGCCAGGTCATTGCCGCCCTGATGCACACGCCGCCGTACCCGGTCCTGCTGACCCGGCTGCCCGCGAACTCGGCTGGGGACCTGGCCGAGGCGCTGGCCGGCCGCGGCGGCAGATGCCAGGGGTCAACGGGGAACACGGTGACGCGGAGGCGTTCGCCGCCGCGTGGTCCAGCCTGACCGGCGCGGGCTGGCAGGAATTCCGCCGCTCCCGGCTGTTTCAGCTCGGGCAGCTCGCGCCGCCTGATCCGCCCCCGCCAGGCGCTCCCCGGGTCGCCAGCGCCGCCGACCGCGGGTTGCTCGAGCCGTGGCTCGACGCGTTCCGGCAGGAACTGGCCGACCTCGGCGAACCTGGCAAGGGGATGGTCGAGGACCGGATCAGCTATGGCGGCCTGACCCTGTGGGAGACCGGCGGGGCGGCGGTCTCGCTGGCCGGGTGCTCGCGCCCGGTGGAGGGTGTGGTCCGCGTCGGGCCGGTCTACACGCCGCCGGAGTACCGCGGGCGCGGCTACGGCGGGGCGGTCACCGCCGCGGTCAGCCAGGCGGCGCTCGAGGCGGGCGCGACGTACCTGGTCCTGTTCACCGACCTGGCGAATCCGACCAGCAACGCCCTGTACCGGCGTCTCGGATACCGGCCGGTCGAGGATCGGCTGGTGCTCAGATTCGAACCCCAGGGTCCGTCCTAGAAAGAAAATCGGGAATCACCCGTCCAAAACGTCTATCGCATCCGTTGAAGCCTTGTAGTGGTACCGAAATCCCGCTGCGGCGCATTGCCGGTGCTCGCTCACCCGCTATGGGGGCACTAAGGGAGCAAAAACGGGCAGCGGCGAATCGGCAGGCATGGCACGGAGCAGGGGGCTCCGGCCAATCCGAGAGGCGGAAATCATGATCTGCTCGCAGTGCGGCAACAACGTTGCCGAAGGGGCTGCGGCGTGCCCCAGTTGCGGGGCGCCGCAGAGCACGGGTCAGGGGGCCAACGTTCGTGTGAGCGCGGTGTCGGCCGAGCCAAGCGGTCCACGCATGGCACCCAGCCCAGGCATGACAGCGCCAGCCCCAGGCGGGCCGTACGCGGCTGGGCCGGGCGGGCCGTACGCGGCCGGGCCCGGGGCGCCGGGCCGTGCGATGGGGCCTGGCGGGACCGCTGCCCCCGCATTCAACCTCGATCTGAAGCGGCTGACGCGCAATGACCGGATCGTCGGCGGAGCCACCATTGTGTTCGTCATTTCGCTGTTCCTGCCGTGGTTCACGGTCAGCGACGGGGTGTTCAGCGCTTCCGTCAACGGGCTGTGGCACGGCTACATGTACATCGCGCTCATTCTCGCGGTCGCGGTGCTGGCCTCCCTGGTCCTGAGCGCTGGTTTCGAGCAGCTGCCATTGAAGCTCCCGCTCGGGCACGAGCAGGCAATGCTGGTGGCAACCGCCGCGATCTTCGTGCTCACCGTTCTTTCCTTCGTGTTCAAGCCCGCGGGCGCCTCGGACGCGTTCGCGTCGGTCAACTGGGGCTGGGCTTTCGACCTGTTCATCGGTCGGCCGCCGCGGTCGCCGCCGTCCTCCCGCTCGGCTTGCCGTTCCTGCGGTCCCGTACCGGCAGCTGACGGAGATCCCGTACCGGCAGCTGACGGGCAGATCTCGTCCGGAGGTACCCGGTACGGCCGGTCGGCCGGGGAGGCCGGGGCCGTGGCCGCACTGGCGCGGCGCGGTTCGCTCCCCGGCCGGCCGGTGTCGGCTGCAACCGTTCAGCGCGGCGAGACGCCGCGATGAACGCCGGTGACCTGGTGCGTATCGGGCCGCCGAACAAACGGCGGCGCGTGTTGCGCCCGAGGCCGGGCCGGCCCACGCTGCAAGGACCATGAAGACCGCCGCCACAACCCCGCGCTCGACGGCCTCCCCGCGATCTTGCTGCGGGACCTCTGCGAGTGCGCCGAGTGCCGGGACGTGACCAGCGGCCAGCGGCTGGGCAGCGTGACCGACCTGCCGGCCGACGTGTCGGTGGCCAGCACCACCGTCGCCGGCGGCGCCGTCGAGGTTATTTTCGGCCCGGACGGTCACCGGGCCGTCTTTTCCAGGGAATGGCTGGCCGAGCAGCGCCGCCCGCCCGACGAGACCCGGGAGCACGGCGAGTCTGGAGATCGCGATCCCGGCGCCTCGGCCTTCGCCACCACCACTGCCGCGCTACCTGGCCGACCCGGCGATCCGCGAGCGTGCCTGGCCGCGCTGCTGCGGACGAGTTCTTCCTGCTCAGCAACGTCCCGTGCCAGCCCGGAACCGTGCTGACCGTGGCCGGGAGCATGGGCTACGTCAGGGAGACCAACTACGGCCGCCTGTTCGACGTCCGCGTCGAGGCGACACCCGCCAACCTCGCGTTCACCGGCCTGCCGATCGCACCGCACACCGACAACCCGTACCGGGATCCGGTGCCAACGGTCCAGCTGCTGCACTGCCTGGCCAGCGCCGTCGAGGGCGGCGACTCGGGCTCGTCGACGGCTTCAACGCCGCCGCGCTGCTGCGCGCCGCCGATCCCGCCGCGTTCGAGATCCTGACCAGCACCCCGGTGACGTTCGCGTACGCGGACGCCACGGCCGAGCTGCGCGCGACCCGGCCGATGATCGCGACCGACCCGCGCGGCAAGATCCGCGAGGTCAGGTTCAACAACCGGTCGCTGCAGCCGCTTCGCCTCGGCCGGGAAGGCTCGGCGGACGACATTGTCGCGTTCTACGCCGCGTACCGCGCGTTCGCCGAGACGATCATCAGGCCGGACCTGATGCTGACCTTCCGGCTCGCGCCGGGCGACTGCGTCGTGTTTGACAACACCCGGATCCTGCACGCCAGGACCGGCTTCGCCGCCGCGGGCCAGCGCCACCTGCAAGGCTGCTACGCCGACCTGGACGGCGTAGCCTCCACGCTGGCCGTGCTCCGGCGGGGGAGGGAGGCCACGCGATGAGTGTCGTACCAGAGGTGCGCGGATGAGCGTCGTGCGGAGGTGCGCGATGAGCGTCGTGCGGAGGTGCGCAGATGAGTGCGGACGACGGGGTGCGGGTCCTCGCCGAGAAGTTCGCGAGTGAGGGCGCGGCCGAGTATCTCGGCGAGCCGGTCACCCAGGCCGCGCACATGCTTCAGGCGGCGATGCTGGCCGAGCGGGACCACGCCGACGGTGCCTTGATCGCAGCCGCGCTGCTGCACGACGTCGGCCACTTCGCCGTGACGATGACCGGCCACGAGCTGATGAGCGGCACGGACACCAGGCACGGTGAGGCCGGGGCCGCCTGGCTCGCGCAGTGGTTCGGCCCGGAGGTCACCGAGCCGGTCCGGCTGCACGTCGCGGCTAAGCGCTACCTGTGCGCGACCGAGCCGGACTATCTGGCCGCCCTGTCGCCCGCCTCGGTCTACACGCTGGGGGTGCAGGGCGGGCCGATGCAGGGCCCGGAACTCGCCGAGTTCGAGGCGCACGCGTACGCATCGGCGGCGATCCGGGTCCGCCGCTGGGACGATCAGGCCAAGGAGCCCGAGGTCGAGCCGCCCCCGTTCAGCCACTTCGAGCCGGTGCTCCGGGCCCTGGCCAGGTGACGCCTGCCGTCCGTGGTAAGCAGGTGAGGTGACGGACGCAGCGATCCCCCCTGGCGGGACGGAGGTTCTTGACCCGCCCTGGGATCCGCGGCGCCCCGCCGACATCGCCCGGCTGCTCGCCGCGATGACCGGCCGTGTACCGGGCCGACGTCTTCAGAGAGCCAGAACGCGACGCCGCGTGGGTCTGCCGTCGCGACGAGTCGATCTCGCTGCCGTACGAAAACCTCATCCGGCGGACCGGGGACGGCATTCCCTATCTGGCTCCGGAGGTCGGGTTGCTGTTCAAGGCGAAGCGGGCCGCCGAGCCGAAGAACCAGGCCGACTTCGCCGCCACAGCGGGTCTGCTCGGCGAGGACGCGGCCGGCTGGTTGCGCTGGGCGCTGCAACGGGTGCACCCCGGGCACGCGTGGATCGAGGCGCTGGACCGGGCGCAAGCCGGGCAGCCGTCATGAGCCTCGACGTCACCGTCCGCGGCCGGATGATCCCGCCGGAGGAGCTGTCCTGGCGGTTTTCCCGGTCTCCCGGCCCGGGCGGGCAATCGGTGAACACCACGGAGAGCCGGGTCGAGCTGTCGTTTGACCTGGCCCGCTCCGAGGCGCTCCCGCCCGCGCTGAAGGAACGGGCGCTGCGCGCCCTCGCTGGCCGGCGGGCCGGGAGCGTGATCACCGTGACCGCGTCGGAGCACCGGTCCCAGCTGCGGAACCGCGAGGCCGCGGCCGAGCGGATGTCCGTGCTGCTCACCGACGCGACCGCGCCGCCGCCAAAGCCGCGCCGCCCAACCAAGCCGAGCCGCGCGGCCCGGGAGCGGCGGCTTGCCGACAAGCAGCGCCGGTCCGAGATCAAGCGCCTGCGCCGCCCAACCGACGACTAGGCCCTCGCCCGACCCACGACTAAGCCCTCGCCCAGCCGACTATGGCTCCCGCTTCAGCCCGAGTAAGACCTCGTCCAGTCCGCCGCGCCCCTGCCAGCATGATCGATGAACAAACGACGGGTTATAGGCCGTCGTTTGGTTCATTCATCTTCGTCCGCAGGCGGTGGGGAGCCTGATGCGGGGCTGGGCAGCGGTGTTCGGGGGGTGGCCGGGCTTGGGCGGGCCGGCATGTCCCGGTTCGGAGGGTGGCCGGGGAGTGGGCGCGGGGCGGGTGGCCGAGGTTATGGGGCGCGGGCGTGCCCTGGGCCGGGGATTGGTGGCCGGGGCTGGGGCCGGGGATTGGTGGCCGGGGCTGGGCCAGGGATTGGTGGCCGGTGCTCGGCCGGGGTTTAGAGGCAGGGGAAGATGGCGTTGATGAGGGCGCGGTTTCTGGGGTTCTGCCAGCGCGGGCCCATCTGGCTGGTGACGTAGCCGAACGCGACGCCCGCGTCGGGGTCGCAGAAGCCGATCGAGCCGCCGGCGCCGAAGTGTCCGAACCCGCCGGGGCCCGGACCGAACGGCCGTTCCGGCTGGGTCAGCTGGAAGCCGAGACCGAACCGCGACGGCCGCCGCAGCACCAGGTCTTCGCCGTTGACCTGTTGCGTGACCGCGTCGGCGAGCGCGCCGGGGTCGATCACGCGGACACCGTCCACGGCGCCGCCGCCGGCCAGCGCCGTGTACACCCGCGCGATGCCAGCCGCCGACGCGTGCGCGTTCGCCGACGGCACTTCGGCGCAGCGCCAGGCCAGCGTGTTGACCACGCCCATGCCGGAAAGGTCCGGTGGATTGGCGTACGCGTTGCGGATCATGAGCAGGTCCGGCGGCGGCCCGGCGGCCTGAGGCGGAAGACAGCTTCCGGATCCGGCCAGTCGAAATCGGCGACCCGGCCGTGCTCGGCCGCGGGCAGGCCAATGTGCACGTCGGCGCCGAGCGGCCCGGCGATCTCGTCCCGCAGCATTGCGCCAACGGTGCTCCCGGTCACCCGTCTGATCACTTCGCCGACCAGGAACCCGAACGTTCACGTGTACCCGTGCCCGGAACCCGGCGGCCACCACGGTTGCTCAGCGGCGAGCGCGGTGACCATGAGCGTCGAGTCCAGCATGCTGCCCCGCGGCAGCGGAGCCCGCAGCGCCGGCAACCCGGCTTGGTGACTGAGCAGCTGGCGGAGCGTAACGGCCCCTTTGCCAGCGGCGCCGAACTCCGGCCAGTACCTGGCCACCGGGGCATCGGGGTCGAGGCGGTGGCGGCCGATCAGCCTGGTCGCGCACGCGGCGATCAGGCCCTTGCCCACCGAGAACACGTTGACCAGCGTGTCCCGCTGCCACGGACCGCTGCCCGCCACGCCGCCCCAGAGGTCGGCGACCGTGGTTCCGCCTACCGAAAGGCAGACCGCGGCGCCGGTCTCGCCCCTGTCGGCGAAGTTGGCAGCGAACGCCTCGCGCAGCGCGGAGAAGCGCGGGTCGCACCAGCCGCCAATGCCGGGCTCGTCACTGGCCACGACGCGACAATAGTGCGTCCATTAAAAGCGACACCAGGTCGACTTCCACGCTATTCCGGCACAAGCGACCGGGCGTTTCGGTGGCGATGAGACCGTTGCCCGGCCTCGACCATGTATTCGTAATTGAAAAGTTATATACAAGGAAATTTTCATGTTCGTTCATTACTGCTAGCGTCCCGGCTTGTATGTCATTTAGGTCCCGGCCGCCCCGGCCAACCTTGGGCTGGGACCCGCTCACTGTGCGGCTGCCCTCGGCCGCCTACGGGATGGGGAAGCATGCAAGGACGCATGACGGGCGGTGCGTTGCGGGCGCACGCCAGGAGCAGGGTCATTCCACTCGTGATAGCGGCGGTATCGGTGCCGGCCTTGGTGGCCGGGCAGTCCGTCGCTGCCGTGGCGGCCACCGCCGCTCCGGCGTCACCGAACGTGGCACTGGCGCCGATGACGCCGGCGCAGGCCGCCCAGCTGTCGCAGAACGTCAATCAGCACGTGGTTGTCATCATGAGAAACCAGCCGGCTGCTGCCCACGAGGGCAGCCAGGCGGCCACCGTGCGCGCGGGGACGATCACCCGGCAGCAGGCACCGTTCATGAGTGAGCTGCGCGAGGTGCACGCCAACCACATCAAGAGCTACAGCCTGGTCAACTCGTTCGCGGCCACGGTCTCGAAGGGGGAGGAGGCCCGGCTGAAGGCGAACTCGTCGGTGGCCGAGGTCATCCCAGACTCGATCATCCGCCTGGCCCAGCCCGAGACGGCCACCTCGTCGCAGACCATCAAGACCACGGCGAAGCTGGCCACCCGGACGTCGGACGCGCCGACGTCGCTGACCCCGCACGTGATCCCCGGCGCCTGCTCCAGCGGCAAGGCACAGCTCGACCCCGAGGGCTTGTCGCTGATGGGGGTCGACTCGCAGAACCCGAATCAGCGGACCGCGCGCTCGCTTGGCCTCACCGGCGCCGGCGTGAAGGTGGGCTGGATCGCCGATGGGCTCGACCCGAACAACACCAACTTCATCCGGGCCAACGGCACGTCGGTGTTCGACAAGGCCACCGGCGGCGACTATGAGGACTTCAGCGGCGACGGGCCAGGGCAGGTCACCAGCGGCGACGAGGCGTTCCTCGACGCGAACTCGATCGCCGGCCAGGGCATCCACGTCTACAACGTGCAGAACTTCGACGCCCAGCCCTACCCGACCGCGTGCAACGTCCGGATCGAGGGCGTGGCCCCCGGCGCCAGCCTCGTCGGCCTTGACGTGTTCGGCTCGTTCGAGGACACCACGAACTCGAACTTCTACCAGGCGATCAACTACGCGGTCGAGACCGACCACGTCAACGTGCTCAACGAGTCGTTCGGCTCCGACCCGTTCCCGGACGTGACCTCGCTCGACGCGATGAAGCTGTTCGACAACGCGGCGGTCGCGGCCGGCGTCACGGTGACGGTCTCCAGCGGCGACGCCGGATCGACGAGCACCATCGGCTCGCCGTCGACCGACCCCAACGTGATCTCGGTCGGCGGGTCGACGGACGACCGCTGGTACGCGCAGACCAACTACGCGGCGGCGCGTTACTTCGCCACCACGGGCTGGCTGAACAACAACATCAGCGCGCTGAGCTCCGGCGGCTTCAACGAGACCGGCGGCACGGTCAGCCTGGTCGCGCCCGCCGAGCTGAGCTGGGCATCCTGCAGCACCGACATCGCGATCTACGAAGGGTGCGCCAGTCCGATCGGCAAGGGTCCCGGCTTCGAGGAGGCCGGCGGCACCAGCGAGTCCTCGCCGCTGACCGCAGGCGTGGCGGCGCTGGTGATCCAGGCCTACCGGAACACTCACAGCGGGGCCACTCCGACGCCGGCCCTGGTCAAGCAGATCCTGGTCAGCACCGCGACCGACCTCGGCGCCCCCGCGGATGAGCAGGGCGCGGGCCTGGTCAACGCCTATAAGGCGGTTCAGCTCGCCGAGTCGATCAACGGCGGCACCCCGCACGGGACCACGCTGCTGAAGTCGGCAAACTCGCTGAACCACGGGCCCAGCACGTAGATGACGGGTGGTCCGAAGAAGGCTGGAGCCCCGATCAGCGGTCCCGTTTGGGCCAACAGTTCGCCCCAGGTCGGGCGGCCGGGCGAAGCGGAGCCCGGCGGCCGCGAGGCGAAGCGAGGTGGGGTCGCCGATTGGGGCGGCGCGTGAGTGAATGGTGGGGCGGTGGTGTTCATGCCGCGAGGTTCCTCTAGAGCGGGCGCGCTCGCGTCCGGGCAAATGCCGCGTCGGGTCCCTAGTCGGCGGCTGGTTGCCCAGTCGACGCGCCAGGGTGCCGCAGGTAAGCTCCACGTGGACCGGTGGCGAGAGGCCTTCACGAGCTGGCTGGTCGATCGGCCAGCGCCTGGTGCGCTAGATGCTGCGTGGCCGACATAACGAGCGCGACGTGCTGAACCGCCAACTGCAGCGCGTCCGGGCAGGGGAGAGCTCGGTGCTCGTGGTGCGCGGCGAGGCGGGGGTCGGCAAGACGGCGCTGCTGGAGTACCTCGCCGAGCGGGCGTCGTGGTGTCGGATCGTCTGGGTCGCCGGCGTTGAGTCTGAGATGGAGCTCGCGTTCGCCGGGCTGCATCAGCTATGCGCGCCAATGCTCGACGGGCTGGACGGGTTGCCCAGCCCGCAGCGGGATGCGCTGCGTGTGGCATTCGGGCTCCAGGATGGCGCCGCCTCGAATCGCTTCCTGGTGGCCCTGGCGATCCTGAGCCTGCTGGCCGAGGCGGCCGAGACGCAACCGCTCGTTTGCCTGGTCGACGATGCGCAATGGCTCGATCGGGCCTCCGCGCAGGCGCTTGCGTTCGTGGCGCGGCGCCTGCTGGCGGAGCGAATCGCCGTGGTGTTCGCGGTTCGCGAGCCGAGCCACGTCGACGAGCTCACCGGCCTGCCGGAGCTGGTCGTCGGCGGGCTCGCCGACGACGACGCGCGGTGGTTGCTGGCGTCGGCCTTGCCCGGGCGGCTGGATGAGCACGTGCGCGATCAGATCGTCGCCGAGACCCGCGGGAACCCCCTCGCGTTGCTGGAGCTGCCGCGTGGGTTGACCCCCGCGGAGCTCGCGGGCGGGTTCGGACTTCCCGACGCGCGGCCGTTGGCCAGCCGCATCGAGGAAACCTTTGTGCAACGGATCCGCGCGCTTCCGCGCGAGACCCAGCGCCTGCTGCTCGTGGCGGCAGCCGAGCCGGTCGGCGACGTGAGCCTGTTGTGGCGCGCGGCCGACCAGCTCGGGATCAGAGGCAGCGCGGGCAGGCCGGCCGAGGAGGCCGCGTTGATCGATCTCGGGATCCGGGTGCGGTTCCGGCATCCGCTCGCCCGCTCGGCCGCCTACCGGGCCGCTCACCTTAGCGATCGCCAGGAGGTGCATCGAGCGCTGGCCGAGGCGACCGATCCGGATACCGATCCCGATCGTCGCGCCTGGCATCGGGCGCAAGCGGCGTCCGGGCCGGACGAGGCGGTAGCGGCCGAGCTCGAGCGCTCGGCCGACCGCGCTCAGCGCCGGGGCGGCGTTGCGGCCGCGGCCGCGTTCCTGGAGCGAGCGGCCGAGCTGACCCCGAACCCGGCACGACGAGGAGCGCGCGCGCTCGCCGCCGCGCAGGCCAAGCTGGAGGCGGGGAGCCGCGAGGCCGCGCAGGAGCTGGTCGCGACCGCGGATCTCACCCCGCTCGACGAGCTTCAGCGCGCGGGACTGCAGCGGCTACGCGCGCAGATCGCGTTCGTGTTCACTCGCGGCAGCGATGGTCCGTTGCTCCTTCTCGATGCCGCGAGACGGCTCGAAGCGCTCGATCCCGCGTCGGCGCGTCAGACATACCTCGAGGCCCTCGGAGCGGCTATGTACGCCGGACGCGTCAATGCCGACTCTGGTGTGCTGGAGGTGGCTGAGGCGGCCCGAGCCGCGCCCGAGGCGCGGCAGCCGCCGCGATCGATCGACCTCGTTCTCGACGGCCTCGCGCGCCGGTGCACGGAGGGGCCCAGCGCGGGTGTGCCGGCGCTCCGGCTCGCACTCCAGGCGGTCAGGAACGAGGCTCTCGATGGTCACGCGGAGATCATGCGCTGGCTCTTGCTGACTCCGATCGTCCAGTCGATGACTGTGTTCGAGCTGTGGGACGACGACGCGTTCCACGCGCTCGCCACCCGCGCCGTACGGCTGGCTCGCGATACCGGCGCGCTCGCCCTGCTCCCCGTCGCGCTCGTCTACAGGTCAGGCGTGCACCTGTTCGGCGGGGAACTCGTGGCGGCCGAGGCCCTTGTCGAGGAGGCGGACGCGATTGCGGCCGCGACCGGCAACGCAAGCCTGCTGTACGCCTGGCTCCTCATCGCCGCGTGGCGCGGCGTCGAAGCCGAAGCCACGAAGTTCATCAACATCGGTCTCGAGAACACAACGGCGCGATCCGAGGGCAGAGTGGTGGCTCTGGCCGGCTATGCCAGCGCCGTTCTCAACAACGGCTTGGGCCGCTACCAGGCGGCAATGGACGGCGCGAAGCTCGCTAGCGACGATGGCGACTATGGGTACTCGGGTGCGGCGCTGCCAGAACTCGTCGAGGCCGCAACTCGTTCTGGCACGCCGGAGGTCGCCTCCGCCACGCTGGCCCGGCTGGAACACCGGACACTGGCCGCGGGGACGGATTGGGCGCTCGGAATCCTGGCACGCTCACGAGCGCTGATGATCGAAGGAGAGGAAGCGGACGCCTTCTACCGTGAGGCGATCGAACGGCTCGAGCGCACCCGGATCCGCGTCGAGCTCGCCCGCGCCCGTCTGCTCTACGGCGAATGGCTCCGACGCGAGGGTCGCCGCGTGGACGCACGTGATCAGCTGCGCACCGCACACGAGATGTTCAGTCGCTTCGGGGCGGAGGCGTTCGCGGAGCGCGCCCGGCGCGAGCTGCTAGCCACCGGCGAAACCGCGCGCAGACGCACCGAGGAGACACGCGAGGTCCTCACCCCCCAGGAGGCGCAGATCGCTCGACTCGCCGCAGACGGGCAGACGAACCCGGAGATAGGCGCGCAGCTGTTCATCAGCCCGCGCACCGTCGAGTACCACCTGCGCAAGGTGTTCCCGAAACTCGACATCAGCTCCCGCAAAGAACTCCGAAACGCCTTGACGAAGATTCCCAACCGCATCGCCTAGGACCATCGAGATCCCGTCGGCGATCACCGCTGCGAGCACAACGCAGGTGTCCCGCACGTGGCGGACGGAGCCTTCCTATTCGCCACTTGCGCAACCGACCGCATCGCAGCCCACCCGGAGTAGCGAGCGACCGGTCCGCGGCCCTGCTATGCCGCGATTGCGGGAGTCGCCGGTGTGCTTGCTGCCGGCTGATCCGCGACGACCTGCAAGCGCGCCCGGCTCTCGCTCGCGTGGACGAGCGGCCACCCTCGTCGACGCCGACCTCGCTGCCGGTCCGGACGATGGGGAGCAGCGCGTGTGCCGGCAGGGACGAGATGACCGCTACGCCTGCCGGAGTGACAACCGTTCGATCGAGGGCGCAGCGGTCCCTCGGTACGGCCCGTGCCCATGTAACACGTGATTCTGCTTGCTCGGAATCGGCCGCCCAGCAAACTCGGGGCACTGTGGCTATCGCCCGCATCCAGGCGTGCGCGGGCTGGGCGCGGCACGACTGCTTCGACTCTCGCGGCTGCTCGGGCCTCGCTATGCCTTTGCCACGGTTCGCGATAGTCGCGCCGACCGCGTGGCCGTGACCGTCGGCGATCCCCGAATTGTGGGCTCCGTACAACCGACGGCTGCTGACAGACGACCGCGGGCTCGCGGCGTCGCGCCTCCCTGACGGACGAATCTCGCACCGCCGGTAACGCCGATCTCGATCTGCTGCCTCTCGCGGTTGCCGAAATCGTGCCCAACGACGACGTCGGACTCCGCGACGGTCCTAGAGAGTAGTGCGAGTCATGCGACCCGGGGTGTCGACGGAAGCGCGAGAAGTCGCCGCCGGCGGCTTGCTTATGGATGCTGGCCCAGGAACCTGATCTCGATCCGGCGAGGGTCCCAGAGGCGACTGGCGCGCCCATCCGCCGTCATCGCCGGCGCGACCGTGACTGACTCGACGGTGTCGGTGATCAGCCGTCGCCAAGCCGCTAACCGCTTTGCGGGTTCGCGGAGCCTGTCGATGTCGTCAGGACCGATGATATTTCTCTCGCCCCATCACCAAGTCGCGCGCGGACGACGTGCGCATCATCGAGCGTCGTGGCGAGTTTCTCCAAAGTCTCCTGGCTCACACCCCGGCCCAACAATCCAAGCTCGCCGAGCTGCCGGATCGTGTCATCGAGATCCGCGCTCGCGCGCTCGATCGCCTCGTCCGCCTCGCGGATCTGCCGCCTGCGCGAGCGCGCCGGTGGGCGCCAGCCGTGGCCCAGTACGCCCGGACCGCGTCCAGCACCAGCTCCTCGACCCGGTCGGCCTTGACCGCCGCTCGCCGCCGGCACCGGTTCGCGCTCGTATCGCCGCACCGGTAGCTGCCGCTGTCGGAGTTGATCACCATCCGCGAGGCGCACGTCCCGCACCGCAACACCCCGAGACGGGCCAGCAGCCGCTCGGACTTGGCTTGGCGCCCGCGCGATACCCTCCGCCGCGCCACCCGCTCAAACAGCCCGCGATCCTTGACGATCGTCTCGTGAGCGTTGAGTGTTGTGCAGCTCACCGAAATGGATCTCGCCCAGATACATCCGCGAGCGCAACATCCAGCCCACCCCGGAGAGCGCACGCTCGATCCCGCTCTCGGCCAGCCACGCCTGGATCTCCACCAGCGACGCGCCCAGGTCGCGGCGCTCGAACGCCTGCACCACCAGCTTCGCCGCCGCGGGCTCGACCACCAGTACACCGTCCTCGCCGCGCACATACCCGACCGGGACCTTCGGATGCGGGTAGACACCCCGCGCCACCGCCCGCGCCTGAGCCGCCAAGACCTTCTCCCCCGTGATCTCAGCAAAGTATTGAAACACCGACCCGAGCATGTTCGTCGACAGGCGCTGCGCCGCCGTGCCGTTCATAAGCTTGCCGTGATCGAGCGCGAAGATCTCCCCGCCCGCCCCCTCCACCCGCTCGATCACCTCCAACTGGACCTTCAGCGAGCGCACCAGCCGATCGAAATACGCCACCAAGCTGCTCGGCCCGGCCCGCCTCGATCATCTCAATCGCCGCCAACAGCCCCGGGCGCCTGGACAGCGGCAACCTGCCGCTGACATCGATCTCGGGAATCGGTGAGGCAACCAGCCGCTCACCGCGGTCCTTCGCCCACCGCCTGGCGGCCTCGATCTGCACCTCGGGCGAGTGAAAGTGCTCGTCCTCCCGTCACCCTTCTCGCTCACCCGGACGACCACGACATCTCTGAGCTTCGACATATGACCCTTCTCGACTGAGACTAACACGCGCGCCGTGTACGGCACCCCCGGCGCAGGAAGCCGACCCGGGCCTCAGCAGGACAGAACGCACGCTGCCATGGCGTGGCGGCGCCAGCCCGACGCCCGATCCCGTCCGGCGCTCGAGCGCACGCCAAGGTTGGTGGATGGGGCGGGCGCGGTCCGTCTGCGGTGGTGGCTTGAATACCGTGTTCACGCAACACCACTTGAGGAGGAGTAGCCGTGGCGCTGACCCAGTCCCAGATGGTCGCCGCGGTCGCGGACCGCGCCGATATGAGCAGAGCCGATGCGAAGCGGGCACTCGACGCGCTTGACGAGATCGTCCTCGAGGAGCTCGGGAATGCCCAGAAGGTTCGTCTCGGCGGGCTCGTTCAGCTGACGGTGCGCGTCAAGTCCGCCACCAAGAAGCGCCCCGGGCGCAATCCGGCGACCGGCGAGGAGATCACGATCGCGGCCAAGCCGGCCAGCGTCGATGTCCGAGCGCGTCCGTTGGCAAAGGCCAAGGCGGCGCTTCCGTCGGTGCAGAAGGCGCGCCGGCGGCTTGCGACGTCAAATGGACGCGGCTCGCGCTAGCGCCCGCTCGCCTCGGTAAGCGCACGAACGCCAAGCCCGACAAAAGTCGCCGGCCTCTTCTTTTTGCGCAGCGTGGCTGTCCAGCACGTCTGGTAGCCGCGCCGAATACTCGACGCACCCGGCCGCAACAATCGTGGGCTCCTCGCTGGCGGCGGCATCGACGGGACAGATCAGCCACCCCCGCAATGCCGTGACAATTCGACAGTCGCAGGCGTCTCTTCCGGCTGTCGTCCGATCCGAGAGTCTCGGACGCGCGGATCAGACGCTCCGCAGCTCTCGCATTGCCAGCGAGCAGCACTGAGCGTTTGCTTCCGGAATGCCGGCCGATTGGCACTGTCGACGCTGGGCTTGCCCGCGCCCATAGGCCACGCGATGCGAAGTCCGCTGAGCGAACGCTCAACGGACGACGGCTGAGGGAGCTGATCAAATCGCCTACGGCGTCCTGGCGAGGGTAACGACGCGCTCCTGGTGGATTGTCGGGAGGTCGCTGCAGTGCGTTAGGGCTTTGGTCGGGCAGAGCCTTCCGTTGAGGTGCAGCGGGTTGACCATCCTGACTGAGATGATCTGTCCGCTGCTGCGGTCGACGACGGTTGTGGCGACGAACGACTCGCAACCCCATAGCGCCACGTAGCTGGTTCCCTGCGCCTGCACGAGCTGGAAGTTGTTCGCGACCCCGGCACATACCGGAGCGCGCATGAACGGCCGGTAGGGCGAGAGCGCGTGGTGGCGGGGTGGCTGGTAGGACGATTTGAAGGTGACGCGGCGGGTGGTGAGCGCGATGAGTCTCGTGGTCAGCTGGATGTAGTCGCGCCCGACCGGTGCGGTGGGGCTTGAGAAATGGCCGAGGAGCGGACGCGGGTCGAGGTAGGAGTCACCGACCCGGTGGAGCTTCTCGATGCCTACGTTCTGGCTCAGGCCAACGAAGAAGGTCAGGAGATCGTCGACCGGCCCTTGCAGGTTTGACGGAATCGGCTGCTTGGGGAGCCTCAGCGACTTCGGCGCGCGCGGATCGAGAGACAGCTTATAGGGCGGGAAGGCGCGGGCTTCGGCGCTGAGATCCTCACCGGTCGGGCTCGTCAGGGAAATCCACCGCACGCGCTCGCCGCCGATCCCGTTGTGCACGTAGGAGGTCAGCTTGGCCACGGCCATCAGATGCCCCGGTGTCCCGGATTTGTGCTCGAGGTAGGTGTAGCGCGTCATCTGCCCGCGAAGATAGTGGCGGGCGTAGGTGTAGGACTGTTCGGCGGACGCGCCGGCTGCAAACATCGCTGCGGCACACGCTACGCAGATTGAGTAGAAGATCCCGCGGCGTCTGACCTTGATCTGTGGCACTGCCCGCTCCCTCCAACCGGAATGTGGTTGACATGGCACGCCGCGACCCAGCGGCTCCCAGCCGGGACGCGCGATCAGCGGCACTATATGTCGATTCGTCCTATCAGTCAATTAGGGTCTGTGAACGATGGCCGAAACGGCGTTGACTGACTTCGAGCACGTGCTGCTGGCCATGATCTGCACCGCGCCGTCCTCGGGCTACGACCTCAAACTGGCGTTTAGCACCACGCCGCTGGGCGTGTATCAGCCCAGCTCCGGTGCGCTCTATCCGGCGCTGCGCCGGCTCGAGCGCCGCGGGCTGATCCATTCCCGCCGCGCGACCGACCGCTCCGGCAACGCGCGACGCAGACGCGTCTACGAGCCGACCGATCGCGGGCGCGACGCGCACCTCGCCTGGATCCGGGCCCCGGTCGACGCCGGCACCGTCTCGCGCCAGCTCGGACTGCACCTGCTGCGGTTCGTGATGATGGAACCGCTGTTGGGCCGCGAGGAGGTACTCGGCTTCCTGCACGACCTTGACGCCGCCCTTGGCGCCTTCCTGGAGCGGCTCGAGCGCCACACCGACCAGCCCGCCAGCCACGCCCGCCACCCATCGCTCGCGTTGCAGCACGGAATCGCCGTCCACCAGGCCAGCCAGAACTGGGTAAAGCACACGATCGCGAACCTCACCACCGCTCCGAAGTCACCCGCAGAACCGCCGCTCCGAAACACCACAAGGCACCCGGAGTGAGCGCCACGCCACGTCCCTCCGCCCGAAGACGAACATGCAGCGTCGCTTTCGGAAGCTACCTCCGGCCACGTCGCCGTCGAGATCAAGGAACAGCATCTTCGCGCCGTCCGCCGCAAACGCCTCCGCGCTCCGGCGACGTCTGGACAGCGACCCCGCAACACGCCCCTCGCGCGACGTCCGTTTAGCGATCGCTGTCCGCGCGCACGACGCTGGAGCGCGGCGGGTGGCCGCCAACGTCCACAGGTCGCAGCTGGCGCCCCATGATCGGACGCCCAGGCGTGCGTCCATAGGACCAACGATGAGCGAACAGCCGCGGACGGAAAGCGGCTGCCCGGGCAACGAGACGGGCGCCGCCGCTAGTCGGAGGCGCGTGCCGCGGCGCAAGCGGCGCCAGCGCCACACGATCGCGCGCCGATTGGCCCGGCGGAACCGCACGCGTACACTCACAGGATGGCACTAGATGACCTCCCCGGACCGGTCGAGACTGCGGTCCTCGACGCGCTTCACCGTGGTGCACTTGCCTCGCGCTGCTCGGCCGTTCACGTTGTTGCGTTGCGCGACGAGCCAGCCGGCGAGCATCTCCTCCACGAGATCCTAGGTCGCTACGAACGGCAGGGCCTGGTGCGCGGCCATCGGAACGCCAGCGGCCGTCGTTGGACTGTCACTCGTGCTGGTCGCGCCCGCCTGCGTGCGCGCCGTAACTTCGGGCGCGAGCTGGCGACTCTCGTCGCACGCAGCCGCTGAGTCCGTCGTCTCCTCCGCCAATCGGACGGAAGTCAGCAAAGAACGGTGCGATTGGTCCATGTACTGGCGTCCCGAATGAGGAAACCCCCAGCGAACATCGCCGACCGGCTGCTGCATGTTGGGCGAAGCTTTGATTTCGGCGTGGACCGGAGAACTCGTCGCTGGCTGACCGGTCCCGCTTCCGGGGCGCGCCTTGCTCAGCTTGAGGAGCTCCTTCCTTCTGGATCCGGCCGGAAGCGGCTGTCTCGCCGAGAGTGCCCCAGCGGCGACGAAGCGGCAGTCCTCCCTCGTAGCTACTGCCGACGCCCGCGGCCCTGCCTGCGCTTCGCCTTTCGGCGGCTCTCCCCCGGAGTCCAGCTCGTTGGCGGTAGCTGGCGGGTGGGCACCTTCGCCTGCCCGATACGGAACAGCGGCTCATCTAGCCGCTCGCAGACCCACCAGGCTTCGCCGTCACGCACGGCTGGACGTGCGGGGTGCGGGTGATAGGGACAGGGCGGCCGGGCCTGACCCCACGCGACTTCGGTCTCGGCCAGGTCCTGTTGAAGAATCTCAGCGACCCAGGCCACCAGTTCCGGGCCAGCCAGTCCCCGCGGCACGAAGTTCCCTCCGCCGGGAATTCCGGTCGGCTCGAGATCCAGCTCCTCAGCCTCTGCCAGCCGTGGCAGCGGCCCCATCGACATCGCCGGCTCGATGACGAAAAGGCTGACGCCGTTGAGACCGTCGACAAGCGCAACCGCCGCAACCAAGCCCGCGATCGGTAACGCGCCGTGCAGATCAGCCATGACGGCCCGCACGGGCGCTTCAAGCCAGCTCGGCGCCTGTCCGAGAGCGTTCACGAGCACACCCTACGCCCACCATGGCGTCGGCTATCGAGGCGCCACGAACCCCGCTCCGACCACGCCAAGCCCCAGCACGACGACGCTCCCGCAATCACGAAGGGGAGGCATCTAATCGCGTTCGGTTCTGGCCGGTCCGGACTTTTGCTCTGGGTCGATGGCCACGCGAAGCAGAAGTGCGAAGCTGAGTTCTCCGCCAGCGACGAAGCGGGAGCGGTGGGATCCTGGCGTTGGTCTCATCATCCTGGGCAATGAGGTTTCTTAGCGAGAGCAACGAGGACGAGATGGTTGCCGTCTTCCTGCGAGGGGAGTTGACCAGCGAGAGATTCGGGCCCGCGCTGCGCGACCTTCTGCGCGCGCGCCGTCAGCCGGAGAGCGTGTTGACCGATCCCGATCTCACGGACCGGCGAGCCAATGAGATCCGACGTGCGCTGCTCGCGACCACGCGGGGTTACGGGGAGGACCGCGAGCTGTTTGAGCACTTCCCCGCCCCGGTCCGTTGGGCATGGGGGCACCTGGCGGCTGCCGAACTGGCGTGCGTTCGGTACATCGAGTACTCCTACTGGAACGAACTCTCCGGCGGCAGCCGGCTTCCCGTCGACGCCGCTCGGAGCATCAATGCGGGCCTCCAACCTTGGGGCGTCTCGAATGAGCGGTTTCGGCAGGCCGCTCGCGCTCTTTTGGGCGGCGAGCGCTTGCCGCCGCTCATCCTGGCCGGCCCGCACGACGGCGATCTTGTATGCCTGGAGGGGCACCTGCGGCTGACCGCTCACGCTCTGGCCGACTTCCCGCTCGAGGCTGAATGCCTGATCGGGACCGCACCAACGTTGCGGCGGTGGGCCCAGTGAGCGTGGAGACGTCTCGACGCCACTCGCGAACGGCGGCCCCGCTTCCGCTTCCATCAAGCCGAGCCTCAGAGCAGCAGCCACGTCACCACAGCCGCCTGGGCGACGATGCGGCAGCGGTTCGCGGCAGGACGAGTCATCTGGTGTGAGACCCGGACCTCGATACGCTCAGCCGGTCAGGTCCCTGCGTGGCGATGTTTGATCCGGGGGGGTGTGAAGTGAGCTCTGATGAGGGGTTGAGGGCGCGGCTGGCGTCCGCGGATGATGTCGTGGCGCAGAAGCACGACGCGACGGACCCAGATGCGGTCCGTCAGGTCGCGTGTTGAGCGCCGCTGATTTTGGTCACCGGCGGGGGTGATGGTGCCGTTCGTCGTGGTCGTGGGGTTGGCAGGCTTCGCGCGTTCGTGAACGCGCGAGAGCCCTCCCGTCGTTCTTAGCGGCGCGTCGGGAGGGCTCTCTTGATGCCGGAGGTGGCACCCGATGTTGATCGTAGGCACCGAGCTGGTGGTGGAGGCTGAGTTGGTCGGCGGGTTGTTGGGCTGTCCGTCGTGTCGGGGGGTGCTGGGCCCGTGGGGGCACGCGAGGGAGCGGGTGCTGCGCTGCCGGTCCGGGAACAGGTTGTTGCGACCGCGGCGGGCGCGGTGCCGCGGCTGCGCGGGGACGCACGTGTTGTTGCCGCAGCTCGCGTTGGCGCGTCGGCAGGACGAGGTCGCCGTGATCGGGTCCGCGATCGAGGCGAACGTCGCGGGTGAGGGGTTCCGGTCGATCGCGGCACGGTTGGGGGCCTATCCGGAGACGGTCCGCGGCTGGTTGCGCAGGTTCGCCGGGCGGGCGGAGGAGATCCGGGCGCATTTCACGCGGTGCGCGGTCGTGCTGGATCCGGAGCTCGGGGCGATCATGCCCGCCGGTGGCGGCGTCGCGGACGCGTTGGAAGCGATCGCGATCACGGGCAGGGCGTGGGTGTTGCGGTTCGGGCTGGCCGAGCCGGCCGGGCCGTGGGAGATCGCGTCGCGGTTCTCGGGCGGACGGCTGCTTGGCAACACGAATCGACCCTTGGAGAGCGTGAGGTGAGTTGAGAGGGTCCCGCGCTCGATGAGCGAGAGCGCTGGGAGGGCAATTGATGGATGAGAACGGCCGCCGGGAGACCGGCCTGTTCCGTTACACGTTGATCCGTGACGCTGCCGACCCTGGTCTGTCGAAGGCGCAGCGTGGCCGGCTGCTGCGCGCGTTAGCGGACCGGGAGCATGTCGGGCCGGACGGTCGGCTGGTCAGGGTCAGTCGCACGACGCTGGGCCGATGGGTCCGCGCATACCGCCGGGGCGGGTTCGACGCGCTCGTTCCCCGGCCGAAGGTCGTTCCGGTCCGCACGGCGGCCGAGACGCTGGAGCTGGCGTTCGCGCTGAAGCGGGAACGGCCGGAGCGGACCGCGGCGCAGGTCCACGAGATCATGCTCGCCACCGCCGGCGATCGTGATCGTGATCGTGTGCCGGGGTTGCGGACATTGCAGACCCACTTCGCCAGGGCGGGGTTGAACGTCCGCGCTGACGGCCGCTCACCGGGGAAGGTCTATGGCCGGTTCGAGGCCTCTGCGCGGAATGAGCTGTGGACGGGCGACGGCCTCCACGGCCCGGTCCTGGCCGGCGCGGCGGCGCGGCGGGCGGTGCTGCTCGCGTTCATCGACGATCACAGCAGATTGTTGGTCGGCTGGCGGTGGGGTACCGGCGAGGACGTGTTCCGTCTGGAGGCCGCGCTGCGGGCTGGGTTGATGTCTCGTGGCGTTCCGGCAGGGATTCTGGTTGACCGCGGCTCCGCGTTCGTGTCCTCCCAACTGCTCCGCGCGTGCGCCGTGCTTGGCGTGAAATTGATTCACGCAAGCCCGCGCGCGGCCACCACGAAGGGCAAGGTTGAGCGCTTTTTAGGACGGTCCGTGATCAGTTCCTGGTCGAGATCGATGACGGTGTCGAGCTTGCGGAGTTGAATCGCCTGTTCTCCGCGTGGCTTGAGGTCGTCTACCACCGACGCACCCATTCGGAGACCGGAGTGTCGCCGCTTGAGCGGTTCGAGGCTGCGGGCGTGCCGCGGTTGCCGACGCCGGCGCTGCTGCGGGAAGCGTTCCTGTGGAGCGAGGAGCGGACGGTGACGAAGACCGCGACGGTGTCGCTGCACTCAAATCAATACGAGGTCGACCCGGCGTTGGTCGGTCGGAAGGTCGAGCTGGTGTTCGACCCGTTCGATCTGACCCGGATCGAGGTTCGCTACCAGCACCGCCCGATGGGCCTCGCGGTCCCGCTTCAGATCGGCCGTCACACCCACCCGCAGGCGCAGCGGGAGCTCCCACCACCACCAACGGGCACCGGGATCGACTACCTGAAGCTGCTCGCCGAGCAGCGCGACGCCGAGCTCGGCGGGCACCCGATCGACTACGCCAGCCTCGCCGAGCCCGACGGAGCGACGGCGACGGCGACGGCGACGGCGACGGCGACGGCGACGGCGACGGCGACGGCGACGGCGACGGCGACGGCGACGATCGTGACACCAACCAGCAGGACGAGGAGGAACAGTGAGTATCGACAGATTGCGCAGCCATTACGGCTTCTCGAGGATGCCGTTCGGGAAGGACCTCGCGCCGGGGATGCTGCACGCCCACGACGCGCACGCCCAGGCGGTCGCCAGGATCCAGTGGTGCATCAGCGAGCAGGCGATCGGCGTGATCAGCGGCGAGTGCGGCGCTGGGAAGACCGTCGCCGCGCGCGCCGCGGTCGCGGGCTTGGACGCCTCGCGGCACACAGTCCTCTACCTCGGGACGCCCGGGGTCGGGTTACGCGGGATCTACGGGTTGATCATCACCACCCTCGGCGGCACCCCGCGGTTTCATCACGCGGCGCTGATCCCCCAAGCCCAGGAACTGCTCGCGGCCGAATCGGCGGAGCGCGGCAAGCATGTCGTGGTGATCATCGACGAAGCGCATTTGCTCGACGCCGAGTCACTGGAGGGGATCCGCTGCCTGTCGAACATGGGGATGGACCAGACGGCCCCGTTTTGCCTGCTGCTGCTCGGTCAGCCGATGTTGCGCCGCAAGCTGCGCAACGGGACGTTCACCGCGCTGGATCAACGGATCGCGGTCCGCTACACGATCGGCGGTCTCACCCAAGCGGAGACGACGAGCTATGTGCAGCACCATCTCGCGCTCGCGGGCCGCTCCGACACCCTGTTCTCCGACGACGCGGTCGCGTTGATCCACGACACCTCCCGTGGCCTGCCACGGTTGATCAACAACCTCGCTGTCGCCGCGTTGATCGCCACGTTCGCTCAGAAGAAGACGATCGTCGACGAGTCCGCCGCCCGCGCGGCGATCACGGAGAGCTCCAACGAATGACCGAGCGTGTGCTGTCACTGCTCGACCCGCCGACGCCCGATGATGGCCAGCCCGCCGACGCCGGGCTGCTGCCGGCACCGGCGGGGTGGCCCGCGCCGCCGGACCGGGCGGTCTATCACGAGCTGCTCGGCGAGATCGTCAACCGCATCGCGCCAAACACAGAGGCCGATCCGGTCGCGATCCTCACCCAACTGGTGGTCAGCTTCGGTGCCGCGGTCGGCCGCGGCGCGTGGTTCACCGTCGAGGCGACTCGGCATCACGGCAACGAGTACATGTGCCTAGTCGGTGACTCAGCTCGCGGCCGCAAAGGTTCGTCCTGGGATCACGTCCGCCGGCTGATCCTCACCGCAGATCCGTCATTGGAGCCACGCGTCCTGACCGGCCTCTGCAGCGGCGAGGGGGTGATCCACTCAGTCCGTGACCCTACCGCCCAGGACCCCGGCATCAGCGATCAGCGGCTGTTGGTGATCGAGCCTGAGTTCGCTTCCGTGCTGCGCGCGTCAAGCCGGGAGATCTCGACGCTGTCACCGACGCTGCGCTCCGGTTGGGACGGACGGCCACTGGCGATCCTGACCCGCACCGCGCCGGCACGCGCCAGCACCGCGCACATCTCGATCATCGGGCACATCACCCAGCACGAACTGCGCCGCCACACCACCAGCCTCGAGCTCGCCAACGGCTACATCAACCGCGTGTTGCTGATCGCGTGCCGCCGGCAACGGCTGCTGCCCGACGGCGGCGATCCCGACCCGCTCGCCGCCACCGGCCTTGATCGCCTGCTCGCGACCGCCCTGCAACAGGCACGCACGACCGGGCAGGTCCGTCTTGACCCGGACGCACGTGAGCTATGGCATCACGCCTACCGCCAACTCGCCGCCCAGCCGTCCGACGGGATCGTCGCGCAGATCACCGCCCGCGCTGAGGCGCACGTCATCCGCCTCGCGCTCATCTACGCCCTCACCGACGGCCAATCCCAGATCGGCGCCGCGCACCTGACCGCCGCGCTCGCGCTGCAGGACTACGCCGCCCGCTCCGCCGCGTGGGCGCTGACCGGCGCGACCGGCGACCCGCTCGCCGAACAGATCCACGCCGTCCTGCACCAGCATCCCGAAGGGCTGACCCGCAGCCAGATCAGCCAGGCACTCCATCACAACCAGCCCGCCGGCCAGATCGATCACGCCCTCCACGCCCTCAACGCCGCCGGCCGCGTCACCAGCACGCAGATCCCGACCGGCGGCCGGCCAGCACAACTCTGGACCGTCAGGGCATAGCCCCGACAGCACCGCGACCGCTCCGCGCGAGCCGCGGTCGCGGTGCTCGCCCAACCGCCGCCCACGCCACCAACACGTCCCGCACACCCCGCTACCAACATCCGTGGCGAGCGATCACAGCGGACGCGAAGCGCTCACAAACGCGCGACGCACACCCGCACGCCCCCGACCCCGCCCCCCTCGATGCAGCCTTCAACCCTCCGCCCAGCGCACCCTCCCCGAGCCACCTCTTCTTTCGTACCCCACCCCCTCCATGACCACACACAACGACACCAGCACGCCCAAAAACAGCGGCGCTCAACAGTCGCGGATGCGCTGGTGGATAAGGGGGAGGTGTTGGGCGAGCTCGGCCAGCACGCGGACGCGCTTGCGCCTTTGGGCCTGGTGATCAATCGTTATGGCAGCGATCCTGTTCTGCGGGAGCCGGTGGCGGCGGCCATGCGTCTTACCGCCCGGGAGTTGGTGAAACTCGGGCGCTTTGACGAGGCAGTGACGATCGCGGATGCGCTCGTGCAACGGGTTGGTGACGCCACTGAGCCGGGGGTGCGCTACCGGGTGGCGGGTGGGTTGGGCAGCAAGGTGGCTGCGTTGTCGGCGCTTGGTCGCCCTGCCGATGCTGAGATGGCGGCGGATGAGCTGATCGAGCGGTTCGCTGAGGACCCGGTCCAGGGCCCTGACCGGGTCGACGTGGTCGCCCGGGGTCTGTTGGCCAAGAGCTCGGCGGTGAACGCGCAGAAACGGCCACAGGACGCCTTGGCGGTGCTTGATGATCTGATCGATCGTTACCGCCACACCAGCGAGCACGATGCCGAGGTGGCTGTGGCTCGCGCGACGAATACGAAGGCGGGTCTGCTGACCGGCCTCGGGAGACCGGACGAGGCGCTTGCGGTCGTGGACGAGGAGGTCGAGCGGTTCGGAGACACGCGGGAGATCAAACTGCGCGAGCAGGTCGCCGTCGCGGTGTTCTCGCGGGCGACGGCTCTTACCAAGCTCGGGCGCAGCGACGAGGCGATCGCGGCGTGGGATGAGGTCATCGCCACGTTCGGGGATCTCGCGCCGCCGCAGAAGCCGCGCCTGGTGCTTGACGCGACGTACATGAAGCTGGTCTGTCTTTCTCGTCTGGGGCGGGTGCCAGAAACGGTCGCGGCGTGCCAGGCGGTGCTGGATTGCTTCGAAGAGCACCCCGTCGAGGCTGGCGTCCCGCAGATCGCTGACGGCCTGCGGCGTACGAGCCAACTTCTGGCCCAGGACGGCCAACACAGTCAGGCGCTGGCCGTGTTCGACGAACTGATTGACCGGTGCGGGCAGACGATGGAGCCGCGGACACGTCGCCTGGTGACTGGCGCGATGACTTTCCGGGCCGTCGCCCTGTGGAAGCTCGGGCGGCGCGATGAAGCGGTCGCTGGCTTGGAGGACGCGTCCGCGCGCCACAGCTCCGGTGGGTCAGACCGAGAGCGATTGCTGGCCGATGAAGCCCGGCTGCTCGAGGCCAGCTACCTGCGGCAACTGGGTCGCCTCCAGGACTCGATCGCGATCTGCGACGAGATCGTCGACCGCCTCACCGAGCTCGACACGACAGCCGCGCAGGCCGAGGTCGCACAAGCGATCGAACTCAAGTGCGACACGCTGGCCGGCGCTGGCCGCTTCACCGAGATGCTGGCCGCCCAGAACTCGCTGCTGGACGGCTTCGAGAACTCACCCGATCTTCAGCTGCAATCCCACGTGGCCCGCGCGCGGCGCGGCAAGACATGGTGCCTGCTTCGCCTCGGGCGCATCAACGACGCGATAGCGGTCACCGATGAGCTCCTCGCGCGGTTTGAGACCGAATCAGAACCCACCGCCGTGCTCGAGCTGGCCAACCTGATCGTGAAGTGCAGCCACTCGCTTCTCGCCCGAAATCCTGGCACGAACAAACGCCAAGCCCGGAACGTCAAACTGCTCACGACCGCATTCCAGACGACAAGATCAGCGGCAGGACTCCAGTCCGCAGGCCCGACCGGCCCCGCTGGCCTAAGTCGCGACGGCGGCGCTGCCGCCAGTCGCGATAGAGGACGGGCCTCTGGTCGGCTGAGAGCGATGATCCAACAGGAGCAAGGACGAGCCGAGCAAGCCCTCAAGCTGTCGAGCACACTCGTCACCCGCCTCGCCAGCAGTGGAGACCCACCAGCACAAGAAATCGTGGTCGAAGCTCAGATAGACCAGATACAAGCCCTCGGAGCCCTCGGGCGTTGGCCCCAAGTGATCAAGACTGCCAGCAACCTCATCTCCCGGGGAACACCTGCAGCCGCCGCTCTTGCACGCAGAAGCGAGCAATCACGCAGTGATGGTTATGACATCTCGGCGGCCGGGTCCCTCCTCGCAAGCGCTCTGGTCATCGACCAGCACGGCGAGCCCGCACAGGCCATCGCAGCCTACGACGCGTTCATCGACCAACACCCCGCCGACCGCTCCGTCCGGGTGCGAGCGCTCGTCTGGCTCGCCCGCCGCTTTCGGAACCACGCCGCGACAGCCACCTGATACCAGTCGGGTTCCCGCGCCTGTCCAGCCACAGCCGAGGAAATGGGCCTTAGACGTCCAAGCCTTCTACAGGGATCACTGCTCCATCCACGCATGAGCAGTTACGTCGTCGGCCGAGATGGTCGCCTCTTGGCTTCCGGTCCAGCTTCTCCGAGCACCGAAGCAGGAGCCTCGGGCTGGTGGCTGGTGCGGCGACTGAGCGGCAGCAAACGAGCCGGCGTCAGGGGTGTCAACGATCATTGGAAATCCCCAGTTTCGATCATGGAAATTCCCCACCCCCTGGGATGACCGAGATCGGCTGTGGGGCGGCACACCGGGCCAGGTTTGGGGCCCGGCGGCGTGCTTCGTGCCGCACGCTTCCGCCGCTTGAGCCGTCATCGTTGTCTGTATGCGCGAGGCTGAGCTGCTGCACCTGACCAATCACCACTTGGGGGCGGAACCTCGAGCCAGGAGCCGCCCAGGGCGCTATCTCGGCTACTTCGTGAACAAGTTCGGCGAGCAGCTCGTGTTCGTGCATGACGATGGCGAGCCTGACGCGACGGTGTTGTGTGGCGATGTGGACTGGGAGCCGCGTCGCATCATCGACGCGGATGGCCTGCCGGACGCGGGCGACCTGATCCTCAATGAGGAGGAGCGGATGGTCGTGGTGGCGTGTTGGATGGCGACGGCGTGGCGGCGCGAAGCGGGTCAGGCTGGCCGCTCAGCGGCGTAGTCGCCACGGTCTCGCGTGAGCGGCGGTCGAAGATCGGGCGTAGCGAGCTGGTGGACGTTGGCGTGCCGCGCCTGGTCGGTGCTCCAGCCGGCGGCGCACAGCGCTCGGGTGAGCTGTTCGGAGAGCTCGCCGACGTCGACGGCGAGCTGTCGACGCTGCTCTGAGGCGTGTTGGTAGGCGCAGAACGCGCGATGGATCTGTGAGTGGATCTGGTGCAGCGCCTCGAGCATCGGGGTGTTGGCGTCAGGCGCAGCGTTGCGGATGGGCGTGGCGATCGGGCTGGCGCGGATCGCTGTCGCCGCGGTGCCGTCGTCGATGAGGCTGAACGCGTCGGGCGCGAGTTGGGGGTAGAGCCGTTCGTTGGCGTCGCGCAGGCGATGGTGGGCGTCGTTGAGCTGCTGGACGATCGCTTGGTCGCGCTCGAACAGGGTGGAGAGCTGCGCGGCGAGCTGGCGTGCGTGTGGAGGGACGGGACGGTCACTAGTAGCGCGGGTCGGTGTGGCTGGCGGTCGGGTGGTGGCGCTCATGGGTTGGTCTGCGGCTCGGCGGCGACGGCGTGCCGTAGCTGCTGCAGGCGGGCGCGGTGGCCGCGCATGCGGTAGCTGTCCCCGTCGATCTGAAGGACGGTCGCGTGGTGCAACAGGCGGTCGAGGATCGCGGCGGCGACGGTGGTGTCTTCGAAGATCTCGCCCCACTGGGCGACCCCACGGTTGGTTGTCAGGATCACGCTGCCGTGTTGGTAGCGGCGGCTGATCACCTGGAACAGGTGGCTGGCGGCCTCGCCGGGCATCGGCAGATAGCCAAGCTCGTCGATGATGAGGACCGCCGGCCCTGCCCAGAAGCGCATCGTGGTCTGCCAGCGGCCCTCGATCGCTGAGCGGGTGGTCCGCGCGACCAGATCGGCGGCGGTGGTGTAGTAGACGCGGTAGCCGGCGTGCACGGCCTTCAGGCCCAGAGCGGTCGCCAGCATCGTTTTCCCCACACCGGGCGGGCCGATCAGCAGCACGTTGGCCTTCTCCTGCACGAACCGCAAAGTCGCGAGCTCCGCGACGAGCCGCCGGTCGAGTGAGGGCTGGGCGTCGAAGTCGAACTGCTCGAGCGTCTTGTGCTGCGGGAAGCTCGCGAACCGCAGCCGTCCGTCGAGCCGGCGCTGCTCGGTCGCTTGAACCTCGACATGCAGCAGGTCATGCAGGAACTGGGTGTATGACGGCTTGTCGGTCTCGGCGGCCTGCAGCGCGGCCGCGAGCTGCTCGGCGAGGGCCGGTAGCTTGAGGTAGGCGAGGTGCTCGCGCAGCCGCTGGTAGACATGGTCGGTCATCGCGCGTCTTCTCCTTCGATTTGCGGGGTGGTTGTTCGGTCGGCGTGCTCGGCCGCGGCGAGCAGCTCGAATCCCAGCTCGCGTGCCTGCTCGGGTGAGAGCGTGAGCGCGACCGGGCGGCGAGCGCCGGTCCCGGGCGCGTCGAGGAGCACGAGGGTCACGTCTTGGGCCCATGAGCCGTCGGGCAGCTGGGCGCCCTGCTCAGGGTCGATCACGACGTTGTAGTGGTGCAGGTAGTCGGTCATCGTCCGGCCACCTTCGCGATCCGCGCGTAGCTCTCCAGATCGACGACCACACCGCCGGGCTGCTCGCCGCGCAGGCGGGCGGCCTCGGCCAGCGCCCGCTTGCCGGGCGGCCGGTTCGGTTTGGGCGGGCACGCCTTGCGGGTCGTGAACTGTCCGAGCACGGCCTGCTCGAGCGCGCGGGCGTGCTCGTCGGTGCGGATCGTCTGACCGGCACCGGCCAGCGCGCGGCGATGCCGCGCGATCCGGTGGCCCGCGGGCGTGTAGATCTCCACGTGCAGCTCACCGAGCCGGGCGCGGACCTCGACCGTGGCGCCGGCGTGACCGGGCCCGACGCTGTAGCGGTTGGTCTCGAACTCGACCAGCGCCTCGCGCGAGACGACCCGTGCCTCGCGGTACTCGGCCGGGAACGGCAGCTCCGGCAACGCCAGCAGCGGCTCGGCGGCGGCGAGCTCTGCGACGGTGCTGTGGCCGCGGCGGCGGCGATCGGACACTGCCACGCACCAGCGATCCAGGTCGGCCTGCGCCTGCGCCGGCGAGGTGACCGGCGCCGAGCGCCACCACGACTGCGTCACATACTGGATCGCTTTCTCAACGACACCCTTGCGCTGCGGACGGTTCGCCGGGCAGACCGCGACCTGAACGCCGTAGTGCTTGGCCAGCGCCGCGGCCTCGGGCCGCAACCGGTCCGTGCCGGGGTACACGAACGTTGCCATCCGGTCAGTCCGCCACGAGCGGGCGCTGCCGCCCAGCCGGCGCAGCACGCCGTCCAGCGCCTCGGCCAGGTGCGGGAAGCTCTCGCCCTCCGAGAAGCAGCCGCGCAGTCGGCTCGAGTGCGACAGCGCGCCGACCAGCACGTACGCCTTCACCCCCCACGGCGTCTCGGTCAGCTCCAACCAGTCCAGCTGCAACTCCTCGCCGGGCTCGTGCTCGAGCCCGACCGTGAGCTTCACCCCACCGGCCTGACAGCACTCGCACACCGGCCGCAACCCCAGCTCGCGGATCTCCCGCACCAGCGTCGGATAGGAGCGATCGAACCCCAACGCAACCAGCTCCTCGAACAGCACGCTCGCGAGCACGTGCGCGTCATCGACGAACCTGGCCTTCACATACGCGCGATACGGCTCAAGACAACTCGGCGCCGGCTCCCGCCCGGGCTTCCCGCCAGCCAAGTACTTCGCGACCGTCTTGCGATCCCGACCCGTATGCCGGGCGATCGCCGACACCGACCAACCCCGACACGCGAGCGCGTGAATCTCCACATCGTCCTCCTCAGTCAGCATCCCCAATGGCTCCCTTCAGACAGCGGCGTTGAACACCGCGACCCTGGAGGGAGCCCCCGACAGAACCGCGCACGCGCGCGGGGATCGACTCCGGCTCGGCCCTCGGGCCTCCGCCTCCGTCGAACCCCGCGCGCGTAACCCGCTACGCGCTACCGACCTGGGGAATTCTCGTGATCAACTCTGGGGAGGATTCCGTGATCGCGGACAGGGGAGCCTCGTCTCGCAGTCCGAGTCTGCGGCCGGAGGGAGCGAAGGTCAGACGTTTACCGAGTTGACGGCATCAAGGATCAGCATCTGATGCTGACTCCACGCCGACCAGACTGCACTTCCCCAAGCCCGCGCTCGACGCTCATAGTCCTCAACGTCGCTCGCGCCAACGACATGCAGGATGGTGAGCTCACCCGGCCCGTGATCCCTCTCGAGCACCGGGAAGTCATCGCGATCGCGCAGTACGCGGCGCAGCACCATCGTCGCCTGCTTAGACGGCAGTCCCAGCTCGAGCACGGCGCACAAGCCTACAAGGTGGACAAACACAGACTGTCGGTCGCGGCGGTCTCGGCCATCTCCGGGATGCTGGGCCATGTAGGCATCGACGACGAGACGATGTGCCGGCGGATACCTAAAGCGGAACGCCTCGTCGGCCTGGACCTCCCCGAAGATCTTCCAGCACCCCGGAGCGCTCGGGACATAGCTGTGGCCGGGCTCGTCAGTGCCACGCACGGTAGCGCCGCACTGAGGGCACAAGACGGTGTCGTTGCTCATCGCATCGACATTCTCACGCTCACGGCTTCCCATTCTCCGTCGGCCTACTCCCCGACGCGCGTCAGGCTCGGATACGGGCGGCGGCGAGACTTCTCCTCCCACGAAATAGGGGCGCTCCGCTGACCTCTCGGGAGCCCTGAGCAACTTCTGGTTCTGGCCGAATCCGGCAGTCGGCGCGCCCGGGAGAGTGTCCGGCAACGGAACCAGCGGCACTCGTTACGACCCGGTCGCACACGCCTCGATCTCAATCGCGGAACGACTTCCGGACGCTGGCGGCGGAACCCGGTCCGGGGACAAGATCGGCCTGTCGGCAACGTTGCCATCGTCGCTTGTCCGCTATCCCTATGACGAACGCACTCATCTGCGGCGATCCGCGCGGTCTGCCGAGTTCCGGAGCAACAGCAGGATCGTGGCCCGCTCCGCGTCAGAAGGCGTCGGCTGAGAAGAAGATCGGGTGTTCTCTCCTCACTCGTGGAGTGCGTAGCAGGTATCGCCATCACCCCGCGCGGTGTCGCTAGCTTCGTCGGATGAGTTGGTTGGACGATGCTGTCATCTATGAGATCTACCCGCAGAGCTTTGCGGACAGCAACGGCGACGGGATCGGCGACCTGGCGGGGGTCGTGGACCACCTGGACCACCTGGCGTGGCTGGGTGTGAACACGATTTGGTTCAACCCGTGCTTCGCCTCAAGGTTCCGTGACGCGGGCTATGACGTGTCGGACTACCTGCAGATCGCGCCGCGGTATGGCAGCAACGATGACCTGGTCGCGCTGTGTGCGGCGGCGGCTCAGCGCGGCATCCGGGTGCTGCTTGATCTTGTCGCCGGGCACACCTCGGTCGCGCACGCATGGTTCGTCGAGGAGTCCGACCGTGTGGTCGAGGGACCGGCCGAAGGTGACCGCTACGTGTGGCGTGCTGCGCCGAGCGATGGCAGCGAACCCGGTTCGCCCTGGGTCGCGTCGCCCGGGGCCCGGCCGGGCTACTACTACAAGAACTTTTACGACGAGCAGCCCGCGCTGAACTTCGGCTACGCCCGACCGGACGATGACGAGCCGTGGCGCCAGCAGCCCGATGACCCAGGTCCGGTCGCCAACCGGGAAGCATTGCGTGAGGTCATGGCCTTCTGGGTTGACCGCGGGGTGGCGGGGTTCCGGGTCGACATGGCGTACTCACTGGTCAAGGGCGACCCGGACCGTGAGGCGACGTGCGCGCTGTGGCGTGACGTGTCGGACCAGCTGCGCGCGACCTACCCTGACATCGTCCTGCTGCCGGAGAGCGACATCGAGGCGCCGGTCGACCTCGGTCTGCGGTCGGGCTTCGACGGCGACTTCTTCCTGGTGAACCAGGCCGCACACGCGGCGCTGTTCAACAATGGAGGAGCGGGCACAGTGTCGTGGCTGCCCGACCACGAGGACTGCTTCTTTGACGCCGATGGTCCGGACGGGCCCGGCTCGCTCGCGCGGTTCCTGGCGCTCTGGGACGAGCACATCGCCGGCAACGGCCCAGACCGTCGCGTCGTTCTGGCGACAGCTGACCACGACTTCTCGCGGTTGCGCGCCGGCGACCGGGGGCTCGAGCAGCTCCCGGCGGCGTACGCATTCCTGCTGACCTGGGGCACCGTCCCGTCGATCTACTACGGCGACGAGATCGGCATGCGCTATCTGCCGGGGCTGCCCGACCTCGAGGGCAGCGTCTGCAACCCCGGCTACAACCGCGCCGGATGCCGCACGCCGATGCAGTGGGACGACGCCCTTTCGAACGCCGGGTTCTCCGACGCCGAGCCCGACCTGCTCTACCTGCCGCAAGACCCTGACCCGCACCGCCCGACCGTCGCCGCCCAGCTCGTTGACCCGCGGTCGCTGATCCAGACCGTCCGCCGCCTGCTCGCTCTGCGCGCCGCGCACCCCGCCCTCGGCGTCGGCAGCGATCAGCAGGTGCTCAGCCACGACCACCCGTTCGCCTACACGCGCGGTGGCACCCACCTGGTCGTGGTGAACCCTCGCCGCGAGCCCGCCTCGGTCGAGTTGTCCGAGCTCGCCAGCCGAGCAGCTGAGCGGCTCGACGGATCAGGGGTCGAGGCCGGTGACGGGCGGTCTCGGCCGATGGCTTCGGCTGGGGATCTTCACGCTGGGGTGAGCCCAGCCCTCCGACATGGCGAGGTCAGACACGGCGATCCCCATGGTCGAGCCTGCGGAGTCCATTGTTGAGCGCCGTTGAACTTGGACATGCTGGCGCCGTTCTGGATGGCGACGGGAGAGGGGAACGAAATAACGAAAGAAGTTGTCGGCGGTTGGTCGAGGGGGATGGGCCGCCCCTCCCCGGACGTGCATGGTGGTAGCGCCGGCGGCGGGGTTGTCAAGGTCGCTTCGCTCCCTTTCCCTCGCTGCGCTCGGTGACAGTCCCCGCCGTCCGGCGCAGTTTTGCGGCTGTGTCCGGGGAGGGGGCCGGTGTGGTCAGGCGGCCGCCATGGTGGCGGTCCAGAGCTCGGCGGGGCGTCCGGCGGTGGGGATCTGGTGGCGGGCCGCGCGGCCGGCGAGTTGGAGCGCGGCGAGCGCTTGCTGGATCTGGTCGGCGGGCCGGTTGTGCTGGAGGATGTCTGAGATCTGGCTGCGGGTCAGGCCTGCGGGATGGTGTTGGAGGGCGGCGTGGATCTGTTCGGCGAGCGGGTCGCCGGTGGCGCCTTGGAGCGCCCAGGTGGCGGAGCGGGCGGCGTAGTCGTAGAGCGCGAGCGCCGCTTGGAGGTGCTCGGCGGTGATCTTCCGTTCGCCGTTGGCGATCGCGTAGAGAAGCGCGAGGCGGATGGTGTGCGCTTCTGCGCGGGCGCAGAGCGCGCCGGCGATCCCGGCGGGCTGGGCGGTCGCGAGCTGGGTGTAGGCGTGGCGCCACAGCTCGCGGGCTTGTTCTTCTAGGCGTAGGCGCCCGGCGGTGCGGGCGTGTCGGATCGCGCCTGCGAGCATCCTGGTCAGGCCGGTGCCGGTGAGCGGGTCGCTGCTGCCGCCCTCGGGCAGCAGTCGAGTGCGGCGGCAGGCGCAGAGTAGGAATCGGTTGGCCAGCCCGTTGGCGAGCTCCGCTTGGGTGAGGTGGTGACGCAGCTCGGCCTGGGTGATGTGCCCGATCAGCGATATGTGCGCGCCGGTTGAGCGAGCGGGGGCAGTGCGGGTCAACAGCTGCAGCGGCCGACCATCCCAGGCCGATCTCAGCGTCGGCGAGAGCGTCGAGATCTCACGTGCGGCGGAGCGCAGGACGCTGACGAACTCGGGTTCGAGCGCCAACAGCCGTCGGTCGCCGGTGCCAGGATCGCTGCCGGCGGGGTCGCGCACCGCCCATACCAACCCCTCGCCGCTTGAGAGACCGGTGAGGATCCGCCCTGCGAGCGTCGGGTCGGCCTCGCAGATCACCCGGCGGACGTGATCCCAGGCTGTGCCCTTCCGGGCGCGCGAGGATTCACCGACCAAGAGCAGGAACTCGTGGGGGTGATGCCAGGTCGCCTCGATCTCGAAGTACGCGCCGCGGCCGACGGCCGTGCCGAACGCCACCAAAAGCTGGGTGAGGATCGCGACCGGGTCGGCCTCGGTCTCGGGCTCGAGCACTCTGACGATCTCGCCGATCACCCCGTGATAGGCGGCCGGGCCAGGTGGGGACGGCCAGCCTGGCGGCGCAGCCAACAGCACCGTGCACGGCGGCGGGTCGTCCTCGAGCAGATGCTCGGCGGCCAGCGTCATTCGCTTGCGGCCTCAGCGACCGCGACCCGGACCGCGGACTCATCCACGATCGCCTTCTTGGCGGCGAACGCGGCGATCAGCGACCCGACGGCGAGGTTGTTGATCAGCCGGGGCAGACCGCGGGAGGCCTCGTGGATCAGGCCGATCGCGTCATCACTGAAAAGGGTGTCAGAGCGGCCGGCCAGCGCGAGATGGTGCTGCACGTAGCTGTGGGTCTCCTTCGCATCCAACCCGGCGATCGCATAGCGGACCGCGATCCGCTGATCCAGCGCGGTGAACGCGCCCCGCCTGAGCCGGTGACGCAGCGTGGGCTGCCCCAGCAAAAGCAGACAGAACGGGGCGGCCTGGTCCATCCCCATGTTCGACAAACACCGGATCCCCTCAAGGCTCTCGGCGTCCAATAGGTGAGCTTCGTCGATGATCAAGATGACCTGCTTGCCGCGCTCGGCCGACTCGGCCGCGAGCATCTCCTGCGCCTGGGGGATCAGCGCAGCGTGGTGAAACCGCGGGGTGCCGCCCAGCGTGGTGATGATCAGCCCGTAGATCCCGCGCAGCCCCACCCCCGGCGTGCCGAGGTAGATGATTGTGTGCCGAGAGGCGTCAAGGCCGGCGACCGCGGCGCGCGCGGCGACCGTCTTCCCCGCCCCGCACTCGCCCGAGATCACACCGATCGACTGTTCGGCAATGCACCATGAGATGCGGGCGACCGCCTCCGCGTGCCCGCCATGGGTGTGCAGCATCCCGGGCGCCAGATCCTTCCCGAACGGCATCCGCGAGAACCCGTAATGGGCACGCAACCGATCAATACTCACTGTCCGTCCTCCTGTTGGTTGATGTCACGATCCTCATCGTCACCGTCACCGTCAGCGTCACCGTCGTTGGCGAGGCTGGCGTAGTCGATCCGCTGGCCACCCAACTCGGCGTCGCGCTTGGCGGCGAGGAGCTTGAGGTAGTCGATCCCGCTCGGCGCTGGCGGCGGCGGGAGCTCCTGCTGCGCCTGCGGATGGGTGTGCCGGCCGATCACCAGCGGGACCGCGGTCCCGAACGGACGGTGCTGGTAGCGCACCTCGATCCTCGTTAGATCGAACGGGTCGAACACCAGCTCCACCTTCCGGCCGGCGAGCGCCGGGTCGACCTCGTACTGGTTTGAGTGCAGCGACACCGTCGCGGTCTTCGTCACCATCCGCTCCTGGCTCCAAAGGAACGCCTCTCTGAGCAGCGCCGGGGTAGGCAGTGGCGGCGCGCCGCCGGCGTCGAAGCGCTCCAGCGGCGACTGCCCAGTCTCCGAATGCACCCGGCGGTGGTAGACGACCTCAAGCCACGCGGAGAACAGCCGGTTGAGCTCGGCGAGCTCCATACCGTCGTCGATCTCGACCAGGAACTGATCGCGGACGGTCCTGAAAAACCTCTCGATCTTGCCCTTCGTGGTCGCCGCGCGAGGGCTGGCATGGATCAACTTCACGCCGAGCACCGCGCACGCTCTGAGCAACTGCGAGGACACGAACGCCGACCCGCGATCGACCAACACGGCGTTCGGGACGCCGCGTGCCATCAGACCCGCTCGGAGCGCGGCCTCCAGCCGGAACACATCCTCGCCGATGCCCCACCGCCACCCGACCAACAGCCGGGAGTGATCATCGATGAACGCCAACAGCACCGCCCGCCGGGCGACCGCGCCAGCCAGCTTAGGGCCGTGCAACCCGTCCCCCGTCCACAGCTCGTTGCGCACCGAGGCCTCGAAGCGGCCATACACCTTCCCCGGTGTTCGGCCGTCCGCGCGGACGTTGAGTCCCTGCCGCGCGAGATGCGTCTGCAACGTCCGCAACCCTGGAGCGGGCCCGCCGGCGGCGAGCATGATCTCCCTCACCTGCGCCGCGGTCCGTTCCGGTCGCTCACGCTTGAGCCGAAACGCGAGCTCGAGCAGCCCAGACGGCGTGCGAGGCGTCACCACCCGCGGCTGGGGAACCAGCGCCACAAACCCGCCATGACGGTACGCACGGATCCACCGGCCCAGCGTCGTGCGGCTGACCCGGACCAGCCGACCATCCGGCCCCAGGTGGTCCCGGTCGGCGAGCGCACCGACCAGCCGGCCGCGCTCCGCCTTCGACAACCCCGGGTCGGCGGCATCCCGGATCAACGCATACCTGAACAGGCCGATCTCCCGACGACCGTCCTCATCCACTCCTTGCCTCCAATCCAACGCTCGACAACCACGAGCGCCGGACCCTCTCAGCTCACCTCACCCACGGAAAGGCGGGAGCTCGTGTTGCCAACAGCCCCCCGCCCGAGAGCCGGGAGGCGACCCGCCACGGATCACCCGGCCCGGACCGCAACACCCACGCCCGCACGGCAACCGCGATCGCCTCCAACGCGTCCCCGATCCCGCTCCCAGCGGGCAGCACCACGCCGAGCTCCGGATCCAGCGCCACCGCGCACCGCGTGAAATGCGCCCTCAGCAACCCGGCACGCTCGACGAACCGGCGCAGCCAGCCACGCACCGTGTCCGCGTGCACACCAAGCCCAGAAGCGATCCGCCGATACCCCACCCCGGCGACCCTCGCCTCAAGCGCCGCCCCAATCACCGCCACCTCGTCCTGGCGCCGCAACAACGCCACATCCGGCAACAACACATGCGTGCCCTCACAACCCCGGCAGCGCGCCCGCCGCGGCCGCAACAACCGATCCCCCGCCGAACAGCGCAGCACCCGCTCCCGCGCGTGACCCCACGGCCCCAACACCCCCCGGCACGACGGACAAGACAACTCCCCAGCCACCAGCTCGGACTCGACCCACGCCTGCTCGGCGCGTACGCTCAACATCGGGGTGCCACCTCCGGCATCCAAGAGAGCCCTCCCGACGACCACCAAGCAGACGGGAGGGCTCTCGCGCGTTCAGGAACGCCAGAAGACTGCCAACCCCACGATCCCCATCACCACCACGAACAGCACGAGCATCCCCGCGCGTGCCCAAACTCAACGGCGCTC
>CAVZTJ010000020.1:0-213442 GCA_963778075.1 uncultured Actinomycetota bacterium | reverse complement strand
TGTTGGTCGGGTGGCGGTGGGGCATCGGCGAGGATGTGTTCCGGCTGGAGGCCGCGCTCCGAGCGGGTCTGATGGCACGCGGCGTCCCGAACGCCGTGTTGGTCGATCGCGGGTCGGCGTTCGTGTCCTCGCAGTTGCTCAGAGCGTGCGCGGTGCTCGGACGTGAAGCTGATCCATGCCAGCCCTCGCGCGGCGACCACGAAGGGCAAGATCGAGAGATTTTTCAGGACCGTCCGCGATCAGTTCCTGGTCGAGATCGACGACGGTATGGAGCTCGCCGAGCTCAACCGGCTGTTCTCCGCGTGGCTTGAGGTCGTCTACCACCGCCGGGTGCATTCGGAGACTGGGCAGTCGCCGCTGGAGCGCTTCGACGCCGGCGCGCCGCCACTGCCTACCCCGGCGCTGCTCAGAGGGGCGTTCCTTTTGGAGCCAGGAGCGGATGGTGACGAAGACCGCGACGGTGTCGCTGCACTTCAAACCAGTACGAGGTCGACCCGGCGCTCGCCGGCCGGAAGGTGGAGCTGGTGTTCGACCCGTTCGATCTAACGAGGATCGAGGTGCGCTACCAGCACCGTCCGTTCGGGACCGCGGTCCCGCTGGTGATCGGCCGGCACACCCATCCGCAGGCGCAGCAGGAGCTCCCGCCGCCGCCAGCGCCGAGCGGGATCGACTACCTCAAGCTCCTCGCCGTCCAAGCGCGACGCCGAGTTGGGTGGCCAGCGGATCGACTACGCCAGCCTCGCCTAACAAACCCCCCCCCCGGACGGTGACGCTGACGGTGACGGTGACGATGAGGATCGTGACATCAACCAACAGGAGGACGGACAGTGAGTATTGATCGGTTGCGTGCCCATTACGGGTTCTCGCGGATGCCGTTCGGGAAGGATCTGGCGCCCGGGATGCTGCACACCCATGGCGGGCACGCGGAGGCGGTGGCCCGCATCTCACTGGTGCATCTGCCGAACAGTCGATCGGTGTGATCTCGGGCGAGTGCGGGGCGGGGAAGACGGTCGCCGCGCGCGCCGCGGTCGCCGGCCTTGACGCCTCTGGGCACCAATCATCTACCTCGGCACGCCGGGGGTGGGGCTTAAAGGGATCTACGGGCTGATCATCACCACGCTGGGCGGCACCCCCGCGGTTTCACCACGCTGCGCTGATCCCCCAGGCGCAGGAGATGCTCGCGGCCGAGTCGGCCGAGCGCGGCAAGCAGGTCATCTTGATCATCGACGAAGCTCACCTATTTGGACGCCGAGAGCCTTGAGGGGATCCGGTGTTTGTCGAACATGGGGATGGACCAGGCCGCCCCGTTCTGTCTGCTTTTGCTGGGGCAGCCCGCGCTTCGTCACGGCTCCGGCGGGGCGCGTTCTCCGCGCTGGATGAGCGGATCGCGGTCCGCTATGCGATCGCCGGGTTGGATGCGAAGGAGACCCACAGCTACGTGCAGCACCATCTCGCGCTAGGCCGGCCGCTCTGACACCCTTTTCAGTGATGACGCGATCGGCCTGATCCACGAGGCCTCCCGCGGTCTGCCCCGGCTGATCAACAACCTCGCCGTCGGGTCGCTGATCGCCGCGTTCGCCGCCAAGAAGGCGATCGTGGATGAGTCCGCGGTCCGGGTCGCGGTCGCTGAGGCCGCAAGCGAATGACGCTGGCCGCCGAGCATCTGCTCGAGGACGACCCGCCGCCGTGCACGGTGCTGTTGGCTGCGCCGCCAGGCTGGCCGTCCCCACCTGGCCCGGCCGCCTATCACGGGGTGATCGGCGAGATCGTCAGAGTGCTCGAGCCCGAGACCGAGGCCGACCCGGTCGCGATCCTCACCCAGCTTTTGGTGGCGTTCGGCACGGCCGTCGGCCGCGGCGCGTACTTCGAGATCGAGGCGACCTGGCATCACCCCCACGAGTTCCTGCTCTTGGTCGGTGAATCCTCGCGCGCCCGGAAGGGCACAGCCTGGGATCACGTCCGCCGGGTGATCTGCGAGGCCGACCCGACGCTCGCAGGGCGGATCCTCACCGGTCTCTCAAGCGGCGAGGGGTTGGTATGGGCGGTGCGCGACCCCGCCGGCAGCGATCCCGGCACCGGCGACCGACGGCTGTTGGCGCTCGAACCCGAGTTCGTCAGCGTCCTGCGCTCCGCCGCACGTGAGATCTCGACGCTCTCGCCGACGCTGAGATCGGCCTGGGATGGTCGGCCGCTGCAGCTGTTGACCCGCACTGCCCCGCTCGCTCAACCGGCGCGCACATATCGCTGATCGGGCACATCACCCAGGCCGAGCTGCGTCACCACCTCACCCAAGCGGAGCTCGCCAACGGGCTGGCCAACCGATTCCTACTCTGCGCCTGCCGCCGCACTCGACTGCTGCCCGAGGGCGGCAGCAGCGACCCGCTCACCGGCACCGGCCTGACCAGGATGCTCGCAGGCGCGATCCGACACGCCCGCACCGCCGGGCGCCTACGCCTAGAAGAACAAGCCCGCGAGCTGTGGCGCCACGCCTACACCCAGCTCGCGACCGCCCAGCCCGCCGGGATCGCCGGCGCGCTCTGCGCCCGCGCAGAAGCGCACACCATCCGCCTCGCGCTTCTCTACGCGATCGCCAACGGCGAACGGAGATCACCGCCGAGCACCTCCAAGCGGCGCTCGCGCTCTACGACTACGCCGCCCGCTCCGCCACCTGGGCGCTCCAAGGCGCCACCGGCGACCCGCTCGCCGAACAGATCCACGCCGCCCTCCAACACCATCCCGCAGGCCTGACCCGCAGCCAGATCTCAGACATCCTCCAGCACAACCGGCCCGCCGACCAGATCCAGCAAGCGCTCGCCGCGCTCCAACTCGCCGGCCGCGCGGCCCGCCACCAGATCCCCACCGCCGGACGCCCCGCCGAGCTCTGGACCGCCACCATGGCGGCCGCCTGACCACACCGGCCCCCTCCCCGGACACAGCCGCAAAACTGCGCCGGACGGCGGGGACTGTCACCGAGCGCAGCGAGGGAAAGGGAGCGAAGCGACCTTGACAACCCCGCCGCCGGCGCTACCACCATGCACGTCCGGGGAGGGGCGGCCCATCCCCCTCGACCAACCGCCGACAACTTCTTTCGTTATTTCGTTCCCCTCTCCCGTCGCCATCCAGAACGGCGCCAGCATGTCCAAGTTCAACGGCGCTCAACACCGGGTAGGACGTGCCGGCCGCCGAGCCCGCCATTGGCGCCCGAGCCGTCAGGGCCTTGCGAAGCGGCCGCGCGGCCACTGCGGCCACCGGCGGCCGCCCGTGCGCCGACACCGCCCGCGGCGGCCGCCGCCGCACCCCCGCCAAACGCGATCGCTCCGCCGTACAGCTCGCCGCCCACCGAGCCGCCGCCGGACGAGCCGCCCAACGTCCCGACAGCTCCGCCCGCGCCTCGCCGACGACCCGAGGACGAACCCATCACCCCGGAGTCCAGGCCGACCAGATGCATCACCGCCCACGGCGCGAACGCCGCCATCGCCAGCACTGCCAAACCCGCCAGGATCGTGCCGGCGGACGGCGCGACGCCGGCGTAGAACGAGACCCCACCGAGCAGCAGGTTGGCGCCGGTCATCATCACGATCACCGCAACCGGCTTGAAGATGATGAACATCGCCAGGATCCGGGCCAGCTTCGCGTTCGCGTCCGACAGCCGCGGCCAGATCGCTACCGCGAGCGTGAATGGGAAGAACAGGACCGCGACGTAGATCGCGGCGTCACGGAACAGCAGCTCGATCCACAGCAATACCGCGACGGCCACTTCGACGAGCGCGGCGACGAACGCCAGCGCGCTCGAGGCCAGGCCGCCCCAGCCTTGCGTTCCCCACGCCGACGACAGCGTCCCGAAGAACTGGCTGGGCATGTGTTGTGCGACGTCGCCCGAGATCCCGTCCGCCACGCTGAGCGCCAGCAGGGTCAGCGAAATCACCATGCCGGTTGGCGTGACCCCCTGAGATCGGTCCGACCCGTATGAGAGTTTCTCGCGCCCTGGACAATGGGCGAGGAAGGAACTCTGATGAAGCGTCGCAGGCACACGCCGGAGCAGATCATCCGCAAGCTGCGCGAGGCCGAGCGGATGCTCGGCGAGGGGAAAACGACCCCGGAGGCGGCGAAGGAGCTGGGGATCAGCGAGCAGACGTATCACCGGTGGCGTAACCGGTACGGCGGGATGAAGGCCAATGACGCCAAGCGGTTGAAGGAGCTCGAGCGCGAGAACTCGAGGTTGAAGGCGATCGTCGCCGACCAGGCGCTCGAGAACCGGGCGTTGAAGGAGATCGCCCGGGGAAACTGGTAGGCCCGGCCCGTCGGCGCCAGGCGGTCGCGATGTTGCGCGAGCGCCTTGGTGTCAGCGAGCGCTGGGCATGCCGGGTGGTCGGGCAGCATCGCTCCACGCAGCGTCACGAGCCGAAGACGGCTGGGGATGACGCGGCGTTGCGCGGGGAGCTGCGACAGTTCTCCAAGGATCGTCCACGGTGGGGGTACCGCCGCGCGCACCATCACCTGCGGGCGCTGGGCTGGGATGTGAACCGCAAGCGGGTGCAGCGGCTGTGGCGCGAAGAGGGCTTGCGGGTGCCGGTCCGCCGACGCAAGCGTCGGCGGCTGGGGGACTCGACCGTGCCGGCCGAGTGGCTGCGCTCGGAGCGCCCGGATCACGTGTGGGCGTTCGACTTCCAGTTCGACCAGACCGCTGAGGGGCGGGTGCTGAAGCTGCTCAACATCGTCGACGAGTTCACTCGCGAGGCGCTCGTGATGCTGGTCGAGCGCAACATCAACGCTGACTCGGTCACGGCCACGCTGGACGGGCTCGTCGCCGAGCGTGGCGCCCCCGAGTACCTACGGTGTGACAACGGCCCGGAGATGACCGCCAACGCGCTCCGCGACTGGTGCATGCTGAGCCGGACGGGGACCGCGTACATCGAGCCCGGCTCGCCGTGGCAGAACCCGTACGTCGAGAGCTTCCACTCGCGCGTGCGTGACGAGCTGCTCGACGTCGAGGAGTTCTCCTGCCTGGCCGAGGCGCAGGTCGTGATCTCAGATTGGCAGGAGGACTACAACCAGCGGCGGCCGCACTCCGCGCTCGGGATGAAGGCGCCCGCCGTGTTCGCCGCTGCCTGGCAGCCGGCGAGCGCGCTCGCAGCGACCGCCTGACCGCGAGCACAGCAACCGCGCGATCGTCGCCGGGAAGGGGGTGCCCGGCGAGCGCGCCCGCGACCATCGCGCTACGCCTCTCGGCTACGCCGTTCGGCTCCGCGACGACGGTCGCGCATCCCAACCCGCCACCACCCTCCCGGCGCCACCCAGCCCCCTGATCCGACCGCACGACCAGCTACCTTCCCCGCGACCCGTACCCACCAACTCTCACTCGTGGTGGACCGACAAACGGGGTCCGGTCACGGTCACCAGTCCCGCGCGCAGAATCCCGTAGAAGATCTCCCCCAGCGCATGAGGGTCGCCTCGAACCGAGGCGGAGAACACGCCGAGGAGCGCCACGATTCCGGCGAGGGCGGCCCCGAAGAAGGCCAGGTACCCGAACTCCTGCTGGAACCAAGGGGCCGACAACTCTGGAGTCGACGTCGCGGTAGCTGCCTTCATCACGTCACCGTCGACCGTCTGCGCGGCCTGAACCATCCAGCTTGCGACCTGATCCATCACGTCGCCCGCGAGACCCTGGGCGGCGGATCCGGCCGCGCTCGCCGCGTCCCCCGGCAGTTGCGGCAGGCCGTTTGCCACCTGAGATCCGACGTTGCAATGCGAAAACGGGTTCCCGGCGTTCAGGAGAAGCGCGCCCACCGAACAGTTCCCATTCCCAGACGACCTTTCACTCGAGGCGTGGTTCGGCGCCCGCGACAAGGCCTCCACCGACGGGGCCCGGATTTGGTGCGTTCTGCGGCCCTGATGCCCACGCTGCCGGCGCGATTGCCAATAGCAGAGCTGCGATCCCGACCACCAAGAGCGCGGATCGCCACGGCCTCATCCCGCGGCTCCATATATCGGCGCGGACAAGCCGGCCAGGTCTCGGTTGAACGCGCTCTCACTGTCGTCAGCAGCGGTCGCCTGGGGCGTGAGCGCCGGTACCGGCCCGGGTGTGGGCAGGGTCGCGGTCGTGGTGACCAGCCAACGACCGCGCGCCCACTGGAGCGAGGTCTGGGTGAGAACCCACGCTTGCTTCGGCGGGCGTCCCGGCCCCCAGAAGATGTCTACGTTCCAGGTCGTGACCTGAGCCTGGTCGCCCCGGTAATAGTCAAGGCGTCGGGCTCCGATCAGACTGAGGTTCTGCCCTCCATGTGCCCACAAAGCCATGCTGCCCGCGTTCTGGTTGCGGACCATGGCCGCGCCACCGAGGGCACTGCTGCGGATCGCAGGCGCGTAGACACTGTCGATCAGCTGTTCGTCTCGGCGTGGATTCCGCTCGACCGTCGCATACGCGACCGCCACGTAGTTGTCAGCAGCCGCTAACGCACCTGTCGGCGAGTGATCTACTGCCACCGGGATCCCGCCGATCGTGGTGATCGAATCGGCCGGCTGCGGTGGAGGAGCAACTGAGCGGCCAGTGAGGAAGGCTCCCAAAGCCAGCAGCACGACTGTTCCTGCCACCGCTGCTGCCGCGTGAACGTGACCGACGCGGTTCCCGACCGGGACGCCACGGCCGACGGCGACGCTCACGGTGTCACTCCTCTGTAGTACGGGGCGGACATGTCGCCCAACCGTGTATCGAAAGCCTTACTCGTGCTGTCCCGCGGGGTCCCGCTGGTCCACGCCGGCACCGGCGTCTGGGAATCCGGGGCCGCGGTCCGCGACGCGACCAGCCACCGCCCCTCATCCCACACCAGCATCATGGTGTCGAGACTCCACCCTTGGGTCGGCTCCACGCTGGGGGACCAAAGCGTGATCTCGTGCCAGACGACGACCTGTGCGCTCTGTGGCGTGTAGGAATCAAGCTTCGCGCCAGCCACCGCCGCTGCCAGCTGCAGGCCGGGGAATGTCGCCGCCTTCCCCGCGAGTCCCGCGGCAGGAAATGGCTGCGCGAGTTCCACGTCGCGCTCAGCTGGTGCCCATACCGTGTCGACGACTCGCCGAATCTCGGTCCGAGACAGGAGGGCATCGTCCTCGCTGACCAAGTAGTTCTCGGCTGCGGCGATAGCGCCGATCGGCGTGTCAACGACCCCGACCGGCACACCGTCTTCGAGCCGGATCGGATTGGGGCGTGCGACTCTTGGCGCCGTCTGATAACCGAGCATCAACGCTCCGGCCGCCACCACCAGCAGCGCGCCGACCAGAACGGAAGCAACCCGCATCAGCCCCTCCGCTCCGGTTGCTCGACAGCGGAAAGGCAGTCCCGGCAATCGATCATGGTGTCCGCGGCTTCCTCGGCGGACCACGAAATCGCGACGGGGCGACCACACATCGCGCGCCCGTTAGCTGGATCTAGTGCATGCAGGGCTTCGATGACGCCAAGCCGGGGCACCCGTTCGTAGCCGACTCGGTAGCCCAGCAGTACCCGTCGGGACGTGTTCACCAAATGGACCTCACGGACGCGACGGCGCGGTCGCGACCGATCATGGACATGGGAGCTGACAGGGAAAGGGGGCCGCCTGCCGCGGCGGCCACTGCGATGACAGGGGCATGGTCTGCGGCCGGGTTCCTCGTGAGCGCTACAGCGAACAGCTCTTGCATCACGGTGGCGGCGACGCGGGTCATCCGATAGCCGCCAGGGTCGCGCCGAGGATCATCGGTATCAAGGCGCTTATGCCGAGCGCCGTGGTGGCTCGGACCCACGAGCTAAGGCGCGAGCGGCGCCCACCCACAACCTCGCCCCCCGAATCGCGTGCAGCACCGCGCCCGCGAGCGTCACCACGAGGGCGGCCAAGACGCAGACCAACAACGCACTGCGTCGTGGGGGGCTCAGGATCATCGCGGTGATGAGCAACCCGAGCACGATCGGCAAGTCCCTGCCGCGCGACAGCGCCAAGATTCTGACCAGTAGTCGCACGTCACGCGAGGGTGTAGGCCGCGTTCAAGAACGCTGCGATCGAGCCGACGGCGAAGGCAGACATGAGCGCCACGATTACCCCTTCCTTACCGCGCGAATGCAATCGCTCTAGGTGAAGGCCCTTCGCGGCGGCCAGCATCAGCAGCGACAAGACGGCGCCGATGCCGCACGCCAGCAGGGCGTACATCGCGACCTCGTTCGTGGCCTGCTGGATTCCTTGCACCCCCGGTGCGTTCTGGTCCGGGGTGATCGAGAACTTGTAGGCCGCCAACGTGAATACGTTCATTGCCGGTACCTCCGATGACCTGGTTGGCTTGGTCTTGCTACGGCGTCATGACCGTCGGCGTCGAGGCGCGGCGGGTGACCGGGCTCGCCTTGGGCGCCGGGTCGCGGTCTGCGTCACCGTTTGCGTCACGGTCTCGGTGGTCGTCGAAACGACCGTCGGGGTGTGCGTTCTGCCCGGGGTAGTCGGACCAGCTGCGGCTGTCCCCGCAAGCCACCCGGCTGCGAGTATGGCGATCACCGCGAGTGCGGCGGCACCGCTTCGGCGGGGGCTCTCTCTGAACAGGCGGGACATCACACCCACTGCTCCGCGAGCGAGGCGACCAGCTCCTTGAGCGCGATCCGAGTGCGTTGCTCGACACGGTCGACGTCGAGCACGCCGGCGTCGAGCTGCCGTTTGAGCCCGTCGTCGTAGGGCAGTTCCACGCGCGCGACAGTGCGGTCGCCGATCCGCACGGCTTGGGCGCAGCGCACGCCTTCGTCAGGCCGCCGCGGCATCTGGTTCAGGACGACCGTCAGCGGGATGTTGGGGTACTGGAGGGCGAGGTGCCCGAGCGTCCAACGGGCCTGCACTGCGTCCACGCGACGCGGGAGCACGACCGCGAGCAGGTCGGTCGCGACCTGCTGAGTGAACTCCTGCGCGGAGTCACGCAAGCCGATCCCGGGCGCACAATCCATGATCGTCACCGGGTAGAGCACGCGGAGCGCTTCCACGAGTTCACCGATTGCCTCCACGTCGATCGCGCGAAGCTCGGCCGGGTCCTGCGGCGTCGCCAACAGATGAGCGCCGCCGGGAATGACGCACGCGTATCGCAGTAGATCGGCAGGGCCACGGATCTTCCCCGCCCGGATCGCGGTCAGCGCATCAACGAGCGTCGCCGAGGTCTGTCCGTCGGAGGGAATGTGTTCGCGGGCCGTACCCCCCGTGAAATCCGTGTCGAGGACGAGGACCGGCCAGCGCATCCGTGTCGACACAAGTTGGCCCACGAGCACCGCGAGGGTCGTCTTGCCGGTACCACCCTTGGGGGACAGCGACGCGATCACGGCTGGGCGCCGGAGGGCTCGGCGCGCCACCGCTCGGAGCCGCATGTCCACCGCACGTTCGGCGCGCTCGGGAGCTGAGTCAAGGACCTCGTGCAGTCGCCTCCATGTCTGGGCAAGCCGACCCTGCGAGATCAGCCGACCATCGCTTACCGGGTAAACCTGCTCGGCGAGCAACTCGCTGCCGACCGCGAGCGCGCGCTCGCGGTCACCCAAGGGCGTACTCCCTCCTTCGGTCCCCGGCGCGACGTCAGCACGATGATCCAAGGTGGGGCCGGGCAGCGGCGAGAACTCCTCCGCGTCGGCATCCACCGCGGAGCTGCGTATTACACCTGAATATGCCACTACGCGTTCCCCTTCGCGTTAATTGACCGCTCGCGTCTGGACCAGAGGTGCAGGCGGGTCACATGGTTCGCTGTAAGGAAAGGTCACTCTTATGGTGCGATCTGAGCGCTCCTGAGTGCACGCCTGAAACGTGCCGGAGAGGGCCGGACGGCACAACCGCATTTCGAGGACGCTTGAGGACGCCCGTGTCGCGAGCCGTCCTCGAGCAGCGCTACCGTTTCAATGGCCATGGCTCGGAATCAGCGGCTGTACGACGCGATCCGTCAACACGGACAGCGGCCCGACGAGCTCGCCTATGAGGTCGGGGCTGATCCGAAGACCGTCGAACGATGGATAGCTGCGGGCAGGCTGCCCCGCCCCGCAACGCGACAGAAGATCGCGCAGCTCCTGGCGGTGCCGGAATCGGTCCTCTGGCCGGACGCACCCGGAGTCGCCTACGGCGCATCCGAAGTCGTCGCGATATATACGACCCGGCGAGAGCTATCGCCAGCGACGATCAGCTCCCTTCTCGATACCGCCCACGAGCACGTCGACATCCTGGCCTACTCGGCGCTGTGGCTGTGGGACTCGGTCCCGAACTTTGCCGAGCGCGTGGCCCAGAAACTCGCCGGCGGGATCACCGTGCGGCTCTGCCTGGGAGACCCTGACAGCGACGCGGTCGCTCTGAGAGGCAGAGAGGAAGGCTCGAGCGACGGCATGGCGAACCGTTGCCGCATCGCCGCCAACTACGCCGCCGTCATTCAGCGCGTGGACCCGGGCGCTGTCCGGCGATCGGGAGCGACCCTCTACAACTCACTGCTCCGGTTCGACGATGAGGTCGTCGTCAACACGCACTTCTGGGGCAATCCCGCGGCCGAATCTCCGGTGTTTCACTTTCGCCGCCGAGGCGATAGCGGGATCGCGGCCAATGCTCTGCGGTCGTTCGAACGGGTGTGGGAAACAGCTCAGCCTGTGCCGGTTGGGTAGACCAGGGCGCTGACCCAGGCGGAACACGCGGTGCCCTCGCCCTCAGGGCCGAGGCCGTCGTTCGAGCGCGCTTTCACCGACACCTTCGGCAGGTCCAGGTTCAGTGCCTCAGCGATGTTCTGCCGCATCGCCTCGATGTGGGGACGGAGGCGCACGGTGCCGAGAACCACGAACGCATCCACGTTCTCGATCTCGTATCCGGACCGGCGGACGTACTGGCCAAAATCAACAACGAAGTCGAGGCTACGTGCGTCCTGAGTCTCTGGATCATCCTCCGGATAGTGCGTGCCGAGGTCGCCGTCGGCGATGGCACCGGCCAACGCGTCGATGAGGGCATGCGACAACACGTCCCCGTCTGAATGCGTGTTGAAGCCGACGTCTGTCGACACGAGCACGCCCCCCAGTACGAGCTCGTGGCCTGGAAAAAGCCGATGCACATCGTGGCCGAGGCCGGTCCGAAACGGCGTCATGCGACTCCGGTCTCGAGAGCGAGCCGCGACTGGATGTCGCGCGATGCGTGCCAGAGCGTCGGCGCCGCGTTGGCGATAGCGCGATGTTCAATCGATTCGGCGGGGTAGCGGCGCAAGATGTCGTCAATCCGACGGCCGACACTCCACGGTTCGCCCTGCGGCGACGAGGTCAGATCCGCCCACGTGAGCGCGTTCGTCGCCACCTCCGGTGGACGCTCGAACTCAACCATGAGTTCTTGATCAAGGCCGCGTAGCGCTCCTTCGACCTCCGCCGCCGAATGCCAGGCGACCAACCGGCAGATCTCGTCGGACCAATCTCGATCTCGCAGCCATCGCGCGCCATCAAGGGGATGAAAGCCAGTGCATGCGATCCGGGGGCTGTATCCGACGTCATGGAGCCACGCAGCGTCGGATATGACCGCTTTCCATCGACCATCCAGCAGGTGGCGTACGCGATCGACCTGACGCGCGACTCTCGCCGAATGGGCGAGTCGCGTGCCAACGTCGTCCAGCACGCAATCGGCAAGGCCACTGGCGTCGGGCTTCTCGTTTTGCGTCGCGTCAAGGTCGCTGAGACCGAGCAATGGGACTCCGTGAATCGAATCCTCGACACCGTACCAGCGGAGGCCGGGGCGCATCGACCTGCGCATTGCCGAGACGAGTCTGCACGCATCGCGTCTCAGATCCTCCTCGGGTGTGGGTGGACATAGCCCGTAGCGCCTCGAACCCAGTCACGCCTGCGGGTCAGCCCCGAACGCCCCCGGATGGCAGCTGTTGCAGAACTCGTAAACCGTCGCCCTTGCCGCCGCCTGCTGTGGTTGGAGCGCCGCAGCCTCGGCACACTCCCTGGTAGCGGCGCTTCACGGCGCGTGCCTTCTCGCCGGTCGGGTCGTAGGCGCGTAAAAGGCGTTAGTCTCCGTCGAGAAGGGTCATATGTCGAAGCTCAGAGATGTCGTGGTCGTCCGGGTGAGCGAGAAGGGCGATGGGAGGACGAGCACTTTCACTCGCCCGAGGTGCAGATCGAGGCCGCCAGGCGGTGGGCGAAGGATCGCGGTGAGCGGCTGGTTGCCTCGCCGATTCCCGAGATCGATGTCAGCGGCAGGCTGCCGTTGTCCAGGCGCCCGGGGCTGTTGGCGGCGATTGAGATGATCGAGGCGGGTCGGGCCGAGCAGCTTGTGGTGGCGTATTTCGATCGGCTGGTGCGCTCGCTGAAGGTCCAGTTGGAGGTGATCGAGCGGGTGGAGGGGGCGGGCGGGGAGATCTTCGCGCTCGATCACGGCAGGCTTATGAACGGCACGGCGGCGCAGCGCTTGTCGACGAACATGCTCGGGTCGGTGTTTCAATACTTTGCTGAGATCGCGGGGGAGAAGGTCTCGGCGGCTCAGGCGCGGGCGGTGGCGCGGGGTGTCTACCCGCATCCGAAGGTCCCGGTCGGGTATGTGCGCGGCGAGGACGGCGTGCTGGTGGTCGAGCCCGCGGCGGCGAAGATCGTGGTGCAGGCGTTCGAGCGCCGCGACCTGGGCGCGTCGCTGGTGGAGATCCAGGCGTGGCTGGCCGAGAGCGGGATCGAGCGCGCGCTCTCCGGTGTGGCCTGGATGTTGCGCTCGCGGATGTATCTGGGCGGGATCCATTTCGGTGAGCTGCACAACCTCAACGCTCACGAGGCGATCGTGAAGGATCGCGGGCTGTTTGAGCGGGTGGCGCGGCGGAGGGTATCGCGCGGGCGCCAAGCCAAGTCCGAGCGGCTGCTGGCCCGTCTGGGGGTGTTGCGGTGCGGGACGTGCGCCTCGCGGATGGTGATCAACTCCGACAGCGGCAGCTACCGGTGCGGCGATACGAGCGCGAACCGGTGCCGGCGGCGAGCGGCGGTCAAGGCCGACCGGGTCGAGGCGATGGTGCTGGACGCGGTCCGGGCGTACTCGGCCACGGCCGACCCGCACCGACGCGGCTTCGCGCAGGCGGCAGATCCGCGAGGCGGACGAGGCGATCGAACGCGCGAACGCGGATCTCGATGACACGATCCGGCAGCTGGGCGAGCTTGGATTGTTGGGCCGGCGTGCGAGCCAGGAGACCTTGGAGAAGCTGACCACGGCGCTCGATGACGCGCACGTCGCCCGCGCGCGACTTGGCGATGGGGGCGAGAGCGATGTCATCGGTCCTGACGACATCGACAGGCTGCGCGAGCCCGCCAAGCGGTTAGCGGCTTGGCGACGGCTGATCACCGACACCGTCGAGTCGGTCACGGTCGCGCCGGCGATGACGGCGGATGGGCGCCCCAGTCACCGCTGGGACCCTCGCCGGATCGACATCAGGTTCCTGGGCCAGCAAGCATAAGAAGCCGCCCGCGGCGACTTCTCGCGCGTCCGTCGACACCCCCGGGTCCTACGACTCGCACACCTCTGCCGACCGTCGCGGAGTCAGACGTTCATCGTCGGGCACGATTTCCGCAACCGCGAGAAGCAGCAGCTCGAGATCGGCGTCGCCGGCGGTGCGAGATTCGTCCGTCGGGGAGGCGCGACGCCGCGAGCCCGCGGTCGTCTGTCAGCAGCCGCCGGTTGTGGGGAGCACACAGTTCGGTGGTCGCCGACGGTCACGGCCACGCAGTCGGCGCGACTATCGGAACCGTGGCAAAGGCATAGCGAGTCCCGACCAGCCGCGCGTGCCGAAGCAGTCGTGCCGCGCCCAGCCCGCGCACGCCTGGATGCGGGCGATTGCGACAGCGCGCCAGGTTTGCTGGGCGGCCGATTCCGAGCAAGCACAATCACGTGTTGCATGGGCACGGGCCGTACCGAGGGACCGCTGCGACCTCGATCACACGGTTGTCGCTCCGCCGGGCGTAGCGGTCATCTCGTCCCTGCCGGCAAACGCGCTGCTCCCTATCGTCCGCTCCGGAAGCCAGGATTGGCTCGAGGTGGCGTCCCAGGAGTGCTGTAAATAGCCGTCCGCCGGTGCCGTCATGGCGACGGCGTAGGTTCCCTCAGCAGTCCCGTCAAAGACAACTGAAGGAGGCCTACGCCGTGAGACGTACAGTACCGCCGTCGGCGGAGATTGAGGCTCGGATTGATCGGCTGCTAGCCGTGGGGGTGGGTGAGAACCCGCGAGAGACGCTGTCGGAGCTGGCGAAGCTCGGTGCCCGGTTGATCATCCAGCGGGCTGTGGAGGACGAGTTCGACGCCTGGCTGGGTCGGGCTCGCTATGAGCGTCGGCCGGAGTATCAGCGCGGGCTGCGCAACTACGACTCGGGAATGCGTAACGGGTTTCGCCCGCGCAAGGTGCAGACCGGCGAGGGCGAGCTCGAGATCCAGATCCCGCAGGTGCGCGAGGCGGCCGGGACGTTCGCCTCGAGCCTGTTCCCGCGCGGGACGAAGCTGCTGCGGACCGAGCCGCTGAAGGCGATGGTGATCGGCGCGTTCGTCCGCGGCCTGTCGATGCGCGACGTCGAGTCGTTGTGCGAGAAGGCCGGGATGGGCAAGCTGCCCAAGTCGACCGTCTCGAAGATCTGCCAGGAGCTGCGCGATCGCTTCGAGCAGTTCAAGCGCCGGGACCTGTACGACATCCGCCTGGTGGCGCTGTTCCTCGACGCCACGTTCCTCGCTGTCCGCCCCGACGGGCCCAAGGAAGGCGTGCTGATCGCCTGGGGATTCACTGAAGATGGCGAGCGGGCGCTGCTCCAAGTGATGCTCGGGATGCGCGAGTCCTTCGAGGACTGGCAGGCGCTCGGGCGCGACCTGATCGCCCGCGGGCTGGGCGCGCCGATGCTGATCGTCGCCGACGGCGCGCCCGGGCTGATCAAGGCGATCGAGCAGTGCTGGCCGGCGTCTGACCGCCAGCACTGCTGCGTGCACCGCGTCCGCAACCTCCTCGCGAAGCTGCCCGAGCGCGAACGCGAGCGCGTCCGCCGGGCATACTGGCAGGCGCTTGACGACGCGATCAACCAGTGCGACGGCAAGCAGCGACTACAAGCCCTAGTAGACGAGTTCGAGAAGGCCGGGTACACCGCCGCCGCCCGCTGCCTGGCCGATGATCTGGACGCACTCGTCGTGCACCTGCGCTACCCAACCAGACACCGCCGGCGCTGGCGGTCGACCAACCTGCTCGAGCGATCCCTCGGCGAGGTGAAGCGCCGGACGAAGGTGATGGGCCGCTTCCCGGGCGAGACCAGCTGCCTGACGCTCGTCTGGGCGGTCCTTGACTTGTTCATCACCAACCAGACCAACGGCATCCGGTTCACCGAGCTCGAACGCCAAGGCCTCAACCGTATCCGTTACCAAGAGCCCGAAAAGAATGTCCCAGAGGAGGTGACTGCGGCATAGACTGACAGTGTCACAGGGAATCTGAGCCGCCGCGAATTTACAGCACCAAAGGGACGCCCTGTGCCTGCGTTCTTGGCAGAGCAGTAGCGCGAGCGTTGCAGACCGAGGACGTGGCGGCTAGCACCACCGGCGGCCGAGCATACGTTTGGTCGCCAGAGCGATCACCCGCGGAGGGCGTGCCGGCGGGAAAAGCGATCACGCGCTTACCTGGCCGGCGGCCGACCTCGTCGAGGCCCCGCAACAGGAGTGCGGACAAGCGGATGCACGCGCGTTAGCGGCAGCGTTGGCCATGGCTGGGCGGCCCCAAAAAGAAACCGCTTGCTCGACCTGGCGCGGTATAGGGTGGGTGCGGCCGTTCCAGCGGTGCCACACATCCACGCCCATACGACATGCCGCCGTGGTTTCGCGACGGCGGGTCGACTTTATGACCCGAGGGTCAGGTCTCTACAAGGAGGATCACAATGCCCGTCCTGATTCGACACCGTTCCGCGATGAGCGCTGCGCAGTACGACGAGTCGGCGCCGCCGCTAGTCGAGCAACTAAGATGCAGCCGGGCTTCCTGGTCCACGTTACATATGAAGACGCCGAGGGCTTTGTCGTTGCCGAGGTGTGGGAGACGCAGGAGCAGCACGACACCTGGTTTGACGCAAACGTGAAGCCAAACATTCCGTTCGAGATCACGCAAGAAGTAGTCGACCTTCACAGTGTCCACAGACCGTAGACCTCTCGCGAGCGGAGCTGGGGGTGACGTCCAACCACCGCCTCGGCCCGGATCGGCTCAAACAGGACCGTGACAATCCGTGGCCCGGTCGAATGCCGCGCCGACCTGGCCCCGGCGAAGGAACTACGCCGCCGCCGATAGGCCGCGACACGCGCTGTCACCTTGCGCGGCAAGCACTCGTCCGCGTCGATTGTCGCTGACGAGTCCATGGTCGCCCTTGCGATCGTCCGGTGCCGCGCCGGCGCGAGACCAAAGCAGTCGTGCGCAACGGCGCTCACCGGCGCTTGCTACTGGGCGAAAGCGCGAGCGACGAGCTACTCGGCACGGCCGAGATCCCGACGCCTGCTTTTCGGCGAAGCGCTCGCGCGCGAGCGGTACTGCGGCCCGTGGCGGCGACCTCGGTGCCGGCGGGTGCGGTTGTGCGCGTGCTTCCACGCGATTGCGCAAGCCAGGCTCGTCGGCCTCACGGTCCCGGACCGGCGCGCTCTTGCCTATGCAGCGCGTGGCGTCCGCCGGACGGCGAGTCGCTGCTGCGTCTCGTCCCGAGCGGCACTCGTGGCGCAGACGTCCGCTTCGTCATGGAAAACGGGAGGTGTCCGACATTGAGGCGGATTGCTGACGCGCTCGTGCCGCAGCGTCGACTGACGACGATGGTCCATCAGGCACGGAGATCGCGAAGCTCTGTGAGGCCCGACCGGACGCCCTATCGAGCGCCGGCCTGACGGTTCTCACCGAGGGCCGCCCACCTCCGGCTCGCTGGGGCAAAAAACCTTCAAACATCGCCCCAGACCGCACGGTGCGGCGCGCCGAGCCCGACGCGATACGCCTCGATGCTGGGGGACGCCGGCGATAGTCTGCCTCCTGCAGGCTCATGATCTACAAACACGGAGCGGGAGCTAAAGCGGCGGTCTCTCATGATGCTTGGCGTGATCGAGCTTAGAAGCGCCCGAAGACCGGGCTTTGCTGCGGCGCTGCACGGGACGGAACCGAGCGCCCGTCGACACTCGCGCATGCGACTAGGGGCGGTGTCCGTGATCGCCGTGCTGGTGCTGACCGCCGCGAGTGCTGCTGCGTCGTTTGGCACGCCGACGGTGCGAGAGATCAGCCTCCGCGACAACAACCCTCTGGGCAGCACGCACGAATTGGTCCTGGGCCCAGACGGCAACGTTTGGGTTACCCAGCAAGACCAGTCGAGGCTCGTACGGGTCACCCCCCGGCGCGGGGTGCGCTTCTTCGCACTAGCGCCGGGGCTCGGCCCGCACGGCATCGCATTCGACCGGCACCGGCGCATGTGGATTACGCTGGAGTTCGTCAACGCGATCGCGCAGGTGAATCTCAACGGTCGGATCATCCACACCTACCGGATCCCGGTGCCGGCTGCGCCGCATGGGCTTGCCATCGCCGCTGACGGAGCTGTGTGGTGGACGGGCAAGTACGGCGGCGTAATCGGCCGGCTCGACCCGCGCACTCACCGCATGAAGATCTTCCGCTTGCCGAATCGCTATAGCCAGCCGATCTACATCGCACAAGGGTGCGGAGCGATGTACTTCACCGAGCTCACGCACAGCGCGATCGGCAGCATCACAAACAATGGAACGATCAAGGAATACATCACCCCGACCAATCCGCCCGACGGGGGATCCCGACCGATCGCAGTCGCGATCCGCCACTGCCAGGTGTGGTTCACCGAGCAGCGCGGACACCGTTTTGGTGTGCTTGACCCGAGCAGCGGCAAGATCACCGAGTATCCGACCCCCAGGCCGGCGGACCAGCTCCTGGGCCTCGCCTTCGACCGGACGGGGACGTTGTGGCTCGAGCTCAACGGACCGACTGGCGTAGACGCGATCGGGCGAGTCGGAGCCGAAAGGAAGGTCAGCCTGTTCGACGTGCCAACCCACAACGCGACGCTGCATCGCATCATCCTAGGGCCCGACGGGAACATGTGGTTCACCGAGCTGGCCGCGGACAAGGTCGGCTACATCACAGCCCACTAACCTTCGGCGTCACTCTGACTCAGCCGATCGCCATCGCAACTCAGCCGATGCCGCACCACACACGGCCCCAAGACAGTCAGCGCGGACGAAACCGCCAACCCTTCGCATAGACGCCGTCAGCGACCGGGACTCAGTTGCTAGCCGCATCGAGCTAAGGCCGATCGCCCCTTTCGACGAGTCGCAGCGGCCAACATGCTGGCGTCGCGCCCGCGATCGCAGCAGGCTATGCCGGGGCCCTACTCGTGCGCCCCGGCGGTGTGGTGCTCGAGGACCAACTTGCTGACCTTCTGGATTGGTGACGGTCGCCTGCACGCCGGCGTTCGATACGAGGATTCTGGCCTCGATCACACCCGTCGTGTGATCTTCGAGAGCCTGCCGGTTGAGGAGGGCATATTCACCCTCGAGGACGCGAGCGTCGCACAGGAGGCGTTCCTGGTTTCGGACCGCGCGGCTCGGCCAGCCGGTGGCGGCGATCGCTGAGGTTATCTTGCCCGTCGCTCCGGGACCGAACACGCTGGTCGCGCAGGACGCAATCGGGGGAGATGGACACTGGAGGCGGTCGCGTAACGCGCTGCCGCATCGCCCGCTTGGCGTCACCTGGGTGACGCTGGCGTGCGCAGATATGGAACCGTCGAGACCCGTACGAGCCTGGTTCCAGACTGTGGCACTTTGCAACAAATGACGTGATGGCGATCGAGCTTGTGTGAAGCGGCGATATGTTTGGCGGCATCCATGTGCCATGCGCGTCGTCAGCAGTATCGACATCTCGCCCCAAGCGCCGGTACGCGCTCTCCGCCGGCCTCATCCTGCTGGTCGCTGGGAGCGCCTCGCGGAGCAGGCAGGGCACGCTCATGGCCTTCGCGCTCCTCCTGCTCGGTGCCGCCTTCGGATGGGTGGCCCGCCGTTCGCCGCGCTTCGTCGACCGGTGGTGTGTGGGAGCCGAGTCAGAGCGACAGGTCCAGCATGCCTTGAATAGGCTGGTCGGCAGCGCGTCGGTGGTGCGGAAGCGGTATGCGGTGGCCAGGCCGGGGGTGACATCGATCATCTCGCCTGTCGCCGACGGCGTCGGTCTTGCGAGACCAAGCCGCGCACATTCAGCGAGGAGCACCTGCGGCGAACAGCCGCGATCGCGCGCGGGGCCTCGAGCCCCGTCATCGCTATCCGCTCGCCGTCGTGCCCGTCCTCTGCATGGTGCGTCCGCGCGGCGGCTGGCGTGGCGCCACGGCGACGTCGTGGTCGTGTCCCTCGATCGCTTGCTCGCGGTACTTGAACGACTCGCCCGGAGCACCGCCCGCTCGGAGCGGCCGTTGGGACACCGGTGGAGAGGCCAGAGATTCGGCGCGTCGAAGCGTTGGGTCGCAGTCGCCTCGGCGCTCGCGTCGCGGGCCGGGATGATGGTTGACGCACGCGGAGCAGTGAGCCTCAGCGCACGCCGCTCGGCCACCGGGAGCCCACGCGGCCGCTCGACGACAAACCCTACATCGAGCTCGACGAAGCCCCCAGGCGATTCAGCGATTCCAAGCTCGAGCCGTTAGCCTGGCCTAGCAGCCGCCGGATCGTTTGGATCCGTCTGGCATGGTTGTGTCGCAGAACCGGACCCCGTCGAGGTTGACGCCGTCGAACGTCGCGTTCAGGAGGTTGGCGTGACTGAGGTCTGCCGCCTTCAGATCGGTGTGTTTCAGATCGGCACGTCGCAGGTTCGCGTGCGTGAGGTCAGCGTGGTTGAGGTTCGCGTCGGTCAGGTTCGCGCGACTCAGGTCGATGTGGCGCAGGACTGCGTGGGACAAGTCCGCGCGCGTGAAGTTGGCCCTCGGCATGTTGGCACCCGATAGGTTCGCTCGAGTCAGGTAGGCGTCGCTGAAATTGGCGGCCGGGTAATTGGTGTTGGCCAAGTTCCCGCCTGGGGCTTTGGCCCCCGAGCAATCGGCGTCTGGTCCCTGGCGGCAGACACCGGCGCCGATCGCAACCGTGCTTGCGAAGGCGAGCACAGCGAGCGTGCACAGCGTCGTGCCGAGGGCGATCGTTCGCCCGAGCCCCGGGAGCGTTCGCCTGACGGGGCGTTGCGAACCGCAGTAATTCGCTGGTCGCACGATAGATCTTCTCCTCGTTTCGTGGTTCACCCACGGGGGCTTGGAATCCGGAAAGATGCTTGCTTTCCACGCCGACGGCACGGGCGTTCGTGCTTACATCATCGGGGCTGCGTCAACGCCTCCCAAATTGTCGGCGCGCACGGTCTGGCCGCACAACAGGGAACACCCTATACCGGCCCCCAGTCTTTCTTGGCCAATGCTCACGGAGGGTGAGCCGAGCCGCTGGCTGAACGCCTTCGAGGTGCTCGCCAATCGCATGTGGTCCCTCGCCCTGATCTTCGTGCCGGTGGCCAGCTCGGCGACTTCGCCGCATACAGCGGGGCGGATCCAGCGTGCTGCACCGTCGCGATCGGCGCCGGGTGGCCCGCCGGGCGTCACGACAGGCTCCTAGCGCGAACGTGAGTCGAAGGGCGCCCCCTGCCGACCGCTGAGTCGACCAACCATCTGGCGAACGAGCGGCGCGAGCACCTCGCTCGGCACTACCTTTCCCTGCTGTGGTTGCGTCGGGCCGACGAGCGCAATGACGACGATCCCCGTCGAGCCCGAGCCTGCGCTGGCGGCCGCCGCGGCTGCGATGCTGCTCCTGCCGATCCCCCGTGGTCATGGAGGGGCGAAAGTATGGGGGGCTGTACAGGGGCTCTCCGGTTGTGCCCGGCCTCGTCTAGGCGGAAGATCGTCGGCATGAGCGCTAAGCCGATCCGGATCGTGCTCGATGTCAACTTTCTCGACGAGTTGCCGACCGGGCAGGCCACCAGCAGCGAGGGCGCGAGTAGCGGGTTTGTCGGCTGGCTCGGGCTTATGAGCACGCTCGAGGCGCTGTTATCGCAAACCGTGAGCGAGCCGGCCGAAGAACCGACCGATGACCCCTTCACGTGAGCCGGTCACGACCTGACGAGGGCTAGGGATTGAGGCCGGCGCGTTCGACCTCGAGGCGTACTCGGCGTTGGGTGCTGGCCGTCGCCAGCGAGATGGAGGCGCAGGCCTCGGCAGGTGACGTCGGCGCTGAGCCGATGATCTCTCGTTCGTCGCTGCCCGTCTCGACCACGCATCCGGGGTCGAGCGGGGTTGCCAGCAGCCGCGTGATCCGGACCTGTATCCTCGGCAGGATGCCGTACGCGACGGACGCGCTCGCGCGCTGTCCGTCGCGACTAATGGCGCTTACGGTGAGCGTGCGCCGGCCCGGGGTGGAGGTTGCCAGCCGAGCTCCGTTGGCCACGGTCCCTGTGCATGAGGCGATCCCCGGGCCGAGTGAGCCCTCCCGGCAGCTGTAGCGCGCCGGCACGGCTCGATGAAGGGCTTAGCGCGCGCCACCGGTATGGCTGGCGATCGACACCGAAGGCGGCCCGGCACGGTGTAAGTGACGCTCGCGCTCGTCCGCAGTCACGTCCTGGCTGGTGGCCGTCACAACGTAGCTGTGCTGGCCGATGCTCGAGGTGTCCAACAGAGCACCTGGGGCACCGGCGCCTCCGCTGTCGAGGCACGATGCGATCCGAGGACCGTCTGCCCCTCACTGCACGACAAGTCCGTGAGGATCCGCTGGCGAAGCGCAAAATCGCATTAGCGACCGGCCAGTTGATCTGTTCCGACGGTGGCGCGCGAACAACCAGCGTAAAACTCTGAGCGGCATCGGGCGAAACCCCGTTTGAGGCACACGCGCATGACCTCTCCCGAAACTTCCTGTCAGACCGCACAGGTCCAGTCTCAGCGCCCAGCGCACGGACTGTCCGACCAAGCGTAAGACCCACGTGCGAGATCATCACATTGCGTGCTCGAGCCCGTAATGAGGATCACCGGTACACAGATCCCCATAGTTACGAGGCCGGTTGCCGACCGAGCGTCCATGGCCATTGCCGCGCCAGGGGGACAGCACGGCATTCGCCTCCGACCGATGCCTGGCTCGGTCCTATAGGCCAGCACGCTCGCTCTCCAGACGGATCTGCCGCCGTGCTGTCGCTGCTCGTCGTTCCCGATCGCCGCTGTAGGCAACCACGATGGTGTACCTGGGCGGCAACGGGTCGAGATTCACTCCCGGCAGCACGAGCGAGATGCGCCACGTGCCGCGATTGACGACGGCGCGGGCTGTGCGGATCACCAGGCCCGCGGGAGCGTCGCTGGCACTAGCTCTCACCGCACGGGTCAGTCGCTTATCCCGCTGGATGCAGACCAACATGCTCGTGGGCGTCGCCGCGATCGTCGGCCTAGTCGGGCTCCGTGCTGATCGGCTGGGGGATCTCGGGACTAGGCTGAACCGCCACGATGAGGCGGACGCCTTCCGCGGATGCGATCGAAGTGATTGCGCAGGCCTGCCATCGCGAGCGCCCCACGCGGTGAACGCGTTCCACTCGCGCCTGACCTCGTCATCGGGTGGTCGCTCGCCGGCGCGAATCCGCTCCAGCTCGACGAATACTGCGTCGCTCTAGTGGCGCTCGTGCTGCTCGAGCAGGGCAACCTCGCCGCGGCCCGACGCGAGCTCGGGCGCGCCTGCGACGCTGCCGGGGATCTCGAGCTGGCGCGCCGGTGGGGCGCTGCGGGCGGCGTGGCGCGGGCTCTGCGAGTGCTCGGGACACTGAAGCGCCACGGCGCAGTGGACGACCTGCGCGAAGCCGTCGCGACCGCGCCCGGCTCGCCGGCGCGACTCGAGCACGCCAAGGGCTGCGCGCGGCCTTCTCGATCACGCGCGCATCGGGCTGCACGCGGCCGGCGGGCGACCACGCGCCACCGCGCTGATGGGCGTGCAGTCGCTGACCGCCAGCGAAGAACGAGTGGCGCGGCTGGCGGCTCGCGGCGACACCAATCGTCAGATCGCCCAGGAGCTGTTCATCACGCCAAGGCCGTGGAGGTGCACCTACACAACGCATACCGCGGGCTCGACATCGGGTCGCGACGGCAGCTCGACGCCGCGCTTCGGTCGGGTTGAAGCTCGCCGCGACGGCAAGGCCTCGGCCGCGACCGACGGTGTGAGCGCCGCTGCTGCCAGCAACGGGGGCGACGAGCGGCACCACCGCGATCCGAGACATCCTCATCGCCGGTGCGAACGGTGGAGATTGGGCCCGGTGGGTTTGCTTGTTTGACCTCAGCCTGGGCGTTGGCGCGAGCACTATGTCCTCCTTCAGGTTGCCTGGCAGGTAACTGCCTGGCGGTTCCTGAGGTGGCGGTCCTTGCTCACACGGGGAGCTTCAGCGTCAACACCGTGGTCGTCCGGTCGGTGTCGGTGATCTTGACGCTTGCTTCGAGCGCCTTTATCTGACCCTCGCTGATCTTTCGCGCAAGGGCCTTGCTTTCGGTCAGCAGCGGCCCGAGGGTTGTGGTTTGCAAGCGGCTGGCGCCCTTGTCGAGCGCGACTAACAGTTTGCCGCCCGTGAGCCTGGCGCTCGCCACCGCTGCGCCTGTCACCCCGAGGCCGTGGATGGAGATCGTCGTTGCACACACGTCGCCCGCGCAGATGCTGTCGCGCACGACCGCGCCGCGGTAGAAGCTCAGCCCGAGCGGGAGATCCAGCGAGATGGCTGCGACGCGCGGAGCATTGACTCCGTGGGTTACGGTTAGCTCCAGCTTCGGGTGCCGGTCGGCGAGGCCGCTGACCGCGCCGGTGACCGTCGGCTCGCCGGTACATCGGTTGGTGAACACCAGCCGTCCCGATTCTCTATGGGAGTGCTCGGTATGAGCGGTGAACCGGGCGGTGACATCCCCGGTTTCGCAGCTGGTGTCAAACGGTCGCTCGCCATCGGCACCGGTGAGGTCGAGGTTGAGCTCGGTGAGCGGAATGTCCGGCAGCTTCGAGAATGTGAGCGAGTTGGTGGCCGGGCTGAAGCTGCCGACCAGCGAAAGGCCCAGCGGGAACGACAGGGTGATCGTCGGGCGGTCGGATGTGCCTCCGAGTACCGCCGTGCCATCGTGAAGTGAGGCCTCCGGCAGCAGCGGCGACGTGGCCGAGGCGCTGCCGACCTTGCAGCCGCCCGATCGAATGCATCGGTCGACGGCCGTCGTGTTGGCGACGATGCTGGACGGCAGGGTCATCTCAAACGCGCTGCTGACGGCCTGACCGACGTCTTGGTGGACGGTGGTCGAGAGCGCGACGCCGGCGTCGCGCGGATCCTTGGTCGCCCGCACCGACAGCGCGGGGCGTAGGGCAAGGAGCCGCAAGCGGTCGGCGTGAACGAGCTCGAGGCCGTCGTCGGCGGTGTTGCTCGGTAATAGGTCACGTTGAGCGTGCTGATCGCGGACCCGCAACTGGTCGGCACTGAAACCAATGGCCGGTCGTTGAATGTCTCGTTGACGTGCAGGTCATAGTTCAAGGCCGCCGCCGACGGGTTATTGCCGACCTGGAAGTCGAGGTTGAGCCCGACGGTCGGTTCTCTACGCAGCGCGATGCCTATGGGTTGGTAGACCGGACTAGCGTCGATGAGCAGTCCGGCGATGTCGCCGGTCCCCGGAGGGGGGATCAGGTACAGCTTGCCGGAGAACCGCGCCGGGGTGCCGACCACCCGCAGCCTCGCGCTCGAGGTTCCAATCTCGCACGTGGGCGTCGGGTCGATGGCGCCGGTGAGACATGCCGGTCGGGCACCGAGATTCAGCAGCATCCCAGGGGCAAGTGCAACCACCGCGGTGCGGGCTGAGTCGTTCGCTTCGGGGGCAAACTGCAGGTTCACATCGAGGGTGGGGTGCGCGCCGGCGTGGACGCTCGAGGGCGAGACCGTCAGCCCTTCGGTCGCATCGGCCCCGGCGGGGAGGGCGACCAGCGCGACTGCTGCCGTGAGGAAGGCGAGCAAAGCGCTCCGTGGCAGGGTGACCGCCACCGACAGGCGTCGGAGCCGTCCGGGCCTGCGGCCATCAGCACAATCGCCTATCCCGTAACTACTCATCTGTTGAACCGGTCACCTGGTCGAGGAAGGCCCGAAGCCGGTGGCGAGCGAGAAGGGGCCGTTATGGATCTCGATCGTCCGCTTCGTGTGGCGGTTGGTCAGCGTGACGTGAACTCCGGCCGGGAAGTCAGCTGTGCCGGTCACCGATGCGCCCGTTACCTCCACCAGCGTCGCGAGATCACCCGTCCACCGCGGCGAGCCGGTGGGAACCACGGTCACACCTTGGGGGGAGAAGGAGGCCGACTCGACAGCGCCGGCATCAGACCTAGCCCGTCCGAACTCCAGGGCCGAGACACCACTGGTGTAGCGGAAGAAGAACACGTCGCGCGGGGCATGCTCGATCTGGAACACCAGGTCAACGAGGTGCTTCGGCGTCTGTGCGCGCGCAGGCTGCGCGTGCGCGCCGGGCTCGCCGAGGGCAACCGGCACCAATACAGCCAGCGTCAGAATGGCGGCTGCCAGCAAGACCAACTTGCGCCCGCTCACCTTGTGCCTGCGGTCCATCACGATGAGTGCGGGTTCAGGCCGACGTGTTCGACCTCGAGCCGGACGCGGCGCTCGGCGCGGGCCGGCGAATGGTTTTGGTCGCCGCTGTAGTGGACGTTGATGCGGTAGCTGGGCGGTACGGGATCTCGGTTGATGCCGGGCAGCACCAGGGACAGGCGCCACCGACCGGCGGCGGTGGTCTGTGCGCGGCGGCGGACTGCACCGGACGGCAGGCGGACCGAGATCGTCACGGTCACCCTGCCGGTGGCGCCGGCGACGATCTGGCCGGCGCGGGTGATTGTGCCGGCCAACGCCAGGCGCAGGCGAGTGCAGCCGGCGTCGGCGACCGTCGCGGCGACCTCCCGTTCATCGACGCCGATCTCGGTCGCGCACCCGGGCTGCAGCGGGGTCGGGCGCAGGGCGGTGATGTGGACGCGAGTTCGCACGGGCGCAAGCACGGTGTAGTCGACGGTGGCGCGGGCGCTCTTGCCGTCGCGGCTGGTCGCCGTGACCGTGAACGTGTGCCGGCCGGCGCGGGAGGTATCGACCCGGGCGCCCGACCCGCGCCCGGCCTGGTCCAGGCAGGACGCGATCCCCGGGCCACCGGGCGCCTCCACGCAGGCAAAGCTCGAGAGCACTCGCTGTCCCTGCCGGAAACTGGACCCGTCGGCGGGTGCGCTGATTCTCACCAACGGCGCGCCGGAGGCGACAGTGTAGGTGATGCTCGCGCTGGCGCTCTGTCCGTCCTCGCTGGTGGCGGTCACCGTGTAGGTGTGCGCGCCGGGTGCGGAGGTGTCGAGCGTGCCCGACGGGGCGCTGGCCCCGTTTGAGTCCGTGCACGAGGCCAGGCCGGGGCCGCTGGCCCCCTCGGTGCAGTCAAAGCTCGTGATGACGTGCTGGCCGATCGCGAACGTTTGCCGATCCTCGGGCGAGGTGATCTGCGCCGACGGCGCGGCGGCGACCGTGTAGGTCATGCTCGCGATCGCCTTATGGCCGTCGATGCTGGTCGCGGTTACCGCGTAGGTGAACGTGCCCGGCGAAGTAGTCAAGAGCATCCCGGCCGGGGCGCTCGCCCGGTTGGAATCGGTGCACGAGGACAGCCCAGGACCGCCGGGGCCCTCCGAGCAGCGGAAGCTCGTCGCCACGGGCTGGCCGACCGGGTAGATCCCGCCCGACGCCGGCGAGGCGATCGTCGCCGACGGTGCTCCAACCACCGTAACCGTCTGCTGCTGGCGGGGAGCGGCGTCATAGTTGCTGTTGCCGGCCTGGTTGGCGTCGATCACGCACGTCCCTGTCGCAACGAATGACACCGTGCCGGCGCCGTCGATCGAGCACGCCCCGCTGCTGGCGGGATCGATCGTGAACACCACCGGATTGCCCGAGGCGCCGCCGGTCGCGGTGGGCGTATAGCTGCCGCCGAACACCGCCGGGCTTGGAGGGCTCGAGGTGAAGGTGATGGTCTGTGACGCCTTGCCGATGGTGAGGGACTGCTGCTGCTGGGGGGCGGCGTCATAGTTGCTGTTGCCGGCCTGGTTGGCGTCGATCACGCACGTCCCTGTCGCAACGAATGACACCGTGCCGGCGCCGTCGATCGAGCACGCCCCGCTGCTGGCGGGATCGATCGTGAACACCACCGGATTGCCCGAGGCGCCGCCGGTCGCGGTGGGCGTATAGCTGCCGCCGAACACCGCCGGGCTTGGAGGGCTCGAGGTGAAGGTGATGGTCTGTGACGCCTTGCCGATGGTGAGGGACTGCTGCTGCTGGGGGGCGGCGTCATAGTTGCTGTTGCCGGCCTGGTTGGCGTCGATCACGCACGTCCCTGTCGCAACGAATGACACCGTGCCGGCGCCGTCGATCGAGCACGCCCCGCTGCTGGCGGGATCGATCGTGAACACCACCGGATTGCCCGAGGCGCCGCCGGTCGCGGTGGGCGTATAGCTGCCGCCGAACACCGCCGGGCTTGGAGGGCTCGAGGTGAAGGTGATGGTCTGTGACGCCTTGCCGACGGTGAAGGGCTCGCAGCCGCTGGTCGACCCCGGATAGGTGGAATCGCCCGAGTAGCCCGCCCGGTAGCTATAGCCGCCCGCAGCAAGTGCCGCGGTCGTGCCGGAGTTGGGGACGCTGCCATCGGCGTTGAGCGTCACCACCTGGGTGCTCTGCGCGGGCGCGGTGCAGCTACCGTTGGTGTAGTAACTGTAGGTGACCGTTCCGGTCGCCGACGCGCCACTGCCCGCCGTCGTCACCGTCGCCGTGTCGTACGCCCTGGCGCCGATCGTCTCCTTGCCCGTCCAGCCGGTGTTGGTGGCGGCGTCATGGACTGCGGTTGTGATCGCCGACGACTTGACGGTGTAGCTGATCCTCACGGACGCCGCTTCGCCGGTGATTCTCTCGTTCGTGAGCCCCGGGGGGACCCCGTAGCTCGAGCCGCCGCCACCGCCGCCCGGGCCGTAGCCGCCGCCACCGCCGCCACCGCCGTAGTAGCCGCCGCCACCGCCGCCGCCGCTGCCGTTGAAGGATCCATAGGGATTGTTGCCGGACGCGCCGCCCTGTCCGCCGGCGAGCGTCGCACCCGAAGTACCGTCGCCGCCCCCAACCGCATGGGCGCCGACGCCGGCGGAACCACCCTTCAACTGGGTGGTGCTGCCGCCCCCGCCCCCGCCGCCGCAGCCGTTTCCGATGCAGCCGGGCAGGCCATCGCCGCCGTCCGGGGTTCCACCGTTGCCCCCGGCGTTCCCGCCGCCCCCGCCCCCGCCGGCGATCACCAGCGGCGTACCGGACGAGTCAAGCAGACCCGAGTAGCCGCCACCGCCCCCGCTGTCGCCGCCAGAGTTGCTGTTTCCGTTTGGATAGTCGCCCCCGGCACCGCCGCCACCCGGGCTTCCGCCTGCGCCGCCGACAGTCTGGGTGCCGGTCTGCCCGAGGCCGCCGACGACCACTGTCAGCGCCTCGCCCTTGCTGACTGGGACGGCGGTGTCCTCCACCGAGGCGCCGAGACCGCCAACGCCCTGCCCGAGGTAGGCATCTCCGCCGCCAGCGCCGATCGCGATCACGTCCAGCGTGCTGACATCGGCAGGGCCCGTAAACGTGTAGGTGCCGGCGCCGGTGTAGGTGCAGGTGACCGTGGCACCCACTTGTAAGCAGTTAGACGACCCGGCCGCCGGGGCCGTCGCGGCCGGGAGGACGGCGACCACGCCGGCCAGGACCGCGAGCAGCGCCGCGCGTCTGAGCGCTGTGCTCATCCGGCGCGCACCCAGCCTGCTGAGCAAGCGCGAAAACCGCCGTATGTCCCGTGCGATTGGCTCGCGCGCCACGGGCCTATGATCGGGCGCCGGCGGCCTCGTGCCAACAGGGCCGACCCTATACCGGTCCCTATAGTTTCGGCGGCCCGGCTCTCTTCCCCGGCTGCGAAGGTCAAGGAAGGTGACTCGATACCGACGGACGTCCCTAGTGCGGATGGTGCGAGCGATCGTGTACACCTAGATCCGCCGATGGGCTGAAGTGGGTCCGTTCGAGGGCGACTCTCAGAGTAGATAACCTGCTGAGCACGGTTTTAGCGGTGGCGTTCCAGGAGCCGCGGCTGGTCAACTGGTCAACGAGTGCGTGGCGCTGGGCGCCCTGATGGCCAACGCGGCGCTGGCGGGCGAAAGTGGATGCGCGGCCAACCACGCCAGCTGACGCCCTCACCAGCCACCCAGGCACGTACACCAGGGTCGCCGATCCGGCCCATTGAGGCCACGTCATTCGGACGAAACCCGCATCGCGCTCAAGGGAGGTCTCTTCGACGAGCCGGCCGCCGCACCTGAGATACGCCTCAATGAGCAGGGCGGCCCCTGCTTGCTGAGCAGTCGCCAGCTCAGCTGGCTCGCTCGCTGGCGGATCGGACGAGATCCAGCGGTGCCGACATCGACGACGCCTTCAACCGGACGGCCTGCTGCTTCGGCAGCGTTGCAGAAGAGACCATGCGAGTGCTGCTTTGCCACGATCCGGCAGCCGGATCGCTGCCGATCGGCGCCAAAATCTGTGTCGTTCCGGACGACACGCAGAAGCGCACCGAGGTTCGCCGGTCGACAGGCTCTACATAGATAGGCACGAGGCGTATCGGTACGCCGGCGGAGGCGAGTGGATCCCAGTTGCGCAATGCGCGAGAAGCGAGCGCCCGAGACGGAGCCGTCTCCGCTCCGACGAGGCGCGGGTTCCCGACGATCGCGATCCGTTGGAGGCAACCGGCCGGTGCGGGTGGCGTGAATCGTCGAAGCGATCGTCAGCGTCGGTCGGCGCTGGCGCTCCCTTCTGTGGCATTGCGCAAGCGGGCTCGGCGGCGTGTCCGACGGTCCGCCGCCGCGGAAGCAATCACGCGCCCGGCGCCGGGGCGTGACGCTCGGCGTGATTCAGATGTCACCGAAGGACTCGTCGGTCGCACAGCGGCCAGATCGCCAAAGCAATCGCTGGCGAGGCGTGCGCTTTGGACACAAAGACGGGGCGATGCAGCCCGCTCGGTGCGCGTCGCCGGGTTACAGCAGGGCAGTGATGCGTTTAGCCGCCGTGGTGGACCCGTCGGCCTCGACGTCGCGGTATTTGACTACGCGGTCGGTCTCCTCGGCAATCGCTGCGGCGATATCCTCGGGCGGGGAGTCGTCAAAGTCCATGCGCCGCCCGGCGCCGTAGCGTTCGAGTCGGGGTGAAGTGGCGCTCGTCCAGTCGCGAATCATGGGGTAGCTTGACTCGGCCGTGATTGCCCGGCGATCGTGTGGCTCGCCTCAGACCGGGCCGCCGGCGTGAACGACCGGCGCGGGCGTCCGAGTTTGACGCCGCGCCGGCACAGCCACGGGGCGCGATCCTGGGACTACGGAATGCGTCAGCTGACGGTGAGGGCGCCCCGCGTGGCGAGTAGCGCTCCAACCGCGAACAGTCCGACCGTGGCAAGCTGCCCTCCGTGGCGCGCGAACCACCCTTTCAACCGCACGATCACGTCCTCGGTCCGGGCGGGGGCGAACGTCGAGGTGAGAAGCGCGCCCTCGAGCACGACCTGCTGCATGACGCAGAAGTAGACGACAAGCAGCAGGATCGAGATCGTCGGTGGTTCAGGGCCGCGATGTGGTCGAGCGCGTTGACATAGGTGACGCCGGGAAAGCTCATCGCCGCGCCGACTGCGAAGCTGACGGCGGCGGAGCCCCTGGCAAGCATGCGCGTCGACCAGGGCTCTGTCGCGCTGGCGTGGGCCTTCTTTCGATGCTCGCGCCAGGCTCTCACTCTGCTGTCGTGCCCAGTTGCCATCACTAGCGCAACCGTTAGTGCGATTGCGCCGATGGCGATTTCCCCGCTGGGACTCAGCAGATGAGTGGAGGTCTTGACCACGCTCGATCCGTGGAGCGAGAAGATGATCACCAAGCCCGCGACGACGCTCGTTGTGTAGGCGCCGAGCAGGTACCCGGTCATCAGTCGCTTCCGTTGCGGGAGCAGCATCATCACGGTCGTCGCCGCCAGGAGCGACGGGTTGGCCGTCGCTACCAGGGCGGAGACGAGCACCAGCACGATGTCGCGGTTCATGGCGCGTCACACGCGGTGATCGCATGAGCCGGACTCCTGCACGGTGCGTGCCTCCGCTCGAGGGAGCGCTGGGTCCGTCGATACGACAGCGCATATGCGACCTGGCGATCGACAGAACGGCGGCGCCCGAATGCGCTACGAGGCGGACGCCAAGGTCAGCGGGGCGCTGGCAGGCGTGGGACAGCGACTGATCGGCCTGCCGCCAAGAAGACGACCGAGGAATGCCTGGAAGCGCTCGACCGCGAGATTACGCAGCCCGAGGCCGCGGAACACTTCGCAGAGACGGAAGCGGAGCCGGCTGGCAAGCGTCAGCGCGACGGCACGAGAGACAGGGGCCGCAGGCCCCCCCCCCCCCCCCCGCAGGGGGAGGACTGGCGCCTGATAGTCGCAGGAGCACTGGGGTGGCTATCTGCTGGGGCTCATCGGTGTTGCGTACGTTCGGTGGACGGCGCGCCGCTGAGCGCAGAAACTCGCCTTAACGACCCGAGAGGAAGATTAGATGCAAAACCTGGGCGGTATCTGGAAGCTTCATGGCGACGGAGGGCAGCTGAGGCCTGGCGACGTAGTCGCCCCCAACGAACGACTCGCGTGGCCGAACACGATCGGGCTCGGCGCGCAGCACGTTTTGGCGATGTTCGGGGCGACCGTGCTGGTGCCCGTGCTGACAGGGTTTCCACCGTCCACGACCCTCCTCTTCTCCGGGATAGGGACGCTGCTGTTCGTGATCATCACGGGCAACCGCATCCCCTCGTACACCGGCTCGAGCTTTGCGTTCATCGCGCCGGTGATCGCCGCCAAGGCACATGGCGGGATCCCTGCGGCGCTCGGCGGCATCCTGTGCGCTGGCGTCGCCGTTTTCCTAGTCGGCCTCATCGTCAACCGCGCCGGATACCGGTTTATCGCGTGGCTGCTACCACCCGTGGTCACCGGGGCGATCGTGGCCCTGATCGGGCTGAATCTCGCGCCCACCGCGGAGAGCGAGTTCACCAAGCAGCCGGGGCTTGCCATCTTCACCCTCGCCGCCATCCTGCTTGTCGCTGTCGTCTTCAAGGGCTTCGTCGGCCGCTTGTCGGTATTCGTCGGCGTGGTCAGCGGGTACGTGCTGGCGGCCATCCTCGGCGACGTCGACTTCACGCAGGTCAACCACGCGGCCTGGGTCGGCCTCCCGCACTTCACGACCCCCACCTTTAACGGGAAGGCCATCCTGCTGATCGTTCCAGCGGTGCTGCTCGTCCTGCTCGCAGAGAACGCCGGTCACGTCAAGGCGGTGGCAGCAATGGTCGGGCGACCAGAGAGCCTTGATCCATACATCGGACGCTCGTTCATGGGCGATGGGGTGGCGACGACGCTGTCCGGGCTGTTCGGCGGGTCGGGCACGACGACCTACGCCGAGAACATCGGCGTGATGGCGATCACGCGCGTGTACTCGACCGCGGCATACATCGTGGCCGGGCTAGTGGCAATTGCCCTCGGGTTACTCCCAAAGTTCGGCGCGCTGATTTCAGCGATCCCCCTCGGAGTGCTTGGCGGTGCCGTCACCTTGCTGTTCGGCATGATCGTCGTGCTGGGCGCGCGCATCTGGATCGATGCAGACGTGAACTTCCGCGACCCCGTCAACCTCACCACCGCCGCGGTGGCGCTCATCGTCGGCGCCGGCAACTACACCCTCACCTTGGGTGACTACTCGTTCGCGGGCATCGCCATGGGCACGCTGGCAGCAATCGTCATCTACCAGGTTCTAAGCCGGATCCGGACGCCCGAGGAGCGCCGTGCGAGAACCGTATTCGGGGACGCTGCGGCCGGCCCTGCGCTCGAGGACGGAGCGCTCGACGCGCGCCCCGGGCGTGAGGACCAGATGGGAGCTCGAGGGTCCGCCGCTCCGAGCCCGACGCCCGCCGAGACAACACACGTGCAAGATGGCAGCGCATAGCAAGCACAAGTCGGGACCGCCGGGGTGCTAGCTGGCGGTCGCGACCGTCAACCCTCAGCAAACGACTTGACGCCCAGCAGCCGCTTGCGCGTTCGCGTGGAAGCACGCGCACAACCGCACCCGCCGGCACCGAGGTCGCCGCCACGGGCCGCAGTACCGCTCGCGCGCGAGCGCTTCGCCGAAAAGCAGGCGTCGGGATCTCGGCCGTGCCGAGTAGCTCGTCGCTCGCGCTTTCGCCCAGTAGCAAGCGCCGGTGAGCGCCGTTGCGTACGACTGCTTTGGTCTCGCGCCGGCGCGGCATCGGACGATCGCAAGGGCGACCAAACGTATGCTCGGCCGGCGGTGGTGCTAGCCGCCACGTCGTCGGTCTGCTAACGCTCGCGCACTGCTCTGCCAAGAACGCAGGCACAGGGCTCGAGCCAATCCTGGCTTCCGGAGCGGACGAAAGAGAGCAGCCCTGGCGGCGGCCTGCCGCGACCGGCGCGGGACGCCTCGTTTTCGTCCCAACCAACAGCGACACCGGCATCGACGCCGGTGGCTGCTCCGCCACGCGAGCGACAGCCGGGTGCGCTTGCAACTCTCCGCGGACCGGGCTCCCAGCAAGCGCGGTGGCGGCTCCCGCAATCGCGGCATAGCAGGGCCGCGGACCGGTCGCTCGCTACGCCGGGTGGGCTGCGATGCGGTCGGTTGCGCAAGTGGCCAATACGAGGTGCCTGGCCACGCACAGCCGGAGCCTTGCTCTCATGTTCACGCGGGCACCTCGTCGCCCTGGGCTATGGCGTAACGCGGACATAACGCAGTTACGCCGCTGATATGCCTCGCGCTGTAGAACCCTGGGGGAGTCTCGAGGGAATGGGAGATGGATTTCACTGCCAACCGCATCGCCAAACCGGTTCGGGCCGGAGTCCGTGCCCGCCGCGCGTTCCTGCTCCTCGTCGCGGGGATCACGATCGGCCTGCTCGCGGCCGGATGCGGAGCCAGCTCCCCAACCGGCAGCTCGACACCGCGGACAGTCGCGGCGCTCGAGTTCGCGAAGTGCATGCGCGGGCATGGCGTGCCCGGCTTACCCGACCCGGGCTCGAGCATCAGCGGTCCCTATAACTCGATCGGCGGCATCGAGATCCCGACCACGATCGACACGCAGTCACCCGCGTTCCAGGCTGCGCAGAACGCGTGCCACGGGCTGCTTTCAGCAGTCGCGTCTCCGCAGGGGAAGCCGGAGGTCACCGCGAGCCTGAAGGCGTCGCTGATCGCCCACGCGCAGTGCATGCGCACCCACGGCGTCCCGGGCTATCAAGATCCGACGTTCCCCGCCAGAGGCGGGGTCTCGTTCACGGACGCCGGGACAGATCCCGAGTCCCCCGCGTATCAGCACGCGCAGTCGGTGTGCGGGAACCGTTGACTCGCTATGGCCCAGGAGTTGACCACGGCGGCGAGCTGCGAGGCCGGACGCGCTGTCTGTCATGCAAGCTCCGCCAAGGGACCTCGACCTGCTTTCACGCACCCACGTGCACCTGAGCGTCGACGCTAGGTGCCCGCAACGCGCGGATCGGAGGGCGCACGGCTCCAGCGTCGCGCCGAGCATCGGCGTGGGACGCGAGTTTGGCGACGAGCGGGTCGTTGAGCTGTGAGTGGGGTCACGTCCCAGAAGTGCTGTAAATGCGCGCGGGGTGCTGTCAGCGAGACGGCGTAGGTTCCCTCAAGTCCTGCAAGACGATGAAGGAGGCCTACGCCGTGAGACGCACGGTACCGCCGTCGGCGGAGATACAAGCTGAGATCGACAAGCTGCTCGGGAAGAGCTTGGTGGATGACCCGCAGAAGATGTTGTCCGAGCTGGCTCGGCTGGGTGCCCGGTTGATCATCCAGCGGGCGGTCGAGGACGAGTTCGACACCTGGTTGGGTCGGGCTCGGTATGAGCGCCGGCCGGAGCGGCAGCGAGGGCTTCGCAACTATGGCGATGGTTATCGCAACGGGTTTAGGCCGCGCCGGGTGCAGACGGCGGAGGGAGAGTTGCGGATCGAGATCCCGCAGGTCAAGGCTGCTGAGCCGTTCGTCTCGAGGCTGTTTCGCAGAGGCCACACGAAGCGGTTGCTGCGCACCGATCCGCTGCGGGCGATGGTCGTCGGCGCGTTCGTGCGCGGCCTGTCGATGCGGGACGTCGAGTCGCTGTGCGAGGAGGCTGGGCTTGGGCGCACCTCGAAGTCGACCGTGGCCAGAATCTGTGCAGAGCTTCACGAGCGGTTCGAAGCGTTCTGTCGCCGCTCGCTCTATGACGTCAACCTGGTCGTGCTGTTCCTCGACGCGATCTACCTCCCGGTCCGCTCCAGCGGCCCGAAGGAAGGCGTGATGTGCGCCTGGGGATTCACCGAAGACGGCAAACGCGCGTTGGTGTCCGTACGTCTGGGAGCACGCGAGTCCAAGGAGGACTGGCTCGAGCTCGGTCGCGATCTCACCGCTCGCGGGCTCGCCGCGCCCCGTCTTGTCGTCGCCGACGGCGCGCCAGGACTGACCTTGGCGATCGAGGAGATCTGGCCGCGCGCTGACCGTCAGCATTGCGCGGTTCATCGCCTGCGCAACCTGTTGGCGAAGCTGCCCAAGGCAGAGCACGACCGAATCCGCTTCAACTACTGGAGCGCGTTGACCGACGCGACGAGCGTCAAGGACGGCAAGCTCCGCCTCCAAGTCCTCATCTCAGAGCTCGAGCATCGCGGCTACCAGGCGGCCGCCCGCTGCCTCGCTGACGACCTCGACGCCTTGGTCGTGCATCTGCGCTACCCGCTCGGGCACCGTGAACGATGGCGGTCAACAAATCTCCTCGAGCGATCGCTCGGCGAGGTTCGCCGGCGCACCAAAGTGATCGGCCGGTTCCCCGGTGAGACCAGCTGCCTCTCACTCGTCTGGGCAGTGCTCGACCTGTTCTTCAGCCACGCCAGCAACGGCGCCACCTTCACCGACGTCGACCGCCAACACCTCTACCGCATCAAGTACCAACAAACCGATCCCGACGCCATCGACGAGGAGGTGCCCGCCGCCTAGACTCAACCCCGGGAACCCAAGCCGCGCGCGAATTTACAGCGGCAATGGGACACGACCGTGAGTGGAGTCAGCCCTGCTCTGCATATTTCACGGGTACGGCGCACTGATGCTGCTAGACCCTTTGCGGAAGGCGGCCCGTTATCCAGCTTGGTTGCTCAGTTCGGCGGAGGGGGAAAGCGGGTGCGGCGGTTGAGTGTGTGGTTAGTGCTCGGCCCGCTGACAATCAGCGCCAGTCCTACCGCTCCCACACCGTCGCGCCCGACCGCGGCAAGCCGGGGTCGGGCGTAATCGAGACGGTGCGGGGGCGGTTGTCGGTGAACCAGCGCTCCTGGCGCGACGTCAGCGGGACGCGGCTGGATGAGCCCCTTGGCGCCCTCTGACCTTCGCGTGGCGGGTCTTGTGTAGGCGTGACGCGTTGGCGGTGGTCGCCGGATCGATCAGTCACGGGGTGCCTCGTGTTGAAGTATCGCCTGCCTGGGACCGGTTGAAGGCCGCGCTGTTCAGGCAGGATGGGGCTGGCGGGGTCGTGTCGCCGAACAGCAGCGTGACTTGACCTGACGCGGTCTGGCTAGCTCCGAGCACTCCGATGTCTCCGCTGGGGATCTGGCTGGGATCGATCGTGACCACGTCTGTGGTCTCTTGATGATCGGCTTGAGATGTTGGGCGTGCTCTCGCCGGAGGGGTTGGTGATCGCTCCCGTAGCCGAGCAGCTCGTGCTGATCGGGACGGCCGTGACAGGAACCCCGTCTTGGGCGAGCTTCTGGTTGAGCGCGGGAAGGTCGGAAAGGTCGCTCAGGGTGATGGCGACCGTCCCGTCGGGGTTCTTTGTGACCGCGAACGCTGGCGAAGCGCTGGTGAGTGCGAACACGCCGGCGGTCGCCAGTCCGGCGATGCCAAGCGCGGACCCGGTCAACAGCGCCGGACGGCGCAAGCGGGGAGCGCGTGGAGTAGCGGGCCTGGTGGCCGTCACAGATGACGCGAGTGCTGCCGTGGCTCGCGGGGCGGCGCGCATCTGCTCCCCGCGCTCGCGGACCAGCTGTGACCAGAGTTGATCTTCAAAGTTGCTCATCGGTTCTCCTTTGTTTGCCAAGTCGCTTTCGTGCACGGAAGAGCCGGACGCGCAGCGCGCCCGCTGAGATACCCAGCACGCTCGCCGCCTCCCGTGGCTCAAGTCCCGTCAGATCGACCAGCTCCACCGCAGCCCGCTCCAGGTCTGAGAGCCCCTCCCAACCGGCGAGCAGCTCCCGGGCTGTCCGTTGCGCGTCGATCCTCATCGCAATGTCCTCGATCTCATCGTCACCCAGCTGACGGTGGGCCGCCAGCGCAGTGATCGCCTCACGACCCCTGGCCGCTCGCTCGCAGTGCTGCGCCCAGACCCGCCGCACGATGCCGAACAGCCACCCCCGGGCGCTTCCCCGATCAGGGTCGTAGCTGTCCAGCGACGCCAGCGCCTGCAAGAACACCTCCGAGGTGAGATCAGCCACCAGCTGCGGCTCCGAGCAGCGGCGAGCGAAGAACGCGGTCACACCCCCCACGTTCGCCCGGTAGAAGACCTCGAACTCCGCCGCCGCACCCGATTCGACCGAGCCCCCAACAGTCGCGGGAATCGAACCAACCGAATGACGAACGCCGCTCACACTCACTACTTGGCCAAAACCGCCGACGTCGTTACACACGCCACCTCCGGCCGGCCCGCTTCGCATCAGGCCAGAGTGCCGCAAAGATCATGGAGCGGCACTCTGGCCGCGAACAGCATCGCCCTGCTTCCGCTGTGCTACGTGCATGTCGCCCGCGTCGCCGAAAGACCCGAGTGCGCGGGATCCGCGACTGAGCGATCGCCCGGCGCCGCGACAGGCGTCCCGAGCACGCCACGTGCGCGCGGCCCGCGCGAAGCGCGTCTCTGCGTCGGCGGGCCGTTAAGTCGCGTCGTAACGGGAGTGCAGGTGCGCGCCGTGGCTGCTGACCGGTGTCGGCGCGATCCGTCGGGAGGGATCACCAACGGAGTGTGCGCTTGAGAACGTCCTGGTCGGTGCGCCGGGTTCGATATGGCTCGCTCGAGCACCGCGACATCGACCGCGAGGCGCGGATCGTCGACGCGCGGCTCGCGTCCCGCGATGGCCGCCTCAAGTGTCCGAAGCGCGTCCACGGGTGAAGCTGTCCGTGGCTCTCGGTACCGCGGTGGGTGTCGCCAGCGTTCCGCGCGATGAGTTCCGAGACGGCGCGAGGTCAAACTTGCGCAGGCCCTGTCCCGTGTTAGGAGGAGAAGTCATGCCGGTTACGTTTCCCGGGGAGTCGCACGACTACCGCGCGGCGCGCGATCGCTTGCTCGCGAGTGAGATCGAGCTGCGCCGCGCGACGGAGGCGGTGGCGGCCGCGAGGCGCGATCTGCCGCCCGGCGGCCCCGTGCCAGCGGACTACGTCTTCCAGGGCGTCGGTGCGGACGGGTCGCCGACCGACATCAAGCTGTCCGAGCTGTTCGCTCCCGGTAACGACTCGCTAGTGCTCTACAGCTTCATGTTCCCCCGCGACCCCAGCGATCACAGCCCCGGACCGATTTCCGGGGAGACGGCCGAGCTGCCGCTCGCCGAAGGGCCGTGCCCTTCTTGTACGGCCCTGATCGACCAGCTCCACGGCGCGGCCGAGCACGTCAGTCAGCTCGTCAACCTCGCGATCGTGGCGAAGGCACCGCTGTCGCGCGTGCTGGCGTTCGCCGCTGAGCGGGGCTGGTCCCGGCTTCGGTTTCTGTCCTCCGCCACGAACAGGTACAACCGCGACTACCACGCCGAGAGGTCTGATGGAACCCAGCGGCCGATGCTGACCGTGTTTCACCGTGATGGTGATGTGATTCGTCATTTCTGGAGCTCGGAGATGTTCTACGCGCCTCAGGACTCGGGGCAGGATCCCCGGCACGTCGGCACGCTTGAGCCGTTGTGGAACCTGCTCGACTTGACGCGGGAAGGACGCCCCGAGGATTGGTATGAGCAGATCAGCTACGTCTGAGCGCCCGAGATCAGCGCGTACGGGGCGCGTGCCCGCCTGGCAGCGATGGAAGCCGACCAGGGCCTACCGGGGACGCACCGCTTGGTTTTGCCGATCCCGTGGGTCTGATCACGCGAACCCCCGATCGGATGATTGGAGCAACCGCTGACATGGCTGACTACGTGTCCCTCGCTGGTGTCCGTACCTGGTATGACGAGCGCGGCGACGGCGATCCGCTCGTGCTGCTTCATCCCGGCGGCGCCGGGGTCGACGCCCGGGCGTTCGGACCGAACCTCGGCCCGCTCGCCGCTCGCTTCCACGTCTACACACCCGAACGCCGCGGCCACGGCCATACGCCCGATGTCGCCGGTCCGGTCACTTTCGACGCGATGGCGCAGGACACGATCGCCTTCCTGGAAACCGTCGTCGGCCAGCGAGCGCACGTGGTCGGCAGCAGCGACGGGGCGATCGTGGCCCTGCTCGTCGCGCTGCGACGCCCCGACCTGATCGACCGTCTCGTGCTCGCCGCCGGCGTCTTTCATTTCAACGGCTGGCATCCGCAGGTCATCGATCCCAGCAACGAGCCGCCGGAGTTCCTGGCGCAGCTCTACGCCGAGGCCTCACCCGACGGGCGGGATCATTACCCGGTGATCGTCGGCAAACTCGCCAAATGCACCTCGAAGAGCCGACACTATCGACAGATGACGTGCGCCAAGTCGAGAGTAGGACGCTCGTAATGATCGGCGATGACGACGAGGTCAGGCTCGAACACGCCATCGCGATGTACCGCGCCATTCCCGACGCCGAACTGATGATCGTGCCCGGCACATCTCACGGGTTGCTCGTCGAAAAGCCCGGCCTGTGCAACGACGTCATCCTCACCTTCATGACCACAGATCCGGTCCCCACGATGGCCCCAATCCGCCGCGCCACCTCACAGTGACGCCTGCGGCTGGACGATCTTCTGTCTCGCGGCGACGCGCAGGCGGGTCTCAAGGCTCCGGGTGCCCCGACGTGCTCCTCGCCAAGGTCGAGACAACCGCCCGGCGCTCGGCGCCGCGGCCGCTACGGATCCCCTGCAGTCCGCGCAGCTCGGGTTTAGCTAAAAACTCCGCTGGGTTCACGCGGCGGAGCGACAGTAGGTCTTGCCGGGTTGAGCGACGACCCGCCTTTATTGGCCGTGCGACTACTTGTCGGCGGTCGCGAGGCGTCTAAAGGCGGGTCCCGCTCGGTGAATTGCTACGCCGGCGACGACGGGGGTCAGTACCGCTCGAGTAGGCGCTCGGCTCGACCGATTGCTTGCGCGAGGCTGTGCGCGCCGACGACGATGGGCGTTCGGTCGCGTCCCGGCTCGATGCGGAGCATCAAGTCCGTGTCCTCGAGGATCGTGTAGCCGATGAGCTTGCCGGCGGCCCACAGCTCGGCGACGCCGTGGTCGGCGGCCTCGGGGCTGACGATGCTCACGCGGATCTCATGCATGGCTGTCTTTGGTGACTGGGCCTGCGCGTTTCGCAGCCAGTCGTCGAACCGGGTGTTGCCGATCTGCGCGTCATCGCCGGGGAGGAGGGTGCGCTGGCTGACCGCAATGCCGTAGTAGGGTGCGTGCGGGACGGTTATCACGTCGCGAGGATCGTTGCGCGCGGTGAGCGTGCCGCGGATGAGCTCGTCGAGGCGGAACTGTTCGGGGCCCGCGATCTCCGCAATGCCGCTCAGCGGCGGGGCGATCGCGACCCGGGCGACTGCGCTCGCGACGTCATCGGCGGCCATCGGCTGGATCAGCACCGGCGGGAGCCGAACCGCGTTGCCGTCGGTCGCCTGGTCAGCGATGCCGTTCATGAACTCGAAGAATTGTGTCGCGTGGACGATTGAGTATGGGATCGAGGAGCCCTCGATGAGCTCCTCTTGGGCGAGCTTCGCGCGGAAAGTAGCCGCTCTCCTTTAGCCTGTCGGTGCCGACGACCGACAGCGCGACGTGGTGTCCGACGCCCGCGGCAGCCTCGGCCGAGAGGAGGTTGCGAGATGAGGTCTGAAAGAACTGCATTACCGCTTCGTCCTCCCAGTCGGGCGAGTTGGAGACGTCGACGACGACCTGGGCGCCCTCGAGGACTTCGGAGAGTCCTTCCCCGGTGAGTGTGTTGACGCCGGTGTTGGGTGCTGCTGGGACCGCGTCGTGACCGCGCTCATCAAGTTTGCCGACGAGCTTTGATCCGATCAGGCCGGTTCCGCCAATAACTACGATCTTCATGACGAGCGTTTCGATTGTGGTGAGCCGAGTCGGCCGGAGCTGACCCGGTGTTTCCGGAACAGTTGGAGAGATGCGCGCAGCTTTGCGCGGACCGGGCCGTGCGCGTGGAGATGCCGTATCAGCAGATAGGGGCTCGCGATCACGGCTACGCACACGGCCAGCAGGCCGCCGCTGCTGCCGTAACGAGCAGGAGCGTGAAGATCAGCGCGAACGGCCCGATCAGCAGGAGCAACTCGCTGAACGCGGTCGGCCTGCCCGGCAGCACCCAGAGCTGGCACGTCAAGGTGACCAACACTGGCGCGACGCCGCAGGTAGTCTCCGCGCGTGGCCGCAACTTCGGCCCGGACACGAACGTGCAGAGCGGCACCGCCGTGCTGAACGACGCGACGAGCCCGCAGTTCGCGAACTATCAGGGAATCCAGAACAACTACGCGGAGTTCCACTTCAAGGTCCCGGCGGGCGAGAACCGGCTAGTCGCGAACGACTACTATCCCGGCAACCCGGCCAACGGGAATAACTCCCGGGTGCGGCTGATCCTGATCGACCCGAAGGGCCGGTTCGCCTCGCACTCCTTCCCGCAGGGCGTAGGCAACTTCGACACTGCGGACGTCGTGAACCCAACCCCAGGCACCTGGACCGGCGTGCTGTTCGGCGACGTGGCATCCGTCGGCGGTACCAACGGGACCGTCGGCTGGCAGGTTTCGACCGAGAAGTTCGCCCCGTTCGGGTCGGTGTCTCCGTCCACGGTGGTACTGAAGCCGGGTCAGACCCGGACCTTCCACGTGACCGCGACCACCCCGTCCTCGCCCGGTGACACGGACGCGTCGATCGTGTTCACCTCCGACCTCGGCGCCGGCGGGACCAGCACGCTCCCGGTCACGCTGCGCTCCGAGATCAACCCGGCGTCGGGCGGCACCTTCAGCGGCACGCTGACCGGCGGCAACGGACGGCCAAACGGCAGCGGCGGACCCGGCGAGGGACAAGAGGAGTACTACGAGTTCCACGTCGGTGGCGGGGTGCACAACATAACGGCCAACGTCAAGCTCACGAACGACGCGAGCGACCCGGTGGCCGAGTACCTGGTCAGCCCGGACGGCGACGATCTCGGCTTCGCGCAGAACAGCGTCAACGGCACCCAGACACTGACGGCCACCGCGAACACCCTCAATCCCGCTCGCGGCACCTGGACGCTGATCGTGGCGTTCACCGAGCCCGTGGCCGGGAACGAGTTCTCGCAGCCGTTCACCGGCAACGTGGTGTTCAACAACGTCAGCGTCAGTGCCGCCGGTCTGCCGGACCGCACGAGCACGAAGCTGGCGGCGGGCACGGCGGTGACGGTGCCGGTGACGATCAAGAACAACGGCGCGCAAGCGGAAGAGTTCTTCGTCGACCCGCGGCTGAACCAGGTGGCCACGATAACGCTGGCCGGCCAGGACACGATCAGCGGCGTTGGCCTGCCGCTGACCGGGGCCGAGCCGGACTGGTTCGTGCCGACGGAGGCGTCCAGCACCAGCACCACGTCGACCGCATCACTGCCGATGATGTTCGACTGGGGGCCGTTCAATGGTGACCCGGACCTCTCGAGCGCCAACCCGGGTGCCGGGCCGCTCTGTGCGACCACCGAGTCGGCCACCTACAGCCCGATTGGCGGCGTCATCCAGAACGGTTTCTGGGGCTCCGCGCCTACCGAGTGCGGGCCGTACTCGGGGCCGGCGCCAACGGGTACCGTCAGCTCGTCCATGACGGTCGTAGCCAAGCAGTTCGACACGTCGGTGACTTCGTCTACCGGTGACGTCGAGCTCGCGTCCATCGACCCGACCGCCACGTTCACGCCGGTCATCATCAACCCGGGCCAGACCGCCACCATCAATGTCACGATCACGCCGTCCGGCGCGTCGGGCACGCAGGTGAGCGGCACGCTCTACGTGGATGACCTGCTGAACAACATCCCGCCGTACGCGCAGATCGCCACCAACGAACTGGCCGGGCTGCCGTACAAGTACACCATCAAGTAACTAGATCCGGCCCGCAGCCCGCGGGGACCGACGACGGTCCCCGCGGGCTGCTCTATTGTCAACCCGCGCGACCCGCCCTTCCCTCCCGTTCTGCGCGCCCGGCCAGCCCGGCCCAGACGGCGCCGCAGGCGCGTGCGGGCCGGGAGGCGGCGCCAGGACAGGCTCACAGCCGCGAACGCGATCCCGGTCGGTGCGAACGTCAGCGCGGCGCGCAGCGCGGAGTCGCCCAGCGCCTCCTGCAGGTGCAGGGTCAGGGCGAACAGGAAACCGCTGAACACGGCCATCACCAGGAAGATCGCGACGATCGAGCTCGCCAGGCCGGGCAGCCGGAGCACGTGGCCGCTGACGATCGGGTGTCCGCCACGGCGGGACACCCACCGTTCGACGGCCGCGAACACCACGATGCCCACCGCGCTGGCGGCCAGGCACGCCCAGCCCCAGGCCGGCCAGTGCTCCTCTTGGCCGAGCACCAGCGGCAGCACGAACGCGAGCACCGTCGGGCCGAGCGTGGCCACCCCGGCCAGATCGATGCGGCCCTGGCCGCCGCCATGCGGCGGCGATGCAGGTACCGAGAGCCCACTTATCCTGGTACCAGGAGCACCCGGAACGGGGTCAACGCGGCTGGGCTGGCTCCTGGATCAGACCGTAGCCGATCGCGTCTTCCACGGTGAGGTACCTGCCGCGCCTGGCGTCCGCCCGGATCTCGTCCACCTCGCGGCCGGTGACGCTGGCGAGCCGCAGGTAGAACGTGTCCAGCATCGTGCGCACCTGCTGCTCGTGGGAGCTCAGCGACGTTGCGCTGCCCTCGAAGTCAAGCTGCGGCTCGGACAGCCTGAACACAGCGTTCGGGTAGGCGCGCCGCTCGGTGGCCGCGGCCAGGACGCCGAGCGCCGGCCCGCCGATCTGGCCGCCCGCGTACGCGCGCACCGGCACACGCAGGACGTCCAGGACGCCCATCACGGTCAGGGCGGGCGAGAGCTCGGCGCTCAGTCCCTGCACCTCAAGCCGGATCGGCTCGTTACGCTCGGCATCCAGGGTCAGCAGCTGGGCGCACAGGCTCGTTGCCGCCTCGTCATCGAGGTTGCCGTGCGCCAGCACGATTCGCCGGTCAAACAGGCGCTCGTACACCTGGCCCGGCCAGCCCGAGCGGTCCGGCCACATCTGCGTCGGCACGACATCCGGCGCGGGCGGGACCGCCGGGTAGTGCGGGACCTCGGGCCGTCGCGGGGCGCCCGGCAAGGGGATCTCGGGCGGCTGCGGGCCGCCTGGCAAGGGGGTCTCGGGCGGCTGCGGGCCGCCTGGCAAGGGGGTCTCGGGTTGGTTCGGGGCACCTGGCCAGGGGGTCTGGGGCGGGCGTGGGGCGCCCGGTGGCGGGCGCCCGGGCGGCGGGTTGCCGGGCGGTGAGCTGCCGGGCTGTGGGTTGCCTGGCGCTGGCGGAAACTGATCAGGTGCTGGCCCGGCCATCGCCCGGTGCCTCCCCTCGCCGTGATCCGGGACCCGAACTCCCCAGCTCCCAGGTGATCTGGCGGCCGATCGCCGCCGCATAGCGCTCCAGCGTCGAGGCGCGCGCGTCCGCGTCGCCCGACTCCAGCCGGGCCACCGCCGACTGCGAGGTGCCCATCCGCGCCGCGACCTCGGTCTGAGACAGCCGGGTGGCCTGGCGCTCCGCCGTCAGCTCGGTGACCAGCCGGCGTCGCTGCGCCGCCATGCGCCGCAGCGCGATCTCGCGGAATCCGGGCAGCAGCGGCAGCGGCTCGGGCAGGTCCTCGCCAGGCTCTGCGGGGTCCTCGCCAGGCTCTGCGGGGTCCTCGCCAGGCTCTGCGGGGTCCTCGCCAGGCTCTGCGGGGTCCTCGCCAGGCTCTGCGGGGTCCTCGCCAGGCTCCGCGGGGTCCTCGCGCCGGGCGGCAGCCTGGCGGCGCAGATCACGGCGCGCCTGCCATTCCTCGCCGTCCATATGCCTAAAGGTATCTCATATTTGAGATTATAGCGCCTGGCGCGCCTGCGACCCGGGGCGTTCCTCAGCGTGCCCGGCTGGGCTGCCGCGAATGCCGGCGCCGTCGCGCGGCCGGTGCGGCTGCGGACCGGGCGGCCACGGCGTGCCCGGCCGCGGGCGGGGAAACGGGCGTGCCCGACGTCGCGAGCTGCCTGACCACGTCGTGCCCGGCCTGCACGTGATGAGTGGCCGGTGTGACGCCCGCCGCCGCGTGCAGCCGCTCGATGTCCCGAACCTGCGCGTGCTCTGCCAGCGCGATGACCTCGCCGGAGGCTCCGGCCCTGGCGGTGCGCCCGGAACGGTGCAGATAGTCCTTGTGGTCGTTCGGGGGGTCGAAGTGAACGACAAGCTCGACGTCGTCCACGTGGATCCCGCGGGCAGCCACGTTTGTGGCGACAAGCACCCGCGGCTGCCCGGCTGCGAAGCCGGCCAGCGCCCGCTGCCGCTGGTTCTGGTTCAGGTTGCCGTGTATCGCCGCAGCCTCGACGCCCGCCTGGCTGAACTGCCTGGCCAGGCGGTCCGCGCCGTGCTTGGTCCGGACGAAGAACAGGGTGCGCGCCGGACGGCTGGCGATCTCCACGGCGACCGGAACCTTGTCCTTGGCGGACAGCACGAGCACGCTGTGCTCGGTTGTGCCGCCATTGATCGATTCCGGCGCGACGGCGTGCAGCGCCGGATCGCTGAGGTACGCGGTCACCAACCGGCCGACGCCGCGGTCCAGGGTGGCGGAGAAAAGCATCCTCTGCCCGCTGGCGGGCGTGGCGTCGAGGATTCTGGTCACGGCGGGCAGGAAGCCGAGATCGGCCATGTGGTCGGCCTCGTCCAGCACGGTGATCTCGACGCCGTCAAGCGTGGCGGCGTGGCGATCGAGCAGATCGATCAGCCGCCCGGGCGTCGCGACGACGACGTCGACGCCACGGCGCATCCGGTCGATCTGGCGACCGATCGCCACGCCGCCATAGACGGTCGTAACGCTCACGCCGAGCGGCTGGCCGAGCGGCGCGAGCACATCGGCGACCTGACGGGCCAGCTCGCGGGTCGGCACAAGAATCAGAGCCCGTGGCGCCTTCTCCCGCCGCCGGGCCGGCGCGGCCGCGAGCCTTGTCAGTATCGGCAGGCCGAAGGCGAGCGTCTTGCCCGAGCCGGTCTGCGCGCGGCCGAGGACGTCCCGGCCTGCCAGCGCGTCAGGGAGCACGCGGGCCTGGATCGCGAACGGCGCGTCGATGTCGCCGGCGGCGAGCGAACTCACCAGCCGGGCCGGGAGGCCAAGCTCGCGGAACGTCATCTCCGGCGCCGGCGTGTCCGCGGCGGCGGCCAGCGCGCGGTCGAGCTCGCCGTGCGGCCCCTCAGGCGCCGCGGCCTGCGGGCGGCGGGGAGCCGGCCTGGCGGCGGGCCCCGCCGGCCGCGCAGAGCAGGCGCGGTGCCCGGGTCGGGTCGGCCTCGCTCGGCGCCGTGGCCGTGGTGATGCCGTGCGGGCGCGCGGCGGCGCCGAGAATTGTCGGGCATGAGTGAAACGCATCTCCATCGGTGACTCGTGGGCCGCGGCGAGCTCAGACACACCGCCCACAACGACGGCGAAGGACGCGCCGGGAAGCGGACTGCTCATAAGCGACCGCGCGGGCTACTCGCCCGCGGGAGCAGCGGCGAAAAGTCACCGCTTTGGGTTCCAACTCTAACAGCAGGCCAGCTGTTCCCCGCTTTGCGCTGGTTCCGGGCCGGATGGCGCGATAACGTCACAGGACCGGACCCAGGAGAGCGCATGGCACAGCACCCGGTGCTCGCCGTCAAAGGCGAAGCAGTCGTCGAGGTTGACCCAGAGATCGCGCGCATCGAGGTGAGCGTCGCGGCGGTCGGCAGCGACCAGGCCAAGACGCTCCAGCTCCTCAACGAACGCGCCGCCGCGGTCGACAAGGTGCTGGCCGGCTATCCCGATGCGATCGAGAAGACCGAGACCCGCGGAGTACGGGTCAGTCCTCAGCTGACCAGCCGCGCCACCCGTGGCCAGCCCATGAACTATCACGGCGCCGTCTACCACGCGATCACGGTCACCGGGTTCGACCGGCTGGGTGAGCTCATGGCCCAGCTTTCCGAGCAGGACCAGACCGAGGTCGGTGGGCCATGGTGGGCGCTGCGCGCGGGCAGCCCGGTGCACGGCCGCGTCCGTGTTGCGGCGGTCAGGGACGCCATGCGGCGCGCCAGGGACTATGCGGCGGCGCTCGGCAGCGAGCTGTCCGGCCTGGTCGAGGTCGCCGACTCCCGGCTGCTTTCGGACTCGCGCGGTCAGGCAGAAGTCATGGGCCAGCATTCGGCCCGGCTGCCGCACCGGGTGCGAGCGAGCGCGCCGGAGGACTTCAGCATCGACCTGGTTCCGGCCAAGCAGGTGGTGCGGGCGACCGTCGAGGCCAGGTTCACGATCGCCGAGCCGGACCTGACCGCCGTCGACCTGGGCTGATCCGCCGGGTGGCCCGCTCTGAGGGCACCGGCTCGCCCCGAGGGGCACCGGCTCGCCCCTACGTATCCTCGGCCACCAGACCGAGGCGGGCTGCTATCTCCACCGCGAGCTGGCTAGGTGGCTTGGCGGCGTCGAGCACTATCAGCTGCGGGCTCTCCTGCGGCGGCTCGAGCTCGGCGAACTGGCTGTCCATCAACGCAGCGGTGAAGAAGTGGCCGTGCCGGGCAACCAGCCTGGCGTGCGCGAGTTCCCGGTCGAGTTCCAGGAATGCCATCCGGGCCTCCGGCCGGCCGCTCAGCAGCCGGTCGCGGTAGCGCTGCTTCAGCGCCGAGCACCCGGCAACCGCTGATTCGCCCGCGGCGATGCGTTCATCCATCCAGGCCGTGATCGCGTCCAGCCATGGTTTCCGGTCAGCGTCGGTGAGTGGGACGCCGGACCGCATCTTGGCGATGTTCGCCTGCGAATGAAACGCGTCGGCGTCCGCGAAGCGCCAGTGCAGCATGTCGGCGAGCAGGACACCTACCGTTGTCTTGCCGCTGCCCGCCACGCCGCCGACTAGAACGATCATGTCCGCGCCAGCATAGCGGGACGGCTTCCCGGGTCACAGGATCTGCGCGGCAACGCGGCGGGCCCAGCGCAACTGGCGGAGCCTGGCGACCCCGGCCAGGGTCAGCAGCAGCCCGGTCCCGCCCAGCACCAGCCACGGAACCGGCGACGCGTCGGCGGACCTCGGCGTGGCAGCGACAGGCGGACTCGGCGTGCTGTCGGCAGCCACCGTCCCGGCCCCGTGAGGATCGCCCGCAACGCTGATCGCCAGGTGGCGGTGGCTGCCGAGAACGACCAGGGTGGTGCGGCTGCCAGCGACCAGTGTCATCCGGGTGGCCGCGCGCTCGCCGGGACCGGCGGCAAGAACGGTCCAGGTGCCTGGGCGCACCGAACGGTACGGCGTGATGCTTGCGAAGGCCTGGTCGCGAGACAGGATGTGGTGGTTCAGGGTCACGCTTACCCGTCGTGGCCGCGCCGCCGCCTGCATCACGCGCACCATGGCCCGGCCCGGATGATGCTGCCGGCTCGACCCGGCAGGGTTCAGCACCTTGCGGTCCGATGACCCGGTGCTCGCGTTGAGCGGTCCGGCGTCATGGTGTGACGCCGCGGATGCCGCGGTGGCGGAAACGGTCGGAGCGGCAGAAAAGGCAGCGGGGATGACGTAGCCCAGCAGGCCTGCCCAGACCGCTACGACCGCGAGCGGCTGCGCCATTCGTAATGCCTTGCTGGATCTGTTCATTTGTTCCTCCTCATGGCCCGGGTAGCCGGATACTCACCCCGGGTCGCCTTTGTCACGCCTCCAGGCCGGCCGGCTCGTCCTGCCCGGTTCAACCGGGCTGCGCAAGATGGCGGCCGGCCATGTCGGGCGCAATCCGCAACTTGCGTCCGGTAACACGCACATCGATTGTTTTCGACAGCACCCGACTCCCTCGTTGCAAAGCAGGCGGCGGTGACACGAGGGATTTATAACATGAGGCGGGCGGCGGTAGCGCCCTTTCCGCGGTTGCAATCTGCAAAACGCATGCCAGATTGGAAGCAAATGTTAATAGCGAGCCGATAGTAGCCGGTGGTCATTCTGCTTGCTTTAGGCCGCTTTACAGGCATCGGCACCGCTTGGTGCCGCTCGACCACCGCGCCGGCCCTGCGCTGATCACGCCAGCCGTCCGTTCGATTCTGGCGCCTAATGGTGGCCCCAATAAGTTCGGGGCGGCTCGCAAAGCGAGCCGCCCCGGGTTGGCCGCGTGGCCAAGGCCGCTAGGTCAGAGCGGACGGACCTGCTCAGCCTGCGGGCCCTTTGCGCCCTGGCCGGCGGTGAACTCGACCCGCTGGTTCTCCTGAAGCGTGCGGAAACCATCGATTTGAATGGCGGTGTGGTGGACGAAGACGTCGGCTGTGCCATCGTCTGGTGCGATAAAACCGTAACCTTTGTCGGCGTTGAACCACTTTACGGTGCCCTGAGGCATTTACTTTCTCCTACGGTACGATCTCCGGAATCCTCTTCTGAGAACCCGGGTTGCCGCGACGCTGTGCCCGTTTCGGAGGCTGGGGCCTCCGGAAGCCGGGAGATCCGCTCTCGGATCTCGCAGGCGCATGCCGCAAGTGAAGCTAAGGATGCAACCAGGGCCCATCAAACACCATCCCGGGTTCCGATGTTCGCCGGTCTTGTCAGTTTGCCGTTTTGTCCCGCGGGATGTGCCCGCGGGTGGTTTGGCTTTGGCCGATCCCGAAGGGCATCCCGGCAGGTCTGGTGATTTGGCTGACTTGCGCAAGGCCGGTAGATGTGCCGGTTTGGGGGGAGCGGGGGTGCCCCCGCGGGCGCTGGTTTTAGGGGAACGTGGGGGGTGGTTTCCTCCTGCATGTGTGCCGGTTTTGGGGGGACACGGGGGTCCCCGCGGGGCTGGTTTGGGGGGACACCGGGGGTCTCCGCGGGGCTGGTTTGGGGAGCCTCGCGCGGGGTCCCCGCGGGGCTGGTCTGGGCTCGGGCAGGGTGTCCCCCGCGGGCCGGGCTTCAGCCAAACAATGGCAGCCGGTCGGCCAGCTCGCCGATCGCCGACCTTTCCGCCGCGGCAACCGGCGCCCGGCCGGTTCCCTTGAGGGCGTAGGTGGCGTCATCCCACCCGCCCGGCATGGGCGTCCCGAGCAGGCCGTCGAGGACGCGCCGCACCAGCGCCAGCGAGGCGGGCTCTGGCGGCGGCGCAGCGGGCAGCCGCACGGTCAGGTCGAGGTAATGAACCGCCGCCTCCACCGCGAGCGTGGCGATGAAGTCGGCCGTGCGCAGCGCATGGCCCTGAGTGGCCACGGCGGGGTGCGGGCAGGCGCGCGCGGCCCGGCATGCTGCCTCGGCGGTCTCTCGCCACTCCCACGCCAGGGCGTCGGGCGGATAGGCCGAGGCGACGATCCTGACGTGCCGGGCGTGCGCCGCCGCCTGTGCGGCCCCGGCGGCCTCGTGCTCGCCGCTGTCCGGGCCGTAGGACCGCCAGTACGAGACGGCGTCGACATCGGGCGCGTCCGCAGCCGGGGTGGCGAAGGCGCGCAGCGCCCGCCTCGCGTCGAGCAGCTGGTGATACAGGACGTCGCCGACGGCCCAGCCTGCGCAGCGGCTGGGCAGCATCAGGTCCGCGTCGCCGAGCCCGTCGGCGACCGTGGCGACGTTCTGGTACACCGCCTCCAGCGCGTCTTCGACCGCGGCACGGTCAAGCTGGCTCATGCCGGGCAATTCTGCCACCGGGGTCACGCCGGCCCGCCGTCCGGCAGCGCCGCGATCTTCCCGGCGAGCCCGTCGATGACGCAGTCGAGGCCGAACTCGAACCGCTCGTCCCTGGTCTCTTCGGCGTCCGGGTCGATGCCAGCGTCGAGGAACCTGACCACGTGGGTGAACCGGCCGTCGGCGTCGAGCCGGTTCCGCCAGGCATCCCGCATGGGCTCCCATGCTTCCTCGGTGACGTCGGCCCGTTCCTCGTCGCGCTGAACGCGTGCCTCCTGCATCTCGCGCAGCGCCGAGCCCATGACGTAGGTCTGCACGGTGCCCAGGACGTTCATGGCCGTGGCGATGTCGAGACCGAGGCCGTCCAGCACACCCAGATGGCGGTCCATGTGCAGCAGAGTGTTCGGCCCGAGCGGCGGCCGCCCGCCGATGAAGTCCATGACCCAGGCGTGGCGCAGGAGCATAGCCCGCTCATTGCGGGCCTGCGTCCGCAGGTCGGCCCGCCAGTCGCCGGTCGGCTCGTGCACCTCGATCTCCCCGATCAGGGCGTCGAGCATCAGGTCGAGCAGTTGCTCCTTGTTCGCTACGTGCCAGTACAGGGACATCGTGCCCGCCTTGAGCACCTGAGCGATCCGCCGCATGCTGATCGCACCGGAGCCCTCGGCGTCGGCGATCGCGATTGCCGCGTCCACGATCTCCGCGCGCGACAGGGCAGGAGCCGTCCGGTTCCGGCCGCGGCCACGCTGTTCACGCCCGGCGCTGTCGTGCAGCATCCGGTGTACCCGGGTGCCGCGGTCGCGCCACCCCGGGCCCATGAGCGGAGGCCAGAGCTCGTCTGGGTCGCCGACGGGACCCCCGCGCCGTCCCTGGCCCGGATCCGCACGCCCTTCCTGGCCTGGATTCCCGCGCTGCGGACCGGGCTGGCGGCGCTGCTGTGCCTGAGCCTGCCGGCGCTGCTGCTGGGCCTGCCTGCGCTCGCGCTGCTCCGCCCGCTGGCGCTCCATCTCGGCCCGCCGACGTAGCTGATCCGCCTGCTTGCGCTGCTGATCAGCCTGCGCAGGCTCCTTATCCGCCGGCCGAGGCCGCGGCTCGGGTTCTGCCCGCTGCTGATCTGCAGTTTTGCTGTCTCGATCCGGCACGCTGCTTCCCGTTCCAGGTGGTCGTCTTGACTCTCGTACATCGTACTGTATAGTACAGCGTACTAATGAAATCTCGTACGCCGTATCAGAGGAGATCACGGATGAGCGAGACCTATGCGATCGAGGCCGAGGGCCTGGTGAAGGTGTTCGGCCGGACCCGGGCGCTGGACGGCATCGACCTGCAGGTCGGAGCCGGGACGATCCTGGGCATGCTCGGGCCCAACGGCGCGGGCAAGACCACCACCGTCCGGGTGCTGACCACGCTGCTGCGGCCCGACCTGGGCACAGCCCGGGTGGCCGGCTTCGACGTGCGCACCGAGGCAGCCCAGGTGCGCCGCGAGATCGGCCTCACCGGCCAGTACGCGGCCCTAGACGAATCACTCACCGGCCGGGCGAATCTGATCATGGTTGGCCAGCTGTGCCGCATGTCAAAGAAGCAGGCCAAGCAGCGTGCCGCCGAGCTGCTGGATGAGTTCGACCTGACCGACGCGGCGGACCGCGGGGTCAAGACGTACTCGGGCGGCATGCGGCGGCGCCTCGACCTGGCCGCGAGCCTGGTTGCCCGGCCGAGCATCCTGTTCCTGGACGAGCCGACGACCGGCCTCGACCCGCGCAGCCGCGTGGTCACCTGGGACGCCGTCCGCGCGCTGACCGCGACCGGGACGACGGTGCTGCTGACCACCCAGCACCTGGACGAGGCCGACCAGCTCGCCGACTTGATCACGGTCGTTGACCACGGCCGGGTGATCGCTGAGGGCACCTCGGCCGAGCTGAAGGCCAAGGTGGGCGGCGAGCGAGTGCTGATCACCGTCGCCGCGCAGTCCGACCTGGGCACCGCGCGGAACGTGCTGGCCGGGATCGCCGACGGGCCGCCGCAGACCGACCCCGCAACGCGGACGGTCGAGGCGCCGGTCGACGGTGGCGCCCGGAGGATGCCGGAGATCGTGCGTGAACTCGACGCCGCCGGCGTACTGCTGGACGACCTCGGAATCCGGCGGCCCTCACTTGACGACGTGTTCTTGACCCTGACCGGACGTGCCGCCGACACCGCGGCCGAGAGCTCGAAGGAGGCCGCATGAGCGCCATGTCCCTTCCCATACCTGCCGCGGCGGCGGAACCATGGCTGCTGCGTACCTGGTGGGCTCTGAAGAACAGCTGGGTACTGGCCCGGCGCAGCGTCGCGAGGATCGCCCGCGAGCCCGAGCAGCTGCTCGATGTCACGATCCAGCCGGTCATCTTCGTGCTGCTGTTCACCTACGTGTTCGGCTCCGCGATTCACCTGGCCGGCGGCGGCAGCTATCACCAGTTCCTGATCAGCGGGATGTTCGGGATGACGATGGCGGGCACCGCCCCGGGTACCGCGGTCGGGATGACCACCGACATGTCAACGGGTCTGATCGACCGTTTCCGGGCGCTGCCGATTTCCCGGGCCGCGGTGCTGGCCGGGCGCACCATGTCCGACCTCGCCACCCAGGTGCTCGGCATCGTGGTGCTTTCAGCCACCGGCCTGGCCGTTGGCTGGCGGATCGAGCACGGCATCGGCGACGCGCTGCTCGCGGCCGGCCTGGCGCTGCTGTTCGCGTTCGCGATGACCTGGGTGGGCGCCTGCGCCGGCATGGTGCTGCGCAGCCCGGAGACCGCGCAGGCCCTGGGGTTCATCTTCTTCCTGCCGCTGTCGTTCGTGTCCAACGCGTTCGTGCCGACCCAGGGGATGCCGGCCTGGCTGCGCGGCTTCGCGAACTGGAACCCGATGAGCGCGGTCGCCGCCGCGTGCCGGAACCTGTTCGGCGGCAACGTGCCGACACCGGACGCCTGGCCGATGCAGCACCCGGAGCTTGCGGTGCTCATCTGGTCGATCGGGCTGATCGCGATATTCGCGCCCACCGCCGTCTGGCTCTACCGCCGTAAGGTGCTGCGCTAAGCGTTGCTGTGCGAAGGAAAGTGGTCGCCGGCGGTCGTTCCAACGGCCGCTGGTGACCACTTTTCCATCTATCCGGAACGGGAGATGGGGGCGACGGTGGCGTGCGCCGCCCGCCTGAGCCGAGACCGGCACCACGCCCACGGCCAGCGCGCCATCGACGCTGGCCACCAGGGTCTTCAGGACACGGTCGGCCGGAACGTCGAGCGCCTCGCTGGCCTCGCTTCCGTACGACTCGCGCTGCGGGTCGTGGGCGTAGGTGTGCACCGTGTACGGGATGCCCTCCCGCTCGAGCAGAGCCGTGGCGGCAGTGGCTTGTCCACTCATGCTTCGAAACTTATCTGTGGCGCCAGGCCGCGCTGCATCAGCACGGTGTCGATCCAGCGGCCGTGCTTGTGGCCGACGGCGCTGAGCCGGCCCGCGTGGGCGAAGCCGAGCGCGCGGTGCAGTGCGATCGAGGCCTCGCTGTCGGCGCCGGCGTCCGCGATGACCGCGACCATCTGCCGCGCACCGGCCTGCCCGGCGCGGGCCAGCAACTCGGCGAGCAGCCTGCGGCCCAGGCCCCGGCCGGTCGCGCCCGGGGCCAGGTACACCGTGTCCTCGACCGTGTGCCGGTAGGCCGGCTTCGGGCGCCACGGGCTTACGTAGCCGTACCCGGCCACCTCGCCGCCGGTCCTGGCCACCAGGAACGGCAGGCCGTTGCCGGCCAGGGTGTCCAGCCTGGCCTGCCAGGGGCGGTCCCCGTCTGATCGGCGGCGGGTGGGCCGCTGTGCGGGGTTGACACTTCTTCGCCTCCGGCCACCGCACCCGGAGGTGGGCTGGTCTTACGGAGGGCTCCGTGTCCTGCCACCGGGCCACTCCCGGCGGGCCTGCCTTCGGTCTGCACGTAGACGAAGCGCCCGCTGGGTGTGACCGCCGCGTCGAGCGTGCCCGGCTCGGTCGGCGTCTGGCCGTTGAGCGTGAGCTGGCCGCCCGCGCGTGCCACGTAGCCACTGACCGTCGTGCTGCCCGCGTTGCAGGCGAACTTGAGGTCGCCATCGGACGCGACCCGGTGCGTTCTCCTCACGTTGACTGAATGGCGGTTGCGCCATTCAGTCCCGCCAGGAGCCCGCGCGTTACAGAAGCAGCTTGTCCAGCCTGATCGGCAGCTCCCGGACGCGGATCCCGGTCGCGTGAAACACGGCGTTCGCGATAGCCGCCGCGGTCCCCACGATGCCGACCTCGCCGATCCCCTTGGCCCCGGCCGGCCCGAGTTCGGGCTCGTCCTCGTCGATCCACCGGGCGTCGATGTCGCCGACGTCGGCGTTGGCCGCGATGTGGTAGCTGGCCAGGTCGTGATTCGGGTAGTCACCGAACTCCGGGTCGATCATGCTTTCTTCGTGCAGGGCCATGGAAAGGCCCATGGTCATGCCGCCGATGAACTGCGACCTGGCCATCGCGGGCACCACGATGCGGCCGGCGGCAAACACGCCGAGCAGCCGGGGCACGCGCACCTCCCCGGTGTCGGCGTCGACTCTGACCTCGGCGAACTGGGCGCCGAACGAGTACCGGGCGTGGTCGGGGAGCGCGTCGATGGCGTCGCCGGTCGACGACTGCGCGGACAGCCCGCCGGCCGGTATCGCGCCGTCGCGGGCCCGGATCTGCTCGCGCAGCGCGCGGCAGGCGTCGGTCACCGCCCAGCTCCATGACGCGTTGCCCATCGAGCCTCCGGCGATCATGGCCGGGGGCAGCTCGCTGTCGCCGATCCGCAGCGTCACGTGGTCGGCGGGCACACCCAGGGCGCCGGCGGCCACGGCCAGCAGCGCGGTACGCGCGCCGGTGCCGATGTCCACGGCGGCGATCGACACCACGTAGTGGCCGTTCGCGTCGACGCTGACCAGCGCCTGCGACGCCATCGCACGCGCCGGGTAGGTCGAGGCCGCCACGCCGGTCCCGGTCAGCCACGGCCCGTCCCGCCTGATACCCGGCGACGGCTCCCGGTCCGCCCAGCCGAACCAGGCGGCCCCCTCGCGCAGGCACGCGACCAGGTTCCGTGACGAGAACGGCTTTCCGCTCTCCGGCTCGACGGCCGGCTCGTTGCGGATCCGCAGCTCCACGGGGTCGATGCCGCAGGCGACGGCGAGCTCGTCCATGGCCGACTCGAGTGCGAACATGCCGGGGCACTCGCCGGGTGCGCGCATCCAGGCCGGGGTCGGCACGTCGAGCCGGACCATCCGGTGCGTGGTTCGGCGGTTCGGCGCCGCGTACATGTGCCGGGTTGCCACCGCGGTCTGCTCGGCGAACTCCTTGATCGTCGAGGTCTGCCCGATGACGTCGTGCACGATCGCGGTCAGCCCGCCATTTTCGTCGGCGCCGAGCCGGACCCGCTGGATCGACGGGGCGCGGTGTCCGACCACGGCAAACATCTGCTTCCGGCTGAGCACGCACTTGACCGGGCGGCCGACGGCCCTGGCCGCCATCGCCGCGAGGATCGCATTGGGGCGCGGGGTGCCCTTCGCGCCGAATCCGCCGCCCACGTGCTCGGCGATCACGCGCACCTGGCCCGGCCGCAGGCCGAACACGCCGGCGATGATCGTCGCTGCCCGCGACGGCCCCTGCGTGGCGTCGAACACCGTCAGCCGGTCACCGTCCCACCAGGCGATCGTGGCGTGCGGCTCCATCGGGTTGTTGTGCTCGCCGGGCGTCCGGTACATCTTGTCGACGCGCACCGGGGCGGCGGCGAACGCGCCGTCGGGGTCGCCGGCTTCGGTGTCGGTGGGGAAGTTCGGGTTCACCTTGTCCGGCTTGTACAGCCCGCGGTGATCGGGTGTCAGCGTGACGTCGTGCGGCGCCTCGGCGTAGTCGATCCGCACCAGGTCGGCGGCGGCTCTGGCGGTCTCCAGGGTCGTTGCCACCACGGCGGCCACCAGCTGCCCGCGGTAGGCGACTGCGCGCGACTGGAACAGTGCCAATTCCGGATCGTCGGCGGTGAGCCGCGGCGCGTTGTCCGGGGTCAGGACCGCGAGCACCCCGGGCAGCGCAAGCGCGGCGCTGGAATCGGCGCTCCGTATCTCACCCTTGGCGATCGTCGACTGGACCGGCCACGCGTACACGGCACCCTCGACCGGATGCTCGAACGCGTAGCGAGCCCGGCCGGTCACCTTGTCCGGGCCGTCGATCCTCGTCATGCCCGCGGGCTGCGGGGTGTCAAGCATGGCGCTCATTTCATTGGCTCCCTCGCGGGCGCTCCGCTTGGTCGTGCCGGAGGCGCGCTGGAGGTGCAGTGGGAGGCTGGACGCCCCCGGCGAGCTGCGTAAGAACGGCGGTCACGACGTTGCTGACCAGCGGAACCTTGAACGCGTTGTGGCGCAGCGGCGCGGCTGCGGCGAGCTCGGCGTCCGCGGCGCCGCGGAAGGTCTCCTCGGTGGCCGGCCGGCCACGCATTGCCTGCTCGGCGCGGTGAGCGCGCCACGGCACCGGGGCGACCGCGCCCAGGGCCAGCCGTACGTCGCGGACGAGCCCGTCTTCCACGTCGAGCGCGGCGGCGACCGAGGTCACGGCGAACGCGTACGAGGCGCGGTCGCGCACCTTCTTGTATGCCGAGCGGCGCGCGAAGCCGAGCGGGGGCAGCTCGACGGCGGTGATCAGGTCGCCGCGCGACAGCGTGGTTTCCCGGTCCGGCTCGTCGCCGGGCAGCCGGTACAGCCCGGCGAGATCCAGCGTCCGTGGCCGGCCGGCACCCTGGACGTGCACGACGGCGCCGAGTGCGGCGAGCGCGACCGCCATGTCGGAGGGGTGCGTGGCGATGCAGGACCCGGACCCGCCGAGGATGGCCAGGTTGCGGTGGTCGCCGGTGCGGGCGGGGCAGCCGCTGCCGGGGCGCCGCTTGTTGCACGGCTTGGTGACGTCCTGGAAGTACAGGCAGCGGGTGCGCTGCAGCAGGTTGCCGCCGACCGTGGCCATGTTCCGCAGCTGGCCCGAGGCGCCGGCCAGCAGCGCCTGGGACAGCACCGGGTACTCGGCTCGGACCAGCGCGTCTGCGGCCAGGTCGCTGTTGCGTACCCCGGCCCCAATCCGCAGGCCGCCGTCCGGGGTCGGCTCGATCCGGTCCATCGGCAGGCGGGTGATGTCGACCAGCAGGCCGGGCGCTTCGACGCCGAGCTTCATCAGGTCAACCAGGTTCGTCCCGCCTGCCAGGAAGGCCGCGCCGTCGGTTGTGGTCACGGTTGCGACGGCGCCGGCCGCGTCGGTCGGCTGCTGGTACTGGAACGGCTGCACTATCCGGTCTCCCCGTTGGTCGTGGCGGGCGCGGCGTCCAGGATCGCGGCGACGATGTTGACATACGCACCGCATCGGCACAGGTTGCCGCTCATCCGCTCCCGTACCTCGGCCGCGTCGAGGATGGCGGGGCCAGCGCCTTGTGCGGCCGGGTCGGCGGCTTGTGCGGCCGGGCGAGCGCCTTGTGCGGCCGGGTCGGCGCCCGGCACTGCCGAGACCGCGCTTGGCCAGCCCGCGGCGGCCTCGGCGAGCATGCCCGCGGCCGAGCAGATCTGCCCCGGCGTGCAGTATCCGCATTGCAGGGCGTCCCGGTCGACAAAGGCCTGCTGCAGCGGGTGCAGGGTGCCATCCGGCTCGGCGAGCCCCTCCACGGTCCTGATCTCGGCATCCTGCATCGCGACCGCGAACAGCAGGCAGCTGTTGGCGCGGCGGCCGTCAACCAGGACCGTGCAGGCCCCGCACTGGCCGTGGTCGCAACCCTTCTTCGACCCGGTCAGGCCGATGGTTTCGCGGAGCGCATCGAGCAAGGTCGTCCTGTTGTCCAAGGTCAGGACGTGGGTCTCGCCGTTGACCTGGAGTCGGACGACGCTGATGGCAGGTTCGGAGGTCCTCACGAGTCCCATACTGCCACGAGCAGAAACTAGTAATCTGAGCAGATTTTTACTGGTATTGACAGTGCCAGCTTTGAGAGTCAGCCAACCCGCACCGTGACGTACCCGGCCTGCCCGGTGCTCGAATAGATGTTGACCGGCACCACCTCGAACTCGTAGCTCCCGGCGCTCAGCCCGGTGATCGTGATCTGGGCGGGCCAGACCGTGCCCACCTTGACCCATCCCGACGGGGTCTTCCGGTACACCCGGTACCGCAGGCCGATCCCGGCGGACGGCCAGCTCAGCCGGGTCCCGCCGGCGTCTGTCTGCGCGGTGACGCCGGACACCGCCGGCACCGGCGGGCAGCCTCCGGCGAAGGACCAGGAGCTGAACCAGCGCGACGGATCCTGCTGGGTGATCGCCGGATAGTGCGGCGGGGCCCCGGCCGCGAGCCCGCTGTGTGCCCGGTGGCCGGCCCCGCCAAAGGCCGACATGGGCACCGTGATGAACCGCGGCTGGGTCATGGCGTTGGTGAATTTCGCGATCGAGAGGCAGGCGCCAGTCACCGCCTCGGAGTTCACGTTGTAGCTGATCACCAGCGTCTTGCTGGTGGACAGGGCGGGCTCGGCCCGGGCTTCGTACATGATCCGGTAGTCGTCGGCCACACTGAGCCCGATGCCCGGCGCCCGGTACAGCAGGATCCCCCGGTTCCAGTTGAACGGCCCCCACGGCTCGGCCGCCGGGTAGGCGTCGATGTCGGCGTTCCCGGCTCCTGCCGTCTGAATCAGCCAGTACCGCCCGGAAACCCGAAGCACGCTGAAGCCAGACGGAACGTTGAGGCCCTGGCTGGAGAGCTCGATGGGCTCGGCGAGGCCCTGCGCGCCGGCCCATGCGCCGTCGTCGTAGAACTGCCACGCGCCGAAGTCGGTCAGCCGGGCGGCGCTGACCCTCGCCAGGTACAGCTCACGGATCGAGGTGTCCGGGTCGGGGCTCTGCCAGCCGTAAACGTAGATGGTGCCGCTGACCTGCAACAGCGCGGACCCCCAGACGATCGGCGTGCCGCCGCTGGGCGGCGTGTACGACGGCAGCTGCGTGAGCGCCGGGTGCGCCGTGGCGCCGAACGCCGGGCCGTTCCCGGCCGCGCTGAGCTGGCCGACCGGGAAGCTCGCGATCGTCGTGTTCACCGGGATGATCGGCCCCCGCCGGTAGGCGTTGTAGAACTTCACGACCGCGCCGCCGACCCGGATCCCGTCGGCATCCCAGTCCCGGTCGCCCGCGGCGGCGCCGGTCGGCTGCACCACGGCCTGCGCCCCGGGCCCGGGGTCGCTGGGGCTGTTGCAGGCACCACCGCCGGTGAGCGTCACCAGCGTGGAACTGCGCCCGGCCGCGCTCTGCACCACCACCGAGTTGTGTATGAACCCGCTCAGGTGCGAGAAGCCGATCGCTGGTCCCGCCGGGCCGAGGTAGGTGTCGGCGAAGAACCAGGCAACCTGGGAGGAGCTCAGCCTGATCGCCGACACCCCGTCGCCCCCCGACCAGTCGGCGCAGGTGGAGCGGTCGGAGTAGGCGAGCCACTGGGCGTCAAGCGCCGCGGCCGAGGGCTGGCCCGCCGCTTTCTTCCCCGAGGGCCTGGTCGTGTCCGGCACCACGATTGCGCCCTTGCCGCGGGCAGGGGTGGCGAGCCCGATCCGCAGCACGGTCAGCACGCCGAGCGTGACGCAGAACCCCGCGACAAGGGCGCAGACCGCGAGGGTCACATTGACCTTCCGAGCCGGTGGATGCATCCGGGGAGCTCTCCCTTGCTCGCCCCCGGCGGCTCAAGCCGCAGTCCCTCGCGGCAGGACGCTATCAGCACCATTGAGGACAGAACGGCTAAGTTGCCCTCAGCACTGACCCCTGGATTTGTTGGTTTTGGGTGTTGACACCGGGCGAACTGGAGTCGGGACGCACGGCCCGGGCGGGCAGGCGGCCGCTCAGCCGGCGCAGCGCCACGACAGCCAGGCCGCAGCAGGTCGCGGCCAGCAGCCACGGCAGCCACGCGGCCACTGAGAATAGCGCCACCACCCCGGGCGCGATCATCCCGGCGATCGTGAACGCGTACTGAAAGGCGGCGAGGTAGCCTCCCCGGGCTGCCTCGGGCGCCGCAGCCTCGGCGAGCGCGTTGGTGCGCGCCGCGAACAGCAGCCCGCCCGCGCCGGCCCTGGCCCGGGCCGCCTGTCGGCGAGGCGGCCGCGGAATGCGGACGCCCGCGGCCAGCAGCACCGCGCAGGCCGCGAAGCTCGCCGCATCGACGGCAACAGCGATCCGGTAGGCGGCGGGGCCGGCCAGGCTGAGCAGGGCGCCTGCGGCCAGGCCGCCGAGGCCGAAGCAGGCGGAGCGGATCATGCCGGCCACCGCGAACGGCCGGTCCTTCGGGCCGTGCCCGGCGACGTCGGAGATCAGCGCGAACAGCGAGCTGTAGAAGAGCTGCTGCCCGGCGGCCAGCGCCGCGGCGGCCACCGCCACGCCCAGCACGCCGCGGGCCGCGAGGTAGAGCACCGCGGCCGCAGCCTGCAGTACCTGGGAGCAGATCACGACCGGCCGCGGGCCCACCGTGTCCACCAGCCGTCCGGCCAGCGGTGGTGCGGCCACGCCCGCGATCGTGCCCAGCGAGACGACCGTCCCCGCGGTGGCCAGCGGCAGCCCGATGACCCGGGTCACATACAGCAGAACGACAGGCAGGAACAACCCCGACCCGAAGTTGTCGGTCCCCAGCGCGGTCAGTAACGCCGCCCGGTTCCTCGCCATGGTTGCGAGTATGTCGGATCGGCAGCTGAGGACTAGGCGACGCCGAGGCCGAGCAGCAGGCCGTCGTCGGCGACGGCGGGGGAACTGGTGATGAAGATCGGCACGCCGTCCGCTGGCGCGGTGATCGTCTCTAGCACCTGCGAGCCGTCCAGCGTGCTGATCGTCCCGATCACCTGGCCCTCGGTGACCGGCTCGCCTGTCATGACCGCCGGCGCCCACCAGCCGCCGCGCCCGGTGCGCATCCAGAGGAAGCGGGTGAGGTAGGTCGGTGCGGGATCCGGGGTTCCTTCGGGCAGGTCGGCGATGCCGAGCAGCGCCAGGACCCCATTGAGCCCGCGGACGTGCCGGGCGACGGCCTCCTCCTGGACCAGGCCGCACTCGCCGGACTCGGCGGTGATCGCCGGCACACCGATCCCGGACGCCGCCGACGTCGAGGTGCCGGCGACGGGCCGGTCCGGGCCCTTTACCTGCCGGATCACGTAGGGCAGCCGGTAAGCCACGGCCATATCGCTCGCCACGGCGTCGGCCGGCCCGGTCTCGTACAGCGCGAACGGCTCCAGCGCCTCGACCATGTCCCCGCAGTGCGCGTCGATGTACGCGTCGGAACCCGTGATGAGTTGCGTGAACGCGGCATAGGCGAGCCGGTCGGCCAGCGTGCCACCCGGGTCGCCGGGGAAGCACCGGTTGAGGTTCTTGCCGTCGTCCGGGACCAGGAACGGGGTGCGGGCGTGGAACGCGGGCAGGTTCAGCACCGGCACGGCGCGGACCCGGCCGCGCAGTTCGCGGCCTTCCAGGCTGCGGGTCCACCGGCGCACGCCGTCCATCGAGGCGTATTCGCAGCCGTGCACCCCGGAGATCACCGTGAGCAGCGGGCCGTCCTCGCTGCCGGTCGCCTCGACCAGCGGGACGTCGAGGCCTGCGAGGTCGATCGTGCGGCGGGTCACCGTCGTTGCCATGAATTCAGCTCTTCTTCGTCATTGAGGGGCGAGCGTCGTTGCGGGGCAGGCAGAGGCGGGGTTCCGGGCGCTACTGGATGCCGAGGCCGAGCAGCAGGCCGTCGTCGGCGACGGCGGGGGAGCTGGTGATGAAGATCGGCACGCCGTCCGCTGGCGCGGTGATCGTCTCGAGCACCTGCGAGCCGTCCAGCGTGCTGATCGTCCCGATCACCTGCCCCTCGGCGACCGAGTCCCCGGGCTTGACGGCCGGCGCCCACCAGCCCCCGCGCACGCTGCGCATCCAGTCGAAGCGGGTGAGGAGCGTGGGTGAGGGATCCGGCGTTCCCTCGGGCAGGTCGGCCATGCCGAGCACTGCGAGCACGCCGTTCAGCCCGCGGACGTGCCGCGCGACGGCCTCCTCCTGGACCAGGCCGCACTCCCCGGACTCGGCGGTGATCGCCGGGATGCCGATCCCGGACGCCGCCCCACTCGATAGACCACCCAGGCTCGGGTCCGGCCGTGGCTCCTCCCGGATCACGTAGGGCAGCCGGTACGCCACGGCCATCTCCCTCGATTTTTCCTCGGTGGGCCCCGCGTGGAACATCGCGAACGGCTCCAGCGCCTCGACCATGTCCCCGCAGTGCGCGTCGATGTACGCGTCGGAACCCGTGATGAGTTGCGTGAACGCGGCATAGGCGAGCCGGTCGGCCAGCGTGCCACCCGGGTCGCCGGGGAAGCACCGGTTGAGGTTCTTGCCGTCGTCCGGGACCAGGAACGGGGTGCGGGCGTGGAACGCGGGCAGGTTCAGCACCGGCACGGCGCGGACCCGGCCGCGCAGTTCGCGGTCTTCCAGGCTGCGGGTCCACCGGCGCACGCCGTCCATCGAGGCGTATTCGCAGCCGTGCACCCCGGAGATCACCGTGAGCAGCGGGCCGTCCTCGCTGCCGGTCGCCTCGACCAGCGGGACGTCGAGGCCTGCGAGGTCGATCGTGCGGCGGGTCACCGTCGTTGCCATGAATTCAGCTCTCCTTCGTCGTTGAGGGGGCGAGCGGCGTTGCGGTTGCGGCTGTCGTTTCGGTGGCAGGTGGCGTTGCGGTTGCGGCTGTCGTTTCGGTGGCAGGTGGCGTTGCGGCGGCGAGCACCTTCTCGGCGGCGGCGGCGACCCTGAGCAGTGCGAGGTCCTGGCCGCGCCGGCCGGCGAGCTGAAGGCCGGCCGGCAGGCCGGAGATGGGCACGGGTATCGAGACCGCCGGGTGGCCGGTGAGGTTGTACGGGCCGGTGAACCGGCCCTCGGCGCTGTCGTCGTCGGCGCCGAACGGCGGATCCTGCTCTGGTGCCTGGTAGCCGACGGTCGGCCCGGCGAGCACGTCGACGCCGTCCAGGGTCGCCTCGATTGCCTCGGTCAGCGCGTCCCGCCGCCCGAGCGCTTCGGTGAACCGGTCCTCACCGACCGAGGCGCCGTAGTCGAGCAGCGCGCGGGTGCCCTCCGCGTACCGGCTCTGATCACGTCCCGAGTGCACCAGCGAGGCCTCCCTGCTGACGATCACCGCAAGCACTTCTTCCCAGGTGGCGAGCTCGTCAAGCCAGGGGGCGGTCAGCTCGCGCAGCTCCCAGCCCGCGGCCTGAAGCGCCGCGAGCGCCCCGCTGACCGCCTCGCGCACCTCGGGGGTGACCGAGGGGTCGGCCAGCTGCGCGGCCAGGACGCCGATCGTGTAGGTCGCGGGCGGGCCGGAGGTACCCGACGGATCGTCCAGGTCGGCCGCGCCGACGGGGTCGGCCAGGCTCGAGAGGGCGGCCAGGTCCGCCACCTCGGCGGGGCCGATCAGGTCCTCCGGCTGGGCCAGGCCCAGCAGATCGGCCCGGTCGGCCGTTGCCGCGAGCAGCTCCCTGGCCCCGGCGACCGTGGCGGTCAGCGTGCCGACGTGGTCACAGGTGGGGGAGAGCGGGAACACCCCGTCGACCGACAGCAGGCCGAAGGTCGGCTTGAGCCCCACCACGCCGCAGTACGCCGCCGGGATCCGGATCGACCCGCCGGTGTCGGACCCGATGGTGAGGTCGCATACGCCGGCCGCGACCAGGGCCGCAGAGCCGCCCGAGGAACCGCCCGAGGTGCGGGACGGGTCACGGGGGTTGCGGGTGTCGCCGATCTCCGGGTTCGCGTGGCCGGCCGCGAACTCCAGGCACTGGGTGGTGGCGAACACCTCGGCGCCGGCGGTTCGCAGCCGCCGCACCAGTTCCGCGTCGGCGGCCGCGGGCTCGGGATCGCTCGCCGGGCTGCCGCAGCGGGTCGGCACGCCCTCCACCGCGATGATGTCCTTGATGCCGACCGGCCGCCCGGCCAGCGGCCCGTCGGCCGCGCGCCGCGGCGCCCCGATCACCGCCGCGACCGCGTTGACCGGCCGGCCGAGCCGCTCCAGGCGCTCGTACGCGGCCAGCAGGTCCAGGTTCGACCGCTCGCAGGTCCGCCTGCCCTGCTCGATCTCGCCGATCAGCTCGACCACCCAGCGCAGCATCGGGCCCTTCAGCTCGCCGAGGTGCGCCGTCACCTCGGTCGGCCGGTGCCGCACCATCAGGTCGCGATAGATGCCGGAGTGGCTCTTGGCCGAGCGCCGGTTGAAAACGACCAGCGGCGCGAGCGATCCCTCCAGGTCCTCCGGGTCGAACCCGTCAAAGCCCTTCGGCGGGACCGGCGCCTGGTCGAGGACCTCTCTGGCCACGGCCACCAGCAACGGTGTGTAGGCGGGGTCCTCGAGCCCGTCCGCGATCGACAGGTCGCTGACCGCGATCGCGGCCAGCATCGCCCCGTAGGCCTCCTTGCCCCACAGGTAGCCCATGATGTCTTCGGTCGGCTTGGCATCGGCGACGTCGGCGGCCACAGCCCGCACCCGGTCCGAGATCGTCCCGTCGACCTCGCCGATGACGAACGTCTCCCGGCTGCCGCGCAGCACGACCCCGGGTGCGGTCACGTCGGCGCCGAAGTTCACGAACGACTCGACCACCCGGTCCGCCCCGACCACGGCGGCGAGCTGCTCGGCGTTCAGCCCGTTCTGCATCGAGACCACGAAGCCGTCCCCGTGCATCCGGCCCGCGAGGCTGGCCGCCGCGGCCGCCGTGTGCTGCGACTTGCACGCGACCAGGACCGGGCAGTCCAGCCGCTCCGGCAGGTCGGCTGGCAGTACCGCCGGCACCTGGACCGTGAAGTTCTCGATCGGCCCCTCGATCCGCAGGCCGTTCTCGTTTATCGCCGCCACCACGGCCGGGTCGGCGTCGCTGACCAGCACGTCGTGGCCGTCGCGGACCAGGCCCGCCGCCACGGTGCCGCCGATAGCGCCACAGCCAAGCACCACATAACGCATGGCCGCGACGTTACAGCCTTGTCGTCGCTTAAGCTAGGACAAAGGTTTGTTTCGTCGGCAATCAGCGTCAGACCTCGCGCTCGGGCCGATGAGATCCCTAGGCTGATCCATAGCACCCCGGGAAGATCAGGAGGACCGGTCATAACGCCACTGATGATTGCCAGCGAGCGGGGCGAGGTCGGCTTGACGGCGGGCATTGACCTGCTGCGGGCCGGCGCGAGCGCCATGGACGCGGTCGAAGCGGCCATCCGCCTCGTGGAATCGGACGAGGAAAACCACACCGTCGGCGTCGGCGGGATGCCGAACCTGCTGGGCGAGGTGGAACTGGACGCCTCGGTGATGGACGGCGCGACCCGGCGGGCCGGGGCGGTGGCCGCGGTCACCGGCTTCCCGCACCCGATCACGATCGCCCGGGCCGTCTGCGAACGGCTGCCGCAGCACCTGATGCTCGTCGGAGCGGGCGCGGAGCGGTTCGCCGACGATGTCGGCATCGAGCGCGGGCCCACGCTGACCGACGCCGCACGCCAGAGATGGCGGGATGGCCTGTCCGCAGCGGGGATCGAGGCCGCGACGGCCAGGTTCGGCCCCGGCGAGCGCGCCTACCGCGAGCAGGTGCTGGAGCGGCTCGCTTCGATGCAGGTGCCCGAGCCGCCCTGGGATACCGTCAACGTGCTTGCCCTCGATGCCGCGGGTAACCTTGCGGTCGGCGTGAGCACCAGCGGGTACCCGTGGAAGTACCCGGGCCGCATCAGCGACTCGGCGATCATCGGCGCGGGCAACTACTGTGACAACGCTGTAGGCGGGGCCGCCTGCACCGGCCGCGGCGAGCTGGCCATCCGCGGTACCACCGCCCGCGCGGTGCTCTACGCGCTCGCGGCCGACGGCGACCCGGCGAAGGCTTGCGCCCGGGCCCTCGCCGAAACGCTGGACCTGCCCGACGAGTTCCGCTCGCCGTTGCAGGTTCTGTGCCTGGCGCCGGACGGCCGCCACGGTGGCGCGTCCACCATGCCGGGTTCCACCTACAGCGTGATGACGGCCGACGACGAGACGTTCCGCATCGAGGAGCGGAGGCAAGTTTGAAGATCTTCCTGTCCAGCGACATGGAGGGCACCGCCGGAGTCGTCGACTGGGAGCAGTGCGTCGGGGACGGCCCGCAGGCGGCGGCCGGGCGCAAGCTGCTGCTTGACGAGGTCAACGCGGCCATCGAAGGCGCGATGGCCGGCGGCGCCACCGAGGTCGTGGTCAACGACTCCCACTCCACGATGCGCAACCTGCCGCCGGACGCGCTGGCCGGCGAGGCGTCTTACATATCGGGCAGCCACAAGCCGCTGTACATGATGCAGGGCCTAGACGACAGCTTCGACGCGGTGCTGTTCGTGTCGTACCACGGCTCGGTCGGCGCCCCGGCCGGGTTGTCGCACACCTACAGCCCGCGCGTGGTCGTCGAGGCCAGGCTGGATGGCGTGGTGACCGGCGAGGCCGGGATCAACGCGCTGGTGGCCGCGCACTACGGGGTTCCGGTGGTGCTGGTGACCGGGGACCGTTGCGCCTGCGACGAGACGGCCGTGCTGATCCCCAGGGTGCACGCGGCCGTGGTCAAGGAGCCCGTCAGCCGGAGCGCCGCGCACAGCCTGCACCCGTCCCGGGCCCGCGCGCTGATCAGGGACACGGCCGAGAAGGCGGTCGCCGGCGCGGCCGCCGCCGAGCCGCCGCCGCTGGCATCGGCCACGCTCGAGGTGTCGGTGCGCACCACCGACATCGCCGAGGCAGCGAGCTGGGCCCGTGGAGTGGACCGCACCGGCCCGCGCGAGCTGCGCATCCACGGCGAGAACGCGCTGGCCACGTACCGCTCATTCTGCGCCGCGATCCTGCTCACCCGGACGGTCGCTGACGTCGTATGAGCCAGGCGGGGGTCGCTGACGCAGCCGGTGCCGGGGGCGGGACCGGCGGGCCGGCCAGCGCCCCTGCGGAGGCTCCGGCGGGCGGGCAGCGCCGGGCGTCCCGCCTGATCGACATCGCCGAGGCGGTCGGCGTGCACGTGTCCACCGTGTCCCGGGTGCTCAACGGCGACCCGGCGCAGTCAATCCGCCCGGAGGTCTACGAGCGGATCCTGGCCACGGCGCGGGAGCAGGGCTACCGCCCGAACGCCCTGGCCCGGGCGCTGAAGCGGCAGCGTACCGGGGCGCTCACGTTCGTGATGCCGCTGGAGCGCAACCCGAGCTGGGCCAGGCTGCAGGGCGGCGCGCTGCGCCGGGCCAGCGAGCGTGGCTACGTCGTCATGATCATGGAAGAGCCGACGGAGGACCCCAAGCCGCCCGGCGACTACCGCTACCTGGTCGAGGAGAGCCGCGCCGACGGCCTGCTGCTGGCCACCCCGCTGCGGATCCCGGAGCACGCGGGCGGGGTGATCGCGGCGCCGCACGTCTACGTGAACCGCCGCGGCCCCGACCGGGGCAACGACGTGGTGATGGACGAGCCCGCCGCGGTCCGGATGTTCGTTGACCACGCCGCCGGGCTCGGCCATCGCAGCTTTGCGCTCATCGACGGGCCGCCCTCGGTGGACACCGTGCACCGCAGGGCGACGGCGGCGCGCCGGATATGCGCGGCGGAGGGCTACGGCCTCACCGTCCGGCACGCGGCCCCGAACGAGGATGGCGGCTGGGACGCTGTGACGAAGATGCTGAGCCGCGGTCCGCGGCCCACCGCGTGCGGCGTGGGCCACCTCACCCAGCTGTTCGGCGTCATGGCGGCGCTGCGCGACGCAGGGGTCGACGTGCCCGGCGACATGTCCGTGGTCAGCTTCGACGAGGACCAGTGCCTGGCCTTCCTCGATGTCCCGGTCAGCAGCGTGTGCATGCCGCTGCCCGAGCTCGGGGCCGCGGCCGTTGAGGCGCTGATCGCGCGCATCGAGGGGAACCCGGCCGGCGACGTGATGATCCGCGAGCCGATGACCCTGCGCCAGCGCGCGTCCGTGGCGGCACCGCGCTGATGGCGCCGGGCGGTCAGGTCCCGAGCGGCCACACCGCCACGGCAGGCCGGTTCCTAAGGGTCACCGCAGAGCAAGCCGGGCAGTTCGGCACGGGCCGCGACGCCGAGCTTCGGGTACGCCTTGTACAGGTGATAACCCACGGTCCGCGGGCTGAGGAACAGCTGCGCCGCGATGTCGCGGTTGGACAGCCCCTGGGCGGCCAGCCGGACGATCTGCAGCTCCTGCGGGGTGAGCTGGCCCAGCGCACCCGGACCGTGGCGTCCGGGGCTCTGCGGCATGACCAAGCCGGTCGCTCGGAGCTCGCTGGCGGCCCGGCCGCTCCACGGCCCGGCGCCGAGGCGGTCGAAGATCTCCAGGGCGGCACGGAGCTGGGTTCGCGCGTCGATCTTGCGCCGCGCTCGGCGTAGCCATTCCCCGTAGAGGCTTTGCGTTCGGGCCCGTTCAAAGGGCCGGTCCTCGCGCTGATGTGCCTCCAGCGCCGCGGAGTACAGGCTCTCGGCCTCAGCGTCGGGTGCGAGCAGCGCCCGGCAGCGCAGGACCAGCGCGTCGATCCAGGGCTGGCCGGCCCGCGCGCCCCATTGCTCGAACCGCCGCAGCGGCCCGGCCGCCCGGCCGGGCTCGCCGCTCCTGACCGCGGCCTCGACGAGGTCCGGGGCGCTGCGCATGACCGACACGTGGTGCTGCGTCGGGCCCTCCGCGAGCGCCTCCAGCCGGCCCAGCGCCGCTTCCGCCCGGCCGCCGCCGAGGTCGAGTCGGCTGGCACCTCGGCCCGGCTGGCGGCGAGCCCATCGTGATCGGGTTCGACGTCGCGGTCCTGGCCGGTGACCGGATCGAGAGCGTGCACGGCTTCCTGGACAAGGTTCCCGCGGCCGCCTGAGCGGCCGCTCAGTTAAAAGAAACCGCTCAGAAAACACTGCGCAACAGGAGTAACAGATGACCGAGACCACCCTGGCCGCGCACGCCAGCGACACAGCCGCGGAGCGGCCGCACCGGGCCCTGCTGCCGGTCGTACTGACCGCGGCATTCATGATCACGCTCGACTTCTTCATAGTGAACGTGGCCATCCCCTCACTGCAGCGCGAGCTGCACGCCGGCGCCGCGGCCATCCAGTGGATGGTCGCCGGGTTCGGCCTGGCCGTAGCCGCGGTCCTGATCACCGCGAGCCGGCTGGGCGACGCGTTCGGCCGGCGGCGGGTGTTCACCGTCGGCCTCGTCCTGTTCACCATCACGTCCGCGGCCTGCGGCCTCGCGCCCACGGCCGGCCTGCTGATCGCGGGCCGGGTGCTGCAGGGCGTTTCCGCCGGGCTGATGACGCCGCAGGTTCTGGCGATCCTGCGGACCAGCTACTCGGGCCAGGCCAGGCCAGGGCGTTCAGCATGTTCGGGCTGAGCCTGGGCATCGGCGCGGTGTCCGGCCAGCTCATCGGCGGCCTGCTGATCAGGGCGACGTGCTCGGACTCGACTGGCGGACCTGCTTCCTGATCAACGTGCCGGTCGGCGTGGCCGCGGTGGCGCTGACCCCGCGGGTGGTGCCCGAGTCCCGCGGGCCAGCCCGCGCCGCGCTGGGCATCCCCGGCATGGTGATCGCGAGCGTGGCCCTGGTCGCGATCGTGCTGCCGCTGATCCAGGGCCGCCAGGCGGGCTGGCCGGCCTGGACCTGGCCCAGCCTGGCCGGCGGGTGCCTGCTGCTCGCCGCGTTCGGGTGGTACCAGCACCGGGTCGCCGCGCGCGGCGGGACGCCGCTGATCGATCCTGCGCTGTTCCGGGAGCGGGCGTTCACTGCCGGGCTGCTCGCGCAGCTTGTGTTCTGGACCGGCCAGGCGTCGTTCTTCCTCGTTCTCGCGCTCTACCTGCAGGAGGGCCGCGGGCTGACCGCGCTCGCCTCGGGCGTCGTGTTCACCGCGATCGGCGCCGGCTACCTGGTCACGTCCAGCACCGCGCATAACCTGGCCCGCCGGCTCGGCCGTCAGGTGATCGCCGCCGGGGCCGTGATCATGGTGGCCGGGCTCGCGCTGCTGTGGGCGGGCGCGGCAGCCGGGGCGGGTGGCGCGGCGAGCGAAGGTGGCGCGGGCGTGGGCTGGCTGGTTCCCGGCCTGCTCATCGACGGCCTCGGGATGGGCATGGTGCTCGCACCGCTCGCGGTCACCGTGCTGGCCCGGGTCTCGCCGCAGCACGCGGGCCCGGCTGCCGGGGTGCTGTCGACCGTGCAGCAGGTCGGCAACGCCCTGGGCGTGGCGCTGCTCGGGATCGTGTTCTACGGGGCGCTCCGCGGCGGCGTGCCGCACGCGTTCCGCGGCTGCCTTATCTTCCTCATCGTCGTCGAACTTGTCCTCGCCGGGCTGGTTCAGCTGCTGCCTAAGGACCCCGTCGGCGCCTAAGGAGGCGGATAGGCCTAGGCCGGAGCAGAAGATAAGGAAGTTGCCCGATGCCCGGATAAGGGCCTTACGGCGAACCTCGATGGTGACGGGTCAGAAAGGCCCGGACATCGAGGAGGACGAGATGTATACGATCATCACGGCTCTGGGTGCCGAGCGGATCCGGGAATGGCACGAGCAGGCGGCCAGGGACCAGCTGGTGACCGAGGCGCGCCGGGCCAGCCGCGCGGCCGCCGCGGAAGCCAGGGCGCGGCGCGGGCACCGGTCGGCGCGGTGGGCCAGGCACGCGCCGGCCCAGCGGGTCCCGGCCGACGCCACGCCGGACCAGTGGGCATCGGCGCTGACCATGGCCGGAGCTGCCGAGCGCGCCGGCGCCGAGGACCGCGAGCCGGTTGGCGGCCGGGCCTCATGAGATGAGAGCCGCAGCAGCACCCGGAGAGAGCCTGGCCGTTGCCCCGGGCGGCGGATCACCGTCGTCCCGGGGCAACGCCGCGTCCTGGCATCCTGAGGACATGGCCCCGCGCGCAACCAGCCCCGTTCTTGTGGGACGCGCCGATCAGCTTGCGGTGCTCGAGGCATCCCTCGGCCCGTCCCAGCACGGCGGCCCCTCGGTCGTGCTGCTCGGCGGCGAGGCGGGCGTGGGAAAGTCCCGCCTGATGAGCGAGTTCGCGGCGCGGGCCGGCGCGGCCGGGGCGCGGATACTCACCGGCGGCTGCGTGGAACTCGGCGCCGACGGCCTGCCGTTCGCGCCGTTCACCGCCGTACTGCGGCAGCTCGTCCGCGACCTCGGACCCGACGGGGTGGCCGCGCTACTGCCCGGCGGGGTTACCCGTGACCTCGCCCGGCTGCTGCCGGAGTTCGGTTCGGTGGACGGCGACGCGGGCGACATCGTGGCCAGGGTCCGGCTGTTCGAGCAGATGCTCGCGCTGCTGGAGCGCCTGGCCGACGACGGGCCTGTGGTGCTGCTGATCGAGGACGCGCACTGGGCCGACAGTTCCACCAGGGACCTGCTGGCCTTCCTCGTCGGCCGCCAGCAGGTGCTGGACTGTGTGCTGATCGTCGTCACCTACCGCTCCGACGAGATGCACCGCACCCACCCGCTGCGGCCGCTGCTGGCCGAGCTTGCCCGGCTGGCCTGGGTGGAGCGGATGGACCTGCCCCGGCTGGACCGGGTGCACGCCGACGAGCTGGTGGCCCGGATTCTGGGCCGCGAGCCCGAGCCGGCTCTGGCTGACCGGATTTATCTTCGTGCCGACGGCAACCCGCTGTTCGTCGAGGAGCTGCTGTGCGACTGCGATGGCGGCACACTCTCGGTCGTGCCCGAGTCCCTGCGCGAGCTGTTGCTGGCCGCGGTGCGGCGGCTGCCCGAGGAGACCCAGGAGGTGCTGAGGGCGGCCAGCGCGGGCGGGCAGCGCGTGGGACACGGCCTGCTCGCCGCGGCCACCGGCCTGGACGACGACGAGCTGTCCCGCGCGCTGCGGCCCGCGGTGGCTGCGAACGTGCTGATCGCCGACGCGGACGGGTACACGTTCCGGCACGGCCTGATCAGGGAGGCGATGGTCGACGACCTGCTGCCGGGCGACCACACCCGGCTGCACACGCGGTTCGCCGCGGCGCTGCGGGACGACCCAGGGCTCGTCCCGCCGGGCCGGGCCGAGATCGAGCAGGCGCACCACTGGTACGCGGCGCACGACGCCGTCGAGGCGCTGGTCAGCTGCTGGCGCGCGTCCATGCCGACGGGCCGTGCGCTCGCGTACGCCGAGGAGCTCCAGCTGCTCGGCCGGGTCCTCGAGCTGTGGGACAAGGTGCCGGACGCCGAGCAGCGGATCGGCGTCAGCCACCTGAGCGTGCTCGAGATGTCCGCCCGGGTCGCGGGGATGGACGGGGAGAACGACCGGAGCGCGGCGTTCGCGACCGCCGCGCTGAACGAGGTGGATCCGGCCGCCGAGCCGGGCAGAGCGGCTCTGCTGCTCGAGACCCGGGCGTTGACGCGCCGCTACGGCAGCAGCACGGCCGACCTGCGCGCCGACCTGCAGGCGGCGCTTGACCTCGTGCCGCCGGGGGTGGCCGACGCCGCGCGTGCGCGGGTGCTGTTCTCCATGGCCAGGAATGTTCTGCCGCCGTACGGTCCGGAGCCGGCCGCGGCGCTCGAGGAGGCGCTGCGGCTGGCGCGGCGGTCTGGGCACCGTGCCACGGAGGCGGCGGCGCTGCACGAACTGGCGGAGTTCGCGTCCAGGGACGGCGACGACCAGGGTGCCCTCGAGATGCTGCGCCAGGCGCGCGCGATCGCGGCGAGCGCCCGGGCATACGAACCGCTACTCGGTGCGGTGATCAACGAATCCCACGTGCTCGAGGGCATGGGCGAGCATGAGAGGGCCGCAGAGGTGGCGCGGGCTGGCATCGCCAGCGCCGAGGATTACGGCCTCACCCGGTCGTCCGGCACGTTCCTGGCGATCAACGTGGCCGAGCCGCTGGCCGCGCTCGGCCGGTGGGACGAGGCCGCCGAGGTGCTCGAGCACGCGCTCGCGTTGTCCCCGACGCGGCCCAACAACCGGGTCGGGCTGCGGCAGCTGGCCGGCGAACTCGCGCTGCGGCGCGGTGACCTGGCCGCCGCCGCCGACTCGGCGGCGCTCGGCAGGGTCGCGCTGGCCAGCATCGGGCACGGGCGCATCGGCCAGTACTCCATACCGCTGGCCAGGCTGGACATTGAACTGCTGCTGGCCGAAGGGAAACCGGCGGACGCGCTGGCCGCCGCCAACGATGCCGTCGGCCGCATCGACCTGGCGCTCGACCCCCGTTTCGCGTGGGCCCTGCTCGCGGTCGCGGCGGCTGCGGCCGGCGCGGCCGTCCGGGTCCGCCGCACCGACGCTGCGCTGGCCGGGCGGGCGGCCGATCTGCTCGCGCGGCTGCATGCGCTGGCCGGCACCATGCCGGCCCGTGGCCCGGTTCAGCAGGCGGACCGGCTGACATTCCGCGCCGAAGCGCTCCGCGCGGCCGCGGCCACCCCAGGCGACGAGACACCGGCCGCGCAGATCCTGGCCGCCTTTGACGCGGCCGCCGCGGCCTGGGAAGGCGACGGCCAGCCCTATCCGCTGGCCGTCGCGCTGCTGCACGGCGCGGAAGCGGCGCTGGCGGCGTCGGACCGCGACGGCGCGGCGGCCAGGTTGCGGCGGGCGGCCGATCTCGCTGGCGGCCTTGGCGCGCGGCCGCTGGCAATCCAGATCGACGCGCTGGCCGCCAGCGCCAGAATCCCGGCGGACGGCCGGCAGGCCGGCCACAAGGTGGTCGCGGTGACGCCGCTGGGCCTGACCGCCAGGGAGTTCGAGGTGCTGCGGCTGGTCGCGGACGGCCGGTCGAACCCGGAGATCGCCGCGCGGCTGTTCATCTCCGCCAAGACCGCCAGCGTGCACGTGTCGAACATCCTGGGCAAGATCGGCGTCACCAGCCGCGGCGAGGCGGCCGCCGCCGCGCACCGGCTGCACCTGTTCGACGAAGTGCTGGGGTAGCCGACGACGGGTGTCTCCTGCCGCACCCGCTGGCCACGGCCAGGAGACAGATTACTACCAGCCGCCGGCAGCCCGGGCCAGCTCGGGGACGAACAGGGCCGCGTTGACCGTGCCCACGCCCGAGGCCAGGTCGTAACCCCGGCCCGCGCTGTAACCCTTGACCGTGTAGAGCGTGCCGTTCTGGGTGAACGACACCGTGTTGTTGCCGTGGGTGATGTCGACCAGGCCGGGCGCGCGCTCGGCCGACAGCGCGTAGAGCGCCGGGTTGATGAAGCCGACCGGGTGACGGGCGACCTGGTCGGTCAGCGCCACGATGCCGGCGAACAGCGGGCTCGCCTCGCTGGTCCCGCACACCACGTACCAGCCCGCGGCGGCCGCGCCGCCGAAGCTCTGGTAGGTGTCCACGAGGCCGGAGCAGGCACCGCTCATCACGATGTCCGGCACTCCCCGGCTGCGGCCGACGACGTTGGCCACGCCGTTCTGGTACCACGGCCGGGAGAACACCGCCGACTTGCCGCCGCCGGTGGCGAGGGGGTTGGGGCCGGCGTCGCCGTAGAAGACCTCCTGCAGCGACGTGTTGTAGGTGTCGTTCCACACCTGGTCCGGCGCGGTCCGCTGCCCGCTGGAGTTCAGCGACAGCTGGGTGCCGCCCACGCCGGTGACCAGCGGATCGCTGGCGGGCCAGCCGACCACGGGGTAGGTGTACAGCGCCGTCTCGGCCGCGTTGGCGTAGTTGCTCGCCCCGGTGTCACCCGACGCGGCCAGCACGGTCACGTGGTGCGCGAGAGCGTTGAAATAGGCGCTGCGCAGATGCTGAATCGACGCGGCGCTTGGGAACGTCTGCTCGGTCGCGTCGAGGCTCTGGCTGATCACCTGGCCGAGGTGGTGGTTGATGACGTAGTTCTCGGCCCGGACGATCTGCGGGAAGCCGGCCACTCCCTCGGTCTCCGCCACCGGGGTCTCCACCAGCAGGATGTTGGCGCCGGGGGCGATGGTGTGCGACCACTCGACGTCGAGCGTGGTCTCCCCAGCCCAGCTGGCCATCAGGCTGTTGGTCGGGTCATACGGCGGCACGGCCCCGGCCGGCTGGATGATCTTGAAGGAGGGCGGGGCGGGGAGCCCGGTCTGGGCGTCAAAGGTGGCCAGGTCCGACTGAATTGTCGGGGAGCCGTACGAATCGACGATCACGATCGTCTGGCCCTTCCCGGTGATGCCCCGGCTGAACAACGGCTGCTCGTTGTACGCAGTCTGGATCTGGGCCGGGTCGTAGCAGGGAACGGTGAACGCGGCCACGCACTGGGCCTCGGTGGGCGGCTGGGTTCGTGAGGCCAGCTCACTGCGCATCGAGGCGGGCTGGACGCCGACTGCGGCGGTCACAGACGTCGCGGCGGTCGTTGCGGCCGTGCAGAAACCGCTGACCAGGGCGATTGTTCCGAGTGCCGCTAAGTATGGGGTTCTTTTGAACAACTGCGACCTCCTTGTCGGGTTCGCCTCGGAACGCTACACCGAGCCAGAGGGCTCGACCAGACCCCGATGCAGGCACGGCCCCCGCATTGTTGACGTGCGCCCTGTTGGTCCAGAGTTGACCTACGCCCTAGAGGAGGCAGAGATGAGTGACCCGCAGGTGTTGTCCTTCCGGCCCGAGGCCGGCCAGTACGTGTGGACGTTCGGCGGGGCCGCCCCAGCTGCGCACATCACCCCGGGAACCGTGCTCGAGCTGTGGACCGAGGACTGCTTCGCCGGGCGGGTACGCGGCAAGGACGACCTGGTCTCGCAGGTGTGCGAGTTTCCTTATCTGAATCCGCAGACCGGGCCGTTCTACGTCGAGGGCGCGGAGCCGGGGGACACCCTGGCCGTGCACTTCGTGTCTATCGAGCCGAGCCGCGACTGGGCCGCGTCCACGACCGTTCCGCTGTTCGGCGCGCTGACGTCCACGCATCTCACCGCGACCCTGCAGGACCCGCTGCCGGAGGTCGTCTGGATCTGGGAGCTCGACCGCGCCCGGCGCACCTGCGCGTTCTCGGCCAGGGACAGCCAGTTCACCGCCGAGCTGCCGATGAGCCCGATGCACGGCACGATCGGCGTGGCCCCGGCCAACCTCGAGGTCAGGTCGGCGCTGGTGCCCGATGCGTTCGGCGGGAACATGGACACCCCGGAGATGCGCGCGGGCGTCACCTGCTATCTCGGCGTGAACGTCCCGGGCGGGCTACTCTCCGTCGGCGACGGGCACGCCCGCCAGGGCGAGGGCGAGACCTGTGGCGTCGCCGTGGAGTGCGCGATGAACACGGTCCTGATCGTCGACCTGCTCAAGGGCGTGGCCACGCCGTGGCCCCGGCTGGAGTCCGACACCCACATCATGTCCGCCGGCTCGGCCAGGCCACTCGAGGACGCGTTCCGGATCGCCCAGGCCGACCTGGTGCAGTGGGTGGCGCAGGACTGGGGGCTGTCGGTGCTGGATGCCTACCAGTTCATCACCCAGGCGGTGGAGGCCCCGCTGGCGAACGTCTGTGACACGAACTACACGTCCATGGCGAAGATCCGCAAGGACTGGCTCGGCGGCGGAGTCAGCGTGATGCGCAGCGCGCACGAGCAGCTCAGCGACGTGGCCCGGGGCTACCGCGGCTGAGCGCGTAGAAAAGGCAGCCGCCGAACTCGGCTGAGCTCGTGGAAAAGGCCGCCGCCGAATTCGGCCCCGCACGCCGTCCTTCCGTCAGAACGTTATCGGGGTGTTGACCCACAGCATCTCGAGCCGCCCGGCGCCGCTGTTCCGCCAGCGGTGCCGCAGCGAGCTGGGGAAGGTCAGGCAGTCGCCCGCCTGGACGACGTGGCGCTCCAGCTCGTTCAGCCAGAACTCCACCTCGCCCTGGAGCACGTACACCATCTCCTCGCCGTCGTGCTGATACGAGCCCTCGGATCCGCCACCCGGCTGCACCACGTACAGGTGCGGCTCGAGCAGCTGCGCACCGACGGCCAGCGACTCGACCCGGACGCGCCGGTCGCCGGTGTCCAGCACCGGCCGCCGGCCGGCCTGGACCAGCCGGCCGGACCCGGACGAGCTGCCAAACAGGTCGGAGACGCTGATGCCCAGCGCCACCGCCAGCCGCTGCAGCCCGGCCAGCGATATGTTCCTGGTGCCGCGCTCGATGGCGGACAGGTGCGACACCGACAGGCCGGCCAGTCCGGACGCTTCCCGCAGGCTGAGGCCGCGCCGTCGGCGAGCGGCACGGAGCTTGTCACCCAGCGAGCCGCCCTCGCGCATCCCGCCGCTACGCGTGCCACCCTCGCGCATCCCGCTGTGCGTCCCACCCCCGACCAACTCGCCGCCGCGTATGCCACCCCCGCCGCCCGGCTTCGGCAGCATCGTGCGGATCGCGGCGGCGCTGAAACCCTGAGCCCGCAACGCCGCGATCCGCTGCAGGTCCTTAACGTCGCTCGGTGAGAATCGCCGGTACCGCCCCTGTCGCGTGGGCGTCACCAGGCCGGCCGACTCCCAGGCGCGGAGCGTGGACGGGCTCACGCCGACTAACCGGGCGGCCTCGGACACGCGCAGCTGGGCCTTCATCGGATCACGACGCCCTCCGGCGTTACAGGCTCTCCTTTGCGATCTTGAGCTCGTCCGCCCCGGTTTCCTGGTGGGCGGTGAGCGGCGGCCCGGCCTCGCCGCTGCGCAGCCGCTTCCTGAGGTAGAGGAAGAACCAGAGGACTCCGACGATCTCGAAGTAGATCGTGTACTCGCCGGCCACGTGGTTCACCGCCGGGATCGTCATGTAGCACATCACCACGATCGCCCATCCGATGCCCACCCAGGCGAGCGGCTGCAGCCAACGCCCCAGGTTAAAGTACTGTGGCCCGACCTCGGGGATCGTCCCCCGCTTCACCCCGATCAGGGTGGCCACCATCGTGAACACGTAGGTGCCGTAGTAGGTGACGGCGACGATCGCGACAACGCGGTCGATGATGCCGGCCGACAGCAGGTTCACGATCAGCGCGACGAGGCCGACCAGCAGGATCGAGTAGATCGGGGTCCGGGTCCGCTCGTTCACCCGGGACAGGACCTGCCACCCCGGCAGCATCTTGTCCCTGGACAGCGAGAAGCACATGCGCGTGGCCACGGTCACGTTGGCGAGCAGCGCCGAGAAAATGGCGACGAACGCGACGATCTTGAGCACCAGCGCCATTCCCCAGCCGAAGTGGTCCTGGAACACCGCGATCATCGCGTTCCCGGTGCCGTTGGCGGTGTGCGCGATCGATCCCGGGATCGCCATCGCGAAGATCGCGTAGACGAAGAACGCCGCGATGCCAGAGATGATCACTGACCGGAACATGGCGGTGGGCGCGGTCTTGCGCGGGTCCCTGGTCTCCTCGGCCAGGTCGGCCGAGCCCTCCCAGCCCAGGATCGTGTAAACCGGCAGCAGCAGCGCGAGCCCGATCGTGGTGATGTTCACCGGGCTGCCGGTGGTGGAGCCGACCTGGACCAGAACGCTCGGGCCCTGCTCGTGCTTGAAGAACAGCAGGCCGATGGCCAGCACGACGGTGAGCCCGATCGTGCCGATCAGCTCGGCCGACGCGCCCACGTTGTTGAACATGGTCGCCGCGCGGATGCTGATCACGTTGACCGCCACCGCCGCGACGATCGCGACGCCCGCGAACAGCGCGATGTCGCCGTGCGTCGGGGCCGACCAGACCTCCGGCGCGAACACGCTGGCCATCGCCACCGCGATCGACGCCGTGCCGACGAAGAACGACAGCAGCGCGGTCCAGCCGCTGAACCAGCCGTAGTCGCGGTTCACGATCCGGCTGGACCACTGGTACGCATACCCGGTGACCGGCAGCCGCGCGGACAGGTGCGCGTACACCGCGGTGATCGACAGCATGCCGAGCGTCACCGGGATCCACAGCCAGATGGCAAAGCCGCCGATGGTCTGGAACGGCTGGGCGAACAGCGTGAATATCGTGGTGGTGATCGTGATCATGGAGAAGCCGAGGGCGAACGACGTGTACGAGCCGATCGTCCGCCGCAGCTTCTGGGGGTAGCCGAACTGATGCAGATCCTGGATGTCGCTGCTGATGTGGTGGTCAGCAGATCCCGCGGTTGGGCCCGCGCTCCCGTTCTCGCTCATCCGCTCCCGGGCTCCCGTTCTGCTCTACGGTAAGAAAGTAGATTTTGAGGACAATATCCAGTCAGGAAAGGGGAGGTCAATGGCCACAGGAACTGGTGACGGCGCAGGTCGGCCCGTCTTCTGGAACGGCTTCGCGAACATGGCCAGCCTCCGGCCGGTCGTGATCGAAGGGGGCGAGGGGGTCACCGTCGTCGACACGGAGGGCCGCCGGTACCTCGATGCCATCGCCAGCCTGTGGTACGCCAACGTCGGGCACGGCCGGAAGGAACTCGCCGACGCCGCTGCCGCGCAGATGAGCAAGCTCGCCGTCTACCAGACGTTCGAGCCGTTCTCCAACCCTCCGGCCGAGGCGCTGGCGCGGCGGGTGGCGCAGATCGCGCCGCTCGATGACGCCAAGGTGTTCTTCACGCCGGGCGGCGGATCCGACGCGATCGACACCGCCGGGAAGCTCGCCCGGGCCTACTGGCGCGCCATGGGCCAGCCGGACAAGCAGGTGATCGTCTCCCGGTCGCACGCGTATCACGGGATGAACGCATACGGCACATCGCTCGGCGGGATCCCGGCCAACACCGAGCCGTACGGGACGCTGGTCTCGCTGGTCGAGCGCGTGCCGTGGGACGACGCGACCGCGCTGGAGAAGCTCATCGAGCAGCTAGGCGCCGAGCGCATCGCCGCGTTCTTCTGCGAGCCGGTGATCGGCGCCGGCGGCGTGTACCCCCCGCCGGCCGGATACCTGGAGCAGGTGCGGGAGATCTGCCGGCGCAACGATGTGCTGTTCGTGGCCGACGAGGTGATCACCGGCTTTGGCAGGCTCGGCGCATGGTTCGGCAGCACCCGGTTCGCGCTCGATCCCGACATGATCACCGGGGCCAAGGGGCTGACCTCGGGCTACGCGCCGCTCGGCGCGGTGATCATCGGAGCCCGGGTGGCGGAGCCGTTCTGGCGCGAGGGATCGAAGGAGGTGTTCCGGCACGGCTACACGTACGAGGGCCACCCCACTGCGTGCGCGGTCGGCCTGGCCAACCTGGACATCGTCGAGCGCGAGGGGCTGATCGGGCGGGTCGCCGAGCTCGAGCCGGTCCTCGCGGAGAAGGTCAGGCCGCTCGCCGCGCACAGCCTCGTCGGCCAGGTGCGCGCGGGCACCGGGCTGATCGCCGCGGTCGAGATCGCCGAGGATGCCCGGGCCGCCGACCCCGGCATCGGGCCCCGGCTGGTGACCGAGATCCGCGAGCGGGGCGTAATCACCCGTCTGCTGCGCGGGGTAGCGCTGCAGATCTCGCCGCCGTTCACGATCTCCGAGCCGCAGATCGACCAGATCGCCGAGACCTTCGCCGCCGCGTTCGACGCCGTTGCCGGGGGCTGATGCCAGGGTAAAGAGGTGGCAAAAACACCAGGTCAAGGCGTATGGGGTCAGACCATCAAGGCCAAAAATGCATCTTGACTTGTTAATGGATCAGGGATTGATTTGGCACATGGAGAAATCGGACATTCCTGATCGGAAAAACCCCAGCCGCCGCACGTTCCTTGCTGCATCGGCCGCCACTGCCGTCGCCGCACCCGTCGTCGCCCAGGCGACCGCCGCCAGTGCCGCAGTTACTGGTGCGGCTGCCCCCGCCGCGCGCAGAGATTTACACCCTGACCTGCGGAAGCTGATCAACGAGATTGACCCGGCCCGGATTCAGGCCATCATCACGAAGCTGGCGAGCTTCGGCACCAGGCACACCGCGTCCAGCCAGACCGACCCGAATCGTGGCATCGGCGTGGCGATTTCCTATGTGACCGGGCTGATGCAGGACATCGCTGCTACGTCCGGGGGCCGGATGACGGTGCAGCAGCAGACGTTCACGCAACCGGTAGCGACCAATATCCCGGTGCCAACGTCGATCACGAACGTGATCGCAACGCTGCAAGGGACCGCATCTCCCGAGCGTTTCTATGTGGTCACCGGGCACCTGGACTCCCGGTGCACCGACATTCTCGACTTCACCAGTGATGCGCCGGGCGCCGATGACGACGCATCGGGCGTCGCCGTCATGCTGGAGCTCGCCCGGATCTTCGCCACTCGTCAGTTCCCGGGCACTCTCGTGTTCGCTGCTGTCGACGGGGAAGAGGAAGGCCTTTATGGCTCGACCTACATGGCCGAGCAGATGTCCGCGGCCGGCAACGACGTGCAGGGCATGTTCAGCAACGACATCGTCGGGGCGAGCCAGGCCTTCGATGGCACCAAGCCTGATCCGCACACGTTGCGGCTCTTCCTCGAGGGAATCCCCACGAACGTGACTCCCGCCGAGATCTCGCTCATGCAGGCCGTGGGCGGTGAGAACGACGGGCTTTCGCGGCAGCTTGGCAGGTTCGCCGAGGAGGCCGCGCCGTTCGAGCTGACGGGCATGAACATCCGCGTGATCTGGCGACGCGACCGGTATCTGCGCGGCAGCGATCACGTCTCGTTCCAAGGGCAGGGGTACCCGGCGGCCAGGTTCACCGAGCCCCGGGAGAACTTCGACCACGAGCACCGCAACGTCGAGGTGATCAACGGCGTGCAGTTTGGCGACCTGCTCGAGTTCGTGGACTTCAACTATGTCGCCAGGGTCGCGAAGGTAAACGCCGCGGTCATGTGGGCCCTGGCCACCGGGCCGGGCACGCCCAAGAACGTGGAGATCCACACCACACCGCCGGTCGGCTTCGCGGGCATCAACACCACCACCCTCACCTGGAACGCGAACACCGAGGGCAACCGGGCCGGATACGAAGTTGTCATGCGAGAGACCACGTCGCCGGACTGGACCTCCTCGGCGGACGTCGGCAACGTCACCACGGTCACACTCAACATTTCAAAGGACAACGTGCAGTTCGGAGTGCGCGCGGTGGACCAGGACGGAAACCGGAGCCCCGTCGGGTTCCCGCAGGCGGTCGCCTAGCGTCCTCGAATACCGCGGAAGGGGTCGCCCCAGACAGGCCGGCCGGGCTCACTCCCCGAACCCGGCCATCAGCTTCCCTGCGGATCAAGAGTCCCCGGGGAAGCGGGCGAGCGCGTGCTGCTGGCTGAGCAGCGCCGGGTACAGGGAGCGGTACACCCCGTACAGCTCGTCATAGCGCCCCGCGGTTCGCGGGTCTGGCGCCGTGGTCTCGCCCGCGCCGGCCAGGGGGGTGATATCCGACCACGAGCCGAGCACGCCCGCGCCCATGCCCGCGGCGAACGCGGCGCCGAGCGCGGCACCGGAGCGGTGATCCCGGCGCACCACCGGCAGGGCCAGCACGTCCGCGATGATCTGCCGCCACAGCGCGGAACCGCTGCCGCCACCGGTCAGTTGACCCGCTCCGCCCGGACCCCGAGTTCGCGCAGTACATCGACATGATGCCGGAACGCGAACGCCACGCCCTCGAGCACGGCGCGGAACAGGTGCCCGCGCCGGTGGCCCAGATGCAGGCCGACGACGATCCCGCGCGCCAGTGGGTCGTTGAGCGGGGTCTTCTCGCCGAGGAAGTATGGCGTCAGAACCAGGCCGCCCGCGCCAACCCCGGCGTCGGCGGCCTCCGCGTCCAGCGCCTCGAGCGGTGCCCCGGCTCCGATCTCCCGCTGAAACCAGCGGACCAGGCTGCCGGTGGTGGCCATGCAGCCGTTCGGCACCCACCCGCCCGGCACCAGGTGGTGGTCGAGATACAGCCGTTCGTCCACGACTGGCTTCGCGGTCGTGGCGAGGATGTTGCCAGCCCCGCCGAGCTCCACGACCAGGTCGCCGCCGTCGACCAGCCCGGCGGCGAACGCCCCGGCGACGTGATCCGCGCCCGCCGTCACCACTGGCACGCCGGCCAGCCCGGGCACGGCCTCGGCAGCCGCGGCGCCGACCACGCTGCCGGACGGCACCACCGGGCCGAGCCAGCCGGGATCCACGCCGCAGGCCCGGCAAATGTCGGACGCCCACACCCCGGCGCGGAAGTCGTAGAGGCCGCTTTCCAGCGCCCAGTTCGCCTCGACCACGCCGCCGCGGCCGTGCCAGTCAGCCGCGAGGCCACGAAGTCGTAGGACCCGCATACCGAAGCGGTGTGCGCCAGCACGCCGGGCTCGTGGCGCGCAGCCACAGCAGCTTCGGCCCAACCGACTGCTGGTTACCGGCGAACCGGTGCGCTGCAGCACGTCGGGCCCGGCAAGGCTTCCCGCAGCTCGGCGATCTCGCGGTCGGCGCGCGCGTCGTTCTGCAGCATCGCCGCGCGAAGCGGGCGTCCGCCGGCGTCGAGGCAGACCACCGCCGCACCATCCCGGTGACGCCGATAGCGGCTATCGGGCGCCCCCGCGCCGGCGACCGCCTCACCGCCAGCTCGAGACGTTGGCCCACCAGCGCTGCGGATCCTCTTCGGCCCAGCCTGGCCGCGTGCTGCGCACGACGGGGCGTTCGTACTCCGCGACCACACCGCGCCCGGCGTCTAGCAGCAGGCACTTGGTCGCGGTCGTGCCGACGTCGATGGCAAGCAGCAGCCCGTTCATGATCTCGATGGGTCAGCCCTGACGGCGGCAATGAAGCGGGCAGGGGAGGTGGACGGGCCTAGGCACGCCCCGCCGCCTCGAGGAAGCGCTTGACCCGCTCTTGGTCAACAGGGTTCCACGTGCCGCCGCCGGTCTTCAGGTCGGAGCCGACGATCACCCCGTCGCTGGCGGCCAGGAAGCCAGCCACGTTCCCGGCCTTGGTGCCGGTATTGACCAGCACCGGCGCCTGCCCGCCGACCGCCTCCCGCCTCCAACCTGCCATCCGGCTCGCCCCGCCATCCCCGAGACCAGGATGGCGTCGGCCAGGCTGGACACCGCCGCCACCGGGCGGCCTGGCCAACGGTCCTGGTCCCGATCGTCGAGGCGAACTCCGGGGTCACATCATCAGCACCGCGACGTCCCCGGCGTCGAGCTGCCTGCGGTACCGCAGCGCCCGGCGCTCCGCTCCCAGGCCCATGTCGACTCGTAGGTCCCGGTCATCACCTCGCGGATGAACAAGCGCCGTCGCGGCGGCCACCGCGAGCGCGGCCCGGCCATCCCAGAGGAAGTCGACGCCGAACGGCCGGTCGTCCGGTGCCAGTTCGGTGACGACCCGGACATCACCGCACGCTCTCGAGCCCCCGCGCGTACCCATCGCCCTCGTTGCAGAACATGACCGCGTCAAACGGATGCTGCAGCAGCACCTCCAGGTCCCTGGCCACGCCGTCGACTATGCCTTGTCCACGCCCCGGCCCTCGTCATAGAGCGGTGCCCGGCAGCGGCGCCAGGTGCGCCATCGCGATGATCGGCTTGACCTCACCCGGAAAGATCTCCCGGAACCGTCCCCCCACCCGCCGCTCCTTTCGCCGCGCCTCGTCCGTGCCGGAACCTCGGCCGGTTTCGCTGCTGGGACAGCGTCTTCCGCCCGCTTTGCTCCCAACGGCGACTGCTTTGCTCGAGGGTGACCACGGCCTTTTGCTCGCGGTGGCGACTACGGCGTTTCTCGCGCATGGTGACCCAGGTTTGGTGCAGAGTGGTCCGCACAACAGCACCCAGCGTGTTCGATTGATTGCTTTATGTAATCGAAGACGCCCTGACCCCGCGTCACATCCGCACGCCGCTGTCCTGCTGCGTTTTGCAGGGCAGGCGCCATGGGTGAAAGCCGAGCGCGCCCTGGCGTGCCCAAATGAAGGCTGACGTTGTCCTCCACCATTTCCTCCAGCCCGAAATCCGGGAAGCTAGTCGCTGTTATCGCCGGTTCGGCCCTTGCCGTGGCAGCCCTGATCGCCGTAATGGCGTCATCAGCCCTGGCCGGCGCTTCGGCCCCTTCGGCCCCCTCGGCCCGGTCCTCGGCCACCACGGCCATGGGCTCAGCCGGCTCCATGCAGGTCCTGCGCCAGGTTCGCGTTGCCACCGCGCTGGTGCCGGCCAGGAGCACGCAATCCAACCAGCAGGCACCGCAGCAGATCGCCAGGAAGATGCTCCGCTCCTTCGGCTGGACCTGGCGCCAGTTCAAGTACCTGGACCTGCTGTGGGAAGCCGAAAGCAGCTGGAACGTGTCAGCGGAGAACCCGTCGACGGGAGCGTTCGGAATCCCGCAGGCCGTCCCCGGCGCCAAGATGTCCGCCGCCGGGCCGGACTGGCAGACCGACGTGGCGACGCAGATCCGCTGGGGCCTGGGTTACATCAGCGCGGCCTATGGATCGCCGCGCAGCGCATGGGAGCACGAGGTCACGTACGGCTGGTACTGACCGGCCGCCAGTGAGGTCCGTGCCCGGCCAGCAACGTTGGTGGCCGGGCACGGGCCACGCCACGGCGGGCAGTGCCACGGCGGGCAGCGCAACCGATCGCAGCCGATTCCACCGGCCTGCGCACACGATGTGTGGCGTGATCGCCGTTATGCTGGAGAATATTCTCTCAGCAGCCGTGGCGACAGGAGGACTTCCGGTGGAGTCGATCTTCGGTGAAGTCGCGATCGGGCCGCAGCAGGTTCACAAGGTCCTCGGCAGGCACGTGCTGGACGATGGCTACAAGCTCGTCTACGACACCAGGGCCAGCCACGGATCGTGGATCGTTGACGCCCGGTCCGGCGAGGAGTACCTGGACCTCTACACGTTCTTCGCGTCAGCCCCGCTCGGGTCCAACCCGCGCGGGCTGGCCGACGACCCGGAGTTCATGGCCGTGCTCGCCGAGGCGGCGGCCAACAAGCCGGCGAACCCGGACATGTTCACGACGCACTACGCCCAGTTCGTTGAGACGTTCGTGCGGGTGCTCGGCGATCCGGCGCTGCCGCACCTGTTCTTCGTCGAGGGCGGCGCGCTGGCCGTGGAGAACGCGCTGAAGACGGCGTTCGACTGGAAGAGCCGGCGCAACGAGGCGGCGGGCCGTTCACCCCAGCTCGGCGGCAAGGTGATGCACCTTACCCGCGCGTTCCACGGCCGGTCCGGGTACACGCTGTCGCTGACCAACACCGAGCCGATCAAGACCGCCCGGTTCCCCAAGTTCGACTGGCCGAGGATCGACGTCCCCGCCGCGCGGTTCCCGCTCGCCGACCACCTCGCCGAGGTGGAGCAGGCGGAGGTCCGAGCCCTCGCCCAGGCCAGGGCAGCCTTCGAGGCCAACCCGCACGACATCGCGTGTTTCCTCGCCGAGCCGATCCAGGGCGAGGGCGGCGACAACCACATGCGGCCGGAGTTCCTGCGGGCGATGCAGGAGCTGTGCCACACCTACGACGCGCTGTTCGTGCTGGACGAGGTGCAGACCGGCGTGGGCCTGACCGGCACCGCGTGGGCGTACCAGCAGCTGGGCCTGCAGCCCGACGTGGTCGCGTTCGCCAAGAAGGTGCAGCTCGGCGGCATCATGGCCGGCCATCGCGTGGATGAGGTCAGCGATAACGTCTTCTCGGTCTCCGGCCGGGTCAACTCGACCTGGGGTGGCGGGCTCGCCGACATGGTCCGCTCCCGTCGTCTTCTGGAGATCATCGAGCGGGACGGGCTGATCGACCACGCCGCGAAGGCAGGAAACTGGCTGCTTGGCGAGCTCAAGGCGCTCGCGGAGCGCCACCCGGAGCTGGCGGCCAACGTCCGCGGGCGCGGGCTGATGTGCGCGCTCGACCTAACGAGCGGGCCGGCCCGCGACACGGCCGTGCGGATGCTGCTCGAGGAGCACGTCGTGATCCTGCCGTGCGGAGAGCAGACGATACGGTTCCGGCCGCCCCTTGACGCTACCGAGCAGGACCTCGGGTTCGGCCTGGCAGCGCTCGACCGGGTCCTGACCGCGCTCGCGTAGCCAGACGAGCAGCCGACGACTGATAGAAGTAGGGACGCCGCAATGGCTCAGACCGTTTCCGCCGTGATCGACGGCCGCCCGGCGCCGGGTGCTCCGGCCGGGCAGTTTTCATCGACGAACCCGGCGCAGCTGGATGACGTGGTCGCCGACGTCGCGCTCGGCGACGCGGCGCTGCTGGTCACGGCCGCGCAGGCGGCGCGGCAGGCGCAGCGGGCGTGGGCGGCAGTGCCCGCGCCGGTCCGCGGCCGGGCCATCGCGACCATCGGCCGGCTGGTCGAGGCGAACAAGGAGGGGCTGGCCCGCCTGGTCTCCCGGGAGATCGGCAAGCCGTACCCCGAGGCGCTCGGCGAGGTCCAGGAGATCATCGACACCTGCGACTTCTTCCTCGGTGAGGGCCGGCGCCTGTACGGCCAGACCGTGCCCAGCGAGATGCCGGACAAGCAGCTCTTCACGTTCCGCAACCCGGTCGGTGTGGTCGCGGTGATCACCGCGGGCAACTTCCCCGTCGCGGTCCCGTCCTGGTACATCGTGCCCGCACTGCTGTGCGGCAACGCCGTGGTGTGGAAGCCCGCCGAGTACTCCGCGGCCGCCGCTGCCGCGTTCCACGAGCTGTTCGTCCGCGGCGGCGGGCTGCCGCCCGGGGTGTTCAACGTGGTCTACGCCGACGGGCAGCAGACCTACGCCGGGCTCGAGCAGGCGCTGGACGCCGGCCTGGTCGACAAGGTCGGCTTCACCGGCTCGACCGAGGTCGGCGCGCGAATCGGCGAGTTGGCCGGCCGGCACCTGCAGTCCGCGTGCCTGGAGCTCGGCGGTAAGAACCCCATGGTGGTGACGCCCAACGCCGACCTGGACCTCGCCGTCGAGGGTGCGCTGTTCGCCGGGTTCGGCACGGCCGGCCAGCGCTGCACCTCGCTGGGCACCGTGATCTGCCACGAGTCCGTGCACGACGAGTTCCTGATCCGGTTCGACCGGGCCACGTCCGCCGCGGCCGTCGGGGATCCGTTCGCCGATGTCCTATACGGGCCGATGCTGGACAGCCGGTTCGCGGAACGTTTCGAGAAGTACCTGGGCTGGATCGGCCCGGCACACAAGGTTCTGGGGTCGACCGGCATCGGGCGGATCACGCCCGCGAACCCGCGGGCTGGCTTCGTGGGAGACCCCGAGGCCGGCCTGTTCTACCACCCGACGATCGTCGACGGGGTTCGCCCCGGCGACGAGATCTTCGACCAGGAGACGTTCGGCCCGCTCGTCGGGGTCGCCACCTACCAGAGCATGGACGAGGCCATCGAGCTCGCCAACGCCCCCGGCTACGGGCTGTCGTCGTCCGTGTACACGAACGATGCGCAGGACGCGTTCGCGTTCCGGCAAGGCGTCTCGGCCGGCATGGTCAGCGTGAACAACTCCACGTCAGGGGCGGAAGCGCACCTTCCGTTCGGAGGTAACGGAAAGTCGGGCAACGGCTCCCGCCAGTCCGGCATCTGGGTGCTTGACCAGTTCACTCGCTGGCAGGCGCTCAATTGGGACTACTCCGGCAGGTTGCAGAAGGCTCAGATGGACGTGGTCGAGCTCACGCCCGATCTAGAGTTCAGGTTGTGACCCCCGCACCCTTCATGATTCGCCGATGACGACGGCAGCCGATCTCGATCAGCATTTCATTCAGACCGTGGGCGGCCTGCCCGGCGCCCCGGCGCGTCCGGCCCGCCCGGACGGGGCGGCGCCGGTGCGCCCCGGCAGCAGCCTGACCGGAGACACGCTGCTGGCGATCTTCGACGCGCAGGCGCAGAGCCGGCACCTGGACTTCGCCGCGCGGTGGATGCAGCAGCAAGGACGTGGCTTCTACACGATCAGCTCGGCCGGCCACGAAGGCAACGCCGCCGTAGCAGCGGCGCTGCGGCCCAGCGACCCGGCGCTGCTGCACTACCGGTCCGGCGCGTTCTACTGCGCCCGCGCGCAGCAGGTGACCGGCGTCGATCCGGTCGCCAGCGTGCTGCTCGGGGTGGCCGCGTCGGCGGACGAGCCAATCGCGGGCGGGCGGCACAAGGTGATCGGGTCGGCGGAACTGTCCGTGATCCCCACCACGTCCACGATCGCCTCGCACCTGCCGCGCGGGGTCGGGCTCGCGCTGGGCATCGGCCGGGCGGTGAAGCTGAAGGTGGACAGCCGCTGGCCGCGCGACGCGGTGACCGTCGTCTCGTTCGGCGACGCGTCGGTCAACCACTCCACCGCCGTCGGCGCGATCAACGCTGCCTGCTACACCGCCTACCAGGGCATCCCGGTGCCGCTCCTGCTGGCCTGCGAGGACAACGGGATCGGGATCAGCGTGCCGACCCCGCGCGGGTGGGTGGCGGCCACCTACCGCGACCGGCCCGGCCTGGAGTACCTGGCCGCGGACGGTTGCGATCCGGTCGCCGCCTACGACGCGGCCGTGACCGCGGCCGCCACGGCGCGTATGAAGCGGCGCCCGGTGTTCCTGCACCTGTCGATGGTCCGCTTTCTCGGCCACGCGGGCAGCGACGCGGAGTCCGCATACCGGTCGTCCGCCGAGCTGGCCGCAGACCTGGACCGTGACCCGCTGGTGGCCACGGCGGCCACCGCGGTCGAGTCCGGCCTGCTGACCCCGGGCGAGGCCGTGGCGCGCTACGTCGCGATCGGCGGCCTGGTGCACGAAGCGGCCGAGCAGTCGCTGGGCAGCCGGCCGCTGGACAGCGCAGCCGAGGTGATGTCGGCGCTGGCCCCGCGCCACCCGGACCGGGTCGCCGAGAGGTTCAGGCGGGCTCCGTCCTGGGGTCAGGAGCCGGCCTCGCCCGAGCCGGTCACGCTGGCCCAGGCGGTCAACCTGGCTCTTGCTGAACTAATGAGCGTGGAACCAGGCATGTGCGTGTTCGGGGAGGACGTCGGGCGCAAGGGCGGCGTCTACGGCGTGACCAAGGGGCTGCAGCGCCGGTTCGGGCCCGCCCGGGTCTTCGACACCCTGCTCGACGAGCAGTCGATCCTCGGGCTGGCCCTCGGCGGCGGGCTGGCCGGGCTGCTCCCGGTGCCGGAGATCCAGTACCTGGCCTACCTGCATAACGCCGCGGACCAGATCCGGGGCGAGGCTGCCACCCAGCAGTTCTTCTCGTCCGGTCAGTTCCGCAACCCGATGGTGGTGCGGGTGGCCGGGCTGGCGTACCAGAAGGGCTTCGGCGGCCACTTCCACAACGACAACGCGGTCGGGGCGCTGCGCGACATCCCCGGCCTGGTCCTCGCCTGCCCATCGCGGCCCGATGACGCCGCGGCGATGCTGCGGACCTGCGTGGCCGCGGCTGCCGTCGACGGTTCGGTATGCGTGTTCCTGGAGCCGATCGCGCTGTACCACACCCGCGACCTGCACAACGACGGCGACGGTAGCTGGCTGGCGCCGTACCCGCGGCCGGACGCGCACGTGCCCCTGGGCCGGGCCCGCACCTACGGCGAGGGTCGCGATCTCACGATCGTCACGTTCGGCAATGGGCTGCGGATGAGCCTGCGGGTCGGTAGGCGGCTGGCCATCCGGGGGATCGGCGCCCGCGTCGTCGACCTCCGCTGGCTTGCCCCGCTGCCCGCCGAGGACGTGCTGCACGAGGCGCGCGCGACCGGCCGGGTGCTGATCGTAGACGAGACCAGGCGTACCGGCGGGGTCGCCGAGGGCATCGTCACCGCGCTCGTCGACGCCGGCTACCGAGGCACGATTGCGCGGGTGACCAGCGAGGACAGCTTCGTGCCGCTCGGCCAGGCCGCCGACGCGGTGCTGCTCGACGAGCCCACGATCGAGAAGACCGCCGTCGACCTGGTGCAGGCCGGCTGACGCCAGGCTATCGCGCCGTAACCGGGTCAGAACTTGCGCTCGAGCTCGAGTAGGCGCATCGCGACGAGCTCGTTGGTCACCAGGACGTCGGCGAACTTGCCGTGCAGGGCGCCGAGGATCGCCTCGGCCTTGTGCAGCCCGCCGGCCACGGCCACCACCTTCGGGATCCGGCGGAGGTCCGCGAGCTCGATCCCGATCCGGCGCTCGTGGATCGGCAGGTCGACCACGTTGCCGCCGGCGTCGAAGAACTGCCCGAGGATGTCACCGACCACACCCATCTCGCGCAGCCGCCGGGCGTCGGCCTTGGTCAGGTATCCCATCTGCACGATCGTCGAGTCGGGCGCCGGGGTGCCGACGCCGACCAGCGCCTGTTCGACACTGCAGGCCTGCTTCAGCACCTGCTGGATGGTGGGCTCCGCCCGCAGCGCGGCCGCGAGCGACGGCGTCGACGCGACGATCGGTGAGGGGATGACGGTGGCGGTCGTCACCTCGGTCTCGCCGGCCGCGTCGCCCTTGGAGGACAGGATCGTCTGCAGGTACCCGTCCACCCCGCCGGTCAGCGTGATCATGTGCACCGGCCCGACGGCGCCGAAGTTGGCGGCCGCGATGACCCGGGACACGGTCTCTCCCCAGCCGACGCCGAGGCTGCCGCCGGGCCGCAGGTGAGTGCTCATGAACTGTGCCCCGCCCAGCCCGAGCCTGGCGTTCAGCACGTGATGGTCCGCGGGCTCGCGTTCGTGGTCCGGGACCACTAGCGCCTCGGCCAGGCCGAAGGTCCGGCGCAGCCGCCCGCTCAGCTCGAATGCGTCAAGGTGCTGGGCGTTGAGGTTGATCGAGACCAGCCCGACCCGGCGGGCCCGCTCCAGCATCCGGCCGACCGATGCGCGGGATACCGAGAGCCGCCTGGCGATCTCATCCTGAGTGAGCTCGTCCTTGTAGTAGAACCAGGCCACCCGGAGCAGCAGCTCCTCCGGGCCCCGCCGGCCTGCCTCGGCTACACCGATGGCCTCCGGATGGCCAGCGGCCCGCCGCGCCACCGCTGGTCACCCCCGCTGCAGCGAGGTCAGGAAGCCGCTGTGGCCCGGCCCGCGCGGGAACACCGGCCACACGTTGACTACCTGTCCGCCGCTGACCGCGAAGATCACGTCGTACAGGTTCACCGTGGTGGGCGCGTACCCGCTGACCAGCTGCACCCGATCGCCGACGCCGGCCTCGAACCGCCCGTCGACGTCGAACTGCGCGTGCTCCTCGGCATAGAACTTGGCCTCGTAGTCAAGGCCGAACATCGGCGGCGTCACGTAGTCGATCCCGATCGACTTGCGCCCGGCGTCCAGGATCACCCGGGCGCCGTGTCGCGCGACGATCGTGGACGCCACGGTCAGGGAGACCTCGAAGTCCGTGGTCAGCCTGTCGTGAAAGGCGTCCATGAACGCGTACGAGCCCGCCTGCAGCTCGGTGACGGCCGGATGGCGGCCGGTGATGTCGTACGTGCCGGTGCCGCCCCCGGACAGCGTCCCGGCCGGCAGGCCCGCCCCGCGCATCAGCTCCAGCGCCGCGGCCGCCTGGTCCATGGCCTCGGTGGCCATCCGTACCCGCTTGGCGCGGTCCGGCACGGACATGCAGTGGCCCTCGTAGGCCTGGATCCCCTTCAGCTGCAGGCCCGGTGCGGCGTGCACCCGTTCGGCGAGGCGCAGTGCCTCCTCTGCCGACCGCGCGCCACAGCGCTCCATGCCCACGTCGAGCTCGACCAGGACGCCGATCTCCGTGCCGGCCTTGGCGGCCGCCGCGGACAGCGCGTCGATGTTCCCCGGGTCGTCAACGGCCAGGGTGAGGTCGACGTGCGCGGCCAGCGCCGCGGCCACGGCCAGCTTTTCGGCGGGGATGACCTGGTTGGCGATGAGGATGTCGGTGACTCCGGCCGCGGCCATCGCGGCGGCCTCCCACACCTGCGCCACTGTCACGCCGATCGCGCCGGCCGCCACCTGCATCAGCGCGATGTCCGGCGACTTCTGCACCTTCGTGTGCGGACGCGACCGTGCGGACTGACCCTCGAGCGCCTTCATCAGCACATCGATGTTGCGTTGCAGCGCGTCAACGTCGACGATCAGCGCCGGCGTGGGAAGCGCGTCGGCCGTCTCCCCGATGTGACGTCCGTACTGATCCGTCACTCGCTCCCCGGCCCGCAGCCAGGGCTCACGCCAGTCGCTCACCAGGCACTCACCGCCTCTTCCGCCAGGCTTGACGTCTTTCTATCAAGGCTTGCACATATGTCAATAGCATGAGCGCATGCTCACCCTGGCCAGGTGGGCAACGTCCGGTACGGTGCGGCGCGGCCGGGTGCCGAGCACCAGCCCGGGTGCCGATCACTGGCCCGGGTGCCGATCACTGGCCCGGGTGCCGATCACTGGCCCGCGTGCTGCTCACGCCCGGTCGGCAGGCGCTCGTCGGTGAAGCCGACTCCTGGCATGTCGTCCCAGCCCAGGATCTGCAGAATCCGGCGCAGCCGGTCCGGTACCGCGTGCAGGGTCAGGCGCCGTGGCACGGAGTCCCCGCCGTCGGCCTCGGTCACGCAGACGATCGCGCGGAGACCGGCGAGATCGCAGAACTCCACCCCGGACAGGTCTATGTGGACGTCGCCGCGCGGGTTCAGGGCGGCGAGGCCCCGCACCAGGCGCCGGTAGCTCGACTCGTCGATCTCCCCGGCGATGACGAGCCCGGGCACGCCGTTCGCCGGGGCGATCCGCAGCGCGCCGTCAGCCATGGTGCGCCGGGCCGCGCGGGTATCCGCGCCCGCTGGGCGGCATTCCCCGCACGGGGTGACGAAGCCTTTTCAAGCACCCGCCCGATCTCGATGACGACCTACCGCCGAGCATATGCCCGGGCCCAGTCCCTGAGGGGTGCCCAGAGAAATGCCGCCATCCATCGCACCGCCGAGCGGCTGGCCAAGGTGCTGCCGCCATCCATCGCGCCGCCGAGCGGCTGGCCAAGGTGCTGCCGCCGGCAGAATCGCCCCGCCGCGCGCTCAGCCGCGCCAGCCGCCGGGATCCACGCCGCCCGGCACGGGCGCGGCGGCGTCGTAGGGGAGCCGGGTGTAGGTATGCGAGGCCAGGTCGAGCGCGACGATGCGACCGTCCTCGCCGCGCACCGGGCGCAGCGGCTCCCCGGCAAAGTAGCCGTCGACGCCGGTCCAGACCCCGTCGCCGGCCTGACGGAAGCGGTGCGCAAGGCTGCCGGAGCCGGCCGCGCGGAACTCGAGCACGCTGGCCGCACCGCCCGGCCCGGCCAGGACGCTCACCAGGAACGCCATCGGCCCCCAGTACCACGTCCCGACCAGGTCCAGTGCATCCCGGGCCACGCCGGCGGCGGTCCACTCGGGCCGCACCGGCGGGTCGTTTTCTGCCAGGATCCGCAGCAGGTCGGCGGCGAACACCGGCCCGCTGGACGGGGTCGTCGAGTTCGACAGCTTGATGGCCGCGTCGCCGGTGGCGGCGTCGATCCGCAGCACACCGGTGAACCCGGGCATCGAGCCGGTGTGCCCGTAGCTGCGGCGGCCGCCGGAATTCCAGAGCTGCAGCCCGAGCCCGTAGCCGAGCTCCCACGGCTGGTCCGGCTCGTCGGAGATCGCGACCGGCCGGTGCATCTCGGCCAGGGTGGCCGGGTCGAGCAGCGTGCCCTGCGCGGGGGCCGCGCCGGCCAGGAACCCGGCCCAGCGGGCCAGGTCGGCGATGGTCGTCCACAGCTGGCCGGCCGGCCCCATCGCCTCCGCGTCGTGCTCCGGCTCGGGCAGGAGCAGGTCGGCGTGCGGATGCACGGCGAAACCGGTAGCGTGCGGCGGCTGCGGCCGGACCGTGGTCCGGGTCATGCGCAGCGGCGCGAGCAACTCATCCGCGATCACGTCATACCAGGGCCTGCCACGCAGCCGGGTCACCAGCTCGCCGAGCAGCGCGTACCCGACGTTGGAGTAGTGGAACTGCCAGCCCGGCGGCAGCCGCGGCGCGTCCGGGCCCAGCGACTGCGCCGCCAGCGCCTCGAACCGCGACCCGGCCGTCCGCTCCCACCACGGCCCGGCAGTCTCCGCGCGCAGCCCGGAGGTGTGTGACAAGAGCTGGCCGACGGTCAGCCCGCCGGCGCCGCCCGCGTCCGTCACGTGCCGTCCGATCGGGTCGGACAGGCCGACCCGGCCCTCGTCGCGAAGCCGCAGCACCGCCACGGCAATGAACGTTTTGGTAATCGACCCAGCCCGGTACTGCACGTCCGCGTCGGGCGCCGGCCCCGACGTGCCGCCGATCCGGCCGCGCCCGGCCGACCAGACCAGCTCGCCACCGCGGACAAGGCCAGCGGCCACCGACGGCAGCCGGTGCGCCACCTGCTCTTCTGCCAGCCGCGCGGCCAGCAGCCGTCGCATGCGCTCATCGGTCACGCCCGCCTACGCTAGGCCGTCCCCGGTTTCTATGTAACCCCCGGGTGCGTCAGACTGGGCGATGGGGCCCGGGACCGTGCCCGGCCCGTCCAAACGGTGGGTGTACCGAGAGGATCGCAGTGCCCTACAAGATCCCCGAACGCGACGTCATCGCGATCGTCGACGCGCCGCCGACTCCGGTGGCGCTGCTGGCTCCGGGCGGGCGGTTCGTCGCGCTCCTCCACTATGAGTCGCATCCGCCGATCGCCCTGCTGGAGCGCCGTTACCTGCGGCTGGCCGGAATCCGCGTGGACCCGGTGCTGGCCGCTCGGCAGCGGGTGCGCCGGCTGACCGGCCTTTCGGTGCTCCGGCTCGCCGACGGCGTCGAGCAGCCCGTGGCGTTGCCGGACGGGGCGCAGGTGAGCGTCCCGGCGTGGTCGCCCGACGGCCGGTCGTTCCTGTTCACGGTGGACGAGGCCGACGGCATCGGCGTGTGGGTGGGCGACGCCGAGTCGGCAACGGCGCGGCAGGTGCCCGGGCTGCGGGTCCGCGACGTGCTCGGCGGTGACCCGCTGACCATCGGTGCCGCCGTCAGGTGGACCCGGGATGGCGGCTCGCTGCTGGCGCTCGGTGCGCCAGGGGATCCCCCCGACCTGCCCGAGTCGCCGCTCGAGCCGCGCGTCGAGGAGACCGCGGGCAAGCGATCGCAGATGGCGACCTACCAGGATCTGCTGCGCACCTTCGCCGACGCGGACGCGTTCGAGGCGCTGGCCACCACGGTTCCGCTCCGGGTCGAGCCCGGCACCGGGGCGGTTAAGGAGCTCGGGCCGCCAGGGCTCTACCAGCGACTTTCCGACTCCCCGGACGGCGAGCACCTTCTGGTGCACCAGGTGCGGCGGCCCTTCTCGTTCCGAGTTCCCTACCAGTACTTCACGCGCAGCGTCGAGATCTGGTCGGCCGAGGGCGAAGTGGAGCGCGTGGTCGCGGAGCTCGGCGTCAGCGACGAGGTACCGCGGCAGGGTGTGCCGACCGGACCCCGGCAGGTGTCCTGGGCGGAACGGGCGCCGGCCACGCTGCTCTGGACTGAGGCGCTCGACGGCGGCGACCCGGTGGCTGCGGCCGAGCACCGCGACCGCGTGATGCGGCTGGCCGCGCCGTTTGCCGGGGAGCCGGAGCGCGTGCTCGACGTGCAGCACCGCTGCCTTGGCTGGCTCGACCTGGACGAGCCGTATCAGGTGCTGCTGACCGAGCACGACCGCGATCGCCGGTGGCTGACCACGTGGATGTGTGACCTGGCCGATCCGGAACGCCGGCGGATCCTGTTCGACCACTCCATGGACGACGCCTACGCCGATCCTGGCTCGCCGCTGATGACGACCAAGCCCGATGGCAGCCGGACCGTGCTGCAGGACGGTTCAACGATCTACCTGCGTGGCGACGGGTCGACGCCGGACGGGGACCGGCCGTTCCTCGACCGCCTCGACCTGGTGACGATGGAGCAGGAACGGCTGTACCGGAGCCCGGCGGATGGCCTGGATCACGTGATGGGCTTCCCCGCCGCGTCCGCCGCGTCCGCCGCGTCCGCCGCGTCCGCCACAGCTGACGGCGAGCTGGGCGCGCCGCCGCCGCGACCGGAGATCCTGCTGTCGCACGAGAGCAACAGCGAGCCGCCGAATCTTTACATCGCCGCGCTGGACGGCTCGGCCGTCCGGGCGCTGACCGCCTGGCCGGACCCGCACCCGCAGCTGACCGCGATGCACAAGCGGCTGATCGTGCACGAGCGCGGCGACGGGGTTCAGCTTTCCGGCATGCTGCACCTGCCGCCGGGTTACGACCCGGCCACCGGCGGCCGTCTGCCGCTGCTGATCTGGGCCTATCCGCTGGACTACGGCGACCGGGCCACAGCGGGCCAGATCCGCGGCAGCAGCCAGCGATTCACCAGGCTGAACGCCCTGGAGCCGACGTGGTTCGTGCTGCGCGGCTACGCGGTGCTCTCGAACGCCACGATGCCGGTGATCGGCGATCCCGAGACCATGAACGACACCTTCATCGAGCAGGTCACGGAGTCCGCCCGGGCGCACGTTCAGGCCCTTGACGAGATGGGCATCGTGGATCGCTCTCGGGTGGTGGTTGGCGGGCACAGCTACGGCGGGTTCATGACCGCGAACCTGCTGGCGCACACCGACCTGTTCACCGCCGGGATCGCCCGCAGCGGCGCGTACAACCGGACCCTGACACCGTTCGGCTTCCAGGCCGAGCGGCGCAGCTTCTGGGAGGCGCCCGCGGTCTACGACCAGCTGTCGCCGTTCCGCTACGCCGACAGGATCACCGCACCGCTGCTGCTCATCCACGGCGAGCAGGACAGCAACTCGGGCACGTTCCCGATCCAGTCCGAGCGGCTCTACCAGGCGATCCAGGGGAACGGGGGGACCGCTCGGCTGGTGCTGCTGCCGTTCGAGAGCCACGGTTACCTGGCCCGCGAGTCGGTGCTGGACGTGCTCGCCGAGCAGTTCGACTGGCTGCAGCGCTGGTGCGGCTGACCTCAGAAAAGTCACCCGGGGGCCCGGCGGTCCACAGGCCGGGCCACTCCGGGTGACGGGGCGCGGCAGTGCCGGATTTGCGGGAGCAGGACAGGTTCCGGCGGGCCCTCGGCCGCGCTTGCGTACTAAGGACACCTCAGCAAGGTGGAGCCAGGCTGAGTTTCGTCTGCAGATCGTCTGGACGTCTGGACGGCGAGCCTGCTGCGCGGCGGGCGGGACTGGGTGGCCCGGCCAGGCGCGTTACCGGGAGTTAACGTTGTCAACACCTTCGTGTTGCTGCACTATGAAGCCGTGACACAGACTCGCGTCAGCCGGGCCGGCTACCACCACGGTGACCTGCCCAACGCGCTCGCCGACGCGGCGACCAACCTGGCCCGCAGCGGCGGCCCGGAGGCGGTCGTGCTCAGGGAGGCGGCCCGCCAGGTCGGCGTCTCTGCCGCCGCGGCTTACCGGCACTACGTGGGGCACGGCGAACTGCTCGCGGCGGTCAAGGACCGAGCGCTCGATGCGCTGGCCGACGCGATGCAGGATGGCCTGGACGGCGGGAAGCGGCTGGCCGATCCCACCGCCGACGCAGTGCGCCGGTTCACGAACTTGGGCCGCGGCTACGTGGGCTTCGCGCTGGCCAATCCCGGCCTGTTTCACACCGCCTTCTGCCGCCCGCAGGCCGGGCGCACCGAGGGCGAGGTGACCGCGCGGATCGCGGCCTCCCGCCCGTACCAGATCCTGTCCGTGTCCCTGGACGAACTCGTCGCCGCTGGCCTGCTCAACCCCGCGCGCCGCGCCGTCGCCCCAATCGCGTTCTGGGCGGCGGTGCACGGCCTGGCTACCCTGCTCGTCGACGGGCCGCTGGCGGCGATGACCGAGCAGGAACAGAACCTGGCCATCCAGCGCACCCTGGACATCCTCATCGAGGGCATCGGCTCGACGCCGAACCCGGCGTAGTCTCGGGGGTTCCGCCAACCGGGTCTGTCCATCCGGGCCGTTTGCGTTCGTCGTCATGGTGACCGGCTGCTGCAGGCCGGGGCAACCGGACCCTGGAACCTTGGAGGAACCATGAAGTACCTGCTGCTGATCTGCGCTGACCAGGACCTTGAGCTGACCGCCGAGGAGCAGGCGGAGATCGGCCCGACGATGGATGCCTGGCTGAAGGACGTCGATGGCCGCGGCGTGCGCCTGTTCGGCAACCAGATCCGCCCGGTCAGCGACGCCACGACCGTGCGCATGCGCGGCGGCGACGTGCTGGTCGCCGACGGCCCGTTCGCCGAGACCAAGGAACAGATCGCGGGCTTCGACGTCATCGAGTGCGACGACCTTGACGAGGCGATCGACGTGGCGTCCCGGCACCCGGTGGCCAGGTTCGGGTCCATCGAGGTGAGGCCGTTCTGGACGGAGTGAGCCAAGACGTCAGCGACGCAGTCGCCACGGCGTTCCGGGAGGAGTGGGGCCGCGTCGTCGCGGCCCTGATCGGCACGACCGGTGACTGGGACCTGGCCGAGGAATGCGCTCAGGAGGCGTTCGCCAGCGCGCTTAAGACCTGGCCGCGCGACGGAATGCCGCGCCGCCCCGGCGCCTGGCTGACCACCGTGGCGCGCAACCGCGCCCTGGACCGGCTGCGCCGCAGCGCGGCGGAGGCGGTGAAGCTGAGGGAGGTGGCCGCCTTGGCGCCAGCCGACGACCCCGGCCAGGACGACGACAGCGGGATCCGGGACGACCGGCTGCGCCTGATGTTCACCTGCTGCCATCCGGCGCTGCCGCTGGAGGCGAGGGTCGCGCTCACCCTGCGCACCCTGGCCGGCCTGACCACAGCGGAGATCGCGCGGGCGTTCCTGGTCCCCGAGCCGACGATGGCAAAGCGCCTGGTCCGGGCCAAGGACAAGATCCGTCACGCCGGGATCCCGTACCGGGTGCCGCCATCGCATTTGTTGCCGGAACGCGTCGTCGGGGTGCTTGCCGTGCTCTACCTGCTATTCAACGAGGGGTATGCGGCCAGCGCCGGGGCCGATCTGGTGCGGCAGGGCCTGTGCGCGGAGGCGATCCGGCTGGCCCGGGCCCTGGCCAGCCTGATGCCGGACGAGCCAGAGGCTCTGGGTCTGCTGGCGCTCATGCTGTTGCACGACGCCCGCCGGGCCGCCCGCGTGGACGCCGCCGGGGACCTCGTGACGCTGGAGGACCAGGACCGCGCCCAGTGGGAGCGCGCCGAGATCGACGAGGGTGCCGGCGTCCTCGACGCTGCGCTGCGCCGCGGCCGGCCAGGGCCTTACCAGCTGCAGGCGGCGATCGCCGCATGTCACGCGACCGCTCCGGACGCCGCGGCCACCGACTGGGCCCAAATCGCGCTGCTGTACTGGCAACTGGGGAAATTCATGCCGTCGCCGGTGGTCGAGCTGAACCGGGCGGTCGCCGTCGCGATGTCCCAGGGCCCGGTCGCCGGGCTGGAACTGGTTGCGGCCATCGAGGACTCCGGGGCGCTGGCCGGCTATTACCTGCTGCCCGCCACCCGGGCCGACCTGCTCCGGCGCCTGGGCCGGCGGGCCGAGGCCGCGGCCAGCTACCGCGCGGCCCGCGACCTGGCCGCCACCGACGCCGAACGCCGCTACCTAGACCGCCGCCTAGCCGAAACCACCGCCCCCTCCTAGCCCCGCCTTAGGGCTCGGCCTCCTAGCCCGCCTAAGGGCTCGCCGGCCCGGTCCCGCCGCCCGGCTAAAGGCCCGCCGCCACCCGCCCAGCGGCCGCCACCAACCCAACCCGTGCCGGTTCCCGATTTCGGATGGCCTCAGCGATTCTCATGCCATGTCCGAATTGCTGTCGGCTGCACATATCACTCGTTCGGTAAGCACATTCCGGGCATATCGGTCAGAAAATGACTGGAACCCGTGAAACGTGGTTGAAGGCATTACGAAAGGTGGTCGGTCAATCATTTAGTGTGATCGGAATTGTCGGCGCTGCGGCATCGCGAGATACATCGGAGCGGCGACATCGCGGGATACAAGAGGCGGGCGCGGGACTTAGGGGACCGGAGGGCGCCGGGGCTCAGGTGGCGGGGACCGGAGGGCGCCGGGCTCAGGTGGCGGGACCGGAGGGCGCCGGGCTCAGGTGGCGGGGACCGGAGAGCGCGGGGCTCAGGGGCGGGGGCCGGAGGGCGCGAGGGTGAGCGCGACTGGGCGCTGGCACGCTACCGACCTCGGCGTATTAAATATGTTGACGGCGTTAACTTCGAGGGGTCATAATGGAGAAGTAAACAGTGTAAACATAGTTGAGGGTGGTTCACATGATCGACATGCAGATCCTGAACGATGCGCTGCTGGCCGTGGCGTTCGCGGCGGGGATCGCGATCCTGCTCGCCGTGGCGATTATCGCGGCGGAGGCCTTTAGCCGGCGGCACGAGCGCGCGGGCGTCCGTGAGATCGAGCAGCACCTCGCCGCGGTGGCGGAGCAGCGGGACTCGGCCTCTACCCGGTGATGTCCGTGAGTGCCGGCTTCGACCGCATGCGTTCCGGCCAGATCCGCTCCCGGCGACAGGGCCGGGCTCCGCATCCCGCCCGGCGGCAGGGCCGGGCTCCGCATCCCGCCCGGCGGCAGGGCCGGGCTCCGCATCCCGCCCGGCGGCAGGGCCGGGCTCCGCATCCCGCCCGGTAACGGGCCGGGCGGGCTCTGCGGGTTCAGCGGCACGACATTGATCTTCAGCGTTACCCGGTCGATCACCAGGACATTGCGGTTGGGCAGGGGCGTCCAGCCAGGCTGCGACCAGCCCGATGAGGCGACGATGATGCCCGTCTCGGTCTCGAGGTGGGCTAGCTCGAAGTACTGGTCTGTACCGCACTCCATTCCCCGGGCAGCCAGGGCGGCGTGCGGAATTCGTTCCGGCCAGTAATAACAGATCGCGTACAGCGCGTCAGGAGTAAGCAGCACCGCGTTCAGACTATTCGGCGAGAACATCTGGTCGATGCGGGCGACCGTGGCCTCGATCGCGCTGATCATGTCCTCGCCCGCGTCGAGCCCCGACATCACGTGCAGGAAGTACCGCTCGCTGTCCGTGGTGCCGGTGAGCTGGCGCTCCCAGGCTGGCGGCAGCAGCTCGCCGAGCCGGTCCTGCGGGTGGATCGCGCCGTTGTGCGCCATCGCCATCGCGCCGCGGCGGAACGGGTGTGTGTTGCGCGGCTCGACCGGCAGGCCGGGGGTGGCCCAGCGCAGGTGCACCAGGCCCTGGTCACCGAGCTTGCGGTGCACGAGCTCGGCGTAGGAGGCCGAGTCCGACGCCCGCAGCGGCGACTTCTGGATGTGTACCTGGCCCGGCTGCTGCCGGTCATACCAGGCGACACCCCAGCCGTCGCCGTGGAACTTCGACATCTGCGTGAACTCGTGCAGGCTTTGCTCGCCCATGAGCTCGGCGAGTGACGCGTCGGCTCTGGCGCAGTACCCGAGTAGTCGGCACATAGCCCGGCGTACTTCCCTAAAGGTACTTTCCCATTCCTCCAGCCACGTCGACCGATGCGCCGGTGATGTAGCTGGCGCGGTCGCTGGCGAGGAACGCCACGATGCCGGAAACCTCGTCCGCCCGCCCGAACCGGCCGAGTGGCACCTCGGCAGCCGCAAGCTGCCCGAAGAACTCCTCGGCCGGCGTGTCCGGCGCGCGCCGACGGTGGATGTTCTCCCACTGCGGTGTGGTGACGAAGCCGATGTTCACGCTGTTGACCAGGATGTCCTCTGGCCCGAGCTCCATCGCCAGCGCCTTGGCGAGGCCCAGGCACGAGGCCCGGTTGACCGACGTGGCGAAAAACGCCGGGTCGGGATAGCGCCCGTAGACCGCGTTGATGTTGATGACCCGGGCGGCCGGGCTCTGCCGCAGCAGCGGCAGCGCCGCGCGCGTGCAGCGGACCTGCGACATGACCTTGACCTCGAAGTCACCCTCGAGGTCGGCGTCGGACAGCGCCTCGAACCGGCCGGGCCGCGCGGCGCCCGCGTTGTTGACCAGGATGTCGATCCCGCCGAGGGCAGAGGCCGCCTGGCTGATGAACGCGGTCACCTCGCCGGGGTCGGTGACGTCGCAGCGGAACGCGAACACGGTGCCACCCGGCTTGCGGAGCTCGGCGGCCGTCGCCTCGAGCTCGGCATCGTCGCGGGAGCAGATGACGACCTGCGCTCCCTCGGCGAGCAGCTCGGCCGCGATCGCCTTGCCCAGCCCCTTGGAGCCGCCGGTGACGATTGCCCGGCGGCCTGCCAGGCCGAGGTCCATCTACTCGCCGCCCTGGCCGTCGCTGGATTGCTGCGTCTCGGCCAGGGCGAGCAGCGTCTTGCGCGGTGGGCAGAACACGTCTACCTCCAGGCACGTGGTGTCGGTGGTCCACGCCCCGTGCGGCACCCAGGCCGGGATCACGGCGACGTCTCCCTTGCGCATCGTGCGCTCGTCACCGTCGATGTTGAAGGTCATTTCACCGTCGAGGATGATGACGATCTGCTCTTCCTCGTGGACGTGCCGCGGCGCCTCGGTGTTCTCCGCGAAGTGCACGAAGTTGGTCAGGACGCCGTCACCAAGCACTGGCCGGAACGTAAGGCCGGGTACGTACTCGGCCGACGCAAGGTCATCGATGTGCACGTAGCGGCCGGCGCCCGTAGGCACGCCCTGCGCTTCCTCGGCGAAGTGCGCGGCAGCGTCGGTCATGATCCCTCCAATGCGGTCCGGACGAGGTCCCCGAGGCGCCGGGCGCCCTCGTCGATGAGCTCGTCGCTAACCCGGCTGTACGCCAGCCGCATCTGCGTGGCCCCGCCCTGGCCAGGGTAGAACGGCTGGCCGGGCACGTAGGCCACCTTGCGGGCGCTGGCCGCGGGGGAGAGCGCCACGGTGTCCACCCCGTCCGGGGCAGTGACCCAGGTGAAGAAGCCGCCGCGCGGCGAGGTCCACGTTGTGCCGTCGGGCATGTGCGCTCGCAGGGCCTCGTTCATGAGCGCTGCGCGGCGCGCGTACAGCGCACGGGACTGGACGAGCTGGCGGTCGAGGTGGCCGCCGCGCCCGTATTCCTCGAGCATCCGCTGGCCGAGCGCGCCCGAGCACTGGTCCGAGTTCTGCTTGGCGGTGACCAGCTGCGTGATGATCTCTGACGGCCCGGCCGCCCAGCCGAGCCTTACGCCCGGGAAGAACGTCTTGGAGAACGTGCCCGCCTGGACCACCACGTCGGGCGCTTGTGACCACAGACTCGGCGGCGCGGTGTCCTCGAAACCGAGTTCCCGGTACGCGACGTCTTCCAGGATCAGGAAGTGGTACCGGCGGGCAAGGTCGACCAGTTCGACCCGGCGGTCCGCCGCCATGGAGAGCCCGGTCGGATTCTGGTGATCGGGGATCGTGTATAGCACCTTGGGCCGCAGCCCGGTGGCGAGCAGGTCGGCGAGCACGTCCACGCGCATGCCGTCGTCGTCCATGGGCACGCCGCGCAGGTCCGCCTCGTAGCCGCGGAACGCCATGATCGCGCCGAGGTAGGTCGGCGCCTCGACCACGACCACGTCGCCGGTGTCCACCATGCTCTTGGCGATGAGCTCCATGCAGTCGATACCGCCGCTGGTGATCATCAGCTCGCCAGCGGCCGGGCGCTGGCCCTGCTGCGATGCCAGCCGTCCGGCCACGTAGTCACGCAGCCCCGGCAGCCCCTCGGTGGGGGAGTACTGCAGCGCGACCGCCACGTCCGTGGCGATGAGCTTGGCGGCGATCTCCCCGAGCACGTCGCGGGGGAAGGTCGCGGGATCCGGGAAGCCGCCCGAGAACGTGATCACGTCGGTAGCCCCGGCCAGGGACAGGATCGCGGTGATCTCGCCACCGCCCAGTGTTTGCGTCCGGCGGGCGAAGCTCGCGGTCCAGTCACGCAGTTCCGGAGCGGCGGTCATCCGTGCCTCCCGATTTGTCGATACTGCTCACCCTTGACACGGGGCCTGGCAAACGTAAGAATTCTTGGCAGCAAGACATACATTTGCTTAGGTCTAGCTGAATCATACCTGAAGTCAGCAACCTTCTCACCAGAGATGTCTGCCAATTGACAACCACCTCCGCGCCGCTCGCGCGGCTCGCCGAAGTCGCATCGCCGTCGACCGAGAAGGTCGAGGTTGACGACCTCGACCTCACGCTCCTGCGGGCTCTTGCCGCCGACGCCCGCCAGTCCCAGCGCGCCCTCGCCCGGGCGGTCGGCATGTCGCCGCCGGCGATCGCCGACCGGCTGGCCCGACTGGAACGCCTCGGCGCGATCCGGGGCTACCGCGTGGAGCTGGACTGGGCGGCCCTCGGCTACCCGGTCGTGGTCTACCTGGCGGTGAGCGCGAATCCGGGCGCGGACCTGAGCGAGATCGCCCGCTCGATCCGGACGCTCCCGGAGGCTCAGGACATGAGCGTGGTTACCGGTGCCTTTGACCTGCTGGTACGGTTGCGGGTCCGGGACCACACCCACCTGCGCGAACTGCTGCTGAACACGATCTTCCAGATCCCTGGCGTCCAGCGCACGGAGACCTTCCTGTCGCTGGCCGACGCCGAGCCCGAGAACTTCGCGGAAGGCCTGCTCGACCAGATGAGCCAGCTGTCCAAGCAGGGCCAGCGGGGCAGATCGGGCGACAAGACCCGAGGCAACCAGCCCTGACGCGGAATCCGTGCCAATGACCCGACGAGGAGTAGACCCCAAAGTGAGTACGGCATCCCCAGAACACCCCGACGAGCGGGTCACGACCACCGCAGGCGTCGGCCAGCCTGGTTTCGTCGCCCAGCACGGGCTGTTCACCGACCGGCAAGCCAGCGCGGCGGAGCTGGTCTCCGCGCGCATCACTGAGCTGGGCCTGCGCACCGTGCGGCTGGTGGTCGTCGACCAGCACGGCCAGCCGCGCAGCAAGTCCCTGTCCGCGGACGCGGCGCTGGCCACGCTCGCGAACGGGCTCGACTTCTCCGGCGCGATTTACAGCCTGGACACCGGCAACAACGTGTTCGTCCCCGCGTTCGCCGCGGGCGGCGGGTTCGGCATCGAGGAGTTCACCGGCTTTCCCGACGTGGTCCTGGTGCCCGACCCGACCACGTTCCAGGTGCTGCCGTGGGTGGACCGGACCGGGTGGATGCTCTGCGATGTCTACTTCTCCAACGGCCAGCCGATGCCGCTGGACGGCCGTGGGCTGATGCGCCGGCACCTCGCCGAGCTGGGCGAGCTCGGCTACGACTACCTGGCCGGGATCGAGATCGAGTACTACATCGTCAAGCTCGAGTCGGGCCTGATCACGCCGGAGAACGCGGGGTTCACCGCGCCGCCCCCGTCGGTCAGCGTGTTCGAGCGCGGCTACCAGTACCTGTCCGAGGTGCGCCTGGACAGCGTGTCCAGCACGCTCGAGGCGATCAGGGACGCGCTGTGGGAGGTCGGGCTGCCGCCGCGGGCCATGGAGGACGAGTGGGGCCCGGGCCAGATGGAGTTCAGCTTCAGCCCGATCGGCGGGCTGGCCGCGGCCGACGCGGTGGTGCTGTTCCGGTCCGCGGTGAAGCAGGTCTGCCAGCGCCGCGGCCTGCTGGCCAGCTTCATGTGCCGGCCTGGACTGCCGAACTTCTTCTCCTCAGGCTGGCACCTGCACCAGTCGCTGATCTCACGGGAGGACGGCAGCAACGCCTTTGCCAGCGGGGACGCGCCGCTGTCGGCACTCGGCCGGCAGTACGTGGCCGGGCTGATCGAGCACTCGCTGCCGATGATGCCGTTCTCCACGCCCACCGTGAACGGGTACAAGCGTTACCGCCCGTACTCGTTCGCCCCGGACCGGGTGTGCTGGGCGGTGGAGAACCGCGGCGCGCTGGTCCGGGTGCAGGGCGCACCCGGCGACACCAGCAGCCACGTGGAGATGCGGATCGGCGAGCCAGCAGCCAACCCGTACCTCTACATGGCAGCCAACATCGCGGCGGGCCTGGACGGCATCCGCCGCGGGCTCGAGCCGCCGGCCCCGGTCGAGGCCGACCCGTACGTGGCCGATGCGCCGATGCTGCCCACGTCGCTGGCTGACGCGGTCAATGCGCTCGAGGCCGACAAGTTCTACCGCCAGGCGTTCGGCGACACCCTGGTCGACTACCTGCTGCAGATGAAGCGCGCCGAGGTCAAGCGCTACGACGCGGCCGTGGCGGAGAACCCGCCGCCCGACGGACAGGACGTCAGCGACTGGGAGATGCGCGAGTACTTCGAGTTCTACTAACGGGAGCCCATGGTGACCCTGCAGCACATCGTTCTGTTCAGCTTCCCTCGCGAGCTCAGCGAGGAGGAGGCGGCCACGATGCGAGCGATGGTGGCGAGCTGGCCGAGCGAGATCGGGCTGATGACCAAGTGCCGGTTCGGCACCGACCTCACCCGGGAGCGCAACCGTGGCTACGAATACCTGCTCTACACCGAGTTCCCCGACACGAACACGCTCCGGGAATACCAGGACCACCCGGTACACGTGCGGTTCCGCGACTGGATCGTGGAGCGCGGGTGCACACCGCTGGCGTTCGACTACTACCTCGACGCCGGCACCGTTCTGATGGCCGAGCCTGATTCGGCAGCCCGCAAGTGAGGTTAGGGAGGGCACCACCCATGGCAGATACCGACCGCAGCCTGGCCGTCGCGACCGGCCAGGACGAGCTGGCACACGGCTCGCTCAGGATCTGGGATGCCATCGCAATCTCGGTGTCGGTTATCGCACCGGGAATGGCGATGCTGCTGAACGTGTCCGGCGTCGCGATCGTCGCCGGCGGCTCGACGCCGCTGGCGTTCCTGCTCGGCGGCATCGCCTGCCTGGCGCTGGCGTTCGTGGTGATCGGCTTCACCCGGCGGATGGCCTCGGCGGGATACGCCTACACGTACGCCAGCCGCAGCCTGGGCAAAGAGGGCGGCTTCATGGCCGGCTGGCTGTACTTCGCCGGCATGATCTGCTTCGTCCCGATGACCATGTCCGGCGTCGGCTACCTGGCCGCCAACCTGCTCGGGCTGAATCCCAACTGGTGGATCCTGTTCTTCTTCCTCGGCATGGCGCTGCTGGTGGTGCTGTCGATCGTGCGGATCAAGGTGACCACGCGTGTTCAGCTCGTGGTGGGCATCGTGACCGTGGCGGTGATCGTGATCGTCGACCTCGTCACCACCGCCAAGGGCGGGGTGCACGGGCAGGCGCTGTCGGCGTTCAGCTTCTCGCATACCGTCAGCGGCGGGTTCAACGGCGTCTTCTACGGCATCATCCTGGGCGTCACCTCGTACATCGGTTTCGAGACCGCTGCCGACTTCGGCGAGGAGACCGCCAACCCGCGCCGCTACATCCCGATCGCGATCATCGCGGCGACGGTTTTCGCGGTGATCTTCTACCTGTGGACCACGTACGCGCTGGCCATCGGCTTCGGCGTGAAGAACGGTGCGACGTGGGGCGCGGACCCGGTCGGGCTGCAGACGATCGCGAACAAGTTCGTCACCCCGTGGGTGGGCTCGCTAGTGGAGATCGGCGGCCTGTTCGCCGCGTTCATCGTGTGCGTGGCCTGCGCTACCGCCGGATCGCGGACGTTGTTCGCGATGGGCCGCGAGGGCGTGCTGCCCAAGGCGTTCGCGCACACCCACCCGCGGTTCAAGACCCCGGTCAACGCGACGCTGGCGGTGGTCGGGGTGGCCATCGTGATGGCATTGATCATCGGCTACCCGCTTTCGGACAGCGCGTTCGGCCAGCCGTTCAGCAACTACTACTTCTGGGCCACTCTGGGCACGCTGCTGATCATCGTCGTCTACATCATGATCTGCATCGGCGGCATCGTGTTCTTCCACCGCACCAGGGACACCCGGCGGTGGAACCCGCTGGTGCACGTCGTGATCCCGGTCGTCGGCGCCATAGTGTTCGCCGCCGCGCTGTACGGCTCGGTGCACCCCACGCCGCCCGGCATCCTGAAGTGGACCCCGTACCTGGCCATCATCTGGCTGGTGCTCGGAATCGGCGTGCTGCTCTGGCTGCGCTCCAGGCGCCCGGACTCCGTGGCGCGCATCGGCTCGATCCTCGGCGAGGAGGGCGGCAGCGACGCGGCCGTGCTCGACGACGGCGCGCCGCCGGAGCCGGCCAGGTAGTTCAGGCAGTCCGGTCGCGCAGCAGCGCGGCGACCCGGTCTCTGGGCAGTGCCGAGGTGCGGTGGCCGTCGCGGCCGGTCATGTCCTCGTTGGCGATGAGCGCGTTGGCCACGGCCTCCTCGGTGGCCTGCACCACGGCCTCGTAGAAGGGGTTGATGTAGCCCCACGGCACGAACCGCAATTCGTCGTAGCGTTCGGGCACCGCGCCAAGCATCACCTCGCCGCCGGGCGTGAACGCGCCCGGGTTGCCGGTCGAGAAGGCCAGGAACAGGTCGCCGGAGAAGTGCGAGCCGGTGGTGCCGGTGCGGGCCAGGCCGAGCGTGACCCGGCGGGCGAGGGCCATGCACTGGTGCGGCAGCAGCGGCGCGTCCGTGCCGACGATCGCGATCACCGAGCCGGCGCCACCGGGGCCGCGTCCGTGGTCCGCGAGCTGTTCGCCCAGGGGCAGGCCGGCCAGCGTGAGTTCCTTCCTGCTGCCGAAGTTGGCCTGCACGAACACCCCGACCGTGTAGGTCGTGTCGGCGAAGCTCACCAGGCGGGAGGCGGTGCCGTTGCCGCCCTTGAACTCATAGCAGATCATGCCGGTGCCGCCGCCAACCGAGCCCTCCTCGACCGGCCCCGTCGCCGCCGCCTGCAGCGCGTCCAGGCAGTCCTGCTCGGTAACGCTCGGCGCGTTGATGTCGTTGAGGTAGCCGTCCCAGGTCTCGCCGACCACCGGTAGCAGCCAGGCCTCGGCCAGCCGGGGATGATGGCGTGCCACCCAGGCCACGATCGCGGCGTGCGCGATGCCGACCGCGTGGGTGTTGGTGATCGCCACCGGGCCGGCGAACGTGCCCGACTCCCGGATCCACGACACGCCGGTCATCTCCCCGTTCCCGTTCTGGGAGAAGAAGCCCGCGGCCACCGGGTCGGCGGGGCTGGCCGCGCCGCGCGGATGGATCGCTGTCACCCCGGTGCGCACCGAGGCGCCGCGGAGCAGCGTCGTGTAGCCGACCTCCACCCCGGGCACGTCGGTGATCGCGTTCCACGTGCCCGGCGTGCCGGCGAACGGTATCCCGAGCGACCTGGCCCGCGGCTTGCCCGCCGGGGTCGCCGCGTGCGGGCTGGACAGTCCCAGACCTGAATCTGACATGACGCCTCCTCCATGCCGTCCATGCTCCGCGGCTCCTCTGGGCGCCGTGTGCTGTGCGCTACGGCACTATGACCAAGGGCACCGGCGAGTGACGGGCCAGGCTCACCGCGGCCGAACCGACGAGCCGGTGGGCGGCGTGCGACGAACTGCCGACTACGATTGCCACGGTCTTGCTGGGGTCGGCGTCGCCGACATCCGTTGCCGCTGCGATCAGCTCATCGGCGATGAGGCCTTGCCGCCGCTGGAATTCCCAGCCCGGTGCCTGCTCGCCCAGCTGTTCGGCGGCCGAGGCGCGGAGGTCTTTTGCGATGTCGTCAAAGTCCGCTTCCATCTCGGCGATGGCGCCAGGCGACAGGCTGACCATGCTGGACAGGTGGGCGACGTACACGACTTCGATGCGGCCGGTCCGGCCCTGCAGCAGCCTGACCGCGGCGTCGAGCGCGCGGTCAGCGGGCGGCGAACCGTCATATCCCGCGACAAGGTGCAAGAACGCGGCGGGAGGGGTGGGAGAGGTCATAGCGATCATGCTAACTGGCGCGGTCGGACGACGTGCGTGCCGGTCAGGCTGGTGAGGGCGGTGGTCGGTCTGGCGAGGGCGGAGATCAGGCGACGTGCGCTGCGACCAGGCCGGGAAGCCAGCCCTGGCGGTCGCGGCCAGCGCCCAGGCCATGCCGGGCCAGGTCAGGGAACATCTTGCCGACGGCCTCGTCGACAACGCGGTGCCTGGCGTCCAGCACCGGCAGCACGCCCGAATCCGGAGCGGCCGCGACAGCCTGTCGTTCCGCCGCGCCGGCCGCGCCGGCCAGCCGCTCGCCGATGCGCTGGGCGTAAGTGACCAGGAACGTCTGCCTGAACGAGCGGATCCGGGCCGGCCCGTCGTCGCCGCGACGGGCACCCTCCTGCACCATCGCCGCAGTGGCCTGCGTCAGCAGCGAGCTGAAGAGCAGTTCCACGGCATCGAGGTCGCCGGCAAAACCCAGCACCGTGCTCAGGCCGAGATTCTTGTGCCATACCGCGCGGCAGCGGTTCACCGTCGCCACGGCGTCGAGCAGGTCTGTCTTGGCCACTTCATAAGGGCCGTCGAGGATGAGCCTCCGGCCTTCCGCCGTCACCCGGCCAGACTCGGCCCTGGCCGCCAGCATCGCGTCGTCGATACTGCGGGCGGCCAGCAATTCCTGGGCCCGAGCGCTCAGTGCCTCGGCTTCGGCGGGGAACTCTGTGGACTCCGCCTTGGTCAGCAGCGCCCTGGCCCTTCCGAGCGCCCGCTGGCCCGCCGGGCGCGCAGCGGCTTGCCGCGACGCTGTGAGGCCCTGCCGCGCAGTGCCGGGCAGCGGGCAGACCCGGCCGAGCCTGGGCAGCGTGGAGAACCCGAAGAGCACCTCGAGCGCGCAGGTCACCGCCGTCTCGGCGTCGGCCTGCTCGCGTTCGCGCCATTGCTCCAGATAGCCGTCGTCCGAACTCCACCAGGCCGCCGCGCCGAGCGTGGCCAGCTGGGCCTGCCACCGGTCGTCCACGGCCGCGCTGGTGTAGTTGCGCATTTCCATGGCCGCCGCATCGGTCGCCATCCTGGCGTGCCTTGCCCCGAACTGCCTGCCGACCTGCCGCACCACCTCGGCAGGCTGCCAGCCCTGTCGCCAGCCTGCCGTGACGGCGCGAATGAGGCTGCCGAGCAGTTCCCGTTCGACGGCCTGCTGCCAGTCGCGACGGGTCGCCCCGACGGGCGTTCGCGCCAGCTGCGCCGCGCACCGGGCGAGTTCTTCGTGCCGCCCGTCGAATTGGGCTTGCAGCGCGTCAGACACCAGTTGCTCGGCGTGCGCCGCCACCGAAAGCCCGGACAGCCGGGGCTTCGCGGTGGCCGCGGGCGCTGTGGTGGCCGGGGGCGCTGCGATAGCTGGGGGTGCCGCCGCCGTGGGCGGGGACGCCGCGGTGGCCGGGGACGCCGCGGTGGCCGGGGACGCAGCCGTGGCCGGGGACGTCGCGGTAGCCGGGGGTGCCGCCGTGGCCGATGGCTGCGATACCGCAGAGGCGACAAAAAACCCGAATGGTGCAGGTGGGACGGGCGGAGCGGATGGCGCAGGGGCGCCCGGATTGGCGGCCACCGGGGAAGGCTCGGCACGAGCGATGGGGTCCGGTCCGCGTAGGCGGACCCTCTTCCGCTGCTTCTGCTTCGCGTGGCGTCCCTGCCGCATCGGCATGCCCATGCTTCGCCTTCCGTCGCACAGCCGATCGCAGAATCCCACGAACAGGCGTCCGACCTGCGGCGACACGCGGTACATCGCGCGTGAACGTGATTAATTTCCCAATCGTTCACCTCGCGGACAAGCCCGATAACCCGATTTCGGCCGGTCTCGCGGCGCCAGCCGGGCCGCAAATGCGCCCAGCCTCATGATCGTGGTGGAAAAAGACGCTCATTCGGTCGGCATCCACCACGATCATGAAAAACGGAGCGTAATGGGCTGCGCTGCAGTGAGCGCGTGAGCCGGTGAGCGCCGGCGAGCGCCGCGGGTGCGGGCAGCCGACGCCAGCGAGCGACGGGCATAGGCGGGTGACCGGGGTCAGCGGGCGGCCGGGGTCAGCGAGCAGGCGGCGCAAGCGCCGGGCGGGGTCAGCCGCTCAGCGAAAACCTGTCGGCGCTCGAATGCGTGTCGGGGCGGCCCAGGGCCCGGTAGCGCCAGCCAGCGCCGCGCCAGCGGTCGCCGTCGAGCGCGCCGCGGCCGTCGGCGATGTTGCGCCGGGCCACGACCTTCCCGACCACCTCGGGGTCTGCCTCGATGAACTCGCGCCACTCAGTCAGCAGCAGCAGCACATCGGCGTCCGCGGCTGCGGCCAGCATCGAGTCCGCGTACTCGAGTTCGGGGTGGACCTGCCGGGCCCGGTCCAGGGCTGCCGGGTCGTAGACCGTCACCCGGGCTCCCAGGCCGTGCACGGTCCCGGCCACGTCAAGCGCGGGCGAGTCCCTGATGTCGTCGGAGTTCGGCTTGAACGAGCAGCCGAGCACGCCGACCGCGCGGCCCTCGAGGGACCCCCCGGCCATCTCCAGCGCAAGGTCGACCATGCGGGCCCGCCGTCGCAGGTTGATCGCGTCCACCTCGCCGAGCAGGGCGCTTACCGAGCCGACGCCAAGATCCCTGGTCGCCGCCGCGAACGCGCGGATGTCCTTGGGCAGGCACCCGCCGCCGAACCCGAGCCCGGGGACCAGGAATCGGCCGCCGATCCGCTCGTCCAGCGCCAGCGCCTGGGCCAGCGGCACAATGTCGGCCCCCGAGGCCTCGCAGACCTCGGCGATCGCGTTGATGAACGAGACCTTGGTGGCCAGGAACGCGTTCGCGGAGGTCTTCACCAGCTCGGCGGTGGGCAGGTCGGTCACCAGGAACGGCACCCCGGCCGCCAGGGGCTCGGCGTAGACCTCGCGCAGCACCGCCTCGGCCCCGGCCGAGCGCACCCCGACCACGATCCGGTCTGGCCGCAGCGTGTCGGCGACCGCGTGGCCCTCGCGCAGGAACTCCGGGTTCCAGGCCACCTCCGCGGCTGCCCCGACGGGTGCGACCTGCGCCAGCCGTTCGGCGACGATCTCGCTGGTGCCGACCGGAACGGTGGACTTGCCGACAACCAGGCAGGGCCGCTCCAGCAGTGGTGCCAGGGCGTCGATGCAGGTCATGAGGTGGGTCAGGTCCGCGGCGTCGGAGTCGGGACGCTGCGGAGTGCCGACGCACACGAAGTGCACGTCCCCGAACGCGGCGGCGTCCTCGTAGCTCGTGCTGAAGCGCAGCCGGCCCGAGCGCAGGCCGGCCTCCAGCAGCTTCTGGAGCTCCGGTTCGTGGAACGGCAGCCTTCCCGCGGCAAGGGCGCCGACTTGGGCCTCGTTCGTATCTAGGCCAAGCACGTCGAAGCCGAGCTCGGCCAGGCACGCGGCGTGAGTCGCGCCCAGATAGCCGGTGCCAAGGACCGTGATGCGCGGTGGCATGGTCGCCCTTCGCTTTGTGATCAGATGGGGTTATTGAACCAGATGAGACTGAAGCAGCCGCACTAGATCCGCGGCGTCACACACATGCCTAGCTCACCATGAGATACCCGGGTAAGCATAAACATCACCAGATCGGCAAGTCGCGGCCTTGACCATCGCCAGCCGCAATGTTCACCTTTGACGCTACCAGATGTACCGATCTGCCAACGTTTTGTACTCGTGCAGCTCGCCCTCGGCGAACCAGACGTCGATCTCCCGCTTTGCCTCGGCCACGTTGGCGGACGCGTGCACCAGGTTGGCGACCGGGAGCCCGTTGGCGTTGGCGTAGGCCCGGCTCTGGTGGGCGAAGTCGCCGCGGATCGTGCCCGGCTCGGCCTGGTCGGGGTAGGTCGCTCCGACGAGCTTGCGGACGATGGCGACCGCTTCGACCCCCTCGAGCACCAGCGCGAACACCGGGCCCGTCTGCATGAACGCCGCCACCGCGTTGTACACCTCGGGTCCGAATCGGTCCTCGAGGTCGAAGTAGTGCTGCCGGTTGAGATCGGCGTCCATCTGCACCATCTTGCAAGCGATGATCTTCAGAAGTGCTTCCTCGAAGCGGGACAGCACGCGCCCCACGAGGCCACGAGTTACCGCATCGGGCTTCAGCAGGACCAAAGTCCGCTCGATCCCCGTGACGTCGCCCATAAATCCGATCCCTCCAGCTAACCCCAAGCTAAGAATTTGCCCGCACAGCTTAGCGACCAAAACGACTTCCATACGACCCGGCGGCCCAGGAAACTCCTAAACCGGGCCAGAACGGTCAGCTCCGCAGCCGGTCCGGTCGCCAACCGCCCGGCCAGCCGTGCGGCGCAGCGACCCTGCTGCCACCTAACCGACGCCGTGACGCTCGGCGGCAGGCTCAGACCCTCCGAGGTCAGGGTGCGGTTCGCCGGTAGCCTCTGTTGCGGATGGACGAGACCCACGCGGCGCCAGCCGCCACGTCCCGCGGCCAGCGGCGCTCGCCGTGGCTGCTGCCCGGCGTGCTCGCGCTGATCCTGGCGTTCCTGACGGCCAGCGTACTGGCCCACAGCCCGGTACTGGATATAGACAGGTGGATCCGCAGCGCGGTGCAGGCCCAGGCGAACTCGGCCAGGTTCCGGTGGCTGGAAGGCTACCGGCACGCACCTGTCTATCTTCTTGTCGATCTTGGCAACAACCAGGTGGCAGTCCCGGTGCTCGGCCTGGGTGCGCTGATCGCGGCCATCCGGGACCGCAGCGTGCGCCCCCTGCTCGCCGCCGTGGTCGGCGTGGTGCTGCTGGTGGGCACCGTCATCCCGGCCAAGATCCTTATTGGCAGGGCGGGGCCTGGCTTGCCGCCGGTTGCTCATGGCGCTCTGGGCGTGTTTCCGTCCGGCCACTCTGCCACGTCTGGCGTCTGCCTGGGTCTTGCCGCGGTGCTGCTCGCCCGGGGTCTGCCGGCCTGGGCCAGGCGAGCCGTCCTGACGATCATGGCGGCGGTGTGCTTCCTGGTTGGCGCTGCCTTGATCTGGGGTGACTACCACTGGTTCACCGACGTAGTTGCCGGCTGGGCGCTGGCCGCGCTCATCGTCATGGCATCGCTGCGGGCCACAGGCCTCAGGCGGAACGCCACGGGCCTGGCGGATACTGTTCGCGGGGGAGCGGCGGCCGCGAGCACGGACACGAGCAGGGAGCAGGCTGATGACTCAGCGCGCACGTGATCATCTGGGGCGGTTCGGCGTCTGGCGGGCCTCGGCCCTGGTTACGCCGGAGATTGCTGTTGATCTTGAGCGTCTCGGCTACGGCACGCTGTGGCTCGGCGGATCACCGGACGGCGATCTCCGGCACGCCGAGGAACTGATCGAAGCGACCAGCACGATAACGCTCGCCACCAGCATCGTGAACATGTGGAAGGACGACGCGCGCACCGTGGCCGCGTCGTTCGCCCGGATCGAGGCGAACCACCCGGGCCGGTTTCTGCTGGGTGTGGGCGCCGGACATCCCGAGGCGACGCAGGAGTACGCGAGTCCGTACGACACGCTGGCGGGCTACGTCGACGTCCTGCTCGGCAACGGCGTTCCCGCCGACAGCCTGGTACTGGCCGCGCTGGGCCCCCGGGTGCTCCGCCTGGCCGCGGAGCGGACCGCCGGGGCCATCCCGTACTTGGTGACACCGGAGCACACCCGCCAGGCTCGTGCGATCCTCGGCGCCGGGAAGGTGCTGGCCCCGGAGCAGAAGGCGGTGCTGGAGACCGACCCGCAGCGGGCCCGCGCGATCGGCCGCCCGCGGGTGCAGCGCCCGTACCTCGGCCTGGTCAACTACACCAGCAACCTGCGCCGCCTGGGCTGGAGCGAGGAGGACCTGAGCGACGGCGGCAGCGACGCGCTGATCGACGCGCTGGTCGCCTGGGGCACCGGCGACGAGGTTGCCGCCAAGCTCAACGAGCATCTCGAGGCGGGCGCCGACCACGTGGCCGTCCAATTGCTGGCCGACTCGGACGACAAGCTGACCGACGGCTACCGGACACTGGCCGAGGCTCTCGGCCTGTCGTCCTGACCCAGCGCGCACGATCCCAAGCCCATCGATGTACCGATGGGCCGCAAAGAACGAGCCCGTTCGTACATCGATGACCGCTGGGGTGGGTGTGGCCGGGCTGGGGCGAGTGGCGGCCCGGCTGGGGTGGGTGTGGCCGGGCTGGGGCGAGTGGCGGCCCGGCTGGGGTGGGTGTGGCCGGGCTGGGGCGAGTGGCGGCCCGGCTGGGGTGGGTGTGGCCGGGCTGGGGCGAGTGGCGGCCCGGCTGGGGTGGGTGTGGCCGGGCTGGGGCGAGTGGCGGCCCGGCTGGGGTGGGTGGCGGGGCCTAGGGGCGGTCTTTCTTGGGGAGCTTGCTGACCACGGCGTCGTAGGAGCCGTCGACCGCATCGAGCAGCTCGTCGTCTGGTATCGCGCCCGCGAGCCGCAAGCTGTTCCAGCCGGACCGGCCGATATACGGCATGACGGAGGCGTCGTCGGGATAGCGCAGCAGCCACTCGTCGGCCGCATCCCGGCTCGCGCCGCACTTGACCCCGACCGTAGAGCTCGACTCCGAGCCGAGGAACGCGAAGATCTTGGGGCCGACCTTCACCACGATGTCGCTCTCCCACGGCTCGTCCTGCCACGCGCCCGACTTGGCCAGGCAGTAGCCGAGCAGCTCGTCTCGGGTCATCCGCCACCCCCGCTGACCTCCGCGATCGCCGACACGACGGCATAGGGCAGGTATCGCGAGTGCACCAGGAGCGCCCGGGCCACTGCTCTGATCTTGAGCCGCTGCGGGGTCAGCAGCCGCTCGCTATACCGCCACGCGGCACATTCGTCGCTGCCGAACCGCTGCCCGAGGGTCTTGCGGAAGCGCCGCGCGTCCCCGCCGTCGCTCTTCCAGGTGGGCAGCCACGCCCGCAGATCCTCGTCGCGTTCGAGCATGGACCAGGTCCGCAACCGTTCCGCGATCTGGCCGGCCGCGTCGATCACGAACGCCCGGTCGCTGGCCCCCCTGATGCCGTGCACACGGCCTTCCTTGCCGCAGGCGTGGTGGATGCTGGCCGAGCTGAACCGCGCGCCTACGATCAGCGCGGCCACCGCGTGGCCAGCCTCGTGCCAGGCCGTCTCGACCGCCTGCGTCCTGGCTGGCGCGAACGTGGGGAAGCAGCCGCAGTCATACCGCTGCCGGATCCACATGCTGTTCACGATCGACTCGTCGTCGTAGCGGATGACCCGGTTCAGCTCGGCCCGGATCCCGGCAAGGACGCGCTCTTCTGCGGGTTTCATGGCTGCGCTACTTGGTCGGCTTGCCTTCGGCCGGCTTGCCATGCGTCGGCTTGCCGTCGGCCGGCCTAGCATGGGTCTGCTTGCCATGGGTCGGCTTGCCATCGGTCTGCTTGCCATCTGGCGGCTTGCCCTCGGGTGGCCGGATCGGCGGGATCTGAGGCCTGGGGTGCGGCCGCGGGCCGGACCATAGGGCAGGCACGACGTCGAGGGCGTACGCGATCTCGTAGGCGGCCTGCTCGTAGTTGACGCGCCAGCCCACGAAGTCCGGCCAGGCATCCTCCGGCGTGCGGTCGATCGGAAAGTTCACCTTCTCCATCCGGGCCACCGCGTCGGCGAACTCCTCGTAGGTGATGCTGATCCCGGCGCTCGGGTCGGGCTCCGCCGGGACGTCGAGGTCCATGGCCCGCGCGACGTCGCTGAAACAGATGAACCCGCTGCGCAGGCACAGCCGGGCGGCCACCACGGGTGCCCTCTTTGGTGATAGGGAGAGGTACAGCGCGGCGGAGTCGAGGACAGAGAGCAGCCCGGTCACCCAGGATGACATTGGCTTCGGCGACCGGAACCTGACCAGCGGCAGGTAGGTGGTATGGCTCTCGGCCACATCCGCGGCCCAGCGTTCCCACGCCGCGTACAGATCGGGCAGGGTGTCGATCGTCGACATGCCCGAGCCCAGCGCGTAGTGGGTTCGGGCCAGCAGCTCAGGCCCCCACGACGGGACGCCGGCCCTGGCGTTCAGCAGCGCCACCTCGGTCTCACGCCGGTTGAACGCCGAGTACAGGGTGGGCAGGTAGGCGATCTGCAGGGTGACGGTAATAATGCCGGTCAGCGCGGCTATGTCCAGGATCACCCGCTCTGCGGCCCCGGCCACCCGCTCCGAGCCGATCTCGAACAGCGCCGGGCCCGCGGTCGTGAAGGCCGTCGTGATGGGGGTGATGAACGGCCAAAGCAGCAGCGAGTAGCCGACGAAGAAGATCAGCAGCCAGGCGAGGAGCTGCATCAGCAGGATTATCGCTGCCTGCCCGGCCATCAGCCGGTCGCGCCGTTTGTGATCCTTGATCGCCTTCGCCGCGACGCCATAGCCGAAGCTCACGATCTTGTCGACCCAGCGCGTCAGCCAGCTGCCGACCGGCCTCGGCACGATCACGGTGCCGATCATGCTCCGGGCCGCGGTCCAGATGAGCAGCACGCCAACCGCGGCAACAATGATGCGCACCGCGAGCGGCACCACCATGGCTCTCCTCGACTCCTCGCCCCCGCTGCCTGGGCCTGGACCGGCTATCCGCGGAACAGTATCAGCCGCCCCCAGCTGGCGGCACGGTCCGGCGAGCGCATATGGCTTTTGCGCCATTTACCGGCGGCTTGCATGGACTCGCCCCAGCGGGGTAGCTGAGCGCGCGCAGGCGACTAAAAACCGCTCCGCTTGCAGGAGGAAGTGATCCATACATGAACGGGATCCTGCGGGTTCGCCGTAGCCGCGGAGTGCTCAGCGGTCTGCTGCTGGTCCTGCTGGGCATTTGGGGCGCTCTGATCCCCTTTATCGGCCCGAATTTCCATTATGCGTACACACCGGACAAGGCGTGGACGTACACCACCGGCCGGCTCTGGCTTGACATCCTGCCGGGCGCCGCCGCCTTCCTCGGCGGCCTGATCGTGCTGACGAGCTCTTACCGGCCGACCGCGCACTTCGGTGCCTGGCTGGCCGTGTTCAGCGGCGCGTGGTTCGCGCTCGGTGGCCTGATCGGCCCGACCTGGATCGGGATGCAGATGGTGCCGGGAACGCCGGTTGGTGACGCGGCCCATCGCACGCTCGAGCAGATTGGGTTCTTCACCGGGCTCGGCGTCGCAATAGTGCTGCTGGCCGCGATGGCAATCGGCCGGTTCTCCGTGATCAGCGTCGGCGACGCCAGGCGCGCCACACGCGTGGCGGACGATACCCCCGCGGCGGACGAGGCCCCCGTGGCGGACGAGGCCCCCGTGGCGGACGAGACTCGCCCGGCGGACGAGGCCCCCGTGGCGGACGAGACTCGCCCGGCGGACGAGACCCCGGCAGCGGACGAGACCCCCGCGGACAGCACGACCAGCACCGGCCGCGGGCGGTTCACGCTGCGGCGCCGGGTGACCACCACGGACGAGACGGACGAGGCGCCTGCCACCGAGGAGACGGCCGTCTCGCGGAGCTAACCACCGTGCAGGGCGCGTCGGCGATCCCGCTCCGTCGGCGCGCCCGCCCGCTTCCGGTGCACCGCACCGGCCAGGCCTAGCGCGGGCTGGAGGAGACATGGTCAACCGTTCCCGGAGACGGGCGCGCTCAGGCGGCCGGCGATGGCGGCCGCGGCGCAGGCTCACCGGATGCCTGCTGTGGGTCGTCGGCCTCATCGTCGTCTTAATCGTCTTGTCGCTGCTGTTCGGCGGCTTCCGGATGGGCACCAAGGCCGGCGGCGCGGGGGTCCTCTCGCCGCTGCATTACGGCGCCGTCGTCGCCGGAGGTAGCCCGTGATGCGCATGCTAACCAGGGATAGCCGTGGCCGCGGGGCCGGCGCGGTCCCCGGTCTCGCCGGCAAGCTGATCGGGCTGGCCGCCGCGATCGTGGCTGTCATCGCCGCGCTGCTGGTCCTGTCCGCCGTGCACCTGCTGCCGCAGCTGCGCAACCCGTTCGGCGAGACGACCACCGTTCGCAGCGGGCCGGTCCTGCTCAAGTCGATCACAGCACTGAGCCGCTACGAGGCGGCCAGCGGCTCGTTCCAGGTCGTGGTCAGTCTTTCGCAGCACGCGTCGTTCATGCCGTCGTTCCTCGAGGGCAGCAACACCTTGTTCATTGGCCAGGGCAGCGAGATCGCGTACGTTGACTTCGGCCACCTCAGCGGCAGCGCGATCCAGGTCTCGGCGGACCACAAGTCGGTCACGGTCGACCTGCCGAAGGCGCAGCTCCAGCCCGCCGTGCTGAACGTCAGCCAGTCGTATGTCTTCGCAGAGCAGCAGGGCCTGCTGAACCGGGTCGGGAACTTCTTCTCCGGCAACCCGAACAGCCAGCAGCAGGTCTACATCCTGGCCCAGAAGAAGATCGAGACCGCGGCCGAGAAGAGCCCGCTGCTGTCTGAGGCGCAGCGGAATACCACCGGCATGCTCGACGGCATGCTGCACTCGCTGGGGTTCCAGCACGTCACCGTCAGATTCGCCTGACGATATCCCCACTCTGACCTGGAGCCTGAACGGGAGACTCCGCCTCATCGGCACAGTCCGCTCGGCGGCGCCGACGGCGCTGGTAGGCGTCGCGGACGGGACCTTCGGTCGGGCCGGCGGGGACGAGTACGCGGCGTGTTCTAGGAGCGCAGGTAGGAGGCGCCGTTGAGGTCGAGGATGGCGCCGCTGGCCCATTCGGCCTGTGGCGACGCCAGGTACAGCACCGCGGCGGCGATCTCCTCAGGCTCGGCGACGCGCTGAAACGGGCTCTGCGCGCGGATCGCGTCTCCGCCGGGGGAGACGAGGTGCGTGGAGGCCATGTCGGTGTCGACGAACCCGGGTGCCACCGTCGCGACCGCGATGCCGTGCGGAGCGAGGGCGATCGCCAGTGACTGGCCGAACGCGTTCAGGCCGGCCTTGCTCGCGCCGTAGGCCGGCTGGCCCGGCTCGCCGCGGAACGCGCCGCGGGAGGACACGTTGACGATGCGTCCCGGTCGGTTTCCGCTGACCATGTGCTGCACTACGCACCAGGTCACGTTCGCGGGGCCGACGAGGTTGACGCCCAGGGTCTGCTGCCAGGCTGCCTGCCACTCGGCGTACGACACCTCGGTGATCGGGTGTGCGGTGAAGACGCCGGCGTTGTTCACCAGGACGTCCAGGCCGCCCAGCGCGTCCCAGGCGCGGTCCACCATGCGGCGGGCGTCGTCTGGGTCGGTCAGATCGGCCTGCACCACCACGTGCCCGTCGCCAGCCAGCCCGGCCGCCACGTCGGCAGCGAGGCGCGCCGAGTCCCGGTGGTGCACCGCGACCCGGTCACCCTGCTCGGCGAACGCTTGGGCGATCGCCCGGCCGATGCCCCTCGACGCTCCGGTTACCAAGATCGTTCGGTTTGCCACCCATCGACCCTAGTGGGCCGCCCGCCGGCCGCTCCAGCCCGGCCGGCGTCTCGCAGCGATCAGGTCGGCGTCCCACGGCCGATCAGGCCGGCGTTTGGCCGTGGTCCGCCGTTTTGCTGCGGCCCGACCGGCGTTCTGCCGCGGTCAGCCGCTACCGGACGCGTAGTCCTCCGCGCTGTCCACGTAGCGGATGATTTGGTCGCGCAGGTCGACCAGATCCTCGCCGTGGACCATCACCGGAGGAATAGCCCCCCGGATTCGTGCGTGCCACAGCCGGTCAATGCCCTGCCATGCCTCCCAGCCGGGAAACTCACCCGCGAGCCCGGCGGTGTCGTTGATGCCATCCATGAGGTCGATCATACAGCCATGTCAAGCCATGCTAAGCACTGGCTTGTCTGGTTTCCGCATGTCGCAGCCGGTTAAGTTACCGGCGTGAAGATCGACGAGACGTCGCCGGAGCACCCGTACCTGCAGCTCGCAGGGCTTTTGCGGGCGGACATTACGGCTGGCAAGATCACGAACCAGCTGCCGTCGATCACCAAGCTAACCGAGGAAACCCGGCTTGCGGTAGGAACGGTGCGCCGGGCGATCAACATCCTGGTCAAGGAGGGATTGGTCGAGACCGTCCCGGGCCGGGGAACGTTCGTAATCGAGCAGCGGTCATCGCAGGCAAGGCGGGCGCCCGCCGCCGGCCGCCAGCGGCCCCACCCTCACGTCGACCACTAGGCTTCCGGCAGTGCTCCGGCCCGCTCCCGCGCCGGGGCCGTTCCGGTCAGCTCCCCGGCTCGGCCTTCCGGACGAGCCGCCCCACGCCGGGCTCCCGATGAGTTCCCCGCGCCGGGCCCTGTCCCGATCCGCGCAAACGGGCGGAAGATGGGATGGACGCCAACTGGGCGAAGCGGGTGCACGAAAGCAGGGAGGCGGGCTACTTGAAGCCTCGGGAGATCCGTGAACTGGTGCGGCTGCGTGGTTTCGAGGCGGATCGCGACCGCCGGATCCTGCGCCGGTGCCACGACCTCGATGACCTCAGGCGTGCCGCGCAGCGCCGGCTGCCAAGGCCGGTTTTCGGCTACGCCGACGGCGCAGCCGATGAGGAGGTGACGCTGCGCGCCAACCGGGCGGCGCTGCGGCGGTGGCGGTTCCGGCCTCGGGTGCTGCGCAACGTGTCCGAGCCAGACCTGTCCACGTCTTTCTTCGGCTCCGAGCTGCCAACGCCGATCGGGCTCGCTCCGACCGGTTTTACCCGGGTCTTTCACCCGGACGGGGAACTGGCGGCGGCGAGGGGGGCGATGTCACGTGGCCTGCCGTACGGCCTGTCGACGTGCGGGACGTACACGATCGAGGACCTGGCGGCGACAGGACACCCCGACCTGTGGTTCCAGCTCTACGTGCTGCGTGACCGCAAGCTGACGGTGGACCTCGTCGACCGGGCTGCAGCGGCCGGCTTCAAGGCGATGGAGATCACGGTGGACACCGCGGTGAGCGGCCGCCGGACCCGGGACCTGCGCAGTGGGTTCACGGCCCCGCCCACGCTTACCGCCCGTGCCCTGCTCGACATCACGGTCCGTCCCGGCTACTGGGTGTCCATGCTGCGCGCCCCGGCGCTCAGATACTCCAGCTTTACCGCGCCAGGGGAGGGCGGTCTCAGCACGATCGCCGACGTCATCGGGATGTTCGACCCCGCCCTGAACTGGGATGACCTCGACGACCTCCGCGCTCGCTGGCCTGGCAAGCTCGTGCTCAAGGGCCCGGTCGGCCCGGCCGATGCTGCTCGGGCCGTGGCTGCTGGGGTCGACGGCATCCACCTCTCCAATCACGGGGGCCGCCAGCTTGACCGCTGTGTCCCAGCGATCGACTTGGTCCGGCCGGTCCGGGAGGCGGTCGGCGGGCAGGTCGCCGTCATTGCCGACTCGGGTATCCGCCATGGTTCGGACGTGGCCGTGGCGATCGCGCGGGGCGCAGACCTGTGCATGATCGGCCGCGGGTACCTGTACGGCCTGGCCGCAGCCGGACAGCCAGGCGTCGAGCACGCCATCGACCTGTTGACCGCTCAACTGCGGCGCACCATGCAGCTTCTGGGCGTCACAACGATCGAGGAACTACGGAAGCACGGAGACGAGCTCGTGGTCCCGGCCGGAGATCAAGGCCGCATCGCGTAACGGCCCGCGCTCGGGCGTCAGCCTGGCCGCTGCATTGGTTGCACCACAAATGATATTTGGGACCAATGCGGCAACGCCACGGCGAATGGTCGACCGCGCACGTGCCAATGGCACTAATACCCGGTAACGGCAGCCGGCCTGCGGGCAGGCGCCGCTGCCCCAGGAGGCGCGCGCCGCTGCAGCGGCTTCCGCGAACCGGCAGCCTTAAAGCTTGGTCAGCTTGTTGTACGGGGTGGTGATCCGCTCCCGCTGGGTGCCGAAGTCGACGAGGACGGCGATCTCCTCTTCGACGCCGATAACCACGCCGAGCCCGTACTTGTCGTGGGTCACCCGGTCATTCAGCGCGTAGCTGTCAACGTGCCTGACCGGCTGGGGGAAGTTATTGAAAGGGCTTCCTGGGATGTAGCGCCGAGTGGCGGCGCGAGCTGCTTTCACGAAATACTAGTATGACCCCCCTAAGGGGTTTTTGGGTGCCGCTCGCTGAGGTTGGGGTCCACAAGCTTGATTTCGATGGCCTCGGCGTCGGGTGCCACGAACGCGAGCAACCCGGTGGCCTCTGCGGTCACCCCCGCCGTCTGCTCCGCTGAGAACTCGGTGAACGGCTCAACTCGCAGTGTAACGGTGCCGCCGCGCTGGCGTGTGATCTTCCAGGTCGCCCGCCAGAAACCATCGATCAGCACGGTTCCGTTGCTGCCGCCTGGGCCCGGCGGCAGCGGCACGGCGCGGCGGTCGGGAATGATCCGGGAGCGGTCGGCGTGCGAGAGGAGCACGTTGTCGTACTCGGGCAGGAACCGCGGCGGCGCCGGCGTATCCGGATCGGGCCTGGGAGCGTCCGGCAGGTCGAGCAGCTCACGGCCGCCGGTGTCGCGGAACGTGCGAAGCAGCGGGCGCAGCCGCTCGGTGACCTCGCGGAGCCGGGTCAGCCCGCACCAGGCCTGAATGTCCTTGACGGTCGCCGGGCCGAACGCGGCCAGGTATCTCAGCACCAGCCCATCGAGCGAGAGGCTCGGTGCGGGCAGGTTGCCGAGCCAGGCATCGGTCGCCGTGTACGCGGCCTGGCCGGAGGAACCCCAGATCCCGCGCGGTGGAACCTGGACGGTGGGCACCAGGTGCGTGATCGCGTACGCCAGAGAGATGGGGTCGTGGCCGGGCCATCGCTGCTCGAGGAGCCTGCCGAGCTCATCGCGCGTGCGCGGGCTGCCCTGCAGCAGCGCCCGCCCAGAGTCGAGCAGCGCCGGCAGGTCGATGCCGGCCAGATTACGGGCAAAGACCGATGAGGCGAAGGACCGGTCAAGGAAGGGCTGCATCAGCCGGCGCACGGCCACGCCGTCGCCAGCGGCGACCAGGTGGATCGTGTTCCGCATCAGGTGCGTGCGCACGACCGTCCGCTGGGCCAGCAGTTCCGCCAGGTGATCGGTGCGGAAGCCGGCCAGCCGCGTCCACAGGCCGACGTATGGTGCGTTCGGCGCTTGGGCCTGCATCCCCGCCAGGTGCTCGATGGCCCCCAGCGCACTCATGTCCTCCCGGCGTAGCAGCAGCTGGCGCTCGAGCAGCGCGCGATTCAGTGCTCGCTGGCCGAGCACCTCCGGCTCAGGCAAGGGATAGCTCCGGCACGAGCGATGAATGCACCGCAGTCACAGCTGCCGGCCCCGGGTCAGCCGCGTTGCGCCGGGCCGGCGGTCGCGAGCAGGTGCAGCCCCGCCTCGACCAGCGCATAACCCACCTGGCGCCGCATCCGCGGCAAGCGGTTGCCGGTCGGGGCCATCGGCGATGCCAAGCGGCGAGCGCCACCGTTGTGCTGGGCGCCACCTCCGTGCTGGGCGGCGTCGTGCCGTATCTCGCGGCAGCGCGACTCGGCCATGGCGTGGAGCATCCAGGGGTTCATGACGCGCTCCGGGGGGTCTCGGTGGTCGGGGTGTCCGTGGGCGGGGTACCGGTGGCTGGGGTGTCCGTGGGCGGGGTACCGGTGGCTGGGGTGTCCGTGGGCGGGGCGCCGGTCGGCGGGCTGAGCGGGTAGGAGAACGTCACCATTTCCACCGGCACTGAACCCGGCGGCCGCTTGGACGGCTCGCCGTCCCGCTCCTGAACGAGCGGGCGAAGCACTTCGCTCAGCTCCTCGCGGAGACGTTCGAGCTCCTCGGCGGTCAGGTACAGCACGACTTCCGACTCCCCCGCGGCCTTCCGCCACTCACTGGGGTAGGCGGCCTTCGTCTCCTGCCACGTCCGGTACCTGTCGCGCTGGCGCTCGAGGAATATGCCCGTCAGCACGTCCGCCGCTAGTTCGGCCTCCGGGTCGTCGTGACCTCTGATCGCGATGTCGAGTGCCGTCAGCCGCCACGGCCGTGCCCGGCCCTTGCCGCCACCCGCCTCCTCCACGAACCCGTACTTCGCGAGCTGGCGCAGGTGGAATGAGCACGTGGTCGGTGACTCGCCGATGCGCTCGCCGACCTCGGTGGCCGTCATCGGGCCCTCGACGCCGAGCACCTCGAGGAGTGCTATGCGCACGGGATGCGCGAGCGCCCGCATGGTCTGCGCGTCGTTGATCTGCCGCATCGCAGGCTGGCCCCGCTTAGCGCCGGGTCGGTCCGGGTCGTCGTTGAGAGGCATATCTCGATAGTTATCTCTCGAGAGAAATTTGTCAAGAGGAAACTCTCGAAGACCCCGATCTGGCTGTGCAGGGCCTCGATCTGGCTGTGCAGGGCCTCGATCCGGCCGTGCAGGGCGGCCTCGATCCGGTCGTGCAGGGCGGTGTCACGTTAGCGGTTCAGGAACGTCCGATTGCCATCGGACCTTTGCGAACCAATGATGTCGGCGCAGGTTGAATTGTTGCTTGTGGGTTCGAGGGGGCGCCGGGCCTCGCTTCCCCCTCCGTGGATCCTGTCTGCAAGATCCCCGCCGCGGTCAGCCGGAGCGCCGCGCCGGCGTCGATCCGGCCGGGGGCCATTCGTGTAGGAGGTGACGGGGCCGGCGGAGCCGGAACCGCGGTGACGAGGAGGATCTAACCATGACGCACTACCTGCTCAGCGTGTACCAGCCGGACGGGCCGATCCCGTCGCCGGAGCGGATGCAGCAGATCACGCAGGACATCGAGGCGCTGAACCAGGAGATCAGGGCGGCCGGCGCCTGGGTGTTCGCGGGCGGCCTGCAGCCGCCGGACACGGCGCGGGTGCTACGCGCGGCCGACGCCGAGGTGCTCAGCACCGACGGCCCCTACACCGAGGGCAAGGAGCACCTGGGCGGATTCACGATCGTCGACACGCCCGACCTCGACGCCGCGCTTGACTGGGGCCGCAAGTTCAGCCGGGCGACCGGACTGCCGATCGAGGTCCGCCCGTTCTCCCAGCTCGGCTGAGGGCCGTCAGGCCACGCACGGGGCCGGTCCGGGCTGGATCAGCGGTCGCCTGGTGCGTCGTCCGGGCCTGCGCTCCGCGGCCCGGCCCGGCACAATTGACCTCAGCGGCAGCCGCGAGGGCGCGCGCCGCGGGACAGGGAGGGGCGGCCGATGCCGACCGTGCAGGCGAATGGCATTGAGATCTACTACGAGGTGCAGGGTGAGGGCGAGCCCATGGTGCTCATCCCGTACCTCGCCGCCGACCAGGCGTGCTACGCGTTCCAGGTGGCCGACTACGCGAAGCAGTTCACGTGCTACAGCGTGGACCTGCGCGGGGCCGGCCTGTCCGGCAAGCCGGAGGGAACATACACGACCGAGCTGTTCGCCGACGACCTGGCCGCGTTCATGCAGGCGGCCGGCATCGGCCAGGCCCATATCTTCGGGCTGTCGCTTGGCGCGGCGGCCGGCATGTGGCTGGCGGCCAAGCACCCGGAGCTGGTGAAGACGCTGTCCCTGCACAGCGCGTGGGACCGCACCGACCCGTTCCTGCGCGCGGCCGTCGAGAGCTGGCAGATCATGGCCCAGGGCCTGGGCAGCGTGGCCGAGATGGTGATCAGGGGCATCTTCCCCTGGTGCTTCACGCCCGAGACGTACGCGGCCAGGCCCGAGTACATCGACTCGCTTGCCGACTTCGTGCGCAGCCGCCCGATGCCCCCGGTCGACGCGTTGCTGCGCCAGTCGGCGGCGGTGCTGGCGCACGACGCCCAAGAGGCGCTCGCCTCGATCCAGGCGCCGACGCTGATCACGTTCGGCCGGCACGACGCGGTCTGCTCCACCCGGTTCGCCGACCCGATCACCGACGCGATAGCTGGCAGCGAGGTCCTGGTGTTCGAGGACTGCGCGCACGCTCCGATCTATGAGAACGTCGAGGAGTTCAACAAGCGGACGCTCGCGTTCCTGAACCGCCACTCGGCGTAGCGGCTGGATGCCGGATACGCTCTCCGCGCGTGCGCTGAACCGCGCCCTGCTCGAACGGCAGCTGCTGCTACGCCGGGCGGACATGGCTCCGCTGGCGGCCGTCGAGCACCTGGTCGGGCTGCAGGCGCAGGCTCCGTTCCCGCCGTACTACGGGCTGTGGTCCCGGCTGGACGGATTCGCCCCCGGCGACCTGTCCAGCCTGATCCTGGACCGGCAGGTGGTCCGCATCGGGCTCATGCGCGGGACCATTCACCTCGTCTCGGCCGAAGACTGTCTCGCCCTGCGCCCCACCCTTCAAACCGTGCTGGAACGGGGCCTGCGGGCGAACTTTGGCCGCCAGCTCACCGGCGTGGACCGCACGGAGCTCGCCGAGGCAGGCCGGGCACTCGTCGAAGATCGGCCGATGACGTTCAGCGAGCTGGGTGCGGCGTTGTCGGAGCGGTGGCCGGGACACCCGCCCAATGCGCTCGCCCAGGGCGTCCGCGCCCTGGTGCCGCTCGTTCAGGTGCCGCCCCGCGGCGTGTGGGGCCAGTCGGGCCAGGCGGTACACACCTCGGCGGAGTCCTGGCTTGGCAGGCCGCTGGACGGGTCCGCGTCGCCGGAACACGTGATGCTCAGGTACCTGGCGGCGTTCGGCCCGGCCACGGTCGCGGACGCGCAGGCCTGGTCCGGCCTGACCGGGCTGCGGGAGGTCGTGGGCCGCCTGGAACCGCAGCTGCGCACGTTCCGCGACGAGCAGGGCCGGGAGCTGTTCGACCTGCCCGACGCGCCCCGGCCGGACCCGGATACACCCGCCCCAGTGCGGCTGGCCGCCGAGTTCGACAATCTCGTGCTCTCGCACGCCGACCGCACCCGGGTCATCAGCGAGCCGGACCGGCAGCGGCTGTACAGCAAGAACGGCATCTTTCCCGGCACCGTGCTGGTCGACGGGTTCGTCCGGGGCATGTGGCGGGTCACCATTGCCCGTCGCGCGGCCGTGCTCACGGTCGAGATGTTCGGGCCGGTCAGCAGCCGTGACCGCGACGTGGTCGCGGCCGAGGGCGAGCGCCTGCTCGAGTTCGCGGCGCCGGACACCCCGGACGCCGAGCTCCGGTTTGGCCCGATCACGTGAGGGGCGTCGCGTAACGGCCCCTTGACGGGTTACGGCTGCGCGACGGCTCCGTGCCCGCGGTCGTAGTCGTATGCGTAGATCTCGCTGCCGTCCTGGAACGCGCGCTCGGCGCGGCTGGTGACGTCCAGCGGGTCGCCGGACCAGATCACCAGGTCGGCGTCCTTGCCCGGCTCGAGCGAGCCGATCCGGTCGTCGACGCCGAGGATCCGCGCCGGGTTGATCGTCACCGCGCGGAGCGCGGCCCCGGCGTCCAGGCCCTCCTTGACGGCGAGGCTGGCCTGGTGGATCAGGAAGTGGATCGGCACCACCGGGTGGTCAGTAGTGATCGCGATCGTGATCCCCGCCGCGTCGAGCCTGCCGGGGTTGGCCAGCGACCGGTTCCGCAGTTCCACCTTCGACCTGCTGGTGAACAGCGGGCCGATGATGACCGGGATGTCCTCGGCGGCGATCAGGTCGGCGAGCAGGTGCGCCTCGGTGCCGTGATCGATCACGAGCTGGTAGCCGAACTCGCGGGCGATCCGCATCGCGGTCGCGATGTCGTCGGCGCGGTGGCAGTGCTGGCGCCACGGGATCTCGCGGCGCAGCACCCGGCCGAGTGCCTCGAGCCCCAGGTCCCGGTCCACCGGCTTGCGCTCCGACTCCGGCTGGCTCTCCGCCGCGGCCAGCTTGGCCAGGTAGTTGCCGGCCGCGACGAGCGCCTCGCGGATGACCGCGGCGGTGCCGAGCCGGGTCGATGGGGTCTCGTGCCGGTCGCCGTAGGTGCGCTTCGGGTTCTCGCCAAGCGCGGACTTCATGCCGGACGGCTCGCGCAGCACCATCTGGTCCACCACCCGGCCCCAGCACTTGATCGCGACGGTCTGGCCGCCGATCGCGTTGCCGGAACCCGGGTTGACGTTCACGGCCAGCACGCCGCCGCCGATCGCGTCGCGGAAGCCCTGGTCGGCCGGGTTGATGGCGTCGAGCGCGCGCACGTACGCGGTGACCGGCTTGGTCATCTCGTTGCCGTCCCGGCCGGCCCAGCCCTCGGCCTCTTCGACGACGCCGACGTGCGCGTGCGCGTCGATGAAGCCGGGCAGCACCCATTTACCTGCCGCGTCGACGGTCTCGGCGCCGGCCGGCACCGCGACGTCCGGTCCGCCAATGGCGACGATCTTTCCGTCGTCGAGCAGGACCGTTCCGTTCTCGATGGGCTCACTTGTCACCGGGACGACCCGGCCACCGACGATTGCCGTGCTCATCCGGCTTACGGTACAGGTGCCCGAATTTCGTCAGTCGCGGAGCATGCTGTGGTACACCGCGAGCAGCGCAGCCTTCTGCTCGTCGGCAAGCCGGGCGTCGGCGGTGATCGCCATCTCCACGTCCGGCATGGACGCTTCGTGCTGCCCGGCCAGGTCGCCAGCGGCGGCGTCGAGCAGGCCCGCCTGGGTGAGCAGCGTCTCGGCGGATACGTTCAGCGCCCCCGAGATCAGCTTGAGCACGCGGACCGACGGCTGGTGCAGGCCGCGCTCGATCTGGCTCAGGTAGGGGTTGGAGAGCGAGGTCCGCTCGGCGAGCTGGCGCAGCGACAGGTTGGCGAGCTTGCGCTTGCTGCGGATGAAGGCACCGAGGTTCTCCATCTGCGCGTTCCAGGTTTCGGTCACTGTTGCCTCGGTAGCTAGGTCCGCCCGTGTCTGCTCAGAATAGTAAGCAAAACAGTAGCGAGATAGTAAGCAAACCCGTGGCGGGCCAACAGGGCCGCCACGGGCTGATGTGGCCGACCCAACAGGGCCCGCCACGGGCTGATGTGGCCGACCCAACAGGGCCCGCCACGGGCTGATGTGGCCGACCCAACAGGGCCCGCCACGGGCTGATGTGGCCGACCCAACAGGGCCCGCCACGGGCTGATGTGGCCGACCCGGCCGGGCCCGCCACGGGCTGATGTGGCCGTGCCGCGGTTACTTGCTCGAGTCGGCGGACCCGGTCTTCTTGGCCGCCCCGCTGGCTGCGCTGGTCCCGGTCTTGCGCGGGGCCGCGGTCTTCTTGGCGCTGGTACCGCTGCTGGAGGGGAGCAGCTGCGCGGTCGTGTGCAGCACGTCCTCGGCGAACTTCCGCTGGTCGGCCAGAACCTTCATGGCGATGCTGTAAGCGTGACCCGCCAGTTCCTCCGGCTTCGGCAGCTTGCTGGCGAACGGAAGGTTTAGGTCGGAAAGCGCCGGGGTCATGGTCCGGACGGTCTTGATCGCCTCGGTGACGGTCTCCTGGCCCTTGCGAACGGTCTTCAGGATCTCGGCCTGCACTTCCTGGCCCACGTTGCGGATATCAGTCACGGTTCCTCCTCTTACTGTCTGCTAACTATATTAAGCAAGCGGGTAGATTTGTCAAGCAGAGTCCCCGCACGCGGCGCCTGGTGGGCCTCGCCGGGCGGGAGAGAGCGGCAGGACTGTGCCGGTTCTAAAACGGTAAATTTCATGTGAAAGCAGGTCGGCAAGCCACTTAAACTCGGATCATGCCCCTTGCGGTGACAACCTTCCGCCCGCTTTAGTTGTCATCTAAGTGGCGCCCGCCTCGCTATGACGTTCAGCCTCCGCCAGGTAACAGGAGCCGGTTGGGAGGTTCTCCATGTCGGTTGACCACGGCGGGTCCACCGAAGAACAGCGTGCCGAAGCGCCGCGCGACTCCGGCCGGCACGTGTTCGCGCACCTGTATGAGTCGTACGCCGCCTCGCTGTTTGACTACTGTGACGGCCTGCTCCTGGACATGCTTGCCGCAGTGGATGCGGTGCAGGACAGCCTGGTCGCCGCGGACGCGCAGGTTGGCAGCGCGCCCGGGCCCGAGGGGCTCCGGCTTGCGCTCTACTCGGCGGCCCGCCAGGAGTGCCTGAGCCAGCTTGGCGGCGGGCGGACCAAGCTCAGCGGGCGCGTGGAGACGACCACGCTCGACGATCTCGGTGCGGCCATCCCGGATTACGAAGTTGCCGGAACCACCGGGGAGACGGTGCTGATCCTGCGCGCCGCCCTGGACCGGCTGTCCGAACGCGACCGCGAGGTGCTCAACCTGACGTTCCGGCACCGGCTCAGCGAGGCGGACCTGGCGGCCGTCATCGGCGTCTCGCCCCGCCGGGCGCGGGCGCTGCTGTCCGAGGCGAGCCTCAACTTCGATCACTCGGCGCCGGTCGTCGCGGTCCTCCGCGCAGCCGTCCGCGAGGGCCGGGCCCGGTGCCCGGAGCTCACCGACATGCTCAAGGGGCGGGACCTGGCCACGTTCCCGCTGACGCCGCAGTTCGCCAGCAAGCTCGCCCGCCACCTCGGATCCTGCGCCGCCTGCGCGCTCAGCCGCGGGGACCGGGCGCTGCGCGCCGAGCAGATCAGCGAGATACCGCTCGCGATCCCGCCCGGCAGGCTCCGGCTCCGGATCAGCCGGACCGCTCTTGCTGTCGGGTCGTACCGCCGCTCGGTCGCGAGCCGCCCAGACAAGCAGGACAAGCCGCGAAAAGGAGACCAGGGCAACCCGCCGGTTCCGCTGCGGCCCCGCCGCGGCGCCCCGAAGGCGATGCTGCTCTCCTCGGTCACGCTCATCGCGCTCGCGGTGCCGACCGCGATTCTGTACCGGATGGCGGCGGACTCGACGCACACTCCGCCGGCCGCCGCGGTAAAGACGGTCGCGGCGAGCCCGAGCCCCACGCCCGCGGCCACCACGGCGGTCTCGCCGCAGGTTGACGGGCCAGCCAGACTGCAGCGGCACAAGCACCACCGCGTAAAGCCGCCGCTTCCTGGCGTGCTCACCCCGTCGCGCCTCGGCGAGCTTCCGGTTCCGCTGACCGGGCCGGGCCACGCGCCGAAGCCGTTAAGCTCCGGGTCTCCCGCGCCTGGCCCGGGGGGCTCCTCGGCACCGCAGCCCTCGTCGGCGCCTACTACGTCGTCGCCAACCACATCGGCGCCTGCGCCCACTCCTTCGCCGACCACGCCGGCTCCGACGCCTACCCCCTCGGCCTCGGCCGCGAGCCCCACGCCTTCGGCCTGACCACCGTCCCTGGCCTGGCCACCGTCCCTGGCCTGGCCACCGTCCCTGGCCTGGCCACCGTCCCTGGCCTGGCCACCGTCCCTGGCCTGGCCACCGTCCCCCCACTGGCCTGGCCACCGTTCGCGGCCTGGCCACCGCCGGCGTCGCCCCGGATGGGCGAAATGCCGGCGGCGAGCCGGAGTGTTACGCCGGCCTTTGTCGGCGGCGCTGTCTAGGCTGCTCCGCAGCGGCCACAGGCGGGACCCCGCGACATGAGCGTGCAAAGGAGCGTCGTGACGGATAGCTTCACTGCCGGTCAGGTGAGCTCCCTGTCCGACGGCGCTGCTGACCAGGTCGGCCGGGTGGCGGGGACCGAGGATTCCACCCCGCTGCAGTTCGCCGTCGCCCTGGACGAGACGTCTTACCTGCAGCTCGACGACGTGGTGGTCACGCTGCGGGACATCCCCGGGCGAGGGCCGGTCCTGACCAGCGGCGTGGTGACGCAGGTCCGCGCGCGGCACGAGGGCGCGAGCTTCGGCTCGGACGTGTTCCTCATCTCGGACGGCGTGCTGCCGGCGAGGGTGCAGGAGATCGCCGAGGTCAGCACCACGCGGGTCGAGCCCGAGGTGTACGTGCCGCCGCGGCCGGGGGAGATCGTGCGCCGCGCCACCGGGGCCGAGCGCGCCCAGGCGCTGTACTTCGACCAGATGACGTCGCGGCTGCCGGTCGGGCTCGGGCGCGACGGCGAGCCGATCTACGTCAACATGGAGTTCCTCGACGGCACCCGCGGCGCGCACGTGTCGATCAGCGGCATCTCCGGCGTGGCCACGAAGACGAGCTTCGCGTTGTTCCTGCTGCACTCGATCTTCCGGTCGGGCGCCCTCGGCGCCCGCGCGGTCAACGCCAAGGCCCTGGTGTTCAGCGTCAAGGGCGAGGACCTGCTGTTTCTCGACCAGCCCAACGCCCGCCTCGACGACGACCTGCGCACCCGGTACGCGGAACTGGGGCTGCCCGCCGAGCCGTTCGCGTCGGCCGGGTTCTGGGCGCCCCCGATTCCCGACGACCAGACCGGGCGGCCGAACGTCACCGGGCGAACCAGCGGCGTGGACGCGTTCTGGTGGACTCTCGAAGAGTTCTGCGTGCGGCAGATGCTGCCTTACGTGTTCGCCGACGCCGAGGATGAGCGCAACCAGTACACGATCGTGATCCACCAGGTTGCGACCCGGCTGAAGCTGGACGCCGTGCCGTACGGCGACACCGGCGCGGTGAAGATCGACGGTGATATCGCGCGCACCTATTCCGAGCTCGTCGACATCGTCGCGGCCCGGCTGACCGAGGACGAGACCCGCCAGGACTGGGCCGGGCCCGTCACCGGCGTCGGCACGATCAACGCGTTCATCCGGCGGCTGCGCTCGTCGCTGCGGCCGCTGCGGCCGATCATCCGCGCCGACCTCACCGGCGGCAGCAGGCGGCTGATCTCCACCGAGAGCCAGCAGGTGACCGTCGTCGACTTGCACAACCTGCACGAGCGCGCGCAGCGGTTCGTGGTCGGCGTGGTGCTGGCCGCCGAGACCGCCCGCAAGGAGGACGCTGGGCCGGGCGGCCTGCTGTTCACGATGATCGACGAGCTGAACAAGTACGCGCCGCGCGAGGGCACCTCGCCGATCAAGGAAGTGCTGCTGGACATCGCCGAGCGCGGCCGGTCGCTCGGGATCATCCTGATCGGTGCGCAGCAGACAGCAAGCGAGGTCGAGCGGCGCATCGTGTCGAACTCGGCCATCCGGGTGGTCGGCCGCCTCGACGCGGCTGAGGCCGGGCGCCCCGAATACGGGTTCCTGCCGTCGTCGCAGCGGACCCGGGCCACGCTCGCCAAGCCGGGCGCGATGTTCGTCTCCCAGCCCGAGATCCCGGTGCCGCTTGCCGTGGAGTTCCCGTTCCCGGCCTGGGCGACCCGGCTCTCGGAGTGCGCCGTGCCGCCGCGGCCGGGTGCCCAGGGCGGCGCCCGAGGGCAGGACGCGGCATCCGGAAACGGCGCGGCGGTGCCGGCGGATCCGTTCGCCCGGCTGCCCGTGCCCGACGACGACATCCCGCCGTTTTGATGCCTACCAGGAACGGAACGCCGTGAAGTTCTTGCACACCGCCGATTGGCACGTGGGAAAGGTCCTGAAGGGCCGGGACCGGCTGGACGAGCAGCGAGCCGTGCTGGCCGAGATCGCCACCGTCGCCGAGCAGCATCAGGTCGACGCGGTGCTTATCGCCGGCGACATCTACGACGCTGCGGCCCCGTCGGCTCCGGCGCAGAACCTGGTCGTCAAGACGCTGCTGCGGCTGCGCAAGACCGGTGCCGAGGTCATCGCGATCGCCGGCAACCACGACCACGGGCCGACGTTCGAGGCCTACCGGCCGCTGATGGGCATGGCCGGCATCACCCTGGTCGGGGGGGTCAGGCGGCCCGACCGCGGCGGGCTGGTCCGGTTCCGGGCCCGCTCCGGCGGGGAGGACGTCCAGATCGCCGTGCTGCCGTTCCTGAGCCAGCGGCACGCGGTGCGCGCCGCCGAGATCGTCAGCCAGACGCCGTCGGAGAACGTGCGCGCCTACGACGAGATGGTCCGCCAGGTCGTCACCGCGCTGACCGCCGGGTTCTCAGGCGATACCGTCAACCTGCTGATGTCGCACCTGACCTGCATCGGCGGAGTGTTCGGCGGTGGCGAGCGGTCGGCTCAGTCGATCTTCGAGTACAGCGTCCCGGCCACGATCTTCCCCGTGTCGGCGCACTACGTCGCGCTCGGGCATCTGCACCGGCGTCAGTCGCTGCCCGCGCACTGCCCGGTCCACTACAGCGGCTCGCCGATCGCGGTCGACTTTGGCGAGCAGGCCAACACGAGCATGGTGTGCCTGGTCGAGGCGTCCCCGTCGGTCCCGGCCCGGGTGACCGAGGTACCGATCACCTCGGGACGGCGGCTGCGGACGGTCCGGGGCACCCTGGCCGAGCTCGAGGCGCAGGCCGGCTCGTTCGGTGAGGACTACCTGAGGGTGTGGCTGCGCGAGCCGGCCCGCGCCGGGCTGCGCGAGGACACGATCGCGGTCCTGCCGAACGCACTCGAGGTGCGCATCGACCCGGAGTTCGCCGCTCCACTCCGGGTTCCCGCCCACGGCCATGACGTCTCCGGAGCCAAGATCCCGACGCCGGATGAGCTGTTCGCCGACTACTGCGACGCCGAGAAGGTGCGGGACCAGCGGGTGGCGGCGCTTTTCACTCAGTTGCACGACGAGGTCACCGCCGCCGTCGGCGGGGCCTGAGAAAGAGGCGCTCATGCGACCGATCGTGCTGGAGATGCACGGGTTCGCCTCGTTCCGCGAGCCGGCCAGGATCGACTTCACCGACGCGGAGTTCTTCGCGCTGGTCGGCCCGACCGGCTCGGGCAAGTCGACGGTCATCGACGCGATGACGTTCGCGCTCTACGGCTCGGTCCCCCGCTGGGGCCGCAAGGGCATGGTCTCGCTCGCGCTCGCCCCCACCACCGGGCGCGGCACGGTCAAGCTCGTCTTCGAGGTCGCGGGCCAGCGCTACGTCGTGGCCCGCGAGCTGCGGCGGGTCGGCAGCCAGGTCAGCCAGCGGGCCGCGAGCCTGGAGCGGCTGGCCGACCCGCACGGCCTGGCCGAGCCAGACGAGCCCACCGAGGTGCTGGCCGGAGATCTGGCGGGCGTCGCCGATGCTGTGGAACGGCTGCTCGGCCTGACCTACGACGACTTCTGCCAGTGCGTCGTGCTCCCGCAGGGCCAATTCGCCAACTTCCTGCACGCCAAGGCCAGCGAGCGGCAGGAGATCCTGCTCCGGCTGCTCGGTGCCGAGCACTACAAGCAGATGATGATCCGGGCGAACCAGCGCGCCAGCGATGCGGCGAAGCAAGCCGAGACCTTGAACGAGACCCTGGCCGGCTTTGGCGACGCCACCGAAGAGGCGCAGGGCGCCGCGGAGGCCGCGGAGGCCGCGCTGGGCCGGCTGGCCGACCGGGTGACCGCGGCCACGCCGCTGATCCACGCCGCCGACCAAGGGCTCTCCGCCGCCGAAGCCGAGCTGGAACGGCTGGAAGCGGACCGCGCGGCACTGGCGGCCGTGCGCATCCCGGACGACGTCGCCACGCTGGACGCCGGCCTGTCCGGCGCCCGGTCTGCCCTCGCCGAGGCCGAGCGCGCGGAGCAGGAGGCGCTCGACGCCGACAGCGCGGCGCGCGCCGCGCTGTCCGGCGCGCCGGACCGGGTCCCGCTCGAGCTCGCCCGCGAGCGGCGCGCCGAGCGGGACAAGCTCGCCGCTGGCCTGCCGCAGGCACAGAGCGAGCTGGCCCGGCTGTCCGGGCTGTCCGGGCAGGCCGAGCGCGCGACGGCCGCCGCCGCCGCCGGGCTGGAGACCACGCGGGCCCGGCGCGACGCCGCCGTGACCGCTGCGACAGCCGCCGACCAGCGGGTGCACGACCTGACCGCTACGCATGCCGCTCTGACCTCGGTCAAGATGCCTGACGGGGTCGGCGGCCTTGACGCGCGCGTCCAGGCCGGGATCGTCGCGGGGGAGCAGGCGCTCGCCGCCCTGGAGGCGGCGGAGCAGGCCGACAGCGATGCGCGATCGGCCCGCGACTCGGCGACCGGGCCGGGACCGCTGGAGCAGGCCAGGCGGGACGTGCGCGAGCTGGCGGAGCTTGCCGCCGCAAGGGCCCCCGCGCTCGCCAGCCTGGCGCGGGCCAGCGCCGAGACGGAAGCCGCGCAAGCAGCCCTGAAGTCGGCCGAGGCCGGCCGCGAGCAGCGGCAGCGCGACGTTGACGAGGCGCGCCGTGCGCACGCCGCGGCCGGGCTGCGCCCGCACCTGGTGGCCGGGGAGGCGTGCCCGGTCTGCGAGCAGACGGTCGCCACGCTGCCCGCGCCGCTGCCCGCGTCCGCGATCGACGACGCCGAGAAGGGCCTGGCCCGGGCGGCAGCCGCGGTCGCCGCCGCCCGGGATGCCGCGACGGCCGCCGCCGCTGCGCAGGTGCGCGCGGCCGCCGACGTCGACGTGCTGGGCGACCGGCGCGGCCGCCTCGCCGGGTCGCTGGCCGCCGCGATCGCCGGACCGCTGGCCGCCGCCGGGCTCACCGCGGTGGCCGGCCTGGCGGCTGCGGACAGCGCGCCGGACGATGACGCCGGCCTGGCCGCGGCCGGCCTGGCCGAGATCGAGTCCGGCTTGCGGGCCTGCCACGCGCTGGGCAAGGCCGCGGACGAGGCGGCCGCGGCCGTGCAGGCGGCGCGCGCCAGGGCACGCGCTGCCCAGACCGAGCTCGACCAGGCGCAGGCGGCGACGGCGACGGCCAGCGCGGGGCTGCGCGAGGCGCGCGACCCGCTGGTCGGGCTTGGCGCGCCCGCCGCCGACGGCGCCAGCCTGGCTGCCGCGTGGGCGGAGCTGGCCACGTGGGCTGCCGGGCTCGCCGCCGCCAAAACGGCGGAGCTGTCCGGCGCACGGGAAGCGGCGCAGGCGGCAGCGAGCGAGCGGGAAAAGGCCGAGGCCCAGCTCGGCGAAGCAACGGCGGACCTGGCCGAGCTGCGCGAGGACGCGAAGCGGGCGGACCAGGCCAACCAGCAGGCCGCAGCGCGGCTGGCCACCCGGACCGAGCGCATCGCGGAACTCGACGCGCACCTGCGCAGCGCTCCCGATGAGGTGCAAGTCACCGCGCAGCTCGCAGAGCGCGACAAGCTCGAGGCCGAGGCCGCGGCGTCCGGGCAGCGGCTGCTCGGTGCCCGCTCGGCCCGTGCCAAGACGCAGCAGGACCTGGCAGGCCTGGAACGCTCCGAGGCCGCCGCCGCGGCCCGGCTGTCCGCGGCGCGCGACCCGCTGGTGCGGCTCAGCGCCCCCGTGCTCGACCCGGCCGGCCTGCTGGCCGGGTGGACCGGGCTGCAGGCGTGGGCCGAGCGGGAAGCGGCGGCCCGGGACAGCGACCTCGGCCCCGCCCGGCGGCGCGTGACCACCGCCCGCGCGGACGTTCAGGAGCTGACCGGCAAGCTGGCGGCCGAACTCGCTGCGGGCGGAGTCGAGCTGCCCCCGGAGGCGGTGGCGGCGGGCGCCGCGGCTGCGGTCGCCACCGCGCTCGAGCGGGCCCGCGGCACGACCAAGCGAATCGCGGAACGCCGCGCCGACGCCGCCGGCCTGGCGGCCCGGCGCGATGAAGCGCAGCAGGAACAGCAGGTGGCCAGGCTGCTCGGTGACCTGCTGCGGTCGGACAAGTTCCCGCGCTGGCTGGTCACCGCGGCGATCGACGCTCTGGTCGCCGACGCGTCGGTGAACCTGGCCGGCCTGTCCGGCGATCAGTTCGACCTGGCCTATGAGGACGGCGAGTTCTACGTCATCGACCATGCCGATGCCGACTCGCGCCGCTCCGTGCGCACCCTGTCCGGCGGCGAAACCTTCCAGGCCTCCCTGGCGCTCGCCCTGGCCCTGTCCGCACAGATGTCCTCCCTCGCCGCAGCGGGCGCCGCCCGGCTGGACTCGATCTTCCTCGACGAAGGCTTCGGCACGCTGGATCCGGAGACACTCGAGGTGGTCGCCACCACGCTGGAGACGCTGGCGCAGGGCCAGCGGATGGTCGGCGTGATCACCCACGTCGCCGCGCTCGCCGAGCGGGTCCCGGTCCGCTTCCTGGTTTCCAGGAACGCGCGGACCTCGACCGTCGTCCGCCAGGGCCTGCTGGACGGCGTCGCGGACGTTGCGGATCCGGCCGGCCCCGAACCGGTGGACGCCGCGTGATCAGCGGGCTGCGCGGCAGCACGCCCGCACCGCCGCTCGCCCCGCGCGCCGACGGCAACGGCGCCGGGCCGGGGATGCGATTCACTGTCGACGCGTGGGACCCGTCCTACGGCACGAACACTGAGATTGAGGACTTCCTCGCCGAGTCGACCGCTCGCGTGGACGCGAACGTCGAACTGCCGGCCGGCCAGTGGCGCGCCATCGACCCGAACCCTGCCACGCCCGTTCCTGACGCACTGTTGTTTGTTGACGGGGTGCGGCGCATCGAGGCCCGCGTCTGGATCGATGACGACGCACCGGGCGGCGCCCCGGCAAGCGAGGCGAGCATGGCGCTGTGTGCCTCGTACGCGGCGGGTGTGGTGTGCTGCTGCGCGCGCCAGGCCCACCTGGTGCAGCACGAGGTCCGGCGCGGCCTGTTCACCGTGGCATCGAAGGCCGACAGCATCATGACCTGGGCGGGGGAGTACACAGCCTGCCGCACCGCCGCAAAGAAAGACCAGCCGCTGTCGGTGACGCTCTCCGAGGCTCTGCAGCGCCGTCTCGGCGACGTCGAGGTGCGCACCGCGGTCGCGGCGCGGGCGGCCATCGCCGGGCACGGCGTGCCGGACGGCGGCGACCTGCTGGTTATCGACGGGCCGCTGCGCGGGCGGCAGCACCTGCCGCGTGCCCTGGGTTACATCAAGTCGCACCGCACCACCTACCTGCCGCCCGACCTGAACGCGCTCGTCGGCACGCTCGTGCCGGGCCAGCGGACGCCGGTATTCCTGGCAGGAACGAACTGGGACCGGCACACGTGGTACCTCCGCCTGCCGGGGGCGACCGGCCCCGCGGCGGCGCCATGGGCGGGCATCGTCCGCGTCGAGTGCTCCGCCGACCTGCCGGCCAGCGAGGTGACCGGGCTGGCCGGCCTGAGCCAGGTGTGCCTCGGCCGGTTCGCGTCCGCCGAGTACAAGGACTCGCGCGCCCCGCAGAACCTGTACCCCATCGCTGGCCTCGAGCGGGAGTTGCGCCGCCGCCTGGGTGACCCGCGCCTGCTGTACCGGGCCCTGCGCCTGACCGCGCGGGCCGCCACCGCCAAGGGCTGAGGCGCCCGGCGGCGGCCCCCTGCGACAAGCCTGGCAAGCGTGGGATGCTCGCCCGAGGTCAGCAAGCGTGGGATGCTCGCCCGAGGTCAGGGCGTGCCGCAGGTACGCGACGTTGCGCTCGGTGAACGCCGCACCGTCGGCTTGCTCGTGACTCGCCGCGAGTGCCCTCGCCGTGCCCGGCACGGATGGCAGGCCCAAGCTGCGGAATTTGCAGGGCAACCAGCGCCAGCCCCCCGGCCAATGCGAACCCGGTAGCCAAGAGCCCGGTCAGCATCTTCCAGCGCAGTCGCCGCCTGCGCGTTGCCCCGGCATTCAGATCGACCAGGTCTAGCAGCGACTGGCGGCCTGATCCCCGGACAGGGCCGGGACCAGTCGGTCGATTCGGTCGTAAGGCCATCGCGGCTTTCCGGTAGCGGGTTGCCGAACGGGAAAATCGTATCAGACTTAGACAAATGCCTCTACGGCCCGTCGTGGCAGCGACGGGGGCAATGGCGGGGCGTCGATCCCGCACGCCCGGCACCGGCGGCCGGCCGGCGCGCTATTCAGGCAGCACATCATGGGAATACCTGCGTGCCTCCGGTGGTTCCCATGGTGGTTAAAAAAACGAAACGTAGAGTATCGAATAGGTGAGACCGTAATGCCGACGTCGGTGACCGCAGGGAGCGCAAGGCCGCTGGAGCACGAGGTGGCCCGGCCAGGCCCGGCACCCTCGCACCGCCGGCTCGCCCTGGCGCTGATCCTCACCGCGGCGTTCATGGTGGTGCTCGATTTCAGCATCGTTAACGTCGCGCTCGCGTCGATCGAGCGCGAGTTCGGCTTCTCGGCCACGGCCGTCCAGTGGATCGTGACCGGGTACGCCATCGCCTTTGGCGGGCTGCTGATCCTCGGCGGCCGCGCCGCCGACACGTTCGGCCGCCGCCGCATGTTCATGATCGGCTTGGCGGTGTTCACCGCCGCGTCGCTGGCCGGCGGCCTGGCGCACGACCCGGTGCTGCTGGTGAGCTCCCGCGTGGTGCAGGGCGCCGGCGCGGCCCTCGTCGCCCCTTCTGCGCTCTCCCTGATCACCACGGGATTCGCCGAGGGGCCAGCCCGCACCCGCGCGCTCGGAATGTACGGGGCTACCGCATCGATCGGGTTCGTGGCCGGCCAGGTGCTGGGTGGCGTGCTCGTCGAGTTCACCAGCTGGCGGGCCGTGTTCCTGGTGAACGTGCCGGTCGGGATCGTGGCCCTGCTGCTCGCGCCGAGGCTGCTCGGCGAGTCACGCCAGGCAGGTGGCGCCGGGCACAGCCTGGATATCGGTGGCGCGCTGCTGATCACCGGCGCGGTTGCCGCGCTGGTCTTCGCGGTCTCGCAGGGTTACGTGCTCGGCTGGGCTTCCCCGGCCGTGCTCGGCGCGCTGGTCGCGGTCGCAGCGGCGGGCGCCGCGTTCGTCGCCGTAGAGCGGCGTCACCCTCAGCCGCTGGTCCGCGGCGACCTGGTGCGCCGGCCCAGCCTGCGCAGGGCCGGGACGATGAACCTGCTGCTCGGCCTGTGGAACGCGGGCGAGCTGATCGTGCTCTCGCTCTACTTCCAGCAGGTCCTGCACTACTCGCCGCTAACCACCGGCCTGGCCATCGCCCCGCAGGGCGTCATAGGGTTCATGGCCGGCGCGTTCGGCGCGCGGCTGGCCCGGCGCATCGGCATCCGGCGGGTGCTGATCCTCACCAGCGCCCTGGCGACGGCCGGGTTCCTCGTCCTTACCAGGCTGCCGGCGGCCGGCGGCTACAGCCCGCTGTTCACGGCGGTGATGCTGGTCGGGTTCGGCACCGCGGGCACCGCGTTCGGCACCATGGTCACCGCGAGCGCCGGAGTCGGCGACGACGATCAGGGCCTGGTCGGCGGGGTGATCAACACCAGCCGGCAGGTAGGCGCCGCGATCGGCGCCGCGCTGCTGCCCGCGATCGCCGAGGCGGTCAGCCACGGCAGCCCGGCGGCCGCGGTGAGCGGCGACCGGACCGCCATGCTCACCGCTGCGGTCGCGGCCGCGCTGGCCACGGCCGTCGCCTGCGGCGGCCTGGCGGCCCACCCACGCCTGCACCTGAGGCACACCTCGTAACCGGCATCACGGCGCGGGCGGCATGCGGTACACAGCCGCGCCGTCCGCCCGGTAGTCGAGCCGGAAGCCCACCGCCTCGATGTAATGCAGCACCACAGGGGTGGACGACCAGACGATCGCCCAGCCGACGTCCATCCGGCGCGCGTCCCGCTGTGCCGTGGCAAGCCGCGCCGCAGCCGCGCCGCCGGGCGCGAAGAGCTGGGTGTAGAGGGCGGCGGGATCCTGCTGGGCATCGAACAGGTACGCGTAGAACGGGTGCCGCCGGACGGCCGCCTCCTCGGACTCGGGCAGCCGGGAGATATAGGCGATCGAGCGCGGATGGCCGTCCGCGGTCGCCTGCACCTGGGCCTCGGGATTGAAGCCTGCCCCCTCGTCGGGCAGCGGCACCGCGCTGCGCACCCCGTACGGGATGTCCACGACGATCGACTTGGAATGATCAGCGGCGATCGGGCCATCAAGTGCGGGCATTGCCGTCGGCATGGTGACCAGCGGGGTGGGGCCGGGGTCCGAGCCGACGCTGCCTGCCTCGAGAACGCCGAGCGCGAGCACCACAACCAGGACCGTTCTGGCGTGATAGCGCAGCCAGTTCACGCCCGCACCGGCCAGCAGCGCCGCGGGCAGCAGCCCGACCTCGGTGATCCGGTTGGCCTCCCGGAACGAGTTCAGGAACGGTATCCGCACCATCCACGTGTAGGGCATGATCAGCGACACGTGAATGCCATGCCAGAGCTCGCCGGCCTGCACGTACCGATGGGCGCCGATGACTATCCCGCTGCCGAGAGCCGTGAACGTGGCGCCGAGCCAGAGCAGGGCGAGCAGCCGGGCATTGCGCCGCCGCCACCAGACGGCCAGGCCGAACAGCGCCAGCAGGGTCAGCACCGTGCCGTAGGCCGTGAACGTGAGGCTGTTGCCGGCGTGCCAGTAGTCCTGGGCGAGGGCCGTCAGCCCGAAAAACGCCACCCGCGGCGAGGGCGCAAAGATCTGCTGCAGGTTGGCCCCGGAATTCAGGTAGTCCGATGCGAGGACGCCTTGCGGCACCGCCGAGTCATGGGCCTGCTGGACCATGGCGATGAGCTGCGGGCTGGCGACCACCACGGTGACCACAGCCGCGAGGGCGGCGGAGCGCAGCCGGTCCCAGGCGACGCGCCCGCCGTCATCCGGGCGGCCGATCAGCCAGGGCAGCAGCGCCAGGATGGCGACGAACCCGGCCATGATCGCCGATTCCTGATCGGTCAGCAGCGCCGCCCCGAGGACCACGCCCAGGATCGTCGCCCGCCGCCAGCCCGGCCGCCGCCGCAGCCGCACCGCGGCCTCCAGCGCCAGCGGCAGGAAGATCGCGCCCAGCGCTCCCTGGATCTCGTACCAGGCATTCCACGTCATCATCGTGGACAGGCCAAAGAACGCGCCGGCCGCGATGGCCGCGGTCTGCGACGGCAGCCACAGCCGCGCCGCGCGGTACATCGCGTAGCAGATCAGGCCCGGCGCGGCGGCCGACAGCAGGTTGTAGGTGAAGCTCGGGCCGTACAGGATCGTGACCGGTGCCATCAGCACACCGGGCAGCGGCATCAGGGTGTGGAACGCCAGCGGGGCCCCCACCGGCGCGGCCTGGTAGTAGGTGTACCAGGGGCTGCTGAGGTGCTCGACCGAGCGGGCCATCCACCAGAAGTCCCAAACGAACAGGCCGGGATCCCTGGCATCTCCGGGCAGGACGTGTTCGAACAGGTAGATCGCCCGGGTCCAGGTCACAGCGACCCCAGCGGCCAGGTACGCGATCAGGACGGCCACGTGCACGCCCACCGGCCCGCGGGCGACCCCGATCCACCGCGATCGTGCCTGCTCTCCGGCCGGGAGGCCCTTGCTGCGGCCGAGCGTGATGTCGCCGGCCGTCATCGCGCCGACCGCCCTTCTGTTCCGGATCGGCCTGCCGGGGCCGAGCCCGCTGCCTCGGACGAGAGCCGAAAAAGCCGTATACCGAAAAGATCCATATGAATACCCAAGAGTTGGCCAAGTTAGTTAAAGCGAAAGTCAAGAAAGCGTAAAGAAATTATTCGGCTTTCCCGCAGGAAGATTAGCAGCCGCCATCGGGGCCCGCGTCAAGGCTGCGACGGAGCTGCGGCGGGGCGGCTGGGCCGAGGCCTGGTAAGCGGCAGGAGCCTCGCATCCACGCGATGTGCGCGTCGTTTACCACGACGCGCACGCGCCATTCGGTGAATGGCACGTCACGGGACTGGTTGTCCTGGCTGGCTGTCCGGTTGCGTTAGCCGCCGGTGATGAGGCCGGCCGCGGCAGCGTGCCGGCGGATCCAGGACGGGGGCTGGCCCGATTCCGCGGCGATCGCCTGCCAGGTCCATCCGGCAAGGCTGACGGCGCCACCGCGGTGACCGGCGGCGGCCGGTTTGGCGACAAGGGCTACTTTGTCGAGCCGACCGTGCTCACCAACACCACCCCGGACATGAAGGTCGTCCGCGAGGAGATCTTCGGCCCGGTCGTGGTCGCCGCGCCGTTCAGCGACCTGGACGAGATCGCCGCCGTGGCTAACGACACCGAGTACGGCCTCGGTGCCGGCATCTGGACCAGGGACATCGGCAAGGCCCACGCGATGGCGAAGAAGATCCGGGCCGGCACGGTCTGGATCAACTGCTACAACGTCTTCGACGCCTCGCTGCCGTTCGGCGGCTACAAGCAGTCCGGCTGGGGCCGTGAGATGGGCCACGAGGTCCTGAACAACTACACCGAGGTCAAGTCCGTAGTGGCGCAGCTTTAACTCGGCGGCACGTTCAGGGTAGTCATATTGGGTGACTGACTCGGGGCGGCAGGTTCTGCCCGGCCGGATCCGGCCGATGCTGGCAACGGCGGGCAGCCTGCCGCCCGACGGTCACGGCTGGGCGTACGAGATGAAGTGGGATGGCGTCCGCGCCATCGCGTTCATCGAGCAGGGTGCCGCGCAGATATGGTCCCGGACCGGCCGCGACATCACCTACAGCTATCCCGAGCTGCAGGAGCTCGCGGGCGCCGTCGGCGCGGCCCGGGCCGTCCTCGACGGCGAGATCGTGGCGTTCGGCGGCGGCGAGTGGCCGAGTTTTGAGGCGCTGCAGCAGCGGATCAACATCTCCTCGCCAGCCCAGATCCGGCTGCTGGCGGCCCAGGTTCCGGTCAGCTATCTGGCCTTCGACCTGCTGTGCCTTGACGGCAGGCCGCTGCTCGACGAGCCGTACTCGCGGCGCCGGGCGCTGCTCGACGGGCTTGGCCTGTCCGGGCGCCATCTCCAGGCGCCACCGTCGTTCACCGACGTGACCGGCGCGGAGCTGGTCGCGGTGTCCAAGCAGCATGGCCTTGAGGGCATCGTGGCCAAGCGGCTGACGTCGCGTTACGACCCCGGCAAACGATCACCCGCGTGGCGCAAGATCAAGAACGTCTACCGCCAGGAGGCGGTGGTCGGCGGCTGGAAGCCGGGGGAGGGCAACCGCGAGGGCCTGATCGGCTCGCTTCTCATCGGCGTGCAGGGCGCCGCCGGGCTGGAGTACGCCGGGCACGTCGGCACCGGCTTCACCCAGGACACGCTCGCCATGCTGAGCCGCCGGCTGGGACCGCTGCGCCGCGGCACGTCCCCGTTCGCCGCGCCGGTCCCGCCGGAGCACGCCCGCGCCGCCATCTGGGCCGAACCCCGGCTGGTGATCGAGGTGGGGTTCGGCGGCTGGACGAGCGCCGGCGTGATGCGGGCCGCGGCGTACAAGGGGCTGCGAACCGACAAGGACCCGGCGGAAGTGGTCCGCGAGCCCATATTGTGAACGACGCTGTTCAGTATTTAGCGGTTTTGCAGAAGGGCGGTGGCGTGCCGGATCAGGACGGCGCCCGCCCGCAGCGCGGGGATCTGCGCATGCGGCAGCGGATATCCCGGGCCCATTACGCCAGCCTCGGTGCCCTGTTCAACCCCTCGACGTTCCGGCGCATCGACGCGCTCGGCATCCGGCCGGCCTGGCGGTGCTGGGAGGTCGGCGCGGGCGGCCCGACCGTGCCGGCCTGGCTGGCCCGGCGAGTGGCGCCTGGCGGCTACGTGCTGGCCACCGACGTTGACGTGGCGGCGCTGCAGGAAGCAACCGACGTGGCGGCGCTGCAGGAGGTAAGCGAGGTAGCGGCGCTGCCGGCGGCAGCGGAACCGGGCTTCGAGGTCTTGCGGCACGACGTCGCGGCCGAGCCCGCGCCGGCTGCCGGGTTCGACCTGGTCCACGCGCGCCTGGTGGTGATGCACCTCGCGGATCGCGGCGCGGCGCTCGCGGCGATGACCGGGGCGCTCCGTCCGGGCGGCTGGCTGCTGCTCGAGGACGCCGACCTCTCGTTGCAGCCGCTGGCCTGCCCCGACGAGACCGGCCCGGCCGAGCAGCTGGCCAACAAGATCCGCCGGGCGAGCTTCGGCCTGCGCGGCGACAACCTCGCGTTCGGGCGCACCCTGCCCCGGCTGCTGCGTGGCGTGGGGCTGACCGAGGTCGGCGCCGACGCGTACTTGCCGCTCGCCGGGCCGGACTCAGCGCAGCTCGAGCAGACCATGATCGAGCGCCAGCGGGACCGGCTGCTGGCCGCCGGGCTGCTCACCGCGGCGGAGATCGACCGGCACCTCGCGGACGTCGCCGCCGGGCGGCTCGATCTGACCACGTTCACCGTTGTATCTGCGTGGGGCCGAAAGGAACGGTGAGCTCCGGCGGGCACCGGCCGAAAGGAACGGTGAGGTTCGGCAGGCACCGGCCGGGCGGGCCGGCCGACGGACGGCGGTTCGGCGGGCTGCTGCGGCAGCGCAGCTTCCGGCTGCTGTGGACCGGCGAGACCGTAAGCCAGCTCGGCAACGCGATGGCCGTGGTCGGGGTGCCGCTGGTCGCGGTCATCGTGCTGCACGCCAGCACGTTCGTGGTCGGCGTGCTCACCGCGGCCGGATGGCTGCCATGGCTGCTCATTGGCCTGCCCGCCGGGGCGTGGGTGGACCGCCTGCCGGCCCGCCGGGTGATGATCGGCTGCGACGTGATCTCGGCCGTGCTGTACGGCAGCGTGCCGGTCGCGGCGTGGGCCGGCGTCCTGAACACCGGCCTGGTCATCGCCGTGCAGCTGCTCGGCGGGGCTGCCAGCGTCCTGTTTATGACCGCGTACCAGGTCTACCTGCCGTCGCTGGTCCGGCCCGGCGATCTGATCGAGGGCAACACGAAGATGCAGGGCAGCGCGTCGGCCGCCGCTTTCGCCGGGCCCAGCCTGGCGGGCCTGGCGGCGCAGCTGGCCGGCGCCGCGACCGCGGTGCTCTGCAACGCGGTGAGCTTCGTCGTCTCGGCTGTGTGCCTGCTCGGTGCCCGCCCTCCGCGCAGGCCAGCGCCGGTGCCGACGGCGGTGGGGCGGGACGGGCAGCACCGCACCAGAGCCCGAGGCGCTGCGGTGGGCCGGGATGGGCTGCGCCGGGAGATCACCGACGGGCTGCTGCTGGTGCTGCGCGACCCGTTCCTGCGGCAGCTCAGCGTGTTCTGGGCGGTCGCCAACCTCGCGCTCACCGGCTACGCGGCGCTGCTGGTCCTGTTCCTGGTCCGGGTGGTCGGGCTGACCCCCGGCGCCGTCGGCCTGCTCGCCGCGGTCCCCGGGGTCGGCGGCATCCTCGGCGCCCTGCTCACCGGGCGCATCACCGCGCGCTTCGGGACCGCGCGGGCCCTGGTGCTCAGCACGTTGTGCGCCGTGCCGTTAGGGCTGCTCATCCCGCTCACCGGTCCCGGGCCGCGGCTGGCGTTCTATGTAGCTGGCTCGCTGCTCGCGTACACCGGCATCGCGGTCGGCAACATCATCATCGCCGCGTTCCGCCAGTCCTACTCGCCGCCGGGCATGTGCGGCCGGGTCACCGCGACCATGCGGTTCCTGATCTTCGGCACCAGCCCGGCCGGCGCGCTGCTCGGCGGCAGTCTGGGCGCCTGGCTCGGCGTCCGCGACGCGCTGTGGCTGCTGCTCGGCGCCGCCGCGCTGTCCGGAACGCTGCTGCTCACCCGTGCCCTCACCGCGTCCCGCGACCTGCCGACACAGCCCGCCGCCGCTCCCCGGCCGCAGCCGGTGGCCGCGCCCACAGGCTCGGCCGGCTGACGCGCCCACAGGCTCGGCCGGCTGACGCGCCCACAGGCTCGGCCGGCTGCGCGCCCACAGGCTCGGCCGGCTGACCGGCTGCGCGCCCGCCCGGCGCCGACCGACCGGTCTGGTAGACACCATTCCATGCGGATCGGCCGGCTACCGATTGACGAACAGCTTGATCACTTCCGCGCCGCGCTGCGCGCCAACGCCACCCTGATGCGGGTACTCGACCTCGCCGCCGGCCTGGACCTCCCGGGCTGGTACCTGCTCGCCGGGTGCCTCTACCAGACCGTCTGGAACGTGGTCACCGGCCAGCCGGCCGAGTCCGGCATCCTGGACTACGATCTCGGCTATTTCGACCCCTCGGACCTGTCCTGGGCGGCCGAGGACGCGGTCATCCAGGCTGGGCGCGAGGTCTTCGGAGGCATCGCCACCCCCGTCCAGATCCGTAACCAGGCAAGGGTCCATCTCTGGTACGGGCAGAAGTTCGGTATCCCGTGCCCCGCGCATGAGTCCAGCGAGGCGGCGATCGACACGTTCGAAGCGACCTGCGCCTGCCTGGGAGTGCGCCGCGAACCTGCCGGATCCTGGCGCATCTACGCGCCGCACGGGCTGTCCGACGTGTTCAACCTGGTCGTGCGGCCTAACCCGATCCTCGCCCCGCGCCACGTCTACCAGGCCAAGGTCACCCGGTGGCAGCGGCAGTGGCCCGCGCTGACCGTGCTCCCCTGGCCCCAGCAATAGTGTCGTGGGACCCACGCTGTTTCTAGAACAACAGCGTGGGTCCCACCACCCTGCTGCCTCGCCGCGATGGCTCGCCTCCGCGGGGCGTGCCGGGACCCGTCACGGCGTGTAGAACTGGGCGACGATGCGGTCGGCAACCTCCTCGCCCGGCCGCCCGCTCGTGGATCAGCCGCAGCTGCTGCAGCAGGGCCATCGGCAGCACCGACAGCAGCTCGACGTCGGCGGTCGGGGGAAGCTCGCCGCGGCCGACGGCCCGCTGCACGATCGTCCGAACGCTGCCGACCAGCGCGGGCGCGACACCGCGCCGGAACGCCTCGCGCATCTCCGGGTTGCTCGAGGCCTCGCCCGCCACGGCCGGAAAGGCCAGCGCAGGTAGAGGCCGGCCTTGCCGACCCTGGCGCGCGCGGCGGCCTGCTCCATCGTCAGCTGCGCGTAACCGACCTCGCCAAGCAGCAGCAGGGTCGACGACAGGATCGACTCGTCCACCCGGGGTCCCGCGGCCGTCCCCGCCGCGCCCGGCCGCCGAGGGCAGGCGCGCTATCCCCGCCGTCACCCGTCATGCAGCCACCGCACCTCGCAAGCCAGCGAAACCTTTACGGACGGTGACGTTCAGGATAGTTGGCAGGCCGCCTGCGCCTCCGCGGAAATTCGCGCGGAAAAGTTGTTGGCGGATGCCGGTCCCGCGACTCCTACCGCTGTCAGGACAACGACAGCCACCGCTGCCCGTGGCGGCGGAGGGGATCGCCGCAGGCAGCGGTGGCTCCTGGGAAGGGAATGGACATGAAGTCATCGGCACCCGCGACCACAGCCACCCGTTCCGCCGCCGGCCGGCACGCCGGGTCGCGGCACCCGCAGGACTGGCAGGGCGCAGGCCACCGTGCCCAGGGCCGTCACGCCCAGCGCACGAGCGCTCCCTACGAGAGCACACCCGCCGCGCGCGTTGCGTTCACACGCCGGTTCGCGGTCTCGATGGGTGCGGCGGCCGCGGCGGCGATGATGATGCTGCCCGAAGCCGGCTAGCCGAGGAGCGGTTCCTCACGGTCACGCACGGCATTACGGACAATTGCCGGAACGCGTAGCCCCTCGTCGGTCTGGCAGAGCCGGAGCAGTTCGGTGTGCGAGGCGTCCGGGGCCTGGGTCAGCACGGCCAGCCGGTCGAACAGGGCGCAGCGCGGCTCGTCGATCGGCTCCTCGGCCCGCGGCATCGCGCCCCAGCAGTCCCACGGCAGTACCTCGGTGTTGCCGAGCGCCGCAGCATCGCGCATGAGGTTGCCGGCGATCCACCAGTCGCCGGATTCGTTCACCACGCTGAGACCGAACTTCCCCGGGTCGGCCTGGCCGGAGCGGCAGGAGGTCCACGCGTCGCCCGCGACGAGGAAACGGTCCCGGGGCACGTCGGTGACGTCGAAGTTGATCGGGAACCAGCCCCGCTGCTTGCCGTCGATCTGCGCGTCCACCAGGATCCAGCGCTGCTGCCCGGTGTGCCAGTACTCGCAGACCCAGTGGTCCTCGAAGAACCCGTCGTTGAAGTACCCGCCGAACCCGCAGCGAGCCCGGGCCGGCGTGCCCTGTGCCCGTAGCATCGCGACCATCAGCACCGTGAAGTGCCGGCAGTTCACCGGCAGCCGTGCCGCCGGTTCCCGCACCACGTCGAGCGGCCGCCCGTCCCTGGCCGTGATCAGCTCGAGCATCCGCTCGACCGGGCGGACGTGCACGCTGGCGCGCTCCTCCTCGGACAGGGTCACCCCGTAGCCCTCGACCATGAAATTGTGAATCAGCAGCCCGTGCGCGACCGCGGTCAGACCAGGGATGTCCCGCGGCAGGCCGGCCAGGAGCGGTGCGTAACGGCCCGGCGATGTCATGGTCCCGGGCCGCGTGTAGAACTCGTGCATCTGCATAGTCCCGACGCTAACGGAATTTTGGTGACAACTCCTGTCAGCAATTAGCGCCTAATCTGATTTTGTGCGCGCCGATCGCCTGGTCTCCCTGGTCCTGCTGCTCCAGGCCCGCGGGCACGTGACCGCAGCGGCGCTGGCCAGGGAGCTCGAGGTCTCTGTCCGCACGGTCTACCGCGACCTTGCGGCGCTGAGCGCCGCGGGCGTACCGGTGCTGACCGAGTCCGGGCCCGGGGGCGGCTGCGCGCTGCTGGACGGCTACCGGTTTCCGCTGCGCGGCCTGCGCCCGGAGGAGGCCGAGGCGCTGCTCATCCTCGGCGTGCCGAGCGCGCTCGGCGAGCTTGGGCTGGACGGCGCCGCCGCGGCGGCGCACCGGAAGATCCGGGTCACGGCGGGACAGCGGGATCCGGACGGCGGGGGCAGCCCGGCCGTCGTCCACCTGGACATGCCGCGCTGGTTCCGCGGTCACGAGCAGGTGCCGCATCTGCGGACCCTCGCCGAGGCGCTCCGGCGGCACCGCCGCCTGGCCATTACCTACCTGCCGGCCGACTCGGCCGGCGCGCCGCGTGCTCGCGAGGCCTCGACGCTGCCTGCCGGTACGGGCGCGCCAGATACCGGCCTCGCGCCGCCCGCCGGTACGGGCGCCTCAGATACCGGCCTCGCGCCGCCCGCCGGTACGGGCGCCTCAGATACCGGCCTCGCGCCGCCCGGCGCCCGTGTCGGCCGGTCCGCCACCCGCGTGGTCGGGCCGCTCGGGCTGGTGAACAAGGCGGGAACCTGGTACCTCGTGGCCACAAGCAGCGGCGGCCGGGTCTCGGTCTTCCGGGCCGGCCGGATCGCCTCGGCAACGATCCTGGACGAGCCGTCCGACCGCCCCGCTGACTTCGATCTCGGCTTGTTCTGGGACCGGTGGTCGGCCGAGTTCACCACCAGCCGGCCCAGGCTCCTGGTGCGGCTGCGGGCATCGCCCCAGGCGCTCGCCGCGTTCGGCGAGATCTTCGGGGACGATGCCCGGCCAGTCCTTGACGCCGCAGGGCCGCCCGACGAACTGGGCTGGCAGACGGTGACGCTGTCCTTCGAGCACGAGCTCGCGGCGGCGCACCGGCTGGCCGGGTTCGGCGGCTTGGTCGAAGTCCTCTCGCCCCCGTCGGTTCGCACGCTGCTCGTGGCGGCGGCGCAGGGGATCCTCGACCGCTACGGCTCACCTGCGCTTTTTGCGGCTCTCGAGCACGAACAGCGCCACGCCGATGATCGCTAGCCAGAAGATCCAGGGCCCGGCGAACCAGGCCAGCACGTGCGAGGCCACAACCGCGGCGGCGATCACGAGCGCGACCGCGAGCACCAGTCCGCCTAGGTGATTTGAGTGATCGCGCTGGCGGCGGGCCGGCGTCCGAGGCGCCTCCGCGGCCTCGGCTCCGGTCTGCGGCAGGTCGTCGAACAGGCCGCCGAGGTCGGCGTACGTCTTTGCGCGCATGGCCTGATCGAGGCGCTGATGGAACTCGGCCTCGTCCAGCCGCCCGTCGCCGTAGTGCTTGGACAGCAGGTCCGCCGCTTCAGTGCGCTCGGAGTCGGAAATTCGCATGCTCGAGTAGCTGGTGCGGCGGCGGGTTGCGGTGAGGAACCAGCTCGGGCTGGCCTGCGCTGGCATGTCGGTGTGTCTCCCTTGCTTATCGGGACCGGGCGGAAATGGACTGGAGCAGCTCGCTGGCGATGGACTGATCGCTGCCCTCTTCCGGGATCAGCAGCCAGCCGGCCAGATAGACCGCGATGCCTGCGCCGCCGAAGAACGTGGCAACGACGATCGCGATGCGGACGAGCGTCTCGTCTACGCCGAGGTAGTCGGCGATGCCGGACGCGACCCCGGCCAGCATCCGGTCGTGGACCGGGCGGCGCAGCGGTATCGACCCGCCGAAGCTGCGGGGTCCGCTGCTGTCGCTGGCGGGCGTCTCGTTGCCGGTCTCAACGTGGTCAGTGGCCTGCGTGGTGTTGTCTGTTGCGTTCATGGCTCCAGCGTGCCGTCACGCGCGTGCCTTGGGTATCGGGAAGAACCCCGGTAAAACCCGGAGAGCCCGGGGACAAGGTCCGGGGTTTGCCCGGATAGCCGCGCGGGGGGATCTGGCGCGATGATGGAGACGTGCAGAAACAACCAGGCCGCGCGCCGTGGCAGGGTGAGACCTCCTGGTCACAGACTCCCCCCGGACGCGAGCACCCCGACGGCCCGGCCGGATCGCAGCCGACCGGGCACGATCACTGGCGCGCCTGGCACCACAACACCGGCCCGTGGGGACTTGGGCGCAGGTCCCCTCGCTGGGCGCGCGGGCAGCGTGGCGAGGGGCCGCTGCGCCGTAACCCCGACGACGGCCTGCTCGGCGGCGTTGCGGCCGGGCTCGCCGCCCGGACGGGATTTGAAGTAACAGTCGTGCGGCTGGTGATCGTGGTTGCCAGCCTGGTCACCGTCGGCTTTGTGGCCATCTTCTACGTCGGAGCATGGCTGTTGGTGCCGGCCCTCGGCATGGACGGCAGCATCTGGAGCAAGGCCAGGGCCGACAAGAGGGGCATTACGCTCGCCATCGGCCTGGCGTCCGTCCTGTTCGTGCTGATCCTGGTCGTGCAGAACCTTGGTGCCGGCTTCCTGGGCACCGTGGAGTGGCCGCTGATCTTGTGTGCCGCCGGCCTGGTGCTGATATTGCGGAACGCTCCCCTCGACGAGCAGTCCACGCTTCGCAACGTCGCCGCGCCGCTGCTCGGCCTGACCGAAGGCGGGACGCGGCGCCGGGTCTGGCTGCGCGTGGCGGTCGCGATCCTTCTCCTGGCGATGGGTGCGGGATTCCTGGCGTACGGCCATGAGAGCCTGGCGATGCTGCGGCCGGTGGCTGGTGCCGTGCTCGTGCTCGTCGGTGCCGCGCTCCTGCTCGGTCCCTGGTGGCTCGGGATCGCCCGGGACTTGGCCGAGGAGCGCCGGGCCAGGATCCGGGCCGAGGAACGAGCGGACATGGCCGCGCGGGTGCACGACTCGGTGCTGCAGACGCTGGCCATGATCCAGCGCCGCGCGGACCAGCCACAGCAGGTCATCCAGATGGCCCGCGCTCAGGAGCGGGAGCTGCGCGCCTGGCTCTTCGACGGCCGCGCGCCCGGCTCCCTGGACGGCGAGGACATGACCCTCGCCTCCGGCATACGGCTGATCCAGCAGGAGGTCGAGGCTCAGCACGGGGTGCCCGTCGAGGCGGTCACCGTGGGAGACTGCGAGCTCGACGACGACCTTCGCGCGCTGCTCGCCGCGGCGCGGGAGGCCACGGTGAACGCCGCCAAATGGTCCGGCGCCGACGTGGTCTCGCTCTTCGCCGAGGTCGAGCCCGGAGAGGTGTCGCTGTTTGTGCGCGACCGCGGCCGCGGGTTCGACCCGGACGCGGTGCCCGATGACCGCAAGGGCCTGGCCGAGTCGATCCACGGCAGGATGACCCGTCGCGGCGGGGCGGCCTCCGTCCGCAGTACCCCGGGCCAGGGCACGGAGGTCTCGCTGACCATGCCCCGCGCGGCAGGGGAACGGCAGCCGAGTCGCGCATGAGCACGCCAGGTGGTTCCGGACGCGCGGCCGCGCCCAGCCGGCCCCGGGTAGTCATCGTCGATGATCACGGTTTGTTCCGGTCCGGCGTCCGCTCCGAGCTCGGCGACCAGGTCGAGGTCGTCGGCGAGGCGGATGACGTGCAGCCCGCGATCTCCGTGATCACCCAGTGCCTGCCTGATGTCGTCCTGCTCGACGTCCACTTGCCCGGCGGCGGCGGGCAGCTAGTGCTCAGCTCGCTGCGTGCCGCGCTTCCCGAGGTGCGCTTCCTGGCCCTGTCTGCCTCGGACGCCCCCGAGGACGTGATCGCGGTCATCCGGGCCGGCGCACGGGGCTACGTGACCAAGACGATCTCCGGCGTCGACCTGGTGGACGCGGTGCGCCGGGTCGCGGCGGGCGACGCGGTCTTCTCGCCGCGGCTGGCCGGGTTCGTCCTCGACGCGTTCGCGGCCATGCCCGACGCGGCCGAGGGGCGCCCCTTGTTCGACCCTGAACTCGACCAGCTCACCACCCGTGAGCGGGAGGTACTCCGGCTGATCGCGCGCGGCTACACCTACAAGGAGATCGCCCGGGAACTCACGATCTCGATCAGGACGGTGGAGACGCACGTCTCATCCGTGCTGCGCAAGCTCCAGCTCTCCACCCGGCACCAGCTGACCCGCTGGGCCGCCGAGCGCAAGCTGACCTGACAGTACCGCCACCGGACCACGGTCTTCCGTGCCCGGTCTGCCATCACGGATCTGCGAGCCGGCTCACACCCCAGTGTCGAACTCGCCGGCCCGGCAGCCCGCGATGAAAGCCTTCCACCGGCCCACGCTGAATGTCAGCACGGGGCCGGACGGGTCCTTGCCGTCCCGCACGCTGACACTGCTGTCCTCGTGCTGCACCTCGACGCAGTTGCCGCAGGCGTAGCTGTAACTCGACTTGACCCACATCTGCCGGCTCCTTAACCGTGATAGGAGACATCGGGCGCCAGCTATGCGGCTGGTGCCGTCGTGCTTGCACCACGATCATCTGCCGCCAGCCTGGACGCTCATCTTGCACTCGCCTTGACGTCTGCCTTGCACCCCTGGTCACCAGCCTGGGCGGTCCGGGTCTGGGGAGGGCGAGCGGGAGGGTCACCGGCCTGGGCGGTCCGGGGAGGGCGAGCGGGAGGGTCACCGGCCTGGGCGGTCCGGGTCCGGGGGTGGACAAGCGGGAGGGTCGCCGGCCTCAGGGGCGGGTGCCGAAGGTAGGGCGGCCGGGATTCGATGGCAGCGTGGCGTAGGCGTCGTGGACCCAGTCGCACAGCAGCGGCCGGGTCTCGCGCGGGTCGATGATCTCCTCGACGCCGAACCGCTCGGCGGTGCGCAGCGGGCTGCGCACCGCGTCCAGCCGGGCCCGGATGTCGGACAGCAGCGCGGCTGGGTCCTCGGCGCGCTCCAGTTCGGCCCGGTACGCGGCCTCGATCCCGCCTTCCACGGGCAGTGAGCCCCAGTCCGCAGACGGCCAGGCCCACCGGCGGATGAGCCGGTGCCGGTTGACCAGGCCCGCACCGCCCACGCCGAAGACCCGGCGCATGATGATCTCGGCGCCCGGCACGCTGGCCTGGTAGACCGCGCTGATCGCGCGCACGCCGTGCCGGATCGTGGCGCGCTGCTCGGCGCGGGTGCCGATGAGCAGCCCGGGCTGGTCGGTGAACGTGACGATCGGCAGGTGGAACGTTGAGCACAGGTCCGCGAGCCGGGTCACCGCCTCTGCGCCCTCGACCGTCAGGCAGCCGCCGGCCACGTACGGATCGCCGGCCACCACGCCCACCGGGTGCCCGTCCAGCCGGGCCAGCGCGGTCACGATCGGCCCCCCGTAACGCTGCGCCTCCATCACCGAGCCGGCGTCGAACACGGCCGACAGGATTTCCCGGATCCGGTACGGGCGGCGCCGGTCCCTCGGGATGGCGGACAGCAGCACCTCGTCCCGCCGCCCGGGCGGATCGTCGCAGCCCGCGACCGGGGGAAGCGCGTAGGCGCTCGGCGGCAGGTAGGAAAGGAACCGCCGGATCATGCCGAACGCGTCCGGTTCCGACGCCGCCACCAGGTCGACCGCGGCGTTGCGGCCGTGCACCGCGGTCCCGCCGAGCTGCTCCTTGTCGACGTCCTCCCCGACGCCGCCGCGCACCACCGGAGGCCCGGCGACGAACAGCTGCGCCGTGCCCTCGACCAGGATCGACAGGTGCGCGGCGCACAGCCGGGCGGCGCCGAGCCCGGCCACAGGACCCAGCCCGGCGGCGATGACCGGGACCGCGGACAGGTTGTCGACCACGAGGTCCCAGCCGGGATTGACCGGCACGTACGTGGCGCCGAGCTGCTCGAGCATCTTGACGCTGCCACCCCCGCCGGTGCCCTCGACGAGCCGGACCAGGGGCAGCCGGAGCTCGTTCGCCAGCCGCTCGGCGTAGATCTGCTTGCCCGCGATCGCCGCGTCACCGGCGCCGCCGCGGACCGTGAAGTCATCGCCGCCGACCACAACCTTGCGCCCGTCGATGCGCCCGGTCCCCGTGACGAAGTTGGCGGGCGTGAACCCGGTCAGTTCCCCGTCGCCCTCATACGCGGCGGCCCCGGCCAGCGCGCCGATCTCGCGGAACGAGCCGTCGTCGAGCAGCGCCCCGAGCCGCTCCCGGACGGTAAGCCGGCCTGCCTCGTGCTGGCGCCGGATCTTGTCCGGCCCGCCCATCCGCTCGGCCAGTTCGCGGCGCCGCCGCACCTCATCAAGTTCCGGTTGCCACGTCATGAGGAAAGCTAACCAACGCCAGACAGGCGTGCATAGGCTGGGCAGTCCGCTGGCCGCAGGGGTGGTGCGGGCGGGGGACGGAGCGGCGGGCGGAGCGCGGAGCGGCCAGCCGGGTAACAGCCGCCGCACCGGCCGGATCCGTGCGGGCCGCTGACCAGCGGGGTGCACCTCGGCGCGGGCGGCGGCGACGTCCCAGCCGCCGACCTCGCCGGCTGCATCCTCGAACAGATCCCACGCGGCGACTACCGCCTCGGCAACGTCGGCGGCCTGCACCGCCATGGTCACCCGGATCCGGACGTAGTCAAGCCCCTGCCTGGTCTCCGACTCGATCTGCGCCTTCAGGACCGGCGGGCTCACCTGGCCGGTGAGCCGCTGCTCGAACCGTTCCGCCGCGGTGTTCCAGGCCCTCCACCCACCGGTGTGCGGGACGTCAATCGACACCGCGTACGCGCGGCCGCTTCGTCTGCGCCGTGGAGTCATTTGCCGGCTAATCCCCCCGTCGGCCAGATCCCTGGCGCCGCGGACGCCAGCCGGGCCCGGCCTGGCACTGATCATCCCCGGCAGCGGCGGCCACAATCAGGCGTGGGTCATGATCGGCGTTGGTCAGCTCCGCGTCCGGGGACTTCAAGAGTGGCGGCCGACGTGATCGTGGGCGTTATCCCGGCCGAGCTGGAATGAACGGTGACGTGCGTGTGGCAGCCAGTGACGCACAGGCAGATGAGCAACGTGACCAGCAGCGCCGCCCAGAGCTTCCGGGGCCTGATCGGGCGGCGCATCAGACAGCCACCCCCGCTGACGTCCACCGTTGCAGGACGGGGAGCCACGTACGCGCCTGGCTGATCCCGGTTAGCCAGCTGTACCCGATCAGCAGGTAAATGGGCTCATCGCCGTTCAGGTCCAGGACTAAGGGCTTGCCCAGGCTGCCGAACAGCCCGAAACTCACGGAGTTGCCCCGGGCACCTGCTGCCTGCATGCGGGTATAGGCCTCGGTGAACGTCAGGCGCACGCCCGCGATCGCGGATCTGGGGATAGAGCGCCATCCGCCGAGCGCCAGAGCCTGTGGCTGAAGCTGCAACAGTCCCGCGCCGCCTCGGAGCCGTTCTCATCGCCCGGAATCGCGAGCCTGCAGTCCCTGGCCGACGGAGTCACGGCCACCGGGTTGCCGGTCACGCTGCGGGTGGACGGTGAGCCGCGTCCGCTGTCTCCGAGCATCGAGCTCTCCGCCTACCGGATCGTCCAGGAGGCGCTGACGAACGTGGTCAAGCACGCCAGGGATCCCGGCGGGGCGGAAGTTGTCGTGCGTTACGGCGACGACGGCTCCCTGGAAGTGGAGATCACCGATGATGGCCGGGGAGCCGCCGCGCGCGGCACCGGCCACGGGCTAACCGGCATGCGCGAGCGGGTCGGCATCTTCGGGGGCGAGTTCCGGGCGGGACCCCGGCCTGAGGGCGGATTCCGGGTCGCCGCCCGGCTGCCGACGGAGGCGATGAGGTGACGATCAGGGTGGCGATAGCCGATGACCACACGCTGGTGCGGGCGGGCTTTCGCGTGCTCATCGAGTCCGAGCCCGGCCTGGAGGTGGTTGGCGAGGCAGCCGATGGCGCGACCGCGGTCGCCGTGACGCGCGCGACCAGGCCCGAAGTGATCCTGATGGACATCCGCATGCCCGGCATGGATGGAGTGGAAGCCACTCGCCAGATCACGGCCGGCGCTGACCCGTCGGCGACGAAGGTCCTGGTGCTTACCACCTTCGACCTGGACGAATACGTCTACGCCGCGCTGCGGGCAGGCGCCAGCGGCTTCCTGCTTAAGGACACGCCGCCGCAAGACCTGATCAACGGGGTTAGGGTGGTTGCCGCCGGCGACGCCCTGCTGGCGCCAAGCGTGACCCGCAAGCTCATCCGCGCGTTCGCCAGCCAGCCCGCTGCCCGCCAGGCCGGAACCGGGGCCCTCGGGCTGCTCACCGAGCGCGAGCAGGAGGTGCTGGCCCTCGTCGCCGGCGGACTGTCCAACGCCGAGATCGCCGGCCAGCTTCTCGTGTCGCTCGCCACCGTGAAGACGCACGTGAGCAGGCTGCTCGGCAAACTGTCCGCCAGGGACCGCACTCAGCTCGTCGTCATCGCCTACGAGTCCGGGTTCGTGACCCCGGCCTGATGGCCACGCGTGCGGCCCGGCGAGCCTATCCTGCCTGCGGGACCGGAGGGAGGGTGTGGCGATGAACGCTGCTGGCACGCCGTCTCCCGGGCGCCCGGTCGCGGTGTTCGACCTCGACGGGACGCTGCTGCGCGGCGACACCACGGCCGAGTTCATCAGGAACCTGATCCTGCGCAGCCGGGCCCGGACCACGGCGGCGCTGCTGATTGCGCCGCTGCTCGGGCCATTGTTCTTCATGCCGTTCGTCCGCCGTTACGCGATAACAGTGCTGCTCTGGATCGCCACCGCCGGCCTGCCGCCGGGTCAGGTCGAGGCGCTGGTCGAGCAGTTCGCCGCCGAGCACGCCGCCGAGGGCAACCAGATCCGGGATGTGCTCGACCGCCTGCACGCGCACCTCGCCGCCGGCGACCGCGTCGTCATCGCGACGGGCTGCGCCGACTGGCTGGCCACCGCGACCTGCCGCGCGCTCGGGCTGGACACGGTGGAGGTCGTGGCCGCGCGCCTGCGTCAGGGGCGAACCTTCGTGTGGCCGTCGCGGGAGTGCGGGATGTGGAACGCGCTGCCCACCTCGACCGGCGTCATGTCGTTCGGGCTGGAGAAGCTGCGCCGGCTGGCCGCGGCCGGGATCACCTTCCCGGTGGCTTACGCCTACACCGACAGCGTCACCGACCTGCCGCTGCTGCTCGCAGCGACCGAGCGGCACGTGGTCGAGCCATCCCGGCGGCACCTGGGGCGCATCCGCGGCAAAGCGGGGCCGAAGGTCGTCGTGCTGCGGTCTAGCTGACGGAGGCCGGCTGGGGCTCGTAACCGAGGTTGGGCCGCAGCCAGCGTTCCACCTCGGCGAGCGGGACTCCCTTGCGGTCGGCGTAATCCTCGGCCTGGTCCGGGCCGATCCGGCCGACCGCGAAGTACCGCGACGCAGGGTGCGCGAACATCAGGCCGCTGACGCTCGCCGCCGGGGTCATGGCGAACGACTCGGTGAGCTCGATGCCCAGGCTGCCGGCGTCCAGCAGGCGGACGAGCTTGACCTTCTCCGAGTGGTCCGGGGAGGCCGGGTAGCCGAATGCGGGCCTGATGCCGCGGAACCGCTCCGCGTGCAGGTCCTCGACCGCGAGCGCCTCGTCCGGCGCGTACCACGCGCGCCGGGCCAGCCGGTGCACATACTCGGCCGATGCCTCGGCGAGCCGGTCGGCGAGCGCCTTCACCATGATCGCGCGATAGTCGTCGCGCTGCTGCTCGTAGTGACCCGCCAGTTCCTGCGCGCCGTGCACGCACACCGCGAACGCGCCGAGGTGGTCACCGGCCGGGGCCAGGTAGTCGGCCAGGCAGTGGTTGGGGCGTGCGTCGTTGCGTGCGGCCTGCTGGCGCAGCATCGGGAACCGCGGCCCGCCGTCGATCACGACGTCGTCGCCGTCGGCGCGGGCCGGCCAGAAGCCGTAGACCCCGCGTGGCTTCAGCAGCCCGCCTGCCGTGATCTCATCCAGCAAGGCCAGCGCATCATCGTAGAGTTCGCGGGCGGCGTCACGTTCCAGGATCTTCGGGAATTTGCCTTTCAGCTCCCAGGCCGAGAAGAAGAACTGCCAGTCGATGAGCTCGCGCAGGGACGGCAGGTCCGGGGCCACGGCGCGGGTGCCGGTGAACTCGGGCACCGGAAGGTCATCGAAGCCGACCCGCTCGCGGTTCTCGCGGGCCTGCGGCAGCGGCAGCAGTGGGCGCCGCTGCCGGGTGGCGTGCTCCTGGCGCAGCCGTTCCTGCTCGTCGCGATTGCGGCGGTCGAGGTCGCCGGCCCGGTTCGGGTCGAGCAGCTCGGAGACAACGCCGACGACCCGGGAGGCGTCGAGCACGTGCACCGTCGGGCGATCGTAGGCGGGCGCGATCCGCACCGCGGTGTGCTGCCGTGAGGTCGTGGCCCCGCCGATCAGCAGCGGCAGGTTCAGCCCCCGGCGCTGCATCTCGGCGGCCACGGTGACCATCTCGTCGAGCGACGGCGTGATCAGCCCGGACAGCCCGACCGCGGTGGCGCCCTCGGCGACGGCGGTGTCCAGGATCTTCCCGGCCGGCACCATCACGCCTAGGTCGATCACGTCGTAGTTGTTGCAGGCGAGCACCACCCCGACGATGTTCTTGCCGATGTCGTGCACGTCTCCCTTGACGGTGGCGAGCACGATCTTGCCCTGGCCGCGGCCGCCGCCGTCGCGCTCCTTCTCGGTCTCCATGAACGGCTCGAGGTAGGCAACCGAGCGCTTCATCGCGCGGGCGCTCTTGACCACCTGCGGCAGGAACATGTTGCCCGAGCCGAACAGGTCGCCCACGATCTTCATACCGTCCATCAGCGGGCCTTCGATCACGTCCAGCGGGCGGTCCGCGGCCTGCCTGGCCTCCTCGGTGTCGGCCTCGATGAAGTCGACGATGCCGTGCACCAGCGCGTGCGCCAGCCGCTTCTCGACCGGGGCCGCACGCCAGGACAGGTCGACCTCGCGCTTGGTGCCGCTGCCCTTGACGGTCTCGGCGAAGGCGATCAGCCGGTCGGTGGCGTCCGGCCGCCGATCGAAGATCACGTCCTCGACGAGTTCGAGCAGGTCCGCGGGGACGTCCTGGTAGACGGCCAGTTGGCCGGCGTTGACGATGCCCATGTCCAGGCCGGCCCGGATCGCATGGAACAGGAACGCCGAGTGCATGGCCTCGCGCACCACGTCGTTGCCGCGGAACGAGAACGACAGGTTGGAGATCCCGCCGGAGGTGTGCGCCCCCGGGCAGCGCTCCTTGATCAGCGGCAGCGCGTCGATGAACGCCTTGGCGTAGCCGTTGTGCTCCTCCATCCCGGTGGCCACGGCCAGCACGTTCGGGTCGAAGATGATGTCCTGCGGCTCGAAGTCGGCCTCGCGGGTGAGCAGGTCGTAGGCGCGGCCGCATATGGCGACCTTGCGCTCGACGGTGTCGGCCTGGCCCTGCTCGTCGAATGCCATCACCACCACGGCCGCACCGTAGTCACGGACCCTGCGGGCCTGGCGCAGGAACGTCTCCGCACCCTCCTTGAGGCTGATCGAGTTCACGACGCCCTTGCCCTGGACGCACTTCAGCCCGGCCTCGAGCACGCTCCAGCGCGAGCTGTCGATCATGATCGGGAGCCGGGCCACCTCGGGCTCGGTGGCGATCAGGTTCAGGAACGCGGTCATCGCCTGCTCGCCATCGAGCAGGTCGGCGTCCATGTTCACGTCCAGCAGGTTCGCGCCGCCGCGCACCTGCTGGATCGCCACGTCCGCCGCGGCCTGGTTGTCGCCGGCCTCGATGAGGCGCCGGAACCGGGCCGAGCCGGCCACGTTGGTGCGCTCGCCGATCAGCACGAAGCCGGTGTCCGGCCCGATCTCGAACGGCTCGAGCCCGCTGAACCGCGAACGCTGGCCGCGGGCGGGAGCCTGGCGCGGCGGCAGGCCGTCGACCGCGTGGGCGATCTGCTCGATGTGCGCCGGGCCGGTGCCGCAGCAGCCGCCGACGACGTTGACCATCCCGGCCTCAGCGAAGCCGCGAAGCAGCGCCGCGGTCTGCGCGGGCTGCTCGTCGTAGCCGCCGAACGCGTTGGGCAGGCCCGCGTTCGGGTGGCAGCTCACGTACGTGTGCGCCAGCCGGGACATCTCGGTGACGTGCGGCCGCATCTCCGCCGCGCCGAGCGAGCAGTTGACGCCGACGATCAGCGGAGCCGCGTGCTCGATCGCGGTCCAGAACGCCTCCACCGTCTGCCCGGACAGGGTGCGCCCGCTCAGGTCCACGATCGTGACCGAGATCCACAGCGGCAGGTCCGGTGCCACCTCGCGGGCCGCCGCGATCGCCGCCTTGGCGTTCAGCGTGTCGAAGATCGTCTCGATCAGCAGCAGGTCGACGCCGCCCTCGGCCAGCGCCGCCATCTGCTCGGCGTACGCGTCTTTGACCCGGTCGAACGACACGGTCCGGTATGCCGGGTCGTCCACCCGCGGCGACAGCGACAGCGTGACGTTCAGCGGCCCGACCGACCCGGCCACCAGCCGCCCGCCCGCCTCGTCGGCGGCCTGGCGCGCCAGCCGCGCCCCGGCCAGGTTCATCTCACCAATCGTGCCCTCGAGGCCGTAGTCGGCCTGCCCGATCCCGGTGGCGGTGAACGTGTTCGTGGACATGATGTCCGCGCCCGCGGCCAGGTACTGGCGGTGGATCCCGAGCACGACGTCGGGGCGGGTCAGGTTCAGCAGGTCAGGATCGCCGGTGACGTCCCGCGGGTGGTCGCGGAACCGGTCGCCGCGGAAATCCTCCGGCCGCAGGCCGACGCCCTGCAGCATCGTGCCCCAGGCACCGTCCAGCACCAGGATCCGCTGGTCGAGCAAGTCAGTAATCGCGTCAGCACTCGCCACCATCGCGCTCCTCCGTCACCGAGAACCAAGAGACGCGCGGATCGTGACGCGTGACTCTTTAGGCGTTTTTGTCCTGGTCGCCAAGCTGTCGATCAAATCACTCCAGGTGAAATCCACAATACCGGCCCGCTCGCTTTGTGGCCAGGCAATAACTTCGGCCGGTGCCCAACGGGCGATGCCCGGACGCGCTTCGGCTTCATCAGGCCTGGCTGGCTGGCCTGCCGGGTCTGGTCAGACGCGTTCGACGCGGCTGATCGTGATGACGTCGGCGTCAACGACGTACGCCACCCGGTACGGGCCGACGCGCAGCCGGTGGTATTCGCCCCGGTGGAAGGCGTCCGCGGGATAGGGGTCATCGGCGAGCCGGGCCACCGCTGCGCCGATCGCCTGCATCCAGTCCTGGTCTTCGGCGTAACGACGGGCTGACCTGATCGCCGACGGCGACCACTCGATTCTCACCGGCTGCGGAGCAGCTCGGCCATCGCCTCCTCATGCGAGACCGCCCCTGGCCGCCCGGCGGCCACCCATGCCCGGTGCTCGGCGAGCGCCGCATCCGCCTCGGCGTCTTCCAGGGCCGGATGGGCCACCTCGTACGGCCCGGATGGGCCGTGGGTGCTCGTCAGCCGGGAGGTCATCTGGCAACCGTACCGGCCGCCTGGGCGGCCCGCCGCCTGTACGCGCCGGCGGCGCAAATGCTCAACGTCTGGTGAATACCAAGTGCACGGCAAGGGTGTTGTTCATCGACACCCTGACTTCGCCGCGCACTGGGAAATGGTCTTCCGCGACCAGCGGCACATCTGCCGGCATCTCATCAACGGCCTGCACCGCGCGGGCCTGCTGGCGGACTCCTGGACCGTAGCCAGCGCTACCGACATGCTCTGGGCGCTGATGTCAGGCGACTTCGCGGACAACCTGACGATCGACTGCGGCTGGTCCTTGAGCAAGTACACCGAACGCATGGCTCTGCTCATGCGGACCGTGTTCGTCGCCAAGCGCAGTTAGCCGCTTAGTCTGTGGCCTTGGGGTGCCCCGTCCCGGCATACGTGATCCAGGCGATCCGCGTCGCGTCAGCGATCACGTACCAGATGCGCCCGCCGCCGGTCACCTAGTACTGCCACCGCTCCAGCCGTTCGCCCTTCAGTAATGCGGTCCCGAGGCTGCCCTTCAGCCGGTGATGACGTTCGGGGGAGGTTCTTGCCTGCGGATTCGCCGGATAGCGTCGAATGCCCGCCGCAGATTACCGGCCGCTTGGCGGCCGAGCTCGTCCCATCCGTTGGCTGCCGCGCTGCTCGCGAAGCGCAGGTCGTACTCCCCGCCGATCGGAAGGGGAGCTGCCCGCTCGCCACGCCGAGGACTCATTCTTCGGCTGGGGGAGGCGGCACCAGGCCCAGGTCACCCTCTGGTTCCCTCGTCAGGATGTCCAGAAGTACCGGGTCGGCGTACACCTCTGCGGAGTGCCGCCACTGGGCCAGGCACACTGCGACCGGCGCCAGGTTCCCCAGCGCCGCTGCTCCCTGGGCAACGTCCACAAGTTCGGTCACGAAGGCGTCGAAGTCCGCCTCGGGCAAGAACGTCACCCATGGCACGGCGGAGGGCAGCAACCTGCGGATCAGCCCAAGGTTCTCGGATCTCACCAGACCCGCTAGCAGCCCAGTCGTGAACTCCATCACGCTCTCATCGCGTTCGAGCTGCTCGATACGCATGAGCGCGAGATCATCCGCGTCGCGTCGGCGCAGCCTGAGCGCCCGGACAGCATCGAGCCGGTCCGCCGTCGCGGCCGGGTGGTGCAGCAACTCGCTAAACGGCACATCCTCGTACAGGGCAGTCACGACATCCACAGTACTGTGGAACTCGCAATCTGACTAACTCGCGGCACGCCGACGCCGGAAGCGGGGCTCCTGGTCGGGTTTAACTCTGCTACCGCGGAGCACTAGCAATGGCTGTCTGGTCCGCGCCAACCGTGCCGAGGTGCTCATGCGTCGCCTGCTCGCGGTTTCCGTCACGTTCGCGCTCGCCGCCTCATTAGCGGCCCTTCCCCTGGCGGCCAGCGCCGCGCCCGGCGGGTCCGCGGCTGCCGTCGGCGTCACCGCCGCCAGCATCAAGGAACCGGTCGCCGTCGGCACCGGGGGCGCCGTTGCCTCGATGGACCTGAATGCCAGCCAGGCGGGAATCGACGCGCTCGAGCACGGTGGCAACGCGATCGACGCCGCCGTCGCGACGGCCAGTGCGCTGGGCGTGACCATCCCGTTCGTCGCGGGCCCCGGCGGCGGTGGCTTCATGGTGATCTACCTGGCAAGGACCCACCAGGTCATAACCATCAACGGCCGCGAGACGTGCCCTGGCGCTTGCACGTCGACCATGTTCATCGACCCGAAGACCGGCCAGCCGTACGGCTATGACTACGCATCGGATCAGCCGCTCGCCACCGGCGTGCCGTCCATGGTCGCTACCTGGGCTAAGGCCGTGAGCCTGTACGGCCGCAAGAGTCTCGCCGCGGACCTGCAGCCGGCCATCCGCATCGCGGACAGCGGGTTCCGTGTGAACGCGGACTTCCGGCAGCTCACCGAGTCGGACCTGCCGGAGCTGCAGGCCTATCCCGCCAGCCGCTCCCTCCTCCTCACCCGGGCGGGCAACCCGCTGCCGGTGGGCTACCTGCTGCGAAATCCCGGTCTGGCCCGGACCTACCGGCTGCTGGCCCGTTACGGCCCCTCATATCTCTACGATGGCCCGCTCGGCCGGGCCATCGTCGGTGCGGATGATCATCCGGTCACCACACCGGGGCAGACGGTGGTCGCGCTGCCGGGAATCATGACCATGAACGACCTGCGCGCATACACCGCCCGGGTGCAGTCGCCCACGCACGTCCGCTACCGCGGGCTGGACATCTACAGCATGGCGCCGCCGTCGAGCAGCGGTTCCACCGTCGGCGAAGCACTGAACATCCTCAGCGGCTACAACCTGTCGGCCGAGCCCAGGGCCACCGCGCTGTTCCATTACCTGGAGGCGTCCCGGCTGTCGTACGCTGACCGCGACGCCTACGTCGGCGACCCGCGCTACGTCAGCGTGCCGCTGTCCGGGCTGCTGAGCCCGGCATTCGCCGCGACCCGCCGCTGCCTTATCCACGATCAGGCGCTGGTGTCCCCAGTGGCACCTGGTGACCCGTATCCGCCGTATCAATCCTGCCCGGGCCAGTCGAGCTCGCCTGCGGCGTCCGCCTCGCCCGAGGGCAGCCACACCAACAACATCGTCACCGCCGACAAGTGGGGCGACATTGTCGCCTATACCAACACGATCAACTTCTTCGGTGGCAGTGGCGAGACCGTGCCCGGTTACGGGTTCCTGCTCAACAACGAGATGACCGACTTCGACTTCGCGCCCCCCGCCGCGGGCGCCTACGATCCCAACCTCCCGGCCGGCGGCAAGCAGCCGCGGTCCAGCATGGGGCCGGTCATCGCGCTCCGGAACGGCAAGCCGGTCTTCACCGTCGGCGCGGCCGGCGGGTCGACCATCATCACCACGATCCTGCAGATCATCCTGAACCATGTGGACTTCGGGATGTCGCTGCCCGCGGCGCTCGCCGCGCCCAGGGTAAGCCAGACCAACTCGCCGACCTCCCTCGCCGAGCCCGCGTTCTATAACAGCGCGCTGGCGAAACAGCTCACGAGGGAGTTCGGTGAACAGTTCACCGAGGCGACCGGGCCGATCCTGCCGCTGGACTACTATCCCGGCGACGCCACGGCGCTGCAGGTGCTCCGCGACGGCCGCCTCGAAGCGATTGCTGAGCCCGTCCGCCTCGGCGGCGGCAGCGCCCTCGTCGTGGACCCGTCACCCTGATTTCCAGCCCGTTCTCCGGGCAGCACTGGCCGCGTTCGACCGGGAGACTAAACGTGGTTGCTGCCGCCGTATGCTGAGACTCGGGCCTTTGCTCCCGGCCGGGTGAGCGGCACGGGGGTGGCGCGCTCGATCGGCGCCCAGCCGGTGTCTTTGTCGTGCTCGGCTCGTTCAGCTTTCCCGCCGCCGCGCAGCCCGAACAGTCGTTTGGCGATCAGCAGGTAAGCCACGATGGCCAGGTTGATGACCAGGGTGAGGACCTTCAGGGCCGAGACACTCTTGGTCAGCTCGTAGATCTCATACGGGACGAAGATGACGGTGGCAAGGAAGGTCAGGTATTCGGCCCACCGGCGGCCCAGCCACAGCCCGACCGCCTCGGTGCCCTCCAGGAGGGCATAGGCGGCGACGGCAGTCCCCGCCAAGTACAAGTTGGCGATGCTGATCGCGAACAGGTCGTGCAGGTCGTGAACGATGCCGTGGTTGCCGGTGTTGACCGGGCCGCTCAGGCCGCCTTGCAGGTCATTGAGGATCTTGGTGAAATCGGCGTTCAGCGCGGCCTTGTTGGTGGCGAACAAGAAGATCACCGCGGCCAGCGCGGACAGAACCAGGAAGTGGAGCACCCGGTCGATGGCAATCAGCCGCAGGACGTACCGGTCGCGCAGCGGCCGACCCCGCAGCGGCAGGCGGATCTGGTCCCGCGACGGCGGGTGCGGCACTCTGGGCTCTTCCGGCGGGCGGAGCGCCACCCACGAGTCACACCGCAGGCACCGGTACCAGCGCAGCCCGCCGGAGTCGCGGGCGAACAGGCTATCCTCGGCCCGCAGCGCCGCCGCATCCGTCCCCAGCAGTTCGTGACCGTGCAGCCCGCAGCCGATCAGCTCATACCGCAGTTTGGGCAGATACCGGCGCGGCCGCTCAGTTCCCGGGGCAGCCAGCAGCGTGCCGGGCCGGGACTCGTCGCTCATCGCCATCAAATACCTCCCATCGGCCGGCGGGCTACCCTTCGGTCACGGAACGAAACAGCCGACTGCAGCCAGTAATATCTCTGACCGCCGTCTGGGTGCCCGTATCTCGCAGGCGCTAAGACCCGTGCGCTTGACAATTGGACGCGGGAAATAAGGCCCGCAGCCAACGTGGACGCGGCGGTCTTTCGCTGCCAAAGAGCGCGCCTCTCAGCTCCGCGAGTGATTTTTCTCTTTCTTCCGCAGCTTGCGGTCATCTCTCAGTTCTGAGAACGGCTCCTGGCCGGCCGGGTGACCGGCAGCCACGGCGCGCCCGCGCTCAAGCTCGGCGTTGAATTCGGCGCCGAGCAGGATGGCGACGTTGGAGATCCACATCCAGATCAGGAAGATGATGATGCCGCCCAGGCTGCCGTAGATCCTGTTGTAGTGGCCGAAGTTGGCGACGTACACGGCGAACAGGGCAGAGGCAACCAGCCATAGCACGACGGCGACGAAACCGCCGGGGCTGACCCACTGGAAGCCGTGCCTGGCGTTCGGGCTGGCCCAGAACAAGATGGCGAGGATCAGGCCGATGATGATCAGTAGCACGGGCCACTTAGCGATGTCCCAGACCGTGACCGCTGTCGAGCCGAGGCCGAGCACGTTCCCGACCTTCTGCGCCAGGGCGCCGGTCACGACCACAATAACGGCCGCGGCCACAAGCAGGATCATCGTCACCAGGGTGATGCCCAGGCGGATCGGTGCCGTTTTCCAGATAGGCCGGCCCTCGGGCACGTCGTAAATGACGTTGGAGGCGCGCATGAAGGCCGCGACGTAGTTGGACGCCGACCACAGGGCGAGCAGTATCCCGGCAATGCCGATGATCCCAGCGGCGGCGTGACTGTGCTGCAGATGGGTGACATCGCTCAGGACGATCTTCCGCACGGATGCCGGGGCCGCGTTACCCAGGTTGGTGATTAGCGGCTGGGTAGCCGACTTACCGAGAACCCCGAGCAGGGAGACCACCACAAGAAGACCTGGGAAGATCGACTGGATGCCGAAATATGTCAGGGCTGCGGCGCGGTCCTGCAAATCGTCGGCCTTATATTCCTTCAGCGCCCGCCTGGCCGCCGCGAGCCAGGACCCCCCGCTCAGGTCCGTCGGGCTGTCTGGTGCCTCGTCGTTGACGCTGCTGCCCGCATTCTGTGCTCTGGCCATCTGCGATGACCCTCCATAACTCGTCGTCGGCTGGCGGCCGGATCCCGGTTAGCCTGCGGCGTGACCGAGCTTCAGGGCCGCACTGAATCCAGGAAAGACCCGGATCCGTGAGCGGTCCGCAAGAATCAAGCCGGGCGTAGCTGCCAGGTAACTACTGGCGGCTGTCGGTCACGGTGTCGCGGGCTGCCTGTGCCTGATCCCGGATGTCGTGCGCCGAGCTGGCCGTCTCGTCCTTGACCGTGGCCGCAGCGTCGGCCGCTGTGGCCTTGACCGACTCGGCTGCCTGCTGCGCTGAGTCCTGCAGGCTGGCCGCGGCATCCTTGGCCGCGCCGGTGACGGCTGGGGCAGCGGCTTCCTTGACCTTCACCGCCGCATGCTCCTCGGCGTCGCTGGCCGGCAGAAGTGAGCCCACCAGCCAGCCGACGCCGACCGCGATCAGGCCGACTGCCAGCGGGTTACCTGCCGCCTGGCGACGCAGGTGGCCTGGAGCCGCCGACACCTTCTCCTGAACCGCCGACGCCTTTTCTCCCGCTGCAGAAGTCGTACTGGAGACGGACTGTGACGCAGTTCCCATGACCTTGTCCTTTGCTCCCAGCACGGCAGAACGCGCACTAGCGGCCTTGCGCTTTGCCACATGCGCGGGGTTGACCGTGTCGGCCAGGGTGTTGACGTCCTCGCTGAGGCTGGCGCGCGTTTCCTCAATCTGCGCGCGGATCTCGTCCGGATCGCTCGTCATGATGTGCCCTCGTTTCCTCTTACTGCCGAAGGAATTTTCTTTACGGTCTGCGCGGTCTGCGGCACGCCCGATACTGCGCTGATTTCCCGGCGGCCCATCAGCCCTAGGACCGCAGCGACGATCAGCCAAATGGCCGCCACGATCAGCGCCGACCAGCCATGACCAGTCGTGTCGCCGATGCCCCACCACGCGGCGACCGACGCGAACAGCAAGACCGTGTAACCGCTGACACCGGCACCCGCAAGCAGTCCGGCGCCCTTGCCAGCCCGGGTGGCGGACTGGCGGAGCTCGGCCTTAGCCAGCTCCACCTCCTGGCGCATGAGCGTGCTGAGATCCGCGGCAACATCTGAGAACAGCTCGCCGGCCGAGGGCCGCGGGTCAGGGGGTGGCGGCACGGCGGGATCGAGCGGGCTGCTCACAGGGTGCCCTGACGGCCGGCCTGGTCATCAGTCACCAGGCGGTGCCGCTCGCTGTACGCCGGGTCGGCATCCCAGGCCCGGTCACCGGCGGCGGGCGGCAGGTCGCTGGCCGGGGCAGGAGGGTCCAGAGTCTCATCACTGGCGCTCCCCATTGCCGGTGGGTAGCCCGCAACCTCAGACGGCTCAGGCCACTGCCCGGCAACTCCCTGCGTAGCTGCAGGCGCCGCCGTCGCCGGAGAATCATCGCTGCTCGCGTCCTTTAGCCCCCGGGTGAGCCGCCCGGCTACCAGGCCTGCTCCTGCCGCCAGGGCCACGAAGACTGCCGGCTTGCGGCGGGCGAAGGACTGCACCTCGTCCATCACCTGCCCGGGCTTCCGGTCGCCGAGCCATTGCCCGGCATCACGGACCCGCGCGGCCACATGATGCGCCAGGTCGGCGGACATGCCGCCCTGGCCGGAAGCATCTGCCATCGAGCGCAGCTCATCGCCGAGTGAAAGCAGTCGGCTCGCCAGTCGCTGCTGTCCCTGGGCCGCTTGCTCCTCCAGCTGGACTTGAGCCTGCTGGAGCAGGTCCCTGCTCTGGCGCCCGGCCTCGGCCGCCACGTCCGAAGCCTGCTCCCGGGCAACATCGGCCACGTGCTTCCCTGCCTGGACGCTGCTGTGACCCAGGTCAGAAGCCTGGTCTTTGACAACGTCAGCGGTGCCCTGCTCCTCAGCCTGGTCTTTGACAACGTCAGCGGTGCCCTGCTCCTCGGCCAAGGCGGGCGGCGGCGATTCGCTGCGCTGTGGCGGCGTAGCTGTCGGCGGGTAGTTCTCTGTCATTGGGCCTCTCCTCAATTAAGCGACTTGCGGGCCATCCGCACGCCCCCGCGGCGCGGTCAGTCCACGTGCTGCGATGCCCGATGGGGGCGGCACCTTGCCGGCGTCTCGAGCCTGTACGGGCGTCGCCCCGGTTCGCGGGGCTGGGCCCCAAGACCGTTTCCCATGCGTCGTCCGGCTGGCCTCGACTACCCCTGGCCGAATGACTTACACACAAAACTTACACGAGAAGCTTATATGAGAAGCTTATAGCGTCCACTTAGCACCGCGGCCATCCTGCCGAGTGCCCGGCCATCTCGGCGATCCGGGGTGTACGGGAGCGGCGGCTCGCGCTGACCGACGTCTTTCGCCCGGTGCCCGGTCGTTGCCGACGTCCATGGAGTCCATTGACTGGGCGTCTGGAGGGCGTGGCCAGAGCGGTCCCGCAGGCTGTTCGCGAGGCCGCCCCCAGGCCGGGTCCCTGGGCCCGTGGTGGAACCGGGACCAGGCAGACGGCGGTTGCAATGGCCGCGGCCTAGGGCTTCAGTCTCGCCGAGATCTGGGCCCGTGGGTCACGAACACCGCAATGCGGTCAAGCATGTCCTGCAGGCCTGTTTCGAACTCCGCTTCCCAGAGGTCCTGGGCGAGTCCTGCCGCAAGGCGGTGCACCGTCGGGAAACGCCTGGCATCGATCTCGTCCGCGGGATCGAGCAGCTCACGTGGGCTATCGGCATCCTCGATGGCCTCCCGCTGCTGGGGGGAGCGGGCTGGGCTCAGGCCGCCAGAAACCGGGTCGGCGGCTGCCTCCCCGGCCGGTCCGCCATCGCCCGAGACAGTGTCGGTACTGGTGAAGGAGCCGTCGCCCGGCTTGGGGTCCCGGAGCGCCATAGCGCTGGTTTCCAGGAGCAGGTAACCGAGCAGGAAGCTGTTGAACGTGCGGTAGGTGAAGAGCACCTGCTCGTCGCTGAACCCTTCCGCAGCCAATCCGGTCAGCATTGCCTCGACCCAGCGCAGCGACCGAAGCGGCGGGTTTACCCACGGAGCCGTGGGCGGCCGGGTCGCGACCAGCGGGAAAGCGTGCGGATGCGCACGGGCGTAGCGGCGCACTCCATGTGCCATGCCAGAGAGATAAGGCCGCCACCCATCCACGGGCCGCAGCTGGACTTCCGGGTCGTCGGCGAGCTCGTTGACGATCCGCTCGACGACAGCGTCGTAGAGCTCATCGCGGTCCTGCACATACCTGTACAGCGACATCGAGCGGACCCCCAGCCGGGATGACACGGCCCGCATTGTCGCTGCGCCTATGCCCTGCTCATCTACCAGTTCCAGGGTGGCGGTGACGATCCGCTCCAGAGACAGGCCACGACCCGGCCGTCTCGGACGGCCACGCTCGACCCGTGCTCGTGTCACCGGACCCTCACCTTGAGACGACTGCTGTGATGTTAGCGGTCGGCCGCGATCGGCGGCCGTGGCTGCATGGCTCGTTATGATCATCTTAAGACGTAAGGCTGCGGTCGCTGGGCGGGCAGCAGCTTGACCTGGACCTCGCGCCAGCTGTTCTTCCGCGTAGCCGCATCGGCCTTCCACGCGGATTCAGCATCAGGGCAGGCGCCGGGAGTCCGCCGGTCGACACGAACGCGTGACCGGTCACGCCAACGTCGGCGAAGCCCGCCGACCGCAGCGGGGATGAAATGGTCGGCGGCGGCGACCGGCGGGCCAGGTGAGCGTCCCAGGCCCCGCAGCACCCGCTCCATGCGAGCCGGATCCGGGGCTGCCAGGACACGGTGGACCAATCGATGTCCCAGACCACCAGACGGCCCTCCGGGCCTTGCGCTCTTGCTTCCCTGATCTCCTGGCGGCTGAGCAGGCGTTGGGTCAGGCTGCTGGGTGCAGCAGGACCTTGGTCCAGCCGTTCTCGCGGCGGTCGAACCGGGCGTAGGCGTCGGGAGCCTGGTCCAGCGGCAGTTCATGGGAGACAATCAGCGACGGCTGGGCCTTGCCGCGGATGATCAGATCCCGGAGCTGGTGGTTGTAGCGCTTGACGGGGCACTGGCCGTGGCCCATGCTGATCGCCTTGTCGAATACCAGCCCGTAGTTGAACGCATACCGGCCAGCGGCGGCCCGGTTAGGGAACTGAACTCGGGCGGATCTGCCTGCCGATGCTCCCAGCCGGTCAGGACGCTCCAGAACCGCGATTCCTCCTCGTACGCCAGTGTCGGGAGGTCGAGGCAGATCTGATCCAGCAGGCTGCGGTGACCGCCGGGCCACTGCCGCGGCTTCGCGTGCCGCTGACCCTTCTTGCCGTTCACCAGGCAAAACGGCTGGCCTGCCGGCGTCGTCAGCGTCACCAGATCAGCCTCGGCGCGGATACGCTGTGCGCCGAGACTGACGGCCACGCCAGCCGCGCTGGCAGGATCGCTGGTAAAAAGATCCAGGTGCCAGCCGCCGTCATCCGAGCCGCGCTCTAGTTTCTGCACCCACAGGTACGGATCATCTCCGGGCCCCGTCAGCTGGACGAACTCCTGGTGCCGGCCTCGGGCTGACTGCGCGTCCGTGCCTGTGATCGCCGCCCAGAAACTCAGTGCAGCGTCGGCGTGGCCCCTCGGGACATCCGCGAAAATGGCCAGCCAGCGGATCATCGCTCAGTGGTTCCGCAATGCGTCGACCAGCTGGGACTTGGTCATCGAGCGCCCGGTGCCGCAGGCCTCAGCCAGCGAACAGGCCCTTGAACGGCCCCTTCTCATCCTGACCGGCGGCATTACCTGCGGCGCGCAGGACCCATCCATCGATGGCGTCGAGGCTGATCCGCCACAGCCCCTCAGCACCGTTCGCCGGGCCGCGGAAATGCAGGAATTGGCCCGACGCGTCGCCGACTTCCTTTGCATACTCCTTCCCGAGCAGACCGGAGGACGGCTCGAGGGCACCCAGCAAAGGACTGGCATCCACCAGTTCCGCAAAATAGGTCTCCTCGGCGACAAGGCCACCAGTCAGCATTGAGCCGCGGACCGCGATAGTCATCGGCACCTCGACCTGCCTGGACTTGTTGACCGCGTTGATCAGCTGCTGTAGGACCGGATCAGTGCCGTGCTTCGCCATGGCGGTTCCTCCTCTTCTACCGGCTGACCCGCTTTCCACATGCGACCATTCGAAACTCAGACCGCGCCGTGGTGACCACCTCAATGAGAATTTCCTTGGCCGACGGCATCATGATTCGCCAGTTCAGGAATCCTGAACGGCCACCGCGCCGGGAACCCGGCCATTACGCTGACGGCGATCCACAATCCCGCGACGATGATCACGAGCACCGCCGCCAGCGGCCGGGGAGGCATACCGGTCCAGCCGCGATAGCCAGCGGCTGACCACAGAACGCCCGGATGACGGCCTCGAGCTCGTCACGGACGGCCTCGAGCTGGTAACGGAATGCGTTGGCATGCCACGCATAGCGAATCCTCCCGGCAGTAAGTGCTCTGCGGAACGGGCAAATTAGCATCAACCGGAAACGCCTGACGCGTTATGTGGTGCTGGCCGGCGCTTGTGGCTGGGCGCCAGCGCTTACTTCTTGCGCCCCGTCGCCTTCCAGGAAACCGAGCGTCGCGGCTGGGGCAGGACTGGTGGCGGGCGCCTGGACACTTATACGCTTGCACTCACTGTTGGCAAGCAGCTGAGGTGCCTGGTTTGGTGTCGTTCCTGTCCCGCGTGCCGGCCGCAGCGCCTTGTGGGCGGGAGGCAGCGTGGTGGCAGCGCCTGTGAGCCAGGCCGAGCTGAAGGACCGGCTGCGGGATATCCAGTCGATCACTGAGGCGGCGCTGAGCCGGCTTGATGATAAGGAGTTGCTGGCCGAGCTGCTGGAGCGCGCCAGGGATATTCTGCAGGCCGATACGGCTGCGGTGCTGTTGCTGGATGTCCGGTCAGGAGAACTGATCGCGACGGCGGCTGCGGGGCTGGAGGATGAGGTCCGCCAGGGGGTGCGGATCCCGGTGGGCCGGGGGTTTGCCGGGCGGATCGCCGGCGAGCAACGGCCGGTGATCCTCGATCGTGTTGATCACTCCACGGTGCTGAACCCGATCCTGATGGCGAAGGGGATCCGGGCCCTGATGGGTGTGCCGTTGATCGCTGGCGGCAAGGTGATCGGCGTGCTGCATGTCGGCTCGCTGACCGCCCGGCAGTTCACCAGCGACGACGTCGAGCTTTTGCAGCTGGCCGCGGACCGGGCGGCCACGGCGGTGCAGTCGCTGATGATGCGGGACGATCGGGTCGCGGCGGTAGCGCTGCAGCGCAGCTTGCTGCCGTCCGCGCTCCCGGTTGCTTCCGGGGCTCAGATGGCGGCCCGTTACGTCCCGGGCGACGGCATGCTGGGCGGTGACTGGTACGACGTGTTCACCCTGCCCTCGGGCGAGCTGGGCGTGGTGATCGGCGATGTCACCGGCTCGGGCCTCCCGGCGGCGGTGATCATGGGCCGGATGCGCAGTGCGTTGCGGGCCTATGCTCTGGAAGCCTCCGATCCGGCCGAGGTCCTGGCCAGGCTGGACCGCAAAATGCGGCACTTCGAACCCGGTGCTCTGGCGACCGTCTTGTACGCGGTGTTCGCCCCAGACCTGGACCGGGCGCGTATCTGCCTGGCCGGGCATTATCCGCCGGTTATCGCGTCGCCCGGGCAGCCCGCGCACCTGGCCAGCATTCCGCCGGGCCTGCTCATCGGCGCCACCCGGGACGCCAAACGCAAAGTGGCCACGCTGGAGATCACGCCGGGCACCTTGGTGTGCTTTTACACCGACGGCCTGATCGAACGCCGCGGCTCCTCCATCGACCACGGCCTGGACCGGCTCTGCCAGGCGGTGACGGCACAGCCACCCGAGGCCGCCTGTGCCACAGTGATGGCCGCGCTGGTGGGCAGCGAGCCAGCCTCCGACGACATCGCCCTGCTCATGCTCCGCCGCCAGCCACTAGGCCAGGGACAACCATGACCGGGGACTACACCATCCGGCGGGCCGGTCAGAATGCGGTGATCACTCTCCCCGCAGAGATCGACGCAACTAACGCCGAGCAGATCCGCCAGGCGCTGGAGTCGGCAGCCAGCCACGACGCTGCCGTCTTGATCATCGACATGAGTCAGACGACGTTCTGTGATTCGGCCGGGGTGAACGCCATCATCGCCGCCCACCATCAGGCCACAGCCGCCGGGACCCAGCTGCGCCTGGTAGCACCACCACTGATGCGCATCCTCACCCTCGTCGGCGTCGACCAGCTCGTACCCATCTACCCGACCCTGGAAGCGGCGCTAGCCGGAACCGCTGCGGTGCCGCCGCTCGGCTCCCAGACGGGCTCGCTATAGCCGGAGCATGATCGCGCTGCGGCGCACACCGCATTCGGCAAAGGGAATAGTGACTCACCCATAGTGGCCTCCAGGTCGGCGGCGATCGCCTGGGCGGCGCGCTCAGTGCCGCACGGCATCACCATGGCCGGCTTCTACGGGATGGTGTTCCTGCAGAGCCTGTACTTCCAGCAGCGGCGCGGTCACTCAGCCCTGGCCACCGGGCTCCTGTTCCTGCCGATGACAGCGCTAGTCGCGGTCCTGAGCTACCTCGCCCCGCGTATCGCCAGCCGCTTCGGGCGGCTCGTCCCGTTCGTGGCCGGGTAGCTCAGCATGACCGGCGGCCTGCTGGTGCTCGCCGTGCTGCCGGTGAACGCCCCGGTCCTGCTGGTCGCCCTCGTGATGATCTTCGTCGGCGGCGGTGGGGGGCTGACGGTCCCGCCGATCGCCGCGCTCATCTTCGACAGCGCACTCGCCCGCCTGGCCGGCACCGCCAGCGGAGTACTCAACACCTTCCGGCAGATGGGCGGCTCCCTCGGCGTCGCGGTGTTCGGCGCCGTCGTCGACGCCAGGGTGCACTTCACCAGCGGACTGCGGACCGACTTCGTCGCCACCGCCGTACTCATCAGCATCGCTGCGCTGCTGTCGCTCACCCAGCGCGGCATCCAGGGGGCGCACCAGGCATGACCCGGACCGGCAGACTGGCAGGAGCGCGCACAGCAAGCGCTCGAGCGCACCGAGATCATGGTCCTGGCGACGTCCGACGCTGACAGCGGCACCTCGACGAGCCCGGTCCAGTTCCAGGCAGGCGACAACTTCGAGCTGTCGTTCTTGTCGCACCCCGGCACCCGGCACGGCCGCAACATCGAACGTGATCCGCGGGTCGCGGTCTCGATCTACAGCTGGCCCGGCCCCGAGGGCAGCAACCTCGGGCTGCAGATCACCGGCCTGGCCGCCGCGCGAGGCGATGCTTCCGGCGGCTGGCAGCGGTATACGATCCGCCCCGCCGAAGTGTGGTGCTTCGACTCGCGGATAGATCACCATCGACACCGGATCAGCAGTTAGTGGCCACCCTGAACAGGCAGGAAAGGAGATACAGATGAGCAACCACGTCCCGGACATCACCCTCGACCGGTCTCGGCCGCGCCTTCGCCGAGGCAGCTGCGGTGACCGCCAGGCCACTACCGCAGCTTCGCGAGCCGCTGTCTATCCTTGCCGTTCAGCAGGCAAAACGGCTGGCCGCCCGGCCTCGCGCTGACTGCGCGTCCGTGGCTGTGATCGCCTACCAGCCAAGGCTGCCGGTGTCCATGAGCATTTGTGAAAAACCGTTCGCCCAGCGCTTGAAGGTGTAAGGCGCCCGCAGCGAGGTAGCGGTGAAGAGCGAGGTAGCGTGAAGGTGGTCGGTTAGGAAGCCGGGGCCGGTGCGGGCTGCCGCGTGGCCTGTCAGGGCAGCAGCGGACTGCATCCCGGGTCTTGATCGGTGGGGTGAGCTATGAGTAATACCGCCCGGGACCAGGCGTCTGTTACGCCAAGTGACCAGGATTTGCCGAGCGACCAGGAGCTGTTGTCTCTGGTGCGTTCCCTTCCCTACGGTCATCCGCGCCGGGACGAGGCGTGCACCGAGTTGATCGCCCGGCATGCCTCGATTGTGCGCTCGTGCGTGCGCCGCTACCCCGGTTATCCCGAGCCCGAGGAACTGATGCAGGTCGGTTATGTTGGCCTGCTCAAGGCGATCAACAACTTCGATCCCGAGGTCGGCGACAACCTGGCCGCTTACGCCCAGCCATGCGTGAGCGGTGAGATCAAGCGCCATTTCCGGGACAGGCGCTGGCAGGTGCGGGTCCACCGGCATGTGCAGGAACTGCGGCTGGCCATCCGTGCGGCCGACGCGGAACTCACCCAGCAGCTGGGCCGGGTCCCGCATGAGAGCGAACTCGCCGATTACCTGGGCGTTCCGGAAGCTGAGCTCAGCGCCGTCCAGGCCGCCAGCCAGAACTTCCGGGTCGCCTCGCTGGACGCCCCCGCGACCATCGAGGACGACTCCGCGGCTCTCGGCGACCTGGTTGGCGCCGAGGACCCGCACCTGGAGCAGACCCTCGACATGGCCGCGGTGTGGCAGCACTGCGACGAACTGCCCGTCCGCCAGCAGCGGCTGCTGATGATGCGGTTTTACGGCAACATGACCCAGGCCCAGATCGCCCAGGAACTGGGCATCTCCCAGATGCACGTCTCCCGGCTGCTGGACCGGGCCCTGGCCTACCTGCGCCAGAAGGTCACCGACACCGCCCCGCCGGACACAGAGCCGGCCTGACCTCCCGGTCGCCGTTGCTCTCCAGACTTTTCGCGGCCTCTGGACGCTAAATCACCGGCACCAGTCGCTGCCGGGTGGGCAGGCACGGCCGGTTACTTCACCTCGCCGGTCATCGGGGGCAGGTCTTCACCCGCTGCGGAAGTGGCGTCGACGAGCTGGTGGGCGAGCAGGTGACCCAGGCCGCGGCACTTCGACTGCCCAGGTCCGCTCGGCCACGGCGGCACCAAAGCCAGGTAGGCGATGAGAACGCTGTTGCTGATCTGCACCAGCGAGGCGACAGTGACGGTGCCTGCTCAAGCAGGTCACCGCCATCAGCCCATCGAGGGGCGTGCTCGGCCGGGTGCCGGCTGGCGCTGCTCGATGAGGCGCCGTCCGTGTTCGTAGTCGTGGTCGGCATCATGGGTGAGAACGCCGACCGTCACACCTTCCTGGGAGTACCAGACGGTGAACGCTCCGCCCCCGTGATCGACGAGGCTGGCATCGTCGAAACCGTCTCCCCAGGCGGCGTATTTGAGCGTCCGATCACCGATGGTGGACCAGAATCCCGGTACCTCGGCCCACGAGGCTTCGAGGCCGGCGGCGGTCTGGCCTGCTACCCGGCCCATGGCCAGAGCCTCTCCCCAGTGCTCGACAGCCAGGTGACGTCCGGCCGCGGCATTGAAAGCGAAGGCCACGTCGCCGGCGGCAAGGACACCCGCAACACTGCTGCGCATATGCGCGTCGACTTGGACCCGCCCAACCTCGACGGCCAGACCGGCCCCCGCGGCGATGCCAACCTCGGGCTCCACGCCCCCGGCCACCAGGAGCAGATCGCCCTCAGCACTGGTCTGGCCGGCGAGGCGGACCCGGCCGTGCTCGATCGCTTCCACCTCAACACCCAGGCGCAGCGATACGCCGTCGTCCTCAAGCCATGCCCGCAGAACCCCGCTGGCGGCCTCGCCCAGCCGGGCGACCTGCGGACCGTCTTCCATGCTCACCAACGTGACGGCAAGGCCCCGGCGGGCCAGTGACGCCGCGGCCTCACAGCCGATGAAGCCCGATCCGATCACCACCGCCGAGCGCGCCGCGGCAGCGGCCTCACGCAGCTCCCTGGCCTGGTGCCGGGAGCGCAGGTAACGGACACCGGAGCCCTCAGCGCCCGGGACTGGCAGCGGCTTCGGCAAGGCCCCGCAGGCCAGAATGCACCAACCGTAGCCGAGGGTCTCACCATCGCCGAGGGTAACGACCCGGCGGCCAGTGTCGAGCGCCTGGGCCCGAGTCCCGAGCCGGACCTCAATGTCGTGGTGGCGATAAAAGCCCCCGTCTTCAAGAGGCAAGGCGTCCTCTTCTGACTCGCCGCGCAAGAAGTCTTTGGACAGCGGCGGCCGGTTGTAAGGCAGGTACTCGTCGGCGGACACGAGCACAACGTCCCCGTCGGCGCCTCCCTCCCGGTAAGCCCGGACCGCCTCGAGCGCGGCAGGCCCCCCGCCAACGACGACCAGCCGCTCAGCAGTCACAGCGCCACCGCTGCCGTCGGCCGAGCGGGCAACCCGGCAATCCTTGACCGCACGGTGCCAGTTGCCGTCATTGTCGCCGCTCTCGGTCATGGCCTTGGGCTTCCTGCAGGCGAGCCCGCTGCGGCTCGATCGTGGCGGCCGGATCCTCGGCGGATGCCACACCGGCATAGAACACGCCGAACCGGGTGCACGCCGAGGCGGCCAGCAGCGCGGCAGCTGAGACGAGGCGCACGGGACGGGACCGTGCGCTGAGAGCGGCGCCGAGGCTGCCCGCAGCGGTCAGTACCTTGGCCACCCGCAGCAGCTTGCCTGCGTTGCCCTCGTGATATGCGCGTCCCACCACCGGATGCAGCCGCCGCTCGAGCATGGTCTCGGCGGCAAGTTCGGCGCCGCCGCCGGCCAGGGCCAGGTAGCGCACGGGCGCGGTTTCGCCGTCTGCTGCGCAGCCGAGGCCGACGCCGGCCGCGGCGGTCGCGGCTGAGGCGACAAACAGAAACGGCAGCTCGCGGCGGGCGTCATGCCAGGCGGGAACCGCGGTGTCCGCCAGCAGGACACCGGTGTAAGAGGCCAGCGCAGGGCCGAGCGCGGCCGCACCGGCGGTCGCGGCTAGGCCGACGCCGGGCAGCACGCCGGTGACGTCCGACGCCGCGGAGACGATCGCGGCCGGCGCGTAGGCGCTGAAGATCCAGGTGCCCACGCTCATCGGCGAGGTGGGCTTGAAGACCCGCAGCATGTTCAGGAAGCGCCCAGGCCTGCCCAGGTCTTTCACCAGCGCAGCGAATGACAGCGTGGCCGCTCCCGCCGCGGCGACCTTGGCGCCGCGGGCTAGCTGCGGCTTGCCGGTCAGCTCCGCTCCCAGCGCCACCGCGGACGAGGTTCCGGCCAGGCCACCGAGGAAGAAGTAACCGGCGATCTCTCTCGCGTCCCACACCGGCTTGTTGAGCACCGGCATGCCGTAGTACGAGCGGGGAGCGTCATCGGGCCTGGGCTCGCGACCGCCACGGCGCCCATGCTGCCCCCTCCCGCCGCGCCGTGCCGGGCGCTTGCTGCCGGGCAGCGCCTCGCGGCCGGGGCGGGCGTCCTGCAGGCCTTCCATGGTCACCTGGGATTTGTTCACCGCCGCCGCCCCCCGACGAAGGCGGCCGCCACGGCCAGGGCCAGCGAGCCGGCGGCCAGCCCGGCCGTCCGCCACATGGCAGGCAGGTCCCTGGTGGTGACGACCGGATCGGGCGGCAGCCCGTAAACCTCAGGCTCGTCCAGCAGCAGGAAGAACGCGCCGTCCCCGCCGACGCCGTCGCTGGGGTCTCGGCCGTACAGCCTGGCCTCCGGCACGCCGGCCTCGTGCAGCTGGTCCAGCCGCTGGTCGGCGCGTTCGCGAAGTTCATCAAGGGGACCGAACTGGATCGAGTCGGTGGGGCAGGCCTTTGCGCAGGCCGGCTCCTGGCCATCGCCGAGGCGGTCATAGCACAGGGTGCATTTCCAGATACGCCCGTCGTCCTCACGCTTGTCGAGCACCCCGTAGGGACAGGCCGGGACGCAATACCCGCAGCCGTTGCAGATGTCCTCCTGGACCACCACCGTGCCGAACTCGCTGCGCATCAGCGCCCCAGTCGGGCAGACGTCCAGGCAGGCCGCTTCCGTGCAGTGCTTGCAGACATCCGAAGACATGAGCCAGCGGAACTCGCCGTTGTCGTCGTTGCGCTCCACGAACGCGACGTGGCGCCAGGTGTCGGCGCCGAGATGAGCGGTGTTGTCGAACGACATGCCGGTGAGGGTGAGCCCGCCATCCGGTATCGCGTTCCACTCCTTGCATGCCACCTCGCATGCCTTGCAGCCGATGCAGACCGAGGTGTCGGTGAAAAAGCCCATCCTCGGCGGATGCTCCAGCCAGCCGCTGGCCGCGGCCGGGTCTTTCGGCGGTTGCGCTGGCGCGCTGCCGGACGAGGAATCCATGGCTACCGCTCCAATCCGGTGTCGGCGGTCACCCCGGCGCGGCGCTGATACTCCGCGACGAGCCGCACCCGCGCGATCCCCCGGGGCCTGCGTCCCGGCCTGATGTCCACCGACAGGGCCTTGTCTTCCTGGATATGCACGTTGGGATCGAGCGCGATCGCTACCAGGTCGTTGGCGGAGTCGCCGCGGCTCAGCCCGTTCGGCCCCCAGTGGAAGGGAACGCTGATCTGGTGCACGGTGCGGCCGCCGGAGCTGAGCGGAGTCATCCGGTCGGTGACGTGTACCCGGGCTTCGATCGCGTTCCGGGCGCTGACGATGGTCGCCCACCCGTTGTGCTCGAGCCCGCGCTGCGCGGCCAGCTCTGGCGAGACCTCGCAGAAGAACTCGGGCTGCAACTCGGACAGGTACGGCGTCCAGCGGCTCATGCCCCCGGCGGTGAAGTGCTCGACCAGCCGGTTGGTGGTCAGCACGTACGGGTAGACGTCGGCGCCAGGCTGGCCGGGTGACGGGCTGAACCGGTTCTCCGGGTGGCTGGGCGTCTTGCGGGCCGGGTTTCGCTGCTGCGGGTAAAGCAGATTCTCGACCGGCGATTCCTGCGGCTCATAGTGGGCGGGCAGCGGCCCATCCAGCAAGCCGGACGGCGCGAACAGCCAGCCCTTGCCGTCGGCCTGCATGATGAACGGGTCGTCTCCGGCCAGCGCGTCCGGGCCTTCCGAGCCGTCGGGCGGCGCGTAGTCCGGCGCCTTGTCGGGAACGAAGTCAGGCACGTCATGGCCGGTCCACGTGCCCGCCTCAGCGTCCCACCAGACCAGGGCCTTGCCCCGGCTCCACGGCTTGCCTTCGGGGTCGGCCGAGGCCCGGTTATAAAGGATCCTGCGGTCAGCCCGGCCACGCCCAGCCCCATTTGGGGCCGAGCCAGTTCTGCTCCCGCCACGGCGTCCGGCGCGCGGCCTGGTTCACGCCGTCGGCGTAGACCCCGCAATAGATCCAGCAGCCGCACGCGGTCGAGCCGTCGTCTTTCAGCTGCGTGTACGCGGACAGCGGCTCGCCGTCGGCCCCGAAACCATTGATCTCGGCGAGCACCGCGTCCGCGCTGGGCTCCTCCAGCGGTCCCTCGGTCGGGTAGTCCCAGGTAAGGTCGAGCACCGGCCGGTTGACAGGGTCGGTCGACCCGGCCAGCTTCTCCCGGATCCGCCGACCCAGGTGGTAGGTGAACCACAGGTCGCTGCGCGCGTCCCCGCCAGGCTCGACCGCGGCATGGTGCCACTGCAACAGGCGGTTGGTGTTGGTGAACGTTCCTGCCTTCTCGGTGTGCGCGGCGGCGGGCAGGAAGAACACCTCGGTGCCGATCGCCTCGGTGGACAGCTCGCCAGTCTCGATCTCCGGGCCGTCCTTCCACCAGGTCGCGCTCTCGATCAGTGAAAAGTCCCGCACCACCAGCCAGTCCAGATGGGCCATGCCCAGCCGCTGCATTTTGGCGTTGGCCGACCCGACGGCCGGGTTCTGACCCAGCAGGAAGTATCCCTTGCACCGGCCCGCGAGCTGCTCCAGCACCGTCTGATAGGTGCTGTGATCGCCGGTCAGCCGCGGCAGGTAATCGAAACAGAAGTCGTTGCCCGGCGCCGCCGCCGGACCCCACCACGCCTTCAGCAGGCTCACCATGTAGGCCGACATGTTCGCCCAGAAGCCTTTGTCGCTGCGGTCGGCGGCAATGAACGACCTCAGGTCCTGGTGCTCCTCGGCGTGCGGCATGGCCAGATAGCCGGGCAGCAGGTTAAACAGCGTCGGGATGTCGCTCGAGCCCTGGATGCTGGCATGGCCGCGCAGCGCCTGAATGCCTCCGCCCGGCCTGCCAATGTTGCCGAGCAGGAGCTGCAGCACGCTGGCCGCCCGGATGTACTGGACGCCCACGGTGTGCTGGGTCCAGCCAACGGCGTAGGCGAACGAGGTCGTCCGGTCGCGGCCGGAGTTATCTGTGATCAGGCGGCAGGCCTCCAGGAACGTCTCCTTCGGGGTGCCGCAGGTCTGCTCCACCATCTCTGGTGTGTACCTGGCGAAATGCCGCTTCAGTACCTGGAAGACGCACCGGGGGTGCTGCAGGCTTTCGTCTCTGGTGGGCTCCGCTGACGAGATCGTGGCGCCGCCGGACCCGTGCGATTCTGCCCGGCCGGAACTGCGTACGCTCGGCGTGGCCGAATGGCTGCGCGCTTCCTGGCCGGAACTGGCCTGTTCAGGTTCAGCGCGGTCAGACTCGTCCTGGCTGGCATCCTCCCGCGCCTGAACGGACTCTTCGTCGCGGGTGCCCGAGGCGGCGTTTATTTGCCCCGATTCGTACTGCCATGTGTCGAAGTCGTATTTGCGGCCCTCTTCCTCGAACCCTGAGAACAAGCCGCCGAGATCCTCGGTATCCCGGAACTTCTCGGTGAGGACCGTCGCGGCATTGGTGTAGCGCAGTACGTACTCGGGGAACCACTTGTCGTTCTCCAGGACGTAGTTGATCACCCCGCCGAGGAACGCGATGTCGGTGCCGGCCCTGATCGGCACGAACAGGTCGGCCAGGGCACTGGTGCGGCTGAACCGGGGATCCACGTGGATGAGCTTGGCGCCGCGGGCCCTGGCCTCCATGACCCACTGGAAGCCGACCGGGTGCGCTTCGGCAAAGTTCGAGCCCTCGACCACGATGCAGTCGGAGTTCTGCAGGTCCTGCATGCAGGTCGTGGCGCCACCGCGGCCGAACGACGTGCCGAGCCCGGCCACAGTCGAGGAGTGGCAGACCCTGGCCTGGTTCTCGATCTGCACCACGCCGAGCGCGGTCAGCAGCTTCTTGATCAGGTAGTTCTCTTCGTTGTCCAGGGTCGCGCCGCCCAGGTGCGCGATTCCCATGGTGCGCCGGGTGGCCAGGCCCTCATGCTCCCATTCGAACGTCTGGCGGCGGGTCTCAATGACACGGTCGGCGATCATGTCCATCGCCGTCTCCAGGTCAAGGCGCTCCCAGTCAGCGGCGTAAGGGCGCCGATACAGCACGTCGTGCCGCCGGCTGGACCCGGTGGTCAGTTGCAGGCTCGCCGAGCCCTTCGGGCACAGCCGGCCCCGGCTGACCGCTGAATCGGGATCGCCCTCGATCTGGATTACCGTCTGATCCTTGACGTACACGTTCTGTCCGCAGCCAACCCCGCAATACGGGCAGATGGACTTCACAACCTTGTCTGCGCCCGTGGTCCGGGCCTGCAGCCGCTCCGAGCCGGCGGATTTCACCGCCTGCCCCCGGCCGAGCTTGTCCGGTCCGGCTAGCTGCCTCAGCACCGGCCAGCGCGCGTTGCTCAGATCCAAGCCTGCTGCCTCCTCGCTGCCTTTGGCGCTTAGCCTGGACTGTCAGCTGCCCGGCTGGCCCTGAGCCGCCGATCGCATCTGCGGATCGGCGCTCACCCGGGCGGACAGGAAGGCACGCACGTGTGCTTCCCGGTCCGGCGCTTCGGTGTGCGGGCCGGACAAGGCCTGCGCCGACGGCAGTATCCCGGGCCGGGTCATGTCCTCGGCGGAGAGCCCGTCGCTGCTATCGGTGGGCACCCCGGTCGCCGCCAGATAAACCAGCCCCGGCAGCACGCCCAGCAACAGGCCCGCCTCCTCGTACGAGTGCCCCTCCTCGACCAGCTTCAGCGCCACATGCCGCGCGGGCATCACCCGCCTGTACGCCATCTGGTCCCCTTCCCGCGATCCTCACGCTGCTGCCCAGCGCCCCGAATTTCAAGGCTTTCGCGGCAATACCGCATGGCCGCAGGGAAACGGACGGCTTTGCACCCGCCCCGCATTAGGCGGGGCCGTTACCCGACGGCCGGTCGGCCTGGGTATCGATGCCGCCTGGATGTACCCGAGGCAGCTTCCTGCCGGTGCCGCGCCCCAGCGATCGCCGCCCGGGCCTCCCTGCGGCCGCATCCTCAGGCGTCTTGCCGGTAGCGTCCAGATAGGCGCGGCCTTCGGACAGGTCATGGGGGCGCAGTCGGCGGTGGGTGAGCCAGTACGGGATGCCTATGGCAAGCACTACGATCACCAATCCGGCAACTATGGAAACCCAAAACTCAGCCATGACGCCATCTCCTCTCTGCTCGGCCTGGTGCTGACCATCACGTAGGACCTGCCGCCTACCCCAGCAAAGGCGAAGCTAACGTGCACGAAAGTGAGCGGCGAACCGGCTGGGACTGGGGAAGCCCTGCCGGTCGGCGACAGCGAAGATGCTGGTAGTGGCCGGCATAATGCCGATGACCGACGGCGCCGGTTCACTCGCACTGTGAGTCCGTGTTAGCCGGTCAGCGGCGCCGGAGCGGTTCTCAGCCGAGCTTGCGCAGCTCGGGCAGTAGTTCGCTCTTGGCCCATTCCATGAAACCGGCCTGCTGGTCTGCGCCGACCTGGACCAGAGCGAGGTGGGTGAACCCGGCCTCAACCCACTGGCGGGCGGCTTCGACGTGCCGCTGGGTGTCGGGGCCGCACGGCACCAGTTCGGCCACCTTGTTCTCGGTGACCTGCTCGCTGGCTGCGGCGAAGGACCGCTCGTCCGGCAGCTCGGCCATGACGTGCCAGCCCGGCATCGCCCACCGCCACAGTTCCCGGGCCCGCGCGCGGCACGCGGCCTCGTCCGGGCCGTAGCACAGCGGCAGCTGCCCGTACCGAGGACGGTTTCCCCGCCGGCCTGTGCGTACTGCGATACCAGTTCACCGTCCGGCTCGGTCGCGATCATGGCGTCGCCGCGGCTGGCCGCGAGCTGGATCGATTCCAGCCCGGAGACGGCGATGCCGATCGGTACCGGGGTGTCCGGCAGGTCGAACAGCCGGGCATGATCCACCTCGAAATACCGGCCGCTGTAGTTGACATAGTCTCCCGAGAACAGGTCCCGGATGATCTCGGCCGCCTCGGCCAGCCGCTGGTGGCGGATCCGCGCCGACGGCCAGCCGCCACCGATCACGTGTTCATTGAGCCGCTCGCCTGCGCCCAGGCCCAGCGTGAACCTGCCGCCCGACAAAATCCCCATCGTCGCGGCTTTCTGCGCCACCACGGCCGGGTGGTAGCGGAACGTCGGGCAGGTGACGAACGTCATCAGCGGCAGGCGGCTGGTCGCCTGGGCCGCCGCGCCCAGCACCGACCAGGCATAGCCGGAATGGCCCTGCTCCTCAATCCACGGGAAGTAGTGGTCGGACATAACAGAGAAGTCGAACCCAGCCTCCTCGGCGGCGACCAGGTCCGATACGAGCTGGCGCACCGGCGTCTGCTCGCACATGGCCGTGTATCCGAATTCAGTCATCCGCCGCCCCTGCCCAGGCCAGCGCGGATATAACCAGACCCGAGGTGACCACTCGCCGCACGCGCCGTAGTGGCATGCCAGGGCGGCAGAGCCGAGTGCTCGTTCCGCGATCCGTTCCACGGGCGACAATCACTGGACGGTGTTTTCGCTGGTGGGGCGCCAGGGGCTCGAACCCTGAACCCACGGATTAAAAGTCCGCTGCTCTACCATTGAGCTAACGCCCCGCGGCGCCGGACGCGTCGACGCCATCGCACGAAGCGTACCGACTCGCCGGCCCAACCCAGCATTCGGCGCACGCCTGTTAACAGATCGCGCCAAGCGAGGCAGCGTCCAGGAGTCGCGGCCCTGTGCCGGTGATCGGCAGACTGGTCGCACTGGGGGTCCGGTGAGTCGCTGGCTGTGCTGCAGCTCGGCGCGAGCAGGCCGGCTCACCCGTGACCGGAAGGGCGTGAGGCGCCAATGGCGGCAGGTGATCACTCCGCGGAAGGCCCGTCCGACGCCGCATTCTGGAGCAGATTCCGCGACGGCTGGGGCTTGGTGCGCGGAACCGTGCGGTTAACATCCGGCGAACCGGTCGAGGGCTGCTGCGTTGTCTACTACGCGATGGGCCCGCCCACCGACCGGATCAACGACATCGGCACCCTCACCAACGCCGATGGCGCCTACGACTACCCGCTGCCCGGCGGAACGTACACGATGGCCGCCAACGGCGATGTCTCCTGGGCAGGCGCGGCCGGAGGAACCGTGGCCGTTCCGGTGATCGGGAAGGTCACCGGGGTGACGGTGTCCGCGCGGCAGATCGTGACCGCGGACATCACCGCCACGGAACGCCCGGGCCTGATCGGCAAAACCGCCGACCTGGCGGAGCTTCTGGAGATACAGGCTTACGGCTCGACGTCATGACCGTCCGGGGGGCTCGGCAATGCTGCGGGCCGTCAGTAGCCGACGCGGTACACCTGGCCGGTCTGGCGGCCGTGCACCGACTTGACGTAGGCGCGCGCTGCCTCGGCGGCCGCGACCGGCTTGTGCCCCGGGAAGTACTCGCCGTACGCGTCCCAGGCTTCCTCGAACACGGTGGCGCTGACGGCGTTGATCCGCTGGCCTCGCGGCAGTTCTATGGCGGCCGCGCGGACGAACGCGTCGAGCGCGCCGTTGACGACGCTGGCGACGGTTCCGGTGACGATCGGGTCGTAGGCCAGAACGCCGCTGACGAGCGTGAAGCTCCCGCCGTCGGAGACGTGATCGATGCCCTGGCGGACGAGCTCGATCTGCCCGAGCAGCTTGTCGGTGAGCCCGGCGAGGTAGTCCTCGCGGGCGAGCTCGCCGAGCGGCCGGAACGGTGTGACGCCGGCGGCGCAGGCGACGGCGTCGATCCCGCCGAGGCTGTCGTACAGAGCGGCGATGCTGGCCGGAGCGGTCAGGTCGACCGGGTGCTCGCCGGTCCTCGAGGCGGTGATCAGGTCGGCGTTGTCGGCAAGCGCCGTGGCAACGGCGCGGCCGAGCGTGCCGGTGGCGCCAATCAGCAGAATCCTCACGCAGGTCTCCGTCCAGCAAGGGGCTCGCGCCGAGACTACTGGCCGCCGGCGCCCGTCAGCCGACGGCACTCCGCGCACGTCGTCCGGTAGCGTCCTGCAGCGTGCCTAACGTCTTTTACGAGCCAGCCGGAACGGGTGTGTTCGTGGCGGGTCCGGCCACCGCCGGACCGTGGAGCGCGGGTGCCCAGCACGGGGGCCCGCCCTCCGCACTCGCCGCGCGGGCGCTGCAGCTGCACGAGCCGGACGAGGGACAGCGCCTGGCCAGGGTGGCGGTCGACATCCTGCGGCCGGTGCCGCTCGGGAAGATCACGGTCAGGACGAGGATGGTCAGGCCGGGACGGCGGGTGGCCCTTCTCGAGGCCGTCCTCGAAGCCGACGGGCAGGAGGTCTTGCACGCCCGTGGCTGGCGGCTGGCGATTCCGGACGGCGAGGTCCCGGGCATCGCGGCGGGACCGGCGCCGCCGCCCATCCCGGCCGAGCACCCGCTGCCCACCTTTCCCGGCGGGCACATGACCGGGTACCTGCACCACATCGACTGGCGTTACGTCGGGGTCGGCGGCTTCGACGTGCCGGGTCCCGCCGTGGTCTGGGCCCGTCCCAAGATCCCGCTGATCCCAGGTGAGGAACTGTCCCCGATCTGCCGGGCCCTGCTGCTCGCCGACTCGGGCAGCGGGGTGAGCTCCGCCCTCGACCCGGTGAAGTTCCTGTTCATCAACACCGACCTCACGGTGATCCTGCCGCGCGACCCGGCTGGCGAGTGGCTGCTGCTGGATTCGGTCAGCACGATCGGCGAACAGGGCACCGGCCTGGCCGAGACGACCCTATCTGACGTGCACGCCCGGTGCGGTACAGCGGTGCAGACCCTCCTGGTCGCGCCGCGCTGACCACCCCGTCGGCGCGGACGCCGCGCTAGCCGCCGAGCGGCGGCGGCTAGCGCGGCGGGACCGTGACCGCGTTACTCACCGAGAGGCCGTGAGAAGCGGTAGGCATCAGCACCACCCGGTACCTGCGCTGCATGAGCCGGGAACGCACCATGAACTGGGCCTGTCTGGCGCCGTTCAGCTTGGTCAGCTGCAGGTTCATCCAGTGCTTTCCGGCCAGGACCTGCAGTACGACGGTGTCGCCGGGAGCCGCGAGCGGGCTGCTGGCCGTTATCTTGCTGGTCATCCGGCCGGAGCCGCTGACTTCGGCCGACACTGGTGGGATCACGATGACCAGCACCGGCCTGCTCATCGTCCCGTCCGGGCCGTTGAGCCGGAACGCGGCGTTCTCGGTCAGGTCCGGGGCGGTTATCACGGCGGTGCCGTTGGCGCCCGTGGCCGAAGTCCCCGCCAGATGCCAGGCCCGCTGGCCCGCTGCCCGTTCCAGGAGGTTGACGCTGGCGCCGGCGACGCCGCCGGACTTATCCGTCAGCTGGGCGGTGAACGTGTCATTCCTGCCGGCAACGATCCGCCCGCTGGTGACGCTGAGGGACAGGCTCGCCTGCCCGGTCAGGGACACCGGGGCCGAGTTGCTCGGCAGCGGCGAGGCCGACGCTGAGGGGCCCGGTTTGCTCGACGGGCCGTGACCCCGGGCGTTGCCCGGCGCAGTGGAGGAGGTGGCGGCCGGCTTCGAGTGGTGCGCGGCCGGCACGCCTGCGAACTTGAGCATGCCGTAGGCCGCCTGCTGCAGCGGTGTGGGCAGCGCCGCGGTGTAGGCCGCCACGGCGAACCCTGCGGCAGCAGCGAGCGCGACCGCGGCGGCCATCAGGCCAGCCCGGCGGGTCGCCCGGCGTGAACCACGCCGGGCGACCGCGCTCCGGCCGCTGACATGCGGAATGGGCGTGCCCGGCGTCTCGAGCAGGCGAGTCTCTGCTGCCGGTGGCCAGGCTTCGGGCTGCCCGGCGGCGAACGGCTGGCGGTTGGCCCGGAACATCGCCAGCGCGGCGCCCTCATCGGCCAGCTCATCCGGTGCCGCGTCGGCGGTCAGCATGCCGAGCAGGGCGTCGAGCCCCGGCTCGCTGGCGACGAAGTCACCGAGGTGCTCACCGGGAACGTCGCCGAAGAGGTCGTCGGGACGGTGGCCTGGGAAGTCAGTGCTCACTCAGTCGACCTCCCCACGGGGCGAGCAGGCCGGGGGCCTGGTCTGGCAGGCCGGATCCATGGTCGGCGGCCAGCGCCTGGACCCGTGGGTCGGCGGCCAGTGCCCGGAGGCCGCGGTGCAGTGCGACCCGCACGGCCCCGGGCGACTTGCCGAGGATGCTGGCCACCGCGGGCGTGTCGAGCCCGGCGATGACCCGCAACGCCACGGCTTCCGCCTGGTCCTGCGACAGACAGGCGAGCATCGCGACCGCCTTCTTAACCGACATGCCGTCAAGTACTTCGTCTTCAACCAGCTGTTCGTCGGCGAAACCATCCAGGCCGTCGGCCAGTGCGCTGACGGGGCGCCGGATGCGTGCCCGGGCGGCGTCGATGGCCCGGTGCCGCGCGACGGTGAACAGCCAGCGCCGGAAATCCTCGTCATCGCCGACGAACTTGTGCAGGTCGCGCACCACCTGGAGCCACGTCTCGCCGGCGACGTCATCGGGATCGTCGCAGCCGAGGACGTGCAGGTAGCGGAGCAAGCGCGGCTGCAAGGGCCGCCAGAGTTCCAGGAACCCGGCCTCGTCGCCCGACCGGGCCCGTGCCAGTAGCCCGCCCAAGTCACCAGCCTTTGTCGCCATAGCGCCTGCAAGAGTTCCATATCGGCGGACTGGGCGGGTGAACACGTGACGCTTCTCAGCATCTGATTACGCATTTCTCAGCGTCCAGTCAGCCAGCCCGCCGATGTGGGACTCTGCACGGTGCTAGTGCTTGACGATGACGGCGTGGCTGTGGCTCGAGTGCAGGCGCGGGGTTCCCTTGAAGACCAGCACGAACACTGCGGTCCCCTTCGGGTCTACAGCGAATGCGAGACGGCCGTGCGCGCCAGTGCGCTCGTGGCCGATCTGCACCAGGCCCTTCTTGGTGACGCGGTCAAGGAAGACCAGCCGGCCGCGAAGCCCGAAGTTGTGATGCTTCGTGGACAGGCGCCCGAGCAGCAACGTCACGTGGTGGCGGTGCTCGACGGCGTGGCGCTTGGCGACGCCGAGATGGGTGGCCAGCCGTGGATGGGCCGTGGACGCATCCGCGGCGCCAGCGGCAGCCATAACCCCGGTGGTTGCGATCGCAGCAGCGGCGGCAACGGATCCCGCTCGCGTCAGCAGGGATGCACGCATGGCACTCCTTTGAGTTTGGGCCCCGGTGTTACGGCCGGGGCGGCAGATAACACCCCTAGAGCGATACGGCCGTGCCGTGCGTTACTCAGGTGACGAGTCCCTGCTCAACACCGGGTATAGGTAAGGCATGCAAGCCGATCTGCCGATCTGCCGCACTTGCGGCGTCCAGTACCCGGCCCCTCGCGAGGACTGCCCGATCTGCGAAGACCAGCGCCAGTACGTGGGCTGGGATGGGCAGCAGTGGACGAGCCTGGCCGAGCTCCGCGACGCTGGCCACAAGGGCCAGGTCAAGCCCGAAGGTCCCGGCGTGGTCGGCGTCGGCGCCCAGCCGCCGACCTCGATCGGGCAGCGCGCGCTGCTGGTGCGGGCTCCGTCGGGAAACGTCCTCTGGGACATGATCACCTACATCGACGACGACCTGGTCGCCGCGATAGCCGAGCTCGGCGGCGTGAGCGCGATCGCCATCAGCCACCCGCACTTCTACGGCAGCATGATCGATTTCGCGCACGCCTTCGACGCCCCGGTCTACATCCACAGCAAGGACCGGCAGTGGGTGGCCCGCCCCGACGACTCGGTCATGTTCTGGGACGGTGACACCCGCGAGATCGGCGACGGCCTCACGCTGATCAACGCGGGCGTCCACTTCGACGGCGGCCAGGTGCTGCACTGGGCGGCCGATCCCGAGGGCAACGGCGCGCTGTTCTCCGGCGACATCTTCACGGTGGTGCCGGACCGCCGCTGGGTCAGCTTCATGTACAGCTACCCCAACCACATCCCGGAGCGGCCGCGCACGATCCGCCGCGCGCTGTCGCTGATGGAGCCGTTCCGGTTCGACCGCATCTACGGCGCCTGGTGGCGCCGCAACGTCGCTGCCGACGGTGTGGCGGCGATCTCGCGCTCCGCCGAGAGGTATCTCAGCTTCGCGCTCGATGATTCCGTTCCCTAGCCCGCAGCCGCATCGCGGCTGGCCGACCGCATCCTGATCTTCACGCCGCCTCGCTGACGGAGCCACCTCGGTGAGGCCAAGTCGCTGGTACAGGGCACGGGCGCGCTCGTTGACGACGAGAACGTCGAGCACCAGGTCCTGGTCGCGCTGGCGGGCCTCGGCGAGCAGCGCGTTGATGATGCGAGTGCCGATGCCCTGGCCCTGCAGGCCGGGCCGGATTTCGATGCGTGCCAGGTAGACCTCGTCCGGGCGGTACTCGACCGAGAGCATGCCGGCGTCGGCCCCGTTGGCGGTGATGATCTGCCAGCGGCGTGGCTTGAACGCCCTGGCGTGAAACTCGCGCTGAACCTGCTCGTCCCAGCCCCAGACCGCGGCGACGTAACCGCCCATCGCGGCCTTGTGCAGCTGGTAGCAGAACTCATCGTCGGCTCGGGTGGCCGACCGTAACGATATGACGGTCATGTCAAATTAAGCTATCTCCGCGCGAAGACTGTTACAGCGGGGTTCGTCACCCAGGGACCGCCGTTATCGGATGGGCGCATACGTGGCATTTCGCACGACGTTACCTGCGTATGGCCGTGGTCACCAAAAATCGGCCATCGCTGTCAATCTGGAATCATGACCACGGCCGTACCTTGCGGCACCCAGCAGCGCGCCCCAACGCCGTGCCAGCCATTAACGTGCCGCCTGGAACTTTGCGCCACGCCAAGCGCGGTGCCCTGCGCGCGGTCGCTCGCACGGCGGATCATCCTGGAGTGGGGACGCTGCGACCTCGTCGACACGGCGGAACTTCTCGTCTCGGAGCTGGTCACCAACGCGATCCAGGCCTCGGCGGGCCTGCCGAGGCCGGTGGTCCGGCTGTGGCTCGTTGCCGAGCGCGACAACATCGTCATCCGGGTGTGGGACGGCAGCACCGACATGCCGACGCGCCGGGACGCCGGGCCGGAGTCCGAGCACGGCGGGGGCCTGATGCTCGTGGAGAGCCTCAGCAAGCAGTGGGGTGCCTACATCAAGCCCGCCGGCAAGGTCGTCTGGGTCCAGATCTGAAGATCAACTCAAGTCTTCACGTTTTCGGTAAGCACAAAACGGGCGAAAATGGGGCGCGCGATGACTGGAAAGCGTGAAAACATGCCGCGATCATGCGTCGGCCACGGCGTCGCGGTGTTCGGCACGCTGGACCGCTGAGGGCCGCTCGGCGGCCCAGCGCGCCATCAATGGTTCGATCGCTTCCTTCATCCGGTTTGATGTCCTCCGCCTTGAACGGGTAAGGCGGCGGACGAACACACCAGCGCGCGAGGTAATGGTGACCAGCCCCTCGCGCTCCAGCTGCCCAAAGGCATCCCGGATCGGAGTGCGGCTGACCCCAGGCTCCGTGACCAGGCTGTCAATGGAGAGCTTGACCCCCGGCCGGAACTCGCCCGAGTAAATCCGCGCCCGTATCCGAGCCAAGGCTGAGCCCTTGGCCGGCACGAGCTGGGCGGCCGCCGCGTCGAACACGAGCGGAGTGTATGACATCTGACATATTAGATGTCAAATAGGATTTATATGGGAAAACTGGTCGACGAAGACGCCCAGTGGCCCGCCCCGAGCGGCTGGCCGGCCGGGTGCCGCTGGCCGGCCGAGGTGGCTCCGGGGGCCGCTGGTCGGCCGGGGTTGTGGCTCCCAGGGCCGCTGGCCGGCCGAGGTGGCTCCCGGGGCCCGCTGGCCGGCCGGGGTTGTGGCTCCCAGGGCCGCTGGTCGGCTGCGGGGTGGCTGCAAGGTGAGGCCCGCCGAGACCGTGGCTCGGCTGAGGCGGCTTGTCGCCGACGGGAAGTCAATTCTGCCGAGATTCGCAGGGTCTGGGCTGCTGACTCTAGACATTTCTGTGCGAAAATCTAGCCAAGAAGGCTTATTGCGATCATTCGGCAGGCCTTGGTGAGCGGAGAACGCCGGTGACGCCCGGGTCGTCGTTCGGCGCTGTGCTGAGCCGGATCGGCGAGATACAAGCCCCGTTATCCGCAGCAGGATCCGTCCTTATCGGCCTGGTCGCGTTCATCGCGGTCACCCTGCAGGCGATCTGGCTGATCGTCCGGCACGTCAACACGATCGCGCACGAGGGCGCGCACGCGATGACGGGCTCTGCTCTTGGCCACCGAATTGAAGGCGTGCAGCTGAACTCGGACGCGACCGGGGCCACGGGGAGGAGCGGGGGCAAGCTGGCGGGAAACGTCACGGCAAGCTTTGCTGGCTACCTGGGCCCTAGCGCTTTCGGGCTCGGCGCGGCCAAGCTGATCGAAGTCGGGCACAGCGTGGCGGTGCTGTGGCTGACCTTGCTCTTGCTGATCCTGCTGCTGTTCGTGCTGCGTACGCTGTTCAGCTACGTACCAGTCCTGGCAACGGGAGCCGTGATCTTCCTCATCGCGCGCTATAGTTCCGTCGGCGCAGAGACGATCACCGCTTACCTGGTGGCCTGGTTCTTGCTGCTGTCCGGGCTTCGGGTCGTGCTCGAGCACAACCTGGACGCGGGCGATGCCAGCAACCTGGCCAGCATGACGCACATCTGGCGCGGGTTCTGGGTCCTGCTGTGGCTGGCGGGGTCGATCGCCGCGGTCGCGATCGGCGGCGCGCTGCTGGTCTGAGCTACGCCGGCGCGTGCGACCCGGTCATCAGCGCCGCCAGATCCTCCGGATGCAGGAACGACGGTGGCGGGGGCGGGCCCCAGTTGAACAGGCCCCTGGCTCCCTCCAGCGTCTCCGGCGTCCACAGCTGGTCGTCGATGATGCAGTCCATGTCCGAGTAGTACTCGGAGAAGCTGCCCGCGGGGTCTTTCAGGTACCAGAAGAAGTTCGAGCCCGCGTAGTGCCTGCCCAGGCCCCAGACGTGGCGCTCCGGGTGGCCCTCGAGCATGGCGCAGGCGCCGCGGCCAATCTCGTCGACGTCCTCGACCTGCCAGGACGTGTGGTGCAGGAAGTTCACCGGGGAGCCGAGCACCAGCACGTTGTGATGGTCGGTCGAGCAGCGCAGGAACGCGGCCGCGTCCTTGATGTAGTCGCTGGCCTTGAACCCGAGGCCTTCGGTGAAGAACCGGCTGGTCGCTGCGTAGTCGGTGGAGCCGATCACCACGTGACCGAGCTTCAGTGGCCGCACCGGATCGTCGCGCAGCAGCCCGGGCGCGCGCCCGTCGGGCCGCTCCGGTCGGCCCGGGCCGTTGTACGGCGTGGGGTCGCCGGGCGGCTGCTCGAGTCGCGGGCACACGGCGACGGTGGCCTTGAACCCGGCGACCGGCTCGACGGCGTGCACCGCGCCGTCCTCGCGCGCCGGGGCGAGTCCGAGCCGGGCCAGCCCGGCAGCGACCCGTTCCAGGTCGTCGACGTCATCAGCGCCGACCGTGAGGTCGATCAGCCGCCGCGTCGGCGCCCGGACGATCCTGAGCTGGGGACCGCCGTCGATGGTGGCGAACGTGCCGTCACCCAGGTCGGTGAGGCCGAACTCCGCGTAGTAGTCGGCGGTCGGGCCGACGTCGGGTACCCCGATGGTCACGGAAGTGAGCTGGTGCAGGGGCATGTTCGGACCTCCGTGCGTGACTAACTGCCGGGCGCGACCACGAAGTGCTGCCGCAGCTCCCCGATGCCCTCGATGTAACTGACCAGCTGATCGCCGGGTGCCAGCCAGCGCTGCGGGCTGCGGCCCTGGCCGACACCGGCGGGCGTGCCGGTGAAGATGACGTCGCCGGGCAGCAACCGGGCGACCGCGGACAGCTTCACGACGAGCTGCGGCACCGAGATGATCAGGTTGCTCGTGCGGGACTTCTGCACTTCCTCACCGTTGATCGCGCAGCCGAGCTCCAGGTCGTCGGGGTTGTCGAACTCGTCGGGGGTGACCAGCCACGGCCCGGTCGGCCCGAACCCGGGGAACGACTTGCCCATGCTGAACTGCGGCGGGGCGCTGGCCATCTGGGTGATCCGCTCGGAGATGTCCTGGCCGACGCACAGGCCGGCGACGTAGCTCCAGGCTGCGTCCTCGTCGACGTGCCAGGCCTCGTTGCCGATCACCGCGACGAGCTCGACCTCCCAGTCGGTGTGCCCGCCGGGCGGCAGGTCGACCTCGGTGTACGGGCCGGTAATGCAGCTCGGGAACTTCGTGAACACGCTCGGGTAGTCGGGGACACCGAAGCCCGACTCGTCCGCATGATCGCGGTAGTTGAGGCCGATCCCGAACGACTGCCGGGGCGCCGGTGACGGCGCGCCGAGGTCGTCGAGGTCGTACGGCTCCGCCTTGCCACCGCCGACCGCGGTCCACGCCGTGAACTCGGTCCAGCGTTCGAACGCGTCCTGCGGGTCGGGACCGAACTGGCCGCCGCTTGCCTGTTCCACGTCGATGGCACCGGCGTCGGTCAGGATGACCAGCCGGCCATCGAGGTTGCCGATCCGCACAAAGTCCTCCTCGCTCGTAAGCTGCGCCTGCCCCCGGGGCCTGGCAGGTCCCCTCCAGTCTCCGCCGCCCGCGCCGCGTCCGGCAACCGGGCCCCGTCCCGACCCTGCGACGGGGAAGGCGGCGCCGGAAATCGCGTCGTACTGTGGAGACGTGGTGACTACCCGCGGCGGCCGGTGAGCGTCGTCCGGCGTCAGGCGCAACGCCGATGGCTCGTCGTGGCTTGCGGCGTTGCCCTGCTGTGCGGGCTACCGACCATCGTCGGCGCCTGGCCGGTCCCGAATTCCGCACTGTCGGCGGCGGCGCTGCGGGCGCGCATCCTCGCGTCGGCGAACGTGCCGTACCAGGGCTACGTGGAGAGCTCGGTCGACCTGGACCTGCCCAGCCTGCCCGACCTCGGCGACGTGAGCTCGCTGCTGGACGGCGTCACCGACCAGTACGCGTGGTACCGCTCGCCCGCCTCGTGGCGCGCCGACGTGATCACCCAGACCGGCGAGGACGACACGTACCAGACCAGCAATGGAACGTTCGAGTGGAGCTACTCGGCCAACCTGCTCACGCAGGTGATCGGGTCGCAGCCGGTCCGGCTGCCGCGCGCCGCCGACCTGCTGCCGCCCTCGCTGGCGCTGCGGCTGCTCGGCTTCGCCTCGTCCGGCACCCGGATCTCGCGGCTGCCGTCGCAGCGCGTGGCCGGGGTGGACGCGGCCGGCCTGCGGCTGCTGCCGGACGACCCGGACAGCACGGTCGGCGCCGTCGACATCTGGGCCGACCCGCGCAACGGCCTGCCGGTCGAGGTCGCGATCATCAGCCGCGGCGCGACCCAGCCGATCCTGGTTGCCCGGTTCCTCAACCTGAGCGACAGCCGTCCGTCGCTCGCCGACGTGACCCCGGACCCGGCGCCCGGCGTCGGCACGACGATCACCGCGCTCCCCGACGTGAGCGGGATCGTGGACCGGTTCGGGCCGCCCCTGCCCGGCCGGCTGGCGCGGATGGCCCGGGTTCCCGTTCCCAGCGGCCTCGCCGACGTCGCCGCGTACGGTGCCGGGTTCTCGCGGTTCGCCGTCCTGCCGCTGCCTAGCCGGATCGGGCAGAGTGCCCTGAACGCGGCGCAGTCGGCGGGTGCCGGAGGGGTCAGCCTCTCCGGCGGGACCGGGGCCTTGATCGATACGCCCCTGCTGACCGTGTTGCTGGCGCAATCGCAGTTCGGCGGTCCGGTGTACCTGCTCACCGGGGCGGTCACGCCGGCCCTGCTGGTGCGCGCCGGCTCGGACCTGCTCAACGATGAGAGCGGATCATGATCGTCACGCGGGCGCTGACCAAGCGCTACGGCCGGGTGCTCGCCGTCGACCGGGTCGACCTGGAGGTGCGCGAGGGGGACCGGTACGGCTTCCTCGGGCCGAACGGGTCCGGCAAGACCACGGTGGTGCGGATGCTCCTCGGCCTCGTGTACGCGACCAGCGGTGAGATCGAGGTGATGGGCAGGCCGGTGCCGTCCAAGGTCGCCGAGGTGCTGCCGCGGATCGGCGCGCTGATCGAGGGACCGTCGTGTTACGGGCACCTGTCCGGGCGCGCCAACCTGGGACTGATTGACGCCTCGGGAAAGCGCCACGGTCCGCGCAACCGCAAGCAGCGGATCGACGAGGCGCTGGAGCGGGTCGGCCTGGCCGGAGTCGACAACCGCGCGGTCAAGAAGTACTCGCTGGGCATGCGCCAGCGGCTAGGCCTCGCGGCGGCCCTGCTGCGGGAGCCGCGGCTGCTCGTGCTCGACGAGCCGACCAACGGCCTGGACCCGCAGGGCATCCGCGAGATACGTGACCTGCTCGCCGAGCTGAACAAGGCCGGCACCACGGTTTTCCTGTCCAGCCACCAGCTCGCCGAGGTCGAGCAGTTGTGCAGCCGGGTCGGCATCGTCGACCGCGGCCGGCTGGTCCTGCAGCAGGACCTCGACGAGCTGCGGGCCCCGACCGGCCGGGTCATGGTCCGGACGCCGGACGCCGACCGGGCAGCCGCGCTGCTCGACGGGCGGGTGGAACGGCGCGACAGAGACCGCCTGCTGGTCGCCGACGCGGACCCGGCCGAGGTCAACGCCCGCCTGGTCGCCGCCGGCCTGCAGGTGTCCGAGATCGGCCCGGAGCGCCGTTCCCTCGAGGACTTGATGCTGTCGGTCACCGGCTCGGGTTCGGACCGGATCGACGCCGGGGGAGGGCCGGCGCGGTGATCAGGGTGGAGTTGCTGAAGCTGGTGCGGCGGCCCAGGAGCTGGGTCAGCATCGGGCTGCTGTGCGGCCTCCCGGTGCTGGTCGCCGTGTTCGTCGCGGTCACCCACGTCGTGCCGCCGCCAGGCCAGGGGCCGACGCTGCTGTCGGCCGTGCTGTCCAACGGCTCGCTGTACCCGGCGGCCGCGCTCGCGATAGTGCTGCCGATCTTCCTCCCGGTGGCGGTCGCGGTCGTGGCCGGCGACGCGATCGCGGGCGAGGCCGGCTCCGGAATGCTGCGCTACCTGCTGGCCCGGCCGGTCGGCCGGACCCGGCTGCTGGTGGCCAAGCTCGCCGCGCTCGTGGTCTATACGCTGGTCGCGGTCGTGGCTGTCGCGGTAACGGCGTACATCACCGGGCGGCTGCTGTTCGGGTCGCAGCCTGTCGTCGTGACCAACTCCGGCGGCGGGACCACCCCGACGATCATCGTCGCGCACGCGGCGACGTCGCTTTCTGGCACGGCGCTGACCCCGGCGGACATCCTGATGCGGACCATTGGGGCGATCGCGTTCATTGGCGTGTCGATGCTCGGTGTCGGCGCGATAGCGCTATTCCTGTCGACGATCACCGATTCCTCGCTCGCCGCCGCCCTGGGCGCGCTCGCCGCGCTGGTGACCAGCGAGGTGCTCGTCGCGCTCAACGCCGCCGCCGCGGTCAGCCCGTACCTGCCCACCCGGTACTGGCTGGCCTGGGTCGACTTTTTCCGCCAGCCGATCCTGTGGCGGAACATCGACCGCGGGTTCGCCGTCCAGGGGGTGTACGTCGTCGTGCTGCTCGCCGCCGCCTGGGCCAACTTCGCGACCAAGGACATCACGAGCTGATCGCGCCCCGGGCAAGAGCTGGCCAAAATCGCGCCCCGGCTAGGAGCTGGCCGGAATCGCGCCCCGGCCAGGAGCTGGGCCGGAATCGCCCCTGCCAAGATCTGGCCGAAGAACCAAGATCTGGCCGAAGAATTACATACAGGTAATCCCTCGGCAAAGGTAGGAAAATCCTCAGGAAGGATGACCCGGGCACCCTTCTGCGTGCAACTATGATGTTTTCACCTGGGTATGCCTCCAGGCTGCAAGCGCGAATAGGGTCAGTTCGCCCAGTTCCGCGCCAGCCAAGGCCGTGACAAAGCCCCTAATTAGCGTTCTGCACGGCTGTGCATGCGGCGGTCGTCGCCAGCAGGTAAAAATCATATGGCAAAAGGCTGGAGGAGCAACCGGATGCGCAGTGCCACAGAGGCAAGCTCGGGCTCGGCGGCCGCCGGGCGGGCGATGCCCACGGCAGGCCGGGCGCGACTCCTCAGCTGGCTGGCCACGGCCGGGATTGGTTCCTCGATCCTGATCATGATTGCCGCGTCCGCGGTGCGCGACAGCTGGATGTATCCGCCGATAAAGCTGCCGGGCGTCGGGCCGCCCTGGGACCTGACGGGCCTGCACGTGTCGACCGGGGTGGCGATGGCCGCCCTGTGGACCGCGCTGCTCGTAGGCGCGCTCGGCGTGATCGCCGGGCTCGGTGCGGTGCAGCGCGGGGCCAGGCCGAGCGTCCGGATGATCCTCATCGCGGCGGCGGTCACGGTGGTGCTGCTGACCGTGTTCCCGCCGGCCGGCTCCACGGACGCGTTCGACTACGCGGCCTACGGCCGGCTCGTGCTTCTCGGCCACAGCCCCTACGTGGCCACTCCGCACCTGCTGCGCGCGACGCACGATGCCATCGCCCACTCGGTGCCGACGACGTGGCAGAAGTTCCACAGCGTCTACGGGCCGCTCGGCACGCTCGAGCAGTTTTTTGCGGCAAAGCTCGGCGGCACCTCCGCCGCCCGGATCACCTTCTGGCTGAAGCTGTGGGACGCGATCGCGTTCGGCGTGGTCGCGTACGTCGCAGACCGAATGCTGCGCTCGAACCCGGCACAGCGGCTGCGCGCCCACCTGCTCTGGACGATCAATCCGCTGCTGCTGTGGGACCTGATCGCGGCCGGGCACATCGACGTGCTGGCCGGTGCGTTCGGGCTGCTGGGCCTGCTGGTGCTCGGCCAGCACTCGGAGACCGCCCGGCCGTCGCTGCTGCGTGTGCTGGCCGCCGGCGTGCTGATCGGGGCCGCCGCGGACATCAAGGCCAATTTCGTGCTGTTCGGCCTCGGCCTGGCCTGGGTGCTGCGACGGTCGCTGACGGGCCTGGTTACGGCTGCGGCCGGGGCGCTCGTGGTGCTCTTGCCGAGCTACATCTGGTTCGGGCTGCCCGCGGTGCATGCCCTGTCCGCCCGGCGCAACGGGGCCAGCGCGGACAGCTTCTACACCCAGATCCTAGGTTCTGACATCCGGCCGCATCTCGCCGAGATCGCGGCGGTCCTGATCATCGCCGTCGCCGTGCTGACCTTCAAGCGCATGCCGATGGGCGACACGACCCGGCCGGTGATCCGGGCCGCCTTGGTGCTCAGCGTGGCATGGCTGTTCTTCTGGCCTTACCAGTTCCCCTGGTACGACACGATGATCATCGTGCTGCTGATGTTCTACCCCGCCACCAGGCTCGACTGGCTGGTGATCGGACGGGTCGCGGTGGGTTCGCTGCCCAACACACCGGGGAACCCGACAAACCCGCCCGGCCACGTGCTCGATCTGCTGCACCACTGGAGCATCGTGGCGATCGCGCCGCTCGTGCTGCTCGCCGCCGCCCTCGGCCTGATCGTGCTGTGCGTGACGGGGCAGTGGACCCCCCGCCTGCCCGGCGGGCCGCCCGGCCCGGCGCCAGAGGAGCCCGAACTCGTGCCGTCGGCGGCCAACTTATCCGAGGCACCGCCGGCGGCCGCCGCATCCGAGGCAACGTCGGCCGCTTCATCCGAGGCAACGTCGGCCGGCAACTTATCCGCCGCAGCGATCCGGTTATCCACCGCAGCTATCCGGCTTCCCCGGCCGCGACCAAGGCTCAGCTAGCGCAGTCGGCCGGGGTGGGGGCGCGAATCTGGCCAGGACCGATCGCCTGCAGCACGATCTCGGTAACAACAGGGTTGGTCGGCAGCTGGTCGTGGCTGATCCGCTCGTCGGGGCAGATCGACTGGATCGGCACGTCGATCGCGCCGGCCAGCCGGGCCGATTCCGGCGGGGTGACCACCTTGTCATCGGTGGTCCACAGCGACATCCAGCGCGGCCGCGAGGGCGCCGGAGCCGCGTCAAGCTGGGCGAGCAGGCTGCTGCCCGGGACGAGCTGCTGGCAGGCCGCCGGGCACGCGCCGGGCACGAACCCCTCGGCCCCGGCGGCGATCTTTGCCCCGTGGTACGGCGAGCCGAGCGTGATCACCCGGCGGGCCTTGGCCGTGCCGTCGTCCTGGCGCGCCCACAGCAGCGCGACCACGCCGCCGGCCGAATAGCCGATCACGTCGACCGACGGCGCCCCGCTGGCCAGAGCCCGGGTGACCGCCTCGTTCAGGACGCTGGCATCGGCGTCGAGCGCTCCAGTGCCGTTGCCGGGCATGCGAACCACGATGGCCTGCCGCCCGGTGGCCCGGATCCGGCCGGCCAGCGCGGACAGCGAGGCGGTCTGGCCTCCGTAGCCGGGCACGAGGAGCACCGGGCCGGGCCGGTCCTGGGGCGGGTAGCCGGACGGGCCGCTCGGGCCGCCGACCGCGGCGACGACGCCCGCCACGATCGCGGCGGCCACAATCACTCCGAGCCCGGCAACTAGCAGCCTGCGGCGCGGCGACAGGCCGGCCAGGCGGCCGGCCGCCAAGCTCACCCGCGGCCTGTTCATGATGCCACCGTAAATGTCGCCCACAACCGGGTGAACACGTCGGCCTCCCGCTACGTGTATTCGCCGCGACCGGAGCCGGCCCGTTCGGGGATGGCCAGCTCGCGTCCGTGCTCTACCGCGTCGTGCACACCCAGCCGGTGCTCGACGCGGTGCCCGGCGGCCTGCGGGAGGCCGCGGCGGCCTGCCTGGCCAAGGCGGCCGCCGATCGTCCCACGCTGGCATGGCTGGTTGATGCGGTCGCCGCCGGCCTCGAGCCGGACGCGAGTACCGGGCTGACCTCGTTCTGGCCGATGGCGGTGACCCGCCTCATCGGCTCGTATCAGGACCAGCTCAGCACGGAGATGCCCGCGGCACCCTCGGTGGCCGAGACCGTGGCGCCGCAATCAGCGAACGCGGCGCAGGCGGCGGGCGCAGCTCCGCCGCCCGCCACGATGGCCGCGCCGCACGCGGGCGCGGCGTCCAGCGGTCCGGGACCGCTCACCGTCGACGCCGCGGAGCTGGCGATCGGGCCCGGGGCGCTGACCGTTGGCGCGGCGGACCTTCGGCTGGACGCGACCGGGCTGGCGGCGAGAGCTGGCCACGTGGACGGGCTGGCCGGGGGAGGTCTGCCGCGGGCTGGCCTGGCGGGCGGCGGTCCGGCTGAGGCGGCCGCGGGATTCGCGACGCCGGGGGTCGGCTCGCCGGCGGCCGCCGCGGGCACTATGGCGGCGCAGGGTTCGGTGGCGCCGCCCGTCGCTGTGGCGCCGTCCCCCGGCTTAGCGCCATCGCCGGGCTGGGCGACGCAGCCGCCGGCCTCTGCTGCCGGGCCGGCGGCCCCGGCCGGCCAGGCCGGGCAGGCGGGCCAAGCTGGAGGGGCGGGCCCAGCTGGAGGGGCGGGCCCAGCTGGAGGGGCGGGCCCAGCTGGAGGGGCGGGCCCAGCTGGAGGGGCGGGCCCAGCCGGGGCATATGCCGGGTCCATCTACGGGATGTACGGCATGCCGGCACCTGGCTCGCCTGCCGCGTTTCCCGACGGCTACCGGACCGCCGTCCAATCTCAGTTCCCGGTCTTGCCGGGCGACCTGGCGGGGCGGCCCGGCCCCAAGGACGGCGTGACGCGGCGCAGGCTGCTCGTGGCGCTCGGGCTGACGGCCGCAGCGGGGGCGGGCGGAGCGGCCTGGGAACTCACCCGCGGGAGCAAACCGGGGAACCTGGCCGGTAGTCACAGCAACGGAAGCTCCGGCAGGAAACCCGCGGCCAAGCCGACGCATCACCCCGCCACGCAGCGGACGCCGTCCCCGGGCGCGGTGGCTTCGGGCAAGCAGGTCTGGTCGTTCGGCACCGGCAACATCATCGAGTCGCCGGTCGTGGTCGCCAACGGCCTCGTGTACTTCGGCAGCACCGACAACAACGTCTACGCCGTGAACGCCCACAATGGCGACAGGGTCTGGTCCTACGGGGCCGGCGACGCGGTGCAGACGGGGATCGCGGTGGCGGGCGGGGCCGTCTACGCATCCAGCTTTGAAGGCGACCTGTTCAGCCTGGACGCCAGCAGCGGTCCAGGATCTGGAGCTATCCCGCGCAAAGCGTCTCCGCGGCGTCGGTCGCGGTGGCCGACGGCACCGTATACACCAGCGGGCTCGGCACCATCATCATGGCGCTTAGCGTTAGCAACGGCACCAAAAAGTGGGAGCTGGGTCAGGACGGCCAAGGGATGCGCGGGATCGCCTTGGCCGGCCACGTCGTGTACCTGGGCACCAGTGCCGGCGACGTCTACGCCCTGCACGGTGGCGGCGGCAAGGTGATCTGGAGCTTCCCCGCCAACGGCGAGATAACGTCGGGGGTCGCGTTCGCGGACGGCATCGTGTACGCGGGCAGCTTCGGCCAGAGCGTCTATGCCCTGGACGCCAGCAACGGCCATCAGGTTTGGACATACCAGACCGGCGGCCAGGTCGCGTCCGGGATCGCGGTGGCCAACGGGATTGTCTATGCGGCCAGCGCCGACAACAACCTCTACGCACTGAGCGCCAGCGGCGGCAAGGTGGTCTGGAAGTTCGCCACTAGCGGCCAGGTGCAGTCCGGGATCGCGGTGGCCAACGGGAGGGTCTACGCAGGCGACTCCTCCGGGAACCTCTACGCCGTGAACGCTCGCAACGGCCACAAGATCTGGGAGTTCCCCACCTCCGCGATCATCGAATCGGGGATCGCGGTCGCCAACGGCATCGTCTACTTCGGCGGCGGCAACGTCCTCTACGCGGCGCGCGCCTAGCCGCGCGGTGGGCGCCTGGCGGTGCGGTGGGCGCCTGGCGGTGCGGTGGGCGCCTGGCGGTGCGGTGGGCGCCTGGCGGTGCGGTGGGCGCCTGGCGGTGCGGTGGGCGCATAGCGATTCGTCCTGGTGGCAGCCACGCCTGCGGGGTAACATCGTCTTGTTACTGGCGAGTAGGGGGTGTTGGTGGGTCTAGCGTACGAGCGCCACGGCTCCGGGCCGCCACTGGTGCTGCTGCATGGGGTTGGGCACCGCAGGCAGGCCTGGGACGCGGTGCTCGGCCGGCTGACGCCGCACCGCGACGTCATCGTGGTCGACCTGCCAGGACACGGCGAGTCCCCGCCGCTCACCCTGGCGGGGCGCCCGGTGCTCGACGCCATGCTCGCCGAGGTGACGGGGCTGCTTGACGAGCTGGGCCTGGACCGGCCGCACGTTGCTGGGAACTCACTCGGTGGCCGCCTCGCCCTGGAGGCCGGAGTACGAGGCCGCGCGGCAACGGTCACTGCCCTGTCTCCGGCTGGGTTCTGGCGCAATCGTGGCGAGATCGGCTACGACCGGGCCGTGTTCAAGATCATGGAGTTCGCCGGGGCCAGGACCCAGAGGTTCGCGCCGGCCCTCGTCCGCAGCACCGCTGGCCGGGCGATTCTCTATGGCGCGATCGTGAGCAGGCCGTCCCGGATGACCCCGCAGCAGGCATTGGGCGACACGACTGCGTTCCTCGCCGCCACCGAGGCGCTGCACGTGATCCTGGCCGGGATGACGAACTTCACGGGCGCCATGCCGGCCGGCGTGCCGGTCATGATCGCTTGGGGCACGCGCGACCGGCTACTGTTCCCCGGTCAGGCCATGGTGGTCAAGGCTCAGCTGCCCGAGGCGCTGCGCGTGCCGCTGCCTGGCTGCGGCCACGTGCCCATGACCGACGACCCCCCGCTAGTCGCCGACGTCCTGCTACGGGGGAGCGGCCGGGCCTAGCCGACGCCGTCGCGCGGCTAACCCCAGTCGATCGCGGCGCTGGCTGCCTGGTCGGCGTGGCGTTCCAGCCAATTACGAGCGAATGGGCACAGCGGCACTATCGTGAGGCCCTCACGGGCGGCCCGGTCGATCGCGGCCGCGACGAGCCGGCCACCGATGCCGTGTCCCTCGAGCTCAACGGGTACATCGGTATGGATGAGGACGAGCCGCTTCCCGTTGCGCCGATACATGAGCACGGCGACGTGGCCGTCGGTGTCGAGCTCGAACCGGGATTCGGCCTGGTTGTCGGTGACCTGGGGGGCATCGCTCACCTGCACATCGTCGCACCCGGCCCGGGGCATAGAACGGAACGGCCGGCGGTTTCCGGAGACCAGTGCGCCGTGGAAAGGAGCTGAGGGATGCCTCAGGCTGTCAGGTTCGATCAGTACGGGGGGATAGACATCCTGCGGGTGGTCGACGTGGAGCGGCCGGTCCCCGGCGCCGGGGAGGTGCTGGTCCGGGTGAAGGCCACGTCGATCAACCCGGGCGAGGCGAAAATCCGGTCGGGGGCCCTGGCCCAGATGTGGCCGTCCACGTTCCCGTCCGGTGAGGGCAGCGACCTCGCGGGCATCGTGGACGAGCGCGGAGAGGGCGTCAGCGGGTTCGCCATCGGCGACGACGTCCTCGGGTGGACGGACAACCGAGCGGCGCACGCAGAGCTCGTGCTGGCCGATGCCGAGCATCTCGTACCCAAGCCGGTCGGCGTGTCGTGGGAGGCCGCCGGGTCGCTGTACGTGGCCGGCGCGACCGCGTACGCGATGGTCCGGGCCGTCTCGGTCGGCGAGGGCGACACTGTGGTGGTCTCGGCCGCCGCTGGGGGCGTTGGCACGATCGCCGTGCAGCTCGCCAAGGGAGCCGGGGCCGCGGTGATCGGCCTGGCGAGCGAGCAGCACCACGAATGGCTGTCCAGCCACGGCGTGATCCCGGTCACATACGGCGAGGGCGTCGCGGACCGCATCAGGTCCGCGGCCGGCACCGCGGTGGACGCTTTCCTCGACACCCACGGCGGCGGCTACGTCGAGCTGGCGCTCGATCTCGGCATCCGGCCGGAACGGATCGACACGATCGCGGACTTCCAGGCCGGGAAGAAGTACGGCGTGAAGACCGACGCCAACGCCGCCGGGGCCAGCGCCGAGGTGCTCGGCGAGCTGGCCAGCCTGGTCGACCGCGGGCTGCTGGAGATACCGATCGCCAACGTCTACCCGCTGGACAAGGTGCAGGACGCGTACCGGGAGCTCGAGCACGGGCACACACTAGGAAAGATCGTCCTTCGGCCCTGACGAGCCCGCAACCACCCACGCGCGGCAGTTCATTGGCGTGGTGGGACCCGCGCTGTTGTTGTAGCAACAGCAAATCTCCCCCCACTCCATGCCAGGTGGGCTAGGCATGGGGCAGCAGGGCCTCCGCGCCGACCGGCCGGAACCCGGCGGCGAGAAAGGCCCGGACGCTGGCCGCGTTGCCCGGGGCGATCTGGGCCCATAGCGGCGTGCCCTCCGGCACCAGGTGTCTGGCGGCGGCGGCCAGCTCACGGCCGAGGCCCTTGCCCCGGTAGCCGGGCTCGACCTCCAGCGCGACCTCGCAGCGGCCGGCCACCCCGCGGCCGATGGACACGATTGCGCCGGGTGTCTCCCAGACCCGGACGCCGTCCCGGTGCCGCAGCGCCCGCATCACCCGGGGATGGCCGGAGGGCATCGCCGGCGACAGCATGATCTCGGGCGAGCCGGGCTCCGGCGCGGCGACGCAGAGCAGGTCAGTGCTGTTCACGCGCCGCCCGGTCGCGACGGACAGGGCCTGCAGGAACGGCGGCAGTAACGGCCCGGACAGGTCCCCGGGCGGCAGCAGCCCGCGGACCCACGCGGGGTCAAGGTCGACGAAGACCACCGAGTGTGCCGTGAACGCGATCACGCCGGCGTCCCGCCGCGACGGCTGGGGCAGGATCGTGACGCTCCCGTCCGGGGGCGGGAACCTTCCCGCGGCCGCATCGCTGAGCAGGTCCGCGAGCCGCCCGCTCACCTCCCCGGCCCTCTCACCGTGTCTCCGCTCCCGTGTCTCCCGTGTCTCCGCTCGCCGGGGCGCCCCGTCCCGCTCGGCGGCTCGCTCAGCGGTAGGCCGAGATCCCGGTGATCGCCTGGCCCAGGGCCAGCGTGTGGATCTCCTCGGTGCCTTCGTAGGTGAGCACCGACTCCAGGTTGTTCGCGTGCCTGATCACCGGGTACTCGAGGGTCACCCCGTTCGCCCCGAGGATGGTCCGCGCCTGCCTCGCGATCTCGATCGCGGTCCGGACGTTGCTCATCTTGCCGAGGCTGACCTGCTGCGGCGTGATCTTCCCGGCTTCCTTCAGTCGCCCCAGGTGCAGCGCGAGGAGCTGGGCCCGGGCCAGGTCGGCCAGCATCCAGGCCAGCTTGCCCTGGGTCAGCTGGAAGCCACCGATCTTGCGTCCGAACTGCTCCCTGGTCGTGGCGTACTCGACGGCCGACTCGTAGCAGGACCTGGCCGCCCCGGTCACGCCCCACACGATTCCGAACCGCGCCTCGGACAGGCAGGACAGCGGGCCCTTCAGCCCAGTGACCCCGGGGAGCACGGCATCGGCGGGCAGCCGCACGTCGTCAAAGTGCAGCTCGGAGGTCACCGACGCGCGCAGCGAGAGCTTCTTGTGGATGTTCCGGCTGGTGAACCCCCGCGCCGCGCGGGGCACCAGGAAGCCGCGGATGCCGTCGGACGTCGAGGCCCACACGACGGCGATGTCGGCGATCGACCCGTTGGTGATCCACATCTTGGAGCCGTTCAGGACCCAGTCGCCGCCGTCCTGCTTGGCGTTCGTCCGCATGCCGGACGGGTCGCTGCCGTGATCGGGCTCGGTGAGGCCGAAGCAGCCGATCGCCTCGCCGGCCGCCATCCGCGGCAGCCACTCCTGCTTCTGCTCCTCGGAGCCGTACTTCCAGATCGGGAACATCGCGAGCGAACCCTGCACCGAGACCAGGCTACGCAGCCCGGAGTCGGCGGCCTCCATCTCGCGGCAGGTGACGCCGTAGGCGACCGGCCCCATGCCCGCGCAGCCGTACCCCGTCAGGTGCATGCCGAGCAGGCCCAGCTTGCCCAGTTCCGGTGCGAGCTCCCGGGGCAGCGTTCCGGCCTCGAACCAGTCGGCGATGAACGGCAAGATCCGCTCGGCGGCGAACGCCCGGACGGTATCGCGGACCAGCCGCTCTTCCTCGCTCAGCTCATCGTCGATGCGGAGCAGGTCGGTGGCTGCGATACCGGTCGCGGTCTCGGTGCTTGGCGACATGGCCGGATCCTTCCTCGTTACCCGTGCCGCCAGGGTATGCGGGGGCCATGCGGCCTGTCTCTGCCGGGTTTCGTTAGCTCACCCGGAATCGGGCATGATGGCAGGCATGAGCAACGTTAACGGCAACAAGATGCTGGTTCGCACCCGCGACGGCCGCATCGTGGCGGGCGTCTGCTCGGGTCTTGCCGAGTACTTCGGCGTCGACGCCAACCTGATCCGCGCGATCCTCGCCATCGTCACTGTGTTCTCCGCCGGGTTTGGTGCGCTGGCCTACCTGGCAGCCTGGATCGTCATCCCGGAGGAGGGCGAAAAGACGTCGATCGCGGAGAACCTGGTCAACAAGAACCGCAAGCCATAGGTCCGCCTTCGCACGCGGCTCACGGACGCCCCGCCTCCGGCGCACGGGGCGCCTCGCCGCCTGACCGGTCCCGCTCTCGGCCCAGTGCCGTCCCCGGGCCTGGTGCTCGATGCGCGCAAAGTGTGATGCACTGGCCAAGCGCTTTGCCGGCAGCGTGGTTCGTCCCCTATGCTGGGGCGGTCCCCGACGGCGGGCGCCACGGGCCACGGCGGCGAATGACCGTCGAGCCCCCATCGTCTAGCGGCCTAGGACACCGCCCTTTCAAGGCGGCGGCACGGGTTCGAATCCCGTTGGGGGCACAGCTGGCGGCCAGTCAGCGCAGCATGGTCCTGTAGAGCAGCTCGGAGTGCTCGCCACCCTGTCAAGGTGGAGGTCGCGGGTTCAAATCCCGTCAGGACCGCTCGGCTCGGCGGCGCTGCGGCCGGAGTCGGCGCAGCCAAGGTCAGGTAGCTCAGTTGGTACGAGCGTCCGCCTGAAAAGCGGAAGGTCGGCGGTTCGACCCCGCCCCTGACCA
>CAVZTJ010000019.1:0-81910 GCA_963778075.1 uncultured Actinomycetota bacterium | reverse complement strand
GATCTTCACATTGCTGCAGTGTGCATGTTCACATATGCCTCTGACATTCGGGCGGTCGCGTTGAGTTGATCTTGTTTCCTGGTTGTCGGCGGGGCTGGTGGCTGGCTGCCGGGGCTGTTTCGGGGTTTGCGGTCTGCGGTGCCTGGGCTGGAGCGGCTGACGGTGCGGCTGATTCCGTGCTGGGGGTGCTGGTTGCTGGCGGCTGCTGCGGTGATGCTGGGTTCGGGGGCTGGTTAGGGCGGCCTGGCTGCGGTGTCGGCGAGTTCGCGGCGGCGCTTGCGGGTGTGGGGCTGCTGATCGCTGGCGACGCGGGTTTGATGTTGCTGGCGGGCCTGGAAGGCGGCCAGGGTGCGCTGGTTGCGCACGACGATGAGGCAGGCGAGCCAGAGCATGAGCGGCGTGACGCCCATCAGGCGGATCCAGCCCTGGTCGATGTTGTTGACGGCGGTGTCCTTGATGGCGGCGTTGAGCCGTTCGGCGGCGGTGCGGCGCCGGTAGGAGATCCGCCACGCTGGTGATGGGTAGTCGTGCTTCTGCCGGGTTTTCTCGGCAACGTCGGGGCCGGCGGTGATGGTGTGCTGGGTGCAGCAGGCTGGGGGGTGGCTGGGCGGGGACAGGATCTCGGGCCGGTTCCGGTCGAGTTTCATCGACTCGGGGCGGAGCGGGCAGCGGATTTTCCCGGTGACGGCGGGGCAGGCGTGGCGGCGGTAGCCGTCGCTGTCTTCGGCGGCGTGCAGGCCGAGCTTGTGCCGGGCCAGCTCTGCGGTCTGGGCGTCGTGGGCGGCGGTGTCGGCGGCCGGGGGGCGGGGTGGCAGCGGCACCAGGTCCAGTAATGGCTTCGGGGTGGCGGGGCAGTACAGGTTCCCGTTGGCGACGATCGCGCCGTGGTGGGTTCCTTGTGGTCCGCGGTCGTTTGGGTGCAGGTCCTGGACGAGGGCGGCGCCGGCGGCGCGCAGCGGGTTTGCCCAGGTGCCGGCCTGGCGGTGGGAGTATCCGGAGTCGGCGATGATGTCGCCCAGGCCGATGCCGGCTGCGGCCATGTCAGTCAGGACTGCCGCCAGCGCGGCGGCGGGGTCGTGGCTGCTGTTGCCAACGGTGATCCGGCGGGCGAGTTCGGGGACGGGCGGGCGGTTGTCGTCGGCCACCATGACCGCTGCGGACATGTAATAGCCGAAGAACATCTCGCCCTGGGAGATCTTGCGGTTGACGTTGCGGTGTCCCCAGCGGGCCTCGGGGTCGGTGCCGGTGCCGGGGTGGCTGGCCGGGACCGGCCGCGACCAGGTCTCGACGTCGGTCCAGTCGACGGCCAGTGAGCTGCTGGCGTCCTTGAACGGCCGGGGGATGCTGGCTTCGGTCAGCTGGTCGCATGCGTGCTGCAGGTGAGCTGACGGGGCGCCGTCGGGCCCGGGTTTGGCCAGGGCGCGGGTGATGAGCCGGTTAGCGTGCTCGACCTGGCGGTAGGTGAGCTGGTGCGGGCCGTTTTTCCAGTCTTCGATGACGCCCAGCCGCTTCTGGTCGGCCTCGGGCAGCGCCAGCAGCGCTGCGTGTGCTCTGGTGAGGTGGGCGGGGCGGCCGTCGGCCAGGGCGAGCATCATGCCGGTCAGCAGGGTCCGGGCAGTGAGCTGCCGGCTGCGGACGGCGGCCGGCAGCAGGCGCTCGATCATAGGCGCGGTGCCGGAGGTGTCGATGATGTTCTCGATCGCTGTCAGCGGGAGGCTCACCGGTGTTACCGGGCCGGGCCGGACAGCAGGGTGACTGCGTCGGCTTCGGTGCCGGGGTCCAGGCCGGCGGTGATGTCGCCGAGCTGCTGGCAGCAGGTGATGCCGGCGGCGTGCAGGAACGCTGGCAGGCCGGTCAGCGCCGCGGCCTCGGCCAGCCAGGTGGCCCGCAGCCGGGAGGTGTCCAGGGGCGGCAGGCCGCCCCCGCCGGCCAGGGAGCGGGTCAGCGGGTTGGTGATGTTGCCCCGCTCGGGCTCGGTGCCGCCGGTCAGGAAGTTACCGCCGGCGAACGCGGCCGCGTCCAGCAGCCGCTGGTGGTAGCGGGCCAGTACCGGCACGGTGCGTGGTGCGCGGCCGCCGCGGACGGCGACGATCATGCCGCCGGAACGGCAGCTGATGTCGGTGCCGCGGGCCTGGCGCAGGCCGAGCGGATCAGCCCGGCGCCGGCGCCGAGGCAGACCAGCGCCGAGGCACGCGTGCGCCGGCCGGGCGTGGCCTGGGCGTCTGCTAAGGCGAGGTAGCCGTCGATCTGCGCCGCAGAGTAAGGGGCCTTGGCGCGCTGGCGGGGCAGCGGCGCATCGGCCGGGTCCAGGTGCGGTACCACCGCGCGGGCGATGAACCTCAGATTCGTGCGCAGCGTCCGCCGTGCCGCCCCCGACATGCCCGGCGCGTGCGCGGCGAACCGCTCGATCACCGACGGGTGCAGCAGCACCTGCGGGACGGGCTTCATGCCGAGCGGAATCGCCCAGCTTGCCAGCTTGGAGGCGGCCCACAGCAGGCACTTGGCCCGGTCTCTGCCGCCCGGCGCCGACGCCGTGACGACCGCGCGGGCGAAGTCCGCGGCCGCCGGCGGCGTTCCCCGGGCGGGGTTCCACCGCGTCAGGTATCCAGCTACCTCGCCGCCGGCTGCCACTGCCATCGGATGCTCCCCGCGCCTGTCCACAGTAGATTACTGTGGACAGGCGCGGGAATCCCGGATCTGAGACGGTGTGTCGTATGGAACCAGCCACGGAACAGGCCGTGGGACAGGCCGCCGCCGAGCTCGCCGCCGCGGCCGGGCCCGCCCTGCCTGGCACCCTGACCGTGCGCTCCTATGCCTGCGGCAAGCGCCGCTGCCGCTGCCACGACGACCCGCCCCGCCTGCACGGCCCTTACGCCGAGTGGACCCGCAAGATCGACGGCAAAACCGTCACCCGCCGCCTGACCCCCGAGCAACTGGCCGCCTGGGAGCCCCTGTTCGACAACGCCCGCAAGATGCGCGACCTGCTCGCCAGGATCCAGGACCTCACCCTGCAGGCCGTCGACGCCGACGACACCTGAACCCGGCAAACACCCGCATAACCCTGTGGACACGACCCGCTTAACCCGTGGACGCCACCGTCAGGAACGCGCATCCACGCAGGTCGCAGCCAAATGTGAAGGCCTCACCACCACCTCACGACCGCCTTGAGCAGCGCGAACGCAAGCGACTTTGATCGTAGTTGTGGCCGTCTTAGACCGCTGATTACCGCTACGCGCCGTCTGCTGTCGCACGTGGATCGCACGCCGGGAGGGCTACTTCCTCCTGTACCGCAGCATCCAGGTCCTAGTCCGTGCCATTTCCCCGATAGGCGCCAAATCCCTGGGGCGCGGGCGCCGGGTCAATGGGCGGCGTAGCCGATCGCGAAGCGACGCCGTAGGCGCCATTGACGCGGTGGTCGTGACCTGGACACTGATCTGCCGAGGAGATGGCATGCTGGGGTGCTGGAGATCACCGGCCGGTGAGGTCTTGTGGTGAGGCGTGGCATGCTGGCCCCATGAGGAATACCGATGGTCGTGTGCCGGATCGTTCGCTGGCTGGGCGGCTGGGTGATGTCCGGATGGATGGGGAGCTGCCGCGCCGGGAGGATCTGGCGGTGGTGTTCGATGAGCTGGACTACCAGCTCGCCTGCCAGGCCTATCTTTGGGCACTGCCCCTGGTGGCGTACGCGCAGTGGCAGATGCAGCACCGCGAGGTGTTCGGCGCCACCAACTACGATCTCGTGCAGTACGTGAGCTACCGTGACCGGCTCGGGCTGATCACGGCGAACGCCACGACACCATACATCCTGAATTTCATCGACCTGAGCCAGACCGGCCCGCTCGTGGTCGAGCTGCCCCCCGGCCCGACAGCGGGCGGCCTGTCGGATTTCTGGCAGCGCGAATGCGCGATCCTGGGCGAGCTGGGCCCAGACCACGGCCAGGGCGGCAAGCACCTGATCGTGCCTCCCGGGCAGGACCCGCCCGAGGTCGACGCCACCTTTTATGTGCATCAGGCCACCGGCATGAACGTGATGTTCGGGTTCCGCGCGCTGGACCCAGACCGGCAGCGCTCGCAGGCCATGGTCGACGGGGTCCGGATCACGCCATTTGATCGCCGTCCAGCCCCGCAGACCCGGATCGTGTCCCCGGACGGGCGCGCCTGGAACGGTGACCAGCCCCGCGGCCTGGACTACTGGGCCCGGCTGCACGAGATCTACCAGCGGGAGATCGTCGATGAGCGGGACCGGTTCTACCTGGCCATGCTCAGGCAGCTCGGCATCGAGAAGGACAAACCCTTCGACCCTGACGCGCGGCTGGTGCGCATCTTGACCGAGGCGACCGCCGCGGGCGAGCTGATGGCCCAGGCGAACTCGTTCGCCAAGCGTTTCCCGGACGCGCGATACTGGCCGGACCGGCAATGGGATCTGGTCGTCCAGCTCGACCATTCCGATCAGCGCGGCGCCTACTACGACCAGCTCCTGGAACGCGCCGCCTGGTTCTATGAGGCGGTCAGCTTCTCCGAGGCGATGAAAAGCCAGACCCCCGGCGCCGGGCAGGCCTACCTGGGCAGCTACACCGACGCCAACGGCGACTGGCTGGACGGCGACCAGAACTACACGCTGCACATCCCGGCGGACCCGCCCGCGAAACTGTTCTGGTCGGTCACCGTCTACGACACCGGCACCCGCTGCCTGATCGACAATGAGCAGCAGCGCGGCGACCGGGGCTCCCGTGACAGCGACCTGGCCTACAACCCTGACGGCTCGGTTGACGTGTACTTCGGCCCGGCGGCTCCGCAGGGGCGGGAGTCCAACTGGATCCAGACCATCCCCGGCCAGCACTGGTTCTCCTACTTCCGGTTCTACGGCCCGCTGGAGCCTTACTTTGACCGCAGCTGGAAGCTCGGCGACATTACATCTGTCACTGCCCAGACGCCGTAAATGGCTGGGATGACGGCGTGCTGGCGGAACACCGGAGTACTGCCGCACCGTGCACGAGGCCGAAGCGGCCGGTCCACTGGTCAGCGGCACACGCCGAGAGGCAGGCATGATGGGTAAGGCTATCGGCGGGTCGCTGCCGCTGGCGGTGGGGATCGCGGTCAGCCCGATCCCGATCATCGCCGTGGTGCTGATGCTGACCAGCCGCCGCGCCAAAGTCAACAGCCTCGCCTTCGTAGTGGGCTGGCTGGTCGGCCTGGGCATTGTCGGCGCGATCGTCTTGTCGCTCGCCGGGCCCGCTGGGGCCAGCAAATCTGGATCGCCAGCCACCTGGGTGAGCTGGGTAAAGATCGCCCTGGGCGCCCTGCTGCTATTGGTTGCGTTGCGGCAGTTCCGCGGACGGCCTCACGCGGGCGAAGACCCGCCGATGCCCAAGTGGATGGGCACCATCGACAACTTCAAGCCGCTCACAGCGTTCGGGTTCGCCGCCGTCCTGGCCGGCGCGAACCCTAAGAACCTGCTCCTGGCTGTGGGTGGAGGCGCAGCGATCGCCCAGACCGGTATTCCCGGCGGCCAGCAGGCCATCGCTTACCTGGTCTTCGCGCTGATCGCCACTGTCGGGGTGGGCACCCCGGTGGTGATCTACTTCGCGATGGGCGAACGGTCTCAGGAAATACTCGCCCGGCTGAAGGACTGGATGGGCCGCAACAATGCCGTGATCATGTCTGTCTTGTGCCTCATCATCGGGGCCAAGCTCATCGGTGACGCGATCGGCGGACTCACCGGGTAAGGGGGGTCATCAGGCATGCTGGTGTCATCTGTAACCGCACCGCAGGTCGCTGGCCGCCTCGACTGATGCCCGAGAAAACGCCGCAGCTCAGCATCGCCATGCCCACCCCATCGATCAATGCCCGGCAGAGCGGTAACGTCCGGTAGACGCCATCTGATACGGCGGCTGGAAACCGGACAAGCAGAGCCGAGGAAGACGGGCGCCCTGCGGTGCACCGGAGTGCAGGACGAATGAGCCAGCTGAATCAATGACGGGCGCTAGCTGGGACGGCGCGGGCGCCGGGCGGGGCCTCCCCAAGGCCAGAGCCCGGCGCGGGCCGCGCCGGACCCGGCGCCGCGCAGCGGCGCCGCTTGATGCGATCGGCGATCACGCTGATCCGCTGCATGTGGCACGGTTCGGGGCCAAGCTCGACGCCCAGGGCGTGCTCGCCGGATCGAAAGACTCTGGCCGGTGCATCCGCTACCTGACCAAATACCTCACCAAGCACATCGCCGGATGCCACCAGGCCGACAGCCCCGCCCAGGAACAGCATGCTGCCCGGCTGCTGGACGCCCTGCGGTACGAGCCCTGCTCACCGACGTGCGCGAACTGGCTGCGCTACGGCATCCAGCCCAAAAGCCCCCGCGAGGACATGCGCCCCGGCTACTGCAAGGGCAAGGCCCACCGCGCCGAGAACCTGGGCTATCGCCCGTACCATCTGGGCGCGCTTCGATTGGCCCGACACGGCATAGCGTGGCGAGCAGGTTGGCAGTCGAAAGCTGCCCATAGTGCCTAGGTTCTGGTGATCGCTGACAGATCGGCTTCAGGTGTCGCTTGACGGTTTCTAGGGAGTGCGTATCACATCAGTCGCCGTCGTGGGTGGCTATGGAGAGTCCGGGCGCTTCAGGCGCATCATGTGAGTGCGCAGTCCGGGCAGCGCCAGGCCCCGGCATGGAGTGGTCGCATTATCGCAGGGAGGGCACATGGAGGCCGCACCGAGCAGGACGGCGATGTTCGCGGCAGTGTCGCGGGGATTATTTCGCATGGAGGCGACGGCGCCGTGGGTGCTGGACGATGCTCTGGCCTTGGTGCTCGTCGGCCCGGTGTGGCAGGAGCTACACGACCAGCTAAATCCGCTGTTCCCCGGCCAGGTGGCTCGCGAGTCTCGCGCGGCTGTCTGCGCCCGCAGCCGGTATGCCGAGGACCGGCTGGCTGCTGGCGCCTTCACGCAGTACGTCATCCTGGGCGCGGGGCTTGACTCGTTCGCGTGGCGGCGCCCGGACCTGCTCCGCTCCGTCAGGGTGTTCGAGGTTGATCACGCTGCCTCCCAGGCCTGGAAGCTGGAGCGGGTCGGGGGCCTCGGGCTTCCGCTCAGTGACTCGCAGGTGTTCGTCCCGGCTGATTTCGAGGCCGAGCCTCTTCGGGACGCTTTGCGCGCGGCCGGGTTCGACTGGGGCCAGCCGGCGCTGTTCTCCTGGACCGGCGTTGCCCCCTATCTCACCGCCCGCGCGATCGAGTCGACGTTGCGCACGACTGCGGGGGCTGCCCCTGGCTCGGAGGTGGTGTTCTCCTACCGGGCCGAGGAGTCGGTGCTCGATGGCGTCGGCAGAGAGTTCATCCGGATCTACGCCCCGCTCGCGGCCTCAGTTGGCGAGCCGCTGCAGCCCGGCTGGCCGGTCATCGAGATCGAGCGGCTGATCAGCCGGTGCGGGCTGAAGGTCGTCGACCATCCAGCACGTGCAGACCTCGAACAGCGGTATTTCGCCGGCCGGACCGATGGCTTGCGGCCCTGCAACGTGGAGACCCTGGTCACCGCGCGGGTCCCCTGAGCGCAAGCACGGGAACGCCCAACACGGGCGGTGCGACCGTGGCGTGATTGAGCCAGGCGACCTTGGTCACCGGGGCGCCACAGATGACCTCCATGACTACGTGATAGCGCTGCTCCAATGACGTTCAGCTGCACCATGGTCTGCCGGTCTGTCTAGCCCATCACGGGGGCGCCAGCGCTTTGCGTTAGCCGGTCTGGTGCTTTCCCGGATGGCTGCCGATCAACGCTGGAGCCGGAGCGGGGTCAGCGTGGAGCGCCCGCAGCGCGCCAGCGCGAGGACGAACGACGGTGACGCCGTGAAGGCCCGGCGTATCCTCGGCTGGCCGGGTCAGCGGTGCAGGCTCCCGGCTGTCACCGTGGCGGGCCGAAGAGGGATTCGCCGTCGCTGCTGCCGAGCAGGAAAATGAACCGGTCCAGGTCCTCGCGCGGCTGGCAGGTGTTGTAGGCCGGGTGGCCGACGAAGTCTTCCAGCGACGCGCCGAGGCGGCTGGGATCACGGTTCAGCCAGTCGGCGAGGAATTGCAGCATCTCCGCCAGCTCGGCTGCGTCATTGGCGTTCAGGGTTACTGCGGCCATGAAATCGCCGCCTCCGCGGTGCCGCGTGTGCTCACTGCCGGGCTGGTCATCGTGGTTTCTTGCTTCCGTAGGCCTTGAACCGGCTGACCTCACCGCTGCCGTTTCTGGGCACGGCGGTGATCAGCTCGCCGTGCTGGTCGATGATGCGCAAGCTGGTGTCGCCGAGCTGAATGGTGACAATCTTGTCGGCGTGGGGGAAGCCGACCTGGATGGGCTGCCTGGCGACCTGGATGCCGCCGCGGCTGGAGACCTTCCGCTGGACGGTCTGCCTGTGGCGGGAGTGGTTCTGGCCCGGCGAGGCGGACGCCCTGGAGCTTGTGCCGCTGGCCGGGCGGGATGGGGCACGGCAGGCTGCGCCACAGGACGCCGTCCTGGGTGATGACGTGCATGACCTGCCCGTCCAGGCGGATGCGGGCTCGTTGCCCCGCCATCGGGGAGCCGACCTGGATGGCCTGGTTGCCGAGGGTGATGATCCCGGCGGCGCTGACGAGCCGCTGCACTTCCACGCAGCTGGTCGCTGCTAGCGGTCCGGGTGGAGGCCCGGCCGGGGGCGGTCCGGCCGGACGGGCACCAGCGTTGCGGAGCCGGGCGAGGTCGACGGAGGACAGGCGGGAAGGCACGGTTTTGATCCGCCATCCGCCGATGCTTAGGTGCACAGTGGTGGTGTCGATCCAGAAGCTCACCGTCTGGCCGGTCCGGCTGGTGCCCAGCCAGAACTGCTGCGGTCCGATCGTCATGTTCCCCGAGGCCGGGACGACCCGGTCGATTTCGATGGCGTCCGGCCAGGTCACGGATCCCGCAATTACCGGTGCCGGAGCCGGTCCTGGCACCACCGCAGTGGTGACGGTCTCGAGGTCAGCCGGCGCCCACAGCGTCAGGCCGTCATGAGCGCCAGCTGAGGGCCGGAACTTATCAGCAGGACATGCCATGTCCAGGGACTGATGCGGCCGCTGGTGGTTGTACTCCTCCCGCCACTGATCGACCGCGGCCTGAGCTTCCTCCAGGGTGGCGAACGGCCCGGTGTCATCGAGGAACTCGTCCTGCAGGGTCTGATGCCAGCGTTCGACCTTGCCCGTAGTGGTGGGCGAATAGGGCTTTGTGAGCAGCTGGCGGATGCCGTTGCGGCGGCAGATCCGCTCGAACAGGTTGTGACAGCGCTTCGGCGTATCATGCCAGCAATCCCAAGATGTTAGGGGGAGCGATGGAGGGCATGGCGCCGATTCTGCACGTAGCCGACGCGCGAGCAAGCATTGCCTGGTACGCGCAGTTTGGGTTCGAAGTCAACTCGGAGCACACCTTCGGACCCGACTGGCCGCTGTATGTGCGACTGAGGCGCGGCCCAGCGCAGCTGCACCTGTCCGAGCATCGCCTCGACGGCGGCCCGGTCACCCACGTATACCTTTACGTCGAGGATGTCGACAGCGCCATCCCTGCTGGGGCGGTCGCAGAGAATTGCCCATGGGGGATGCGCGAGGCGAGGCTGACCGACCCGGACGGGAACGAAGTGCGGGTCGGATCGCCGTTCCAAGAAGCGGAACCGGCATCCCCGGCCTGATCGACCGGCGTGCCACACGCGTGCCACGACAAGGCGAAAGCAAGGCACACTCACAGTCACTCGCGCGCAGCCAGAAGCGCCGATGACCTGCGAACGCGCAGGTTCTGGCACGCAGTGAAGTGTCCTCCTAAGCAGCAGGTCAGGCGTAACGCGAGACCCCGTGCCCGCTACGCGCCCGATCGGCCGGGCGACTAGGGCGCCCGGCGGACACTCACGGACAAAGCAAAGCGCCACCGAGCTGCGGCTACGCAGGTCACAGCGCTTACCTCGCTCATTCCCAAGCTGGTAGTCCGGTGGTGGCTGGCCAGCCGGGTGCGGAGCCCTAGCTGGCTGGTGCGGGCTCGTAGAAGCGAATCCTGTTGGAAGCAGGGTCAATGAGCTGCATCTGTCTGCCGCTCCCGGGACCTGGGCTGATGCCCGGATTGAAGAACGGGTATCCACGCTTGCGGAGTTCCGCGTGCAGTGTGTCGAGGTTGCGTACCACGACGAGCACGGCGGTCCCTGGCGTTCCGTCGTCGTGATGCGAGGACAGATGGAACTCCATGCCATCGCGCGAGACTCCCAGGTACACCGGCCGGTCGCCTTCGCCATCCCGATGATCCAGCGAACATCCGAGGTAGTCGACGTAGAAGCGGATGGTCGCGGCAACGTCGTACATCCGCAGGACGGGAACCACAGACACGACTTGGAGGTTTTCAAGACCAACTGCCGATGGGACAGGCATGGACCAAGCCTACAGGTCTGCAGCGCCGCCCCTGCCTGTTCAACGCCTGCGCGGACTCTCATACTGCCAGGTCACGCCCGATGACGGCTATATCCGGTCAGATTCCCAGCTGATAGGGCGAGTTCGATTCCCGCGACCCGCTCTACGAGAACCCCCAGGCCAGCGGCTATCTACGATAACCTCTGATTCGCTCCGGTCATGCAGACCCCCCGTGAGCCATTAGCTGGCCGCCCGCGGGGCATTCCTAGCAGGATCTATGGGTGTGCATCGGCGGCCACCGGGTGGGGCGGTGCCCCACCCGTCCGACCTGACGTAAGTCCAAGTTCAACTGAGTACGATGTTTACGTATCTCGCCTCCTAGCCATTCTAGATTTCGATAAGCAGTGTCGGCTCCCACTTCCTTGCGCCGGTTCGCAAAGAAGGACCGATAGTTTCGCAGATGTTCATGATCCGAGAGCAGCAATTGAATCTAGTACGGATAGATCATAAATATCGAAGCGAACCGCAACGGCCAAAGCCTCGAAAGATTGTAAATAGCTTGCCAGGATCTCAATCTTAGCTCTTCCGTCGCGACCGTAAGCACTACTTAGGTAAGCGTCAATTTCTGATCTATCCCAGTCGTCCGGAAGAATGGAGCGCCATTCGCTAACTTTTTCGCCGGTGAGCGAGTTGACGGCAACACTGGTAATCAGCCACGACCACAGGCGCACCTCGGCACCCGTCGCCGCGCTGGTCATGCCATAGGACTTGGCCATCAGCACACCTGAAAAGCGGAAGGTCGGCGGTTCGACCCGCCCTGACCACCACCACCACTGGACTGGGAAAACGCATCGATCAGAGTTGCCATCTGACGGCAGCACCCTGCCGCTGGAAGCGGACGGTCGTGCATCATCTGCACCGCTCTTGGCGGTGTTCTGGGGCGGCGAAGCTCGGCGAAAGTCAAGCCAGTCAGATATGTGACCCGTGAGCCAGGTCGTCGGGCGGCACGGCGGCTAGCTCGCGCTGCTGCCAGCGGCGTGGAGGTTCTCCGTGGTGGCGGCGGAATGCCGTTGCGAACGCGTACACGGACGAGTAGCCGGTCTGGGCTGCGATCTCGTCCATGGTCGCGTCCTGGGCTAGGAGCAGGTCGCGAGCGAGGGTCATCCGCCAGTCCGCGAGGTACTGCATGGGTGCCTGGCCGAGGGCCTGCTGGAAGACGCGGGCGAAGGTGGCGCGGGACATGTTGCACAGCCGGGCCAGGTCATCGACGGTCCATGGTTTGGCGGCGCTGGCGTGAACTGCTTCGAGGGCCGGCGACAGGCGCGAGTCAGAGGAGGCGCGGAACCAGGGCGGCGCGGTCTCGCTGCGGGTCAGCCCGGCTCGCAGGCCCAGGACCACCAGGACGTCGAGGAGGCGGTCCAGGACCGTTTGCTTGCCCGGCTCGGCTAGCAGCATCTCCCGCGACAGCAGAGTGACCACCCGGTGGATCGGGTCGTCCATGCTCGCGGGCAGGGACAGCACCGGAGGCAGTGTCGCCACCAGCCCGCGGCCGATGTCGCCGGCGCGCCGGCGGAGCCGAACAGAACTGAGCGGATGTGTGATGTGTGACGGCAATGCTGATGGCATCGTCAGCAGTCATCGCCCGCCGGGGCGTTTGACGGCAACGGACCCTTGAGCACGGGTTCGTAATTTCGTTGAGCGCTTCATGACCCTCTGCGAAGATGTGGCCGGTGGGATGGGAGGCACTCGAGCAGTGGAGTGACGACGCCGTCCGCATCGAACCGCTCACCGGCGGAGTTGGCGTCAACGAGGTGTGGAGCGTGCGCGTCAACGGGCATCTCGCGGTCGGTCGTCTCGGCCAGCGTAGCGATGCCGACCTCGCGTGGGAGACCGGCCTGTTGCGACACCTCGACCGCGAAGGGATGCCGGTGCCGGTGCCGATCCCAACCACGGACGGCCGGCATTTCGCCGACGGCCTGGTGCTGATGGCCTACGTGGAGGGCGGACCGCCCGAGACCGAAGCCGACTGGCGTCGCGTCGCCGGCACACTCCGCCAGCTGCACCGGTTTACGCACGGCTGGCCCCAGCGCCCGGGCTGGCGGTCGTCGACCGACCTTCTGCACGCTGAGAGCGGGACGAGGGTCGACCTCAGCGAGATGCCGTCCGAGGGTGTCGTTCGGTGCCGGGCAGCGTGGGCGCGACTCGCCGGTCGCACGACGTGCGTCGTCCACGGCGACCCCAACCCGGGCAACATCCGCATGACCGCGGATCGCGTCACGATGATCGACTGGGACGAGTCGCACGTCGACGTCCCCGACCTTGACCTGGCACTGCCGTACAACGCCGCCGGTCTCGACGACGACGCGTACGACATCGCCGCGCAAGCGTCGGCCGCATGGGCAGCCGCCGTCTGCTGGGACCCCAGCGGGACCGACCAGTTCGCAGTCAAGCGGCTCGCCGAAGTTCGAGCGGTCTGAGCAGCTGCTGTGGGATCGACCCCGGCTCGCCCGCGGAGGTCAGGACGCCAAGGCAGCGGCCAGGGCTTTGCGGCCCTCAGCGTCCAGCTTGATCACGGTGCGCTCGCGACCCGACAGCCCGACATGTAGCCACTGCTGGTTATCAATCACCAACTCGAAACCGCCGTCTTCCGGCGTCACTTTTGCACTCAAAGTGCCAACTCCGGCGAAATCGCCGTCTGTGCCGGAAACGACAACTCCGACACCAACCCCGGATTGCTGCAATTCCGTCACATTAATTCCTCTCCCGCTCCGTCACCACTGCCGATTGTCGCGGAAAGCATTCGCCTTTACTGGCCTTTCGGTAGGTTGCGGGCCCGGCCAGAGAGGAAGAGCGACATGGTGAAACGGCCGAACCTGTACTCGCCCTAGGAGATCGCAGCCGCCCGCCGGCAGGCGGCTCGGCCACGTGGATGTGTCCGTCGATGGACTGCCGCGGCTCGTACGGCGGCGGGCGCGATGCCGCGATCGCGGGAGTCAGCCGCCATCCAGATGATCAGCAGGATGATGCCGGGAACGGAGTGATGGATGTGCGTCCCGCTGGCAGTCACGTGGTTCCGGAACGGGCCGCGGCCGTCTCGGATCATGCGCGTGATCGTCCGGGTCACCACGAATGTGACGACGAAAGCCAGAAAGCACAACATCAGCGGCAGCTTGCCCGGCGCGATCATGTCGCGGTGCCACCACGATGCCATGCCCGCCACCATAGAGGGCGATCCCCCGTCGGCGGCTATGGTGTCGGGGCGCCCGCCTGGTGTCCATGTCGAGGACCAGCGCACGGCGCGGACCGGCAGGGGAGGCGCATGCTCGGCCCGGGCGAGCCGGTGCTCTGGCGGAAGCTGTGGAATGGCGCGGTGATGACAGCGCTGCCGATGCTGGTGGTGGCCGATCCTCCCGAGCGCACCGTGCTGTACCTGGCTCCCGACACGGCGTTCAAGGGCGCACGCACTCCCGCCGGGACCAAGGTCCGGGACCTGGCGAGCTGGGTCTCCAAGGAACTCGTCTGGGCGGGTGGAAGCCTGATCCGGCTAGCCGAGCCCGGGGTCTGGCACTGCGTCGACGTGGAGTTCGACGCGACAGGCGCGTTCATCGGGTGGTACGTCAACCTTCAGCAGCCATTCCGGCGCGCCGGATCCCGTTTTGACACCGTGGACCTCGTCTTGGACCTGGTCGTCGCCCCGGACCACAGCTGGCGGCTGAAGGATGAGGACGACTTCGAGCGGGCAGTAGCCGACGGCCACCTAACGGCCGAAGTCGCGAACAGGGTGCGGGCAGAGGCGGAGCGGATGATCGGTGTCCTGGCTGCCGGCGGCCCCCCGTTCTGTGAATCCGAATGGCTCGGGTGGCGGCCGCCCGCGGACTGGGCGGTACCGACGCTCCCAGGGGACTGGGCTCTCTGACGCCTCACGTGGACGTGACCGAACGCGGACGGCAGGTGGCGCCTACGATCTGAGCGTGCGGACCGAGATGCCTGCCTGGCATGAGATCCGCATGCTGGTCGCCCGGGAGCTGGATGACCCGGTGCACGATGCTCGGCCGCTCACGCCACCCCGAACGTCCCGGATGACGTGGGCTGCCCGCGGGCAGCGAACGGGCCCGATCGTGGTCAAGGCCAGGCGCGGCGACTACGCCCCGGAGAAGACGCAATGGTGCGCGAAGTATCTTCCGGTACTCGGGGCGCGGGGGTATCCGGTTCCCACGATTCTGTGGCACGGCATGATCAGCGCGGAGTGGCACGTAACCGTCCAGAGCCGGCTCCCTGGCCGTCCGCTGGCAGCGCTGGACGGCCCGATGCTGGACGCGGCGCTGGGCCTGGTCGAGTTGCAGGCTGACGCCGGGTTCCGGGACGAGGAGCGCGACTTCACCGGTTACGTGGCGAACGTTCTGTTCGACGATTGGGACGAGGTGTGGGCCGACGCCCCCCGGGCTTGCGCGGCGGCCGGCGCGCTCTGCACGCGGGTGCGGCGCTGGCTTCAGCCGGTCTGGGGCCTGCGGCTGCCACCAGCCGACTACGCGAACAATGACCTGAACCTGTCGAACATCCTGGCCGCCGGGGCAACCATCACGGGCGTAGTGGACTGGGACGAGTTCGGGCTGGGCAGCCGCGCGCTGGACCTGGTCGCCCTCGTCTTCGACTGCGAGCGCGGCGGCGGCAATGCCGCTGCAGACCGCCTGCTCGCGCGAGCGGCCCGGGTGGCGGGTGACGACGGGCTGCGCTGCCTGGTCAGCTACCGCACGATCGCCTCGCTCGCGCATTCCGTCCGCGAGCGAGAGTCGTACGGCGACTCCCTGGCGGCTGCGGAGTGCACGGCCGTCTCGGCGATCCTCGACAGGCTTGAAGCGCAGCGATAGTGAGCCAGATAATCAGGATGTTTGCTGATCTCGCCGGAGTAGATCCGTGATGGTGGCAGCAGGAGGGCGCCGTGACGAGCGACGAGACCCCCGCCAGGAGCACCGAAACGACGGGGATCGACACACCAAGGCCCACGGGGCACGCTGGCGGGCGTCGACGACATCCCCGTAGGCGGCGAGGACACGCGAGCCGTCCATAAACCGGCTGGCGACGGAAGGGGCCAGGTCCCAGGCAATCGGCCCGTGTCAGGTGCGACGGGCGAAGAAGATGATCCCGGCTATGTACGTGCCGCCGCCGACCGCGCAGATGGAGCCCCAGGCGCCCGGATCGTGGCCTTGGGCCAGCTGCACGAAGAGCATCGCGAGCGCGACAACGACCAGCACCTGCAGGGTCAGTGCCGATGCGCGCAGGTTGATGGCCGCGCGACGCTCGTCCCGGCCATCGTCGCGCAAGATCGCGGCGACTTCGCTGTGGCGCGAGAAGATCACCAGGATCCCGCCGTAAGCCAGCATGATCGCTGCACACGCGATGGCCAGCGCCACCTTGCCCGCGGACAGGAACACCGCCAGGTAACCGCCCGCGGCCAGCAGGCACACTGCCGGCACGAGCCAGCGCCGCATCGTGCCCATTTCAGAGCGCTTCGCCGTCGACATGGAACACCTCCTCGACTGCTTGCCCGAAGAACCGGGCCAGCCTGATTGCCAGCGGGAGCGACGGGTCGTACCGGCCCTGCTCGATCGCGTTGATGGTCTGCCGGGAGACGCCGAGGGCTGCACCGAGCGCTTGCTGTGACAGCGTCTTGCCTGCGCGCAGCTCCCGCACGTCGTTCCTCATGGAAAGCGTCCTTTACATGATCCGGTGTATGGAAAGTACCCTTTACAGGGTGCGGGCGTCAAGCGCCGGCCGCTGGCGGGCCTCCGCGTGCAGTAATTCTGGCGCGGCCGGAGACTTGCTCCGGGTCGGCGGAAGCCCTGGCTCGGCCTTTCCCGTGAATGGACACGATAGGCAAACGTGTGTTAAACCTCGAATGAAGCTGGGACGTGCCATCTGGTGCCGTGATGATCGGTATGCCGCCTTTACGGGAGCGCGCGTCGGGAGGGGCGGGGCGCTCAGGCTCGCCGGGCGTAAGGAGCATCGCGCATGCGGTCACCAGGTCGGCGACGCACGTTCAGGTCCAGGCCCCGCCGGGCGCTCGTAGTTGCAGGGGGCGCCGTCATCCTGGCGATTGCCGCAGCGGCCTGCAGCAGCGGCAACGGCGGCGGCACTTCATCGGGAGGCCGGCCGGCAACTGGCGGCACTGCCACCTACGCCGAGCAGCCGGCCACCCCGCCGAACTACATATTCCCGTACATCGCCGGCGCCTACGCCACCACCAGCAACGTCTTTTACCTTCAGGCGCTGATGTACCGGCCGCTGTACTGGTTCGGGGACAACGGCCAGCCGACGATGAACCCGTCGCTGAGTCTCGCCAAGGCGCCGGTCTTCAACGGCAGGAACGTGACCATCACGCTGAACCATTACATGTGGTCCAACGGCACCCCGGTCACTGCCCAGAACGTGGTGTTCTGGCTGCACATGCAGGAGGCCCTGCCGCAGGACTACGGTGCTTACTCCGGCTTCCCGGCGAACGTGAGCGACATTAAGGCGGTCAGCTCGACCCAGCTGACCATGACGATGGATAAGGCGTACTCGCCGACCTGGTTCCTCTACAACGACCTGAGCCAGGTCACGCCGATGCCGACCGCCTGGGACCGGACCGCGTCCGGGCCGAGCAGCTGCACGACGACCCTCTCCGACTGCGCGAAGGTGTATGCCTACCTGAACGCTCAGGCCCTGCGCACGAACAGCTACGTTGGCTCGCCGCTTTGGAGCGTCGTGGACGGCCCGTGGAAGCTGAGCGCGTTCAACCCCGACGGGCACATCACGTTCGTGCCGAACAAGTCCTACTCCGGCCCGGTCAAGCCGAAGCTGGCTGCGTTCGAGGAGGTGCCGTTCACGACCGACACCGCCGAGTACGACGTGCTGCAGTCGGCCTCCAGCGGCAGCCAGAAGATCGACGTCGGCTACATCCCGCCCGAGGACGTGCCGGCGAAACCAGCGGGCAAGGCGGCGGGCGGCAACCCGCTGGCGTCCAAGGGCTACAGCCTTTCCCCGCTCTACCCGTGGGGGATCAGCTTCTACCTGATGAACCTGCAGAGCAGCACCGGCAACGGCCCGGTCATCAGGCAGCTGTACTTCCGGCAGGCCCTGTCATACCTGATGAACCAGCAAGGGATCATCGATGGCCCGCTGCGCGGCTACGGCACGGTAACCGTTGGCCCGGTCGGCAGCACGCCCGTGACCAGGTTCCTGTCGCCGCAGGGCAGAAAGGGCGTGCCGTATCCCTACAGTCCGGCCAAGGCCAAGAGCCTGCTGGCCAGCCACGGCTGGACGGTAGTGCCGAACGGGGTGTCCACCTGCGCCGACCCGAGCCTCTGCGGGCCCGGGGTCAAGAAGGGGCAGGGCCTGAGCCTCAGCTTTATCTACGCCACGGGCACCTCGTGGGTCGACTCGGAGATGACCGACCTTCAGTCCACGGCAGCGCAGGTCGGCATCAAGCTGAACCTGGTGCCGAAGACCTACAACCAGGTGATTGCCCAGGTCATCGCCAACTGTGTGGTTGCGAAGACGCCGTGCAACTGGGACATGGCCAACTACGGCACCGGCTTCACGTTCGCCCCCGACTATCTGCCGACGGGCGAGGTGCTGTTCAAGTGTGACGCGATCGGCGACTCCGGCGGGTTCTGTGACAGCACGAACGACGCGCTCATCAACAAGACGCTGACCAGCGGAAACCTGTCATACATGTACGCCTGGCAGAACTACCTGGCACCCAGGCTGCCGGTCATCTGGCAGCCGGACGGCGCCTACAGCCTTACCGAGGTTGCCGGTAACCTGCGCGGCGTCAACCCGCAGAGCCCGACGCTCAGCATCAACCCGGAGGACTGGTACTTCGTCAAGTAGACAAGTAGGTATGCCGCGGACTCTTCATTGCAAGCACTGCTGGGGAAACTGCCGCGGTACCTGTTTGCTCCCCGGCGGTGCAGGCATGTGCATCCACACTGTTACCCCGGGCCCCCCGCTGCGTGACTGGCCCCGCCTGATGGGTACCCGCCGCTTCTGGCGCTGGTTCTTTTTCAGGCGATGAACGAGACGCCCGCGGGCCTGCCCGGCTGCTCAGGCGTTTATGCAGGTCAGCCGCGTTTGTCAGCGGGCGGATGGTAGCGTCGTGGGATGACCCCGCAAGAGCTCGCGAACTTGGCGCACCTGCGCCGGGCACGGGATCTTATCGACCGGGAGTACGCCCGTCCGCTTGATGTGCCGACGATGGCCCAGCACGCCTTCATGTCGCCGGCGCACTTCTCGCGGCAGTTCCGGGCGGCCTACGGCGAGACGCCGTACGGCTATCTCATGACCCGCCGGATCGAGCGCGCGATGGCTCTGCTGCGTGGCGGCATGAGCGTGACCGACGCGTGCATGACCGTCGGCTGTACCTCACTCGGCTCGTTCAGCTCGCGCTTCACCGAAATCGTCGGGGAGACGCCGAGCGCGTATCGCAGCCGGGAGCATCCGGCCGTAACCGCGATGCCCCCGTGCGTGGCGAAGGTGCGCACCCGGCCGACGCGGAACCCGGTGAGCAGGAACGGAGAAGCGGCCCGGGGAGCCGCAGCCTAGGGTTGGCGGCATGACCATCGAACTCCAGTACTGCCACGTCACCGTCAACAACGTGGACGAATCACTCGGCTTCTACCGCGACGCGCTCGGGCTTGAGGTGCAGAACGACGTCGGTTCGGGTGGCTTCCGCTGGGTCACCCTTGGCAGCCCGGACCAGCCCGGCCTCGGGATCGTGCTGTCGGAGCCGCACGCTGGCCGGTCCCAGGCCGACGGCGACGCCCTGCAGGAACTGCTCACCAAGGGCGTTCTGCCGATGATCATGTTCCGTGTCGACGACCTCGACGGGGTATTCGAGAAGGTGCGGGCATCCGGCGCCGAGGTGCTTCAGGAGCCCATGGACCAGCCCTGGGGCCCGCGCGACTCCGCATTCCGCGATCCCTCGGGCAACATGGTGCGGATCTCGCAGGCACCGGCCGCGTAGCGGTCCTGAGCGGCTGAGCTCCGCGCGCTCGGGATGGCTGTCGGCAGCTGTGGTAACTGTGGCCAGCTGTGGCAGCGGTAGGCCGTTGTAACTGTCGGCAGCGGTAGTTACTGTCCTTTAGGTGACCGACTTCATCGATGCCGATCTGCGCGGCTCCCGGTTCGAGCGCGCTGACCTGAGCGGCGCGGAGCTGCGCGCGGTCGACCTGTCGGGAGCTCGGTTCACCGGCGTCGACCTGAGCGGCGCAATGATGCGGGGCGTTGAGCTGGCCAACGTCTCCATCTATGGAGAGCTCCTGAACGTGACGGTGAACGGCGTCGACATCGCACCCCTCGTCGACGCCGAACTGAACCGGCGCTACCCGGACCGGGCCAAGATGCGCCCGGCGGACCCCGCCGGGTTCGGCGAGGCGTGGGACCTCATCGAGCGGCTGTGGGGCCAGACCGTCGAACGGGCTCGCCGGCTGCCAGCAGAGCTGCTGCACGAGTCGGTCGACGGGGAGTGGTCGTTCATCGAGACGCTCCGTCACCTGGCGTTCGCTATCGACGCCTGGATCAGGCGGGCGATCCTCGGCGACCCGTCGCCGTGGGATCCCCTGGACCTGCCGTGGGACGAGATGCCCGATACGCCGGGTGTACCCCGGGACCGGGATGTGCGGCCCTCGCTCGACGCCGTGCTCGAGCTGCGCCGCGACCGGATGTCCACCGTCCGCCGGGTGATCGGGGACCTGACCGACGCGTCCCTGGACGCGCATACCGAGCCGGTCGAGGGGCCCGGCTGGCCGCGGCCCCGCAGCTACCCCGTGCGTGAATGCCTGCTGGTCATCCTCAACGAAGAATGGGAGCACCGGCTCTACGCCGAGCGGGATCTGGACGCCCTGGAGGCGCGCCGGTAGCAGCGGATTAAGCCGTGCAACCGACCGCGCAGATCTGGTGGTCTGTGGTGGTAGGAGGTGGCCATGAACGCTGCGGGAGACGCTGAGTTCAGCGACTTCATGCATGGTCGCTGGGCTCAGCTGGTGCGGCTCGGCTACGGGTTAGCCGGTGACCTGCAGACTGCCGAGGACCTGGCGCAGGCAGCGTTCGCCCGGGGCCTATGCCTCCTGGCCGCGGGTACGCAGGGCCGCTGACCCGGGCGCCTACGTGCGCAAGATCGGCTGCGCCGGCGAGCGTTCGCTGCCGCAGGGATGGCTGCAGCGGTCCTCCTTGGCGCTTTGGCGGGCGTGACCAAGGTCGCCGTCGCGCTCGGCAACGGCACCGAACTGACGCTGCGGCCGACGGTGATCGACGGGGGTTTGCGGTTGGGTCGGCGCGGAAGGATGTGGCTCATGCCGAAGTACGCAATTCTTGAGGCGCCGTCCGCGCTCGGCCACGTTCCCGAGCACCGGGGGGTCGAGCGTGCGCCAGATGTGCTGCTCGGGGCGGGGCTGGCCGATGGCCTCGCCGCGCGGCGCGCCGGGCGGATGCCGGCGGAGGGCTACAGCCCGGTCCGTGATCCGGGAACGAAGATCCTGAATCCGCAGGCGCTCGCCGGCTACTCCAGCGTGCTGGCCAACGCGCTGGCCGCCCTCCTCGACGAGGGTGAGTTTCCCGTCGTGCTCGGCGGCGACTGCTCGATCGTGCTCGGCGCGGCGCTGGCACTGAAGCGGCGCGGGCGCTACGGATTGCTCTACATCGACGGCGACGCGGACTTCTACCAGCCAGAGGTGAATCCGATCGGTGGCGCGGCGTCAGCGAGCGACCTCGCCTTCGCCACCGGCCGCGGCCCCGGCATCGTCTGTGACATCGAGGGTCAGCGGCCGCTGGTCCGTGACGATGACGTCGTCGTGTTTGCCAGCCGCGACGCCGCCGACCGGGAACGGCGAGGCTGCCAGGCACTTCCGCCGGACATGCTCGAGCTGGACCGCGAGCAGGTCCGCGGGCTCGGTGCCGCCGCTGCCGCCAAGCAGGCCATCAGGTTCCTGACCCGCCCGGACGGCCCGCAAGGGTTCTGGATCCACATCGACGCCGATGTCTTCGACGAGAGCATCATGCGAGCCGTCGACGATCCGCGACCTAACGGCCTGGCCTGGGAGGATCTGGTATCCGTGGTCCGGGTCGCCATCGCCTCCGGCGCGGCGGTGGGCCTGCAGATCGCGATCTACAACCCCGACTTCGATCCCGACGGGTCGAACGGCCGCAGCCTGGCCGTCACCATCCGCGACGCGCTCAGCGCGGGTGGAGGCTGCGTAGCGTAGGGGCGACCTGCGTGCCGAAACGTTCCAGCGATGTGCGCGCCTCCGCATAGCTGAGCGAGCCGCGTCCCGCACCCCGTCTGCGTCGACCCAGTCGAACAGGCCAAAGGTGACTGCCGGCTCGCCGTTCTCGGCAGTGCTCACGGCCGGTCCTGGCTCACGCCTTTGAAGGCAGAATCCCACAGCTCCTGGATGGGCGGGTAGATCAGCTCGTGGTCTCGCGGCAGCGACGCCTTGACTGACCTGGTCCGCTCGTCGGCGAGCACCTCGACCTGGCCTGCCTCAACGGCGTCAAAGACCTGCACGGCGACCGATTCCGGGCTGATCTTGGGCACGTCGAGGCCGGCGGCCATGTCGGTGTCGATGAAGCCGGCGTGCACGCCGACCACCAGGGTGCCGTGGTGGTGCAGTTCGGTGCGGATGCCGTTGGTCAGAGACCACTCCGCCGCCTTCGAAGCGCCGTAGCTGGCGTTGAACGGATTGGTGAAGAAGCTGGTGACCGACAGCATGTTGACCACCGCGCCGCCGCCGTTGGCCGCAAGAATCGGTGCGAACGCCCGGCACATGCGAAGCGTGCCGAAGTAGTTGGTCTCCATCTCGAGCCGCGCCGCGTCCAGGCTGGGCGCGTCAATGAACGTGCTGGCCTTCATCACCCCGGCGTTGTTCACCAGCAGGCTGACGTCCGCGCACAGCTCCGCGGCGCGGGCGACGCCATCGGGGTCGGTGATGTCGAGTGCGACGGGCGTGACCCCTGCGTCCGTGACGGCGGCAGGATCACGTGCGGCCCCGTACACCTTGGCGGCTCCCCGGCTGACCAGTTCTGCGGCGAACACCGGGCCGAGCCCGCGGCCAGCCCCTGTGACCAGGGCGACCGATCCGGCGATCTTCATCAAGCCTCCTCGTGGCTGGATCTTCCCGAGGTAACCAGAATCGCGGCGTTCGCGCCATCACGCGAGGGGGCTGCTGAATGCGCCATTTTCTTAGGCGCAGGCCGGGGCATTAGCATCGGTCGGCGTGGCAGCGATCAGGTACCAGGCGCCGGATCCGGCGCTGGTGCTGCCGTTCACCTGCCGCGGCGATGCGGGCGCCGTCGACGTGCACTACGGCGTCACGACCGATCCGGCCGCGCTCGGCTTCGACCTGGCCGCCACCGGTTTCGACAGCGCCAGGTTCGCCGGCTTCCCGGCGATCCGCGCCGAGGTGAGCCTGGACGGCGAGGGATACCGGGCGGTCGTCGGGTGGCTGCAGGTAATCAGCAGGAGCGTCGCGGCCGACGGCGAGCTGGTTGTGGAGGTGGACCTGCCGCCGGTGCTCGCCACGGCGGACTCGCCGCTGGCCGGTTTCGGCTACCTGCCCACGTTCTTCGACGCCCCGGCCAATCCCGATCATCCCGATGGCGAGTGGGTCGCCGAGACATTCCTGGTCGTGCTGCCAGACATCGCCCGCACCAGGCGCGTCGCAGCGGTCACCGGCTTTCGCTGGGGCTACCGGCTCGCGGCCGCAATCCCAGAGCCGCTGCCGGTCGCGCCGATCGGGCCGCGGCGCTGGGAAGCCCACCGGCCGATGCTGGCCAGCGCGTACCCGAACTGGACGTTCCTCGCCAGCACCTGGTGAGGGTCAGGCCAGGACGCGCGGAATCGTGGCCCGCACGAAGGTCCGGGCCAGGTACGCGCGCTGGAACCGCCACCGCCCCGAGATCGGCTGCGCGGCCTCGTAGCGACGCCGGTAGATGTCGCGCACGACCTCGGCGGGGGCATCGAGTTGGGCCAGCACCGCAAGGGCTTCCCGCTTGCCGATGAGCCGCCCGTCCCGCAGCGTCACGCTCGCTCGTGCGAGCGTCAGCATCCCCAGGTCCACCCAGATGTCGCGCAGCCACAGCGCGGGCTTGCGCGTTATCGGGTACCAGTAGTCGCGGAGATTGGCGCGTACGTAGTCCGCCAGCTCCTGGTCGGTGATCGCCGGAACCATCCTGCCGGGCTCCGGGCCATGCAGGCACAGGCCGCCGTCGCGCAGTTCCCTACGGCTGATCGGTGACACCCGACGCTCGTACAGCTCACCCATCGCCCAGGTGACATGGCTGCGGCCGGCGTCTGCGAGTTCGGAGACCACGACGTACGAGCAGTGCAGCTTTTCCGCCAGCTCCTCGTCCCTGGCCAGGGCCTTATGGATGCGCTCCAGCTCGGCCCGTCCTGAGTCGCCGATGTGCTCGCTGACCAGCGCCACCAGGTCCAGGTCGCTGCGGCCGGGTTGGTAGTCCCCGAGCGCCAGCGACCCGTGTGCCCACAGCGCCACGAGCGGCACAACCCCGGCCGCGTCCGCGATGAACCGCTCCAGCAGCGGCTTGACCAGCTCGCGCCGGTCCTCTTCCTCGGCCTGATCGCCGCCCATAGGCCGAACGATAGCCGTCCCGCGATGACGTTTGCTGCCGTGGATGTACCGTTTGACGGCCTCCAGGCCGTCTTTTGGTTCATTCATGCACGCCGTGGCGGCCGGCGCGCGGGCTGGCTAGGTCCAGGCGGTCAGGGAGATGACTTCGGCCGCGATGTCGGCGACGGTCCGTCCGTCGGTGGCTACGCGGTGCACCCAGGCGGGGGCGTGCCGGTCTAGCCTGCGCGCCATCTGGGCGCTGCGCTCCACGTGCCAGTCCAGCGCCGATCCGATCTCGCGCTGCGCGAGCCGCCGCCGGGCGGTTGCGTCGCTGCAGGTCAGCAGCACGCCCGTGACCTGTGGGTCGTCGCCCATGGCCGCCGTGAGCTCGCCGATCACCTTCTCGAGCACGCTCGCAGTGTTCGTGTAGATCATCCGGCGGTAGCCGAGCGCGCGGTAGTTGGACCACATCGCCGCGAGGTTGCGCTCGGCGAGGTGGTGCTCCCATGGCGCCGGATATGCCATGTCGAGGTTGTCGCCCTCGATCAGGCAGTGCCGCAGGCCCGCGGCCACCAGCGCGATGCGGATCGTGGCCAGGACGCCGATGACGCCCACGATGGGCCCGCCGACGATCTGGCCTCCGCTGTCGAACATGTCGGTCGCCGACAGCGCCGTCGCGCGCACGCCGGAGTCGACCCTGCCGAGGACCCAGCCGGTGACCAGCGGAGAAAATAGCGGCCGCATGGTGACCACGGCCAGGTAGGCGACGATCGCGAACACGAACACGCGGCTGGCCGCCATGCCGACCACGCCGACGCGATCACCGGGCGAGCGCGACCGTGCTGACACTCGGCGCCTTTCGCGGCTGGGATGCCCGGCGAGTGAACCACTGCCCGATATCGGCCGGCAACCGATTTACCCAAAGCCCCCGTCGAGTTCGCGGGCGGCGGGCCGGGCCGGATGCTGGCGACAGCCGTCCGTCCACCGCGAAGATGGCGTCATGATCGATCATCTTGCGATCCAGTGCGCAGACGTCACCGTGAGCGCGGCGTTCTACGATACGGTGCTCGCCCCGGTGGGCGGGCGGCGGGCGATGGACTTCGGCGACGTCATCGGTTACGGAGTCCCGCCCATGCCGGAGTTCTGGATCGGCCCGCTGACCACCGGGGACGGCTTCCGCGAGTCACACATCGCCTTCACCGCGCCGGACCGCGCGGCCGTGCGGGCGTTCTTCCAGGCGGCGGTGGACGCCGGCGCGGAGGTGCTGCACGAGCCGCGCGTGTGGCCGGAGTACCACCCCAGCTACTACGGGGCGTTCGTGCGGGATCCGGACGGCAACAACGTGGAAGCCGTCTGCCACGCGGAGGAGTAGTGGGGCGGGCTGCCCTAGTGCTCCCACCACGGCCGTATCCGCCCGCCGGCTGGCACCGGCTCGGGGACGCCCGGATGGCCCGGGGCAGCCGAGGGAGATCCGGCCGCGGTCCCGGCGGCCTGCCCGCTCGGTGCGGCTGGCGTGGCGTGCCGCGGGCCGGGTTGCGGCTCGCCGTCGAACAGGTGCAGCGGGGCACGGGAGCCGACCTTGGCGTAGCCGAGGAACAGGATCCCGCTGACCAGCGTCACCAGGATCCACACCGGGTGGCCGTTCACCCGACCCCAGTCGTTGAGCCCGTGCAAGACCGCAGCGATGACCAGTCCGATCCAGCCCACCGTGTACCACTTGTGCCGTCCGCTCACCGCGAGCCCGATGAAGTAGCCGGTCAGCCCGGCCCAGCAGGCGTGGGTGATCGAGTCGGTCAGGAACCGCCAGACGAAGTTCAGGATGAAGTACCGCACCGGGCCGATGAGCACGGCAAACAGCGACGTGGACGTGGAGTGCCCGCTGTTGATCAGGTTCTGTATCGAGGGGAGTGCCGCCTTGACCGTCAGGTAGAACTCGACAACCCCGTTGACCGTGAAGTAGTGCACGACCTCGCTGGCCCCGAAGACCAGCCCGCTGACCGCTCCCAGGAACAGGTAGTCCCTCGGCTCCAGGGACCGGCGGTGCACGTAGAAGATCGCGATGACGAGCACCGGAATGGCCTTGGCGAGCTCTTCGGGTATCCCGACGCTGTAGATGCTGTGGCCGAGGCCCGCGTTGCTGGCATGCAGCACGGTCTCCAGCGTCACGGCCAACGGGATCTCCACCACCAGCGCGATCGCGGTCACCACCAGGAGCAGGAGCCTGGTCACGTGCTCCGGCCGGATTATGACGCCGAGCAGCAGCAGCCAGGCGAGACCGAAGTACGCGGCGAAGATCCAGGCGACGCTGTCGAACGTGCGCGCGCTCGGGTTTGCGCCGAGGATGACCAGCGCGATCGTTGGCACGCAGATCAGGACCAGGAACAGCAGCACCGGCCAGCTGCGCAGGGAATGGTGCCGGATCCAGTCGCCGAGCGGCAGCAGGTCGTGGACCTGCGCGCCCTTCTGCCGGGATGGCTGCGCGGGCGGACGGGCCGCGGTCATTTGATCACTCCTCAGCGGTCGGGTCAGCTGCCAGCATCACACGTCGCCCCGGGATATACCCATTAGCCCGCAGGACGCGGCCCGGGGCCGTGCTGCGGCCTGGGAGCGCGCCATCTGGCCCGCCGCCGCCCTAACGGCGAGGGTGGGCGATTTGTATGGGAAGGATGGACCCACAAGGGGAGGTGACCTTTATAACTGGGAGGATGGGCGATCTTCCGGTGCTCGTCGTGGTGAGTGGCCCGGCCGGGTCGGGCAAGACCACGCTCGCGCATGAGATCGCGCGGGCGATCGGATGCCCGGCGATCTGCCGCGACGAGATAAAGGAAGGAATGGTGCATAACACTCCGGAGTTCGTGGCCGCGCGAGATGACGAACTGACCATGCGGACCCTGCCGGTCTTCTTCGGCGTGCTTGACCTGCTGATCCGGGCCGGAGTGACGGTCGTGGCCGAGGCAGCGTTCCAGGACCGGGTGTGGCGTCCCCGGCTGGAGCCGTTCCACGGCCTGGCCCGCATCCGCATCGTGCACGCCGTGGTTGCCGCGGACGTGGCGTTCCAGCGGATCTTGCGAAGAACGGCGCAGAACCCGCTGCGCCGGGCGCACGCCGACCCCACCTACGGCGACGCGGCGCGCCAGGCCCAGGCCCACAACGCGTTCGACCGGGTCAGCGTCGACGCGCCCTGGGTCGAGGTCGACACCACCAACGGCTACCGCCCCGCGCTCAGCGACGTCGTCGCGTTCGTCAGCGCTTAGTGCTTCGCGAAGAGCACCAGAATCACCAGGACTATGACTGCCAGCAAGAGCGTCCGGAGAATATAGCGCGTTCGCTCACGGCGCATGGCGGGCAGCTGGCCTTTCCTGAACGGTATGAGGCCATGAGACATGTGCGCTCTACTGGCGTGCCAGCCGATAACGCAGGCAATTACCAGCGCGATTATCGCTACTCCCATGGCTCACCCCGCCAGCCTGCGCAAGGTGGCGCGACGGTGATCCATAACGTCATACGTGAAATAGTAAGGGTTTTTGCGCGCCAGAGGCGCGCGCTTTAACGGGCGCTGAAAGCGAGCCCGGCCTGGTCGGCCAGGGTCACCGCGACCAGGCGAGCCTGCAGAGAGGGCCGAGACATCGGCTTGGGCGCCAGCATGAACCGCCCGTAATACCGGCCGTTGGCGGTCGTCCGCAGTTCGATCTCCTCGCCCGGCAGGCCTCCGTCCTCAACGGCATACCGGTGCCGCCCGACCATGACGCTGCCGTCCTGCTCCAGCCGCGGCCGGTGCCCGAGCAGGGACCCGTACTCGAACCGACATCCAGCCAGGTCAAGCACGCTGATGAGCTGGTCCTTGATGTGGTCGACCACGACGTCGGGCGACCTGGCCGTCTGCGCGAGCTCCGACGCCTCGTGAATCTCGGCCAGGTAGCGCGCGTCGGTGATCGCCAGCACCCGGAACCGTCTGGCCCTGGCGGCAAGCTGGGACACGGCCACGCCAACCACCAGCAACAGCAGGGCGGTTCTGATGTCAGCCGACCGGGAGATCGCAAACCGGTAGTAGGGCACGGTGAAAAAGAAATCGAACCAGGCGGCTGCGGAGAGCGCGGCCAGCGCGCCCGCCCACCGGTTGCCGATCGCGGCCACCGCGACCACCGCTACCACCAGCACCAGGGCGACGTTCGTGTTCGACCAGCTGGACCGCAGCGGGAGCAGCAGCGCCGAAACGGCCACCGGCAGCAGCAGCCCGGCGGCGACCGCGGCGGCGTCCCTGGTCAGGTAGCGCTTCACCCGACACCTCCTGTGCACAACCTCCGCCATACATGGTCCTTCCGCTAGCCGGTGCCGGCGGCGTTCCTAACGGCATCCGAACGCGCCGAGTGCGGATCCTCACGTCGTCAATGCGCCGGTCGCTTGGGGTGGGTAGGCGGCACGTCGGTGAGGGTTGGGTCGGTTGGGTTGGGTGGGTGGTGCGTCTGTGGAGCCGGACCGATACCCTCCGTGATGCCCGATGGTTTTCGTCCTGCTCAACCCGTGTGAGGAACCAAGCCGCATGCGCTCGGTGCAGGAGCCGCGCGAGCCGGCCGTGCCGCAGGATGTCCCCTGGCTAGCCAGGGCTGCGATGGCCGCCATCGCGCTAAGCGTGACGCTGATGGTTCTGGTCGGCCTGGCGGGGCCGTCGGCGGCAGTGCCGACGACGCCTGGCACATCGGGCTGGCCGCCCTACGCCGCCCACCTGGCCCTTCCCGACGTGCTCGTGACGTTCCTGACCTGGGGCATCGTGCTCATCGGCGGGGCTGGTCTTGGCGCCGGGCTGGTCGCGGTGCAACGCGGATGGCGGCCGCGGCCGCGAAACCTGATCATCGGCTCGATCCTGGCGGTCGTGGCGCTGACCCTGCTGCCACCGATCGGCTCGACCGACATGCTGGACTACGCGGTCTACGGGCGGATCGCCGCACTCGGGCACAGCCCCTACCGGATAACCCCGGCAGAGCTGCGGCGATCCGGGGATCCGATCGGCGCGATCGCGCCGGTTCCGTGGGAGCACGATCCCTCGGTCTATGGTCCGCTGGCCACGGTCACCGAGAAGGCAGCGTCCGAACTCGGCGGGACGTCGGCCCGGCTGACGCTGTTCTGGTTAAAGGTGTGGTCGGGCATCGCGTATCTGGCGATCGTGGCGGCCCTGGACCGGCTGCTGCGCTCGGAGGCCGGCCGGCATGCCCGGGCGCACCTGCTGTGGTCGGTGAACCCGCTGATGCTGCTCGCGGTGATGGCGGGCGGGCACGTGGACGGGCTCGCGGCGGCGGCCGGAGTGGCCGGGCTGCTGGCGCTGCGCCGGATGGACGTTCGCAGCGGTCTGCTGGCCGGTCTGCTGGCCGGCGGCGCGGCAGCGGTCAAGGCGCCGTTAGCGCTGTTCGGGTTCGGCCTAGTGTGGGCGGCATACCGGTCCCCGCGGGTGCTGGCGGCCGTGGGAGTCGGCGCCACCATCGTCCTGGTGCCCAGCTACCTGCTGGCCGGGGGGCGCCCCGCGCTGGTTGCCCAGGTGAAGCGCGGGAACGCCGGCGTCGACCTGTACCAGCCGTGGCAGCTCTTGTACCGGGCCCTGGACTGGCATGACCCGAGCCGGCGGACCGACCTGCTAGGGGTCGTCGCAGCGGTGCTGCTAGCCGCGCTGCTGCTATGGCGCCTGCCGGAAGGACCGCCCGAACTGCCCGCGATCCGGCCGTCCCTCGCGCTATCTCTCGCCTGGCTGGTCACCTCGCCGCAGCAGCGGCCCTGGTTCGACGCCATGATCTTCCCGCTGCTCGCCGTCATGCCCGCCACCCGGCTGGACTGGATCGCGCTGGGCCGCGCCGTGGTGGGCGGGGTGGCCGAGTTGCCCGGCGTGACCTTCTACACGCGGCTGAGACCGCCCTGGCTCGCGCAGGCCGACGACGCCGTCGCCCGTGACCTCGCGCCGCTGGCCCTGCTGGCCATCGCGACCGCGCTTATCTGGCTGTGCATCACCCGCCGCTGGCTGTCCGGTCTTAGCGCGGCGGCGCTCCCTCCGCGGGCCGGCTGCTCGCAGGTCAAAGCCACCGAGCAGGCGCCCGGACGATCTACGTAAGCTGGGGCAATGACGAGCACCGATGCCAGCCCTGCCGCCGCCACAGCCGCCCGCGACCTGCTGACCCGCCACCCGATCCTCGACGGCCACAACGACCTGCCGTGGACGCTGCGTGTGGCCGAAGACGTCGATCTGGACACCACCGACCTGGCTCACGCGGTCGCCACGATCCAGACGGACTGGCCTCGTATGGCCGCCGGCGGCGTCGGCGCACAGTTCTGGTCCGTGTACGTGTCGGCCGACCTCGAGGGCGAGACCGCGGTCACCACGACCCTGGAGCAGATCGACCTGGTGCACGAGCTGATCCGGCGCTATCCGGGCACCCTCGAGCTCGCGCTGACCGCCGACGACGTGGAGCGGATCATCGCGGCGGGCAAGGTGGCCTCGCTGATCGGGGCGGAGGGGGGCCATTCCATCGGCTCCTCGCTCGGCACGCTCCGGGCGCTGTACGCGCTCGGCGTCCGCTACATGACCCTCACCCACAACCGCAGCCTGCCCTGGGCCGACTCGGCGACCGACGACCCGGTCGTCGGCGGGCTGAGCCCGTTCGGCCGTGAGGTGGTCCGGGAGATGCAGCGGCTCGGCATGCTCGTGGACCTGTCCCACGTGTCCCCGGACACCATGCGCGACGCCCTGGACACCGCGGAAGGGCCGCTCATCTTCTCCCACTCCTCTGCGCTGGCGATCTGCGACCACCCGAGGAACGTGCCCGACGAGATCCTGGCGCGGATGCCCGCCAACGGCGGCACCTGCATGGTGAACTTCGTTCCCGCCTTCGTCTCCCAGGCCTGCCGCGACTGGGAGCGCGGGTTCGCCGAGGACGCCAAGCAGCGAGGGTTCGACTTCAAGAACGTCCCAGGCCGCGGCCAGGCCAAGGAGCTGCGCCAGGAGTGGATCGCCAAGCACCCCAGGCCGGCTGTGAAGCTCGCCGAGGTGGCCGACCACGTCGAGCACGTCCGGGAGGTCGCGGGCGTCGACCACGTCGGCATCGGCAGTGACTACGACGGGGTCGACTGGCTGCCCGAGGGGCTCGAGGACACCTCGACCTACCCGGCACTGATCGCCGAGCTGCTTCGCCGCGGCTGGAGCGAGGAGGACTGCGGGAAACTGGCCAGCGGCAACATCATCCGGACGCTGCGCGCGGCCGAGCAAACCGCCCGGGCGCTCTCGGCCAGCCGCGGACCGTCGCGTTCCAGGATCGAAGATTTGGACAAGCCGGCCGTGGCGGATTAGCTGAACGGGGTCTTGGGCTTGGCCTGCAGCTCGCCGTCCAGGTAGACGTCCAACTTCTCGTCGTAGAAGCAGGCCAGGCCCGCGACCTTCTGGCTCTCCGGCAGCGGGGTCCGGTAGATCCAGACGATGTCCTGGTGCAGGCGTGTGCCGGTGTCCACCGACCAGTAGCTCGCGCTGCCCTTGTACGGGCAGTGCGACACCGTGTCGGACGGCCGCAGCATGTCCATCCGCACGTCGGTCAGCGGGATGTAGTGCCGGGGCGGCAGGCCGGTCTCGAACAGGACCCGCGGCTGACGCGACTCGGCGACGGTGATGCCGTCCACCTCGATCCGCACGTGCCGCGAGCTGGCCAGGATGTCCACCCGCTTGTACGGATCGCGCGGGTGGGTATATACGGGTTCGTCCTCCTCCAGCCACTCGCTCATCGCGCCCCAGTCCACCCGGACCAGGTCGCGCAGCTGCTCCAGCGGGGAGTCCGGGTAGCGCACAGCCGCCCGCTCCGCCGTCGCCGTGGCCACCTTCACGTGGAGCACCTCGCCGTCACCGCGGCTGGGTGAGTGCTTGGTCTCTCCCGCCGGGATCAGCGTCGCGCGCATGTCGGACGCGGGCAGGTAGTAGGTGGGGTAGTACGGGGACTCCCACACCAGGTACGGCGTCCTGGTATCGGCTACTAGTTCGCCGCCCAGGTAGACGCGGACCCTCTTCGGCCCCTGCTCGACCCTGACGCTGCCTCGCGCGCTCTCGCTCATGCCACCTCCAGCGGTCCCCTGATGTTCCGAACATACAGTGGCGCGCCCGCCTCGCCCGAAAGGACCATCGCTGTCCCCTTCCGCTGGGGCGGAGCGGTAGCGTCGTGTTATGCGCTTGGGGGTCCTGGACGTCGGGTCCAACACTGTCCATCTGCTTGTTGTTGACGCACACCAGGGCGCGCGGCCCGTTCCCGCGTTCTCGCACAAGGCCGAGCTGCGGCTCGGCGACCACCTGGACGATGAGAACCGCCTTACCGAGGACTGCGAGGTGCAGCTGCGCGACTTCGTGGATGAGGCGCTGCGGATCGCCGAGGACAAGGGCGTGCAGGAGTTTCTGGCGTTCGCGACCTCCGCCGTGCGGGACGCGGCCAACGGCCTCGAGCTGCTGGGCCAGATCCAGCAGGAGACCGACGTCGACATCAAGGTGCTGCCCGGCCCGGACGAGTCCCGGCTGACGTTCCTGGCCGCCCGGCGCTGGTTCGGCTGGTCCTCGGGGCGGCTGCTCATGCTGGACATTGGCGGCGGATCACTGGAAATCGCCTCGGGCGTGGACGAGGAGCCCAGCGTCGCGGTGTCCCTGCCGCTCGGCGCGGGCCGCCTCACCAGGGACTGGCTGGGCGGTGACCCGCCGTCGGCCGACGAGGTGCGGCAGCTGCGCAAGCACGTCAGGGCCGAGATCGCCGCGACCGCGGGCACGGTCATGCGGGATGGCCGGCCCGACCACGCGGTCGCCACGTCCAAGACGTTCCGCCAGCTCGCCAGGATCGCCGGGGCCGCCCCGTCCAGCGACGGGCCGTACGTGCGGCGGTTCCTGCGGCACGCCGAGGTGACGGCGCTGGCGGACCGGCTGTCGCGGACGTCGGCCGCGGAGCGGATGAAGCTGCCCGGCGTGTCCAGGGGCCGGGCCCCCCAGCTCGCCGCCGGGGCGATCATTGCCGACGCGGCGATGGACCTGTTCGACCTGCCCGAGCTCGAGGTGTGCCCCTGGGCGCTCCGTGAAGGCGTGATCCTGCGCCGGTTGGACGCCCTGCCCGGCTAGGGACCGCTCAGAACTGGCCCAGGGTCTCCATGAACTGCTGCGGCGTCTGCACGATGCCGCTGCAGGTCGGCTGCGCGGCGGTGTCCACGCCGCCGGAGCATTCCTGGTCCCGCCCAGCCGACCACATCGACAGCCAGGCCAGGTGCTTGGCCGCCGCAAACGCCTCGAGCTGCTGGGCGTCGGCAATCGTGAAGACCTCGTCGGTCTGGTCGTTCTGGCCGATCATCGGGGTTACCGCGACCTTCGCCCAGGCCGCTGCGTCGCTGATGCCGAGCACGCCCGCGAGCTGCGCGTCGGTGGCCGTGGCCGCGTCGATGGCGTAGGTGCCCATCATCGTGGCCGGATCCGGGGCGCTGGCGTCGCCGAAGTCCATGGCCATCACGTTGACTGCGGCGATCTTGACGCCGGCTGATACCGCGCCGGTCAGCAGGTTGATGCCGTCCTGGGTCAGCCCGGACGGCTCCACCGGGAGGGTGAACGACACCTGCAAGCCAGGGTCCTGCGCCTCAAGCTGGGCCAGGGCCTGGTCCCTGACGGCGTTGGCCGCGGTGTCGTCGATCGCGGCGCCCTCGATATCGAAATCGATCTTGTTCAGGCCGTAGGCGGAGATCACCTGCTGGTAGGCGGCGGCGAGCTGGGAGACGCTGGTGCAGGTCTGGGCCAGCTCACTGCCGTCCTCACCGCCGAACGAGACCCGGACGTCCCCGCCCATCGCGCGCAGCGCGCTGATCTCGGCGGCGACCGGGTTGCCGCCGATCGCCGTGGTGCCGCCCCATTCCGGGGTGCAGCTGCCGCCGGACACAACGAACGCCAGGTTGAACTGCTTGACCCCGGTGCTGGCGGCCACGCTGGTCAGGCTGAACGGCGGGAACAGGCTGGTGTCCACGTACGGGGCGAAGCCAGCGGTGGTCCCGGCCGTCTGGCTCGGGGAGGGCGACGGGTGCCCCCAGCGGCGAGGACCGCCGCCATCACGATCGCCGGCAGGAATCCCGCCACACCGCGCCGCCGCACGCGGGCCGGACGCGGCCGCCCGTCTCGGCGCCCATCATTGTTGCTGCTGATGTTCTCGCGGCGTCCGTGCGGCCTGCCCATCGCGGCGTCACCCCTCGGTCAGGTTCCAGGGTCCCGCGGGCGGGTTCCACGAGCCTGTGAACGCGAGCCACGCTAGGCGCGCGTCACGCAGCCCGACCGGGGAGTGGCTGAGCGTTAAGGCCCCCTTAATCGATGGCTGAGCGCCTGCTAAGCCGCCGCCTGCCGCCGGCCCTGCGGCCGCGGGACGGCGGCGGGCCACCGGTGCGCAGCCACATCTGGACCTGCGCGCCGCCAAGGGCGGACCGGTCGATCCGCAGCTCGCCGCCGGTGGACTCGGCGACCCGCCGGGCGATGTCCAGGCCAAGCCCGGTCGATCCGCGGCCGCTGCGGCCGCGCTGCAGCGCCGCGCCGGGGTCGGCGATCCCGGGCCCGGCGTCGGCGAAGAAGATGGCCACGACGCCGTCGCCGGCGTGCAGCGTCACCGCGAATTCCGTGCCCTCCGCGGTGTGCAGGAAGACGTTGCCGAGCAGGGCGTCGCCGGCCGCGATCAGGTCCTGCCTTGCCACCGGCACGGGCACCGGCTGGTCCGCGCCGACCAGGTGCCACGCCCTGAGCTGGTCGTCGGCCAGCGCTGACCAGAAGTCCATCCGCTCGGCCAGCACCTCGGCGGCGTCGCAGCTCGACGGCTCGCCGAGCGCCGGGCGCCGGGCGGCACGGATGATCTTGTCGACCTCCTGCTCCATCTGGGTGACGGCCAGCCTGGTCTCGTCCTCGGCCCGGCCCGGCCCGAGCGCGCCGGCGTTCATCCGCAGCGCGGTCAGCGGGGTGCGCAGCCGGTGCGGCAGGTCGGCGGCCATCACCCGCTCCGCTGTGATCATCCGGCTGAGCCGCTCGGCCATGGCGTTGAACGCGGCAGCCGCCGCGGTGAGCTCCGGCGGTCCCGACACCTCGCTGCGCGCGGTCAGGTCGCCGCCACCGAGCGCGGCCGCGGCCGTGGCGAGCCGCCGTGCGGCACCGGTGACCTGGGCGGCCAGCCGGTCGGCGAGCAGCACCGAGACCGCGACGAGCGCCACCGCGACCGCGGCCATCACCGCCCAGGACAGCGCCACGCCGCGGGTCAGGTCTGCGCCGGGAACGAACGCCTCGATCACCGCGAGCCTGCCGCCACCGAGCGCCACCGGCTGGAACACCACGTACCCGCCCGGCCGTGGCACCGTGAACGACCGTGCCGACGCGACGGCCCGGGCCAGATCGGCCGGGTCGGCCTGACCGCTTCCGGCGACCAGCACGTCACGTCCCCCGGCTGGTTCGGTGAGGTAGACGGCCAGCCTGCCGTCCCCGCCCGCCTGCGCGGCGTCGATGGCCCTGGACAGGCCGGCCCGGCTGGTGGTGACCGCTAGCACCGGCTCGATCGAGGCAGCCTGGAACTGGGCGCTGCGCAGCGCGTTGTCCTGCGCGATCTGCCGGACGAGCAGGGCCAGCGGGATCAGGAACGCGAGCGCGACCATCGAGGTCACCGCGGCACAGACCAGGGCCAGCGTGCGCCTCACCGCGGGCTGGCCAGCTTCACGCCGACCCCGCGGACGGTGTGCAGGTAGCGCGGGGCCGCCGCGCTCTCGCCGAGCTTGCGGCGCAGCCAGGACACGTGCACGTCGATGGTCTGGTCATCCCCGTAGGACTGGTGCCACACGTCGGAGAGCAGCTCACGCCGGGCCACCACCTGGTCCGGGCGCGCGGCGAGGTACCCAAGCAGGTCGAACTCGCGCCGGCTCAGCTGCAGCGGCCTGCCGTCGAGGCTCGCCTCCCGGGCGGCCAGATCCACCCGGAGGCCGCCGACCGTCAGCACCTGATGGCCGCCGTCGCCGCCATCGGCCGCCCCGTTACGGCGCAGCACCGCGGCGATGCGCGCCGCCAGATGCTCGCAGGAGAACGGCTTGACCAGATAGTCGTCGGCGCCGGCGTTGAGCAGGCGGACGATCTCGGATTCCTCGTCGCAGGCGGTCGCGACGATCACCGGAACCGCCGACACCGCCCGCATCATCCGCAGCGCCTGGCGGCCGTCGAGGTCGGGCAGGCCGAGGTCGAGCACGATCACCTCGGGCGGATGGTGGCTCAGCTCACGCAGCCCGTCCAGCGCCGTGCCCGCGCTGCGGACCGCGTGCTCGCGGTTCGCCAGGTCGCCGATGACCGCGGATCTCACCAGCGGGTCGTCCTCGATGACGAGCACCCGGGCCATGAATCGAACCGTACGCCTTTCGCGATTGATTGCTGCAATATTGGCGATGTGCGGTGGTTAATGACGGGACGGCCTGGCCGGTCGGGTCGGCCGGGCGAGCCGGGTCGGCCGAGCCGCTTGGGTCGGCCAAGCCGCCTGGGTCGGCCGGGGCGCCTGATCAGCGGTACCGCGGCGTGGGCCGCGGGCACCGCCGCCGCCGTCGCGCTCGCCTGGCTCGGCGCGCAGGTTGTGCTGCGAGACGCGGTGAGCGGCGGGCAGCCAGCCCCGGTCCTCGCCGCCGGAACGCCCACGCCACGGCCCGGAGCCCCGCCTTCGCCGAGCCCCAGCGATTCCGCTTCGCCGTCCGGCAGCCCGTCACCCGGCTCCGCTTCGCCGGCCCCTGCGCCCGCGCCGTCCCGCCCGGGCAGGAGCCCGGGTTCTGGGGTCGTGCGTAGCTATGCGCTCACCGGTGGTCACGTGACCCTGCTGGTCGCGGCGACATCGGCGCAACTGGTCGCCGCGACCCCGGCGGCCGGGTTCTCGGTCCAGACGTGGTCGGCGGCGGGCTGGCTGCGCGTGGACTTCAGCGAAGGCTCCGACGTCTCCTCGCTGATCGCCACCTGGAACTCTGGCGCCCCGACCGTGCAGACCTTCAACGACTAAGGCAAACAGGAGCCGCCGCGCCAGGCGGTTCATGTGCGACAGGCGCAGCAGGGCACCCGGCGCTGGGCGCAAGCAGGGCCGACGGCGCAGACCGCAAACAGGGGCCCGGCGCATGAATGTACCGTTTGACGGGCTATAACCCGTCTTTTGGTACATCCATGGAGCCTGGCCCCTGGCTGTACGCGGAACTGGGCCGGTCCTGGGGACCGAGGATCAGGTCATTCCGGGATAATGTGGACGTTGTCCGCGGTGTCCTCGCCCGTCTCCGGCCTGTCGCCACCTGCGGCGTGCCGCGCGCCCTCGGCGGGGCCCGCCGGGCGGGCGGCGGCTGCGTGAGTCTCCGCGGCGCCGTTCGGCACCCGGGCGCCCGATCCGTTGCCCGCGCCGGAGACCTCGGCTGGCTTGGCGCCCGTCGGCTGGGTCCTCGGGCCTGGCTGGACGCGTCCGGGCACCTGCTGGCCGATAACGGGGGCAGCTGGGGCCTGGGCCGGCGCCGCGCCGGGAGCCGGACCGCCAGGACCGGCACCGGCAGGACCGGCCGGACCGGCCTGGACCGCTGGCCCAACGGGAGCGTGCCTGCCCTCGGCCGGACCGCCAGGACCGCCCGGACCGGCGGGTCCAACGGGACCGCCAGGGCCAGCAGGACCGCCAGGGCCAGCAGGACCGCCAGGGCCAGCAGGACCGCCAGGGCCAGCAGGACCGCCAGGGCCAGCCGGGCGGCCAGCCGCCTTGTTGTCGCCGATCGCGTTCGCGACCGCCTTCTCGACCTCTTCCTCGAGCGAGCCGCGGGCGACCTCGCCGGCGACCAGGGTGGTGACCACGTCGCGGATCTCCGTCAGCCGCCTGATCGCCTCGGTGTGCCGGGACATGAGCAGGTTGAGGCGGCGCTCCGCACCGTCGTGAATCGCGGTCGCTCGCGCGGTCGCCTCGTCGAGCACCTGCTTGGCCTGGGCCTTGGCGGTGCCCACGGCGGTCTCCGCCTGCTTGTGCGCGTCGGTGATCGAGCGCTCGGCCTCGGCGCGCGCCGCGTTCCGCGTCTTCTCCGCCTCGGCCCTGGCGCTGGCAACCGAGTTCTCCGCCTGCTCCTGGGCTGCGCGCAGCATGCGCTCGGCCTGGCTCTGGGCCTCGGCCCGGAACTTGTCGGTCTCCTGCTTGGCCTCGGCGCGCATCCGGTCGGTCTCCGCCTTGGCGTCCGACCGCTGCTTCGCGATCTCCTCGCTGGTGCGGTCGCGCTGGGACTTGGCCTCCTCGTCGGCCAGCTTCAGGATCTGCCCGACGCGCTCGCTGATCTCCTCGTGTGCTGGCCAGCCGCCGGCCGCCTGCCGCGCAGCGGAGAGCTCAAGCCTGATCCGCTCATTTTCGTCAAGGGCGTGCGACAGCCTGTTCTCAAGGTCACGGGAGTGGTTGCGGGTCTTCGCCGCGAACTCATCTACCTGCCGACGGCTGTAGCCGCGCCTCTCAAGCTCGAACTCTTCCTGTCCCAGGTCGGTGGCGTGGTCGGTGTGCTCGGTCATGATTTCACCCGTCAGATGGGTCAGGCAGATCTGGCCGTGCGGCTGGTGGCCGCTCGGGGGCTGGCCAGATCTGCGGATGTGGTCTACTGTTGGCGACCCGTCCGACAGCTGGGGTCCTGCCGGGTTGCGGGCCGAGCGCGGCTTTTATGGAATGACGCCACGACTCTTGTCGCGAAGGACCGTCCGCGCAACCGAAACGGCTGAGTATCCGGTTATGTCTGGATTGGTCGAGGCCAACGAGGCAGTACCCTCCGCCCCGGCGAGAGCGCGGCGCGACTGCCGCGCGGAGCGGATCCTCTGCCCGGGCGAGGGCGCGGCGCGAGTACCGCGGGGAGCGGCGGGGCAGCCGCGGGGAGGAGCATCCATGGGCTTGCTGGGATCGTTGCGCGACTTCGTGCCTTCGGTGGACCCGGCGGCCTGGATCGCTCCCACCGCCGTGGTCGTGGGCCGGGTCACGATCGGCCGCGCCGCGAACATCTGGTACGGGGCCGTGCTGCGGGCCGATGACGATGAGATCGTGGTGGGCCCGGAGTGCAACATCCAGGACCTCTGCTGCATGCACGTGGACGCAGGGGAGCCTGCCGTGCTAGAGGAGCGGGTCAGCCTGGGCCATCACGCCACCGTGCACGGTGCGCACGTCGGGGCGGGCGCCCTGATCGGGATGGGCGCGATCGTGCTCGGCGGCGCCCGGGTCGGGGCCGGCACCCTGGTCGCGGCAGGCTCCGTGGTCCGGCCCGGCGCGAGCGTCCCGGCCGGGGTTCTGTTCGCCGGGGTACCGGGGCGGGTGGTCCGGGAACTAACCGACGCAGATCGCGCGTCGTTCGCCGACTCGGCCGTCAACTACGTCGCCAGGGCGGGTCGCCACCGGGATGTTGCCTGGTCAGAGCGGAACGGCTGAATCCGCTGAATGAGGAGCCCAGGATCTGGGTATGCGTTACTAGAAGATGGTTCTGGAAATGATCCCGATGAGTCATGCGCGGCAATGGGGTGGCGCCGTAACCTGATCTCAGGCTTCCGCGAATCCGCTCGGCAATGGAGGTGGGCGCGTTGCGAGAGCATCTGGACCTGCGCGTCCACGATCGCGTAGCGCTCGAAGAGATCGACTTGTACGCCGAGGTGCTCAGCGCCGTGGCGGCGAGCGACCGGCCGCTGACGGCCGAGGAGCTCGACCAGGTTCTTGGCCTGCGCCCGGTGGCCGGCGCGACGGTCTCCAACTAGTCCGGCGGAGCTACTCACCCGCTGGCCCCCGGCCCGATCAGGTCAGACCCGCCTACGTGTCATGGCTGCTCACCGGGCCGTTGGCGAACATGACGTCGGTATCGGTGTGGGTGAAGCCCAGTGATTCGTAGAGCCTGATCGCAGGCGTGTTGGATTCGTCCACATACAGCATCACCTGCGGCAGGCCTCTGCCGCGCAGGTAGCGGAGCCCGATCAGGGTGAGCGCACGGCCGAGGCCAGTGCCGCGCTCGTTGGGGTCGACTCCGACGACGTACACCTCGCCGATCGGCTCGTGGTCACCGGATTCCGCATCCCCGGAGCCGTGGATCTTCGTCCAGTGAAATCCGACGAGCTTGGAGCCCCGCTCAGCCAGGAAGAATCCCTCCGGATCGAACCACGGTTCCCGTTCTCGCAGGTCCAGATCCTCGCGCGTCCAGGCACCCTGCTCGAGATGGCGGGCGAACGCCCGGGCGTTGAGATCCGTCCACGCGTCCTCGTCCCGGCCGGCCACGAACGTCCGGACCGTCACGCCGTCGGCGACCTGCGGCCGGTCGGGCTCGGACTGCAGGGAGCGCCGCATCTTCCACAGGGCGCGCACCCGCTCGAACCCGGCCGCGGCAGCAAGCCGGGCGGCGGCGGGCAGATCGCCGTGTGCCCACAGCCGCAACGGCCGTTCCCCGGCCTCGGTGACCAGCGCGCGGGTCAGCAGCAGGCCCAGGCCCTCGCCGCGGTGCTCGGGGTGGATGACCAGCTCGCCGCTCGGGCCCTCCACCGGATCCGTCGGGTCCAGGTGGGCGTAACCGGCCACCTCGCCGTTGCTGGTGAGCAGCAGGTTGCGGGCCCGCGGGTCGCCGCCGTACCTAAGGTGCAGCATGACGTGCTCGGACAGCGGGCCGACGCCATCCTGTTCCGTGGCGGCCCGGACCAGCCCGAGCACGTCCTGCGCCTCGGCCTGGGTGAGCTTCCCCCGAACCGTGATCGCCGGCGCGCTCGCCCCGGGCGCCCCGGGCGCCCCCTGGCCGTCAGACCTCGGCATGAGCCGGGCGCGCCTGGACGCCGGGGGGTCGGTCTTTGCGGGCTTCGAGATGGTTGCCGTCATCGCCCTTAACCGGGACGAAGCGGTACCCGACGTTGCGGACGGTGCCGATCAGGGCCTCATGCTCGGCACCGAGCTTTGCCCGCAGCCTGCGCACGTGCACGTCGACGGTCCGGGTGCCACCGAAGTAGTCGTATCCCCAGACCTCCTGTAGCAGCTGGGACCGGGCAAAAACCCGCCCGGGGTGCTGGGCCAGGAACTTCAGCAATTCGAATTCCTTGAACGTTAGGTCGAGGGTGTGACCGCGCAACCGTACCGAATACGTCGGTTCGTCGATAACCAGGTCGCCCGAGCGGATCTCGCTGGAAGCCGCCGGCGCCATGCGGCCGATCGCGAGGCGCAGCCTGGCGTCGACCTCGCCGGGCCCGGCGGTGTACAGGATCACGTCGTCCGCGCCCCAGTCGGCGGTCACCGCGGCCCAGCCGCCCTCGGTGACGATGGCCAGCACCGGCACGGCCATCTCCGCGCCGTGCAGCAGCCGGAGCAGCCGCCTGACCTGAACCAGGTCCCGCCGGGCGTCGACCAGGATCGCGTCGGTGCCGGAGCCGCCGTCGGCCGCGGTCGCCGAAGCGGGCGCGGTCCTGACGTCGTGGGACAGCAGGCTCAGTGAGGGAAGAATCTCGGCGGCGGGCTCTGGCGCGTCCGTGAGCAGCAGCACGATACTCAACCTGCCGCCACCTCCATCCCGCGGAGTTATCCGCGGGAGGCTGCCCTGACTCCCGCTGTGCTGTGGGCCCGTGGCCTTCCGGGTCCGATAATGAGCAAGGATAGCTGACATGGCCATCGTGACCCTCCGCTACTGGGCGGCGGCAAAGGAGGCGGCGGGGATCGCCGAGGAGGCGGTCAGCGCCGGGACACTCGCCGAGGCGCTGGCTGCGGCGCTCGCGGCCGCGGCCGGCGACGCCGACGGCGGCGGGCCGGACGGGCCAGCCGGGCCGGAGCAGCGGGACGAGCGGGATGCACGAAACGCACGGCTGCGGGCGATCCTGGTCCGGTCGTCGTTCCTGGTCGACGGGAACCCGGTGGGAACCCGCGCGCCGGAAGCCGTAGTGCTCGGTGACGGGTCCGTGGTCGAGGTGCTGCCCCCGTTCGCCGGAGGCTGACCGTTTACTGCACAAACTCACAAAGAATTTTGCCGCGGCGTTGAACCAAGAGGGCCGCGGGAGCCGTGGAGAGGGCGTGGCAGGGCTACAAGGAGCTGGCGGCAAGAGCACGCGCGGTCCGGCCTCCGACGAGATGCTGGTGCGCACGCTCTATGCGGAGCATGCGGGGCCGCTGCTGCGGTATGCACTGCACCTGACGAGCGGGGACCGGCAGCGGGCGGAGGACATTGTGCAGGAAACCCTGCTGCGGGCGTGGATGCACCCGGATGCGATTGCGGAACGGCCCGCGCGGCCGTGGCTGTTCGCGGTCGCGCGGAACCTTGCGGTCGACTCCTACCGGGCCCGGCGGGCCAGGCCGCGCGAGGTCGGCGAGGCAGCGCTCGAGCTGATCCCCGCCCCGGACGAGGCAGAGCGAGCGCTCGAGTCCTGGGCTGTGGCCGATGCGGTAAAGGCGCTGCGGCCCGACCATCGCCGGGTGCTGCTGGAGACCTACTACAAGGGCAAGTCAGTCGCTGAGGCGGCGGCCGCGCTGGGCGTGCCGCCGGGCACCGTCAAGTCACGAACGTTCTATGCGCTCCGCGCGCTCAAGCTGGCACTAGAGGAACGGGGGCTCGCGCCATGACCGGGCTCTCAGAGTGCAATGAGGTCCGCCAGGCCCTCGGAGTTTACGTCCTGGGCGCGATCGACCCTGCCGAGCGCTCGATCGTGGACGCCCATCTGCCCCACTGCCTCGACTGCCGGGAAGAGCTGGCCGGCCTCGCCGGGCTGCCCGCGCTGCTGGGCAGGGTGCCGTATGCGGACGCGGAGCGGCTGGCCCTCGGCGACGAAGAGCTGGAGGAAGCGCCGGCCGAACTGCTGGACGCGCTGCTGGCCCAGGTTTCCTCGCGGCGGCGGGCGCGCAGGTGGCGGGGCATCGCGGTCGCGGCCGCCGCTGCGATCATCGCGGTGGGCGGCGGCGGGCTGGCAGGCGGAATCATGATGTCGCACCACGCCGCCCCGCAGGCGACCGCGCAGGACAACTCGGACCTGGTCCGCGGCAGCAACCCGGCCACGCACGTGTCCGCGGCCGTGTACTACTCGGCGGCAGCGTCGGGGACCAGCATGCAGGTGCAGGTCGCGGGCATCCCGAACGGCACGCACTGCGAGTTCTGGGTGACGACCACGACCGGTCAGCACCTGTGGGCGGGCGGCTGGACGGTCGGCGGGTCTCACGACGGCAACTGGTACAACGCTTCGACCACGGTGGCCGTAAGCCAGCTGCGCAGCTTCGACATCAGCGGCGCGCACGGAAAGATCCTCGTCAAGGTCGCGGCGAGTTCATAGCGGTCTGACCGGAATGACGGCGGCACCGGGAATGCGAGGGCTCGGTCTCGCGCTTAGCTGAACGTGGCTCCCGGACTGATTGCTCTCGTGGCGGCGCTGGCCGTCGCGGTGGTGACCGGGCTTGCCTGGCAGCGGACCAACGGCCGGATCCGCGGTATCAGCGGCAACCCCAGGTCTGGCAATGCGGACGCGCAGACGGCCGACGGCCCGGCAGTGGACGCCGGTCCCACGCTTACCTCCGTGGAACTGGGGCTGCCGCTCGGCCAGCGGGCCACCCTGGTCCAGTTCTCCACCGCGTTCTGCGCGCCGTGCCGCGCCACCCGGCGGATCCTTGCCGAGGTGGCCGGGATGGTCGACGGGGTGGCGCACGTGGAGATCGACGCCGAATCCCATCTCGATCTGGTCCGCCGCCTGGACATCCGCCGGACTCCGACGGTCCTGGTGGTTGGCCCCGACGGCCGCGTCGCCAAGCGCGCGAGCGGTCAGCCTCGCAAGGCCGACGTTATCGCCGCCGTTGGTGAGTTGTCGTAGGGTTATTCCTAGTGATTAGATCGAAAGAGGGGGATAGTGACAGGTGAACCCGGTCACGCATAGCATCGGGACCGTGCCTGCCCGGACATCAGCGTCGCCAGGAACCGCGTCCGCGCGGCGGTTCCGGTCGATGCTGACCCGGCGGCGCGCCGTGGATTACTGCCGCGTCGCGACCGCGCTCTGTTAGGCGACCGAGCCTGCCGGGCCACGGCCCGGCTAGGCCGCCCGATCCTCTCCCTGGCCCGCGGCCGCGTGGGCCGCGTCAAACGGGCGAGGTGGAGGGCGCCGGGAAGCAGAGCGTGCCGGGCGGGGCGGGTCTACGGGCAACCCCCCGCCAGCATCCCGAAGGGACATCGCAAATGGACATCGATCCGAGGGGACCACGCTTCGGAGCGCTGATCACCATGGTGGTCTTCGCCGTTGTCCTGATCACCGGAAGCGCCTGGCTGCTGGGCGCGCAGGCGGTGATCTTCGCAATCGCCACCCTCTTCGGCATGCGGTACGCGCCGTACGGCCTGATCTACCGCTGGCTGGTGCGGCCGCGTCTCGGGCCGCCCAAGGAACTCGAGCCAGAGGCGCCGCCGAGGTTCGCCCAGGGCACTGGCCTCCTGATCAGCGTGATAGGGGTCATCGGCTACGCAGCGGGTATCACGCCGCTTGGCATGGCGGCCGCATCGGCCGGCCTGCTCGCCGCGTTCCTGAACGGTGTATTCGGGCTCTGCCTGGGCTGCGAGATGTATCTGATGATCCGACGTATCTGGCCGGGCCGCCAGACGCTGGTCCCGGCTGAAACCGACAAGGAGGTTCCCATATGAGCCGATCCGACGTCCTCACCGGCGCCGACTGGGTCGAGGCGCACGGTAGCGACCCCGGCGTGGTGCTCGTCGAGGTGGACGAGGACACCAGCGCCTACGACAAGGGCCACATCCGCAACGCCGTCAAGATCGACTGGAAGGCCGACCTGCAGGACCCGGTGCGCCGCGACTTCGTGGACAAGGCCGGCTTCGAGGCGCTGCTCTCCGAGCGGGGCATTTCCAACGACGACACGGTCATCCTCTACGGCGGCAACAACAACTGGTTCGCCGCGTACGCCTACTGGTACTTCAAGCTGTACGGGCACAACAACGTCAAACTGCTCGACGGCGGCCGGAAGAAGTGGGAGCTGGAGTCCCGCGAGCTGGTGACCGACGTCCCGCAGCGTGCCAAGACCGAATACCACGCGCAGGAGCAGGACAAGGCGATCCGCGCGTTCCGCGACGAGGTGATCGCCGCCATCGGCCGCGACAACCTGGTCGACGTCCGCTCGCCGGACGAGTTCGCCGGGCGGCTGCTCGCTCCGGCTCACCTGCCGCAGGAGCAGGCGCAGCGCGGCGGGCACATCCCCACGGCCAAGAATGTCCCTTGGTCGAAGGCAGCCGAGGAAGACGGCACGTTCAAGTCCGACGACGCGCTCCGCGCGCTCTACGGCGACGAGGCGGGCGTGGACTTCGGCCGGGAGACGATCGCGTACTGCAGGATCGGCGAGCGCTCGGCGCACACCTGGTTCGTGCTGCATGAGCTGCTCGGCCAGCCGAACGTGAAGAACTACGACGGATCCTGGACCGAGTACGGCTCCCTGGTCGGGGTTCCGATCGAGGTAGGAGATGGCAAGTGAGCGCTGAGGGCTGCGGGGCCCCCGCAGGCGGGGCACCGGTGAGCGCGGCCAAGGATGCCGGCACCCAGGCGGTCGTACAGGGGCGGGTGACCCAGAACGGGTCCGCCGTGCCCGTCGGCTACGCGCGGCTGCTCAACACGGGCGGCGAATTCGTCGCCGAGGTGCCGCTCGGCGAGGACGGCGGCTTCCGGTTCTTCGCCGCCCCGGGTTCGTGGACGCTGCGCGTGCTCGCCCCCGGCAACGTCAGGGCCGAGCGCGTCGTGTCCGCCGACATCGGCAAGATCACCGAGCTCGAGGTGGCTGTCTAGCCTCGTGTTTTCCGGCTCGTGGCCCGCTGGGGGAGACCTCGGCGGGCCACAAGCATGTCCGGGCATCGTTCTCCTTCTTGCCATTTGTTCGTCGCCTGTTTCATCACCTGTTGTTCAACTGCTCGTTACCTTGGCCCCCTAGAAATGGTGCGGGCCACCGAACACGGCAGGGCTCATCACGAGGCTTGGGGGCAAGGCGACATCATGTCGATCGAGGCTGATCCGGCCGGGGCTGGCGGCGGCGCAACCGTCCCGGTGACCGTGACCGGCACCTCCGGCGCACCGGCCAGCACGCAGGCCCCGGCCGCCGCGAGCGCGGAAGCCGCGCTGGCGCCCGTGGACCTGACGCTGGGCTTCGGGCAGCGGACGGTTCTTTCCGATATCACGACGAACGTCCAGAAGGGCGCGATCACCGCGCTGATCGGCCCAACGGGCTCCGGCAAGTCCACGTTGCTGCGGACGTTCAACCGCATGAACGACAAGGTGACCGGCTACCGGCACGCCGGCGACGTGCTTCTGGACGGGCACAGCATCTGGGCCCCGCACGTGGAACTGATGACGCTGCGGCGCCGGGTTGGGATGCTCTTCCAGCGGCCGAACCCGTTCCCCATGTCGATCATGGATAACGTGGTCTCCGGGGTGCGGGCGCACAAGATGGCCAGCCGCTCCGGGATGCGGGAGATCACGGAAAGCCGGCTGACCGAGGTCGGGCTGTGGGAGGCGGTCTCCGGCCGGCTCAAGGACTCGCCGTTCCGGCTGTCGGGCGGGCAGCAGCAGCTGCTCTGCCTGGCCCGGGCGCTGGCCGTCGATCCCGAGATACTGCTGCTCGACGAGCCCACGTCCTCGCTCGACCCGCTGGCCACGGAGTCGATCGAGGCGCTGATCAAGACGCTCACCCCGAAGATCACGGTGGTGATCGTGACCCACAACCTGGCCCAGGCCCGCCGGGTCGCCGACAGCACGATCTTCCTCTACCAGGGGCACATGGTCGAGCACGGCGACACCGAGCAGGTCTTCGAGAACCCCGCTCACGAGGAGACCGCCCACTACGTGGGTGGCCGCTTCGGCTAGACAAGACCCTCCCGGGCGAGAGGACCGCAATTCCCCCCGCCCGGGGGCAAGAACCGCGCGCGAGCGCGGACCTCATCGCACGCGCCGCGTGCGAGTCGTGTAGCGCACGCGTAAGCGTGCATATGTAAAGGAGTATTCCCCGGTGGCCAAACGAATCCGCTTGGCGTGCACAGCGGCCGCCCTGGTCCCGCTCGCCCTGCTGGCGGCTGCCTGCAGCAGCAGTTCATCAACGCCTGCGGCATCGAAGTCTTCTCCGGCGACGGCGCTCAACGCATCCGGCAAGTCGATCTCCGAGACCGGCAGCACGCTGTTGTTCCCGCTGTTCGGCACCTGGCAGACCGCCTACAGCGCCGCGAACGCGAACGTGACGATCACCTCGGGTGCGACTGGCTCGGGCACCGGAATTGCCGACGCGAGCGAGGGCCTGGTGAACATCGGCGCCTCCGATGCTTACCTGTCCGCCTCGGACCTCGAGAAGTACCCTGGGCTGCTGAACATCCCGCTCGCTGTGGCGTCGGTCGATGTCTACTACAACCTGCCCCATATCAAGTCGCTCAACTTGAACGGCACCGTGCTGGCGCAGATCTACACCGGCAAGATCACCACCTGGAACAACCCGGCGATCGCCAAGCTCAACCCAGGCGTGTCGCTGCCGTCCATGAAGATCGTCACCCTGCACCGCGCGGACAGCTCGGGCAGCACGTTCCTGTTCACCTCCTACCTGAGCGCGCAGGACCCGAGCGCCTGGCCGTCATCGAACGTCGGCACGACGATCACCTGGCCGTCGGCGCCCGGCGCGCTGGCCGAGACCGGCAGCGGCGGCATGGTGACCGGGTGTGGCAGCACCAAGGGCTGCATCGCCTATATCGGGATCAGCTACCAGGCCAAGGCCACGGCCGCCGGCCTTGCATCGGCGGCGCTCGGGAACAAGGCGGGCAAGTACGTCCAGGACACGCCCGCTTCGGTCGGTGCCGCCCTGGCCAGCTTCCCGGCCGCTCCGTCCAACGGCGCCGAGCCACTGATCAACACCTCCGCGGCCTCCGGATACGCGATCATCAACTACGAGTACGCGATCGTGAAGAAGACCCAGCCAAGCGCTGCCGAGGCGAAGGCCGTCAAGGCGTTCCTGTCCTGGATCCTCACCACCGGCGATTCCGCGAAGAACCTGTCCACGGTGGGCTTCGTGGCGCTGCCTTCGGCCACGCTGTCCACAGCCCAGAGCCTGGTCAGCTCCATCGGCAGCTGATCTGATGGCTACCACTGCACCGACCGTGCCGAGCGGAGGGGCGGGCAACCCGCCCCTGCGCCGGCCGGGCGCCTCGCTCCGCAACTTCATCCGCAGCGGCGGCCTGGTCATGTGGCTCGGCCGCGGCGGTGCCGTGGTGCCACTGCTCATGCTGTTCTTCGTGCTGATCACGCTGATCCTCCAGGCCATCCCGGCGATCAGGTTCGCCGGATGGCACATCTTCGCCGGAAAGACCTGGAACTTCGGCGCGCAGTACGGCACGCCGGTGACGTCCGACGGCGTCACCCACCTGGCCGGCGAGGAGTTCGGCGCGCTGCCGGAGATCCTGGGCACGCTCGCGACCTCGGCGATCGCCCTGATCATCGCCGTCCCGGTGTCGATCGGAGCCGCGCTCGCGATCGTGGAGCGGCTGCCCAGACGGGCGGCGAGCATGATAGGCGCGTTCATCGAACTGCTGGCCGGCATCCCCAGCGTGATCATCGGCCTGTGGGGCGCGCTCACGTTCGGGCCGTTCATCGCCCACCACATCTCTCCGGCGATCATCAAGATCATCCCCAACTGGCCTGGGCTCGGCTTCTTCCACGGCGACCCAGGGAACGGCCAGGGCCTGCTGACCTCAGGCCTGATCCTCGCGATCATGGTGATTCCGATCGTCGCGGCCACGTCCCGCGACCTGATTCGCGGCGTGCCGCTGCTACCGCGCGAGGGCGCGATCGCGCTGGGCATGTCCGACGCGCAGGCCGCCCGCAGGGTGACTCTGCCGTGGGTCGGCGCGGGCCTCATTGGCGCCGCCGTGCTCGGCCTGGGCCGGGCGCTGGGTGAGACGATCGCGGTCGCCATGGTCTGCGGTGTCGCGCTGGGCGCGCTGCCCACCAACCTGTATGCCGCGATGATCACCATCGCCGCCAACATCGTGCAGAACCTCGACACCGCGATCACCGACCGGATGGACGTCAGCGCGTTCGCCGAGCTGGCGCTGATCCTGATGGTGATCACCCTCGCCGCGAACGTGATCGCGCGGCTGTTGGTGCGGCGGGTGTCCGGCACCGCGCTGCCCGTCGGAAGGGGGCTGTAGCGATGGCGAGCCACAGCACGTCGGCCGTGAGAGGCGAGACCGCCGACTGGACCCGCGTGCCAACGCGTCGCAAGATCGGCAACGCGGTGTTCTGGCTTCTCTGCGGGATCGCGCTGCTGATCATCGTTGGCCCCGCCATCTGGCTGGCCGGCGGGGTCATCGTGCGCGCGATCCCGCACTTCCAATTCAGCGTGCTGACCACGAATACGACGTCGGGTGACGCGGGCGGGCTCAAGCAGGCGATCCTCGGCACGCTGCTGATCACCCTCGGCGTGCTGATCGTCGGCGGCACGATCAGCGTCCTCACCGGCTTGTACCTGGCCGAGTTCGCGGTCGGCCGGCACCGGGCCATACTCCGCGGCGGCTACGAGGTGCTGGCTGGCATCCCGTCGATCGTCCTCGGCCTGGTCGGCTACCTCACCCTCGTGATCGGCCTGCACTGGGGGTTCGGCCTGCTTCCCGCTGTGCTCGTGCTCTCGGTGATCACGATTCCGTACATCACCAAGGCGACCGAGACGTCGTTGCTGGGCGTGCCGTCCTCCTACCGCGAAGGCGCGGAGGCTCTCGGCATCTCGCCCGGCTGGACGCTGCGGAAGATCGTGCTGAAGTCCGCGCTGCCCGGGATGATCACCGGCATGCTGGTGGCGATCGCGATCTCGGTGGGCGAGACCGCGCCGCTGCTGTACACCGCCGGCTGGACCGACCTGAACCCGACGATGCAGCTGACCCACCAGCCGGTGGCCTTCCTCACCTACGCGATCTTCAACTTCTGGGACGCCGGGACGACGTCAGGCCTGATCCTGTCCTACGACGCCGCACTGATCCTCCTGGTGTTCGTCTTGCTGATCATCATTCTGGGACGGGTGATCGTCGCGGTCTCCCGGCGTTATGCGGAGTGACGGACGTGCCGGGGGCCAGCGAGGAACCGGTTCGGGAGGGGGGAAGCAGGCCGGCATTCGTGCAGGCCCGCATGCCCATTAGCAGCACCGGTCAGGACCGGGAGAGCCGGGACAGCGGCGTGGGTGCGGGTACCGCTGCCGGCCCCCGTGTGCGCGGCTCGTCGCGGCCTGCTGTCGGCGTGCTCGCCGACCGCATTGCCGCCTCGCTGGTGCACCACGAGCCGGGCTGGCGGCTGCCGAGGCACACCGCCCTGGCGCGGCGTTACAACGTCAGCACCGCCGAGATCGACGCCGCCGTGGACGAGCTGTCAACCCGGCATCTCGTCCGCCGGCTGCCGGACGGGCAGCTGTACCGGGTCAGCCCGGCCGAGTACCTCATCCCGATCGAGGGTGTGCCCGGACTCGGTTCCTACGCCGACCCGATGGGCGGCCAGATCGACTGCCGGAGCCGGCAGGCTTCGTGGCGCCAGGTCCCGGAGGACATCGGGTGGGCGCTGCGGATTCCGCCCGCCGACCCGGTCGGCGTGATCAGGGTGCAGTGGACGGCGGCCGGTGAGCCGGCCGCGTTCTGCACGACCTATCTGCTCAAGGAGATGGCCGGCCCGTTCATCAACGCTCAGGGCGGTGCGGGCGCCGGCGGCCTGAGCCTGCTGCCGATCACCGCGCCGGCCCTGCCGGACCCCGATCACGGCGAGCTCGTGGCGGTCGGCGAGCCGCGCGCCGTGCACGTGGAGCTGCAGCCCCCGCCGCCCTCGGTGGCCAGGAGCCTGCGGCTGTCGGCCGGGCAGCCGGCCGCGCTGGTGACGGTGCGGTTCGACGATCCCGAGGAGGACAGGCCGGTGGCGCTGACCATCGCGGTGTTCCGCCCCGACCTGTTCCGGATCGTGGTCGAGTCCGGCGGTCAGCTGGTAGCTGACGGCGGAGTTAGCCGAGCTGGCGGGCCTAGCGGGCCTGGCCCTAGTGGGCCTGGCGGCCCTGGCGGCCCTGGCGCGCCTAGCGGGCCGGCCACGCCGAGCGGGGTCAGCGGAGCGGGCACGTTCTCCGCAGCCTGGACACACGCGGTGGAGGACTAGGAACCCCCTGACCTGCCCTCAAGATGACCGCGGCAATCGCTACCTACATAGCCTATTAATATGCTATACATATGGGTAATATCGAAATACCACAGATCCAGCCGCCGAGGGGAAAACCGCGCGGGCCCTATCGCACGCGCCCGCGTGCGAGTCGTGTGACGCACGCGTCGGCGTGCAGAAGTAACGGAGTACCTTCCGGTGGTCAAGAGATTTCGCCTGGTGTGCACGGCGGCCGCCCTGGTCCCGCTTACCCTGCTGGCGGCTGCCTGCAGCAGCAGTTCATCAACCCCTGCGGCATCGAAGTCCTCCACGGCGGCAGCAGCAGCGGCCAACGCCAGCGGCACGTCGATTACTGAGACCGGCAGCACGATCCTGTTCCCGCTGTTTGGCGCCTGGCAGACGGCCTACAGCACCGCGAACCCGAAGGTGACGATCACGTCAGGCGCCACGTTCCAGTTCGGCTCTTACCTGAACGCCCAGGACCCGAGCCTGTGGCCAGCGGCCGACATCGGCACCACCGTCACCTGGCCGTCCGTGCCCGGTGCGGTGGCCGAGACCGGCAACGGCGGCATGGTGACCGGGTGCGCGGGCATCAAGGACTGCATCGCATACATCGGGAACAGCTACGAGGCCAAGACCACTGCCGCGGGCATCGGTCAGGCATCCGTCGCCAACAAGGCTGGCAAGTACACCACGGCGACCCCCGCCGCGATCAGCGCCGCACTGGCCAGCTTCCCCGCCGTTCCCGCCGCCGGCGCCGAGCAGCTGATCAACACCTCAGCGCCCACCGGATACGCGATCATCAACTACGAGTACGCCATCGTGAAGAAGACCCAGCCGAGCGCCGCCGAGGCGAGTGCCATCAAGGCGTTCCTGTCCTGGATTCTCACCACCGGTGACACCTCGAAGTATCTGTCGGCGACCTTTGGCACCGCGGTGCCGGGGGCATCACTGTCGGTGTCCAAGAAACTGGTCAGCTCGCTCAGCGGCTGATCCGCTGGCTGCCTCCCACGCCGTGCCGGGAATGGCACGGCGGGGAGGGCACTTTCTCCACAGCCTGGACACGCGCGGTCGAGGACTGGGAACCTTGACCCGTTATGCGTTACTCCGCACCAGGTCAGGCCGGTCGTCCACCGGAGGTCGCCCCCAGGGACGCCCCGCACCACGGCGAGTTAATAGCTGTCATCGCGCTGGTGCTGCTGCTGGCGCACCTGCTGCTGGCCCAGCTGACGCTGTTGCTCGCCGCGGCCATGTACCTGATCGACCGGGTCGCCCGCTGGCGACCGGAGTGGTTGGCTGCCCCGGCCGGGGTCGGCCTGCTGTGGGTGCTCGCCATCGGCCCGTCCCGCGCCGTGTCCGACTTCACGGCCGGGCCCCGGCACGTGCTCGGCTACCTGGGCGGGATCGGCGGGCATCCGGGTCACCTGCTCCACTTGTCCGATGCCTACGCGGGGCTGGCGCACTGGCTGCCCGAGCAGTTCCCGCTCGCGCTGATCCTGGCCGCTGCCGAGGTCTTGGGCCTGAGCTGGCTGCAGCGGCGGCTCGGCGGCGGGCGTCCCTGGCGGGCGGGCCTCATCGTGACGGCGCGCCGGCGGACGACCGCGGCCGCGCTCCGGTCCGGTGCGGGCGTTGTCACCAGGGACGGCTGCTGCGTGGGCGTCGATGTGACAACCGGCCGTCCCGCCGCGATTTCCTGGCGGGAAGCCGAGGGCGGGGTGCTCTGCGCGGGGACCGCCGTGGGCCAGAGCGGGTTCGCTCTCGCCCACGCGGCGATCAGGCGGCGCAAGCCGGTGATCGTCATTGACCTGACCGGCTCCCCGCGGCTGGCCGAGTCGCTGGCCGCCGCGTGCACGGAGCCCGGCGCGCCGTTCTCGTGCTTCGGCCCCGCCGGGCCCTGCTGCTACGAGCCGCTGCGCGGCGGCGATCCGGCCCGCGCCGCTGCGCTGGTCATGGCCACGATCGACTGGACCGGCGTCGGTGATCAGCAGCGGCGGTCCTGCGCCGCTTACCTGACCGACGCGCTAGCGGTACAGGCCGCCGCTCCCGGCGATCGCCGGCTGCCAGTGCTCGACGATCTGGTCGGCCTGCTCACCCCGGACGGGCTGCGCGAGCGCGCAGCACAGATCCCGTCGTATCACCCGCGCCGCGACGTGCTGGCGGACCGGGTGGCCGTCTCGGCCGGGCTGCTCCAGGCCGACCCGTCCATGGTGGCCGCGCCCGCTGCGCAGCTGCCGAGGCTGCGCGCGTCGGCGCTCGGGCGCTGGCTGGGGCCCGGGCCGGAGGCGACCGGGACGCCGCGGGTAAGCCTGGGCCAGACGGTCAGAGACCGGGGGGTGACCCTGTTCTCGCTTGATCGCGCCGATGACAACGCCGCCGCGATGATCGCCGGTCTCGTCGTTGCCGACCTGACGGCCGTCTGTGGCGAACTGGCCGGAATGTCGGTCCCCGGGGATAGCCTGGCCTGGATCAACGGCTGCGAGGTCGTGGGCCAGCGGGCCCTGGCTGACCTCGTCAGGATCGCCCACGGCGCCGGGATGGCCGTGGTGCTCGGCACGGGGTCCGGCGACACCGCGGATCGCCTGGCCGCGGAGGTGAACGTGCTGGTCGCGGACGGCCCTGTCGATCGGGCGCTGATAGGCGCCTTCATCGGCGGGATCGGGGCTGGTGGTGGCTGGGCGGGCGGTAACTGGGCCGGCGCGAGCGGGGCCAGGGACGGGCGGCGCGAGCGGGGCGGGCGGAAACAGGGCTGATGGGAACGGAGTCGGCGCGAGCGGGGCGGGCGGAAACAGGGCTGATGGGAACGGAGTCGGCGGGAACGGGGCGGGCGGATACGGGCTCAGCGGGAATGGCCGAGACGGGGGTCCGGTGGTTGGGCACGGCATCGGTGGCGTGCCCGATCTGATCGCGAACCCCTGGCTGGGCTCGGTCCCGGCCGCCGGCGGCGGGTTTGCACTGCTGGCCAGGGAGCCGCGGCTGCGGATGCTGCCCCGGTGCCGGCATGTGCCCGCCCGGGGTGCCGGCGTGGGGCCGGACGGTGGTGTGCGGCCCGGGGATCGTGAGCGGTCGGGATGAGCGCGGCCGCCGGGTTCCGCCCGCCTGTCCCCCCGTCGCAGCGCGCCGCGGTCCGGGCGGACCGGGTGTATCTCGGCTGGCAGTACGCGCCGCTGCATCCCGATCCGGGCCCGCTGCCGCGCCGCCCGGCGCCGCCAGCGACGGAACAGGTCAACCCGGGCTGGGTGGCGGCGCAGCGCCGTGAGGAACGGTGTCTGAGCCGGCCGCCGAAAGTGACCGGCGCCGCCTCGGCCGCGCTGGCCGGCCTGCTGCTCGCTCTCGGGCTGACCGGGCTGCTGAACTATTCGCTCACCGGCCTGGGCGTGGCGGTGTTCCTGGCAGCCGCCGCGGTCAGCGGGCGCGCTATCCGGCGGAGCAGGCAGGACCTGCGCGAGCAGCTCGCCGCCGAGGAGCAGCGGGTGGAGAAGATCCGCGAGGTGCAGCGCAATCGGCTTGCGGCACGCCAGGAACAGCATGCCAGGCAGGTCCGCGCGTGGGAGGAACGGCGTGAGGCGTTCGACCGGCAACTGCAGTGGTACGCCGTGTCCCTGCCCGGCGAGGTCGACCGGGTGGACCTGGCCGGCGGCACGCTGCCAGGCTGGTCGGCGCTGCTCACCATGATCGCTGCGCCGCGCCTGTCGGCCGGCGGCGACGTCACCGTGCTCGACCTGACCGAGGGCGCAGTTGCCGGTGACCTGCTCGCGGTGGCGCGCCAGTCCGGGATCGACCCGCTGGTCTGGGTGCTGCCTGGCGACCTGCCCCGGCTCGACCTTGGCACCGGTCTCGACGCCGACGCGCTGGCGGACGTGCTGGCCGCGACCGTCGCCGCCGCCGAGCAGGGTGTGACCGCGAGCGGCCCGGCCGGGGCCGCCCCGGTCGACAACACGATCCTGCACCGGATCCTCGGCGTGCTCGGCCCTGAGGCGAGCATCGCCCAGGTCACGGCCGCGCTGCGGGTGCTGGCCCAGGTCGGCGACCCGCGTGAGCACCTGCAGGCCGGGCTGCTGACCGCCGACCAGATAGACCGGGTTGCGGCCCTGTTCGGCCGCGCCGCGGCCGACCGGGTGGTGATCGAGCGGGCCTGGGCGATCGAATCCCGGCTGCGCAGGCTGGACCAGCTCGGGTCGGCGCCGGTGCCGCTGCCGCCGAGCAGGTTGCGGGTCGCGTGCCTGGACCGGCGGGTGGGCGCGCTGGGCAACAAGGTCCTCGGTACCTACCTGACGGTGGCCCTCACCCACGTGCTGCGGCAGGCCTCGGCCGGCCCGCGCTGGCGGCACACCGTCTGCCTGCTCGGCGCGGAGAAGCTCGGTGCCGATGTGCTGGACCGGCTGCTCGAGGCGTGCGAGATCTCCGGCGCCGGGCTGGTCGTCGGCTACCGCTCGATCCCGGGACACGTCAAGGAGCGGCTCGGCCGCGGCAACGCGGCCATCGCGTTCATGCGGCTCGGCAATGCCGACGACGCCCGGGTGGCCAGCGAGCAGATCGGCACCGAGCACCGGTTCCTGGTCAGCCAGCTGACCGACACCGTCGGGACCTCCGTCACCGACACCACCGGCGACTCCTACACCAGCACTGTGGGAACTGCCGACTCCGTGGCCGACTCGGCGTCGGTCAGTGAGAGCTACGGCTCGCAGCGCGGCCGCGGCCGCACCCGGCAGGACGCCTTCGCGCCGTTCGGGCACGTCACCGGGTCGCAGAGCAAAGACGCCAGTGAGTCGCACGGCACGTCGGACTCGCGGTCGATCACGGTTGGCATCAGCTCGGGCACCACGTGGGGGATCAGCACCTCGACGGCGGTCGGCACCAGCTCGTCGATTGCCCGCACGTCGCAGCGATCACGCGAGTTCCTTGTTGAGCAGCATGAGCTGCAGCGGTTGCCGCCGAGCGCGGTCATCGTCACCTACGCGTCGCCAATCGGGCGCCACGTGGTATTCGCCGACGCCAACCCCGGCATCATCGCGTTGCCGACGGCCACGCTGCTCAGCGTCGAGGAGGCGGTGAGCGCCGGTGCTACGGCCGCCGGGTCCATGCCGGCAGCCGAGGCGGGGCTCCAGGTCGCCGAGCCGGCCGACGACGAGCCGCCGCCCAACCTCGGCCCGCCGCCGGAGCGCCTCGACTGGCGCCGTCCGCGCTGAAGGCGCCCGGCACGGGCTCGCCGCCGGAGAACCTCGGGTCTCTGCCACGGCGCTGAAGGAGCCCGCCGGTGCCTTGGGCTGTTCGGGCCCAGCGCCGTCAGGTACGCTGCGGACTGCGAAGGGGAGTAGCTCGCCGCCGGAACATCGTCAGGACGGCCCGCAAGGGCCCGGTGCCCGGGGCGCGGCGCTGTAGCGCCGCGCTGAGCAAGACCTTCGGCCGCAGTTAACCGACTGCCGTGCCGGAGGTGTGCGCACTCCCGGGCGCGGCCGGGCCTGATAAGGGGTCGCGCCGATGAACCTCGCCATCTGTGCCGTCGCGTTCACGTTGGTATTACCTGCCGAGCTTCCGGACAAGACCGCGTTCGCGAGCCTGGTACTGGGCACGCGGCACCGGCCGCTGCCCGTTTTCACCGGGGTGGCCGCCGCGTTCGCCGTGCATACCTGTCTCGCGGTCGTGGCCGGCGGCCTGCTGTCCCTGCTGCCGCACCGCACGCTGGACGTGGTCGTCGCGGCGCTGTTCCTGTTCAGTGCCTGGTTGCTGTGGCGCCGACGAGGCCAGGACGAGGATGAAGGCCCGGAACGTGGCGTCGCGAAGGGGTTCCTGCCGGTGGCGGCCGCCAGCTTCGCCATCGTCATCGTGGCCGAGTTCGGCGACCTGACGCAGATCGTCATCGCGAACCTGGCCGCCCGCTACCACGATCCGCTGTCCGTCGGCCTCGGCAGCGTGCTGGCACTCTGGGTGGTGGCCGCGCTGGCCATCACCGGTGGCCGCGGCCTGCTCCGGGTCATTCCGGCCCGCCTGATCAGCATGCTCGCGGCGGGCGCGATGGCGGTCATGGCCGCGCTCAGCGTGGTCGCCGCGATCAGCGCCTGACGCCCCGAACCGCGGGCCCCCGCCGCCGCGCGGTCATGATGCGGTCCCGAAGTCTCGCTCTTCCATGATCGTGGTCGATGACGACCGAATGGGCGTCTTTTTCTACCACGATCATGGAATGTTCACCTCCGCGTCCATTCAGCGGCCAGGTCGGCGCGCGGTATACTTCTGTTACGAAAGTATCTGCTGACGGCAGTCGGCGAGTGCCCTGAACCCCGCAGGGAGCGCCCTTGGACTCGTCTTGCTGCTGGCGATGTTCGCGCTAAAACCACTGGTCACGGCGCTGTGCCTGGGCAGCGGCGCGTCCGGCGGCCTGTTCACCCCCACGCTGAGCACCGGCGCCGTGCTCGGTGGTGCCGCAGGGATCGCCTGGAGCGTGGCCTGGCCCGGCTCGCCGGCCGGCGCCTACGCGCTCATCGGGGCCGCGGCAATGCTCGGCGCGGCCATGCAGGCGCCGCTGGCCGGGCTCGTTTTCATCCTGGAGCTGACCCACGGCGGGTTTGCGATCGCGATCCCGATGATCGCCGCCACCGTCACCGCCACGGCGGTCGCCCGCTACATCGACGGCTACTCGATCTACACCGCGCGGCTGCGCGCCCACCCTCGCGACCCGGACGCAGAAGCCGATGGCGGGTCGGCGGCGGGCTCCGGGCCCGCCGTAACGGTGCCGGTGCAGCGGCGCCAAGTCTCGTAACGGGCACCCGTCGGCCGCGGCCAGGCCGGGTGTCACGTCTGGTCGGGGTCGTCGGCCAGACGGAGGGCTTGTCGCAGGTAGTCGCGCATCCGGGGCTGGTCCTGTTCGCCACCGAGCGCCTCGAGCAGGGCAAAGAGGCTCTCGAACGCCTCGCTGCCGACCTGTTCGGCTAGTTCCTGCTCGATCCGGCGCGCGGCGGCCCGCTGCGCGGCCAGGTAGTCGCGAGCACGGGGAGTGAGCGTGATCACTTTCTGCCGGGCATCGCCCGGTGACGACCCGAGCACCACATACCCGCGAGCATGCAGGTCGGCCACGATCTTTCCCGCGCCCTGGCGGGTGATGCCGAGTTCCCGGCCGATCTGGGAGGCGGTGACGTCGTCAGAGCCGGCGCACAGGCGCAGCACCCGGCCATCGGGAAAGCCCCGGTCGGGGAAGCCGGCCGCGGCCATCTCCTGGTCCAGCCGCCGCTGGTAGCCAACCCAGGCCCGGCGCAGCGCGGGGCCCAGCGCGGGACGACTGCGGCCGGGCCGGTCCGCGCCAGCTGGCCGGCCTTCGTCGGGGGGCAACCCGCGACCGTGTTCGCTCACGACCGCTCCGTGTCTAGAATGACAACCATGGTTTACATTCTAGCAAATGCGACCCGGGCCCTGGGTGCGGTCCCGGGCCCTGGGTGCGGCCCGGGGTCGCGCTCGCACCACCCGGCGGGCGCTCGCGGCCGTGGCGGCGGCGCTCGTGACCGCGCTGGCCATCGCGGCCTGTGACGGCGGCGCAGCGACTTCCTCACCCACCTCCTCGCCCGCGCCGAGGACGGCCAGCGACGTCTACCGGTGGGGCGTCGTCGGCAACCAGGGCAAGATCGCGCAGCTCGAGCTGGGGGCGCCGACGGCCATAACCGGGATCACCGGGAAGGTGGTGCAGATCGCCACCTCGAACTCCGACGGGTACGCCCTCACGTCGGCCGGCCAGGTGTTTGCCTGGGGCGTGAACAGCTTTTGCGGAGCTTGGCGACGGCCACGAGACGCCGTATCAGACCAGGGCGGTCAAGGTCGGCTTCCCGGCCGGGGTCAAGATCGCGTCGCTGCCCAACCCGATGCCCTTCGACGGTGGCCTGGCGATCGACTCGACCGGACACGCGTGGGGCTGGGGTCTCAACGCCGACGACGACCTCTGCCTGTCCGGCCTCGTCGAGGCCACGCCGCAGAAGCTGGCGCTGAGCGGCGTGACACTCGCCACGGGCGCACGGACCCATGCGCTCTTCTACGCACGCGGCGCCCTCTACGCGTGCGGCAGCGGCGATGCCGGGGAACTGGGCGACGGGTCGACGTCATCGAGTGGCGGGCCGGTCCGCGTCTCCGGACTGCCGGGCGGCGTGCAGGTCACCGCGCTCACCTCCTCGTGGGAAGGCTCCGGGGCGCTGCAGGCCAACGGCGACTACTACGACTGGGGACACAACGCGGCGGGCCAGCTCGGCGATGGCAACACGCGGGACAGCGCCGTGCCGGCCAAGGTCGATCTTCCCGGGCGGGTTACCCAGGTCTTCCAGGGCGGGAGTGGCGCGGGAAACGGCCAGACGGTGGCCGTTCTCGCCGGCCGAACGTCCGGTCAGCGTTGGCATCAGCCTCACCGAGGTGTCGTCGACGGCGAGCAACGTCGCCGGTCTCATCGCGGCCCGCCCGCGCGGCTGAACCGGCGGCCCCAGTCCCGGACGTGGTCGGCAAGTTCGGGCGGGGAGACGACCTCGAAGTCGGCGCCGACCGCGCCCAGCGCCATCGTGGGCCAGTCCAGCGAGTCGGCCGTCATGCGAATCCGGCAGCGGCCGGGGCCCGCGTTCTCGACCGTGGCCCACCGGCCGATCCGCTCGCGCACGGCCGCAGCCGGCGCGTCGATCAGGACCTCGACGTCGTAGACGGCCGACACGCTGCCGATGCCGGCCCGGACGAAGGCGGCGGCGTCTGCGGCGGGCAGCTCTCGCGGCCGGAACCGGGCGCCGGTGCCCTCCGGGCTCGCGAGGCGGTCGACGCGGTAGCTGCGCCAGTCATGCCGGTCGAGGTCGTAGCCGACCAGGTACCAGCGGCGGCCGAGCGAGACCAGCCGGTGCGGTTCCACGTGCCTGGCGGTCTGCTGGCCGTTCGCCGCCGTGTAGCTGAAGCGGAGCCGCTCGGTGTCCCGGCAGGCAACCGCGACCCCGGTGAGAACACCCGGGTCCACGCTCGCCCGGGCGCCGCCGCCCCAGCTGGCCGGCACGGTCATCGTGCGCAGCGCCTCGACCCGGCGGCGCAGCCGGGTCGGCATCACCTGGACCACCTTCGCCAGCGCCCGCACCGAGGATTCCGCGATCCCCTCGACGGGGCTCTCCGCAGCCGCCTGCAGCCCGACCGCCAGCGCCACCGCCTCCTCATCGTCAACCAGCAGGGGCGGCAGCGCTGCTCCGGCCGCTAGCTGGTAGCCGCCTGTTACGCCGCGCTGCGCCCGGACTGGGTAGCCGAGCTCGCGGAGCCGGTCGATGTCCCGCCGCAGCGTGCGCTCGGAAACCTGCAGCCGGTCTGCCAGCTCCGCGCCCGGCCAGTACCGGTGCGTCTCCAGCAGCGACAGCAGCCGCAGCATGCGTGAGCTGGTGTTGGCCATATTTCAAGTGTCGCTCAATTCAGGTCACAAAGTGGCCGCTATTACGCCTAGCGTGGTCTTAGAGCAGCGACGATGAGAGGCAGGAACCATGAGCACGAGCACCCAGGACCAGGCCGTCGGCACCCCGGTCGCCAGCACCCCGGTCGCCAGCCCGCCGGTCGCCAGCGGCGAGCGCGCGGATCTGCTGGCGGTGCTGGCCAGCCACCGGCACTTCCTGCGCTTTACCACCCGCGACCTCACCGACGAGCAGGCCCGGCAGCGCACCACCGTGAGCGAGCTGTGCCTCGGCGGCCTGATCAAGCACGTCACATCCGCCGAACGCGGCTGGACGAAGTTCATCCTGGAGGGTCCCTCGGCCCTCGGCGGCGTGGCGGATATGACCGAGGCCGACTGGGCCCGGCGGGCCGCCGAGTTCCGGCTGCTGCCCGACGAAACGCTGGAAGGCGTGCTGGCCGACTACGCCGACGTGGCCAGCCGCACCGACGAGCTGGTCGCGAGCCTGCCAGACCTGGACCTTGCGCACCCGCTGCCGGAGGCCCCGTGGTTCCCGCCCGGCGCGAAGTGGTCGGCCCGGCACGCGCTGCTGCACATCATCGCCGAGACCGCGCAGCACGCCGGGCACGCGGACATCATTCGCGAGTCACTGGACGGCCAGAAGACGATGTGACCGGACCGGCGGGTTCAGCCCGTCGCCGGGGTGGGCGGCGGCCGCCGGGCGGTGCTCGGCTGGCCGGCGCTCGGCCCGGCCGGCTTGCCCGCCTCGCCCGCCTCGGTGGTATGCGCCGCGATGGCCGGGGGTGCGGAGGCTGGCGGGGGCCCGTGCTGCGCGCCGCCGCGGCGCTGGGCGATGACGAACCAGACCAGCCCGGCGACGGTCAGCACGATCGCCACGAAGAAGTTCAGCCGCAGCCCGAGAAAGTGGGCCGAAGAGTCGACCCGGATCGTCTCCTCGAAGATCCGGTATGCCGAGTACCCGGCCACGTACAGCGCGAACAGGCCCTGCGGCTGGATCTTCCGGTGGTGGCCGAGCCAGACCAGCGCGGCGGCCAGCGCCAGGTCGAAGATCATCTCGTACAGGAACGACGGCTGGAACGTGGTGTACTTCAGGTCGGCGGCCGGGATTCCCGAGTTCACCCGCGCCGCATAGCTGATCTGCACCGCCCACGGGAGGCTGCTGGGCTTGCCGAACAGTTCCTGGTTGAAGTAGTTGCCGATGCGGCCCACCGCCTGCGCGACCAGCAGGGCCGGGGCGACGGCGTTCATGAACACGCCGACGCTCGCGCCGGCCCGGTGCACCCGCCACGACCCCACGATCGCGGCCAGCGCGATGCCGCCCCAGATGCCGAGCCCGCCGTCCCACACCGCGAACGGCCCCCACCAGTGATGCGGCATGTCGAACGGGGTGGTGAGGTCGAAGTAGATCCGGCCGCCGACGATCCCGGCCGGCACCGCCCACAGCGCCACGTCGTAGACCAGCGACCGGTCACCGCCGGCCTCGGCCCACCGCCGCCCGGTGATGTATATGGCCAGGCTGATCCCGACCACGTACATCAGCCCGTAGACATGGATGAACAACGGGCCGACGTGGATGCCATTGGTCGGCGGACTGGGAATCGAGGCCAGTACCGCTGGCAGGGACGCCATGCCTCCAACCCTAGGCGATCCGGGTCCGGAGGTTCTCCAGCCCGGACGGGCCCGGTGCGGGGGCTGAAGGAGGGGAGGAGCGGTCAGCGGTGCGGGCTGTTCACCGCGTGGTCGGGGCGCTGGCCGTCGAGGACCTGCTGGACCTGGCGGGCCGCCTGCAGCGACATCTCCCGCCGCACTCCGTCAACCGCCGAGCCGAGATGGGGCATGAACAGCGTCCGGGGATGGGCCAGCAGCCGGGCGGCGGTCGGCGCGGTCAGCAGGTCCGGCAGGATGGTCAGCCAGATCCCGCGCCGGGCGCACGCGTCCGCGTCGAAGTTGTCGTAGCCCTTGAGCGTCGCGCTGACGACGCGCAGCCTCGGGCAGCGACTCAGGAACGCGTCGTCGACGCTGTCGGCCATGGACACGATCAGGCCGCTCGCGTCGGCTGCGAGCTCGGCCACCCGGCCGGTGGGCCAGACGCCACGGTCGCCCTGATCCGCGCCCGGCAGCACCGGGTCGCAGAAGCTGGCCAGGTAGTCGGCGACCTCCGGGTGCACCCAGTGGGTGACGACGACGCGGGGCCTGCCTTCGTCCATTTGACGGAGTCTGTCACGCCCTCCTGGAAGCCCCCCGCCGCCCTGGCGAGATCACGGCCTGGCGCCAGAATGGTCCCATGAGCTCCCCGGCTGCCCCGCAGGTCACGGTGGCGTTCGCTGGCTCGGGCGACGCGTTCGGCAGCGGCGGCCGGTACCAGGCCTGCATTCACCTGCGCGGCCCGGGCGGTGCGGCGCCGGTGCTGCTCGACTGCGGCGCGACCTCGCTAAGCGCGCTGAAGCGGTGCGGGCTCGACCCCGGCGAGGTGGCCGCCGTGTTCGTGTCTCACCTGCACGGGGATCACTTCGGGGGGCTCCCGTTCCTGATCCTGGACGCTCAGTTCTCCCGGCGGTCCGAGCCGCTGACCGTGATCGGTCCGCCTGGTATCGCCCGGCGGCTGCCGCAGCTCATGGAGTGCATGTTCCCGGGCTCCACAGCAGTGGAGCGGCGGTTCCGGCTCGACGTCGTCGAGCTGACGCCGGATGGTGCTTCCGCGGTCACCGCTGCGGGCGTGCGGGCCGTCGGCTTCGCCGCCGATCACCCAAGCGGCCCGGAAGGGCCCTCGCTGTCGCTGCGGCTGACCATCGCCGGGAAGGTGATCGGCTACACCGGCGACACCGCGTGGACCGAAGCGCTCGTCGACGTCGCGGCCGGGGCGGACCTGCTGATCGCAGAGGCCTACTACTTCGACAAGAACGTCCCGCATCACCTCCGGCACGCGGACCTCGCCGCGCACCGCGATCGGCTGGGGTGCCGCCGGATGGTGCTCACGCACATGTCAGCCGACATGCTCGCCCGCCGCGACCAGGTCCGGTTCGAGATCGCCTCGGACGGGCTGGTGCTGCGGATCTGAGCGGCAGCCCGACCATTCCCCGAGCGGGGTGCTCAGTGCAGTGCCGCGGCCCGGGCTGGACGCCGGCGGGTCAGCCACTGCCAGAATGTGCGCCGCGGCGGGCGGGCCAGGAGCTGGCCGCTGCCGATCTTGCCGTTCACCACGATGCGCAGGCTGACCGGCGCGTTGTGACCCCACGGCTGTGTGACCTTGACCCGGCCACTGCGAATTTCGACTTCGTCGGCATCCACCGCGATGCCTGGCTTGGTGATCAGGATCAGCTGCCCGCTGTGCACCTCGGTGTCGATCTGCAGCGACGGCTGCGAGATGAGGGCCTCGGTGAAGTCCAGCCTGACGGCGCCGCTGGTCACCCGGACCTCCATCCGGCGCGGTACGACCCACCGCCCGTCCCGCCTGGTGCTGCCGCTGCCGCACTCGATGCGGCCCACGTCCTTGGGCTCGGGAGCGGCCACGTCGGCCGGCGGGACCGGCGGGACCGGCGTGCTGGCCGCCGGCAGATCGGTGGTCAGCACGGCCAGGTCGGCGTAGGTGCGCGCGGTCAGCGCCGCCTCCAGCCGCTGGTCGAGTTCGTCAGCGGTCAGTCTGCCGTCTCCCGCCGCCACCCGCAGCACCTCAACGACCCGGTCCCGGTCCTGGTGAGACGCCCGGAGCTGGCCAATCGTCCCGAGCTGATCGGCCATCGGCGCCGCGTCGTCCCGGCGCTTCAGATCGCCGGGCGCGTTCGCGTCGTCGTCCCGCCCAGTCGGGGACATCCCGCCCACCATGCGACTTACTGTACGGCTACCGTCGCTTTGGCGACAGGCATGTACCACTGATAACACTACGTAATCACGAGCGGCCCGGAAGCCAGGCCGCCAGCCCTGACGCCGGCCGCAACGTCGGCCCAGGACGCCGCGGCACGGCCGGTAGTCGCGATTGCGTATCCGGTGCAACCGGTGGCAGCCGGGCTCGGCGACTGATATGCACGCGATATGGGGGCAACGTCTGGCATCGGCAGTGGCGCGGCAGGACCGTGGTACCGGGTTCAGGCGATCCTGGCCGACGGCCGCCAGGGAGCTAGCGCAGAGCGGGACTACGCCTCGGTCCTTCCCGCCGTGCTGAACGCTGCCATGCACCGCCGCCCGTTCATCGCCGGCTGGCTGTCCCGTGGCGGGGGGGCGCCGCTCGAGCTGATCACGAACGCTGGCCCGCTCCCAGAGCCGGGCGCGCCGGACCGGCAGGCGCAGGCGGCCAGGCTGCAGGGCCGGCGGCAGTTCGGCGAGCCGAGCCGGGCCATCGACCATGATGCTCTTGGCGCGCTGTTTGAGGAGCGGGACGATCTTGACTCGTCCGTGGTCATCGAGTCGAGCCGGATCATCGGCCCGGGCGGGGTCATCGAACCCAGCCGGGTCATCGATCCCGGCCGGCCCCTGGGCTCGGACCCAGCGGGCGGCGCGGGCGTGATCGTCGAGCCGAGCAGGTCCGGCGGGGGCGCGCTTGACACGGTGGATGCCATCGAGCCGAGCAGCCTGTTCGAGCCGAAGGAACTGCTGTTCCCGTGGGGAGCCCGCGGCGTGCCGATGCCGGGCAGCCTGCTGACCGATCTTGACCGCCTGCTCTGGGCGCCCTGCCCGGGTCGCCAGGCCCCGCCGCTCGGCTGGGACACGCCGCAGCTCACCGTGGAGGCGGCCGTCGGCTATCTGGGCGCACGCGACGGGCGCCGGGGCGGCAACGACACAGGGGGACGGCGCCAGACGCTGTTCGAGTCGGCGCTGGTGACGCTCATGGCCAGGCCGTTCGGCTGGCTGGTGGTCGCCGAGCCTTCTGAGCTCATCGACACCGAGATCGCCGAGCTGCGTACCCAGCTGAACGTGCTGCGGCGCTACGACGAGGAGCATTCCCGCTTCGACGCCAGTCGTGCCGAGCGCCGTCTCGCCGAGCTCGACGCGTTCCGGGAGGCCGGGCTCTGGAACGTGCGCGTACTGGCCGGCGCGGCGACCGAGCAGGAACTGCGGCTGATCGCACCGGTGCTGGTCGGCTCCGTCGACCTCGCTGCGCATCCGTACCGGCTGCGCAGCGCCGAGGAGCCCCGCGACCTTGCCGACGCGCTGGCGTCGAAGCTCGCGGACCCGGTTGACGGCGCGCAGGTGCCGTTCGCCGCGACGGCCGGCGCCCTCGCCGCGCTCACCGGCCTGCCGCGTGGTGAGGTGCCCGGCGTGCGAGTGCTGGACCCCACCAGCTTCGACGTGACCAGCGAGACCATGAACGACGCCGTCAGCGCGCTGAGCGCCGAGATGTCGGCGGACGGCGATCCCAGGGGCGAGGCAGCCATCGACCTCGGCGCGATCCTGGACGGCCAGGACCGGCGGGTCGGCAGGTTCCGGGTCCCGCTCGCCACGCTGAACCGGCACGCGTTCGTCACCGGCGCCACCGGCTCCGGCAAGTCGCAGACGGTCCGGCACATGCTCGAGCAGCTGACCGGGGTCGGCATCCCCTGGCTGGCGATCGAGCCGGTCAAGTCCGAGTACGCGGCCATGGCCGGCCGGATCGCCGACAACGGTCACATCACGGTCATCAACCCGTCCGACCCGGCCGCGGTGCCGTTGTCGGTGAACCCGCTCGAACCAGAGCCGGGCTACCCGGTGCAGGCGCACATCGACATGGTGCGGGCGCTGTTCCTGGCCGCGTTCGACGCGAGGGAGCCGTTCCCGCAGATCATCTCGCAGGCGCTGCAGCGGGCCTACGAGGACTGCGGCTGGGACCCGGTGACCGGGGCAGGGCGGCCGGGAGCGCGGGCCGCACCCGCCGTCCCGACCCTCGCCCAGCTGCAGCGCGCGGCGCTCGGTGTCATCGGCGACGTGGGCTACGGCCGGGAACTGCAGGCCGACGTCCGGGGTTTTGTCGACGTGCGGCTGCGCTCATTGCGAACCGGCTCCGCGGGCCGGTTCTTCGAGGGCGGGCACCCGGCCGACATCGCCGAGCTGCTGCGGCGCAACGTGGTGCTGGCGATCGAGGACGTCGCCAACGACGAGGACAAGGCGTTCCTGATCGGCACGCTGATCATCCGGCTGGTCGAGCACCTGCGGATGCGCGCCCGCACCGCCCCGGCAGACGGCCTCGCGCACGTGATCGTCATCGAGGAGGCGCACCGGCTGCTGCGCGCCAGCAGGGAGGGTGCGAGCGGGCACGCCGTCGAGCTGTTCGCGAGCCTGCTCGCGGAGATCCGCGCCTACGGCGAGGGGATCATTGTCGTGGAGCAGATCCCGGCCAAGCTCCTCCCTGACGTAATCAAGAACACCGCGCTGAAGGTTCTGCATCGGCTGCCGGCGAACGACGACCGCGAGGTCGTCGGCGCGGCCATGAACCTGGACGCGGACCAGTCGCGGCAGGTGGTCTCGCTGCGGCCGGGGGTGGCGGCGGTCTTCGCCGACGGCATGGACCGGCCGCTGCGAATCCGGGTCCCGTTCGGCGGCAGCAAGGAGCGGCTGGAACAGGCGCACGACCGCTCGGTTCCGGTGCGCGGCAGGCGCTCTTCGGCCTGCGGTCCGGTGTGCGTGACCGGCCGCGCCTGCAACCTGCTCGAGCTGCGCGCCGCCGACCTGCTCGCGGCCTCGCCCGAGGACGCCTGGCTGCGGATCTGGGCCGAGGCCCTGGTGCTGGCGTTCCTGACCAACCGGCCACTGCCGGTGGTGCCCGCATTGCTGCGGGCCCGCTGGGCCGAGCTGGACCAGCGGCTGCGCGAATGCCTGCTGGCCACGGCCGTAGACAGGTCGCTGCTCGGCCGGGCGATAGCTGTCCGTGCCTACTACGACCCGGTGCGCCTGACGTCGGCCGCCGCCGAGACCGCGCTGCGGCTCCTGGATGGGGGGAAGGGCGCGGGTGCCCCGCCCGGGCCGGACTGGGTGATCCCGCAGCTGAAGTGGCTGCACGAGGTCGAGCGGGTGTGCCCGTTCGGCGCCGACCAGCCGGACCCGTTCGCCCCGGCACCGCCGCTCGAGTACCGGCTGGACGGCTTGGCCGACGGCCCGGGTCTGCGGGTCGGCCAGCGGGTCACCGGGCTGCGCAGGCACACGCTGTCGATGGAGCTCAGCCGAAACCGGCAGCCGGCCTGGACCGTGCTGCTCGGCGACGACGAGCAGCGTGGCTTCGCCGACGACCTGGCCGCCGTCGTGATCGGCGTGAGCCATCGCGGGCAGTTGCGCCAGGCGGCGGGCGAGATGGGGATTGTCGGCTGGCTGGAGGCCGTGCTGAGCTGGCCCCGCCGGTTCATTGTCGGGGGCGAGGATCAGGCCGCGGCGGCGCCGTCGTCGGTCGCCGCCTCCAACGGCACCGTTGCCGGATAGCATCGGCGGCCATGGGAAAGCTTCCGCTGCGCGCGCGCCTGGCGACGACCGTCGGCGGTGCCGCGGGACGGATGTCGCGCATGGCCGGGCGCGGCGACGGGTCGGTGATCGGCGGCGTCGTCGGCCTGCGCATGGAACCCGACCTGGTCCGGCTGCTCGCCACGGGCCGCCGGATCGTGCTGGTGACCGGCACGAACGGCAAGACGACCACCACCAGGCTGATCACGGCGGCGCTCGGTGCGCTGGGTCAGGAAGTCGCCTCCAACGCGTTCGGAGCGAACATGGAGGCCGGGCTGGCTTCCGCGCTCGGGCAGGCCCGCACCGCGCCGTTCGCCGTGCTGGAGGTCGACGAGCGGTACCTGCCCGCCATGATCGACATGACCGCGCCCAAGGTGGTCACGCTGCTGAACCTTAGCCGGGACCAGATGGACCGGGCCGCCGAGATCTGGCTGGTGGCCCGGCGCTGGCGGCAGGCGCTGGCCGACGCCTCCGACACCGAGGTCGTCGCCAACGCCGACGACCCGCTGATCGCGTGGGCGGCGAGCGGGGCGAAGCGGATTACCTGGGTTGCGGCCGGGCAGCGCTGGCGGGAGGACTCCTGGTGCTGCCCGGTGTGCGGCTCGCACCTGCTGCGGGACGAGGTCGACTGGCGCTGCGGTGAGTGCAGCTTCGCCCGGCCCGCCACCAGGTGGGTGCTTGACGGGGACTCCGTGATCGACCCCCGCGGCCGGGTCCACGAGCTGTCGCTGGCGCTGCCGGGCCGGGCCAACCGGGCGAACGCGGTGGTGGCGCTCGCGGTGGCGGAGTTCTTCGGCGCGGGCGTGGAGCAGACGCTGCCCCGGCTCCGCGAGGTGACCTCCGTGGCCGGCCGGTACACCCAGCTGGAGCGGGCCGGGCGGGTGCTGCGGCTGCTGCTGGCCAAGAACCCGGCCGGCTGGCTCGAGGCGTTCGACGTGCTCGCCCCGCCGCCGACTCCGGTGCTGCTGGCGGTCAACGCCAGGGTGCCGGACGGCAAGGACACGTCCTGGCTGTGGGACGTGGACTACCGGGTGCTGCGCGGCCGCCCCGTGCTGGTCACTGGCGAGCGCAGGATCGATCTCGCGGTCAGGCTCGAGGCGGACCAGGTCGAGTTCAGGCTGGCCGACGGCGTGGACGATGCGGTGCAGCAGGTACCCCCCGGCCCCCTTGACGTGATAGCCAACTACACCGCGTTCCAGCAGATCCGGACCGCGCTTGGCAGGACAGATTGAACGCGGCGCCGTCGGCCGGATCAGCCACCAGGGTGAGAAAGGCGAGCCGATGACCCCACGCCACCGCGCACCCGGGCCGGACTGGCCCGAGGAGGAGCGTCCCGCGCGGCCCGGCAGGCATGGTCGCGGGGCGAGCCGCATGCGGCTCATCTGGGTGTACCCGGACCTGCTCAGCACCTACGGCGACCGGGGCAACCTGCTCGTGCTCGAGCGCCGGGCCAGGCTGCGCGGCATCGACACCGAGGCCCTGGCGGTGAACGCGGATCAGCCGGTGCCCCGCACCGGTGACATCTACCTGATGGGTGGTGGCGAGGACCTGCCGCAGGTCCTCGCGGCGCGGCGGCTGCGCGCGGACGGCGGGCTCGCCGCCGCCGCCAGCGGCGGCGCCGTGCTGCTGGCCGTGTGCGCCGGCTACCAGGTGCTGGGCACGGAGTTCGGCGGTGCCGAGGGCGAGCCGGTGCCCGGGCTCGGCATCCTGGACATCCGGAGCGGCCGCGGCGAGCGGCGCGGTGTCGGCGAGATCGTCGCCGACGTCGATCCCCAGCTCGGTGTGCCCAGGCTCACCGGGTTCGAGAACCATCAGGGGGTCACCACTCTCGGCCCCGGGGCCCGGCCGCTGGCGCGGGTCACCACGGGAGTGGGCAACGGCGACGGCACCGAGGGCGCGTACGCGGGCCGGGTGCTCGGGACCTACCTGCACGGCCCGGTGCTGGTGCGCAACCCCGGCTTGGCCGACCTGCTGCTGTCCTGGGTGGCCGGACCGCTCGCCGCGCTCCCGGGTGCTGACGAGGAATGGGCCCGCCGGCTGCGGGACGAGCGCCTGACTGCCGTGGCGGGATAGCCGCAGCCACCTTTGGCCGGGCGCGCGGCGCACCGCCGCGGTACGGCTCAGTACACGAGCGCCTGCGTGCCGTCGGCCATGATCTCGGCCAGGAACGTCGAAGCACCCGCGATGCGGACTCCCTTGATGATGTCCTCGGTGGTGATGTCCCGCCGCGACGCGCACTGGGAGCAGACCGTGACGGTCCCTTCCGCGAGCACGCGTCCCAGCAGCTGGGCAAGCGGCGCCGCATGCGGAAGCGCCACGTCGTCGGCGCGGTCGGGCAGGGCGAACCAGGCAGCTTCGCCGGTCAGCCACAGCGACACCTGAAGACCGCTGGCGACGCCCGTCGCGGCGACGGTGAAGGCCTGGTTGCAGCGTTCCTGGTCGTCCTTGCCCGCGGTGACCTTGACGACGAGTGAGCGGGAAGTCATAGTCGCAGCCTAATCCGGTTCGCGTGAGTCCGCGCATCCGCGTGAGCTGGCGGCGGACCGCGGAAGTTAGGTAACAGAATGGTAGCGGGCCACATTGGCGCTCCGGGGCCTCCGCCCCTCATACTCGAGATAAGTACCTTTCGTGAACCAGCAGGAGGGCCAGCCCGTTTTCCGATGAGTGGCCAAGCTCCTACCCGGGGAGGGCGCCCGTGAGACTGCGGCATCTGTACCGTGTCGCGGCGCTGGTAATCGTGGGCTTGTCAGCAGCTGGATGCAGTCTGACCCCGCAGTACAACTACGTGTCGGATTCCGCTGACAGCGCCTACTTCAAGGTCCCGCCGAGCTGGCACCAGGTGCCCGAGTCCAGCCTGCAGTCGGCCGAGGGCTCATCCTCCCAGGAGGGCAGTTACCTCTGGTCACGGGCTTTTGACGCGAACTCGAAACCATCGGTCGACCACGTCTTCGCGGCGACGTCACAGCCGGTCGCCTACGCGAGCGTGATCAGCCTGTCGTCGAACGAGCGCGGTGAGATGTCGTTCAACAGCATGCGCGACCTGCTGCTGCCGGTGACCGCGTCGGCGCGCAAGGCCGCCTCCGCTGACCACGAGGAACTCGAGGGATTTCAGTCGCTCAGCGATCAAGTGATTACGGACAGCAACAACAACCGCGGTATCCGCGAGATCTTCGACTACGACCTTGGCACCGCGCCGGAGACGTTCGACCTGACCGTCCTGACCAACTCGGACACCACCAAGCTCTACTTCCTGCTCGTGCAGTGCACTGAGAGCTGCTTCGCGTCCAACTACAAGCAGATCTCTGACGTCGTCGATTCGTTCACGGTAGGAGGAGGGTCCTGATGTCCGCCCGGTCCTGGCAACCTGGCGCAACAGGCCCGAGCCCTGACGCGCACATGCAATCCTTCTCGGTCAGGAGCCCACGATGACCATGGCCCCGCCAAGCGCCCCGGACGAAATGCGCGGTTACGCAGGCCGGCCGCGGGACGACGAGAGGCCGACCCGCAAGCCGCTGCCGATCTGGGACCGGATCAAGTTCCTGCTTCTGCTGGTGCTGCTGTGGTTCGTCCTGGTGTGGTCCGTCATGGCGTCCGACCCGCTGGTCGGCTTCGTCGACGCGATGCGGATCGAGGTCACATCCGGCCTGTGGGTCTTCGTCCTGATCGCCCTGGAGCTCATCCGCCAGGTGCACTTCCTGATCAGCGAGCACTGGGCCGGCTACCACCGGTTCTGGACGAAGAAGTTCTTCGGCCGCCTGGACGGGACGACCCACCGCAGGCTGTCGCCGTGGACCAGGTACCGCATGTGGCGCGTGGCCGTCTGGGTGTTCTGGATCGCCGTCATCGCGATCATCGCCGGCAAGGTGACGCACACCAACCCCGCGGTGGCGCTGGCGCACATGCCGAGCTACATCTGGCACGCGCTGCCGTTCGTGCTCCAGCTGCTGGTCATCCTGCTCTTCGTGGTGCTCCAGTTCGGCGCGATCTTCTGGTTCCTGTCCCGCGGCGGCGTGGACGTCTACTACCCGGACGACATCAAGACCCGGTTCTCCGATGTCTGGGGCCAGGATCACGTCCTGGCGCGAGTCAAGGAGAACATCCTCTACCTGGAGGACCCAGAGCAGATCGAGTCCCGGGGCGGATACGTGCCCGGCGGCATTCTGCTCTGGGGCCCGCCCGGCACCGGCAAGACGCTGATGGCCGAGGCGGTGGCGGGGGAGACCGGCCGGCCGTACGTGTTCGTGGACCCGGGCGCCTTCATCAACATGTTCATGGGCGTCGGCATCCTGAAGGTCAAGTCGCTGTTCCGCAAGCTCCGCAAGCTGGCGCTGCGCTACGGCGGCGTCATCGTCTTCTTCGACGAGGCCGACTCGCTGGGCAGCCGCGGCGCCATGGCCCAGGGCGGCCCGGGCTTCCCCCGCGACACCCCGGCGGCCTGGCAGGCCGGCGGCTGCCACGGCTTCTCCTACCTGTCGCAGGACGTGCAGTGGCGGCTCGCGCAGCGCGCCCTGTCCTCGTCGGCCGAGGAGGAGCCGGACACCCGGCGCAACAAGCAGATCATGGGCATGGGCATGAACGGCGGCGGCGGCATGGGCACGCTGCAGGCCCTGCTGACCGAGCTGTCCGGGCTCAAGAAGCCGCGCGGCTTCATCAACCGCGTCGTCCGGCGGACGCTCGGCATGCGGCCCAAGCCGCCGCCCAAGTACCGGATGCTGGTCATGATGGCGTCCAACATGCCGGAGTCGCTGGACGAGGCGCTGCTGCGCCCCGGCCGCATCGACCGGATCTACAAGGTGGGCTACCCGTCCAAGGCGGGCCGGATACGCACCTACGAGGGCTACTTCGCCAAGGTCCGACACGAGCTCACCCCGGAGGACATCGACAAGCTCGCCGTCATCACCCCGTACGCGACCGGCGCCACGATCAAGGACCTGGTCAACGAGTCGCTGATCCACGCCATCCGGGACGGCCGTGACGTCATCACCTGGCGGGACGTGATCAAGGCCAAGCAGCTCAAGGAGCTCGGGCCGCCCCAGGACGTGGAGTACATCGAGCGCGAGCGGCACGCCGTGGCGGTCCACGAGGCGTGCCACGCGCTCGTGGCGTACCGCACCCGCCAGCACATGGAGATCGACATCGCGACGATCGAGAAGGGCAGCGACTACCTCGGGATGGTGGCGAGCATCCCGCCGGAGGACCAGTTCACCCGCTGGCGCAGCGAGTACGAGACCGACATCCTGGTCTCGCTGGCGTCGCTGGCCGGGGAGCGGATGTTCTTCAACAACGACAGTTCGTCCGGGGTTTCCGGCGACCTGGAGTCGGCGACCACCGTGGCCTCGTTCATGGAGGGCTTCTGGGGCATGGGGTCGACGGTCTCCTCGTACTCCACCGCCAAGCGGCTGGAGGTCGGCTCACCCGGCGGCGGGGTCGGCGGCCGCAAGAAGAAGGGCCAGGACCCCGAGGCCGATGTGCGCCGGGCGCTGGCGGACCGGATCGAGGACACCCTCAACGGCCTGCTGGGACGGGTGCAGGACATCATCACCGAGAACCGGCACCAGGTGCTCGCCCTGGCCCACGCGCTGGAGACCCACAAGACGCTGACCGGCGATGACGTGATCGCGGTGATCGAGCAGACGCAGGGCCCGTTCGTCGACGGCCGCGCGTACGCGGACCCGGGCCTGATGCAGGAGCTGGAGAGCTACCACCTGAGCGCCGCCATGGCGCACCGCGAGCACAGCAGGATCGCGCTGAACATGCCCGAGATCCCCCAGCCGGTGCTCGCCGCATCCGGGGCCAAGGGCTGGATCGTGGCGCCGGACCCGGATCCGCTCGACATCCGGGATCAAGGGAACGGGACCGGAGCGGCAGAGCGGCTGGGGCCACCCAGCGCTACCGGCCAGGGCAGCGAGCCCGGCACCAACGGCCAGGGCGGCGAGCCCGGCGCCAACGGGTCCGACCCGGCGAGGGGCGATGACGAGCCCGGCGGGGGATCCTGACCGGACAGCGCGGCCGTCGCGGGTGAGGTACCGCGGGTGAGGTACCACCGCCTCAAGGTGCTGCGCCGCCTGCCGCACCCCGGCCGGGGCTTCACCCAGGGCTTGATCGCCGAGGACGGGACGGTGTGGGAGAGCACCGGCCAGTACGGGCAGTCCGCGATCCGGCGCTATCGGCTCGGCGGGGACCGGGTGGAGGCCGCCGCGGCGGTGCCCCCGGAGATGTTTGGCGAAGGCATCTGCCGGGTGGGAGCTCACCTCTGGCAGCTCACCTGGCGCGAGCGGGTCGCGCTGTGCTGGGACCCGGGCAGCCTGACCTTGCTGGAGACCGTGCGCTACAACCGTGACGGCTGGGGCATCTGCCTGGCCGGCCCGTACGTGCTGACCAGCGATGGAAGCAGCGAGCTCGTCAGGCGCGATCCGCGGACGCTCGCGCCGCTCGACGTCGTCGTGGTGCGCTGCGGCGGGCAGCGCGTCGGCGGGCTCAACGACCTAGCTTGGGCCGATGGGCGAGTATGGGCGAACATCTTGCCGCGCTCCTATCTGGCCGGGATCGACGTGGCCAGCGGCGAGGTCGTGGACATCGTCGACGCGCGTCCGGCCACAGAGCGGCACCGGGGTGATCCCGAAGCGTTCCTGAACGGCATCACGCCCCTTCCCGGAGTGCCCGGTACCGGCCGGGGTGGTGGGGGCGGGGGAATTGATGAGGGTGGTGCGGGCGGGGGAACCGTCGCGGCCGAGTTCCTGCTGACCGGGAAGCGCTGGCGATTCCTCTACCATGTCCGGCTGGTCGAGGGCAGCAGCCGCAAGGAGCCGGTCAGGCTGCTGACCGGCTAGCCCGCAGACCCCCAGGACCGGGTGAATGGGCCGGGCGGACTAATCCTTTTGCCGGTATCCGGGCGTGCGCGCGGTGGTTACCGTGTGTTGTCGCGCGAAATGCGATGACCGGGTTGGGGGTGGTCCGGCTATCCGGGCTAAGGGCTATTGGATTCTGCGGGGCCAAGATGGACCTGCTGAGCTGCGGCCATCCCGCGCCGCTGCTCATCGGGGAGTCATCGCCGCGGTTCATCGGCCCGGATGAGGGCGGCCTGCCGCTTGGCCTCGGCTACCTCACCGGCGAGCCGCGAGTCCCGGTCACGGTTCCGTTCGAGCCGGGCGAGCAGGTCCTCTTTTCTGCACCGACGGGGCCAGCGAGGCCAGGAACAAGGCAGGGGAGTTCTTTCCGCTCGAGGAATGCCGTTTCCTGGAGTGCGTGCGCGACCCCTCCTCGCTGGTCGACCGGCTCAGCGACGAGATCGTCCGGCACGTGGGGCACGCGCCCGACGACGACATAGCGCTGCTGGCCTGCCGTCTCGCCACGCCGACCGGGTAACCAGGCCGCGGCATCCCGGGCAAGTACACTCCGGGATATGCAGGGCGAGTTCAGCTGGGTCGTGCTCGTTGCGGCCTTTGCGACGGTAACGGGGCTTTGCGCGCTCCTGGCGGTCAGGCTCCTTCGGATCGGCGCACCGGGCAGAAAGCGGTGAACGGTCCGCTGAACCAGCCACCTCCGGAGCACGAGGCGCTGGCCCCGGTGCATTTCCTGCTCGGCCGCTGGGAGGGAGCCGGCGTGGTCGGCTACCCGACGATCGAGAGCGCCAATTTCGGGCAGGAGATCACGTTCAGCCACAACGGCAAGCCGTTCCTGATCTACACGAGCCGCACCTGGCTGCTCGATGAGGAGGGGCAGATCGGCCCGCCGCTGGCCACCGAAACCGGGTACTGGCGGCCGCAGCCGGAGAACCAGCTGGAAGTGCTGCTGGTGCACCCGACCGGGATCAGCGAGATCTACCTGGGCGAAGTGACCGGCACAAAGATCGAGATGGCGACCGACGTCGTGATCCGCACGGCGACCGCGAAGGAGGTCACCGCCGGCCGCCGGCTCTACGGCCTGGTCGGGACCGACCTCGGCACCGACCTCGGCTGGGCGTATGACATGGCCGCTGTTGGCCAGCCCCTCCAACCGCACGCCTCAGCCCAGCTCAAGCGCGTCGACTAACCTCGAACCGCGGGATGGGCTAGCCCGCCTATACGAACGCGCTGCTACTTCGGAGCCGACGGTGCTCGAACATCCGAGCTGCGCGGGACTGGGGCCCGGAAAAGTAAGAGCCCCCGGGCGCCTCCCGCAAGGGCGCACCTGGATCCAGCCTGAATCACGTCACGGCAACGAGCCCGGGACGCGCGCTTTCGCGCGTCACAAATCTCGCCGCGTTCCGCGAGGCCGGAGGTGCAACCCGCTGCGGGGACCGGCTGGACAAGGCCGGTCAACCCGGGGGTCCGGTGTCTGCCGTGTATTAGCCGACCGCCGCCTTGCGGCACCTGGAGACCGGCACCCGCCCGTCACCCTGTGGTCACTTGCGGACCGGCCTGCGGCCGGTGAGCGCCCCTGCTGGTAGCCGGGGAGCTACACGGGACGGCGGCTAGCTGACAGCCACCTCGCGAGTCCGACATCTATGCATACTGTTGGACCACCTCCTTTCCCGCGTATGCCTGAACGCTATGTCAGAGCGCCGCGTCGAGGCAAGCGTGTTATCGGCGGGGCCGTCCGGCAGAGCGGCATGGAGGCAAGCGCTTTATCGGCCGGGCTCAACTAGACTCGGTTCATGTCGCAGACGTGGGACGTCGCGCTGCGGTCCAAGGGTTACCGGGTGACTCCGCAGCGTCAGCTCGTTCTCGAGGCCGTTACGAGACTGAACCACGCTTCTCCGGAGGAAATCTTCGCCGAGGTGCACCAGCGGGCGAGCGGGGTCAACGTTTCCACGATCTACCGGACCCTGGAGCTGCTCGAGCATCTCGGCCTCGTCAGCCACACCCACCTGGGCCACGGAGCGCCCCGGTATCACCTCGCGGCCGAGGCCCAGCACGTCCACCTGGTCTGCCGCGACTGCGGCCGGATTACCGAGCTGGCGCCCGAGGCCGCGACACCGCTGGTGAAAGCGCTCGACGAAGAGCACGGGTTCGAGACCGATGTTGGGCACCTCACCGTGTACGGCATCTGTCGCGACTGCCGCGGCCTGCCGGAGGCGAGCGGGCGCTGAAGGGGGATGGGCCGGAGGTGAGCGCGCCCTGAAGGGCGATGCGGACGTGGGCGGGGCATAGCCTGACGGTATGCAGAGCCCGCAGGGAAACAGCCCGCTGCTTGCCGCCCCCGGCGCGGTGCCGGCCGACGGGCCGGACGCCGGGGGCGCCGCGCACTACGGGGACCCGTTTGCCGAGCAGCGCGCGCTGTCCAGCGCGCTCGGCCTGGTCGATCGCTCGCACCGGGGAGTGATCCGGATCACCGGCGCGGACCGGCTGTCCTGGCTGCACAGCCTGAGCACCCAGGCGCTGGAGAAACTCGAGCCGGGCGGCACGGCCGAGACGCTGATCCTGAGCCCGAACGGGCACGTCGAGCACCACCTGATCCTCACCGATGACGGCAGCGCGCTGTGGGCGCATGTCGAGCCGCACACGGCGGCGCCGCTGCTCGAGTTCCTCGAGTCGATGCGGTTCATGCTGCGCGTCGAGCCCGCCGACGTCACGGACGAGTTCGCCGTGCTGACCGTCATGGGGCCGGCCGTCGGCCCGGGCTGGGCTGGCGACGCCGCGGTGGCCGCGACCTACTCGTTCGGGGCGGATCTGATCGTCAGCAGGGACCGGCTCGAGCAGGCCGCCGCCGGGCTGCAGGAGCGCGGCGCGGTGCTCGCGGGCATCTGGGCTTATGAGGCGCTGCGGATCGCCGCGCACCGGCCGCGGTTCGGGCTCGACACCGATCACCGGACGATCCCGCACGAGGTGGGCTGGATCGACGTGGCCGTGCACCTCAACAAGGGCTGCTACCGCGGCCAGGAGACCGTCGCGCGGGTGCACAACCTCGGCCATCCGCCCCGCCGTCTGGTCTTCCTGCACCTGGACGGCAGCGAGGACCGGCTGCCCGCGCACGGCGACCCGGTCGTGGCCGGCGGCGCCGACGTGGGCTTCGTCGGGTCGGCCGCGCGACACTATGAGCTCGGCCCGATCGCGCTCGCCCTGGTCAAGCGGACGGTCCCGGTCGATGCCACGCTGCTGGCCGGCGGCATCCCGGCCGCCCAGGACGTGATCGTGCCGCCGGACGCGGGGGCGAACGTGACCCTGACCCTGCGGCGCGGGCCAGGCAACCTGATCCGGTCACGCGAGTAGCCTTGGCTCGCAGGAACAACGCCGTTCCCGCCGTGCCCGGGAGGTTATCCGCCGTGCTGCGCCGAGCGCTGCTGGCCGCGTCAGCCAGCGAACAGATTCGCCGGATCGTCACCACGGCCCCGCTGACCCGTGGCGTGGTGGCCAGGTTCGTGGCCGGGGACAGCGCCGATGACGCGCTCGCCGTGACCCGCCGGCTGCGGGACGACGGCCTGCTGGTCAGCCTGGACTACCTCGGCGAGGACACCGTCGACCCGGAGCAGGCCGCCGCCGTCACCGACGAGTACGTGCGGCTGCTCGGCCGGCTCGACGCGGGCGGCATGTCCGGCCGCGGCGCGGCCGAGGTCTCGGTCAAGCCGACCGCCGTCGGACTCGACCTGGCCGAGCACGGCGAGAAGACCGCGCGCGAGAACATCACCCGGATCTGCGCGGCGGCCAGCGCGGCCGGCACGACGGTCACGCTCGACGCCGAAGACCACACCAGGATCGAGCCGACGCTGCGCATCGCGGCGCAAATCCGGCCCGACTTCCCCGACCTTGGCTGCGTGATCCAGTCCTACCTGCAGCGCAGCCCGGACGACTGCCGGGCGCTCGCGGTGGCCGGGTCGCGGGTCCGGCTGTGCAAGGGCGCGTACAGCGCGGCCGGAGACGTCGCGTTCCAGGCGCGCGCCGACGTCGACCGGTGTTACGCCCGCTGCCTCCGGGTGCTCATGGACGGGCCGGGGTACCCGATGATCGCCACCCACGATCCGCGGCTGATCCGCATCGCCGGGCAGCGGGCCAGGGCGGCCGCCCGGCGCCCGGCCAGCTTCGAGTACCAGATGCTGTACGGCATCCGCCCGGCCGAGCAGCTCCGGCTGGCCCGGGACGGCGCGCAGGTGCGGGTCTACGTGCCCTACGGCAGCGACTGGTACGGCTACCTGGTCCGGCGGCTCGCGGAGCGGCCCGCGAACCTCGCGTTCTTCCTGCGCTCGCTCGCGTCGCGCCGGTGAAGGGGAATGGGGAGGCGTGAAGGGGAATGGGGAGGCGTGAAGGGGGGAGCGTGGCGGGGAGGCGGGTGGGGATCCGGGTAGGCTCCGTTGGATGATCGCTGTCCTTGGCGCCGGCCAGATGGGCGAGGCGCTGCTGTCCGGCCTGCTGCGGTCCGGCGTGGTGGCTCCGGCCGGGGTGGTCGCAGCTGCGCGCCGCAGCGACCGCGCCGCGCAGCTGCGCGACTCCTACGGGATCGAGGTGCTGACCGCCGCCGAGGCGGCAGCGCGCGCAGGGACCCTCGTGATCAGCGTCAAGCCGCAGGACATGGCGGCGCTGCTGGCCGAGATCTCCCCTTCGGTGAGCGAAGACAAGCTGGTGATCTCGATCGCGGCAGGCATCCCCACGTCGTTCATCGAGCGCCGCCTGACCGGCGACGTGCCCGTGGTCCGGGTGATGTCGAACACCCCGGCGCTGGTCGACGAAGCGATGAGCGTGATCTCACCGGGCTCGCACGCCACCCAGGCGCACCTGAAGCGTGCCGAGGAACTCCTCCGCCCGGTCGGCAAGGTGCTGCGGATCCCCGAGTCCCAGCAGGACGCGGCGACCGCGCTGTCCGGCAGCGGTCCGGCCTACGTGTACTTCCTCGTGGAGGCGATGGTCGACGCCGGGATCCTGCTCGGCATGCCGCGGGCGACCGCGCTGGAAATGGTCAAGCAGGCCGTGTACGGCGCGGCGACCATGCTGCGCGACTCCGGTGAGCACCCGGTGCTGCTGCGGGAGGCGGTGACCTCGCCGGGCGGGACGACGATCAACGCGATCAGGGAACTGGAGAAGCACGGCGTCCGGGCGGCGTTCCTTGCGGCGATTGAGTCGGCGAGGGACCGGGGCCGCGAGCTCGCCAGCGGCTGACGCCGCCCCTGGGTCCGCGGCCGGGCCCATCCTCAGCCCGCCCTGAGCCCGCTCCTGAAATGGCCTTGGTGACATAGTGGAATTGACCCCCCACGGTGGGGTTGCCCTTTTCCGTACAGGACTTACGCTGGAGACGGGCGTGACTGGTGCGCTGAATATCGCTAGGCGCACGCAGCGGGCCGGAAGAGGGCTATCAATGGCAGCAGACGCAACATCGCTCAGCGACGTAAGGTTCCTGACCGTGGCCGAAGTGGCCACGATCATGCGCGTGTCCAAGATGACCGTCTACCGCCTTGTTCACTCTGGTGAGCTGGAGGCGATCCGTGTCGGCCGCTCGTTCCGGGTTCCGGAGCAGGCGGTCAACCAGTACCTGCGAGACGCTTTCGTCGCAGCGAGCTAAGGACGGGGACGACACCATCCGGCGCCCCGGGCGGGCGGCCGGATGCTTGCGGGGGCCGCAACCGAGGTACCCTGTGGCGTTGGCGTGTGCTCGGCCCGCGCAGTGGCGGGTGTGCGCGTGTGCATGCCCGTAAGCCAGGACATAGAACAAGGGTGGTCTCGTGGGCTCAGTCATCAAGAAGCGCCGCAAGCGCATGGCCAAGAAGAAGCACCGCAAGCTGCTGCGCAAGACGCGCGTCCAGCGCAGGAACAAGAAGTAGCTACACCCGCCGAAGGGGCCTGCGCGGGACCCGGCGGCGAAAGGGGACAAATACACATGGGCCAGCCCGGGCCTGTTGACGGCTGGCAGAAGTGGATCACCGGCGCGGGTGAGTTCGTCCAGCATCGGCTGGCGGGCGACCACGAGGGCGGTGAGGCCGGGTTCGACCCGGAATTCCATGCCAGCGTGTTCATGCCGTTGTTCCGGCCGCTGTACCGGAAGTGGTTCCGGGTTCAGATGCGCGGCCTCGAGAACGTGCCGGGAACGGGCGCCGCTTTGGTAGTGGCCAATCACTCCGGCGTGCTCCCGTTCGACGCGCTGATGCTGCAGACCGGCCTGTTCGACGAGCATCCGCAGCACCGGAACCTGCGCGTGCTCAGCGCCGACCTGGTCTACGACGTGCCGGTGCTGTCCGACCTGGCCCGCCGCAGCGGGCACATCAGGGCGGACCCGCAGGAGGCCGACGAAGCACTGGCCCATGGCGAGCTCGTCGGCGTGTTCCCGGAGGGCTTCAAGGGGACCGGCAAGCCGTTCTCCGAGCGGTACCGGCTGCAGCGGTTCGGCCGCGGCGGCTTCGCGGCGACCGCCCGGCGGGCCGGCGTGCCGATCATCCCGTGCGCGATCGTGGGCGCCGAGGAGATCTACCCGATGATCGGGAACTCCCGGTCGGTCGCACGGCTGCTCCGGCTGCCTTACTTCCCGGTCACACCGCTGTTCCCGTGGCTCGGGCCGATCGGCGCGGTCCCGCTCCCGTCGAACTGGATCATCGAGTTCTGCCCGCCGGTGCCGACCGACGGCAGCGGCACCAACGGCGCCGGCCCGGACCAGGACGTCTCCGGCCTGGCCGACCATGTGCGGGACATCATCCAGCGCAAGGTCGACGAGCTCGTGGCCGAGCGCGGCCCCGCTTTCAGCTAAGAGACCTCGGGCGGCCCCAGTGTGGCCGCGGCCGGGCCGAACCGCTCGACGTAGCCGGGGTGCACCTCGCTCCACCGCTCGCCGCTAGTCCACGGCGAAGCGGTCCCGTTCAGGTGATGCTCGAGGAAATCGATGCAGGTGTGCCAGCCGGCCGCATCCCGCGCGGCCTTGCCGAGCTCACCGAACACGTCGAAGAGCCGGAACGTGCATCCGGTTGCGGGTTCGGCGTTCGGCACGATCTCGAATCGGATCACGTCTGGGCCCCACCGGAACTCCAGCAGCGACGGCGGCTCGCAGGCCAGGACCTCCCCATCGAACGCCGCGAACTCGCCGTCGGGGGATTCGAACTTCAGCGGCGCGCCGGCCC
>CAVZTJ010000018.1:0-104976 GCA_963778075.1 uncultured Actinomycetota bacterium | reverse complement strand
GCCACTCGCCGACGATTCGCTGCGGGAACCAGGCGTCCAGGTGCGCGGGCTCGGTGACCGCCCGCCACACCTTCTCGGCCGGGTGCGCCAGCTCCCTGGTGAACCGCAGCTGCCAGCGGTCGCCGCAGCGCTCGAGCTCGCCGTTCATGTCATGTCCTCCAGGTGGCTTTCCAGCGCGTCGAGGCGTGTCCCCCACGTCGCCCGGTACGGGGCGAGCCAGTCGTCGAGCTCGCGCAGCGGTTCCGGCCGGACCCGGTAGAGCCGCCGCTGGGCGTCGACCCGCGACGCGACCAGCCCAGCCTCGCGGAGCACCCGCAGGTGCTTGGACACCGCCGGCTGGCTCACCCGCAGCAGGTCGACCAGGTCATGCACGGGGCGTTCGCGTTCAAGGAGGAAATCCAGAATCCGCCGCCGGTTGGGCTCGGCGAGAGCCTCGAACACCATGAGCCCTAGTATTCGAGATGAGTTATATAGCTGTCAAGACATATAACGTGGACGGTGGGTTGTTCGGCCGAGACGGGTGGGTTGTTCGGCCGAGATTGGACCGGGCTGCGGCTGGTTATCCGCTGGAGCGCCGGCGGTGCACCGCCGCCCCGGCGGCCATCCCGCCGGCCACGGCCCCCGCGCCCGCGGCGATCGGCAGGGCGATCATCGTGGCCTTGCGGCCGGAGCGGAAGTCGTAGATCGGCCAGTCGCGGCTCCGCGCCTCGGCGCGCAGGCCCAGGTCCGGGTTGACCGCGCTGGGGTGGCCGACGAGCGTCAGCATCGGCATGTCGTTCAGCGAGTCGCTGTAGGCGGAGCACCTGGCCAGGTCCAGACCCTCGCGGTTGGCGAGCGCCTGGATCGCGGCGGCCTTGGCCTCGCCGTGCAGCAGCCCGCCGACCAGGCGGCCGGTGTACACCCCGGCCCTGGTCTCCGCGACGGTGCCGAGCGCGCCGGTCAGGCCGAGCCTGCGGGCCAGGATGCTGGCGAGCTCCACCGGCGTGGCGGTGACCAGCCACACCCGCTGGCCGGCCCGCAGGTGTTGCTGGGTCAGCTCCCTGGTGCCCGCCCAGATCCGCTCGGCCATGGACTCGTCGTAGATCTCCTCACCGAGCCGGACGATATCCGCCACCTTGTGCCCGGCGACGAAGGCCAGCGCGGCCTCCCTGGCCGCGTCGATGTGGTCGGAGTTCTCGGCACCACGCAGCCGGAAGAAGAGCTGTCCCCAGGTCATCCGGGCCAGGTCACGCGCGCCGAACATCTTGCGGGCGGCGAGGCCGCGGGCGAAGTGATAGATCGACGCGCCCCGCATCAGGGTGTTGTCCACGTCGAAGAACGCCCCGGCCAGCGGGTCGGGCACCGGCGCCGGCCGCTCGACCTCGGCGGCTGCGGCGGAGGCCTGCCCGGCCAGCGCCGCCCAGCTGCGCGGGAGCCGTGTCGACACCCTCCTCATGCCTGCGAGCCTACCGGTGCCGCCAGCGGGCGAGCGGGAACACCGCCGGGGCGTAATATCAGGAACGGCGCTGACCAGCAGTCCGGTCGCATCATCGCGCCGCGTCGGGCACCATAGTCAACAATGTCTCTTCACTTCCTGGCCGCGATCGTGGGGGCGCTCATCGGCGCCGCTGGCACTGGCCTGCTGATAGCCAAGTGCCTGCGCGCCCCGAACGCCGCCCTCGTGGCCTGGACGGTCGCGCTGTTCTGCCTCACCGTGGCGCTCGGCGCGCAGGCGCTCGGGTTCGAGATCGGCTTCGGGCCGATCGCGTTCCGGGCCATGGAGATCGGCGCCCAGGTTGTCGCCCCGCTCGCGCTCGCTTTCGGGCTGGCCGAGCTCGCGGGCAAGAGCGTCATCACCAGGTTCGCCGCGCGGCTGCTGCTGACCGCCATGGCGATCGTGTCGCTCGTCATCTTCGGCAGCGACCCGCTGAGCGACGCGACGTTCAGCAAGGCCTGGCCCGCGACCGGGGTGTACTACCAGATCGTTCCCAACAAGCTCCTGGAGTACGTGCTGGCCCCGGCCACGATCATCGTGGCGCTGTTCGCGATCGGGTTCGCCGCCGCGCGGCCGGGCCGCGACCCGGCGTGGCGGGACGCCCTGCCCGCCACCGGCGCGGCCGCGGTCGCGGCGCTGCTGCTCGCCGTGCCCAGCATCGTGACGCTGAGCGGGGTGAACGCGCCAGTATCGTCGCTGTTCGTGCCGATCTGCGTGCTGGCCGCGGTGGGCACGTGGTTCGCCGGCTGGCAGGTCGCGGGCCTGTCGCTCGATGTTCTGCACGAGGACGCCGGCGACGACGCCGCCGACGACTGGGGGGCTCAGCCCTCCTGGGCGGGCGGCCCGGCGACCGGCGATTTCGGCCCGGCTGCCGACGACGAGTTCGGCATATACCGCAGCAACGGCTCGCGCCAGCAGCGTGACGATCTCGATTACCGCGGCACCGCCGGCTACGACACGCAGCAGCGCTCCTACCCCGGCGACCCGGCCGACACGGGGTTCCGGGACGAGTACCCGAACGAGGCCGGGCACCTGGACGACGGGCCGCTGTACCGGGACGAAGCGCCGTATGCGGACGAAACTCCGTACACCGGCGACCTGGAGTACCCGGATGAGCACGCGAACCTGGACAACGGGCCGGCGTACCGGGATGGGTCCGGCTACCCCGACGGGGCCGGATACCCGGGTGAGCACGACTACGCGGGGACGGCCCGCCCGGCTGGCGCCGATCGTGATGCGCAGGCGGAGCTCTTCGGCCAGATCGCGATCTACACGCTGCTCGAGGACCGGGTGGAGGACTTCGACCGGCTGACCAGACGGGTGGTCAGGCAGGTGCGGACTCAGGAGCCCGACACGCTCGTCTTCATCGTGCACGCGGTGCCGTCGGCTCCGATGCAGCGGATCCTGTACGAGGTCTACCGCGACCGCTCCGCGTATGAGGAGCACAAGCGGCAGCCATACGTGATCGCCTTCGAGGCGGACCGCCGCCCGCTCGTGCTTGCGACCAACATCATCGAGCTGGGCCTGCAGCAGGCCAAGGTGTCGCCGCTGCCCTCGGTCTCCGACCTGCTCAGCGACACCGGCTATGACCTGCTCAATGACTCGGGGTTCGGCCAGCCCGGCTACGGCCCGCGGCCGGGCGGCAGCGTCGGCCGTCATGGGTAGCTCCGGCGAGACTCGGCCGGCCCACCTGATCACGCTGCTGACCCGGCCTGGCTGTCACCTCTGCGACGACGCCCGGGCGGTTATCGCACGCGTGGCCGCCGAACTCGGGGTTTCCTGGACCGAACGCGACATCACCCGCTCAGAAAGCGACCTGCGGGACTACGGCGAGATGATTCCGGTCACCCTGATCGATGGCGTGCAGCACGACTTCTGGCGGGTCAGCGAGCAGCGGCTGCGCGCCGCCCTGAGCGCCTAGCGCCGGCCGGGCCGGCCGCGGGGCACTAGGGGAAATGCCGCTCTGGCATGGCAAAGTCCCGGCAAACAGCCGGTCAGCGCGCTGAGCCGGGGAACTTCGCGACTTTGTGCATGCGTTCACAAGGGCGTAGCGTGGCTGTTATGCCAAGCACGCGGGCGCCGCAAGCCTGCGAGCCCGCCGGCGTCGATCCCCCAGGAGTGCCGACGCATGACCCGCAGTTCCATGACCGAGAACGGCCAGCACGGTATACCCGAGGCGACGGTCAACCGGCTCCCTGTCTACCTGAGGGCGCTGTACGCACTCGCCGACCGCGGCATCTCCACCGTGTCCAGCGAGGAGCTCGCAGTGGCGGCGGGAGTGAACTCGGCGAAGCTGCGCAAGGACCTCTCGCACCTCGGCTCGTACGGAACCCGTGGCGTCGGCTACGACGTCGAGTACCTCGTGTACCAGGTCTCGCGGGAACTAGGGCTCACCCAGAACTGGCCCGTGATCATCGTCGGCGCCGGTAACCTCGGCCACGCGCTCGCCAACTACGGCGGCTTCGTGTCGCGCGGATTCCGCGTGGCGGCGATCTTCGACTCCGACCCGCTCACCGTGGGTACCCGGATCGGATCCCAGGCCGTCAGGAACGCCGACGATATCGAGTCGGTGATCGCCGGGCAGGGCGTCTCGATCGGCGTGATCGCGACGCCGGCCGCGGCCGCCCAGGCGGTCTGCGAGCGCCTTGTCGCCGCGGGAATCACCAGCATCCTCAACTTCGCGCCCGTTGTGCTGACCGTGCCGCCCGGCGTCGATGTGCGCAAGGTCGACCTGTCCATAGAGCTGCAGATTCTCGCGTTCCACGCGCAGCGGCGGGCGGTGGTGCGCGTCAACGGGAGCGGGCGCGGTGGCGGGCGGGTGGCGGGCCGGCGGGTGGCGCGCCGCCGGTGGTCACGCCGGCGCCAGCGGTCAGGCCGGCCTCCGCGGTCACGTCTGCGCCGGCTGCGTCGACGGCGCCGGCTGCGTCCGGGGCGCCGGCTGCATCTGCGCGGGCGGTGACGAGGTGAGCCTGCTCGTGGTTGGCCTCAGTCACAAGAGCGCGCCGGTGGCCACGCTCGAGCGGGCAGTGCTGACTGGCGACGCGGTCGGCAAGCTGCTGCGCGACGTGTCCCACGCGGACGACGTCACCGGATCGCTCGTGGTCAGCACCTGCAACCGCGTCGAGGTCTACGCCGAGGTTGCCAAGTTCCACTCCGGCGTGTCCTGGATCTGCGAGCTGCTGGCCCGGCATGCCGCGCTCCCGCTGGCGGAGCTCACCCCTCACCTGTACGTGCACTACGAGGACCGGGCCGTTCAGCACCTGCTGTCGGTGGCCTGCGGGCTCGACTCGATGGTGATCGGTGAGAGCCAGATTCTCGGCCAGGTGCGGCAGGCTCTGCGCAAGGCGGGCGAACAGGGCACGCTCTGCCGCTCTCTTTCCGACCTCGGCTCGCTCGCGCTGCGCGCGGGCAAGCGGGCGCACAGCGAGACCGGAATCGACCGGGCGGGCGCGAGCATGGTGAGCGTCGGGCTCGCCGCCGCGGCGCAGCGCCGGGACGACCCGGGAAGCGGCCAGGCCGCGCCATCCGCGCCGAAGGGCGGTTCGCCTGGCGCGAGCGGCCAGGCAACACGGCCAGTGCCGGAGGCCGGTTCCTCTGGCGCGCTCGACGGCCTTTCGGTGCTTGTGGTTGGCGCCGGCTCGATGAGCTCACTGGCGGTCGCCACCGCATCCAGGATGGGCGCCGCCCGGCTTGTCGTGGCCAACCGGACCAGCGCCCGCGCCGGGCGGCTGGCCGCAACGGTTTCGGCCACCGCGGTCGACCTGTCCCGGCTGGCCGACGAGATTGCCGCCGCCGACCTGGTCGTCTCCTGCACCGGGGCACCCGGCCACGTGATCACCAGGGACACCGTCGAGGCGGCGCTCGCGTCGCGGGCGCCGTCCGGCCGGCCGCTGGTCCTGCTCGACCTCGCGCTGCCGCGCGACGTCGATCCCGGCGCCGAGCAGCTTCCGGGAGTGAGCGTGATCGGCCTGGAGACGATTGGCGGGGCGGGCGGCGTCGGTGGCCCCGGCGGCGTGGGTGAGGAGGACGTCGCCTCGGTCCGGCGGATCGTGGCCGAGGAACTGGCCGCGCACATGTCCGCCGGTCGCGCCGCCAAGGTCGCCCCGACCGTGGTCGCGCTGCGGGCCAAGGCCGCCGAGGTAGTCGACGCCGAGCTGGCGCGGCTGACCGGCCGCGTGCCGGGCCTCGACGCGCGCGCCCGTCGAGAAATTGCCCAGTCCATGCGCCGAATCGCAGATAAGCTGCTGCACGCGCCCACCGTCCGCGTCAAAGAGCTGGCAGGCTCGCCGGGCGGCGACTCCTACGAGGCGGTACTGCGAGTGCTCTTCGACCTGGATCCGGATGCCGTGCAAGCTGTGACCAGGGCGGATGCTGTCGCACCCGACTGGCCGGAGCGGCCACAGCGCCCCGAGCGCCCAGACCGGGAGGTGCCCAAGTGACCGCGCCATCAGACGAGGCCCCGCCGCTGCGGCTCGGCACCCGCAAGAGCCCGATGGCCATGGTGCAGTCGCAGCAGGTCGCGCGCCTGATCACGGAGCGGACCGGCCGCGAGGTCGAGCTGGTTGGGATCACCACGTTCGGCGACGTAAGCCGCGCCCAGCTGGCCCAGATCGGCGGGACCGGCGTGTTCGTCAGCGGTCTGCGGACCAGCCTGCTGCACGGCGATGTCGACATCGCCGTGCACTCCCTGAAGGACCTCCCCACCGCGCAGCCGGAGGGCATAGTGCTGGCCGCGGTGCCGCCCAGGGACGATCCCAGAGACGCGCTCGCCGCGCGCAATGGTGCCAAGCTGGCCGACCTGCCGCCGGGCGCGACGATCGGCACGGGGTCGCCGCGCCGCGCCGCCCAGCTGCTGCTGCTGCGCCCGGATCTGCGCCCGGTGCCGGTCCGTGGCAACGCCGACACCCGGCTGGGGCGCGTCACGTCCGGAGAGGTCGACGCCGTGGTGCTGGCCTACGCAGGCCTGGTCAGGATCGGCCGGCTCGACGCGGTGACCCAGATCTTCGATCCCGATGAGATGCTTCCAGCGCCGGGCCAGGGGGCCCTGGCGGTGGAGTGCCGGTCCGACCGGCCGGACCTGGCAGACTTGCTGGCGCGCGCGGATGATCCCGCCACCCGCGCCGCCACCACGGCCGAGCGCACGCTGCTCGCCGCGCTCGAAGCAGGTTGCAGCGCCCCGGTAGGCGGGTATGCCGCTGGGGCGGATGGATTGCGGTTGCGGGCGGTAGTCGTCGCGGCCGACGGGGAGACAGCACTACGGGCAAGCGCCAGCGGGTCACCGGACGAAGCCGAGCACCTCGGCCGCTCGGTGGCCGCCGAGCTGCTACGCCGTGGTGCCGCAAGATATACGGCCGTGTCCGCTGAGATAGCGGGACAGATCAGCAACGGGGATGACTAGTGAACCCACCCGTGACAGACAATGCCGCAAGCCGGACGACAGCGAAGCCAGCCGTTAAGCCCGCTGGGGCCAACGCGGCAGAGAGGCAGGCCGCCGGGCGCGTCGCGTTCGTTGGCGCAGGGCCAGGTGATGAAGGGCTGCTGACCGTGCGAGCCGCGGAGCTCCTGGCCAAGGCGGACCTGGTGGTGGCAGACCCCGAGCTGATGGCGCAGCTCGGCAAGCTGGCCAGCCCGGAGGCGGAGATCGCTGACGCCGAGGCGCTGGTCCAGGACCCGCGGCTGCTGATCAAGGCCGCCAAGGCGGGCCAGCACGTGGTACGGCTGGTGCGCGGCGACCCGCTTCTGTTCGGCCACGCCGCTGCCGAGGCGGCGGCGTGCGCGAAGGCGCGGGTGCCATTCGAGGTGGTGCCCGGCGTGCCGGTGGCGACCGCGGTCCCGGCCTACGCAGGCATCCCGCTCACGTCCGACGCCAGCGGTGATGTGAGGATCATCCACGCCTCCGAGGTCAGCCGGGTGCAGGTCGGCCCGGGCAGCCTGGTGATCCTGGGCGCCGAGACCGGTCCGGCGGACATCGCGAAGATGCTGATCGCAGCGGGCTGGGCCGACACCACACCGTTCGCCATTACCTGGGACGGCGCCACAACCGACCAGCACACCGTGGTCTGCTCCCTCGGGACGGTCAACGCCGACCTCAAGGCCGCCGGAGTGAGCCTGCTCACCGCGCACGGACCCGCGGTCGCCGTGGTCGGCGACGGCGTTACCGCTCAGCCAGCACTGTCCTGGTACGAGACCAAGCCGCTGTTCGGCTGGCGGGTGCTGGTGCCGCGAACCAAGGAGCAGGCGGGCGAGGTGATGAGCCGGCTGCAGGCCTGGGGCGCGGTACCGGAGCAGGTGCCGACGATCGCCGTCGAGCCGCCCAGGACGCCGCAGCAGATGGAACGCGCCGTGAAGGGCCTGGTGACCGGCAGGTACCAGTGGATCGCGTTCACGTCGGTCAACGCCGTCCGTGCGGTGCGGGAGAAGTTTGAGGAGTACGGCCTCGACGCCCGGGCGTTTGCCGGGATCAAGGTGGCCGCGGTCGGCGAGCAGACGGCGGCGTCGCTGCGCGAGTTCGGCATCATGCCCGACCTGGTGCCGGACAAGAAGCAGTCCGCCGAGGGCCTGGCCGACGTCTGGCCCGCCTACGACGACGTGCTCGACCCGATCAACCGGGTGCTGCTGCCGCGTGCGGACATCGCGACCGAGACCCTCCTGGCCAGGCTCACCAGCCTGGGCTGGGAGGCCGAGGACGTTACGGCGTACCGGACGGTGCGGGCAGCGCCGCCACCCGCGCCGATCCGCGAGGCCATCAAGGGCGGCGGGTTCGACGCGGTGCTGTTCACCTCGTCGTCGACGGTCCGGAACCTGATCGGGATCGCGGGCAAGCCGCACGCGGTGACGGCGATCGCGGTGATCGGGCCGGAGACGGCGAAGACCGCCGCCGAGTTCGGGCTCAGGGTCGACGTGATGGCGCCTCGCCCGTCGGTAACCGCCCTCGTGGACGCGCTGGCTGACCACGGAGCGGCGATCCGCGACGCTGCGATCGAGGCCGGTGAGCCGGTGCGCAGGCCGAGCGAGCGCCGCCGCGGGGCCCGCCGCAGGATCCGCTAGGGATCGCGCGGCGGGTAAACGCAGCAGCGCAGCGTGAACCGAGCGGCGGCGCCAAACGTAGGATCGGTATGGGCCCAGGTGAGGAGAAAACCGATGGCCGCCGGATTCCCCGTTGTCCGACCCCGCAGGCTTCGCCGGACCGCCGCGCTGCGGCGCCTGGTGGCACAGACCAGCCTCCGCCCGGCCGACTTGGTGCTGCCGCTGTTCGTCAAGGAGGGGATCGACGAGCCGCAGCCGGTTGCCTCGATGCCCGGCGTCATGCAGCACACCAGGGACAGCCTGCGCAAGGCGGCCGTCGAGGCGGTCGGTTCCGGGGTCGGCGGGCTCATCCTGTTCGGCGTCCCGGCAGTCAAGGACGCACGCGGCTCGGCCGCTGACGACCCGGCCGGCATCGTCCAGCTTGCGCTCGGCGACCTGGTCAGCGAAGTCGGCGAGGACACCGTGCTGATGGCAGACCTCTGCATGGACGAGTACACCGACCACGGCCACTGCGGCATGCTCACGCTGGCAGGCCAGGTCGACAACGACGCGACGCTGGAGCGGTACGGCTCGATCGCGGTCGCCCAGGCGGCGGCCGGCGCGGGAGTGGTGGCGCCCAGCGGCATGATGGACGGCCAGGTGGCCGCCATCAGGTCGGCGCTCGACACGGCCGGCTATGACGAGGTCGCGATCTGCGCCTACTCGGCCAAGTACGCCTCGGCGTTCTACGGGCCGTTCCGCGACGCGGCCGAGTGCGCTCCGCAGTTCGGCGACCGGGCCTCCTACCAGCAGGATCCCGCCGGCGGCGACGAGGCGCTGCGGGAGGTACTGCTCGACGTGGACGAGGGCGCGGACATCGTCATGGTGAAGCCGGCTCTCGCGTACCTCGACGTGATCAGCCAGGTGGCCGCGGCCGTGCACGTACCGGTCGCTGCCTTCCAGGTCAGCGGCGAGTACGCGATGGTGGAGGCGGCGGCGGCGAACGGCTGGCTGGACCGCGACCGGATAATCATGGAGACCCTCACCGGAATCCGCAGGGCGGGCGCAGGCATCATCCTGACCTACTGGGCCGCCGAGGTCGCCCGCCGCCTGCGCTGACCCCCCGAGACGCGACCACCCCAGCAGCGGTTGACCGTGCATTGGTCACTTTGCAATCTCTGTTACGCAACACCTGCATCTCGTCCTGGGGGCGCCGAGCGAGCCCGGGAATGGTCCAGGCATTATCAGGTGCATACAGATTGCGGGGCCGGGCCAGGAGTGGAGCCGATGGTGGAGGCGGTACTGCGCGGGAACCGACGCAGGGCCGTCGTGCGCATGGCGGCTGCCGCGGCCGAGTATGCCGCAATGGGCTGGCCGGTGTGCATAGGTGCCTTTCCGCCGAGCCGATCGGGCCGATCCGGCCTTACCGGCCGCTCAGGCCTTCCGGGCCGGGCCGGACGCCCAGGCCGGACCGCCCGACCTGGCCCGGCCGGCCGGCCGGAACGCCACGACGAAATGCTGCGGGCGTGTTCCTGCGACCGCGTGGGCTGCCCAGCGCCGGGGGCGCATCCGGTATCACCGACCTGGCAGAGCCAGGCGACGGCGGATCCAGTGGTGGTGGGGAACTGGTGGATGGCGCAGCCCGAGGCGAATGTCATCCTGGTCACCGGCCGGGTATTCGATGTCCTTGACGTCCCGGCCAACGCAGGAGCCGCCGCACTCGCCCTAATGGAGCGGTCAGCGGTCCGGCCCGGTCCCGTCGCGATCGGCGCGGGCAACCGGGCCTTGTTCTTTGTGGCGACCCGGGGCACACCAGCGGACGAGGACGAATGGTGGTCCTGCAACTTGGACTGCGAGCCCGAGATGAACCCGGAAGTGGCCGGGCTACGCTGGCATTGCCGCAACAGTTACGTGCTCGCGCCGCCGTCCCGGGACGGGAACCTGATCAAGGCGCACTGGCTACGGCCGCCGGACGACGGTCCGCTGCCGGACGGGCTCAGGCTGCTGGGGTTCCTGGCCGACGCCTGCGAGGGAACTAGCTAATGACACACGACAGGTCCGGCGAGTTGTTCGCCCGGGCGCGTACCGTCACGCCCGGAGGGGTGAATTCGCCGGTGCGCGCCTTCGGCTCGGTGGGCGGCACACCGGTGTTCATGGAGTCCGGCAGCGGCGCTTACCTGACCGATGTGGACGGGCGCGATTACGTCGACCTGGTCGGCTCCTGGGGGCCGATGATCCTCGGTCACGCGCATCCTGACGTCATCGACGCCGTTGCCAGGGCGCTGGCCAAGGGAACCTCGTTCGGAACCGCCACCCCCGGCGAGGTGGAGCTCGCCGAGGAACTCGTCGCGCGCGCCCCGGTGGAGAAGGTGCGCCTGGTCAGTTCCGGCACCGAGGCGACCATGACCGCGCTCCGGCTCGCCAGGGGCTTTACCGGCCGCCGGATGGTGGTCAAGTTCGCCGGCTGCTACCACGGCCACGTGGACGCGCTGCTCGCCGCGGCCGGCTCCGGTGTCGCGACGTTCGGCCTGCCCGACTCGCCCGGGGTGACCGGCGCGGCGGCTGCCGACACGATCGTGCTGCCGTACAACGACCCCGAGGCCGTGCGCCAGGTGTTCGCCACCCGGCCGGACGACATCGCCTGCGTGATCACGGAGGCCTGCCCGGCCAACATGGGAGTGGTGCCGCCGGCCGCGGGCTTCAACGAGCAGCTCGCCGCGCTCTGCCGGGAGCACGGCGCGCTGCTCATCATGGACGAGGTCCTCACCGGATTCCGGGTCACGAGTTCTGGCTGGTACGGCCGCGAGGGCGTGGCGGGCGACCTGACGACGTTCGGCAAGGTGATGGGCGGCGGCCTGCCCGCCGCGGCGTTCGGCGGGCGCGCTGAGATCATGGAGAGGCTGGCCCCGGCCGGCCCGGTCTACCAGGCGGGCACGCTGTCCGGTAACCCCCTGGCCACCGCCGCCGGCCTGGCCACGCTCAGGGCCTGCATGCCGGATGTCTACGCCCGGGTGGACAAGGCCGCCGCGGCGGTCGCTGCGCTGGCCGCCGAGGCGCTGAAGGCCGAGGGGGTGCCGTTCCAGCTGCAGGAGGCGGGCAGCCTGTTCTCAGTGTTCCTCGGCGCCGACGGCCCGGTCCGTGACTTTGCCGAGGCCAAGGGCCAGTCCGCCGCAGCCTACGCGGCGTTCTTCCACGCGATGCTCGATCGCGGCGTCTACCTTCCGCCGTCAGGCTACGAGGCTTGGTTCCTGTCCGCGGCGCACGATGACGCGGCCATCGACAGGATCGCCGGCGCGCTGCCCACCGCGGCCCGCGCGGCCGCCGAAGCGCTGGCCTGAACCGCCCGCGCCCACCAGCGAGCGGCGCCTCGCCACCCGCCCTGACTGCGCGTTATGCGAATGTCGCTGCGCGGTGTCAGGATGCTGATATATCCGCTCCACGCGGTGGGCGAAGGACGGGAGCCGGACATGGCCTTACGCAACGTCATCAGCACGCTGAACCACGACGGCACCGAGGTCATGGGCCCCGGCGTCCTGATGTACCACTATCCGGGCAACGACATCATGAATGGCAGCCTGCTGACCGTCGAGAGCAACCACTTCTGCGTGCTGAAGTCGCGCGGCGCCGTGCTCGACGTCTACGAGACCGGCCAGTACCCGGTGTCCACGCCGCAGCGGCCGCTGCTCGGCAGCATCCAGCAGAGCTTTTACGGCGGCCAGTCGCCGTGGCAGTACGAGGCGCTGTTCGTCTCCCGGGCCAAGAGCGTGGCCAAGTCACGAGGTCTCGCGCTGTCCCGGGAGCTAGCCGAGCTCGACTACGACGTGGACTACTACGTCCACGTGGACACCAGGGACGACGCGGTCAAGCTGGTGACGCACATGCCGTACCACGGGCACCTGCTGACCACGGAAGCGATCAACGCCTACGCGGGCCCGGTCGTCGAGCAGTCGATCAACCAGATCGTCCAGGTAACCCCGCTGGAGCGGGTGAACGAGAGGATCCACGAGATCACCGAGCTGGTCCGTGGCCACCTGCAGGACTTCCTGTCCATCTACGGGATCATGCTCAACGACGTGAAGGTGCTCATGCGGCCCAAGGACGAGCGGATGCGCGAGCTGATCTCGCTGCGCGCGTTCGGCCTTACCGAGCACGAGGCCGTCCGCTACTACGTGGCGATGAAGATGGCCGAGAGGGGCCTGCTGTCCGCGCCGAACATGGCGATCGGCGAGCCGTTCAACATCGGGATCACCTCGGCCCAGGCAGGCCCGCTCGTGCCCCTGCCGGGCGACGGCAGCCTCGGCGCGCACGTGACCGAGCTTCCCGGGGCCTGAGGTGGCCGATGGCGTAGCCGACAGGCTGCGCAGCCTGCTGGCGTCCGACGTCTACACGGCAAAGGGGCGGCTGCGCGCCGATGACCTGCTGGTCCGGGAACGGGTTGGCCGCGGCCTCGGCGAGGCGACCGCCCGAATCCGGGACCTGGCCAGCCGCTGGCGGGCGGACCGGGTGCCGCCGTCAACCCGGGAGCAGCCGTTCCCGCCGAGCGAGGTGATGGAGCCGATCCGCCGCGCGGAGCGGCTGATCCGCTCCATCGACGAGCTGTCGGCGGCCGTGCGCGGGCTGCCCGTGCTCAACCAGGACCGGGTCTGGGACCGGGTGCGGAGGGTGGGCCTTGACGAGTTGCTGCAGTTCGACTGGACCCTGGTCGGCGAGTCCGACGCGCTGTCCCGGGAGCTGGGGTCGGTGGCCGTCCTCGACGAGATCGACCTGCCTGCCGCCGAGGCACGGCTGCGGTCGATCCGTGAAGTGATCGCCGACCGCAGACGGTACGCGGAAATCCTGGCCTGACAGCCGCCCGTTACGCGACGCCTCCCCAGTCACGCTTCGCACGCCGACCATGGGCCCGGGCTGTCGGCGCCGGTGGCGCCGGGGATCGCCGCTGGCCGGGCGGATAGGCTGAGCGCGCGATGAGCAACAACCCGGCTGACACGACCGTCGTGCACCTCGTGCGCCATGGCGAGGTGGAGAACCCTCGCGGCGTGCTCTACGGCACGATCCCCGGGTTCCACCTTTCGGCCGACGGCCGGGTGATGGCCAAGGCGGCCGCGGACTTCCTGGCGGGCCGGGACGTAACCGTGCTCCGGTCCTCTCCCCTGGAGCGCGCGCTCGAGACCGCCGAGCCGATCGCCGCCCAGTTTGGCCTCGACGTGGTGATGGACGACCGGCTGATCGAGCCATGGAACCACTTCCAGGGCCTGACGTTCGGCGTGGGCGATGGTGCGCTGCGGCGTCCGCAACACTGGCGGCACATGTGGAATCCGGTCCGGCCGTCCTGGGGCGAGCCCTACCGGGAGATCGCCGTGCGGATGCGGGCCGCGATGTCCGACACCGCCGCCACGGCGCGCGGGCACGAGGCGGTGCTGGTCAGCCACCAGCTGCCGATCTGGGTCGCCCGCCGCGACGTCGAAGGCCGCAGGCTCTGGCACGACCCGCGCAAACGCGAGTGCGCCCTGGCCAGCGTCACTAGCTTCACCTATCTGGGTGACCAGGTGACCGGGGTGAGCTACGCCGATCCCGCTGGCGCTGGCCGCCGCCGGGTAGCCGGTGCCTGACCCGCCCGCGGCCCGTCGCGACTAGGCTCGAACTCCCACCCGCTGCCGCCGCCGTTACCCTCGAATTCCCACCCGCTGCTCGGCCGTCCAGAGCGATCCGGCACAATGGGCCGCGGTACTACTGTGTGTAGGAGATCATCCAGTGCTCCGGCTGCCGTACTTTGCTAGCCGCGTGGTCGGCGCTGCGGTGCGGTCGCCGCGCCGCGCCGCCGCCGGCGCGCTGGTTGCGGCTGCCCTCGTGCTCGGCGCCGCCGCCTGCGACGCAGGCGCCACCGCGCAGGACACCGCGATCGGTAACGGCAGCAGCTTTGTGACCGGTAACTACGGCACGACGGTGTTCCGGTCGGGTGCTCGCCCTAAGGCACCCGATGTCGAAGGCACGACGCTGACCGGGAGCAAGTTCAAGCTTTCCGCCGACCGTGGCTCCGTGGTCGTGATGAACTTCTGGGGATCGTGGTGCACGCCATGCCGTGAGGAGGCCCCGGCGCTCGGCACCCTCGCCCGGAACTTTGCCGGGACCGACGTGCGGTTCGTCGGCGTCGACATCAGGGACGACCCGGCGAGCGCGGAGGGTTTCATGCGCACGTTCCGGATCAGCTATCCGAGCCTGAACGACCCGAACGACCTGGTCGCCCTTGACTTCAGCGGGACCGTGCCGCCGGCCAGCATCCCCACCACCCTGGTGATTGACCGCAGCGGCCGGATCGCGGCCCGCATCGTGGGCCAGGCGTCGTACTCCGGCCTCAAGGCGCTGATCAAGCAGGTTAAGGCGGAGCAGGAATGACCTGGCTGCGGACCCCGCCAGAAGCCAAGCCCGACGCTCAGGCCGCCGAGGCCGATGGTCTGGACGCCACCGTCGCCGGCGACGGCCGCGCCACGACCGCCGAGGGCCAGCGCCACGGGGCCGCCGAGATCCATGACGTGACCCCCGAGGGCCACCGCGACGCGCCTGCCACCCCCCGCCCCCCGGGTCTCTCGCTGGGCGTGGTGGGCTGGCTCCGCTGGGGCTGGCGGCAGCTGACGTCGATGCGGACCGCACTGGTCCTGCTGTTCCTGCTCGCCGCGGGGAGTGTGCCCGGCTCGCTGCTGCCGCAGCAGGGCACCAACCCGGCTTCGGTGGCGCAGTACTACTCCTCGCATCCGGTGCTCGCCCGCGTCCTCGGCGACCTTGGGCTGTTCAACGTGTTCGGCGCCCCGTGGTTCGCCGCGATCTACATTCTGCTGTTCACGTCGCTGGTGGGCTGCGTGCTGCCCAGGACACTGCGTCTGGTCGGTTCGGCGCGGCAGCCGCCGCCGCGAGCGCCGGGCAATCTGTCCAGGCTGCCGTTCGCGGTCAGCTACGCCACGCCGCTCGCCCCCGAGGCAGCCCTCGAGTCGGCGGCGAAGGCGCTGTCGGGGAAGCGGTTCCGGCTGCGGACCGGGCCGGGCTGGGTCTCCGCGGAAAAGGGTTACCTGCGGGAAGTAGGCAACCTGCTCTTTCACATGGCCCTGCTCGGCCTGCTGGTGTCGATCGGCCTTGGCGGGCTCTTCGGATACAAGGCCGACCGGCTGCTAGTCACCGGGACCTCGTTCGCTAACACGGTGACCGCGCTGGATGAGTTCCATCCTGGCCGGCTGGTCGGCCCGGACAACCTGCAGCCGTTCACGGTCGCCCTGGATCACTTCAGCGCGTCGTACGTGACCTCGGGCACGCTCGTCGGCCAGCCGGCCGCGTTCAACGCGCACATCCGCTACTCGGCCTCGCCCGGGGACCCCATGCACAGCTACGACCTGGCGGTCAACCACCCGCTGATCGTGGACGGCGCCCGGGTCTTCCTCATCGGCCACGGCTACGCCCCGGAATTCCGGATCACCGACGGGACCGGGCGCGTGGTCTTCGACGGAGCCGTTCCGTTCATCCCCGTGGAGACCACCGGGCTGGTTTCCGAGGGCGCGATCAAGGTTCCCGACGCCGACCCCAAGGGGCTCGGCTTCGTCGGCGTGTTCCTGCCCAGCGCGATCGACGTGGGCGGAAAGCTGCAGTCCTACTTCCCCGCGCCGGACAACCCGATGGTCAGCCTGGTGTCCTACGCGGGCAACCTCGGCATGAACTCGGGCCCGTCGCAGTCGGTGTACTCGCTGGACACCGCCGGGCTGCGCGAGCTGGCGGTCTCCCCGAGGCCGCTGGCCATCGGCCAGTCGATCAAGCTGCCCAACGGCCTGGGCACGCTCACCTACACCGGGTACCAGCAGTGGGTCAGCCTCCAGATCACCTACGACCCGGGGCAGACGGCCGCCCTGTGGTCGGGCATCGCGGTCCTCGCCGGGCTGCTCCTGTCGTTCATGGTGCGGCGGCGCAGGGTGTTCGTGCGCGCGAGCGCGGACGGTGCAGGCAACACCATCGTTGATCTCGGCGGGCTGACCCGGTCCGACGCGGCGGGCGGCTTCGAGGACGAGTTCGCCGGCCTGGCAACCGAGCTCAGCGGCTTGCATCGGGCCAGCATCGACGCCAGCCCATCGCCCGATCCCGGCCTCGAAGCAGCCGGCCGAACCGAACAATCCGATCCACCCGACCCCGAACAATTCGCCGGGGAGTGAAGCACACATGCCCGTGAACACCGGACTCGCTGACATCAGCAACGATTTCCTGCTGACTGCGGTCGTCATCTACGCGCTCGCGATGCTCGCGTACGCCTGCGACTTCGCGTACGGGAAGAAGAAGCTCCCGGCCCTGCGCAGTGCCAAGGCGTCCGCGGTGGTCGCCGTGGAGCCGGCGCCCGAGGAGGCGGCGCTGGTCGGTGCGAAGCCAGCGGCGACCGCCGGTGGCACCCCGCCCGTGGTCGGCACCTCGTCCACGGGCGGCGGCGCGGCTGCGGCGTCCGGGGACTCGCCGCCCGGCGACGCCGCCGGCGCCGGCCTGCGCGGAGTCATCAAGGGCGTGCCCGACCGGGAGAGCGTTGGGCGATGGGTCACGATCGCCGTGGTGCTGACCAGCCTCGGTCTTGCCGCTCACCTCAGCGGTGTGGTGCTGCGCGGCCTGTCCGTGCACCGGCTGCCCTGGGGCGACATGTACGAGTTCGTCACGGCGCTCACGTGTGTGGCTGTGGCGTTCTTCCTCGGCGTCATGATCCGGTACCGCGCGTACTACCTGGGCCTGTTCGTCATGGCCGCCGTGGTGCTGGTGCTGGGGCTGGCCGAGACCGTCATCTACACCCCGGCCGGGCCGCTGGTCCCGGCGCTGCAGTCGTACTGGCTGGCCATTCACGTGACAGCGATGACGCTGGCCACCGGGGTGTTCTTCGTGGCCGCCGTGATCGGCATCGCTTACCTGTTCGTCGACCGGCATGCCCGCCGGGTCGCTGCGGGCCGCCCGACCGGGTCGGACGGGATACTCCGCCGGCTGCCGGGTCCCGAGGTGCTGGACCGGCTCGCGTACCGCACCGTTGTATTCGGCTTCCCGATCTGGACCTTCGGCGTCATGGCCGGCGCGATCTGGGCGGACCGGGCCTGGGGCAGCTACTGGAGCTGGGACCCCACCGAGACCTGGGCCTTCATCACCTGGGTGGTGTACGCGTGCTTCCTGCACGCGAGAGCCACCGCCGGCTGGCGCGGGCGCCGCGCTGCCTACATCCAGCTGACCGGCTTCGCCTGCCTCCTGTTCAACGTCCTGGTGATCAGCCTGCTCGTCCCCGGCCTGCACTCCTACGCCGGCCTGACCTGACCCTCACGCGCACGACCCTGACCGGCTCGACTCTTACTTCGACTGAGTTGCCTGAACGGGTGATATGCCCGGAATGTGGCCACGGGTCGAAGTAAATGTGCGGCGGATTGCTGCTAGGCGGGTTTCGGCGGGGGCGATGAGAGTATGGGGCGCGTCCGGAAATGCGGGCTGGGCGATGGGGCGGCTGGGGCGCGGCGGTTAGTCGATGTCTGAGTCGCGGATCCGGCGGGCCAGCTCCTGCAGGAACTCCAGATCGTCGTCGGGACCCACGGGCCGCGGGATCTCGCTCGCCTGGATGGGCGGGTTGCCCAGCCGGGCGTCGATCGTGGGGTCCCAGGCCCGGCCGGCCGGGTGGCGCCGCAACGCCTCTTGCTGGCCGATGGATGGCGCGCCCTCGAGGTAACGGGGCAACATGCTGCGTCTACGCCAGTCCGGGCGTCCGGCGATGAGCCAGGCGGTTGCCCCAAATATCGAAAAGAACACGATGATGAGCACCCAGGCGGGCTTCGTGAGGCTGCGCAAATCGCTAGCGGCGGTGACCGCAACATCGATCAGGCAGGGCACGACGAAACCCACTGTGACCAGCCCAAAGAGTACGCCAGCGAGCAACATGCCGGCAGCCTAGCGGCTGCGGCGCCCGGCTCGTGGCTAAATTGGCTGACTATTCCGGACTCATACGGGCAGACCGTAATAGGTAACATTCAGTGACGTGAGTGAGGATCGCGTCGATCCGTCGTAATCTGGCGGCCTGTCGATCCAGGGAGACAAGCTATGCGGCTGCGCTTACTCGATCGCATCCGCCGCTCACGTCGGCGTCAGCAGCCCGACAAGGTCAGGGTGCGTGACCGGGGCGGCGGGGGCGGCGGGACTCCCGGGCTGGCCACGCCCGGGGTTGTCGGCGCGCACCGCAGGGTGGGGGGCGGGCGGCCCGCGCCGCCTCGGCCCAGCGCCGGGCCGCCGGCCAGCGGTGCCCGGCCGGGCGGCCAGGCACCGCAGGCGCCGCCGGCCGTTAGCTCGCCCCGGCAGGTAGGCGACCCCGGCGGCCCCGGCGGCCCCGCCGGTCATGCCCTGCCGCGGCGCTGGGGGATCGCCCGGGTGGCGACGCGCGCAGCGCCCAGGGCGGGCACGGCCGCCAGTCCGGCCACACGGGCGCAGCCGGCCCGGGCCATTCAAACCGCCGAGGCCAGGCCTCCCTGGTACGAGATCGCGCAGAGTAACCGGACAGCGGCCGGCCGGCGGCACTGTGGGCACATCGAGAAGCTGGTCCACCGGGAGTGGGCCGACGACGTGACGCCGCCGCCCGAGGTGGTGCGCGCCATCGACCGCCTCGCCGAACTGCCGCAGCTCATCAAGGCCAGGCTGGCGGCGGGCCTGGACGCGATCTACATCGGCATCGGCGGCGTCCCCAACCTGGATGACATGGGAAGGCTCAAGGGTGTTCCGCTGCCGTCCGGCCGGGCAACCTGGGACGCGTGCGCCGGTGCGTACGGCGAGCGCAAGATCATTGTCGGGTCCAGGCCGTCGCCGTCACCGGACGTCATGTGCCACGAGATCGGGCACGCCCTCGACGACATCGACGGATCTGGTGAGCAATGGCAATCCGACTCCGAAGCGTTCCATTCCCTGTACGACCAGTGCTTGCCGCACATGGTGAGCGCTTTTCACCGGCAGCCAGGCCTGCTGGGCCGCAGGGAGTTCTTCGCCGACGCGTTCGCGGCGATCGCATCCCGGCAGCGGCCGGCTCTGGTGGAAATGCTCGGCGGCGACACGAGGTCGGCGCTGAACGTGATGCTTTACTTCAACGTTCGCTACGGCATCTAGGGTTGGAGGGGAGATGTATGTAATAAAGCTGCCTAACGGCAATCTCTTGGTGCCCGAGTCCGCGACCGTGACCGTGAGCGGAGAAGGCGACGCGGGCGGGGGCAGGTACATCAGCGACGTCTACGTGGAGATCGGCCCCGACGACGCCGACTACGAGAGATTCGCCGAGCAGGCTGTCACGCAGGAAGAGTTCGACGAGCGGCGTAAGCGCTGGCAAGAAGGGGACGAGCCGCTGCGCAGGCAGTTCCTTGACTTCCTGGCCCGTCACGGGAACCCCGGGCGGATGCCGGACGGCGACGATCACTAGGGTCCCGCCTGGCGGGTGCTAGCGGAGCCGTGGGGGCTGCGGGATGTTCCGGCGGGGAGCGTAGGTCGGTTCGGTCTCCTAGACGGCTGGCTCTGGGGTGGCAGCGGAATCGCCGCCGAGCAGGGCCCTGACCTCTGACTCCCGGAACCGCCGGTGGCCGCCTGGAGTGCGGATGCTACTGATGCGGCCAGACGCCGCCCAGCGGGTCACAGTCTTTGGATCCACCCGGAACAAGGCTGCGACTTCACCCGGCGTGAGCAGTCGCTCACTATTTCCGTCCATTCTGGCTACCCCTCCCGATCTCCAAAGGAGCCTGTCCTAAGTGTCGCGACAAGAACGGTTTTTCTCCCTAGTTTCCGGAAAATCTGGTCTGAGAAATCGCTGACCGTGACCTCCAGCCCCCGGCGCCCTGCGGCGCATCTGCCCGGCGCGCAGACGGCGCCGGGCAGCCAATAAGCTGGCCTTGCTATGCGTGCGACGTTTGCCTACACCACCGCGAGGATCTTGCTCTTCGTGGTGGTGCTCGGGGTGCTCTACCTGGTGGGCGTCACCGGGCTGCCGCTCCTGGCGCTGGCGGTGCTGATCAGCGGCCTGCTCAGCTTCGTCGTGCTGTCCCGGTACCGGGATGCGATGGCGGGGTCGATCAACTCCAGGATCAGCAACTTCCGCCAGCGGCTGGACGAGGGCACCCGGGCCGAAGACGAGGACTGACCCGGGCCGCCCAGGCGTGACGGCTGATCGGGCCGCCCGGCCATGGCGGCGTTGTTCCGGCCCCTGGCGGGTTGTGTGGCCTTGGTCCGGCCGGGCGGATTACTGAGCGGGCGACAGCCATCCGCCGGAGGTCAGCAGCCTGAGCACGGCCTCGGTCGCCTGCTCGCGGGTCATCGCCCCGGTGTCGATGACGAGGTCGGCGTCCTGGGGCTCCTCGTACGGGTCGGAGATGCCGGTGAACTGGGGGATCACGCCCGCCCTGGCCTTGGCGTAGAGGCCCTTCCGGTCGCGGGCCTCGCACACCTCGAGCGGCGTGGCGACGTGGATCAGCAGGAAGTCGCCGACCTCCGACACCATCCTCCTGGCCCGGGCCCTGGCCTCCGCGAATGGCGCGACCGGTGAGCAGATGGCGATGCCGCCGTGCCGGGCGACCTCGGCCGCCACGAAACCGATCCGCGCGATGTTCAGGTCCCGGTCCGCCCGCGAGAACGTGAGGCCAGCCGAAAGCAGCTGCCTGACCAGGTCGCCGTCGAGCAGCGTGACCTTGCGGTCGCCGCGCTCGGCCAGGGCGTCGGCAAGGTTTCGCGCGATCGTGGACTTGCCGGAACCGGACAGCCCGGTCAGGAACAGCACGAAGCCTCGTTCGGAGCGCGGCGGGCGGGCGCGCCGCAGTTCCCGCGCCACGGGCGGCGGGGTGAACCACGCTGGTATCTCGGCCCCGGCGTCGAGCAGGTCACCGAGCTCACCAACGGACAGGTCGGCGCGTTCCGTGCCCGCCTCGATGAGCGCGAGCGGCCGCCATACCTCGGCGAGCGGGTCGTAGGCCCAGTCGCCGGCCCGGACAACGGGGATGGCCATGCCAGGGCCGTCAGCGGCGCCGGCCCCGAGCGCGGCCTGGGCCTCATCGATCATCAAGTGCGATGCCCCGAACGCGGCAGCGACCAGCCCATACGCGGACAGTTCCCGCTCTGGTCCGGTTCCTGCAAGCGGGCCGCGCGCGGCCAGTGGCACCGGGATCACCATCGTTCCCGGTGGCAGGTTCGCCGCCGCCGCGAGCACGGAGCGAATCAGTGCTTCGGGCCGCGTGACGACCTCGGCCGGCCCGGTGATCAGCGGCAGCAGCAGCAGGCGCGCCTTGAGCTGGCCTGCCACGTGCCGGAGCTGGCCGATCTGCCGCCCGTGCACCGGGCCCCGGCTGACGTAGGCGAGTACCGGCCCGTCACCGAGCGCGGCGCGGGCGTCGCCGGGGCGCAGCATCAGCCGCCGGAACGGCCCGTGCTCGGGCTCGCGCAGGCTGGTGATGGGGCCGGCCAGCCGGATCAGCCCGGAGTCCGGTGCGGCGGCCGCGGGTTCGCTGCGTTCGGCGATGTCCAGCATTGCGAGCGGAGTGCCCTCGGGGTCGGTGAGCACGACCTGGCCGGCATCGGCGGGGACCGCGTCCACGACGACGTCAAGGATCACCGGGATCGGCCAGGGCGTGCCGTCCGCCAGGGTGCCCTGCTCGACGACCGCGGTCACGTCTGCCGCGGTCATGAACCCGGTCAGCGGCGCGAACACGCCAGACAGCAAGAGTTCCAGGTCGCCGAGCTGGGCGTCGTCCAGTGCCAGGGACGGCGCCTCCATAAGATCAGCGGGCACGCCGGTTTGCGCCTCAGCAGTCACGTCAACCCTCCGTCCGGGACGGCGCCCGGTCCACCCGCCCCGGTTACTGCAGCAACGATCGGAACTGCCAGGCAAGCCCGAGGCTACACGGGCAGCAGCGCCGGGTCATCTGGCGGCGCCCGGACAGCTAGAGCACCCGGGCGAATTGGTCCTCCGGCTTGCGGATGATGTACCGCAGCTCGTCGTGGTCCGAGGTCAGCCGTCCCCGGGACAGGCCTGCGACCAGCCCGCTGACGGCCCGCAGCCAGAGCGGCCTGCGGCGGCCGGGCAGTAGGCTCAGCGTCTGCCGCTGCGCGATCACCAGGCCGCGCCGCAGCACGTAGGACTGGATACCGCGCTCGGACACCAGCCGCTCGTATACGGCCGGGTACGGGCCGGGCCCGCCCGGCCGCAGGCTGCGCCAGATCAGCGCGCGCAGCGGCCGGGGCAGCACCCGGTCGAGAAAGCCGATGGCGCAGTCCCGGTCGATGGCCTGCAGCAACAGCTGCCCTCCGGGCCTGAGCGTTTCCACGAGGCGGTCGAGCACGAGCTCGGCGTGGCTGATCCGCTCGAGCAGCAGCGCGCAGTGCACGATGTCGACCGAGCGTGGCACCAGCGGCGCCATCCGCGGGTCGCACAGCGTGCACGCGCCGAGGTCCGGGCGCCCGGCCACGGCGGCCCTGGCCGCCGCCGTGTCGTCGTCGATCAGGGTGACGGCGACGTCGCAGCCGGCCATGTGCAGCCGCGCGGCGTCCAGCTCGTCGCCCGCGGTGGTGGCGCCGACCTGCAGCAGCACGACGGTCTGCCCGGGCCGCTCCGCGGCGCAGTCGAGTGCGGCCTGGGTAAACGGCTCGGCGGCCCGCTCGCGCAGGGCGGTGCCACCAGCCCCATGCCTGTCGTCATCCCGGTCATTTAGACCAGTGGGCCAGAAGGCCGTCATGGTCGCGACATTCGCGTCTGCCCGCTGCCGCCCGGGCCTGGTTGCGGTGACCGCGGCAGAACTGCTCATACCGCCCATGCCGTTCACGATTCCATAGCGTAACCCTCCGAGTACATTTAGTTGCGAAGGCGCGCTTGCCGGCCGTGTCTGACTGTCTGGCCGGGTCGGCCCAGGCGGTCGGGTGGGACCGGGCGGGTCGGGCGGGTAGGCGGGTTGGGCGGGTAGACGGCTCGGGCGGGCCGGGCGGGCCGGGCGGGCCGGGCGGGCCGGGCGGGCCGGGCGGGTAGAATTAAGGAGTCCCGTATCCCGGACGGGCCGCTCCTCCTCTTACCAGGAGGGTGGTATGCCGGGCGCGGGCCTTTCGTGTTGCCCGCCCCCCGTGTCTTCTAGCCCTAGGGACCGATGAGCCTCTCCGGACTTCTGCGGGTCATCACCGATGATCCAGAGCTCAGGCGCGCGCTCGATGAGGCTGACTCGCCGGCCTCGCCGGGCGGCGACCTTATCGCGCCGCCAGCATTGCGGCCGTTCCTCGTCGCCGCGCTGGCCGGCGGCGGCCGCGCCTCCGGCGGCGCGGTGGCCGACGCGGACTTGGCCGGGGCCGCCGATGAGGGACCCAGCGCCGAGCGAGCGCCCCAGCGCGGGGCGCACAGATTCGTGCTGGCCGTGACCGCGACCGCCCGTGAGGCCGAGGACCTGATCGCGGCGCTCGGCTCGCTGCTGCCCGAGGATGCCGCGGCCTACTTCCCGCCGTGGGAGACGCTCCCGCATGAGCGGCTATCGCCGCGCTCCGACACCTCGGGCCAGCGGCTCGCGGTGCTGCGCAGGCTTGCTCACCCGGACCCGGCCGACCCGAGGTCCGGCCCGCTCACGGTCGTCGCCACCCCGGTGCGCTGCCTGCTCCAGCCCATGGTCGGCGGGCTCGGTGAGCTCGAGCCGGTCCGGCTGCGCCAGGACGACTCCGCCGACCTCGACGACATCGTGACCCATCTGGTGGAGATCGGGTACGCGCGGACCGAGCTGGTCGAGAAGCGCGGCGACCTCGCCGTACGCGGCGGCATCCTCGACGTGTTCCCGCCGACCGAAGAGCATCCGGTGCGGATCGAGTTCTTCGGCGACACCATCGAGGAGATCCGGTTCTTCCGCGTGGCCGACCAGCGCAGCCTCGGCCCGGCAGCGTCCGGCCTGTGGGCGCCGCCGTGCCGCGAGCTGCTGCTGACACCGGACGTGCGGAGCAGGGCCCGCCAGCTCGCCGACGAGTGGCCGGGCCTGTCGGACGTGCTCGGCAAGGTCGCCGACGGCATCACGGTCGAGGGCATGGAGGCGTTCGCGCCGGTGCTCGTCGACCGGATGGAGCTGCTGCTCGACCACGTGCCGCCGGGCGGCTGCGTGGTCGCCTGCGACCCGGAGCGGATCCGGGCGCGCGCCACCGAGCTGGTCCGGACCAGCCAGGAGTTCCTCGAGGCGTCCTGGGTCAACGCGGCCGCCGGCGGCGAGGCCCCGATCGACCTCGGCGCGGCGGCGTTCCGGCCGATCACCGAGATCAGGGACGCGGCGGGGTCGGCCGGGCTGCCCTGGTGGACCGTCACGCCGTTTGTCGCCGCTCCGGCCGGGGAGGCGGGCGGGGCCACAGCTGGCCCGGCGATGATCCCGGGTACCGCGATACCGCTGCACCCTGCTGCAGCCGTGCGGGGCGAAGGGGAGGCGGGCAGAGGCGCAGGGGCTGGCGCGGCCGCCGAGACCGACCTTGACCCCGCCGACCCGGCCGGACGCGAAACGTTCCAGGTGGATGCCGGTCCGGCGCAGGCATACCGGGGCGATACCACCCGGGTGATCTCCGACATACGGCAATGGATCACGGACCGGTGGCGCGTGGTGTTGGTCACCGAGGGCCACGGCCCGGCGCAGCGCCTCGTCGAGTTGCTGCGCGGCGAGAACCTCGGCGCCCGGCTCGACGACGTGGGCGATCCCGCCACGGTGCCCGAGGCCGACCTCGTGCACGTGGCGCGGGGGATGATCGCCAACGGCTTCATCTGGCCATCGGTGCGACTCGCCGTGCTGTCCGAGGCCGACATGGCCGGCCAGCGCACCGGCGCCGGCGGGCACGAGCGGATGCCGAGCAGGCGGCGCGGTGGCATCGACCCGCTGCAGCTCGTTATGGGCGACTACGTGGTGCACGAGCAGCACGGCGTCGGCCGGTACCTGGAGATGACCAGCCGGACCGTGGCCGGGGCCACCAGGGAGTACCTGGTCATCGAGTACGCGCCGAGCAAGCGCGGCCAGCCGCCGGACCGGCTGTACCTGCCCACCGACCAGCTGGACGAGGTGACCAGGTACTCCGGCGGCGAGGCGCCGAGCCTGCACCGGCTCGGCGGCGCCGACTGGGCCAAGACCAAGGGCCGCGCCCGGAAGGCCGTCCGGGAGATTGCCGCCGAGCTGATCAGGCTGTACTCGGCGCGGACCGCGTCGCCCGGCCACGCCTTCGGGATGGACACGCCGTGGCAGCGCGAGCTCGAGGACGCGTTCCCGTACGTGGAGACGCCGGACCAGCTTGCCGCGATCGACGAGGTCAAGCGCGACATGGAACGGCCGGTGCCGATGGACCGGCTGATCTGCGGCGACGTCGGCTACGGCAAGACCGAAATCGCTGTGCGGGCCGCGTTCAAGGCGGTGCAGGACGGCATGCAGGTGGCGGTGCTGGTGCCGACCACGCTGCTGTCCCAGCAGCACCTGGCCACGTTCGGCGAGCGCTACGCGCCGTTCCCGGTCGAGGTCAGGCCGATGTCGCGGTTCCAGAGCGACGCCGAGGTCGCCGACACGCTGGCCGGGCTGGCCGAGGGCAAGGTGGACGTCGTGATCGGCACCCACCGGCTGCTGTCGCCCGAGGTCAGGTTCGCCAGGCTCGGCCTGGTGATCATCGATGAGGAGCAGCGGTTCGGGGTCGAGCACAAGGAGTACTTCAAGCGGCTGCGCACCGAGGTGGACGTGCTCGCGATGTCGGCCACGCCGATCCCGCGCACCCTGGAGATGGGCGTCGCCGGCATCCGGGAGATGTCCACGATCCAGACCCCGCCAGAGGAGCGGCACCCGGTGCTCACCTTCGTCGGCCCATACGACGAGAAGCAGATCGCCGCGGCGATCAGGCGCGAGCTGCTGCGTGACGGGCAGACGTTTTTCGTGCACAACCGGGTGTCCTCGATCAGCAGGGTCGCTGCGCGCATCGCCGAGCTGGTGCCCGAGGCCAGGGTGGCGGTCGCGCACGGGCAGATGAACGAGCACGTCCTCGAGAAGGTGATGGGTGACTTCCTCGAACGGAACTTCGACGTGCTGGTGTCGACCACGATCGTCGAGTCCGGGCTCGACATCCCGAACGCGAACACGCTGATCGTGGACCGCGCCGACGCCTACGGCCTGCCCCAGCTGCACCAGCTGCGCGGCCGGGTCGGCCGGGCTCGTGAGCGCGGTTACTGCTACTTCACGTTCCCCCCGGAGAAGCCGCTCACCGAGACCGCGCACGAGCGGCTGGCCACGATCCAGCAGCACAGCGGCACCGGCGCCGGCATGTACGTGGCGCTCAAGGATCTGGAGATCCGCGGGGCGGGCAACCTGCTCGGCGGCGAGCAGTCCGGCCACATTGCCGGCGTCGGGTTCGACTTGTACGTGCGCATGATCGGCGAGGCCGTGAGCGAGCTGCGCGGCCAGGGACCGGCCGAGCGCCCCGAAGTCAGGATCGAGCTGCCGGTCGACGCGCACATCCCGCACGACTACGTGCCCGGCGAGCGGCTGCGGCTCGAGGCCTACACGCGGATCGCCGCGATCGACTCGGCCGACGACATAACGGCCGTCCGCGATGAGCTGACCGACCGGTACGGCCCGCCGCCGCAGCCGGTGATCAACCTGCTCGCGGTGGCCCGGCTGCGGGCCATGGCCCGGCGCGCCGGGCTCACCGACATAGGCCAGCAGGGCAACCACATCCGGTTCTCGCCGGTGGAACTGCCCGAGTCGCGCGAGGTGCGGGTGCAGCGGCTGTACCCAAGGACGGTGCTCAAGCCGACGGTGCGTACCATGCTCGTACCGGCGCCGAAAGCGGACGGCGCTCGGGCTCAGCCCGGGCGGTCGGCCCCAGCGCGGTCGGTCGTGTCGCTTGGCGCTCCGCCACTGCGTGATCAGGAACTGCTCGCCTGGTGCGAGGAGCTGATCGAGGCGGTGCTCGGCGGCGTCAGCCCGGCCGGACAGCAAGCGTAAGGAGGGATCGTCAGCGTGCTCCGCACCTGGATAAAGGCGGCCGCTGCCGCGGGAGTGTGCGGCCTGGCGGTCGCCGCGTGCGGGACGGTGCACATGGGCGCCGCCGCGATCGTCGGCAATCAGCGGGTCTCGTCGAGCACCCTGTCTGCCGAGGTCTCCAACCTCAAGGCCGGATACCAGCAGTACCGTGGCAAGGTCCAGCTGCAGTACTCCGCCTCGCAGGCGCCGCAGGAGGTCCTCGGCTGGATCGTCAGGTTCAAGGTCCGCGACCGGCTGGCGCAGCGGGAGGGCATCACGGTGACGCCGACCGAGGTGTCGCAGGCGCTGTCCTCCATCGAGGCCTCGATTAAGCAGAGCGGCGAGAGCGCTCCGCTGCCCGCGGTAGCCGTGGCCAACGGCCTGCCGCCGGACATGCTCAGCGAACTTGGCCAGTATCAGGCGATCGAGACCAAGCTGCTGAACCGCCTCGACGGCGGGAAGCTGCCGAGCGCGTCGTCGGCCCAGACGGCGCTGGAAGACAGGTTCAACAAGTCGCAGTGCCTCGCGGCCAAGAGCCTGGACATCCTGATCAACCCGCAGTTCGGCGAGCTGAACTACAGCGACTTCTCCGTGGTGGCGGCGCCCTCGAAGCTGTCGGTGACCCAGACGTCCAAATCCGCCGCCAAGGTGACGCGCAACCCGCCCTGTTAGGGGCCTGGCGACGGGTCCAGGCGGTACTGCTGGGTGACCCACCCGCGGCGGCGGTGATACCACGGGATGAGCCGGCCGTGCAGGATCGGATGCTTGCTGGCCAGCAAGCGGGCGGCGCGCTGCGATGCCTCACAGTCGAGGAGGTGGGCCTCGGCCTGGATCGCGGGCCCGAGCGCCTGTCCCCGGAACGTCGCAGGCGCCACCAGGACCGCCGGCGTGTGCCGAAGCCGCTTGGCCTTGCCGGTCGTGTCCCAAGTGCGGAAGTACGCAACGTCTCCGTCGTCTGGCTCGGCGGCGATGTGCACCGGCGTGGCCACCGGGGTGCCATCCCGCCGGAACGTCGTCAGCCGGATGTACTTCGTCGCGGAGATGGGCGCGAAGTAGCCCGCCTCCTCGTCTCGCGTCATCTGTGTGTCCTCCTTCCGTGCTCCAGTGTGGTCTGAGACGAGACAGCCAGGGCTTGTGTGACACGACGCGGTTAGCCTTAGCCGCATGGACGGGGTCAGGAGATGCCGGTGATGCGGGACGGGCGCGAGCCGGGCCCGGCAGAGGCGGCGGAAGCGGCTGAGGCGTCGGATACGGCTGAGGCGGCAGATACGGCTGAGGCGGCGGATACGGCGGAGGCGACGGAGGCCGACCGCGGGCCCGGCTCGGGCTTGCTGGATCTGATGGCCGTCATGGCGCGGCTGCGGCGGGAGTGCCCGTGGGATGCGCAGCAGACGCACGAGTCGCTCGCCCCGCACCTGCTCGAGGAGAGCTACGAGGCGATCGACGCGCTGGAGAGCGGCGATCCGGACGCCGTTCGCGAGGAACTTGGCGACGTCCTCCTGCAGGTGTACTTCCACGCCGAGGTGGCGTCCGAGCGGACCGACGGCACCGGGTACACGATCGATGACGTCGCCGAGGGGATCGCGGCCAAACTGATCCGCAGGCACCCGCACGTGTTCAGCGACGTCAGCGTGTCCGGCCCGGACGAGGTGAAGCTGAACTGGGACGCGATCAAGGCGGCGGAGCGCCAGGCCAAGTCGGGCGTCCCCGGCTCGGTGCTGGACGGCGTCCCGTTCGGGCAGCCGGCCCTCGCCCTCGCCGCCCAGCTGCAGCGGCGGGCCGAGCGGGCCGGCGTTCCCGCAGACCTGGCCGTGTTCAACGTCTCCGCCGAGACGGCCGACGCTGATGGCCCGGCCGGCGCTGGCGCGCCCAGCGAACTCGGCGCGGAACTGTTCGCGCTCGTGGCGCGGGCCCGGGCGGCCGGCCTCGACCCCGAGCTCGAGCTGCGCGCCGCCGCCCGCGCCTACCGCGACCGCGTGCTGTCCTGGGAAGAGCAGGCTCGCTGAGGCCGGCGTGGTCAGTGCGTCAGCCCGCTGCCGCTCCACTAGGCTCCAATGCGGACATGTCATCAGCATCGCCGGGAGTTTTGTTGTCCTCCATCGAAGCAATCCACGCCATGCAGATTCTGGACTCGCGGGGCAACCCCACGCTCGAGGTCGAGGTGGTGCTCGACGACGGCACCCTGGGCCGCGCGGGGGTGCCGAGCGGCGCCTCAACCGGCGCGTTTGAGGCGGTTGAGCTCAGGGACGGCGGCGCCGAATACGGCGGCAAGGCGGTCACCAAGGCCGTCCAGGGCGTCATCGATGAGATCCAGCCGGTGCTGCTCGGCTACGACGCAGGCGATCAGCGGCTGATCGACCAGGCCCTGATCGACCTCGACCGGACGCCGGACAAGTCGCGCCTCGGCGCGAACGCGATCGTCGGCGTCAGCATGGCCGTGGCCAGGGCAGCGGCCGAGTCGGCCGGGCTGCCGCTGTTCCGCTACCTAGGCGGCCCGAACGCGCACGTTCTGCCGGTTCCGCAGATGAACATCCTCAACGGCGGCGCGCACGCGGACAACAACGTCGACGTGCAGGAGTTCATGGTGCTGCCGGTCGGCGCGGGCACGTTCGCCGATGCACTGCGCATGGGGGCAGAGACCTACCATTCGCTGAAGTCCGTGCTCAAACAGCACGGGCTGTCGACCGGCGTCGGCGACGAGGGCGGCTTCGCCCCCGACCTCAGGAACAACCGGGCGGCGCTCGATCTGATCGTCGAGGCCATCGGCAAAGCGGGCCTCGAGCCGGGCGAGGACGTCGCACTCGGCCTCGACGCAGCGGCTTCCGAGTTCTATTCCGAGGGCACGTACCGGTTCGAGGGCAGCCAGCGGACCGCCTCCGAGATGACCGCGATCTTCGCGGAGTGGCTCGACGCGTACCCGATCGTTTCGATCGAGGACCCGCTGAACGAGGAGGACTGGCAGGGCTGGAGCGAGCTCACCGCCCGGCTCGGCGGCCGGGTGCAGGTGGTGGGCGACGACATCTTCGTCACCAACCCGGAGCGGCTGCGCCGCGGCATCGCTGAGCGCTCGGCGAACGCGCTGCTGGTCAAGCTCAACCAGATCGGGACCGTGACCGAGACGCTGAACGCGATCGCGCTCGCTCAGCGGAGCCAGTTCAGCTGTGTGATCAGCCACCGGTCTGGCGAGACCGAGGACACCACGATCGCCGACCTAGCGGTGGCCACGAACGCCGGCCAGATCAAGACCGGCGCGCCCGCCAGGTCGGAGCGTGTCGCCAAATACAACCAGCTGCTGCGGATCGAGGAGCTGCTCGGCGACGCCGCCTCCTACGCCGGGAGAGCGGCCTTCCCGCGCTCGGCGTCAAGTGGGCGATGACCCAGCCTGCGGGCCGGCCGGGTCAGACCGGTTCCGGCCCGCGCGCGCCGCAGCCGGAACGATCCCGGCTGACGACCCGGGCTGCGGTGCTGGCGGTCGTGCTCTGCGCGATCGCGCTGAGCCTCGCCTACCCGGTGCGTGAGTACATCGCCCAGCGCCGGCAGATTGACCAGCTCGAGGTGCAGCGGCAGGCAATCGCGACCAAGCTCGGCGCGCTGCAGCAGCAGAAGAAGGAACTGATCAGCAACGCCTACGTGGAACAGCAGGCAGAAGCCAAGCTGCACATGTGCTTCCCGAACCAGACCTGCTACGTGGTCATCAGCCCGAAGCCGCCCCGGCCGAAGGTCACCGCGGCCAGGGCTCCCGGCCGGCCGTGGTACGAGCGGCTGTGGACCTCGGTGCAGCAGGCGGACAAGGCCCCGGCCAAGTGACCGGGCGTTCGGCGGTGCCGTCAGCGGCGGATACCGCGGCCGTCACGCTGCAGCTCGGCCGGGAGCCCCGGGGACTGCTGGCGGTCGCGCACCGCTGCCCGTGCGGCCTGCCTGACGTCGTGGAGACCGCCCCGCGGCTGCCCGACGGCACTCCGTTCCCGACGCTCTACTACCTGACCTGCCAGCGCGCGGCCGCCGCGGTGAGCCGGCTCGAGGCCAGCGGGCTGATGCGGGAGATGGCGCAGCGGCTGTCTGCGGAGCCCGGGCTGCGAGCTGCCTACCTCGCGGCGCACCGCGACTACCTGGCCAGACGGGACGACGCGGCCAGGGTCGCTGGCGTGGTGCCGCTTCCGCCCGGCACGCCCAGCGCCGGCGGCATGCCGGAGCGGGTCAAGTGCCTGCACGCGCTCGTCGCGCACGAGCTCGCCGTGCCCGGGGCGAACCCGCTGGGGCGGGAGGCCGTGGCGGCCGCCGGAGACTGGTGGGCCGCGGGCCCGTGCGTCACCCCGTCGCCGGCCCGGCGCTGTTCGGGTCGCGGCCATCGACTGCGGCACCAACTCACTGCGGCTGCTCATCGCCGACGTGGACCCGCGGGCAGGCCGGCTCGACGATGTGGAACGCCGCATGGAGATCGTCCGGCTGGGCCAGGGGGTGGACGCCACGGGCCGGCTGGCGCCCGAGGCGCTCACCCGCACGTTCCGGGTGCTCGAGGACTACGCGGGCACGATCCAGCGGGCCTCGGCCGGACTCGTCCGGATGGTGGCAACGAGCGCGACCAGGGACGCCGAGAACGCCGCTGAGTTCGTCGCCGGGGTCAGCAAAATCCTGGGCACGGCTCCCGAGGTGCTCAGCGGCGACGAGGAGGCCCGCCTCTCGTTCACCGGGGCAACCGCCGAGCTCGCGCCGGCCCATCCCGGTGCGGCCGATAAGCTCCGGCCAGACGCCGCTCAGCGGCTGCCTGAGCCCGCGTCGCCCTATCTGGTGGTCGACATAGGCGGCGGGTCCACCGAGTTCGTGGTCGGGGCTGAGGAGCCGGACGCGGCCCATCCGGTCGCGGCCCTGTCGGTGGACATCGGCTGCGTCCGGCTGACCGAGCGGCACCTGCACGACGACCCGCCGCAACCGGGCCAGATCGCGGCGGCAACCGCCGACGTCGACGCGGCGCTCGAAGTGGTGGCGGCGAAGGTCCCGGTGGCCGGCGCCCGCACGCTGATCGGCCTGGCCGGCTCCGTCACCACGGTTGCCGGGATCGCGCTCGGGCTGCCCGGCTATGACCCCGTGAAGATCCACCACGCGGTGATCCCCGCCGCTCAGGTACACGAGGTGACCACCGGCCTGCTCGGCCAGACCCGCGAGCAGCGCGCCGCGATCCCGGTGATGCACCCGGGCCGGGTCGACGTCATCGGCGGCGGCGCGCTGGTGCTCGACCGCGTCATGGCCAGGTTCGGCTTCGCCCAGGTCGTGGTCAGCGAGCACGACATCCTGGACGGCATCGCCTGGTCGCTGGCGGCGGGGCCATGACGGCCGCCGCGGGAGAGCAGCTGGATAGCCCGGTACCGCCGGGAACCGGCTGGCCGGAGGACCCGGCGACGGCGGCCACGCCGGTGGCCGAGGACCCCGCGGCGGTGCGCAGGCTCGCCGCCACTGCCGGAACTCTGGCCGAGCTCACCGCGCGGCAGTCGGTCTGCCGGGCCTGCCCCAGGCTGGTCGAGTGGCGGGAGCAGGTCGCACGCGAGAAGCGGCGCTCGTTTGCGGCCGAGCGTTACTGGGGGCGCCCGATTCCCGGCTGGGGGGCGGAGCGGCCGCGCATTCTGATCGCGGGCCTGGCGCCGGCGGCGCACGGCGGCAACAGGACGGGACGGGTCTTCACCGGCGACCGCAGCGGCGACGTGCTGTACGCGTCGCTGTGGCGCACCGGGCTGGCCGTCCAGGAGACGAGCACCACGGCCGGGGACGGACAGCGCCTGCTCGGGGCGCGCATGGTCGCGGCAGTGCGGTGCGCGCCGCCGCAGAACAAGCCGTCGGTAGCCGAGCGGGACGCCTGCGCGCCCTGGCTGACGGCCGAGTTCGGGCTGGTCGCCGGTGACCTGGGCGCGATCGTCTGTCTCGGCCACTTCGCCTGGCAGGCGACGTGGTCGCTGCTAGCCGCGGCGGGGCTTGAGGTACCGCGGCCCAGGCCGGCGTTCGGGCACGGCGCTGAGGCTCTGGTGCCGCGCAACGATGGCGAAACGCTGCTGGTTATCGGCTGCTATCACCCGAGCCAGCAGAACACCTTTACCGGCCGCGTAACCGGCGTCATGCTAGATGACGTGTTCCGGCGCGCTCGGCTTCACGCGGGGATGTAACGATCCCCATCGCCAAGCCGATCTGCTTACGGAGTGTATTTGTTCCCGTAGGGCAGTTACACGGTGTATCTGCTCTAGATCGCATTAATTGGATAGGTGCCTTTGGCCGAGAAACGGACTCACCGTAAATCCATTATCCGTGAATTATCTGAACGGCGCGAGGTATCATCTCTGAGCCCCCGTAGCCCAAGGGAAGAGGCCGGCCCCCTAAAAGGGTCCCCAGTGTCGGTTCGACTCCGACCGGGGGTACAAGCTGATCAGTGCCGTTGTCGCAGCTCATGGCGGTCCCGTGGCTGATCGTTCAGTCAATGATAGAGTGGCCTGTAAGACGCCCTTACAAGCTGGGCGCACCCGCCTTTGCCGTAACGGAGATAAAGCTACGTTATCCCGTTACGCAGCTTTCGCCTGACTCCATACTGTGCCACATACATGTGCTTTTGCACGAGCCTTTGCACCTGCCAATGCATTTGCTTTTTGCAAACTGGCTTTCGTCTCGCCGCCTCAAGTGGTCAGAAGTGTCCGGTGCGCGGTCGCCCGAGTTGGGTCCTCGGTCGCGAGTGCCGGGTGCGCTGCCAAGCGCGTCAGTTGCGCGCTCGCGGGCGCAGTTTGCGCACTCATCGGGCGCCTGAGCGCGCAGTTGTTGGGAGCCATGTGCGCAGCAGGCGGGCGCCGCGTGCGTGGTCACGGCTGCCGCGCACGTGGTCACGCGTGCTGCGTGCGCGCACAGGGTGCCGGACGCGCATGCACAGGTGCCGGATGAGCGTGTGCTGGTGTCGAGTGCGCGTGCGTGGACGTCGGGTCCCGGGCACGGGGCGTTCACGCTGAGCGTGCCGAACTCTCCGGCAGCTCAGCCGCTCCGGCAGCTCAGCCGCTCTCCGGCAGCTCAGCCGCTCTCCGGCAGCTCAGCCGCTCCGGCAGCTCAGCCGCTCTCCGGCAGCTCAGCCGCTCCGGCAGCTCAGCCGCTCTCCGGCAGCTCAGCCGCTCGCGTCAGGCCCGGCGCGGGTGATCGTGATCCTTACCACGACCCGGCGGTCGCGGCGCATGGTCGCCCGGTAGTCATCCCAGTCGGGGTGCTCGCCGGAGATCCGCCGGTAGTAGTCCACGAGAAGATCCATCGCCTCCGGCAGGTGAACGATCTCGGCTGTGCCTTCCGCCTGGACCCACTCACCGAAAAAGCCGTCGTTGAGCAGGCAGAGTGAGACGCGCGGATCACGCGCCAGATTCTTGGTCTTCATCGCGGTTTCCCTGGTACTGACCAGGATCCGCCCCTCGTCGTCCACTCCAGCGGTCACCGGCGACAGTTGCGGGCGCCCGTCTTTCCGGATGGTGGCGAGCACTGCGTGGTGATGGACGCGCAGGAACTCCCTGACGCGCTGTGGGTCCACGTCAGGCGCTGTTCAGCCTGCTTCGGCGCTGCACCTCGTACTCGTGCACGATCGCGCTGGCATAGCCATGCGTCAGCCCGTGCTCGTCGGCCAGCCAATGAGCACGTTCAGCGCAGCGAAGGAACGCTGGGCCAGACTCGAGCCTGGAGAACCACTCTCGGAGGTCACGACCGGTGACCGTGGGGATGCGGGCGATCAGGTTCTTGTGCATCTCCGGAGAGTGGGTCAGAGACAAGTGACACCTCCAGGCATCGGGGCCGGGTCAACCCCTTTCAGATGAGACTGCACCACGCCAGCGCCCCTGACAACCCCCAGATGTCACCGTTCCGTAATACAACGTTTGGGCAGGCAGACGAACCCGGCAATCAGGACAGCCGCTCGAAGATCATGGCCATCCCCTGGCCGCCGCCGACGCACATGGTCTCCAGCCCGAACGTCTTGTCGTGGAACTGGAGGCTGTTCAGGATCGTCGAGGTGATCCTGGCGCCGGTCATGCCGAACGGGTGGCCGACCGCGATGGCGCCGCCGTTGACGTTGAGCTTGTCCAGGTCGATGCCGAGGTCGCGGTAGGAGGGGATCACCTGGGCGGCGAACGCCTCGTTGATCTCCACGAGGTCGATGTCGTCGATCGTCATTCCGGCCCTGCCCAGGGCCTGCCGCGACGCCTCGACCGGGCCGAGGCCCATGATCTCGGGAGAGAGCGCGGTGACACCGGTGGAGACGATCCGCGCCAGGGGCGTGATGCCGAGCTCGGCGGCCTTCGTGTCACTCATCACGATCACCGCGGCGGCGCCGTCGTTCAGCGGGCAGCAGTTGCCGGCGGTCACCGTCCCGTCCGGCCGGAACACCGGCTTGAGCGCGGCCACCTTCTCTATCGTGGTTCCCGGTCGCGGCCCGTCGTCTGCGGACACGACCGTGCCGTCCGGCAGCGTCGCCGGCGTGATGTCGCGCTGCCAGAACCCGTTGGCCAGCGCTTTCTCGGCCATGTTCTGGGACCGGACGCCGAACTCGTCCTGCTCCCGCCGCGAGATGCCGCGCATCGCCGCAACGTTCTCGGCGGTCTGGCCCATCGCGATATAGATGTCAGGAATCTCGCCATCTTCGCGCGGGTCGTGCCACACCGCGGCGCCGCCCTCGGCTAGCTTGCCCGAACGCTCCTCGGCGGCTGCGAACACCGGGTTCTTGGTGTCCGGCCAGCTGTCGCTGCTGCCCTTGCTGAACCGGCTCACGCACTCGACGCCCGCCGAGATGAACGCGTCGCCCTCGCCCGCCTTGATGGCGTGGAACGCCATCCGGGTGCTCTGCAGCGAGGAGGAGCAGTACCGGGTGATGGTGGTTCCCGGCAGGTGGTCGTGGCCGAGCATGACCGCAATCTCCCGGGCCATGTTGTAGCCCTGCTCGCCGCCCGGCAGCCCACAGCCGACGATCAGGTCGCCGATGTCGGCCGGATCCAGCTGCGGTACCTTGCCCAGGGCCGCGGTGATCATCTGCGCGGTCAGGTCGTCGGCACGGATGCTGGTGAGCGTTCCCTTGAACGCGCGGCCTATCGGTGATCGCGCGGTGGCGACGATGACTGCCTCGGGCATGGCGTACTCCCAAACTCGTTTGTTTACTCGACAGTAGCTTATGTCGTGTCTACCTCTATTTTCATCTTGGCCCACCCTTCCGCCCCTGGTGCCCTGTGCGCATGGCCAGTTGGGATACCTTCGGTGGCCTAGGAGCAAGGTGGATGAGATGCAGGTATACGACTCGCTTATCGAGATGTTCGGCAACACTCCGCTCGTAAGGCTCCGGCGGGTTGCCCTTCCAAGCCAGGCCGGCGTGCTAGCCAAGGTGGAGTACTTCAACCCCGGCGGCTCGGTGAAGGACCGGATCGCGCTGCGGATGGTCGAGGCGGCCGAGGCGTCGGGAGCGCTGCAGCCCGGAGGCACGATCGTCGAGCCGACGTCCGGCAACACCGGGATCGGCCTGGCGATCGTGGCGCAGGAGAAGGGCTACAAGTGCCTGTTCGTGTGCCCCGACAAGGTCAGCCAGGACAAGATCAGCGTCCTGCGCGCGTACGGCGCTGACGTCGTCGTGTGCCCAAGCAGCGTGCCCCCTGACCATCCTGACTCGTACTACTCGGTGTCGGACCGGCTGGCCGCGCAGACCGAGGGCGGCTGGAAGCCGAACCAGTACACGAATCCCGACAACCCGTCCTCGCACTACCAGTACGACCGGCCCGGAGATCTGGGAGCAGACCCAGGGGAAGGTCACCCACTTCGTGGCCGGGATCGGGACCGGCGGCACGATCTCGGGCACCGGCCGGTACCTGAAGGAGGTCTCCGGCGGCCGGGTGCAGATCGTGGGCGCCGATCCCGAAGGTTCGGTGTACTCCGGCGGCGGTGGCCGTCCCTACCTGGTCGAGGGTGTGGGCGAGGACATCTGGCCGGAGACCTACGACAAGAACATCTGTGACCAGATCATCGCGGTCAGCGACGCCGAGTCGTTCCGGATGACGCGCCGGCTGGCTCGTGAGGAAGCGCTGCTGGTCGGCGGCTCGAGCGGGCTCGCCGCGGTGGCCGCGGTACGCGTCGCCGCGTCGGCAGCGCCCGGCGACGTCATCGTGGTGCTGCTTCCCGACGGTGGTCGCGGCTACCTGGCGAAGATCTTCAACGACGAGTGGATGGCCGACTACGGCTTCCTCTCCTCGGAGACGGCCGAGCCGCAGATCGCGGACGTGCTCAGGGGCAAGCAGGGCGGCCTGCCGCCGTTCGTGCACGCCCACCCCGACGAGACCGTGGCCGCAGCCATCGAGAGCCTGCGCGAGTACGACGTGTCGCAGCTGCCGGTGCTGAGCGCGGAGCCGCCGGTTATGGCGGCCGAGGTCATCGGCTCGATCGTGGAGCGCGACCTGCTCGACGCCCTGCTCTCCGGCAGGGCCCGGCCACAGGACGCGGTGAGCGGCCACATGTCGGCGCCGCTGCCGATGGTCGGCTCCGGGGAGCCGGTCAGCAGCGCTGTGCACGCCATGGAAAAGGCTGGGGCTGCTGTTGTTCTTGTGGAAGGCAAGCCGGCTGGAATGATCACACGGCAAGATGTGCTGACGTACCTGGCGGCCGGCCCGGGCTGATGACCACGATGGGGGCGGGACAAGGCATGAGCATTGACGGATTCGAGACCCTGGCGATCCACGCGGGCCAAGAGCCAGATCCGGCGACCGGCGCCGTGGTCCCGCCGATCTACCAGGTCTCCACGTACAAACAGGACGCGGTCGGCGCTCCGCGGGGCGGCGGCACGGGGGCAGGGCGCTGGATCGAGGGCTACGAGTACTCACGGACCGCCAACCCAACCCGGGGCGCGCTCGAGGAGTGCCTGGCTGCGCTCGAGGGGGGAACCCGCTCGCTCGCCTTCGCCTCGGGGATGGCCGCCGAGGACTGCCTGCTGCGCACCGTGTGCCGGCCGGGCGACCACGTGCTGATCCCCGGCGACGCGTACGGCGGCACCTACCGGCTGATCGACAAGGTCTTCCAGGCCTGGGGTGTGACCTACCGCCCGGTGCCGGTGTCAGACCCGGCGGCAGTGCGCAAAGCGCTGCAGGAGCGGCCCGCGCGGGTGGTCTGGATAGAGACGCCGACGAACCCGCTGCTCTCGATCGCCGACATCACCGCACTCGCGGACATCGCGCATGAGGCCGGCGCGCTCCTCGTCGTGGACAACACGTTCGCATCCCCGTATCTGCAGCAGCCGCTGGCGCTCGGCGCCGACGTGGTCGTGCATTCCACCACGAAGTACCTTGGCGGCCATTCTGATGTGGTGGGCGGTGCGCTGGTGCTCGCCGACGCCGACCTCGCCGAAAACATCGCTTTCAGCCAGAACGCGATGGGATCCGCTGGCGGCCCGTTCGATGCGTGGCTCACGCTGCGGGGGATCCGGACCCTCGGCGTGCGGATGGACCGGCACTGCGAGAACGCGCAGCGGGTGGCCGACATGCTCGCCGCGCACCCGAAGGTCGCCGAGGTGTTCTACCCCGGGCTGGCATCGCATCCCGGCCACGAAGTGGCGGCCAAGCAGATGCGCGGGTTCGGCGGGATCGTGTCGTTCCGCTCGGCGGCCGGCGAGGCCGAGGCCGTGGCGCTGTGCGGCCGGACCCGCCTGTTCACGCTCGGCGAGTCACTCGGCGGGGTGGAGTCGCTGATCGAGCACCCGAGCCGGATGACCCACGCGTCGGCCGCTGGCTCGGCGCTCGAGGTCCCGCCCGACCTCGTCCGGCTGTCGGTGGGCATCGAGACCTGCGAGGACCTGCTCGAGGACCTCCGCTCCGCCCTCGGCTAAGGTCGGCGGACCCCGAACCGGAAGATCTTGGAGCCCCGGGTGCACATACTGCACCCGATCCTCCTAGATCTTTAGCGCGGTGCGAGTTCCGCACCGCAGGTCCCTGCTCCCCGCGACACCCAAAACTGCGCAAACTATAACGGGTTGGTGCGGAACCCGTAAAGCATGCCGATCTGTCTCAGTGGTTCCAGGCCGTGAGCCAGTAGTTCCAGTCAGAGGTCAGTGGTTCCAGACCATGAAGACCAGGATCACCAGCCAGATCAGGGCGACCACCCCGCCCATCGAGGCGATCCGGCCGCGTTCGACGTGGCCGAGGTGGGTGCCGGCGGTCACCGGCGCGTCGGCGAGCACCGGCGCGGGCTGAGCGGCGTCGTCGGCCCCGCCGGCCGCGGCCTCCGGACTGGGCCCGGCTGCCGACGGGTTCTGCGCGGCCGCTTCGGCCGCCGTTGCCTTGGCGTCCTCGAGGATTCCGATCACCCGGTGCTGATCACGCATGATCAGCACCAGCAGCACCAGGGCGACCACGAAGAGGGTGAGAGACACGGTCAGCCACGGCTTGGCGAAATCGTGCTTCATCTGCGCCAGAATCAGGCCAAAGATCAGCACGCCCAGAGACATGATCACGAAGATTGTGGTGGTCCGGTACAGGTACCTGATGATGACCAGATTGCGCTTCCTGATGTAGCGAGGCGTCGACATAATCGCCACCGTCACCGGGCCGATCGTGAAAATCGCAAAGCCAATGTGCAGCCAGAGCACCAGCTTGTCGGTGAAAGACATGTGCCGATCTTAGAGCCGGAGGTCCAGGGGCCGGCCCCGCCCCCTGCTGTGAAGGGCCGTGGGGAGGGTGTCCAGAACAGTCGTGAGAGGGCGTGCAGAAGAGCCGCGAGGAGGGCGTGCAGAAGAAAGGTGAGGTGCGCGGGGCGGGGTACCGGGTGCGGACCGGCCGTCCTCTACGTTCCGCTCGCGCTGGTGCTGCTGCTCGCATTCCCCGTGCTCGCGGCTGGCGGCCTGGACTTCGCGATGTACGCCCCGATCAGGAACGCTATGCCTACCACGAACGAGACGATGGCCCGGATCGCGTGGTGGCCGTGATGGACGGAGCCACTCATGAAATGCAAAGAGTTCGCCGCCCCGGATACGTACAAAATCCCTGCGATGATCGCCAGGATTCCGATAACAGCCAGAATGATCACCAGCGGTCCGCGGCTCGCTGATCCACCTGGCGCGCTTGCAGAACTCACGTGCTCCTCCTAGATATGGGCTGGGCCCACTTGACCAGGTTGAGCTTACTGAAGTCGCCGGACGCTGATGCGGCCACCATCGGACCGGTCCTGCGCCCTGGGGCCCGGGTCCCGGAAAATCCGGGACCCGGAGCCGTGCAGAAGGCGGGAAAGCGCCCGCCGGAAACGACTATCTGGACTTCGACTTGGTCGCGAACCAGGCGCCGATCAGGAGCGCGATGCCGACAACCAGTGCGACACCGCCGCGGGCCAGGTGGTGGCCCTTGCCCTTGACGTGGCTGCCCGAGACCAGGAAGTGCGGAAGCGCGCTCCCGCCGATCAGATAGAGGATCCCGAGGATGATGGCCACTATGCCGATCACCGCCAGGATGATGACCAGCGGCTTCCGGCTGGTCGACGCGCCGCTGGACACGCTTGCAGAACTCACTGTTTCCTCCTAAGAAGGCCGTGGCGTCACGCGCCCCCGGCCATCTTTCATGCCGCCATCGATGACTACCTGCGGCACGGTACTACGGGTTGCCCCGGCGCGGAGGGCTTCCCAAAAGGGACCAAAGTAAAATCTATGCCCTGCCATTCTTGCGAGATCGCAAGAAGTCCCGGACCACATACTCGCCCAGGTTCTCCGGCACCGCCCGGAGCACCCGGCCCCCGTTGCGCCGTGCCACCTCCTCGACGAAGGCGGTCAGCCGCTCGTCCTCGGCGAGCATGAACACGTTCATCGTGGCCCGGCGCCTGGTCATCTTGTCCACCTCGGCCAGGGTCAGCTCAAGCGTCTCGGGCGAGGGTGGCCAGTCGAACCAGAACTGGCCGTCGCGGCGCAGGTGAGCCGTTGGCTCGCCGTCCGTCACCACGATCACAACCGGGTTATGTTCGGGCCTGCGGTCGAGGAACCGGCCGGCCAGAATCAGCGCGTGGTGCAGGTTGGTGCCCTGGACCATGTCCCAGCCGAGCCCGGCGAGATCGGTCTCGCGCAGTTCGCGCGCATAGTTCGAAAAGCCGATCACCTGGATAGCGTCCTGCGGGTACCTGGTGCGGATCAGCGCGTGCAGAGCCAGCGCGGTCTGCTTGGCCACCCCCCAGGTGCCGCGCAGCGCCATCGAGTAGGACAGGTCAACGAGCAGGCATACAGCCGCCGTCGTGCGCCGCTCGGTCTCGCCCACTTCGAAGTCGCTGACCGAGAGCCGGACCCGGGGCGGTGCCTCGGTGCCGGATCCGGCCTCGGGCTCACGCGGGGCGGGCAACCCGGCCCGCAGCAGCGCGTTGCGGACGGTCGTCGGGGCGTCGATCGCCTGCTCATCGCCGAAGCTCCACGGCCGGGTGCTGCCGGTGTACTCACCGGCCTGCCCGGCGTCGTGCTGGTCGTGGTCTCCGGTGCCGCCCTCGGGCAGTTCGGCGAACACCCGGCGCAGCGCCGTGTCACCAAGCCTGCGCACAGCCTTCGGGGTGAGCTCCAGCTTGCCGTCGGTCCGCTGCAGGTACCCCTGACGCTCCAGCTCCCGCTCGATCTGGCGCAGCGCCTCCATGTCGTCGACGGCCTGGCGGCCGAGCGCGCGCCTGATCGCCTCCTCGTCTATGTCGTCGAGCCTGGCGCCTGGGTAGTCCTGGCGCAGCGCATCCTCGAGCTCGGTCAGGTCGGCGAGTTCGGAGAGCGCGGTGGTGGCCTCGCTGAGGCCGAGCGGCGTGTCACCGGTCATCCGCTCGCCCGGCCACCCGTCGAAGTCGATGTCCGGGCGGCGGGACCGCAGCGAGTCGGACAGCCTGCTCATCTCGGCGGCCAGCCCGGCGTCCTCGAGTGCCTGCGCCATTAGCGCGGCCAGCTCGTCGCGCTGGGCGTCGGTGAGCGAGCTGAGCAGCCGCTGGGCAGCCGCCATCCGGCGGACCAGCGAGTCGACGAGCTCGTCGAGGTCGCTTGGCGAATCGGGGAACAGGTCCCCATACTGCGCCATGAAATCCTCGAAGTCCTGCTGCGTGTGCGCTCCGCGGGCGTCGGCGTCGAGCATCTCATTCAGCGCGGCCATCATGTCTTTGACCCGCTGCATGGCCCCGGGATCCGGCTGCTGCAGGCTCTGCTTCATGCCGCGGAACTGGCTGTCGAGCACCTCTCGGCGCAGCAGGTCCTTGAGCTTCTCGAAGGTCTCCCTGGCCGCATTGCTGCGCCAGTCGTAGTTGTCGAGCCGCCTGACCGCCCGTGCGGTGTCGCGCGGCAGCTCATCGAGCTCGGCCTCGCGCAGCCGGGCCTCGTCGGCGGGGTCCGGGAACAGCTCGGCGCGTTCCTGCCCGACGGCAGTGTCCAGCAGCGCGCGCGCCTGCTCCAGGATGCCGTCAAGCCGGCCCCGGTCGCGCAGCTCACGCTGCCGCTCGCGGACCCGGCGAAGCAGGTCGTCCAGGCCTTTGTGGCTGGACATGCCCCGGCGCAGCAGATCTCGCAGTGCGCTGGCCGGATCGGATCCGTCGAGCACCGAGTCGCCGAGCTCATCCACGGCGCCGCGCACGTCGTAAGGCGGCTCTAGCGGGTCGGGCCCGTCGTGGTAAGGGCCGTACCGGTAACCATTCATTCCTGCCGCCACGCTCGCCTCCTCGTCCATCTCCGCTGGGCCGCCAGGGGCCAGCGGTGAGCGTTGCGTTAAGGCCCGTCTGCTAAGTCCGGTAGACGGTGCCGCCGTCCACCGTGTCCTTGGACAGCCTGCGCATCAGGTAGAGACCCTCCATCGCGAACTCGAGCGCCGCCGCTGCCTGGCCGAACGACTCGCTGCCGTCCATGGACAGCCGGTCCATGATCTTGGCGAGCCCGGGAACGTCCCCGATCCTGCGGAGCAGGTCGTCGGCCGGGACCAGCTCACCGGATTCCACGCTGCCGCCCTCGGTGAACTTCGCCAGCAGGCCGGTCATGTCGGCGCTGCCGAGCGAGGCGCGGAAGGTCTCGGCGATCGCGCGCCGCAGCAGGTGATCGAGCACCTCCTGCTCCCTGCCCTCCTCGCTGACCTCGAACTCGACCTTGCCGCGGAGCGTGCTCACCACGGCGGGCAGGTCGCAGACCCTGGCTACCGGCTGCTGCTCGCCCGTGATCGCCGCGCGCCGGACTGCCGACGCCGCCACGGCCTCCGCGGCCGCGATCGCGAACCGCGCCGACACTCCCGAACGCGCGTCTACTGTGGGCGAGGCCCGCACCAGGCGGGTGAACCTGGCGATCACCTCCACGAGGTGGTCAGGCAGTACCGCGCCGGGCTCCTGGCCGTCCCAGGCGATCTCAGCCTCCTGGCGGACCAGCTCGAGCTCGGCCTCTAGTGACACCGGGTAGTGGGTGCGGATCTCGGCGCCGAACCTGTCCTTGAGCGGGGTGATGATCCGGCCGCGGTTGGTGTAGTCCTCCGGGTTCGCGCTGGCCACCAGGACCAGGTCGAGCGGCAGCCGCAGCGCGTAACCGCGGACGCCGATGTCACGTTCCTCGAGAACGTTGAGCAGGGATACCTGGATCCGCTCGGCCAGGTCGGGGAGCTCGTTCAGGCAGAACACGCCCCGGTTGGTCCGCGGCAGCAGGCCAAAGTGGATGGTCTCGGGGTCGCCGAGCGTCCGGCCCTCGGCGACCTTGACCGGGTCGATGTCGCCGATCAGGTCGCCCACGCTGGTGTCCGGGGTCGCGAGCTTCTCGCCATACCTCTCGTCCCGGTGCTGCCAGGTGATCGCCAGGTCGTCGCCCTGCTCGGCAGCCAGGCGACGGCACCGGGCGCAGACCGGGGCGTACGGGTGGTCGTTGATCTCGCAGCCTTCGACCGCAGGCGTCCACTCGTCGAGCAGGCCGGTGAGGGTCCGGATCAGCCGGGTTTTGCCCTGGCCTCGCTCCCCGAGCAGGATCACGTCGTGCCCGGCGATGATCGCCCGCTCCAGGTGCGGCAGGACGGTCTGGCCGAAGCCGACGATCCCGGGGAAGGGATCCTCGCCGGTGCGCAACCGGGCTAGCAGGTTCCGCCGGATTTCCTCCTTCACCGTGGTGAACTCGTGGCCACTCGCGCGGAGTTCGCCTAGTGTCGTGGCCGCGGGGGATGCTGACTGAGTTGTTGCCGACGTGGGCTCGCTCTTTCGCTGCACCCTTCGACACTATGTGCATGTCGGCGTGATTCGCATCTCGGGAGACTGGCCGTGGACGAGTCGAGCCCGGCTCTAGCTATCGACGTCGGTGGCACCAAGCTGGCCGCCGGCGTGGTCGAGGGCGGCGGCCGGATGGTCACCTGGGCGCAGGTTCCGACCCCTCGCGAACTCGACGGCGAGCAGGTGTGGCGCACGCTGGAAGCCCTGGTCGGCCGGGTACTCGGCGAAGCCGGGCGCATGGCTCCCGCCTCGCTGGCCGGCGTCGGTGTTGGGTGCGGTGGCCCGATGGACTGGCCGGCCGGGATCGTCTCGCCGCTCAACATGCCCGCCTGGCGAGCGTTCCCGTTGCGCTCACGGCTGAAGGAACAGTTCGACGGCGTCCCGGTCCGGGTGCACAACGACGCGATCTGCCTGGTGGCCGGCGAGCACTGGCGGGGGCCGGCCGGGGCAAGGACAACGTAATGGGCATGGTCGTGGCGACCGGCGTGGGCAGCGGGCTGATCCTGGACGGCAGGGTTATCGAGGGTGCCTCCGGCAACGCCGGCCACATCGGGCACGTCGTTGTCGACCCGGACGACGCGCAGGTGTGCGGCTGCGGAGCGCACGGATGCCTCGAGGGGATCGCGCGAGGCCCGGCGCTCGCGGCGTGGGCGCAGAGCCAGGGCTGGCGGCCAGACCAGCCGGACGCCACGGCCAAGGACCTGGCCGGCGACGCCGCGCAGGGCCATCCAATCGCCCGCTCCGCGATGCGCCGGGCTGGGCGGGCCCTAGGCATCGCGATCGCGTCGGCCACCTACCTGTGCGACCTCGAGGTGGTGTCGATCGGGGGCGGCCTCTCCCAGGCGGGCGCGATGCTGTTCGACCCGCTGCAGGAGTCGTTGCGAGAGCACACCAGGCTGCCGTTTGCGCGCCGGGTCAGTGTGGTGCCCGCCGCGCTCGGGCAGAGCGCCGGGCTCGTCGGCGCGGCCGCGCTCATCCTGGCCGGAGACCGCTATTGGACCGGCGACTGAGCGCTGGGTGCGAGACTTCACAACATGACAACGACGTCGGCCCGGCCCCGAGTAGAGGACGTCATCGCGGCGCGGGAAGTCTTCAGCGGGATCCTGCTGGAGACACCGCTGCTGCACTCGCGGGTGCTCTCCGAGCGGATCGGCGGCCCGGTGTACCTGAAGTGCGAGAATCTGCAGCGCACCGGTTCGTTCAAGGCCCGCGGCGCTTACCTGCGCATCGCCAGGCTGCCGGACGCGGAGCGGGGCCGCGGGGTCATCGCCGCCAGCGCCGGCAACCACAGCCAGGGCGTGGCTTTCGCGGCCACGCTGCTCGGCGCCAAGGCGACGGTTGTCATGCCCGAGGGCGCGCCGCTGCCGAAGATCGAGGCCACCAAGGGGTACGGGGCCGAGGTGGTGCTGCACGGCAGCAACGTGGAGCAGGCCTTGGCCCGGGCCAATGAATTGGCGGCCGAGCGCGGGTCGACCTTCATCCATCCGTTCGAGCACCCGGACATCCTGATCGGCCAGGGCACCGTCGGGCTGGAGATCGTCGAGCAGTGCCCGGACGTGCGCACGATCGTGGTCCCGGTCGGCGGCGGCGGTTTGGCGTCGGGCGTCGCGGTTGCGGCGCAGGGTGCCAGCCACCAGATCAAGGTCGTCGGCGTGCAGGCCGACGCCGTGGCCCCGTTCCCGGCGTCTTTCGCCGCGGGGCATCCGGTCGCGGTGGCTTCCGGGCCCACGATGGCCGACGGCATCGCGGTGGCCAGGCCCGGTGAGCTGGCATTCGAGGTGCTGTCGAGCCTGGCGAACCGGATCGTGACCGTGTCCGAGGAGAGCCTGTCCCGCGCCCTGCTCCTCTGCCTGGAGCGGGCCAAGCAGGTCGTGGAGCCCGCCGGGGCCGCGGCCGTGGCCGCGCTGCTCGAGCATCCCCGCGCCGTCGAGCCGCCGGTCGTCGCCGTGCTTTCCGGCGGCAACATCGACCCGCTGCTGCTCTCGAAGGTGCTGCGGCACGGCCTCGCAGCGGCCGGCCGCTACCTGACGTTCCGGTGCCGCCTGCCCGACCGTCCCGGCGCGCTGGCCACGCTGCTCGCCGAGGCCGCCCGGCTCGGCGCGAACGTGCTCGACGTGGTGCACGAGCGCGTCACTCCCGGCCTGCACGTCGACGAGGTCGAGGTGCTGCTGCAGGTGGAGACCAGGGGCCCGGCGCACTGCGACAGCCTGATCGCGGCGCTTCGCGCGTCCGGGTACAAGCTGCTGTTCAGCTGAGCCGGGCTGCGGTCAGGTCGGGTAGCCGCCGGCCAGGTTGCCGCCGGGTCTGCGGTCAGGTCGGGTAGCCGCCGGCCGGGTTGCCGCCGGGCTGCGGTCAGGTCGGGTAGCCGCCGGCCGGGTTGCCGCCGGGCTGCGTGTACGCCGCCGCACTCGGACCTCGCACCTTGATGACCACAGTCTTGGCGGCCTTGTCGTGCAGGCACTGCCGCTGCCGGTCCCACAGCAGCCATAGCTCGTTGAGCAGGGCGAATAGGCCGCCGACGAGCGGAACGATGGGCGGCAGTGCGAACACGGCGGCGCGACCACCCGCGGCCCCGCCGCTGACCTTCGACCGGTCGCTGGCCCTGACGACCTTGGTGCCGAGCGCGCGCTTGCCGAGCGTCCGGCCCCACAGCCCGTGCTGCACCCAGTCGTAGGCGAACAGGAGCAACGCGGCGCCGAGCCCGGCCAGGAACAGTTTGCCGAACAGGTGGCCGCCGGCGTGGTCGATCGCGGTCTGCGCCGCCGGGGTGTTGAGGTTGCCGCCGTACTGGTTGCTGATGGACCGCAGCTTGTTGATGTACGTGGTGAAAGCGGGAATCCACAGCGGGCTGGAGATCACGCCAACGATGACCCAGTCGATCATCCGCGCCAGCAGCCGCTGCCACCATTCGGCCAGGGTTGGGTCTTTGCCGGGTCCGTATTGATAGCCGGTTCCCGGATAGGGCTGGTAGGGGGAGCCGTACGGCTGCCCGTATCCCTGTTGCCCGTATCCCTGTTGCCCGTATCCCTGTTGCCCGTATCCCTGCTGCCCGTACCCCGGTTGGGCGTACCCAGGTTGGCCGTAGCCCGGCTGGGGCGGGGCGCCGTACCCAGTCTGGGGCTGGCTCCCGTAGCCAGACTGCGGCGGGGTGTCGTAACCGGGCTGGGGCGAGGTGCCGTAGCCAGGCTGAGGTTGGGTGCTCTGGGGTGGGCTGCCGTCACCGGGTTGGGGCTGGGTGCCCTGGGGTGGGGTGCCGTAACCGGGCTGGGACTGGGTGCCGTAGCCGGGCTGGGCTTGGGTGCCATAGGCGGGCTGCTGCGGGGCGTCCTGCGGCGGGGTGCCGTAGCCGGGCTGGGGCTGGGTGCTGTAGCCAGGCTGGGAGTGTCCGGGTTCGTCCCCGGGCTGGGGCTGACTGCCTGACCCCGGCTCGGGCTGCGGGCCCGTGGTGCCCTGATACCAGGGACGCGCCGACTCCTCGGCGGGTGGCGGCTGCGCTGCGCCGGACGAGTCGCCGGGCCCCTGCCCGGGCTCGTCCTGGGACTGCGTCATGCGGGCTATGATGCCTTACTTTCAGGGCGAGGCCCACTCGACTTTTAGGGCGAGGCCTGCTCGCGAACGCGGGCCCGCGGCCAACAGGCGTGTCCACGTTCGCGCGCGGAGCGCTCCCGTGACGGCCGCCTTCCGCGTTGCCTCTGCGGACGGCACTGGGGTTGTCTCTGCGGACGGCGCTGGGGTTGCCGCTCCGGACGGCACTGGGCCGCGGGTGCCGGGTCGCCTCAGAGGTTTCCGCGCCGCGACTGCTCGCGCTCTATGGCCTCGAACAGGGCCTTGAAGTTGCCCTTGCCGAATCCCTGCGACCCGTGCCGTTCAATCATCTCGAAGAACACCGTCGGGCGGTCCTGAACCGGCTTGCTGAAGATCTGCAGCAGGTAGCCGTCCTCGTCGCGGTCGGCAAGGATCTTGAGCTCGCGCAACTCGTCGAGCGGAATCCGGGTGTCGCCAACCCACTCCCCGAGGGTGTCGTAATAGTTGTCCGGCGTGTCGAGGAAGTCAACGCCAGCGGCGCGCATGCCGCGGACCGTCGCGACGATGTCATCGCACGCGAGCGCGATGTGCTGGACGCCGGGGCTGCCGTAGAACTCCAGGTACTCGTCGATCTGTGACTTCTTCTTGCCAACGGCGGGCTCGTTGATCGGGAACTTGACCTTGCGGGATCCGTCGGCAACCACTTTGCTCATCAGCGCCGAGTACTCGGTGGCGATGTCATCGCCGACGAACTCCTTCATGTTGCTGAAGCCCATGACATGCCGGTAGAAGCTCACCCAGTCGTCCATCTTGCCGAGTTCCACGTTGCCGACGCAGTGATCGATCTCGGTGAAGAACGGGCTGGCGGGCGGGTTGACGAGCGGGCTGGCGGTCACATAGCCCGGCAGGTAAGGACCGCTGTAGTTGGCGCGCTCGACCAGCGTGTGCCTGGTGTCGCCGAACGCGGCGATCGCGGCTAGCACGACCTTGCCGTGCGAGTCCTCGAAGACCTCGGGTTCGGCCAGACCCGTGGCGCCGTGTGCGGTCGCGTATGCATAGGCAGCTTCAGCCGACGGCACGCCGATGGCCAGGTCGATCACGCCATCGCCATGCGCCGCGACGTGCTTGCCCAGCGCGGTGCCGGCCTGCACCGGCCCGCGGAACACGAAACGCGCGGTCCCGGACTCGAGCACGTAGGCCGCTTCGTCGCGGCAGCCGGTCTCCGGGCCGCGGTAGGCGACGCATCGCATGCCGAAGGCCGTCGAGTAAAAGTGCGCGGCCTGCCTCGCGTTCCCGACCGCGAAAACCACGGCGTCCATGCCGGTGACCGGGAACTCGTCCAACGAGGTAATCGCTTCCTGCTGCACCTGCGCTGCCATTGCGCCTCCCGCCGTCGTGCGTCTGCCGCATCCATGGAGTTACAGGCAGGATCGGCCTTGGCGGTCAAGATGTGCAACTGCCGCTTGAATCTATAGGCAACTTGTATAGTCGCTACACGGTGAAGCCCGGTTCACTGAACACCATGTTCCTCGACGGGAGTATGTGATGATCGACGAACTCGATGCGCGCCTCATCGACCTCCTCGCGGCTGAGCCGAGGGTCGGCGTGCTCGAGGCCTCCAGGCGGCTCAGCGTGGCCAGGGGGACCGTGCAGGCCCGCCTGGACAGGCTGCGGGACCGCAGCGTCATTACGGGATACGGGCCCGACGTCGATCCTGCGGCGATTGGCTTCCGGGTTACCGCGTTCGTCACGCTCGAGATCCGCCAGGCGGGCGGGCACGACCCGGTCACGGCGAAGCTGGCGCTGATCGCTGAGGTGCTGGAGGCACACACGATTACCGGTCAGGGTGACATGCTCTGCCGGGTCGTCGCTCGCGACAACGCCGACCTGCAAAGGGTCATCGACGCCATCGTGGACGTGCCCGGGGTGGTACGCACCTCCACGGTCATCGCCCTCGCCGCCCCCATCGGCTACCGCATCCTGCCCCTAGTGCGCGCCGCCGCCACCCCCGCCGTCTAGCGGCCACAATCGGCACCGCGGAGTCCAGCGGAAGAATCGACATTCTTCACTCTTCACGCAAACGGTAACCACAATTCGGGCATATCACCCCACGAAATGACTGAAACGCGTGAAAACATGAGGCTGTCGATCTTGGTGCGATGCGCATGAGGCTGCTGTGGCGGATGGGATTCGGCCGGGGGGTGCGTGACCTGTGGGCGGCGGAGGGGCAGGCAGCGGTGCGTGACCTGTGGGCGGCGGAGGGGCAGGCAGCGGTGCGTGACCTGTGGGCGGCGGAGGGGCAGGCAGCGGTGCGTGGCCGGGAGCTGGGGACGAAGAGCCGGGCGGCAGAGGGATGTGCGCGGGCGGGCGAGGGGCGACGTGGGCGGCGGAGAGGCCGACGGCGGCGCGTTGCCGGACGGGTCGGTGGCGGGGACGGTTACTCGGGGTTCGCCTCGGGGGCGGCCTTGGCCAGGTCGCGGGCGATGTCGAGGACGGCGGCGCAGAGCTCGCCGCGGTCCTTCACCTGGTCGGAGAAGAACATCCAGCCGATGCTCACGCTGCCGAGCGCCATGGTGGCCCGCAGCCGCTCCTGCAAGTCGGCTTCGGGCTCGGTGATCGCCTCGACCAGCCCGGTCATCCGCTCCCGGAACACGCTGCCGCGCTCTTTGGCCCCGGCCAGGCTGTTCACCGCGGCCTGGTTGTGGTGCAGCATCCGGAACACGTCGCTGCCGTCCGCCACGATCTGCACGTACTTGCTGAGGATCTCGCCGCGCGTCTCCGGCGTCCTTGGCTGCATCTTCGCCCAGGCGATCAGCGCGTCAACCTGGCCCATGTAGTCCTCGACCAGGCTGCGGACGATGTCTTCCTTGGACTTGAAGTGGTAGTACAGGGCGGCCTTGGTGACGTCGAGCCGCTCGGCGATCTCGCGCAGAGAGGTCTTGTCGTACCCCTGCTCGGCGAACAGTTCCACGGCCACCCGCTGGATGCGCGCCCTGGTGTCGTGGCGTCGCGCCTCGTGATGCGCGTCATTCCCGGCGCTGGGCGCGCCTTGCCCCGCGCTGGGCGCGCCTTGCCCCGCGCTGGGCGCGCCTTGCCCCGCGCTGGAGGCGCCTTGCCCGGCGCTGGGCGTGCCATCGGCGGGCGCGGCCATCTCGGCCACCGCCGCCGTCCCACCACGCAGTTGCTCGTTCATGGTTGATCGCGTCCAGCCCTAGGAACGGCCATAACTTACTTGACGGCCGGTTAGCTGACAGCTTACGCTTACGTGTCAATGCGATGCTAGCCGGTCGGCAAGTAAGTTGAGAAGTGCCAGACCGGGCACGAACTTGGAAGGGGCCGGGCACCATGTCGGAGACGCAGTCGGGGGCGGCGACGGGGCCGAGTGGGCGCAAGCGCGAGGTCATGATCGTGCTGCCCGGGCTGCTGCTCGCCCTGATCGTGGCCATGCTCGACCAGACCGTGGTCTCCACGGCTCTCCCGCGCATCGTCGGCGACCTGGGTGGCGTCACCCACCTGTCCTGGGTGGTCACCTCCTACATCCTCGCCTCCACGATTACCACGCCGCTGTACGGCAAGCTCGGCGACCAATACGGCCGCAAGCGCTGGCTGATGACGGCGATCGTGATCTTCCTGATCGGATCGGCGCTGTCCGGCCTCTCGCAGACGATGGATCAGCTGATCTTGTTCCGGGCGCTGCAGGGACTCGGCGCGGGCGGCCTGATGGTCGGCGTGATCGCCACCATCGGCGACATGGTGTCGCCGCGGGAGCGGGGCCAGTACATGGGCTACATGATGGCCTCGATGATGCTGGCCATGATCGCCGGCCCGCTGGTCGGCGGCTACATCACCGACAGCCTGTCCTGGCGCTGGATCTTCTACATCAACATGCCGGTCGGCGGCGCGGCGCTGATCTACCTCTGGCTGACGCTGCACCTGCCGTACAAGAAGGTCCCGCACAAGATCGACTATCTCGGCGCGGGCACGCTCGCCATCGCGGCCACGTCGCTCGTCCTGCTCACCACCTGGGGTGGCACCCAGTACGCCTGGGGGTCCACGATGATCGTCGGCCTCGGCGCGCTGGCCATCGCCGCTACCGCCGTGTTCCTGTTCATCCAGACCCGGGCGGCCGAGCCGGTACTGCCGCTGCACGTGTTCCGCAACCGCAATTTCTCTCTCGCCACCGGGATGAGCTTCCTGCTCGGCTTCGCGATGCTCGGCGCGCTCACCTTCCTGCCGCTCTACCAGCAGACGGTGCAGCACCTGTCCGCGGTGGGCAGTGGCCTGCTGCTGATCCCGATGATGCTGGGCGTGACCGTCACGTCGCTGATCGGCGGGTTTGTGATGACGCGCACCGGCCGGTACAAGGCCCTGCCGATCATCGGCGGCGCGATCATGTCGGTCGCCATGTTCCTGCTGACCGGCCTCGGGGTGGGCACCAGCCTGCTCGAGTCGGGCATCCGCTACGCGGTGCTCGGCATCGGGATGGGCTTCCTGATGCAGATCACCTCGGTGATCGTGCAGAACAGCGTGCATCCCAAGGACATCGGCGTGGCCAGCAGCTCGCGCACGTTCTTCCAGCAGATCGGCGGGTCCATCGGGGTGGCCCTGTTCGGCGCGATCTTCGCCCGGCGGCTGACCGAGAGCATGACCAAGTTGCTGCCCGGGGTGCACCTCAACGCGGCGGGCGGGCAGCTCGACCCGGTCACGGTCAACCACCTGCCGGCGCCGGTCAAGCACGACGTGTTCTTCGCGATCGCGCACGCGATCGACGGCGTGTTCGTCTGGGCGGTGCCAGCGGCCATCCTGGTGTTCATCCTGGCCTGGTTCATCAAGGAGGTGCCGCTGCGCAGCAGCGCAACGCCACCACCGTCCGAGACTCCGGCGACCGAGCCAGAGTTCGCCGCCTGACCCCGTTCCGAAAGAAAACCGCGGCGGCTTCCGGTCCGATTAAAACCGGGAGCCGCCGCGAAAGCTTGGGTTACATCCCTCCGTAGGGGACGGCCTCGAGGATCTCGACCGTGTTACTCCGCCCGTTCGGCAGCGTGTAGGTCGCGCTCTCCCCGACCTTCTTCCCGGTGATCGCGGCGCCCAGCGGCGACTTCGGCGAATACACGTCGATCGGCGAGCCGCTCTCCTCGCGTGAGGCAAGGAGGAACGTTACTTCCTCCTCGTCTTTGGCGAACCGGACGGTAACGGTCATGCCGGGGCCTACCACGCCATCGGTGCGCGGAGGCTCGCCGACCCGGGAGTTGTCCAGGATGTGCATGAGCTGGAGGATCCGGCCCTCGCGCTTGCCCTGCTCCTCCTTGGCGGCGTGGTAGCCGCCGTTTTCGCGGAGGTCGCCCTCGTCGCGGGCGGCCTCGATCTTCTTGGCGATCTCCGTGCGGCCAACCCCGGTGAGGTAGTCCAGCTCCGTCTTGAGCCGGTCATACGCCTCCTGGGTGAGCCAGGTGACGGTGTCATCGCGGGTTTCGGTCACGAGAACTCCTAGGCTGGAAGCGGAACACGCGTCCGCCGGGCCCTGGCTGGGCCCTGGGGGTAATCCTTCGAGATTAACAAGGCTCCGCAAGTACGTCGCGCGTGTCAATGTCCGCAGATGATCCCGGAACGGTCTCTGGGCCGTCCCAGGCCTGCTGCCGGGGCGGGCCTGGACCCGCCTGGACGTGCCTGGCCCGGCGGCCCGGACGTGCCTGGCCCGGCGGCCCGGACGTGCCTGGCCCGGCGACCCGGACGTGCCTGGCCCGGCGAACGGTGCCAGCGCTGCGGCACGGGAATGCCTCCCCGTCCCGGGCTTGTTGTGTAGCACAATGATCTGTCGGCGTCGCTTCAGTGCAGACGCGTTAGCCCGGCGGGGGCGGCGGCGTCGTGCCGGGCTTGCCGGTCAGTCATCCATGAAGGGAACGTTCTTGTCTGCCGTGACCACCGATCCTGCTGCGGCGACCGCCGGTCCGAAGACCGAGGCCGGGGAGGCCGACGACGCCGCACTCCGGCCCAGCGCGCCGCTGCGGCTGATGGCCGTGCACGCGCACCCCGATGACGAGTCGAGCAAGGGCGCCGCGACCATGGCGCGCTACGCGCGGGAGGGTGTGGACGTGCTCGTCGCCACCATGACCGGCGGCGAGCGCGGGGACATCCTGAACAAGGCGATGGAGCGGCCCGAGATCCGCGCCGACCTACCCGCGGTGCGCCGCGCCGAGATGGCGCGGGCGCGCGAGATCCTCGGCGTCCGGCAGCAGTTCCTTGGGTTCACCGACTCCGGGCTGCCCGAGGGCGACCCGCTGCCGCCGCTCCCCGAGGGGTGCTTCGCGCTGCAGCCGCTGGAGGTGGCGGCGCGGCCGCTGGTGCGCGCGGTCAGGGAGTTCCGCCCGCAGGTCATCCTGGCCTACGACGAGAACGGCGGCTACCCGCACCCGGACCATGTCATGGCCCACCGCGTGGCGATCGAGGCGTTCGAGGCCGCCGGGGACCCGGACCGCTACCCGGACTGCGGCGAGCCGTGGCAGCCGGCCAAGCTCTACTACTTCGCCACGTTCCACAAGGACCGGCTGACGGCCCTGCACGAGGAGTTGCTCCAGCGTGGCCTGGAGTCGCCGTACGGCGAGCGGCTCGACGAGTGGGTGGACAACCCCGACCACCCGCCGCTGGAGATAACCACGCGGGTTGACTGCGCCGACTTCTTCGAGATCCGCGACCAGGCGCTGCTCGCGCACGCCACCCAGATCGACCCGGACGGTGGCTGGTTTGCGTGCCCCCGCGACGTGCAGCGGGCGGCCTGGCCGACCGAGGATTTCCACCTGGCGAGGTCGATGGTGGATACTGAAAAGCCGGAAGACGACCTTTTCGCCGGCGTGCGCGACAGCGTGACAACCGGGCGATGACGAGCGAGGTGAACCGATGACGACGCTGGCGGCCTCGGCTAGCAGTTCCGCCGAGCCAGGCACGCTCGCGTTCCTCGTCGTGTTCGGCATGGCCGTCATCTGTGTCTTCCTGTTCCGCTCGATGAGCAAGCACCTGCGCAAGGTCAACGCTGCCGCGCAAGAGCAGTCGGCCAAGGAGCCGGCCCGGGCGGGCGACCTACCCAAGGACTCCTGAGCCCAGCCGCAGCCCGTAGGCCAGCAGGGTAAAGCCGGGCGCCGGCGACCAGTCCCGGTCGGGCAGCCTCTGAAAGCCGGCCCGCTCATACAGCCGCCGCGCGGCCAGCATGTCCGGCTGCGTGAGCAGCATGAGGTCGCGGACGCCATCGCGGGCCGCGCGCTCGATCACCGCCTCCAGCAGCGCGCTGCCGGTGCCCTTGCCCTGACCGCCCGGGGTCACCGCCAGCGCCCTGATCTCGGTCTCGTCCGGTGCGCTCACCACGTTGCCCCCGGACCGCAGCATGACGGTCCCGACGATCCTGCCGCCGTCGAGCGCGACCAGCACGGTGCCGTCGCCGTCGCCGCCCAGCTCGCGCAGCACCTGCGCGTACTCCGACCCCGGGGACAGGAATCCGGCCTCCTGGTACGCGGTCACCCTGATCTCACCTACTTCGGCAAGCTCTCCGGGCAGGGCGTCACGAACGATCACGGTGGCTCCTTCGAGTGCCTGTTACGCAACGCCCCGGGCCGGCCGCCGCCGACGGCCGCCAGTCTGGTGTACGGCGCTCCCCGCCGCGAAACGCGCCTGACCAGCGTCCGTCGGCAGTTAGCCGTAGGCTAATAGCCAATGGTTGCTGACATATAGCGACCGATGCCGGGAGGGGCTGATCGACTGTGCCAGAGCGGGGTGCAGCGGGCCAGCAGGTTCAAGAGGTTCCTGCGGCCAGCGTCCCAGAAGGTGTGTGGCTGCTGGACGTGCGCGAAAACGAGGAGTGGGCGGCGGGCTACGCGCCGGGAGCCCGGCACATCCCGCTCGGTGAGCTAGGCGCCCGCACCGCCGAGATACCGCAGGATCAGCCGGTCTACGTGATCTGCCGGTCGGGAGGACGCTCCGCACGCGCCGCGCAGGCGCTCGCCGCGGCGGGCTGGGAGACGATCAACGTCGCGGGCGGGATGCAGGACTGGGCGGCCGCCGGCCGTCCCATGGCAACCGATTCGGGAGCCGCGCCGTTCGTGGTCTGACCGCCGGGCCCGCACGCGACTGCGGCGGTTGCGGCGCAGCTGTCGGGGGCCGTTGCTAGCGTGCTGAGCGGTTGGTCAGGGCGGTTGCGGGAGTGTCGGCCATGCTGGTGATCCACGGAACCTGGGCCTACGGGGTGCTGAGCCTGTGGGCCGAGGATTCCGGCCGCGCAGCCAGCGCAGGGACTCATTTGCCCCACCCGCCTCGACCCAACCGGACGTCGCGCGCGCCCCGGCCGCATCCGTTCGCCGCCGACCTGGACGTGCTCGCCGACGCGGTCGCGGAGCTCGCCGGGCCATCGGCTGATCTGGCCCGCAAGGCGATCGAGGACGAGCTGACCCTGCGCCTGCCGAGCGCGCCGGACGGGCCGCAGGCTTCGCCGGAGCTCGGCAGGGCGGCGGATGCCGCGGACGGCGCGGCTGCCGCGGTCGGCAGGCTGGCCGCCCGCGCCGCGCTCGCCGCCTGGCGGGTGCCCGCGCTAACGTTCGACCCGCCGGTCGCGGCGGACCTGCTCGCCGCGCTCGGCGATCCGGGCGCCGGATCGGTGTCCGCGGTTGCCGGGGGATCGGTGCTCTACCTGGCCGCCCTGGCCAGGCTGGCCGACGATCTGGCCGGCCGCGGCCGGGTCCTGCCGGCGATGGCAGCCAGCGACGACGGCCGTTACGCCGCCAGGTGGCGGGCCGTGCTGTCCGGCCCGGACGCGCAACGCGCCAGGGAACTCGCCGCCGCAATGCCGCCGCTGTGCCGCGCCGACGCGGGCAGCGAGCCGTCGGCGGTCCTGGTCACCGACGCCCTGGACGCGCTCGCCGACGCGTCTGCCCGGGCCAGGCTCGGCCGGGATCCGGAGTTCCGGCTGCTGCCCGCCCGCGCGGGGCGCCGTCCGTCCCGGATTCCGGTCGCCGAGCGCTGGGCCGCCGCGCTGACCGGAGCCGACGCCCAGGTGGCGGCGACGACGCCGCAGGACGAGGCCGAGGCCGCCGAGCTCGCCGCCGGCCTGGACGACTGGCGTGCCGCGGCGCAGGCCCCGGCCGGGCCGGTGCGCACGTGCTTCCGGCTTGTTGAGCCGGGAGCCGAGCCGGGCGCCGCGACCTGGACCGTCGAGCTAGCGCTGCAGTCGACAGACGACCCCAGCTTGCTGCTGCCCGCGGCCGACATCTGGTCGGGCGACTCGGCTGGCGGCTGGGCGGCGGCCGGGATCCGGCATCCGGAGGAGGAGCTGCTGGCCGGGCTCGGCGCCGCGTCACGGCTGTTCGGCGAGCTGGATCAGGAGCTGCGCACCCCGGCACCGGAAGAGGTGACCCTGGACACCGAGGGGGCCGCGCGGTTCCTGCAGCAGACCGGCCCGCTGCTGGCCGGGGCGGGGTTCGGCGTGCTGCTGCCGGACTGGGTCGGCGGAGCGCGCAAGCGGCTGGGCCTCAAGATCACCACGAAGACGCGGAGCACGCCCGGCGCGGCCCCGGCCGCCGAGTCGAAGTTCGGCATGGGTGACCTGGTCGACTTCCGGTATGACCTGGCGGTCGGCGACGAGTCGCTGAGCCCGGAGGAACTCGAGGAGCTGGCCCGGCTGAAGGTGCCCCTGGTCCGGCTCCGCGGCCAGTGGGTGGAACTCGACGACCGGCACCTGCAGGCCGCGCTGAAGTTCCTGGAGCGGAGCCAGGACCGGGCAGGGACCATGACCGCGGCCGAGGCGCTGCTCGACGGCCTCGGCGGCATCGACGACGAGCTGCCGGTGGTGGGCGTGGACGCCGACGGCTGGCTCGGCGACCTGCTGTCCGGCCAGGCGGACCGGCGGCTTGCGCCGGTCCCCACCCCGGCCTCGTTCCGCGGCGAGCTCCGCCCCTACCAGGAGCGCGGCCTGGCCTGGCTGTCCTTCCTCGGCGACCTCGGTCTAGGCGCAATCCTCGCAGATGACATGGGTTTGGGTAAAACCGCCCAGACCCTAGCATTGCTCGCTAAAGAGGCTATATCACGCCCAACTCTCGTCGTGTGCCCTATGTCGCTGGTGGGCAACTGGCAGCGGGAGGCCGAGCGGTTCACTCCCGACCTGAACCTGCACGTGCACCATGGGGCGGACCGGCTCAGCGGCGAGGAGCTCGCCGCCGCGCTGAACGCGGCGGACCTGGTCATCACGACGTACGGGCTGGCGGCGCGGGACCAGGAGGCTCTCGGCGAGGTTCAGTGGGCCCGGGTGGTGTGCGACGAGGCGCAGAACATCAAGAACGCTGCGACCCGGCAGGCGCGGGCGGTGCGTACCCTGCCCGCCCAGTCACGGATCGCGCTGACCGGCACGCCGGTCGAGAACCGGCTCAGCGACCTCTGGTCGATCATGGAGTTCGTCCGGCCGGGGCTGCTCGGCTCGGCCGAGCGGTTCCGCACCAAGTACGCGGTCCCGATCGAGCGCAACGGCGACGAAGAGGCCGCCGACCGGCTCAAGCGGATCACCGGCCCGTTCGTCCTGCGCCGGCTGAAGACCGACAAGACGATCATCTCCGATCTGCCGGACAAGCTGGAGATGAAGGTCTGGTGCAACCTCACGCCGGAGCAGGCGTCGCTGTACCAGGCGACGGTCAGCGACATGATGGCCAGGATCGAGGCGGCCGAGGTGGCGGGGGAGAGCATGGAGCGGCGCGGCCTGGTGCTGGCGACGATGGCCAAGCTCAAGCAGGTCTGCAACCATCCCGCGCACCTGCTCGGCGACGGCTCCCGGCTGGACGGCCGGTCCGGCAAGCTGGCCAGGCTCGAGGAGATCTGCGACGAGGTCATCACCGACGGCGACAAGGCCCTGTGCTTCACCCAGTACGCGGAGTTCGGCCGGATGCTGCAGCCGTACCTGGCCAGCAGGCTTGGCTGCCCGGTGCTGTACCTGCACGGCGGCACGTCGAAGCGGCAGCGCGACGCGATGGTGGCCGAGTTCCAGGACTCGGCCGAGCCCACGCTGTTCCTGCTCTCGCTTAAGGCCGGCGGCACCGGCCTGAATCTGACATCGGCCAATCATGTGATCCACATCGACCGATGGTGGAACCCGGCCGTCGAGGATCAGGCCACCGACCGGGCGTTCCGGATCGGCCAGCGCAAGGACGTGCAGGTGCGTAAGTTCGTCTGTGTCGGCACGCTGGAAGAGCGGATCGATGCCATGATCGAGGAGAAGAAGGCGCTGGCGGAGCGCATCGTCGGGACCGGCGAGGGCTGGCTAACCGAGCTGTCAACGGCCGACCTGCGCCAGGTCGTGAGCCTGTCGCCGGAGGCGGTGTCGGAGTGACCGAGACGGCCGGACGACGCGGAGCGAGCTGGCACGACTTCGGGCCGTCGCGCCCGCTCGAGGTTGAGGGCGGCGTGAAGGCGCGCAGCAAGCGCGGCTCGATCGGCGAGCAGTGGTGGTCGCGCCGGTTCATCGACGTGCTGGAGTCGTTCGGCATGACCGGCAGGCTGTCCAGGGGCCGGAACTACGCCCGCCGCGGCCAGGTGATCGCCTTCGAGATCTCGTGCGGGTACGTGACCGCCCAGGTGCAGGGGTCGCGGCCGAAGCCGTACCGGGTTCGGATCGAGGTGACCCCGCTCACCACGCCGCAGTGGCGGAAGGTGGAACAGGCGCTCGCCGCGCAGGCGCTATTCCGGGCCAAGCTGCTCGCGGGGGAGATGCCCAAGGAGATCGAGGAGGTCTTCGCCGGCTGCGGCACCCCGCTGTTCCCGCGCTCCGCACACGACATGCGGATGTCGTGTTCCTGCCCGGACTGGGGAGTGCCGTGCAAGCACCTGGCCGCGGTCTGCTACGTGCTGGCCGAGGCCTTCGACCTGGACCCGTTCGGCATCCTGGCCTGGCGCGGCCGCGGCCGGGACGAACTGCTCGGCGCGCTGCGGCTGACCCGGCGCGAGGACGACGAACCAGCGCGGCCGCTCATCGACGTCACCGACCGCCCGCTTGCCGAGTGCATCGCGGACTTCTGGTCACCGGGCATGAGCGTGCAGCGGCTGCGAGCCCTGCCGCCGGTACCGGCGGCACCCCCCGACCTGCTGCTGCGCACGTTCGAACCGCCGCCGGTGCAGGTGCGCAGCACCGACCTGGCCGCCCTGCTGGCCCCGGCCTACGATCAGCTGGCCGCCGGGCCCGCCGCGGCCGCCGCGGACGAGTCGGCCGACGGCTGACCGCTGGCCGCAGGTCACGGACGGCGGGCGACCGCGCCGTACCACCAGTGGGAGCCGTCGCTGTCCGCTGCGGTGGGGTCTTCTGCTCCCCAGACGCCGAGGTGAGCGAAGGCAGCGTCCGCCCCTTCGTAAGGTGGCTCGATCTCCAGGCCTGCGAACAGCCGCTCGACCTCGGCTTGCGGCCGGAGCGTGGACGGCGCCGACGGGGCCGACGGGGCCGACGGGGCCGACGGGGCCGACGGGGCCGAGAACCGTACCTGCTGACACCGAGCAAGGAAGGAGCGAGGAACGCCGCCTGCTGGGAACGGTGCAGGCCGCTTGGCCAGGGAACCGGCGCCTGCCGCGCAGCGGCCGTCACAGCGACGGTGATTACCGGGCCCGAGGCGTCCGGGTCCGTGCTTGATAGTGCCTGGTCGCCGACGTGGTAATGCGCCGGGAATATCGCAGCCGGATCAATTTCGGCCCTCGGAACTTAGGGGCGTGCCTGACATTCTCAGGGCGACATCGGCCTACGGGCGCGACCGAAAGTGGCGTCTACTTGGACGACGTTGTCCGGCGCCGGGATGCGATGGTGCCCCGCGTGCAGGAATGCGCAGGCACACCAGTTTCGGTTTCGGCAAGAATGCCCGCTGGGCCCACTCTGCCCGCCGGAGGGCCCGGCGCTGCGACGAGGTCAGGTGCTCCCTGGGGACCGTCACAGACATCTTTCCCTTGCTCACGGTCCTCATGGCACTGCGCGCCAGCGGTGTCCAGTAATGGTTAACGGCATCGGCCTGCGCCGTGCTCGGAACCGACAGCTCGTACGCACAGAACCGTTTTGAGCTGGCTTTCGCTGCCGCAACATGGGCAACCGCATGCGCTGTTGCATCTACAGCGCCAGCGCACCCCGCTGCAAATCCGCTTATGATGCACAGCAACGCAATAAACGTAGCCTTGCCGATGATGCGCAACATGATCACCCGCTCTCCACGCTACCAGGATCGCGTCGCGACACGGCTTTCAGCGGCCGGACGTTACGGTATTGCCGACCGGGCGTTACGCATTTTTTGCTAATCGGTGGGAAAGCCCGGCCGCTCCTGACTTAACAGTGATGCGGCCGTTGCCATTCAGGTCAGGACGCGGGCTGCTTGGCTGCGGGCCTCTGCCGCTGCCGGGATGGGCCGCGGCCTCTGGCTGCTTGCCGGCCACGGGGGCGGCCAGCACGTCAGACTAGCGGCGCTGCTGCACTCGCTGGCCGGGAATCACGCTTCACCTGCCGATCCGTGCCGAAGATGCACAGCGTGGTAGGTGCCGAAGATGCACAGCGTGGTAGGTGCCGAAGATGCACAGCCGGGTACGCCCGCCGCCTAGTCTGCGGTTATGGCCGGGTTGAGCCGTACGAGCCGCACGGGGTCGGTCTCGTCGAGTTCGGCGATCGCTTCCCGCGACTTCACGAAATCTGAGAATGAGCGATAGCCCAGAGCTCTCTCGCTGAATGACGGGTCCATGCGCCTCATCTGGCTCTTCACCGCTGAGCTGTGCAGCCAGTCCGCGTCATCTTTTTCTTGGCCGAGTCGCAGCGCTCGCTCGAGGAGCCTGGTCGCCAGCTGTTGCGGGTCTTCGGCTTCGAGGTCAGTCTCGTCGGTGACCGCGGTTGCGGACCGCTTGGTGCGTCGCGAGCCCCGGGCGGGCGGCGCGCTGCCGGATTCCTCATGTTCTTCCTGTGCGCCTGCGGGGGTAATGCCGGGAAGTGCGTCGTAGGTCACGAGTTCGTCGCACGCCGCAGCGAGTGCTCTGCTGGTCGATCCGGCGACGCCGACACCCACTACGTAGCGGCCCAGGCGTCTGCACCGCTGGGCGAGGGCAATGTAATCCGAGTCCCCGGCCACGATCACCACGTGGGTCAGGTCGGGAAGGCGGAACATGTCCTCCACCGCGTCGACGGCCAGCCTGATGTCGGCACCATTCTTGGCGTAGGCGGCTGCAGGAAAGAGCTGCACCAGGTCCACTGCACGGCTGACGAGCTGCTCGCGGTAGTCGGCGTTCACGGGGGCTGACCAGTCAGCATAGGCGCGGGTCAGCACGAGGGTGCCGAACGATGAGGCGAAGTCGATCACCGCGCCGACGTCCACAGTGGCGCGCCGGAGCTTCTCCGCGATGTCGGGGTCGGCTGATCTGTCGGTTTTGGTAAACCCGCGCACCTTGTCACGCTGGAATTGGCCCCGGCCATGAACCTGGTCGTAGCGTGAGATCACAATGTTGTCGAAGTCGATATAGACAGCGACTCGGGTGCCGCCAGGGTCGTTCATAGCTGCTCTTCTCGCTGCGACGCCTCGTCAGGCCAGCCTGCTAGGACACTCGAAAGTGACTCGTCTGCCAACATACCGGTGGTGTGGCTGGGGCGGCGGCTAGCTTGCCGGCGGGTACCGCAGGCCGACCATCGGGGCCATCTCGGCCAGCATCAGCTCGAACATTGGCCTGGCGTCGTCCAGTGCGAAGCTCAGCTGGCCGAACACCTCCAAGCTGACGATCCCGTAGAGGCGTACCCAGCAGCGCAGGAACACCAGGAGCAGCCCGAGCGGCAAGTCGGCGGCGAGCTGGCCGAGCCCGTCGCGGTAGTGCTCCAGCTGTCTCCTGAGCCCGGGATCGATCTCGTCGTCCGGGGGCACCGAGAACGGCTGCTTGCGGTAGAGCTCGAGCATCAAGGCGAAGAACGTGTTCCCGAACTGGCCGCCGCTCTCCGCGGTGATCTCGTCGTGCTGTACGTGCAGCCCGGGCAGCGGGCTGGCGAAGATCAGCCGGAACTCCTTTGGGTGGCTGAGCGACCACCGGCGGAACTCCCAGCACGCGGCGAAGACCTTCGCCGTCATGTCGCCGCCGGACTCGGCGTCGGCGGAGACGATCGCGGCGCGGATGCCCGTCGCGAGCTCGGTGAAGATGTCGGCGATGACGTGCTTCAGCAGTTCCTCGTGGCTGCCGAAGTAGCGGTAGAGGGCGGGCGCGGTCATCCCCATCTCGCGCGCAATCGCGCGCAGCGACACGGCGTCGGGCCCTTCGGCGACCAGGATTCGCCGGGCCGTCTGCTTGATCTCCGCCGTGGTCGCGGCGCGGACGCGATCACGCCGGCGGGGTGCCTGAACCACCTGGCCTCCGGGAACTGAGGTACGTGCTGGCAGCGCCAGCGATTCCGCCGATCTTACCGTTTACAGCGTTAACTGTTCTGCCACGATTCCCGATGGCACAAACTATGGGTAGCCAGGCCAGCCAGCCACGCGGGAGGCAAATCCATGCGAATCGGGCTTGCCGGGGCCGGGCGGATCGGGGCATTCCACGCCGGGATCCTGTCCGGACTACCCGCCGTCGACTCCGTGGTCGTCGCCGACGCAGACGCTGCCCGGGCCGGCGAGGTTGCCCGGCGGCTGCACCTGCAGGCCGCGGACTCGCCGCAGCATCTGCTCGGGCTGAGGCTCGACGCGCTCGTGATCGCGGCGCCGACCCAGGCTCACCCCGAGCTCATCGTTGCGGGCACCGAAGCCGGGCTGCCGGTGTTCTGCGAGAAACCCGTCGCGCCGGACATCGACAGCACTCGGAACGTGATCAAGCGGGTCGGCGACGCGGCGGGCGCGGTACAGATCGGTTTCCAGCGCCGCTTCGATACCGGCTACCGGGCCGCGCGCGAGGCGGTCCAATCGGGGTCGCTTGGCTGGGTGCACACGTTGCGGGCCACGACGCTGGACCCGGCACCGCCCGCTGCGGCGTACATCGAGACCTCGGGCGGACTGTACCGGGACTGCGGAGTTCATGACTTCGACGCGATCCGCTGGGTGACCGGCCGCGAGGTGCGCGAGGTCTACGCGGTGGGCGCCAACCGCGGCGCCGAGTTCTTCCGCGCGGCTGGCGACGTCGACACGATGGCCGCGGTGCTGACGCTGGACGATGACAGCCTGGCCGTGGTCTCCAGCACCCGCTACAACGGCGCAGGCTACGACGTGCGACTCGAGGTGCTCGGTTCCCGGGACAGCATCTGCGTCGGGCTTGACGACCGGCTGCCGCTCCGGCCGGCCGAGCGGGGCGTTGCGTTTCCATCTGGCCCGGCGTACCGCAGCTTCGCCGATCGGTTCGCCGACGCCTACCGGGCTGAGCTCGCGGCGTTCGTCGAGTTCGCCGAGCATGGCGGCCAGAGCCCCGCCGCGATGAGCGACGCCCTGGAAGCGTTCTGCATCGCCGAGGCGTGTGAGCTGTCCCGCGCCCGGCACGAGCCGGTGGCTGTCGCCGAGGTCCGCCGATAGCGGCCTTGGGCGGGCTCGTGCCCACCAACGAGGCGATCAACAACGAGGTCAACTCCGACATCGGCCCTGGTTCCGCAAGGAGCGCCGCGAATGCCGATGAATGAGCCGTTTGACGGCCTATAACACGTCGTTTGGTTCATTCCGGGACCTGCACGAGCGCCGGCTGACGAGAAGGCGGAATCCGCTGGTTGCCGCCCGCGTTGCGATCCGTTGCGTGTGCCCACCGGGCTCGCCGCTGCGACTGATGCCCCATCTGACCCATCCGCACCGCTGATTGGAGATCTTCATGGAGTACGTGAACCTCGGCTCGACCGGCCTGCGTGTGTCGCGTGTCTGCCTCGGCATGATGAGCTTCGGCAACAACAGCGACCGGCCCTGGGTGCTCGACGACGACGCGGCGGAGCCGATCGTCAGGGCAGCCGCCGACGGCGGGGTCACGTTCTTCGACACCGCGGACGTCTACTCCGCCGGGGCGAGCGAGGTCACGACCGGTCGGCTGCTCGGGAAGATGTTCCGCAGAGACGACGTGGTCGTGGCCACCAAGGTGTTCTCGCCGATGGGGCCGGGCGAGAACAGCAAAGGTCTGTCCCGCAAACACATCTTGTCCGGCATCGACGCCTCGCTGGAGCGGCTGGACATGGACTACGTGGACCTCTACCAGATTCACCGCTGGGACTACCACACACCGATCGAGGAGACCATGGAGGCGCTGCACGACGTTGTGCGGGCCGGCAAGGCCCGGTACATCGGCGCGAGCTCCATGTTCGCGTGGCAGTTCGCCAAGGCCCAGCACGTGGCGGACGATCACGGCTGGACCAGGTTCGTCTCGATGCAGAACCACTACAACCTCATCTACCGCGAGGAAGAGCGGGAGATGATCCCGCAGTGCATCGACCAGGGCGTCGGCGTGATCCCGTGGAGCCCGCTGGCGCGCGGTGTGCTGGCCGGAAGCCGGACCAGGGAGGGGGAGCGGCGGACCACCCGGTCCAACTCGGACGCGTTCCAGGACACGCTCTACACCGCCGCCGACTTCGACGTCGTCGACCGGGTCGGCGAGGTGGCCGCGGAGCGCGGCGTCCCGTCGGCGCAAGTGGCGCTGGCCTGGCTGCTGCACCGGCCCGGGGTGACCGCGCCCATCGTCGGCGCGACCAGGCTGGGCCATTTCGAGGACGCGCTGGCCGCCGAGCAGCTCGAGCTCAGCGACGAGGAGATGCGGCGCCTGGAAGAGCCCTACGTGCCTCACCCCGTCCTCGGCCACAGCTGATCGCCTTGACCGGGAGCCCTCTCAGTCGACAGAGCCGACGCGTTATCCCACTGCTCTATCCCGGTCAGCCAGTGCTGATGGCGAGGGTGAGCGGCAGGACGGCTGGGGCCCCCGCCTGGCGGAGCAGCCTCGCCGCGACGGTCATGGTCCAGCCGGTTTCGACCCGGTCATCCACCAGCAGCACCGGCCCCCCGAGCCGGGCCGCCTCGGCAGCGACGTCTTCGGGAAGAGCGAGCTCGCGCCACACGGCGGCCAGGCGCTGGGCGCTGTTGTGCTGGTGGCCCGTGGACAGGGACGGCTGCGCGTCGGCCGGATAGCCGAGCCTGCCGATGTGCGGTATCCGGCCGATCTCGGCGATCCGCAAGCCCAGGCTCTCAACGAGCTGCGGCCTGGTCCGCGAAGGCAACGTGACCACGCCGGCTGGCCGCTGATCCCAGTCCCAGGCCGCCAGCACCTTGACCACAGCTGCTACAAGATCATCGGGGACTGGGCCGTCGAGGGAGGGGCCGTCGCCGGTGACGGGCCCGTCGCCGGAAGGGCCATCGGCGAGTGGGCGGTCGGCGGAGGCGCCGTCGGCGGCGGAGCCGCCGGGGGCCAGCAGGGCGCGCAGCCGCGGGCCCCAGCCCAGGTCGGTCAGCCGTCCGATGGCCCGGCCCGGCTCGGCGGACAGGCCGGGATCGATCTTGCCGGACACCTCTACGCCCAGCTCCCGCATGCCGGTCGGCCACATCCGCCGCGGGGTGATCTCGACTCCTGGCCGAAGCAGCCGGTCGCTGGCCGCACCGGCGGCCACCTGCGACACCTCCTGTGGCCAGTGCTGCCCGGTGCAGTTGTCGCAGCGCCCGCACGGCGCGGCCGCCGGATCGTCGAGCTCGCGGCGCAGGTACTCCATCCGGCAGGTGCCGGCCGCGGCGTAGTCCAGCATGGCCTGCTGTTCCCGGGACCGTTCCGCCGCCACCCTCGCGTACCTGTCGGCGTCGTAGGCCCACCCGGCGCCGGTGGCCGCCCAGCCGCCGCTGACCCGGCGCACGGCACCGTCCACGTCGAGGACCTTGAGCATCATCTCCAGCCGCTTGCGGGACAGGTCGACCCGGGTTTCCAGCGCCGCGGTGGACAGCGGCCTGCCCGCTTCGGCGAGGGCGGCGAGGGCGGAGCGGACGACGGCTTCCGGCGGGAACGCCAGGGAGCCGAAGTAGGCCCAGATGTCGGCGTCCTCGCGGCCGGGCAGCAGGATCACGTCGGCGCGGTCGGTGGCCCGGCCAGCCCGGCCGATCTGCTGGTAGTAGGCGATCGGCGATGGCGGTGCCCCGAGGTGAACGACGAAGCCAAGGTCCGGCTTGTCGAAGCCCATGCCCAGGGCGCTGGTCGCAACCAGGGCCTTGAGTTCGTTCGCCAGGAGCGAGTCCTCGGCGGCGACGCGTTCATGGTGGTCGTCTTGTCCGGTGTAGGCGGCGACATCGAGGCCGTGCGAGCGCAGGAAGGACGCGGTCTCGTGCGCGGCGGCGACCGTCAGCGTGTAGATGATGCCGGATCCGGACAGCTCGGCCAGGTGCTCCGCCAGCCAGGCCAGGCGCTGCTGCGCAGCCGGCAGCCGCACCACCGCCAGGTGCAGGCTGGCCCGGTCCAGCGAGCCGCGCAGGACGAGGGTCCCGTCGCCCAGGTGCTCGGCGACATCCCTGGTCACCCTCGCATTCGCGGTGGCCGTCGTGGCGAGCACCGGAACGCCAGGCGGCAGGCTGTCGAGCAGGGTACGCAGCCTGCGGTAATCGGGACGGAAGTCGTGGCCCCAGTCGGAGATGCAGTGCGCCTCGTCGACCACCAGCATGCCCGCGGCGGCGATGAGCTTGGGCAGCACCAGGTCGCGGAAACCGGGGTTGTTCAGGCGCTCCGGGCTGACCAGGAGGACGTCCACGTCGCCCGCCGCCACCTCGGCGTAGACCTGCTCCCACTCGTCGGTGTTCGCCGAGTTCACGGTGCGGGCACGGATGCCCGCCCGGCTCGCCGCCTCGATCTGGTTGCGCATCAGCGCGAGCAGTGGCGAGACGATGACCGACGGACCGCTGCCGCGGGAGCGCAGCAGCGCGGTCGCCGTGAAGTAGACCGCCGACTTGCCCCAGCCGGTCCGCTGCACCACGAGAGCCCGCCGCCTGTCCTGGACCAGAGCGCGGATGGCCGTCCACTGGTCGTCGCGCAGCGTCGCGGTGGGTCCGGCCAGGGAGCGCAGGCAGCGCTCCGCTTGATCGCGGAGTGCCGCGGTTTCAACGTCGTCGCCCATGGCCTCCTTCGTACCAGGCGGTGCCGACTGTCTGCGGCGGAGAGCATGATCTGTGACGTGGCCGACAATGCGGGCTTTGACGAGCGCCCGGTCCGCGCGTTCCGGTGTGGTCCGGATCCCCAGTTCGACCCGGACCGCTGGCCGGCGACCGTGCCGGCGGTGGCGCAGATCCTGCGTGCAGGCCTGGAGCTGCCTGCCGGGCTGACCATGCTCGTGGGCGAGAACGGGTCGGGGAAGTCGACGGTGATCGAGACCCTGGCCGAGGCCTACGGCCTGAACCCGCAGGGCGGGTCGGTCCACGCGAGCCTGTTCCGGGTCCGGGACAGCGAGCCGGGCATCGGATCCAGCCTGGTGGTCGAGCGCTCGCCGTCGTGGCGCTCACACTGGGCGTACTTCCTGCGCGCAGACACCATGCACGGCCTGTACAGCTACCTGGAGGACAACCCGGGCCTGCGGCGGGAGCGTTTCCACCAGCTCAGCCACGGAGAGGGTTTCCTCGAGATGCTGCGCACCCGGGTGAACCAGCCCGGGTTCTACCTCATGGATGAGCCCGACGCGCCGCTGTCCTTCACCGCCAGCCTCGGGCTCGTCGCCCTCCTGCACGACCTGGCCGGGGCCGGAGCGCAGGCGGTGGTCGCAACGCACTCGCCGCTGATCGCCGCGACGCCCGGTGCCCGCATCCTCGAGCTGGGTGACTGGGGCATGCGCCCGGCCCGCTGGGACGAGCTGGAAGTCGTCGGCCACTGGAGGCGTTTCCTGCACGAGCCGGGCTCATATTTCAGGCATTTGCTCGATGGCCGAAAGCCCGTTTAACGCGCAATTGGACGGCGAGCACTGAATTTATCGACTTTGTAAGATTAGTGCGGCCGCTCGAGTCGGCTGATGCGATTTTCAAGACACCTCGCACTCGGCTCGCTTAGCCTTATTGCCTGCGTGCATTCCGATTCATTACCGCGACTAATCTGCGGTAATTCGGATATACAGGGTCGGGTAAAAAGCGGAGGAATCATGGACGCGCGCTACCTGATGGGTCGATTTATCACGATGATGGCCATCTGCCTGGTCAGCGGTTCGGTGGTGCTCACTGGCGCCGGAGCGGCAGGAGCCGCCGGGGCCGCGGGGGCCGCGAGAGCGGGCGGGCCGAGCGGGTCGAGCGGGGCTGCGATCCGGTCGGCGGCCGCACAGCCCGCTGCAGTGGTCACCGACACCGGGATGGGGATGCGCACCAAGGTGGGCCTGCCGGCCCCGGCGATGAGCGACGCGATGCTCGCGGCCAACGCCGCCAAGCAGGTTCTGGCCAGGAGCTTTGTCGAGGCGATGCAGGCCGACGTCGCGGCCGCCAGCAAGTGCGCGGACGGCGCGTGCCCGAGCGCGCTGCCGGCCTCGAAGAACCTGAAGCAGACCCAGCGGGCACAGATCAACGGCTACTACTGCGGCCCGGCCACGGTGTCGGAGATGCTCGCTCAGATGGGCAAGACCGTGGGCCAGCGGAAGACAGCAAAGGAACTGGGGACGAATAAGAACGGCACCGGCTGGTCGGACGGGAGCGGCTACCCGGTTCCCGAGGTGCTGAACAAAAACCAGAGCCGGAACAATTACGTCGCCGTCGGCCTGCCCTGGTCGCCAACCAAGCACGAGATCAAGACGTATGAGGTTGATTTGGTGACCGATATCAACCACAAGGGGGGCGCCCCGCTCGCCGGTGATGCCTACGAGGTCGCCGGTGGCCCGCATCTCGTGGGCCACCCGGTGAATCAGACCATTTTCCATTGGTTCGACATCAGGGGTTATAAGAATTCGGGAGCCACAACCGATTACGAAGACTCGGTGCACGGCGCCTCGAGCATCGGCTGGGCCGCGACCGTTCCGGCCTACTCGTCGCTGCCGTCGTCGACGATCGTGAACATCGTCGGGGCCCGTGGCTACGACTGGTAGCGCGAACATGGAGGTCATGAGCAGCGAGCTGAACGCCGCCCAGATCAGGCGCCTTGCCGCCGGGTAGACGCTCAGACGCCCAGATCAGGCGCCTTGCCGCCGGGTAGACGCTCAGACGCCCAGATCAGGTGCCTTGCCGTCGGGTAGACGCTCAGACGCCACATGTACCAGGTATCGACTGCCGCGAGCCTGCGGGCCTGACCTGCCTGCTCGCTTGCGGCCACCGGGCGGTGAGCCGCTCGGGCAACACGTCAGGGAAAGGCCATGCCGAAAAAGTTTCACGCGTATCCGGCGGGTAGCTCAAAGGGCACGTTCAGGGCGCTCACGTTCAGGGCGCTCAGCTGAGAACAGCGGCGGACGCAGAGCGATGCCGGGCAACGCCGTTGCTGCCGGCAGGAAAGAGAACCGGTCATGGGTGCGGAAAAGAAGGCTAAGAATAAGGCCAAGGTGATCAAGGGCAAGACCAAGAGGCTTGCCGGGAAGGCCACCGGAAACGAGCGGCTGAAGGCAGAAGGAAAAGCCGATGTGGTGACCGGTAACCTCAAAAACGCCGGTGAGAAGGTCAAGGACGCCTTCCGGCGCTGACCGGGCCTGATTGATAATCTGCAACCTCGTCCGCGGTAGTCCGGGTATGGCCGGTCACGAGGTCAGTGGCCGAAGGCGTGTGAAGAACCGCGAGTCTGAACCCTCTCAGGCCAGTCTCACGGCAATGTGTAAAAGGCGCGATACCGGGCAGTTCAGTCGTTTGCTGTCTCAATATAAAAGTGCCTATCTTCATGACATTGCCCAGGAGGCTGGAATGCTCGCCGCAATCGCTGTCGTGCTGTTCGTGATCGGATTCATCGTCAACGCCGCAAACGTGGCTACCCCAGCGCTGTTCTCGCCGATCAGCTTCCTGCTGGCCGGGCTCGTATGCCTGGCCATTCACCTGACCGGAGCGGCCCCGGCGTGGTCCACGCCCCGCTGGCGCCGGTAACCGGCAGGTCTGCGGTCCGCCGGTCGGGCTGCCTGCTGTGGGGCTTCAGGCGGAGGCCGGATCGGCGTCAAGCTCGCCGGACGGGCTGTCCGGCGGCATCGCCTCGGGGATACCGGGGCCAGAAGGCTCCTGAGCAGTCCGTGATTTGCGGGAGTCGATCCACGAGTCGACGATCGTCCACTGGACCTGCAGCCACTGGTAGCGCTCATCCGCGCTGGTGGGCAGAGCCTGGGCGGGTTCGTGCCACCATCGCACGATCATCGGCCTGTCGGCGAGCGGCAGCGCCCGCCAGACCTGGGCGGGGGCGACCAAATCGTCAAGACCGGTGTGAGCGACTACTACGACGTCCAGGTCAGGCCGCGCCGCCAGGCACGCCAGCACGCCTCCCGGCCGCGGCGGCAGAACATGCCGGTTGGCGGCCGCGTCCGCCGCTGCCTGCTGACCTCTTCGGCGGCGCAGTCGCGTCACTACCCGGCGATGGCGGCGCGGTGTCCAATTTCCCCCCTCGGGGAAGATAAGCATGGCATCGCTGCCGGTCAGGGCGCGGGCTACGTCGGCGAGCTGCCCTGGAAGATCGTCGGCTGTGTCGCTAGCGGAGGGCAGGAAGCAGGACGGGAGCCGGCTCACCACCACGTCCAGCCCGGGGTCCCATCGCAAGCTCTCCTTCAGCACGACGCAGGGCCGCCGGTGATATCGCGTCAATAGCAGGTTCAACAGCGTGAATGAATCCCCGGGGCCGCCGTGCCTAGCCAATACCAGCAGGCCGCGATCTTGCAGCCGGCCAGCGTCCGGTGGCTCCTCCAGCTTCACCTCAAATCCGAACAGAGGACGCGCGGATCCCACGATCAGCGAGAATGCCCAGCGCAGCAAGCGCGCATGCGCCGTCTTCCACCGCTCTTCGTCGCGCCAGGCGGCAACCGGCCGGCGTAGCCACAGAACCGCTGCCGCCACGACGAGGCTGGCATTGGCAAATATGTAGACCGCCGCGAACAGCGCCAAGCGCGGCGACCGCTGCCGGCGGTCCAGCGGCCAGGCCAGCGCTGTGACGGCAGCCACCAGCGTCAGCAGCACTATCAACGTGGCGGCGACGGGCAGCCACAGCGGATCCACGATGGCGCGGCGGATCAGCACGTGCGGCGGCCTCATGATGTGTCCCGCCCCTTCGCGCCAGCGGCAGGGCAGGATCTGAACCCGACAGCCGACTGCTGGCTTCGCCTTCAACATACGCCGGATGCCCGACAAGTTCGGTCTTCGAAGGCCCGTCAAAAGAGCACTATCTGGCCAATGACGATCAGCGACTGCAAATGGCCGGACCGCAGGTCAAGAATAGTGCGGTGCTTAAAGCGACGGGTCAGCCACGTAGGGTAACCAATACGATTCGCGGCTGCGGGCGCACGGCCCGAGCGCTGCGGTGGCGGGCGCTCGGGACGCTCGGGGCATGCGGCGTCCTGTCCGGTGCGCTCGCGCTGGCCGGGTGCAGCACCGGCACACCGCAGGCAACGCGGTCCGGCCAGCGTCATGCCGCGGCCGCGTGGCCTGCCTGGTCGACGCTGTGCCCGGTGCAGCCGACCGCCAGCCTCACCGCGGCGCTGGCCCGGACGGTGCCGGCATCGCTCAACGGCGAGGTGATCCCGCTCGGCATGTCGGCGGACGGCAAGTCCGCCTTCGTGTCGACCTGGACGTCCGGCTTTTCCGGGGTTGCCGCGCTGAACCTCGTCAGCGGCAGCATCCAGCACGTCCAGCGGTTCCGGAACCCGCAGGAGGACCAGGCCGACGGGGCGTCGGGCGGGCAGTGGCTCGTCTGGGAGGAGACCTATTCGCTGTCCACCCTCGACAACTTCACCGTCTACGCCTGGAACTCGGCGACCGGCCGGCTGCTGACGATCGGCCGCTCGCTTAACGGCCCGAGTAACTCGCCCTGGCCGAGCCCCTGGCACCCACCGGCGGTCAGCGGCGACTACGCGGCGTGGGCCCAGGGCTACGGGCCGGGCGGCGTGGTCGAGATCCGCCTCGCCAATCTGGCCACCGGCCAGGCTCGGGTGATCCGCCAGGGGCACGTTCAGCCGCCGTTCTTCGACGGGAACCTGGTCGTGTGGCCGGAGTCCGACCGGCCGGGTGCGCAGACCACGCTGCACGCGTTCAGCCTCGAGACCATGAAGCCCGCGGCGCTGCCCACGGTGCTGCGCGCGGTGCACGGGACTGAGTTCGTGGCCACCGACGGCACCAGGACCGCGTACCTGAACCCGGGCATGACCAGCCTCTTCTACTCGCCAGCGCAGGACGTGCGGGCCAGGGAGGTGCTCAGCCTCCCGTCGGGCGACTATTTCTCGGCGCTGGCCATGAGCCCGGGTGCGCTCGCCTGGACCACGACGGCTGCCACCTACATGGCAAGCACCCGGACCGGCGGCTACGTCCAGGTGACGCAGCAGTTCGGCGACGCGACCGGGTCGGACTCGGCGGTCATGATCTCGGACGCGTCCAGCGAGAAGGTCGTGCACCCAATCCTGCCCCTCCACGTGCTCACCCCGGCAGGCATCACCTGGCCCTCGTGCCCCGCTGGTCACCGCACCGGCACCGAAAAGACTTAGCGGTCCGAGGCTGCCCGCGATGACTGCAAGGCCGTGTCCGGCAAGCTCGGCAAGCATCTGGTCAACGCCACGCGCGGTGGCGACGAGGCTATGGTGCAGCGTCATCTGCGCGGCTGTCGCGAGTGCCGGGCCGTCGCCATCGAACTCGGAGCGTGCGGCCGGTCGCTGCGGCACACGGTGGCGCCGATCTTCCTCGGCCCGGCGGCCGGGGGGTACCTGGCCGCCGTCAGGTCGGCGTCGGCTCCGGCGAGCTCGGTGGACGCCGGGTTGCGCTGGCTGCGGCGGGCGCCGGGGCAGATCGCGCAGGCGCCGCGGTGGATCCGGCGGGCGCCCCGGCAGCGGCAGGCGCTCGCCGGAGGGATCGCGCTGCTGGCGGTCATCGGTGTCACCGGGCTCACGCTGACGCTCGCTGCGAGCTCGACTCCGGAACCCATCACCCAGCGTCCCGCCGCGATCGCGCCGCCCAGCCCGTCCGCCGCGGTGCCGTCGTCCGCGGCACAGCCCACGCCCATCCAGCCGGTGGCCACGACTAGGCCGGCGAAGAAGGCCGTCCCGGCAGCGTCCCCCTCGCCCGCACCGACCGCATCCCCGATGCCGTCGCCGACCACGTCGCCCGCCCCATCACCGTCGCCCGCCCCATCACCGTCGCCCGCCCCATCACCGTCGCCGGCCCATCACCGACGCCCGCCCCGTCACCGAGGCGCTCGCCGCCGCCGCACCACAGGCACCACCGCCCGCCCGGCACCGCCTGACCCGCCCGGCCCAGGCGGGGCGGGCGCCGCCGCTGACCTGCCGCGACGAGCCTGACCGAGGTGCGGCTTGTGCGATACTCGGGACAGACGTCGGATCTATCGGGGCTGGAGGGTCCGCGGTGGCGGTCACGGACGAGGCCATCGAGAAGATCAAAGCCATGATCGTCTCCGGCACTCTGCACGCGGGGGACCGGCTGCCCAAGGAGGCGGACCTCGCCGCCGAGCTGGGACTTTCCCGCAGTTCGCTGCGCGAGGCGGTGCGGGCGCTCGCCCTGGTCAACATCCTGGACGTCAAGCGCGGCGACGGCACGTACGTGACCAGCCTGGAGCCCGCGCTGCTGCTCGAGGCGCTGAGCTTCATCGTGGACTTCCACAAGGACGCCACGGTGCTGGAGTTCCTCCAGGTCAGGCGCATCCTCGAGCCTGCGGCCACGGCTATGGCGGCCGAGCGGATCACCGAGGACGAGATCACCGGCCTTGGCAAGCTCCTGGACAGCCTCGGCAAGCACCCGGAGGTCGAGGACCTGGTCGCGAACGACATCGAGTTTCACCGGCGGATCGCGGCCTGCTCCGGGAACGCGGTGCTCTGCTCGCTGCTCGAGACCCTGTCCGCGCCGACCACCAGGGCCCGGATATGGCGCGGGCTGACCCAGGCTGGCGCCAAGGAGCGCACTCTCGACGAGCACCGCGCGATCCTCGACGCGCTCGCGTCGGGCGATCCGGAGGTGGCGAGGTCCTGGGCCACGGTACACATCGCGGCGGTCGAACACTGGCTCGCATCCGCACTCTGATTACGGGCCGTTACGCGACGCCCGCTCCCCATCAAGCCGGTAGGTGCTGATCGCGTTCGTGCGGAACACCGCGTCGAGCTCGGCAGGCCCGAGCCGCACGGCAAGCGGGTCCCTGGCCAGCGCGACCACCTCGGCGTAGCTGGCGGCGAGCGTGCATACCGGCCAGTCGGAACCGAACATCAGCCGCCCGGGCCCGAACGCGTCGACCAGGTGGTCGAGGTAGGGCACGATCCGGGCCGGCCGCCAGCCCGAGCCCGCCTCGGTGACCAGGCCGGACACCTTGCAGCTGACGTTTGGCCTGGCCGCAAGCTCGCCGATCTGCGAGGCCCAGGGTTCCAGGACCCCGGAAGTGATCGGAGGTTTGGCGCCGTGGTCGAGCACGAATGTGACGTCGGTGAGCTCGCTGGCCACGGCCAGCGCGGCCGGCAGCTGATGCGGCCGGACCAGCAGGTCGTAGGCGAGGCAGGCCGCGCCGACGGCGCGAATGCCACGGCGCACGTCCGGCCGCCGCAGCCAGTCGGGGTCGGGCTCGTCCTGAACCAGGTGCCGGATCCCGGCCAGCCGGGCGCCGCCGGGCAGCGCCAGCAGCCGGGCGAGCTCCTCGGCAACGGCCGGGCTGGTCAGGTCCGTCCAGCCGACCACCCCGGCGACGGGACCGGGCCCGGCGGCGAGCGCCAGGAACTCCTCGGTCTCCTCGGTACTGGCGAGCACCTGCACCAGGACGCTGGCGGTGACCCGCTCCGGTTCACTGGCACGCTCGAAGTCGGCCAGGCCGAACACGCGGTTCAGCGCCGGGAGCCCGTCCAGCCAGGCGTGCTGCCGGGACGCTGGATCCCAGATGTGGTGGTGCGCGTCGATGATCAACTGATCAGCCCCGGCGGCCGGTTCATGTGGTGGTGCGCGTCGACGGTCAACCGATCAGCCCCCCGGCGGCCAGCTCATCGAACAGCGCGTCCGGGACGTCGCGGGCCAGGTAGCCGGCGTCCGCGGCGATCTCGGCTGGGCTGCGCGCCCCGACAACGGCGGCGGTCACCGCCGGGTGGCGCAGCGCGAACTGCAGCGCGGCCGCGCCGATCGGCAGCCCGTGCCGCGCGCAGGCCGCGCCGATCCGCCGCGCCCGGTCCACGACGTCGGCGGCGGCGGGTTGATAGTCGTAGGTAGCGCCGGGGGCCGGATCGACGAGCACGCCGCTGTTGAACACCCCGGCGGCGAGCACGCCCACCCCGCGGCGCTGGCATTCCGGAAACAGCGAGACCGCCGCGCGGGTGTCCAGCAGCGTGTACCGGCCGGCCACGAGCACGCAGTCGAGGTCGGCGCGGGGCAGGAACCACTCCAGCATCTCGACCTGGTTCATGCCGGCACCGACCGCGCCAATCACGCCCTCGGCCCGCAGTTCGGCGAGCGCCGGGTACGCGCCGTCGAGCGCCTCGCGTCCGTGGTCGTCCGGGTCGTGGATCAGCGCGATGTCGATCCGGTCGACGCCCAGCCGCCCGAGGCTTGCCTCCAGGGAGGCGAGCACGCCGTCGCGTGAGTAGTCGAGAACCCGGCTCAGCTGCGGCGTGCCGAAGTAGCCCTCGGCGCCGTCCACATCGTCGTCGGCCGGCTCGAGGAGCCGGCCGACCTTGGTCGACAGCACGTAGTCGCCGCGCGGCCGCCCGGCCAGGAACCGGCCGATGCGGCGCTCGGACAGCCCGACGCCGTAGTGCGGTGCGGTGTCGAAGGCACGGACGCCCGCGTCCCACGCGGCCTCCAGCGTGGCTTGCGCGTCGTCGTCGTCCACAGGGGCAAACAGCCCGCCGATCGGCGCGCCCCCGAATACAAGGCGGGTGACCTGGACGCCAGAGCCGCCGACCGGCACCATCGGCAGCGCGACAGCCGCATCGCTGTTCACGTCATCGCTCGCTCACGCGTGGAGCGTAGTGCCGGCCCAGGCGGGGCCGGACGGGAACGAGAACTCGGCGATCGACTCGGGCCGCAGCTCCGTGGACGCACCGGGGGCCGTCGGCGTCAGGTAGCGGCCTCGGGTCACGACCGCCGGGGTGACGAACTGCTCGTGCAGGTGGTCGATCCACTCGATCACGCGGCCGTCCATAGTCCCGGACAGCGCCACGTAGTCGAACATAGCCAGGTGCTGGACGATCTCGCACAGGCCGACCCCTCCCGCGTGCGGGCAGACCGGAACCCCGAATTTGGCGGCAAGCAGCAGGTTCGCGATGTTCTCGTTCACGCCGGCCACCCGGCACGCGTCGATCTGCATGATGTCGATCGCTCCAGCCTGCAGCAACTGCTTGAACACCACCCGGTTGGAGATGTGCTCGCCGGTGGCGACCGGGACCGGTATCGCGGCGTGGATCGCGGCCGTGCCGAGGATGTCGTCGGGACTGGTCGGTTCCTCGATCCACTCCGGCCGCACCGGCACGAGCTCCCGTAGCCACGAGATCGCGGTCGGCACGTCCCACACCTGGTTCGCGTCCAGCGCGATGCCGATACCTTCGCCGACCGCCTCGCGGGCGATGCGGCAGCGCCGGATGTCGTCCTCGAGCCGCGCTCCCACCTTGAGCTTCACGATGCTGAAGCCGTCGGAGACGGCCTGTGCGCAGAGCTCGGCCATCAGCTCATCGGAGTAGCCAAGCCAGCCGGGTGTCGTCGAGTATGCGGGGTAACCGTCGCGTTCCAGGATCTCTGCGCGTTCGGCCTTCCCGGCCGCGCCCCGCTCGAGCATCGCAAGCGCATCATCCGGGGTGATCGCGTCGGCGAGGTACCTGAAGTCGACCATGCTGACGATCTCGGCGGGGGAGAGGTCGGCGAGCAGCCGCCAGAGCGGCTTGCCCGCCCGGCGTGCGGCCAAGTCCCAGCACGCGTTTAGCACCGCGCCGATGGCCATGTGCACCACGCCGCGCTCCGGGCCGAGCCAGCGCAGCGGGCTGTCGCCGACCAGCCGGCGGGACAGGCCGCCGAGATCGGCCAGCGTCTCGTCGAGGTCGCGGCCGGCCATGAAGGGCTCCAGCGCGCGCAACGCGGCGAGCTGGATGTCGTTGCCGCGGCCGATCGTGAACACGTGCGCATGCCCGGCCAGCCCGTCGGCCGCGTCCGTGCGCAGTACCAGGTAGGCGGCCGAGTAGTCCGGGTTCGGGTTCATCGCGTCCGAGCCGTCGAGGTGGCGGGACGTCGGGAAGCGCACGTCGTAGGTGTCGAAGCCGAGGATCGTGGTCATCGCTTGCTCCGCGCGGCGGCGCTTGCGGGCCGGCCGGTCATTCGGCCGTGGCCTCTCCGCCGATGACCCTGGCCAGCAGCAGCGCGAGCAGGATGACACCGCCGTCCACCGCCTCGATCCAGTAGTTCGAGACGTTCGACAGGTCGAGGATGTTCTGCACCAGGCCGAGCAGGACCACCCCAGACGCGGCGCCGACCATGTTGCCGCGGCCGCCGCGCAGGCTCACGCCGCCGATCACCGCGGCCGCGAACACCGCGAAGATGATGCCTTCCTGGTAACCCTGGGTGCCGGTGACCGCGCTTACCCGGCCCGCCTCCATCAGCCCGCCGACCGCTGCCAGCACGCTGCCGACCACGTAGACGCCGATCCGGATCCGGTCGACCTTGATGCCGGGCGGACCACCATGTACACCTTGCCCACGCCGACGATGGTGTCGACCGAGATGAGCTTCACGTGGTGCGAGGTCGCGTACGAGATCGCCGGGCCGAGGCTGGTCGCCGTCTCCGGGTTCACGATCACGGCCTTGGCGCCTTCGTTGACGAGCTCTTCGATCTGCTGGTTCTGCAGGCTCGCGTTGGCGGCAGCGAGCAGCGGGCCAACGAGCTTGACGTGGTACTGCGAGGCGTACTGGCTCTCATAGTTGATGTAGGCGGCCCAGAACGCCGTGTTGTTGTACGTGAGGTCGACACCGATTTTGATCGTTGCCGACGAGGAATTCGACGTGCTGGCCGGGCTGCTGGAGCCGGAGCTTGAGCTGGAGCCGCACCCCGCGACTCCCGCGATGAGGGCCGCGGCCGCGAGGCCGGCCACGGCGGTAACGCCGAAGCGTCTGCGAAGTACCATCGGTCCTCCTGTGTCCGATTCCTCGGGCACACGGCTACCCGCGACACCCCCGATGGCGGCCATCCGCATGGCATGTGCCTGGAAAATAGATCCGATGTATCGGGATGTCAACGGGCAGGATGGATCACTGCCAGTACCGTCACCGAAATGATATGTTCGGATTTACCTCAGGTTTTCGCCCTGTCGCGTAGCCGGTTTCCAGCTATGCCGCTCAGAGTCATCCGACCTGCATGGGTCAGGACTAACGCGGCCGGAGACGCAGGCCGGACATTCCGCCGTCGACAGCCAGCGCCGTGCCGGTGACCGCGCTCGCCAGCGGGCTGGCCAGGTAGGCGATGCCCGCGGCAACCTCGTCGGCCGAAACCATCCGCCCCATGGGCTGGCGAGCGGTCAGCGCCGCGCGCTCGGCTTCTGGGTCGGGCGCCGCCTGCAGCAGCCGGGCTATCCACGGGGTGTCGGCGGTGCCCGGCGTGACGCAGTTGACCCTGATGTGCTCCGCGATGTGATCGGCGGCCATGGCCAGGGTCAGCGCGTAGATGGCGCCCTTGGTCGATGAGTAAAGGGCGCGCTGCGGCAGGCCCGCGATGCCCGCGATCGAGCTAGTGTTGACGATGGCAGCCTCGCCGCGCCTGGCCACCGATGCGCGCAGCGCGGGCATGGCCGCCCGCGAGCTGCGGACGATGCCGAGCAGGTTCACGTCGAGGACGTGCCGCCACTCGTCGTCGTCGTTGTCCTCGACCGTGCCGGCCGCCCCAATGCCCGCGTTGTTGACCAGGATGTCCAGCCCACCGAAGGCGCCAATCGCCTCGGCGACCGCCGCCCGGACGGCGCCGTCGTCGGTGACGTCGGCCACGACCGGCCGCAGGCCGGTGTCCAGCGGGTCGCTGCCGAAAGTGGCGTAGTTCGGCGAGCCGCCGGCCGCCGCGCTCGGTATCTCCCGGTCCAGGATCGCCACCTGCGCGCCCCGCGAGGCGAGCAGCCGCGCCGTGGCCAGGCCGATCCCCGAGGCGCCGCCGGTGATCAGGGCCACCAGCCCGCTGAACTCGCCGGTGTTGGGCGTGGTCATGTGGTGCCTCCGATTGCAGCAAGTCAGACCAAACGCAGGTATCCGGTAACACAGGTATCCGGTAACACGGGTATCCGAGAACACAGTGTGTATCGGACGTCAGGCCACATGTCTAGGCCACAGTGCCGCGGTCACGGCACGGACGGCCTGATGTATCCAATCGTGAGCAGCACGTTGGAGTACAGCTGGTCATCGCCGGTCGCCACGCACACCGCCAGGTCGGGCTTGCGGCACTCGGCGTAGAACTCGAGGCGCCCCAGTGGCTGCAGCGGCAGGTCCTCGCCGAGCAGCTCACGGTAGCGGGAGAACACGGCGGGAGTGCTGCCGTCGTCCGGGCGCATGACCGTGACGGCCTCCACCGGAACCGCTGCCAGCACCGGCTCGAGCACCTGCTCGACGGTCACCAGGCCGGGCCGCAGGTTCAGGTGGATCACGGTCGCGTCCGGGCTGACATTCGTGCTGTGCGAGTAGTTGGCGTCGGCCAGCAGGACCTTCCCGCCGTGCCCGGCCGCGCCGAGCGCCGCGAGCAGCGGCGGGTGAATCAGGGGGAAGCGCAGCACCCGCGCATTGTAGTGCGCCTAGGATTCTCGCGATGTCCTTCAGCGGGTGGCCAGCCGAGGCGCTGGACTTTTACGAGGGCCTGGAGGCGGACAACTCCAAGGCCTACTGGACCGCGCACAAGGCGATCTATGACGAGATGGTCCTGGGGCCGATGAGCGAGCTGCTCGAGGAACTCGGCCCGGAGTTCGGTGAGTCAAAGATTTTCCGGCCGTACCGCGACGTCAGGTTCAGCAAAGACAAGTCGCCGTACAAGACCAACATCGGCGCGGTCATCGGCGACGGCTACCTCCAGCTCTCGGCGCAGGGCCTTGCCGCTGGCAGCGGGATGTACATGATGGCCCCGGACCAGCTGGACAGGTACCGGCGGGCGGTGGCCAAGGACGAGTCCGGCACGCAGCTCGAACGGGTCATCGCAGAAACTGAGCGGCACGAGGTCGACGTGCACGGCCACGACGTGCTCAAGACGGCGCCGAGGGGTTATCCGGCTGACCACCCCCGGATCACGCTGCTGCGCTACAAGGGCGTAACGACCTGGAAGGAGTGGCCGGCCGAGGCATGGCTCGGGACCCCGGCGGCGAAGCAGCGCGTGGCCGCGTTCCTCGCAGCGAGCCAGCCGCTCTGCGCCTGGCTGGAAGCCAACGTGGGCGCGTCCGCGGCCGAGCCGGCCCGGCGGTAACCGTCAGGACGTGCCGCACTCCGGGCACAGGCCGAACAGCTCCACCGTGTGCCCGACGTCGGTAAAGCCGGCTTCCGCGGCGACCTGCTCGGCCCAGCGCTCGACGGCGCGACCCTCCACCTCCACGCTACGGCCGCAGTTGCGGCAGGTCAGATGGTGGTGGTGGGCGTCGGTGTGGCATTTGCGGTAGAGCGTCTCGCCGCTGGAGTCGCGAATCGCGTCAACCCGGCCGTCCTCGCTGAGCACCTGCAGGTGCCGGTAGACCGTGGTGAGCCCGACGTGCTCGCCGCGGTTGCGCAGTTCGGCGTGAATCTGCTGCGCGCTGAAGAATCCGGGCAGCCCGTCCAGTACCGCGTACACCGCCTCGGCCTGGCGGGTGCCCCGGATCCGGGTGCCGCGGCCGGGCGGGCGGGTGGCCGGCCCGGAAGTAGTCACACACGCACGGTAGCAGCCTCCGGCCGGTTTTCTGACGAGCCTGCCGCTCCGGCTCCGGCATGCCAGTACCGGCGGGGCATGATGGAACGTATGGCTGATCGGCTACGCACGGCAACGAGCCCATACCTGCTGCAGCACGCGGGAAATCCCGTCGACTGGTGGCCGTGGTCTGATGAGGCGTTCGCCGAGGCACGCAGTCGCGACGTTCCGGTGCTGCTCTCCGTCGGCTACTCGGCCTGTCACTGGTGCCACGTGATGGCGCACGAATCGTTCGAGGACGAGCAGACTGCGGCGCTGATGAACGAGCACCTGGTGTCGATCAAGGTGGACCGCGAGGAGCGGCCGGACGTCGACGCGGTCTACATGACCGCGACGCAGGCCATGACGGGCCAGGGCGGCTGGCCGATGACCGTCTTGATGACGCCGGACCGGGAGCCCTTCTACTGCGGCACATATTTCCCGCGTGATCAGTTCCAGCGGCTGGTCCTGGGGGTCGCCGATGCCTGGAACAAGGAGCGGAGCCGGGTCACCGGGCAGGCGCAGCGGATCGCTGCCGCGCTGGCCGGGCAGATGTCGGCCGTCGCGCCCGGCGGCGATGTCCCGGGCCGGGAGGAGCTGACCCAGGCCTGCGACGCGGCGATCGCCGGGCTCGAGTCCGGTTTCGACGCCACACGGGGCGGGTTCGGCGGTGCCCCGAAGTTCCCGCCCTCGATGGTGCTCGAGTTCCTGCTTCGGCGTCACGAGCGCAGCAGCGGCGCGTCCGGGGAGGTGGCACTGCGCATGGCCACCCGCACCATGGACGCCATGGCCCGAGGCGGCATGTACGACCAGCTGGCCGGCGGATTCGCGCGGTACTCGGTGGACGCGGACTGGATAGTGCCGCACTTCGAGAAGATGCTCTACGACAACGCGCTGCTGGCCCGGGTCTACGCGCACTGGTGGCGCCGGGCCGGCTCCGAGCTCGCCCACCGCGTGGCGGCCGACACCTGCACCTGGATGATCGATGAGCTGCGCACCGCCGAGGGCGGCTTCGCCTCGGCGCTCGATGCCGACAGCGAGGGCGAGGAAGGCAAGTTCTACGCCTGGACGCCCGGCCAGCTCCGCGACGTCCTTGGCGAGCCGGACGCCCGGTATGCAGCCGAGGTGTTCGGTGTGACCGGCGAGGGGACCTTCGAGCACGGGAAATCGGTGCTCCAGCTTCGCCGCGACCCGGCGGAGCCCGAGCGCTTCGCGCGGATCCGCGCCACTCTGCTCGAGGCGCGCGCGCGGCGGGTCCGCCCTGGCCGGGACGACAAGGTCGTCGCCGCCTGGAACGGCCTCGCGATAGCGGCCCTGGCCGAAGCGGGCCTGCTGCTGGAACGTCCGGAGTTCATCTCCGCGGCACGCGGCGCGGCCGAGCTGCTCGCCGGAACCCACCTGGCCGACGGCCGGCTGACCCGCACGTCGAGAGATGGGGTCCCGGGGGCGAGCGCGGGTGTGCTCGAGGACTACGCCTGCGTCGCCGAGGGGTATCTGGCCCTGGCCGGGGTGACCGGGGAAGCCAGCTGGGTGACCCTGGCTGGCCAGCTGCTTGACACGACGCTGGACCGGTTCGGTGACTCGGCGGGCGGCTTCTACGACACCGCGGACGACGGTGAGCGGCTGATCTACCGGCCGGCCGACCCGGCGGACGGGCCAACCCCGTCGGGCACGTTCGCGGTCGCCGGTGCGCTGCTCAGCTACTCGGCGCTGACCGGCTCGGCCAGGCACCGCACCGCCGCGGCAGGGGCGCTCGGGCCGCTGCCGGCAGTGGCCTCGCGGTATCCGCGCGCCGCGGGCTGGGGTCTCGCGGTGGCCGAGGCCATCGCGGCGGGCCCGGCCGAGATCGCGGTCGTCGGCCCGCCCGATGACGCACGCACCGCGGCGCTGCACCGGACGGCCTTCCTGGCCGCGCCCCCCGGCGCGGTGATCGCGCTCGGCAATGGCGGCGGAAATGGGGCGGATGCCATACCGCTGCTGGCCGGCCGTGAGCCGGTGCGCGGAGATCCCGCCGCCTATGTTTGCCGGGACTTTGCCTGCCGGTTGCCGGTGACAGAGCCGGAGGCACTGCGGGCAGAGCTCGCATCGGGCCACCCCTAGGGGATACCCGCAGCCATTAGCGCAGGGCCGGTATAGACAGCCGCGTGCCTTTCGTAGCATGGTGTTTTGGTGGCTTGCGCCGAAGGCCGATAACCGGGAGGAGCAGTGCAGCTGCGCGACGGAGCGCGTCGCATGCTCGTCACGCTCGGTTCCGGGCTGGCGCTGCTGGGCTTCGCCGTTGCCGGCAACGTTCCTTCGGCGCTCGCGGCAACCCCGGCGCCAGCGCCAACCATGGCACCGCCGCACCGGCTGCTCGAGGCGGACCTGTTTGTGGTCGCCCCCACCACGCTGCGCAGTAGCATCGCGACCGCGGTGCGGCGACTGCACGGCGTGGTCGCCGCCGAGCCGCTCGATGCGGCGAGGCTCCAGGTGGGTGGCAAGCTCACCGCGATGCTGGGAGTGGACCCGTCCGAGTTCCGTGCGTTCACCCCCAAGCCAACTGCTGATTCGGCCCGTCTCTGGGAGAACGTCGCGACCGGCGGTGTGGCCGTCTCGTACACCATGAGCAAGCTGGACAAGCTGCCACTCGGCAAAGCGGTCAAGGTGAGCGGCCGGCGCGCCGAGGAACTGCAGGTGGCCGGCCTTGGCACCGTCGGGATCGGTGGTGTCGACGCCGTCGTATCCGATGCCGTCGCCCGCTCGCTCGGGATACCGGCGAACAACGCGATCGTGATCAGCGCCCCGCACGCCGACCTGAGCACGCTGATCAAGCAGATCAAGAAGCTGCTGCCGCGAAGTGCGGCGGTGGCGCCGCTGGTCGCCCAGTCGGCTTCGACCGGCGTAGCCGAGACGGGCGGCGCGGCCGGGATCACCGGGGCCGCGGCCGACGGATCCGGTCTGACCAACGCCGAGATCGTCGCGTTCCTCGATGCGGCCGAGAGCAGGCTGGGCATGCCGTACGTGTGGGGCGGCGACGGGCCGACCGATTTCGACTGTTCCGGCCTGGTGCAGTGGTCATTCGCGCGGGCGGGCGTGGTCATGCCGCGCGTGGCGGCCGAGCAGGCGCTGGCCGGCCCGAAGGTTCCGCTGAGTGAACTCGAGCCGGGGGACCTGCTCTTCTATCACACCGACCCGACGGCTCCCGATTACATCTCGCACGTGGCCATCTATCTCGGTGGCGGGAAGATGCTCCAGGCTCCGATGCCCGGCCTGGACGTCGAGGTCGTCCCGGCGGACTTCGGCTCCGAGTTCGCCGGCGCCGTGGCGGTGTACCCGAAGGTTGCGGCGGCAGTCGCGGGCGACCCGGCCGCCTGACCGCCAGCAAACGCCGACCGCCAGCAACGCCGACCGTCGGCAAGGCCGACCGTCGGCAAGGCCAGGTGACCGTCGGCAAGGCCAGGTGACCGTCGGCGACCCGCCGCCTGAGACCCCCGGCGCGCTGCCTGGGCGCCGCCACCCAGGCCTCTCCGGCCCTGTTTGCCATGATCGTGGTAGCTGACGACCGAATAAGCGTCTTTTTCTACCATGATCATGGAATTCGCGGGCTGGGTGGGCGGAATGTTTGCGGGCGGGTGGGAGGGGCGGCGGCGGAATGTTTGCGGGCGGGTGGGAGGAGCGGCGGCGGATTAGGCGGAACGTGGCGGGCGGCGGATCGGTGATCTTGCCAGCATTCAGCTATCCGCGTAATCTTTATTACATGAGTACAGGAGATGAGGGCAGCTCGGCGAATTCACCCGCCGAGAGGCTCCGCGGGTGGTTCACCGGGCGCATGCCCGGCGACTGGTTCGCCGGGGTACCGGAGATCGGCCTGGATCGCGAGGAGATCTCGGTGGTCGGCGTTCTGCCGGTGCCGGAGGCGTCCGAGGACATGACCGACGCGGAGCGCGCCGCCGCCGCCGAGGGACGCAGCCGCCGGTTCCGCGAGCAGACGCGGCAGCAGCGCGTCGAGATCGCCCGCGAGGCCGAGCACCGCTTCGGCCGCAAAGTCTCCTGGGGCGTGATCTGCAACAACAAGAAGGTGATGTTCACCACGTTCTCGGTACCGGTGATGACCAGGCTCCGCCAGCCGGAGCGGCTCGTTCTGGACACGCTGGTGGACGCGGGGGTGGCGCGCAGCCGCAGCGATGCCCTCGCCTGGTGCGTGCGGCTGGTCGGGGAACACGAGGACACCTGGCTCGCCGACCTCAGGGAGGCCCTGCGTCACGTTGAGCAGGTCCGCGCCGAGGGTCCCCGGTCGTCCTGAGGCCTGCCGTGCCGCTCAGCCGGCAGCATCGAGGGCCGCGGCGACGCGGCGGTGCGCCTGCCGGATCTCCTCGGGCAGGTTGGGGAACTGCTCGAGGTGCTCCGCGCGGTACTTCATCTCCTGCCGCCACCGCGGGGTGTCGATGGTCAGGATCGTCTCGAGGTCGTGCGGGGCGATGGCGACGCCGTCCAGGTCGAGCTCGTCTTTGGTCGGGACGATGCCGACCGGCGTCGCGACGCCGTGCACCTCGCCCGCGGCCAGGCGCAGCAGCCAGAGCAGCGGGCGCAGGTTGTCGCGGTAGCCCGGCCACAGGTAATGGCCGTCATCGGGGTCCCGCTGGAACCAGTTGACGTGCGCGAAGATCGGCTGGCTCGCCGCCGAGCCGATGACGCTCAGCCAGTGCGCGGCGTACGCGCCCTCTGGGTAGGACATGAACGGGCGCATCGACATCGGGTCGTAGCGCAGCAGACCGTCGACGCCCTCGGCGGCGAACGTGGCCTCGGCGCCCAGCGTCAGCCCGTCGTAGACGCCCTCCGCGAGATCGGTGATCGCGCGGATCAGCGGCTCACGGTCGCTCGCGCGGCCGCCGAAGATGATCGCGTCGATCGGCACGCCCTTCGGGTCGTCGAAGTCCGGCGCGATGTTCGGCACGTTGGCCAGCGTGGTGGTGAACCGGCTGTTCGGGTGGGCCCACGGCGCGTCGGCGTCCTCCGGCGACCGCTCGGAGATGAGCGTGCCGGTCCAGTCCCGCCAGCCGGTGACGTCGGCCGGCGGCTCGGGGGTGCGGCCCTCCCACCACACCTCCTGGGTGTCGTCGTTGTACGCGACGTTGGTGAATATCGCCCCGGTGCCCGGTGCCACCGATCCCAGCGCGATCGGGTTCGTGGTTTCGTTGGTGTCCTTGGCCACGCCGAACACGCCGAACTCGGGGTTGATGGCGTAGATCTTGCCGTCGTCGGGGTCGACGCGCAGCCACGCGATGTCGTCGCCGTAGAAGTAGACCTGGTAGCGGTCGCCGAGGGCGTCCGGGGCGAGCATCATCGCCAGGTTGGTCTTGCCCGAGGCGCTGGGGAAGCCGCCGCAGATGTGGTACTGCCTGCCGGTCTGCTTGTCGGCGATTCCGATGAGCATGAACTGCTCGGCGAGGAACTCACCGGATGCCCAGCCGTCGTAGGCGGCCTGCCGCAGGCCATGCGCGATCTTGCCGAGCAGCGCGTTGCCGCCATAAGAGGAGCCGAAGTGCAGAATGGTCCGCTCGTCGGCGAACGTGACGAAGTACCGCTTGTCGTCCGGCGTGCCCTGGCCCAGGTTTTCCAGGTCGCCGGTGACGTGCACGGCTCGCACGAAGCTGCCGGGGTCCGCGAGATTGTCGATGTACTCCACCCCGACGCGCGCCATCCGGATCATGTGCAGCGCGACCGTGCGGGTGTCGGTCAGCTCCACGCCGGCGGCGTACCGCTCGAGCGGTGAACCGACCGGCGCCATCAGGTACGGCACGACGTACATCGTCTTGCCGGCGGACGCGCCGCGCATCAGGCCCTCGAGCAGCGGGCGCATCTCGTCGGCCGGGCGCCAGTTGTTGTAGACGCCCTTGTCGTCGGGATTGCTCGTGGCGACGATCGTGCGCTCCTCCGAGCGCGCGGTGTCCTTTACGTAGCTGCGCGAGTAGTACAGTCCCTCGCCCGTGGGCACGATCTCCCCTTCGGCGAGGGCCTCGCTGATGAGCCGTGTATCGTCGGCCTCGCTGACGACCTCGATCCGCGCAGCCCCGGTGAGCTCGGCCCAGTACCGCACGTACTCGCGGACGTGAACGTTTCTCAGTCCCGCCCCGTCAAGTGCTGCGTGCACGTCGACCATCGCCCGTCGCCCGTCCTCTCGCCCGCCCTGAAGGGGGATTTCAACTCTGTATGTTGCGAGAAGGATATAGACAGTGCCGGGCGGGTGCCGGACCCCGGTGCCGTTGCCGAGCCAAGGCCGAGCTCCCCGGCATGCTCCGCGGCGTGGGGGGTGCCCCTTTCGGGATCGAAGATGTTAACGTTCCGTTATGGGGGAACTACGCTGCGTTGATGGATCCATTCTGACGGTTACCGCTGTGGCGTGTAATGACCGACTGGGCGTGCCCTACGAGATCACCCTCGACCTCAGCCGCGGAGGTGAGCCGTTCGCTTCGGTCGGTGAACGCTGCGGCTTCCGGCTGACTCGGTTCGCCGGCAGCGTCACGGCGGCACGCCAGGATCCTGCACAGGCCGCTGTGTGGCCCGATCCTGACGACCGGTTCCCCGAGCCAGATCAGCCCGGCTCGGCTGGCCAGTCCGCGCGTCCGGAGTTCCGGCCCGGGGATCGGGAGTACTTCTCGCTCCGGTCGAGAGACCGGTCCGACCTGCCGGGAACCGGGGAGTTCCGGTGCGTGCTGCGGGACTCGGCGGAGTGGCTCGGTGAGCTTCGGCTGGGCTGGTGTCTCAGCCGGCGCGCGGTCATTGAGGCGTGGGGGTCGGATGGGATTGGTATGCGAGCCGTCCTGACCTCGGCCGAACTGGTGACATTCTTGGATACGGTGCTTAGGGAACCGGGCGGTGCTGCGGTCGCAGGCTGTGCGTCCGGCGCGACGGCGACGACAGCGGGGATGAGGCTGGCCAGGTTCGGCAAGCCATCCTGGCGGCAGCGAGGAAGGGTGCGGGATGGGAGTACGCGATCTCGCCTACCGGCTCTACGAGCACAGAATAGAAGCGTCGCTTTCGCCTCGGGCGATCCCCAGGCACGTAGGGGTGATGTGCGACGGTAACCGCCGCTGGGCACGCTCGGCGGGTCTGGTCGATGTCAGCAGCGGTCATCAGGCGGGCGCCGACAAGATCTTCGAGGTGCTGCAGTGGTGCCGGCAGACAGGTGTCGAGGTGGTCACGCTCTGGCTGCTCTCGACCGACAACCTGTCCCGGTCCTCGAGCGAGCTGGAGCCGCTGCTGCGGATTATTGAGGACACCGTTCGCGAGCTCGTGGCGCAGAACTGGCACGTGAACCCGATGGGAGCGCTCGACCTGCTGCCCGCCGACACCGCCCAGGTACTCAAGGACGCGGCGGATGCAACGGCCAACGAGGGCGGGCTGCTGGTCAACGTCGCCGTTGGATACGGCGGCAGGCGGGAGATCGCCGACGCCGTCCGCTCGCTGCTGCAGGACCACGCCACCAGGGGAACCACGATCGAGGAACTCGCCGAGATCCTCGACGTTGAGCACATCGCCGAGCACCTGTACACCGCCGGGCAGCCCGACCCCGACCTGGTCATCCGGACCTCGGGCGAGCAGCGCCTCGGCGGGTTCCTGCTCTGGCAGAGCGCCCATTCCGAGTTCTACTTCTGCGACGCCTACTGGCCCGCGTTCCGCCGGGTGGACTTCCTGCGCGCGCTGCGTTCCTATGCCGCGCGGCACCGCCGGTTCGGCACCTGAGCACCGGCGCAGGTCCCTGACCAGGTACGCACGCCCGGTGTCGGTCACGTTAACAGCTTGCGCTGGTACTTCCGGGGAACGGCTCACCGAGGGTAACGTCTTACGTGACGGGTGGTGTGTAGCCACCCGCCGGGAAGGCCCTCGGATCCTCGAGCTTCGCGTCCTGGTACGCAGGCGTGGTGAGCGAAGGGCCGGCGCCCGGCCCTTGCTGGCCGGTCCCGGTCCCGTTGGCACGTCTGTCCCAATATGGCGCCCCGAGCGTCAAGAGGAGAGCGAGTGGCCAGTTCGCCAGCACGTCGCACCTATGTCCTCGACACCAGCGTCCTGCTCGCCGACCCGGCGGCTGTCGGCAGATTTGCCGAGCACCGGGTGGTCCTGCCGGTGGTCGTCATCACCGAGCTTGAGGCCAAGCGGCACCATCCGGAGCTCGGCTTCTTCGCTCGGCAGGCGCTGCGTTACCTGGACGACTTGCGGGTCGAGTACGGCAGGCTGGACACCGACCTTCCGGTCGGCGACCTCGGAGGCACGGTACGCGTCGAGCTGAACCACGCCGACCCGACGGTGCTGCCCGCCGGGTTCCGCCTCGGTGACAACGACACCAGGATCCTCTCCGTCGCGCGCAGCCTGGCTGCCGAGGGCGAGAGCGTAGTGCTGGTCAGCAAGGATCTGCCGCTCCGGGTGAAAGCCGCCGCGATCGGCATGACCGCGCAGGAGTACCGGGCCGAGCTCCCGGCCGATTCCGGGTGGACCGGCATGCGCGAGCTTGACGTCAGCGCGGCGGAGATCGACGAGCTGTACGCCAGCGGGCAGCTGGACTGCGCGGCGGCGGGGGAGCTGCCCTGCCACACCGGCCTGGTACTGGTCAGCGGGGCTTCCGGCGCGGGCAGCGCACTCGGCCGGGTGCAGCCGGACAAGTCGGTGCGGCTGGTCCGCGGCGACCGGGAGGTGTTCGGGCTGCGTGGCCGCAGCGCCGAGCAGCGGGTGGCGCTCGACCTGCTGCTCGACCCGGACGTGGGGATCGTGTCGCTGGGCGGCCGGGCAGGCACCGGCAAGTCCGCGCTGGCGCTCTGCGCGGGCCTGGAGGCGGTGATGGAGCGGCGGCAGCACCGCAAGCTGGTCGTGTTCCGGCCGCTGTACGCGGTGGGCGGCCAGGAGCTCGGCTACCTGCCCGGCTCCGAGGCGGACAAGATGAACCCGTGGTCCCAGGCGGTCTATGACACGCTGTCGGCCGTCACCTCCCAGGACGTGATCGACGAGGTGCTGAACAGGGACATGCTCGAGGTGCTGCCGCTGACCCATATCCGCGGCCGGTCCCTGCACGACTCGTTCGTGATCGTGGACGAGGCGCAGTCGCTCGAGCGCGGCGTGCTGCTCACAGTGCTGTCCCGGATCGGCAGCGGATCGCGGGTGGTGCTCACCCACGACATCGCGCAGCGCGACAACCTCCGGGTGGGCAGGCATGACGGTGTGGTCGCCGTCATCGAGAAGCTCAAGGGCCATCCGCTGTTTGCGCACGTGACCCTCGTCCGCTCGGAACGGTCGCCGATCGCCGCCCTGGTCACGGAGATGCTGGAGGACGCGGTTCTCTAGTACCCTACTAGGGTTTTACTCCGTACCGTGTTCACGTGATTACGCTTAGCACGGTACGGTGATCCCTGTCATGAGTCATGCACCTGGCATTCGAGCAGACGCCACGGAACCGGGCAAAACGGGGTTGGAGCCGGTTTCGGTCGTCATGCCGGTCAGGAACGAGGAACTGACCCTGGCTGAGTCGGTGCGCTCGGTGCTGGGCCAGGATTACTCCGGGGATCTCGAGGTCGTGCTGGCGGTCGGCCCATCCAGGGACCAGACCCTGCAGGTATCCGAGCGGATCGCGGCCGCCGACCCGCGCGTCACCGTGGTGCCTAATCCGGCAGGCCACATTCCGAGCGCGGTGAACGCGGCGATCAAGGCGTCCCGGCACTCGATCGTGGCCCGGGTCGACGGGCACGCCCTGCTGCCGCAGGGCTACCTGCGCACCGCGGTTGCCGAGCTGCGGCGGACCGGCGCTGCCAACGTCGGCGGGATCATGGCCGCGGAGGGCGTGAGCCGCTTCCAGCAGGCGGTGGCGTGGGCGATGACGTCGCCGTACGGGGTGGGCGCCGCCAAGTTCCACACCGGCGGCGGGCCGGGGCCGGTCGACTCCGTCTACCTGGGTGTGTACCGCAGGGCCGCGATCGAGCAGGTCGGCGGCTATGACGAGACCTACCTGCGCGCCGAGGACTGGGAGCTCAACCACCGGATCCGGCTGGCCGGGGGCGTCGTATGGTTCCAGCCGGAGCTCCGGGTCACCTACCGGCCGCGGGCGAGCGTCCGCATGCTCGCTGCGCAGTACTTTCACTATGGCCGGTGGCGCCGGGTGGTGGCGCGACAGCACGCGGGCACGATCAACCCGCGGTACCTGGCCCCTCCGGCTGCCGTCCTGGTGATGGTGCTCGGGGTGCTGGCGGGGATCGCGGGCCTCGGCGGCTTGCTCAGCGGAACCACCGGTGCCTGGCCCGCGATACTGGCCTGCGGATTCGCCATTCCCGCGCTGTACGTGGCGGGAGTGATCGGCGTCGGCGCGCTGGCCGTGCGTCACCTGCGCTTCGCTGTGGCGGCCCGGGTTCCCGGCGTGCTGGCCGCGATGCACATCGCCTGGGGAGCCGGATTCCTCACCAGCCCGCGCAGCCTGATGCCGGGCAATCGCGCCATGAGCGAGCCCGCCGACCCTGGCTAGTCGCGCCGGCGGAGCAGCGTCTCCGCGACCTCCAGATCTCCCGGATATGTGATCTTGATGTTGCGCTCGCTGCCCTCTACCAGGCGAACCGGCACGTCGGGCAGATAGCGGAGCACCATGCCACAGTCGTCGGTGGCCGGCCGCAGCGGGAAGGACGGGTCTGCGTCGGCCAGTTCATAGGCCCGCCTGATCACCGACAGCCTGAAGCCCTGGGGCGTCTGGCAGCGGGCCAGCGTGTCGCGTCGCGGCATCCCGGTAACCACGCCGTCGGCGACCTCGACGATCGTGTCCGATGACGGGACGGCGACGCCGATCGCCCGGTCGGTGGCGAGCGCGCTGACACAGTCCGCGATGATCCGCTGATCCAGCAGCGGCCGGGCGGCGTCGTGGAAGAGAACGTTGCACTCGCCCTCGCCGAGCGCCGCGATCGCGCAGCGCGTCGAGTCGGTCCGCGTCGCGCCGCCCTGGATCACCGTGGTCACCTTTGGGTGCCCATCGGCGGTGAACTGCCGCCTGGCCGGGTCCGCGAGACCGGCCGGCATGACGATCGTGATCGCGTCCACGCCCGGCGCCTGCTCGAAGGCCGCGACCGAGTGCTCGATCAGCGTTCGGCCCGCCAGGACCTGCATCTGCTTGGGCCTGTCGCCGCCGAACCGCTGCCCGATCCCGCCGGCCAGCACGACCGCCACCGTCCGCATGTTGGGACCCTACCTGCTGCTGAGACTGGGCCATTTCGAGTGGCCGTTACGCAACGCCCCGTGCGCGGTCTGCGCGGCGCGCGGCTCGCCCGAGGTCTGCCTTCCGCTTTGCCTGGGTAGACATAGGTACCGTAGGTCACTGAGCGGACTCGTGCAGTGCTGGGAGCCGGAATCAGCTGGATCAGCGGAATGGACCGGAAAAGCGCGGTAGGGCCGGGTGAACGGCTCGCGAGAGCGCTGACATGAGCGTGCCGGAAACGCTCGACGACCTGCCGCGGCGGTTTGCCGGCTGGGCGGTTAGCCGCTCCCTTGCCCCGGTCTCGGTGGCCGGTATCTCGGTCGCGCTCGCGGTCTGTGCAGCTGGCTGGTTCAGCGCCGGAACGAGGCCAGGCAACGTCAACGGTGCGCTGGCCCTGTGCGCCAGCTACCTGGTTGGGTGCGCTGCCAGGCAGCTCGCCAGCCCGGCCCGCGGTGCGTCCGCGCGACACGCCGACGCAGATGCCGCGCGGCTGGCGGACTGGTGCGCCACGGCGTCCGAGTACGCCGTCTACGCAGGGCTGGCCGTGGGCGGGTACGAACAGCACTGGGGCGGCACCTGGCAGCTCGCGGTCGCGGTGATGATCGTGCAGGCGGTGCGCAAGATAGCGGTCGCATGCAGCGGATCGGCCGCCGAAGCTCACACCGAAAGCAACCCCGCCATTGCCGCGATCCGGGGGTTCCTGAGCTGCCCCCTGGGCGGGCGGATAGCCCTGATCACCCTCGTCGCGCCGATCTGGGGCGCCCGTGCCACGCTGCTGGTCCTCCTGGAGTGGGGAATCATCGCCACCGGCTACGCGCTCACCGGGCGCGGGCCGTACCGCACCCCGGTGACGGGGCCGACGGATACCGCACGGCCGGCCCTGGCCGGCGGCCCGATCGCCATCGCGCGGGTGGAGCCCACCGTCCCGGTCGAGTCGGCGGCCGAGGCCGACTCCGCGGCCTGGGTGGATTCGGCGGCCTGGGTCGAATCGCCGGTCCCGGAGGGGTCACCGGTGCTGGCGGAGGAGGCGCCGATGACGCTGGTCGCCTCGGCGCACCCGGACCAGATGGACCAGATGGAGCTGCCGCTGGCCGAGCCGCCCGAACCGGCCTCAGCCCTTGACCTGCTGATCCCCGCGCATCCCGTTGATCCGGCCGTTCGGGCGGCTCGGCGGAAGCGCGACGCGGAGGCCGTGGCTGATCCGCAGGCCCTGGCGACCATGGCGGCGTGCCGGGATGACGGAGCGGTGGCGGTCTGGCTCGGCCGGGTCGTCAGGGGAGAGTTCGTGCCCCTGCCGCCGGCGGTCGCGGGGCTGGCCGCCACGTCGCTGCTCGCCTGGCTGGGCATGCGGGAGCTCCCCGGAATCCTGCTGTTCACGCCGCTGGTCGTGATGCTGCTCGCGGCCTTCGGATCCAGGCACCCGCACGACGGCCGCCTGGACTGGCTGACGCCCGCGGTGCTGCTGGCCGGCCAGTTGCTCTACTTCGCCGCGCTGGGCTTCGCGTTCGCGGTCCCGCCGCCGGTGACGTTCGCCGTGTGCGGCCTGACCGCGCTGCATTACCTGGAACTCGCCACCCGCACCCGGCCAGAGGCCATCCGGATACCCGACACGAAGCTGGGCTGGGAGGGCCGGATGTTCATCGCCGGCATCGGCGCCATCGTCGGGATCGCAACGGTCGCCTACCTGGCACTGGCCGCGTATCTTGTGTTGCTGATCGGCGCGGGTGTGCTGGCGGGTCGCCTCGTGGCTCGGGAGGGGGAGTACCGGTGATCGGCATGGTCCTCGCGGCCGGCGCCAGCAGGCGGCTGCGACCGGACACGGACGAGCTGCCCAAGGCGCTGCTCCCGGTGGACGGGGAGACCACGATCCTGGATATCGCGCTGCGCAATCTGGCCGCGGTGGGCCTGAGCGAGGTCGTGGTCGTCGTCGGGCACGCAGCGCACGCGATCGCCGACCGGGCCGCTGATCTCGAGGCCACGCACGGAATCGCGCTGGAACTTGTGCACAACGGCAGGGCGCTGGAGTGGAACAACGCCTACTCTCTCTGGCTGGCCCGCGAGTACTTCAGCCAGGGAGCCCTGCTGGTCAACGGCGACACCGTGCATCCGGTCAGCGTCGAGAAGACGCTGCTCGCCGCCAGGGGGTCGGGCGCGGCCGGGCGGGCGCGCGTCATCCTCGCCGTCGACGACGTCAAGCCGCTGGCCGACGAGGAGATGAAGGTGGTCCTCGACGCCAGGGGACTGCTGAGCAGGATCACGAAGCAGATGGACCCGGCGAAGGCCTACGGCGAGTACATCGGCGCGACGCTCATCGAGTCCTCGGCCGCGGTGCCGCTGGCTGACGCGCTCGAGACAACGTGGCGCCGCGACCCCGGGCTCTACTACGAGGATGGCTACCAGGAACTCGCGGACCGGGGCGGGGAGATCGCCGCGGTGCCGATCGGCGTGGTCGACTGGGTGGAAGTCGACGACCACGCTGACTTGCGCCGGGCGCGGGAGATTGCCTGTCACTGTTAGTAAGTTGCTCGTCACTGCTAGTCTCGCGAGCATGCCGCTCCTGGCCCGGATGCTCGCTGCGCCGATGGTCATCGACGTGCGGCCCGGCGCGATCTGTGCGCTGGGGGACCTGCTCGCCGACCGGCGCATCGCCACCTCGGGCCGGGTCGCCGTCGCGGTGGGCCCCGGCCAGGGCGACAGCATCGCCGCGGAACTGGAGATCGGCGAGGCGGAGATCTTCCGCGTCCGTGACGGCAGCCACAGCGCCGCCGTTTCGCTGGGCAAGCGGCTGCGCGCGGGCGAGTACGAGGCGGTGGCGGGCATTGGCGGCGGCAGGACCATCGACGTCACCAAGTTCGCCGCGCACATGGCCGGCATCCCGATGGTGGCGGTGGCGACGAGCCTCGCCCACGACGGCATAGCCTCCCCGGTCAGCTCGCTCGAGCACGAGTCGGGCAAGGGGTCGTACGGCGTGGTGATGCCGGTTGCCGTGGTGGTGGACGTGGACCGGGTGCGGGCCGCGCCGGATCCGCTGGCCACATCCGGAATCGGCGACGTGGTGGCCAAGCTGTCCGCGCTGGCCGACTGGGAGCTGGCGGCGGTCGACATCGGTGAGCCGGTGGACGGGCTCGCGGTGGCCATGGCCAGGACGGCCGCTCAGGCGGTGCTGCACCAGCCAGGTCCGGCGCGGTCCGACGAGTTCCTCGGGGTGCTCGCCGAGGCGCTGATCATGTGCGGGATGGCGATGGCCGTGGCTGGCTCGAGCCGGCCGTGCAGCGGCGGCGATCACGAGATCATGCACGCGATCGACCAGCTCTACCCGGGTACCGCGAGTCACGGTGAGCTGGCCGGCCTGGGCGCGCTGTTCTGCGCATACCTGCGCGACGACCCAGTCCAGGCGGAGCTGATCTCCGGCTGCCTGGCCCGGCATGGGCTGCCGGTGACGCCCGGCGACATCGGGATGTCGCAAGCCGAATTCGCCCGGGCGGTCACGTTCGGGCCCGAAACCCGGCCAGGAAGGTACACGATCCTGGAACGCCTCAGCATGTCGGAGGCTGAGACAGCGAAGCGAGTTGAGGAGTATGTCCGGGCCTACGCTGGCTGAGCTGCGGGCCGGGGGGCAGCCGTCGGCAGTCATCGGCCGGCTGAACGACGAGCACTGGGCCGGCCGGCTGTACATGCGCAGGTTCTCGCCGTGGGCGACCTGGGTGTTCGCCAGGCTGGGCTGGTCACCGAACGCGGTCACCGTGGCGTTCATCGTCTGTGGCGTGGCGGCTGGCGTGGTCGTGGCGTTCGGCGGGCTGTGGACTGCGATCGCCGGCGCGATCCTGATCCAGGCCTACCTGCTGTTCGACTGCTCCGATGGGGAGCTGGCCCGGTGGAGCAAGCGGACCTCGGCCTCCGGGGTCTTCCTGGACCTGATCGGCCACTACCTGGGCGAGTCGGCGCTGCTCGTCGGGCTCGGGATCCGGGCGCAGGGCCACGTCGCGCTGACCGGCGGCTACGTGAGCGCAGGCCTGGCCGCCGCGCTGCTCGCGGCGATCGTGAAGGCGGAGACGGACAATGTCGTCGTCGCCCGGGCCAAGGCGGGCCTGCCGGGCACGCATGCGGACGCCGCGCTCGCGCCGCGTTCCGGGGGGCTCGCGCTGGCCCGCCGCCTGGCCAGCGTGCTGCGTGTGCACCGGATCACCCAGGCGGTCGAGCTATCGCTGCTGATCCTGGTGGCCGCGATCGTGGACTCGGCTCGCGGCGGTCTGACTGCGACCCGGGTACTGGTCGTCGCGTGCCTGGTGGTCGCCGCGGTGATGGTCCTCGCCCACCTCGTGGCGATTCTCGGATCGAGGCGGCTGCGGTGAAGCTGTCCTGCGTGATCTTGACGATGGGCATCAGGCCTGCAGAGCTGGAACGGGCCGTGGCGAGCGCTCTGGCCTTGCGGTGCGACGGGCCAGGTGGTGGCGCGGAGGTCGTGGTGGTCGGCAACGGTGCCGACGTGCCCGCGGTCCCGCCCGGCGTAGTGGCGGTTCGGCTGCCGGAGAACGTCGGCGTCGCGGCCGGGCGCAATGCGGGCCTGGCCGCGTGCGCGGGCGACGTGGTGCTGTTCCTCGACGACGACGCCTGGTACCCGGATGCGGATCTTGGCGAGCACGTCGCGAGCCGGTTCGCGGCCGACCCTCGGCTCGCGGTGCTCGCGTTCCGCGTCGTTGATCCCGAGGGTGGCCCCGGCGGGCGATGGCACGTTCCCCGGCTGCGCGTCGGTGATCCGGAACGGTCCTCCGTGGTGACCACGTTCGCCGGCGGGGCCTGCGCGATCAGGCGGACGGCGTTCGAGGAGGCGGGCGGGCTGCCCGGCCTGTTTTTCTTCGCTCACGAAGAGACGGACCTGGCCTGGCGGCTCATCGAGCTCGGCTACCGCCTCGAGTACGACGGCGCGGCCCGGATGTGCCACCCGGCCGTGCCGAACTCGCGGCACGCGACCTGGTACCGGATGGACGGCCGGAACCGCGTGCTGGTCGCGCGCAGGAACCTGCCACTGCCGCTCGCTTGGGCATATCTCCTAAACTGGATGGTGTTGACCGTTGCAAGGGAGCGGTCGCCTGGCGCCGTGCGCGCCTGGCTTGCCGGTTTCGCCGAGGGCTGGCGCCTGGATCCTGCAGGCCGGCATCCGATATCCCTGCGTACAGCTTGGCGAATGACCAGGGCTGGCCGCCCTCCGGTGATCTAAGGGCGGGCAGCAGTTCCTGGGCGTCCGTCCAGCGCACGCTAAGCTTGCGGCAGTGGAGGACTATCTAAGCTAATGGTTTCACTGAAGGCAGCGCCGCCGCAGGCCTGGACGTCAAGTTCCCTGGCCAGATGGCTGCTGCCCGTCAGTGTTCCGCGGTACTGGGCCGCCTCGGCGTTTGCCGCCTGCGCCGTGTTCGCGGGCGGCGTGGCGGTCTTCAGCACGAACGACCTGCACCGCCTGTGGGGGCTGATCGCGACCTGCGCTTACATCGCGGCCGGGCTGGCGGTCCTTGTGTACCGGTCGCGGGGGATCGACCTGGCGCTGCTGCTCAGCGTCGGCGGGGCGCTGATCACGCCGCTGTTCCTGAACGCTGCCACGAATCAGAAACAGCCCGAGGTCGGAGTCATCGCCCGGTCGGCCAAACAGCTGGTGAACGACCACTCCCCGTACCAGAGCGCCGCCTCACTCGCCGCCGCCCACAACCCAAACGCGTACAACCCGTATTTGCCGGTGATGTCGCTTTTCGGGATCCCGCGCGCGCTGTTCGGGTCGCATGTCATTACCGATCCCCGCGTCTGGTTCGGGTTTGCGTTCCTGGTCACCTTCTGGCTTGCGCTGCGAGCCGCCGGGGCGAAGAACTGTGTCCGCTGGACGGTGTTCGTCGCGGCGTGTCCCGTTATCGCGTTCGAGCTCGCGGTCGGCGGCGACGACATCCCGATCGTTGCCCTCATGTGCCTGGGGTTCGCGCTGCTGTGGCGGCGTCCCCGGTTTGCGCTGGCGGGGATCGCGCTTGGCCTGGCGTCGGCGGCGAAGTCCACGGCGTGGCCGGCCGTGGCCGTCGCCGCGGTGCTGATCGGCGCGCGTGACGGCAAGAAGCCGCTGCTCACCTTCCTTGGCTGGGCGGTGGTTTCATGCCTCGCGATCGTTGCGCCGATCGCGGCGATCTGGCCCGGTCCACTGGCCGCGAACACCATCGAGTTCCCGCTCGGCCTGGCCGGGGTCAGGTCGGCCGCGGCCAGCCCGCTCCCCGGCCACGTGCTCGCCGACACCGGCCCGCTCGGCCACATGGTCGCGATCGCGCTGCTCGTGCTGGCCGGAGTTGGGATCGCCGCCTCGCTGGTGGTCTGGCCGCCGAAGACCGTCCCGGCGGCGGTCTGGCGGCTCGCCATCGGCCTGACGCTGATGTTCCTGCTCGCGCCGGCCACGCGGTTCGGCTACTTCATCTACCCCGCGTCGCTGCTGTTGTGGCTCGAGGTGTCGCGGCTCGGGCTGCGGCAGTCCGCGGCGGGCCCATCGCCCGCCGGAGGGGATCCACCGGGGCGGGGTGCCCCGGTGGTCAGCTCGGCCTAGCAGCCCAGGCGCTGCCGGTCCCGCGGATCCACCCTCACCTGGCCCGCACCGCAACTGGCCAGGTCTTGGGCCAGGCCGGTGTGATGTTCGCTCGCATCGCCGCTGTCGCGGGCGATGCCGGTGTCAGCTGTCCGGGCCCTGGAAGGCCGACTGGTTCTGGCAGATGCTGGTGTTCCCCTTGATCGCGCCGTCGGCCGAACCCAGGGAGCTGACCGACGGCGCCGGGGAAGCGCCCGAGGATGCCGACGGCGCGGGGTTGAGCGAGGTGAAGTCGGAGCCTACGATCAGCTCGACCGTACCTGGGGTCAGTGACGAGTCCAGCTCCACTGTGGAATTGGGCACAACGGACTTCAGCGTGTCGGCCGCTGGCAGGTCTGACGAGCCTGCGTACTCGATCAGGCTCGTGGTGTAGTTGAAGTTGTTCGCGTCCCCCGTGCCGACCACGTTGAAGCCCTCATTGGTCAGGTCGCCGCCGACCTGGCTGGCCATCCCCTGGGTCCCCGATCCGTTCAGGACCTGGACGTTTACCTTCGACGGGGAGACGGAGTCAAGAGTCGGGCTTGCTGCCTTCTTGGACGACTTCTTCTTGCTCTTCGACCCGCCGTTCGAGGCTGTCATCTTGTCGTCGTGCTGGATGGCGTTGAAGAGCTCGTTGGCCTCAGGCTGCTCGAACACGACGTTGTTGACGTTGTCCGGGTCGGGGATGTTGGGCGCGGTGATGAACTGGACCTGGCTCGTGCTGATGCCCCGCATGGTGTCGCCGATCTCCAGAATGGTGTTCTGGTCCAGGCCATTGTCGGTGGTCATCGCGTGCGAGGCGTCGCGGACCACGTCGAGGATCTTGCCCGGGCTGTGCAGCAGGCCGCTGTGCTCTATGCCATGCAGCAGCGAGACCATGAGGAACTGATCGCGCTGGATCCGCTCCAGGTCGGAGCCTGTGCCGAGGTCCTCGCGGGTGCGCCAGAAGGCCAGCGCCTGCGGCCCGAAGATGTGGTGGCGCCCCTTCGAGAGGTTAAGCCCGGAATCCGGGTCATCGACCGCGAACGGCAGGCAGACCTCCACCCCGCCGAGGTCGTTGATGATCTTCTCGAAGCCGGTGAAGTCAAGCTCGACGAAGTGGTCGATGTGGATGCCGGTGACGCTCTCGAACGTCTTCCAGCTGCAGACCGGCCCGCCGAAATCCAGGGCCGCGTTGATCAGCTCCTCCTGTCCCGGCTCGGCCTGCTGGCCCGTTGTGCCGTCCACGGCCGGGCAGCTGATGACCGGGACCATGGTCTCGCGGGGGATGCTGACGACCGTGACGTCGTGGTTCCCCGGCGAGATGTGCAGCAGCATCAGGGTGTCCGAGCGGCCGCCCGGTGTGTTGGCCGCGTTCCCGCCGATGCCCCCCTGGTTGACCCGGGTGTCCGAGCCGATCAGCAGGATGTTCTCGGCGTTGTTCAGCTTGGGCGGCTGGTTGCCGACCAGCCCGGCCACGTCGATGCGCTGGATGCTGTCCCAGATGCTGCGGTACTTCGCGTAGGCCACCAGGGTTCCGGCGACGAGCACGCCGACAACGGCGATCGACGTGTAGGCGGCGATCCGCTGGCCCAGCGAACGCCGAGAACGACGGCTCTGCGGCCGCTGGCTTCGGCGCCTGCCCCGCGACTTGCCCCAGCCGGTGTCATCATCCACATCGTGGCGACGGGTCATCGTTCCTCCGGGCAAGGCCCCGCGACGATCATCGTCGGAGAGCCTGGCCGTTAGGTTCCGCCCATCTTACGTGTTGGTAACAGGCGGTTTCGTATGGAGTTGGCAAAGCTGCTGGTTAGCCTGCGTACAGCGTCGGCCGAGCCGATAATCCGCAGCAACTTGGGCGCGGCCGCCCACGTTCTCGCCGGGTTGTCCCTCTACAGTGGGATTCGTGCGCTCTGGCGACCGCCCGGCCGGCAACGCCGCCTCGTCTGACCAGCCCGCGGCGGCCGCGAAGATCATCGGCGACCCCGAGAATATCGGCGCCGACGGGTCGGCGGCGACCGCTGCGCCGGCCGCAGCCACCGGTGCGGGGGACCCGGAGCCGGCGCCTGACCGCGACGAGACGGCGTCCGCAGAGCGGCCCGGGTCCGGTGAGAGCCGGGACATCCCCCTGAGGTCCGGAGAGTCCGGTACGGATACGCCGAATCCGGGACACAGCGATCTCGGTGCTGAGGCCGGAACGGCGGCGCCTCGGCCAGGCCCCTCCTCAACCGGGCCCGCCTCGTCGGCTGCGCCCGCCTCATCGGCCGATGCGGCCTCGTCGGCTGCGCCGCCTCTCGGCTGCGCCCGCCTCGTCGGCTGCGCCCGCCTCATCGGCTGCGCCCGCCTCATCGGCTGCGCCCGCCTCGTCGGCTGCGCCCGCCTCATCGGCTGCGCCCGCGTCGTCGGGTCGACCCGCCGCCAGGCTCTGGTCGCGGGCCGGGCTCTCGGGGCTGGGCCGCACTCGCGGTCAGCGCCCGGACCGCCAGTCCAGATACCCAGAGGTCGGCGGGGCCGCGTTCGCCAGGCTGACCGTGCTGCCTGCGATCTGCTTGGCTGCTTGGCTGCTTGTCGGCCTGCCGCTGCTGCTCGCCGGGGTGCTCCTGCCGGCGCCGATGCTGCTGGTCGCCGTGCTGCTGGCGGTTCTGCTGTCCACGGGCCTGCAGCGCATGCCCGCCCGCTGGCCCCGTGTGCTGCCCAGCGCTGCCCGGCCGGCTGGAGCCAAGCCGCGCCGAGAACGCGGCTGGCCAGCCTGGTGGGGGCTGGCGGGCACGATCGTGGTCGCAGGCGGCTTCGCCTTCTGGCAGTTCCTGTTCAACTCCGAGTCCGTGATCGTGCTTCGTGATCCAGGGGCTTACCTGCAGACGGGATACTGGATAGCGCAGCACGGCTCGTTGCCGATCCCGCAGTCGCTCGCAGCCTTTGGCGGGGCGCACCCCGGGCTCACATTCGCCAGCATCGGATTCTCCGCGCACGGCACCTCTGTCGTGCCCGGGCTCATGTCAGGCCTGCCGTTACTCCTGGCCGGCGCGTTCTGGGTGCACGGGACCTCCGCAGCCGCGGCCATGGGCCCGATCCTCGGCGGAGTCGCGGTGCTGGCGTTCGGCGGCCTGGTTGGCCGGCTGGCGGGCCCACAGTGGGCCCCGGCCGGGGCGCTGGTCCTGGCGTGCACGCTTCCGGAGCAGTACACGAGCAGGGCATCGTTCAGCGAAACCGCCGCCCAGGTGCTGTTGTTCGCTGGACTGAGCCTGGTCGTGGACGCCCTGACCCTGGCCCGTGCGCGCACCGGGGCCGGGGCGTCGGCCGCGGCGCGGGGACCTGCCGCGGCGCGGGGACCTGCCGCGGGCCAGCCGCCCTCGGGAGTCGGCATGCAACCTCCAGTAACAGGCCCGTGGCGCCTGGAGGTAGGGCCGCCGTCTTCAGATGCAGGGTCGCCGTCTGCAGATGCAAGCCCGCCCTCCCCAGAGGCAGGCCTGGCCTCGACGGTGGTAGGGCCGCCCTCTCCGCCGCCTCTGGCGGCACGCGCTTCCTCCGCAGCAGGGGGGTGGCGAAGGTGGCTCGGGGCGCTTTCGGCGGGCCGCAACCGCTCACCGGAATGGGCGCTGATGGCGCTGGGCGGGCTCGCCCTCGGGCTGACCTCGCTGGTGCGATTCGACGGGCTACTCGACGTGCTCCCGGCGATCCCGTTCGCCGGCATCCTGGTCGTCCGCCGGGATAAGAACGTCATCCCGTTCTGCGCAGGCCTGGCGATCGGCGCGGCATACGGGCTGGCCGATGGCTACCTGCTGGCGCGGCCGTTCGTGAACTCGCTGCAGCCGATGCCCGAGCTGATCGGCTTGATCGCCGCGTGGCTGCTGGCGATGACCGTGGCCGGGGTTGAGCTGATGCGCCTGCCGGGATTCCGCGATGGCCTTGGGCCGGTGCTGGCCAGGCGCCCGGTGCGGTGGCTGCCGGATCTCTGCGCCATCCTGGCCGTGGTCGCGATCATCGGCCTGGCGATCCGGCCGTACTTGCAGACCGTGCGCGGGCCGGCCACCGGAGGGACGGCAGCCTTCGTCGCCAGCCTGCAGCGCCTCGAGCACCTGCCGGTCGCCCCCGGAAGACTGTACGCCGAGGACACCCTGTACTGGGTCATCTGGTACGTCGGCGTGCCCGCGGTGCTGCTCGGCGGGTTCGGCCTCGCGCTGCTGGTGCGGCGCTGCCTTCGTGCGCTGTTCTCATGGCGCGACCCGTCCGGCGCGACCCGCGTCTGGGCGCTGCCGCTGGCGGTCATCTGCTGTGGCTCGGCGGCCGTCCTCTGGCAACCGGAAACCGTCCCCGACCAGCCTTGGGCCAGCCGCCGCCTGGTCCCCTTGGTGCTTCCGGGACTGATCTTGTGCGCGACCTGGGCGTCGGCCTGGTTGCGCGGGCGCGGGCGGGCGCGGGGGGCGGGCAAGACGGCCGCATCGGTCGTGGCCGCGTTTTGTGTCGCGGCGCTGCTCGTGCCGACGCTGGCGACCACGCTCGGCCTGTCGGCGAACCACCACGGCAAAAGCGGGGCGCTGGGGGTGACGGCCGAGGGCCTGGCCTTTAAGCGCACCAGCCCTGGCGAGGTCGGAGCAGTCGCCAGGATGTGCGGATCGCTCGGGCCCTCCGCTTCCGTCGTAATCGTCGCCCCGCTGGTGGCTCAGCAGTTCACCCAAACGATCAGGGGCATGTGCGGCGTCCCGACGGCCTCCATGATCGGGCAGCCGGCCGGCGCCGTGCAGAGCGTGCTGGCCAGCATCGAGCACGCGGGCCGGCGGCCGGTGCTGCTGGGCGTGCGGCCGTCGCAGCTGTACGCCTACGGCGGCGGCACCCCGGTCCGGGTGCTCGACCTGTCCACTTCGCAGGACCCGCACACCCTCACCCAGCCGCCGGGCACGCTCACACCGGCCGACTTTGCGATCTGGATGTCCTCCATCGGCCCGGTGGGCGCCCGCGTCTGAGCATGTCGGCCGGCCGGGACTCGGCGAATTTGCCTGGCGCCCGGCGAGGCCATAAAGTGTAAGCACCTCGACGCGGGGTGGAGCAGTTCGGTAGCTCGCTGGGCTCATAACCCAGAGGTCGCAGGTTCAAATCCTGCCCCCGCTACCAAGTAATTGCAGGTCAGGGCCTGATCGCCG
>CAVZTJ010000017.1:0-154648 GCA_963778075.1 uncultured Actinomycetota bacterium | reverse complement strand
GGAGCGGCGGTTGGGCCTTCTGATCGTTTGTCCGCGGTTCGTCCGCGGGACGAGACCCCGAAACGTGACAGAAGACGGGCGGGTGCGGCATGGAACGGCACCGCGGCCGGTTGATCGGGTAGGCCGGTTGAATATGGGCCAGGCCCCAGGGGCATCGTCCGCCAAGGTGTTCGTCAGCCACGCAGTGGCTGACACCCGCGAGGGAAACCAGCTGCGCGCTGCTTGGCGGTGCAGTTGTCGACACGGTCGTCGATGAGCACCGCATCGGCGAAACCCATTCCGTTAGCGGCCAGCCACGGCCCGAAGAACGCCCGCGGGTCCTCGGCCTTGAGCGCGGCGACGTGACTGGAGCAGATCAGGTCGTCGCAGATGACCGCCCAGTCAGCCAGGGTCTCGCGCTCCCTTCGGGCCAACAGTTCCGGCGAGGTAAAGATCGAGGGCGCGGGATGCGATACAAGCGATAACGGCGACCTCTGGGTCGTCACCTCATGCACGGAAATCATGGGAGGTTGCACCACGGGCTTCGGAAGTAAGTACCGATTCGAGAACGTGCTCCAGGGGTCGTAGATGAAGACAACTGGTTATGTCCCCGGAGACAAGGTCTGGGTAGGAACCGGAGGAGCCAACGACTGGGATCTCTATGTCGCCTAACAGGCGTAACGCCGCGAGATCTACCTCCGATGCATGGCGAACCTGCTCCGTGAGCACGTACCTGCAGCAAGAAGGAACCGCGCAAGGTGCCGGTCTTGCCGATGGTGTCGGTGCGGACGCGGTCGTGGGTGTCGGCGGCCCGGTCGCCCGTGACGGCTTTGGGCCGGGCGGTGTAAGCAGGCGTCCAGGCCCTGCCCGGCCAGGTCCTTGCGCAGCTCGATGATCAGATCGGCCGTGTGGTCGCTGATCGCGTTCGGTGAGGTCTTCGGCCGCCGGGACCGGGACTCGGACGCGGCCTCGCCCTCGGCCCGGTACCGGGCCACCAGGCGGGACACCCAGCCCTGGGACACCCTGTACGCCCGGGCCGCATCGCCCTGGGACCGGCCCTCCGTCACGACAGCGGTGATGACTAAGCGCGCCTTTGACATCCACAGATCCTGCCGGCCGGCCATTCGGATGTCCTGAGACACGCCGCGCCAGCGACCCAGATCACGCCGTCCGTTAACGGCGGCCAGCCCCGGCCAGGCTGACGTGCCCTGCGGCGAGCAGGCCGGACAAGGTACGCCGGCCCGGGTTCACCCCAGCGATGATCACGACATGTCCCGGCGGCCGCCAGCCGTGATCCATCGCGGTATTCCTATGTCCTGAGAGACCCCATGCGCATGTCCTGAGGCTGGGCACTGCCCCCCGCTACCAAGATCAGAGGCCGGATCCGAACAAGGATCCGGCTTCTTGCTTTCTGTCTATGCACAGCGATATCCGGCCGTCGTGCCGAGGCATGATGCTAATATGCTTTTATGCGCACCACAATTGACATGCCCGATGGGCTTATGCGGGCGGCCAAGGCCAGGGCAGCCGAACACGGCGAAAGTCTGAAAGACCTGGTGACCCGGGCGCTATCGCACGAGCTCGGCCTTCCGTCCATGCCGAAGCGAAAGACGGGGCGAGTCACGCTCCCGCTAATCGCCCGCGACACGTCACCTTCGGTCCTCGTCACGAATGATGACATTTCGGCCGTCCTCGAAGCCGAAGACATCGAGCGGTACTCGTCATCATGATTTTGGTTGACGTTGGAGTCTGGCTCGCCGCGGTCTGGGGAAGGCATGTGCACTACCCGGTCGCGTCGGACTGGCTCAACCGGCAGGCGGACGACCTGGTTTTCTGCCGCGTTACCCAAATGGGCCTGCTGCGGCTACTGTCCAACCCCGCGATCATGGGTGACGACTCGGTCGACCGTAGCCAGGCCTGGCGGCTATTCGACCAGCTTTGGTCGGACGAGCGTGTCGTGTGGTCGGACGAGCCGGACGAGGTGGATGCCGTCTGGCGAGCGATCTCAGCGCGTGACGATAAGAGCCACAAGCTGTGGACAGACGACTACCTGGCTGCTTTTGCCCAGGCAGGTGACCTGACGCTCGCTACTCTCGACCGTAAGCTCCCGGGCCGCTACCCCTCAGTAAGAGTGGAATCGCTGCTGTCCTGACTACTCTGCCGCGTGGTCGAAATGCAGGTGGGTGTTGATGACCAGGTCGGTGTCACCGGGCGTCATGTCGTGCTCGTCGAGCCGGACACGATTAGTTAGGCAGTCAGTAGCATGCTGGGATGCGATCGACGCCCCTGGTTTCGAACGATTTCGCTGTTCCGGCCGGGCTCCGCAGCAAACTGTTCATCCTTGAATCACTCGATGCCCGCTGACGGCTAGTCACAGAGAGCCTTCTGCTGGGTGATTACTCCGGCGGCTGCCTGGCGGCGGAGGCCCGGGCCGTGAGTTCCTGCTCGATCCTCGCCACGAGGTCGGGATGCATGCTCAGCCTGCGCAGGAAATCAGGGGGGAACCCGAGCTGGCGGCTCGCCTCCTCGATCACCGGCCCGCCCATGCCGAGCGCCTGCGCCAGCATGTCGTCCCTCTGGTAGGACTGCGGCAGATCTGCGATGCCCAGGTCTGCCGGGCGCCGGAACGTTCCGTCCGCGACTGGGAGCCACGCCGCCGCGATCGCCGCCTCGCCGATAGGCGAGAGGGCGCTCTCCCGGTGAGCGTCAGCGAACTGCTGGCGATGCGACTTCTCGACAACGCCAGAGATCAGGTGCCGGTTTGGTACGAGCAGAACGTTCCAGATGTATTCCGAACGAGCGGAATTCGGGTGGCTTAGCGCGTACTCGACGCCGTCGAGGCTCGCGGACGGATCGAATCCGGCAACCCCGCGCTCGTGCCGGGCGAATTCGTCGGCGATGAGCACATAGCCGAGGTCATCCGCTTCGCGCGCGTTCAGCTCAACCGTTTCCCTGACGCCCATTGCGCGCAGCTGAGGCAGCCAGGGCCCGTAGACATCGGCCGAGAGCCAGGCGTCGGGGTTTCCGTCAAAGTAGATTTCCAGGGCCTTGGCCTGCTGGTACAGCTCGCCGGGCCGCATCAGGCGGCTCTCGCCCGTCGCGGCGTTCTCCCCGACCAGGAAGGTTGTTTGCCGCAGCTGCTCGAGCAGCTGGTCTCGGCCGGCCCGTGACGCCTCAGCCAGCGCCCGGGCGACGAGCTCGAGATCAGCCTCGTGCTGTGCCATGTCCAGCTTCGTAACGTCGGCATCGTGGTAGCGGGGAAGCACATGATCGATGACTTCGGCCACGACGTCAGGCTCGGCGAATCCGAGCGCCTCCAGGAACTGACGGGCGTCGGGAAGGCCGGCGACGGCACGCCGGACCGTGGCGAACTCAGTCCCCACCGGACCCGGAAGGTAAGCGGCCGGCCTTCCGCGCGCGTCGAATGGCGCCACATGAACGCCATCTTCGAGCCGGATGATCGGCTTCGCCCGCGCGGGACCCGGCTGATCGCCCGGGTGACTCGGCTCCCGCCACAGCGACTGATTCTGATAGAGGAACCGGTAAAGGCGCCCGATCCACTGATCGGACCGGGCCGAAAGGAATTCGCCCGTGAGCCTGGCAACGACGGCCTCCGGCGTCACTTCAGCAACGCCGGCCTCCTCCCGCAGGTATCGCCAGAGCAGGGGCGTCCCGACTTCCGTGATCGAGTCATGAACGAAGTCGACCCGACCTGAATCTGCGTAGAGCTCGCCGAGCTGATCCGGCGTCAGCAGCTCGCGAAGTCCTGCTCCCTGGGCCAGCTTTACCTCCCGGGCGCTGCGGTAGCCGTCCGCGGCGGCGGGAATGAACCTGCCCCGGGCGAGAATGGTGCGAGCCGAGTCGAACAGGTCCCGGAACATCGAATCGGGCGGGAATCGAGCGGCGTCCAGCGGCAGCGCCTGGAGAATATCGACCGTGAGCAGCCCTCCGTCGCGGAGGTCTGCCAGCACGTCGACGAGCAGGCTCGCGGTCTCGCGAACCAGAGCCTGGTTCCACGGATCATGCTCGGGAACGTTGTCCCGGGCGGGCGTCGTCCGGTACGGACCCTGGATCAAGAAGCCAAGGAACGTCTCCTTCTGTGTAGGGAAGAACACGACCAGCGGCGAGCTCTCGCGCCTGGCCAGCCGGCGTGCGTCGATCTGGTTGAGAGCCATGAACGCGATCTCGACCCGGAGCTCTGGCTCACCAAGAGCATCGAGATGCCGGTGCCAGACAAGCCACTCCTCATTGCTGCGACCTCCAGCTCGCCGGTCGGCCAGCTCGACCTGGCGGCTGGAATCGGCTCGTGCCGTCGACTTGCGCTCGAGAACCACATCCGGCGTCTGATGACCGCAGCTGCGCACTCGTTCGATGCTGCGCAAGAACAGCAGGGTCTCGACGTCGAGGTTGCTCAGGGCCGCGGAAATCTCCTGGACCGCGACCGCCGCGGAAACCTCCGCCCGGTCGAAGGGAAACACGAAGAGGGTTCCGGCTTCGGGCTCATCAAGCGGCTCCTCAAAATAAGGCCGGACATACTTCTCGATCCGGAAATGCTCGTCCGAGCTGTAGATCCAGGGTGTATTGGTGTATGCGTAGACCGACTTGAAGCCGATGCCGAACTTGCCGATCTGGGTAAGGTCCTCCGCCTTGGTGCCCTGGCCGACTCCGCAGATGCCGCGCACGTCGGCGGCAGTAAAAGGGCGGCCGTCGTGGCGTATTTCCAGCCGATCGTCGAAGAGCTCAAAGGTCAGGTCCGTCGCACCGGCGTCTTCGGCGTTCTGGATCAGCTCGAAGATGAAGTGAGCACGGTCGCTGTAGAGCTGCCCGAGCAATTCGAGGACGGCCGTGTCCCAGCCGTACCGCGAGATGTTCTCCGCGCGAATCTCGTCATAATCAGTGGGCACTTATGATCTCCACGACTCAGCCTGGACGCGCCGCGAGGCACGGGGCACGGCAGCAGGTATGCCAGCGTAGAGCCACCGCAGGGCCTCACAGAACCCGGCGGACGGCGGCAGCCGCCCCGCTACCAAGCGAGAGGCCCGGAGGCATCAGCCTTTGCGCGACGGCGTCGAGGCACGGCAGGCAAGCCGGATCATCACCTACTACTACGGCATCGACGGCCTGCTACGAACCCGCGACGCGTTCGGCTGGTCGTTTGAGCGTTCGAACGAGTGGCTGCTGGCTCGTGTCTCCGCCGCAGTCCTGCGATCACCGGCGGAGGCTCTGAGCCCGAACTGACGCCCCCCTTGGCCCGCGCGCTCATGGCAGGTTCCATTGCTGGTTCGCGTTGCCGCTGCAGTCCCAGATCTGCAGTTGCGTCCCCGGAGTGGTGGACCAGTTCGTATCGTCGAGACACTTGCCTGACTGGGGGTTGTAGAGCGCGCCGTCGCTTTGCGGCTGCCAGACCTGCGCGCCCGACCCGTTGCAGTAGTACAGGTCCACGAGCGTGCCGTCCGCCGTCCCGCCGGCGTTGATGTCCATGCACATGCCGAGGACCTGCAGCGTGTCGTTCGCCGTGTCGAACGTCCACTGCTGCGCGTCGGTGCCGTTGCACGGGTAGACCTGCACCGGGTTGTAATTCGCCGTGCTGGCGCTCTGGTCGTCCACGCAGAGACCGTCGTACCCGGTGCCCCGGTCGGGCCGAGGGCGGCGCCGGTCGACTCGTACGCCGCGACGTAGGCAACGCTCATCGTGCCGCCCGAGGCGGTGGCGCTCGTCGGGGTGCCCGGCGATACCCCTTAGCGCGCTTACAGGCGCGGCGAGTCCGCCAGCACCGCGCGGATCTTGCGCACGATGCCGAAGGTGTTGATGACGAAGGTGGTCGTGAACCCGCCGGGGCTGATCCGCACCTGGGTCCCCCCGTCCCCGGGGGTGATCGTCACCTGCGCCTTTATGACCCGGTTGTCGCCGGTGCCGACCACGATCTTGTTCGGCCGGCCAACGCGTGGGGCCAGGAAGGGCAGCCGGCGCATGGCCATCCCGGGCAGCACGTTGTAGTCGGGCCCGAGGCCGTCGCGCAGCACCGTGACCACCTCCTCGGTCGTCAGATCGGCCCGGGGAACAGTGACGGTAGACATGGCTCTCTCCTCTCATTTCACCCGAAGGGTGCACATCGATTCGCAGGCGACCAGGACGGGCCATCGTGCCTACTCCCATCGGAAAAAGCGCCTGGCCAGGAAGCCGAACACAAGCGCATACGCCGCGAGGACCAGCAGCGGCGACGTCGGCGGGAACTCGCCGAACATTGGGTAGACGGTCGCCTGCACGACCGCGCCGAGCGGCGTGAAGTGGCTGATGTCCAGCATCACGCTCGGCATCAGCTGCACCGGGTAGTACAAGCCGGAAAAGAACAGCAGCGGGTAGAGCACCGCGGCCGATATGCCGCGGACGGCACCAGAGGTCCGGGCCACCGCCGCGATCCACAGGCCGATCGCGAACAGGGCGGCGATGGACAGCACCAGCGCTAGCAGGAAGCCACCCGGGTTTCCCGGGGCGTGCTGACCGAAGAACGCGACGCTTACCACAAAGATGATCAGCACCGCGATCAGCATCAGGCACGCTTGCACGGCGAGCTGCGCGGCCAGCACCCATGAGGCAGGCACCGGCGTGACCGACAGGCGGCGCAGGATGCCCAGTTCCCGGTAGGAGACCAGCGGGCCGGGGAGGTAGACGAGCGCGAGTATGCCGATCGAGAACGAGATGAGGATCGGGATGTAAATCTGGAACGGCGTCAGGCCGTCAAGGCGCGAGCTGGGCTGCTTGAAGACCGGAAGCACACCGAGGATGACCAGGATCACCGTCGCGATCCCGATGGCGGTGATCGCTCCGGCCGGCTGACGCCAGACGAGCCGCGCCTCGTTGCGGAGAATCGCGCCGAACGCCGAGCGCGGCGCCCGGGACGGCGCGGACGCGTACGGGCCGTTCATGACTGCCCTCCCTGATCGTGCTCGTGCTCTTCGGTGAGGCGCACGAACGCGTCCTCGAGGCTCGCCTCATCGAGCCGCACGTCCTGCGCGTCCACCCCGGCCGCGTGCAGCGCGAGGACCACCGCGTTGACGAGTTCACCCGTCCCGGTGACGACGACGTAACGGCCCTCGCGTTCGACCCTGATCACCTCGGCCAGGCCGGTCAGCAGGGCCTCGTCGAACGGGCCGGACGGCACGAACCGCACGGTCTTGCCGCCCCTGGCCCGCGCGACGAGCCCCGCCGGGGTGTCCAGGGCGATGATGCGTCCCGCGTCGATCAGTGCTACCCGGTCGCACAGCCGCTCGGCTTCCTCCATGAAGTGAGTGACCAGCAGGATCGTGGTACCGCGGTCGCGGACCTGCTCGATGAGCCGCCAGGCTTCGCGGCGCCCCTGCGGGTCCAGGCCGGCCGTCATCTCGTCGAGCACCGCGATCCTCGGCGCGCCGATGAGCGCCAGCGCCACCGACAGCCGCTGCCGCTGGCCACCGGACAGGGACCGGTAGTAGTCGCGGCGCTTCCCGGCGAGCCCGAGCGCTTCGACCAGTTCGGTGGCGTCCGCGGGTCTTCGGTAAAAGGTGCGGTACATGTCGAGGATCTCGCCCACCCTGAGCTTGGCCGGGAACGCGCTGGCCTGCAGCTGCACGCCGACGATCTCGTGGACCTGCTTCCGGTCGGCCTGGGGGTCCAGGCCAAGCAGCCGGATGATTCCGGCGTCTGGTTCGCGAAGCCCGATGACGCACTCGACGGTGGTGGTTTTCCCCGCGCCGTTCGATCCCAGGATCCCGAAGATCTCGCCCTCAGCCACCGAGAACGAGACGTCGTCCACCGCCACAACGGATCCGTAGCTCTTGTGTAGGTGCGTGACCTCCACGGCGGACCCGGGCGACGACATGTCAGCAGGTTCGCCCTTCCGGCCCAGGTGGCGGCAGGGGTGGAATCACCCACACGGCGGGGTGGCGGCTTGGGTCAGACGAGGCCGGCGCCGAGCGCGCGAGGCGGTGCGGTCGGCGGGCGGCTTGGGTCAGACGAGGCCGGCGCCGAGTGCGAGGCGGGTGAGGTCGGCGCGTCGCCGGCAGCCGGTCTTGTCCCGGATCCGGTCCAGGTGGGAACTGACCGTTCGCACGGTGATGTACAGCTGGGCGGCGATCTGCGCGTCGGTGCGGCCCTGCGCGACCAGGGTCACCAGCTCCCGTTCCCGAGGGGAGAGCAAGGCCAGGCCCGGCAGCGCGGACGCGTCGGCCGCATCGGCCGCAGCTGGCGGCTGCGGCTCAGCCGCGGCGAGCATGAGCGCGTACTCGGCCGCGGTGGCCAGGCTCATGGCCGCGCCCCGCCGCTCGGCCGCCCGTGTCCCGGCCTCCCCGAGCAGGTCCCGTGCCTTTCGCAGCAGCTCGTCCCGGTGCTCCACGTTCAACCGCGGGAACGGGAGCGACCCCCGGGTGGCGAGTGCGGACATCGCCGCCCACACCGTGACCGCCTCGGCGGGGCGCCGGGTGGCGGCGCACAGATGACCGCAGCAATCCAGGCCGGCGAGCACCATGGGCCGCACCGCGGTCTGCGTGGCGATCTCGAGTTCCTCCCGCAGGTGCGCCGCCGCGTCGCCGGTGCGGTGTGCCTTCAGATCCAGGATCGCCCGGTTCCACAGCTGCCCGGCCAGGCTCGTAAGGTCACCTACCTCCCGGCTCGAGGCCAGCCCCGCCGTGCAGGCCTCCTCCGCTGCGGCGATATCGCCGGCCTCGGCCAGGACCATCGTGATGATCTGGCCGAGTCCTCGCTGCACCGCGCCGGCGACGTCGCCGGGGAGCTGCTGTGCCTGGCGCGCCAGCCGGAAGGCGCCGTCCCGGTCGCCGCCGTGCCAGGTGGCGACGCTGAGACAGGCCAGGGCCAGCGCCTCCGGTCCCGGCAGGCCTGTCTCCCGGGCCAGCTCCAGCGCCCGGCGGCTGTCATCGACGGCCTCGGCAACCCGGCCCGTGGATGATAGCGTCCCCGACCTGCCGTCCAGGCACAGAGACAAGATCAGCGGCCGCAACGGCGATGCGGGCCGCGCGTTATCGTCGAGCACGTCGCGGACCGCGGTGAAATGCTCCAGCGCCGCTGCGGCATCGCCGGACTGGCTCGCGGCCTGGCCGAGGATCAGCAGCGCGCCGCACCACTCGTCGCTACCGGGCGCGGCGTACTCTGCGGCCGCGGCCAGCAGCCGTGCCTGGCCGGCCAGGCGACCCCGGATCTGCCACCAGGGTTCCAGGGCGAGCGCGAGCCCCAGCGCCGCGCCGGGGTCGTGGTCCATGGCCCAGGTCAGCGCGCGGCTCACGGTGGCATCCTCGGCGTCAAGGTGCCGCAGGCTGGCCACCTCCATGGTGCCGGTGTGCAGCCCGATGAAGGCCTCGTTGACCACGTCCTTCGCGTAAGCGGACAGCGCGGCCGCGGCTTCGCCGTCTTCGCCGGCCTGGGCCAGCAGCCTGGCAGCGTAGGCACGCAGCGTCTCCAGCATCGCGTACCGGGTCCGGCCGTCCGGATCCAGGCGCGGCGGGACCAGCAGCGAGGAGTCCACCATCCGCAGCACGGCCCGCCCGGCGCCGGGCCCCGCGACCGCCTCGGCGCCTTGCAAAGTAAAGGGTCCCGGGAACACCGACACGGTGCGGAACACTCGCCGCTCGAAGTCGTCGAGCAGCCGGTAGCTCCAGTGCACCGTGGCTGCCAGCGACCGCTGCCGCTGCTCGGCCAGCCGGTCACCGTCGGTCAGCAGCTCGAACCGGTCGTCGATCCGTTCCAGCAACTGCGCCACGCCGAGCGCATCGACGCGCGCCGCGGCCAGCTCGATCGCGAGTGGCATGCCGTCCAGCCTTGCCACCAGCCGGGCCACCGTCACCCGGGTCGTGTCGTCCAGCGCGAAACCAGGATCCGCCCGCGCGGCCCGGTCCGCGAACAGCGTCACCGCCTCGCACTCGGGCGCGGCGAACGGGCTATCGGGATCGGGCAGCGTCAGCGGCTCCAGCCGGTACCGCGCCTCCCCGGCGATCCGCAGCGGCTCCCGGCTGGTGGCCAGCACCCGCACGTCGTCGGCGCCGAGCAGCAGCCGGCCGCACAGCTCCGCTGCGGCCCCGATCACCTGCTCGCAGTTGTCCAGCACCAGCAGCAGCTGCCGCCGCGTCAGCGCGTCGGCCAGCGCGTCGGCCGGGGCCACCGCGGGCAGGTCGCGGATGCCCAGCGCGGCCGCCACCGCGGCCGTCACCTCTGCTGGGTCCTGGACCGCCGCCAGCTCCGCCAGCCACACCCCGTCGGCGAACCGGCCGGCCACCCGTCTTGCTACCTCGCCGGCCAGCCGCGTCTTCCCGGCGCCGCCCGGCCCGGTCACCGTCACCAGGCGACACTGACCCAGCCGATCGGAGATCTCCGCCACCGGCTGAGCCCTGCCCACGAAACTGGTCAGCGCGACCGGGAAGCCATGCATGCCTTCCGCCACGTCGGCCACCGGCGACCGCCTCACAGCGGTCACCCTAGCTGCGGCGGGCGCTCCGGCATAGGCCGGGGCAACGGCCAGGCCGGCGCTGGCGTTCAGCGGCGGGCCCGCTCAGTTCACCCGCCGGAAGTCGGCAGCCACTGCTTGCTCGTCGTGACCGAGTCGAGTATCTCCGCGATGGGCTCGACGCCGATGCCCGGGCCGTCGGGAACCGCCAGGTAGCCGTCAGCCAGGACGAACGGCGGGGTGATGTCCTGGTGGTAGTACCGCGAGGACCCTGAGGTGTCGCCGGGCAGGACGAACCCCGGGAGCGCGGCCAGCGCCAGGTTGGCCGCCCGGCCAATGCCGGTCTCCAGCATGCCGCCGCACCAGACCGGTACGTCATGCGCGGTACAGACGTCGTGCACCCGGCGGGCCTCGAGGTAACCGCCAACCCGGCCCGGCTTGATGTTCACGATCCGGCAGGCGCCCAGCGCGATGGCGTCGGCCGCCGCGCGGGCGGACGTGATCGACTCGTCCAGGCATATCGGCGTGCGCAGCATGCGGGCCAGCTCGGCGTGGCCGCGCACGTCGTCCTCGGCGAGTGGCTGCTCGATGAGCAGCAGGTCGAAGGGGTCCAGCTTGGCCAGCTGCCGCGCCTCGCCCAGCGTGTACGCAGCGTTCGCGTCCACCTGGAGCAGGATGTCGCTGAATCTCTCCCGGACCGCTCGCACCGGCCCGACGTCCCAGCCCTGCTCGATCTTCAGCTTGACCCGCTGGTAGCCCTGGTCCAGGTAGCCGGCCACGGCGTCGATCAGCTGCGGCACGGTCTGCATGATGCCCACGGAGACGCCGCAGGCGACGCGGCTCTGGGTGGCGCCCAGGTAGCGGGCCAGCGGCATGCCCGCCGCCCGGAGCTCGGCGTCCAGCACGGCCGCCTCCAGCGCGGCCTTGGCCATCAGGTGACCCTTGAACGGCCTGAGCGCCGGCCCCACCCCGCTCGCGTCCACGTCGTCGAGGGCGGTGAGCGCCGGAATCAGGAACCGGGTCAGTACCTCGATGGCACCGTCGACATACTCCGAGCTGTACAGCGGCTCGTGCATGGCCACGCACTCGCCCCAGCCCTCACCGTCCGGCGTGACCACGCGGACGAGCAGGATGTCCCGGGCTGATTCGGTGCCGAAGGACGTCCGGAACGGCGCGACCAGCGGCATGGCGATCCGCCGAAGCTCGACCCCGGTGATCTTCATGATCCTTCCTTCCTCGCTGAGGGACTGGCTGAGTGCCCGTCTGCGACACTGCGCTGCACGACATACCAGCCTGAACGGTCGAATCCGGCTACCCGAGCTCCCTCGCTCATCAAGCCGCCGAGGGTCTGCCGCACGGCGTGCCGCCACCGGCGGGCGACCGTCTCGTGCTGACGCCGGACGGTCTCGATGTCGAGCGGCACCCGGAGTAGCACGGTGGCCGCGCGGGGGTCGGCGTTGCGGATCGCTGGCAGGCCGTCGGCGTCCATGTCCAGGGCCACGGCGGCACCCGCCGCGCGCAGCCGGGACGCGTCGGCGGCCGGGCCTGCGCCCTGGCTGGCGCTGATCACCGAGTCGGCGGCCAGCGGCCAGACCGCGAGCAGCCGGTCGCTGTCATCGCCCGCGTTGATGAGATCGTCCATCGCGCCGTAGAAGTCGGGCAGGTACTCGGCAGGCAGGGCTCCGAGCTTCACGATGTTGAAATAGGCGTTGCGGCACACCAGCGGGTCGAACGTCCAGGCGATCGTCGTGACGTCGCGGGACAGCGCCCACGCGCGCTGATGCAGCTTGAGCGCGAAGCCCACGTGCTCGCCGGGCAGCCGCAGGGACACGCCGGCGATGTGCGAGTGCATGGCGTGCTCGGCAGGTGCGGAGAAAAAGCCGACGCAAATCCCCACCAGCTGATCACCGGCGAACGCGCCGGTCACGTAGTTGCCCGCGTAGGCGAGCGCGCGCAGGAACTCGGCGGTCACCGGCGGGTTGGTCGGTTCGGGATGCCAGATCTCGTCGACGAGCACGCACAGCCGCTGCAGGTCGTCCACCTCGGCCAGTTCCCTGATCTGCACACCGCTCGCCCGGGCCGCGGCCTGCGCCGCCTGGGCTGCGGAATCGGCCATCCGCAGGCTCTGCGGCGGAGCCGCCACCTCGCTCATGTGGCACCGCCAGATCCAAGGAGCTCCGCCACGAGAGCCGCGAGCAGGGCGGTGCGCTCGGGCATGACAGCGGTGTTGACGTGCTCGCGGTCGGCATGCGGGCCGCCGCCCACGGCTCCGAGGCCGTCCAGGGTGGGGGTGCCGACGCCGGCCGTCCGGTTCCCGTCCGACGCGCCGCCGACGGCGATGCCGCGCAGCGGCTCCAGCCCGAGCAGGCCGGCCATGCGCTGTGCGGTCGCGAAGAGGCCGGCCGACGCGGCGGGCTCCATCGGCGGGCACGCGGGACCCGGCTCCGCGACGACAGCGGCACCCGGCAGTACCGCGCTGAGCCGCCGCAGCGCCGCGTCGACCCGCTGCTGCTCGGCGACGCTGGCCGCCCGGACGTCCACGGCCAGCGTCGCCCTGGCCGGGACCACGTTCGCGGCGGTGCCGGAACGCAGCAAGGTCGGCGTGACGGTCGTGCCGAGCGCCGGATCACCCAGCTCGGCGATGTCCAGGACCAGGTGCGCCGCCTCAATGCTGGCGTTGATCCCGCGCTCTGGCTCCAGGCCTGCGTGGGCCGCCCGGCCGGAAACCTGCATTTCGTACATACAGACGCCCTTGCGGGCCGTCTTCACAGCTCCGTCGTCCGCCGCCATCTCCAGCACCAGCGCAGCCGGTGACTGGCGGGCCGCCTCCTCGATCAGGCCGCTCGACGTCCGGGAGCCGACCTCCTCGTCCCCGTTCACCAGGACGGTCACGCCGTCGGCGTCCTCCAGCACGCTCAGCGCGTGGAACATCTGCACGAGCCCGGCCTTCATGTCGAGGCACCCGGGGCCGCGCGCCACTCCGTCGGTCACCGACCACGGGTGATCCTCCAGCGAGCCGAGCGGCCAGACCGTGTCGTGGTGGCCGACCAGCAGCACCCGGCGCGGGCCAGCGCCGAACGTCCAGCGCAGGTGCGTGGGGCCGGCGTCCGCGATGACCTCGGGTGCGCATCCGGTCAGCCGCTGGCCGAGGGCGGCGACGGCCTCGGCGCTGCGCTCCAGCGCGGCAACGTCGCCGGACGGCGACTCGCACCGCACGAGGTCGGCCAGCTCGTCGAGCATGGCGGGCAGCCGGGCCGCAAACTCGGCGACCAGCCCCGGTTGCGCGATCGGTGATTGCATTAGGCAGCTCCCCGCCGCAGGGCGCGCCCGGCGGCCACGGCGTTGACGGTTCCGTCCCGGATCTCAGGGACTCCGTTCACGATCACGTGCGCCACGCCACGGGCATAGCGGTGCGGCGCGTCGTAGGTGGCGTAGTCGGCGACGGTGTCGGGGTCGAAGACTGCGATGTCGGCGGCGTACCCGGGGGCGATCCGGCCACGGCGGTGCAGCCGGAGCGTCTCGGCCGGCAGCGCGGTCATCCGCCGCACCGCCTCGGGCAGCGGCAGCAGCCGCTCGTCGCGGGCGTAGCGGCCGAGCACGCGGGCAAAGCTGCCGTAGGCGCGCGGGTGAGTGGGCGTGGCCAGAAACCGGCCCTCGCTGGCCGGGGCCTCGGAATCCGAGCAGATCGCCACCCACGACCGGGTCAGGGCCGCCCGCAGGTTGTCCTCATCGATGATGAAGTATGCCGCCAGCAGCTGCGGTGCGCCCGCCACGAGGTCCAGCAGCAGGTCCACCGGGTCCCTGCTCTCTTCCTCTGCCGCTTGCGCCAGCGTGGCGCCAAGATGCGGCGCGTCGGCCGCTTCAAGCCCGCCCAGCAGCAGGATGCCGCTCGCTCCGCCCGCGGCCAGGTACAGGTTCTCCCAGGTCCCGGAGTCCACCACGATGTCCCGCGCGATGTCGGCCCGCACGACCGGATCGGCCAGCCCGCCGCGCAACGCGGCCACGCCTCCGTCGTGGTAACGCGGCGGGATGCACGCGCTCAGCGAGGTCATGCCGGCCGTGTAGGGGTAGATATCGGCCGTGACCTGCAGGCCTCTGGCTCTGGCCTGCTCGATGCGGTCCAGGGCGGCCCGCATCTTGTGCCAGTTGTCGCGGCCCGCCGCCTTGAGGTGGTACACCTCCGCCCGTACCCCGGTCGCGGCCGCCAGCCCGGCCAGCTCATCCAGTGACTCCAGCAGCCGGCAGCCCTCGCTGCGCATGTGCGAGATATAGAGGCCGTCCTGCCGCGCGACCACCTCGCACCAGGCTGAGAGCTCTCTGGTGTCAGCGAAGCACCCGGGCGGGTAGATCAGGGCCGACCCAACGCCCAGGGCGCCGTCGACCAGTTCCTCGGCGAGGATGCCGCAAGCCCGGTCCTTCTCGGACAGCGTCAGCGGGCGGTCGTTGTCCGCGGCCGAGAGCTCACGCAGGTTGTGCGCGCCCACGAAACTGGCCACGTTGACGGCGAGCCCGCTGGCCTCGAGCGCTTCCAGCGCCTGCGTCAGGCGCGGCCAGGCGGCCCGGACTCCGTCGGGGGCGTCCCGCTCGGCCTTCCGGATCATCGGCTCCGAGCACGGCCCGAGCGACCAGCCCTCGCCGAACACCAGCGTGGTAACGCCCTGCCGCAGGTCGGACAGCCCGCGCGGATCGAGCTGCAGGCTGTAATAGGCGTGGCTGAGCACGTTGACAAACCCGGGCGCTACCACCATGCCGGTGGCGTCGATCTCGTCGCCGTCGATCGGCGTTCCCGGCGGGACGATGCCGGTAATGCGGTCGCCCTCGAGCACGACATCGCCGGCCTGCAGCGAGCCGCCACTGCCGTCCGCGACCGTGCCGCCGCGGATGACAAGTCGCTGGCTCATGCGCCAAGGCTCGGCGATTTCACCTGGCCCTGGCTAGGTAGCGCGGCACCAAGCAACGGCGCGCCGATTGGAATTCCCCACCAGGGCGGGCCGGGACCACGGGCAGGCCGACCATGCCCGGCGCCGCAAAAACCAGCCTGACCTGGACCGATCGGTTCAGACCTCCGTATCTTGGACAAGGTGGGGAACTCGGGTATGAACGTGCCTGGGGTCCGATTGCAGCGTCTGGTGGAGGATCTCGGCACGACGCTGCTTGAGGTCATCGAGGCACCAGGGCCGCTTGACGCTGAAGTTACTGGCGCGACGATCTTCGACGCCCACGATGACCTGCTGATATCGCCGGGCGAGCTGGTGCTCGGCGTGGGCGTGGCCACCCAGGCTGCAACGGGCGACCTGATCCGGCGGCTGGGCAAGCTGCACGCGGCAGCGCTGGTCGTGAAGGCGCCCGAGCTGGTCAGCGCCGACCTGCGCGACGCCGTGCGCGTCCACGGCGTCCCGCTGCTGGGCCTGACCAGGGCCGCGTCGTGGTTCCAGGTCGCCGCGCTGCTGCGCACGCTGCTCGACCGCTGGACGGCGACCAGCGCCGATGACCTGGCGGGCAGCCCCGCCGGTGACTTGTTCGCGTTCGCCAACGCGATCAGCGCGCTGGTGGATGCCCCAGTTACCGTCGAAGACCGGTCCTCGCGGGTGCTCGCGTTCTCCGGCGGCCAGGAAGAGGCCGACACCAGCCGGATCGAGACCATACTCGGCCGGCAGGTGCCGCAGCGGTACCGCCAGATGCTGGAGGAACGCGGGATCTTCCGTGAGCTGTACCGGAGCAGGCGCCCGGTCTACATGCCGGGCCTCGACCCGGACCAGCTGCCGCGGGTCGCGGTGGCGGTCCACGCCGGCCAGGAGGTGCTGGGATCGCTGTGGTTCGCGGTCCGGGGGCCGTTGTCCGATGAACGGATGCAGGCCCTGAGCGAGGTCGCCGGACTCGCGGCGCTGCACCTGCTGCATCAGCGCAACTCGACCGACCTGGCCCGGCAGCTCAGCGCGGACCTGCTGGAATCCGTGCTGGTCGGCGGTGCCGCCGCGCACCAGGCGGCGATCCGTCTCGGCCTGCCCACCGGCCCGCTATGCGTTCTGGCTTGCCAGCCTCTTGGTGCTCAGGGCGCCGGGCTCGAGTCGGCCAGCCAGCGATTGGCCGATGCCCTCACCCTGCACCTGGGCGCGATTCACGCCGACGCCGCCATCGCCAGGATCGGCCGCCTCGTCTACGCCGTGGTCCCCGCCGGGCACTGCGACCCGGCCGAGTCGGCCGGCCGCATCTGCGCCGTGGCCGCCAGCTTCGTGGCCAGGATCGGGCACCGGGACCCCGTCGTCATCGGCGTCGGCGGCCCCGCTCAGTCCCTGCCGGGACTGGCCCGAGCCCGGGCCGAGGCCGAGCGCACGGTCCGGGTGCTGCGCGACACCAGCCCGTGCGGACGCGCTGCCCGGCTGGACGACGTGTACCTGGAGACCGTGCTGGACCGGCTCGGGGAGGTCCTCGAAGACGACGACGCCCGCTCCTACGGGCCCATAGCGCGGCTGATCAGCTACGACGCCGAGAACGGCACCGAGCTGACCGGGTCGCTGCGTGCGTACCTGGAGGCCTTCGGTGACGTTGGCCGGGCGGCGGCCGATGTGCACGTGCACCCCAACACGTTCCGCTACCGGCTGCGCCGCATCTGCGAGGTCAGCGGGCTGGACCTGGAAGATTCCCGGGCGCGGCTCGCCGCCCTGGTACAGCTATCGGCCATCCGCAGGCCGCGCGGGTGATCAGCCGAGGCCACGGGCCGGTAACCGTCGCGGGCGGGCGGCTCCAGGCACTGCTACATCGTCGAATCCGACGAACCGTCCCCGTCAGCTTCGGCCATCACCACATGGCTACACCAACCTCGCCAACGTCATACTGACCTGCAAAGCATTCCCAAACGGGGCAGCACGTGCTGCCCGCCCGCGCCGCCGCGGGCGCTCTCCTGCGCGCGGCGCCAGCGATCCGGCACGGATCCACAGTGGTGCCAGCCCGCGGGAGATCCCGCGGATGGAACGGGAGTCAAGATGAGACGTCACCGTCAGATACTTGCCGCCACCGTTGGCGTGGCCGCGCTCCTGCTGGCTGCCTGCAGCGGAGGCTCGGGATCGAGCTCGAGTACAGGAGGCAAGCCCCAGTCCGGAGGCGTCATCACGTTCGCCGAGCAGCCGGGGTCGCCGCCGACGTACATCTTCCCGCTCTATGACGGGGCCAACTCGGGCAACAACAACATCACCTACCTGCAGCCCCTCATGTGGCTGCCGCTGTACTGGTTCGGCCACAGCAACAACGCCCAGGCCACGATCAACTACCCGGAGAGCATGGCCTACCCGCCGGTGTTCTCCGACGGCGGCCGCACGGTCACGATGAAGCTCAAGCACTACGTGTGGTCCAACGGCAAGCCGGTCACCTCGCGCGACCTCGAGTTCTGGATGAACCTGCTGCTCGCGGAGAAGAACAACAGCGCCGCCTACGTCCCCGGCGGCTGGATGGACCACGTGGCGGGCATGTCCGCGCCGTCGCCGCAGGAGTTCGTGCTGAAGTTCAACGTCACCTACAACCAGACGTACCTGCTCTACAACGGGCTGTCGATCCTGCAGCCGATCCCGCAGGCGGCATGGGACAAGACGTCGGCCACCGGCGCCGTGGGGAACTACGACCAGACCAAGTCCGGCGCCGTAGCGGTCTACAACTTCCTGAACAAGGAGTCGATGTCGCTGTCGACCTGGGACACCAACCCGCTCTGGCAGGTCGTCGACGGGCCCTGGCACCTGAAGCCGAACACCGGCTTCCAGGTCACCGGCCAGACGATCATGCTTCCGAACAAGACGTACTCCGGCCCGGACAAGCCGAAGGCCAGCGAGTTCGAGGAGCTGCCGTTCACCAGCTCGACCGCGGAGTTCACCGCCCTGCAGTCGGGCAGCGTCGACTACGGCTACGTCCCCAACACCGAGATCGGCGACCTGGGCAACCTCAAGTCACAGGGCTACTCCATCAAACCCTGGTACGAGTGGGGCCTGACGTTCGTCGCCATCAACTTCAGTAACCCCAAGTACGCCCCGCTGCTGAACCAGCTGTACATCCGGCAGGCGATGCAGCACCTGATCAACCAGCCCGCGTACATCAAGGACATCCTGCAGAACTACGGGACGCCGACGTACGGCCCGGTACCGACGTTCCCGCAGAGCAGCTTCCTCGACCCGGCCGAGACCAAGAACCCGTACCCGTTCAGCACGTCCGCGGCGGACGCGCTGCTCACCGCGCACGGCTGGACCGTGCCAAAGGGCGGCACCGCCACCTGCACCCGGGCCGGGTCAGGCAGCACCGACTGCGGCGCGGGCATCGCCAGCGGGAGCAAGCTCTCGATCCCGCTGATCTACATCAGCGGGGTTCCCGAGCTGCAGGACGAGGTCGAGGCGATGCAGGGTGCCTTCAGCTCGGCCGGGATGCAGCTGAAGCTGGCGCAGGCCCCGGCCAACACCGTGCTGTCGGAGGCCTATGAGTGCATCGGCAAGCCGACCAGCAGCTGCTCGGCCAGCTCGACGGCGCTGAGCCTGCTCGGCTCGCCGGTCTACACGTACGTGCCGATCTACTTCCCGGACGGGGACAGCCTGTTCGGCTGCGGTGGGGCGACCAACGCCGGCAACTACTGCAACAACCAGGTGGAGACGCTGATCAAGCAGATGCTCACCGCCAGCGGGTCGGCCTCTCAGACGGCCTTCGACAGGTACCAGCTTGCGCTGGCCGATCAGATTCCTGACCTCTGGTTCCCCAATGCCGCGTATCAGATCTCGGCGATATCCCCGAAGCTCGGCGGGGTGGCGGCGCAGGACTCGACGGCCCACATCTACCCGTCGGTCTGGTACGTGAAGTCCTAGGAGGTTCCCGGCCCGGATGACGTAGTCCTAGGAGGTTCCCAGCCCGGATGACTAGGTTCTTGGTGCGGCGGGCATCGCAGTCGGTCGCCGTGCTGATCATCGTCACGATCGTCGTGTTCGCGATCCTGCACTTCCTGCCGGGCAGTCCCGCGCGCGCGATCCTGGGAATGCGGGCGACGCCGACAGCGATCCAGGCGTTCAACGTCGCCAACGGGTACAACCGGGCGCTCCCGGTCCAGTACCTGCTGTACGTCAACCGGCTCCTGCACGGGAACCTGGGCTTCTCGTATCACTTTGACCAGTCCGTCGGCTCGCTGCTGGTTCTCGACCTGCCCAAGAGCGCGCTGCTGGTCGGCTTGTCCTACGTCATCTCGCTGCTGATCGCCATTCCGATGGGCATCGTGCAGGCACTGCGCCGGGAGAAGCTGCTGGATCACACGCTGACCACGTTCTCGTTCGTGGGGTACGCGATGCCGACGTTCTGGCTGGGCATCCTGCTCGTCGTCTGGTTCTCGTCCGACCTGCATCTGTTCCCCTCGGAGGGGCCCCAGGGAGCGTCGGTGACCGCGTCGTTCGCCAACCCCAGCGGCCTGGTGCTGCCGGTCGCGACGCTCACGATCGTCACGGTCGCCCAGTTCAGCAGGTTCATGCGGGCGTCGGCGGTTGAAAACATGCTGCAGGACTACATCCGCACCGCACGGGCCAAGGGCCTGCCGGACTGGCAGATTGTGACCAAGCACCTGTTCCGCAACAGCGTGCTGCCGATTATCACGCTGGTCGGGCTCAGCCTGCCCGGCGTGCTGTCCGGCGCGATCATCGTGGAGGCGCTGTTCAACTATCCCGGGATGGGCTGGCTGTTCTGGACAGCCACCGGCGCGCACGACTATCCGGTGCTGATGGGGTTCACGATCGTGGTGGCGGCCGCCACGGTGATCGGCAACCTGCTGGCCGACATCGCCTACGCCGTGGCTGACCCGCGGGTTCGGTACCAGACGTCATGACCGAACTTCAGCCCACGAATCCGATTGTGCTCGGTGACCCCGCCATCGCTGAGCCTGCCACCGCCGGGCCCGCCGTCGGCGGGCGCGGGCTGCGGGGCGCCATCCGTGACTTCGCCCACAACCGCATGGGCGTCACCGGGCTGGCCGTGATCGTGGTCATGCTGCTGTTCAGCTTCGTCGGCCCGTTGCTGTACCCGACCAACCAGACCCACCCGAACCTGCTGCTGATCACCCACCGGCCCAGTGCCCAGTTCCCGCTGGGAACCGATGCGGTCGGCTACAACGTGCTGGGCCGGCTGATGGTGGCCGGCCAGTCCACGCTCGAGGTCGGCCTGGCCGCGGCCGCGATCGCCACGATCGTTGGCACCCTGTGGGGCGCGGTGGCCGGGTACGTCGGCGGCTGGCTGGACTCGGTCATGATGCGCATCGTGGACGCGCTGCTGGCCATCCCGGCGCTGCTGCTGGTTTTGCTGCTGACCACCCTCGTCACCCCCAGCGTCATCATGGTGATCTTCGTGCTCGGCCTCATTTCCTGGCTGATAACTGCCCGCCTGGTCCGGGGCCAGGTGCTCGTGCTGAGGCAGCTGGAATACGTGGAAGCGGCCCACCAGATGGGTGAACGGGCCTGGCGGATCGTTGGCCGGCACCTGGTACGCAACGTGATCGGGACCGTCGTGGTCCAGGCCACGTTCGAGGTGGCCAACGCGATCTTGCTGTTCGCCGCGCTGAGCTTCCTCGGCCTCGGCCCGCCCCCGCCGGCGGCGAACTGGGGCGGAATGCTCAACGACGGGCTGAACTACGTCTTCGACGGCTACTGGTGGCTGATCTACCCGGCCGGGCTGTGCATCGTGATCACGGTCGTGGCCTTCAACCTGATCGGCGACGCCATCCGGAACTCTCTCGAGGTCCGGCTCAGGAGCAGGTAGCCGCGGACGCGGCGTTGCCGCAGCAACGGGACCAGGACACGGCAGCACTGGAACCACGACAGGGAGCGAGGCGGAGTGCGAGTACACATCTCGGTCGACATGGAAGGCATCGCCGGAGTGGCATCGGGCGCGGACACCACGCCCGGAGCGCCGCACTACGAGTACTGCCGCACGCTGATGACCGCCGAGTCCAACGCGGCCATCGAGGGCTGCTACGACGGCGGGGCCACCGAGGTCATCGTGAACGACTCTCACGGCGGCATGCACAACCTGATCCAGGGGCAGGTCGACCGGCGGGCCAAGGTCATCCGGGGCCGCAGCAAGTCGTACGGGATGGTGGAGGGGATCAACTCCGACACCGCGGCCACGCTGTTCGTTGGCTATCACGCCCGCACCGGCAACCCCGACGGTGTGCTGAACCACACCATGCGCGGCGGGGATGTCCAGGGCGTCTTCCTCAACGACGAGCCGGCCGGGGAACTGCGCCTGAACGCCGCGATGGCCGGGCACCTCGGCATTCCCGTGGTGCTGATCGCCGGGGACGACGTGCTGTGCGCCGAGGGCCGTGAAACCCTCGGCACGGTGGAAGCTGTGCAGGTCAAGGAAGCGATCGACAAGTACACCGCGCTGTCACCGCATCCCGAAGTCGCCCAGGGGCTGGTCCGGGATGCCGCCAGGAACGCCATCGCCAGCGTCGCGGCCGGCGAGGGGAAGTACTCGCCGTACCGCGTCGACGCGCCGACGACTCTGCGGGTGGCCTGGAACTCGACCAGCATCGCCGCGCAGGTCGCCGACCTGCCGGGCATCAAGCGGGTCGCGCCGCGCGAGACCGAGTACACGTCGGCCGACTATCCCGAGCTCTACCGCCTGCTGCGGGCCCTGCTCACGCTGGCCGCGGGGATCGCGACCGCCCCGTACTCCTACGACTGAGCGCTCGGGCTCAGCCCGCCTGCCCCGGCGCGCCGCCTTCGACCGGCAGCACCAGCCGCGAGGCGTGCGTGCCCCCGTGCCGCACCGTGTTCAGCGCGACCCGCGGCTGCCCCTGGGAGCGCACCGGGCCGAACTGGTTCAGGCTCCGGGCGAACCACGGGAAGTCGCTGCTGGTCACGGTGACCCGGATGCGGTGACCGGGCAGGAACACGTGATGCGTGGGCCAGAGTTCCACATTAAATTGGTAGACATCCCCGGGGGCCAGGGGTTCCGGCTTCTCCAGGGAGTCGCGGCAGGCCGCCCGCAGGCAGCCCTGGGTGACCCGCAGCGACCGGCCGTCCGGCGTGACGTCGGTGATCTTGACGTGCCAGTCGGTGTCGTCGCCGTCGGAACTGGCGTGCAGCTCGAGCGACGCCCAGCCGGACACGGTGACCGGCTCCGGGACCGGCTCGCTGGTGTAGCTCAAGACGTCGTCGCGGGCCTCGTTGCCGGTCTGGTCGAGCGGCACGTCCTCGAATGGGTACTGGCGCACGTCGAGACCGGTGAGCACGGGGTTCTCGGGGTCGTAGCGGTACTCGTCCGCCGACTCGGCCTCGGGCCGCTCGGCGGTCAGGGCCGCCCCCTGCCCGAGGTAAAGCACCGCCACCGAGTCGCTGAGCGGCCAGCCCGACGCGCCACGCCACGCGTTCCGGCCTGGTTCGAAGACCCGGACCCTGGGCACGTCGGCGAGGCCGTTGTCGTGGCCCTTGAGCCAGTGATCGAACCAGCGCAGGTGCTCGGCATCCATGTCGTGCGCGGCGGCCGGCCCGAACTCGACACCGCCGCAGTCGGAGTCGGGCTGCCGGGACTTGACGTGGCTCCACGGCCCGACGAGCAGGTACTGCGCATCGCGCGCTGGCGAGTCCACGCTCATGTGCTCGTAATGATGGAACGCCCCGAGCAGGTCCTCGAGGTCGTACCAACCGGTCACGTGCAGGCACGGCACGTCTATCTCGTTATAGCGGTCGTCGTAGCGCAGCGCCCGGTAGAAGTCGTCCAGTGTGTCGCGGCGGCACAGGTCTTCCCAGTTCGGGCCCGTGGCGTTGATGACCTCGCCGATGGCCTCGAACGGGAGCGTGCGCAGGATCTGGTCCCAGTCGGAGTGCTCGAGCCCGTAGAAATCGAGGATGCGCCGCCGGGTGGAATAGGCCCACCAGGCGAAGTAGAGCTGGAAGACGCCGTTTGTGTACGGGATCTCCTGCTGCCAGCGCCCGGCCGCCGAGGTGGAGACCATCGCGCGCAGGTGCGGCGGCCGCTCGGAGGCGCCGGCCCACTGCACCCAGCCCATGTAGCTGAGCCCGGTCGTGCCCACCACGGCGTTGCACCACGGCTGCGCGGCGGCCCACTCGATCACGTCGTGGGTGTCCGGCGCGTCGTTGACGAACGCGAGCCACTCGCCCTCCGACTTGCCCCGCCCGCGCACGTCGGCGGCCACGAACGCGTAGCCGTTCGACTGGTAGAGCGCGGCCTCGTCGCTGACCAGTGTCTCGCTGTCCTTGCCGTACGGCGTCAGCGTGACGATGGCCGGCACCGGCTCGGTCTCCGCACCCTGCGGCAGGTAGACGTCGGCGGCCAGCTCGACCCCGTCGCGCATCGGAACGCCGATCTCGAATCGGCCCCGGCCGCCGAGGGCTTCAGCCCGCTCGATCCAGCTCCGGAATGGGGTGACGGGCGTTTCGCGCGATGTGGCCATGGCAGCCGAGCATAAGGGCGAAAACCGGCCCGGGTCTTCGGTGGATCGCGCTGATCTAGCGGCCCCGGTTCGGCCCAGCGAACCAAGACAACACGGTTAGGCAGCCGCGCCTTCGTACGCGCTGCGCAGCCACCGAATCAGCTCCGGATCGACGTCGCCCGGGTTCTTGACCGCCACCCGGCCGGCGAAGTGAGCTGCCACCGCCTCGTCGGTGCTCTGCCGCGGCCCGTCCGCGGGCTTGATGGCCCCGTACATGGCCATCGCGTGCCCGTGGCCCAGGCCGTAGTCCTCCTTCAGCCACCTGACGACCTTGCCCGCCTTGACGCCGGGTGCAAGCAAGCCCTTGTCCTGTGCCAGCGTCCGGAACTCGGCCGGGGTCATGCCGCTCTTCGCCTTGATCGAATCTAGATACGCCTGGTACGACACGGTTCTCGCCGCCCTTCGGTCAGTTCTCGCCGTTGCATGCGGCTTCGAAGCGGTTGGACGCGATGATCCTGGCCGAGGCGAAGGCAGTCCAGAACATGCCGACCGCCACGCCCGCGCACAGCGTAAGCGCGCCACCGGGCGCGCCGGCCGCGGGCAGCGCCACGGCGAACAGCGCGCCCGCGATCCGCGAGCCGACCGCCATGCGGCGCTGCCCGGCTCTGGCGAACCGGCGGCCGAAGACGAAGCACAGCGCGATCAGCGCGAGGAATGCAGAACTCCCGCAGACCTGGTGCAGCACGCCGTGCCAGCTGCTGACGACGCTGGCATCGGCCGGGGTGCCGGGCGGGAAGCCGTCACCGGGATCGGGGTGGAACACGCCGCCCCCGGCGATCCCGGCTCCGCACACGTACAGCAGCGCTGGGATCCACCGGCGCCCAGGCCCGGAACGCACGAGGCGCCGCATGCCGGTCGCGCACGCGATGTACAGGGCACCCGTGACCAGGAAGTTGACCACCTGGATCCAGCCAAGGTGGCCGATGCTCAGCAGGCTGACGGCGTCGCGGGCTGGGTGAAAGCCGGCCGGGCCGGCATCTGGGCCAGGGCTGCCACGATGAACAGCGGCCCCGCCACGACCCCGCAGCCCGCCAGCATCCTGGCCGTGCGAGTGGCGGCACCCCGCTGGCCGCCGGGCCGGCCAGCGGCCGGCACCGGGCTCCCGCCCGGCTGATGGTCGGCGGGTACCGGGCTCCCGCCCGGCTGATGGTCGGTCGGCACCGGGCTCCCGCCCGGCCGCCGCGGCTGAATGTTCAGTGTTCTGGTCATCTCGGGTGTCCCCTCAGGCTGTAAGCGAAAAGCTCCCCGGGCGGGGCGCTTACACCTGTGCTTCGAACGGGGACGTGCTGGATCGACGCCTGCTCAGGATTTCTTCGGGCCGCTCGTCGATCGAGCGCGCTCGCGCGACCACCTACCGGCGGAACGCGGCTCGGGTTGCGGCTGCAGTGGCACTGAAGTACTCCCGCGGCCGGATGAAGCCCCACTCGTTGAATGTCTGACCGTTGGTGAGGGCGCGTCGGTAGCCGAAACAGGCGAGGTAGAGCGTCCGGATATACATGACCGACTGAAGCCGGTCGAGTTCGTCATCGGTCGGCTCGACGTGCCGGCGGTAGGCGTCGACGGCAGCGTCGATCCACTCCTGGTTCGGCCGACGCGGGTTCCACGTGCCCGCGCCCCAGATCAGATACGCGAAGTCGGCGAGGCGCGGTCCGCGCCCGGACGCTTTCCAGTTGATCGCGACGGGCCCTTGTTCGCTCAGGATGGCGTGATCGGGGACGTGGAGGAGATTTCCGTGCAGCAGGCTCTCCGGAAGGCCGTGACCGTCGTCGGCCGAGCGCACCTGGTCGCGCAGCCGTTCGAATCGTGCGCGCTCGGCGGTCGCGACCTTCGTGTCGACCGCGTCGAGAAACGACAGGGCGGCCAGCAGGTCCTGGCGCGGTGTGCCCTCGCGACTCGGGTCCTCGCCACTCGCTCCACCAGGGCGGCTGGCGGAATCGTCGTACGGCAGCGCGTGTAGCCGCCCGAGCAGCTCACCCATCATGGCGAACTTCGCGGCACCATCGGGGAGCTGGGTGCCTTCGACGAATCGCGTCACGAGGACCGCGCTGCCATCGAGGTCAGATACGGCATCGTCGGCAGCCAGGCGCTCCGCGGGATAGTCTTGCCGCTTCAGGAATCCCAGGATCGCGGCGTCGCCCTCGACGCCGGCACGCGGCCGGGCGGGGGGAAACGCGCGGGCGACCCACGGGCTGCCGTCATTGCGGTCGATGCGGAACACATACGTTTTGTGCACGCTGAGCTTCGTCGCCGCGGCCGCGTCAATGCCGTAGCGATCCCGGAGATGAGCGAGCAGCTGCCCGGGAACTGGCTCGTGGTGCATTCGCGCGCCGAGACCCTCGAGATCCATCAGCGCTTCGGTGTAGCGCTGCCCAGTCTCCTCGGCGTGGCGCCGGACAACCTTTTTGCGACTGGCATCCTTCGTCATGGACAAGCCTCTCCGTGACACCCTCGTCCCCCAGCGGCGCGGTGTTGGAAGATGGCCTGTGACATTGACGACCGAGAGGACAAATCCCCTTCGCCAATGGAACCCCGGCTGGGGCAGATGTTCCACAGCTCGGCGACCGGTCGCCGCCGTGAAGGTACTCTCCCTGAGACGCCCGGTCTTCGTCAAGCGCTGTAGCCCACCGAACATCGATCGCGCCAATACCCGCACCTAGATGGTGCTGCGCGTCGTGTCCGTGTCGGTAGGCCGGTCCCGGAGGGCGGGGAAGGCCGGTGATGGGACGGTGCGAGACCCTTGACGCCGATCCGGGGCGGGATTAGCCTCCGTAATCAAATAGGAAAGTTTCCTATTTGATTCGTCCGGCCCGGGAGTCGGCGTGTGTCCGGCACCCTCGTTCGTTTGCGTCCGCACCAGCCAAGGGATCCGCGCATGAGACGACACACCCGCCTGGTGGCTGCGCTGGCAGCCGTGACCGCCCCATTAGTTGCGATCGGATTCGCCGTCGCACCTGCAGCCACCGCCGGCACCTGGCAGGGCCGCAACGTCCTGCCGCGCCAGGTGTTCGCCCCCTACGTCGAGACCTACGACACCACCGGCGGCGGCCCGGCCATCCTGTCCCAGGAATCCGGCGCCCGGTACCTCTCGCTGGCGTTCCTGCAGACCGCGCAGGCGGGCTCGTGCACGGCGTACTGGAACGGTGACACGAGCGAGCCGGTCTCCTCCGCCAGCTTCGGCAGCGACATTTCCGTCATCCAGGCGGCGGGCGGCAACGTCATCCCGTCGTTCGGCGGCTACGCCGCGGACACCACCGGCACCGAACTCGCCGACAGCTGCACGAGCGTCTCCGCGATAGCCCAGGTCTACGAGCAGGTGATCACGACCTACCACGTGCCCCGAATCGACCTGGACATCGAGGGCACGTCGCTCACCGACACGGCCGGGATCAACCGCCGCAACGAGGCGATCGCCCTGACCGAGTCCTGGGCCGCCGCCCGCGGGATCCGCATCCAGTTCTCCTACACGCTGCCGACGCCAACCACCGGGCTGGATGCCGCGGACGACGCGCTCCTCGCGAACGCGATCGCCGACCACGCGCGGATCAGCGTCGTGAACCTGCTCACGTTCGACTACTACATCGGCACCGAGCAGAACATGCTCACCGACACCGAGACCGCGGCGGCGGGCACCTACACCGAGCTCCAGTCGCTCTACCCGTCCTATCCGCCCGCGCGGATCTGGCACATGATCGGCGTCACCGAGATGCCCGGGATCGACGACTTCGGACCCGACGAGACGTTCACGATGGCCGACGCGACCGCGGTCCTGCGCTGGGCCCAGGCTAAAGGCATCGATACTTTGTCCTTCTGGGCCCTGGAACGCGACAACGGCGGCTGTCCCGGCACCAAGGGCGCGGGGACGTGCTCCGGGATCAACCAGCCCGAGTGGTACTTCAGCCACGTCTTCGAGCACTTCACCAGGTGATACTGGCCCGGTCTGGTGCCTAGTAGGGTGCTCGGCATGGGCAGGCAGGGCTGGACGGTGCTCGGCGTTCCGGTCGACAGCGTCGCCGCGCCCGCCGGAGGCCCGCCGTTCGGCACCGAGCTGAGCCCGGCGGTGCTGCGGGATCTTGGGCTGGTCGGCCGGCTGGCGGGAACGGACGCCGGGGACCTGGACGTGCGGATAACCGGGCCGGACCGCGACGCCGTGAGCGGCATTGTCGGCTGGCCGAGCGTCGGCTCGGTCGTCGCCGCGACCCGGGCCGCCGTGACCGGCCTGCTGGCGGACGGCCGCCGGCCGCTGCTGCTCGGCGGCTGCTGCACGATCCTGATGGGGGCCGCCCCGGCCGCTCGTGACGTGCTCGGCCGGGTGGGCCTGGCCTACGTCGACGGGCACGTCGACGTGTACGACAACCGCACGTCACCGACCGGTGAGGCCGCCGACATGCCGGTGGCGGCCCTGCTCGGCCGCGGCTGGCCGGACCTGCTGGCGGAGATGGGCGCGATGCCGGTGATCGACGGCCGGGACATGGTCCTGATGGGCGCCCGCGACCAGGAGGAGGCGGCCGATATCGGCGATCTGCCGGACCGGCTCGGCCTCACCGTGTTTGGCCCGGACGCGATCAAGGCGGGCCCGGCGGACCTCGGCCGGGCGGCCCGGGACCGGTTCGCGTCGGCGGCGACGCCCTACTGGCTGCACCTCGACGTCGACGTGCTCGACGAGGCCGCGTTCCCGGCTACGGACTACCTGATGCCCGGGGGCATCGACCTGCCGCAGCTGGCCGAGCTGTTGCGGCCGCTGGGACAGGATCCGCTCCTGATCGGCGCGTCGGTCGGCTGCTATAACCCGCAGAAGGATCAGGATCGCCGGTGCGGCGCGGCCCTCGCCGACGTGCTGGCCGGCGCGCTCGGCTAGATCCCAGAGTCTCGGTCAGTCCGCGGCTAGCAGGTGGGCGGCGGGTAGGTGGCGCAGGGCGCGGGCTGGCAGGAAGGCGGCGGCGATGGCGACGCCGGCGCAAGGCTGCTCGCAGCAATGGTCACGCGCTCGCTAGCCACTGCTCGACGGCGTCGGGGGTGCGGGGGAGAGCGGCGCTGAGCAGCTCGCAGCCGTCGGGCGTGACCAGGACGTCGTCCTCGATGCGGACGCCGAGCCCGCGCAACGGCGCGGGCGCGAGCTCGTCGTACCGCTGGAAGTACAGGCCCGGCTCGACGGTCAGCACCATCCCGGGACGCAGCACGCCGTCGATGTATGAGTCGGCTGGGGCGTCGCCGCAGTCGTGCACGTCAAGCCCGAGCATGTGCCCGGGTGCGCAGAGCGTCCAGCGGCGGTGCAGCCCGCTGTCCTCGCGCAGCGAGTCGGCGGCGCTGACCGGCAGCACGCCGAGCTGCTCCAGCCCGTCGGCGAGCACCTGCGCGACCGCTCGGTAGTAGTCCCGGTAGGCCTTGCCGGGAGCTATCTCGGCAAGTGCGGCCTGCTGCGCGGCCAGCACGATCTCGTACACCTCGCGCTGGATCGCGGTGAACGTGCCGGACACCGGCAGGGTGCGGGTGATGTCGGCGGTGTACAGCGTGCTGGTTTCCGCGCCCGCGTCGATCACGATCAGCTCGCCCGACCGCAACGGCCCGTCGTTGCGGGTCCAGTGCAGGATCGTGGCGTGCCAGCCCGCCGCGGCGATCGTCGGGTAGCCGGGGCCCGCGCCGCCCGCCCGGGCGCGGTGCTCGAACGCCGCCTCCACCTCCCGCTCGCCGGCCGGTGCCCCAGCGGCGGCCCGGCGCAGCACTTCGGCGGCGTCGGCGAACCCGGCAGCGCTGAGTTCCATGGCGGCCCGCAGCTGGCCGATCTCCCACTCGTCCTTGACCAGCCGGATCTCGGCCAGGCTGGCCCGGAGCCACTGCTCGTCGTCGGCATCGGCCACTGGGACCGCGGCGTCGATCTGCGGATCGGTGCCGCGCAGCACGACGTACCCGTCATCCGGCCGCAGCCCGTCGAGGATCACGTCGAGGTCGGCGCGCGGGGCGCAGGCGACGCCCAGCCGCTGGGAGATGTGGGCGAGTTCCGGGCGCGGTCCCACCCACAGCTCGCCGTGCGCCCCGTTGAGCCAGAAACTGTCATCGCTGCGGCCCGACGGCGGCTGCAGGTACAGCGTCGCCTCGTGCTCCCCGCCGGCCGGTTCCAGGACCAGCACTCCGCCGGGTGTCTGATCTCCGGTCAGCCATACGTAATTGCTCTCGGGCCGGAACGGGTAGTGCGTGTCTCCGGCGCGCAGCCGCGGCTGGCCTGCCGGGATGATCAGCCGGGCGCCGGGCCACCGCGCGGACGAGCGCGGCGCGGCGCCTTGCGAGCAGAGCGGCGGGCGGGGCGGGGAACACGCCAGGCGGCTCGCCAGCCTCGGACCAGCCCTGCCGCATGTATTCGGATAGCCGGGCCGATGGGGGAGTGCTGAACGAGTTCTTCCGGTAGGCCGCCACCATTGCAGTCTCACGGTGGCCAGCCGAACCTGCCAATGCGCAAGTGTCGGATGCGCGGGGTTTCTTGCTGCGACGATTGTTAAAGGTTCGTGCTTGACCACGTCCTTGAAATACCCCAAACTGGGGCATTACTTCTGGTGTAGATCGCGGATGGGTCGTGGCCCCTGAACGAACTCCAGGCTCTCGTCGAGGACCTCTCGCGGCGCACCGGGGCTCCGGCGGTGCTTGAAGACCATGAGCAGCGCATGGTTGTGTACTCCGCGCAGGACGGGCCCATCGACGAAATCCGCCGGGCTTCGATCCTGATGCGCGAGACCGCTCCGGAGGTAAGGAACTGGTTCCGCCAGTTTGGCATCGCGCACGCCACCTCGCCGGTGCGCATACCTAGTCATCCGGAGCTGGGCATTCTTGGGCGGCTGTGCGTCCCGGTTCGCTTCCGGGGCCGGCTGCTCGGTTTCCTCTTCCTCATCGACGACGTGCGGCGGCTGGACGGCCCCGACGTCGAGCTCGTCGAGCGGGTCAGCCACCACGCCGCGCTCCTGCTGTACGAAGACGAGCTCGACCGCCGGCTCTGGTCGAGCGTTCTGTCCCACCTGCTGACGCCCGACCTGGAGATGCGCCAGGTCGCCGCGCAGCAGCTGGTGGAGCAGGGCCTAGCGGCGGCCGACGCGCCGCACGCGGTCGTGGTGGTCCGCCTGGCCAACGTCCCGGTGTCCGGCGCCGAGGAGGTCATCGGCGAGGCCATGCTCGAGCTGCTGCGCAGGCGGCTACAGCCCGGCCTGCTGCAGATGGTGCGCCCCGACCATGGGGTGCTGCTCGTGCCCGTCGCTTCGCCCGGCGACGACCGGCAGGCGGTCGCCACGGCTCGTGAAGCGTCGGCCGCGCTGGCCCGGGGCGCGCGCAGCAAACCGCACGGCGGCGACGCGCGCGTGATCACCGGGATCGGTGACCCGCAGCCTCAGCTTGCCGACGCTCACCACTCCTACCGCGAGGCATTGCTCGCCGCGAAGGTGGCTGCCGCCGTACCCACAGTGGGCGATCTGGCCCACTGGCGGGACCTCGGCGCGTTCCGGATCCTGGTCCAGGTCCCGCTGGGCGACGACGTGCGCTCCTCGTGCGTGGACCCGCGGCTGCAGCGGCTCATCGGCCACGACGACGACCTGGCCGGCACCGTCGAGACCTACCTCGATCTCGGCTGTGACGCCAAGCGGACCGCCGAGCAGCTGCGGCTGCACCGGGCCACGCTGTACTACCGGCTTGGCAAGGCGGCCCGCCTGACCGGCGCGGACCTGCACGACGGCAACGACCGCCTCGCCCTGCACCTCGGCTTCAAGCTGGCCCGGCTGAACGGAAGCTACCCGCCCGCCGGCTCCAGCCGCCCGGAGGCTACTTCGTGAAGTGCCAGTACTCGGGCAGGAACGTGTACAGCGGATCGAATGTGACGCCCTTCAGGTTGCTCTTGACCGCCTGGATGAAGTAGATCTGCGGCACCCAGATGAACGGCAGCTGCTCGGCGGTGAACGTCGCGTACTGGTGGAACAGCGACATGCTGCTGTCGTCCTGGATCTTCTGGATCAGGCTGTCCATCATCGGGTCGGAGTAGCTGCCCGAGTTCGACGGCGCGCCGGTCTGGAACAGCGGCTCACCGGTCGGCAGGTAGCCGGGGCCGTCGTACGCCCAGCCGGACAGATCGATCATCTGCCAGGTCGTGTTCGTCGAGACGCCGACCCCGAGCAGCGTGCTGAACGATTCAGCCTGCAACGCGATGGAGATGCCTGCCTGCGAGGCATCCGACTTGTACGTGTCCACCTGCCCGGCCAGCGCGGTGGAGCCCGACGTGTAGTCCATCGTGAACTTGGCCTGGGCGCCTGCCTTGATCCCGGTGCCGCACTTTGCGGGAGTCTCGCAGGTCATGACGCCGCCCACCATCTTCCAGCCGTGGCTTTCGAGCACACTCTTCGCCTTGGCGATGTTGAAGGGGTAGGCGCCCGCCCCGCCGTTGGCTTTTTCCACCGGGGGCTCGAAGGCGTTGGCGGGCTCGGGAGGAACCGGCCCGGTCGTGGGGTACGCGTAGCCGCGGTAGATCTCCTTAGAGATGCCGACCTGGTCGTTGACGTACATCAGCGCCTGGCGGAAGTACAGCTGCTTGAGCACCGGCCCGGCGGTTGGGTTCTTGAAGTTGAGCTGGGTGTAGGCGATCGCATAGGTGTAGAACGGCTGGAGCGCGTAGCCGGACCCGAGCGGGTTGGACGACGGCAGCGCCTGGCTCAGCGGCTTCTCCGGGAGGTCCGCTGGCGGTACCTCGCCGACGTCCAGCGAGCCCGTCTTCAGCGCCGTGTACATGGCGGTGTCGCTGGTGTAGTCGAGGTACTTGAGCTCGGAGAGCGTCGGCTTCGGTGAACCCGAGTAGGCCTTGTTGGGAACGAAGACGTCGGGGCCGCTGGCGTTGAACGCCGTCAGCTTCCATGGGCCGTCTACAACGCCCCAGAGGGCGCTCGTCCCGTACGTGGAAGTGCCCTTGGCCTGGGTGCTCAGGAAGCTCCACACCTTCGCGCAGTCGGAGATGCTGGTGTGGCACCCGCCGCTGCCGGGCTTGGCGCCCGCTGAGGTCACGTCCCAGGCGAGCGGCATTGGCGTGATCTCTGCCAGCTGGTTGTAGGTGAACCACGTCGACGCGTACGTCTTGGTCAGGTGCAGGACGATCGTGTCCGGCCCGGTGACCGAGATGGACGCCAGATTGTCCGGCAGGGTTCCCGGCGTGTAGCCGGCGTAGTTGGCCTTCTCCGCCTTCATCATGTTGAGCCAGAACGCCACGTCCTGCGCATCGACGCTTTCCCCGTCCGACCACTTCCAGCCCTTGAGCTGGACCGTCACCGTCTTGCCGCCGTCGCTGTAGACGGGCGCGTTGGCGGGCGACAGCGGGTAATTGACCTGGACCGACGTGCCGTTGTTGCCGAACATGTAGAGCGGCCGGTACAGCATGTACTGGAAGTTCTGGCCGTTAGGAACGCTCTCGTCGGCGATGGGGATGAAGGGCCAGATATAAGTTGGACTCTGCCCGCTGACGAACCCGTACGTCGCCACGCCGCCCTTCACCGTCGCGCCACTCGAGGGCGCCTGCGAGCTCGTGGAGGAGCAGGCGCTGATGACCAGCGCGGCCGTGACAGCCGCACCCATGAGTCCGAGCAGGCCGCGTCTGCGTCTGCCCCCTGTTGCCGAGCTCTTCATTCTGGCGCTCCCCCCTCAACATCGAGGTTGTGAGGTTTGTCCGGAGATTACTGCGATAGCCCGTTGGAGGAGAACGGGCAATCGTCGAAAAGTGATCCTGACGCGTGCGACAGATGACTAGTACGGCGCGCTCGGCGGCGTCGACCCGGAACGCGAGCCGTTGGCGGTTGGTGTGGCTGGCGCCGGCGTAAAGGACAACCGCAGGGGTAGGCGACCGCGTTCACGCAACCTAGCGAAAGGCAGCGATCATGGCAGCTGGCAAGAACTCGAGCTCGCCCAAGTACGGTGTCCCCGGTCTGGGCAAGAAGGATGCCACGCTGGTCATCGACCTTCTGCAGGACCGGCTGAACTCACTCAACGACCTGGCGCTGACGCTCAAGCACATCCACTGGAACGTCGTGGGGCCGCAGTTCATCGCCGTGCACACGATGCTCGACCCGCAGGTCGACGCCGTCCGCCTGATGGTCGATGAGACCGCCGAGCGCATCGCGACCCTCGGCGGATCGCCGCAGGGCACACCGGGTGCGATCGTCGCCGGCCGGTCGTGGGACGACTATTCCCTTGGCCGCGACGACGCCATCGCCCATCTGGGCGCGCTCGACGTGGTCTACGCAGGCATCATCGAGGCGCACCGCAAGGCGATCACGGCTGCGGAGGAGCCCGATCCGGTCACCCAGGACATGCTCATCAACCAGGCAGCCCAGCTGGAGCAGTACCACTGGTTCGTCCGGGCGCACCTGGAGAAGCCGGGCGGATCGCTGCGCACCAGCGGCGCCACCACCGAACGGAAAGCGGCCGCGCGCGCACGTCAGTAACCGCCGGTCGGATGCGGACGTCCCAGGCCTCAGGGCCTGGGACGGTGCCCGGCCTTCTGGCCCACTGTGATGGCGGGGTCAAGCTGATCGGCATCCTCAAGCCGCGAGATGACTCGCATGCGCCTGCGCTGCCCACCACCTCGTGGGTAAACCGCGGGCCCATGGGGTTAAACCGCGGCAACGGAGGTAGAGACCGGCATCCGATTCCACAACAACGGGGGGCGTCCGGATGATGAGTTCCGCTGCCCAGGAACTGAGTTGATTGGCCAGCTGCCGGCCTGGGCTGAGCCGCTGGTGGAGGCCTCGCGGAAGGCAGGCGAGGACGCCGCGGCGGCGCTGCGGCTGGCTGAGGATTTCGGCCGGATGCTGCCCCAGCCGGGGGGCGGTGATACCGCGGCCCGCTGGACCGTTCTGGCGGCCGTCAGCCGGGAGAGCCTGACGGTCGGCCGGGTGCTGGAGGCGCACAGCGACGCGCTCGCGATCCTGGGCGAAGCCGGCGAGCGGCGCTGGCCGGGACCTGGGGCGTGTTTGCGGCGGAGGCGGCGCCGCACCGGCTGGAGGCACGTGAGCGTGGCGGATCCGTCGCTTTGTACGGGGTAAAACCGTGGTGCTCGCTGGCTGCGCAGCTCGATGCCGCTCTGATCACCGCCCACGTCGGTGACGATCGCCAGCTCTTCCGGGTGCCGCTCCAACACCGGTCGGTGACCTTCGAGCCCGCCGATGGCTGGGTTGCCCGCGGCCTGCGGACCGTTACCAGCGCCGCCATCCACATGGACGGCACCCCAGCGGTCCCAGTGGGCCCGCCCAGCTGGTACCTCGTCAGGCCCGGCTTTGCCTGGGGTGGCATGGGCGTGGCCGCATGCTGGCACGGCGGTGCCACCGGCCTGCAGGCCACACTGATCGCCCGGTCTGCGGAGCGCTCTGGCGAGCTTTCCGCGCTGCACGTGGGGCTGGTCGATGCCGCGCTGCACGCGTCCGGGTCGGTGCTGGCCCGTGCGGCGGCGGAGATCGACAACGGAATGGCGGAAGGCCCGGCCGGGGAGGACCTGGGCATGCAGGTGCGCGCCGTGGTCGCCGACGCGGCCGAGCGAACCCTGCGCCAGGTGGGCCACGCGCTCGGCCCGGCACCGCTGGCCTTCGACGAAGAGCACGCGCGGCGGGTGGCCGATCTGGAGCTGTACCTGCGCCAGCACCACGCCGAACGCGACCTGGCCCGCCTCGGCGAGGCCACGCTGGCGGGCTACCGGCAGGAAACGGGGCGTTGATCCGTCGCCTGGCGGTCATCGTCCCGGCCGCGAACGAAGAGCAGCACATCGGGTCGTGCCTGGCCAGCATCGGCGCAGCGCGCGCGCACCTGGCGCAAAGCCGCGCGGCCGGTGTGCAGGTGCAGGTCTTCGCGGTCCTGGACGGCTGCCAGGACCAGACCGCCGCCATCGCCGCGCGCTTTCCCGGGGTGCGGCCGGTCGTGATCCGCGCTGGCCGGGTCGGCGCCGCCAGGCACGCCGGGGCGCTGGCGGCCATCGGCAGCTCACCACCCGCCCGCGAGCTGTGGCTTGCCAACACCGACGCCGACTGCGCCGTGCCGCGTGACTGGCTCTCCTTCATGGTCGCCGAATCCCGCCGCGACACCCGGGTGGTGCTGGGGACGGTGCTGCCCGGCCCCGGCCTCCCGGCTGCCCAGAAGAACGCGTGGCTGAGCAGGCATCACCTGCGGGAGGGCCACCCGCACATCCACGGCGCCAACTTCGGAATCCGCGCGGACACCTACCTGACGCTGGGAGGTTGGCAGCCGCTGACCCTCGGGGAGGACGTGGACCTGGCCGGGCGGGCCGCCGCGGCCGGTCATCTGCGGATCATCCGGACCGCCTCCATCCCCGTCGTCACCAGCAGCCGCACCGTGGCCCGGGCGCCCGGCGGCTTCGCCAGCTACCTGACCGCGCTGGGGGCGCCGCGCCAGGGCGCCACGCAGCTGAGCGAGGCGCGGTGAACGCGATAGACGCGCCCGGGACCGGGGAGGACGCCTGGCGGGCGTGGCCGGGCCTGGCGCAGCTGCCGCCCGGGCGCCTGGGCAGCCCGGCCAGCGTGGTGGTGCTGGCGGCACACCCCGACGACGAGGTCCTTGGCGCGGGGGGACTCCTGAGCCTGCTTGCCTCCATCGGCATCCGGATCCGGCTGGTGGCGGTGACCGACGGCGAGGCTTCGCACCGCGGCCGGGCCGATCCCGGCGAGATGATCACGCGCCGCTGCGACGAACGCGCCGCCGCGCTGCGCGAGCTTGGCGCGAGCGCGGCCGAGGTTGTCCGGCTCAGCCTGCCCGACTCCGGACTCGACCGCCTTGAACCGGAGCTCACCACATCGCTGTGCCAGCTGGCGGCCGGCTTCGACGCCTGCCTGGCGCCATGGGAGAACGACGTGCACGCCGACCATGAAGCGGTCGGCCGCGCCGCCCGGCGGGCGTGCCCGCGCCTGTTCTTCTATCCGATATGGATGTGGCACTGGGCGCGCCCCGGCGACCCTCGGGTGCCCTGGCCGCAGGCCTTCCGCGTCCCGCTGCCCGCCCTGGCCGCTGAGCGCAAGCGGGCGGCCATCGGCTGCTTCACCAGCCAGCTGGAGGACAGGGCAGACGAGCTAGGCCCGGTGCTGGCGCCAGACTTCGTCGCCCACTTCACCCGCGACTTCGAGCTGCTGTTCACCACGGAGTTCCGATGACCGTCTGCGCCAGCTACTTCGACGACATGTACGCCCGCTCGCCTGACCCGTGGAGTTTTACCAGCCGCTGGTATGAGGGTCGCAAGTACGCCATCACCGTGGCCATGTTGCCCAAGGCGCGCTACCGGGAAGCGTTTGAGCCCGGCTGCTCGATCGGCGTGCTGTCAGATCTCCTGGCACCGCGCTGCGGGCACCTGCTGTGCTGCGACATCGCCCCGGCAGCGGTGAAGGCAGCCGCGGAACGCAACGCCGGTCACGGTCACGTCGAGGTCCAGCAACGCGCGCTGCCCGAGGACTGGCCGGAGGGCCAGTTCGACCTCATCGTCCTGTCGGAGATCCTCTACTACTTCGCCGGATCCGACCTGGACCAGGTGCTCGATCTTGCCGTCGCGGCATTGCGCCCCGGTGCCACGCTGCTCGCCGTGCACTGGCGGCATCCGGTGGCCGAATATCCGCGCAGCGGCGATGACGTCCACGCTGTACTGGCGGCACGGCAGGAACTGGCGCGGCTGGCCCGGCACACCGAGCCGGATTTCCTCGCCGAGGCTTACGTGGCCGGCCGGGACCAGGCGGTGTCGGTGGCAGCCGCCGAAGGGCTGAGCTGATGGCCCGCCGCGTTTGGTCCGGCCGCTCTGGGTAGGGCGCAACCTCGCGAGCATTTCAGGAGGTCAGCATGACCAAGATCGTTAATGGCCAGCAGGCGCGCTGGCGGGACGCCAGAAACTGGGCCGAGCGCGCCCTGGCGCGAGCGCGCACCCCGCAATCACCGCAGGGCCTGCTCGCCATCTATCTCAACGATCACCTGGCGGGCGCGACCGGAGGGGTCGAGCTGGCACGCCGGGTGGCGGTCTGGTATCCCGGTCCCGGTCAGCAGGCCGCCCTCGAGCGCCTGGCGGCAGACATCGTTCAGGACCGGCAGACGCTGCTCGACCTGATGACCGCGCTCGGGATTCCGGTCCGCCGCTACAAGGTCGGCGTTGCCTGGGCCGCCGAGAAGGCAGGCCGGCTGAAGCTGAACGGCAGTTTGTTCACCCGGTCGCCGCTGAGCAACCTTGAAGAGCTGGAGATGCTGCGGCTAGGTGTGGAAGGCAAGGCAGCCGGCTGGCGCACGCTACGCGAGCTGGCCAAGGCTGATGGCCGGCTGACGCCTGGCACACTCGATGAGCTCATAGCCCGAGCCAGGCAGCAGGCCAGCCTCCTCGAAGAACTCCGGGTCCAGGCGGCGGCCCAGCTCGTTGGCGCTCAGCCAGCTAGTTCCTGATCAGCCCGGAACGCCGGCGACGCCCTCAATCGTCGTCGTGTGTTTCGGCCGCCTCACGCAGCCGGTCGAACAGGCCGACGATGCTGTCGCTGAGCCTGCTTGGGCCGCCGGTCTCATCCTCGGCGGGCTGCGCGGCCGCCGGCTCTTCGCTTCCCTCGCGTTGGCCGCAGCCTTGATCCCCTGGTGTCACTTGCTGAACTGCCACGATCCCCGACCTCTCTGTCCTCCCGTGCTTCTTCCCCCGTTCGCAGCGATAAACGTGATGCTGAGGGCGACTACCGGGTCATATGTTTAGCTGCGCCATGCCGGGTAGCGATCAATGCTCATGTCCCCCGACGACGTAGCTGGGCCAGGCTCGCCGAAGGCCGATCAGAAGGCATCGGCGGCGGAGCCTGAGCGGGATGACGGCCGGGGCTTCCACCGGTCGGTGGGTCCGCTGTCGGCGGCCGCGATCAACATGACGCAGATGGTCGGCATCGGCCCGTTCATCACGATCCCGCTGATGGTCGCCACGTTCGCCGGTCCGCAGGCGATCGTCGGGTGGATAGCCGGGGCGCTGCTCGCGATCTGTGACGGCCTGGTCTGGGCGGAGCTGGGCGCGGCGATGCCCGGAGCCGGCGGAACCTATCTTTACTTGCGCGAGGCGTTTCAGTACCGGACCGGGAAGCTGATGCCGTTCCTGTTCATCTGGACGATCGTTCTGGCGATCCCGCTGATCATGTCGACCGGCATCATCGGGCTCGAACAGTACCTGACCTACTTCCTGCCCAACCTCAGCTACTGGCCCATGCACCTGATCGGCGTCGGTGCCACGGCGGCGATCGTGATCCTGCTGTACCGCAAGGTCGAGTCGATCAAGGCGATCACCATTGGCCTGTGGATTGTCATGCTCGTCGCGGTGGGCATGACGATCGCCGCCTCCTACACCAACTTCCACCCCAGCCTGGCGTTCCATTACCCGCACGGCGCGTTCGGGGGCGGGTTCGTGGCGGCGCTCGGCGCCGGGCTGCTCATCGCCATCTACGACTACCTCGGGTACAACACGGTGGCGTACATGGGCGGCGAGCTGCGCAACCCCGGCAAGGTGATGCCGCGCGCGATCATTATCTCGATCTTCGCGATCATGGCCTTCTACCTGGCCATGAACATCGGCGTCCTCGGGGTTCTGCCGTGGCAGAAGGTGGCGCACGCTTCCTCGGTGGCCTCGCTGGCCGTCACCCACAACTGGGGGCGCCCCGCCGCAGATGCGGTCACCGCGCTCATCCTGGTGACGGCGATGGCCTCGGTGTTCGCTGGCCTGCTCGGCGGGTCGCGGGTGCCGTACCACGCGGCGCGCGAAGGGCTGTTCTTCGCTGTGTTCGGCCGGCTGCACCCCAAGCACGACTTCCCGCAGGTCTCCCTGCTGGTGATGGGCCTCATCACCGCCGTGGGCAGCTTCTTCACGCTGACCACGATCATCAACGTGCTGCTGGCGGTCATCATCTGGGTGCAAGCGGTCGCCCAGATCGTCGCGCTGACCGTGCTGCGCCGGCGCCAGCCGGGCCTGCGCCGCCCGTACAAGCAGTGGCTGTACCCGCTGCCCAGCCTCGCCGCCCTCGCCGGATGGCTGTACGTCTACGCGTCCGCGACCGTCACCGCGCTCGTGTGGTCAACCGTGTGGCTTGCCGCAGGGGCTGTTGCCTACCTCGGCTGGGCGCGCTACCACCACAGCTGGCCGTTCGGCCCGGTTCAGGTTCGCGAGGCCTTCCTGGAGGCCCAGAGTGCGGACCCGGGCGAAGCGGGGTGGTGACGCGGCATAGCCGTCGCGGTTAGAGTCCGGACGTGAGGGTAACGCGGCGGCTCGTGACGGCACGCCGGAGGCCGGAGTGACTGACGACGTCTCAGCGTTCGGCTCGCGACTCTCTGCCTGCCGCCAGTCGGCCGGGCTGTCCCAGGAGGAACTGGCGGCGCGGTCGGGGTTGAGCACCCGGGCTCTCAGCAACCTGGAGCGCGGCCGCACCAAATGGCCGCACCCGGATTCGGTGCACCGGCTGGCCGATGCGCTGGGGCTATGCGGTAAGGCACGAGAGGAGTTTGCCGCCGCCGCTGACCGAAGGCTGATCAGTCACTGGTCCGGTTCGTCTGCCGCGCCGGATAACCGGCCGCTGGTCGTCGATTCCTCGCGGGCAGCGCCCCGTCAGCTACCCGGCTCAGTGCGTCATTTCGTCGGCCGCAAGCGCGAGTTGCTGGCGCTGTCGTGCTCGCGGGATGACACCGGCACGGGGTCCGCGGCGGCGCAAATCCTGGCGCTCGTAGGGATGGCCGGGGTGGGAAAAACGGCGTTGGCCGTGCGCTGGGCGCATAACGTCGCCGGAGAGTTTCCGGATGGCCAGCTGTACGTGAACCTGCGCGGCTATGACTCCGAGCAGCCGGTGACCGCCGGTGACGCGCTGGCTGGCTTCCTGCGTGCTCTGGGCGTTCCTGGCCAGGACGTTCCCAGCGACACTGACGAATGCGCTGCGATGTATCGCAGCCTGCTCGCCGGGCGGCGGATGCTCGTGCTGCTCGATAACGCACGCCACGTGGAGCAGGTTCGCCCGCTACTGCCGGGGAGCCCGGGCTGCGTGACGTTGGTGACCAGCCGGGATGCACTGGCCGGGCTGGTAGCCCGGGACGGTGCGGTCCGGCTGGGCCTCAGCCTGCTGCCACCAGCGGAGGCGACCGAGTTGCTGCGGGCGCTGATTGGTGACCGGGTGGATGCGTGCCCTGATGCGGCGGAGACGCTCGCGGCGCGATGCGCCTGGCTGCCGCTGGCACTGCGGCTGGCCGCCGAGCTCGCCGCCGCCCGCCCGGCCGCCAGCCTTCACGAACTGCACAAGGAGCTGGCTGACCAGGAGCAGCGGCTGGACCGGCTGGACGCCGACGGGGACCCCCGGACGGCGATACGGGCCGTATTTTCGTGGTCTTACCGGCATCTCGAGCCCGATGCTGCCCGCGCGTTCCGGATGCTCAGCCTGGCCACCGGCACTGACATCGATCGTTTCGCCGCCACGGTGGTCATTGGTGGCCCCAGTGAGCGGGCGAGTCAGCTCGTTGCCCAGCTGCTCAGCGCCCATCTGCTGCACGCTGCCGCTCCCGGCCGGCTGTCCATGCATGACTTGCTGCGCGCCTATGGAAAGGAGCTCACCGCCGCGTGTGACGAAACAGCGGAGCGGCGCTCCGCTCTGACCCGGCTGTTCGACTACTACCTGCAAACCTCCGCCGCCGCGATGCAGACTCTGTTCCCGATCGAGGTCAGCGGCCAGCCCCAAGTTTCTGCTGCTGCCGCATTGCCGCCCACCGATCACCCCGTGGCGGCGCGGGCGTGGCTGGACGCTGAACGGGAGAATCTTGTCCTCGCCACCGCCCACGCAGCTGCGCACGGCTGGCCGTGCCATGCCATCCGCTTGGCTTCCTGCTTGTTCCGTTACTTTGATGTCGGCGGCCACCTGGCGCAGGCTGTCACCCTGCATACTCACGCCCGCGACGCGGCGAGGCAGCTCAGTGACCGCACCGCCGAGGCTGCGGCACTGACCAGCCTCGGCGTGGTGAGTCTGCGGCAGGGCCGCCTCCGGCACGCCGCATGCAACTTCAGGCAGGCGGTTCGGCTCTGCCGGGAAACCGGCGATCGCGGCGGGGAGGCGCGTGCGCTGGTCGACCTTGGGTTGGTGGAGCTGCGGCGCGGACGTTATCAGCAGGGCCGTCGCACTATCGAGCTCGGCGCGGCCGCCTATCGTGACGTCGGCGACCGGTCCGGCGAGGTTCGGGCCCTGGCGAACCTGGGCATTATCGAGCGGCATCTGGGCCGTTACTCGCAGGCTTCCCAGTATCTCCGGCAAGCTCTGGCCATGTGCCTGGCGACCGGTGACCGGCTCAGCCAGGCCCCGGTGCTCACCAATCTGGGGCTTGTGGACCTGCAAGAGGGGCAGTACGACCAGGCCGTCGCCCACCATCGCGCAGCGCTCGCCCTGTTCCGCGAGGCAGGCAACCGCAACGGTGAAGCACATGCGCTAAGCAACCTCGGCGTCGCCGAGCTGCGATGCAGACACTACCGGCACGCCAATGATCATCTCCGCCGCGCCTGGGTACTTTTCCGCGAGATCGGCGACAAAGCCGGGCAGGCCGAGGCGCTTAACGGTCTCGGTCGGCTTTTCCTCGCCACCGGCAAGCCCGGTCAAGCCCGTGCGCAGCACACTGCCGCCCTCGAGCTGACCAAGCCAAAGGGTGACAAATACGAGCAAGCCCACGCTCATGAGGGCCTCGGCCACTGTTACCAAGCCGCGGAAGACCCAGGCCAGGCCGCCCGCCACTGGCAGCAAGCCCTCGCTCTGTATGTCGAACTGGGTGCGCGGGAGGCCGGCAATGTCCGCACCCAGCTCGCCGCGGTACAACCGTCGCCAGCCTGCTGAACGCATAGCAAAGCGTGAGGGCGGGAGCATCGGAAAACACCTGCCCCGACCGCACGCTCGCGAGTTACTGATTCACGTGTTCCCTGGAGGCGTTACGTTGGCGCGCACACGGCCCGTTCTCACGGAGCCTCGCCGAAGGCTTGTTCTCATGGCATCCTTTCGGCAGCAAGGGGCGTGAGCGCCGCCAGGGTGAGGACACCCCGCCCGCAATTCCGGATGGAGCCTTTATGTACGCCATCCGCTTGATGCGAATCTCGCATGGCTCAGGGGCGCAGGCCAGGAAGTTTGACCGGCATATTCACCGGTAGTTTCCGCGTGAAACTAAAGGGCTAATATCGGTCAATTGGGTGTTAGCGGGACCCGGCGAGGCGGCCCTGGTGGTTGGGGCACCAGACGGTAGTGCGGCCGCCGACCTGGCCCCGGCACAGCGGTGCGCCGCACCGCGGGCATCGCGGGTCTTTCCCGCCGCGGGCGCCGGTGAGCCAGGACGGCCTCGGCGGCACGCGGCCCGCCCGGATGGCCGCGCGCAGCACGCTGCGCATCTGGCGGTGCAGAGCCCGCCGTTCAGCGGCGGTCAGGCTGCGGGCTGGCCGGCGTGGATGGATGCCTGCTCGCCAGAGGATCTCGTCGGCGAGCAGGTTCCCCAGCCCGGCGATGACCTTCTGATCTATGAGCACGGCCTTGATCGCACCGCGGTGGCCGTCGAGTATGCGGTCAAGTTCGGACGGCGTCACGTCGAGGGCGTCCGGCCCGAGCCCGGCAAGTACCCGGTCCTCCTCGTCGCGGCCGTGAGCCAGCGTGATGCCCTGCAGCTTGCGCATGTCGCGGTAGCGCAGTTCCCCGGCCCCCGTCACGAACGTCACGCGGTCATACCGGTCCAGCGGCGCGCCGCGTTGCAGCCATTGCAGGCTTCCGGTCATGCCGAAGTGGAAGAGAACGGTTGGCCCGTCGGTGGGGGCGATCAGCCATTTGCCGTGCCGCTGCGGCCGGGCGAAGCACCGGCCGCGAAGGGCGTCGTCAAGCTGCCTGGCCGTGACACCCCTCAGCACGCCCGCGTCGGCGACGTCGACGCGGGCGACGCACTGGCCGGTGGCGTGCTCGGCGAGCACCTCCCGGAATCCCTCCACGTCCGGTAGCTCAGGCATTGAGGAAACCTTCCCGCCGGAGCGGCGAGGCATGCCGTCACGTCGTCACACGTGGACCTGGGCCTGGATCTCCAGGAGGCGCTGGGCAGGTTCAGCGAGCCGTTCAGGTGCGCGTCAGCCATGGTCGGGGACCCTTCCGTAGCCGCGGACATCGGGGAACGGCGGCTCGACGGCCTGGAGGTCGACCTGGCAGGCGTTCAGCAGCATCGCGAGCATCGAGAAGTTCCCCAGGAAGCGGCAGAAGGCGCCGAGGGCCTCGACCTTCTCGCACAGCTCCGGGCTGCGCAGCCAGACCAGGAACGGACCGCGCGTGCCGCCCCGCCGGCTCGTTATCCGGTCGCTGATCTCCTGCTGGCGGGGCGACAGGTCAGTCAGTTTTGGCAGCCGCATCGGGACCTTCATCCTCCGTCTTCTGCGAACGTCTCTCAGTGACTTCACCGTGGCCGCAGCGGGCCTGAATTGTCTACGTGCTGGCGGCGAACAATCGCACCGGGGCGCGAATGCTTAGGGTTCGCGGATCGGGCCGGATAGCGCAGTAGCCTCCGAAGCGAATCCGGCGGCTACTTGCGAGCAAGCGGGGAGAGGGCCAGTGACGATCATCAAGGCGGCCGCGTCAGCGGGGGACCGGGCCGTACTCGGGACGGTGATCGCGGTCGGTTCAGCGGGGGACCGGGCCGTACTCGGGGACGGTGATCGCGGTCGCGGTCCTGGTTGCCGCGCGGCTGATCAGGCCCTTGATGGGCAGGTACGGAAGGATCTTGAAGAACAGGTTGCGCTGACGGATCTTGTTCCAGGTCGCCGGGGCGAGGAAGGTCTGGCTGCCGGCCGCCTGCTTCTGCCCGCCGGCGATGTATCCGCGTAGCTGCCGCTCGTAGCGGCCGAACGCGGCCCGGTGATCGCCGTCAGCCGCGGCGAGTTCCCCGGCGAGGATGCAGGCGGCGACGACCGCGTTCCCGGTGCCGTTGCCGCCCGGCCCGGCGGCGTAGCCGGCGTCGCCAATCAGCGCCACGCGCCCGTTCGACCAGGTGTCCATGTGGATCTGGCTGGTGGTGTCGAAGTAGAAATCGCCCGCTGTCTCCATCTCGGCCAGCAGCCGGGGCACCTGCCAGTCGAGGCCTGCGAAGTGGGCCGCGACTATCTCCCGCTGCCCGGCGGTATCGTGTGGGTCGTAACGCACGGCCGGGGCGGTGAAGTACAGCTGGGCGATGGCACGATCCACGCCGCCCGCGGCGAACAGGCCGGCGGTCCTGCCCGGGGTGCTGTAGAGCAGGCCGGCCCGGTCCAGCCCCGCGAAGTTCGGCGTGGTGAAGATCGAGGCGTACACGCCGAGGCCGCGGGCGAAGCCGTCCTCCGGGCCGAAGGCCAGACGGCGGATGTTCGAGTGCACCCCGTCGGCGCCGATGACCAGGGAGAAGCTGCGCGCGGCGGCATGTTCGAAGGTGACGTGCACGCCATCGTGGTCCTGGTTCAGGCTGGTCACCGAGTCCCCGAAGATGTACTCGGTGTCGTCCCTCGTGGCCTGGTAGAGGATCTCGGCCAGGTCGCCGCGCAGGATCTCCACGTCTCCGGCGAAGAACACCGGCGGCAGGCTGGCCACCGGGCGGCCGCGATCATCGATGTAGCTGATGCTGCGCAGGTGCGTCTGGTGCGCCCGGATCTGCCCCAGCAGGCCCATCTGCTCCAGCACGCGAAGGTGCACGTCGCCCCGGAAGTCGACCGCGTAACCGCCGCCGCGCCGTTGCCCGGACCGCTCCACGATCACTGGGCGGAAGCCGCGCCGCGCCAGCCACCAGGCCAGCGCCGGGCCGGCGACGCTTGCCCCGGAGATGAGGACCTCGTTGTGTTCCATGCGGCCGACTATACAGATGTCTTATACGTTCGTATAGTACGGGTGTATAAATACTCGGCTATGATCCTTCGCATGGGACACCGGGAAGACCTGCTGGCCGGCGCCGTGGCCTGCCTGCGGGAGAAGGGCTACGCCCGCACCACCGCCCGCGACATCGTCGCGGCATCCGGGACCAACCTGGGCTCGATCGGTTACCACTACGGCTCCACCGAGGCGCTGCTGAACGCCGCCGTGCTCGCGTCGGTCGACGAGTGGGGCACCCAGCTCGCCAGCGCGATGGCGGCCAAAATCGACCCGGACGCCCCGTTCCTGCTGCGCTTCGAGCAGTACTGGGCCGCCGTCCTGGCCACCTTCGAGGATTACCGGCAGGTCTGGGCCGCCACCTTCGACCTGCTCGGGGTCGCCGAGCGCGTCCCCCAGATCCGGGCCGCGGTCGCCGACGGTCTCGACGACGGCCGCATCGCCTGGGCCTCGCTGCTGCACGGCATCGACCCGCAGGCCGAGCCGGAGAAGGCACGGGCCGTCGGCTCGCTGCACCAGGCCCTGCTGTCCGGCATCCTCGTGCAGTGGTTCATCGATCCCGGCCGCGCCCCGTCCGCCGCCGACCTCACCAGCGCGGTACGGGCCATCGCCGAGGCCGTCGGCAGCGGCTGAGCTGGGGGAATCTCTCGATCGTCAATAAGGTTGTCATTGGCATGAATATTGAGATCTGGTCTGACGTGGTGTGCCCGTGGTGCTACATCGGCAAGCGCCGGTTCGAACGCGCGGTCGCCTCGTTCGGCCATCCTGACGAGGTCGAGGTGACCTACCGGTCCTTCGAGCTCGACCCGAGCGCGCCTGAGCAGCGCACCGGAACCCACGCGGAGCACATAGCCCGCAAGTACGGCATGACGACCGCCCAGGCCGAGCAGGCCGGCCAGCAGATGACCGAGCGCGCGGCCGCCGACGGCCTGGACTTCCGGTTCGACCTCATGCACGGCGGCAACACGTTCGACGCCCACCGGCTGCTCCACCTGGCCAAGGACCATGCGCTGCAGCCGGAGATGAAGGAGCGCCTGATGCGCGCCACCTTCACCGAGGGCCTCCCGATCGCCGACAAGCCCACCCTCGTAAAGCTGGCCACCGAGGCCGGCCTGCCAGCCGCGGAGGCACAGGCCGTCGTCAACGGGGACGCTTACACGGACGCGGTGCGAGCCGACGAGCAGCAGGCCACGAGCTACGGCATCACCGGCGTGCCGTTCTTCGTCGCCGACGGCAAGTACGCGGTCAGCGGCGCACAGTCACCCGAGGTGCTGCTGCAGCTTCTGCAGCGTGCTCACGACGACGCAAGCCAGCTAACGCCCGTTGCCGCCGCGAATGATGGCAACTCCGAAGCAAGCTGCGACGGGAACTCCTGCGCAGTCGGCTGACGCGGCCAGCGTCCGCACGCTGGCAGTACAGTCCGGTGGATGCGGTTCGAGCAGCGGCTGCGGGACGGGATCCACTCCGGTGAGATCGTCCTGGCCTTCCGGCGGTGGAAGCGCAGTCAGGTCGTGCCCGGCCATCGCTACCGCACCGGTATCGACATCGTCGAAGTCGAGGCGGTCGACGTGGTGACGCCGTCCTCGGTGGACGCCGCGCAGGCACGCGAGGCCGGGTATGCGAGCGCCGGCGACTTGCTGGCCAGCCTGCGGGGTGACCCGGCTTTGCCGCTGTACCGCGTCCGCCTGCACCGGATCGACGGGCCGGATCCCAGGGATGAACTGGCCCGCACCGCGATCCTCACCGAGGAGGACGTCGCCGCGATCACGGCCAGGCTGGCCCGGATGGACAGGTCATCAAGCCGCGGGCCGTGGACCCGCGCGGTGCTCGCGCTGATCGCCGACCGGCCTGCGGTCGTGTCCACGGTCCTGGCGGAAGCCGCCGGCTGGGAGCGGCAGGACTTCAAGCTGCACGTCAGAAGGCTGAAGGCCATTGGACTGACCCTCAGCCTCGACGTTGGTTACCGGTTGTCGCCGCGTGGCGAGTCGTACCTGAGATCCATGCGTTCTGGGCGGTAATGGGGGCGGACCGGGCCAAGGTCGCTGCCCAGCACTATGGCTGGCAGGAGGCCGTTGACGATGGTGTCAGTGAGCTGGGACAGCATGAAGCGCTCCCGGCTCCGGCGCCTCGTCTTCTGACGGGCGGGCGATGGCGGGCCCATTGGGCTTGGCGGCCTCGGCCAGGTTGAGCTGGACGTGCACGGTGAGCAGGTCGGCGCCGAAGACACGCACGTAGATCGCGTTCAGGGCGCGCAGCGGGTGCCAGGCGATGATCTTCCGCTGGCGCGCGAGCGGATCGTCGTCCGGGCAGATGGTGGCGATGCCGGGCACCCAGCGGTAGCGCAGCCCGATGCGCAGCCGCACCCGGACGCGCGGGTCGCGGGAGATGTTGTGCACGTAGCCGGCGCGGGTGCCGTGCTCGGCGATGATCCAGAACGAATCACCCTTGCGGCCGTTGCCGACCGGGACCCTGCGGGTCTTGCCGGTGACCCGGCCCCGGGTTTCCAGGATCGCGAGCCCAAGCGGGTTCAGGCCGATCGAGAGCAGCAGCCGCATCAGCGGGTTGAGGACGTATCGCTGCCACGTCCGGGCGACCAGCACCTTGGCGCGGCGGCTGCAGATCGTGAGCAGAAGCAGGCCCAGGAAGAGGCCGGTCTGGATCTCCGCGGACAGGATGCTGGCTCCGGGCTGAATCGCGTACAGCCCCCAGGTCAGCCCGGTAACGGCGAGCGTTCCGGCGACGAGCCCGCGCGGCACGCTGAAGCGGGACCTAAGGCGGGTCGTGGTGGCGCTGGCCGTGGTGGCGCCGGTCGCGGTGGCGCTGCTCGTGGTGGTGTGCTTGGCCGGCGTGGTGCGGTCCGAAGGCATGGCTGACTCCATCTCGGAGGTGTGGTGGGCGGCTTGCCGCCTGCAAATCTTTCTAACACGACCATACTAATATGACTGTGCTAGTACCGCAATGCTAAATTAGGAAAATGCCCAAGGAGGTAGATCACTCCGCTCGCCGTCGCGAGCTCGCCGACGCGGCCTGCCGCGTCATCGCACGTAACGGACTCGAGGCGACGACGCTGGCCGATGTCGCCGAGGAATCGGGCTGGTCGATCGGCTCGATCCGGCATTACTTCCCGAACAAGGACGAGCTGATCGCCGCGGCGCTGTGGCGGGTAGGCGAGCGTGTGGATGACCGGATCCGGCGCCGCACCGCGGGCGGCATGACAGTGAAGGACCTGCAGGCCGCCGCCATCGAGCTGCTCCCGCTGGACGCCGACGGGCGGCAGGACTCGGTGGTGTACCTGGCCTTCCTGGCGCAGGCCGCCGTCGTGCCCGCCCTGGCCGACGCGGCCGAGGGTGCCGCGCAACGGCTGCAGGAGCCACTTGTCGAGCGGATCGCCTATGCGACTGCGGCTGGCGAGCTGCCGGCCCAGCTGGACGCCGAGCAGGAGGCGGCGCGCCTTCGGGTGCTACTCGACGGGCTGCGCGTCCAGCTCATCACCACTCCCCGGCACGCCACGGCCGAGTGGGCGCTGACGGTCCTGGATGACTACCTCACCGCGCTTGCCGCCCCGCGCTGACCGGGCCGCGCTGACCGGGTCGCGGCGGCCGGCCGTGGCCTGCGGGTCAGCGGGAGGGCCACGACCATCAGCAGCGCGGAAAAGGCGAACGCGATGGGATAGCCGGTGACGCCGACGAAGACCCCGAAAGCAGCCGGACCGGCTCCGTATCCCGCGTCGTAGGCCAGGTTCCAGATCGCGCTCGCGGTGCCGAACCCCGACTCCGGCATCCGGTTGATCATCAGCGTGAACGTCGCGTTCTGCAGGGCTCCGAAACCGAAACCGAACAGGCCCATGCCGACGATCACCGCTACCGGTGACGCCAGCCAGAACAGGCCCACCATGCCGGCCGCGGCGATCACCAGGGCCGGAGGCAGCAGGCGCTCGTGGCCGAGCCGGTCGCCGAGCCGTCCGGCTCCCCAGCGGCCCGCCATGCCGGTCAGCGCCTGTGCGAACAGGCCGGCGGCGGCGACGTTGCGCGACAGCCCGGTGGCCAGCGGCAGGAACGAGACGACCACGCCGGCGGCGACCGTGCTGGCGGCGAAGATCAGAGCCGGGCGCCGCTGCCCGGCCTGGCGCAGGCCGGCCAGCAGCCCGATGGGCCGATCCTGGTCGCTCGCGGTGCCGGGGTCGTCCGCACCGGCCCGGCGCGGCAGCCAGGCCACCACAGCGGCGGGCACCAGTGCGGTAACCGCGGCCACGATCACCACCGGAGCGAGGCCGGCATGACTGGCCAGCCACACGCCGGCTGGGAGCGCGACGACGGCGGGAACCGTCTCGACGACGCCGGACAGCGCGAGTCCTTCGCCCCGCCGGTCGGCGGGGACCAGCAGCGGGACCAGCGCGCCGAGGACCACGGCGCCCAGGCCGAAGCCAAACCCCCGTGCCAGGCTGGCGATCATCGTGATCAGGAACGTGCCGTGTGCCAGCTGCACCAGCAAGGGAATGCCCATCAGCAGTGCGCCCGCCGCGAGCGTGACCCGGTAGCCGCAGCGGCTCATCAGGACCGGGGACGCCAGCTCGGCTACCACGGTGCCGAGCAGCAGCACGCCGGTCACCAGGCCCGCGCCGGCGCTGCTCGCGCCGTCGGCCGCGGCGGCCATCGGCGTCACCGAGACCAGCAGGAAAAAGCTGGTCTCCATGCACAGCGCGGCAACGAGCACCAATGCGAACGAGCCGGTAACGAGCCGGCTGCGCGGCCGGGGGGCGATGGCGGGGTGACTGGGGCGGGAGGGTGCTGAAATGCTCATAGCTGCGACGGTAGGTTCCGGACTGGGTCACGGGTAAGGTCCAATTCCATGGCGATTCAGTGGTCCGGTCTGGGTCCGGAGCTGCTGCTGAGCATGGACCGGGACAGCGGCCGGCCGTTGCGCTCACAGCTCGAGGCGGGCCTGCGCGACGCGATCAGGACCGGCAGGCTCGGCGCCGGGGAGCGCCTGCCGTCCTCCCGCGAGCTCGCCCGTGAGCTGGGGGTATCTCGCGGGCTGATCCAGGAGTGCTACGCCCAGCTGCTGTCCGAGGGCTACCTGACCAGCCACGCGGGCTCGGCGACCAAGGTCGCGGCCGGCGCGCAGCCGACGGCGGCCCGGCCATCCCCGGTCCTGCGGTCCGGCCCGCGGCTGATCGCGGACTTCCGGCCGGGCGTCCCGGACCTGGCGAGCTTCCCCCGTGGCGACTGGGCCCGGGCCATGCGCGAGGCGTGCACCAGCGCGGCCAACGCCGACCTCGACTACGGCGACCCCCGCGGCAGCCTCGTGCTGCGCGAGGTGCTGGCCGGGTACCTGCGCCGGGTCCGGGCCGCCGACGCCGACGCGGCCCGGCTGATCGCCTGCACCGGGTTCGCGCAGGGCCTTGTCCTGGTACTGCAGGCGCTGGCCAGGACGGGGGCGCGAACCGTCGCGTTCGAGGAACCTGGCTACGGTGGCCCGGAGATCAGCGAGGTCGTGCGGGCCGTGGTCGCGAGCGGCCAGCAGGTGGCGCACGTGCCCGTCGACGACCTCGGCATTGACGTCGCGGCGCTCGACGCCAGCCGGGCGCGGGTCGTCGTGGTCATGCCGGCACACCAGACGCCGACCGGCGTCGTCCTCGCCGCCAGCCGGCGGCACGCGCTGGTCGAATGGGCCCGTGATACCGGCTCGTTCATCATCGAGGACGACTACGACTCCGAGTTCCGCTACGACCGGGAACCCGTCGGCGTGCTGCAGGGCCTCGCCCCCGGTCACGTCGTCACCATCGGCACGGCCAGCAAGGCGCTGGCGCCGGCGGTCCGGCTCGGCTGGATACTCGCGCCGCCGGACCTGGCCGACGCGATCGCGGCGGAAAAGCTCATCAGCGACCGCGGCTCGCCCACGCTCGACCAGCTCGCGCTGGCGGCGTTGCTCCAGTCGGGCCGCTACGACCGGCACCTGCGGCACATGCGATCGGTTTACGCCAACCGCCGTGGCCTGCTCATCGCCGCGCTCGGGCGGCACGCCCCGGCGGTGCGGCTGACCGGCCTGGCCGCGGGATTCCACGCGGTCGCACACCTGCCGGACGGCGCGGACGAGGCGGGCATCGTCGCAGCCGCCCGCGGCCGGCAGGTCGGCCTGACCGGCATGAGCACGTTCCGGGCCTCCCGGGCGACCGACCCGCCGCAGCTGGTCATCGGCTTCGGCGACGTCGCCGACCGCGCCATCGAGCCGGGCATCGCCGCGGTGGCCGACTTGCTCCGCTAGCCCGGCCGGCCCAGCCCAGCTCGGAACGGGGCGGGATGGTTATCCAGATACGTCGAACGCGCCCGGGGCCACGCCGGTGTTCTCGACGTTCCACGCTGCGTCCAGGGCACCGGTCTTGACCAGCAGCCGGCCGTCCGGGCCGTCCTCGATGTCCTGCACCCCGATCAGCGGGCCGTTGACCGGGTCGCTGCCCAGGGCCATGCCGGCCATGTTGCCGTACTCATCGTGCCAGCCGGCACTCAGGCCGCCCTCCTTGGCCAGCGCCTCGCCGGAGGTGTCGATGACCCCGATCAGCGGGCCGTTCACCGAGTCGCTGGCCACGGCGAGCTGCTCCACGCCGGCGTACTCGGCGTGCCAGCCGGCGTCCAGGCCGCCTTCCTTGACGTAGGCCTCGTTGTCGAACGGGTCCGTCACGGTGCCTTCGGTAACGACCCCGATCAGCGGGCCGTTGGCCGGATCGCTGGCCACAACGACGTACGCCGCGTTGTCGGCTGCCCATTCGTTATTCCACGCCCCGGTCAGGTTGCCCTCCTTGACCAGGACTTCACCGGAGTCGTTCGTGAGCGCGATCAGCGGCCGTTGGCCGTGTCGCTGGCCACGCTCACCTCAACCGCGCTGCTGTATTCGTCGTTCCACGCCGCGGTCAGGCTGCCTTCTTGACCATCAGCTCGCCGCTCCAGAGCAGCACCGCGATCAGCGGGCCGTGGGTGGCGTCGGTGGCCACGGCGATTGCCCGCACGTTGCTGCTTACCTCGGTGTTCCAGCCGGCGCTCAGGCTGCCCTCTTTGACCAGCGCCGCCCCGCTGTCGGTCACGATCCCGATCAGCGGGCCGTTGGCCGGGTCTCCGGCAACGGCCACCTGCTCCACGTCGCTGTGCTCGTTGATCCACCCCGAGGTCATGCCCGGCTTGGCCATCGCCTCGCCGCTGCCGTTCACCATGCCGATGAGCAGCGGAGCAGCGGCCGTCCCGCCGCCGGCCGGCGCGGCAAGCGCGCCAGGAGAGACCCGACGGTGACGATGCCGTGGCCGACGAGGAACAGCGCGCGGGAACTGCCGAGGCACTCGGCAACCGCGGCGCCGAGCTCGGCCGTGCTGATCAGACCCACAGCGCGCTCGAAGCGAAGGACGCCGGCGGCGAACATCCCTGCGGAGTTCGAGAACGCATGCAGTGGCTGCCCGGATGCGGCGAGAGCGATGGCGCAGGGAGGGTGGCAGTGCACCACGCTGCCGACATCGGCGCGGGCCCGGAGGATTTCGGTGTGCAGGGGATACTCAAAAGGCGGGGAAAGAGAGCCAGCCAGAGGGCTGCCCGCAAAATCGATGAGGATTACGTCGTGCTCGGCAACCTCGTCAAATCCCCGGCCGCCTGCCTTTAGCCAGACGCCGCGGCCGCCTGGATCACGCTCTGAAACATGCCCCCAGACCGGGTCGCCGTGGTCGGCCGAGCCGAGTACGCGCAGCCGGTGACGATATCGGCGGCTGGCGACCGGGTATCTTGCGCCGTCATGCCGATACTGCTGAGCTCATCAATAGCTACCATTCTCTGAAACCTTCAGGCGCGGTCAGATGCGCACCGGGATTACCGGGACACCCTGGGTCACACGCTTCAACAATCGCGGCATGCACGGTTGAAGTCACGGAATCTCGCAAATACTCAGCGCTGCCAATCCGGTAACCTCATTCGCGGGCGCCAATACCACGTCTGAAGATTCTTGTTTGTGGAGGGAGGCTACCCCAATTGCTACGAACGTGGGTGCAAGCTAAGCTTGCACGCGCTAGCCCGCTGCATCCGGACTCGTGATGGTTTCAGTTCGGGTGCATCGCAGGGCACGGTTGCGTAACGATCTATCTTCGATATATCGGCGACTATCAATGACGCTCTTGAGTGGTGTGGCGAGCGACAGATCCGTTCCGCAACCCTGACCTCAGCGCCGGGGTCTACGACCCCGGGCGGTGACGGGCCACCCCGATCAGCCCGAGCGCGAGGCGCTGCAAGCCGGGGACGCTGATGGCTGAAGCGCTGTATGGGTGACTGTCAGAGGCGGCCGGGATACTGGCTCGCATGTCTGATTCGATCAAGCTCGGCTCGGTCGCGCTCGAATGCCCGGACGCTGGGCAGCTGGCCGCGTTCTATGCGGAGATTACCGGCGGCACGGTCACTTCCGCCGATGCGGACTGGGCGACGGTCAGATGCCCGGGCGGGGATATCGACTTCCAGACCGCGCCCGGCTACCAGCCGCCGACGTGGCCCGACCCGTCGTCGTCCATGCAGATGCACTTGGACTTCCTCGTCGACGATGTGGACGCGGCTGAGGCCAGGGTGCTGGCGGCTGGGGCGACGAAGTTCGATGTCCCGCCCGGTGATCACTTCCGGGTGTATGCCGACCCTGCCGGTCACCCGTTCTGCCTGTGCATCGCGGGTGCGCTGAGTCAGTGACGGGCGTGCTAGCCGCAACGAAGCGGCTGCGTCGCCGGCTGCGAGATGCGGCCTAGCGCAAGTCGGCAGGGATCAGCGTGTCGATGATGAGGGGGTATAGCTCGCGGACGTGTAGGAACCCGGGCGCGGGGGTAGGCGAGCAAGGTCCTGGTTGCGGGACGGTCCGGCCTGGCCGCGGAGTCTGGCCTGACCACAGAAGGCTCGGGGGGGGTCCAGTGAAGGTGCTGGTGGCAGGGGCGTCCGGCTTCGTCGGTCGGCGGTTGTGCACGGCCTTGGACCGGGCCGGCCACGAGGTGGCCGCCATGACCAGGAACCCGGCCAGGTACCGCGGGGCAGGTACGCCGGTCCGCGGCGACGTCGAGGACCCCGCCACACTGGAACCGGCCATGGCCGCCTGTCAGGCCGCGTACTACCTGGTGCACTCGCTCCAGGACGCGGATTTCGAGGACAAGGACGCCGCGGGGGCCACCGCCTTCGGCGAGGCGGCCGCCAATGCTGGCCTGCAGCGCATCATCTACCTCGGCGGGCTGGGCGACGATGCGGACAAGCTGTCCGCCCACCTGCGCAGCCGCCGTCAGGTCGAGACCCTGCTGGGCGTCGGCGGCGTGCCGGTCACGGTCATCCGGGCCGGCATCATCGTCGGGCACGGCGGTGTCTCGTGGGAGCTGACCCGCCAGCTCGTCGAGCACCTTCCGGTCATGATCACCCCGCAGTGGGTCGCCACCCGCACCCAGCCAATCGCGGTCGATGACGTAGTGACGTACCTGGTCGGCGTGCTAGAGCCGGCTGAGGCGTCGGCCAGGGTGTACGAGGCCGGGGGCCCGGACGTGCTGGAGTACTCGGCAATGCTGCGCCGGGTCGCCGAAATCGAGAACCGCCCGCTGCTCCTGCTGCCGGTGCCACTGCTTACTCCCTGGCTGTCCTCGCTGTGGCTCACGCTTGTCACCGACATCGACACGGGTACGGGCCGCGCCCTCGTCGACTCCATGATTAACGAGGTGATCGTGCGCGATCAGTCGATCAGAGACCTCATCCCGATCCAGCCCATGTCCTACGACGACGCCGTGCGCGCCGCGCTGCGCGAACGGCACGAGGCCCAGCAGGCCCCCTCGTGACGGGGCGGGGCCGCGTCAGGCCAGGTGACCTCGCCTGGCTTGGGGCTGCCGGGCTCGGCGCTGCGGCGCTGCTGCGGTCCTCGTTCGCCGCCAAGGCAGGCTCTGCGCGGTTCTACCTGCTGACCACCAGTCTGGCTGGTACCTGGACGTGCGGTGCGCTCGGCGGCGAGCCCATACCGTGGCGTGGCGACGGCTGGCGACCCGGCCCCGCAGGAGCGGCACGAGCCCTTATCGTCGTCCCCGTCGTCACCGGGGCCGCCACCTTCGCCGTGTTCTACGGCGCCGCGCGCGCCGCCCGCCGCCACCGCACCCTGCGCCGCGCGATCACCAGCGTGCTGCGCTACGCCGACGCCGGGTCAACCCCGCTGGTCGTGCTCATCGCCTCCGGCAGCGCGGTAGCGGAAGAACTGTTCTTCCGCGGGGCGTTGTGGTCGGGCCCGTGGCCGCTGCGCGATACCACGCTCGCCTACGCTGCTTCGACCGCCGCTACCGGCAATCCGGCGCTGGTCCTGGCCGGCCTGATTACCAGTGTGATCTTCGGCTGGCAGCGGGACACAACCGGCGGGGTGCTCGCCCCGGCCGTCACGCACGTCACCTGGTCTCTGCTCATGCTGCGCTACCTCCCGCCGCTGTTCCGCGAAGCAGACCAGGCGCCGGACCCCGCCTGAGGCCGCCCGCGCACACTGCGTCGCGGACGGCCCCCAGGTTCATCGCGGTTCACGCCGGGACGGTCAGGGCCCGATGTCCCACTGCTGGCAGGTGTTATCGAGCTGAGCCCACTGGCGGACGATGGTCCCGTCTGCGGTTTCACAGTTCTCCGCGTCCAGCACCATGCCGTTGGCGACGTTGCTGATCGTGTAGTGGCCGCCCACCGCGGTCACATCCCACTCCTGGCAGAGGTTGCCAAGCGAGGACCACAGGTCGGTGAGGGTGCCGTCGAATTCCCCGCAGTCCACCGAGTCGAGAACCTTGCCGCTGTTGACGTTCGTGATGACGTAATGGCCGCTGCCTGCGCTGCTGAACGTCCACTGCGGACAGGTGCCGCCCGAGGACCCCAGCACGATGCCAGTGCCGTTCGTGGTGGCGCAGTTGGACGGCTCCGCCACCCTTCCGCTGTTGACGTTCGTGATTGTGTACGGCGTGCCGGTTTCCGGGAAGCCGGTGCTGACCTGCTGGTAGCGCGCCGCGACGATGTTGGCTTGAACGGCGTTGTCGGTTGCGTCGGACGGGTAGCCGGCGGTGATGACGCCCTCGAAGAAGGACCCGTCGGAGGCGTTGCTGTTGTCGCCCCCGGTGCCCAAGATGACGGCGCCCTCCTGATGCATCGGGGTGTATCCACCGATGTCCGGGAGCGGCCCGCTGTACTCGGTGGTCAGGCCGCCTGACTGCGCGTTGGCGTCCTTGATCGCGTAGGTGGTCGTGCCGTTGTTTTTCAGCATGGCGGTCACGAACGCGGCGGAGTTGCCCTTGTTGCTGGGGTCGGAGCCGTTGCCGCCCGCGAACAGGCCGTTCTCCATATCCGCCTGGACCCAGGGCCCGGTTCCACCGCACGGCGCGAACCAGCACTCGGTGCCGAAGTTGATCGCGTCCATGTGGCCGTTGCCGTTGTCGGTACCCGACGTTTCGGCGTTGCCGAAGTCGAAGCAGCACAGGTCGTCTACGTGCAGCCCGCTGGTCACCATGTACGCGTCCTGTGGCTGGCTGCCGACCGGAACGCCGTGGGTGACGTCGTTGCGGTACCCGACGCCGGCCTGCACGTTCACCCCGTAGACGTGATGACCATCGACGATGACCGGTAGCGCGTTGGCGATCGCCGCGGCATCCGGCCCGCCGTTCCCGCCGATCGGCCCGACGCCGAGGTCGTTATGGTACGGACTCTGGTCGTAGATTCTCGTAATCGTGCACACCGTGTCCAGGCAGAACGAGTTCTGAGCCGCTGCGTCGGCGTAACCGCCCGGCGAGAGCACGCCGATGTTGGCCGTCGCGCCGTCCGAGGCGCGGGTGACCTGGTAGAGCGGGCCGCGGTAGTTCTGGTACAGCGCGCGCACCGTGCTGTAGGCGCCCACGCACGGGGTGTGCCCTGCGGCGTAGATGTCGCAGGGCCGTGCGCCGGAGGCGGAGGAAGCGGCCTGCGCCGTTCCCGCCGCCACGTACACGCCGCTTAACGAGCTCAGGACAAGCACTGCCGCGGTCCCTACACACCACAGTGCATTTCTCAGATTCAGAAGCCTCTTCCAGGCCATGGCAAACAATCCTCCGAACGCGTGGGGTCGACGACGCCGCGGATGGTGCACCGGGCGCCTAGCGGTCGAAGATTGTTAGCGCTAACAATCCAACGAATCACCAATATCCGACCACCCGGCGCGGGTGTCAAGGCTTCGTGCGCTGACCACAGCGGGCTCGGGCGCGGGCCTGACCCGGCGGACGTCAAGGCGCCACGTAGGCGACCCCCTGGCCGGCCAGATGCCGGATCGGGCTGTGGGTGGCACGGAAGGGCCGTGGGCGGTGCGGGTGCTGTGGGCGGTGCGGGTGGCTGTGGGCGGCGCGGCCGGGCTCCCGCCGCATTGACGTGGCAGGCTGCGAGCGTGTCAGTTCCTACTCTGCTCATCACCGGTACCACGGTGTTGGCGAGTCCACGGTGGCCGCAGAGATCAACGACTTTCTCGCTGCCTTGAAGGTGCCCAACGCTGCGGTCGATCTCGACGCGCTGGTGTGGCAATGGCCTTCGACGAGCGCATGGAACAACGACCTGATGTTCGAGAACCTGGCCTCGCTGTGGCCTAACTACCGTGCTCACGGCGCAGCCCACCTGATCCTTGCCCTTGTGCTGGAAGATGGCGGCGAGCTGGCCCGTTACCGCGCCGCCGTGCCTGGTGCCCAGATCACCATCTGCCGGCTGGTCGCGCCAGAAGCCGTCCGCGCTGGATGGGTCGATGCGGCCTAGCTCTTGACCGAACCCGCGATCCTAGCTCTTGACCGAACCCGCGATCGCGGCGCGGACCAGCTGGCGCTGGGTGCCGGCGAACACGATCACCAGGGGCAGGCTGGCGATCGTGACCGCGGCCGCGAAGATCACGTAGTCACTCTCGTTCAGCCCGTAGAAGTTGTAGATGCCGCGCGTGATCGGGAACAGGTTCGTGCTGGTCCCCGCCAGCAGCACCACCGGGCCGATGATGTCGTTCCACACCTGGAGCATGGCGTACAGGAAGCTGATCAGCAGGGCCGGCCGGGTGAGCGGGATGATCACCCGGAGCAGGTAGGTTAGGTACCCGGTGCCGTCGACCCACGCGGCCTCGTCCAGTTCCTTTGGCACCGCCTGGATGAACGCGTAGATCAGGACGACGCCCAGCGGCAGGTTCGGCCCGAACCCGACGTGCAGGATGATGTACCCGGGCATGTTGTTGTACAGGTGCAGCATCCGCGCCTCGATGAACAGCGGGATGTAGGCCAGCGGCAGGAACAGGCCGACCACCAGCAGTGTGTACATCTGGCGGTGCCCGCGGACCAGCCTGCGTGCCAGCGGGAACGCGATCAGCAGGGCTAGTACCGTCGACAATACGGCGGCCGCCACCGAGTAGATCACCGTGTTGATGAGCTCGGTCGCGAGGTCGGCGCCGGTCCAGGCCTGGGAGAAGTTGCTCAGATCGGCGCTGGTGGGCGGCGTCATCGGGTGCGTCAGGAAGTGCGTGGGGGTCTCGAACGAGATCATCACCACGTACAGCACCGGGGCCAGGAACACCACCGCGATGAGCAGCCCGGTCACCAGCCGGGCCCAGAACCGCGTCCGGCGGAGCAGGGCCGCCTGCCGCCGCTGCTCCGTGGTCGCCGGCCGGGTGGCCGGCCTGAGGGATGTGGCCGTCATGACACCAGCCGCACTTCCCGGTGCCGCAGGTACATCATCAGCGGCAGCGCCACGATGAACGTCATCAGGAACAGCACGGTGCCGAGCGCGGCGCCGTAGCCCAGGTTCGAGTCGGTGAAGGCCGCGGTGAACGACAGCATGCCGAGCGTCATCGTGCCGTGCTGCCCGGCGGTCAGCACGTAGATCAGGTTGTAGGTGGTGAACGACCCTACGACGGCGAGCAGCAGGTTGACCGTCACCGCTGGCGCCAGCAGCGGGAAGGTGATCTTCGACAGCCGGCGCCAGCGGGTCACCCCGTCGATCTCGGCCGCCTGGTAGATCTCCGGGCTGATCGCGTTGAGCCCGCCCAGGAACACCAGCGCGGAGAATCCGACGTTCTGCCACACCTGAACTCCGATGACCAGCGGCAGCGCCAGCGAATCCGACCCGAAGAACGCCGACTTCGCGCCGAACAGCCCCCACAGCGAGGCCGCCGGGCCCTGGCCGGGCTCGAAGACAAGGATCCACACCAGGCCGACGATCGTGACGCCGAGCACGATGGGCAGGAACACCAGCACCCGCAGCACGCCGTTCCACCGCGTGTCACGGACGAGCCGGTGCGCGACCGACAGCGCGATCACGTTCTGCGCCACGGTGACGGCGGTCACGAACACCACGGTCGCCACCAGCGCCTGGATGAACCCTGGGCGCTCCGACGTGAACATGCTGGTGTAGTTCGACCACCCGGTGAAGTTCACCGGGGCGCCCGGGTACAGGGCGTAGTCGGTGAACGAGACCACCGTGTTGGCCACCGCCGGCACGAGCCCGAACACCGTGTATACCGCCAGCGCCAGCAGGATCCCGGACCACATGATGACCCGGGATCCCCGCGACAACAGCCGCGCCGGTCGCGGCGCGCGGCGCGGCCGCGTCACGGCCGGCGGCCGACGACCGTCACGACGTCGACCAGCCGCTCTGGTACAACTGCTCGACCTGGGCCGGCGTCTTCGAACCCGAGATCACGTCCTGCTGCAACGTCGGCCAGTTGGCCGGCTGGTCCCAGTAGCTGTCTGTGTCCGACAGCACCGGGTAGTAGCTGGTGTAGTAGTCGCCCTTGCCGAACCAGCTCCCCAGCACCTGGGACGAGAAGCTGCTGAACGTTCCGCTGTTCTGGCTGGAGGAGATGCCGGTGGTGTCCACGTACTGCTTGTAGATGTTCGACTTCGAGAAGAAGGCCAGCCACTTCATCGCCAGGGCCTTGTGCGGCGAGCCGTTGAGCACCGAGAACGTGAGGTCGTTCTGCAGCTCGCTCTTGTTGTTGGCCGCGGTGTTGCTCCCCGGCAGCGGGAAGAAGCCGACCTGGGTCGACTTGTTGGCCGCCTGGACCGAGGCCAGGTCCCACGACCCGTCCAGCAGCATCGCGGCCTTTCCGTCGGCGAACGCGCCCGGCATGCCCTGCCACGCCTCGCCCTGGTAGCCCGGCTCGAGGTACTGCGCGAGCGCCTTCTCCTCGGTCATCGCCTGGGTGAAGGCCGGGCTGGTCCACTTGACCGACCCGTTCTCCAGATCCGTGGCCAGGTTGCCAGACACGGTCGGCTGCCACACGCTGTCGATCAGGTTGTAGTAGAGGAACTGCAGGTAGACCGGGCCAACAGCGCCGAGGCCCAGCCACATCGGCGTGACGCCATGCGACTTCAGTGTCTTCAGCACAGTCAGGAACTGGGTGTAGGTGGTCGGCGGCGAAAGATGGTACTGGGCGAAGATCTTCTTGTTGTAGAAGACACCCTCCTGGTACTCGCCGCTCACGACGCCGTAGGTCTTGCCCTGGTACGTCTCTGCGGCGAGCGCGCCGCTCTTGTAGTCCTTCAGGAACGGCTGGCCGTTCAGCGGCGCGAAGACACCGTGCATCGTGTACGTCTGCCAGTACGTCACGTTGGTGGAGGTCACCTTCAGCGGCAGCGGCTCCAGCTGTGTGACGTTGGTGACGATGTCGGCGCTCGTGGCGTCCACGGTTTGCTGAAGCATCGTCTTGTAGGGCCCGTTGACGTTCTCCGCGGTGCCGAGGTCGACCTTGACGCCCGGGTTGGCCTTCTCGAACTCGGCGTCGATCTGCTGCAGAGCCTTCACCGCGGGCGGGTTGACCCAGGTGATGATCTTCAGCGTCTGGCCGCTGCTGGAGTTCCCGGAGGAGCCAGAGGAACTGCAGGCTGCGGCGAGCGCCACCACCACGAGCAGCACCAAGGCTGCTGTGACTGCGCGCCCGTGGCGGTTCCGCTGGAGGATTGCTGGCAGTTTGCTGAGGTTTGGCGGCTGGAACATGTCGAAATGTTACGGGTGAAACGCCAGATTCGGAAGATGTTGTCACACACCTGTCACCCAAGAGTGACCCACGCCCGTACCGCGAATGTCTCAGCACGACCTACGGCTGGACAACCGCAAGGCGCCGAATGCGGCCGCGGCCAGGCTGAGCATGCCGGCCGACAAGAAGGCCGCTGCTGTATTCGCGCTCTCGATCAGGACGCCGCTGACCGCGTTGCCTACGGCCATGCCCACGGTGATGGCGGCGAACGACCAGGCGAAGGCTTCGGTAGCGCTGGCAGCCTGGACGCCGCGCTGTATGGCGCTGAGCGAGCCGAGCCATGGGGACAGCGGGAGTCCAATGAGAACCATGAGCAGGGCCAGCACCACGAGGTCAGAAGCCAACGCGAGCAGCGTCAGCGTGGCGCCGAACAGCGCGAGGCACGCCAATGGCAATGGCGGCTGCGCCTTCGAGGGCAGCGCTGCCCGCCGCCAGGAAGACCAGGGCACCAGCGAAGACGGCCGCGAGCACGGGCAGGACGCGGCGCTGGCCGAAGCGATCCAGCGCCCGTCCGGCTAGTGGGGCCGACGCCGCGGTGCCGAGGCCGAACGCTCCGGCAGCCAGGCCCGCGGTCGAGTACGAGCTGCTCACCCAGCGGACCAGGATGACGATGGCGGTCGCCGCGATGCTGTCCGGAATGCGCGCGGCGAGCGCAGGCAGGAGCAAGCGAGCGGTTCCCGGGCGCCGAAGGATAGGCAGATAGGGCAGCTCCAGCATCGCTCATACCGCCGCGGCGTCGACCGGGCATGCCGCGCCGGCTTCGCACAGCGGCTCATCGCACAAGCGGCACAGGCGGTGCGCACTGACACGGTCGGTGGTCAGAGCGGTGAGCAACTGGCCCGCCAGTTGCTCGAGGGCTGCAACATGGTCCGGCGCCAGCTCGTCCACTAGCTGCTCCACGGCGGCCTGCCGCCGGGCGAGGACCTGTACCGCGCCCTGGCGCCCGGAATGCGTCAGGTGCAGCGCCAGTGTCCGTCCCGACCCGGAGCTGGTTCGGCGCACCAGCCCAGCAGCAACCAGGCGGTCAGCCAGACGTACCGCCCCGGAATGCGCCAAGCCCAGAACCTGGGCCAGGGCTCCCACCGACTGGCCCGGATAGTGCACCAGAGTCACCAGCGCCGCTGGCTCCGACCTGGCCAGCCCATCGGCCTGCTCCTCCGTTGCCTCCCTGATCCGGTCGCTTACTGCCAGAGCCAGGGCGCCGAGCAGGTTAGCCGCCCTCGAATATGACTGAGTCATGTTGAGACCCTGCCCAATATGACTCAGTCATAATGCCGACTGTCTATCCGCCTGCGTTGGCCGCAGAGCGTGATCAGCGGCGCGTCAGCCGAGTTCGGCCAGCCCGCTCAGGTCCGCGCAGGTCCTGCCGCGGATGGAGACGAACACCATGAGGATCGCGGTGCAGGTCGGGCAGCGGACGACGGTCCCTGGCGCCCGCAGGTAGACGGCGAACTCGGCGACCAGGCTGGCCGTGCCGCAGGAGCCGCACCTGCCCGTGACCGTGGTCATCTCCGTGCCGAACACGTCGAGCAGCAAGCCGCCGATCGCATTGCCGTCCAGGGTGCCCGAGGTCGTGCCCGGATCGTCCGGCAGCGACCGCGCGCCGGGCTCAGTCGCCGGCATAGCGCTGCTCCTTCCACGGATCGCCATAGTTGTTGTAGCCGTAGGACTCCCAGAAGCCCGGCACGTCATGATCGAGCAGTTCGAGCCGTCGCACCCACTTGGCGCTCTTCCAGAAGTACAGGTGCGGGACGAGCAGCCGCGCCGGGCCGCCGTGCTCGGCGGCCAGCGGGTTGCCGTCGTAGTTGAACGCAACCCACGCCTGACCGTTCAGGACGTCCGCGATCGGCAGGTTCGTGGTGTAGCCGCCGTCACAGTGGGCGAGCAGGAACGTGCCGGTGTGGTCGACCTGGCCGAGCAGCGTGTCGAGGGTCACGCCCTGCCAGCTCGTATCGAGCTTCGACCAGCGCGTCACGCAGTGGATGTCGGTGGTCACCTTCTCCGACGGCAGCGCGCGGAATTCGTCCCAGGTCCAGCTCTTGGGCGTGGCGGCGCCGGTGATCGAGAAGGTCCAGTCGCGCAGCGCGGTCCGGGGCGTCGGCCCCGCCGACAGCACCGGAAAGTCGGCTGTCACGTACTGCCCGGGCGGTACCCGGCTCGGATCGGCATCAGCTGCGTGGCGACGGTGAAATCCCCGCGAGACTGGGCTCATAGCCGGTCAGCTCCCTCCTGCGGCTGCACAGTCCGAGTCTCCCGCGCGCCGCTGGCAAAGGCCAGCCGGCCGTCCTGCACGTAGACGGTGACTTGGTCGCCTGCCGTGATCTTCCCGTCCAGCAGCATCCGGGAGAGCTGGTTGTCCACCTCGCGCTGGATCGTCCGCCGCATCGGCCGGGCGCCGAACTCCGGCTGGTAGCCGTGTTCGGCGATCCAGTCCACCGCGGCCGGGGCGAACTCCACGATCACGTCCTGGGCGTGCAGCCGCCGCCGCGTCTCCTCCAGCAGCAGCTCGGTGACCTGGCGCAGTTCAGCCTTGTCGAGCTGGCGGAAGACGATGATCTCGTCGATCCGGTTCAGGAACTCGGGCCGGAACGACTCGCGCAGCCGCCGCCTGAGCTGATCCGCCACGGCGTCCTGCTGCCCGGAGGCGGAACTTGCCGACGGCCCGGCGAAGCCGAGCGCGCTGCCGCGCCGGGTGATCAGGTCCGAGCCCAGGTTGCTGGTCATGATCAGCACGGTGTTCTTGAAGTCCACGGTCCTGCCCTGGCCGTCGGTGAGCCGGCCGTCGTCGAGGATCTGCAGCAAGATGTTGAACACGTCCGGGTGGGCCTTCTCGATCTCGTCGAGCAGCACCACCGAATACGGCCGCCGCCGCACCGCCTCGGTGAGCTGACCGGCCTCCTCGTAGCCCACGTAGCCGGGAGGAGCACCGACGAGCCGGCTCACCGTGTGCCGCTCCGAGAACTCGCTCATGTCCAGCCGGATCATCCGGCTGTCCTCGCCGAAGAGCGCCTCGGCCAGGGCCCGCGCCAGCTCGGTCTTGCCCACTCCGGTCGGGCCGAGGAACAGAAAGCTGCCCACCGGCCGCTGCGGGTCGCCGAGCCCGGCACGGGACCGGCGGACCGCCTCGGCGACCGCGACGACGGCCTCGTCCTGGCCGACCACCCGCCCGTGCAGGTGCTGCTCCAGGCGTAGCAGCCGGTCCTTCTCCTCCTCGGTGAGCTGATGCACTGGTATGCCGGTGACCCGGGACACCATCTGCGCGATATCGGCCGCGCCGACCTCGGGAACCTCGGCCTGCTCGGCGGCGGGCCGGCTACGCCGCTCCATCCGATCTATCTGCTGGCGGATCTCGCCGATCTCATCTCGTAGCTGGGAAGCGCGTTCGTACTGCTCGCTGGTGACCGCCTGATCCTTATCCCGCTGCAGCTCGTCGGCCCGCCGCTCCAGGTTGCGCAGGTCGGCGCCGCGGGTCCCGGTGCGCAGCCGAACCCGGGCGCCTGCCTGATCGATGAGGTCGATCGCCTTGTCCGGCAGGAATCGGCCGGTGATGTACCGATCGGAGAGCTCCACGGCGGCGACCAGCGCTTCGTCGGAGTAGCGGACCTGGTGGTGCGCCTCGTACCGGTCCCGCAGCCCGCGCAGGATCCCGATCGCGTCGTCGACGGTCGGCTCCGACACCAGGATCGGCTGGAACCTGCGGGCCAGCGCGGCGTCCCGCTCGATGTCCTTTCGGTACTCGTCCAGCGTGGTGGCGCCGATCACGTGCAGCTCGCCCCGGGCAAGGGCCGGCTTCAGCATGTTGCCCGCGTCCATCCCGCCCTCGCTGCCCGCGCCGGCGCCGACGATCGTGTGCAGCTCGTCGATGAACACGATCAGCTCGCTGCCGTGATCCCGGATTTCGTCGATGATCCGCTTCACCCGTTCCTCGAAATCGCCTCGGTACCGGGTGCCGGCCACCACGCCGGACAGCTCGAGCTGGACGACGCGGCTGCCGGCCAGGGTCTCCGGAACGTCGTCGTCCACGACGCGCTGGGCGATGCCCTCGACGATCGCGGTCTTGCCGACGCCGGCCTCGCCGATCAGCACCGGGTTGTTCTTGGTGCGCCGGGACAGCACCTCCACGGTCTGATCGATCTCCTCGTCCCGGCCGATCACCGGGTCGATCCGGCCCTCCCTGGCCAGCGCGGTCAGGTCACGGCCAAACTCATCCAGCGCGGGCGTTGCCGAGCGGCCGCCGGATCCGGGCGCGCCGCCCTGCGCGGGCGGCACTCCCTGGGCGAGCAGCGCCCCCCGGAGCACGTCCGGGGTGACCCGCGCGGCGGACAGTATCCGGCCGGCGCCGGATTCCGGGTTGACCGCCAGCGCGAACAGGATGTGCTCGGCTCCGATGTAGGTGGAGCCGAGCGAGCGGGATATCTGGTGCGCGTCAAGCAGGGCACGCTTCGCGCCCGGTGTCAGCTGCGGCGGTGTCAGCTGCGACGGCGCGCCTCTCGCGGCCGCGCGGTTGACGCTATGTTCGCCGGTCCCGCCCGGAGCGCCCCGTTCCTGCCCATCGGCGGCGCGAGCGAGTGCCGCGGGATCTGCCCCTGCCCGGGCCAGCAGCTGCCGCGTGGGCTCCAGATCGGCCGCCGCCCAGAGCAGGTGCTTGGTGCCCAGGTCCGCGTCGCCCTGCTCGGTCGCATGCGCCGCGGCCGCGCCCAGCAGCTCCCGGGCCGGCCCGCTCATCAGCCGCATGATGTCCACCCGGTGCGCCGGGCGCGGCTGCCCGCTGCTGCCGCCGTAAAGGCGCGCCAGGAACTCGTCAAACGGGCTGGAGCCGAAGCCCTCGGGACCATAAAAGCCGCTGCTCATCGCGAATCCTCCCCCGTCTGGATGCGATGCGGAAGCGCACGCTCTGCGAAGCCCTACCCGGTATGGCGGAGTCAGCCACCAGCGAGGTTCCGGGGCGAATCGGGTATACGCCAGCGAATCGGCCCGGGCGGATTCGGGTTCCGGCCGCTAACCTCGGTCTGGACGGCTACGGGTGGCCGAGGGGAGGATTGTTGGACTTCGAGATCCCGGCCGACCTGGCGGGCTACCTCGGCGAGCTCGACGAATTCATCGAGCGGGAGATCCGCCCGCTGGAGCAGCAGGACGACAACATCCGGTTCTTCGACTACCGGCGCGAGGACGCCCGCACCGACTGGGATCGCGGCGGCCTGCCGAGCCGGCGGTGGGAGGAACTGCTGGCCGAGGCGCGCCGGAGGGCGGACGCCGCCGGGCACTACCGTTACGCGTTCCCGGCCTCATACGGCGGCCGGGACGGCACAAACCTGGGCATGGCGGTCATCCGGGAGCATCTGGCGGGCAAGGGCCTCGGGCTGCACTGCGACCTGCAGAACGAGCACATGATCGTCGGCAACAACGTGGGCCTGCTGCTGATGATCCACTATGGATCCCCGGAGCAGCGCGCCGAATGGGCCGAGGATCTCGCCGCCGGCCGGAGGGGGTTCGGGTTCGGCATCACCGAGCCCACGCACGGCTCGGACGCGACGTTCATGGAAACCGCGGCCGTGCAGGTGAAGGGGGATAGGGAGGCGGGTGGATCGGACTGGGTGATCAACGGAGAGAAGACCTGGAACACCGGCGTGCACGCCGCCTCGCACGACCTGATCTTCGCGCGCACCAGCGGACGGCCCGGCGACGCCAACGGGATCACCGCGTTCCTGACCCCGGTGACCGCGGCCGGCTTCACCATCGAGGAATACCTGTGGACGTTCAACATGCCGACCGACCACGCCCGGATCAGCTTGCGTGACGTCCGGGTGCCGGACAGCGCGATCTTCGGCGGCGAGGGCCGTGGCCTGCAGGTGGTGCAGCACTTCTTCAACGAGAACCGGATCCGGCAGGCCGCCTCCAGCCTCGGCGCCGCCCAGTACTGCGTCAACGAGTCGGTGGCCTACGCGCGCGAGCGCAAGCCGTTCGGCAAGCCGCTCGCGGCCAACCAGGCGATCCAGTTCCCGCTCGTCGAGCTGCAGACCCAGTGCGAGATGCTGCGCGCGCTGATCCACAAGACCGCCTGGCAGATGGACACCTACGGCGCGTTCTCCGCCTCCGACAAGGTGTCGATGTGCAACTACTGGGCCAACCGGCTGTGCTGCGACGCCGCCGACCGGGCGATGCAGGTGCATGGCGGCCTCGGCTACTCGCGGCACAAGCCGTTCGAGCACATCTACCGCCACCATCGCAGGTACCGCATCACCGAGGGAACCGAGGAGATCCAGATGCGCCGCGTCGCCGGGTACATGTTCGGCTACATGCACCAGCGCGCCCCCAAGGGCGTGGAGGAGGAGTGGTGACTGCTCTGCCTTCTGAATGAGGCAGCTTCTCAGGCCACTCGGGCGGCCTGACCAGAGCCCAGCCCGGCCCTGGCGTAGACGTTCCGTGCCCCATTCACGTCCGCATCTATCGGGCCATGCACAGGGCAGATCACGGTGTCCTGCCGCGGCCGGGCGCACCGGGCAGCACACAGGTGGCAGGTGATGCTGGTGCCGGCTGCGTTCACCAAGATCACGCGTCGGCCAGCTTCTTCCGCTTTGCCGACGAGGATATTGGTGAACTGGGCCCAGCCCGCGTCCAGCACGGCTTTGTTTAACCTCGCTTTGACCGAAGCCCCGTTCGGGAGATAGCTGGTCGGCATGGCCGGATCGGGCCGCGGCGTGGGCAGGCGGGTCATGTTGCCGGTGCGCAGCCGCTCCGGAGCTAGCACGTCGCAGGTGACTATGAGTGCCCGGGCCGTCTTGTGATGGAAATCGCGACGTCGGTTGCCGACCTTGCGCCACTCGCGGGCCAGCTTGCGGCGGAGCCGCTTGCGGTTCCCCGACCCGGGGTGCGCATGGTCCATCCGGGACTGGTTCAGTCGACGCAGAGTCTGTTGCTGCGCGGTGAACGAATGTCGGCCCTGTCCGTTCCGATGACCTGCTCGGATCTCCTTGAGCTGTGCCGACTGGGTGCCATAGGAAATGCTAGCTCTCCGCATACGCCAGGCTTCGCGGCGTTCTTCCAGCGCCGCGTTATACAGATCGCAGTGATCAGCCAGCAGCCGCACCGCGCCTGCTGGGGTTGTGTTGGGTAGGCGCGGAACTTATAGGCTCGTCTCACCTGCAACCGGTCCGTGTAATCGGTGGCCTCCGGTCCGCGGAAGGCTGTGAACTAGTTTGGCCGCTTTCGTATCCGATTTTACTGATTGGCGCAGACAATTCTGGCAGGCACACCGAGAGGGGGAAGCGCGGCTCCGCTGGCTCACGAGCGGAATACGCGCCGCACTTCTGATGGATGAAGCCATGCTCGCCGGCGCGCTGCATGACCGTCTCGGCCCGGTCGCCATCAAGGGCATGACCCGGCTGTCTGGCGGAGCTTCCCGCGAGACCTGGGCATTCGACGCAATCCGCCCCGACGGATCGGCCACGGAGCTCGTGCTGCGGCGCGACCCGCTGGGCCGGCCCAGCGAGCCGGGGGCGATGCGCCGGGAAGCCCTGGCCATTACCGCAACCGGAGTGGCCGGGCTTGCCGCACCCGAGGTGCTCCTGTGGACCGATGGCCCGGAGCTGTGGGAATCGGCCGGCCTGGTCATGCGGCGGGTGGCCGGCGAGACGATCGCCCGCCGCATCCTGCGCGATGACTCTTACCGCGCGGCGCGGGGAGCGCTCATCGGCCAGCTCGGGCAGTTCGCCGCCGGCCTGCATGCGCTGGAGGTGACCGATGACTTTCCGGCGCCGGAGCCGGATCCACTCGGCGAGCTGCGCGGGCTGCTCGGCACGTTCGGGCCCGTGAGCCCCACTTTCGAGCTGGCGCTGCAGGCACTCGAGGCTGACCCGCCGCCGCCTCGCGGACCGGTGCTCGTACACGGCGACCTGCGGCTCGGCAACCTGATCGTCGGCCCGGATGGGCTGCGCGCCGTGATCGACTGGGAGCTCGTCCACACCGGCAGCCCGGCCGAGGACCTCGGCTGGCTGTGCGTCAAGGCCTGGCGGTTCGGGTCCGGGCTGCCTGCCGCGGGCCTGGGCTCGCGCGAGGAGCTGCTGGCCGCGTACCGGGCCGCGGGCGGTGCCGACATCGGCCTGGACGAGCTGCGCTGGTGGGAGATCCTCGGCACGCTGCGCTGGGGCCTGATGTGCGTGTCGCAGGCGCAGGCGCACCTGACCGGCGCGCACCGCTCCGTCGAGCTGGCCGCGATCGGGCGGCGCGCGTGCGAGCAGGAGTGGGACCTGCTGCTGCTGCTCGAGCCCGAGGCGGCCGCGCGGGCCGCTGCTTCGCGGCCGCATGCCTCGGGTGAGCCCCGGGCGGAACCGGCGCCGTTCGGGCGGCCGACGGCGAGCGAGTTGCTCGACGCCGTCCGCGAGTTCCTCACCGACCATGTGATGCCGGCGACGTCTGAGCAGCTCGCGTTCCACGCCAGGGTCGCCGCCAATGCGCTCGCTGTTGTGGCGCGCGAGCTCGAGCTGGGCGCCGTGCCGTCGGACTCCAACCCGGTCGGCCTCGCCGATCCCGCCGATCCCGCCGATCCCGCCGATCCCGCCGATCCCGCCGATCCCGCCGATCCCGCCGATCCCGCCGATCCCGCCGGCCTGGCGGCCGACGTCGCCAGGAGGCTCGCCGTCGCCAACCCCAGGTACTTCGGGAAGCCGTGACCGGCGTGGTCAGTCCTTCAGCAGCGGCCGCAAGTCGTCAAGGCGGTCGAAGAGCTGCCAGATGTAGGACGACGAGCCGCGCCCGCGGTGCGGGTGGAGGTCGGCCAGGGCCGGGTCGTTGCGGTAGGAGTCGAAGGCCGCCTTGGATTCCCACTCCACCAGAATCATGACCTGGCGGGGAGGCACGTCACCGGTGACGTTCTCGCGGAACCTGCCGAGCGCGACGACTCGTCCGCCGTGCGCGGCCACTTCACGCGCCGACCGCCGCGAGTAGGCGAGGTACTCGTCACGGCTGGCGATGTCGAAGAGGTTCAGCGCGTAGACGGGGCCATCGCTCATGGGCCGCATCGTAGCCGCCGGCGCGGCCGCAGCACGCTCGGGCGGGGACGAGATACTCGGCACATGAGCTGTGAGATCTCCTGGTTCGCCGCGCTCTGCGACGACGACTACGAGTTCCTTGGCGTGCCGGACGCCGCGCTGCAGTCGAGCTGGGAGCACTGCCGGGGCATTGCGCTCGCGGCCGAGGAAGCCGGCTACGACAACCTCCTGCTGCCGTCCGGCTACACCATGGGCATCGACTCGATCGCGTTCGCCGCCGGGATCGCGCCGCTGCTGCGGCGGATGCGGCTGCTGGTCGCGGTGCGGATGGGCGAGATGTGGCCGCCGCAGCTCGCGCGCCAGCTCGCCACCATCGACCAGATGCTCGGCGGCCGGCTCACGATCAACATCATCTCCTCGGACCTGCCCGGCCAGACGCTGGAGTCGGCGCCCCGGTACCGCCGCACGCTCGAGATCATGCGCGTGCTGCGCGACCTGCTGGACGGCAAGCACGTCTCGCTGCACGGCGAGTTCGTGGACCTCGACCTGGACCCGCCGCGGCTGCACCCGGCCGGCGGCTCCCCGCCGTTCTACTTCGGCGGGCTCTCCGACGCGGCGCGCGAAGTCGCCGCACAGGCCGCCGACGTGTACCTGATGTGGCCGGACACCTTGGAAGGCGTCGCGGCGGTGATCGCCGACATGCGGGCGCGGGCCTCCCGGTACGGACGTGAGCTGCGGTTCGGCTACCGTTCGCACGTGATCGTCCGGGCCACTGAGGACGAGGCGCGAGCCGCGGCGCGGCGGCTGATCTCGCGGCTGGACCCCGAGACCGGGGAGCTCATCCGCCGTCGCTCGCTGGACACCACCTCCGCCGGGACCCTGCGGCAGAACGAGCTGCGCGACACAGCCGACGACGAGGGCTACGCCGAGCCGAACCTGTGGACCGGGATCGGCCGGGCGCGTTCCGGGGCCGGCGCCGCGATCGTCGGTGACCCGGACCAGGTGCTGGCCAAGCTGCAGGCATACGCGGCCCTCGGCATGGACGCGTTCATCCTGTCCGGCTATCCGCATGCCGCCGAGGGCGACCTGTTCGCCCGTCACGTCCTGCCCCGCCTAGACCACGCCCCGCTGGCATTCACCCGCGTCTAGCGTGCGATCGCCGCCGCTCCGCAGGGTCGCGTCACCACAGAAGGCACCCGGTGCGCCTCAAATGACGTGACCGCGCGAAACCGCCCTGGCCATGACCGCGTTGTCTCTGCTGCGTGTGCGCTATGACCCCGATCTCGCTGGATACTCCCTAGGGCGCAGCACCACGGTGCGGACGCGGGGTGCTAGGACGCGTCGGCGGTGCCCGCTGGCCGGTAGTCGAGCATGATTTTCCCCGAGTCGAGGACCCTGGTGCCGGTCAGTTCGAGCCCTGTCCGGTGGTAGTCGGCAAAGGCGGGTTCCCGGCCGGCGTCCCCGAGCAGCAGCGGGAAGATCGTCACCCGGAGCCGGTCGATCAGGCCGAGCTCGAGCAGGCTGCGCACCAGGCTGAGGCTGCCGATCGAGCGGAGCGGGTCGGGGGAGTCGTGTTTCAGCTCCCGCATGCCCTCCAAGAGGTCGCCGCGGATCAGGCGGGTGTTCCGCCAGGCCAGCGGCTCGCTGAGGGTGTTCGAGAACACCGCCTTCGGCACCTCGTTCATCCGGATGCTGGCCTCATCGGTGGCCGACGACGAGATCTGCGCCATCAGCTCGTAGGTGACCCGGCCCATGACCAAGAGCTGCGGCCGGCTCTGGGCGTCACGCACCCAGCTGTCGAGTTCCGGGCCGCCGTAGCCGAAGAACGGGCCGACGTCCACGCCTGCGGCGAACCCGTCCAGGCTCAGGAACAGGTCCGCGGTCAGTTCAGCCATTGCGACATTGTGGCGCGGCATGCATGGCGGGCGCACGAATGCGGAAGCAATCGATGTACTAATGGGCCTGTTCTTGCATGCCCATCGGTACATCGACGCCGGGTGAGCGGCGTTGCTATGCCGGGTCCGCGGCGTTGCCTGACTGGCGGTGATGCCTGACCGGGCCTCCCGCGCCGCGTTGCGGCACTGACCGGGCCTCCCGCGCCGCGTTGCGGCACTCAAGTATTGTTCCGTCACAGGGGCAACCGGTAGGGGGCCGTACGATCGGCAACCGGTGCGGGGAGTAGCTATGCTCAAGGGATTCCGTAATTTCCTGATGCAGGGCGAATTGATCGTAATTGCCGTCAGGCTGGTCATCGCTCTCGCGTTCAGCACCCTGATCCTGGCCTTCACCAGCAACATCATCACGCCGCTTGTCAACGCAGCCGGTGGCGGCGGAGCGGCGGGGAAGGGGCTCGGCTGGACCATCAATGGCCAGCGGATCGATCTCGGCGCCTTCATCTCGGTGGTCCTCTACTTCATCATTTTCATGGCCGTGATCTATTTCCTGATCGTGGTTCCGTACCGGCCTACATGAGGCGCAAAGGCACCACCGTGTTCGGCGAACCGGTGCCCACGAAGACCTGCCCGGAGTGCAAATCAGACGACGTGCCGGCCAACGCGACCAAATGCAAGTACTGCGCCAGCGAGCTCACGGTGGGGGTCTGAGCCAGGGCCAGGGTCTGGGGTAGGGGTAGGGTAGGGGTATGAACCTGGGCCAGGGTCTGGAGTGGGGGGCCTGAGCCTGGGCCAGGGTCTCGGGTGGGGGCCTGAACCTGGGCTATGACTACAGCTGGATCGTGTACTGAATGAATCCTCTGTTGTCCGCGACCTGGTCGTAGAGGCGCCGTGCGGTCTCGTTGCCCGACTGCGTGAGCCAGTAGACCCGCGCGCAGCCCTGTTCGCGCGCCCAGCGCACGACCTCGGCGATCAGCACGCGTGCGACGCCCTTGCCGCGGGCCTCGGGCGCGGTGAACAGGTCCTGGAGGTAGCAGACGTCCGCAGACGTCGTGCTCGCGTGCACGAGGAAGTGCACGATCCCGACGAGGCGCCCGTCGATGCTGGCGCCCCGGGCGTGGATCTCATCGTCCTGCTCGAAGCGGCGCCACGCCTCGTCGTATTTCTCCTGCGGCCAGTACGGCCGCCCGTAGAACGCGTGGTAGCCGGCGAACAGGTGCTCCCAACTAGCGCGGTCCGGAGTTTCGAGCCTGCCGATCGAGATTGGTGGCATCGGGAACAGTCAGCGCGCGCGGTCGCGGCGCAGCCGGTCGAGGACCTCGTCCGGGTTCTCGGTCGTGACCCGGATCATCGCCCGCATGGCGTCGGCCAGCGCGACCCGGGGAACGTCGAGCGTGACCGCGGCCGAGTCCACCCACTGGGTGAGCTCCCGGTACAGTTCCGGGCTCAGGTCCAGGGTGATCCGGACCGGCTTGGACCGGATCGCGGTCCGCCCGGCCGGGCGGTGATCGGGCTCGCTGCGCCTCGCCGCGGCGGCGGCCATCTGGGCCTTCCGCTGCTCTCGCTGAGAGCTCATGGGCGAACCGCGCACAGCGGCGAGCACAGCTCGATCAGGTCCTGCGCCACGTGGCGCCATATCTGGCGGCCGTTCCCCGGGATCGGCATGCCGAAGCTCTGCGCGTAGACCTCGAGCCGCGGCACCGCGGTGCCGAGCACGTCATAGCCCAGATCATGCAGGGCCTCCCTGGCGTCGGAGGTTGAGGTCGCACGGGTGACGCACCGGTTCAGCAGCACGGCCGAACGGGCCGGCCGGTCCCGGGCCGCCCCGATGTCGTTGATCTCCTCCCGCATCGGCGACGTGCGGTTTATCTCGATCGGGCTCGGCGCGCACGGGATCAGGATCAGGTCGGCGCAGCGCAGTGCCGACCTGGCGATGCCCACGTGATCCTCGAGTTGCGGCGCGTCGATGATTACCACATCGTCGGCCTTGGCGATCTCGGGCACGCGGCGGTGCAGTTCCCGGGAGGGAAGAGCCACGATCCGGAACGGGAACGCCGCCTGCGGGGCGATTCCCGGGTACATGGCCGCGAGGTCTGACCACTCCAGGGCGCTGCCTGAAGGGTCCGCGTCCACGAGCAGCACACTGTTTCCGGCCTCCGCGAAAACGTGCGCTAGCCAGACCGCCGATGTTGTCTTGCCCGTGCCCGGCTTGAGGTTGGCAAGGGCGAGGCGGATCCCCGTCATCAAGGCAGTATTGCAGCGCCTGAGGCATTCCGGTAGCGGGTCTTTAGCCTCCTAGCTGGGAGTACGCGCGCCGGAACTGTCGGCAACGGGCTGCCAAACACTGCGTTAACTGCGCAGTAGTGCAGTAGTTACTGCATTACTGCGCCCGCACATGGGACTGTTTTCCACAGCATGCCGGATATGACTGCGCATTTCACGCGGTGCCGGGACCGCCTTGCCCACAGCCTGTGGACGGCGATGTGCGGAGCGCTGCTCAGATACGGTTACTCTCCGCCTGCTGACGTTCGGCATCGGTGAGTTCCCGGGGATTTACGAAAACTGCGAAGCGCCACCGGTGATCGACAGGGCAAGGACGGAACTGCTTCGTGCCGAAGTGAATCGAGCGCCACAGCAAGGTTGCGCGGCTCGCCACGAAGAGATGGCCATCGGAACACCGCAGGATCATGTCGCCGGGTTCGGCGGTGTCCCCATGACCGTCGGTGTCCAACTGGAAATGGAGCCCTGCGACTTGGCCCTGGGCGTCGAACGCGGCGCGGCCTTCGATCACGCAATCATCGAAACGCAACGGCACGCTCACGTTGGTGAGGCCGTCGGCCTGCGCGACGGCCGGCTCGCCCGTCCCTTGGTACGCGCCCGCCTGCGCGGTGACGTGGGCCCAAGCTGCGGCGAGTTTCTCCTCGTCGAGGGTGCTATTCATCCTGTCAGTGAAGTCGGCACGCGCCTGGTGCCAGTTCCCGGCCGCCATATCGGAGAACAATGTCACCGCGCGTTCCGCGGCACCGGGGCCTGCGTTCTCACCCACGAGTTTCACCGTTCCCAAAGCTGAAGCGACCGGGCGAACCGATGGAGAACGCCACCGGGCAGATTATGCCAGCTTGCCGCTTCGGGCCCGCGCACGCCAGATCGCGAGGAACGCCAGAGTGGTCGCGCCGGCGAAAGCGGCCAGTACCGCGGGGACGGCGTGCAGGCCGGCGATTGACACCACGCCGGCCACTGTGGCGGGCCCGGCGATGCCGCCGGCGAACGCCGCGGTGAGCGCCCAGGAGGTGGCCGAGCGGTAACCGGGGAACGTCGCCACGACCCAGTCCAGGCCGATCGGCCAGATCGGCGCCGCGATGAAGCCGGCCGCGACGTAGCAGGCGGGCGCCACCCCAGGCACCGCGGTCAGCGCCAGCGCCAGGGTGAGCAGCGGGCACGCGGCCAGGACTATCCGGGACGCGGCAACGGCCCGGCTGAGCGGGACGGTGACAAGCCGGCCGACCACCATCGCCGCCCAGAACCCCGATGTCACGGCCGTCGCCAGGCGCGATTGGTAGCCGAGCGCCACGAGGTGCGCGGGAATCCACCCCGCGACGCTGGCCTCGCACCCGACATACAGCAGGAAGGCGAGCGCGACCAGCACCACGACCCAGGACGGCCGCCGGCCCCGGCGCCGCCCCGGCCCGTCCGCGTCGCCGCCCGTGGCACCCTCCGGCGCCGCCGGCTGCGTCGTGCACCGCAGGCTCCGGCCTGTCCGCGCCGCCGCCCGGGCCTCCGTGTGCCGGTGGCGCCGTCGTGATCCCGAGCACCCCGGCCGCCATGGCCCAGGCCCAGCAGGCGGCCAGCGCGAAGCCCACGGTCAGGGCGCGGAGGCCGAGCCAGCCAACGATCGCGGGGCCGAGCACCGCACCGGTGCCGAACGCCGCGTTGAGCAGCGTCAGCCGCACTGCCCGGCCGGCGCCGGACCTGGCCCCGCTCTGGTTGAGGCTGAAGTCCGTCGCCCCGAACCCGACGCCGGTCAGGAACACGCCGATGGCCAGCGTTGGCCACCCCCGGGCCGCGGCGATCGACAAGCAGCCCAGGCCGAGCACCCCGAGCGCGAACGCGGCGATCGGGCGCCGTGGCGCGCGGGTGAAGCCGGCCAAAGCGCCGAGCGTTCCGGCCAGCCCGCCGGCGAAGTTGATGCTGATCAGGGTCCCGGCGACCGGCAGCGACACACCGAACCGGTCGGTGACCGGCCGCAGCAGCGGCCCGTACGACGCGGAGATCGCGCCGGCCAGCGCCAGGGCGCCGAGAGCCGCGGCAAATGCCGCGCGGGTGAAGGAGGTCTCGCCTGGCTCAGTCAACGGGTGGCGCTGGGCGGAGCGGCTGGTGCTGCGCGCGCACGGCGACCTCGTAGCCCGCCCTGGCCTCGCGGGCCGAGTCCAGCGCCGAGACCTCGGCCACCGGCACGTCCCACCACGCTTCCGAATCCGGGCTCGGCACCGAAGGATCGGTTTCCACGTGGATGACCGTAGTGCCCTCCGCCGCGCGCGCGGCGGCCAGGGCGGCGCTGAGCTCCGCGACCGAGGCCGCGCGCAGCACGCTGGCCCCGAGGCTGGCCGCGTTCGCGGCCAGGTCCACCGGGAGGAACTCCCCGTCGAGCCGGCCTGACTCCGGGTCCCGGTACCGGTACCTGGTGCCGAACCCCTGGACGCCGACCGACCGGGAAAGCGAGCCGATGGACTGGAACCCGTGGTTCTGCACCAGGACCACGATGAGCTTGATGCCCTCCTGCACCGAGGTGACCAGCTCGGAGCTGAGCATGAGGTATGACCCGTCGCCGACCATGACGTACACCTCGCGGTCGGGCGCGGCCATCTTCACGCCCAGCCCGCCGGCGATCTCGTAGCCCATGCACGAGTAGCCGTACTCGACGTGATAGCCCCTGGCGTCCCGGGTCCGCCACATCTTGTGCAGGTCGCCGGGCATGCTGCCGGCCGCGCAGACGACGACGTCCCGCGGCGCGCTCGCGTCGTTGACCGCCCCGATCACCTCCGACTGCGCGGGCAGCGGCCCGTGGCCGAGGTGGTACGCGCGCTCGACGACCGCATCCCATGCCGCCGCGCGCTCGCGCACCTGATCGCGGTACGCCGGATCCACCTGCCAGCCCCGCAGTGCGGTGGCGAGGTCCTCGAATGCGGCCCGCGCGTCGGATATGACCGAGTGGCCGGAACGTTTCGCCGCGTCGAACCCCGCCACGTTCACGTTGATGTAGTCGGCGCCCGGCGGGAACAGGCTGTTGGAGGCCGTGGTGAAGTCGCTCCACCGGGTGCCGGCACCGATGACGAGGTCCGCCTCTCGCGCGGTGGCGTTGGCGGCCGTGGTTCCGGTGGCGCCGATCGCGCCGAGCGCCGCCGGGTGGTCGTAGGGCAGCGCGCCTTTGCCGGCCTGGGTCTCGGCGACCGGGATGCCGGTCTGCTCGGCGAGGTCGCGCAGCGCCGCGGTGGCGTCGCTGTAGTGCACGCCGCCGCCGGCCACCAGCAGCGGCCGCCGCGACCGGCGGATCGCCGCCGCGGCCTCGGTCAGGGCCTGCGGCTCGGGGCGCGGCCGCGGGATGCGCCACACCCGGCCGGTGAACAGCTCCTCCGGCCAGTCGTACGCCTCGGCGGCGGTGTCCTGGGGGAGCGCGATCGTCACCGCCCCGGTCTCGGCTGGGTCGGTCAGCACCCGCATGGCCTGCAGCAGGGCGGCGGGGAGCTGCTCGGGCCGCCAGATGCGGTCGAAGTACCGGGACACCGGGCGCAGGCAGTCGTTGACTGACACGTCCAGGGTGCGCGGGTCCTCGAGTTCCTGCAGCAGCGGGCTGGCCGCCCTGGTGGCGAACACGTCGCCGGGCAGCAGCAGCACCGGGATCCGGTTCACCGTGGCCAGCGCGGCGCCGGTGACCATGTTCGTGGCGCCGGGCCCGATCGAGGACGTGCACGCGAACGCCTGCAGCCGGTCGTTCATCCGGGCGTAGCCGACCGCGGCGTGCACCATGGCCTGCTCGTTGCGGCCCTGGTAGTAGCGCAGCTCGTCGCTGGCCTCCAGCAGCGCCTCGCCCAGGCCGGCCACGTTGCCGTGCCCGAAGATGCCCCAGCAGCCGGCGAAGAACCGCTGCCGGACGCCGTCGCGCTCGCTGTGCTGCGCGACCAGGAACCTGACCAGCGCCTGACCGACGGTGAGCCTCACCGCACCCCCTCGTCTCCGCTCCCGGACATCGGCAGCCTCGGGTCCAGCTGCTGGCCGTCCCAGCTTTGCCGGATCCAGGCGTGCGCGGGATCGTCGCAGAACGCCATCGACCGCTGCTGCGCCGGACCCGCCAGCACGTTCAGGTAGTACAGGTCGTACCCGGGCGCCGCCATCGACGGGCCGTGGTACCCGTGCGGCACCAGCACGACGTCGCCGGTCCGGATCTCGGCCAGCACGTCGATGGGCCGGGCCGGGTCGGCGGAGTAGACGCGCTGGTAACCGACCCCGGCCGTGTCCGTCCCGTCGGGCGCGTCCGGCCCCCGGCCGACCTCGAAGTAGTAGATCTCCTCGAGCACCGCCTCGCCGGGCCGTGCTTGGTCGTGCTTGTGCGGCGGATAGGACGACCAGTTGCCGCCGGGGGTCAGCACCTCCACCGAGGTCAGCCGGTCGGTCTCGAACGCCTCCGGCGAGCAGAAGTTGTTGACCTGGCGGGTGGCCCGCCCGCTGCCCCTGATCTCCACGGGAACCTGCTCCGCGGGCCCGTACCGCGGCGGCAGCCGGCGTCCGGCCCGCGCGCCCGGCAGCGCGAAGCGGCCGCCGGCGGCGCTGCGCACAGTGGCGGCCGCGTCGATGGGCAGGTAAGCGAAGTCGGTGACCCGGCTGAACACGTCGGCCCGGCCGGCCAGCGTGAACTCGATGCCATCCACCGCGACCGCGGCGCCGCCGGACAGCGGCAGCACGAGCATCTCGTCCGGCCCGGTCCGGAACGTCGCCTCGCCGCCCGGCCCGAGCTCGAGCACGCGCAGCGACGAGTAGGCCCAGCCGCACGCCTGCGGGGTCAGCTCGGTCACGAACGGGCCGCCCGGCGTGGATCCGGCCGGCAGGTAGAGCCCGCGCTGCGGGACAGCGGTCGTCGGTGTCACTCATACCTCCGGAGGAGACCCCGGTCTTCAGGCCGGAGAGTAGTCAAAGCAGGCCCACGGCGGTGTCCACGGCGGCGGCAACGTCGTCGCCCGGCGGGTAGAGCAGGTTGCGCCCGACGACCAGGCCGCGCACGACCGGCAGCTGGAGCGCCTTCTGCCACCGGGTGAACATCTCGTCCGGGCGGTCGCCCGCGTCACCGCCGAGCAGCAGCGTCGGCAGCGTCGACGCCTCGGCCACCCGCTCCATGTCGTCCACCACCGGGATCTTGAGCCAGCTGTAAGCCGACGTCGTGCCGAGCCCCGAGGCGATCGCGATCGACCGGATGACCGCATCGGCGCCCAGGTCGTTGACGGCACGGCCGTCGACCCTCTTTACCATGAACGGCTCGATGATGGCCCTGATCTGGCGCGCGGCGAGCTCACCGGCCGCTTCGGCGCACGACGCGATCGTGGCCACCGTGGCCGGGTTGTCCGGGTCAATGCGCAGCAGCATCTTCCCGCCGTCAAGTCCGCCGTCCGCGATGGCCGAAGCGGTGTAGCCGGTGAACCGGTCGTCCATCTCAAACACCGAACCGGGCAGGCCGCCGCGGTTCATCGAGCCGATCGCGAGCTTGCCATCGAGCGCCCCGAGCAGGAGCAGGTCCTCGATGACGTCGGCGGTGCCGAGGACCCCGTCCACACCCGGCCTGGCCAGGGCCACCATGATCCGGTCGAGCAGCTCGAAGCGGTTCGCCATGGCCATCGGCCGTTCGCCGACGCCGAGCGCGCCGCGCGCGGGGTGATCGGCGGCTATGACCATCAACCGCCCGGAGGGCCCCAGCCAGGGCCGTCGCCGCCGCCCGGCGGCGGCGGCCGCCACCGCTGACGGCGTGTGCGCCCTGGTCTCCAGGAGCATGCGCCGCTGGTCCTCAAGCACGTGCTGTCTCCTCAAGTAGGGCGGTGACCTCTGCCGCGGTCGGCATGGCATCCGAGCAGGCGATCCGCGACGCGACGATCGCCCCGGCCGCGTTGGCGAAGCGGATCGTGGCAGCCAGGTCCCAGCCCGCGAGCAGGCCGTGGCACAGCGCACCCCCGAACGCGTCCCCGGCCCCGAGCCCGTTCACGGCCGGTATCTGGACCGGGGGAACGCGCACCTCGGTCTGCCGGTCACGCGCCAGCACCCCAGCCGGCCCGAGCTTGATCACGGCGAGCTCCATGCCGAGCCCGAGCAGTGCGTCGGCGGCCTGGCCGGGATCGCGGGTGCCGACCGCGGTCTCGCACTCGTCGAGGTTGCCGACCGCGACCGTTGCCGACGCCAGCGCTTCCCTTGCCCAGCGCCCGGCCTCCTGCCGTGACGGCCAGAACATCGGGCGGTAGTCGAGGTCGACCACGGTCGGGTGCTGCCGCGCACGGCCGCGCAGCGCGGCCAGCGTGGCGGTCCGGCTCGGCTCCTGGCAGAGCCCGGTCACGGTTACCCAGAACAGATCGGCCTCGCTAATCGCGGCCTGGTCCAGCTCCTCGGTCCTGATCTCGAGATCCGGCGCCTTGGGGTAGCGGTAAAAGTACAGCGGGAAGTTGTCCGGGGGGAAGATCTCGCAGAACGTGACGGGGGTCGGCAGCTCGGCGACGGCGGTCACGTACCTGTCGTCCACGCCATAGCCGTGCAGCGCCTGATGAATGAAGGCGCCGAACGGGTCGTCGCCGGTGCGCGTGATCACCGCGGCGCGGCGGCCGTAGCGGGCCGCGGCAACGGCGACGTTCGTCGGGCTGCCGCCGAGGTACTTGCCGAAGGTCTCCACGTCGGCGAGGGACCGGCCGACCTGGAGCGGGTAGAGGTCGACGCCGATGCGGCCCATGGTAAGAACCTCGAGCGCTGCCTCGCGGTCTCGAGGTTGCGCTGCAAGGCCGCGCGCCTCGCTGTGGTCTCGCGCAGCACCTGGCACGCTGTTCTCTGGCGCAGCACCTGCCACTGGCCCAGCTCCTGTCCTGGGCCTGTCCCGGCCCCCGCCGCACGGCCACCTCGTCGAACATGCCGGCCTCGCCTGCGCGGGTCCGGCTGTCCCGCCGGGCGGGATCCGCCACCGCGCGACGCGGGCTACGAGCTATCTAAGGCTTTGTCATGCAAGCCAGTCAAGAGATTGTCCTAACAAAGTGTCTTGGTTGTAGCCTGATGTTCCCTTAACCTGTGCATGTATCCTCGGCGCCGAGGGGAAGCGCCTACTGACAGGCCTGACGGTGACTGTGCCGAGCTTGAGCCCTACCCAAACCATCAGCGTCGACCGCAGCAGCCCGGTCCCGCTGTACTTTCAGCTTGCCCTGCACTTCGAGGCGGCCATCAGGTCCGGCGCGCTGTTGCCCGGGGCCAGGCTCGAGAACGAGGTGCAGCTCGCGCAGGACCTCGGGCTGTCCCGTCCAACCGTCCGGGCGGCGTTCCTCTACCTCGCCGACAAGGGTCTCGTCGAGCGCAAGCGCGGCTACGGCACCGTGGTGACCAAGGAGAAGATCAACCGCGACGTCGAGCTGACCAGCCTGTATGACGACCTGGCGGGCTCCGGGAAGACGCCGACCACGCGGATCATGCGCAACGAGGTCACGCACGCCGGCGAGGCCGTTGCCGAGGCGCTGCAGCTTGCCGAGGGCAGCCTGGTGGTTTCGCTGGAACGCATCAGGCTCGCTGATGGCGAGCCCATTGCGCTGCTGCACAACTACCTGCCAGCCGCGCTCGTGCACCTCAGCAACGAGATGCTCGCCCAGCACGGACTGTATGAGCTGCTGCGTGCGTCCGGCATCCGCCTCAGCTCGGCCACCCAGAGGATGAGCGCCAAGACCGCTTCGGCCGCCGAGGCGCGGGCGCTGGACGAGGCGCGCGGAACGGCCCTGCTCACGATGGAGCGGGTCGCGTTCGACAGCCGCGGCCGCCCGGTCGAGTTCGGCCAGCACGTCTACCGCGCCTCGCGGTACGCGTTCACCACCAGTCTCCGCACCGGCTAACCACACCTTCCCAGGCTGGCGTCGGATCCGCGGGCGGTCCGGCCGCTGGCGCGGCGGCGCGGGATCCGGGCGAGCCGGCGGCGGGGCGCGGCGGCGCGGGATCCGGGCGAGCCGGCGGCCGGGCGCGGCGACGGCGTCGCCGGTTCCGAAGAACCCGGTGTGACCTGCGCTTCCTTGATGGCCTCCGGAACAGTTCGATGCGCCTCAGCAACGAGCTCCCGGCCGCGGATCGTGGCGCCTACGTACCGTGCCCGAGTGATGCCCAAGTGTCATGTTACGGTGCGGATAAAAATGTTAGAAGGTATTGACATACTTCATTGGGGTCCGGCAATGTAACCGGGCAGGCGCAGGGCCGAGCAGATGATCGGCGGGTGAACTGATGTCCGGGCTCCGGTTTGAGCATGTGTGGAAGCTCTACGGGCGTGACTCGGCGGCAGTCATCGATCTCGATCTGGAAATCAACGAGGGCGAGTTCCTCGTCCTGGTCGGCCCATCGGGCTGTGGCAAGACCACGTCGCTGCGGATGCTGGCCGGGCTGGAGCGCCCCTCGCACGGCCGGATCTGGATGGGCGGGGAGGACGTCACCGACGTCCTGCCCGGGCGGCGCGACGTGGCGATGGTGTTCCAGAGCTACGCCCTGTACCCGAACATGACGGTCTACAAGAACCTGGCGTTCGGGCCGCGCGTCCGCAAGGACTCAAGGGAGCACATCGGGCGGCGGGTGGAGGAGGTCGCCGAGATCCTCGGCATCTCCGCGCTGCTGCAGCGTCATCCAAGCCAGCTTTCTGGCGGGCAGCGGCAGCGGGTCGCCCTGGGCCGGGCGATGATCCGCGAGCCCAAGCTGTTCCTGATGGACGAGCCGCTGTCGAACCTGGACGCGGCGCTGCGGGTGCAGATGCGGGCGGAGCTGATCCGACTGCATCAGCGGCTGGAGCAGACCACCACCGTCTATGTCACGCACGACCAGGTGGAGGCGCTCACCATGGGAGACCGGGTTGCCGTGCTCGCCGGCGGCAGCCTGCTTCAGATTGGCACACCGACGCAGCTCTACGACGATCCCGTCAACGCCTTCGTGGCCGGGTTCATCGGCTCGCCGACGATGAACATCGTGCCGGGGCGGCTTACCGGCTCACCGGGGCAGCTTCAGGTGAGCGTCCTCGGCGCGACCTTCCCGCTGCCCTGGGCGCTGCGCGAGGAGTCCTCGGCCCCCCGCGACGTGCTGGTCGGCATCCGGCCCGACGACCTCAACCCGGCCGGCGGCGCGCCCGCGGCCAAGGTGCGCCTGTCCGGCCAGGTCGATGTCTGCGAGCAGACCGGCACCGCCATCTACGCCACGGTCCAGTGCGCGGACGCCGTGCTGGTCGCCAAGCTCCCGCGGCATCCGCTGCCGGCCATCGGCGAGCAGATCGAGCTGGCCTTCGACCCGAAGGACATCCACCTGTTCGACGCCGCGACGCAGGACAGCCTGCTCGACCGGTCGGTGTCCACGTCCCTGACCCCCACGACCGCCAGCTAGACGGGCCGGACGCGGTTCGCGTCCAGGCCAAGGAACACCAGGAGAAGGTCGACACACATGGCAAAGAGACGCTTTGCGGCCCGCCGGCTGCACCGCGCTTGCCGCGGTGCTGGCAGCGGGGGCCATCACGGCCGCATGCTCCGGCAGCGGCAGCAGCGCCAAGGTGAGCACGAGCGAACCGACGGGGTCGTACACGCTCAAGGTGGCCTACGGGTCCGACTACGTGTTCGACACCACCGGCTTCACGACGAAGTGGTGGACCCAGGTCGCCGACGAGTGGAAGAAGTCGCACCCGGGCGGGACGGTGCAGTTCATCCCCATCCCGGGCAGCTACAACGACATCGTCAACAAGCTCAGCCTGCTGTACCGCAACCCCTCGACGGCGCCGGACGTGGCGGAGATCCCGACCGGCCAGATCGGCCTGTGGGGCCAGGCGAACTACCTGCTGCCACTGAACACGTACCTGAAGAGCGCCTCATGGTGGTCGCAGTTCCCCTCGGTGATCCAGAGCGAGGGCCGGTTCAGCGGCAACGTGTACGCGGTCAACCAGGGTGAGAACGACAGCGCGCTGCTCTACAACGAGCAGATGTTCCGCAAGGCCGGCCTTCCGGTCCCGTGGCACCCGAAGAGCTGGGCGGACATCATCACCGCCGCCGCCGCGATCAAGGCCAAGGTTCCCGGGGTCACGCCGATCTGGCTGAACGCGGGCACCGGCTCCGGCGCCAACGGCCTGCTGCAGGGCATCAACAACTTCATCGTCGGCACCAGCACGCCGACCATCTACGACGCCAAGAACAACAAGTTCGTGGTGGACAGCCCCGGCATCAGGGAGGCGCTGAGCTTCTACCAGCAGGCGTACTCCAAGGGCCTGGGCGCGGACACCTCGGCGCTGTTCAGCCCGAACGCCGTGACCACGCCGCTGACGGCGTTCCAGAGCGGCAAGCTCGCGATCGCGGTCGGCTCCAACTACTACGGCGGCAACTGGACCAAGACCATCAGCGCGCCGTACTGGCCGCAGGCACCGTCCACGATGGGCGAGGCGATCATCCCGACGTACTCGGGCACCGGCACCGCCAGCACCCTCGGCGGCTGGGACTTCTCGATCGCCGCGAAGAGCAAGGTGGCCAAGGCCGCGTTCGACTTCATCAACATCGCCGAGAACGAGCAGAACAGCATCGACGCGGCGAACTGGGCGGGCTGGGTCCCGCCGGACAAGGCCTACTGGACGGCGTCCCTGTACACGAACTTCGCGGCGCCGTACAACGCCTTCTTCGCCGACATCACGCCCTCGTCGACGCTGACGCCGTCGAACGCCAGCTACTCGGTCTGGGTCCAGGGCATGGGCGAGGCCACCGGGGCGATCGCCCAGAATCCGAAGACCACCGTCAGCCAGGCGGTGGGCATCCTCAAGAGCTACGTCACCAGTCAGCTCGGCTCCAGCCAGGTCGAGGTCGTGCCGTAGCTGATGAGCAGCCAGGCCAATCCAGTGGCGATAGCAGGAGTCGCTGGCGCGGTCCCCGCTAACGCGGGGGCCGCGCCACGGCCGAGCCCGCCGGCCGGGAAGCGCGCTGACCGGCAGCGGTTCCAGTGGAGCAGCCTCGCGCTGCTCGGCCCGTCGCTGGTCCTGCTCGCCGTGCTGTTCGTGATCCCGGTCATCTACGCGTTCTACCTTGGCTTCACCAACCTCGAGCTGGTCGGCCCGAACGCGGTGAACTGGCACTTCACCGGCGCACAGAACCTGCAGCGGCTGGGGTCGGACCCGACGTTCTTCCTGTCCCTGCGGCTGACGCTGATCTTCATCGTCGGGTCGATCGTCGGCGTCGTGGTGATCGGCCTGGCGCTGGCGGTGCTGCTGCAGAACGCGGTGGCGTGGCTGCGCATCCTGGTCGGCGGCATCGTGGTCGTCGCGTGGATGATGCCCGCGATCACGGCCGGCATGACCTGGTACGCGTCGACGACGGCCTCCGGCACGTTCGGCACCCTGCTGGGCATGCCGAACTCCGACTTCCTGCACCACGAGCCGATGCTGATCGTGACGCTGGCCAACGTGTGGTCGCAGACCGGCTTCGCGATGCTGGTCCTCGGCGCGGCGCTGCGCAACATCCCTCGTGAGGTCCTCGAGGCCGCGGACATGGAGGACGCCTCGCGGTGGCAGCGGTTCCGCCTGATCACGCTGCCGATGCTGCGGCCCACGATCGTGACGACCGTCCTGCTGATCACGCTGATCTCGCTGGCCAACTTCGCGCTGATCTACGTGATGACGCAGGGCGGCCCGGGCAACTCCACGAACATCCTGCCGCTGTACTCCTACCAGCAGGCGTTCGAGTTCAACAACCTGGCCTACGGCGCCATCATCGGGAACGTCATGGTGCTGATCTGCGCCATCTTCGGAGTGATCTACGTGCGAGCATCAAGGGTCCGGACATGACGGCCGGCGTCTCGGCGTCCCCGCCCGGGGCGGCCGCCGCTCCGGTGCTGCCGCCAGCCAACGCGGCCAGCCGGCGGTCGCTGAGCAACAAGGCCGTCTCCAACCTGCTGCTGGCGCTGTTCGGCGCGGCATTCCTGCTGCCGATGGTGTGGCTGGTCCTCGCGTCGCTGGACTCCAACGCCACCTGGAGCGTGGAGATACCGCACCTGACCAGCGCCAACTTCGCCGCCGCGCTCTCCGGCAGCGACCTGCAGTCCCTGATCAACAGCATCGTCCTGTCCGGGGTCTCCACCGCGATCGCCACGGTCTGCGGCGCGCTCGCCGCGTACGCGCTGTCCCGCCGCCGGATTCCGTGGAAGGGCCCGCTGCTGCTGATCGTGCTGTTCCTGACCGGCGTGCCGCTGGCCATCCTGATCATCCCGATCTTCGAGCTGTTCTCCGACCTCGGCTGGCTGTCGATCCTGCCGTGCGCGCTGTTCCTCGCCGTGACCACGCTGCCGTTCGAGATCTACCTGATCAAGAACTTCATCGACGCGGTGCCCCAGGATCTGGAGGAGGCGGCCCGGATGGAGCGCGCGGGCACGATGCAGATCCTGCTCAGGGTGATCGGCCCGCTGGCCATGCCCGGCATCGCCGCCGCCGGGATCTTCGGCTTCGTCACCGCCTGGGGGTCGTTTCTGATTCCGCTGGTGCTGATCACCTCGCCCAACCAGCAGCCGGGCTCGATCGCGATCTTCGGTTTCATCGGCGCGGCGCACGTGCAGTACGGGAACATCGCGGCGTTCTCGCTGATCTACGCGGTGCCGATCTTCCTGCTCTACGCCCTCTCCTCGCGGCTGTTCCGCGGCGGGTTCGTGCTCAGCGGGGCGGTCAGGGGCTGAGCACACCAGGCGGCGCCGCACCCCACACCGACGACAGGAATGAAAGGAACATGCCAGAAAACAGCGAACCGCGGATCGGCGTGGTGCTCGAGGCCTTCCTCGACCGGCCGCTCGACGACGTGCTCGGCTGGCTGCGACGGGAGGCACCCGAGGTAACCGACATCGAGGTCGGGGCCGGCGGATACGCGCCGCACCCGCACTGCGACGTGGCAGCGCTGCTGGCCAGCCAGCAGGACAGAGAGGCCTGGCTGGAACAGATCCGCCGCCACGGTCTGCGGCTCGACGCGCTGAACGCGTGGGGCAACCCGCTGCACCCCGAGGAGGACCTCGCCCGCCAGCACGACGAAGCCCTGCGCGACGCCATCCGGCTGGCGACCCTGCTCGGCGCGAACCGGGTCGTGGCCATGGCCGGGTGCCCGGCGGCGGCCCCGGGCGACCGGGTACCGCACTTCGGCGCGGGCGGCTGGCTGCCGTATCTGGAGAACGTCTACGAGCAGCAATGGCGGGAGCAGATCGAGCCCTACTGGACCGAACTCGCGGAGTTCGCCAGAGCCCAGAATCCCGATCTCCTGGTCTGTCTGGAGATCCACCCCGGGACGTCAGCGTTCAATGTGGAGACTTTCGAGCGGGTGGCTTCGCTCGGGCCCTCGATCGCCGCCAACCTCGACCCGAGTCATTTCTTCTGGATGGGCATGGACGGGCACAAGGTGGCCGCGCGGCTCGGTGACCGGGTGGGGCACGCGCACGGCAAGGACACCGTCTTCCACGAGGAGAGCCTGGCCCTGAACGGGCTGCTCGACCGGCGCTGGCCGAACCCGGCCGAGAAGATGCCGTGGACTTTTGCCATCCCCGGCCGCGGGCATGATCTGGCCTGGTGGACGGGGCTGCTGCGGGCGATGGCGGGCTCCAGGGCCGAGGTCATCTCGATCGAGCACGAGGACCCGTTCACGCCCCCCGAGGTGGGCGTGCCGGAGGCGGCACGGCTGCTGCGGACCGCCATCGACGCGTCAAGGGAGGTGGCCGCGTGACCGTCTGCCGCGCCGCGGTCATGGAGGCGCCCGGCCGCATCGGCGTCCAGGAGTTCAGCGTTCCCGATCCCGAGCCGGGCGCTGTCGTGATGCGGATGTCGCTGTCCGGGATCTGCGGCACCGACAAGCACACGTTCCGCGGCGAGTCCAAGCAGTACGCGGGCACACCGCACGAGCGCGACATCGAGTACCCGCTGATCTGCGGGCACGAGAACGTGGGCGTCGTCGCGGCCACCGGCGGCGAGGTGCGCGACGCCAGCGGCCAGGTGCTGCGCCCCGGCGACCGCATCGTGCCCGGCGCGAACGTGCCGTGCGGGCACTGCGTCTACTGCCTGGGCGACTATCCGTATTACTTCTGCCGCAGCCTCGAGGACTACGGGAACAGCCTGAACTGCGCGAGGCCGCCGTCCCTGTTCGGCGGCTGGTCCGAGTACCTCTACCTGCTGCCGCGCACGCCTATCTTTCGGGTGCCCGAGCAGCTTCCCGACGAGGTCGCGGTGATCACCGAGGTCATGGCCGTGACGCACGGCGTCGACACCGCGATGACCCTGCTGCGGCTGCAGGGCGGCAACTCGGCCGGGGCCAGCGTGGCCGTGCTCGGCACCGGGCCGCTCGGCCTGTGCCACCTGATCAAGGCCAGGCTGCTGGGCGCGGGCACGATCGTGGTCACCGACCGGCTGCCCGGAAGGCTCGACGCGGCGGGGACGTTCGGCGCCGACCTGACGCTTGACGTGTCAGCGACCGAGCAGGCCGAGCGCGTCGACCGGGTGCTCGTGGCGACCGGCGGGCTTGGCGCGGACATCGTCATCGACTGCAGCGGCTTCCCCGAGACGTTCACCGAGTCGCTGCGGATGGTGCGCACCGGCGGCGTGGTGGTCGAGGCCGGGACGTTCGTCGACATGGGCCCGGTGCCGATCAACCCGAACTCCGACATCTGCACGCGCAACGTGGCGGTGCTCGGCATCGGCGGCGAGACGGCCACGGCCTACGAGCCGTCGATGCGGCTGATGGCCGCGGGCCTGCGGAAGTACCCGCTGGACCGGGTGGTCACGCACAAGTTCCCGCTGGACCGCGCCACCGAGGCGGTCGCCGTCGCGCAGTCCGGCGACGCTCTGCAGGTAGCCATCGAGCCCGTCCTGGCCGGCTGAGCCGTCCGGGCGGAGGAAGGGAGAGACGTGACCAAGCGGCTGCGGGTCGGCGTGGTAGGCACCGGGGTGATCGCCCAGGTGATGCACCTGCACTACCTGGAGGAACTGGCCGATTCCTACGAGGTCGCCGCGGTCTGCGACATCGTCCCCGAGAACGCCAGGGCCGTCGCCGACCGGTACGGCGTGCCCGCGGTGTTCTCTAACTGGCGGGAAATGCTGCGCCAGCCGCTGGACACGGTGCTGGTGCTGACCTCGGGCAGCCACGCCCCGATCGCGGTGGCAGCGGCGCAAGCCGGGATGCACGTGCTGGTGGAGAAGCCGATGTGCTTCTCGGTGCCCGAGGGGCAGGCGATGGTCGACGCCGCCCGGCGGGCCGGGGTGACGCTCATGGTCGCCTACCCCAAGCGCTACGACCCCGCGTATGCGCGGTTCCAGAAACAGGTGGGCGAGGTCACGGAGCCGCGGCTCTTCCGGGTCACCACGTTCGAGTCGCCGTTCCGCCCATATATAGAGCACTACCCGCTGATCCCGCCGGTGCCGGCGCCGGCCGACGTCGCCGACCAGCTCCGCGCGGACACCGAGGCCAGCATCACCGGCGCGCTCGGCGACGCCAGCGAGTTCGAGCGGCGCACCTATCACATGGTGCTGCTGGACACCCTGGTGCACGAGCTGAACTCCGTCCGCGGCCTGCTCGGCGAGCCGGACCGGCTCGACTACGTCGACCTGCGCGACAACAGCCTGACCGCGATGCTCCGGTTCGGCGACCTCCCGGTGGCCATCCACTGGATCGACCTGCCCGGCATCGCGCGCTACGAGATGGAGTTCGCGCTGTACGCGCCCGACGCCCGGGTGCGGCTGGCCTTCCCCTCGCCGTTCCTGCGCAGCGAGCCCACGCTGCTGGAGACCGAGGGCGGGGACGCGGGCACGGCCAGGTCCTGGCGCACCGAGGAGACCGTCTCCTACGAGAGCGCGTTCAAGCGCGAGCTGGTCGCGTTCCACGACTGCGTCGTCAACGGTACCGAGCCGGTCACCCCGGGGCTCGACGGGCTCAGGGACATCGCGCTCTGCCAGGCGATCATCTCCAGCTACCGCCTGGGCGGGCCGGTCGATCACCCGACCAGCCTGGGTGCAGGCCAGACCGATCAGGAGGACCAAGCGTGAGCGATGGAAACACGGCATCCGAAACCGGCATCGTGATCGCGAACGCGCCGGTCAGCTACGGCGCGTTCGAGGTCACGGTGGGTCATGACCCGAATGTTCCGAGCGGGCTGAGCGTGCTCGACCAGGTGGCCGAGGCCGGCTACGCGGGCATCGACCTCGGCCCCGTCGGCTACCTCGGCAGCCCGGAGAAGCTGGGCGAGCTGCTCGCGGAGCGGGCGCTCGGCCTGGCGGGCGGGTACCTGGAGCTGCCGTACGCCGACCACGACGCGCTCGAGCAGATGCTGCCCGAGCTGGACGCGCTGCTCGACACGTTCGACGCCGCGGCGCCGTACCTGGCGGGGCCGCCGCCGCGGCCCACCCTCGCCGACAATGGCAACGAGGCGCGCCGGAGCCGGCCGGGCCGGTCGGCCACGGATGCGTCGGTCGGCCTGGACGCCGACGCGTGGCAGCGGTTCGGGCAGGGCCTCGCCAAGGTGGTGGCCCGCTGCCGGGACCGCGGCTACGAGCCGACGTTCCACCCCGAAACCGGGACCAACGTCGAGGCGCCCTGGGAGATATCGCGCATGCTCGAGGTGTCGGACATCGGGCTGTGCCTGGAGACCGGGCACATGATGATGGGCGGCGGCGACCCGCTGGCGGCGCTGCGCGACTGGAGCCCGCGGATCAACCACGTGCACCTGAAGGACGGGGTCAGGTCGGTGATGCAGGGCATCATCGCCGACGAAGCCCCGGCGACGGACATCTGGTCACGGGAGGCGTTCTGCGCGCTCGGCCACGGCGACCTTGACGTTCAGGCCGTCCTCGACGGCCTGAACCGCATCGGCTTCCAGGGCTGGCTGGTGGTCGAGCAGGACATCTTCCCGCGCACCGCCGAGCGCTTCGCCCGGGCCGCACAGGACCAGCGCGACAACCGCGCGTACCTGTCCGCCCGGGGGCTGTGACGTGGCGGCGTTCCGGCTCGGGCTGGTCGGCGCCGGCCGCATGGGCCGCACCCACCTGCGGGCGATCGCCGGCTCCGAGCTGGTCGCGGTCGCCGCGGTGGCGGAGCCGTCGGAACAGGCGCGGGCCGGGCTGGCCGGGGCCGGGCTGCCGCTGCACGCCAGCGTGTCCGAGATGCTGGACCGCTCCGAGCTCGACGGGGTCCTCATCGCGGCCCCCAGCGACCAGCACGTCCGGCTCATCGGCGAGGTGGCCGCGCGCGGCCTGCCGATCCTGTGCGAGAAGCCATGCGGGCTTATCTCGGCCGAGGCGAGCGCCGCGGCGCAGACCGCGGTGGCGGCCGGCGTTCCGCTGCAGGTGGCGTACTGGCGGCGGTACGTCCCAGCGCTGCGCGCGGCGCGGGACCAGATCGCCTCGGGTGAGCTCGGCGGCATCCACCTGGTGACCTGCTACCAGTGGGACGAGGGGCCGCCGGCTGCCGCGTTCCGGGCGCACAGCGGCGGCATCGCGATCGACATGGGCGTGCACGAGTTCGACCAGCTGCGGTGGCTGACCGGCCAGGACATCACCGGCGTCAAGGCGGTTGCGGCGGAGCTGATCAGTGACCCCGAGGTCACCGGCGACGTGGACAGCGTGCAGATCATCCTCGCGCTGTCCGGTGGCGCGACCGGCTTCGTCAGCCTCGGGCGGCACCACCCGGCCGGGGACATGGCGCGGGCCGAGGTGTTCGGCACCGGCGGCACGATCCGGTGCGACTTCCTCGACCCGGCCGACGGGGAACGCGCCCAGCTCGAGGCGCTGCGCCGCCAGGCCGAGGGCTTTGCCGCCGTGGCCGACGGCGGCACCGGCAGCGAGTACTCCGGGGCCACGGCGGACGACGCCGTGGCCGCGCTGCGGGCGGCGGAGGCGGTCAGCGCCGTCATTCCGGCGCTGGGCGGGGTGGACGCGCGGACGCCGGCATGAGCGGAGGCCCGCCCGCCCTTCGCGTCGGGATCGTCGGCTACGGCGTGATGGGCCGGGCGCACTGCCACGGTTACCGGGTCGCGCCGCTGCTTCGTGCCCTCCCGGTCACCCCGGTGGTCACGGTGATGTCCGGGCGCGACGCGGACGCGGTCGCTCGTGTCGCCAAGGCCTGCGGCGTTCCCGAGCACACCACCGACTGGCGAGCCCTGATCGCCCGCGCCGACGTTGACCTCGTGGACATCTGCACCCCACCGGGAACGCACGCCGAGATCGCGCAGGCGGCAGCGGCGGCCGGCAAGGCGGTCTTCTGCGAGAAGCCACTGACCACGTCGTATTCGCAGGCCATGGACGCGGTGACGGCCGTGGAGTCGGCCGGCGTGCACAACGCGGTCGGGTTCAACTACCGGCGGCTGCCCGCGGTGGCGCTCATGCGGCGGATGATCGCCGACGGCGTGATCGGCGACGTCCGGCTGTGGCGGGGGCGCTGGCTATCGGATGAGTTCACCGATCCGGCGACGCCGTACGACTGGCGGTTTGACCGGGCGATGGGCGGCACGACCATCGCCGACCTGGGCAGTCACCTGCTCGACATGGCCGCGTGGATGGCCGGGCCGATCAGCGACGTCTGTGCCCAGTCCGAGACGTTCATCACCGAGCGGCAGCTGCCGGACGGCGGCAGCGAGCCGGTAACCGTCGACGACGCGTCATCGGCCCTGGTCCGGTTCGCCTCCGGCGCGCGCGGCACGGTCGAGATGGCACGCTCGGCGGTCCGCCGCCCGTGTGACTTCACGGTCGAGTTCAACGGCAGCCGGGGGACGCTGGTCTTCGACTACGCGCGCCTGAACGAGCTGTGGTACGGCGACGACGGCGACGACCCCGGCCTGTACGGGATGCGGCGCATCCGCGCCGAGCACCCCACGCACCCCTACGCGGCGCAATGGTGGCCGATCGGCCAGGGGATTGGCTACGGCGCGAGCTTCGCGAACCAGGTAGCCGACCTGCTCGAGGGGTGGCCGGACCAGCCATGGGCGCCCGGCTTCCGCGAAGCGGCCGGCGTCCAGGCGGTCTGCGACGCGATGGAGGTCTCGGCGGCGCAGCGGCGGTGGGTGGCGGTGACCGAGATAGCAGCCAGCCCCGGGACACCCGCCTAGGTGGCTTACCGCAGGGGGAGCGGTCGACGGGGTGTCCCGGGGCTGGAATCTTGGCTCCGGCCGAAGCCGGCTGTGCAGGCTGCTGTTTAGCCGCCCAGGTCCGAGAAGATCTGCTGGGCCACCGACGGGACAACGTCGCTGTCCGTCACGGCAGGCCGCTCGAAGTTCTGGGAGTAGAAGTCGGCCGCCGCGACCGGGTCGCTGATGGCGTTCAGCTGGTTGACCTGGGACTGGCCGATCTCGTTGGAGTTGTAGAACAGGATGTCGTTGAGCTGGGTCAGCATGTCCTGCGCGACGTTGCCCGTGACGATGTTCGAATCGGGCTGGGCCGAGCTGAGCGGCGTCCAGCCGATCAGGCCGCCGCCGCCGTCGCCGACCGACTCCGGGTTGCCCTCGGACTCGCCGTCGATGCAGGAGGCGATGCCGGCCGCCGCGGCCTTCGAGTAGCCGTTTCCCGCCAGGAACTGGCCGATGGCCAGCAGGTTGTTGCCGTCCGCGACGTCCTTCTGCACCTCCGCGGTCACGCTGCTCGAGCTGCTCGAGCTGCTCGAGCTGCTCTGCGTGGCCGCAGTCGAGGTGGTGTCGGCCGTGTTGGTCGCGCTGGTCTGGGTGGTGGAGCTGCTGGCGGCCGTCTTGGCGTGCTTGGCCAGGTAGGTGCCGTTCCTGACGGAGGCGGGCGGGTCGGTGGGCACGGCCACCTGCTCGCCGGCGAAGATCAGGTCCGGGTTCTTTATCGTGGACTTGTTGACGTGGGCCAGGTACGCCCAGTCACTGGGGTGGCCGTAGAAGTGCTTAGCGATCCCGGACAGCGTGTTGCCCGAACGGACCGTGTACATCCGCTGTGCCTGATCGGCACGCTGAGATGCCGCGTCCAGGCTCACGGTGGTGGACCGCGCTGGCTGCGCCGCGTGTGTGGCCTGAGTGGCCTGTGTGTGGTGGGTTGCCGCCAGGGTGGCGGCGCCGGCCGGAGCGGCCGCGAGAAGCTGGGGTGCGGCGGCGAGGGCGCCTGTTACCGCGATCGCTGGGGCGGCCATGCCGGCCCGCTGGGCTACCTTCTGGACCTGTGAGGGCCGCTTGTGCCGCCCTCTGCTGCTGTTCTTCCTGCCTTTGCCCGGCCGTGTTCCTGACCTCACAAACCCGCCTTACTTCGGATCCGCGCCCTGCTACTCGGCAACCTCGCCTCTCACCGGGCCTAACGTGTTTCTCATCCGGCAGCGTGGCAGGGACGTTTAGCGCAGCGCAGGCGAATTCCGGTGAATAGCGCACCCGAGCTATCACGGCGATAAAACGGACATGAGGTCCGGAACCTCGCTCGGGTAAGGGTTCTGTGGCGATCAGGTTAGTCCTCGCGAGTTCCACGTTAGCCCCGTATATGGCCCATATGGCCTATAGAGGTGACTAGACCCCCTAGTTACCGGTTGGCAGGCCGGCCGGCGCCGGGTAGGTAGGTTGGGCGAGGTAGCCGAACCGCGGGAGGATCCTTGGGCCGGATGAACGACGTCGGGGGGATGCAGGGTTTCCCGCCCGTACCGCAGGAGCCGGACGAGCCGCCCTTCCACGCCGACTGGGAGGCGCACGTGTTCGGGATCAACAGCGCCCTCATCGGCCGCGGCGTGTACAACCTCGACGAGTTCCGGGATGCCATTGAGCGGATACCGCCGCAAGAGTACCTGGCGTCGTCGTATTACGAACGGTGGCTGCGGGCCATCAGCATGCTCCTGGCGGAGCGGGGCGTCGTGACCGAAGAGGAGCTGGCCGGTGGCTGATCTGTTCCGCATCGGGGACAGGGTCCGCACCAGGCGGACGGATCCGCCGTATCACACCCGCCTGCCCCGGTACGCGCGCGGCGCGGCCGGGACGGTCACGGACCTGCTCGGCCGTTACCCACTGCCGGACCGGAGTGCGAGGCGGCTTGCCGCCGAGCCCGAGCCGGTCTACACGGTCGCCTTCGCCGCCCGGGAGCTGTTCGGCGAGGGCGACCACACCGTCACCATCGACCTCTGGGAGAGCTACCTCGAGCCAGCGGAGGCGGAGCCGCGCGGCGGCGACACAGCCGGAGCCAGGGCGCTCGCGAGGGAGGCCAAGAAATGAGCGCGGATCACGCCGGCCCCGCGGCGGTGCTGGCCGCCAGGGTGCGGCGCCTCGAGGCCCTGCTGGAGCAGCGCGGCCTGCTCGACATGGAGCTGCTGGACCGGGCGCTCGGCACGTTCCTTGCCCGCGCCTCGCCGGCCAACGGGGCCCGGCTGGCCGCGCGAGCCTGGGTGGACGAGGGGTTCCGCGAGCGGCTGCTGGCGGATGCCAATGCCGCGCTGCCGGAGCTCGGCCTGTCCATGGGCGGCGGACTGCAGGAGCAGCGGCTCAAGGTGGTGCAGAACACCGCGGACAGGCACAACGTGATCGTGTGCACGCTGTGCTCGTGCTACCCGCTCGCCCTGCTCGGCCCGTCGCCCACGTGGTACAAGAGCGAGGCTTACCGGTCGAGGGTGGTGCGTGACCCGCGCACGGTGCTGCGCGAGTTCGGGTTCGAGCTCGAGCCGCGAGTGGCCATCAGTGTCTGGGATTCCAGCGCGGAGGCGCGCTACATGGTGCTGCCCCGGCGGCCGGCTGGCACCGAGGATCTCGGCGAGCCAGAACTTGCGGCGCTGGTCACCAGGAACGGCCTGATCGGGGTGGCGCCGCTCTGAGTCCCTGAGGCATCAGGAATGCCTCAGGGACTGTCCAGCCAACGCACAGATCTGCTTCCTAGGCTCGTGGCTACGACGGGGTGACCTGAGCTTGGAGGACAGCTACCTTGCGTGAGAACGTGACCATCTCGTACCGGGGAAATGGGTACGAGATCGGACGAGGAGAACACTTCTACGGGATCTGGCGGTTGGGGACGCCCCAGCCAGAGCCCGTGGAGTGGTGGCCCGACACGCCCGAGGGCTGGTCCGGGGCCTGGTCCAGGTTCACGTCGGTCGAGCTGCCCGCCTCGATCGTGCCCGTTGGCCAGGAGGCTGCCCCTGCCTCCGGCGCGAGCCAGCGTGCGGTCCTGGTAGCTGTCGCCCTGCTCGGCGTCGGCATCGTGTGCGGGATCGCAGGCCTGTTCCCGGCGTACCTCGGCGGGAGCAGCCTCGCCTCGTCAGCTGCCGATCTGGTGCCGCACCTGATCTACCTGGCCGGCTGGGCGGCAGGCGCCGTGCTCATCCTGAAGGGCGGCCGCCGCCTGCGGGTTGGGGCGCTGCTCGGGCTCGGGATCAGCGCGGTCACGTTCGGTCTGTTCTTCGCCGACGCCGGCGAGGTGATCGCCGACGGTTCCCACATCATGGGCGCCGGCCTGGTGCTCGGCCTGGTCGGCTGGCTGATCTGCGCAGCAGGCTCGGTGTTCGCCTTCCGGCTCAGGCCGGCCGGCGCGCCGATGGGCGCCCCGGCCAAGCCGCGCGGTGACGAGGTTGGCCCCGTGGTCATGCTGATGCTGGCGGCGCTTGGCGCCGCGATCGCGTTCGCTCCGTCGTGGGACAGTTACGTGCTGCGGACCGCGTCGGGAACGTCGGAGTCCATCACCGCCGGCAACGCGTTCGCGAACCCGGCCCCGATGATCGCCGGGGACGTCGTCGTGATGGTGGCGCTGGTCGCGGTCGTGGTCATCGCCGCGCTGTGGCGGCCGATCCGGTACGGCGCGGCGTTCCTGGCCGGCGCCATCATCCCCATGGTGGCCCAGGCGATCTCGGCGCTCCTCGCGGTCGGCGAGACCACTTCCCCCACGCTGTTCGGGATCTCCCCGGCGCAGGCGTCCGCGGCCGGGCTCACGATCAACAACGGCCTGACCCCGGTGTTCTGGATCTTCTGCGCGTTCGTCGTCGCGATGATCGCATCGTGCGCCTGGATGCTGATGACGCCGCACGCGGCCGTGCCCGAGCCGCCGCGCCCGTCGCAGCCCTCAGCCGGGCCGGCCGGCCTGACGGGCCAGCCAGGGCCGGCCTGGCCCGCATTCGGGCAGGACGCCCCGGAGTCCAAGACGCTTGCCGCGCCGGCCCAGGAAGGCGGCGAGCCGGACGGCGGCATGACGCCGGGACCTGGCGCCCCGGGCGCCCCAGGCGCCGCGGGCGCCCCGGGTGCTGCGGCCGCACATTCCGGCCCCGCTCCCGACACTGCCGGACCGGCCACCTGACCGGCAAGGCCGACTAGCCGGCCCGGCCGCCTGACCGGCAAGGCCAGCTAACCGGACCGGCCACCTAGCGAGCCGGGGCGCCCCCCGGGCGCTCCGGCTCCCACCGGCGGGGAGCTCTTTCAGCGAATACGGCTGAAGGAGCTCCCCGTTCCCCGTTGCCGTTAGCTGGCTTTGGCGCGGCTGCCCTGGCTGATCAGGAAGCGCGCCCGGGCGGCCCGCACCGCGTCGGATAGCTCGTCCAGGTCGTAGGCCCCATGGTGGCGCTTGCCGTTGATGAAGAACGTCGGTGTGCCCGATACCCCGCTGAGGTCCGCGGAGTCGATGTCCTCGTCGATCCTGGCCGCGCCGACGTCGTTGGCCAGGTCGCGGGCGAAGCGGTCGGCATTCAGGCCGAGCTCGCCCGCGTAGCCGATCAGGTCATCGGCGGTCAGCGCGCCCTGGTGCTCCAGCAGCTGGTCGTGCATCTCCCAGAACTTGCCCTGGGCGGCCGCGGCCTCGGAGCCCTCGGCGGCCAGCTGCGCGTGCGGGTGCACGTCGGTCAGGGGCAAGTGCCGCCAGACGTAGCGGACGTCACCGTAGTCCGCGAGCATCTCCCGGATGACCGGCTCGGCCTCGCCACAGTACGGGCACTCGAAGTCGCCGTACTCCACCAGCGTGACCGGCGCCTTGGCCGGGCCGCGGATGTGGTCACGGCGCGGGTCGACCGGCACCGCCAGATCGATGACCGTATCGGCCGTGCCCAGCAGCGCGCGCAGCCGCAGCCGCTTCGGCAGCAGCGCGGTCAGCCGTACCACCACCCAGGTGAGCGCGGACGCGCACAGCGCACCGGACAGGATCCCCAGCTTGGCATCGGCCAGCTCTTCGCCGTGGAACGCCAGCGACGCGATCAGCAGGGTCACGACGAAGCCGATGCCGGCGATCGCGCCGGCCGCGGTCACCGCCGCCCAGCCGATGGGCGGCCGGATCCGGCCCCGGCTGGCGGTGGCGAGCAGCCAGGCGGCGCCGACGGTGCCGACCGGCTTGCCGACCACGTAGCCGATCAGGATCCCGAGCGTGACCGGCGCGGTGTAGGCCCGCGCCAGGAAGCTGGCGTTGACCGTGATTCCGGCGTTCACCAGCGCGAACAGCGGCACGATGAGGTAGCTGGTCCAGGGGTGGAACAGCTGCTGCATCCGGTCGTTGGGAGACAGCGCGGTCCGCACGCCCTCCCGCGCGGATTGCGCCAGGCCGGGCGTGGGCTGCTCGCGGAACATCCGGAACACCTCGGAGGCCCGCTCCAGGTCGCCGCGGGTGGCCGGGTGCGCGGCCGCGATCAGGCCCATGACCAGCCCGACCACGAGCGGGTCGACGCCGGACTTGTAGAACGCGACCCACGACGCGACGCCGAGCAGCACGTAGAGCACGCCTTGGCGGATCCGCAAGGCACGGGCCACGACGGCCACGGCGAGCAGGGCCACCCCGACCGCGAGCGCGGTCAGGTCGATATGCGTGCTGTAGACGGCGGCGATGACCACGATCCCGACGACGTCATCGACGATCGCGAACGTGAGCAGGTAGGTGCGCACCCGGTCGGGCAGGCCGGAGCCGACCAGCGCGAGCATGCCCAGGGCGAACGCGGTATCCGTGGACATCGCCGTGCCCCAGCCCGCGGCCGTCGGGCGGCCCGCGTTGATGGCCAGGTATATGGCGATCGGAACGATCATCCCGCCAATCCCGACCAGCACCGGAAGCGAGAGCCGACGCCGTTCTCGCAGCTCGCCCATGTCGAACTCGCGGCGCGCCTCCAGCCCGGCGACCAGGAAGAAGAACGCCATCAGGCCGGAGTTGACCCAGCCGTGCAGATCGTCGGCCACACCCGCGCCGCCGATCCGGACCGACGCCGTCGTCTCCCAGCAGGTCCGGTACGAGGACGGGTCCGCGTTCGACCAGACCAGCGCGGCGATCGTGGCGGCCAGCAAAACCGCGGCGCTCCCGGTCTCGGTGCGCAGGAACTGGCGCAGCGGTGTCTGGCGTCCGCGCTCCCACGCCGTGCGCAGCGAGAGCGGCGCGGCGGGCAGTCCAGAGGCGGTCACTTTCCGATCCTCCCCCGCGAGCCGGCTCCCGCCAACTACCCGCCGCCCACCTCGCCTCGCTTCCCCCTGCAACGGCCGTGCGCCGCATCAGCCCAGGTCATTCAAGATCGCAAAAGGTGACCAAAAAAATCACACTGATAACAATTTTCGCTTCTTGACACGCTGTTCCAGCTAAATCAGGCTTAGCCGCGGTACATTCCGTCGGTCTGGCGTTGCAGTGCGCCCCCACAGACCGCGCTGCGCTGCCCCGGTCGGCCGCGAGCGCCGGCCGTCGGCCCAGACACCCGCAAGGACACGTCATGAAGCCGAGGAGGGCTTGCATGCGCCTGATTCATCGTCCTATCAGCGGCGTTGGTATCGCCGTGCTGGGACTGGCAGTAACGGCGATGACGGGCGCGTTCGCGGCCTCAGCGTCAGCATCGACTCCGGGGCCACGTATGGTCGCGCTCAGCGGGAACCCGGCGACTAGCGGTGCTTCCAAGACCGGCAGCTTCAGCAGCTCACAGATGACGGTCTCGGTGGCGCTGGCGCCTCGGAACACCAGGGGCCTGCAGGGTCTGCTGAAGAACCTCTACACCCCGGGCAGCGGCAGGTACGAGAAGTGGCTGGCCAAGGGGCAGTTCAACAAGCGCTTCGGGCCCGCCGCCGCCACCACCGCAGCGGTGCAGCACTACCTGACTCAAGAGGGACTGACGATCACGAACTCAGGATCGGAGTTCCTGGTCAGCGCCACCGGCTCGAGCAAGCAGATCGCAGCCGCCTTTGACACCAGCTTCAGCAACTACCGCGGCGCCCGCGGCACGCGCTTCTACGCCAACTCCAGCGCGGCGCGGCTGCCCGCCTCGCTCGCGTCGAGCGTCCTCGGCGTGATCGGGCTCAACAGCGCGGTGCGCGAGCACGACATGGTCCAGCGCGCGACCACGACAAAACGTCCGTCCGGGGTCTCGTCGACGAAGGCCAGCAAGGCCTGCGAGACGGGCTACCCGACCAACGCGCAGCTGTTCGCGTTCTTCAACGACGGCACGAGCTTCCCCAGCGGCTTCGGTGACGGGCCATCCTGCAGCGGCCTCACGCCGCCGCAGACCAAGTCCCTCTACGACGCTCCCCACGTGGGCGCGAAGGGCAAGGGCAGGGGCGTCACGATTGCGGTGTTCGAGCTTTCCGCCTACCTGTCGTCCGACATCACCCACTGGGCGCACTTCAACTACGGCAACAAGTTCACCCCGCCGCTGGAGAACGTGAACGTGGACGGCGGCCCGCTGCACGTGAAGTGCCCGAAGGGCGACACCTGCCCGGCGGCCGCCGAGGGCTACGCCGGCGACATTGAGGTCGACGCCGACATCGAGCAGCAGCTGACGATCTCGCCGGACGTGGCGCACCTCATCGTGTACAACGCCCCGAACGACGAGACCGGGCAGACCGAGCTCGCCGAGTACACCAAGATCGCCAACGACGACAGTGCGGCCTCGGTCAGCTCCAGCTGGGGCGAGTGCGAGAGCGAAGAAGGCGCGACGATGGCCAAGGCTGAGGACATCGTGTTCGAGCAGATGGCGACGCAGGGGCAGAGCATGTTCGCGTCGGCGGGTGACGACGGCGCCTTCGACTGCGGCAGCACGCCGCAGGGGCTCGCCGTCGACGACCCCGAGTCGCAGCCCTGGGTGACCAGCGTGGGCGGCACGTCCTGGCAGACCGACAACCCGGGCACGAACACCCACCCGGCCTACCCGAGGGGCGTGGAGAGCGTCTGGAACGTCGACAGCCTCTGCAACGACGACGCGAGCGAGGGCGGCGACACCGGCCTGTTCTGGTGCAACACGACCGGCGCCGGCGGCGGCGGATCCAGCAGCTTCTGGGGCCGCCCGTGGTACCAGGCCGGCCCGGGTGTGATCAACCCGTACGTCACCACCGGCAACGGCACGACCCAGTGCGCGTTCGCCACGAAGGGCACGCGGTGCCGCCAGGTGCCGGACATCTCGGCCAACGCCGACCAGTACACGCCGTACGCGGAATACTGCACCGGCAACTCCAAGACGCCGAACAGCGTCTGCGGGACGTTCAGCAGCAGCCAGCCGACGCCCGGATGGTTCGGCATCGGCGGGACCAGCCTGTCGTCCCCGCTGTGGTCCGGGATTGCCGCCGACCGCGACAGCTTCCAGGGCCACCGCAGCGGCAACCTCAACCCGATGCTGTACCGGTTGCTGCAGACCAATCCGGGTCTGTACTTCCACGACATCACCGGCGTCGGCCAGACGACCACCAACAACGGCAACTTCCCGACCACGCCGGGATATGACGAGGCCACGGGGATCGGCTCGCCGCGGATGCAGCCGCTGATCATTAGGAAGGCCACCTGACCTAGGGCCTGACGAGTAGGCAACAGCGCGGGGGGACCCCGGTCCCCCCGCGCTTTGTCATGCACGGCCCTGGGCCGGGCCGCCGCCCAGTGATCTGGATTCGGCACCCGATAGGGTGAAAGGCGATGTCCGTGACCAGGAGAGTTGCCGATTCCGATTCGGCGTCCGGCGCTGGGAAGCCGCGCCGGCTGACCGGAGACTATGACTTCGTGGTGGTCGCCAGCAGGCTTCCGGTCGACCGGGTCGAAGGTGCCGGTTCCGGGGAGAGCGAGTGGCGGCCCAGCCCCGGTGGCCTAGTCACCGCGCTCCAGCCGGTCATGCGCGACGCGAATGGCGCCTGGGTCGGCTGGGCCGGCTCGGCGGGCGACGCGCTGGAGCCGTTCGACGCCGACGGCATGCACCTGGTGACCGTGGGCCTGTCCGCCGACGAGGTCCGCGACTTCTACGAGGGCTTCTGCAACGCCACGCTGTGGCCGCTGTATCACGACGTGATCGTGCCGCCGGAGTTCCGCCGCCCCTGGTGGGACGCTTACGTTCGGGTCAACCGGCGCTTCGCCGAGGCGGCCGCCGGGCAGGCCGCGGCCGGCGCGACCGTGTGGGTCAACGACTACCAGCTCCAGCTGGTCCCCGGCATGCTGCGCGCGCTCCGCGGCGACGTGCGCATCGGCTTCTTCAACCACATCCCGTTCCCCGGCTACGAGATCTTCGCTCAGCTGCCCTGGCGCCGTCAGATCGTCGTCAGCCTGCTTGGCGCCGACCTGCTGGGCTTCCAGCGCCAGGGTGACGCAACGAACTTCCTGCGGGCATGCCGCCGCGCAGTCGGGCTGACCACAAGAGGGTCGCTGGTCCGGGTCCCGCTCGACCTTGCCCCTCCGGCCATCGGAACGCCCGAGGCTCCCGAGATACACAAGGAACGCGAGAACCACGGGGCGCCGGAGGCGCCGCACGGCTCCCGCGCTCCAAAGGTCCAGGAGGCCCGGGAGGTCCGGGCCGCCCCGTTCCCGGTTTCGATTGATTCCCGGGCCTACAGTGAACTCGCCAGCCGCGACGAAGTACGGGCCCGGTCAAAGGAGATCCGCCAGGCACTGGGCGACCCCGAGGTGATCCTGCTCGGCGTCGACCGGCTCGACTACACCAAGGGAATCCCGGACCGCCTCAACGCCTACGGCGAGCTTCTCGACGAGAAACGGCTGCGGTCACCGGGGTCGGTGCTGATCCAGGTGGCCAGCCCCAGCAGGGAGCGCGTCGAGCATTACCGCGTGCTGCGCGACGAGGTCGAGACCACGGTGGGCCGGATCAACGGGCAGCATGGCGACCTGGACAGCACGGCGCCGGTGAACTACCTGCACCAGTCCTACCCGCGCGAGGAGATGGCCGCCCTCTACCTCGCCGCCGACGTGATGCTGGTGACCGCGCTGCGCGACGGCATGAACCTCGTCGCCAAGGAGTTCGTCGCCTGCCGGAACGACGAGAGCGGCGTCCTGGTGCTCAGCGAGTTCACCGGCGCGGCCGACGAACTCGTCGGCGCCCTGCTCGTCAATCCGCACGACATCGACGGCATGAAGGACACGATCGTCCGGGCGGTGACGATGTCACCGCAGGAGACCAGGCGCCGGATGCGGTCGATGCGCCGCCGGGTGTTCGAAAACGACGTGAAGCACTGGGCGGCGACCTTCCTTGACGCCCTGAAGCAGACGCCGGGCCCTGCCGAGCTGCCCTGAGCGAGCGGCGCTGAGAGCGGGCGTTTTCTGGTCAAATACGGCCAGAAGATGCACGATGGGATCTGACAGTGCATAGCCGATGGGAGCCCGCCATGACCGACGAGCCCGCCGCGCCGGCCCGCCCGCCGATCCCGGACTCGATGCGCGCGGCGGTGCTGTTCGGTCCCGGCGACATCCGTGTGGTCGACCGCCCGGTCCCGCGGCCAGCGCCCGACGAGGTGCTGGTGCGGGTCGCGATGTGTGGCATGTGCGGAACCGACCTGAAGATCTTCGGCGGCCACTTCCCGCAGACGCCGCCGTTCGGTGACTACACCCCCGGACACGAGTGGACCGGCACGGTGGCCGCGACGGGCAGCCACGTGGACGAGTTCGCTCCCGGCGACCGGGTGTGCATCGAGTCCCACCGCGGCTGCGGGCGCTGCGACACGCGCGTGGTTGCCGAGCGCGACGGCGATCCCGTCAAGGTCGTGGTCCAGCCATAGTGCCCTGAACGCGACGCCATCAGCGACTGGGCTCCGTTACGTCTTCATCTGGGTCGTGGCCGTAAATCCACGCGTTGTGCGCGAGCGGGTCTGCGCCGGCGAATGCGGCGTCCCTGGCCTGCTGCTCCGGCCCGTCGGGCAGGTGATTGGCATCCAGCCGGAGGTGGCTGAGCAGCTGGACCTGGGACGCGCGCGGCTTGCGCAGCGTTTCATAGCGGCGCAGCGCGGCTGGCGGGTCGCCCTGGTCGGCGGCCAGGCAGCCGGCCAGAACGGCCGCGTCCTCGATCGCCTGCGCGGCCCCCTGCCCGAGGAACGGGAACATCGGATGCGCGGCGTCGCCGGTCACCGCGAGCGGCCCGTCGGTCCAGCGCGGCAGCGGGTCGCGGTCCAGCAGCGCCCACCGGCCGGTCCGGTCGGCCGCCGCCAGCAGGCTGGTCAGCCGCGGGTCCCAGCCCGCGAACTCGGCGCGCAGGTCCTCGATGCGGCCCTCGGCGGTCCACGACTCGATCTGCCAGTCGCCAGCCGGGGCGAACGCGACCACGTTGACGTAGCGTCCGGCCGAGATCGGGTAGTGCACGAAGTGGTGGCCGGGTCCGAGCCAGAGCGTCTGCACCGGGCGCAGCGCGAACTCCGGCGCCCGCTGCGCCGGGACCAGGCAGCGGTACGCGCACACACCGGAGAACCGCGGTGGCCCGGGAGCCTCCGCGTTCAGCACGGCATCGCGGACCACCGAGTGCGTGCCGTCGGCGCCGATCACGACGTCGGCTGTGGCGGTCGAGCCGTCGGCAAAGCTCAGCTCGGCCCCGTGGCCGACGCGCCTTACCCCCACACAGCGCGCATCCAGGCGCGGCCCTGGCTCCGGCATCGCGGAGAATAGGGTGTCCAGCAGGTCGGCCCGGTGCGCGGTGTAGCACCACTCGCCGTACAGCCGCTCGCACTCCGCCCCCATCCGCTGCGAGAACAGCACCCGCCCGTCCTGCCAGCGGCGGAACTCCCAGCCGACCTCGAGCGGCACGGCCGTCTCCTGGAACAGCTCGATCCGGCCCAGCCGCCGCAGCAGCCGCACGGCGTTTGGCGCGACGACCAGGCCGGCGCCGATCTCCCTGATCTCGCTGGCCTGCTCGTACACGGTCGCGGTCAGGCCCGCGCGATGCAGGAACGCCGCCGTCGCCAGGCCGCCGATGCCGCCGCCGACCACCGCGATGTCCAGGCTCACTCCGGACCGTGCCCTCTCCGCACACCGAGCCGGCCGCGGTGCGGCCCCGTTCATGATCGTGGTAGCTGAGGTGTCCTATTTGCTCATAATCCACCCAGATCATGGAACGTGTCAGCCCTTGGCCCAGGTGACCGCGAAACTCTCGAGCGTATAGCCGAACGCGTTCAGGGTTGGCTGGATGAAATTGTTCCTGATCATTTGCGCCGCTTCAGTCTCGGCCGCGTTAATCAGCGGGCGGGTGATCTGCGGCACGTGGGTTGACTTGTAGAACGCCAATTGCTGCGCCTGCGCGTAAAGCACCGACTGGGCAAACTGGGGCCGCAGCACAATGCCGCAGCCGAATCCTGGATAGGTCCAGCTGTGCTGGGTGGATACCGGCTTGGATGGGATGTCGTCGATGGCCACATCGTGTACGGACTGCGGAAGCTGGGGCTGCGGCAGGACCACGCTGACGCTCACGCTTCCCGGCTTGCCGTCCGCCGGGCGAGTCAGCACCCGCAGCGCGTAGTGGGCGGTGGCAGGCGCCCACCAGGATGGTCCGGGGTTGAGGTCGACCGTGGCTGAGGCGTACCCGACCGCGTAGAACGTGCTCGCGTACCAGCACGGCCACGGGCCGATGTTCTTGGACACCTTGTGCGTGAAGAGGAAGTTGAAGCTGACCCGGCCGAGCGCGGGCTTGGAGATCCCCTCGATCTTCTGCAGCACCCACGGTCCCAGATCGGTGTTCGTGGTCGTGGTGTGCACCACGCTCGTGCCCGCCTGCCAGGGCCAGCCGAACTTGATGCTCGGCAGATGCACGTTGACGCCCACTACGTGCAGCGCGGCCGATAGCGCGATCAGTGCCAGAGACGCGATCGCCTTGCGGAAGATCAGCCCAACCGCGATCACCGCCGTCCATTTGGCCCACGGCGGGATGCGCCGCCGCCGTGGCGGCCTGGCCGGGCCGTCGGGGTCCCTCCGGGCCGGCATCGGCCGGGTTGGCATCGGGCGGGCCGGGGCTGGCGGATCCGGCCAGTCGGCGGCGCCAGGCCCGGGCCGCTCCGCCCGGTCCGCCCGGTCCGGCCGCTCCGCCCCGTCCGGCTCGACACGCGGGATGACCCGGCTGCCACCGTACGAGCCACCAGCCTGCTGCCAGGCCAGTTCCCGCTGCGCATGCCTGTTGCCGGTTAGCAAGCTGAGCAGAAAGAGCATAAGACGAGCCACCATTCCACCTTCTTCCTTTTCAACGCGCGGGTGACTAGACAGTGGCCGGATAATGCAGGCTCAGCACGATAGGAACCGCTCCAAACGGCTTGCGGAATCGCGCTCCCGGCTTGTCTGGTGTATTCGGATCGCCAATGTTGGGCCAGCGCATGTTCATGTGCTGGACGGTCAGTCCGGCCACCGAGTACGGGAATTCCATCGCCGATGTGCGGTGCCGTTTGAGCAGCGCGCCCCAGCGGAACGCTGCGAAGACCCTGGCCAGGTCCGCGACGGACAGCTGCAGTTCGGTGGTCAGGTCAATGCCGTAGACGGCGTCTGCCAGGTAGACCAGCTCCACGGCGCACTGCCCGAGAGCCTCCGACCTGGACCAGTAGACGCTGCCGTCCTGGTTGCGGGCTCCCAGCTTCTCGCCGTGCACCGGCGAGTAACGCGGGCGGGCCTGGCACTGCATCCAGTCGCACGCAGCGAGCAGCTCCCAGCTCAGGCCGACGCTGTCGGCGATATCCCGGTACAGCAGCTCACCGTGCAGCAGCGGGCCCCTGGCCATGCCGACGAAGTCGTTCTTGACCGAGGTCGGCAGGCGGTGCTGATAACGGCGGACCGGGGCCCGGTCCGGGTCCGCGTCGGCCGGCCAACGCCGGGCCGACTGGAGCGGCCGGTCCACAAACGAGGTGAGTGTGGAGGAGACCGAGGTGGAGGCCGTCTGGTCGTCCTGGTCCACCGCGTTGCCTCGTTGCGCGCGCTTGGTCCGCCGCCTCATCTGCGTCATGGCCGCCATGGCGATCCCCGAACCCGCGACCCACCCGGCGTCGTCCGTCCGCGACGCGAGCGGTTCCGGCGTCCGCGCGGCCCGCGCCCGTGCCGTCCCGGACGTGCGTGGCTGCGGCGTCCGTGAAGTGCCTCGCTGTTGCGCTGACGTCGACGGCGCAGCCGACCCCAGCCCGGGAATCCTCGGGGTTGGCGCTGGCGCAGCCGCGGCAGGCGCGGACCGGGTTGGCGTGGGTGTAGGCGCTGGTCTTGGGCGCGCTGGTGCGGGCGCGGACCGGGTTGGCGTGGGTGTAGGCGCTGGTCTTGGGCGCGCTGGCGCGGGCGCGGACCGGGTCGGCGTGCGCCTAGGTTCTGGTGTCGAGTGACCCGCTGCGGACGACGTGGAGATTGGCCTGGGTTCTGCGGTTCTGCTCGGTGAGGGCGTCGGCGTGGACCCAGCGGTCCTCGTCGGCGTGGGTGCTGGCGTTGGGTATGTGGCAGCCGTCGGCGTCGGGGCCGGGCTCGGCGAGGCCGAGCGTGCAGGCCCGGGTGTGGTTGTCGGTGATGCGGAGGCCGTCGGCATAAGCCCGGGCAGCGAAGGCTGCGTCGGCTTGTCGGGCTTAGCGGTGGCCTTGGCTGGGGTGGTGGCGTGGGTGGCCTTAGTCCCTGCCCCGGGCCCGGATGCGTCGGCGGTGGCCCCCGCCCCGGGCCCGGAGGCGTCGGCGGTGGCCCCCGCCCCGGGCCCGGAGGCGTCGTAGCGGTACAGGTTGTACTGCTGCATGAGCTGGATGAGGTCGCTGCCGTAACTGGGATTTGTCGCGTAGACACCGGTCAGCGCTTTGGCGAACGCGTCCGGGTTGCTGCGGTCCGCCATCGCTCGCGTGTAGTACCCGCTGGTCGCGAGCAACGCGCCGTGATCGTCGATGCCCTGGGCGACGTTGTCGTAGACCCGGAACCCCGCGGTGATCGTGACCCACTGGCCGTTCTCGTACTCCTGAGTCGGCTTTGAGTCGCTGCCCGCCGGGCCCGCACCCTTGATCCCGAACAGGTTGTTGTCCTGGGTTGCCAGCTGGCTCTGGCCCCAGCCGGACTCGTCGATAGCCTGCGCGATCGTCACCGCCGCCGGGACACCGTACTTCTGCTGAGTGGCGATGGCACCGGGGGCGATTTCGTCGATGAACGCCTGCTGACTGATCGTGCCCTGAACCGGCGTCGTCACCTGCGTCGGCTGGTGGCGGTGGTAGGGCGTGCTCGCCGTGGAGTGGTGCTCGGCCACGCCGGGGATGGCGGCGGAGCCCGAGGTCGAAGCCTGCGCCGTAGTGGCCGATTCGGAGGGCCCGGCCATTCCCGGCACGTCGGCGATCTCCGCGGCAGGGGCTTTTGGCTGCGTCCCGTGCCCGGCGTGCGCCTGCCGCGACGGTGTCGCGCCGTGCCGCACCAGTGTCTGGCTACGTGTCGGGGCATGATCCCGGTGGGTCTGGTGTGCTATATGTGCCGAATGCGCCGGAATCATGGCACCGGCCGTTCCAGGGACCGCTGGGTCTTCGGATCCTGACGCCGTGCTAGCTGCGGTCGCGACGCCCGGAACCGCCGGCAGCGCGTGCGAGTCATCAGCAGAGGCCGCCGTAGCCGGATGGCCTGCCCGGTGCTCGGGCGCCGGTGCATGGCGGCTGTGGGGAGCCGTAGTGCTCGTTGTGCCGGGGATGGACGTGCTTGTCTGGCCGGAGACGGATGCGCTTGTTGCTCCGGGGATGACCGCGCCGCCCGCTAGCCCGTCGTCCGTTGCCGGGGCGTTGTTGCTCGCCGCGTGCCCGCTCGCCACCCCGTTGTTCGCCGCGGGGGAGTCCGCGCTGTCGCTGCTGGTCCCCGCTGCGGCCGTGCCGCTCGTGCTAGCGGTCCCCCCGCTGCTCGTGCTGGCGGCCCCTGCGCCGCTCGTGTCCGCGGCCCCGGCACTGCCAGTGCCGGAACTCGCCGTGGCAGCGGCTGCCGGCACGTCGCCGTTGTTCACGAAGCCCACAGCGCCGTCGCCGGAAAGCGGGGCCGGATACTCGTGAGCGTTCACGGAGAAGTTCGGCAGCGAGTCCCCGCCGATCGTGTACAGCGTGCCGCCGGCGTACTTCGTGACTACTTCGACGTGGTTGTCGAACAGCACCCAGTCGCCGGGCTGTGGCTGGTACCCGTCACCGAGCGGATGCCAGCGGCCGTGCGCCTCGGCGTCCTGGAGCACCGAGATGATGTTCGGCGAGGACGGATTGGGGTCGACTCGGACGTCGGCCCACTTCTGCAGCGGCCACGGGTACGACGTGCCTCCGGTCACCCAGCTCTGCTGGCCGACCACATGCGCAGCCAGTTCCAGCGTCAGGCTGGCGAACGCGGCGCAGGACTCGCCGTGGTCAACGCCGTTCACGCTGTCGTGCTGCCAGATGATCGCCTCCATCTCGGCCGGGGTCTTGCCCTCGGCCATGCGGAGGTAGTAATTCGCGACGTTGACGATGGCCGAGCGCAGCGCGGCGTCGCCCGAAGCTGCTGGCTTAACCGATCGTTCGAGGGCCATCAGCCGAACCGGCATGCTGGTCGGTGACATCAGGTCAGTCGGCGAGTGGGGCACGAAGGAGAACCCAGTGACCGTGCCGCTTGCGCTAAGGCTCACGAGCGCGGTCACCTGCTGCCAGCTCGGCTTGCTCGCGGAAAGCATGGGTTCTCCTTTCTCTCGTCGGACGGGGCCAGCGGGGGAACTAGCGGTTCACGCCGCGGGCGTCGTGCCGGGAACGTGCCTGAGGATCGCCTGAACCTGCGGATTTCCCGGGTTGTTCGAGTTCTGGAACAGCAGCGCCGCGGCCTGCGCCTGGCTGGGTGTCGCCCCGACGATCCACTTTTGGTAGACGTCAGCGACCAGCGCGACCTGTCCCGCCGGCGTGACCGGCTTGGCGCACAGGCTGGGGAAACCGGCCCGCGAGGTCATCGCGGCCGAACCGGTGTACCGCAGGCAGTTAGCGGGCTCGCCCTCGAGACCGGCCTGGACCACCGCCTGGCCGTCGCTGCCGGTCACTGTCGCTCCGCCGATGATGCTATTGATCGCCCGGGCGGCGACCTCGAGACTGTCGATCGGGTTGTACGGGTTGTAGGGGTTGTGCAAGTTGAGGGAGAGTGCGATCTGCCCGCCCTGCGTCGCCGCGATGGGCTCCAGCCCGAGCCTGGCGTTGTGCGTGTCGTTGAAGTCCGGGTTGTTGCCGCTCGTCAGCAGCGAGAACACCCAGAGGATCTGGCTGGTCGACTGAGCGCAGGCAAAGTCGACCTGGCCGGGCTCGGACCTCACGTCCGGGTTCTGGCACGCCTTGGTGATCTCGCTCTGTACGGTCGCCACGCTGGCCGGCCACGAAGCACCGCCGCTGGACAGTACTAGCGCGAGAACCGCAATGAGCACGGCCAGCAGCCCAATGCCGATGGTCAGCTTGCTGCGGTTCGACAGGCCCGGCCGGTAGGCGCCGGGCCGACCCTGCGTGACCAGAGTTTCCGTGCGCGCGTCGGATTCACCAATTCGCTCTCGGATGTCGCGGATATCTATCTCGTCGTAGCCCCGGGCAAGCTCGCACTTCAGCAACATGCGGACGTCATCGAGCTCGCGCTCGAGTTCAGCCGTCTTGCTGTTCAGGTCGTCGAGGCGTCGGCCTTTCTGGCTGCTGGGATTGTCGGAGTGCGTTCTCACGTCTCACCTTCTAGCATTTGGCGCGTGCTGGGCTGTCCGCGAGGAAATGGTTCCTATTTCTTTGGCTTAGCAGGGTGCCCGGGCATTGGTCAGCCGCGGTCTCGCGCTGCCGTCCGCTGGTGTCCGTCGCCTGCTCTGGGGGGCGAGTAACGATCTTGGTAGTCGTGGATCGGCGGCGGCCGCGCCTACGCGGGCTGTCGACCGAACGCCCACCCGAGCTGGCGGCCGAACCGGGCCACCGGGCGGGCGCCGTGCCCCTCGAACACGCGGGTGCCGAGCCGCTGCGCCGCCGCTAGGGTTGTGGCAGGTCACCGGGTGGCCGACCGTTCCCGAAGGGTTGCAACGACCGTTCTGACGGCACCACGGAATAACATCTGATCGAGGCCGGGGGCCATGGCTTGCCTGTGACATGCAGATTATTAGAACACACGTGCGGGCTGGATGGGAAGCCGTCTTGATTAGAACACCTGTTCGTGCTACGGTGAATCTACCTGTCCGAGAGAGCCGGGCAGGCGCCCGGTTCGTCCCCAGCCGGGCGCCCCTGACGGGCCGCCCGCACGCGCCATCGTGCGGCCCGCCGAGGCGTCTGATGTGCCACCGCGCGGCCCCGGCCACCGTGCGGTGGCACGCCGCGCCTCAGCAGGTGGCGAGCCAGTGCTCCGGCGTCTCCCAGGCCAACGCCGCGGCATGGTGACGCCAGGAGTGCGGTGGCGTGTCAGCTACGGCCACACGGGCATGCGTCGGTGTGTGCACTTAGCTGGTGTGTGCACTTAGCTGGTGTGTGCACTTAGCTGGTGCGCGCAGTTGGTTCGTGTGTCCACTTAGCTGGTGTGCAGAGTTGAGTGCGCGCCGAATGTAGTCGCAAGGCCGCGCCCGGCGTGCGGTTCCATGCAAGGCGAAATGGTGCATCGGTCGAATGGTGCATCGGTCGCCGCATAAAGGCGATCGCGTTCTATTGGCTGCGCTAGCTAAGGAGTGAAAGAGATGGCTCGCAAAGATCTAGGTGCATGACGTGCGGATAACGCACCTCACGCGCCGGGATAATCAACCGGCACGCTGTGGAATGGGCCTCAGCCCTTAACTAGCGGACGTTGGCGGTAGAATCGCGCCGTGATCAATGGGCTGCACGCAATAGTGTTTTCGCCGGAAGCGGAGAAGGTCCGCGCGTTCCTTGGCGACGTCCTCGAGCTGCCGTCGGTCGACGCGGGCGGAGGATGGCTGATCTTCGCCGCGCCCCCGGCCGAACTGGCCGTCCATCCCGCAGACGGTGACGGCTACCACCAGCTGTACCTGATGTGCGATGACATCAACTCCACCCTCGCCGAGTTGGCGGCCAAGGGCGTTGAGGTTGCGACCGAGGTATCCGACCAGCGCTGGGGTCTGGTGGCCGCGATCCGGCTGCCGGATGGCACGGAACTCCCGATCTACGAGCCTCGGCACCCGTTGCCGCCCCGACGCTGACGAGGCGGCTCAGTCCGGGCCGGGAGTCTGGGGCAGGCCCGCTCGTCCCGTCAGCGCGGGTAGACGCTCAGCCCGCGTCAGGCGTGCGCCGTCGGCGCCAGCGCCGTCGCCGAAGGCGGCGCTGCAGCAAGGTCAGCGGCACGGCTCCGGCGAACCCGCCCGCGAGCGGCAGGAACGGCGCCGCGGGCTCGATCCGCATTGCACCGGATGGTGCTGCACCAGACAAGGCGGCGGCCGACGAGCCGGACTTGGCGATGCCGGGCTGCAGGAACGTCGAGGGGATCGGCAGGATCCGCCACCGGGACGGCGGCCACACGATCATGAAGGCCCGGCCGATGACCGAGCTTTCCGGGATCGTGCCGTGACCGGGGTCGGCCTGGCGCAGCCGGGAGTCGTCGGAGACCGCCCTGTTGTCGCCCATCATCCATAGCCGGCCCGGCGGCACGATGATGTTGAAGCGGCCGGAGTAGCCCGCTGGAGCCTCGCTGGGGGTCTCGCCCGGGTACAGGTAGGACTGCTCGTGCAGCGCCACCCCGTTGACGGTGACCAGGCCCTGGGCGTTGCAGCAGACCACATGATCGCCCGGGACGCCGATCACCCGCTTGATGAAGTCGGTCTGGCCCGGCGCCGTGCCGAACAGGCCGGAGACCGCCTCGAACAGCGGCTTCAGCGTCACGTCGTAGGCCCGGACGATCGGGTCGGAACTGGGATGCGACGGTAGCTGGGGAGTCCACGAGCCCGCGCCGTCAAACACGACGATGTCGCCGGGCTGGATGTCCCTGAAGTGATAGACGAGCTTGTTGACGAGGATCTTGTCGTTGATCTCCAGGGTGTTCTCCATCGAGCCCGACGGGATGAAGAACGCCTGCACGACGAACGTCTTGATCAGCAGCGCGATCACCAGCGCGGTGATGATCAGCACCGGCAGCTCGCGCCAGAACGAGTGGCGCCGTCGGGCCTTGGCCGGCTTGGTGCCATGTCGGCCGCGCGGACCCGCCCCGCCGGACCCAGCGGGCTCGTCCTGCCCGGGGTGCTCGCCGGGCCCGGAGTACTCGCCGGGCCCGGAGTACTCGCCAGGCCCGGAGTACTCGCCAGGCCCGGAGTACTCGCTGTCGCCCGCGCCCTCGTCGGGTTTCTGGCGCGCGCCAGAGTCTGGATCGCCTTGGTCAGGCACGTCGTCGCCGGTTTCCCCGTGTTGCGGCGCGGCTTCACCGCGCGCGGAATCGTGATCGGCTGTGTTGTCTGGCAGCGGCTGGCCGATCAGCCGGTCACTCATGCCGCGCTCGCCCTCGCATTGGAAGGAAGCTTAGCGCCGCCCGGGCTGGTGGCACCGCAACCGGCGGGTTAGCGTCCGGTTGCGGCTCGCCCGCCTGCGTCGTGGCAGTCCCGCCTGCGTCGTGGCAGTCCCGCCTGCGTCGTGGCAGTCCCGCCGGCGCCACCGCGCCGCGCGGGTTAGCCGCTGAGTATCGCCACGTCGAGCTGGCCGACGACAACTGGGTCGGCGAGCGTGTCGATGGCGGTGATCTTCCCCTCCACGAACGTGAAGCCGAAGATCACCCGCGGCTTTCCGCCTGGAGCCCACACCGCTCCGGGGATCCCGTTGATCAGCGCCATCCGGGCGCCCTTGGCGCCGCGGCGGGCGAAGTTACCTGCCACGGCCTCGGCGCCGCGGAGCTCGCCCAGCGAGCCGGCCAGGGCGATAGCAGCGCGGTCGGGGCGTACCACCACGTCCGGGTCGAGCATCGCGACCAGAGCGTCGAAGTCGCCGTTGCGCGAAGCCGCGAAGAACGCCCCGACGGCTTGCCGCTGCCGGTACAGGTTCGTGTCCGGCACCGTGGCCGTGCCCTGCACCCGGCGGCGGGCCCGGCTGGCCAGCTGCTTGGTCGCGCCCGGCGAGCGCTCGAGCATCGCGCCGATCTCCTCATACGGCACCGCAAACATGTCGTGCAGAACGAACGCGACCCGCTCGGCCGGGGCCAGCGTCTCGAGCACCACCAGGAGCGCGAGACCGACAGAGTCGGCGAGCATGACCTCGTGTTCGGGGTCGGTTCCCTCGGCCGCCGCGGCGGCCCCGCCCGGCTCGCCCGGCCACGTGCCTAGCGATTCCTCGCGCCGCGACGTACGTGAGCGCAGCATGTCCAGGCACACCCGGGCGACGACCGTGGTCAGCCACCCGCCGAGGTTGGCGACGTCGCTGGTGTCGGCGCGGCTGAGCCGCAGCCAGGCTTCCTGCACCGCATCGTCGGCCTCGATGGGCGAGCCAAGCATCCGGTACGCCACCGCCCGCAGGTGAGCGCGATGGGCCTCGAACTGCTCTGCCAGCCAGTCGGGTTGGTTCAACACGTCCTCTTCCGTTGCCGTGCCCCTTCCTACCAATGACGTGTCAAGCTGGGAAGGCGTGACACGGCCCTGCGCAAGCAGGCTGTCGGCTGGCACTTCTGTCCCAGCTCAGGAGTTAGAGAGGTCATGAGGAGCGAAGTCCTGCGCGATGTGGTTGCAGGATGCGCCGGGGTACTGGCAGTCGCAGCGCTGATCGGCTTGCCGGGGAGGGCAAGCACGGTCCAGCAGCCGCAGTTTCAGTACCGGCATGCGGAGCTTCTGCCGTATTTCCACAGGCTGAACCCGGCGATCCCGGAGCCGCCCGCACCGCACACGAACATCACCACTAGGCCCTGACCGGCCGGAACACGCCGGGCCAGCGCGCCGGGCAGGCAGATCCCGGCGCGCCAGTACCGGGGGAGCTGTCCAATTCTGTCCTGGAGTCGTGCCACTATGATCCCGTGCCTTCGCCGCGCGTTGAGTGGACCGTAGCGGGCTGTATCGCCGGATGGGCGGTCGCCCGCCTTGCGGCGGTGGATCGTTTCCGCCTGCTGGAGCGGGCCGCGGTGCCGATGATGTCGCTGACCCCGCACGCCGCCGCGGGAGCAGGCCTGGCCGCGCTGGCGCTGCGCCGCAGGGGGCCTTCGGTCACCGCCGCGGCCGCGGCCGCCGCCATGGCCGCCGTGGTCGTTCCCCGGGCGATCCGGCACCGCCAGCCCGATGCCAGCGGCCCCGAGCTGGCCGTGCTGACCGTCAACATGCTGCAGGGCGGCGCGGCCGCGTCGGCCCTCGTCGGGCTCGTCCGCGCGACCGGCGCCGATGTGCTGTTCCTGCAGGAGCTCACCGACGAGGCGAAGATCAAGCTGAAGCGGGCCGGCCTGAACGAGCTGCTGCCGCACGAAATGCTCGAGATTGAGGGCTACCGGTACCGCGGCAGCGGCATCTACGCTCGGTTCCCGCTCCGCGACGGCCTGACGATCGGGCCCAGCTACGCCTCTCAGCCCACCGCGCGGCTCGACCTCCCGTCGGGGCAGTCCGTGCAGCTTGTCTGCGTCCACCCGCACCCGCCGTGGCCGTCATGGTCCTTGGCCGCGGCCCCGCGGTGGCGCGGTGAGCTCGACGCACTGCCGCCCGCCGCGGCGCCGGGCGAGGCCCCGGTGATCCTGGTGGGCGACTACAACGCGACCGTCGATCACGCGCAGTTCCGCCGGCTGCTGAGCCTGGGCTACGTCGACGCCGCCAGCCAGGTCGGGAACGGCCTCATGCCCACCTGGGGGCCGGAACCCCGCGGCCGCAGGCCCTATTCACCGTCGACCACGTCCTGGTCGACCCGCGCTGCGCCGTGCTCACCACGTCGGTGCACACCCTGCCGGGCACGGACCACCGCGCCCTGTTCGCCAGGTTCCGGCTGCCGGACTGAGCGGGTGCCGCCGGGTCAGGCGGGGAATGCGGCGCGAGTGACCTCCCGGCCGATCGCAGAGTAGCGCTGGTAGCCGTAGGTTCCGGCGTCCCGCAGTTCCCGTGCCGCCTCGGCAAGCGCGCCGATCGCGGCATACGCGAACGCGCCGCCCACCGAGATCCGGGCGACACCGAGGTCGGCGAGCTCGGCCACGGTCGGCGCACCCGGCATCGCGAGCACGTTGACCGGCCGGTCCACGGAGCCGACCAGGTCGCGGATGTCGCTCGCGCTGGTCAGCCCGGGCGCGTAGACCACGTCGGCGCCCGCCTCGACGTAGCTCTGCAGCCGGGCGATGGTGTCGGCCAGGTCGTCCCTGCCGCGCAGGTGGTTCTCGGCGCGCGCGGTAAGCACCAGCCGGCGCGGCCCCGCGTGCGCCGCCTCGGCGGCGGCCGCCATCCGCTCGGCGGCGAGCCCGGCCTCGTAGATCGGCTCGTCCCCGCGTCCGGTGAAGTCCTCGATCGAGCACCCGGCCAGCCCCGCTTCGATCGCGGCGGCCACGGTGGCGGCGACGCCCTGCGGGTCGTCGGCATACCCGTTCTCCAGGTCCGCGGACACCGGCAGCGGCGTCGCCCCCACGATCTGGGCAGCGTTCCCGATGGCCTGATCCCGCGTTACTGATCCGTCGAGCAGGCCGAGGGTTGCCGCGAACCCGCTGCTCGTCGTCGCTAGGGCCTCGAACCCCATCGAAGCCAGCACCCGCGCCGACCCGATGTCCCACGGGTTGGGCAGCAGCAGCGGCTGGCCCGGGCGGTGCAGCTGCAGGAAACGGGCGGCGGCGTCGGTCGGCTGTGTCATCAGAGCGTCCTGTCAGGGCTGGTAGGAGCCGGGCACCCAGGCGCGGGTGCTGACCGCGATTGCGTTCCAGGCATTGATGGTAACGATCAGGCCGAGCAGCGCGGCGACCTCGTCGGGCGTGAACTCGGCGGCGACCGCCTGGTACGCCTCGGCCGGCACGTGGGAGTCCGCGACTAGCGTCACCGCCTCGGTGAACGCGAGCGCCGCCCGCTCCCGCGGCGTGAAGTACGGGGTCTCCTGCCACGCCGCGACCCCGTACAGGCGCTGCTCGGTCTCGCCGATCACACGGGCGTCCTTGGTGTGCATGTCGATGCAGTACGCGCAGCCGTTGAGCTGCGAGGCGCGGACCCGGACGAGTTCGCGCAGCCTGGGGTCGAAGTCGACGCGGTCGAGTTCCTTGGTGGCGGTGTGGTCCAGGTGGCCCATGGCCTTTGCGAACGCCGGGGCGTGCGCGTCGAAGTCGAGCCGGACCGGGATTTCTGTCGCTGTCGTTGTCATGCCCTCCACGCTAGCCAGGCTTAGGCCCAGGTCTATGGTCCATTTATATGGAAGATTCATGGGCCAATAATCATCCGGAACGTGACGCCCCCGGGCCGGTCGGCTCCGGACTCGACCTGCACGTCGAGCTGGCCGGGCCGCGGGTGCGTGCCTCGCTCGAGACCGCGCTGCGGCAGGCGGTGCAGACCGGCAGGCTGCCGGCCGGGACCCGGCTGCCGGCCAGCCGGACGCTGGCCGCCGACCTTGGTGTGGCCCGCAACACCGTGGCCGACGTCTACAGCCAGCTTGTGGCCGAGGGCTGGCTGACCGCCCGGCAGGGTTCCGGGACCCGGGTGGCCGAGCACCCCGCAGCGGAGCCTCCGGCGGTCGCGGCACCGGCCGCGACGTTGCCAGACTCGGGGGAATCGCCGCGTTACAGCCTGAAGGCAGGACTGCCCGACCTGAGCGAGTTTCCGCGCACCGCGTGGCTGGCGTCGGCGAGAAGGGCGGTGACGGCGGCCCCGTCCGGTGCCTTCGGCTACGGCGACCCCCGCGGGCAGCCCGAGTTGCGTGCCGCGCTCGCCGCGTACCTGGCCCGGGCGCGCGGCGTGCGGGCCGCCGCGGACCAGATCGTGATCTGCTCCGGGTTCACCCAGGGGCTGTCGCTCCTCGGCCGGGTGCTGGCGGAGTCGGGTGCCGCCGCGGCTGGGGTGGAGGCGTACGGCCACCGGCAGCACCGTGAGGTCCTCGAGGCGGCCGGGCTGTCCGTCCTGCCGGTCCCGGTTGACCCGCTGGGCGCCGTGATCGGCCAGGTGCCGGACTGCGCCGCGCTGCTGCTCACCCCGGCGCACCAGTTCCCGCTCGGCGTCGCGCTGGCGCCGCCGCGCCGCAATCAGGCCGTGGCGTGGGCGGCGCGCACCGGAGCTGTGATCATCGAGGACGACTATGACGGCGAGTTTCGCTACGACCGGCGCGCGATCGGGGCCATGCAGGCGCTCGCACCCGAGCACGTGATCTATGCAGGCACGGCGAGCAAGACGCTGGCGCCGGCTGTCCGGCTGGGCTGGCTGGTCGTGCCGCGCCGGATGCTCGCGGACGTGCTGTCGGCCAAGGAACGAGCCGACCCGCACGGCAGCAGCCTGGACGAGCTGACCCTGGCCGAGTTCATCACCTCGGGTGGTTACGACCGGCATGTGCGCCGGTCCCGGCTGCGTTACCAGCGGCGCCGTGACCGGCTGCTCGCGGCGCTGGCCCGGGCGCTCCCGGACCCGCGGGTCACCGGGGTGGCCGCGGGGATGCACGCGGTGCTGCACCTGCCGCCCGGTATGGGCGAGGCCGAGACCGTGGCCGCAGCCGCGGCCCGCGGCCTCACCCTGGACGGGATGCGCGACTACCGCATGCCCACTATGGATTACCCGGATGCGCTGGTCATCGGATACGGGACGCCGCCTGCGCACGCGTTCACCACCGCCGTCGCCCGGCTGTGCGCCGTTCTGCAGGCCGGTCAGCCGATCAGCTGCCCGTGAGAGCGCTGAGCCGCGGACGGCTCGCGCAGGAGCGGTCCCCTGGCCCGGAACAGGAACGCTTCATAGTCGTCTGGCACCTGGTCCGGCTCGAACGCGTAGTAGTCCGGGTTGACCCGGAGCAGGATCGCACGGCGCTGCACGTCGTTGTACTCAGCCATGACCTCGCGGAGTCGCCGCCCCAGCGCCCGCAGAACCGAGAACATGGGTCCCACCTCGATTCGTTTGCTGCTTCGGTTTGCCTTGTGCTGCCAGGCTCGCCCTAAGCCGCTGGGCACCGCATCGGGCGAACGCCTTATCCGTCCAGCTAACGGGGCCTAAGCGCCTCAGCCGGCGTCGTTGTCAGGTGTTGCCTTGGCGATCACCTGGTCGGCGAACCGGCGCAGCTTCTCAATCTTCTCTTGTAGCGGCTCGAGGTCCGGGCCGACCTGGTATGGCCAGCGGAAGCCGACGATCAGGTCCGTGACGCCCTGCTCCTCGAGCCGGCGCACACCATCCACGCTATACGCGTCCATGGAGATGACGTGCACTTCGAATGGGCGGCCGGTGGTGCCCTCCTGGCGGCGGAACTCGGCCAGCCGGGCGAGCATGCCGGGCAGGTGCGCGGGGTCCCCGCCGCCGTGCAGCCAGCCGTCCCCGGCGCGGGCGGCGCGGCGCAGCGCGGCGTCGGAGTGCCCGCCGATGAGAATCGGGATGGGCTCGCTGGGAATCGGGGCCAGCTTTATTTTCGGTATAGAAAATATTTCCCCATGGAAAGAGAAGTAGCCGCCCGCTGAGAGCCCCCGGATCACCGCGAGCTCCTCGTCCATGCGCCGCCCCCGCCCCTCCCAGGGCACGCCGAGCACCTCGTAGTCCTCGCGCCACGGGCTGGAGCCCACGCCGAGCACCAGCCGGTTGCCGGTCAGCACGGCGGTGGAGGTGGCCTGCTTGGCCACCAGCACTGGGTTGCGTATCGGCAGCTTCACCACGAAGGTCACGAACCGGAGCCGCTTCGTGACCGCCCCGAGCGCGGGGATCAGCGAGAACGGCTCGAGAAACGGCTTGTCCTCGAGGAACTCGCGGGTGCCGTCGGGGTTGAACGGGTACACGCTGTCCGACCGCTCCGGATAGCAGATGCTGTCCGGTATCACCATCGCGTCGTAGCCGCTGTCCTCGGCGGCCTGCGCGAGCGGGGCGTAGTACGACGGGTCGGTCATCGATTCGGCGTAGCAGAAGCGCACGTTACCTCCGAGTAGCTGGGGCTAACGCCAATTTTGACCCCCTCCCCGCCATGCGCCCAGCCCTTTCCGGTCAGCCGCTGGTCCGCAGCCGCCAAGTCAGCCGTCGATCCGGCGCTGCCAAGTCAGCCGTTGGTCCGGCGCTGCCAAGTCAGCCGTTGGTCCGGCGCTGCCAAGTCAGCCGTTGGTCCGGCGCCGCCAAACGATCCAGGCAGCCGCGGCGATCACCAGCAGGCTGCCGACGACGATGCTGGCGATCCCCCCGGAGCCGAGCTCGCCGCTCGCCGGCTGCGCGGCCGCTCCCACCCTGCTCCGGGTCGGCGTGGGATGGGCGGTGGCCGGAGTCGCGCTCGGCGCGGCGGCGGAGTCCGATGCTTTGAACGCGACCACGTCGTTCGCCGCGGGAACGAGCATGAGGCCGTCCGCCACGCTCGGGGTGGGGAAGTGGTTGGCCACCGAGCCGATCGGAGCCTGCTGCCGGATCTTCCCCGTGGCGGGGCTGAGCCCGTACAGGGTGCCGTTCTGGCCGATGGTCCAGACCAGCCCGCCGGCGACGATCGCCGGGCCGCCTCCAGTTCCCGAGCTCCACAGCAGGTGCACTGCGGGGGGCGACTGCGCGGCGCGGACCGCGACGATGCCGGTCTGGCAGGGCAGGTAGACCGTCATGCCGACCATGGCGATGCCGCCGTCGATGTCCTCGGGGCACGCGTTGGCGAGGGTGGCCTGCTGGTGGCCGATGCTGCCCAGGTGCGCGCCGTCGAGCAGGTACACGATGCGGGACTTGCCGGCCACGATGACCTGGCCGTCCGGCAGCAGCGCCGGCGCCGTCGACATGTCCAGGTCTTGCGAGTTGTTGGCCGGCCAGTTACTCGGCGCGAAGTACTGCAGCAGCCGCATGGTCGCCGACAGTTCGAGCACCGAGTCGCTGTCATCGTAGGCGTGCGAGTACGAGTAGACCGAGCCGTTCCCGGCGGTGACCCAGACGTGGCCGCCGCCGTCCACGACAGGCGCAGCCCCGCCCATCCAGATCGCACCCTGCGACTCGCCCGCCCCGGCGTCCACGGTGAAGATGGTCGGCTTCCCGCCGGTCTCCGGTGCCGCGATAACTCTGCCCTTGTAGGCCGAGCAATCGCCGAAGTTGCCGCCCATGCCGAAGACCACCCGGCCGTCGTCCAGGGTCAGGCCGGTGCGCTGCAGCAGCGCGGCCGTGTTGGCGCCTGCCGGATCCACGTGCTGGGTCATCTCGGTCTTGCCGGTCGCGGTGTCCAGGCCGGTGAGCACGTGCGCCGGCGCCCCGTTGACCACCTCGTCGGCCACAACGAAGATCTCGCGGCGGGACGGGTCGATGACCGGTGTGCCGGTGATCCCCACAATGGGCGTGATGTCGCCGCACGGCAGATCCGTGGATGGCACCGGGGTTCCCAGGTGCGCCGACCAGACTCTGGCGCCGTTGCTGGCGTTCAGCGCATAGACGGTGTCGTTCTCGGTGGCCACGTACACCCGGCCGTCGAAGACCAGCGGTTCGCCGTAGATCTGTCCGTCGAGCGCGGGTGAAGTCCACGCTCTGGCCGTCGTGTTCACCGAGGTGACATCGGGGGCGACGCCGGTGCCCGCCGGCCCGTCGTGGTAGACGGTCCAGGCGGTGCCGCCGGCCAAGCCGGGCGATGAGGTGCCGTCGGCCAGGCGGGGCGATGAGGTGCCGCCGGCCAGGCCGGGCGAGACCGCGGCCGCCGCTGGACCTCCGGCCGCCCAGGCGATCGCGGCCAGCGTGAGCAGCCCGGCCGACATTCGGTGTGCCCGCCGCCTCATCGCCTCGTGGCCCCGCCGCCTCATCGCCTCGTGGCCCCGGTGACGGCTCGGTATCCGGCGAACCTGCCCACCGTCAAAGGGTAGCGGCGATGCGGTCACGCCAGGGCGGCTCGTGGGACAGCTGCCCGCGGGTCTGCGGAGAGCTGACCGGACACAGCGGCGGGAAGACGATGTCGATCACCATGCCGCCGCCAGGCCGGGGGCGGGCGGTGATGGTGGCGCCGTGGGCGGCGGCAATCGCCCTGACGATCGGCAGTCCGAGGCCGTGGCCGTCGCCTCGATGAGTCCGGCCCGGCCCGGACAGGGCGAGCCGCTCGTGCAGGCTGCTGGCGGAGATCCGCCGGGCCGCGGCGGTGATCGTGCTCAGCGGGCGCAGCACCCGCCCGGCGATGACCCAGCCGATCGCGACGGCGGCCACGGCGACGGCAGCCAGGGCGATCGCGGAGGTGATCAGCAGGTGGTCCCGGTCGAAGGCGATCTGCGCCAGAGCCGCCCTGACGGCCGCCGCCTGAGCCTGCTCCTTGGAGAAGTCAGCGTTGGCTGGCGGAACGGCAGCCCGCTGGGCGGCGCGGCCGAAGGTGCCGCCTGCGAAGGCGCCCAGCGGCAACCTGGTGATGTCGGTCGCCAGGTGCGCCGCGTACCCGTCGAGCAGGTCGGTAAGCGCGAGCACGGCCGCGCCGCACACCAGGAACACGCCGCCGTAGAGAACGGTAAGGCGCAGCCGGGCGGAGTGGCGCGGCAGGCGCGGCCAGCCGGGCGGCGTGACCCGAAGGCGTGGGGCGGGCATCATGAGCCTCCGATGCGGTAGCCGGCCTCGCGGACTGTCTCAATGACCGGCGGATCGCCGAGCTTTACCCGCAGCCGGTTCATGGTCGCCTTGACCGTGGTGGTGAACGGGTCGGTCGCCTGGTCCCACACCCGTTCCAGCAACTCCTCAGCGGAAACCGGCCTTCCGTCGGCGGCAAGCAGGCATTCCAGCACGGCGAACTCCTTCGGGCTGAGCGCCAGCCGCTGCCCGGCGCGGGTCGCGATCCGTTTCTCGGGGTTGACGGTCAGGTCACGGTAGGCCAGGCCGGTCCGCTGGGCGGCGCCGGGGCGGCGGCCCAGCGCCTGGACACGGGCCACCAATTCGGCGAAGTCGAAGGGCTTCGGCAGATAGTCATCGTCGCCCAGGCCCAGCCCGTCGACCCGGTCTTGGACCGAACTGGCCGCGGTGAGCATCAGCACCCGGCTCACGGACCTCTCGGCGGCCAGCGCGCGGCATATCTCGTCGCCGTGGGTACCGGGCAGGTCCCGGTCCAGCACCACCACGTCGTAGCGGTTGGTGCCCAGACGCGCGAGCGCGTCGTCGCCGTTGAGGGACACATCGACGGTCATACCGTAGCGGCGCAGGCCGGCCGCGATGGCCCGGGCTAGCCGGTCATGATCCTCTGCTACCAGCACCCTCATCGGTTTCTCCTGGCCCCAGCCTGGCACCCGCTGTGACCCGCCGGATGATGTCTTGCCAGTTCACCTTGGTTCACAACATGCCAGATCGGCGGTCACACCCAGGTCACAGCGGTGACCGCGCTGTGACCGCCCGTTATGTACAACTGCCTGCAAGCTGCCGGGCAGACCAGAGACCCGACCACGACCCCGGCCGGTTACCGACCTGAACTAGGCCTCGGCCGGTTATCCACCGAACCCGTGGCCCCGGCCGGGCTACCCACTGGACCGTGAGGAGTATCCGATGTTCTTCATCACGTATTTGCGGCGCGAGTTGCGCCGCCGGATGCGCCAGGCGATCTTCATCGCGCTGGGCCTGGCACTGGGAGTTGGCCTGGTGGTCACGGTCTCCGCCGCGTCGGCTGGGGTGGGCCGCGCATCTGCCCTCGGAGCTTTCGGGCGGCCAGCAGCAGCGGGTGGCGATCGCCCGGGCGCTGGTGAAGGAGCCCGAGGTGGTGCTTGCCGACGAGCCCACCGGCAACCTGGACGAGGACAGCCGCGACGACATCATCGGCCTGCTGGAACGGCTCTGGCGCGAACGCGGGCTCACCCTGGTCCTGGTCACCCACGACACCGAGATCGCCCGGCGGGCCCAGCGCGTCGGGATCATGAACAACGGCCGCCTCACCTTCGGTCAGGCCGCGGACTCTGCCCCGATGTCCGTCCCCAGGCCGTCCGCAACCCCGCCAGCCGGCTGACCGCCAGCGGTGGCCGCCCGCCACCTGCCCAGTGACCACCTCCGCGCCCGCCAATGCCGCGGCGCTGACTGCTGATCCTTCGGAGTCACTACGTTACATTCGGTAACCATCCGGGTAGGCACAGTGGGACTAATCGGGGGAGAGCGCATGCGGAATCACAGAGCCCGGATGGGCGTGGCGGTCATCTGCCTGGCCATCGTCGCGATGCTGGCGGCGGCGTGCGGAACGTCGTCGAGCAGCACCGTGCGCACGACCTCTGCATCGCAGGTAACTGGATAGGTGTAGCGGCCCGGTACTTCGCCGATCCAATTAATTACGGGTGTATCGCCAAGGATCACGGAGTTCTGACCTTATGGCTGCGCATCAGGAGGGCGCATCTGGCCGAGCGCTGCTGATGATTGACCACAGCAGGTCCGCGACGAGGTCGGGCCTGCTCCACTGGGGGCAGTGGCCTGCGGGCAGGGTGAGCACGTGGCTTGCGTGCTCCCAGTAGGCAGGGCTGATCAGTTCGCGGGGCAGCCGGTCTTGGGTGCACCGGATGTAGGTGGAGGGAATGTCGCGCCAGGCGGCCGCGGTGGCTGGCTGCGTGCCGGTGGCCGGGGTCTGTGGCCGGAGCAGCGTGATCGCGGTGCTGGCGCGGTCGGGCGAGCAGTCGTGGAACAGCGCAGCGCGGGCGCTTTCGGGGCGCATGAGCATGCGGCCGTCCGCGCGCATCTCGATCTCCTCGCCGCCTGATTCTTCTTCCGCTTCGGTGGGGTTATTCCTCGCGGCCGCCTCGGCCAGGCTTGTCAGGCTGTCTCCGGCGTCCGGGACGGCGGCGGCGAGGAATACCAGGTGACGTACGGCCCGGTGTGGCCCGGCCGCCGCTTCGCTGATCACGGCACCCGCGTAGGAGTGGCCGCACAGCACGGCATCGGCGCAGCCGTTGAGCGCATCGCGGACGGCCTCGGCATCGTCGTGCAGGCCGGGCAGGTGATCGCTGCTGTCCTGGCTGCTGGGCAGATCCACGGTGACCGATCGGACCCCGCGGGCTTTGAGCAGCTTGACGGTGTCCGCCCAGATCCACGGCCCGAGGAATCCGCCGTGGACCAGCACGGCCGTAACGGGGCGCGCTTGGCGGTCGGTCACGGTGCCTCCAAGATGCGCGGCCAGGGAGCAGCCAGGCAGGCTCTGCCGGCGTGCAGCTCCACCCGTTACGCTAGGCCCCGCTGCCGACCAGCAGGAAGGTCTTCTGCGCTCAGCAGAGCGAAAGGCCTGCGATACCGCGCCAGTGTGGCTGACGGTCTTGAGGGCCAGCCTGGCGTGTCACCTTGATCACTCTGCGCAGGTGATCGACCTGCCCGACGACATCCAGGCGGTAGTGACCGACCCGACGGCGAATCCTCGCCAAACGTCTGGCCAGGCCAGATCGGCGCCGTCGACCTCATGGGCGACCGGGTCCGCGTCCGCGTGGACGGCACCCCCGCCATCACAGCCGAGGTAACCCCCGCCGCCGTCGACGCCCTCAACCTGGACGCCGGCGGCCAGCTCTGGGCCTCAGTGCCCCCCACGTCCATCCACCCCTACTCCCCGTGGCCCCCGCCCCGCGGCCCGCCCGCCCAGGGCCTGCCACCCGCTCCGCGCGACCCCCGCGATGGCCGCCCCGCACGAGCTCCGTCCCCCTGCGACGGCGGCCCGCGCCCGGCGGCGCGACCTCCGCCACTTCTCACGGTTTCGGTAGCCGTAAAAAGGACATATTGGTATAGCGAATGACTGGAACGCGTGAAAAGTTACGGCGATCCAGAGATCACAACAACCGGGGGAAAGTCAGACATGGAACTGAGTGCGCGTAATCAGCTGACGGGGACGGTCCAGAACGTGAAGTCGGGGACCGTCATGGCAGAGATCTCGGTGAACGTGGACGCGGGGCAGATCACGGCCGCGATCACCGATTCGTCGCGCGAGCGGCTGGGGCTGAAGGACGGCGACCAGGTGTCCGTGATCATTAAGGCCACCGAGGTGATGATCGCCACGCCGTAACCGGCGCACTGAGCCGCGGCAGAGTGCCCGTCACTGGTCGGCGCGCTGCCACTTCGCCTAGCGATCGCATCGATGTACCGATGGGCCGCAAAGAACGAGCCTGTTGGTACATCGATGCGTCGATTGGTGCCCTGCTATCAGCCGTTGGCGCGCCCAGTGCCTGCGCCAGCGGCCGCAGGCCGCCAGGCTGCGGTCGCCAGCCGCCGCGCCCAGCGCCAGCGAACGCTGGCCGCCAGGCTGCGGTCGCCAGCCGCCGCGCCCAGCGCCAGCGAACGCTGGCCGCCAGGCTGCGGTCGCCAGCCGCCGCGCCCAGCGCCAGCGAACGCTGGCCGCCAGGCTGCGATCGCCAGCCGCCGCGCCCGACACCGGCGGCGTGGCAGCATGGCCGGATGGAGGATGTCCCGCTGACGCTGATCGGCGTTGTCCGCACCAGCTACGCCGAACGCGAGGCCACGCCGATCCAGGCTGCGCTCAACCGGGCCGGGCACGGGACCATTGAGATCGCCGACGCCTACGCCGAGGGCCTGGATGGGCTCGACGGCTTCGACTACGCCTGGCTGCTCACGTGGCTGCACCGGCCGGACCGGCCCGAGGAGGCGGCGCCACTGCGGCAGGTTCCGTTCCTGCTGCGCAGCCAGCAGCGCCGAATGGGGATCTTCGCAACCCGCGGGCCCCGGCGGGTCAACTCGATCGGGCTGAGCCTCATCCAGATCCTCGAGGTCGCGGCGCCGGTCGTCCGGTTCGCCGGGGTCGACCTGCTCGACGGGACTCCGGTCGTCGACCTCAAGCCGTATGTGAGCCGCTTCGACCGGCCGGACGGGGAGCCGCGATGTGGCTGGTTCGACCAGGTCGCCATCGAGGATGGTGCCACGCCCCGGCGGCTGGGCCGTCCCGTGCCGCCGCCCCTGAGTCGTGCCCCGCCCGCCGCCTGAATCGTGCCGCCGCCCCTGAATCGCGCCGCCGCCATGAGCGGGGCTGGGGGAAATCCCCCAGGTGAAGACGGGCAGTAGCCGCGTTACGCCCGGGTCGCTCCGTTCCTAGCGTGATCTCTAGACGGCACGCCCCAGCGTGCCAGCTCTGAAGGAGGTCACATGATCGAGGTTCGGGAGCTGACCAAGCGGTATGGCTCCACCCTCGCGGTCGACGCGCTCAGCTTCGACCTCAGGCCCGGCACAGTGACCGGGTTCCTCGGCGCCAACGGGTCGGGCAAGTCCACCACGATGCGGATGATGCTGGGCCTGGACACGCCGGACGCGGGCCAGGTCCGCATCGGCGGCCAGCGCTTCCACGACCTGCGCTGGCCACTGCGTGAGGTTGGCGCGCTGCTCGAGGCCAGGGCGTTCCACCCGGGCCGGAGCGCCCGGTCTCACTTGGCCGCGCTCGCGGCAAGCAATGGCATCGCCAGCCGCCGCGTCGCGGAGGTCCTGGACATGGTCGGGCTGACCAGCGCTGCTGGCAAGCGGGCCGGCAAGTTCTCGCTGGGCATGGCGCAGCGCCTCGGCATCGCCGCGGCGCTACTGGGCGACCCGCGGGTGCTGGTGCTCGACGAGCCGGTCAACGGGCTCGACCCGGCCGGGATCCACTGGATCCGGGATCTGCTGACGTCGCTCGCGGCGCAGGGCCGGGTGGTGTTCGTCTCCAGTCACCTGATCAGCGAGATGGCTCTGATGGCCGAGCGCCTCATTGTCATCGGCCAGGGACGGCTGCTCGCCGACACCTCGGTGGCCGAGATGTCCGCGGGCGCGCCGTCACTGGAAGCGGCGTTCCTCGCGATGACCGAGGCCAGCGCCGAGTACCGCGCGGCCGGGATCGCGCCCGGAAGCCGAGAACTGGCGGCATGGCCGCCCGTGACAACACCAAGGGACGGATCACGATGACCGCGCTCGCCACGCGCATGCCCGCCGGACGCTACGGGTTCCGGCAGGTGGCCCGGATGGAATGGATCAAGCTGCGCAGCCTGCGCTCGACCTGGTGGACGCTCGCCCTCAGCGTCGTCGGCGCGGTCGCCATCGGCATCGCCGTGGGCCTGAACACAATGAAGGGCACCGAGGACCTGACGAATAACGCGCTGGCCGGAATCCTCCCCGCCCTGCTGCTCAGCGGGATCCTGGGAGCGTTGCTGATGACCAGTGAGTACTCGTCCGGGATGATCAGGTCCACGCTGTCGGCTGCTCCACGTCGGCCGCTGGTGCTGGCGGCCAAGGCAGCGGTGTTCGGCGCCGTGGCGCTGGCGTTCGGAGAGGCCGCGTCGTTCATCGCCTTCTTCGCAGGTGGCGCAGCCTTCCGGCATGGCATAACGGCACCCGCGCTGAGCCAGCCGGCGGTGCTTCGCGCGGTGGTGCTGGGTGGCGCGGGGTTCTGCCTGCTCGGGCTGATGGGGCTGGGCCTGGGCGCGATCATCCGGCACTCGGCCGCGACCATCGGCGTGTACGTCGGCTGCCTGTTCGTGCTCCCGACTTTCATCGGCCATCTTGTCCAGCAGGTTGGCGTGTACCTCCCGATCATCATCGTCGGGAACTCGCTGACCACCACGCAGTCGGCGGCCTGCCGGCCGGGCGCCGCGGATTGCACGCACTTCCTGTCGGCGTGGGCGGGCCTCGGCGTGCTCGCCCTGTACGCGGCCGTCGCTCTGGCCGTCGGCGGCTGGCTGTTCGCCCGCCGTGACGCCTGAACGGCACAATGAGCCCATGGGCGCCATCGGCCCGGTGAACCCGGACGCCGCGGGCGGGCTGCCCGGCCGCCAGCCGGGCGACCCGCTGACGACGCTGCTCGCCGCCATTGCCCGGGGACCATTCACCGCCCGGGCAAGGCGCGAGCTGCTGTTCTGCCTCATCGAGGCGCCGCTAGGGCTTGCGCTGCTTGCCATTCCGGGCGCCCTGTCGATCGAGGGGGTCGTGCTCCAGCTGTCGAAGGGCGCTACGTCAGCCGCCAGGGGCTGGCTGGCAATCGGCAGCCTGCTCGCCCTTCTGTTCATTCTGGGGATCTTGATCCCCTGGGCCGGCCGCGGCCTTGGGACGGTCCACCGCGATCTGGCTGCCGGGCTGCTCGGCCAGCGCATCACCGGACCGTCGCCGCGGCGCCGGGGCCACGGCGTCTTCGGCCGTCCGGCGGCGATGCTCCGCGACGGGCCTGGCTGGCGGGCCGCGGCATATGCTCTGGTCAAGCTTCCGGTCACGGCGGCCGAGATCTACGCGGTCGCGCTCGCCGCCCTCGGTATTACCGACCTGAGCTACCCGTTCTGGTGGCCGCTGTTCCGCAATCATCCACCAGGCACGGTGCTGCAGCCCGTCCCGGTGTACACGGCGCTGGGCACGTTCGACATCCGTGCGATCGGCGGAACCTTCGTCGCGTTCGCGGCAGGCGCGGCGATGCTGCTCGCCGCGCCGTGGGTGGCGCGGGGAGCAGCGGCGGCGGACTGCTGGCTGATGCGCGGGATGCTCGGCCAAGGACGGCTCGCCCAGCGGGTAACCGACTTGGAGCAGAGCAGGGCACTGGCCGTGGAAGACTCCGCGGCACAACTGCGCCGGGTCGAACGCGACCTGCACGACGGAGCCCAGATCCGGCTGGCCACGCTGGCCATGAACCTCGGCATGGCCAGGGAAAGGCTCAAGCCGGACACCGATCCCGAGCTACGCGAGCTCGTCGACGCGGCTCACCAGGGAGCCAAGGATGCGCTGGCCGACCTGCGCAACCTGGCCAGGGGCATCCACCCGCCCGCGCTGGACAATGGCCTGCCGGACGCGCTGGCCACCCTGGCCGCCACGAGCGTCATCCCGGTCGAGCTGACGGCGGAAACACCGGAGCGGCCTGCCCCGGCGATCGAGACCATCGCGTACTTCTGCGCCGCCGAGCTGCTGGCCAACGCTGTCAAGCACAGTGGCGCGAACAAGATTCGCATCGACCTAACCGGGCGAGGCGAGGCACTGGTGCTGCGGGTGACCGACGACGGCGTGGGTGGCGCGAACCAGGCGCTCGGCACCGGCCTGGCCGGCCTAGCCCAGCGCGTGCGCACCGTCGACGGCGAGGTGCACGTCGAGAGCCCGGCGGGCGGCCCGACGCGGGCCACCGTCACGCTGCCGATGCATGCCTGAGCCCCGTGACAGGATCTGAGCGTGGACGTGGCGGAGGTCGGCCGATGCGCGTGGTGATCGCGGAGGATGCTGCCCTGTTCAGGGAGGGCCTCGCCCGGCTGATCACTGACCGCGGCCACGAGGTTGTCGCGGCCGTCGGCGACGCCGACGCGCTGCTCGAGGCCGTGGCCGAACACGACCCCGACGTCGCGGTGGCGGACATCCGGATGCCGCCCACGCACACCGACGAGGGGCTGCGCGCCGCCATCGAACTGCGCCGCGAGCATCCGGGAACCGGCGTGCTCGTGCTGTCCCAGTACGTCGAGACCCGGTACGCGGCACGGCTCCTCGAGGGCAACGCTGCGGGCGTCGGTTACCTGCTCAAGGACCGGGTCGCCGACGTGGCCGAGTTCGCCGACGCACTGGCCCGGGTGGCCGCCGGCGGCACCGCGCTCGACCCCGAGGTGGTCAGCCAGCTCGTCCGCGTCACCCGGCACACCCGCGGCGTGGCCACGCTGACCCCGCGGGAACGCGACGTGCTGTCGCTGATGGCAGAGGGCCGGTCCAACGCCGGGATCGCCGCGGCTCTCGTGGTCTCGGCCGGAGTGGTCGAGAAGCACGTGGCCAGCATCTTCGGCAAGCTGGGCCTGCCGCCGTCCGAGGCGGACAACCGCCGCGTCCTCGCGGTGCTTCGCTACCTGGGCAGCTGAGGGCTCGGCTAGGTGGCTGGCAGCTTGAACGTCTGGCTCACCCGGGCATGCGCGGGGCGCTTGCCGCTAAAGATCCAGGTCAGCCTCGTGAAGTAGCGGCCGCCCGAGTGCTTCGGCCACGCCTCGGCGCGCCACAGCACGGTGAGGATCGGATAGCTGATGTATTTGCCCCCCGCGCAGGTCGGCGTGCAGTTGTTGACCTTGAGGGTGCCGCTGCCAAACGCCACCGAGCGCCAGCTCGTCCACCTCAGCCCGGACACGTACTCGCTCGACGGCATGCAGCCGATGTCATAGACGGCCGGCCGGACCTTACCGTGGCCGGCGCAGTTAACGAGCACCACCTGGCTGGACGCGGCGCCCGCCGGGGCGGCGGTGACCACGATCGCGCTCGCGGCCCCCGCGGCCGCGATCAGTCCGGCCCCGAGCAGTGCGCGTGCACGGGTGAGTTTCATCAGTTGACCCCCTTAGCAGGCTTCATCGCCATCACCTGATAAGACGCCCTACCTGCGCTAATGGACGAAGGATCATGGTCACGAATCAGTATCGGTCGGCCGTGACTTCGTCAATGACGCTCTTCCACGCCGATGTGCCGTCAGCGACGCTCTCCTACGCTGGGGTTTGTGCAGCCAAGCGGCCATTTCCCCGGACACGCGTTTATTTCCTACGTCCGCGAAGATTCGGGCAACGTCGACTGGCTGCAGTGGACCCTGGAGTCGGCTGGGATACGGGTTTGGCGCGACACCGCCGACCTATGGCCTGGCGAGGATTGGCGCGCGAAGGTCCTGCAGGCGATAACCGCAGATGCGCTGGTTTTTGTCGCCTGTTTCTCCCGCAACAGTCTTGCCCGCAACGTCAGCTACCAGAACGAAGAGCTGATCCTGGCGATTGAGGTCGTCAGCCGTCATCAGCGACGCTGGATTCGATGGAACGCCATGGTCAATGCAGACCTCCTATTACTCAATGGAGCTTGTAAACAGGGCGCCGCGGAGCTGCTTCAGACCACTGAGGTCAGCGGAGGAACGGCCAGCTACCTCGAGCAGGTCTTGGGCCTAAGGCAAGCGAGCCGCCGTGACGAGATTGAGGCCCGGATGCCGAACCCGGACGAGGCCGCGTTCTTCCAGCTCTCCGGCGACGGCCAGGTGCCGGTGCTCGAGGTGACCCGTATTGCGCTGGACGGGAACGGCTCTCCGATCAGGATGACGGTCACCTTGTTTCCATCCGACCGCAACCGCGTCAACTACGAGGAAGATCAGCCATGATCGCCGGCCAGGAACGGTTCAGAGGTCCGGAATGCCGAGGTCGAGGTTCGGGCGGTCCAGGCCGCCATCGACCTCGATGATCTTTCCGGTGATGTAGCCACCGGCCGGTGACGCCAGGAACAGCACCGCGGCGGCGATGTCCTCGGGGTCGCCGATGCGGCCGAGTGTGGTCGACCGCTCCATCTGAGTGCGAAGCTCGTCGTTGGTGAGCACGATGTCTAGCGCGGAGGTGGCCACCGACCCGACCGCGATCGCATTGACCCGGATCCTCGGCGCCAGGTCGGCGGCGGCGAGCCGGGTGTACTGCGCCAAGGCCGCCTTCGCGGTGCCGTAGGCGAGGTAGCCGCGACCTGACACCCGCCCGATCACCGACGAGATGTTGACCACCACGCCGGCCTCGTCCGGGGAGCCGAGCAGATGCGGAACCGCCGCCTCGGTCAGGCTGTGCGCTATCTCCACGTTGAACGCGAACGCTCTGGACAGGTGCCGCGTCTTGGTCGCCAGGAACGGCCGCGGCATCGCGCCGCCCACGTTGTTGACCACGATGTCCAGCCGCCCGAACGCGTCAACCGCCGCGTGGGCCAGGCCAGCCGCGGCGTCGAGGTCACTCAGGTCGGCGGGGACGACGACTGCCCGCCGCCCGACGGCCTCGATCTCGCGCGCCACCTTCGCCAGCTGGTCCTCGGTGCGCGCGGAGATCAGCACGTCGGCGCCGGCCTGAGCCAGCGCGATCGCGGTGGCCGCGCCGATGCCCCGGCCGGCGCCGGTCACCACCGCCGCGCGACCGGTCACGCGAAAGCGATCCAAGATCATGGGTCCGTCCCTGCCTGTCGGGTGCGGTAAGCCTACGGATAACTAGAACACGTTTCAATTCTCTGTGGGGAGGTGGGTTTCGCGGGTCGAGGGGTGGGTTTCACGGGTCGAGGGGTGGGTTTCGCGGGGTCGAGGGGTGGGTTTCGCGGGTCGAGGGGTGGGTTTCGCGGGTCGAGGGGTGGTGGGTTTCGCGGGTCGAGGGGTGGGTTTCGCGGGTCGAGGGGTGGGTTTCACGGGGAAGGATCCTGTGGTGCGGGCATCGCGAGCGGGCTGTCACGTTTTCGCGGCGGCGGGAGTCATAGGAACGGAGCAACGAAGTGGAGGGAGATGAGAGACGATGGCCCGCACGGTGAGCCTTATCGTCCGCAACGTCGTGTTCACGATCGTGGTGCCGGGACTGGGCGGTGTCTGGGCGCCGTGGCGGATCGTCACGGACCACGGCGGCGCGATCACGCCAGCGACCTGGCCGGCCGTCGCGGTGATCGCGGCTGGCGCGGTGCTGTACGGGTGGTGCGTCTGGAACTTCGCTGCTGTGGGGCACGGCACGCCCGGCCCGTGGGACGCCCCGCAGCGTGTGGTGGCGACCGGCCCCTACCGCTGGGTGCGCAACCCGATCTACATCGGCGCGCTGCTGGTCGTGCTGGGGGAGGCGTGGCTCTTCGCGTCGCCGTGGCTGCTGGCGTACGCGGCCGCGATGGCGGTCTGCTGCCACTTGTTCGTCACCGGGTACGAGGAACGCGCGCTACGTCGCCGTTTCGACGGCAGCTACCTGGAGTATCGCCAGGCTGTACCGCGATGGATCCCGCGCCGGCCGCCGCTGACCGCGGAGGCGGGCCGATGAGCGTGGGCTCGCCGAGCCGGCCCTGAGCATGAGCGAGTCGGCACCGGCCAGCTTGGCCCGGGTGCGCCGCGCCAGCCTTGTGGTCTTCGTGCTGCTGCTGGCGGAGTACGGGATCGGGATGTACGTCAACCTGTACGTCACCGTTCCCGTGGCCGACCACGGCCACAGCGTGGGCAGCGCGATCTCGAATGGGCCGGTGATCCTCAGCGCTCACGCGGTGATCGGCCTGCTGCTCGGGCTGAGCGCGCTCGCGGTGCTGGTGCTATCCGTCCTCGCCCGCCGTCCGAGCGTCATCGCCGTCTCGGCGGCCGGCCTGATCGCGCTGGCCGTCGCGTCGATGGCCGGGAGCAGCTTTACCAGCAGTGGCCAGACCGCGGAGTCCATGGCGATGTCGGTCACGGCCGGCGTCGGGCTGCTCTGCTACGCGGCCAACCTCTACCTGCTGCCGTCGGCTGCCCGGCGCGGCTGAGCCCGCCGTAGGCGCGCCCGGGTGGCCAGCCGCCGCCGTCCTGCGCCGGATCCCCCGCAGTCCGCAGGGCGGCCGGTAGCCTGGCCGGCGTGCTGGAACAGGTGAGCGTCATCCGTTACGTGACCCCGCTGCGTGAGGGCGGCTCGCTGCCGGCGATCGTCGAGGCGGACAACCTCGGGACCTACGTGATGAAGTTCCGCGGCGCGGGCCAGGGGCCGAAGGCCCTGGTCGCGGAGATCATCGGCGGCGAACTGGCGCGCCGGCTCGGCCTGCGCACCCCGGAGCTTGTGCTTGGCGACCTGGACTCGCGCATCCCCAGCAGCGAGCCTGATCCGGAGATCCAGGACCTGCTGAGGGCCAGCATCGGGCTGAACCTCGGGGTGGACTTCCTGCCGGGGTCGGTCGGCTTCGACCCCGCTGGCTGGGACGTGGACCCCGACTTCGCCAGCCAGGTGCTGTGGTTCGACGCGCTGATCCAGAACGTCGACCGGACCTGGCGGAACCCGAACCTGCTGATCTGGCACCGGGATATCTGGCTCATCGACCACGGCGCGGCGCTCTACTTCCACCACAACTGGCCCACCGCCCGGGCGATGGCGCCGTTCGACGCGCGTGACCACGTGCTGCGGCAAGCCGCGACCAAGGTGGCGGCCGCGCACGAAGTCATGGCGCCGCAGATTACCGACGAGCTGCTCGAGGAGGTCACCGGCCTCGTCCCGCCGGAATGGTTCGGTGATGGCCGGCCCGAGGCCTACGTGTCGCACCTGAAGGAGCGCTCGGCGCGGGTGCTGGAGGTGGTCCAGTGACCGGCCGCGAGCCGTTCGAGTATGCGCTGATCCGGGTGGTGCCCAGGGTCGAGCGCGGCGAGGTCATGAACGCTGGAGTGATCCTCTACTCGCAGCACCACAAGTTCCTGGAATGCCGCATCCGGCTGGATGAGAACCGGCTGCGGGCGCTGGACCCTGAGGTCGATCTGGCGGCCGTCACCACCGCCCTGAGCGCGCTGGAGACCGAGTGCCGCCGTGCCGCCTCCGGCGACTCACCGGGTGCCCGGTTCCGCTGGCTGACGGCGACCAGGAGCACCATGGTCCAGCCCGGCCCGGTGCACAGCGGGCTCACCGCCGACCCGGCCGCCGAGCTCGAGCACCTCTTCGAAGCCCTGGTGAGCTGACAGGTTCATCATCGATGCTGGCAGACTGAACGGGTGAGCGGCCAGAACTCGGGCAGCGCGGCGACGCAGTCCGCGACGGAGCGCGAGTCGGCGGCTGTCGTCGCGTTCTGGAAAAAGCTTGGGCTCCCTGGGCTGGTCGATATCCACACCCACTTCATGCCGGCCAACGTGCTGGCCAAGGTCTGGGCCTTCTTTGACCAGGGCAACGCGCACACCGATCATCCGTGGCCAATCGTGTACCGGCAGCCAGAGGAAGAGCGGGTCGCGCTGCTGCGGGCATTCGGGGTGCGCCGGTTCAGCGCGCTGGCGTACCCGCACAAGCCGGGGATGGCCGCCTGGCTGAACGGCTGGGAGACCGAGTTCGCGGCCCGGACGCCGGACGCGCTGCACAGCGCCACGTTCTACCCCGAGCCTGGCGCCGGCGCCTACGTGGCCGAGGCGATCACCGCGGGCGCGCGGCTGTTCAAGGCGCATCTGCAGGTCGGCGCGTATGACCCGCGCGACGAGCTGCTCGGCCCGGTCTGGGGGCTGCTGGCCGAGGCCCGGGTGCCGGTCGTGGTGCACTGCGGTTCCGGCCCGATGCCGGGGCGGTTCACCGGCCCAGGCCCCATGTCCGAGGTGCTCGCCCGCCACCCGCGGCTGATCGCGATCATCGCCCACCTCGGCGCGCCCGAGTACGGAGATTTCCTCGGCCTCACCGAGCAATACTCGGGGGTTTACCTGGATACCACGATGGCCTTTACCGACTTCCTGGAACGTATAGCTCCGTTCCCGGTCGGGCTGCGGCCGCGGCTGGCGGACGCGGGCGGCCGGATCCTGCTGGGCACCGACTTCCCGAACATTCCGTACTCGTACGTGCACCAGCTGCAGGCCCTGGCCCGGCTCGACCTCGGCGAGCCCTGGCTGCGCGCGGTCTGCCACGACAACGCCGTCGCGCTGCTCGGGCTGTGAGCCATGCCCGGTACCCGCAAGCAACCGAGCAAGGCAGAACCCCGGCTGGCCCAGTACCAGCGCAAACGGGACTTCGGCCAGACGCCCGAGCCGGAAGGCGCGCCGCCGGCGCCGAGTGAGACGGGCGCCCGGCGGTTCGTGGTGCAGCGGCATCGCGCCACCCGGCTGCACTACGACCTGCGGTTCGAGATGGACGGCGTGCTGGCGAGCTGGGCGGTGCCCAGGGGCCCGACGCTCGATCCCAGCATCAGGCGGATCGCGGTGCACGTCGAGGACCACCCGATCGAGTACCTGGAGTTCGAGGGCATCATCCCGCGCGGGCAGTACGGCGGCGGCGACGTGATCGTGTGGGACATCGGGACCTGGGAGCCGCACGAGACCGACGACCCGGCCGCCGCTGTCGCGGCTGGCGAGCTGCACGCCGACGTCTTCGGGCAGAAGCTGCGCGGCCGGTTCATCCTGGTGCAGACCGGTCACAGCCGCGACGACGAGAACCAGTGGCTGCTGCTGCACAAGCATGACGACTACGCGGTTCCCGGCTGGAATCCCGAGGACCACCCCCGGTCGGTGCTGAGCGGGCGCACCAACGACGAGGTAAAAGCCGACCCGCACCGGATGTGGCGCGCAGACCTGCCGCCCGGCCAGGCGTCGGTGCCGATCGGGGACGCTGTGGACACCCCGCCGGCCGACGTGCTGGCAGGCGGGCCGACCCAGGACGAGCTGGACGCCCTCGACGCGCTGGGCCACGAGGGAACCTGGGAGGTGTTCGGCCAGCGGCTCAAGGTGACGAACCTGGACAAGGAGATGTTCCCCGGCCGCGACGGCGAGCCGCCAGTGACTAAGCGGGAATTTATCCGCTACGCCGCCAGGATCGCCCCGGTCGTGCTGCCTTACCTTAAGGACCGTCCGCTGAACATGCACCGCTTCCCCGGCGGCGCCTCGACCAAGGGGTTCTGGCACAAGCAGCTTCCCGAGCACGCGCCGGACTGGGTGCCGCGCTGGGACAACCCGGATGCGGACCCTGGGGAATCCACCACCTACCTGGTCGTGAACGAGCCGGCCGCCCTGGTGTGGGCGGCGAACTTCGGCGCGCTCGAGTGGCACGCGTGGACCGCGCGCATCGACGAGCCGCGGCTGCCCACGTACGCGCTCATCGACATCGACGCCGGCGCGGACACGTCCTGGGAGGACATCCTGGTGCTGGCCCGGCTGCACCGCACGGCGCTCGAGCACCTGGGCGTGCGGGCGCAACCCAAGGTGACCGGCCACACCGGCATCCAGATCTGGGTGCCGATCACTCGCGGCCCGACCTACGAGGACACCCGCAAGTGGGTCGAGCAGCTCTCCAAGACGATCGGCGCGGTCGTGCCCGACATGGTCAGCTGGCAGTGGGACGTGGGCAAGCGGCAGGGTCGCGCCCGGCTGGACTACACGCAGAACGTCAAGAACAAGACGCTGGTCGCGCCCTACAGCCCGCGCCCGGCGCCGGGAGCGCCGGTGTCCGTCCCGATCGAGTGGGCGGAGCTCGACGACCCCTCGCTGCGGCCGGACGGGTTCACGATCCGCACGGTTTTTGACCGGCTGGCCGAGCGCGGCGACCCGTTCCGCACCGTCCTAGGCCCCGGCCAGACCCTCCCGCCGATCACCTAGCCGCCCCGGCCAGCGCCGGTCGCGCTGGATTTCCATGATCGTGCCAGATCTCCCGCTTATAGCGCGGATCAGCTACTCAGATCGTGGTTCGCGGTAGCGCAGGCCGTTCCAGGCGGCGCCCGACGTCCAGCACCGAGCCGCTCAGGCCGTACCCGACCTGCGCCTGGAACGTGTCCCGGATCACGCCAATGGCCAGCGGGATCATCGCCGACGAGACGCCCTGCAGCGCCCGGCCGACGACCAGCACGGCGAGCGAGCCGGACAGGGCGCAGATCACCGACCCGACCACCAGCAGCGCCATCGCGATGAGGATCATCTTCTTTTTGCCGTACATGTCGCCGAACCGTGACAGCACCGGCGTGGCCACGGCTCCGGCGAGCAGCGTCGCGGTGAACACCCACGTGACGGCCGACACCGAGGTGTGGAATGCGCGCATGAACTCCGGCAGCAGCGGCAGGGCCAGTGTCTGCATCACCGAGACGACGAGCCCGGCGACGGCAAGCGCTGTAAGGACCAGCCCGCGGACTGCTCCTTGTCCGGCGCGGCGGGGTCGCCGCGCCCGGTCACCGTCGGCGCGACGTCTGCCATGAGGTCTCCTACGCCGAGAGCGTGCCCGATCCCGGCGATCGGCGCGCGCACACCGTCCGGCTCACGCCCGCGGGCCGCGACGCGATCGGCCGGATCAGCCAGGCGGGGCGCCAGCAGATGCTGAAGGCCCTGGGCAGCTGGTCGCCGCAGGAACTGCAGCAGCTCGCCACGCTCATGAGCCGGATGGCCGACGACTTCTCTGCGTACGCGGCCAGCGAGGGCATCGACGTCCCACCGCGCGCGACCTCGGGCTGACCGGCCGCGCGTCACCTGGGCTGACCGGCCACCCGCGACCCCGGGCTGACCGGCCACCCGCGGCCCGGGCTGACCGGCCGCGCGCGGCCTCGGGCTGACCGGCCACCCGCGATCTAGGGTTGGCGGCCCGTTGGTCGCATGGCCGCCGTTTTCCCGGGAAGTCGAGAGTGCGCACCTGAACTCCCGAAGGCGCACCAGCCCCCCGAAGGCGGAAACGGCGTGTGGGAACTACTCGAGCACTATGAAGTGAAGCGTCTGGCCCGTCGGCGCGCGGCCGCGCGACCGGGACCGCTGCCCCGGCCCGGCCAGCCCGCGGGAACCGACCTGATGCCGCAGATCCGGCACATCGTCGTGCTCATGATGGAGAACCATTCCTACGACAACTACCTCGGCATGCTGCAGGGCCGGGGTGAGGGCTTCCCGCTCGCCCCGGACGGCGAGCCCGACGTATACAACGACGGGACCGCCGGCGAGACCGTGCGCGCGTTTCACCAGCCTTCGACGAGCCAGCGCCGCGGCGTGCCGTCGCAGAGCTGGCACGCCACTCACGTCCAGTGGGGCGAGGGGAAGTGCGACGGCTTCGTCACCAGCACACAGCAAGTGCAGGCGGAGGCAAAGGACGGTACCGCGGAGACCGCCGACACCTCGGCAGCGGCGGCGGACGTGGCCATGGGCTACTGGGCGGAGCGGGATCTGCCGTTCTACTACGGGCTGGCCCGCACGTTCCCGGTGGCCGACCGGTGGTTCAGCTCGTGCCTTGGTCCCACGTTCCCCAACCGCCGCTTCCTGATCGCGGGAACGGCGTACGGCCTGATCGACGACTCGTCGTACGACCTGCTCGACTACCCGCCCGCCGGGACCATCTTCGACCTGCTGACCACGCACGGGATTTCCTGGGCCAACTACCACCCGCTGGCCGACGACCAGCGCCAGTCCCACTGGGCGCACTACGCCCGGCACAAGAAGAAGATGGCCCGGCGCCGCCTGCAGTCCCTGGGCCGAGCCATTCCCAGCGTGAGCCAGGGCGTCGAGAAGGACCTGAAATTCACCGCCGACGTGTTTCCGCTTGGCATCGGCCGCTACATGCAGCACGTGCATGGCACCGACCAGTTCTTCGCGGACGCCGCCGATGGCACGCTGCCGGATTTCTCCATCGTGGATCCGGACTTCGACACCTACTCCGAGGAGAATCCGCAGGACATCCGCAAGGGTGAGAGCTTTGCCGCCGAGGTGATCAACGCGGTCCTGCATGGCCGCGGCTGGCCGCACACCCTGCTGATCTGGGTCTACGACGAGCACGGCGGATACTACGACCACGTGCCGCCGCCCCCGGCGGTCCCGCCCGATGACGTCGAGGGACGCAGCGCGATCGGCACCGCGACGCCTCTGGAGGCCTTCCTGCGGCCGGTCTTCCCCCGCATGGTCCGCAGCAAGAAGAACTTGACCAGCGGCCCGCATCGGTATGACAGATATGGCTTCCGGGTCCCCGCCGTGATCGTGTCACCGTACGCGCGGCCGGATTATGTCTGCTCGACCGTGCTCGACCACACGTCGGTGCTCAGGCTCGTCGAGGAGAAGTGGAACCTGCCTGCGCTCACCGCGCGCGACGCCGCGGCCAGCACGCCGCTCGATGCGCTGGACCTTGACGGCGCGCCCGCGTTCTTGACGCCCCCGGCACTGCCCGGACCGGCGCTTGCCTGGGGTTCCTGGTAGCCGTGCCGCAAGCGTCCACGTTTCGGATGGGAAAGGCCGCTCACGTTTCCACCGCGGAGCCGCCTATGTTTCCGATGGGAAAGGCCGCCTACGTTTCCGCCGGGAAGGGCCATCCACGTTTCCGATGGGAAGCCCCATCCACGTTTCCGATGGAAGGGCCATCCACGTTTCCGATGGGAATGGCGAGGTAGAGACAAGCGGCATGCGACCAGCAACCGTAGCGCACGCGCGGACCAGAGCCAGGCAGGCGTCTGACAGCCCCGCAGCGCGGCTGCTGGCCCGCGCCGGGCTCACCGCCCGGGGGATCATCTACATCCTGATCGGCTGGGTCGCGGCCCTCGTCGCGCTCGGCCGCAGTTCACACGAGGCCGATCAGGAAGGCGCGCTGCAGCTGCTCGCGGGCAAGCCATACGGCGTGGTCTCGCTGTGGCTGCTCGCCATCGGCTTCGCCGCCTACGCACTATGGCGGCTGAGCGAGGCAGCGTTCGGCGTCACCGGCGACGCGAACGGCGCGGGCCCGCGGCTGAAGTCGCTGGGCCGGGCCGTGGTCTACGCGTTCTTCGCCTACCTGACGTTCACAGTGATCGCGGGCAGGCAACGGAGCCAGTCACGTGAGCAGCAGGACATCACGGCGAAGGTCATGCAGCACCCCGGCGGTCAGTGGCTGATCGGCATCGCCGGCCTGATCATCGTGATCATTGGCGCGGTGCTCGTGGTCGAGGGCATCCGCCGCAAGTTCATGAAGTACCTGCGCACTGGCCAGATGAGCCCGAGGACGCGCAAGGTCGTCGAGCTGCTCGGCGTGGTCGGCACCACCGCCAGAGGTCTGGTATTCGCGCTGGCCGGCATCCTGGTCATCGACGCCGCGGTCACCCACCGGCCGTCGAAGTCGGGCGGCATCGACAAGGCGCTGCTGACCCTGCGCAACCAGCCGTTCGGCGAGGTCCTGCTGCTGCTGGCCGCGCTCGGCCTGCTGATCTTCGGCGTTTACGGGCTGTGTGAAGCCCGCTGGCGGAAGGTCTGATCCAGATGGCCAACGTCGCCGTCGTGGCGCACGCGCGCAAAAGCTTTGGCGGCGGGCTGCCCGAGCTCAGGAAGGTCCTCGCGGACGAGGGCGTGACCGATCCGGACTGGTACGAGGTGCGCAAGAGCAAGCACGCTCCGGACTGCGCGCGCCGCGCCGTAAAACATGGCGCCGACCTGATATTCGTCTGGGGCGGCGACGGCACGGTTCAGCGCTGTATCGACGCGCTGGCCGGGACCGGCGCGGTGATGGCGATCCTGCCCGCGGGCACAGCGAACCTGCTGGCGACCAATCTGGGTATCCCGGCAGGCGACGTCGCAGCCGCCGTGCAGACCGGGCTGCACGGGCGCCGCCGGCCGCTGGACACCGGCACGGTGAACGGCGAGCACTTCGCGGTCATGGCCGGCGCCGGATTCGACGCGCGCATGATCGCCGACGCCGACCGGGCCATGAAGGACCGGCTTGGCCGCGTGGCCTACCTCTATACCGGCGCCAGGAACCTGACCGCACGCCGGGTGAAGGCAACGGTCGACGTGGACGGGCAGCGCTTCTTCGAGGGCCAGGTCTCCTGCGTGCTGGCCGGAAACGTCGGCAAGGTCCTCGGCGGGATCGAGGCCTTCGACGGCGCGCAGCCGGACGACGGCCTGCTGGAACTCGGCGTGGTGACCGCGAAGAACCCGGCCGAGTGGGCAAGGACACTGGGCAAGCTCGCGCTCGGCCGGGCCGAGCAGTCGCCGTTCGTCAAAGTCACCCGCGGCAGGGAGTTCCGTATCGGGTTCGCCAGCAAGCTGCCGTACGAGCTCGACGGCGGTGCCCGCGGCAAGGTCGGGAAGATGCGGATCAAGGTCAGGCCCCGCTCCATCACGGTTTGTGTCCCGTCTGATCGCGTGTGAACGACCGCGCGGCGGGCAGTTGGGGTCCATGGTGAGCCAGACCCACGACCGCGGCGGCCGCAGTCTCACACCACTGATCACGGTGACCGGTGCGGCGCTGCTCTTCACGATCCTGCTGGTGCTCGTGCGCCTGCAGTGGGTTCCGTTAGAGTCCGTCGATCACGGCGCCGCGGCCGACCTCAACAGCCTGATCTCCGGCGACAAGACGCTCGTATCGGTGATCAAGGCGATCACCTGGCTGGGCAGCGATGGCGTCCTGTGGACGGTGACCGGTGCCGCCGCGGTCCTGCTCGCCGTGCGCAGGCGCTGGTGGCTGGCCGCCTACCTGCTGGTGGCCGGCGCGGGCGCGCTGATCATGGACCCGGTGCTCAAGTCGCTGGTCGGCCGGTTGCGCCCGGTGGTGGCGCACCCCGTCGCCCACGGCACCGGAAACAGCTTCCCGAGCGGGCACTCGCTCGGCTCGATCGTCTGCTACGGCGCCATTCTCCTGGTGTTCCTGCCCGCCGTCCGACCCGGCAGGTGGCGGCGTGTCTTCATTGCGGTGATCACCGCGCTGGTCGCGCTGATCGGGATCAGCCGGGTGCTGCTCGGCGTGCACTACCTGTCCGACGTCCTGGGCGCGTGGGCCCTCGGGATCACCTGGCTCGGGATCACCGCGTTCGCCTTCGAGCTGAGCAGGCAGGCGGCGGGCGAGCCGGTCACGGACCCGCTGCCCGAGGGCCTGGAGCCCGAGGCCCGCGCCGATCTCAGGCCGGCCAGGCCGGAGCCCGCCGCGGCCACCCGGCATCGCGGCCGCGCCGCCGCCGGCGTCGTGATCTGCTGGGTGCTGATCCTGGGGATCGTGATCGGCTTCGGCGAGCTGGTCATCAGGTTCGGCAACGGCAACGTGCTGGGCGACCGTACGGTCCCGCGCTGGTTCGCCGCCCACCGCACGCCCAGCCTGACGCGCTGGAGTGAGGTGTTCACCACGCTCGGCGCGACCGAGGCCATCCTCATCGTGTCGATCGCCACGTGCGTGGTCTTTCTCGCGGTCACCCGGCACTGGCGGCCGGTCATTTTCATCGCCGTCCTCATGTTCGGAGAGCTCGGCGCTTTCCTCACCGCGGCCGCCGTGGTGAAGCGCCCCCGGCCGACCGTCACCCACCTCGACCAGCACCTGCCCACGTCCGCCTACCCCTCGGGGCACACGGCCGCCACCACCTGCCTGTACATAGCAATCGCGATCCTGGTGATCGGGCACGCCCGCGGCTGGTGGCGATGGCTGTTCCTGATCCCCGCCGTGGCCATGCCGGTCCTGGTGGCGCTATCCCGCATGTACCGCGGGGAGCACCACCCCACGGACGTTCTCGGCAGCCTCATCTTCGCCGCGCTCTGGCTGACCGCTACCTCCCTGCTGATCAGGCCGAATGCGGCTGGCCTGGCGCGGCGGCGCCGGGCGCCTGCGGTTGACCGCAGCGCTGTCAGGGCATGTGAAGATAGCCGTGTTGGCCCGGCAGAAAACGTTGGGGGTCCAGGTGGTTGAGCGGGATGAGCGGGCGGGACAGCCGGCGACCCAGGCCGACCTTGTGGATGTTCCCAGACTGATCACCGCCTTTTTCGCAGAGCATCCCGATCCGGGAGAACCAGCACAACAGGTAACGTTCGGCACGTCCGGCCACCGTGGCTCGGCGCTGCGGCTGTCGTTCAACGAGGACCACATCGCCGCCACCACGCAGGCGATCTGCGACTACCGGGCCAGCAACGGGATCACCGGGCCGCTGTACATCGGCCGGGACACGCACGCGCTGTCCGAGCCCGCGTTCGTCACCGCGCTCGAGGTGCTGGCCGCCAACCACGTGAGCGCGCTCGCCGACAGCCGGGACGGCTACACGCCGACCCCCGCGGTCTCGCTCGCGATCCTGGAGCACAACGACGGCCGGACCGACGGTCTTGCGGACGGGATCGTGGTCACCCCGTCGCACAACCCGCCGGAGGATGGCGGGTTCAAGTACAACCCGCCGGACGGCGGCCCCGCGGGCACGCAGATCACGTCGGTGATCCAGGACCGGGCCAACGAGCTGCTGCGCGACGGGCTGAAGCAGGTCCGCAGGATCCGCTATGACCAGGCCAGGGCCGCCGTCGGCGGCCACGACTTCCTGGTTCAGTACGCCTCCGCGCTGCCGTCGGTGGTGGACATGGACGCGGTGCGGTCGGCGGGCCTGCGGATCGGCGCCGACCCGCTCGGCGGGGCCAGTGTGGCCTACTGGGGCGAGATCGGCGGCCGGTTCGGGCTGGACCTGACCGTCGTCAACCCGGTGGTCGACCCGACGTTCCGGTTCATGACCCTGGACTGGGACGGCAAGATCCGGATGGACTGCTCGTCACCGTTCGCGATGGCGTCGCTGATCGAGCGGCGTGCCGACTTCGCGATCGCCACCGGCAACGACACCGACGCGGACCGGCATGGGATTGTGACCCCCGAGTCCGGCCTGCTCAACCCCAACCACTACCTGGCCGCCGCGATCGAGTACCTGTACTCCCACCGGGAGAACTGGCCGGCGAACGCCGCCGTCGGCAAGACCATGGTCAGCTCCTCGATCATCGACCGGGTCACCGAGGCGGCAGGCCGGCGCCTGTATGAGGTGCCGGTCGGGTTCAAGTGGTTCGTGCCCGGCCTGCTTGACGGCAGCGTCGCGTTCGGCGGCGAGGAGAGCGCCGGGGCCTCGTTCCTGCGCCGGGACGGCCGGGTGTGGACGACCGACAAGGACGGGATCATCCTGGCGCTCCTGGCCAGCGAGATCACCGCGATCACCGGCCAGACGCCCGGCGAGCGTTACCGCGAGCTGACCGACCTGCTCGGCGCGCCGGTCTACGAGCGCATCGACGCCCCGGCGACCCGCGAGCAGAAGGCCGCGCTGGCCAAGCTCAGCCCGGAGCAGGTTGACGTGACCGAGCTCGCGGGCGAGAAGGTGCTGGCCCGCCTCACGACCGCGCCGGGCAACGGCGAGCCGCTGGGCGGCCTCAAGGTGGTCACCGAGTCCGGCTGGTTCGCCGCGCGGCCATCCGGCACCGAGGACGTCTATAAGCTCTACGCTGAGTCGTTCCAGGGAGCAGATCACCTTGCGCGGATCCAGGCCGAGGCACAGCAGATCATCGAGTCCGTGCTGCGCGGCTGACCCGCGCCGGGCGCCGTGAGCTCGTTCGGCGCCCGGTTCCGGCGCCTCCTGCAGCAGCCCGGCAGCGCCGACCTGGCCCGCTACCAGCGGCTGCTCCCCGCGATCGAGGCGCGCGAAGCGGAGCTTGCCGAGGCGGACGACGACACGTTCCGGACCCTGGCTCGAGATGCCCGTGACGACGGCGAGTTCTGCGCGGTCGGGCGCGAGGCTGCGCGGCGGGCACTGGGGGAGCGCCCCTTCGACGTGCAGCTCATCGGCACGCTGGCGATGCTGCAGGGCCAGATCGCGGAGATGGCCACCGGCGAGGGCAAGACGCTGGCCGGCGCGCTCGCGGCCGCCCGGTACGCGCTGACCGGCCGGTCGGTGCAGGTGGCGTCCGTCAACGACTACCTGGCCCAGCGGGACGCCGAATGGATGCGGCCGCTGTACGACCTGCTCGGCGTCACCGTCGGCCACATCACGGCGGCGTCGACGCCGGAGGAACGGCGGCAGGCGTACGAGGCGCAGGTGACCTACGCGCCGATCAGCGAGATCGGCTTCGACGTGCTCCGCGACCGGCTGGTCACCGACCCGGCCGACCTGGTCGCGGCCCCGCCCGACGTGCTGCTGATCGACGAGGCTGACTCGGTGCTGATCGACGAGGCGCTGGTGCCGCTGGTGCTGGCCGGCGCCGCCGCCGGGACCGACGCCGACCTCGAGATGGCCGAGATCGTGCGCGGGCTGCGGCCGGGCCTGCACTACGAGACCGACGACGAGGGCCGCAACGCGTCGCTGACCGACGAGGGCTCCCGCGCGGCCGAGCGGGCCCTGGGCGGCATCGACCTGTACGCCGCCGACCAGATCGACGCTCTGACCATGCTCAACGTGGCGCTGCACGCGCACGCGCTGCTGCGCCGCGACGTCGACTACATCGTCCGTGACGACGAGGTTCGGCTGATCAGCGCGTCCCGGGGCCGGGTGGCCGAGCTGCAGCGCTGGCCGGATGGGCTGCAGGCCGCGGTCGAGGCCAAGGAGGGCATCGCGGCCAGCGAGAGCGGGGAGATCCTGGACAGCATCACGGTCGAGTCCCTGGTCCGGCGCTACCCGCGGGTCTGCGGGATGACCGGCACGGCGGTCACCGTGGGCGACCAGCTCCGCCAGTTCTACGGGCTCGAGGTCGCGGTGATCCCGCCGAACCGGCCGTGCGTCCGCGTGGACGAGCCGGACCGCCTGTACGCGACCGCGGGGCAGAAGGACAGGGCGATCGTCGCCGAGGTCGCCGGCGCCCACGCGAACGGGCAGCCGGTCCTGATCGGCACCCTGGACATCGCCGAGTCGGAACGGCTGTCCCGCCGGCTCACCGCGGCCGGGCTGGAGCATGTCGTGCTCAACGCGAAGAACGACGCGCAGGAGGCCGCGATCGTCGCCGAGGCCGGGGCCTACGGGGCCATCACCGTGTCCACGCAGATGGCCGGGCGGGGCACGGACATCCGGCTCGGCGGCAGCGGAGGTGGCGAAGGCGAGAAGGGCAGAGCGGGAGAGGCGGGCGAAGCCAGGGGTGGCGAGGGCGAGGCGAAGGGCGGCGAGGGCGGGATCGGCGAAACAGCCGGCTCGGCAGAGCACGACCGGGTGGCCGAACTCGGCGGCCTGTACGTGATCGGCACCGGCCGGCACTCGAGCAGCCGGCTCGACAACCAGCTGCGCGGCCGGGCCGGGCGCCAGGGCGACCCCGGCGACTCGGTGTTCTTCGTCTCGATGGAGGACGAGCTGATCACGAGCCACGCCCCGGACACCCGGCCGCCGCGTGACGTCGCCGCGGACGGGCGGGTCCGCGACGCCGGGGCGACCGAGGCCGTGGCGCACGCGCAGCGGGTCGCGGACGGCGCCAACCTGGAGATCCACCGGAACACCTACCGCTATCACGAGCTGATCGAGCAGCAGCGGGCGATCGTGCTCGAGCACCGGGGCCGGCTGATGCGCGGCGACGCCGCCCTGGTAGCTCTCGGCACCCGCTGCCCGGAGCGGTTCGAGGAACTGTCCGCGTCCGTGGACGAAGACGTGCTGGCCGGGGCGGCGCGCGCGATCGTGCTCTACCACCTCGACCGCGGCTGGGCCGATCACCTCGCCGTGCTCGGCGACATCCGGGAGGGCATCCATCTGCGCGCGCTCGGCACCGGTGCGCTCGGCGGGGGCCGCGACCCCCTGGGCGACTTCCAGGTCGAGGCGGTCAAGCTGTTCACCAGCCTGCTCGACCGGGTGCAGGACGAGGCCGCCGAGACGTTCCGCACGGCCTCGATCACCGAGGCGGGCGTCGACCTCGACGCCGCCGGGCTCAAGCGCCCGACCGCGACCTGGACCTACGTGGTGCAGGACAATCCGTTCGGCACCGCGGTCGAGCGGGCCATGCGCAGGCTTGCCGGCCGGAAGGACCGTCAATGATGATGGCTGGGCTGGGTTAGTCCTGCGAAGGGGGGCGCCGCCATGACGCCGGTAACCGGAACGCCCTCGGCTTATGTCAGCTCGGCGATCGATCCGTTCTCGGACGGCTTCCTCACCGACCCGTTCCCGGCTCTGGCCGAGATCCGGAACGCGGCCCCGGTGGTTTATCTGGAGCGGTACGGGGTGTTCGCGGTCGCGCGGCACGAGCAGGTCAGCTCGGTGCTGCGGAACCCGCAGGTCTTCTCGTCGGCCGCCGGGGTCGGGATCAGCAACTTCGCGACCGAGAAACCGTGGCGCAAGCCGAGCATCCTGCTCGAGGTCGACCCGCCGGTGCACACGCACAACCGGCGGGTGGTGGCCCGCGCGCTCGCGCCGCGCTCCCTGGCCTACCTGCAGGAGATCTTCGACCGCCGCGCCGATGAGCTGGCCGGTGATCTGGTTGCCCGCGGCTCCTTCGACGCCGTGCCGGACCTGGCCGAGATCTTCCCGACGCGGGTGTTCCCCGAGGCGTTCGGGATCGCCACCGACGGCAGGGACCAGCTGCTGGCCTACGGCGCGATGGTGTTCAACGGGCATGGCCCGCGCAACCACCTGTTCGAGTCCTCGATGGCGGGCGCCGAGGGCGTGATCGGCTGGATCACCGAGCAATGCTCCCGGTCGTCGCTGCGGCCGGACGGCCTCGGCGCGCTGATCTACGCCGGGGTCGACGCGGGCGAGGTGACCGAGGACGAGGCCGCGCTGCTGGTCCGCTCGTTCCTGTCGGCCGGCCTGGACACCACGGTGAGCGCGATCGGGCTCGGCGTGCTCGATTTCGCCCGGCATCCGGACGAGTGGCAGGCGCTGCGCGAGGACCCGTCGCTGGCTCGCAACGCGTTCGAGGAGGTGGTCCGGCGCGAGTCACCGGTGGTGGGCTTCTTCCGGACCACCAGCGAGCCGGTGGATCTGGCCGGGACGCTCCTGCCCGCGGACGCGAAGGTGCTGGTGTTCTTTGCCGGGGCCAACCGCGACCCGCGGCACTGGGAGGACCCGGACCGGTTCGACATCCGCCGCAAGACCGCCGGTCACATGGGGTTCGGCATCGGCGTGCACAACTGCGTCGGCCAGGTCATCGCGCGCATGGAGGGTGAGGCGGTATTCCGGGCGCTGGCTTCGCGGGTCGCCTCGTGGCGGCTGACCGGCGAGCCGCGCCCGCGCCTCAACAACACCCTGCGCAGCCTGGACACGTTGCCGGTTGCGGTCGAGCCCGGATAAGAGGGCCAGCGACCATGAAGCGGGGGTTCACGGTGCGCATGCCGAGGCCCGCGTTGTTCACCAGCAGGTCGAGGCCGCCGAGCCGGGACCACGCACGCTCGACGGCGTCGGCCACCGACGTCTCGTTCCGTACGTCAAGGGCGAGGCCGCTGGCTCCCTGCAGGCGCGCTGCGGCCTCCTGCGCGCGGGCCGCGTCGCGGCCGGTGAGCAGCACCGTGGCCCCGGCCTTGGCCAGCGCGCTGGCCATCGCCAGGCCGAGCCCGCTGGTCGCGCCGGTGATGAGCGCCCGGGTCCCGCTCAGGTCCGTTCCGGCGGTGCCGCTTGCGCGGGTCACGCGTTCAGGTATCCGGACAGCCAGGCGTGGACCTCGGGTATCCGGTGCTCGAGCAGGGTCAGGTGGCCGTCGTTGTCCAGGATCCGGGCGTCGACGCCGGGGACGCGAGCGGCGGCCCACTCGCCGTGCCCGACCGGGACGAACTTGTCGTGCCGCCCGTGCATGACCATGACCGGCACCGAGATGTCTGCGATGTCGAACCCCCAGCGGCCGGCCTGCGCGATCGCGTCCTCATACCATCCCTCGATGCCCGGGGCGAGCCCTTCGTGCCCGCTGAACGAGAGGTATTCGGCTATCTCGCCGGTCAGCGTCGCGGCGTCGACCGGGGTCAGCAGCGACTCGAACGCCTTGGTGAGGTCGTCAGCTGTCGCCGCGAGTAGCTCCTCCCGCTCCTCCTCCAGCTTGGCCCGGAACGCGGCTCTGTCGTCGATCAGCAGCTTGATGTCGTCGACGTTCTCCTGGCCCATGCCGTCGAACCAGTCAAGGCCGTCAGCTCCGTATGGGGCGAGCCCGGCGAGAGCCGCGGCCGCCACGACCAGGTCGGGGAGCAGCGCCGCGGAGGCCAGCGCGTGCGCGCCACCTCCGGAGATCCCCCAGATCGCCACCCGGTCGATCCCCAGTGCGGCGCAGATCGTCCTGACGTCGGCCGCGCAGTCAGCGTGCGTTCGCCCCGGCTGCGGTGACGACCCGCCATAGCCGGGCCGGTCGTAGCAGATCAGCCGCAGTCCCTTCGCGGCGGCGTCCGCCGCGTTCGGGCCGTAGATGTGCCGCGAGTTTGGCGAGCCCATGTGCACCAGCACCGCCTTGCCGCCCGGGGTCTCCGGCTTCCTCCACCGCCAGGGTCCGGCCATCAGGGGTCTGCACCGTCCGTTCCATGAACCCTCCGCAACAGTGTCCGGCTACGACACAGAACATACGCCAGCGGCCCGGTCCGGTGATGGGGTCGCAGCCCGGCCTTCCGCGTGGTCAGCCTGTACGGCGACCAGCATGACCAGTCCGCGATCGGGCTCGCACAAGAGGTGAACTACGTTGCAGGCTGAACTTCGCTCCGACGGTGTCCGATCTACCTCAGTGTAGTGAGGCGATGGGATGCGCTGCGTGGCCGCGGCCGGGGTCGCGCTGATCGGGGCATCCGGCTGTGCCGATGCGCTTTGTCGGCGCCCGCTGGAGCCGACCAGCGCCAGTGTGCTGCTGACTGCGGACGATCGGCCTCAGGGACCTTGCCTCGGGCCTGGGCACAGTTGCATGCGGCGCGTTCTGAAGCTGACGTCTTCGGGATGTTCGGCGCTAAGCCGCATCAGCGCTGGCCAGTGATTCGCCTGGACGTCGCGGTCGAGCCTGCCCAGCTCCCGCTCGTATCGGGAAGCGGGACTCCTGGGGTGCGGCGATACTGGCGTCCGCCTTCGTCTGCGGAGATCTTCAGGCACGTCGGCGCGGTCCCTGCCGCTCCCAGTCCGCGCTGAGCTCGAGCGGGGCAAGCCACTCGGCGTTTCGCGGCTCCGCCTGCCTGCCCTGATGAGAGGACCGGGAACGATGAACCAGCATTTTGCCTACGCGATCGACAACCGCTACCTGCCGGTACTGGTGCCCTTCGGGTTGAGACGCACGAAGGACGGCGTCACGCTCACCGATGACTCGTTCCTGGCGACCTTCGGCTTCTTCAAACTTGCTACCCAGCTGACAAACGTCACCGGCGCGCACATTACCCGGAACTACCGTTGGTGGACCGCGTTCGGTGTGCGCGGGTCACGTGTTGATGACGGACTGACCTTCGGCACTAACCACGACGCGGGTGTCTGCATTCACTTTGCTGAGAAGGTGCCGTCGCCACTTCGCCGAAGCGGTCACTCGGCGCTCACCGTGACCGTAGCGGACTTGGGTGGGCTTGCCAGGGCCTTGGGCGGCGATCCTGTGGAACCATCCGCCGGGACCTCGACCTGAAGCGGCCAACCGTCCGGTTCCTAGCCCGAGTCCGCGGGTGCCGCGACGGCCTCCGCAATCCCTACCTGCCTGGCTGGCCGAGGGGTTCAGCCCTAAGCTGGTAATGATCACCGAGGCGGAGGCTCGATGACGGACAGCGAACAGCCCGGGCCGACTCGGCGCCAGGACATGATCCTGCGGGTTATCGAGGAGTACGCGGCGGTTCACGGCTGCTCGCCGAGCAACCGCGAGATCGCGGTGGCGGCGGGCCTGAAGAGTCCGTCCAGCGTCCTGTATCACCTTCGGCAGCTGAAGGCAGCGGGTTTCCTGACCTACGAAGACGGGTCGCCGCGGACGGTACGGGTGCCGAGGCCCGGCGAGCAGGGCGCCGAGCCGGTCAGGCAGGCCGAGGTGGCGCCCGGCGAGAACGACCCGGCCAGGGTCACCTGGGTTCGCGTCGCTGGACAGGTCGCGGCCGGTAATCCGATCATTCCGCTGGAGCCCGGTGAGGGCCGCGTCCCGCTGCCCCGAGATGTGGTCGGGCCGGAACAGGACCTTTTCCTCCTCAATGTCGTCGGCGATTCCATGATCGGCGTCGGGATCTTTCCCGGCGACTGGGTCGTGGTGCGCGATCTGCACAACGAGAAACCGCGCGACGGCGACATCGTGGCGGCATTAATCGACGGCAGCGAGATCGAGGGCACCGTCAAGACGTACCGGAAGGTGGACCGCCGGGTCTGGCTGATGCCGCAGAACCCGGCCTACACGCCGATTCCCGGCGACAAGGCGGCAATCCGCGGCAAGGTCGTGGCCGTGCTGCGCAGCGTTTAGCAGCCGGAGACCATCAACCCGCCCGCTCGTTTAACGCCCCATCCGCCCTGTGGCGGGTTCACGGATGGCGGCGGGCGATCAGGGCGGCTGCCTCGGCGTGCATGTCGGCGGCCAGCTGGTCCACGTCGTCGAGCAGCGTCGGGTCCGCGACAAGCCCGAAGTTGAGGCTGTCGGCGAGCGACACGACGGAGACGCGCAGCGCGTGGTGTTCGCGGATCTCGGCCAGCGTGTACAGCGCGCGCACAGGTACCCCGAGCACCTGGATCGGGCGGCGCGGACCGGGCACGTTGGATACGTTCAGCGCGAACGAGCGGGGATGAGCGAGGATGCGGTCGGCGAACCTGCTCAGCCGCGGGGTGTGCGCGAGCCCGCGCATGAGCGCGTCGAGGTGCTGAGCGTCGTGGCCCTGCTTGCGGACCCTGGTGGCGCGGCGGATGGCGGTCAGGCGCTGGAGCGGATCGGCGGACCCCAGCGGCAGGTCGAGGCAGAAGAATGAGTCGCGGTTGCCGGGCTGGGAGTCGGCGTCGCCGGGGGTGAGCGGCGGGGTGTGCAGGCTCACTGGCACCTTCACCCGGACCGCGCCGAGGTGGCCGTGATGGGCCTCGAGCCAGCGCCGCAGGCCGCCCGCGACCACGGCGAGCACGGCGTCGTTGACCGTCGCGCCGCCGGTGGCCGCCGCGACCTGGCGCAGATCGCCGAGCCCGGCCGTGGTGAAGGCCACCGCGCGCCGGCCGTCGATGTGCCCGTCGAATGGCGACCGCAGCCACGGCTGCGGTGCCTCCCGCACCGCGGACAGCAGCCCGTCGAGCCGGTGATGCTGCGAGGCCGCGGCGCCTCCGGTCGCCGATGCCGCGCGGTTTTCGCTTGCTGGTCCCGCCCGGAGCAGGCTCCTCGTCCCACAGCACCGCGCCCGCCATGCGCATCGCCGTCAGCCCGTCCGCAAGGGCGTGGTGGATCCGCCAGACCAGCGCGCTGCCGCCGCCGGGAATCCGGGGTATCACGTCCATCCGCCACAGCGGCCGTGAGCGGTCCAGATGCTGGGCGAAGATGGCCGATACCGTCGCCAGGAACCCGGCCTCGTCGGCGGCTGCGGACTGGCCGGACTCTACGACCTGCGCGGCGATGTCCACTTGCGGGTCCGGAATCCACCACGGCGCGCCGTCGATCTCGGTCAGGCGCATGCTCAGCTTCGGCGCGCGCGGCAGGCGCTCGGCGATGGAAGCCCGCAGCCGGTCGACGTCGAGCGGCCCGTCCAGCTCGGTGACCTTGCACGTGTGCCCGGCCACGGTCTCGTTCTCCAGCGCCAGGATGCGCCGGCCCTCGGGCGACAGGCGCCGCGCGCCCGTTCCCTTCGCTGCCCGCCCATCAGCCGACACGACTGGTGCACCCCCACGCCGAGCCACATGCAGCCGACACGACCGGTGCACCCCCCACGCCTAGCCATATGCAGCCGACCGATCCGAACA
>CAVZTJ010000016.1:0-558495 GCA_963778075.1 uncultured Actinomycetota bacterium | reverse complement strand
GCGGGCCTCGGCCAGCAGCTCGTCAATGCTGGGCGCGTCGGCCGGGAGCGAGTCGGAGGTCAGCCCGGCGGCCGAAGCCGAGGCGGCGGCGAGCGCGGTGCCTGCGCCGCCTCGGCCCCGTGCGCCCTCCGGGCCGTCGACCGCGACGGTCTCCCTGGCGATCAAGCCGTAATCGGTGGCGGTGTAGTACGTCATCGCCATCAGCGGCGGCGAGTACGCGTGAATGCTCGTCGCCGACCCGCCGCCACCATGCGCGACATCGTGGACGTGCCCCGGGCCGAACGCCACCGCCTCCCCGCCCAGCAGGCGCCTGCGGGCGATCCGCCGGCCGCCCGCACCCCGGTACTGCTCGACCAGGCAGCCCTCGGCCGCGGCGAACGACCCCGACGATCCGCCGTGGTCATGCCAGTCCGTGTCCTGGCCACGTTCCCAGGCCAGCAGCCATACATCGCAGGAGTTGGACCGGTGCAAGGGCAGGTACCAGCGCACGTCCGGGTCCCGGACGACCAGATCCGCCCACAGATCGCGCCGCGCCGCCAGGCCCGAGTGATCGCACGCAGCTGGGCGGGCGCAAGGCGCCCGGTCGGCGGGACCAGGCCACCCAGCACCTGGGCGACGGCCTGCTGCCGCTCGGAGGTGACACCCCAGCCGGGCTGCAGCCCTGGCCCGGTCTGCGCTTGCTGCTGGACGTCCACACTGGTTGTTGCGCTAGTGGCAGCTCGACACTCGACCTCCTGGTAGTGGTGCGATCAGGTTCCCGCCGCCACGGTGAGCCGTGCCGTTGCCTGGTGTCAAGAGGGTGCCCGCCGATGGCCCGCATCCTGGGAGCCGGCGCTTTCTTGACAATATAGATCGGATTTATCGATAATCGGTGCTGCCTACTGTCTCGCGCCCGGAGGTCCGGAGTGTCCCTCAGCTCGCTCATCGCAGATACCCGCAAGGCGGTCGCCGACGACAGCGCGAACGCGCAGGCCGTATTCAGCGCGCAGGGAACGCTCGTCGGCGTCACCGAGGTAGATGTGCGGACCGGCGCGCACACCTTCACGGTGGACGAGCCGCCCGCACTCGGCGGCGAGGACGTGGCGGCGAACCCGGTTCAGTACGCCCTGGCGTCGCTGGGCTCGTGCCAGGCGATTACCTACCGGTTCTGGGCCGAGCAGCTGGGCATCAGCTTCGACGCGCTCACCGTGCGGGTAGAGGGTGATCTCGACGTTCGGGGGTTCTTCGGGTTCGACGACTCGGTGCGCCCTGGCTTCTCCGCGATCCGCGTCGAGGTCGCGGTGAGCGGGCCGGAAAGCCCGGAGCGCTACCAGGAGCTCGCAGCGGCCGTGGACGAGCACTGCCCGGTCCTTGACCTGTTCAAGAACCCGGTGCCGGTGACCCGCACGCTCGCCCCGGCCTGGCTGACGGCCTGCCCCGTGAGCGTGCAGACCAGCGAAGGCTGGATCGCCAGCATCGGCCCCGGGGACGCCACCGGTGCGCTCGCCGAGGCATACCAGTCCCAGGTGGACAAGATCGGCCGGGTCACCGAGCTGACCCAGATCGGCAGCCTCTATCCCGACCTGGTGGCCGCGCGGCTGCGCCTCTACGCCGTGGTCGACGCGACCCCCTCGGCCGTTCCCGACCACGTGCGGCGGGCCGTGGCGCTGCTGACCTCGGTGCTCAACGGCTGCCTGTTCTGCACCGTCGGTCAGACCGAGAAGCTGACCGAGGCCGGTCACGCGGAACTGGCCCGGGCGATCAAGGACGACCCCGAGGGCGTGACGACCGGCGACGCCAGGACCGACGCCGCGATCGGCTATGCCCGCAAGCTGGTCACCGACCCGCGCCACATCGCCGAGGACGACGTCACGGCGCTGCGCGAGGCCGGCTGGAGCGACCTCGACATCCTCGACATCAACAACATCTCCGCCTACTACTGCTACATCAACCGGGTCGCCGCCGGCCTCGGCCTGCAGCGCGAAGCATGAGCGCCCATCCGCTGCGCTTCGCGGTATCGCTGCAGAACGACCGGCCGATCGCCGAGATCGTCGAGCAGGCCGGCTCGCCGAGTCCCTCGGCTACCCGGAATCTGGACCAACGAGAACGGCCACTACCGCGGCATCTTCACGGTCGCCGCGACGATCGCCGCCCACACCACACCGCCCGGATCGGGCTCGGCATCGTCAACCCGTTCCACCGGCACCCGTCGGTGATCGCGATGGAGGCCGCCACGCTCGACGAGGCGTCGGGCAGCCTGCTATGCTCGGCATCGGCGCCGCCCAGTGGAACCTGCGCAACCTCGGCGAGGCCGACGAGCGCACCCGGCGCCCCTACACCTCCACCGTCGAGGCGATCCGGATCATCGGGGCGCTGCTGCACGGCGACCCGGTGCCGGCCAGCGAGCAGTTCACCGTGTCGACGCAGGCCCGCCTGGACTTCGAGCCGCTGCGCCGTGACCTGCCGGTGTACGCGGGAGCCGTCAACGAGCGCATGCTCCGGGCCGCCCGCGCCTACGCCGACAGCGTCGAGCTCGGCGCGATCACGTCGGCCGGGTACATCCGCTGGGCCCTCGGCGTGATCGGCCAGGGCGCCGCCGCCGCCGCCGCGACCCGGCAGGCCAGGACATCGCCGCCCCCCTGATCGTGTCCGTCGGCACCGACGCCGCCGCGGCGCGCGAGGCGGTCAAGGCAGACCTGGCCTACTACCTGTACCGGGTCGAGAAGGTCATGTACGCCCACTCGGGCGCCGACCCCGGCGACATCCAGAAGGTCCGGGACGTCACCGCCCAGCAGGCCCCCAGGCGGGCGCGGCGATGGTCACCGACGAGATCATCGACACGTTCGCCATCGCCGGCGACACCGCGCTGGCCGTCCGCCGGTTCCGCGAGTACGCGGAAGCCGGCATCCGCGGGCTGATCATCCAGCACATCCCCGGGCCCGAGCGGGTAGCGGGCCTGACCCTGATCGCCGAAGAGGTCGTCCCGCATGTGTTGTAAGAGGCACAGTGTCTGAGGGCGGGCACGCCGAACCCCCACCAACAATGGGCCGGAACGGGACGCCGCGGGGCCGGTCCAGCCAGCCCCAGCGCCCGGGCGCCCGGGCGCCTCGCGGTGGGGGATCTGGCTGCACGCGGTGCGGCCGGTCCCCGAACTGGTGAGCCTCGCGGCGGCGGCCGAGCGGCTGGGCGCGGCCGCCCTGCTCCTCGCCGACGAGGGCGTCGACCGCGATCTCTACGTGACGCTCACCGCGATCGCGGTGGCCACCAGCCAGATCGCGCTGTTCCCGGCGATCACGAACCCGCATAGCCGCCACCCGGTTGCCACCGCGGCCGCGCTCGGCTCGCTCGCCGAGGTCGCCCCCGGCCGAGCGGTGGCCGGCCTGGGCGCGGGCGGCACGCTGGTGTTCGGCCCGATGGGCATCATCCGCCGCGCCTCGATACCGCGCTGGCCGAGGCCGTCGACGTGATCGACGCCCTGCTGGCCGGGAAGACCGTGACCCACAGCGGCGAGTTCACCGCGTCCGAGGCCCGCCTGGACTGGGTGCCCTGCCGGCTCTCGCTGGCCATCGCGGGCCGGGGCCCCCGGGTGGAGCGCCTGTCCGCGCAGCGCGGCGACTGGGTGATCATCTCCGGCAAGCCGGCGCAGGAGGTCGGTTCCTACGCCCGGGCGATCCGGGACCAGGCGGCCAGGGCGGGCCGGACCGTGCGCATCGCCTGGAACCCCATGGTCGGCTGGGAACCCAGCCACGTCGACGCGCTCCGGCCGCACTTCTCTTACATGACCGTCGACATGCCGGACCGCTGGCGGAACGGCTCGGGGTCAGCGACGCCCTCGTCGGCGAGCTGCGCGCCGCGCTCCGCAGCGACGGCCCGGACGCGGCCGCCCGGCTGGTGCCCGACGCGGTGATCGACGCGTTCGCGATCGTCGGGGACCGTGCGGATGTCGCCGCGCGCCTGGCCGCCGCCGCAGCGGCGGCCGCCCCGGAGCTGCTGGTCTTTGGCGCCCACGACTACACGCTCGAGCACGTCAGCGACGTGGCGGCGCTGGCCGCCGAGGTCGGGCTGGCGCCGGCCGAGGCTGGCGCCGCGATGACGGCGTGCTGCCTCGATCGCCGGGGTCGCGGCAATGGCCGGCGCAACCTCGTCTTCGGCGAGGCGCTCGTCCGCGAATTGGCGCGCGGGCCATGGTAGGCGGGCTGTTCCTCGGCAACGTCGTCGCCGGCGCAGGGCCGGCCGGCGTCCGCATCGTCGGCGAGCGGGTCGCGGCGGCCGGGCCGGGCGTGCGCGCCGAGCCCGGTGACGAGGTCGTCGATCTCACCGGCTACGTCCTGCTGCCCGGCCTGGCCGAGCCGCACGCCCACCTGGACAAGGCGTTCACCGCCGGGCGGACCGCGGCCTGGCTCCGGCGATCTGGCTGCCGCGATCGCCACCTGGATCGGCCTGCGCGGCCAGCTCACCGAGGCGGACTTCGCCGCGCGGGCCCGCCGCGCCGCGCTCAGCTACCTGGCCAGCGGCGCCACCGCGATCCGCACTCACACCGACGTGGGGGCGGAGATCGGCCTAATCGCCTTCCGCGCTCTCTGTGATGTGCGTGCTGAGCTGGCGGGCACCGTCGACATCGAGATCGTCGCCGCGGCCAACAGCCCGGTCACCGGCCTGGCGGCCTAAACAACCTCGCTGCCGTGCGGGACGCCGTCTACGCGGGTGCCGACGTCATCGGTGGTGCCCCATGGCTCGACCCGGACCCGGCGGCGGCATACCGGCCGCTGCTCGACCTCGCCGCCGAGGCCGGGCTGCCCGCCGACTTTCACGTGGACGAGACGACCGACCCGGCCGTCGACACCCTCACCCATCTGCTCGGCCTGGCCGAGGAGGGTTTCCCGCACCGGGTCACGGCCAGCCACGCGGTGAGTCTGGGCAGCCGCCCCCTCGCCGAGCAGCTGCGCGCTGCCGAGCGCCTCTCCCGGGCCGGAGTCTCCGTGGTCACACTCCCGCAGACGAACCTGTGGCTGCAGGACCGGGATTCCATCGCACCCGCGGTCCGCGGACTGACCCCGGTGCGGCTGCTGCGGGCCGCCGGGATACCGGTGGCGGGCGGCGCCGACAACCTGCGCGACGCGTTCAATCCACTCGGCAGGGCCGATCCTCTGGAGACCGCCTCACTCCTCGCCGCGGCTGCTCACCTGCCCCTGGATCAGGCGCTCGCCGCGGTGTCCGCGGACGCCTGGACGACCATGGGCCGCGGCCCCGCGCTCCGGGCTGGCTCGCCCGCTGCCTTCGTTGCGGTCGCCGCCGCGGACGCCGGTGACGCGGTCGCCGGGCCGCCGCCGGACCGGGTCGTCATCCGCGGCGACCGCGTCGTCGCCAGGACCCGGACTCAGCTCGAGTACCCGGCGCCGGATCGCGCCCGCGTCCCCGGCTGAACCATGCCGATCCCTTCCCGCGGCACCACTCCGATCCCTTCCCGAGGCACCATGCCGATCCCTTCCCGGGGCACCATGCCGATCCCTTCCCGGGCACCACCCGATCCCTTCCCGGCACCACCGATCCCTTCCCGGGGCACCATGCCGATCCCTTCCCGGGGCACCACTCCGACCCCTTCCCGGGGCACCCCTCCGATCCCTTCCCGGGGCACCCCTCCGATCCCTTCCGCAGGCAGGAGAGAGTCATGGTCTGGATCCGCACCGTCCCGCCCGACGAAGCCAGTGGCCGCCTCAAGGAGGCCTATGACTGGCAGGCCAAGCGCCTCGGCCAGCCGACGGAGTTCACGCAGCTCGGCAGCCTGGACCCGGAGATCGTCCACGCCCGGCTGATCCTGTACCGGGCCACCGAGAACGTGCCGTCGGCGCTGACGCCCCGGCAGCGCGAACTGATCTCGTACCTGACCTCGGTCCTCAATGCCACGCCGCACTGCGCGGCGCTGTCCCGCACCCAGCTGCGCCAAGCCGGCGAGGACGATCTGATCGAGATCCTCGACCGCGGCGACTACGGCCTGCTCGATCCCGTCGACGCCGCGCTGGCCCGGTACGTGCACAAGGTGACCCTGACGCCGGGTGAGGTGACCGACGCGGACATCGAGCAGCTGCGCGCCGTGGGCTTCACCGACCTCGAGATCCTCGACGCCAGCAATCACACGGCCCACCTGAACTACACCAACCGGGTTGCCAACGGTCTTGGGCTCCGCACCGAGCCCGTGGCGGAGGAGCGAACCAAGAACCGGGTCCCGGGCTAGCGCCTACCACCCTCGCACCGGCCTGGGCCGCGGCTCGTTCCATGATCCTGGTAGAAAAAGACGCCCATCCGGTCGTTATCGACCACGATCATGGAAATCCGGGGCCGCCCCCCATCTCAGTGGGCGCCCGGGGCGAGGGAGTGGGGATCGGTCAGCGGGGGGCGGCGCCGACGGCGTGCGCCGCCGGGACCTCCGAGCGCAGCCCGAGGCCGGTCGCGACCCGGTTCGTGTAGCTGTAGTAGGCGGCCAGGTTGTTCAGCGCGATGATGTCGGCGTCGGACAGCCCCACCGCCCGTAGCGCATCGATGTCGTCTTCGCTGACGGCGCCCGGGCTGCGGGTGAGGATCGCGGCGTACCGCACGATCTCGTCGAGCCGGGTGCTTCCCGTCCCGCCGGCCAGGGGATCGGCGGCCAGCTGGGCGATGAGCGCACCCGGTACCCCCTCGAGCTCCAGCTTGTGGCGGGCGCCTGAAGCGCAGTGCGGCGTCTCGTTGAGCACCGACGTCACGTATACGACGGCGTGCTTCTCGGTCTCGGTCAGGCCGGACTCCAGCTGGTCGACGACCTTGTACAGCCGCAGCCGCTCGTAGACGAGTTCGGGATGGAGGCTGCCGAGCTGGGTGTACTCGGTCGGCTCGCCCAGGCGCTTGGCCTGCCAGTCGTAGGCCTCCTTCAGGGCCCCGTCCGCGTCCTCAGGCGCCACTGTCGCCACCCACGCCTGCGGTCGTTTGGTGTCAGCCATCTGCCCTCTCCTGCATCAAAGTTCCCACCTGTTCACCCGGTTCGCCTGATGTACACGTTCTAAGCAGCATTGACTACTATATAGATCGGAATTATAGTAGAGCGTATGCCCAGGCAGGACAAGAGCGGGTGAACCCCGTCACCGCGGCCGGAACCCCCAGCCAGCGCGAAGTGGCAGGGGACGAGCCGGATGGCTCTCTGGACGTCACCGGGGTGTCGAAGCGCTTCGATGACGGCACCCTGGCCCTGCTCCCGGTGAGCTTCTCCGCCCTGCCGGGAGAGTTCGTGGCCATCGTCGGGCCTTCGGGTTGCGGCAAGTCCACGCTGCTGCGCTTGGCGGCCGGGCTGACGGCTCCCTCCACCGGGAACCTCACGGTCCGAGCGCGCAACGTCGGATACGTCTTCCAGGACCCGACCCTGCTGCCGTGGCGACCCGTGCGGCGGAACGTGGAGTTGCTCGGGGAGCTGCACGGGGTCCCCAAACCGCAAAGACGAGCGGCCGCGGAGGCTGCGATCACGGCGGTCGGCCTGACCGGGTTCGAGGACAAGTACCCCCGTGCGCTGTCCGGCGGGATGAAGATGCGCGCGTCTCTTGCCCGTGCGCTGACGATGTCTCCCGACGTCTTTCTGTTCGACGAACCGTTCGGGGCAGTGGACGAGATCACCCGGGAACGTCTCAACGACGAGCTGCTCCGGCTCTTCGAAGCCCGTCGCTTCTGCCGCCTTGTTCGTCACCCACTCGGTTACCGAAGCGACCTTCCTCGCCAGCCGGGTGCTCGTCATGTCAGCGCGCGCCGGGCCGGATACTCGACCGACTTCGCCGTGCCCTTTCCGCTACCCGCGCTCCGCCGCAGCTGCGCTACGACACCGGCGTTCGCCCAGGTCGACCGGCGAGGATCGGCGCCGCCCTCCGGGCGGGACGAACCGGATGGCCCGCCTGGTGACCGCCCCGAACTCAACGGGCGGAGGCTACCGCGTACTCCCGCCGCGGACGCCTGACGGCCGCGGATGCACCTCGTCGCCCGTGCCCAAGCGCTCCCGGCGTGCGGCGCATGGTCGTGCCGTGCTGCCCCCGCTGGTGACGTTCGGCGCGTGGTGATCGGCGTCTGGTATTTCGTCAGCTACGTGCCTCCTCAAGCCGAGCCGCCGTTTCCTGCTGCCGCCCGCCGCAGCAGGTCATCCAGGGCGGGTTCCTCACCTGGAGCAACTTCCATCGAGATCCTGAGCGGTCTGGCCCTCACCGCCCGGGCCGCGGCATCGGCTTCGGCATCGCCACGCGTCATCGGCATGGCCCTCGCCGTGCTCATGAGCCAGGCCAAGTCGATCGAGCGGTCGATCTACCCCTACGCCGTCGTCCTCCAGACCGATCCCGATCCTGGCCATCGTCCCCGTCATCGGCTTCGCCTTCGGCTTCAACTTCCGCAGCCGGGTGCTGGTCTGCGTCCTGATCGCCCTGTTCCCGATCATCACCAACACCCTGTTCGGGTTGCTCTCCGTCGACCACGGCCAGCACGACCTGTTCACCCTGCACGGAGCCGGGCGGTGGAAGCGGCTCTGGAAGCTGCAGTTCCCCGCCGCCCTGCCCAACATCTTCACCGGCTTGCGGATACTCGGCCGGGCTCTCGGTCATCGGCGCCGTCGTCGGTGACTTCTTCTTCGTGCAGGGCCCCCCCGGCATCGGGGTCGCTGATCAACCTCTACAGCAACCGGCTCGAATCTGACCAGCTCTACGCCGCAGTGATCATGAGCTCGCTGCTCGGCGTCCTCGACGTTCGTGCTCGTCGGGCTTCATCGCCCAGCGCGTCATCGGCGGCTGGCACGAGTCGGCCCGCCGGCCGAGGCCAGAGCCTGACCTTTCCACCCAACCCCTCCCCGACTCATCAAGGAGCATGCAGCAGTGGCCAACAAGAGAAGCCCGAAGTCATCGCCGCTCATGGGCGGCGTGCCCTCGGCGCTGGCCACTCCTCGCCGCGCAGCGCTAGCAGCTCCGCGAGCAACGCCTCGACCGCACTCGGCCACGATCGCCGCCACGCGACCAGCGAGGCTCCGGCGGTCGTCGCGTCGTCGGTGTCGCCTGGCCGGGCGTCTGCCCGAGCACGATCGTCGTGCAGACCGACTGGAACCCCGAGGCCGACCACTTCTCCTTCTACGAGCTGGCCGCCCCAAACGGCACCGTCGATACCAACAAGAAGACCTACACCGCCGAGCTGCTCGCCCACGGTGGCCAGGACACCGGGGTCAAGATCCAGATCCGCTCCGGCGGCCCGGCCGTCGGCAGCCAGCTCGACTCCGCCCTGATGTACGAGGACTCCGAGCATCCTGCTCGGCTTCGTCCAGACCGACGAGGCCATCGAGACTGTCGCAGAGCCAGCCGACCGTCGCGCATCGTGGCCGACCGCCAGCAGGCCGCCGACGATCATCATGTGGAATCCGGCCGCCGCACCCGAACGACAAGACGATCGCCGACCTCGGCAAGGACGGGCACCAAGGTCCTGTACTTCAACGGGGCGCCGTTCATGGACTACCTGACCGGCGCCGGCATCCTCAAGAAGAGCCAGACCGACGGGTCCTACAACGGGACCCCGGCCCGGTTCGTGGCCTCGGGCGGCACCGTCGCCCAGCAGGGCTTCGCCACCGCCGAGCCCTACGAGTACCAGTACGAGATCAGCCAGTGGAAGAAGCCGGTGACCTACCAGCTGGTGAGCGCCACCGGCTACGACCCCTACCCGTCGATCGCCACCCGCCCGGAGAACGTCACCAAGTACGCGGCCTGCTTCAAGAAGCTGGTGCCGATCATCCAGCAGGGGATCGTCGACTACGCCGCGGACCCCGGCCCGGCCAACGCCCTGATCGTCAAGCTGGTCAACCAGTACAACAACGGCTGGGTATACAGCGCCGGCGAGGCGGCCTACGCCGCCAAGACCATGGTGGCCGACAAGATCATCGCCAACTCGCCCGACGGGAGCTCGGCGACTTCGACTTCAGCCGGATCCAGAAGCTCATGCGCTATTGTGTCGCCCATCTACGCCAAGGATGGCAAGACGGTCAAGGCCGGCCTGACCCCGCAGGACATCGCCACCAACCAGTTCATCGATCCGTCGATCCATCTCCCGGCCGGCGGGTGAGCCTTCGTATCGGCATCTCCCCGTGGGCCGCCGACCCACGTCGGGATGGAACGCGTCGCCGAGGCCGCCGCCCAGCGGCGGCCTCGGCACGTTCTGGCTCGGCGACGGGCTCCTCGGCCGGCCCGATTTCCCGCCCTGGTCGGGGGGCATGGAGTCCTTTGGCCGAGCTGGCCTGGCTGGCCGGGCGGTTCCCCGGGTTCGGCCATCGGGCTCGGGCGCCGCCGTCCTCCCGCTCCGCGATCCGCTCTGGGTGGCCAAGCAGGCGGCCTCGCTCGACCAGCTGACCGAGGGCCGCTTCACGCTGGTGCTCGCCCCGGTAACTGGCCCGACGAGTTCGCGGCCGAGGGCCGGGACTTCACCCGGCGGGGGACCATCTGGAGGCCGGAATCCGCACCCTCAGCGAGGTCTGGGCGGCCGACGCCCCGGACCCCGGACCCTCTCCCCGGCCTTGGACGCCGGGCGGCCCGCCGCTGTGGCTGGCCGGTGCCCGGGCGACGATGCTTCGCGCGATCCGGCTCGGCCTGCCGTTCCAGGCGTCACGGATCGGACCGACCCGACTGGCCCCGACGGCCGCGAATGGTTCGACGGCGGCGGCACCGTGCTCGCCGTGCGCGTCCGTTTCGGCCTGCGGCGCGCCACGAGCTCGAAGGACGACCGAGCGACGGGACCGGCTCGATCATCGGCCCGCCCGCTTTCTGGCCGAGCAGATCGACGCCTATCTCGCGGCTCGGCGTCACGGACCTCTCGGTCATGCCGGGCCAGGACGTCGAGACATCATTGCGCACCATCGAGGCGCTGGTCGAGCAGGTCGTTCCTTCCCTCGCGCCGTGAGCAGGCCGCGGACGCCCGCTCGGCTCGGCGTCTGGTTCTTTCCCGAAGCGTCCGCCGGCGAGCTTGTGCAAGGCCTTCGTGCGACGCCGACGGCCGGGCTCGACGAGGTCTGGATCGGCGACGAGGGCCCGGCCCACCAGGATCCTTTCGCCGTCCTGGCCGCCGCCGCGGTCCGGACCCGCGGTCTCGCTCGGCGTGGCGGTCACCAACCCGTACCTCCGTCACCCGGCGGTCACGGCGTCGGCGATGATGACCGTACACGAGCTGAGCGGGGGACGGGCGATCCTCGGCCTCGGCGCCGGGCGGGGGGGTGGCGCTCGACCCGGTCGGTAGTCGCCCGACCGCAGCCGCTGGCCCGGACCCGCGAGGCCGTCCGGATCGTGCCGGGCCGTTGCCGCCGGGCGTAGCGAGCGACGGCTATCGCACCACCCGCGAGAACCCGTTCACCGACGCCGGCCCTGCCGATCTTCATCGGCGCCCGGGGCGAGCGCTTCAACCGGTACGCGTCCGAGGAAGCCGACGGCGCCTTCCTCGGTGGGATTCCCTTCGCCATCCTCGACGCCGCCGTCGGCTGGGTGCGCTCGGTTCGCCCGATCGACGTGGCCCTGTACCCGAGCATCATCTTGGGCGACGACGAGCTGGAGTGGGCCCGACCCCGGTTCATCTTCGCCTTCCTCGACACGCCGGCCTCGACCAGGGAGCTGGCCGGCCTGTCCGAAGACCGAGGTGCCGGCGGAGCCGTGGAGGCCTTCGAGCAGGGCGACGACGCCCCCGGCCCGGCACGCTCATCACCGACGACGTGCTGGCCCACCTGGCGATCATCGGCCGACCCCCGCCGCGATCGGGCCGGCGGCTGGCCGAACTCGTCACCCGATAGTCCACCGCCCCCAGCATCGGCGTCTGCCTGCGAACCCCGCACGCCGCCGGCCTGCCCGCCTGGCGGATGTCGCAGGACGCTCTTCGCCGTCGATGGCCAAGGAGCTGCTGCCGTCATGAGCGTCGGCCTGATACCTCCACATCGACAACCCGACGCGTGGCCGATGTCGTGGCCGCTGGCGCCCAGGCTGCCGAAAGGCCGGCGCCGACTGGCTCGGCGTGCCCGACGCCTTCTGGTGGCGCGACACCTGGGTCCTGGCGGCCGAGGCCGCCCGGGTGACGCACGCGCCTGGCCGTCGGTCCCGTGGTGACCAACCCGTACATGCGCCATCCGTTCGTCACCGTGGCCGCCATCGCCACCCTGCAGGAGCTCGCTGGCGCCCGGGTGATCCTCGGGGTAGGCGCCGGCGGGTCGGAGGTCGCCGGAGCGGCCCGGCGTCGAGCCGGGCCGGACGCGCCCGGAGCGGACGGTGGAGCTGGCCGCGCTGATCCGGCGACGTCGCCGCCGGCGGGCCGCTCGACGAGGCAGCGGCCGCCGCCCTGGAAGTGCCCGCTGGCTCCCCCGTCCGCATCCTCGTGGGCGGACGGGGCGCCACGGATGCTGCGGCACGCCGGCCGGGCCGCCGACGAGGCCCTGCTCTGGGCCGTCCCGCGCAGCGAGCTGGACCGCACCGTCGGCCTCGTCGCGCCAGGGCCCGAGCCGGCCGCCAGACGGAGCTCGCCGGTGTGAACATCATCTGGGCCCCGCTGGTCGAGCACGAGCAGGCCTCCCGCGCGCTGCTGCGCCGGGCCGCCACCTACGCCGTGCTGAACAATCGGGCCGAGGTCAGGGAACGCTGGGGCGTCGGGGACGACCTGACGTCGCCGGGTCCGCCAGCTCCTCCTCGCCGGGGACACCGATGCGGCCGAACGGCTCATCCCCGCTGCCGTGTCGGAGGACCTGTCGGTACCGCAAGACGTCGCAACCGCCGCCGAGGCGGCCGCAAGCATCGGCGCGGCCGGGATAACTCTCGCCGCCCTCGACGTCGGCGAGGTCGGCGACCAGGTGGCGTGGGCCCGCTCCGTCCTGGCCGCCAGCGAGAACCAGCAGTGATAGATGCCGGGGGGCCCGGCGCGGCCGGCTCCCTCGTGCAGGTCGATGTCGCCGGCCAGCGTGCCGTCGCCTTAACCTGCGCTGTCACCAGGGCTGCAAGAAAAGCATCAAGGCGAGTGCAAGGCGGGGCGGCCAGCCTGACCTCATGGGCAAGGTCGCGCACGTTCTCCAGCACCGGCACCGGGCGACGCACAAGCCGGGGAGAGCGGGATTCAGCTGTCCGGGCTGCGGAGCAACCACCGAAGACCCGTACCTGATCCGGATCGGCTGCTGCGGCACCTGCCTGCAGCCCACCGGGCTGTGCTCGGTAGGCCGGGACATCTCGCTGTCCGGGATCGCGCTGGACATGGGCGAGCTGTGCAGCGACTTCGGGGTCGCGTTGTGGGACTTTGACGGCATCGGCCGCCGGTTGGTCTGCCGCCTTCACGACAAGGAGCTGTCCGACCGCCGCTACGTGTGGATTCAGGGCACCCGGGCCGAGCCATGACCGGAGAGCTGGCCGGCGCAGCAGCGGGCGCTGTCCTCGCGACCGGAGTCGCCACGTACGTCGGAGTAAGGCTGCACCGGCGGATGCCCATCGTGACGTGGCGGGCGTGGGTCGCCGGGTTCCCGGTGAGGCCGCTCGCCTGGGCGCTGGCTGCGGCGGCCACGCTGACGCTGGCCGCGACGGCCGTGGTCGCGGTGATCACCATCTCGCGGCAAGATCACCCGGATGCGCCGACCAACGGGGATCCCCCCCGCCCGACGGCTGTCCCGGTCACCAGCTCACGCCTGCCCGGGTCACGTCTGACCCGGTCCGCGTCGTCGGCCAGCCCGTCCGATCCGTCCGACCCGGCCGGGTCGGCCGGGTCGGACGGATCGGAGCTCTCCGTCGTCGCTGCGTTCGCACAACCCGTCCCGCTCTCCGTCGCCGGGCCACGGCTCGTCCCCGCCGTCCTCGAGTCCCACCCCGGTCTCCACCCAATCGACGACTCCAACACCGACACCGACCGCGACTGCGACTCCCACCCCGACTCCCACTCCAACCCCGACTACGTACCCGTCCCCGTCGGCGACTCCAACCCCGACCACTTACCCGTCCCCGACGGCGACTCCCACCACGTACCCGTCCCCGAGCGCGACCGCGTACCCGTCCCCGACAGCCACGCTGTCACCAACAGTTAGCTCGTCGCCATGACGGCCTGGGTGATCGCCGAGACCGGGGCGTTCGTTGTCGCGCCGACCGCGGCCCTGACCTTGACCGTCGCCGGCACCCGGGCATGCCTGCGTGCCATCACCCGGGCCCGCGGGTACCAGCGCCAGGGCACGGTTGCCCTACCCCGCCAGGGGGCCGGCCAGTCAGTGTTCCTCCTGGCAGCACCGGTGGCCGCGCCGGCCGCTGAACTGCCCCCGGCCGCTGAACTGCCCCCGGCCGCTGAACTGGCCCCCGCCGCCGAACTCCCGGCCGCCGAACTGGTCCCGGTGACCGTCGGCACCGTGCCGCAAGCGCGCCCGGATCCTCCGCGCTCGTGGCGGATGCGCACGTGGGGCGGGTTGCCCAGCGTCTTCTGGCGACTGGTGATCACGCTGATTCCCGGTCGCGGCCTGGCGTGCCTGTACCTGGCCCTCGCCTATTACGCCGCTCGCGGACGGCATCTGGACGCCAGTCAGGTAGCGTTCGTGCTCGCCGCGTTCGGTATCGGCTGGGCAGCCGGCCCACCGATCGCGGGATGGGCCGCCGACCGGGTCGGGCCCAGGAGAGTGATAGTCGCCGGGAACATAGCGGCCTGGGCCGCGTACACGGCCGCGGGGATGGCCCGCAGCGCCGTCGCGCTCGCAGCCGGGGCGGCGGCGGTCGGCCTGGTATTCGAGATGTGGCGGCCGGCCGCGCAGTCCATGCTGGCCACAGCCGCCGTAGATGAGATCCAGCGCAAGCGGTGCATGACGCTGCTCACCTGGATAATCAACGTGCTGCTCAGCGTCGCTACCCTGGCTGGCGGCGCCCTGGCCGCGTACGCCGGGTGGGGATGGCTGTTCGTCGCGAGCGCGACCGGCGCCGCCGCGTTCGCGGCGCTGGCATGGCTGCTCCTGCCACGGGACCGGCCGCGGCGGCACGTCCGGGCAGCTAAGCGCGGCAGTCTGGTCGCCGACCCGCTTCTTTGGACGTTCACGTTGCTGACCCTGCTGATCCTGACCGCCGGACAGCAATCGGTGTACGCGCTGCCGGTCCGGTTCGCTGGCACCGGCATCGGGCCACTGGGCTTTGGCCTGATCGCCACGATGAACCCGCTCACCGTCGCCGTGCTCCAGCCGTTCGCCCAGGGCTGGCTGGTGCGCCTCCCGGCGGTGCCGCTATGCGCGGCGGGGATGGGACTGATCGGCATCGGTATCGCGATCACCGGGGCTGGGACTGGGCTGGCCTGGTACGCGGCGACCAGCGTTATCTGGACGCTCGGCGAAATCGCCGCTGCGGGCCTCGCTCCCGCGATCGTGGCATCCATCGCCCCGCCCGGGCGGGCCGGCGCCTACCTGGGTACCTGGGGTTCGGCCCTCGGCTTGAGCACCCTCACCGCGGCCGTGGCAGGTGACGCCGTGATCGAGGCCGGCGGCTTGCCCCTGTTGTGGTCCTGCTGCGCCGCCGCGGGCCTGGTCGCCGGCGTCGGATGCGCGTGCCTGGCCCGCCCGGTCGCCGCCCGCCGCAACGGGCAGATCCTGGCGCTCGGCCGCCTGGTCGGCGACCGGAGGTGATCACGCTGAAATCTGTGAGTGATCCGCTCGCCATGGGATGAGTTGCAGCTTGCGGCGCGTGCGCAGCCCGCGCCGCGCAGACGAACGGCCGCCAGGTTCCGGACCGCACCGGGCGGCCGTTCCCTTTGCCCAGCTAATCCCTTTGACTGCTCGGCTCCCTGTGGCTGTTCGCCGGCCATCGGGCGATCCTTCCGCTTGCCGAATCCGCCAACCTGGGCGCCGACGCCGGCGATGACGGCCGCGCCACCTGCCAGCGTCGCGATGTTCGGCGTCTCGGAGAGCGCGATCCAGGTCCACAACGGGCCGAGTACTACCTCCAGCAGGAAGATCATCGCCATCTCCGAAGACGGAATGAACCGTGCCGCCGAGATGAAGAAGACCGCCCCGAGCCCGATCTGGCCACACCCCAGCAGGGCGAGCCACCCGACGTCGGCCCAGGAGAGGTGGCTGAACTGCGCGAACGGCGCGAAGACGATGACAACCAGCAGTTGCGCCAGGGCCATTGCAGGCGCCATGGACACGCCGCGGTGCCGGCGGGCGATGACGATGACGAGCGCGAACGCGACACCCGTGAGCAGCGAAAGGCCGTCACCGAGAACCGGTCCGCCGCCCGGTGCGCCGACCATCACGATGACACCGCCGAGAGCTACGGCCATCGCGCATGCGGTGCGCCAGGTGAGCCGCTCTCCCAGGAGGACCACGCCGAGGCCGGCGGCGACCAGAGGAGCGATGGACTGCAGAACCAGGACGTGCGCGACCGAGGTGTAGTTCAGCGAGACGATGAACGCGGAGTTGGCCACCGCCATTGCCCCGGCGGCCAGGAGAGCGCCACGCCCGGTTACTGACGCGGCCAGAAGAGCGCCGCGCCGGGTTACCGACGCCACGGGACCGGGCTGCGTGTATGCCGCGTAGCCCGCGAGCGTTATGAACCCGAAGACGCCGCGTCCCGCGACCTGGGTTGCCGCGTTGACATGCAGCTGGCGCTGCAGGATCCCAGCGGTGGACCACGCCACGGCCGCCAGCACCGCGTAGATCAATCCCAGCCGGCGATCGCTGATCCGCCAGCGGTTGCTGGAACTTCGCGGTTCAGCCGGGCCTGCACCGGCCCGGTCTGCGGGCGGGCGCACCTTCACGTACGTGGATCCGCGGTCACCTCGGATAACCCGTCACCGTAAGCGCCTCCGCTGCATGTTCGTGCCGCGCACGAGCATACGGTGCTGATTCGTCCCATCCATGGCCAGGATGGCCGATCAAACGCGATTCGGACCGGACCGGTGGCCTGAGTGCCGCGCATGTGTGATCTGGCCAGGTGCGGGTAGCCAGATTGTTCCGGGACGCCGCCCGCTTGCTTTAGTACGCGATGCTTGCTAAAGTTAGCAGAGTTATACGGAACCCGAGGAGTAGATATGAACACCTTGACCGGGCAATACAGCACGGTGGCGAACCAGGCCCGAAGCGCGGCCGAGAAGACCGCCGACCTCTGGGGCCAGAGGGCGCGGACGCTGACGGACCGCCTTCCCGAGCTGCCGCAGATAGACCTCGTCCCGGCGGTCGAGCGCTATTTCGACTTGGTGCAGCGCACGGTAGACGTGAACCGCCGCCTCGCCGTCAGGTGGGCTGAGGCCACGAGCGCGCTGCCTGGTGCGGTGCGCGAGAAGACCGAGTCGGCCACCAAGACCGCGCGGGCCAAGGCGTCCGAGGCCGAGCAGTCCGCTCACGAGCACGCCGAGCGGGCGTCACATGAACTGGCCCGTGAGGCCGCCAAGATCGAGCGTCAGCAGGCGCGGAAGGCTCAGGCGATGGCCCGCGAGCGCTACGAGGGCCTGACCAAGGCTGAGCTCAGCGATCTGCTGGCCAAGCGAGGTCTGCCCAAGTCGGGCAACGTCGACGAGCTCATCGAGCGGCTCGTCGAGGCGGACAACAGCTAAGAGTCGTCCCTTCTGATCATGCCGGGCCGAGCCCACTAGGGCCCGGCCCGGCACTCACGATAAGGCTCAATGCCGCGAACATAAGGCGTCGCTGAAGCGATCAGCGACAGCAGCAACGCGGGGCCGGAGCGCCAGCCGCCAAGTCCTCAAGTACGCGGCATTGCGATCAGGCTGGCCCCGATCACTTCACGAAATACCAGTTCTCCGGGTTGATGCTGAGCGTCGGGCTCTGCGGCGCCGCGCCCTTGAGGTTGCTGGCGATCTCGGTCAGCTGGTAGGCGGCGTCCGGCGCCCACTCCACCGGAAGCTGGGGCGTCATGTAGTCCTGCCAGTTGTACATGTACTGCAGGTTGCCGCTGCTCAGCGTCTTGTTGATCAGTGCGTCGTTGGCGTGGTCGCAGTACCCGCCGAAGTTGCTGATCGCGCCGCACATGAACACCTCGTCACCGGTGGGCAGGAAATCCGGCGAGTACGACCAGCCGTTACCGAAGCTGACCATGTCCCAGTTGCACGGGAGCTTCGCGACCACGCAGTTGCCGGCCACCGAGCCCAGCTGGTTGAACGTCTTGGGCTCGAGGTTCAGCTTGATCCCGATCGACGCGGCGTTGGATTGCAGCTGCGTCACCTCGGACTGGACCCACGCGGTCCCGCTGGCATAGTCCCTTCGTCATGGCTCTCGCTGAGCGATCCGTCGCTTGCCGAGATATAGACGTACGCCGGGCCAACTCTCATCGCTGCCGGACGGAAGCGGCTCCAGTGCCGGAACGGGGCGTGCAGAGCTTTGCGTAGCGGCCGGGGGTCATGCCGAACGCCGCTTTGAACGTCCGGGTGAAATGGGCCTGGTCGGCGAAGCCCGCCTCGGTAGCCGTATCTGCCAGGGGCCGCCCGTTCCGGATCCATACCCGGGCCGCGTCGAGGCGCCGCATTACTGAGTACCGGTATGGGCTGGTGCCGTAGACGGCGTGGAACTGGCGCGCGAACTGGTAACGGTCCAGGCCGGTGACGGCCTCCACCTCGCTCGATTGCACGATCGTCAGCCGGCTCCGGAGGAGATCGCGGCCACGCTCGACGGCGGCCCTTGCGGCGTCCACCCACTCATCTGGCCCACACGAATGTTCAAGACCAGCGCCGCTTGCATCAGCCAGGCTGAGTGCCGCCATAGACCCAATCTACGGAGCGGTGCGCATGGAAGTGATGCATGACCCTGCCCAGGTGATCGCGTTCGTGACGTTCTCCGCGGTTGTCGCCGGCACCCCCGGCCCCAGCAATGCGCTGCTGACCGCCGTCGGTGCCAGGGTCGGCGTGCGGCACGGGCTGCCGAGCCTGCTGGGGCAGGTGACGGGGATGGGCGCGATGCTGTTCGCCATCACCCTCGGGCTGGGCAATGTCCTGCTCGCTCATCCGCTGGCCCTGGAGGTCCTGAAGTGGGGCGGGGCGGCGATGCTTTGCTGGATGGCCTGGAAGATCGCGACCGCGGCGCATGACGAAGGGGCCGCGAACGCACCCGCCGGAGTCCTCGGCATGGCGGCCTTCCAGTGGATGAACCCCAAGGGATGGCTGGTGAGCGTCGCTGCCATCGCGACCTTCCTGGACCGGCGCGCCGGCGATGCCCTGGCCCAGGCGGCCATCTTCGCGAGCCTGTTTATGCTGGCCGCCCTTCCCAGCTGCCTGCCCTGGCTGGCGTTCGGCGCCGCGTTCCAGCGGTTTCTGCGGTCACCGCGTGCCTGGCGCATCTTCACCGCTGCCATGGCCGCGCTGCTGGCCGCGTCCACAATCCCGCTGGTCTGGACCGGCGTCTGACCACTCGCTGTCAGGTGCCGGGCATGGGGCGCGAGATGTACGCGAGCAGGTCGCCCGGGGCTGCAGCGAGGCTGCCAAGCCCGAACGTCAGCACTCCAGCGGCAGGAGCCAGAACCTCCCAGACCGTGTCCCCGAACGCGTCCTCCACCCGGCCAAGGCGAGTGCCCTCGGCCACGGAAGCCCCGACGCCAACCTCGGGAAACCACAGGCCGGGACGGTCGCTCAGCACGCCCGCCACCTCCTCGAAAATGGGCAGATGCGGCCGGGCCGCAGCGTCCGCGGGGAGACCGTCGCGGGGAGACCGGGGAGACCGTCCGCGGGGAGACCGTGTGCGGGGAGACCGTCCGCGGGGAGACCGTGCGGGGAGAATGCCGGCCAACGCCGCCACCCGCAGCAGGCCCTGCCGCTGCACATCGGCCTCCGCTTGCGACCAGCGGCCCTGGCCGCCAATCTCAACGAGAGCCGCGGCGACCCCGGCCAGCGCGGCCTGGAAGACGGCAGAGCCCTCGAGACGCTCCTCGAGGATGCGGGCGACGTCGAAGCAGTCGGCCACCGCCCGGCCCTGCTCGCTCAGCACGCCGTCCGGTCCCGCGGCGACACCCGCGAAGGAGTCGAGCACCTCGGGCAGGTCACCGCAGTGGCAGTCGACGTAGTAGCCGGCCCGGCCAAGCAGGTTCTCCGAGAGCCAGGCGGCAAGCCGCTGGGTGGGGCCGCCGGCCGGATCTCCGGGGAACGACCTGTTGAGGTTCTGGCCGTCGAGCGGGTTGACGAAGGCCAGCCGTCGCTCGAAGGCGACCGGGCTGGATTGCAGGCAGGCCACGACGGTGCCGCTCATCCGGGCCGGATCCAGATCGCGGATGAACTGGCGGACCGCGATCATCGGGACGTATTCGCCACCGTGGATCCCCGCGGTGACCGCCAGCACCGGACCGGGCTCGGTCCCGTGGGTGATGGCGATCGGCAGTGCGACAGTGTCCGTCCCGAGATTCACCTGACAGTAACCGCGGACCTGCGAGCCTGGCTGGGCCTCCAGCTCCCCGAGGACGTAGGGCGCTGGGGCGCTCATGGGCGCTCGTCCTGGGAGCGGGCCGCAGCGTTCAGGGGAAGCATGTCGATGGCATCCTTTCCGGGCAGGAAACGCGCTGGATTCATGAAGCTGACGTCTGTGGCCGTCGTGCCTTCCGCGATCAGGTCGGCGGCGACGGCGCCGAGCGAGGACGCCATCTTGAATCCGTGACCTGAGAAGCCGACCGCAACGACGACCCCGTCCATGCCGGGCACGAACCCGAGCAGGCCGGTGTCGTCGACCGTGTACCCGTCGGCGCACAGCACGGTCCGCACGGGCCGGGGCGCCAGCGCGGGCAGGTAAGTGCTGACCCAGGATTGCACCGTGTCCAGATGGCCGGGATCCCAGGTGATCGGACGGGCCATCGAGGCGACCTCGTCAAGGTAGATGCTGGCCGCCACTTTCATGGTCCATCCGTCGCTGCTGGGGAAGCCGTAGAACTGAGCATCGCGCGAACTGCGGATGAAGGCCTGCTGCTCGCCGCGGGCAAGCAGATCGTGGTCCGCGATGGGGAACCAGGTCAGTATCTGCGGAAGCACCGCCAGGTGGGTACCGAGCGCGTCGCAGACCGGCCCGGCGCCGGTTCCGGTGGCCACCAGCACCCGCGGCGCGCGGATCTCTTCCTGATCCGTGCGGACCAGCCACCGGTCACCGTCGCGTTCCAGGGCGCTGACCTGCCGATTACCGAGGAACGAGGCTCCGCGGTGCTCGGCCTGCTGGAGAGCCGAGAACACCGCGCGCTCGCTGCGCAGGAAACCGCCCTCGGGATCGAACAGGGCCACGTCACCGTCGCGGATAACGTGCTGGGGCAGCCGGCCTCGTGCATCTGACCCAGCCAGGACCTCGAAGGTCAGGCCCCGCTCCTGGCCTGCCCGCAGCAGGGCGGCATGGCTGGGATGATCGTGATCCATGATCGTCACCACGCCGGTGATCGTGAGCAGCTCGGTCCCGCTGACCGCCTCGAGCTCGCGCCACAGGTCACGGGCGCGCTGCAGCAGCGGCGTGTAATGGCCGCCCTCCGCATAGACCATGCGGAACAGGCGTGACTCGCCCGCGTAAGCAGAGAACGGCCCCGGGATCATGAACCGGTCCACCGCGATGACGCGCAAGCCCCGCTCGGCCAGCTGCCAGCTCGCCATGCTCCCCACCGAGCCAGCCCCGATAACCGCGACATCCGCATCCAGGATCGTCATCGCCCGCCCCTCGAATCTGACCCGAACAGTCCGCTTGCACCCTATCGACCAGGCAAGGAAGCTGATCCAGCGGGAGCCATGGGGATCGCATATTCGATCGAGGGTGCTGTATTGGAGCGGTTCGCAGCTGACGGAGGTGGATGCCGTGGCTATCAGCGCTACGCAGCGACTCATGGAGGCCGTTGCCCGGGATAGGTCAGGCCAGCCGACCGTCGTCAAGACGACGGAGGATCTGTAGACCGTGAGTCGATCTGGCGCTGGGCGTCGGCGAGTACGTGCCCTACATCGCGGCCGAAGCGTACGTCACAGGGGTGGCTGACCTGCCCCGATCGTGCGTTGGCGGCCAGTTCGGTGAGGGCTGTCCGCAACGGGACTACGGGATCTTCGGCCTCGACGGGACAGAGTGACCGGCCTGGTTCTCCCCACAGATACAGCTCGGAGAATGCCGCATTCTGCGGCTGGTCCAGGGTCACCGTCGCGGTGCTGGTTTGCCCGGTGCCGTGGTGCAGGACGAGATGAGCAATGTCGCCCTGCCCGGCATCGGCGGTGACTGAGCGCACCGGGCCGAGGCTGGCCCACAGAAGCGAGATCACGTGCGGGCCGAGATCCCACAGCCCGCCTTTGTCCCGGCGCCACGGGGTGTTGAACGGGTTGCCGGATCGCATGGCCGAGCCGAGCCAGACCGCACAGCCGCCGGCCCATCCGGCGGCCGCCAGCACCTCGGCCAGCCAGGCCCGAACGTCGGCCTGAAACCGGCCGGTAAAGAAGACAACGGATGCCACCTGGGAGCTCTCCACCGCGTCGACGAGGGTGTCGGCATCAGCCGGTGAGATGGCGATGGGCTTTTCCAGGAGCAGGTGCTTGCCAGCGCGGGCGGCACGGATGGCGATCGGGACCTGCACGTCCGGTGGCACGGCGAAGGCGACTGCGTCGACGCTTGCCAGGAAGTCAGCGAGGTCGCCGTGCGCCGTGGCGTTGTAGGTCGCGGCCAGTTGTGCCGCGGCGCCGGAGTTTCGGCCCCAGACCGCGGCGAACTCGATGCCCTCAGTTGAGGCGAGCGCGGGGGCGTGCGCGATCTGCGCCCAGTGACCGGTACCGACCAGGCCAAATCGCAGTGCCCGGGTCACCGTGTCGCCTGCATAGACGTGTATCCTCCCATGTCCGGTCGGCTGGTGATGAGGTCAGTCAAAGCCGAGGCCGCGCGGCAGGCCTTGTTGAGGTCTTGCACACCGAACCGGTCCGCCCACTCCAGCGGGGCGACGCCGGCGCGCTCGCAGGTTGCCTGGTCGAAGGTAGGGCTTACGCTGACCCAGCGGCCGCCGAGGAACAGCTGGGTGTAGCCATGCCAGGCGAAGACGTCGGTGCCCATCGCCGCCAGCAGCCGAGGCGCGGCGAGGTGGTTGCGGACGTCGGCGAAGCCAGCCGGGCCGGGATCGCGGCGGCGCGGGCCAGCGCCGCGCATAGCGAAGCCTTGCCGACGCAGTAGCCGTGCCCGGCCGCCAGCACGCTGCTGGCGCGGTAGATCTCCAGGTTCTCAAAGTCCGCCGCCCCGGTACTGCAGGTCGCGGGCAAAGTAAAAGACGGCCTGGGCCGCCTCCGATACCGCGCTTGCGCCTGAGCACAGCTGACGTGCCTTCGCGATGATCAGCGGGTGATCGCTGTCGACGTAGTTGGCGGGGGCTAGATACGCCGCTGTCGTCGCGGTCCAGGAACCGGCCCGCGGACCGGCCGCGGGCCTGCCTGCTGGCTGCCATGAGACATCAGCATCGCCTGCTCCGCTGCCGGTGTCTTGCACGAACCGGCCGTCCTTTTGTGCCTGCAGGAGGTCGATACTGGGGCATGGCGGTCCCTCTGCGGCCGGTCGCTGTCCGGCCCCGACCCGCCCTCGCGCCAGTGGTCTCGTCTTACCGCGAGTTCGGGCCGACTCCGGCGGTTGCGCGTGCGGTGGCCTGCACGTGGCAGGACTGAGGCCCAGGTCGTACAAGCGCAGCGCACAAGCCGCCTTGGCCTATGAGTGACGGGTAAGGGCGCCTGGTGGACGTTGCCGCGGCATCGGTTACCGTGGCTCTGTGAGCAGCCAGCGAGTGCCCGGTGGGGTGGTGCACAAGCTTCCCGCAGACCTGCGCAAGGCGCTGATCGCGAACCCCACGGCGCTCGATGCCTGGAAGGACATCACGCCTCTGGCCCGCAACGAGTTCATCTGCTGGGTCGAGGATGCCAAGCAGGAGATGACCCGGGAACGCCGCATTCGCCGGACCCAGGAGGAGCTGGAGGAAGGCCAGCGTCGGCCCTGCTGCTGGCCGGGGTGCAACCACCGCGAGCGCACCGGCAGATAGCGGTCGTGTGCGCTGCCGCCGGTTGATGGCCAGACCCGGGGCGTGGGATCATTGCTCATCGTTCACTGCGCCTTGCGGTGAGCCGTGGGGTAATACCCCGCGGTAGATCGGATGCCTCGGCCCAGCCGAGGCGAATGATCTGCTGCGGGGCGCCGTCCACCTGGAGACGGACCTCATGGGAACAGAACTCACCACCCTGGCCTCGTCAGACATCGAGCGCTTCGAGCGCGACGGCTACGTGGTGGTCAGGCAGGCGTTCTCGCCCGCCGACGGCCGCGCCATGGAACGGCAATGGTGGCGCGAGCTGGAAGGCGCGCACGGCATACGTCCTGACGACCGCTCGAGCTGGCGCCAGATCGTGGGCGACCTGAAAGCCGCCAAGCGCGATCCCATCCAGGCCAAGATCCTGACCGGCGGGTGCGCGGCGTCCTGGACGATCTGCTCGGCGAGGCCGCCTGGCCGCCGCCGAGAGACTGGGGCCGTCCCCTCGTCACCTTTCCCGCGCCGGGTGCCTGGGAGGTGCCGACCGGGAACTGGCACTGGGACAATCCCTGTGACCTGCACCTCGATTGCCCGAGGGCGCTATTCGTTGTCAGCTTCATCGGCCCGGTCGCGCCGCGAAGCGGCGGAACCCTGATCCTTTCCGGGTCGCCCCGCCTGCTACGAGCAGGAACGCCGGCTTCCCGCGAGCCAGCGGCGCGATTCGATCACCAGGCTCCGGGAACGGTTCCACCGCTCCCACCCGTGGCTCATGGCGCTCACCGGACTAGCGCCGTCACCTGCCGACCGGATCGCCGTGTTCATGGGCACCGAAACCATCGTCGACGGCGTGCCCCTTCGTGTGGTCGAGCTGACGGGCGAGCCGGGCGACATGGTCTTCTGCCACCCCGTCATGGTCCACTGCGAGGTGCTGTGCACGGTGCGCGGCGCGGCCGCCGAGCGTGACGCGGTGCTGGCGAAGCTGCCGCGCGGCGGCCGGGTCGTCGCGGTGAGCGCGCACCGGCTGCTACACCGCTACGTGGCGGCGGTGGGAGGGCTCGGGTTCCTGCGGCTGCTGTCGCCGGACCAGGAGGCAGCGCTGCAGCAGCCGGTGCAGGAGGAGATGCTCGAGCTAGGGAGCTGGACCTGGCGCTGCTGCGCCGAGCTGGGGATGGACGGCCGGACCAGCCACGCCGAACTCGCGAATGGGCTGGTCGGAGTCGACCGTGCGGCGGCGAATGGACCAGCTCCCTGGTCCCCGTCCGTCCGGTGAATCCCGTGGCCCTCCGCCTCCGCCTGCTCCGTGACCCCCGCCTGTTTCGCGACTATCTGGCCAGAATCCCGCACGGTTTCATCGACCGGCTGTTCGGAATCGGAGCGGGTGGGTGGGGGGACTGGCTGCTGTACCAGGGCACGCTGGTGGCCGTCATCATCGTGGCTCTGACGATCATGCTGGTGAGCTCGCCTGCCAATCGCCGGGTGCTGTACCTGCTCGGGATCCCCTTTGCCCTCGGAGCCGTCCTCTACCTGTTCAGCCTGATCAATCCGCCGCTGCCGGGAAGTGCCGGCAACGCGCTCACCACTATCCCGGTGCTGCTGATCCTGCTTCTGGCGATGGCGCTCGTGCTGGCGAACAGCCGCCCGGCCCGGCCCGGATTCCCCAGCCGCCCGGCAGCGCCCGCGGACTAACCGCACCCGGCTTCGCCGGTCAGGGCACCGGCACGCTGGGTGAGCCCAGGCACACGTCCACCGGCGGGACCGGGCCGCTCGGCGGGCCTCCGTCGTCCGGCAGCGTCCCGGCCAGCGCGTACTGCAGCAGCTGGCCGGTCGGCAGCGCGGTCGCGCTGGAACCCCGCCGTCGCTCGGCTCGAAGATTCCCGGGCCCGGCGACTGCTGAAGCGGCTCGCCCGGGTAGACGAACGCGGGTCGACCCCGTAGCTGCACGCCCAGTTCACCCCGCCGAGGATACGTGCCGGCGTGCTGGGGCGTTCGGGATATCCGACGCCAGGGAGGTTGTGTTACCAGCCGGGGACTGACTACAAAGACATGGCGGGTTTCGCGACAGCCTGTCGACATGATCGTGGCGACTTTTCGGCATGCCAGCTAAAAGTCACCACGATCATGAACGGCTGCGACGACGAGAGGGCGCCGATGGCAGACACCGGTGGGAGCAGCGCGCCGTTGTTCGTGCCGCCGCGCGTCACCGCGGAGCGCGGCGAGGCGGTTGTGCTCCGCTCAGCGGAGCCGCTGGGGGAGTACCCGGTGTCCGTGCTGCACAGCGTGCGGGAGCACGCCCGGCTGGCTCCCGATCGCATCATGATTGCGGAGCGTGCCGGCAGTGACTGGCGCCGGGTTAGCTACGCCGAGGCCGTGGCGGCGGCCGGCGCGATCGGGCAGGGCCTGCTGGAGCGGGGCCTCGGCCCGGCCCGCCCGCTGCTGATCTTGTCCGGGAACAGCGTGGACCATCTGCTGGTGACGCTGGGCGCGATGACCGCGGGGATTCCGGTGGCGCCCGTCAGCGTGGCGTACTCGCTGCAAAGCCACGACCACGCGCGGATCCGGGCGATCGCGGAGCTGATCGGGCCCGGCGCGGTGTTCGCCGAGGACGCCGGCGCGTTCGGGCCCGCGCTCGGCGCGCTGCCGGGCGTGCCGGCGATCGTCAGCAGGGGCGGCCGCCCGGGGGCGGCGCCGCTGTCCGCCCTGACGCAGACGGAGCCAGGGGCGGCGGTGGCGGCGGCGTTCGCCGGCCTGCGGCCGGAGGACGTAGCGAAGATCTTGTTCACCTCAGGGTCGACCGGCACTCCGAAGGGGGTGCTGAACACGCACCGGATGCTGGCGGCGAACCAGCAGATGATCCGGCAGGCGTGGCCGTTCCTGGCGGTCGACGCTCCGGTGATCGTGGACTGGCTGCCGTGGTCGCATACGTTCGGCGGGAATCACAACGTGAACATGGCGCTGACCGCCGGCGGGACGCTGTATGTGGACGGCGGGCGGCCGGTCCCGGCGATGTTCGCCCAGACGGTCGCCAACCTGGCCGACGTGCCGCCGACCATCTACTTCAACGTGCCGGCCGGCTACGCGCAGCTGGTACCAGCGCTCGAAGCGGACCCGGAGTTCGCCGGCCGGTTCTTCTCCCGGCTGCGGCTGATCTTCAACGCGGCGGCCGCGCTTCCGCCGGCGCTGCGCGAGCGGCTTGCCGCGGTCGCGAAGCGGACGACCGGGCATGAGGTCGCGGTGACCGGCTCGTGGGGCGCGACCGAAACCGCGCCGGCGGTCACGTCCGCGCACTACCCGTTCACCGACGCGCGCTGCATCGGGGTGCCGCTGCCCGGGGCGGAGGTCAAGCTGGTCCGGGCCGGGGAGGGCGGGTACGAGATCCGGGTCAAGGGCCCGAACGTGACGCCAGGGTACTTGGCCCGGCCGGACCTGACCGAGCAGGCATTCGACGACGAGGGCTTCTACCGGACCGGCGACGCGGTCGCCTTCGCCGACCCGGGCGACCTGAACGCCGGGCTGGTCTTCCGCGGCCGGATCGCGGAGGACTTCAAGCTGGCTACCGGCACGTTCGTCCGCGTCGGGGCCGTGCGCACGGGGCTGCTTTCGGCGATCCCGGTCCTGGCGGACGCGGTGCTGGCGGGGGAGAACCGGGACCATGTGTGCGCGCTGGCCTGGCTGAACCCGGCCGAGGCCCGGGCCCTCCTCGGCGAGCAGCCCGAGCCGGACGGCGAGCTGATGACCCACGAGGGCCTGCGGGTGCACCTGGCGCGTGCGCTGGCCGACCACAATGACGCTGCGGGATCTGCGGCCCGCGTCCAGCGGCTGGCGGTCATGGCCCGGCCGGCCAGCCTCGACGACGGTGAGATCACCGACAAGGGATACGTCAACCAGCGCAAGGTGCTTACCCGCCGCGCTGCGCTGGTGGACCTGCTGTACGCCGACCCCGCGCCGGCCGGAGTCATCGCCGCCGGCCGCCCGCACTAAAAGATCTTGGAGGATCGGGTGCAGCATATGCACTCCAGGCTTCAAGATCTTCGCGGCGGCGGCTGCGCGTGGTACAGAATCACGGCCACGGCCCCGAACCGTCACCTGACTCCATTGTGCGCAATAGGCGCGGCTATTTCGTCAGCGCTTTCGCCCGACGCCGACCAGGCCCCCGCCCTTGCTAGGGTTCTCGGGCACGTCGCCTGGCGAGTCCGGGCGCCATAGCGGGGTGAAGACAAGCCCCGGCTCCACGAGATCAAAACCGTCGAAGAACCGCATGATCTCCGCGTGCGAGCGCAGCTGCATCTGGGTGGACACGCTGCGGTTGTATACCTTGCTGGCGGCCTTCGCCATGGTCGGGTTGCCCTCGTCGGTGCCATGGCCTATCACCAGGTAGCTGCCGGGCGCGAGCGCGTCGCGCACCGTGGCCACGGTGCGCCACGGGTCGTCGGCGTCGGGGATGAAGTGCAAGACGAGCATCAGCAGCAGCCCGGCCGGCTGGCTGAAGTCGATCAGCCGCCGGGTGTCCTCGTTCGCGAGGATCTTCTCCGGCTCGCGCAGGTCACCGTTGATGACCGAGGCGTCGGCGTTTCCGGCCAGCAGTGCCCTGCTGTGTGCTATCGCAACCGGGTCGATGTCGGCGTAGACCACCCGGGAGCCCGGTGCGGCCTGCTGAGCGACCTCGTGCACGTTGCCTTCGGTTGGGATGCCCGAGCCGATGTCGAGGAACTGGCGGATGCCGGATTGGGCCAGGAACCGCACCGCCCGGCCCAGGAACGCCCGGTTGGCCCGGACGAGCGCCCGGACGTTGGGCTCGACCGCGGCGATCGCCCGGGCGACGTCCTGGTCGGCGAGAAAGTTGTGCCGGCCGCCGAGCCAGTAGTCGTAGACCCGGGCCGAGTTCGCCCGCTTGGTGTCGACGCCCGGCGGGACCCAGCCCGGCTCGTCAGCCGTCACAGCCTGCCTCCTTTTCCCGGGCCACGGACGCCGCAGCGATGGCGCCAACGCGGCCTGGATCACCGGCTAACGAATGCCCAGCATCACCCTTATTCTATTGGTTGATGCGATACATTTCGTATTTGCACGATATCGCAGGCTGCGGGTAATGGCTGCTAATAATGAACCACCTGGAGGGTCCGCGACCCAGCCGGGGCTCCCACGACGCCGCGAGCCGGACCTGTCCGGCCTGGCCACGTTCAGCCTGAGTCCTCAGGGCCGGGTGATCTCCTGGTCGCTGACCGCGGCCGCGCTGTTCGGGTGCCAGGCGCAGGCCGTCATCGGGCGCGACGTGTGCGACATCCTGATGACCGGTCCCGGTCACCGCGAGCTGGTCGGGCATGCGCTGGCCGAGGCGGCGGCCGGCCGGGTGCTCACCGCGACCGTGGCTGGCGGCTCCTTAGGCGAGGGCCGGTTCGCGATCCGCTGGGAGCCGATGACCGGGCCTGGCGATACCGTTCTGGTGATCGTCCAGAGCGCCTGGCCGCAGCCCAAGCCCGGCTGGCTGAGCGAGGCGGAGGCCCGGATCGGCACCAGCCTGGACCTCACCCGGACCGCGTCCGAGGTCGCCGCGGCCGCCGTTCCCCGGCTTGCCGACGCGGCCGTCATTTACGCGGCCGAGCGCCTGCTCGCCGCCGACGACGTTGCCCCACCCTCCGCCAGGCACGAAGTGGCACTGCGCCGGCTGGCAGCCTGCCTGGCAGGCCACAGCGAAGCCGTCACCGGCCGCCTGCTCCCGCATGGCGAGATCCTCGTCCTCGACGCGGACGCGCCACGCGCGCAGGCGATGGCGACTGGCAAGCCGGTCCTGACCACCGAGCTGGACCGCGAGACAGCCAAGCGGCTCGCCGGCCGTGACGGCGGCCTGCGGGTCGCCGCCGCGTATACCTCCTTCCTTGCCATGCCGCTCGTCGCCCGAGGGGCCGTCGTCGGCTGCGCGACATTTGGGCGCACGCCCGCCAGCCCGCCGTTCAACCCCGGTGACCTCACCGTGGCCGAGGAACTGGCCTCCCGCGCCGCGATCAGCATCGACAACGCCCGGCTGTATGACCGGGAACGGCGGACGGCACTCGCGCTGCAGCGGGGCCTGCTGCCCGGCCGGCCGCGGGTCCCGGTGGAGCTGGACATCGCGCCCTTCTACCAGCCCGTCGGGGACAGCGTTGTCGGCGGCGACTGGCACGACATCATCCCGCTGCCCGGCGGCCGCACAGCGCTGATCGTCGGCGACGCGATGGGACACGGCCCCGAAGCGGCCACGATCATGGTGCAGCTGCGCACCGCAGCACACATCCTCGCCCGGCAGGATCTGACACCCGAGCAACTGCTGAGCCAGCTCGACGCGCTCGCGGCCGACATGGACCAGACGGCGGCAGATGCGGCCGCCCCGCCGTTCGCCACCTGCGTCTACGCCGTCATCGACTCAGCCGACAGCTCCTGCACCGCGGCTCAGGCCGGCCACCTGCCACCGGTGATCACCCTTCCCGATGGCAGCACCCAGGTACTCGACTTGCCGCCCGGCCTCCCCCTCGGCCTGGGCAGCGGGATCTTTCAGAGCGTGAAGATGCGCCTGGAACCGGGCGCGACCATCGCGCTGTACACCGACGGGCTCATCGAGAGCCGCTCCCGGCCCATTGACGACGGACTGGCCGCGCTGCGCACCGCGCTGGGCTCGGCCCTGAGCCAGCCCGGTCACCTTCTCGACGCCGCCTGCCACGCGGTTTCCCAGGAACTGAAGCAGCATGGCGAAGACGACATCACCCTGATGCTCGCCCGCCTGCGAACGATCCAGCGCTAGGAGCGCGCGAGGACGAGCCGGAACCGCGGGCTGCCGTCTTCGCGTCGGCCCAGAGCCGTCAAGGGCACCGTCGTCACGGTGAACCGGGATGCTGCGAGGTCGGCCCGGAGGGCCTGCAGCGGGCAGGTTCGGTAGTACATGACGAACGGGGGGCGCCGCACGGCATTGCGGGCCCGCATCGCCAGGTCGAACCCGAGCAGTGCCCAGTACCAGCGCGAGGCGATGGGCGGAGGCGCGCCGATCGGGAAGGCGAAAACCCCGCCCGGCCGCAGCGCCCGGTGCACGCCGGCGAATAGCCCGGGCCGTTCGCCGGGCAGAAAGTGCCCGAGCGCCCCGAAGCAGACCGCCAGGTCGAAGGCCCCGGCGAAGGGCAGGGCCCGGACGTCGGCCCGCAGGGTCTTGGCGTCCGGATGCGCACTGCGCGCCAGCGCGAGCATTCCCGCGCTGAAGTCGACACCCATGATCGGCTCTTGGCAGAGGGATTCCAGGACCCGCATGCCCGCGCCGGTGCCGCAGCACACGTCCAATCCTCGCCTGAACGGGCCGAGCGGCCGCAGCGCGTCAGCGGTCGCGTCAAGAACGGCGTCGGGGGTGCGAAAAGGCGTGTGGTCGAACTTCGGGGCAAGCAGGTCGTAGCCGCCCTCCACCGAGGACAGCGCCTGCCTCGCCAGCTCACGCAAGGATGGGCCTTCGGGCGAGAACACCGGCCAAGGGTACTTCCCCGCCGCCGGGCCGGCCGCGGCACGAGGCCGGAAGCTACCTGGTCAGGCATTCCTCACGGTCAACGACGAGACGCAGGCCAGCCTGGGAGCCTGGCCCGGCAGCGGCATGACCCGGTTATGCGGGCGCGGCTTCGGGCCTGGTGAACGGCAACTGGACCTCGAAGACTTGCTGTTCGATCTCGGCGAGGTCGTCGACCTCGTTGATCCATATCTCGCGGCCGGTGCCGTGGGCCTCGAAGCCGTGTGCGTCGATCCACTGGAACAGGTCCTGATAGACCATGGGGAAGATGCTGGCGGCACGGCCGCTGCGTACGGCGGCGACGACCTCGACCGCGGGGAGGTCCAGGTACTGCGCTGGCGCGGGAATCTCGGCTGGCCGCTCGGCCACAGGCAAGGCCAGGTAGACCGTGAGGTCGCCGCCCTCGTGATGCTCATAAAAGATCATGAAGGGCCCCGTCACCTTGATCAGCTCCGGTATCGCGAGCTCGTCAAACTGCAGACGGGAACGGTTGACGACGGGGACTACGTTCTCGGCGCCGAAGGCCGGGGCTGTTCCGGCAATGGCCACCACGCTCATGGCCGGAATCCTTTTCACGGTGATGTCATCTGCTGGCATGGTGCCCTCCCGTTCGATGTAGCTGAGCCGTGCTTCGACCTCGAGCATCTGGTTCTTGTGCGCTTCGAGTTCCTGCTCCAGCTGCGCCCGCCGCAGCACGAGCATTCCGCGCAGCTCGTCAGCGGTAATCCCGGTCACGAGCTGCCGGGACTGCGCCAGGGATAGCCCCAGCTCCTTCAGCGCGACAATCCGGTTGAGCTGCCCCAGCTGGGCAGGTGCGTAACAGCGGTAGCAGGTCTCCGGATCCACGCTCGCGGGCCGCAGCAGCCCGATCTCGTCGTAGTGCCTGAGTGCGCGAACGGACACCCTTCCGAGCCGGGCGAACTCGCCGATGCTGAGCATGAAACGAGCCTGCACCCCTCACGCAACGTGAGAGTCAAGCGCTGGCCAATACAGCCGCCGGAATTTATGGCCCGCATGAGCGGGGTATTAGCGCTGAGGGATGCGCGGCGGTGATGCCCGTCGGCAGGCGGGCCCGGGGGATTACATGGGGGAATTTGGCCGCCGCGAGGTACTCAGCGGGGCCGGGAAGCTGGCGATCGCGGCCGGGGTTGGCGCTCGGCTGGGCACGGCCGGCACACGGCCCGGACGCGTCGGCACCGCCACCGTCCGGCGGCTGCAGCCGGACTGGGCGGCGCTGGCCCACCGGCTGAACGGCCGGCTGCTGCGCCCGGGAGACCAGGGCTATGTGACCGCGGGCCTGCCATACAACAGGCGTTACGCGGCTGAGCGGCCCGGCGCGGTGGCGCTGTGCGCCGGCGTCGCCGACGTGCAGACCGCGCTGAGCTGGGCGCGCCACTATGGGCTGCCGTTCGCGGCGAGGTCCGGAGGGCACAGCTACGGCGGCTATTCCGCCAGCCGGGGCCTGATCATCTCGCTGGCCAGGATGAATTCGGTGCAGATAGACCGCGACTCGCTGACGATCACCCTGGGCCCCGGCGCCCTCAACCGGGACCTTCACGCCGGGCTGGCCGGCACCGGTGTCGCCGCGCCGAGCGGCCGGTGCCCGACCGTGGCGATCAGCGGACTGGGGCGGTGCGATCAGCAGGCGCTCGCCCACCGCGACCGCATTCGTGCACCGCGGCGCCGCGTTCCTGATGGACAACGAGGCCACCTGGCTGAACCGGGACAGCCCGCGGGTCATCAGCGCCAACCTGGACTGGGCCGCCGGGCTGTACGCCGCGCTGGCTCAGTACGGCAACGGGCAGGCCTACCAGAACTTCATCGACCCTGCGCTGCGGGACTGGGAAGCCGCGTACTACGGGCAGAACCTGCACCGCCTGACGGAGGTCAAGCGCCGCTACGACCCCGACCGGGTGTTCCGTTTCGCCCAGGCCATCCCCGCGGCCAGGTAGAGCACGGTGCTCAGTCGACCAGGTCGAGCGCTGCGCCGATGATCGAGTCGGTATCGATGTGGTGGTAGCGGTACACGTCCTCGAGGTCGCCCGACTGGCCGAATTTCGTCACCCCGAGGTGCGCGGCCGGGATCCGGCGGACGCCCGCGAGGAACGCCAGCGTGTGCGGGTGGCCGTCCAGCACGGTGACCATCGGCGCCGCCCGGTCGGCCGGGAGGATCGCGTCGAGTATCCAGTCCGGGGAGTCCGCCAGGCCGCGGCGGGCCTGCACGGCCTCGAAGAGCAGGCCGGGGCTGGTGACGCACACGACGTCAGCCGGCTGGCCCATCGCGGCGAGCCGGCCGGCCGCGGCCAGCGCCTCGGGCACGACCGCGCCCATCGTGACGATTGTCAGCGCGGGCTCGCCGGCCCGGCGCAGCGCGTAGCCGCCGGCGACCACGTGGCGGCGGCGGCGCTCCCGCCCGGCCGGGTCCTCGGGCACCTGGGCCAGGGCCTGGTCGACCGGCCTGGTGGACAGCCGCAGGTACGCCGACTTGCCGCCGGGGCGGCCGATCTGTGCCATGGCAGCGAGCAGCGCCCACTGCGCGTCGATCGCGAAAGCGGGCTCGTAGGCGACGCAATCCGGCTGCTCGAGCCCGATGGACGGGGTGGTGATCGACTGGTGCGCGCCGCCCTCCGGGGCGAGCGAGACGCCCGACGGCGTGCCCACCAGGATCGACTGGCCGCCCGCGTAGCAACCGAACGACCAGGGTTCCAGGGCCCGCCCCACGAACGGGTCGTAGAGCACGCCGATCGGGATCAGCGGTGCCGCCCACCGGCTCCAGGTGGCGCCGAACTCGCCCATCGCGCCGACCAGGTTCACCTCGGCGATGCCCAGCTCCACGTGCTGCCCGGAGGGCCGTTCCCGCCAATGCAGCAGCGTCTCACCGTCGTCGGCGAACCAGTTGGGCCGCTCGGCGTGCGACCAGACACCGACCTTGTTGACCCAGCCGGCCAAGTTGGTGCTGGAGCTCACGTCGGGGCTGATCGTGACGATCCGCTTGCCCACCTCGGGAGCGGCCCGGTTGAGGTCGAGCAGGGTGCGGCCGAGCGCCGCCTGGGTGGTGCCGGTGCCGCGCGGGGTGTGCCCGAGGTCGGCCGGGACGGCGATCGGCGGTGCCGCGGGCACCGGGGCCCGGCGCAGCCTGGCCGCCGCGTCGGCGCAGGCCAGGGCCTCGGGGCGGCCGGCCGGGAAGCGTGCCCAGGGGTCGGCCAAATCGATTCCGGAACGGGTCGCGAGCTGTGCAAGCTGCTCCGCGGTCAGCAGGGACGAGTGGTTCTGCGGGTGGCCCTCGGTTGCCAGCCCGTACCCCTTGACGGTGTAGGCGAAGATAACGGTGGGGCGCGTGTCGTCGATGGCGTGGAAGGCCGCGTCCAGCGCCCGCAGGTCGTGGCCGCCCAGGTTCCGGAACGCGGACATCAGCGCGTCGTCGGGGAGGCCGGCGATCAGCGTCCCGATCGCGCCGGCGTCCGGGCCGCTGGGCAGGCTCGCACGCAGCTTGCCGGCGGGCAGCCGCAGTAGCCGCTGGTATTCGGGGTTGGGCATCTCGTCGATGCGCCGCCGCAGCGCATCGCCCCCGGGCCGGGTGAAGAGCAGCTCGAGCTCGTGGCCGTACTTGACGGTGATGACCTGCCAGCCCGCCGCGGCGAACATGCCCTCGATGCGGAGGATCCCGATGTTGGGAACCACCCGGTCGAGCGACTGGCGGTTCATGTCGACGATCCAGACGACCTCGCCCAGCTCGGCCACCATCGGGTCGATGATCGCCTCCCAGCAGGCCCCCTCGTCGAGTTCGGCGTCGCCGAGCAGCGAGTACTGGCGGCCGGTGCCGCGGACGTCGCCGGCCACGTCGGGCCCGAAGTGATGGCTGACGTAGCGGCGTGCGAGCGCACCCCAGATCGGCGCGGTGGCGCCGATGCCGACCGAGCCGGTGGAGTAGTCGGCCGGGTCAGGGTCCTTCGAGCGGCTCGGGTAGGCCTGCAGGCCGCCCAGCTCGCGCAGCCGGGTCAGGTAGGAAGCGTCAAGGTTGCCGAGCAGGTAGTTGATCGCGTGCAGCATCGGCGACGCGTGCGGCTTGACCGACACCCGGTCCTCGCCGCGCAGGTGGCGGAACCACAGCGCGGTCATGATCGACGCCATGGACGCACTGGACGCCTGGTGGCCGCCGACCTTGAGCCCGCTCGGGTTGGGCCGCACCTTATTGGCGTAGTCGATGATCGCGGTTGACAGCCAGAGCGCACGCTGCTCGATGGCGCCAAGCACCGCGAACCCCTGGTCGCCGGCGGCCGCAGCTGGTCCGGGCGCCCGGCATCGGCCGTCTGTGGTGGCCGGGCCCTCCGTCGAAGTGGTCATGGCTGCCATCCTCGCCGCAGGTCGTGCGGACGTCTACGGCTGAGGGCGCGCTCACCTGCATGCATGCAACCCCCCGCTGATGGCCGGAAGGGCTAGCATCGTCGCCGGGGGAAGCGATCGTGGGGTTGCTCGCTGCTACGAGGCAGAGTCCTGCGGCCGCACTAGAAAAGGGCGCAGCCATGGAATGGAAAGTCGGCCCAGAGCGGCCGCTGTATGTCGATGATTGGCTTGATATACGAGTTGCAGACGTCGAACTGCCAGATGGTCAGCATCTCGAGCATCGATTGGTCCGCACGAAACCTGGAGCCGGCGCTGTGGTTATCAATCGCGACCAGCAGGTGCTATTACTGTGGCGGCACCGGTTTATCACCGGCACCTGGGGCTGGGAGATCCCGATTGGGAGGATCGAAGAAGGCGAGTCTCCGGTCGACGCGGCAGCGCGCGAGTTCGAAGAGGAGACTGGGTGGCGGGCAGGACCACTTCGCCCTCTGATCTATGTCCAGCCGACGCCCGGCCTGAGCACGTCTGAGCACCACATCTTCCGGGCCGACAAGGCGACTTATATTGGCGAGGCGGCGGACAAGTCTGAGGCTGACCGAGTGGCCTGGTTGCGGCTCGCCGACTTGCGTGCGCTCATCGGAAAGGCAGAGATTACGAGCGGGACCACGATTGCCGCCTTGCTTTACGTCCTCAGCGAACCGTCGTTGCCCGGGTAGTCAGACGAGCTCGCGTACGGTGTCAGCCAATTGCTGCGCTAGGCGCTCGGCCTGCCCGTGATCATCGTCTTCGACCATCACGCGAACCACCGGCTCGGTGCCACTTGGTCTGAGGACTATCCGGCCGCGCTGGCTGAGTTCCACGGCTGCATCCTCGACCGCGCTAATCAGCCGGTAGGAGCTTGTGACCAGAGCCCGCTCTTCGTCGGGAATATGAACGTTGACGAGTACCTGCGGGTGCCGGGTCATCACATCCGCTATGCCAGCAAGCGTCTTACCACTTCTGGCCGCGATGGCCAGCAGGTACAAGCTCACGAGCAGGCCGTCGGGCCCCGTCGCATGATCAGCAATTATGATGCGGCCGGATTGTGTCCCGCCCAGCGAGTACTCGCCGCTTCGGATTTCGTCAGTTAGGTAGCGATCCCCAACTTGAGTTTCCACCACGCTAACTCCAGCATCTTGCATCGCCAGCCTGAAGCCTAGGTTGGACATCACCGTCATGACGACCGTGCGATGGGCAAGTTTCCCCTGGTCGGCAAGATACAGGGCGAGCACGGCCAAAATTTGGTCGCCATCGACCAGCCTGCCGAGATGATCGACAGCGATGCAACCATCGGCATCGCCGTCATAGGCGATACCTGCATCCGCGTTATGCCGCTTGACTTCTGAGATTAGCGCCGCGGGATCTGTAGAGCCAGAGCCCACGTTAATATTCTGCCCATCTGGGGATATGCCGATTGCGGTTACCTCGGCCCCCGCCGCGCGTAGCAAACGCGGAGCGATCTCGGAGGCCGCACCGTTCGCGCAATCGACGACGAGGTGCAGCCCGGCAAGTGCCTTCGAGGCGTTATCTGGCAGCGATGACAAGACGTGCGCGATATAGTTTTCGATCTCAGCAGATCCGTCTCTTACATCTCCGAAAACAGCGCGGGATACTCTGCGAGAGCCGTGCTCGCGGGCGGAGATAAGCTGCCGCTCGATCTCGTCCTCTACGGAGTCTTGCAGCTTATAGCCGCCGGGGCCGAAGAACTTTATGCCATTATAAGGCGCTCGACTATGGCTGGCGGAAAGACTGACGCCAAGCTTGGCACCATGCATTGCGGTCAAGAATGCCACCGCGGCCGCTGGTGCAACTCCGATCCGGATAACATTTACGCCAGAGCTCGTCAGCCCGGCGATGATTGCCGATTCGAGGAACTGGCTCGATGAGCTCGAATCACGCCCGATGATCGCAACGGCTCGCGCGGCACCACCGTCCGGCCGGGCCAGGACCTGGGCGGCAGCGATCGCCAGGTCTACGGCCAGCGGGGCGCTCAGGTCCCATCCGGCTATGCCACGGACCCCATCGGTCCCGAATAGACGAGCTGGGCGCGTGCCAACGAGCACGTTCCTGCCCGAAGGGCGGTCGTGCTCGGTCGTAGAATACGATCTTGCCGGTTCTGGATAATCCGGCTTCTTATGTGAGATGAGGAAATTCGTAGCGTAGAGACTATCCGGAATGCGTCGCCTGACGGCATCACCGAGCCGCATGTCGCGCGTTTGACCGGCTGCGAGCAGCAGATCTCGAGAGACTTGCCACACGCGCTCTAGTACACCCGCAGCCTCATGCTGTGTGACTGATTGCTCCATCTCTTCGAGTTCCAGGAGCAATCTAACGACCTGCAGATGGTCTGAGATAAAACCAGTCTCCTGCTGCGGCGTGATGGTCCCCTCGGCCGTCTCAACCTGCGCCCGGGCAAGCTTGATCAGTTCCGCTCTCTCGTCCGGATCATTTGCCGCCGGGGCGCGCCGGAGTAGCACATCCTCCGCGGCCAGTACGGCCGCCTTCGGGCTGTCCGGCGCGGAGGGATCATCCAGCCATGATCCGGCCCCGAGGTCTTCCAGTTCCTTCAGGATGGCCCGGATTGACTCACGTGCTCCAGGCAGCAGCCGCCACAGAACTGGCTGTCCGCCACGGTTACCGGTACGCTTCCGGCCCGCTCTCTCGACGTAATCGTCTTCGCGGCGCAGCACGGTCCGGACCGTTGATTTCCCGACCTGGGCGAGATCGGCGATCTCGGCGACACTGAACTCCCCCAAGGCGAGCATTGCCGCTAGCGTCCTATAGCGTTCACGCACGGGCCCCACCCGTCATCGCTGTCCTAGTATCGTACGTCATCTGGCGCACGAATCCTAGTCGCCGATAACACGCTCGAAAAAGACTTCTGAACTTATACGTCCGGTGACCCAGTCGAGGAGCGGCACGGTCAGCGCGTCAGAGCAGGAACCGCGTTGCAAGGACAGCCGCACGTTGGCGGCAAACCTTGCGCGGGCCACGTTGCCGAGTTGAGACACGTTGAGACTCAAAGACAGCCGGTACAAGTAGTCATCGGCGTTGTCCTTCGTCGCTGACAGCCGTCTCAGCACGTCATGCGAGCTGCCGGGCGGCCATCGCTCCCTCGCGCCGCGCCGCAGCCGTCCGGTCGCCGTCGGCCAGCGCGCGCCGGGCATTAAAGAAGCGCTCGGCCGCCTCCTCGTGGAGGGCAATCCACGTCGGGGCGAGTGCGTCGCCGAGCTCGAGAGATGGTCCCTGCCCTTTCGAGGACGGCCCTGAAAATGCGGTGAGCGATGTAGTCCATCCAGCCCTCGGCAAACATGTCGCTAGGGTCTGGATGGAGCCGTCTCCCGGAGTGCGGCCCCTGAGGCACATGCGCGACATATTCATGTAGCAGAGACCGCGGCAGGGCGGCAATCGTTTCCTGATCCAGCCAGCGTGGCGGGGATCCTGACCATTACTCGAGCTGTCGGGTAGTCATCGATTCCGAATTCAGTCCAGAGCTGAACATGAATCGTGTTGACGAAAGACAGGCCGATTAGTCCGTTGACGAACGAGAACCGCGGGAAGGTCGATTGCCAGCAGCTCGTCCGGTACCTCGGCGTTGAACGCCTGGTAGTACCTGGCCGCCGTTCCCGCTGCCGCGTCGGCTAGCTTTCGCAATGGGTCATACGGAGCAGACTCGTATCCTGCGACAAGTACACCTAGCTCATCGAGCACAGGCTGCGCGGCAGACCGAGCGGCATCGCCAACATTGCGCACTTCGTCATTAAGCCGGCTGACCACGGTTCTGAGGAACTCATCCAGTCGTTTGCACAGAATCCGGATCATTGAGCATCTCATTGGTGAGCCAGCACAAGCTCTGGCTAAGGCGAGCAGCGGTGTCCGGATGGCCGTTCGATTCAATCATCGAGAGATTGGGTGCGAGGGCCTGGAAGCCTAAAAACCGGCCAACTATGGCATTCTGCGCATGCGGGGGTATGTCGGAAACTGGCGAGGTCAATCGTGACCCCGCTTCTCTTCGCCAATCGCGTTGTCACCCCACCGTTGGCGGATGCGGGGAAGCACGATAGTCGCCCATAGATCTTTAATTATGCGATTCGTCGAAGGTGCTAACGTAACCAGCAGTACCACCGCGATCGGATCCGCGCCGCTCGCGGCGGCGCGCACGGTTATTGCGTTCCCCCTGTCGAAGCTGGCGAGTGCCGCCCGGTCGAGCCCAGTAGCGCTCAGCTTCGCGCTCAGCTCGGCTTCCACCTCAGAACTGCCCGGATTATCAAGGGCTTGCCAGAATTGGGCGATCTCGGCCTGGACCTGGTCGACGGACAGGTCGCCCCTCGCATAAACCAGCTCTTCTGCCGTACGCATTCGCCGCCCCCTTCGAAACGGATATCCATCACTCTTAGCACCTCTTAGGGCCATAAAAACAAGCCAAACTTAGGCGCTGGCGCCCGCGGCGGAGTCGGGGGACCTTCGGTGAGCCGAATGCTTCGGGCTTGAGCTGCGCTAATCGCGTGGCGGGACCCGATGGGAGGCCCATGCCTAGCCCGGCCAGCGCCAGCACGTCAATCGTGCCCGCGCATCTTCCGTCGGCGCCGCCGCGAGCGAGAGTGGGCCGTCGCCAGCTCAGGTTTCTGGGCCGCCCAGATAGAGCCGCTCGATCTCTCCTGCTCGTTCCTGGAGCTCGCCGCCGGACAGTTCCAGGGCGAAGCGCCCTTGGTGCATGACGAGCACCCGGCTGCTTACCATCTCGGCGTAGCGCAGATGCTGCTCCACGACCACGACGGCCCGGCCCTGGTCGGCGAAGTCGCGGATCGTCGCGAACAGCCGGTCGCAGATGGCGGGTGCCAGGCCGAAGGAGAGCTCGTCGATCAGCAGTACCTGCGGCCGGCGGGCCATGGCGCGCGCCAGCGCCAGGAGCTGCTGCTCGCCACCGCTCAGCGCGCCGGCCTTCACATCGGCCCCGCCAGGCTCAGCTCCGGGAACGACGCAAAGACCTCGTCCGGGTCGGCCCTGCCGACGGCGAGATTCTGCCGCACGGACAGCGACGGGAAGACGCTGCGCCCTTCGAGCACGATGCCCAGGGCCTCCTTTGTCCCGCGCGCTGTCGTGCTCTTGAAGGCTGCGCCGCGGATCTTCACGGTCCCGGCCATCCGCGGCAGAATCCCGGCGATGGTCGCGAGGGCGGTCGTCTTGCCAGCGCCGTTCCGGCCGATGATCGCGAGCACTTCACCATCGGCCACTCGCATCGAGAGGTCACGGATGATGACCGCGCCGTTGTACCCGCCGCGCAGGCCATCCACCTCCAGGCTGGTCTGCGTCATGACCGCTCCCCGTCTGACGCCAGGTCGGGACTCGGCGACGGCGCTCCCGATTCGCCGAGGTATGCCGAGCGAACGGCATCGGAACGCAAGATCTCGGCGGTGGGTCCGGCCGCGAGGATGCTGCCGAAGTCCAGCACCAGGAGGTCATCGCAGACCTCGGCGACGACGTCGACGTTGTGCTCGACGAGGATGACACCCAGGCCGAACGTCTGCACCACGCGCCGCAGCGCAGCGACGAACGCGGCCCGCTCCTGTTCGTTCAGCCCGGCGGTCGGCTCGTCCAGGCAGAGGATGCAGGGACGTGCTGCGATGGCCCGGGCCAGGGCGACCAGCCGCTGGGTGCCGGTCGGCAGGTCCCGGACGGACGTATCCAGCAGGCTCTCGAGTCCGAGCATCGAGCTGGCCAGTTCGGCATCGACCGTGAGCTGACGTTTGCCGGGGCGCACCAGGTTCACCAGGTACGCGCTCTGGTCTCGCTGGTCCGACGCCGCCAGCAGGTTCTCCCGGACGCTGAGTTCGGTGAACAGCTCGAGGTTCTGGAACGTCCGGATCAAGCCGCCGCGTGCGCGCCGCCGCGCTTCCCAGGAGGTGATCTGGTCACCTCCGAGCCAGACGGTGCCGGATGCGACCCGGATAAAGCCGGTCAGCCCGTCTAGCAGGGTCGTCTTGCCTGCCCCATTGGATCCGATGATGCCGAGCACGCCGCCTTGTTTTACTTCCAGGTCGACCGAGTCGACCGCGAGGACAGGGCCGTAGCGGATCGTCAGTTCTGCGGCCCGCAGAGCCGAACTGCCGCCGGTCCGCTGGGGCGGTGCTGGCGGCGTGCCGTCCGCAGTCGGTGTGCCCGGCAACGGCAGGCGTGGCCGCGGAGCGTCGGTCCCAGGGCCATGTGAAGCGGGGAATCCGGCGCGTGAACCTGTCGGAGAACCGGCGGATGATGCCGACGAAGAGGTCGGCCTGCCCGTCCGGGTGAGTCAGCATCACGTAGATGACGAACACCCCTGCGATCACCATCAGCCACGAGTCGACCGACGAGTAGTTCCGGAACCAGTAGACGCCGACCCCGCCCGCGCCCAGGACGGCCGCGAACATGGATCCCGAGACCATCCCGACGCCGCCCACGATGACAAACGCGAGAGCCGTCATCGACAGCAGTGACGAGAAGTTCGTTCCCGTCGAGAACGTCGGGTAGAGGTACAGCATGATGATCCCGGCCGCTCCAGCGAGGGCCCCGGAGAACGCGAACGCGGCGATCTTGGCCCCGAACACGGAGATGCCGAGGGAGAGCGCACCCCGTTCGTTGCCGCGCACGCTCACCAGGCGACGTCCCGAACGGCTCCGCCGGAGGTTGAGCACGGCCAGGCACGCCACCGTGAAGATCACCAGGGATGTAACGGCGTACCGCGATGCTTCGGTGGTCGTGTTGATGTCCAACCCGAACAGCTCAGGCGACGGCAGCAGAACGCCCTGATTGTCGTTGGTGAGGGCCGGGATCGTGAAAACCGATGTCTCAACGGCCAGGGCAACGCACAACGTGGTCACCGCGAGCTCGATCCCGCGTACCCGGAATATCCGGCAAGCCTGAGGCGCCTCCGGCCACGCCGCCAACGATCAGGCTGAGGACCAGGTTCGCGAGGAACGGAAAATGCCACGCCGAAGCCAGCTGTGCGCCGGCGGCGGCCGCCACTCCGGCGATCGCGAACGGCAGGAAGGTGATCTGGCCTGCGTAGCCGGTGACGACCACGAACGAGAGCCCGATGATCCCTGCGACAGCGCTCGCGATCACCGCGAGAGACCAGCTAGATGTGCTCCAGAAGATGGTCCCGACCGCGAGAGCGAATGCGATCGCGGCCCATATGGGCCGCACCAGGCCGTCGCCGAGCTTCGGCAGCTCGGCGGTGAGCAGGGACCGGCGGGGAATGCTCGTGCCTCCCAGCATCAGCGCGATGATGATCACTGCGAACGGGATGACGTTGACGAGGTAGGTCGGCCAGTTGTAGCCGATCAGCAGCGATTCAAAGATGCCGATGGCCAGTCCGGCCACGACGGTCATCGCGTAGCTCCGGAACCGGCCGAGGAGGGCGGCCGCGAACGCCGGGAAGAGCAGTGAGGTTGATTGCGACGGCGAAAGCTGGGTGACCGGCAGGAGCAGGATCGCCGCCAGCGCGGCGAGGGCGCCACCGGTCGCCCACACGACCACGCCTACCGGTGTTGCCGAGATGCCCAGCGCCCTCGCCGCGTCCGGGCGCTCCTGCAGCGCCGTGGCGGCCAGCCCGAGGCGCGTGAAACGGAACATTGCCCACAGCGAGATTGTGGCTGCCGCTAGCGCGACCATGACCACGATCGTCGAGTACGCCAGCGTGGCGCTGCCGAGCTGCACGCCGTTCTGGGACAGGAAGCTGACCACGATGGGATACGTGCCGTAGTGGATCGCCGCCAGGCCCTGCAGGATGATCAGAACCCCGATCGTGGCGACCACCCGGGCGAGCTGGGTGGCCCGCAGCAGGCGGCGCATGATCAGCAAGTAGATGACCAGATTCAGCAGGATGGCGAACACAATGCCGGCGATGATCGCGGGCACGACCGGCCATTTCGCGAGGCCGCCTCCGTAAAACGCGTAGAACCCGTAGGCCCCCGCCATGCCGACGGCGCAGTGCGAAAAGTTCAGAACCCCTGACCCGCGGTAGACGGTGACGATGCCGGAGGCTGTCAGGGCATAGGCGCAACCCGACGTCAGCCCGAGAACGATAAATATCCAGGCGTGGCTCACCGCATCTGCCAATCTTCTCCCGCCGCACCACCTGGCCGTGGAAAAGCCGGCAGCCGATGCGCTCGCGCGCCGCACTTCGGCTGCCGGCTTCTGCCGTCATGGGTAACCCAGCTGGCTTCTCCTCGCTTCGGCCGCTGCGTTCTAGCCCAGCGGCAGGGTCTTGAGCGTGTCGTAGGACAGGCTCTGGAACTGTGACTTGATGAGGTACGGATCGCCCAACTTAAATCCGACGGGCATCGCGTAGAGCGTCGTGAATCGCGGATAGTCCTTCAGCGGCCCGGCGTCCTTCCAGTTGATCGGCGCAAGAAAGCCGGTCGTGAAGTCCGTCTGGGCAGAAGCCCAGGCCGCGATGCCGGTCGCGGTGAAGTCCTTCAGGCCCTTGCTCGCCGCCAGCTTGATGATCTGCGGGAAGAACCAGGCGTTGTTCGTGGCGTCGGAGATGTCGCGGCGATGTTCGGGGCATACTCTGCGTGAAGTCGGCGAGTTCCTGCCGCCGCAGCGCCGACTTGCCCGGGTCGAGGATCCATGAGCTTGAGACTTCATAGGTGATTCCGGCCTTCGCGGCAAGCTGCGCGGTCTGGTCCGACGCGGAGCCGCTCGGCTGCAGGTAGTCAACCTTCACGTTGGCGGCTCCCAGCGCCTGGACCAGAGCCACGTCGTTCGCCGTCGCCAGCTGAGTGACCACCGCGTTCCGAGCGCCTTGATCTGGGCAGCAGACCGGAGCCCAGTCGGTGATCGTCAGTGGCACGTTAATCGGCACCAGGGTTACGTTGGTTCCGGCGACTTTCTGCGCGGCCTGGACCAGAGACAGATCCGAGGGCAGTCCCAAAAGCCGACGTAGGCTACCTTCTTCCATGACTTCTGGAACAGCATGGCGACCTGGCCATAACCGTTCGTCGCCGGGCCGCATGAGTAGAACTGGGAATAGTTCGACTGTCCGGGCGCAAGTGCGTCGTCGCAGAACGTGGGAATCTTCGCAGCCTGTGCGACGGGCAAAACCGCAGCGGTCTCAACACCCCAGTAACCGCCCAAGGCCACGGCATGGTCCTGCTGGATGAGTTTCGTCGCGCACTGGGCGGCGGTAGTCGGATTGTTATTGTCGTTGCAGGTGATTCCCTGAACCTGGCGGCCGTCAATGCCGCCCGCCGCGTTGATCGCCTTTACCGAGGCCTGGAATGCCTGCGCACTGTTGGGGAAAGCAAACGTCGCTGAGCTCACGGTGGTGATCTGACCCAGCACAATGGGGGATTTGGAGGCGTTGCCAGTATTGCCGGAGCCCGAGGAACTCGAGCTGCTGCAGGCCGCCAGGATTAGCAGCAGTACGGCGCCTGCCAGCGATACTGCGAGAGAACTTCGCTTCACTTTTGGCTCCTCACAACAGCGTGGAGGGCGCAGCGACCAGAATCCGAGCCCGGTCGGCGCTACTGGGCCGTCCCGTTAGATACAGCGTTTCGATAGAGTATACTAAAATCAAGACTGTTGCAATAGGTGGTTCGGCGGCCCTGGGGCCGAAATTTCCGTCGGCGCCGGTAAGCAAAGCCGCGCCTGCGCTGGGCAAAGCCACGTCTCGGCTAAGCATTTGCGCAGCCCTTGCGGTAGTGAAGCCGTGGACTCGAGAGTCTTTGGGGTCCGCCGCTGCATCGCCGCAGCGATCGCGCAGCTAGCCGAACTCGACGGCTGGCCTTAGCTAGATACTTGGAAACGGTATACTGAATCAGTCTCCAGTGTGGCGGTCACGGCGGTGAGGAGACGTTTGCCAGACCCTGTTACAAGCGATAGACCGCGCGGGCAGTGTCGCCAAACAATGCCTTTTGCTCGGCTGCTGAAAGGTGCGCTACGACGGCTCCGTACATGTCGTACAGCTCGGCAAGCGATCCGAAACGGCGGTCGACCGGGAAGTTGCTGGCAAACATGCACCGCTGCGGTCCAAAAGCGTCCAGGCACGCTTCGATCCATGGCCGCTGCACATCGATATCGAACGTTCCGAACGTCATGGCGAGCCCGGATATTTTGCAGAACGTCAGCGGCCGGGCAGCAAACCCCGCGATCGCCCGCCGACGTCTTGAAATGCTCCGCGTCTGCGGCGGATAGCAGCAGGCGTGCTCGATCGCGACCGTCAGGTCCGGATGCCGTTCGATCAGCTCGCGATGATCGGCGGCGTCGTGCGGGTGCGCTACGACGTCGAAAACCATCTCATGACCGGCCAGCCAGTGGGCCAGGTTGCCAGCCGTCGGGGCCTTCGGATCGAATCCGTGCAGGACCCTGAGTCCCCGCAGCCGTGGGCTGCGGCGCAGCGTCTTCGAGATCGGCTTCCATCTCCGGCCACGGAAGGTCCGCGCCGACGGTGGCGATCGTCGCGGCTGGCCACCCCGTCGTCTCAGCCATCTCGTCGAGCCAGCGCGCCTCGCTCAGATACGACCGCGGGGTTGCCGCCGCAGAGACGTGAACAACGGCCGCGATGTCCTGGCCCGCCGCATCGTCGCGGTAGTGTCCGGGCAGGTAGTCACGATTGATGGCGCTCAATTCCGCTCGCCGCAGATTCGGGTACCAGTCCTTCACGGAAGGTGCCCAGTGGTGCACGTGCGGGTCGACCCGGCCCGAGGCAGGCGCGCCAGCTGATCTATCAGGGGTGCTCACAGCCTGGCCAGTTCGGGCATGACACGGTCGGCGAAAAGCTTCAGGCTCGGATACAGGACTTCCCGCACCGGTATTCCTGCGGTGGCGCTGTTGAGAATCCGCGTGATCGGCAGCTTTTCGCAGACCTCCTGCAAATTCTCTACGATCTGCTCGGGCGATCCGACGAGTTCATTCTGCCGGTACGGCTTCGTCGCCTTGTCCATCTGCAGGTTCAGCTCTGGGTCGCCCATCTCCGCCCTGATCTTGCTGTAGAAGCTCCACCGCTCGATGTGAAGGTCGGCGTACCTGTCCCAGACAACTTCAGGGTCCTCGTAGGTCGTGGTGATCGACCAGGACTTGATTATCTGCGCCTGGTCCTTGGGATGCCCGGCCGTCTCGCGTGCGGATAGGTAAGCGTCGAAGAACTCTGGCTCGGCGGACGCCGCGGCAAGATTGAAGCCCCTCCGGCCGGCTCGCTCGGCAGCCAGTGGCCGGGTCGCGCCGATCCATACCGGTGGGTGTGGCTTTTGCAGCGGCGCGGGCTGGACCTCGACATTATCCAAGTCGTAGTAGCGGCCGTGATATGAGAACGGCTCGCCGGACAGCGCGAGCTCCAGCAGATCGAGGTGTTCCTCCATCCGCGACGGCCGTGTCTTCGGCGAGACGTTGAACGCGCTGAACTCCAGCGGGCGGTGGCCTGCGCCGAGCACGACGTCGCGCCGGCCGCCGCAGAAGTTGTCGAGGACGGCGGTTTCCTGGGCAAGCGCGACCGGGTTATGCAGCGGCAGGATGTACAGGTAGGAGCCCAGCCGCACGTTCTGTGTCCGCTCCGCGAGCGCGGTCAGGAACACGGGTACGGACAGCCCGTACCCGTCATTGGTGAAAAAGTGCTCCTGGACAAACAGCTGGCTGAACCCCATAGCCTCCGCTTCGCGCATCAGCCAGAGGTTGTCCTCCCACAACTCGCGCCACGGCCGCCGAGTCGGGTTTCTGAAGTCCAGGGTGAAGCTGACGTCCATAGACCTGTCTCCAATACGTCACCGGCGAGGGCTCCTATCGAGCCGCCGACGGTACTGCTTCTCGGGGTCTGAGGGCTCGGCTTCTGCGACGGGTCAGCGAATCCCAGAGATAGATGAGGATACTTATTCGCCTCTTACCTTGTCAACGGGCCAGTCGTCAGCGCCTGCATGAGCAGTCGGCGGTGCTCCATCGGGGAGCCCAGGAAGCTCTCGGTGTCCTTCGCCCTGCGCAGGTAGAGGTGGCAGTCGTGCTCCCAGGCCATCCCGAGCCCGCCGTGTAGCTGCAGTGCGTCGCTGGCTATCCGGACAAAGGTCTCGGAGCAATGCGATCCTGCTACCGCCGCCGCCTTTGCCAGTTCGGTGTCCTCTTCGCTCGCGCTTGCGGTGCGCAGTGCGCTGCGGGAGGCGGAAAGGGCTCCCTCGATGAGGGCGGACATGTCGACGCAGCGGTGCTTGAGTGCCTGAAACGACCCGATCGCCCGGCCGAACTGGAACCTGGTCCGCAGATGGTCGAGCGTGTGCGCGAATATCTCCTGGCTCGCTCCTACCTGCTCGGCGGACAGGGCGATGGTGACCTGCAGCGCGACCCCGGCGAGCCCGGATCCGTCAGCCGGGGTCATGACCAGCCGGGCGGGCGTGTGGGCGAAGCTGTGCTCCGACCATCGCCTGGTCAGGTCGAAGTTGCGCATGGCGCGGGCCGCGTGGCCAGGGGCGGACGAGCAGGCCAGCCATACCCCCCAGCCCCCGTCATCCGACGCGCGGGTGACCAGCAGCTGGTCGGCAGACATGCCGTGCAGCACCCTGCTGGCCAGGCCATTCAGGCGCCATCCGCGCTCTGTCATGGTCGCCCGTACCTGCGGCTGCCACTCGGCCGGCGGCCCGCAGCGCAGGCCGGCCACAGCGATCAGCGACCGGCCCGCAAGGCCGTGGCAGATATCGGAGACGTCGCCGTCGCACGCCAGCAGCAGCAAGGGGGCCATGACGCCAGACGACAGGAACGGGCCGCCGTACAGACGGCGACCACACTCCTCCAGGACCACGCCGGCCATGCTCAGCGGCACGCCGGCCCCGCCGTATTCATCGGGAATGAGCAGACCGGCGAGTCCGAGTTCGGTCGCCAGGCGCAGCCATTCGCCCATCGCGAAACCCCGTGGGTCATCGGCCATCGCCCGCGCCCCGGCCAGGGGATCTATCGAGCCCATCACCGACCTGACGGTTTCCCTCAGGTAGCGCTCGTCGTCGGTGTCTGCGAATTGCGTCATTACGTCCCCCGTCTGACCAGATCGGTAGTCAGCGGGGCCTATCCGTCCGCCGTGACTTCGGCGGGCGCAAGCCCGGCCCAGCGGGGAGTCCGGCGCTCAAGAAACGCGCGCGCGCCCTCGATGTAGTCGGAGGTCGGGCGCTGCAGCCGGATCAGCGCCCAGCCCAGTTCGGTCGCTGCCTCGCTGGACAGGTCCAATGACTGCCAGATGGCCTGCTTGGACAGTGCCATCGCCGACGGGGAGTTCTCGAGCATCACCGCCGCGATCTCGCGGGCCGTGTCGACCGCCGCGCAGGCCGGCGCCAGCACATCGACGAGGCCGAGGTTGTAGGCGCGCTCGGCGGGCAGCCTGAACTTGCGGCCCATGAGGGTCATCTGCAGCACGGTGCCGAGCGGCAGCCGCCGGAGCAGCCCGACATTCTCTATCGCGCCGACTGCGCCGACATTTACGTGCGAATCGAGGAACTCCACGTTCTCTGCCGCCACGACGATGTCGGCGTCGGCGATGAAATGCAATCCAGCCGCCGCCACCAGCCCATAACCGCGCATATAACCGGCTTCCAGAACTCGTGGGGGGTGAAGCTCATGTGGTCGCGAGCGCTGTCCCGTGCCAGTGGCGCGTTCTCGGTTTGCGCTACTGCTCCTAGCTCTGCGCCCGTGCAGAAGTGCCGGTCTCCCTCGGCGCCGATGATCACGACGCCCACGTCGCCGTCTGCGGCAAGCTTCGGCCAGAGTTCCGACAGGTCGTGGCGCATCGAGGGCGACAGCGCGTTCCCCTTGCCGGGATTAGCCAGCGTGACCTCGGCCACGCCGCCCTGAATAGTGCACTTTACCTGACCATCGGTCGGTAGCATTCGCGCCCTTCCCTTCGGCCGGATCGACGCGCGCACTGAGGTCGGGCGCGCGGGGCCGGGATCGTCGCCCCAAAGAGATGGCGCTTCTAGTTCCGGCAACAGGATACTCATTTCCGAACCCTTGCCAAGGGGCGGCTATGGGCTCGGCGTCGACGTCGCCCGGTCCGCGGTCCGCCGGCCCCCGGCCGTCCGCGGTCCGCCCGGTCCGCGGGTCCGCCGGTCCGCCCGGTCCGCGGGTCCGCCGGTCCGCCCGGTCCGCGGGTCCGCCGGTCCGCCCGTCCGCGTCCGTCCGCCCGTCCGCCGGTCCGCCGGTCCGCCCGGTCCTCATCCTCTAGCGAACTTCCGTGCTCGGCCACGGGTCGCGGGCTTCACGACGTTGCCCGGCGTGTGAACGTTTGCTGACTCGCTGTCAGCGGCCGCGCTCTTCCGGCCGAGAGAAAGCTGTCCTGTACACTAAATTGGTGCCCGATAACGTGGGAATAAGTCAGGAGCGGTGACACTCCCGGCGCACGTGGACGGGCCGAAGGATGGCGGAAAGCTCGCTGAATCTGTTGCCCGGCGCCTCCAGATGATGATCGCCGCCAGGGGCTTCCCGGTGGGGCAGGTCATCGGCACTGAGCCGGGGCTGATGCTGGAACTTGGCGTCAGCCGTGCGGTCTTCCGTGAGGCCGTCCGCCTCCTTGAACAGGATGAGGTGGCGCAGATGCGCCGCGGCCCTGGTGGCGGCCTGGTTGTCACCGCCCCCCGCGCGTCCTCGGTGGCGCGAGCGGCGGCTCTCCACCTTCAGTTCTTCGGCGCTGGCGCGGACGACATCTTTGAAGCGCGGACCGCGCTGGAGTTGCAGACCGCCGACCTGGCGGCGCAGCGCATCGACGAGAAGGGCATCGACATGCTCCGCGCTGCGCTCGAGGAAGAAGCCGAGCTGCAGGATGAAGGCGGCCATCTAGGTTCGAGCCACATCCACTTGATCATCGCCGAGCTGACCGGGAACCCGGCGCTGCGCCTGTTCGTGGAGGTGCTGGCCCGGCTGACGCCCGGGATACCTCCGGCCGACCCGGCCGCAGCGACTGCCCGCCAGGCGGACGTGCGGCACGCGCACGAGCGGATCGTTGAGGCGATCGTCGCCGGCGACAGCTCCCTGGCCCGGCACAGGATGCTTCGCCACCTCCAAGGCATCGGGTCTTACCTGCAGGAGATCGAGCGTCGTCCCGCGCCGCTCCCGCCTGAGTGATCCCGCGGTGCGCCGGCTTATCACCTGATCGGTTAGCAGGCCTGGCACCTGAGCGGTGCAGCCGCCCGCCTGCTGGCTGATGCCGCGCGCCCGTCCGCTGGCTAATAGAGTATACTAAATAGCCATGCAGGCGCGCGATGAGCCGGATGTCAGGCTGGCCAACCCGGCCGACCCCGATGGCCTGCGCCGCGCCGTTCGGGCCTGGATAGCCGCCAACGTTCCGCCGGCATGGGCCGATGCGGCCGCTTCCGGCGACCTGGCGCGGCTGCATCAGGTCCGGTCGCCGGAGGCCTACCGCAGCTGGTATCCCGTGCTGGGGCGCTCCGGTCTTGTCACGCCAACGTGGCCCCGCGAGTATGGCGGGCTCGGGCTGGACCAGGCGACCGCCCGCATGAGTGTGGGAAGAGCTGCGCGCCACCCGGCTGGTCACCCTGAACATCATCGGGATCGCCCTCGTGGCGCCCGCTCTACTGCCGTCCGGAAACCCGGGCCAGTGTGAGCGGCTGCTGCCCCCGATCGCCGACAACTCGCAGATGTGGTGCCAGCTGTTCAGTGAGCCAGGCGCGGGTTCCGACCTGGCTGGCCTCTCCACCCGCGCCGTGCAGACGGCCGAGGGCTGGCGGGTCGACGGCCAGAAGCTGTGGAGCAGCTCGCGACCGACGCGGCGCGGGGAATCCTCCTCGCCCGCACCGACCCCTCGGTCCCGAAGCACGGGCATCACGGCCTTCCTGCTTGATATGCGGCAGCCGGGGGTCGCCGTTCGGCCGCTGCGGAAGATAACCGGGGACAGCGAGTTCAACGAGGTATTCCTCGACGGCGCGCTGGTCGCCGACGAGGATCGGCTCGGCGCTGCCGGTGCAGGATGGCCGATCGCACGCACCGTGCTCATGCACGAACGCGCAATACTCTCTGGCGCCGGCTGGGCTCCGCGAGAGGACCAGCGGCGCCTCGATCGACCGCCTCGTGGAACTTGCCTCGAGGCCGACGGCGGGCTTGCGGCCGGTCGACGACCCGGTCAGGGCCGACCAGATCGCGCGGCTCTTCATCGAGAACACCGTGCTGCGGCTGACCAACCAGCGCAACCAGCAGCAGCACGGCACCGTGGTCGACCGCCTTGATCAAGATCATGTCGTCCGACACAACCAGCGGCTGCAATCGGCGATCTTCGACCTGCTTGGCGATCGGGCGCTGGCGCACCCCGAAGAAGACGCCGAGGCTGCCCGGGTGGTCTTTGGCTATCTGCGGAGCCGTGGAGACACGATCGGGGGCGGCACGATCCGAGGTGCACCGGAACAACGTCGCCGAGCGGAGCTCAACCTTCCCAAGGACCCGTCAGCGACTCACGCATGCCGTGGCGGGACATCGCCCGCGGCCCAAGGTGAGATCGTGATGCGCCTGCTCATCAGGCTGGTCACAGCTTCTGTCAGCGGTCAGGACGCCGGTATGTCTTTTGACGAGGCGCCCGAGCACCGGCTGCTTCGGGAGACAATCGCAAAGGTATGCCAGGACTTCGACGCCGCTTACTTTCAGGAGAAGGCGTCCAGCGATGAGCCAATGGACGAATTGTGGCGCGCGCTTGCCCGGGCGGGCTTGATTGGCGTCAACCTGCCCGAGGACCACGGCGGTGGTGGCGGGGGCATCAGCAAGCTGGCGATCGTATGCGAGGAAACCGCCGCCGCTGGCGTTCCGCTCCTTCTCCTGCTGGTCTCCTCGGCGATCTGCGGCGAGATCCTGAAGTCCCATGGCACCGCGGCGCAGCACTCGCGGTGGCTGCCGCCCATGGCATCTGGCCAGGACAAAATGGCCTTTGCCATCACCGGACCGGACGCGGGATCCAACACTCACCGGCTGAGCCCAAGCCACCCCTAACAACGGCGGATGGCAGCTCAACGGGCGCAAGTGGTACATCTCCGGAGTCGACGAGGCCTCGGCGATGCTGGTCGTGGCCAGGACCGGCGAGGACGCTGCGAAGCGCGGTCGCATGACGCTTTTCATCGTCGACACGAGCGCGCCGGGCTTGTCCAAGCGCCGTATCCCCGTAGAGATCCAGCTCCCCGAGAAGCAGTACGAGCTGTCCTTCGATGACGTATGGGTCGAAGACGACAGGCGCGTCGGCGAGGTCGGCCAAGGGATGAGCTTCCTCTTCCAGGGGCTCAACCCCGAGCGGATCACCGGGGCAGCGATCGAGAACGGCATTGCCCGGTACGCGCTGGCCCGAGCCTCTCGCTATGCGCGCGAGCGGCGGGTGTGGGACGTGCCCATCGGGTCGCATCAGGGCATCGCGCACCCACTCGCCGAGGCCGCCATCAACGTCGAACTGGCACGTCTGGCGACCGCGAAGGCGGCCTGGCTGCACGACCGAGGGCGTCCGGCCAGCAGCATCGAACATGGCGAAGTTTGCCGCAGCGGAGGCGGCATTGCGCGCGCTGGACGTCGCCATTCAGGCGCATGGGGGCAGCGGGCTCGCATCCGAGTACCGGATCGCGCATCTCTGGGGTCTGGCGCGGTTGCTGAGGATAGCGCCGGTTGAGCCGAGAGATGATCTTGAACTACGTCGCCACGCACACGCTCGGGCTGCCACGGTCCTGCTCGAACGGAGCCCTACTAGAGCTGCCGCGTTTCTAGTAGAACGGAGTCGCTGATGCTGAGAATCGGGGCAGTGGGTACCGGGTTTGGCGCGGCGGTGCAGGTTCCGGCCTTTCAGGCTGTAGCGGGCATCGAGGTCGTCGCGATGTCGGCACGCCACCAGGCGCGGGCGGATGCCGCTGCCGCACGGCTCGGCGTCCCAATGGCGTTCGAGGGTTTCGAAGCCATGATCGCCTCGCCCGACGTGGATGCGGTCTACGTGGGTTCGCCGCCTTCCCTGCACAGGGAGAGGAGCGCCTGCACCGCAAACAACGCCTGACCGCGGCCCTGCGCTTGTTCGGCAGGTTCGGATTCGAGGAGGGCGTGGCCGGGCACATCACGGCCCGCGACCCGGAGCTCAGCGATCACTTCTGGGTGAACCCGTTCGGCATGTCGTTTAAGCACATCAGAGTTAGCGATCTGATGCTGGTGAACTCACCACGGCGAGGTGGTCGAGGGCGGCTAGCCGATGAATGGCGCCGCGTTCGACATTCATGCGCAGATTCACGCGGCCCGCCCGGACGTGATCGCGGTTGCCCACAGTCACTCCATCTACGGCTCGCGGTCCACCCTGGGTGAGCTGCTCGAACCCATCTCCCAGGAAGCGTGCGCGTTCTACAGGATCGCACACCTTCTTCGACGACTCCACCGGCGTCGTCACCGACAGCGAGGAGGGCGAGCGTATCGGCCCCGCCCTGGGCGCCCCAAGGCCGTCATCCTGCGCAACCACGGCCTGCTCACCGTCGGCGACTCGGTGGATGCCGCCGCCTGGTGGTTCATCACCATGGAGCGGTCCTGCCAGGTGCAGTTGCTGGCGAAGTCGGCGGGCACCCCGGTCCGGATCGAGCACGACAACGCCGCCCTGACCCGGCACAGATCGGCAACAGCTTCGCCGGCTGGTTCAGTTTCCAGCCGCTGTACGACCAGATAGTCGCGAACAGCCCGACCTGTTCGACTAGTCCCTAGGGCGGCGATCTGAGCGCGGCAGCCCGAGCCCTCGCTGGGCGAGCAGGTTGCGCTGGATCTGCGCGGTGCCGCCGAACACGCTGGCGTGCCGTGACTCGAAGTACCGGCCGAGCGCGTTCCCGCCCGAGGCGGTCAGGGCGGATCCGCCGGCGATCTCGAGGCCGATGTGCGCGATGCGCTGCACGGTGGCGGACCACAGCAGCTTGGCGACCTGCGCCTCGGCAAGGCCGGCGTGCCCGCGGCGCGCATGGAGAGCTGCCGCAGCGCGCTGAGCCTGAGCACCTCCGACTGCACGTACGCGTCGGCGAGGGCCCGCTGCACGCGCGGATTCCCGATCGTTCCAGCGGCGACGGCCTCCGCGGTGAGCTCGTCGGCCTATGGCGCCGGACCAGCGCGAGGACGCCCGTGTCGGCCGGGCCGCGCTTGTGGGAGAGGGCGGACATGGCGATTTCCCACCCCTGGCCGGGACGCCCAAGCAGGTTCTCGGCGGGAACCCCGACGTCGTCGAAGAAGCACGAGCCGGTGGGTTCGGTTCCGTCGGTCGTCCGCACGTTGTGCGGCTCGATCCCCGGCGAGCGCATGTCGACGAGCAGGACCGAGATCGACTGGTGACGGGGCTTGCCGGTCTCGGTTCGCGCCAACAGGAAGCACCAGTCCGCGTCGGGGGCGCCGCTGGTCCACAGCTTCTGCCCGTTGACCAGGTAGCGGTCGCCGTCGCGGACGGCCCTGGTGCGGAGGCCCGCAAGGTCTGAGCCGCCGGAGGGCTCGCTGAAGCCCTGGCACCAGTGGATATCCCCGGACATCGTCTGCGGCAGGAACTTGTCCCGCTGCGCGGCCGAGCCGAAGGCGGCGATCGAGCGACCCAGGTAGTTCACGTTTGTCGGCAGGCTAGGCGCCCGGGCCAGGGCGCACTCCTCGTTCAGGATGAAGTCGAATGTCGGTCCGAGGCCCTGGCCGCCGATTTCCTTTGGCCAGGTCTGGCCGATGTCGCCGGCGTCGTACAGCAGGTGCTGCCACTTCCTCGTGGCGGCGGTCCGGTACAGCGACGCGCGCTTGTCGCTCCGGTCGCCGATCCCGGGGAGGACCCACCCGAGCCACTCCCGCAGGCGCTGCCGGTACGCGGCCTCGGCGGGGCTGTCGCCGAAATCCATTGACCTCCTCCAGCCGGTACATAGCCGCGCAGCCATGCCCGTCATGCGGCCGAGATGAGTGCACTCTATTGGAATTTAGTATACTCTAAATGCGTGGAACGCGTACCTCCGGACGGGGCGGGTCAGGCAATACGGCTGCCGGGCCGCATCCGAAGGATGTTGAGCTCACTCGCGATGGCGCCGTTGCCATCCTCACGATCCGCGCTGGTGCGCAGCGCAACGCGCTGGACGGCGAGGTGGCCGGTCTTCTTGCGTCGCGCTTGCTGGCGGCTGGCGACGACCCGTCGGTCGGCGCCCTGGTCATCGCCGCCGAAGGTCCAGATTACTGCTCCGGTGGCAACCTCGACCTGCTCAGGCGGGCCGGCGCCGATCCAGCCGCTCCCGCCGCGTTCCAGGAAACTGGCGCCATTTACGAAATGTTCAGCGTACTGGCCACGTCGCCGGTGCCGACCGTGGCCGCCGCTCAGGGGCACCTGATGGGCGCGGGAGTGAACCTCGCGCTGGCAGCCGACATCGTAATCGCCTCCGACGACGTGGTGTTCCAGGGGTTCGGCCGGTCCGGAATGCACCCGGGCGGCGGGCATCTGTCCCTGCTCGTCGAGGCACCGGCGGCGGCACCGGCCCTGGCCCTGTTCGGGCAGGTCATCACCGCTGAGGACGCCGTGCGGACCGGGCTGGCCTGGACGACTATTCCGCGGCATCAGCTGCTGGCCACCGCCGTCGAGGTCGCGAAGGCTGCGGCCACCGATGCCGAGCTGGCCAGGGCCGTCGCGGCGACCTACCGGGCCGCGGCCGACGCGCGGCTGCCTGTCCGGATACATGCTCGAGCGGGCGGCACAGATGTGGAGTCTGCGGCGCGCGGTCCTGCGGCAGGAAGGGCACGCCGGTGAGCGCGGCTGAACCGGTGCCCGCAGAGATCACCTGGACTTCTCGCCTGAACGAGATGCTCGGCCTCGACGGCCACGAGCCGCACATGGTGTATGCCGGGCGGTGGTACTCGTGGGACGAGATCCGGGCGATGGCTACCATCATGCGGACCCGGACCCGGCTCGTGCCCGAGGACCGGGCCATCGCGGTGATCTGCAAACATCCGCTGCTCCTGGGTGCCGTGCTCGGGCTCCTCGCCGACCGCCGGGGTCCGGTGCTGGCGGTCGCGCCCGCGGACGCGATCCAGGCCGAGCTCGCCGGGGTGCGCAGGCCGTCCTGGTCGCCGTGCCAGAGGATGTGGCGCGAGCGGGCGTGCGCGACACCGCAGCGCTGGGCGGCACGGCGGTCTTCGAGGTGCACGACGGTGGTGTCACTGGCGGGGCCGGCCGGTGCTGTTGCGCCGGACGAGACGGCCAGCCGTGCACCGCTGGCATATCCGGCCGGGACCGCGTTCGTGCTCCAGACGAGTGGCACCACCGGGCCGCCCAAGCGGGTACCGCTGTCGTACGCGAACATCGAGGCCAACATCAACGCCATGCAGGTACGCGTCGGTCACGGGCAGGGCCCGGCTGCGGCACAGCGTCGCGATCCTGAACACGCAGCTGTCCCACGTCGGCGGCATGATGTCCTTCTGCCTCAGCTGCGTAAAGGCCAGGCGGCTCGCCCTGCTCGACAAGTTCGAGCCGCGGCCCTGGGCCGAGTTCGTCCGCGACTATGCGGTCCGCTCCGCGGGGGTCCGCGGCTGCGCTCGCCATGCTGCTGGACTCGGACATCCCGCGAGAGTGGCTATCCTCACTGATCATGATCCGATCCGGAACCGCCCCGCTTGACCCGCCACTCGCGGTCCAGTTCGAGGAGCGTTTCGGCATCCCGGTCGTGCAGGCGTACGGAGCCACCGAGACCCAGGGGATCTCCAGCTGGACGCTGGGGGACCTCAAGCAGTGGGGCGCCGCCAAGCGCGGCAGCGTCGGGCTGCCGCACCGCGGCGTTGAGCTGCGGGTCACCGATCCCGACGCCAGCAGCGCCGTGGCCCCGGGCAAACGGCAGGCTCTGGGTCCGCAGCGCGCAATCCGCGATCCGAACCGCGGATGGATGGGTACCGACCAACGACATCGCGTCGATCGACTCCGACGGGTTCCTGTGGATCCACGGCCGGATCGACGACATCATCAACCGCGGCGGCCTGAAGGTCGACGGCGTGGCCGTGGCGAACGTGCTCGAAGCCCATCCCTAGGTGGAGGCGGCCACGGTCGTGGGCGTCGCCGACGAGCAGGCTGGCGAGGTGCCCTGCGCCGCGGTCATGCTCACGGTGGGCTGCCGGCGGCCCGGCCGACGCAGCCGAGGTCGACCGTGCGCTGCGCTCTTATCTGCGCGAACGCCTGGCGCCGTACATGGTCCCCGTGGCCTTCGCGTTCGTGGAGACACTGCCGAGGAACCCGACGCTGAAGGTCGACCGTGGGGCGGTCAAGGCCCTCTTTGCGGACCTGGCGGCTCAGTCCGCGGCAGGCGCATCCCGGTACCTCCGCGTAGGCGGCGGCCACGGCGAGGCGGTTGATCTTGCCGGCCAGCGTGCTGGGCAGTGCGTCGACGATCTGGATCCCCTTGGGAACCTTGTAGGGCGCAAGCCGCTGGCGTGCGTAGGTGCGCAGGTCCGCACCGTCCACCGAAGCCGTCGGCGTGAGCTGGACGATGGCATGCACGCGCCAGGCCCCACTCCGGGTCCTGCACCCCCACCACCACGACGTCGGTGACGTTAGGATGAGAGGACAGCGCCGCCTCAACCTCGGCGGGGAAGACATTCGCCCCGCCCGAGATGATCATGTCGGACCGGCGGTCGTCCACGTACAGGTAGCCGTCCGCGTCGAAGTGCCCCATGTCGCCGAACGTGGTGAAGTCGTCCTCGGTGCGAGGGGCCTGCGGGGCCCCTCTATAGCGCGTGAGCCGCAGTCCGTCATGACGGCGCAACCATATCTCGCCAACCTCGCCGGGCGGCAGCTCGCTGCCATCCGCCGCGAGGATCTTTATGTCGCGTCCGACCGGGCGGCCGACGGTGCCGGGACGGCGCAGCCGGTCAACCCCGGTGCAGGCGGTGCGCCCGAACTGCTCCGTGCCGCCGTACTGGATGATGAAGCGCTCCGGCGGGATCATCTGGAACCACTTACGCGCCGCCCACTTCGGGAAGCGGCGCCGCACCGTAAAGCACGTTTTCCAGGCTGCTGAGGTCCCGGTCGTCGATGCCGGGCAGACGGGCGATCCGCTGGAGCATCGTCGGCACGGCGACCATGAAGTTGACGTGGTACCGCTCGATCGCGTCCACCGCCCGCGCGGCGTCGAATCGTTCCATGACGATCAGGCGCTGGCCAGCCAGCAGGCCGAAATAGCCCGGAAGCCGTTGGTGTGATACAGCGGCGACAGCACGATCTCGGTGGGCCGGCTGGACAGGTGAGTCAGCCTAATTGGACTGCCGATCAATCTCGCGTCACGAGACGTCGCGTAGATCTGTATCGTCCGTGGAAGGAACGTCAGGGCGGCTTCCTCGCGGAACAACTGGGCGAGATGGCGTAGTTGGGCGCCTTAGGAACGCGGTAACCCCCCCCCCCCCCCCCCCCCCCCCCCCCCCCCCCCCCCCCCCCCCCCCCCCCCCCCCCCCCCCCCCCCCCCCCCCCCCCCCCCCCCCCCCCCCCCCCCCCCCCCCCCCCCCCCCCCCCCCCCCCCCCCCCCCCCCCCCCCCCCCCCCCCCCCCCCCCCCCCCCCCCCCCCCCCCCCCCCCCCCCCCCCCCCCCCCCCCCCCCCCCCCCCCCCCCCCCCCCCCCCCCCCCCCCCCCCCCCCCCCCCCCCCCCCCCCCCCCCCCCCCCCCCCCCCCCCCCCCCCCCCCCCCCCCCCCCCCCCCCCCCCCCCCCCCCCCCCCCCCCCCCCCCCCCCCCCCCCCCCCCCCCCCCCCCCCCCCCCCCCCCCCCCCCCCCCCCCCCCCCCCCCCCCCCCCCCCCCCCCCCCCCCCCCCCCCCCCCCCCCCCCCCCCCCCCCCCCCCCCCCCCCCCCCCCCCCCCCCCCCCCCCCCCCCCCCCCCCCCCCCCCCCCCCCCCCCCCCCCCCCCCCCCCCCCCCCCCCCCCCCCCCCCCCCCCCCCCCCCCCCCCCCCCCCCCCCCCCCCCCCCCCCCCCCCCCCCCCCCCCCCCCCCCCCCCCCCCCCCCCCCCCCCCCCCCCCCCCCCCCCCCCCCCCCCCCCCCCCCCCCCCCCCCCCCCCCCCCCCCCCCCCCCCCCCCCCCCCCCCCCCCCCCCCCCCCCCCCCCCCCCCCCCCCCCCCCCCCCCCCCCCCCCCCCCCCCCCCCCCCCCCCCCCCCCCCCCCCCCCCCCCCCCCCCCCCCCCCCCCCCCCCCCCCCCCCCCCCCCCCCCCCCCCCCCCCCCCCCCCCCCCCCCCCCCCCCCCCCCCCCCCCCCCCCCCCCCCCCCCCCCCCCCCCCCCCCCCCCCCCCCCCCCCCCCCCCCCCCCCCCCCCCCCCCCCCCCCCCCCCCCCCCCCCCCCCCCCCCCCCCCCCCCCCCCCCCCCCCCCCCCCCCCCCCCCCCCCCCCCCCCCCCCCCCCCCCCCCCCCCCCCCCCCCCCCCCCCCCCCCCCCCCCCCCCCCCCCCCCCCCCCCCCCCCCCCCCCCCCCCCCCCCCCCCCCCCCCCCCCCCCCCCCCCCCCCCCCCCCCCCCCCCCCCCCCCCCCCCCCCCCCCCCCCCCCCCCCCCCCCCCCCCCCCCCCCCCCCCCCCCCCCCCCCCCCCCCCCCCCCCCCCCCCCCCCCCCCCCCCCCCCCCCCCCCCCCCCCCCCCCCCCCCCCCCCCCCCCCCCCCCCCCCCCCCCCCCCCCCCCCCCCCCCCCCCCCCCCCCCCCCCCCCCCCCCCCCCCCCCCCCCCCCCCCCCCCCCCCCCCCCCCCCCCCCCCCCCCCCCCCCCCCCCCCCCCCCCCAACGGGCTCTCCTCACGAGTCGATATGCCTATAAAAGGGTACCCTTTAACCTCAGAGGATGCCAGAGGACCTAGGCTTCGTGGGCGCAGCCGGGTGTGTGAGCCATGGCGAGGCCTGGCTCCTCCCCGGCATCGCGGTGCCCGTCCGATGTGCGGGCGTTCGCTCCGTTCGGCACCGAGGATTCCACGAGGGGACAGGCGTGACGCAGCTCGACACAGGGACCGAAGACCTGCTCGCCGACGTCAGTGACGGCGTCGCGGTCCTCACCATGAACCGGCCGGACCGGCGGAACGCCATGTCCGAGGCGATGCTCACGGCCATGGGCCGGATGCTCGGCGAGCTCGAGGTCGACGACGCTGTCGGCTGCGTCGTGCTTACCGGGGCTGGCGGTGCCTTCTGCGCGGGCGGCGACGTCAAGGCCATGGCGGAGCGGCCCGCCGAAGACCGGGAGCGCAACGTGGATGCCGCCATTCACCTGCAGCGGCTCCGCCAGGCCAACACGAGCGGCCGGCTGTGGCAAATGCCCAAGCCCACGATCGCCGCGATCGGCGGGCCTGCCGCGGGTGCTGGCCTGTCGCTGGCTCTCGCCTGTGACTTGCGATACGCCGTCGACGGCGCGGTGCTCACCACCGCGTTTGCCCGGGTCGCATTCTCCGGCGACTACGGGGGGACGTGGTTCCTCACCCGGCTGGTCGGCAGCGCCAGGGCCAAGGAGCTCTACTACTTCTCTGACCGTCTGTCCGCGGTCGACGCCGAGCGCCTGGGGATCGTCAACGCAGTCTTCCTGCCCGGTGATTTCGATGCCGAAGTTGCACTGCGCGCCCGGCGTCTCGCCCACGGACCACGGCTGGCCTACCGCTACATGAAGGAAAACCTCAACCGCGCCGTCGGCGGCGAACTCGGCGAGTGCATGGACATCGAGGTGACTCACCACGTCCACACCGGGCTGACCAACGATCATCGCGAGGCGGCCCAGGCGTTCGTGGAGCGGCGCGAGCCGCGTTTCGGCGGCCGCTGACATCTCTCTAGGCTGATCGGTGCCATCACCACCCTGACCGGCCACCGCCGCCACCCCGCCGAAGCCATGTGCGATATTTAGTACAATCCCGCCCGATTCGCATAAGTGTGCGAAGGTCAGTGCCCCGCTCGGCCGAAACGCCGAGTTCCGGTCCGCGCAGAGACGCGATCAGCGAATGACGGATCAGTTGCTTCACGGCGTGATCACCGACGAGCCATCGAGCTGATGCGCAAGCATCGGCTACCCGAATCCGACGCTGCGCACCGCTTCGTGTCCTCCGTGAACGAGACGCCTCGCCGACAGCATCCGCAGTTCGCCCACGTACGAGATCTGAACCCGCTCTACACGACCGAACGTACGATCGTCGACCAGATGCGGATGATCGCCCCCCCGGCTACGAGTGACCATGCCATTGTCGCCCTCGCGCCGCCGGATCTCGCCGCGGAGACGAGAGCGCCCTGCGGTTCATCTGTTCAATGCCGGCACGAGGCTGTTCTACCGCCGTCAAGCCTGCGACACGCTGTACCGCAGCAACGCGCTCGCCGCGGTGGAGGCAAGCAGTCCCAGTTCGCGGCGATCGGTGATCACGACGACGAGAACACGTGGTGATGAGTCGCAGACGGTGCCAGCGCCGCCCGTGGTACGTCCACACAGAGCGCAGGCAGCCGGTCAACGACAAATACGCAGCGAAGAGCGGCGCAGTACACCGAGGAAGAGCGCGACGCCATCGATGCGCCTACGACGCCGAGATGATCAGGCGGCGACACGCTCTACTTCGAGAACGTCGAGATGGAGCCGAATGCCCGCGGATGGTGAAGGCCCGTTCGAGATCACGACCTGATCAACTACTTCATGGCGGAGCTGCCGGCTACGGCTTCCCGGCGCTGCGCCTGCCAGGAAAACAGGCGCACCCTGCGCGGCTTCTACAGCCTCGATGATTTCGGCATGGACGCCATCATGCGGATCCACTGCAGGACGAGACCGCACGCAAGATCGGAGTTCCGGCCGCCTACGACATCGGCATCGTGCGCTGGACCTGCTCGTGCACGACCGCACCAACTTCGCGGCGACGATGCTGGTTTACCGGTACGCGGCGAATTCCGCCGGTTCAACTACATGGCGATACCACCTGGATAAGCGCCGAAGTCGCCAGCAAGCGCATCGACCCCGACCTCGGCCGCTCATCGAGCTAACCTCACCGGGGTGAACCAGCGCGGGACCCAGAACATCATCGGATCGGCCACCATCCTGCTCCCATCCCTGCGCACCGGACCCGTGCGGCTGCCCGAGCCCAGGCCGGCGCCTGCGCACCGGCCCGATCAGCGCGGTTGAGTCCGGAGGCACACCCCGTGGAACGAGATCTTGCCCGGAGATCGCGGTATTCCGCGCCGAAATCCGGACTGGATCGCCGGCCATGCCCCGGCTGCCTGCCGAGCTAGCCGACTGGAGCGACTGGAACAACGTCTTGCTCAACCGGCCGAAGAGACCAAGCACCCCTTCTACACCCAGTGGGAACGCGAGCTGGCTGACGCCAGGCGCTGCCCGCACTGCCGGAGGAGTTCGGCGGCAGGGGCTGGACGCGGTACGCGTCGCGGTCTTCAACGAGGAGTGGCACCGGTTGTGGGTGCCGCGGGTGGTGCGCGGCATGGGCGAACGGCTGGTCGGCCCGTCGGTCATCGTGCACGGCACCCCAGAGCAGCAGGCCTACTTCCTGCCCCGGATCATCTCGGGTGAGGATGTCTACTGCCAGGGCTTCTCCGAGCCAGGTCACGGGTCGGACCTGGCCGGGCTGGAGACCAAGGGTGAGATCGACGGGGACCAGGTCGTGATCACCGGCCAGAAGCTGTGGACATCGGGCGCCTCGAAGGCCACCAACATGTTCGTGCTCTGCCGGACCGATCCGGCGCCGAAGATGCCGGCATCTCGTTCGTGCTGATCGACTTCAAGGATCCCGGGTCAGCTACCGCCCGGTCCGGCAGATGACCGGGCGGCCGAGTTCTACGAGGACTTCCTCGATGGCGTGCGGGCGCCGATGTTCAACGTGATCGGCGGGCTGAACAACGGCTGGCGGGTTGCGATGACGACGCTCAACGACGAGCGCGGGGGCAACGCGTCGGTGCTGCACATCGCCTACCAGCGCAACTTCTGGAAGCTGGCGAGAACCGCGCGCAAGCGCGGCCGCAACACCGACGCGCTGACCCGGCAGAAGCTGGCTTGGGCGTACAGCCAGGTCGAGCTCGTCCGCTTCGCAGGGCTGCGGCGCTGGCCAATCTCGCGCAGGGGCGCAGGCCGGGACCGGAAGCGTCCATCAACAAGCTGTTCTGGAGCGAGTACCTCAAGCGGTTCGGCGAGATCGCCATGGACATCGAGGGCGCCGACGGGCTGATCCGGCCACAGGGCGACGGCTATCAGACCACGCTCTGGCAGCACGCGTTCCTGCAGGGCCGGGCCGCCCCCATCTACTCCGGCACCAACGAGATCCAGCGCAACATCATCAGCGAGCGCGCTCTAGGGCTGCCCAGGGAGCCGCGGGGCGCGGGCATGACGCGGTCGTGACGAGCGGACGAGCTGAGGGAACGAACGGAGCCGGAAGATGATTCTCGGAGTCACCGCCGAGCAGGAGGAACTGCGCGCCTCGGTCCGCCGGTTCCTGGCTGACCGGGCGCCCATCGCGTCCGTGCGTGAGCTGATGGAAACCGCCGATGGCGCGGATGCCGGTGTATGGCGCCAGGCCGGCGAGTAGCTTGGCCTGCAGGGCATCGCGATTCCGGAGGAGTACGGCGGCGCCGTCTTCAGCTTCGCCGAGCAGGCGATCGTCCTGGAGGAACTCGGCGCCGCACTGTACGGCGGCCCGTGCCTCGCCAGCGCGGTGCTCGCGGCGACGGCGCTGCTGGCCAGCCCGACGAGGACGCGCGGAAGAGATACCTGCCGGGCATCGCGTCGGGCGAGACCATCGCCACGCTCGCGTTCACCGAGGAGGACGGCTCCTGGGAACCGGATGCGATCCGGCTGGCCGCGACGAGTTCCGTAGACGGCTGGCGGCTGGACGGGCGGAAGAGCTTTGTTCTCTCGACGGCCACACGGCGCATCTCATCCTCGTGGTCGCGCGCTCCAGCGACGGGCTGAGCCTGTTCGCGTTCGCCGGCCGATGCGAGCGGGCTGGCCAGGACGGTGCTGCCGACGCTGGACGAGACGCGGAAACTCGTCCGGCTCGACTTCGCCGCCGTCCCGGCCACGTTGCTCGGCTCCGCTTGCGACGGGCCGCGGTCTCAGCCGCGTCGCTCGACGTCGCGTCCATCGCGCTGGCCATCGAAGCAGCTCGGCGTCGCCGAGCGCGCGCTGGAGATGGCGGTCGACTACGCCAAGCTGCGCTATCAGTTCGGCCGGCCGATCGGCTCGTTCCAGGCGATCAAACACCGCTGCGCCGACCTGCTGCTAGAGATCGAGTCGCTGCGCGCGGCGGTGTTCTACGCCGGCGGCTGCCGTCGCGGAGGACTCGGCCGAGCTGGCGGTCGCGGCCGCGCTGGCCAAGGCCTACGCGTCGGACGTCACTTCGCACGTCGCCGCGGCGAACATCCAGATCCACGGCGGGATCGGCTTCACCTGGGAGCACGACGCGCACCTGTACTTCAAGCGGGCGAAGGCGAGCGAGCTGTTTCTCGGCGACGCCAGCTACCACCGGGAGCACCTCGCCACTCGCATCGGCCTTTAGGAGGGACCGTGGCGGGCCACGACTCCGGGGAGAAGCTGTCACGGCGGTGGATGGAGCTGATGCGGGCCTACGATCGGGCCAGGTTCGACGTCATGAGCTCTCGCGCCACCGGCAAAGGCGGGTCGGCGCTCGCACCACGCACCCGTGCGCTCATCTACGTGGCCGTGGATCTGCAGACGGCCCACCTTTACCCCGACGGCGCGGAGCTCAACATGCGCGAGGCGCTCAACCATGGTGCGACCGTTGAGGAGATCAGCGAGGTCCTCGGCATCGCCGCCGCCACGACGTACCAGCCGTTTGCCCGCTGTCTCCGGGCGGCCCTGCAGGAGTTTCAGCTGGACGGCGACGCTGCCCCGGCCGATACCACGAGAGCCTCCGCCGCGCCTTCGCGGACTACTACGGTGTCGTGCCGGAATGGCTCGACTTCGCGATCGGCGTCCTGCCGGACATCGTTCCCGGGCTGCTTAGTTACGTGTCCATGCCAGAGCGCGCCCGTGCTCTCGACGACAAGACCCGGGCCCTGATTTTCGTCGGCCTCAACGCGTCGCCGCCGATCAGCGACGTGGATGCCGTTGCGCAATGGGGCCGCAGGTGCAAGGAAGCCGGCGCCACTGCGCGGAGATAGCCGAGGCCGTGGCGGCCGGCGCGATGATCGGAACCCACTCCTTCACCCGCGGCTACCCCGTGCTGCATTTCGCCCTGCAGGACCACCGCGACAGGCACGACCTGGGATACGCCTGACCTCACCTCAGGGGCTGGCCAGACCGCCGCCTGGCGCCAGGCGTCGGCTGCCGTCCCCACGTCTGCGCACGTCAGCGCCGAGGCGGCGTGTTATAGTGAACTTAGAGTACTATTAATACTAGGTAATCTGCCGTGATGCCGGTGAGTTTGCTGTCGATGAGGGCGTGATCTGCGATGGCGGACAGAGATCAGCCCGGCGGTGGTTCGCGGGTCAGGCTGGAGTCTATTCGCGTCCCGAAGACCGGCGAGGTGGTGGCCCGGTCCATTCGCCGACGCATCATTAGCGGCGAGATAAGCGAAGGGGACTCACTTCCGCCAGAAGCCAAGCTCATCGAAGAGCTGAATGTCTCGAGAGGGGCGCTGCGAGAGGGCCTTCGCGTCCTGGAGGCCGAGTCTCTGATAACCATTCGCCGAGGCGCGCGCGGCGGAGCGCAAGTACACGCACCCTCGACAGACGTGGCGTCCCGTTATGTCGGGCTGATTCTGGAGTACCAGAACACCAAGCTTTCCGATGTGTACGAGACCCGCATGCTAGTAGAGCCCATCTGCGTTGGCCTGCTTGCGAGCCGCAGGACAGCATCCGACCTGGCCGCTCTGCGCGAATGCCTGGAGCGCGACGCGGCGGCCCCAGACGCCGAGAGCCGCTCCCGGGCTCAGGCCGAGTTCCATGATCTCGTCATCACGCTTTCCGGCAGCAATACCCTTCGGCTGCTCTGCAATCTTCTCTACGAGATAGTCGATAAAGCCGCCCGGGCGCGCGCCAATACCAAGACCCGGGGTCTGCAGGTCGACGAGGCCACCGATCTTGCCGAGAGAGACACCAGCGCCTCCTCAAGCTGATCGAGGATGGCGACTCTGTCCGCGCCGAAGCCTTCTGGCGCAGGCACCTGTCCGACATCGCGGCATACCTGCTCGAGGCGGCCGATGCCGAGACCGTGCTGGACCTGCTGGAGAACTGAGCCGGTCACAGGTGGTCGACTTCACCGGCCTCCAGGCGTCCGGCGATGATCCGACGCTGCATCTCCGCCGATCCGTCGGCCACGTGAACGATCCGCTCTTCCTGCCACGCCTGCGTCAGGCCCAGTTCGTTGGTGAAGCCGATACCGCCGAGGACCTGGATCGCCTTCTCCAGCACGCGGGCACTCATCTCCACCGACGTCGCCTTGGCCATGGCCGTTTCCATCAGCGCGGCCTGCCCTGCTCCAGTTGCTCGGCGGCGTGAAGCCCCAGCAGGTGCGCCGGCAGGATCTCCATCGCGGCCTCGGCAAGCTGGAACGCCACGGCTTGATGATCAATGAGCCGCTTGCCGAACGTCACCCGGTCCTTGGCGTAGTTCAGGGCTCGCTCGAGACCCCACCTGGCCAGGCCCACCGCCTTGGCGGCGTTGTACAAGCGGCCCTGCCCAATGCCGGCCAGGCCCACCGTCAGTCCCCGGTGCAGCTCGCCGACCAGCTGGTTATCGGCGACCTCGACGTCGGTGAGGCTCAGGATGGCCTCGTTTCCGCCGGGATGCCCGAACATCTTGATGACGCTGTCCATCCGGAATCCGTCGGCGCGCGTCGGCACGAGGAAGGCGGAGATGCCTGACTTCCTTGTCTTGGCTGCGTCCGGATCGGTGACGGCGAAGACCAGCGCGTAGTCGGCATAAGGGCCGTTGGTAATCCACTGTTTCGTGCCGTTGATGCGCCATCCGGTATCGGTGCGCTCGGCGTGTGTGCGCATACGCCAGACATCCGATCCGGCGTCGGGCTCGGACATGGCGAAGCACAGAGTCCGCTCGCCGGACATGATGCCGTCGAGGATCTCGGAGCGGGCCTGCTCGGTCAGCAGGCCGAGCGTCACGCTGGGGCCCGAAACCCAGTGGGCGACCGAGTCATACGCGAGCCAGTACTGCATGCCATTGCGGTGGAACAGGTCCTGCCAGACCGCATACATCGTTACCGGGCCCTGCCCGCCGCCGCCGAGGGACTCCGGGGCAAAGAGCGTGTAGTACCCGGCTGCCGCGGACGCCGTGCGGACTTCCGCGCGAAGGTCACGCACCTGCCCGCAATAGCGTCCCGACTCGTCGTACAGCCGATGCGGGTCGCCGAAGAGTTCGGCATGACGTTCGTGACGGGGGATGACTTCTGCTGCCACGAAGGCCCGGAGCCCTTCCACGATCTCCAGCGTGGGCTCAGGAAGTCGCAGTGACATGCAGGTTCCTCTCATCAGCCCAGCGATCCCAAGTCGGGTCGGCCGTGGACGGTAAGTCAGCTATATAGTATCCTTATTACTCTAAGTGCAAGGTTAGCGCGAGAGGCGCGCGGAGGTCAGCGCGATCGGCGCGCGAGGAGGGCAATTGGCCAGCAGAGAATCGCCGGCATCGGAAGCTGTGCCCAGCGCGCTCCGGCACCTGACGGAAGCCACCGTTCTCGCTGCTCTGGGATCGGCACGCACCGGACAGGTGGTGTCGCTCAACAGCCGCCTGGATGGGCCGACGCCAACCACCCGTCCGCGATTGCGCCGCCACCTGCGCCTGCACAACGTGATCCGGCAGATTCCCGATGGCCGATATGTGGTCCTCAACGACGACATAATCGAGGTCGCGACCCAGGGCTCGAGCCAGTGGGACACGTTTGCCCATTGCGGGGCGATCGAGCCTGGCGTTGACGGGATCTTCCTTGGCGGCCTCGGCCTCGACGAAACAGCGGGCCACGGGATGCCGCAGCACCTCGGCCTGTCCGCGCTCGGCCCGGGCGTCGTTACGCGCGGCGTCCTGCTGGACACCGTGGCCGTGCTGCGCCCGGACGACGGATTCCTTGCCGAAGACGATCGAGTTGACCGGGCGGTCGTCGAGGCCTGCCTGAAGCGGCAGGCCGCTGAACTCCGGCCGGGCGACGCGGTGTTCATCTATACGGGATTCGGCAGGCGCTATAGCCATACGGACGAGAAGCTGCCGCAGCGCGCAGGCGGAATCGACTTCAGCACGATGCCGCTGTGGGCCGACGCGAAAGTGTCCGTGCTGATCTCCGACAACATGGCCGTGGAGTCTTCTCCGGCAGACTTCAGGGTCCACATCACGGCACTGCGCGACCTGGGCATACCGCTGGGCGAGCTATGGGCGCTCGAAGAGCTCGCGGGGTTGCTGCGCTCGCCGGAACGATACGACTTTCTTCTGGCCAGCGTGCCGCTGAATCTTCCTTATGCATTCGGCTCTCCGGCCAATGCGGTGGCGGTGTTGTGACCGACGCAGCTGCCTCGCAGCGCCGCGTCACGGTCGATTTCCGCGATCCGGTCGCCGTGATCACGCTCGACCGGCCGCCGGTGAACGCGATCGACGTCGCGATGATCTCGGCGCTCCGCGCGGCAGTCGGTGAAGTACGCGCCGCCGCGCCGTCGGCAGTCGTCATAGGGAGCTCCAGCCGGGTGTTCTCGGCGGGCGCCGATCTGAAGGAAGTGCTCGACGAGGCTTCCCGCAGCGCCCGGCCCGCGAACTGGCGGGAGTTTCTGCACGCGCTGGCGGAAGTGGACGTTCCGGTCGTGGCCGCGATCACCGGCCCATGCGTCGGCGGTGGCGTCGGGCTCATCACCCAGTGCGATCTGCGCGTGGCCGCTGCGGGAGCAACATTCTCCTTTCCGGAAATCAAGGTGGGCCGCGCGGGCGGCGCGACGCACGCCCGGCGGCTGCTGAGCGAGGGCCGCGTGCGCCGGATGATGCTCACCGGTGAACCGGTCGACGCGCACACCGCCCTGTGCTGGGGCCTGATCGACGAGATCGTGGACGGCACCCCCGCTGGATGTGTCGATGCCGCGGTGCGCCTGGCCGGCGACATTGCGCGCAACGGCCGGGAGGTCGTGATGCTGATGAAGCGGTCCCTTGACCTGAGCGAGCGCGCGGGCCCCATCAGCGGTTACGAGGTCGAGCAGGAATTCACGGCGCAGCTGCGTGACGCCGGGCTCGCGGTGGACAGGCACGCGCCGCGCTCAGAAGCGCGCTGACGCCGATGGATATTGACGAGTCTGCCGAGGACCGGCGGTTCCGGGACGGCGTCCGGTCGTGGCTGCGGGAGAACCTGCCGGCTGGGTGGAATCCGAGTTCCGTGCGAACGGCCTGCATGGAGGAACGGCTGCTCCATTTTGGGCGGTCATGGGAGCGCAAGCTCCTGGGGCCGGCCTGAACGGAATCTCGTGGCCGGTCGAGTACGGCGGCCGCGGCGGCCCGGTGGTGCACGAGATGATCTTCCTCGAGGAGGCGACCCGCTGCAACGTCCCAGAATCCCTGAACAAACTGGCGAAGACGATGGTTGGGCCGGCGCTGCAGGTCCATGGCACCGAGGATCAGTGCCGGCGATTCCTGCCGGGGATGCTCGACGGTACCCACATCTGGTGCCAGGGGTTCTCCGAACCAGAGGCGGGCTCAGACCTCGCTGGCGTCCGGACCCGCGCTGAGCCGGCGGACGGCGGCTGGCGGGTATCCGGCCAGAAACTCTGGACCAGCCGCGCTCAGTACTCGGACTACTGCTTCGCGCTGGTGCGGACGGATGGCATGGGGGAGCGGGGGCATGCCGGGCTGAGCATGATGCTCGTCGCCCTCGCGCAGGACGGCGTGGAGATACGGCCGCTGCGCCAGGCAGATGGCAACGACGAATTCAACGAGGTGTTCTTCGACGGCGCGTTCGTGCCGGAAGACGACGTCCTGGGCGGCGTGGGCGCCGGGTGGGCGGTTGCGCGCACGATCCTGTCCTTCGAGAGAGGCATCACCCATTTCGGCAGGCACGTCCGGCTCCGCCTGCAGCTCGAGGAACTCATCGCGCGATCCGCCGAGATCGAAGTTGACGGGCGGCCGGTGCTGCTGCAGGCAGATTTCCGCCAGCGCCTGGCGGCTTCTCTGTCCGAGGCTGAGATCTACCGGCTGCTCGCATACCGGGAGTGCGCTGCGCTTGAACGGGGCGCGGTCGGGAGCTCCGGCTCGGCCGTGAAGCTGTTCTGGACCGAGATGTGGAGGCGGCACCAGGACTTGGCCCTGGAGATCCTGGGTTCTCGGGTGAACGACTCCGGCGGCGCGGCCGCATCGAACGACGACGAGCCCATGTCCCGCTACCTCAGCTCGCTGTCCAGGAGCATCGCGGGCGGCACATCGGAGATTCAGCGGTCGATCGTTGCCGAGCGCACACTCGGCCTGCCGCGAGGAGGGCGGCGATGAGCTTCTCCTTGTCGGAGGAAGAGGAGGCCATCGCCGAGACCGCGCGCGCCTACTTTGCCGAGGTCTCCGCGCGGCTCGCCGCGGGCGCCGACTGGCTCGGCGAGGTCCGTAACGTGGCCGGGCAAGGGTGGCTGCGGCCCGCGCTGGATCTGCCGTCGGGCGTCGGTGCGATGCTTGCGGCCGAAGCGGCCGGATACGCGCTCCTGCCCATGCCGTATTCCGAACTCGCGTGTGGCGTGCCCGTCGCGCTCGCGGCATGGGAACCGGCGCAGTCGCTCCTCGACTCCGTCACCTCCGGAGCAGAAGTCTGGCCGCTCGCGGGCTTCGACGCGGTGGCCGACGGACTGCGCGGGCGCAGCCCGCTTTCCGTCAGCCGCGCTGGCGATGGCTGGCGGCTGTCCGGCAGTGCCCACTCGGTGCAGGCGACCCGCGCACACCATGGTTACCTGGCCGTCGCCGTTGACACCACGAGTTCCGCGTTCCGGCTGCTGGCGGTGCCCCGTTCCGCGGACATCGTCGTGCAGCCCGCGCAGAGCATCGATGAGGGATGCCCCGTTGCGGTCGCGGTTTTCCACGACGTGCCGGTGGCTGACGCGGCCGAGCTGCCCGCTGCCGGAATCCATCGCGCCGCTCGCTGGGCCGCAGCGGCCGCAGCGGCCGAGATGCTCGGCTGCGCCTCGGCACTGCGCGACCTGGCGGTGGAGCACGCCCGCGGCCGTCACCAGTTCGGCGTTCCGATCGGTTCGTTCCAGGCTGTGCAACATCACTGCGCCGACATGCACGTGCTGGTGGAATCGCTGCGGGTCGCGGTGTGGGCGGCCGGCCTTGACGCAGAAGCGCCCAAAGGCGGCGTCGACAACGTGAGCGTGGCCAAGTCGTACGCGGATACGGCGGCGGTGCGGGTGGGGGAGCTATCACTGCAAGTTCACGGCGGAATGGGCTTCACCTGGGAGTCTCCGGTCCACCGGTATATCCGGCGGATACGGCGGCTGGCGTCGTCCTTCGGCGACGCTCGCTGGCACCGAGAGCAGCTGATGGCGCGCCATATTCATGAGGCAGGTATCACGCTATGACAGACATGGCCGCGCGCGTGTTTGGTGTGCGCCGGGTGGCAGTGTTCGGCGCCTCGGACGGGAGCAAGGACCCGTGGTCATTCAACGCTCGCCTGACCCGCGCCGTGCTGAGTTCCAGCCTTGACGACGTGGTCCTGATAAGCCTCAAGCCCGGCCCGATCGATGGTCACCCGACGGTTCGTGCGCTCAGTGATGTGTCCGGAAAAGTTGACACAGCAGTGCTCGCCGTTCCGGGATCCAGCCTGGCTCCCGCCATCGACGATTGCGCGGAGCATGACGTCCGGACGGCTGTGGTCATTGCCGCATCAGTTTCCGAAGAGGGGCGTGCCGCTATTGAGCGGGCGAGGCAGCGTGGGGTTCGCTTTATCGGCCCTAATTGCGTGGGTTTCGTCGACAACGAGAATCAGGTTCGGATCTACGCGGGAGGCACGCTGCCAAGCCCGCTCTCGGGTTCGGCACGAGTGGCTGCCATCACGCAGAGCGGCGGCTTCGCATCCGCACTCATAGCCATGGGCGAAGACGCCGGTCTTAAATTTGGCCACGTGTTCACCACGGGCGAGGAAATCGATCTCGGCATGGAGGATTGCCTGGAAGAGCTCCTGGCTATCGGCGCTTCGAAGGTCGTCGTGCTCTTTATCGAAAAGGTGCGGCAACCGGAAAGATTCCGGCGCCTGGCCCGTACGGCCTATCAGGCCGGTGTCAAGGTCATCGCGCTCCGGGTGGGCCGGAGCGCCGTCGCCCGCGAGGTGGCGCTGGCGCACACGGGCGCGATAGTCGACGACTGGGATGCCGCGCAGTCCGCCCTTCACGCCGATGGGGTCATAACGTGCGACTCGATCCAGCAAGTCGTCGACACCGCTGTCATCGCCGCCCGCACCGAGCGGCACGTCAGCGCGCAGGTTCAGGTCGTGACGAGCTCTGGCGCACTGGGGGCGCTCGCGGCTGACCTGGCCGAAGCGGAAGGGCTCTCGCTGGTCCCTCCTGGCCAGACCCTGGCATCACTGGCGTTCCCGGCCCACTCTCCTGAGCAGTGCAATCCGCTCGACACGTCGACCGCTGGCGGATCGGTCAATACCCTCCGGACACTGGCCGATGCGGCCGAGTCCGCGCCCGCGTCACCGGCGCCCGGGGCGCTGCTGTTCTGCCACACGGGCGCTACCTACGAGTCCGAGGTGGCGGCCCAGTTGCTCCGGCTGAAGCCGGTCTCTCGGCATCTGCTCCTCACCGTCTGGCCCGGGGCAACGGGCGCAACGACGGCTCAGCTTGGCTCCGCCGGCATCGCGTGCATACCCGATGCCCGGCGAGCGCTTGGCGCGTACCGGTCCGTGGCCCGCTCGTCCCGGCAGGTTTCCGCAACGCTTGACCTGCCCATAGACGTCAGCGCTCCGCGCGACACGAGCCGCGAGTTGCTGGGGTACCTGGCCGGCCGGAGACTGCTCGAAAGATGGGGAGCACCCGGACCCGCATTCGCCGTCATCGATGCGGACCGGGGGAGTGCCGAGCCGTTCTCCGGGCTGCGGCCGCCATTGGTGGTCAAGGTCGCCGCCGGAGCGAATCATAAGGCCGCGGCCGGTGGAGTAGTTCTCGGCATTCCGTCGGCCGCGGACGTTATCCCGGTCGTAGAGCGGCTCCGTGACGTTCACGGCGGCCCGTTCCTGGTCGAGGAGCAGATTGATTCCGGACTCGAGATCCTGGTAGACGTGCGGAGGTCGGTCTTCGGGGACGTCCTCACGATCGGATGGGGCGGGTCAGCCGCCGAGCAGATCGCCGACGCCGCGCTGACCTGCGCGCCATTTGATGCGCGGATGATCCGCCAGACGTTCTGCCAAACTCGGATTTCACAATGCCTTCGGTCGGTAACGTCAGAGCCGGGTCGTCTGGCCGACGAGCTGGTCCGTTTCTGCCTTCACCTGGCTGACATGTTCCGCGCAGCGAAGGAACTCGCGGAGATTGAGATCAACCCGGTGATCCTCAACGGCGCCGGAGCGTTCGCCGCCGACGTCAGGGCCATTGGCTACGCGGCGACCGAGCAGAAGCCGGCCGGGAGCCAGGTCTCATGAACGCCGTCTCGATCGAGGTAGCCACCGCGCGCGACGCGAACCCGTCAGGGGTGATGTTCGGCGGCTGGCTCATGCAGCTAGCGGACCGCATCGCGAGCGTCGCCGCGTCGCGGTACTGCGGGCGGCGCGTCGCCACGGCATCCGTGGTGAACATGCGCTTTGTCGCGCCCTGCTATGTCGGCGAGTTTCTGACGATCACGGCGGAGGTAATCTCCTCGGCCACGACGTCCATGACGGTGGCGGCTCGCATCGACGTGGAGGGCGTTCAGGCTCGCAAACACGCAACATCCTCGAGGGCAACTCGTGTTTGTTGCGCTCAGCGACTCCGGGACCCCGGTGCCGATAAGCGCGCGCGGCACCGGCCCAGTCGCTTTAGCCGCCAAGGCGCTCAACACCGTGAAGCATGCGGGTCCCAGGTGCCACTACCCGGCTCCTAGGTGTCGTTACCCGGCGTCCCAGAACGCGCAGTGGTGCCGGGCGGCGAAGTCCGTCTCGACCCGCGGCCGCGGCGGAATGAGCGACAGCAAGTTGGTGCCGTCCGCGCCGAACGCTGGCCAATCCGCGTCACCGGACGCCGGGTTGCCGGTGGCCGTGAAGTTCGCCCAGGCGGTCCGCATGGTGGCCGCGAGCGCCTGCTGGTCCGGGCTGAGCGGTTCCTGGAGTGGCGCGTCCGGCAGGTCGAACAGGTAGGGAAACTCGGACTTGTGCGTCGCCACGGGCGGGCCGGTCAGCGGCGGCGGATAGCGGAGCGGCGCGTTGTCGTCGTTGAACTCATAGGCGAAGGTCGGCACCCACTTTGAGGTCCACCGGTCGATCTGCAGCGCCGGGCACGCGAAGTAGGCGTCGCTGAGCAGGGCGCTGAAGGCGACCGGCGGCGATGGGTACGCGCCGAGCGGGTACTCGGCCGCGATCACCGCGGCCCGCACCACCTGCCCGGACGGCGTGCCGGCCGCCGAGCAGCCAAAAGTCCTTGAGCTCCGGCGTGGCGGCATCGGCTACGACGCGGTGCCAGCCGCGCTGCGGGCCACGGCCGTCGAACCCGGGGACAAGGCGTATCCCAAGGTGCGCTCCACGTACCTGCGCTCGGGTAGCCCGGGTCTTGTACTGCGGCCGGGCACGACGGCGGAGGTCGCCGAGGCGCTCGCTTTCGCCCGGAAGCAGATGGTCCCACTTGCCGTGCGTTCCGGAGGTCATGGAATCAGCGGCCGGTCCACCAACGACGGCGGGATCGTGATCGACCTTTCCGGGCTCGGAACCATCAGCCTGAACGGTACCCGGATGCGGGTCGGGCCGGGGACGAGCTGGGGACGCGTGGCGCAGTCGCTCGCGCCGTCCGGCCTGGCGATGAGCAGCGGCGACTACGGCGACGTCGGGGTGGGGGGACTGGCCACGGCGGGCGGGATCGGGTTCCTGGTCCGCAAGTTCGGGCTCACGATCGCCGCCAGAACTTCAACGTCTCCTCGGTGGGCGGGGACGCCCGCCGTTTCCACGCCCACTGGGACGAGCTGCGCCCGCACCTGGACGGCCTCTACCTGAGCTTCGAGACGGACCAGCGCCCGCAGCGCCTGCACGACGCGTTTCCCGGCAGCACCCTCACCCGGCTCCGCGAGCCGAAGGCGACCTACGATCCCGAGAACGTCTTCGACCAGAACTTCCCGCTAGCCCCGCTCAGCACGGCCGGTGCTCACCAGTAGGGGTCAAGCGCCTACTCGGGTGGCTTGCTCCAGTGCTCCTGCATCCGTGCGATCGCATCTTTCCTGGTCATCCCCGCTATCTCAGCTTCGCTGAGGCCGAGGCGCGTGATGAGCAGGTGGACTAGATCGGCGGGAAGGGCCTCTTCCGGCATCTTGGGCTCACCCCGGTCCGGCTTGACCTTGTTCTGTACGCATGCCCAGAACTCAGCTTCGCTGACAGAGAGCTGATCCCTCAGAATGTGGGACCAGATTGACTTTCCGTAGGTGGTCCGATCTGGCGGATGCGAGATCCGGGTTCGCAGGATTCGCCCGTCGCGAAGGTGGAGCTCATACGTGACGTGGTGGGTGCCGGTTCTGTCTCGAGAATCACGGACGAGCTCCCACCCTTCTGTCGTGCAGAAGGTTTCGTGATCACTACGGGTGGGAGCTGGCCACGTCACCGTGCCGAACCTATGAGCCAGTCGTGCAGTTGATCATCGTCGCTGAGTCCGACAAGCTGGACGATTCCCCAGTGTTCCCGGTGATTGGGGGCATGCTGCAACCGGTCGTGCCAGTCGTCGGCGTATTCGCGAAGTGCGAGGGCCAGTTCATCGATTGCCTCGTCAAAGGTGGCGCCATCGGCGGCGACTGGCAAGCCTGGGATGAAGGCGGACCAGCCGCCCTCTTCAGGGACCACCTGGGCAGCTGACGGCACACAGCTAGCCAGAAAGTGCCGCAGCCTATCGGCGTCAAGGACCACTGCCTGTCGATGTTCCCGTCGCACGGTTACCAGGCAGCCGCTCTCTGCGGCATCGAGGACTTCCTTCAGATGCGCGCGGGCCTCAGAGTAGCTGTCGTAGTGGACGGCGGGCATGAATGAATCCTCCGTAGCGGGCCAGTACGGCCAGTAAATCCGATGCCGCGACGTACGTCAAGTACGTGACGTACGCATCCCTCGCCGACCCGTCGCTGACCTGTGCGGACACCGCAGCCGCAACGCCGACCGAGCGGCGAAAATGGCCCCGAGTCGGCCGAATGCCCGGGGCCAGGGTTGACCCGGATAACTACGGGATGAATCTCCGGGTTGAACCGGGGCTGACCCCGATTGGCGCGGGCAGCCGGCGGCGGCAGTCTTGAGGTGTCGGCAAAACCACTACGACACCAAACGGAGAACGATCAAAATGTTCGCGCTCATCGCCCTCGTCGCGGTCGCCATAATCGCCATCATCATCTTCAGCGCCGTCGTCCACCTCCTGTTCTCGCCGTGGCTGCTGCTGCTGGCTGCCGTTGGCGTCCTGGCCTGGATCAAGCTCCGCCCGCGCCGCTCGCACCAGTAACCTGGCTGCACGCCCGCGGTTGGGAGCCTGATGACCCGGCACCGCTTTCACGGAGATCCGGCCCGCTTCGAGGTGGTCGCGCGTTTCATAGCCGATCGCTTTCCGGATGCGCGGTATGTCGCCGACGTAGCCGGCGGGCAGGGAATGCTGACCCGGATACTCCGCAAGCGTTTCGGCTTCGAGGCGGAGGTCGTCGATCCGCGCGGCTGGGCGCTGAAAGGGGTGCCGGCCAGGGCCGAGCTTTTTACGCCGGAGATGGCCGACTACTACGACCTGGTCGTCGGCCTGCACCCCGACCAGGCTCTCCGCAGCGTTGTCGAATCCGCAGCGACGGTAGCCGTGCTGGTCGTGCCGTGCTGTAATTTCTGGGCCCGCGACCGCCGCCTGGGGCGTGATGAGCTAATCGGGCAGATTAGCGAGTTCCACAATTCTCTCGGCGGGATGGCGGAACGGGTAACGCTCGCGTTCAGCGGCCCGGCGAATCACGGGCTCATTCTCAGGCCGGGTGTACCTGGCATGCCGCGTTATAGTGCTTCAAAGTCAGCTTTCCGTGAGAATATGCCCACGAGCACGTGCATGAATTAGGCACGCGGTCGGCCGTTATGACCTCGCTGGGCATGCCGCTTCGCCGCTCGGCGCGACCTGGCTGGTACGGCAGTGGATGTCCAACCAGGGCAAGAACGGGCCCCTCGGTCTTGGCTTCCTGGACGGCCCCGTCAGGGAGCGCCAGCCACTCCCGTGGCTTGGCGCCGGATGAGACCTCGGCTGGCAGCGGGCGCTTGAAGCGCACCCTAGCTCCGGGGATTTTGTCACTCGCCCGGCTGCTCTCCATGTCATTCAGGATATCCGTCGCCGGCTAATGATCACCACGGTAAGCCAGGCCGGCAGGCCTGCTGTGCGATCGGGTCGGCCACCTGCAGCGGCGCATTCTCGTGCAAGAGTGATCCTGTGAGCAGGCCGCCACCGGCCGGCTCGCTGAGCGCCCGCGTAAGCCAAGAGAGGGAATCACTATGGCCGCTCGACCCGAGGTAGTCGCGCTGCTCACCGACTTCGAGGTAAAGGGCGACGGTGCCGACCAGCGATTCGTGCACCGGGACGGCAGGCCCTTTACCACCGACGAAACCGACCTGATCGGCAGCACGACCGACGAAGACATGCGCGCCGCCGCCGCTCAGTTGGCTACCGTGCCGCAGCGCCTTATCGAGATGGTCACGCCCTACCTCCCGGAGGTCGGCGAGGATAGCGAAGACCCCCCGGCCACCGGCTGAGGGCGTCCCGCGGATCTGGTGCTGGTCTGGCCAGCAACGTCCCAGCTCGGGGCGTCACCGCGGGCGTTCCCGGTGATCTCCTCGCGCGGCGTGCCGCCCAGGTAGTGCTGGAACCAGTTGCGTTCCACGGCCGCGGCGTGCCGGACCAGCCCGAGCATGGTGGTCAGCGAGGGCACCAGGCGCCGCCGGGCGTCCTCCTCGGACAGGCCGCGAAGCTTTCCGCTCAGCGCCTTGCGGTGGTACTCAAGGAACCCTTCCAGGGTCTCCCGTTCTCCGGCTACGGCGACAAGGTCTTCATCTGCCAGTGGCGGGGTCGCTGTCACCACAAAAGGCTACTGGCGCGTCGCGTCAGGCGGTGACTTCCGTGAGCTACTGAATCCCGGAACGGACGGACGTGATGCGCTGGGTGTTGAAGCCCAGCCAGTGCATCCGGCCCAGGTAGCGCGCGTGTTCCACCTTGAGGCAGCGGTCCATGATCACCGTCAGGCCGCCCTCCTCGGCGATCCGGGCGCCTTCCTCGTTGATCACGCCGAACTGGCACCAGAGCGTGCTGGCGTGGATCGCCACGGCGTCCCGCGCGATCCCCGGCAGCGCGTCCGGTGCGCGGAAGACGTCCACGATGTCCACCGGCTCGGGGACGTCCAGCAGGCTCGGATAGCACTTTTGCCCGAGGATCTCCGTCTTACGGGGATTCACCGGAATCACCTGGTAGCCGTGCCGCTTGAGGTAATAGCCGACGAAGTGGCTGGCCCGCAGCTCGTTGTCGGACAGGCCCACGATCGCGATCGTCTTGGACGTGTGGAGTACCCGCTGGATCGTCAGCGGGTCCTGGTACCGGGCGAGGTCGTTCATGCCGTCGCTACCTTCTTTTCCACCGTCGCGGCTACCAGCGCGAAACCCTGTTCCAGATCCCAGATCAGGTCCTCGACGGACTCGGTGCCGACCGACAGCCGCACGGTCCCCGGCCCGACACCGGCCGCCCGCAGCTCGTCGTCGCTCAGCTGCCGGTGTGTCGTGCTCGCCGGGTGGATGATGAGGCTCTTCGCGTCGCCGACGTTCGCCAGGTGGGACCAGAGCGTCATGCCCCGGATCAGGTCCTGCCCGCCGTCCCGGCCGCCGGCGCAGTCGAACGAGAACACCGCGCCGGCCCCGCGCGGCAGGTACTTCTCGACCAGCGGCCGGTACCGGCTCGACGGCAGGCCGGGGTACGTCACGTTCGACGCCAGCTCGTGGGTCCTGAGGTACTCCGCGACCACCATCGCGTTGTTGACGTGGCGTTCCATCCGGAGCGAGAGCGTCTCGAGCCCCTGCAGGAACAGGAACGCGTTGAACGGTGAGAGTGCGCCGCCGAGGTCGCGGAGGCTCTCGGCGCGGAGCTTCATGAGGTACCCATACGTTCCGAATGTCTCATGGAACTGCAGGCCGTGGTAGGCGGGGGACGGGTCCGCGACCACCGGGAACCGCCCATTCGACCAGTTGAACGTGCCGGATTCGACGACTACGCCACCGATGCTCGTGCCGTGTCCGCCGATGAACTTGGTCGCCGAGTGGATCACGATGTCGGCGCCCCATTCGATCGGGCGGCACAGATACGGCGTCGCGAACGTGTTGTCCACGATCAGCGGAAGCTCGCTGGAGTGCGCGATCGACGCCACGGTCTCGATATCCAGGACGTTCCCGGCAGGGTTGCCGATCGTCTCGGCGAAGAACGCCTTCGTGTTCGGGCGGATCGCGTCCCGCCAGGCGTCCGGGTCGTCGGGATCGACCCACGTCAGCTCCACGTTCATCTTGCGCAGCACGTGCTTGAACTGGTTCACCGTCCCGCCGTACAGCGCCGAGGACGAAACGATGTGGTCACCCGGCTCCAGCAGCGTGAACAGCGCCGCGGCCTGCGCCGCGAGCCCGCTGGCGAACGCGACCGCGCCGCAGCCGCCCTCGAGGTTCGCCACCCGTTCCTCGAACACCGCGACGGTCGGATTCATGATGCGCGAGTACGTGTTCCCGTACTCCTGCAGGTTGAAGTATGCCGCCGCCGATTCCGGGTCCTCGAACACGTAGCTGGTCGTCTGGAAGATCGGCACGGCACGCGCTCCCGTGTTCGGGTCGGGCCGTTGCCCGGCGTGCAGCTGCCGCGTCTCGAACCCGAACGCGCGGGCTTCCTCGGGCCGCGAGCCGTTGTCGGTCACGTTGGCATCCTCCCCTGGCGTGTCACTCCTCCGGCCAGGTTATGCAGGCCCAGGAACCGGCGGATAATCGGCGTCTGCCGCGCCTCCTCGAGCAGGAAGCAGTCGTGGCCGTATGGCGCCTCGATCACGTGCAGTTCGGCCTGCTTGCCGGCCGCGTGCAGCGCGCCGGCGATCTCCTCCGACGCGGACGGCGGGTACAGCCAGTCGGAACTGAACGCGATCAGCAGCGTCCGCGCGGAAAGGCCGTCGAGCGCCCGGGCCAGCGACCCGCCGCCGTACTGCCGCGCGAGATCGAAATACGTCAGCGCACGCGACGTGTAGACGTAGGTGTTGGCGTCGAAGCGCTTGACGAACGAGTCGGCCTGGTGACGCAGGTAGCTCTCGACACCGAACTCCGGCTCGGTGATCGTGTAGCGGATGTCATCGGCGAACTGCAGCCGCCGGCCGAACTTGTCTGCCAGCGCCGGCCCGGACAGGTAGGTGACGTGGCCGACCATCCGTGCCACGCCCATGCCCGCATCGGGCGTCCGGCCCGTGCCGTAGTAGCGGCCGCCCTGCCAGGCCGGGTCGCGCAGGATGGCCTCACGCGCGATCGCGTTCCACGCCACCCCCTGCGGCTGGAGGGCGTGCGTGCTGGCGATCGGCACGATCGCATCGACCTGATCGGGGAACAGGATCGCCCACTCGAACGCCTGCATCCCGCCGAGCGAGCCCCCGGCCACCGCCGCCAGCCGCTCGATCCCGAGTGCGTTCAGGAACGCGCGCTCGGTCCGCACCATGTCCGCGACGGTGATCACGGGAAAGTCCGGCCCGTACGGCTTGCCCGTCGCCGGGTCGATCGATGACGGCCCCGTCGTCCCGCGGCAGCCGCCGAGCAGGTTTGTGGATACGACGAAGAAGCGGTCGGTGTCGAATGCCTTGCCCGGGCCGATCATGCCGTCCCACCAGCCGAGGCTCTTGCCGGCCGTGCCGTCGCGGTCTTCGGCCGCGAATCCGTCGCGGGTGCTCTCATCCGACGGTGTTTTTGCGAAGCCCGCCGCGTGGGCGTCGCCGCTCAGCGCATGGCACACCAGGATGACGTTGTCGCGCTGCGGTGCGAGGGCGCCGTAGGTTTCATAAGCGACGCGAATAGGATGGAGTTCCTGCCCGCAGTCGAGCCGTACCGGCTCCGGCAGGTCAAGGTACTGCGTTTCGACTGTGCCGACCGAGCCGGCCGTGAGCGTCGAGGCTGGCTCCGCCATGGGGGCTATCGTAGCTTGCCCTGGTCAAGGTAATGTCAAGCATCTTGGTGGGGAATCGGGGATAAGAGCGAAGGGACATCAAATGACTACCGTCACCAATGGGGTTAACGTACAGGCTCTGCTCGACGCGCGCGAAGTGCTCAAGGGCGCGCCCGAGGCAGCGCAGTTCACCTGGCGCGCGTCCGCCAAGTGGCAGAGCGGCGTGCACAGCCAGATCAAGGTACAGAGCTTCTTCGGCCTCGGGCAGGAGCAGAACCACAAGGAAGAGTGGAGTTTCGAAGCCGACCACCCCGAGGTCTTCGCGGCGACGGACAGCGGCATTACGCCGATCGAGTATCTCCTCGTCGGCCTGGCGAGCTGCCTGACCGGGGGCATAGCGTCTGTAGCGGAGAACCGCGGCATCCAGCTTCGCTCGGTCGAGTCCACGGTCGAGGGCGGGCACGATATCCGCGGGATCCTCGGTGCCGACAGCGACGTCCGCAACGGCTACAACGACATCAAGGTGACGTTCAACATCGACGCGGACGCGTCGCGGCAGGAGATCGAGGCGCTGGTGGCCCAGTCGGTGAAGCGCTCGGCCGTGTTCGACGCCCTCACGAACCCGACCGACGTCACCGTCGAGGTCGCCTGAGCGGCCGCGCGGCGGCTCGCCCGACGCGCGCGCTCCAGAAAGCACTGAGGTCCAGCCATCGAGAGCTTTACCACGGCCGTCATCGGCGCGGGGCACGCGGGCCTCGCGGCAAGCCACTTCCTCGGCGGCCGGTCAATCGATCACGTCGTGCTCGAGCGCGGCGAGGTGGCGAACTCCTGGCGCCGCGAACGCTGGGACTCGCTGCGGCTGCTCACGCCCAACTGGCAGAGCCGCCTGCCCGGCCTTCGCTATGAGGGGCTGGAACCGGACGGCTACATGACGATGGGCGAAGTGACCGAGTTCATCGAGCGCTTCGCCAAGGTCTCGGGAGCTCCGGTCCGCACCGGCGTGAACGTCACGTCGGTGCGGCAGGCCGACGGCGGATACCGCCTGGCGACCAGCGGCAGCGAGATCCACGCCCAGACCGTGGTCATCGCGAGCGGCGCGTGCAACCAGCCTGCCGTGCCGGCGCTGCGCGATACGGTGCCCCCGTCCGTCGAGCAGTTCACGTCGTTCGGTTACCGGCACCCCGGCCAGCTTCCCGACGGGGGAGTGCTCGTCGTTGGAGCCTCGGCGACCGGCGTTCAGCTGGCCGCCGAGCTCCGGCAGTCGGGCAGGCCGGTGACCCTCTCGGTGGGGGAGCACGTGCGGCTGCCGCGCACGTACCGTGGGCGCGATGTGCTGTGGTGGATGGACGCGTCGGGCGTGTGGGACCAGCGCTACGACGAGCTCGAGGACCTCACGCGGGCCCGGCGGCTGCCCTCGCCGCAGCTCGTCGGGACCCCCGAGCGGGCGACGCTCGACCTGAACGCGCTCACCTCGATGGGCGTCGAGCTGGTGGGGCGCTGGGCGGCGATGCGGGACGGCCGCGCACTGTTCTCCGGCGGCCTGCGCAACATGTTCTCGCTCGCGGACCTCAAGATGGTGCGCCTGCTGGACACGTTCGACGAGTGGGCCCGGACCAGCGGGCGTGACGCTGAGGTCGGCCCTCCCGAGCGCTTCGCGCCGACGCGCGTGCCGGAGTCGACGCGGCTGCAGCTCGACCTGCAAAGCGGCGAGATCCGCGCCGTCGTGTGGGCAACGGGCTTCCGGCCGGACTACGGGTGGCTCGAGGTGCCCGTGGTCGACGCAAAAGGCCAGCTGCGCCACGAGGGCGGCGTGGTCGACAGCCCGGGGCTGTACGTGCTCGGGCTGCCCGTGCTGCGGCGCCGCAAGTCCACGTTCATCTACGGCATCGAGGACGACGCGCGCGAGGTAACCGAGCACCTCGCGCGCTACCTGGCCGGCCCGGCGCCCGGGTCGGCCTAGACGCGCCCGGGTGCGCCACGGATCTGCGGTTGACTTCGAGGCGGCTTGAGGTCTTAACCTCCCCGGCATGAGATCTACCGCGCAGCGCAAGTCGGACGCCCTCGACAAGCTGCGCAACGACCAGGACGCGTGGCCCGCCAGCAGCTGGAGGTCATCGACCAGCGCGTGGACGAGCTCAATCAGCTCAAGGCCGCCATCGAGGAGTGCCTCGCGTGCGGATGCCAGCAGCCGCAGCGCTGCAGGCTGCTCACGCTTCCGTCCATCGACTGGTGCTCCGACTGACCCGGCGTCGCGTTAGGAATATGCTGAATCCGGCAGGCACGCCTGCCGGATCCGAATTGCCGTCAGCCCGGCGCTGGAGGCGGCGCGTACGGACAAGAGCGGCGCAGCCCTCGCGTGAGTTTCTTCTTCTCCTTCCATCGTGATCACCTTTAATGGTGGCTGGGCGCCGGGACGAGGCCACCGGACTGAGGGCACGATGTCTCACGACAAGATCAAGTCAGCGACCCGCGAGCGCATGACGGTGACCGGGGAGCCGTACGCCGCCGCGCGGCGCGAGGCCATGAGGGAGCATCAGGCGGCGAGCGACACCCGCCGTAGCGAGCTGGCGGGCGCGACGGTCCACAATCCGCCGCTGGGCGCGAGCGTGCTGCTATGGATCAACGGCCCTTGCGGGGTCGGCAAGACCGCGGCCGCGTTTGAGCTGAACCGGCGGCTGCCCGGCAGCGTGCTCTGCGATCCCGAGCACGTCGGCTATGGCATGCGCCGCATGCTGCCGCGGCCGCTATGGCGCCGCTGGCAGGACATCCCCGCCTGGCGGCACTCGGTGCTGGAACTGCTGCGCATGACGCTGGCCGGGCATGACGGGCCGGTGATCGCCCCGGGGACGCTGGTGAACCTCGACCACTTCCAGGAGATCATCGGCGGGCTGCGCGGCGACGGTGCCAAGGTGCACCACTTCGCGCTGCTCGCCGAGCCCGCGACCGTGGTGCGGCGGCTGCGTGCCCGCAGCCTTGGCCGGGAGCCCAGGACCCAGCCGTGGGAAACCGAGGTCCTCGGTGAGTGGCTGGAGCAGCTTCACCGGCCCGAGTTCGCGCAGCACGTTCACACCGATCACCGGACCATCGCGCAGGTGGCCGACGTCGTCTCCCAGTCGGCGGGACTGACGATCGCGCCGTCTACCGACGGCCCGGTGCGTTCCTGGCTGCACCGCTACGCAACGACCGCGCGAAGCATCCGCTGGGGCTAGGAGCCTGAACGGGACGCGTGCCGCCCGGTTAGGCGAGGCGCAGGACGCAGGCGGACGGGTGGCGGGGGAGGGTGACGGCGAGCACGCCAGCGGCCGGGTCCCAGCCGGCCTCCGTCCCGGCCTGCCGCGGGTAGAGCACCTCGGCGGTGACGTGCGTGCCGCGCAGGTGCGGCACCGGCAGCGGGATCTGTGCGGCATCGGTGCCCGGCTGCGGGCGCCGGCGCCACACGGTCAGGTAACTGGCCGCGGGGGAGCGCAGGCCGAGCGCGATCCAGCGGTCGTCCCAGCGCGGCAGGCCGAGCGGCCAGAACGGCGTGGACCCCGCGATCTCGGGCCGGATGACCTCCTTGTACACCCGGATCGCCTCAGCGACCATGTTCCGTTGCTCGCCGCTCATGCGGTCGACATGGCCGGACAAGTGGATCCGGCCCAGCATCGCGCCGGCCATCGTGAACGCGATCTCGTCGTCGCTGAATTCGGGCTGCGGGTAGGCCCACACGGCGGCTTGCTCGGGGGTGATCGCGGCCGGGGCCGCCGCGGCTATCGGCGGGTACCGGAGGAATTCCTGCTGGTCGCTGGTGGACTGCAGCTGCAGCCGGGCCAGCAGCGCGTAGTCGGTGCGCATGCCGCCGGACGAGCAGTTCTCGATCACCAGCCGGGGATGCCGGTCCAGCACCGCGTCCAGCCAGTCGAGCTGCGCCCGGTTCGCCGCGAGCAGGCCCGCGCCTGCGCTCAGGCCGCCGGTGTCCGGGCCGGGCGCGATCGAGATGTTGTAGTCCAGCTTGAAATAGCCGACGCCCAGGTCACCAACGAGGAAGTCCACCACCTGGTCCAGCTGCTTCACCGCGGCGGGATGGCGCAGGTCCAGGTGGTACCGGCCGTGCTCGACGATGCGCTGCCCGCCGCGCTGGAAGAAGGCCTCCGCCGGAAGCTCCCGGGCGACCTCGCTGTTGACGCCCACGACCTCGGGCTCGAGCCACAGGCCGGGCACCATCCCGGCTTTGGTGATGCGGTCGAGCACCTCGGCCAGCCCGCCGGGGAACCTGGTGAGCGAGGGCCGCCACGCGCCGACCGTGTCCCACCAGCCCTCGTCGATCTCCGCATACCAGCCGGAGTCGATGCAGAAGTACTCGGCGCCGACCTCGGCGGCCGCGGAGATCAGCGGCAGCAGGCGCTCCGTGGTCGGGCTCCCCATCAGCGTGTTCATGTAGTCGTTGAAGATCACGGAGAGGCGCCGGCCGTCTTCGTGCGGGCGCCTGATCGCGCGGCGGATGGCGGTTAGCTCGGCCACCGCGCCGTCGAACCCGCCCGGGCTGACCGCGACGCTCGCTGGCACGGTGGTGAACACCTCGCCCGGGCCGAGCGTGACCTGCCAGTGGTGCTCGGTGTCCGTGGGGCCGAGGAGGGCGAGGTAGGCGCCGCTGACCGCGCCCTTCGGGGCGTGCATGCCGTGCGGCCCCGCGCTCCCGGCGACGCCGTGGCGCGCGCACTCGCCAACCTGCCAGTGCCAGCTGCCGTTGTGCTCGATCTGCCAGGCCCACGCGTGGCCGGTCCGCCGGTTCACGACCACGCCCGCGGGCAGGTACCGGCCCGACGACCAGCTTCCGGTGCTGGTCACGCCGAAACATCCCCGCGGGTCGGCGCCGAGCGCCCGGCGGTTGATGTCGGGCAGGGCGTCGCGCAGTGGCCGGAGCTGCCAGCGGCCCTCGGCCATCCAGTCGTTCTCGGCCCACATCAGATCCAGGTCCGCCAGGTCATCGGGATCCGGCCCGGTGCCCAGGCCCCCGAACAAAAACGAGGTCACCGACTGGACCGTGACCGCCCGCGCGCCACGGTTCTCCAGCAGCACCCAGGAGCGGAGGCCGCCGCCTGCCCCGCCAGTCTGGCCTGTCCGGCCCGCCCCGCCGTTGGCCAGGAACCGGTAGAACACTTCGGCGTGCAGCCCGGTCACCGGGTCGTCCAGGTGCACGCGCAGCTCCTGCCAGGACCCGCCCACCGCACGCTCGCCGTGACCGGCGTAGCGGAATCGGCCGCCCGCTTCGGACTCGCAGTACCGGCCGCCCGACCATCCGCGGCCCTCACCGCTCACGATCACGTCGAGCAGCGGCAGCGCCGCGTCGCGCTCCAGGGCCTGAGCGCCCGCGGCCGACAGTCGGGTGAGCTTGGCCATCCCGTCGCGGTCCACCTCGATCCGCAGCTCGATCCCCTTGCCGGCCAAGCTGGTGACCTGCAGGACCCGTTCTGTTCCAGCCAAGCGTCCCTCCCCGTCGACGGTGGCGCCATGGCGGGCCCCGGCGTTCCGGCGGCATTAAATCGTGATGTCTCACTCTCTTGACTGCGTAGATGTGAACGTTCACAATTCTGCCATGGTTGTGGCGGATGTCACAAGTGGCGCGGATCAGCGCCCCGATGACGCACGCGAGCGTCGCGTGCGGCCGGCCAGCATCCGGGACGTGGCCGCCGCGGCCGGGGTCTCGTACCAGACCGTGTCCCGGGTCATCAACGGCCATCCGAGCGTCCGCGGGTCCACCCGCGCGGTCGTTCAGGCGGCGATCGAGGAACTCGGGTTCCGCCCCAACCGGGCCGCCCGGGTGCTGCGCGGCGGGCTCGCGCGGTCGGTCACCGTGGTGACGCCGGACACCACTTTGTACGGATGCCAGGCGGCGCTGCAGGGCATCGAGGAGGCGGCGCGCGCCGTGGGCTTCTCCGTCGGTGTCCGCGTAGTGGAGTCGACCCAGCCCGAGGAGGTAGCCGACGGGGTGACCAGGGCTATAGAGCCCGGGGGATCGCTCATCGTCATCGCCTATTACCGGCCGGGGACCATGGCGCTGGAAGCCGTGCCGCCGGACATCCCGATGGCGGCGATGGTCGAGACGCCGGAGGGCGATCCGGGCCGGGACCGACCCTGGGTATGGCTGGACGACCGCAAGGCGGCGATCCAGGCGACCCGCTACCTGCTGTCGCTTGGCCATCGGACGGTGCACTACCTGGCAATCCCGTCCTCGGCGCGTACCAGCCAGCGGCAGGCGGGGTGGCGCGAGGCCCTGGATGAAGCGGGGGCGCCGGTCCCGGCCCCGCTGCAGTGCGGCTGGACCCCCCGGTCCGGCTACGAGGCCGGGCAGGCGCTGGCCGCAAATCCGGAGGTCACCGCCGTGCTCTGCGGCAACGACGACCTCGCGCTGGGCGTGATGCGAGCGATGCACGCGGCCGGGCGCGCCATCCCGGGGGACGTCAGCGTCGTCGGATTCGACGACACGCCGGTGGCTGAGTTCCTGACGCCACCGCTGACCACGGTGCGCCTGGACTTCGCCGAACTGGGGCGGGCCTGCTTCGCCATGCTCATGGCGCTCACGGAGCAGAAGGTTGCGCTGCCCCGCCCACGGCGGCTCGAGCCCGAACTGATCGTCAGGGAGAGCGCGGGCCCGCCGCCAAAACCGCGCGGGTCCGGTCCGACCCGCGCGGCAGGCACTTGATGCACACCCCTAGGAAAGGAGCATCTCGTGATTGAGAAGATATACGCCCTGCGCCGCGGCCGTCCGTACGGCCCCGATCGGAGCGCCGGCCAGAGCGTCGGCCGGAGCATCAACCGCAGGGCGGGCCGGAGCCGGGCCAGGCGCGCCCGGGTGGCCGTGCCCGCGGCGATCGCCGCCTGCGCCGCGCTGGCCCTCGCGGCCTGTTCCGGTCCTGCCGCGTCGTCGGGCGGCGGCTCGTCGTCGGGAGTGGTGAACCTCACCTGGCAGACCATGTGGTCGGGCAACACGCTGACGCTGCTCAGCCAGATGGTCAACAAGTTCAACGCCACCCACCCGGGCATCCACGTCACCGAGTCCAACATCCCGAGCGCGACCGGGGACGCCAAGCTGCTGTCCGAGATCGCGGCCGGCGACCCGCCGGACGTGTTCACCGAGTGGAACCCGGTGCTCGGCGAGTATGCGGCGGACGGCTCGATCCAGTCGTTCAAGCCGTACCTGACCGGCTCGTACGCGGGCCTGGAGAAGTGGCTGTACCCGATCGCGCTGCAGGGCGGTGAGTACAACGGGACGCTGTACGCGCTGCCGATGTCGATGAACTCCTGGGCCCTCTACTACAACAAGTCGATGCTGAAGGCGGCCGGGATCTCCGCGCCGCCCACCACGCTGGCGCAGCTCTACACCGACCAGGCCAAGGAGTGGAAGATCTCCGGCAGCAAGCTGGAGCAAATCGGCTTCTACCCGATCTACGAGTCGGCCGGCTCGGCCTTCGAGTACTTCGGCAGCTTCTTCGGCGCGGTCAACTGCTTCAGCTCGGCCGGTCAGTACGACCTCGAGAGCTGCCCGGGGGCCAAGTCCGAGGCGAGTTTCTTCGCCCAGTACGACAAGTACCCGTACTCCAGCGTGGCCGGCATGGAGACCGCCTACGGCTCAGTGGCAGGCGGCGACGACGACGCGTTCGTGGCGGGCAAGGAAGGGTTCAACATGGACGGGCCGTGGGAGGGTGCGCAGAACATCCCGGTCACCAACCCGTCGATGGACAGCAACTTCGGCGTCGTCCCGTTCCCGAACTCGGTGGGCGGGCCGAGCACGTTCGGCCAGGGCAACTTCAACATCATTCCCAAGGGCGCGGCGCACCCGAAGCAGGCGTTCGAGTTCATCGCGTGGCTGGCCGGCTACCAGAACGAGTCCTTCAACGCCCAGATCGACCCCAAGGGCGGCTGGATGCCGGCCTCGCCCACGGTGGTCACGCAGCCGGCCTACAAGGCCTGGCTCAAGACGAACCCGTGGCTTGACGTGTTCGTCCAGCAGATGTCGAGCCCGCGCTCGGTGACGCCGAAGCTCACCAAGACCGAGTCGGAGTTCCTGACCGCCGAGGCGACGGCGGCCGAGGACATCGCCGAGCACAGCAAGACACCGCAGCAGGCGCTGGTCTACATCGACCAGCAGGCCAACAGCGGCGCGGGCGGCTAAGCCGGTCGGCTAAGCCCGCCGGCGGAGGACTCCGCCGGCGGGCAGGAGGGGCAGAGGTAGGCATGCAGACGGCAACATCCCCGCCGGCCCGCGCGGGCGGGGCGACGCGGGCAACCCGGGTGGGCCGCGTGATCCGGTCGCCCGGGGCCCGCCGGCTTCGGCTCGGGCTGCTGTTCATCAGCCCGTGGATCGTCGGGTACTGCGTGTTCTACCTCTACCCGTTCCTGGCCAGCCTCTACTACAGCTTCACCAGGTTCACCGGGATAGGGAACCCGGTGTTCACCGGGCTGTCCAACTACTCCGGGCTGCTGCACGACAGCATGTTCCACACCGCCGTCTTCAACACCGTCTATTACACGGTCATCGAGGTGCCGTTCTCCACCGTGGCGGCGCTCGGGCTGGCGCTGCTGCTGAACATGAAGGTCCGCGGCCAGGCCGTCTACCGGACGCTGTTTTACATCCCGTCCATCGTGCCGGTGGTGGCCTCGTCGCTGATCTTCGTCTGGATCTTCCAGCCGTCCTTCGGCATCGTGAACGCGCTGCTGTCCGACGTGCACATCACCGGCCCGGCGTGGTTCTTCTCGATCACCTGGTCCAAGCCGACGTTCATCCTGCTCGGGCTCTGGGGCCTGGGCCAGCCGATGGTGATCTACCTGGCGGCGCTGCAGGGAGTGCCCAACGAAATGTACGAGGTGGCCGCGCTGGAAGGGGCCAGCGCCTGGTCGCGGCTGCGCCGGATCACGATCCCGATGATCAGCCCGGTCATCCTGTTCAACGTGATCTTGTCGCTGGTGCTGTCGATCCAGTACTTCACGCAGGCCCAGGTCATCGAGAGCCCGCCGGGCAGCCCGGGCACCTCCACGATGTTCTACGTCACCTACTACTACCAGCAGGCGTTCCAGGACCTGCACCTCGGATACGCCTCGGCGATGGCGTTCCTGATGTTCGTGGGCGTCCTGATCGTCACCGTCGTGCTGCTGCGGACATCGTCGCGCTGGGTGTACTACGAGAACGAGAACAGGTGAGCGGCATGCAGGCCGTGCCGACGCAGGCGCCAGCGGCTCAGGCTCCGCCAGCGCCCCGGCCCCGCCCGAAAAAGTGCCGGACCTCCCGCGCGATCGGCGCCAGCGTGAGCAAGCACACCGTGCTGATCGTGCTGTCCGTGATGTTCGCGCTGCCCCTGGTGTGGATGGTCGGCACGTCGTTCAAGACCGCGCAGCAGGCGCTGCAGCTGCCGGTCGTCTGGTGGCCGCAGCCGCTGGAGTGGCGCAACTACCCTGACCTGTTCGCGGCGCTGCCGTACTTCCGGTTCTTCCTGAACACGTTCCTGTACGCCGGGATCACGATCGTGGGCGTGTGCATCTCCAGCAGCCTGGTCGCCTACGGCTTCTCCCGGCTGCGCTGGCCCGGCCGGGACGCGGTCTTCTACGCGATGCTGATGACGCTGATCCTGCCGTTCGTCTGCACGCTGATCCCGCTGTTCGTCATGTACAAGCGGTTCGGCTGGATCGGCTCGTACCTGCCGCTGGAGGTGCCCACGTTCTTCGGCAGCTCGGTCTTCAGCACGTTCCTGCTCCGGCAGTTCTTCATGACGATCCCGCAGTCGTACTCGGAGGCCGCGCGCATCGACGGGGCGAACGAGTTCTACATCTACAGCCGGATTATCCTGCCGCTGGCCAAGCCGGCCATGGCGGCCGTCATCCTGTTCCAGTTCGTGTACTGCTGGAACGACTACCTGGGCCCGCTGGTCTACATCAGCAACCAGAACAGCTACCCGCTGTCGCTGGGGCTCGCGCTGATCCTCGGCGACTACACGACGAACTGGGCCTGGGTCATGGCCGGCGCCACCGCGGCGACCGCCCCGATCGTCATCTTGTTCTTCCTCACCCAGCGCACGTTCATCCAGGGGATCACCCTCACCGGCACGAAGGGATGACGCCAGTGATCAGCGGCATCTTGGGAACCAGGGTCTTCGCGTGGCTCACCACGCTGTTCAACGCGCTGGCCCTCAACCTGGTGATGATCGCGGCAGCGCTGCCGCTGGTCACCGCGCCGGCCGCGATCAGCGCGGCGTCTGCGGTGCTCGACCAGTGGCGGTGCGAGGGCCAGGACCAGGTGGTCCGCCAGTTCATCGCCGAGTTCCGGGCCCGGTGGTCGGTGCGGGTGACGCTCGGGGCCGGGGTCCCGCTGGCCGCCGTGGTGCTCGGCGCGGCCGAGATCCGCTTCTTCGCGCGGGAGGCAACGCTGGCTGGGCGGGCCGGGCTCGGCCTCGGCGCGGCCGCGCTGCTGATCACCCTCGCCGCGCTGGGCTACGTCTTCCAGCTCACCGCCGACCAGCCCGCCCTTTCCCCCGTTGAGCTGTGGTCGCAGTCGGCGCGGCTGGCGGTCCGGAACCTCCTGATCGCCGGGCCGCTGTCCGCGGCCCCCATCGCGGGCCTGGTGGTCCTCACCGTGCGCGACCCGTTCGTGCTGCTGCTCGGCCTTCCCCTCTTCCTGCTGCACGCACTGAAGCTGATTGCCGGGCCAGGTCTGCGCCGCCCGGCGGAATCACCCACTGCCGGACGGTAATCAGACTCGTCCACAGGGTCCGGAACGCGACGCGCCGCCTGCCGGGCGGCCTCTGGCCGGAGTTCGTCGTCCGCGCCGGGCTGTCCTACGTCCGATCCGAGCCCGAACTGCTCATCCCGCTGCTGATGGTCGCGGTCATAGGGGCGCTGGCCTGGGAGTTTCCGATCAGCCTGCCGCTGGTCGCCCGGTCAACCTTCCACGGCGGCGCGGGGACCTACGGCGTGATGACCGCGGTGATGGGCGCCGGGGCGGTGGCCGGCGGGCTGATCACAGCGTCGCGCAAGCGGGTCCGCCGACGCGGCCTCGCGATCGCCGCGATCGGCTGGGGCGTGGCCATCACCGCGGCGGCACTCGCCCCCAGCCTGCCGCTGGAGTACGCCGCGCTGGTCTTCGTCGGCTACGGCAGCATCTCGTTCAATGCCCTGGCCAAGACGGCGCTGCAGCTGTCGTCCGCGTCGGCGATGCGCGGCCGCGTGATGGCACTGTGGGCCGTCGCCTGGCAGGGCTCGACCCCGATCGGCGGCCCGCTCGTCGGCTTGGTCGGGCAGGAGCTCGGAGCCAGATGGGCTCTGATCATCGGCGGGATACCGACGCTCGCTGTCGGCCTCGCGACCCTGCCGGTTCTCACACAGGTCGACCGGAGACGCGCCGAGCGTCGTCTCCGGTCGACCCAGTCCGATCCGGCGCTTAACTCATAGGCCGGCCGTGCCTGAACCCGGCTGATGTCATAGGCCGGCCGTGCCTGAACCCGGCTGATGTCATAGGCCGGCCGTGCCTGAACCCGGCTGATGTGCGGAGGCCGAAGCCTGGGCGGCGCCCTGGCCGACTGTTCCTTCCGCCGTGGCCTGGCCGGCTACGGCTGCCACCGTGGCCTGGCCGGCTACGGCTGCCGGCGTGGCCTGGCCCGCTACGGCTGCCGGCGTGGCCTGGCCTGCCGCCGGGGAACCGTCGGCGCCCTCAGTCATCGGGGCGTTCCACAGTTCCTGTATCCGGCGCCGGGACGGCAGCAGCAGGATGGCCACGAGCGCGGCAACCCCGAACAGGATGGCCGACACCGTGAACGCCACGGTGTAGCCGTGCACGGCTGCCGTCGCTGGGGCCAGCGCCCCGGCGTGGTGCGCGGCGAGGTAGTTGGCCGTCGCGGTGAGTGCCAGCGTGCTCAGCGCGGCGGTACCGACCGAGCCACCCACCTGCTGCATGGTGTTGACCAGGGCAGAAGCCACGCCGGAGTCCCGGCGGTCGACTCCGGTGGTGGCGGTGTTAATCGCGGGAGCGAAGATCATGCCGAAGCCCAGGCCCAGGGCCAGTAGCGCGGGCAGGATGCTGACGGCGTAACTGGAGGTCACGGTGAGCTGGGTCAGGTAGGCCATGGCGCCGCCCCCCAGCACGGTGCCGGTCACCACGAGCGCCCGCGGCCCGACCCGGGGGAGCAGCAGGATGCTGGAGGTGTTCGACGCGAGCAGGATGCAGGCGATCATCGGCAGGAAGGCCAGGCCGCTGGTCACCGGGCTGTAGCCCTTGATCTCCTGCAGGTAGTAGGTGAGGAACAGGAACACCCCGAAGACCGCGATCCCGGTCAGCCCGACCGAGAGGTAGGAGCCGCCGCGCGCCCGGTTCGTGATCACCCGCAGCGGCAGCAGCGGGTGACTGACCCAGCGCTCCGCGAGCACGAACGCGGCGAGCAGAACCACGCCGGCGACGAGCGAGCCGACGGTCAGGGCGGCGGTCCAGCCGGCCAGCTCTGCGTGCGAGAAGCCGTACACGATCGCGAACAGCCCAGCCGAGGCGAGCACGGTCCCGAGCCAGTCCATCTTCGGACGGTTGGCCGGCGGGTCGGTCCGCATGTAGATCAGCGCCCCGGTCACGGCGATCGCGGCGAAGACCAGGTTGACGTACAGGGTCCAGCGCCACGAGAAGTACTGGGTGAGGACGCCGCCGAGGATCAGGCCCACGGCGCCGCCGCCGCCGGCGACGGACCCGAAGACGCCGAATGCCCGGCCGCGCTCGCGCGGGTTGCGGAACGTGCTGACCAGGGTGCCCAGGGCGGATGGCGCGAGAATGGCGCCGAAAATGCCCTGCAGCGCCCGCGCGGTCACCAGCATTTCGAACGACACGGCGGCGCCGCCGAGCGCCGAGGACAGGGCGAACCCGACGAGCCCGGTGATGAAGACCCGCTTGCGGCTGAACATGTCGCCGAGCCGGCCGCCGAGCAGCAGCAGGCTGCCGAACGCCAGGGCGTACGCGGTCACCACCCACTGCCGGTCGCTGTTCGGGAAGCCGAGAGCGTGCTGGGCCGATGGCAGTGCGATGTTCACAATGGTGGCGTCCAGCACCACCATCAGCTGGGCGATGGCCACGATGACCAGGATCAGCCAGCGATGGTCGCTGTCAGCGGAACGCTGGGCGCCGGTGACGGATGTTACGGATGACATGGTGAGCTGGCCCCCATTTGGGAGAGGTGTGGCTGAATCGTTCGGGTCGTGACGTCCGGAGCTTCCGGCGGTCATGCCGTCACCGCTTGCCGGTCCGGCGCGGCGGTGAGCTTCTTCGCCGCTTCGTCAAGGCTGTCGAGCAGGCGCAGCAACGCCGCGCGGTCGTCCTCGCTCAGCACACCGAAGATCTGGTCGAGCATGCGCTCCCGGGTGGCGTTCGCCACGTCGAGGCAGGCGTCGCCCACTTCGGTGATGGCCACGAGCTTGGCCCGGCGGTCGGTGGGGTCCGGCCGGCGCTCGGCCAGGCCGGCGCGCTCCAGCCCGTCGACGATGTCGGTGATGGAGTGCGGCGACAGCCCGAAGTCGGTTGCCAGCGCGTTCTGCCGGACCGGTCCCTGCTCGCGCAGGCGCCGCAGCACCTTGGTGCGGGCGATGGACAGGCCGCACCCGCTCATCTGGTCGTTCACCGCCCGGAACATCCGGTGGTGGACGGCGAGATACCGTTCGCCCAGCTGCTCGGCTGTGATCATCGCTGCCTCTGACATCTTCTGCCGCCGATCTGCTGGCATCTTCTGCCGCCGATCCGGGCCTGCCACCGATCCGCCCGTGACAGGCGTCACGTTGATGGCTGTCATAATGAGGAACCTCACGGTTTTATTCCGCGCGGCAGATTGTGATCTCGCCGCCAGTCGGCGGCATCGCCGGCCCGCTACCGCGCGGATGCCCGGGCAGCCGTCGGCACCTCTTGGCGGATGGCCAGTGCCGCGTACCGTCCGCCCCACCAGCCCCAGACGCCCCGTTCAGGATCCGTTCTGAAGTTCGATTTTCATGATCGTGGTAGATGGCGACCGAATGAGCGTCTTTTTCTACCACGATCATGGAACCGGGGGCCGGGACGGCCGTCAGATTGCTCGGCTCTTGGCCTCGACGCGGCGCAGGACCTCGAACGAGAACCGGTCGCCCCGGTAGTAGTCGTGGGAGTACAGGACGGGGGTCCCGTCTCCGGCCAGGTGCACCTGGACCATGAGGAGCCACGGCAGGAACGGGTCGAGCCCGGTGACCTCCCGGACATCTTCGGGTAGGTGGCTGGCTCGGAAGATGCTCGCCGAGGAGGTCGGAGTGAGGCCGGCCTGCTCCAGGTGCACGAACAGCGACTCCCCCCACGCCTGTGTCAGGCTCTCCGGGACGAGCTCGGCCGACAGGATGTCGACCGAGTAGATCAGCGGCTCGTCCTGGGCCAGGCGAAGACGTTCCAGCTGCACGACGGAGGCATCCTCGCCGAGGCCAAGCTGGTCGCGCTCGTCCGCCGTGGGCTTGCGCGTCTGGACCGACAGCACGCGGTTGGCGACGGTATATCCCTGCGCGGCGAGCATCTCGGTCACGCTCTCCAGCCGGGTGATCGGCCGGAAGACCGGCGGAGCGGACGATACGAACCGCCCCCGGCCGCGCCGGACCTGGACGGCGCCTTCGCTTTCCAGCTCCTTGAGGGCCTCGCGGACCGTAGTCCGGCCCACCCGGTAGGAGGCCGACAGCTGTTCCTCGGACGGGAGCTGCTCGCCGCGCCCGAACCGCCCGTCGGCGATGGCCTCGCGCAGCAGGTCGGCGAGGCGTGCCGCGAGTGGCCTGTTATCGGTGACTACCGGCGTGATGTGGTTCAGTGAATCCTTCCGCGCCATCATCCAAGCATGCCGGTCGGAAGAACGGCTCGCGTTAATGGGGCGACAAGTTGCAAGGCTCCCCAGAGCCCGGCGACGTCCCCGAGTTCTCCGCGCAGGACCTGCACGGCTCCGCGCTGGACTTCGAACAGGTGCCGGCTCATCTTGGCCTGGATCGCGGGAATCAGCCAGGCCGCGTTCTCCGGGCTCATCACCCCGCCGCCGAGCACGACGGCCTGCGGGTTGAGGACCTGGACGAGCGACGCGATGGCGGCGCCGAGGTGCTCGGCGACCTTGCCGAGCACGGCCTGGCACGCCGCGTCGTTGCCGGCTGCAGCCTGGAACACCAGGTCGGCATCGACCTGGCCGCCGCGGGTTTGAGCAAGCCGGGCGAGCGCCGAGGATTCGTTCTGGGTGAGCAGAGCCGCGCCGAGCCGGCCGATCGCCGCGCCCGATGCGACGGCTTCCAGGCAGCCGCTGTGCCCGCAGGCACACGGCGGGCCGTCCGGCACGATGGCCATGTGCCCGATCTCGCCGGCCAGGTCCTGGTGGCCGTGCACGAGCGCGCCGTCGATGATGATCGCGCCGCCGATCCCGGTGCCGATGGTCAGGCACACCAGGTGGGCAAATCCCTTGCCGGTGCCCTGCCAGGCCTCGCCGAGTGCCGCGCAGTTGGCGTCGTCGTCGATCAGGACCGGGATCCCGCCGAGCCGCTGCGATAGCCGGTCGGCGACCGGGTAGTGCTGCCACAGCAGGTTCGGGGTGAAGTGCACGACGCCGCTGCGCCGATCGAGCGGCCCCGGCACCGACAGCCCAACCGCCGACATCGGGGGCAGGCCGGGCGTGCACAGTCCGGTCAGCGCCCGGGCGATCCTGTCCACGATGTCGTCGGGCCCGCGCAGGGCGTGGGTGGAAAGCCGCTCGGTTCGCAGGATCTCGGCGGCGGAGGCGACCCCCGCCACGATCTTCGTCCCGCCGACGTCGACGACACCGAAGACGCTCTGGCCGTCGGCCTGTGCGACGCTCTGCCAGGGAGTCATGTCCCTGGGTGCGCTGCTGTCCATGTCGGCCTCGGTCATGTCCTGCCCGTTGCGGTCGTCGCGGCCGGCCCCTCTCCCTCGACGCTCTCGGCCTCGGCGTCGCCGCCGGTGGCCAGCAGGAACGCGATTCGGTCACCCAGGTGATCCGGCCGACTGCGGAGTGCCAGCCCGATCCCGATGCCGGCCACGAGGAACACGAAGATCAGGATCGTGATCAGGTTCAGCGGCCACGGCGGCCACGGCCAGACCGAGCCGTAGATCGGCAGGAACACGATGACGATGCCGATCACCGGCGCGATCAGGTGTTTGAACAGGTTATACCGGACCTTCCCGGCGGCGCGGAGCCTGCGCATGTACACGATCAGTGACAGGCAGGCCAGGATGTAGAGGATCAGGATCGGGATCGTGCCGAACTGCCCGACGTCGGCGTAGCCGCTGGGATAGGGGCCGACGGCCAGGCCGACCAGGAGCGACAGCGCCAGTGCGGCGAAGCCGACCAGGTTGATCGCCCGCGCCGGTGTCCGGAATACCTTATGGGTCCGGCCGAGGCCGCCGGGCAGCACGTCGTCGCGGCCCATCGCGAACAGCACCCGCGTGGAGGCGTTGTTGCAGGCCAGGCATACGGCGAAGGCGCTGACGATGCCGGCGATGTTGACCGCGACCCCGAGCCCGGAGCCCACGTACTTGACGGCCAGGTCGTACATCGGGGTGCCGGACGCGGTGGCGAACGCCGCCCCGCCGTGCGGCCCGTAGCCGATGGCCAGGGCATAGGAGGTCAGCAGGAAGAACAGGCCGCAGCCAATCACCGCGGCCCAGATCGCTCTGGGCACGTTCCGCCGCGCGTCGCCGGTCTCCTCGCCCAGCGTGGCGGCGCCCTCGAAGCCCACGAACGTCAGCATCGCGAACACCATGCCGAGGAAGATCCCGTTCCAGCCCTTGCCGTCGGTCGCCGACGGGGTGAACACCGCCGCGGTGTTGCCGTGCGCGCCGCCCGCGACCAGGATGCCGATGACCACGATGAGGATGATTAGGCTTTCCGCTCCCACCACGGTCAGGTCGGTGCGCATCGATGTGCGGATGCCCCGGGTGGACAGCAGCCAGATCGCTATCGCGAACAGCACGGCCCAGACCGACCAGTTGATGTTCCAGCCCAGTTCCTCGCGCAGCGTTGACGACGTGAAGTACGCCGCTGCGAGCAGGTTCTGCGGGTAGAAGACGAAGTAGCCCGCCATCAGCAGCCACCCGGACACGAACCCGGTGGTCCGGCCGAGCCCGACGGCGTCATAGGCGTAGAAGGAGCCCGCGTGCGGCACCAGCCGGGCGAACTGGGTGATGGTGCCCGCGATGAACAGGCACGCGATCAGCGACATCAGGTAGACCAGCGGCACCGCGGCGCCGGCATGGCTGGCCACGACCTGCGGCAGGAAGATCATTCCGGCCGCGGGGGCCATGATGGCGATGGACATCACCATCGCCGATGGCACGCCGATAGATCCGGCGCGCAGCTTGCCCGGTTCCGCTTCCTGCCGGCCGGCAGGTTTCCCAGCGTGAGGTTCGGCGCCCATCCGGACCGCCCTTCTGAGAGGTAGTGATGTGGCCGCTGTGAGGTGGTGATGTGGCCGATCTGAGAGGTAGTTGGCCGCTCTGCGAGGTAGTGATCTGGCCGCCTAGCCGACGGTAAAGAACTGCCTTACGGCGTCGGCGACGTAGGCAATGTCGTCGTCGGAGTAGCCGGGGAAGACGGGCAGCGAGAGGATCTCCGGTTGCAGGCGCTGGGTGACGGGGTAGTCCCCGGCCTGCCACTTGCCTTCGTATGCCGGCTGTTCGTAGATCGCCTTCGGATAGAAGAGGCCGGTTTCCACTCCGCGGGCGGAGAGGTACTCGGCAAGCTCGTCCCGGCGCGGCGTCCGCACCGTGTAGACGTAGTAGACGCACTCGGAGTCGTCCGGTTCGGCCTGGGCCACCACCGGGGTGCCGGCCAGCAGCTCGTTGTACAGATGGGCCTGGTGCCGCCGCTGCGCGTTCCAGGCGTCGAGCCGCGGCAGCCGGGTGGCCAGCACCGCGGCCTGGATCTCGTCCAGCCGTTCCTGGTAGCCGATGCTCAGGTGGGTGTACTTGTGCTCCTGGCCCATGTACCGCTGCCGCCGCACCGACGCCGCGACGGCCGGGTCATCGGTCGTGAGCGCGCCGCCGTCCCCCATCGCGCCCAGGTTCTTGGTCGGGTAGAAGCTGAAGCAGCCGGCCGCGCCGAAGGTGCCGACCCGCTTGCCGTGCAGCGTGGCGCCATGCGCCTGCGCGGCGTCCTCGATGATCGCGAGCCCAGCCGACGCGGCGATCTGGCTCAGCGCGTCCATGTCACACGGCGCACCGAACAGGTGAACGGGCAGCAGCGCCGCCGTGCGCGGCGTGATGGCCGTCTCGACGGCGGCGGGGTCCAGCGTGAACGTGGCTTCACCGACGTCGGCGAGCACCGGAGTGGCGCCCAGGTAGGAGATGACAAAGACGCTGGCCACATACGTGTTGGCGGGCACGATGACCTCGTCGCCTGGCCCGATGCCCAGGGCGTCGAGGGCCAGCCAGAGCGCGGCCGTCCCGGAGCTGACGCCAACACAGTCGCCGGTGCCGATGTAATCGGCGAAGGCCCGCTCGAAGGACTCGACTTCTTTTCCTTTGGTGAAGGTGTACCGGCCGGAGGCCAGCACCTTCTCTACCGCGGAGCGGATCTCGTCGGCCTGCTCGGCGTAGAGCCGCTCGAGGTCGTCGAGCGGGACAACGCGCCTTGTCATGGTGAATCCTCACTTCCTGATCGCTGGCTGTCCTGGCGGATGGAGCCGGGCCAGCGGCCGGCCACGGCCTGCCAGAAGGACCGGGCGGACCGCTCATCGGGGACCAGGGGATTGAGGGCCAGCGCACGGACGGCCAGTTCCGGGTCTGCGGACAGCGACGCGCGCCGCGTGAGCTCGTCCGCCTCGGTGAGCTGCAGGGTCAGCACCTTGAGCTCGGCGGGGATGTCGGGAACCGGCAGCGGCTTGACGCCGTCCCGGCCAACCTCGGCGGTTACCTCGACGGCGGCGGAGTCGCGCAGGAAGGGCACCAGGCCGTTGTTCGGGAGCTGAACGACGAACCTTCGCGGTTCGCTGGCGCCCAGCAGGGTCGCGATCACCGGCGCGACGACCTCGGCGTACCAGTGCGGGTTGCGTTCAGCGACGGCGGCGTCGCCGCTGGCGGCATCCCCGGCGCGGTACCGGTCGAGCACCGCGGCTTGCAGACTCAGCAGGTCGTCGGCACGCGAGCGGACCGCAGGCGTCGTGGGACGCAGCGACCGATCAACGTAGTAGCGCAGGTACGGGCTGGCGACGACCCCGGCACGCCGTGCCCACTCCGCGGCGGCCCCGTCGCCAGCGGCCCGGCCGGCGAGCTCGGGCAGTCGATCACGGCCGTCGGCGTCCTCGGCGGCTACCACGGCGCTTGCGTGGTTCGTGCCGAAGAAGTGCGGGCGCACCGCCGGCATGATCCGGTCGATGGCCAGCGTCATCGAGACCGGGATGTCGCAGAGCGAGATCGCGCGAAGCGACGTCTCCGCCGCGAGCGCGGACAGCACCAGCCCGGCCGGGTTCGTCAGGTTGACGAACCAGGCATCGGGGGCCACCTCGCTGACGGCTCTGGCCATCGCCCTGGCAACCGGCAGGGTGCGGTAGCCGAGAGCGAACCCCCCGGCCCCCACGGTCTCCTCGCCGATCATCCCGAGCTGAGTCGGAGCCTTCTCGTCCCAGGCCCGGCCGTCCAGGCCACCCACCCTGACCTGGTTCAGCACCAGATCAGCGCCGCGGACGCCGTCTGCGACGCTGCTGGCGGTGACGATCCGCACACCGGGATTCCGTCTCGCCGCGGCCGCCGCCACGATCTGCAGCTTGTCGTGACTGCGCCCGATCAGGCAGGCGCTCAGGTCCGGGCCCAGCCGAATTGCCAGCTCGTCAATCAGCTGCGGGGTGGCTATGCCGCTGCCGCCCAGAATTGCGATCTTCATGGTCGGCTGCCCTGGCTGGAACTCACGCCCCGAGCCTAAGATCTGTACAAGCCATCAGTCAATAGACGACAGACGTCAGACGTCTGTTTGGTAAGTATTATGGTTGGGGACCTGCTCGAGGACGTCCGCGAGGATCGCCAGGAAGCGGTACACGGCGTGCACCATCCTGGTGTAGGGCGCGATGGCGAAGCAGATCACGATCGTCGCCAGGTGGGCGATGAGGATCAGGCCATAGGCCGGGGTGTCCCGGAACACGAGGGTGAGCATGCCGGTCAGCGCCAGCAGGCCGAGGCCGACGATCAGGCCATAATCTCCCACGCTGGGTGGCGGGTCGTCGCGCCGCTTGAGCATCATCAGCCCGGCGCACCCGGCCAGCATGCTGATCCCGCCGGCCGTGCCCAGGATGACGGGGGCGGACAGCAGCGGGTAGGGCGGCCCGATGCCGAGGACGTCCTGCAGGAACGCGGCCGCCAGCGTGGCGGCGAAGCAGGTTGCGAAGCCCCAGGCGACGGCCGCGTGCAGCCGCCGCCTGGCCGGCGACGGGTCGTCGCCGGGGTAGGGGCATTCGGCGCCGCCGCCGCGCAGGTACTCCAGGCGGGCCGCGCGGCGCAGCGCCGTGGCCAGCGCTCGCCAGTTGGCGAGATCCCGCAACGGCCCGTGCGTGTCGTGCCAGTACCCGGTGACCGCGCGGAGCATGACCGCCGCGCTCCAGGTCGTCGGCAGCAACACGGTCACGAGCAGCGCCGGGTAAGGGATGACCTGATACGGGCCGCCGGCGCGGCGAGCGCGGCCGCCAGCCCGCTGCCGCCGGCCCGGCGGCAGGCCATTCGATGGCGCAGCAGCGCGCCGATGCCTTCGGTGACCGCGACCAGGGCCAGCAGGGCGGCGCCGACACCGATGGCCGCCGTTGTCCGGGCGCCCCGCCCGTCCCGCCAGCCCGGCCGCAGCCAGCCCGGCCGCAGCCAGCCCGGCCGAAGCCAGCCCGGCCGAAGCCAGCCCGGCGACGGAAGGTAGTGGCGATAGCTGGCCTGCCGCACCGCGGTCAGGATGGTCGGCGGGTCGACCGCGAACTCGTGCGGCGGCGCGTACATGCAGGCCTGGAAGCAGGCCCGGCAGTCATGGCAGAGGCTGGCGAGCTGGGTGATGTCGCCGGTCTCCAGCACGGTGCGGCGCTCGAGCGCGGGGAATACCGCGCAATAACCTTCGCAATACCGGCATGAGTTGCAGATGTTGAGCTGCCGCTCCGCCTCGGCGAATAGGTCATCAGGTGTGGGCATGACGCGCCGCCTCCGCTTTGGCGAATAGGTCATCAGGTGTGGGCATGACGCGCCGCCTCCGCTCCGGCGATGCGGCCCCAGACGTGCCCGATGGTCAGCCCGAAGCCCGCGAGGTAACCGGTGGACAGGATGTTGCCGGACATGATCTCCCCGGCCGCGAACACGTTGCGCATCGGCGTGCCGTCGGTGCGCAGCACGCGGGCCTGCTCGCTGACCGCGACGCCCAGGTAGGTGAACGTGATGCCGGGGCGCATGGCCACGCCGTAGTAGGGCGGGGTGTCGAGGGGCTGGGCCCAGTGGCTCTTGGCCGGGCTGATGCCCTCGGTCGCGCAGTCGTCCAGGCCGCCGGGATCGAACGTGCCGCCCGGGCCGGATCGCCGCGTTGAACTCGCGGACCGTGCTCGTGACGGCGCCGGGTCCAGGCTGAGGGCGACCGCCAGGTCCCCGACCGAGCCGGGCCTGGCCGGCCGGTACATGGGCGGCAGGAACAGCCGCCGGACCTTGGCGTCCCAGATCGAGTACGCGATCTGGCCGGGCTGGCCGGCGATGTTGCGGCCCCAGATCGCGTACCGCTTTGGCCAGAGATCCTCGCCCTCGTCGTAGAACCGGCGGCCACGGGAGTTGACCACGACGCCGAACGGGATCGAGTCGAGCCGGGTGGCGATGCCGCCGTCGAACCGGGGTGACCTCGGCGTCGACGGCGACCGAGTGGAAGCCCCGTTCCTCGCCAGCCTGGGCCGCGCCGTGCGCGTAAAGGGCGGCGAGCACCAGTCCATCGTTGTCCCTGGAACCACGGATGAGGTAGTTGTCGGCGGCGTCCCCCCAGTACCGCCGGAGCCAGGCGATGTTGGCCTCGAACCCGCCGCTGGCGCAGACCACCGACCGGGCCCGCAGCGTGCCGTTCCCGGTGACCACCGCCGTGCACACGTCGCCGTCCATGACCAGGTCGCCGACGGTGGTGCCGTAGCGGACCGCTGATGCCAAGCCGCGCCGCGGTCCGGTGGTACGTGTTGATCAGGGCCTTGCCGCCGCCGAGGAAGAACCGGTTGGTCCGGCCCAGGTGCAGCGTGCCGGTCAGCGGCGGCTGCCAGCGGACCCCGTGCTCGGTCATCCACTGCGGCACGGTCTCGGACTCCCGCACGGTCAGCTCGGCGAGCTTCTCGTTGCCCGGCCCGGTGCCCACCCCGCACAGGTCCCGCCACAGCTCCTCGAACGGGTACGTGCCCGGGCTGTAGCGGTCCGCCTGGCCGTGCACGCAGCGGAGGTTGCGGGTATGCCGGGTGTTGCCGCCGCGCATCGCCGCCTGCCCGCGGTCCAGAACGAGCACCCGGCGGGTCAGCCGGGCAGCGGTGAGGGCGGCGGCAAGCCCCGCGTTGCCGCCGCCGATCACCACCACGTCCCATGGTTCGCTATCGGCCAGGTCAGGCTCCCGTGGGCACGGCGGGTGCGGCCGGTGCGGCCGGAGCCCGGTCGGCGACGTCGGTGAAGTAGTCGGCCGGCGCGGTCTGGTCGGTGCCTTCCCGCGTCTTGAGCGCCTTGAGCAGCACCGTGACGCCGTACGACACGAGCAGGTTGACGACCACGCCAACGAAGCCAATGTAGATCTCGACGTCGGTGTGCAGGCCCAGATGGCTGAGCGCGAACGCGGTGCCGCCCCAGTGCGGTTCCTTCTCCGCCACGTTGGGGGTGACGTAGAACGTCCAGATCGAGACGATCATCCCGGCCGCCCAGCCGGTGATGAGCGCGCCGCGGTGCAGCCACCGGCTGTACAGCCCGATCATCACCGACGGCAGCGTCTGCAGGATGATCGCGCCGCCGAGCAGCTGCAGGTCGATGGAGAACTGCGGGTTGATCAGCAGGATGAACAGCAGCGCGCCCGCCTTCACCAGCAGCGACACGAGCTTGCTGACCTGGGTTTGCTCCTGCGGCGAGGCCTGCGGCCGCAGGTACTCCTTGTAGATGTTGCGGGTAAACAGGTTGGCCGCGGCGATCGACATGAACGCGGCCGGGACCAGCGCCCCGATGACGATCATCGCGAACGCGAGCCCGGTGAACCAGGACGGGAACATGTGCTGGAACAGGCTCGGCACCACGGTGTTGGTGTTCGGCTTCCCGTTGGTGCCCGACCAGCGGCTTTATCTTGCCCGCGATGGCCATCACGCCGAACAGCGCGATCAGCCCGAGAACGAAGCTGTAGATGGGCAGCGCGGCCAGGGTCCGCTTGACCACGGCCCGGTTGCGCGTGGTCAGCACCCCGGTGACCGAATGCGGGTAGAGGAAGATGGCGAAGGCCGAGCCGAGCGCCAGCGTCGATGTACTGCCACTGGTTGCCCGCGGTGAGCAGGCTGGCGGTGCCCGGAGGGGTGGCCTTGAAGTGGGCGTTGTAGCTGTCGAAGATGTGCCCCCAGCCGCCCAGCCGGATCGGGATGTAGAAGATGGCCACCCCGATCACGATGTAGACCAGGATGTCCTTGACGAACGAGATCAGAGCGGGCGCGCGGACGCCGGACTTGTAGGTGAACGCGGCCAGCACCACGAACGCGATGACCAGCGGCCACGAGCCCGCCGATGCCCATCGTGGCCAGCACGGCCTGGATGCCCAGCAGGTTGAGGGCGATGTACGGCATCGTGGCCACGACCCCGGTGATGGCCACGGCCAGCGCCAGGGTGGGCGAGTCGAACCGGGCCCGGACGAAGTCCGCGGCGGTCACGTAGCCGTGGTCTTGCACACCGACCAGAGCCTGATCATGATCAGGAACACCAGCGGGTACTCGATGGCCACGTAGGGCAGCGCGTAGAAGCCGATCGCCCCGGACCCGAAGAGCAGCGCCGGCACCGCCACGTACGTGTAAGCGGTGTACAGGTCGCCGCCGACGCACGAACCAGCTGACCCAGCTGCGGAACCCGCGCCCGGCCAGGCGCCCACTCATCCAGCGAGACGCGTCGGTGGCCTTGCGCCAGCGGCTGGCCATGAAGCCCAGGGCGCTGACCAGCGGCGAACAAGACGATGACGATGGCGAGCTCGGTGCCTTGCAGGTGCATGTCAGCTCCTCCGCCTGGTCATCACGAAGACGATGCCGCTGACCGCCGCCGCGAGCAGGGTGAACAGCAGCTGGAACCAGAAGAAGAACGGGAATCCGAGCAGTGCGGGTTGTCCCGGTTGTAGATGACCGTGATCAGCGGCAGCACGATCGGCAGCAGCAGCAGCCAGTTCCACGGGCTGCGGTCGGTGGTGGTCGCGATGGATCAGGCCGGGCGGCGACGGATCCTGCGAGTTGGACGCCTGGGTCATCGTCGGCTCCTTACTCAGTGGCGGGGTTAGCCGGGTCGGGCCAGTTACTCAGTGGCGGCGTTAGCCGGGTCGGGCCAGCCGAAGCTGGGCTCCGGGTGGGGCAGCGGCGGCAGCGTCCCAGGTGGCCGCGGACGGCTGGGCAGCGTCGCCGTCAACCGGCACGTCGATCACGCGTCGGCAGCCCAGAGCCGAGCGCCGTCTTCAGCGCGCGGGCCGAGGTCGCCCGCGGTCATCCACCCGCAGGCCCTGCGCGCCCATCGACCGGGCCATCGCCGCGTAGTCCGCCGAGTACGGCGCGCCCGTCGCGGCGTAGCTGAAGCGTGGTGGCCAGCTCGCGCCCGGCGCCGAAGTAGCCGCGCTGCTGGTCGCGGATGGAGATGTAGCCCCCGTTGTTCCAGACCAGCCAGACGGCCGGGATGTCGTACTCGACCGCGGTGGCCACCACGCTCGGGCAGCATGAGGAAGCCGCCGTCGCCGACCACCGCCACGGCGGGCGTGTCCGGGGCGGCCAGCCGGGCGCCGAGCACGCCGGCCATGCCGAAGCCCATGGACGCGAAGCCCCAGCTCTGCAGCAGCGTGCCGGGTCCGCCCGGGCCGCCATTCCTGCACGATCCAGTTGTGATGCACGCCCACGTCGCTGAGCAGGATGCCGTCGTCGGGCAGCGCCGCGCGCAGGTCGGCGAGCACCCGCTCGCGGCCGCAGCGGGGTGCGCCTCCGAGGTGCGGTCTGGGGCGGTGTGCCGTTCCCACTCCTCGGCCGCCACGCCGCGATGTCGGCCAGCCAGCGGCGCGGCTGGCCGCGTCCGGTCGCGCCCGCGGTCGCCGACCACGCACGGCCGCCAGTTCGCCGCAGCTGGCCGAGCACTTCCCGCGGGCTCGCCACCACGCCCAGCGTGACCGGGTAGTTGCGGCCCAGCTCGGCCGGGTCGACATCCACCTGGATCAGCCGGGTGGGCGGGATCGCGTAGGTGTAGCCGGGCAGCCAGGAACTGGTGGACCGGTCGTCGAAGCGGGTGCCGAGGGCGAGGATCACGTCGGCGCTGCGGGCCGCCCGGTTGGCCTGGTAGGTGCCGTTGCGCCCGGTGGCGCCCAGGATACAGCGGCGACCGCGGGTCCGCGGCGCCCTTGCCCGAGCGGGGAGGTGACCACCGGGATGCCGGGCGCCGGCGGCGAACGCGGCGAGTTCCGCGGTGCCGCTCTGCGTTCTGCACGCCGTACCCGGCCACGATCAGCGGCCGCTCGGGCCGCGAGCAGCAGGTCAAGATCGCGGTCGACGTCGTCATCGGCGGCGGCCGCTCCGGGCGGAGATGCCCCTGCCGCCACAGGCCGGGGTCGGGCACCGGCTCGTCGGAGGTCTCCACGAACACGTCGAGCGGCACGTCCAGGTGCACCGGCCCGGGCCGGCCGGTGAGCATGACCGCGAACGCCTGCCGCAGCATCAACGGGAGCTGGTCGGCCCGGGTCGCCTGGAAGCTGCGCTTGACGTAGGGGCGCAGCACGCCCGGGGCGTCCGCCTGGTAGTGCCGTCCGGTCTCCTGGAACGGCGCCCGGTTGAACTGGGTGGTCGGCACGTTGCCGGTGATCGCCAGGAAGGCCGAGGAGTCCATGAGCGCGGAGCCGAGCGCGACCGGCAGGTTCGCCGACCCGGGGCCGCACCGACGTGAACGTGGCCAGCGGCTCGGTGCCGGATCCGGTAGTACGCGTCGGCGATGAATCCGGCGGCCGACTCGTGGTGCACCGACAGCGTGCGCGATCTCGCTCGCGCCGCTCGTACAGCGCATCCAGCAGGCCGAGATCACCGTGCCCGCACAGCCCCACCGCGTATGGCACCCGCTCCCTGATGAGGTATTCGGCGATGATCTCCGCGCCCTTCACGACAGGAGCCCTCCGTCGGTCGCTTGCGTATTAAGCAATCCATTGCATAATGCGCGACGGTATGGCAGCCTGATGTCCCCGTCAAGAGGGAGCTGGCACGCATGGCAAGGGCTGCTGCAGGGCGCTACCGGGCTGCTCATCGACGGACGGTGGGAGCCGGTCGGCACCGGGCTCGAGGTGCTGGACAAGTACACGCGGCAGCCGTTTTCGGTGGTCGCCCGGGCAGCCCCGGCCGACGTGGGCCGGGCCGTCGCGGGCGCGGCCGAGCGCGGCCGCCAGCCCGCTGCCGCCGGCCCGGCGGCAGGCCATTCTCGGCGAAGCGGCCGGGCTGCTCGAGGCGCGGAAGGACGAGATCTGCGCGCTCTACGTGGCCGAGACCGGCTTTACCCCGGCCGACGCGGCCACCGAGATGGCCCGCGCGGTGGCCACCCTGCGGCTGTCCGCCGACGAGGCCGTGCGGATCGCCGGAGAGGAGATCCCGGTCGCGGCCACCGCGGGCAGTGAGGGGCGGCTCGCGTTCACCATCCGGGTGCCGGTCGGCGTGGTCGCGGCGATCACCCCGTTCAACGCCCCGCTGAACACCGTGGTGCACAAGGTCGGGCCGGCCCTCGCGGCCGGCAACGCGGTCGTGCTCAAGCCCGCCGAGCAGACCCCGCTGTGCTCGGTCGCGCTGGCACAGACACTGCTCGACGCGGGGCTGCCGCCCGGGTTTCTGCAGCTGGTGTGCGGGCCGGGGGAGACCACCGGGGCCGCGCTGGTGGCCGACCCGCGGGTCCGGTTCTTCACGTTCACCGGCTCGGCCGCGGTCGGCCTGGCCATCAAGCAGAACTCCGGGATCGCCAAGACGCACCTGGAACTCGGCTCGAACAGCGCCTCGATCGTGGCGGCGGACGCGGACCTCGGGCTGGTCGCCGAGCTCGTCAGCCGGGCCGGGTACCGCAAGGCCGGGCAGGTGTGCACCAGCGTGCAGCGGCTGATCGCGGACGTCTCGGTGCTCGATGAGCTGGCCGGGCTGCTGGCCAAGCGGGTGGGCGCGCTGCGCGCCGGGGACCCCAGGGACCGGGCGGTTCAGGTTGGCCCCATGATCGCCCCGGCCGAAGCGGAGCGCGCGGAGTCCTGGATCCGGCAGGCGGCCTCCGGCGGCGCCGCCGTGCTGGCCGGCGGGGACCGCGACGGAGCCGATGCTCGCCCCGGCACTGCTCCGCGACCCGCCGCCGGGCAGCCGGATCATGACCGAGGAGATCTTCGCCCCGGTTGTCGCGCTGGTCCCGGCGCACGGCTTCGACGAGGCGATCGGCATGATCAACGAGGGCGATTACGGCCTGCAGGCCGGGGTGTTCACCCAGGACCTAGACCGGGCCTTCCGCGCCGCACGCCGGCTCCAGGTCGGCGGCGTAATGATCAACGACACGTCCAGCTACCACGCCGACGCCATGCCCTACGGCGGGGTCAAGAACAGCGGGTACGGGCTGGAGGGGCCACGGTACGCGGTCCAGGACATGACCGACCCGCGCATCATCGTGCTCAACCTGCGGGAGGGCGCGCGACGCTGCCTCAACCTGCGGGAGGGCGCGTGACGCTGCCGCTGTCCGGGTGCAGCTTCGGCTGGCTGCACCTGGCCCCGCTGCCCGACGCGCTGCGCGCGCTGGCCGGGCATGGGTTCAGCTCGCTAGAGCTCACCACCGCGCCGCCGCACCTGTCAGCGCCGGGCACCGGGCCGTACGAGCGCCAGGAACTGTCGCGCCTCCTCGATGATCTGGGACTACGGGTCACGTCGGTCAACCCCAGCTTCGCCGACATCAACCTGATCAGCACCAACCCGGAGTTCCGCGAGCTCAGCGAGCGCCAGCTGATCGCGAACATCGAGCTCGCCGCGGACCTCGGCGCGCAGTACGTGGTGGTCATCCCGGGCCGCCGCCACGCGCTGGCTCCCGCACCGGACCGGGCGGCGCGGGCAGTGCTCGACCAGGGGCTCGGCCGGCTGCTGGCCCGGGCCGAGCCGCTGGGGATCACGATCGCCCTGGAGAACAGCCCGTACGGATACCTCGGCCGGGCCGGCGACCTGGCCGAGATCGCGGCGCGATGGGACTCGCCGCGGCTGCGCCTCACCTACGACGTGGCCAACGCGCTGGCCATCGAGGACCCGGCCGAAGGGGTACGGCAGGCGGCGTCCTACCTCGCGCTCGCGCACGTCAGCGACACGTGGCGGGACAAGTGGGCGCACACCGTGGCAGGCACCGCCGAGGTCGACTTCGGCGGCTTCGCCCGCGCGCTGACCGAGATCGGGTTCACCGGTCCCACGGTGTACGAGCTGGTGGACGGCGTCGACCCGGAATCCCGGCTGCCCGCCGGGCTGGCCACGCTGGCCGCCGCGGGGTGGGCGCCATGAGCCTGCCCAGCCACGCTGGCGCGCTGGCCGCCGCGGGGTGGGCGCCATGAGCCTGCCCAGCCAGGTCGACGTGCTGGTGGCCGGCAGCGGCGCGGCCGGGCTCACCGCGGCGCTGACGGCGGCCGCAAACGGGTCGAGCGTGCTGCTGGTGGAACGGGGGGAGCACCTCGGCGGGACCACGGCGCTGTCCGGCGGGCGGGTGTGGGTGCCCGGCAATCACCTGCAGGACGGTGACAGCCTGGCCGCGGCTCAGGGCTATCTGGCCGGAGTGTTCAGCGGCCGGTACCCGGAGATGACCGGGACGTTCCTGCGCACCGCCCCGGAGATGCTGCGCTTCGTCGAGTCCCACAGCGCGCACCGGTTCGCCGCCTGCCCGGGCTACCCCGACTACCACCAGGGCCGGCCGGGCGCGACCACCGGCGGCCGGGCTCTCGACATGGTCCCGATCGGCATCCGCCGGCTTACCCCGCTGGCCGCGGACATCCTGACGCCGCCGGGCTACCTGCCGCTCTCCTTCGCCGAATGGGATTCCTGGCGCTACCCGGACGCCTACGACTGGGACCTGCTCCGCTGGCGGGAGCGCACCGGAATCCGGACCGGCGGGGTGGCGCTGGTCGCCGGGCTGCTCGACGGCGTGGTGCGCTCCGGGGTCCAGGTGCGGGCCGGCGTCCGGCTGACCGCGGTGCGGCCCGGGCAGGCCGAGCTCGCGCACGGGGAGCAGCTGACCACTATCGCCGCGGCCGCGGTCATCCTGGCCACCGGCGGGTTCGACTGGAATCCGGAGCTGCGCGCCAGGTACCAGCCCGCGGCCCAGCGGGCCAGCGGCGCGCCGCCGACCAACACCGGCGACGGCCTGCGCATCGCCACCGAGGCCGGCGCCGACACCGACAACCTGGCCGAGGGATGGTGGATGCCGATGCTGGCCATTCCCGGCGAGACACTGCTCGGCGAGCAGTTCTACCGGTCGCTGATCCGGGAGCGCGGCCTGCCCCGGCAGATCATGGTCAACGCCGCCGGCCGCCGGTTCGTCAACGAGGCGCTGCCGTACAACGAGATCGGCAAGGCCCTGCATGCCCAGGACATGCCAACGTTCCTGATCTTCGATGCGGACTATCTGTCCCGCTATCCGATGCCGGGAATAAGCCTGAACGGGCCGCCACCGGCCTGGGTCGCCAGCGGCGCCACCCTGGCGGAGCTGGCCTGCCGGATCGGGGCCGATCCGGCGGCGCTGGTCGGCACCGTGCGCCGCTGGAACGAGTCGTGCGCGGCCGGGGCCGACCCGGACTTCGGCCGCGGACAGGATGCCTACCAGCGGTTCTGCGGCGACCCCGAGGTCCGGCCGAACCCCAGCCTCGGCCCGCTCGACCGGCCGCCCTACTACGCGGTGGAGGTGCTGGCAGGGACGATCGGGACCAAGGGCGGGCCGGTCACCGACATCAACGGCGTCGTGCAGCGCGCGGACGGCAGCCCCGTCCCCGGGCTGTACGCCGCCGGCAACGCGGCGGCGTTCTGGACCGCGGACGGGTACCCCGGCCCCGGGGCCACGCTCGCGGTCGGCATGACCATGGGATACCGCGCCGGGCGGCACGCCGCGGTCACCGTACGCTGACATGCATGACGACGGGCGCGGGCAAGGGGCTGATCGGCTCCCTGCAGCATGGCCTGCAGATTCTGGACATGTTCGAGCGCGAGCGGCCCGAGATCGGCATCGGGGAGATGGCGGAGCAGCTCGGCCTGCACCGGTCCACGACCTCCCGGCTGGCCGCGACGCTGGCCGCGGCCGGGTATCTGCAGCCGGCCGGGGAACCGGGCCGCTACCGGCTGTCGGGCCGGCTCGCCGCGCTGGGCGAACTGGCCTCCGCCGGTGCCGACATGCGGCGGACGTCCTTGCCGTATTTGCGCAGCCTCGTCCAGGAGCTGGGCGAGACCGGGCACCTGGGGGTGCTGGAGGGCACCGAGGCGGTCACGATCGGAGTGGTCGACGGCTGGCAGACGGTCCGGATGCACTCCTGGGTGGGCAAGCGCTCGCCCGCGCACTGCAGCTCGATGGGGAAGGCGCTGCTGGCCGGCCTGTCCGCGGCCGAGTTCGCCGCGCGCTACCCCGGCCGCCGCCTGGAGGCCAGAACGGACCGCACCATCACCGATACCCGCGAGCTGACCACTCATCTCGCCGAAGTGCGGAACCACGGGTACGCGGTGGACCGCCAGGAACTTGAGCCGCACCTGTGCTGCGTGCCCGGGCCGGTGTTCGACCGGACCGGGACCGTCGTGGCGAGCATCAGCGTCTCCGGCCCCGATTCCCGGATCGATGACACCACGATCCCGGCCATCGCGGCCGCGGTGTGCCGCACCGCCGGCGAGATCAGCGCCCGGCTCGGCGCTCCCCGTTCCATACCGGAGTGGCGTTCGCCGCCAACCGGGGAGCTGACCGGCTCGCAAGTGTGAACGACGCGCTGGCCATGGTGAAGAGCCGCTTTTAGGAACGCTTAACGCTCCTCTGAAGAAAGCCGCGCTTGTGTGCAGAGCCGGGTTTGGTCAGGCTAGACCCATGGGCGAGTGCGGGTTAGTCGTGGCTGCCCGTTAATGTTATCGGCCAATAGCGAAAAGGCGGAATATATGCCACTGCCGAAAGCGGAGTAATGAAAGCAAGATCCCGCGCGATCGCCTCTCGCCGGCTCCTTGGTACACATTTTCTTGATGGCGCTGCAGAACTTCCCCTTTCCGGGCGGCAAGCCGATTTGGAACTCCGGCTCGACGGCGCATCTCATGGCCTGATCGATACGACGCACTTCGATGTGACGCGGTTTCCCCCGCCCGACTGGGCGCTGCCGGCGTTCGTCAGCGCCGCCGAGTCCGGAGCGGCCGCGTACACCGCGTACCGAGGCGGCCCCGACGTCCGTGGCCGGTGCGCCGATGCGATCTCCGCACTGCTGGGCGTCGACGTCGATCCCGAGCGGAACCTGGTCCTGACGACCGGCACCCAAGGCGGGCTGTTCGCCGTGCTGAGCGCGCTTGTCGATGCCGGGGACCGGGTGGCGCTCACCGACCCGGAGTACTTGTTCGCGGAGCGGATCCTGCGTTTTCTCGGTGCCGAGGTGGTCCGCATACCCCTGACCGCGGGTGGCGATCCGGGAGTGGACCTCCAGCAACTGGAGGACGCCGCGATCCGCGGGATCCGGCTTTTCCTGACGTCCAACCCAAACAACCCGACCGGCATCGTCTACAGCGACGATACGGTCAAGGGAATTTCCCGGCTGGCCGCCGCGCACGACTTCCTGGTGGTCGTGGACGAGCTTTACTGCCGGCTCGTCTATGACGAGACCCCTTTCACGCACCTCGCCGCCGAACCGGAAATGGGCACCCGGACGGTGACGCTCCTGGGCGGATCCAAGACCGAATCGCTCACCGGTTACCGGGTCGGCGCGGTGGTGGCCGACGCCGAGATCATCGACGCCATCGAACAGGTCATCGCTTTCAGTGCGCTCAGGGCGCCGGCATATTCACAGCATGTCCTTACCGGATGGCTGCACGAGGACGATGACTTCGTCCGGGAACGGGTGCGGCAACTGCGGATCATGCAGCAGCACGCGACGGGCCGGCTGCGCGGCATCCCCGGAATCTCGGTTGAGCCGGGAGCCGGCACCGCGTACCTGTGGCCGGACGTTTCCGGGCTGGGCCTGACGTCGCTCGATGCAGGGCGGCTGTGCTACGACGCCGGCGTCGTCGTGAGCCCCGGCTACCAGTTCGGCCCGTCCGGCAAGACCAGGTTCCGAATGTGCTTCGCGCAGGGCGAAGCCCGGCTGGATGCGGCACTCGACCGCATCACCGCCGCGCTGGCAGACGCACGCAACCGAGAAAACCATGAGGAGGCTCCAGATGGCGGACGAGACGCTCAGTGACGCAATCGACTGGAAGACCTACGAGGTCGCTGCCGGGCTGGCCAGCGGCCACGTGCCGGTACGCATCGGCACCGTAGGGAACGGCAGCCCGGTCGGCGTCCTGATCGCGAGCGTCCATGGCGACGAGGGTCCGTGGAGCACGATTGCGATCAACCGCATGCTCGGCCGCGCCAAGGTGAGCGAGCTCACTGGGACGCTGCGGATCGTGCCGGTCGCACATCCGCTCGCGACCGAGGCCGACGCGCGGCAGACGGAGTTTGACCTCCTCGACCTGAACAACTCCTTTCCCGGCGATGAGAACGGCACACATACGCAGCGCCTGGCGCGCCTGCTGGCCGAGAAGGTCCTCGACGGCTCGGACGTCGTCCTCGACGTTCACGGTGGCGGCAGCTGGAACGTCAACTGCTTCGTCTACCGCTTCCCCGGGAGTCATGAGCTCGCGGACTGGATCCGGACGCCGCTGATCTGTGACGGCCCCGACCGCCCGACCAGCGTGACCGGGTACGCACGAGGTCAGGGCGCCACCGGCGTGTGGATCGAGCTGGGCGGTCGCGGCGAGTGGGAGGAAGAGCGCATCGAGGCCGTGGCCAGGGGCCTGCGGCATGCCCTCGGCAAGGCCGGGGTGATGACGCCGGTCGACGCCGAGGGAGCCGATCCGATCGTGGCCGGGGACAAGGTCGCGCTCACCACGAATTCGGCCGGGATCTACCGGCCCGCGATCCGGGAGCGCGGGGTGGGCACCGTGGTCGAGGCCGGCACGCTGATCGGGGAGCTGCTGGATCCCGTGACGAGCCAGGTGATCCAGGAGTTTGTGGCGCCGTACGAGCGGACCTGCCTGGCGCTGCTGCGGCCGACGATCGCGCGCATCGAGGCCCCTGGCAAGGTGGTGGCCGTGGCGGCCGATGTAACCGAGGCGACCCAGGGCTGAGCGCGAGTAAAGGAGCGGATGTAGTGACGCAGATGGATGACCGGGTGGTGTTCCTGACCGGAGCGGCCGAGGGCCTCGGCAGCGAGGTGGCCAGGGAACTGGCGAAGGCCGGCAAGCGCCTGGCCCTGTTCGACGTGCAGGCGGAGAAGCTGCAGGCGGTGGCGGACGAGTTGGCATCGGTCACCGAGGTTCTGCCGCTGGTCGTGGACCTCGCCGACGCCACCGCCACCCAGCAGGCCGTTGACAAGGCAATCGAGCACTACGGCACACCCCGCGCGCTGATCCACGACGCCGCGGTGCTCAAGGAGGTGGCCATGATCGACGTCACCTTTGAGAACTGGCGGCGCGAGGTCAACATCATCCTTCAGGCCGCGTTCATTTTGTCGAAGGCCGTGTGGCCCGGGATGGTCGAGGCGCGCAAGGGGAGCATCCTGTACGTTTCCTCGGGCTCGGCGCTCGGCGGGTTCGTGAAGGAGACGGCGTACACGCCCGGCAAGCACGGCCAGGAGGGCCTCATGCGCGTCCTGGCACTCGAAGGGCGGGAATTCAACATCGCGGTCAACACGATTACGACCGGCAAGGGGATCGACACGCCGATGTCCGCGGGGCACTACACGTCCGAGATGTGGGTCGGCGCGGTGCACCCGTCGCGGCTGGCGCCCGCCTTCGCATTCCTGGCCGGTATCGACGCGGACTTCGCGACCGGTCAGCGCTTCAACGCCTTCCAGATGTCGGAAGCGATGCGGTCCGTCGTCGCATGAACGCCGATATCAACGTCCTGGTCTGCTCGTTCCTTGAAAAGGAGCAGGTGGCGCGCATCGTGGCTCATCCGGGCGTCGAGGTCAGCTACCGGCCGGACCTGCTGCCACAGCCGCGCTACCCATGCGACCATCACGGCCCGGCCTCGGCCCTGACCGCTGCGGAGCGGGCCGAGTGGAGCGGGCTGCTGCGTCAGGCCGACGTCTGCTTTGACTTCGACTGGGAGGAGCCGGCTGAGATGCCGGCCCGCGCGCCGCGCGTGCGGTGGCTCCAGGCAACCAGTTCCGGGATCGGCCAGTTTATGGGGCGCACCGGCCTGGCGGGCTGGGACGCGGTGGTCACGACCGCGGCCGGCATCCACGCCCAGCCGCTCAGCGAGTGGGCGCTGACCGGGATCCTGTACTTCGTCAAGGACGTGCCTGACCTGCAGGCCCGCCAGGCGGCCCATCGATGGGAGCGGATGGCGATGGGCGGCCTGGCGCCGCGGCGCGCCCTCGTGGTCGGCCTTGGCCACGTCGGACGGGCCGTGGCCGCCGCCCTGGGCGGGCTGGGGGTCGAGGTGTGGGGTATACGCCGCGAGGCGAGCACCAGCCCGGCCGTCGGTGTAACCCGCACCGGGACGCCCGCCGACCTGCAGGAAATGCTCCGATCCTGCGACATCATGGTGCTGACGTGCCCGCTCACGCCGGAGACGTTCCGGCTCATCGGGGCGGCCGAACTCGCCGCGCTCGGCCCCGACGGCATCCTGGTCAACATCTCGCGCGGTGCCGTGATCGACGAGTCGGCGATGATCGATGCCCTGCGTGAGCGGACGATCCGTGGCGCCGTGCTCGACGTCGCCGAAGTCGAGCCGCTAGCCGCCGACTCGCCGCTCTGGGACCTCGGCAACGTCCTGATCAGCCCGCATTCAGCATCAACGCTCGCGACCGAGAACAGGGTCCTGGTCGACCTGTTCCTGCGCAACCTCGCGCTTTTCCAGGCGGGGAAGCCGCTGATAAACCGATACGACCCGGTGCGTGGCTACTGAGCACCGGCCGCTGCCAGGCCTGGGGCGGCGCTAGCACATTGACAGCCGTGCCCGGGCCGGGATCGCCCCGAACGACCGAGTCCGAGAACGACTCCTCGAGGGCCAGCACCGCCGCCTGCACGGCTGGGCGCGTTCCGGTGGTGGCCCGCCAGACCGCGTAGACCTGCCGGGTGGGTGCCGGTTCCACGGGCAGCACGTGGACGGTGTCCGGCACGACTCCGCGGCCCATCCTTGGCACCAGGGCGACGCCGAGTCCCGCCCCGACCATCGCGATCTGGCTGGCGTATTCCGCGACTCCATGCCCGAACAGCCGGGTCCCAGTGAAGGACTGAATGAGCAGGTCGTGGGCTACTGAGCCGGGCTCGTACAGCCAGACCTCGTTGCTGAGCTCCGCCATCGCAACCGATCCGCGCTCGGCCAGGTGGTGGGTGACATGAACGAGCACGTCCGAGATGTCATTGCCGAGGTGGCGCGCGCTCAGGCCGGTGGACAGGACGAGCGGCATCTCGAGCCAGTCGTGCACGATCGCGATGTCGACCGATCCGTCCTCGACGAGGGCCATGGCGTGATGCGAATCGGCCTCGACCAGATGGCACTTCAGGCGCGGCCAGTCAGATCGCAGCCTGCGCAGGGCGGGGGGAATGACCCCGCGGGTGGCCGTGGCGAATGCTGCCAATGTCAGCGTCCCGGCAACCGTCTTCCGCTCATTCTCGAGCTGCGCCTGCATCTGCTCGATCTCGCTGAGGATGCGGCCAGCGGCCTCGGCCACTACCCGCCCGGCAGGGGAGAGCGTCGCCACGCGCCCGTTCTGCTCGACAAGGACCTGGCGCACGTCTCGTTCCAGCTTTGAGATCTGCTGCGATATGGCCGAGGGGGTGTATCCCAGGGCCCGCGCGGCAGCAGTCATCGATCCCTCGGAGGCCAGGGTAGCGATTGCTTGCAAACCCGAAATGCTAACCGTCACGTCGTTGTTATCTTCCTGGGATTCAAGCGTTATAAAAAGCCCTCTTGTCAGCCATCTGCGGCGGCCATCGTGCGGTGGTTAGCCGCCTCACGATCCGTTGTGGGTGAAGCATGACCGCGGGCGGGTGCTGACAGGATAAACGCTGAGATGGGCGTCGTGAAGTCGCTGAACTGGTGAAAGTGCGGTGACCGCGCTTTGTAGGCCCGGGCTGGGCCGCCGGCGGGCGCCTGAAACTGCGCCCCGCTGGCTCAGTCCGGCGGGCCGGACGCGGCAGCGACTGCCGGGGACGTCGCCGGGCGGGCACCGACTCACCGGCCCGCTTCCGCATCGTTCCTGGTAGGGCGCACCCGGCAGAATGAGGTGCGCTCGATGGGACTCCCGGGCCGGGCCGGAGTGGCGGCGCAACAACGCCCCGGCATCGAGCGGCCCGGCGGCGGCGAGCTGGCCATGATCGGCGGTCTGCTTTTAGAAAAGCTTAACGGTACCGTCAACGCATTGGAGCCTTGTCGGTGCACGGTGCCAATGCGAGAATCTAGCTTTATGGGACGCTATTCGGGCGATCCCTATCCTGAGCCAGGGAATCGGAGGTTGGCTAGCTCCCGGGGTTTTGTGCACGCGGTGATCGGCGCCTGCGCCAATGGCGGTGCAAGGCCTGCGTAGATACCACTCCCGAAATCCTTGACATTCATTTTGTATTCGCCAAATGGCGAGCACGACGCTATCACGGACTGGCTTAGCTGGATTCACGCCCACTTGACGGTGCAGCACCGGCGTGACGAGCGGCCAGACGGCCCAGCGGCGACAACCCGAACTGTGACAGCGCGGGGAGGAGAAGAGGTTGACCCGGACCATACGGAGAAAGATGTGTGCGGCCCTCGTCGGCGTTACCGCGCTGGCGCTGGCGCTGACGGCCTGCAGCAGCGGCTCGAGCTCGAGCAGCGGCGGATCGGCGTCCAAGCCGCAACAGGGCGGGGTGGCGACGTTCGCGCTGCCGCCAGGGCTGTACCCGAACTCGATCTTCCCGCTCGCCTCGCCCGCGGACGTGGCGAACGCCAGCTACATCTCCATCGAGGACTTCCAGTACCTGCTCTGGCGGCCGCTCTACTGGTTTGGCGACAACGGGCAGCCCGGGTACAACGCCGCGCTCAGCCTGGCAAACACACCGGTGTACAGCAACGGCGGGAAGACCGTAACGATCACGCTGAAGCACAACATCCGCTGGTCCGACGGCAAGCCGCTGACCAACCGCGATGTCGAGCTGTGGATGAACATGCTGATCGCCAACCGGACCGACTACTTCAACTACTCTCCCGGATACATCCCGGACAACCTGGTGTCCGAGAGCTATCCGGCCAGCACTCCCTACACCTTCTCGCTCACGTTCAAGCAGGCGTACAGCCACACCTGGCTGCTGTACAACCAGCTCAGCGAGATCATCCCGGTGCCGCAGCACACCTGGGACAAGACGTCGACGTCAAGTCCGGTGGGGAACTACGACACCACGACCAAGGGCGCCCAGGCGGTCTGGAGCTTCCTGTCCGCGCAGAACGCCAAGCAGTCAACGTACGCGACCAACCCGCTGTGGGCCGTGGTCGACGGTCCGTGGAAGCTGACCGGATACTCCGGCAGCGGCGGAACGGTCACGTACTCGGCGAACGACTCGTACTTCGCCGGCAAGCCGCACCTGTCAAAGTTCGAGGAGTTGCCGTTTACCAGCGACACGGCGGAGTACAACGCCCTGCGCGCCGGGCTGGTCGATTACGGCTACGTTCCTACCGAAGATGCCCAGATCGCCATTCCCGGCTACAAGATCACTCCGTGGGTGCAGTGGGGAATCAACTTCTTTACCCTCAATTATGCGAACCCGACCGTGGGCAAGATATTCGACCAGGTTTACATCAAGCAGGCGATGGCCCACCTGGTGAACCAGCCGTCGTACATCAAGTCGATCCTGCAGGGCTACGGATACGCAGGCTACGGGCCCGTGCCGGCGAAACCCGCGAGTTCGTACTCGACGAGCTACGAGAAGTCTGACCCGTACCCGTACAGTCTGAGTGCCGCGGTCGGCCTGCTCAAGGCACATGGCTGGACGGTGAAACCGGGCGGCGCCTCGGTCTGCACGCGCCCCGGGAGCGGGAGTGATGAGTGCGGCGCAGGTATCGCCAGCGGCGCCGCGCTGAACTTCAAGATGCTGTACGCGAGCGGCAGTTCGAGCCTGACCAGCATGATGGCCGCGCTGCAGTCCTCGTTCAGCCAGGCCGGGATAAAGCTCACGCTTCAGTCCGCGCCGGGCGGCACGGTCATCTCCACCACGTTCGGCTGCAACCCAAGCAACCCCAAGACCTGCCAGTGGGACATGGGCGACGCGGCCGTGAACGGGTTCAGCTGGACGTACTCACCGGGCTACCTGCCCACGGGTGAGGCCCTCTTCGTCCCGGACGCCGTCGCCAACCAGGGCCACTGGGACGACCCGCAGGCAAACAACCTGATCAAGGCGACCACGACGAACTCGAGCATCAGCAGCCTCTACTCCTACGAGAACTACCTGGCGAAGAACTTGCCAGTGATCTGGATGCCGAGCGAGTACTACCAGCTTTCGGCGGTCAAGACGACGCTGAACGGCACCCTGCCGCAGGACCCCAACGTGCAGATCTACCCGGAGAACTGGTCCCTGAGTGGGTGAGTGAACCGGAGCTGACATCAGGGAGGAGGGACTCAGTGCTGCAAAGTAGGATTCCGTGGCCCGGAGGCGCGAGGTGCGCGATCTGCATCTCGTGGGACATCGACATCGACACGACGATTCACCTCGAGCATCCGGACACGGGCTACAAGGAGTACGGAGTCCTCTCCTCCCTGCGGTACGAAGAGGTCGCCATCCACAACGTGGTGGAGGCGCTCGACGAGCTCGGCCTGAAGCAGACCTTCTTCGTATGCGGGTGGTGCCTGGAGCGCTATCCCGAGGTCTGCGGCGAGATCATCAGCCACGGCCACGAGGTGGCGCACCACGGTTACCTGCACGAACCACCCAGCGAGCAGTCCCCGGAACGGGAATGGGAGCTGCTCGGCAAGGGCGTGGAGATCATCAAGCACTTCACCGGCTCGGCCCCGCGCGGCTGGCGGGCGCCCTACGGCGCGTTCTCGGACCGCTCGGGAGCGTACCTCGCGAAGGCCGGATTCCGCTATGACTCGTCGCTGCTCAATGATCACGACCCGTTCCTGCTCCGCACGGAGAACGGGACGGTGCTCGAGCTGCCGATCGACATAACCATGAGCGACGCGCCGCACTACTCGCACGTTCCGCAGCTGGGCTATCCGATGTCGCCGAAGCCCCCGCGGCAGGCCGTGGAGTACTTCATGAGCACGTTCGACGCCACGTACCGGATCGGCGGGTTCGCCACCACGATCTGGCACCCGGAGATATCCGGCCGGCCGTCGCGGCTGCTGGCCTGGGTCGACATGGTGCGTGAGCTCCAGGAGCGGGGTGACGTCTGGATCGCTCCGCTCGGCGACATCGCCGAGCACGTGCTCAAGGTGTCGGAGGCGGGTGAGGTCGCCCTGCGGGAGGTGCGCCTGCCGTTCTATACCGGTCCAATCCCCGAGCTGGAGAGGTCATGATGCCCCTGCCGGCCAGGCCAGTGATCCGTCGGTGACCCCGCTGCTCGAGGTCGCCGGGCTGCGCACGGAAATCCGCACCCGGAGCGCGGCAGTCCAGGCCGTGCGGGGCGTGTCGTTCAGCATCGCCCCGGGCGAGACGGTCGGGCTCGTCGGCGAGTCCGGATGCGGAAAGTCGATGACGGGGATGTCGCTCATGCGGCTGCTGCCGCCGGGCGGCCAGATCGCTTCCGGAAGCGTCAAGCTGGACGGCAGAGAGCTGACGACGCTGAGCGAGAGCGAGATCCGCCGGGTCCGCGGCAACAGCGTCTCGATGATCTTCCAGGACCCGATGACGTCGCTGAACCCGACGATGACGGTCGGGGACCAGATAGCCGAGTCGGCCATCATCCATCGGGGGCTCAGCCAGTCCGATGCCCTGAAGCGCGCCGTCGAGGTGCTCGACCTGGTGGGCATGCCGAAGCCGGCGGAGCGCCTGCGGTCCTACCCGCATCAGCTGTCCGGCGGCCTCCGCCAGCGCGTCGTCATCGCCACGGCCCTGGTCTGCGAGCCGCAGTTGCTCATCGCCGACGAGCCGACGACGGCGCTGGACGTCACGATCCAGGGACAGATCCTGACGCTGCTCGACCGGCTCAAGGATGAGCTGCACATGAGCATGCTGCTGATCACGCACGACCTTGGGGTCATCGCCGGCCGGGCCGACCGGGTGATGGTGATGTATGCCGGCCAGATCGTGGAGTCCAGCGACACGGGCCCGCTGTTCGCGAGCATGCGGCACCCGTACACGCAGGCGCTGTTCGAGGCTATGCCGCCGTTGGTCACGGACCGGACCAAGGTGCTGTACAGCATTCCGGGCATGCCGCCGAGCCTGGTGTCGCCGCTGCCGGGGTGCAGCTTCGCCCCGCGGTGCCGGTATGCCAAGGACGAGTGCACAGCCGAGAATCCCCCGCTCGGCGGGGAGGACCCGGCGCACCCGTACGCGTGTTTTTTCCCGGTACTGGGCCCGCACGCCGCGGTTGTGCCCGTGCCCAGCGGGGCAGCCGAGGCGGACCAGACAGAGCCGGAACGGGCAGCGCCGCCCCGTCTGGCCGTGCGCTCGGTTGCGGATGGTGCTGAATCCGCGAGCGGATCCCGGCCTGCAGGAGCGCCCGTCGTGGCCCTCGAGCACGTCGTGAAGGAGTTCCCCATCCTGAAGGGCGTGCTTCAGCGGCGCGTCGGCTCCGTGCACGCCGTTTCCGACGTCAGCTTCGAGATCGCGAGGGGTGAGACGTTCGCGCTCGTCGGTGAGTCCGGCTGCGGCAAGACGACCCTCGGCCGCCTGATCGTGGCGCTGGAGCGGCCGGATTCGGGCAGCATCCGGTTCGAGGGCGAGGACGTATCGAAGCTGCACGGGAACCAGCTGCGCAGGAAGCGCCAGAGCTTCCAGATCATGTTCCAGGACTCCTATGCGTCGCTGGATCCGCGCGCCAGGGTTGCCACGACGCTCCGGGAGCCGCTGGTATCGCAGCACCTCGGATCGCGGCCCGACCAGCGTGCGCGGATCAAGGCGCTGCTGACCGACGTCGGGCTGCCGGAGTCCGCCATGACCCTCTACCCGCACGAGTTCTCCGGCGGGCAGCGGCAGCGGATCGGCCTCGCCCGGGCGCTGGTGCTGGAGCCGGCCCTGATCGTGGCCGACGAGCCGGTGTCCGCGCTGGACGTCTCGATCCAGTCGCAGGTGCTCAACCTGATGCGCAAGCTGCAGGCCGAACGGGACCTCACGTACGTCCTGATCTCCCACGACCTGGCGGTCGTGCGGTACCTGGCGGACCGGGTCGGGGTGATGTACCTCGGCAAGCTGGTCGAGATCGGCACAGGGGAGGAGATCTACGCCTCCCCGGCGCATCCGTACACATCGGGGCTGCTCGAGTCGGTCCCGGTACCCGATCCCGTACAGGAACGGGGCAAGCACAAGGATGCCGTCCGGGGCGAGCTGCCCTCAGCCGCGAACCCCCCTTCGGGCTGCCGGTTCCGGACGCGGTGCCCGTTCGCACAGCAGCTATGCGCCGACGTGGAGCCCCAGATGCAGCTGTTCAGCTCCGGGGGGCACCGGGCGGCGTGCCACTTCCCGCTCCAGAAACCGCTGAGCGTCGAGGGGACCGGGGAGGGATCGACGTGATCGCCTACATCGTTCGCCGCCTCGCGCAGTCGGTCATCGTGATCTTCGGCGTGACGGTCATCGTGTTCGTGATCGTCCACCTGCTGCCCGGCGGGCCCCGCGCCCTGCTGGGGCCGAGGGTCAGCCCCGCGGTGGTGCACGCGTTTATCGTCGCCAACGGCTACAACCACCCCCTGTACATCCAGTACGGCGACTACGTCGGCCATCTTGTCCAGGGCAACCTCGGCTTTTCCTACACCTACAACGAGCCGGTCCTCACGCTCCTGCAGCGCAACTTGCCGAAGAGCGCCCTGCTGGTCGGGCTGGCCTACGCGATCGCCCTGGTTATCGCGATTCCGGTCGGGATGCTGCAGGCGCTGCGGCGCAACAAGCCGATCGACTACGTCCTGACCGGCGGATCGTTCGTCGGCTACTCCATGCCGGTGTTCTGGCTGGGCCTGCTGCTGATCGAGATATTCGCCGTGCAGCTGCACCTGTTCCCGCCGGAGGGACCGCAGGGGGCGACGGTCGGCGCGGTGCTTACCCAGCCCACCGCGCTGGTGCTGCCGGTCGCCACCCTGGCGATCCTGACCGTCGCGCTGTTCAGCCGTTATATGCGCTCGGCCGCGATCGAGAACCTCGTCCAGGACTACGTCCGGACCGCGCGCGGGAAGGGCGCGTCGCAGGTGCGGATCGTGTTCCGCCATCTGCTGCGCAATTCGCTGATCCCGATCATCACGCTCCTCGGGCTCAGCCTCCCGGTCACGATCTCGGGGGCCGTCGTCACCGAGTCGGTGTTCAACTACCCCGGAATGGGGCTGCTGTTCTGGACATCCGCGACAACCCACGACTTTCCGGTGATGCTCGGATTCACCGTGGTCGTGGCGATCGCCACGGTGCTGGGCTCGCTCGTCGCGGACGTCTTGTACGCGGTCGCCGATCCCCGGGTCCGGTACTCGTGACCGGCGCCGGCCGGGCCGGCGGCCAACCGGGCACGCCCCGCTGCGGAAGAAGGGCTGACAAATGCTGGTCGGTACGAGCGGCGCTCCCGGCGGTGAACTGCCACCGCAGGCGCTGCCGCTGGAGGGCGGCGAGAGCGGGGGCGCGGGCGGCGTCTGGCGCCTGATTCTTGGCGTGTTCGTGCAGAACCGCCTGGCCGTGCTGGGCCTCGGGCTCGTCGTGTTCATGGTGCTGTTCAGCTTCGTTGGCCCGCACATCTATGTGACGAACCAGATCCAGACCAACCTTGGCCAGGTGACGCAGCGTCCCAGCGGGGCGCATCCGCTGGGCACCGATCAGCTGGGCTACGACGTGCTGGGGCGCCTGATGGTCGGCGGGCAGTCCTCGCTGGAGGTCGGCCTCGCGGCGGCCCTGCTCGCGAGCGTCGTCGGCACCGCGTGGGGCGCGATCGCGGGCTACTCCGGGAAATGGGTCGACGCGGTGATGATGCGGATCGTCGACTCGTTCCTGGCCATTCCCCCGCTGCTGCTCATCCTCATGCTGGCCAGCGTCGTGACCCCGACCGTGCCGGTGCTGATCCTCGTCATCGCGCTGATTTCGTGGCTGGCCACGGCCCGGCTGGTACGCGGGGACTCGCTGTCGGTCCGGACGCGGGACTACGTCCAGGCCGCGATCGCCGGCGGGGCGCGCAACATCCGGATCGTGTTCCGGCACGTCATCCCGAACGTCATCGGCACGATCGTGGTGCTCACGACGTTCTCGGTGGCGGACTCGATCCTCCTGCTCGCCGCGCTGTCCTACCTCGGGCTCGGCCCTGCGCCCCCGGCGGCGAACTGGGGAAGCATGCTCACCAATGGCCTCAACTACGTGTACGTCGGGGACTGGTGGCTGATCTACCCGGCGGGCATCTGCATCGTCTTGACGGTGGTCGCCTTCAACTTCATCGGCGACGCGCTGCGGGACGCGCTCGAGGTACGCCTGCAGCGGCGGTAGCACCCCCGGGGTAACCCGCGTGCCGGGCGATGTGCCCCATTTGAGACAGCCCGTCCCGGTCGGCTACCTCACTTTGAGTAGCCGGGGCTAACCCTGCTGGGTGACGCGGCGTAACCAAAGCGATGTCACAGTCGGTGTCGGGGCAATCAAACCCCACCCGACACGCGGGCATTCGCTCGCCGGCCAGCCAGGGGGTAAGCCGTGGCCGAACCAGTACTTTCCCTCGCGGTCAACGGGCGGCAGCGGCAGATGAGCAGCAAGCTGATCCCGTTCCGCGCGCCCAGCCGCGCCGCAGGCCTCGGCGACGGCGGCCGCAGCGAACTGTCCTCGGTCGCGATCATGGGGCTTGGCTACGTCGGATTGCCTACCGCGGCCGCGCTGCACGGCGAGTGCGCTCAGATCATCGGGATCGACGTCAACGAGCAGCGGCTGGCCGAGATCGGCGCGCTGGAGGCCGACCTCGGCGAGCCGGACCGCATGCGCCTGAAGGAGGCGCTGGCCGAGGGCATCCTGGAGCTGACCACCGATCCGTCGGCCGCCGCCGGGGCCGACGCGGTCATCATCTGCGTGCCCACGCCGGTGGACGCCGAGCAGACGCCCGACCTGGCGGCGCTGCGCGGCGCGTGCGCCTCCGTCGTCAGCCACGCACGCCCCGGCCAGGTGATCATCCTGACGTCGACCACCTACGTCGGCACCACCAGCGAGCTGCTCACCGTGCCGCTGGCCGAGCGCGGCCTGGTGGCCGGGACCAACATCGGAGTCGCGTTCAGTCCCGAGAGAATCGACCCGGGCAATCCGGATCACCTGCAGCGGGAGACGCCCCGGGTGGTCGGCGGCGCCACCCCGGCGTGCACCGCCCGGGCCGCCGCGGTGATCGACCGGCTCACCGACGCGGTGTACCTGGTCAGCTCCTCGGACGCGGCCGAGGCGACCAAGCTCTACGAGAACATCTTCCGCGCGGTCTCGCTGGCGCTGGCCAACGAGTTCGCCGACGCGTGCGGCGTGCTCAGGCTCGACCCGATCGAGGTCACGCTGGCCGCCGCCACCAAGCCGTACGGTTTCCTCGGTGTGTTCCCCGGTCCCGGCGTGGGGGGCCACTGCATCCCCTGCGACCCGCACTACCTGCTGTGGCAGCTGGGCCAGGAAGGCCGCACGTCCCCGCTGATCGAGCAGGCCATGCGGTCGATCACGCTCCGCCCGGACCAGGTCACGGCGCGCGCGGCCGAACTGCTCAAGGCCGACGGCCGCGAGCTGGCCGGGTCGCGGATCATCGTGATCGGCGCCAGCTACAAGGCGGGCGTCCGCGACCTGCGGGAATCCCCAGCGCTGACGATCATCGCCGGGCTGGTCGGTGCCGGGGCCGAGGTCTCGTACCACGACCCGCTGATCCCGGATTTGCGGCTGCCCAGCGGGGACTGGATGCATGCCGTTACCGAACCCCAGGGCGCGGACTGGGATCTCGCGATCGTGCACACCCACCAGCCGGACGCGGAGTACTCGTGGGTCGGCGACTGTCCGCGGGTGCTGGACGCCACCTACCAGTTCGACGCCGCCCCGCACCGGACGGTGCTGTGAGGAAGGATGACGATGAAGGTCCTGCACGTAATCACCGGTCTCGGGGTGGGCGGTGCCGAGCTTCAGCTCCGCTCGGTGCTGCAGCACACCCGGCACGATGCCGAGGTCGTCACGCTGTACAACCCCGGACCGGTTGCTGACATGATCCGCGCGGACGGGCGGCGGGTGCGCAGTCTGGGAATGACCAGCAACACCCAGATATCCGCCCTGTACGCGCTCCGGGGGCTGATCGCCGACGGACGGTACGACGTGGTGCACGCGCACCTGTACCGGTCGCAGATCTACGGCCGGCCCGCCGCCTGGCTGGCGGGGGTGCCGGTCATCCTGAGCACCGAGCACTCGATCGGGGAGACGCACCTGGAACGCCGGGAGATGACGGCAAGTGTGCGCGCCCTGTACCTGGCGACCGAGGCCATGTCGGACATGACGGTCGCGGTGTCACCGGCCGTGCGCGAACGGCTCGTCAAGTGGGGCGTGCGGCCGCGGAAGGTCGCGGTCATCCCGAACGGGGTGGATCTCACCAGGGTCGAGTTCGACGCGACCGCGCGCGAGAAGGTGCGCGCCGAGTTCGGCATCGCACCGTCGGACTACGTGATCGGCGTGCTCGGCCGGCTCGACGCCACCAAGCAGTTCGACATGGTTATCGAGGCGGCCGCGCCGCTGCTCGGCGACGGCAGGCGGCTGCTGATCGTCGGGAAGGGCGATGAGCGGGCGCACCTGCAACAGGTGGCGCGGCGCTTCGGCGTGGCCGACCGGGTGATCTTCGCAGGCGAGCGGCACGATGTCGCCGCGATGCTGTCGGCGATGGACCTGTTCGTGGCCGCCTCGAAGCAGGAGACGTTCGGCCTGTCCGTGCTCGAGGCCCTGGCCAACGGCGCGCCGGTGCTGTACACCACCTGCCCGGCGCTGGACGGCCTCGACGTGAGCCGGGCAACCCAGGTGCCGTCCAGCGCGGGCGGCCTGCGCGACGCGATGCTGGCGGAGCTCGCCGGCGGGCGCCGGCCCGACCGGGCGACCGAGCCGGCCGTAGAGAAGGAATACGGCATCCAGGCCGTCACCTCCCGGATCGACGACCTGTACGAGCAGCTCGCGTACCGGACCGCGTGGCGCACCAGGCTGCGGCGCCGCCGCGCATCGAGGCCGGCGGTCGGCCCGGCCGCCGCACAGGGGTGACGTGATGCGGATCTTCATCACCGGGGCCGCGGGGTTCATCGGCTCGCACCTATGCCAGGCGCTGCTGCACCGCGGCCATGAGGTGGCCGGTCTTGACGACCTGAGCACCGGCCGGCTGGAGAATCTCAGCGCGGTGTCCGGCGATCCGCGGTTCCGGCTGGTCCAGGGCTCGGTGCTGGACCGGGCGGCGGTTGACGAGCTCGCGGGCGGCGCCGACTGGGTGTTCCACCTGGCCGCGGCCGTCGGCACGTTCGTGATCAGGGACCGGACGCTGGACAGCATGCGCACGAACCTGCACGGCACCGAGAACGTGGTGGCCGCGTCGCACCGCAACCAGGCGCGGCTGCTGCTGGCCTCGACCAGCGAGATCTACGGCAAGAACGACAAGGTCGGGCTGCGCGAGGACGACGACCGGGTGATCGGCTCGCCGCTCAAGTCGCGGTGGAGCTACTCCGAGGCGAAGGCGATCGACGAGAGCCTGGTCGAGGCGTACGTCCGCCAGCGCGGCCTGCGCGCGACGATCGCGCGGCTGTTCAACACCGCCGGGCCGCGGCAGACGGGCCGGTACGGCATGGTCCTCCCGCGCTTCGTGCTGCAGGCGCTGCGAGGTGATCCGCTGACCGTGTTCGGCACCGGCAAGCAGGTGCGCTGCTTCTGTCACGTACTCGACGTGGTTCCGGCCCTGATCAGGCTCGTTGCCGCGGACAGCGCGTGCGGGCGGGCGGTCAACTTCGGCAGCAGCGAGCAGGTGTCGATCGAAGAGCTGGCCCACCGGGTCATCGCGGCCACCGGCTCTCCGAGCACGATCAAGAACATCTCCTACCAGGAGGCCTACGGCTCGGGTTACGAGGACATGCAGCGCCGCGTCCCGGACTGCGGGCTGGCCTGGGATCTGGTCGGCTTCCGAGCCCGGCGCAGCCTGGACGAGATAATCGAGTCCGTCATCAGCGATCAGGTCGCCTGGACCCCTGCGGTGGCGGCCGCCGCCAGCTGAGGCCCGGCGCACCGATGCGATCGAAGACGGCCGGGTCATCCCACCGAGACGCCGCGCGCGCGTCACCTCCCACCCGCCACCCGTTCGCGGGGGCCGTGTGGCTCGCCGTCGTGCTGGCCGGGGCCGTGGTCGCGGGCCTGGTGGTCGGCGTGCAGCGGCTTAGCGCGCCGGCGCCCCCGCCCAGGGTCGTGGTGGCCTCGGTGCCGTACTGGAACATCCAGCACGGAACCGCGGCCGTTCTGCAGAACCGGCGGACCGTCACCGAGGTCTCGCCCTGGATCTACGGTCTCGACAGCTCCGGCCAGATCGTCACCCAGTACCCCCGGGGCCAGGCGGAAACGATCAGTGCCGACATCGGCAAGCTGCGCGCGGCGGGCATGCGGATAGTGCCGAGCCTGGCGGACGTCACCGGGGGGCGGTGGTCATACCAGCCGGTGGCCCGGGTGCTGCACAGCCCGGCGCTGATGGCCCGGCAGATCGATGCGATCGCAGCGCTGGTCCAGGCCAATCACTACGCGGGAATCGACATCGACTACGAGCAGCTGCGGGCCGGCGACCGGCAGGACTTCACCACGTTCTGCGAACGTCTCGCCGCGGCGCTGCACGCCAAGGGGAAGGTGCTCTCGGTCGCGCTGTTCGCCAAGACCAGCGACGCGGGTAACTCGCCGACCAACGTCGCGCAGGACTACCGGGCCATCGGCCGGGCCGCCGACCAGGTACGGCTGATGGGCTACGACTACCACTGGGCCAGTTCCGCGCCCGGCCCGATCGCTCCGGTCGACTGGCTGCGCGACGTGCTGCGCTACGCCAAGACGCAGATCCCCGCCGGCAAGATCGTGCTCGGGATCCCGCTGTACGGCTACGACTGGTCCGGCGGACACGGCACGGCCACGAGCTGGCTGCAGGCGCTCCGGCTGTCGCGCGAGTACCACGCTGCGCCGCGTTACGACACTCGGGCCCAGGCACCCTGGTTCACCTATAGGGATCCGGCGGGCCGCAAACACACCGTGTGGTTCGAGAATGCGGCCAGTTCCCGGGCCAAGTTCGCCGTCGCCCACGGCGCCGGGATCGGCGGGGTCTACCTGTGGATGTTCGGTTACGAGGACACCGGCACCTGGGCCGCGCTGCGGCAGGTGCTGCCCGTCTCCGGGCCGCGCGCCCAGTCCCCGGCGAGGTCGTCGCCGTGATGCCATGGTGGGCGCTCGCGATCCTGCTGCTCGGGGCGAACTTCGCGCTCTGGGGAGCGATCGGGCTGGTCAGGCTCGCCGAGTCGGGAACCCGACGGTCACCGCCTGCGGCCGCACGCGACGGCGAGCTCGGCGTGGCCGACGTCGCCGTGCTCATCCCCGCGCACAACGAGGCCCTGGTCATCGGGGAGAGCCTGCGTTCGATCATGGCCCTGGTGCCCCGGCAGAACGTGCACGTGGTGTCGGACGGCTCCACCGACGCGACGGTCCAGATTGCCCGCCACTCAGGCGCCCGGGTGATCGAGACGAAGGAGAACGTCGGCAAGGCCGGGGCGCTGCAGGAGGCCATCGAGCGGTTCGGCCTGGTCCGGCGCTTCGCGCTGGTGATGCTGCTGGACGCCGACACCCGGGTGCAGCCCGGCTACTTCGGCGCGGCGCTGCCGATGTTCGCCGACCCCAACGTGGTCGCGGTGGCCGGGTGCGTTCGAACCGCCCTGGACCGGAAGCTGTCGCCCAGCGGAAACGTGCTGGTTGGCCACCGCACCCGGATCTACACCGTGGGCCAGCGGGCGCTCAAGTTCGGCCAGACCTACCTGCGCTCCAACGCCACGCCCATAGTCCCCGGCTTCGCCAGCCTGTACCGGACCCGGGTGCTGCCCAAGATCGACATGAACCCGCCCGGGCTGGTCATCGAGGACTTCAACATGACGTTCGAGGTCTACCAGAAGCGGCTCGGCAAGGTCGGCTTCAACCTCGGCGCGGTCGCGGTCACCCAGGACCCGGACAACTTCCGGGACTACGTCCGGCAGACCAAGCGGTGGGCGGTCGGGCTCTGGCAGACGGTCCGGCGGCACCCGCCCCGGGCGAACCTGTTCACGGCCATGCTCGCGCTGCTGCTGCTGGAACTCGTCACCTCCAGCGTTCTGTTCGCGCTGCTCCCGCTCGTCCTGCTGGTGCTGGCCGTGCCGGAGGTGGCCGGGGGTGTGGCGGGCTGGCCCTGGTTCGCCGACGTCTACGCTGCGGTGTCCGCACACGTGCGGCTGACCACCGTGCTGTTCGGCGTCGTGCTACCCGACTACCTGCTCACCTGCGCGGTGGCGCTGATCGAGCGGCGGCCGCGGCTGCTCCTGCTGGGCGTGTTCTTCCCGTTGCTGCGGATCGTCGACGCCATGATCGCCCTCTACTCGGTCCCGGTCGCCTGGCTGTCCCGGTCGTCCGGCCGCTGGAAGAGCCCGGCCCGTCGCGCCCCCGCCAGCCCTTGACCGGCAAGTGGAAGAGCCCGGCCGGCCGCCCCCGCCCCCCGCCCCCGCCCGCCCCCCCCGCCAGCCCCACCGGCGCATCTGGGAGGCGCATCCAGCTGTCGGTCACGGGATCGTATGCGGCGGCGTCCTTCTGCAGGCCTGCCCCGCCGTCACCCCCGCCAACGACCAGGTACCTGCCGGTCCATACGGCCAGCATCGCTTCGCGCTCGGCGCTCCCGAGGGGAGAGGCTGGCAGCGTCGACCATTTCCCTGTCGCGGGGTCGTAGGCCAAGCCCTCCAAGCGGCTATGCGAATCCACCGACGACCCCCAGATGATCATCTCCTTGCCGGTCCAGATGGCGTCACCGAACAGCGGAGCCTGCGCCGGAGCCACCGTGCCGGTCGTCCACGAGTTCGTCGCCGGGTTGTAGGTCGCAGCGGCCAGCGAGCCGCCACCATGCGCCCCGCCGCCGTTCCCGAAGAAACCCCACGCCACCATGACTTTCCCGGTCCACACGGCATAGCTGCCGCTGCCCGTGAGGTTGCCGCCGAGAGAACGCGGGATCGGCGCCAGCTCGCGCCAGGTATTGGTCGCGGGGTCATATGCGGCACCTTCGGAGGAACTGCCGGAGGTCCCCGAGCCACCGAAGATGAGCATGTCCTTGCCCGTCCAGACGCTCATCGCGCTGTCCTCGCCGACGAGCGGGCTGGCGGCGATCTTCGTCCAGGTCCGGGTCTGCGGGTTGTACGCGGCGCCGTCGCCGTACTGGGTCATGTTCGAGTAGCCGCCCCAGACGATCATGAGCGAACGCTCGCCGCCCTGTCGCGGCTATGACCCATCTATTCCTGGACGAGATACCCATAAATCGCCTAAAATTGCAAGAACCCATGAGCGAACGTTCGCTCATGCCGATCGCCCTGCGGAGGCCCGATGAAGACTGGCATGGGCAGGACACCGCTGAGCCGGGTTGCCCTCGTCGGCGCGCTGGCGCTGGCGGGAGCGCTGCTGGTTGGCGGCAGCGCGGCTGCGGCGCCCGGCGGGATGGCGCGGACCGCTGCAGCGGTCGGCGGGTCGGCGGCCGGCGCGAAGACGGCGGGCATTCCCAGCCCTTACATCTTCGTGCACGATCCGAGCATGGCCCGGGAGGGCGGCACGTACTACCTGTTCTCGACCGGGGACCCGGCGGGGGTGATCGGCAACGGCAACATCCAGATCCGGACCTCACACAACCTGCGCCAGTGGACTTACGCCGGGACAGTCTTCGCCGCCAAACCCGCGTGGATCACCGCGGCGCTGGGCAACATTCCCAACCTGTGGGCGCCGGATATCTCGTTCTTCAACGGCCTGTGGCATCTGTACTACGCCGGCTCCAGCTTCGGCTCGAACAACTCCGTGATCGGCCTGGCTACCACGCCGACGCTTGATCCCCGCAGCCCGCGCTACCACTGGACCGACCGCGGCCTGGTCTTCCGCAGCACTAGCAGCGACGACTACAACGCCATTGACCCCTCGCTGGTCAGCACGCCAGATGGGGGCAAGTGGCTGGTGTTCGGCTCCTACTGGAGCGGGATCAAGCTCATAGCGCTGGACGCGGCGACCGGGAAGCCGGCCAGCGCCTCACCCACCATCTACTCGCTGGCGCAGCGACCCGCGCCCGACGCCGAGGAGGGCGCGGGCATCACCTACCACGACGGCTACTACTACCTGATCGTGTCGTTCGACACCTGCTGCGCCGGCATCGGCAGCACCTACCGCATCATGGTCGGCCGGTCCACGGCGGTGACCGGGCCCTACGTCGACCCGGCCGGCACGGCCATGATGAACTCCGGCGGCATGGAACTGCAGGGCAGCGACGAAGGGATGATCGGCCCCGGATCGTCGTCGGTCTTCACCGACGGCTCCCGGTCCTACCTCGTCTACCACTACTACGACGCCTTCGAGAACGGCGACCCGTGGGTGCAGGTCCGGCCGCTGGTCTGGCTGCCCTCCGGCTGGCCGGTCACGGGCCAGCCGCTGACCCCGGTTCCTGGCAGCAGCATTCCGCTCGGCTGACCACAGCCGTGCCGTGCCGCGGCCGACCCAGCTCCGGCCCTGTGCACACGGCCGGTCCACCACGGCCCTGTGCACGCGGCCGGTCCACCACGGCCCTGTGCACGCGGCCGGCGCGGCCCTGTGCACGCGGCCGGCCGAGCGCGGCTACGACGACGTCCAGGCCCCAAGCGGGTGGGCCGTGGTTAGCGGCTGTCACTGGCGTCGGTCACGCCGAGGGCATGAAGTACGCGGTGTTTCAGCGTGAGGTACTGCTCGGCTGCGCGCTTGGGCAGTTCGGAAGGCCGCGGCATGGCGCGTGGCTGCTGGATCACTTCGTGGCTGGTGAACTGCTCGCGGGTCAGGTCTATCTCGGTTCCGTCGCGCCTGGAGCCGGGTCAGCATGCCGCGTCGGGTGCTCAACGACGGCGGCCCAGGCGTCACCGCGGTGTCGCCCTCCAACGTCTGGATCGGCTGGGATGACACCACCAGCGAGCACGCGCTGCACTGGAACGGGCATCACTGGCTCACCGTGACCCGCCTGGCTCCCGGTGGGACTGTGAAGTGCTCATCACCGCCCTGATACCGGGCCAGCGCCAACGACCGCACCCTCTGCGTAACCTAGATGCCGACGCGAGAATGTGGGTCCTGATCGGCAGCCGGGCCGTGTGCAGGCCGAGAGGATCGAGCAGCCGCTACTGCGCACTGGATTTCTTCGGTCGCGTCGGGGTGACTGAAGCCTGGGTTCGAGTCATTGCCAGGTTACTGTGAAGTCCGCTCTGACCGGTGTGGCGTTGCCTGCGGTTACTGTCACTACGCCGTGATAGGTGCCGGGGTGCGCGTAGGTATGCTCCCCGAAAATGGTATATAGGCTGTTCACCTGGGTGCCGGTGGCGTTGGCGCCGGTCACGTCGCCGGTGCTGGTGCTTCCATCACCCCAGTTGATGGTGCACCCGATTCCTAGCGAGGAGTCGCACATGGTGAGGGTGCTGTCAGGAAAGCCTGGTGCCGACAGCGTCGCGACCGGGCTGTCCACCTGGCCGTGGGCGTTGGCGGTCGCGGTGGTTCCGACGACGTTCAGCGGCCAGGCCACTTGGGTTGAGGGATAGAAGTTCACCCCAGCTGCCTGGAGGCGAGCTCCCTGGCCGCCGAGGCGGTGCAGGAAGTCGTGATAGGCAGGACTGGCCGGGGTCCGACGGGCACTTGGTGACCAGGCGATTTCCGCCAGGGCGAGGAGTCGCGGGAAGATCATGTAGTCGGCGTTGGCCAGGTTCGCGATCGTTTCGCCCCACATGGCGCCTTCCACGCCGATGACGTTCCGGTCGGTGACGCCACTGACGAATCCGCCGGGGTTCCAGTTGTAGGCGCTGGAGACGTCGCATCCGCTGGGGCAGGCCCAGTTCATGCCTAGCGACGGCGGCACGCTGGACCGCGCGGTGACGATGTACTTCTGGTCGAGGTAAGTGTGGTTGGCTGGTGCCATCACGATCTTCATGTGCTTGGCGACGGCCTCGCGGCCGCTGGCCGTCCCAGGTGACGTGCCCCCGGCGGGCTGCCAGTACTCGGCGATGGAGCCGGCTGGCGGGGTGGTTCCCTGGCCGGCGATGTCGGCCCAGCCCATCACCGTCTTGCCGTGGCTGGTCACGATGCCCGCTTCCCGGTTGATAAAGGCTGCATATTCCGGCTTGCTGAGCAGTGACGTCGGCACCTCGTCGCCTCCGAGGTCGTAGTAGGGGCCCGAGGTGATGGCGGTGAGCTGGCCGATGATAGCGGTCATGACCGCCCACGTGTCCCGGCTGCCCGGGCACAGTGCGCTGTAGCCGACGTCCTCGGTGTAGTCCCACTGCGGCGGGTTGTACTGGCCGCAGTTGATGCTGTGGGGATTGACCGGGAGCGCCGGATTGCTGGTGTCGTTGTACTCCGACATGATGATCGCGTTGCTGTGGCCGGGGGAGTCGACTTCAGGTACGACGGTTATGAAGTGCGCGGCTGCGTCGGCCACCACGGCCTTGTACTGTGCCTGTGTCCAGAAACCGCCGGAGTCGACCAGCCTGCCGTCAGTGCCCACCGAGCCCCGTCCGCCGATGGCGGACAGCCTGGGGAAGCCGTTGATCGCCAAACGGAAGCCTTGGTCGTCGCTGAGGTGCAGGTGCAGCACGTCTATCTTGTATGCGGAAATCTGATTGATAAGTTGCTCGACGGCTGATGCTGGCTCGTAGTGCCGGGCGATATCAAGCAGCAGGCCCCGGTACGAATAGCGGGGATAATCAGTGATGGCGACCACAGGCGTTGTCCATGACTCCTGCACGACCGTCGGGCTGTTAACCCACGCAGGCAGAAGCTGGCGAAAAGTTTGAATGCCGTTATAAAGCCCGTGAGCAGCCGGCGCCTCGATCTTCACACCCGACGTCGTGGTGTCGAGCTGGTACCCCTCGGCCCTTTGGCTGGGCCTAAGCGTGCTGGGGTTGCCGATCTCCAAGCCGATGTCGCCTGGTCGTGGTGTGCCGATCACCGTCGGCAGCGGGTAGCCCGTCGCGGGGCGCAGATACGCCGCCAGGTCACCGGCAACCACCAACTCCGCGGCGGCATTCGCACCAGCTACTGCCACGATCCGGGCGTGCCGGGTGAGGACGAAGCGGCCACTTCCCATCCTCACCGACACCGGCTTCGGCACGATCCCGGTCGTGGTCACCGCGGCGGTGGCCGGATCCGCGGAAGTCGGGCTGGCCCCTACAGCGACGACGGCGGCTGGCACGCCGGCCGCCAAGACCGCGAACCCAGCCGTCCAGGCAGAAATGACAGCCAGCCGACGCCGTCGGCCACCGCCGCGCGACCCGGCCAGCCATGCATGTAAACGAGCGAGCGTCGTCAGGAAATGGAGTCTGCGGTACATCCAGGCCGCCTGCTTCTCTTGGTTCGCACGGGCCGCTCCGGCCGTGCCAAAATTGGGCAAGCCGGACGTTACAACGCCCGTAACGACAGGTCAAGTAGCGCCACCAGCGGCCGCTCGGCCCGTTCCTGGTCAGAACGGGCATCCAGGCGGTGGCGAAATTCGGCGTCGATCAGTTGTTCTCCGTACCCAGTCGCACATCGGCGCGACAGCGTGTTGACGACGCAACGCGGCCGAGGGGATCGCCGCGGTCGGGCCGGCGACGGAGCCGATCTCGACCCAGGTGAGCGGCTTGCTGCGGTCGGCGCGGGCGGTGATGACCGCGACCATCGCGGCGGCTGTGGGCTCGCCCCACAGGTAGTCGAGCACTACGTCCACGTCGCTCGCGGCCTCGCCGATCCGCGTGGCAGCGACGTCAAGCTCCCCGTCGAGCGGGACGGTGTCGGCCGCTCCGGCCGCCCGGAGCCCGGCCGCCACCCCGGTGTGAAGGCGCCCCGCGACGACGATCCGGCTCGCGCCCGGCAGCTTCGCGACCTGGACGGCAATCTGGCCGGCGTTGCCGGCGCCGAGCACGAGCACGATCTCTCCCTGACTCAGCTGCGTGTGCTCGCGATCCTCCGCGCCGGCGGGTCAAGATGAGCGAGCTGACGAACTTCCTCGGCCTGGACAAGTCGACCGTCTCCGGCCTGGTCGACCGCGCCGAGAAGCGGGGCCTCCTGCAGCGGGCGCCCAACCCGCACGACGGCCGCGGCGTAGACGTGTTCCTCGCCCCGAGCGGAATGCGGCTCGCCGAACGCGGCGTAGCCCAGGTCGCACAGTCCCTGTCGCCCATGACCAGCGCGCTCACCCCGGCCGAGGGCCGCCGCCTGGCGACGCTGCTCGAGCGCATGCTCGAACACCGCTGATCTCTTACTGCCGGCCCGCTCCGGGTACGGTGGCTGCGGCTAATAGGGGTCGAGCGTCCTGGCCGCTAGGCTGCCGGGGCGCCGACGGCGGAGGCGAGCACCCGGCGGAACTCCACCGAGACCCGGTCGGCCCTGGTGTGCAGCTCGGCCGCTGGGTCGAGCGGGAACTCCAGGCCAGACAGCGCCCGCCGCTGCAGGTCCAGGTCCTCCTCGAAGATCGTCATCTCGTACTTCGCCGCGCTGTCCGCTTGTTCCGGGTCGGCCAGGCCAGGACCGGTCACGGTCTGGTACACGGCGCAGGTCCGCTCGTCCTCGGGCGTGACGACGAACGTCAGGAACTGCCACCCTCCGGCGTCGAGGAACTCCAGGAGCAGGGTTGCCGCCAGCGGCGCCTGATACCGGTAGGTCATCCGGCGGCGCTGGACCGCGGGCCGGGAACCGTCGCGGACGGCCGGGTCGGTGAGGTTGGTGAAGGTGTGCTCGCGAACCGCGGCGAACGACAGGCCGTGGCGTGTCACGTCCGCCCGCGGAATGGTTTCCGGGCCCGCGCCGCCGATCGTGGCAGCGTGCACGAACGGCAGGTGCGCCTCGTCGAGAAAGTTGTCGATCAGCATCGCGGCGTTGGCCTCGACCCGCAGGACCGGCAGCCGCACGGTGGCGACGCCCTCGCCCTCGAGCGTCCCGCACGGCGCCAGTTCCGGTAGCGCAGCGCGCGGCGGCAGCGGAGCCAGCCACACCAGGCCATCATGCTCGGTGACCTCGGCCGCGCGGTGCAGCGCGGCGCGCGCCGGGATCTGCGCGGCGTCGCCGAGTGCCGGGATGTCGACGCACCGGCCATCGGCAGCGAATCGCCATCCGTGATACATGCACTGGAGCGTGCCGTCGCTGACGGACCCGGCCGACAGCCGCGCCCGCCGGTGCGGGCAGGCGTCGGCGAACGCCACAAGGCCGCCGTCGATGCGGGCCAGTGCCCAGCCCTGGCCGGCCAGCCGGACGGGAACCGGCTCCTCGCCGAGGTCGCAGGACAGCGCCACCGGATGCCAGAACTCCGCCAGAGCCGGGTGCGCATTCGTGAACTCCGTAGCCGACATGTCCCTATAATCACCCACGCTGCGGCCTGCGGAATCATCACCCATGCTGCTGCCCGCGGATCGGGGCGAGCATCTCCCGGGCGGCCGTCAGGATCGAGAAGTGCCCGTGACCGGGATGCAGGTGAAGTTGTGCGCCCGGTATCGCCTCGGCGTACAGCCGGGCGTGCTCGGGCGGGACCGTGGTATCCGCCTCCCCGTGGTGAACCGAGGTCGGCACGCTGACCGCGGCGAGCTGGAAACCCCAGGGCTGGCTCAGCAGCCGCAGGTCCTGGGCGACGCCCTGGGTGCCGCGGCGGAACGCCTCGGTGTAGTTGGCGAGGAAGGCGTCACGCATGCCGGGCTCGCCGAGCGCCCGGCGGTCGGCGCCGGGCAGCTCGCTGGTCGCGAGGCGCAGGAACATCCGCGGGTTGGTGCGGGCCAGCGCGGCGAGCCGGCCGAGGAACCAGCCGCCGAAGACGGGAGCACGCCTGGCCACCTCGAGAGACAGCCTCTCGCCGGTCGCCATCCCGCCGATCGGCCAGACCGGGGGGCCCAGCGCCGAAATGAGGGTCAGGCTGCGGACGCGGCCGGGAATCGTGGCCGCGCACGCCGCCGCGAACGGGCCGCCAGCCGAGATGCCCGCCACGGCCGCGGATTCGACCCGCATGGCGTCGAGAACAAGCTCCGCGTCCTGCGCCCAGTCCGCGAGCCTGTGCAGCCGGCCGGGATCGCTCCCTCCGGATCCAGGCCGGTCCGGCGCGATCACACGCAAGCCCAGTTCGGCAGCGACGTGGGCGAACTGGTGTGCCGACAGGCGCGAGTCGGCCAGCCCGTGGCACAGCAGAACAGGCACCCCGTCCGGCTTCCCAGCAACCTCGACGGCGATCACGCTGCCGTCCCCCCGGCGCACCTCCATCCCTCTATGCTCTCGCGCCCGCCAGTTACTGCCCGGGCGGGATGCCCCCACGCTGTCCTTATCATCACCAACCCCACGGCCCGCATACAGACTCCGTTAAACCCGTGATCAGCTGGGACGTCTAGACTGGACGAAGGCCGCTCAAGACCCTGGCGGCACATCTACCTGCCCAGCCAACGATGTGCCTCCGGGAGCGGTTCGATGCCAGACCAGCAAGAAGCGGGTTCCACGACCGCGCCGTCCCAGGTGGCGTCGGCGCCACCGCAGCCGCGACGCGGGTCCGACTACGCCGGGCTGTCCCGTCAGGTGAAGCAGGCCGGGCTGCTGGAACGGCGGCGCTGGAGCTACACCTGGCGGATCGCGGTCGTAGTTGCCCTGCTGGCGGCCGGCTGGGGCGCCTTCGTGCTGGTGGGTGACTCTTGGTGGCAGCTCGCGGTAGCCGTGTTCCTGGGCGTCATGTTTACCCAGCTCGGGTTTCTCGGCCACGACGCCGGGCACCGGCAGATCTCCGGCTCCCGGCGGGTCAGCCGCATCCTCGGCGTGCTGCTCGGCAATCTGGGTATCGGGCTCAGCTACGGATGGTGGGTTGACAAGCACAACCGCCATCACGCCCACCCCAACACCGAGGGAGCGGATCCGGACATCGGGATGCGCGTGCTGGCGTTCACCGAAACACAGGCGCGCGCGAGCCGGGGCTGGTCCCGTGTGGTGTTCCGCTACCAGGCATACCTGTTCTTCCCCATGCTGATCGGCGAGGCGCTCAGCGTGCACGTCGCGGGCGTACGCTCGCTGGCCAGCCGGGATTCCGGTACCAGGCCAGCGGAGGCGGCCCTGCTCGGTATCCACTTCGTTGGCTACCTCACTGCGGTGTTCCTGGTGCTGTCACCGGTGAAGGCCATCGTGTTCATCCTTGTTCAGCAGGGGGTGTTCGGCGTGTATCTGGGCGCCGCCTTCGCCCCGAACCACAAGGGCATGCCGATCCTGAGCCCAGACGATCGCAGCGACTTCCTACGCCGGCAGGTGCTCACCTCCCGTAACGTCCGAGGTGGCTGGCTCACCGACCTCGCCCTCGGCGGCCTTAACTACCAGATCGAGCACCACCTGTTCCCGTCGATGCCGCGTCCCGCCCTGCGCCGCTCCCAGCCTCTGATCATGGAGTTCTGCCGGCAGCACGGGCTCCCGTACTGCGAGGCCAGCCTCGTCGGCTCCTACGCCCAGGCGCTGCGCCACCTGGCGATCGTCGGCAGGTCCAGCGGCCTGGCCACGGTGCTGCCCGCCGAGGTGCAGTAGTGGCGCCTGGGTTCATCGGCGCCGCGCCGCTGTCAAAAGCGCCTGGTCACTGCTCGGACAGGATGGCCTCGAGCTCGGCCAGCGGGTCGCGGACGACCGGGCCGCGCGTCTCCACCCGGGCGCTGCGGATCGTGCCGCGGAACGGGAACGGCGCGGTGTAGCCGGTGCCGATCGCTGGCCCCCACTCGTAGCCGCAGGTGAGCGTCGCGTAACGGCCCCTTACAAGGTTTTCATCGCGTTTTCCCACCAGCGGTGGTTAATTTGAATCTGTGGCCTATGATCTCGCGGCGCCCAAACCTGGGCGCGGCGCGGGAACCATAGCCCGCTACGTAATCGGCGTGGCACTGGGCGTCGCCGTTCTGGTCATACTGCTGCGCCAGCGGGGTGATCTCGTCGCCGCGCGGCACGAGTTCCATCACCTCGCCGTCGGCTGGATCGTTGCCTCAGTGCTGGCCGAGGGCATGTCGCTGGCTGGCTTCGGCCTGCTGCAGCACCGCGTGCTGCATGCCGCGGGCACGCGCATGCCGCTGCCCGGCCTGGTGGCGCTCAGCCTGGCCAACGAGGCCATCGCGAACACCGTGCCGGCCGGTCCCGCCCTGTCCTGCGTCTACCGGTACCGGTACTACCGGCAGCGCGGCGCGAGCGAAGCCAGCGCCGGGTGGTGCGTCTTCACGGTGCTGATCGCGCAGGCGGTCAGCATGGCGCTGCTGTTGCTGGTCGGCATGCTCGTGGCCATGCTCGCCAGCGCCAGCGTGGGCAGCGCCGGGGTCGCCGCGGTCGGCGCCGTCATTGTCATCGGCGGGCTGGCGGTTCTGGTCCGCCGGGACCTGGTGCTGCGGCTGGTCGGCGCGGCGGTGCGCGCCGCGCAGCGCCTCACCGGGCACCCTCGGGAGGACCGCTGCGTGCGCATCGACGCGGCGCTCGCGCGGATGCGGGAGATCCCGCTGGACGCGCGGTCGACGGTCACGGTCGTGGTCATTGCGGTCGGCGTGTGGGCGTGCGATTTCCTGTGCCTGATCTGCAGCTTCGGCGCCATTCACGCCAGGGTTCCGTGGGGCGGCGTGCTGCTGGCGTACGGTGCCGCTCAGGCCGCCAGCGCGCTGCCGATCGTTCCCGGCGGGCTCGGCATCGTCGAGGGCAGCCTCGCCGTCATCCTGTCCGCATACGGCGTCGCCCGCATTCCCGCGATCTCGGCGGCGCTCGCCTACCGCCTGGTCAGCTTCTGGCTCTCGATCGCCGTGGGCTGGGTCAGCGTGGGGACGATCGCGTACCGGGCCCGCAGGAAGAGCCAGCGCTTGCTGCCGGAGAGCGAGCCAGAAGCCGAGGAGCCGGACGCTGACGAGCCGGCCCTCGCCTAGCGGAGGGCCGCCCGGTCCGCTGTCGCTGTCGCCGTCCGCCCACCCGCGCATGATGGCATCATTTGAGCAAATAGACCTGCTGCGTCCCCTGCCGTGTGTTCCAATGCCTTACCTTCCGAGCCACGGGAGGGACGCAGAGACAGCGGGGTGCCGACGTGTTCCACATCTACGTGCTGTTCCTCATCGTCAGTGGCGTCGCGATGCTCGTCATGGCCGGCATCGGCAGCCGCCGGACCATGACGCTGAGGATATGGAATGGCATCCTCGGAGCGGCCTTCACCATCTACGGCCTGTACCTTCTGCTCTTCTTCAAGGGCGGCCACTACTTTTTCTTCTTCTACGTGTTCATCCTGCCGATCCTCATGGTCGTCCGGTTCTTCCGCGACCGTTCCCGGCTGAACGCCGGGCCCATGGCCTACGGCCAGCCGCCGCCCGGCTATGGCCAGCAGCCGCCTGGCTATGGCCAGCAGCCGGGTTACGGTCAGCCGCCGGGCTACGGCGCGCCTCCGGGCTACGGTGAGCCGGGCTACGGTGAGCCGGGCTACGGTCAGCCGGGCTACGGCCAGCCTCAGGACTACGGTCAGCCGGGTTATGGCCAGACGCCCGGAGACCAGCCTCAGGGGCCTGGTTCAGGCGAGTCGCGTTAGCGATTTAGCCCATCCAACCTTGACCAGCCCCAACCACCCGAAGACCAGCCGCAGGCCCCGGCTACGGCCAGCCTCCTTAGTGGTTTGCTTTTGTCCGCCAGCCTGCGGACAAAAGTGAACCGATGATGCCGGTCGCGGCTGGCCGACCAGCCGCTAGCGATCCTCGCCGGGCGGCGGGAGTTCGCCAGGGGTGACGGAGGCGCGCTCCTCGATCGCTTCCTCGACGGCCTCACCCATGGCGATGCCGGCCAGCCTTAGGTCGCCGGCCCGGCGGCCGCGGTACACGGTGAACACGACGGCTACGCCGACCGCCAGCCAGCCCAGCACGATGAACGGCGCGAGCGAGACGGGCCACGCGGGCAGCGGGTTGACCGAGTAGTAGACCACCACGATGAGCGCGATGCTCCCGACGGCCGGGACCACAACGTGCTTCCACACGCTGAACTCGTCCGCGTGCTCCCGCTTGTAGAAGAGGTAGAGCCCGACGTTCGCGACGATGTAGACGAACGCCAGCGCGAACGTGAACCAGGTGCCGGTCACGTTGTAGACGTTTGCGACGCCGATGACCAGCGGCAGGATCAGGCCGAGCAGCACGTTGATGCCGGTCTGGGTGAGTACCGCGTTCGTCGGCGTCTGGTACCGGTCATTGATCTTGAGCAGGAAGGACGGCAGCGCCTTGGCGCGCGCCATGCCGTACAGGAACCGGGTTGACGCGTTCGTGCACGCGATCGAGACCGCGATCGCGGAGTTGAACAGCGCGAGCAGCACGATCCACCAGGCGCCACCCCAGAATCGCTGGCCCAGCACGAAAGCCGGGAGCTGGGCCGAGCTGGCGAACGAGGTCAGATGGTTGGTGCCCCAGCCGCTGGTCTGGCCCCAGGAAACCAGGACCAGGAACACGCCCATGATCAGGATCGAGCCCATCACGGCCCGGGGAACGGTGCGCTTCGGGTTGGCGCTCTCCTCCGCGAGCGGCGCGGCCGCGTCCCACCCGGTGATCGCGAAGATCGCGAAGACCACGCCGAGGAACAGGCCGTGCGCGTTGCTGAACGTCAGCCAGTGGAGGTTCACCCCGCCGGGGCCGGGACTGGCGAATCCGTTGATGGCCAGGGCGAAGACGGTCAGCGCCTCGAAGATGCCAAGGATGATGAGCAACCTCACCGACAACTCGACTCCGCGCCAGGCGGTGTAGCCGACGAAGAGGATCAAGAAGACCATGAACCACCACCACTCGAAGGTGATGTTGTACTCCGCCTTCAGCGTCGACTGCAGGGTTGACCCCATGAACGAGCCGACCTGCGCGATCACCACCGGATAGAACAGCAGGTAGACCCAGGCGACCAGGAAGCCCCATCGTCCGCCCAGCGACCGGGACACGAACGTGTAGTAGCTGCCGGTCGACGACAGATGCCTGCTGAACTGCGACAGCGAGAAGCCGAGGAACAGCGCGATGATGAACGCGCCGAAGTAGGCCAGCGGCGCGGCGACCCCGGCGTTCAGCACGATGAACGGGATGGTGAACATGCCGGCGATGGCCGGGGCGATGCTGGTGACGGACTGCATCAGCACCCCGGGTAGGGTGATCACGCCCTTTTTAAGACTCGCGCTGCCAGGAGGGCTCACGCCCGCCGACGTCGTGGATTCGGCCATGGTCTTGCCTCCTTGATGGGGTACTGCTCCGCTTTAATGGCCGTGCAGGGCAGGCCGTACGAACTCCTCGAAAGCGTGCTCTGGCTTGGCTGACTCGTGTACCACTGCGCGGATCGCGCGGATCATGGCGACGGGGTCGTCGCTCTGAAAGATGTTGCGGCCCATGTCGACGCCGGCCGCGCCGTTCTCGATGGCGTTGTGCGCCATGGCCAGGGCGTCCAGCTCGGGCAGCTTCTTGCCGCCCGCCATCACGACCGGCACCGGGCAGGCCGCGGTGACGGTGTCGAAGCCGTCGTCGCAGTAGTACGTCTTCACCACGTGAGCGCCGAGTTCGGCGCAGATCCGGACGGCGAGCCGCAAGTAGCGCGCGTCCCGGGTGAGCTCCCGGCCGACCGCGGTGACCGCGAGCACCGGAACCCCGGCCCGCTGGCCCTCGTCGACCAGGCGGGTCATGTTCTGCACGGACTGGGTCTCGTGCTCGCCACCGATGAAGACCTGCACGGCGACCGCCGCTGCGTTCAGCCGGACCGCGTCGTCCATGGCGACGGCGACCTGCTCATCGGACAGTTCCTTCAGGATGCTGGGGCCGCCGCTGGCGCGGAGCACGATCGGCACGCCGCTGGTGGGCGGGATCGTCGATCGCACCATGCCGCGGGTGGTCATGAGCGCGTCCGCGAACCCCAGCAGCGGCACGATCGACAGGTCCACCCGTTCCAGGCCGGTGGTCGGTCCCTGGAAGTAGCCGTGATCGATCGCCAGCATGACGGCCCGGTTGGTGGCCGGGTTGAAGACCCGGGCCAGCCTGCTCTGCATGCCCCAGTCCAGCGCCCCGGCACCCTTGAGCTGGTTCACCTGCGGCCGCGCGGCCACCTGGGACTGGAACCGCGCGGCCTCGGTGAGGTCGTCGCTGTCGGCCATGATCACTTCCTCCGGGGGTTTGCGTCGGTTCGGTCGAAGACCTCGGGGTTGGCCACGGCGACCGGGCGCCCGCCGGCCAGCAGCGCTGCCACGGCGGCCGCGGCCTGGCGGGCGCCGCGGTCCAGGGTTTCCTGCGTCGCGCCGCCGATGTGCGGGGTGATGAACACTGGCGGCAGGCCGAGCAGCGGATGCCGCCCGCCGCCGGCGGGCCGTTCCACGACGTCCAGCGCCGCGCCGGCTAGGTGCCCGGAGCGCACCGCGTCGGCGAGCGAGTCCTCGTCCACCAGCGACTCGCGCGCGGTGTTGATGAAGCCCGCGCCCGGCTTCATCGCCGCGAACGCCGCCGCGGAAAACATGTGCCAGTTCGCCGCGGTGGCCCGCGCGTGCAGCGAGACCAGGTCCGCCCCCGCGAGCAGGTCCTCCAGGCTGACCAGCTGCACCCCGTCCGGCACGCCGTCTGGGGTCACCGGGTCGTGCGCGATCACGTCAAAGCCCAGCGCGAGCGCGCGGGTTGCGACGTGCCGCCCGACGTGGCCGAGGCCCACCAGGCCGAGCACGGTGCCCGGCGCCTCCCGGCCGATAAACTCCGCGCCCTCGTAGTTCGACTCGGCAACGGCGCCGCCGTCAGCGATGTGCCTGCTGGCCCGCGGCACGCCGCGGATCAGCATCAGCGCGAACGCGATCGTCAGCTCCGCGACGGCCTCAGCGTTCTTGCCCGGGGTGATCGCCACCGGGATGCCCCGCTCGGTAGCGGCCGCGACGTCGACGTTGACCGGGCCGCCGCGGGCGCAGCAGACCAGCCGCAGGGCGGCCGCGTCCAGCGCCGCCGCGCTCACCGGGGCGCCATGCACCACGACGATGTCGTGGCCGGGGACCGCCGCCGCGACCTCGGCCGGGTCCCCGGCGTACTCGTTCAGGCGCTTCTCGGATTCGGTCCTGGCCGGCTCGGCGTCGGTCCGGTCGATCTGCATCGTGGTGACGGTCACCGCGTCCCCGAGGTTCGCGAACGCCTCGGCGAAGTAGCTCGCCGGCATGAACGGGTCACCGATGGCAAGAACTCGCACGGGCTGGCCGTGCCGGGTCACTGCCGACCTCCTGGCGTGGGAACGGGAACGGGAACAGGCTCGGTCGATGCGGCGGGCGGCGCGGCGGGCGGAGCGCCTAGCTCCGCGAGCATGGCGGCGAGGTTGCCAGGGGCGTCCTTGCCGTCGAAGATCGCGCTGCCGCTCACGACGATGTCGGCTCCCCAGCTGGCCACCTCGGCGGCGTTCGCCAGGCTCACCCCGCCGTCGACGCCGACCAGAATCGGGTGCCTGGCCGCGCTGGTGATCTCACGGGCGGCAGCGATCCGGCGGGCGGTGTTCGCGGCGGGCGCCTGGCCGGACCAGCCTGGATTCACCGCAAGCACGAGCACGAGATCGACCAGGTCCAGTACCGGCTCGATCACCTGCACCGGCGTGCCCGGGTTGATCGCGTATCCCCGGATCACCGGCCGGACGTCGGCCGAGAGCTGGGTCAGCTCCTGCAGAGCCCGGTGCGGGTGGCGCCCGGATTCGGCGTGCACGGTGACGATCTCGGCTCCCGCGTGCACCACCTGGGCGAGGAAGCGTAGCGGCTCGGCGACCAGCAGGTGCGCATCCACGGGAATGCCAGTCGACGCGACCGCGCAGACGAACGACGGGCCGACGGTGAGCTGGGGGCAGAACGCGCCGTCCATCACGTCGATGTGCGCCCAGTGCGCTTGGCCGCAGATCACGTCCAGCTCCGTGCCCAGTTTGGTCAGGTCCGCGGTGATCACGCCGGCGGACAGCCGTGGGCCGGTGCCCGCCCGGCCCGCCACCAGCGCTTCGGTGGGGCCGGTCATACCGTGGCCCCCGCCGCCAGCTCGTCGTTCCGGGCCCGGAACGCCTCGATGTTCTCCACCCCGGTGAGCACGCCGAGCTCGAGCTCGTAGTTGCGCTGCCCGCCGGGGGTGAGGTGGATGAGCTCGCCGCGTTCCCTGGCGTCGAAACGCCCCGCGTCCCGGTTGGTGCCGGGCTCCATGGCGACGACGTAGGTGCCCGAGCCAAGCTGCCGCCAGGTCACGTGGTGCGGCAGCTGCTCCTTGCGGTACCGCTGGTAGACGCCCAGGCCGGCGGCCGGGTTCAGCACCGCGGCGGTCACGTACCCAGCCGCGTCGGGCACCATGTCGTGCTCGTAGCACTCCTCGACAAAGGCCGGCTCGGGGTCGGCCAGCTGCCGGTAGTCCGGCGAGCTGGCCTCGCTCACGCAGATGCCAGCGGGCGCGGGGTAGGCGATCTCGGCCCCGTCGTCGACGACGGGGAAGCCGACGTTGCAGTGGTACAGCAGCATGTGCGGGCACGCGGTCGCGCCGACGTTGGTGACCGTGTCCGCGATCCGCACGCTGGTGCCGCCGAGGTCCGCCTCGATCCTGCGATTCAGCAGCAGCTGCTCGCCGAACACCGCGGCCTGGAGGACCTCGGCCTCCGCCCAGAGCACGCACTCGTTGCCGGACCACGTGGCGCCGTATCCGGCCAGCCGGGCGGGCAGCCCGGTGTACCGGCCGTGCAGGCCGTAGGTCTCGGTCGCGCGGTGCGGGTAGTTGAACACGGTCGCGTCGTCGGTGCCGCCGAGCTGCACCTGGTCGAGCCCGCAGGTGGACACCAGCCCGCCGGCGAAGCCGCGGAACCAGCCGATCCCGGCCGGCTCGTGATACCAGGGCCCGGTCAGGCCGACCGGCGACCACCAGGCGAGCGGCCTGCCGCCGAGCCAGGCCCGGCCGATGTCGAAGCCCCGGTCGACCAGCACCTCGAAGTCAAAGCCGGCCCCGGTGGCGAAGCGCAGCAGCCGGACCCCGCGCTCTGCGCCGTCCGCGGCCTCCACCAGCTGCACGCCGGCGAGCTGCTCGAGCCGGCCGACGCGGGCCAGCAACTCGCCCCGGGACCACTGGCGCCCCAACAGATAGACCACGCGCTTTGCCTCCGGCCGCCCACGATGAGCGAACGCTCATAATCTGGTTAATTGCTCAGCAGTATGAAGATGCGGGCGCTGCCTGGCAAGAGGTCAGCTCAGGCACGATGGATCACCTGGCCCCCGTCCAGCGGGATCACGGCCCCGGTCATGAACGCTGAGACCGGAGAGAGCAGGAACGCGATCCACCGGGCGACTTCGTCCGCTTCGCCGATCCGGCCGAGTGGGACCTGCTCGGCCAGCCACTGATAAGCCGCCTCGAGGTCATCGGCCCAGGTCGCGTGGATGGGGGTGTCGATCGGGCCCGGGCCGATGCAGTTCACCCTGATGCCGGTCGCGGCCAGCTCCCCGGCCAGGCTGGTCGTGAGGTAGTTCAGCGCCGCCTTGGTCATGCCGTACACGGACTGGCCGGACAGGTGCATCGCCCCGGACGAGGAGCTGATGTTCACGATGGACCGGACCGGCGAGGCGGCCAGATCCGGCACCGCTGCCTGGATCAGGAAGTAGGGGCCCCGCACGTTGGTCGCGAGGTGCCGGTCGAAGTCCGCCGTATCCCAGTCCGCCAGCGGCCGGTGCCGGACGACGGCGGCGTTGTTGACGACGCCGTCGATGCGGCCGAACCGGTCCCGGCAGGCGGCCGCGATCCGGGCCGGGCTGTCCGGCTCCGCCATGTCCGCCGGGACGGCCAGCGCCTCCGCGCCCGCCTCGGCGACGAGGTCGGCCTGTGCCTTGAGCGCGTCCTCGCGCCGGCCGACCAGCACCACGCTCGCCCCCGCGGCCGCGAGCGCCGTAGCGGTCGCCGCCCCGATCCCGCTGCTCGCGCCCGTTACGATGATCGCCGCTCCGCGCAGGCCAAGGTCACCGAGAAGGCCGGGTGCCGGAATCGCTGCCCCTGTCATCGTCTGATCGTGCACCAGCGCGCTGGGCATATGTCAAGACCCTGAGCGAGTGCTCACAGTCGCGAAGTGCAGGGCTTTGCCCGTCCACGTCCGCCGCTGTCACAGCCGCGGGGTGCCGATTGTCAGTACAGATGACCGGAAAACGCGGCAGGTGTGGATGGTGACGGATCATGAGTTCTGGGCGCGCCCTGGAGAGCGCCGGCGGCTGGCTGGATGACCGGTTCCGGGGAGCCAGGGGAGTGCGCGTCTTCCTGCGCAAGGTCTATCCCGACCACTGGACGTTCCTGCTCGGCGAAATCGCGCTGTACTCGTTCATCATCCTGCTGCTGACTGGGACGTTCCTGACGCTGTTCTTCCAGCCGAGCATGCACCCGATCGTCTACCACGGCAGCTACCACAACCTGGACGGCGTGCGGATGAGCGAGGCGTACGCCTCGACCCTGAACATCAGCTTCGACGTGCGCGGCGGCCTGCTGATGCGCCAGATCCACCACTGGGCCGCCGACCTGTTCCTGGCCTCGATGATGGCCCACATGATCCGGCACTTCCTCACCGGCTCATACCGCAAGCCGCGCGAGGTGAACTGGCTGATCGGCGTCGTGATGTTCGGCCTCGCGCTGTTCGAGGGCCTGTTCGGCTACTCACTGCCCGACGACCTGCTGTCCGGCACGGGGCTGCGGATCCTCGAGGGGGTGCTGCTCTCAATCCCCGTGGTCGGCACGTACCTGACGTTCTTCCTGTTCGGCGGGCCGTACCCGGGCAACGACATCATTCCGCGGCTGTACATCATCCATGTGCTGCTGATCCCCGCCGTGCTGGTGGCTCTGGTCACCGCGCACGTGTTCCTCACGGTCTGGCAGAAGCACACCCAGATGCCGGGCAAGGGCCGCACCAATACCAACGTGGTGGGCCAGCCGTTCTACCCCTACTTCATGGTCAAGACCGGCGCGTTCTTCCTCTTCACGTTCGCCGCGCTGGCGCTCGCCGCGACGTTCGTCCAGATCAACCCGATCTGGCTGTACGGGCCATATACGCCCGCTGGGATCTCCTCGGGCTCGCAGCCCGACTTCTACATGGGCTTCATGGAGGGGGCCCTGCGGATGTTCCCGAGCTGGACCTGGGACGCTTGGGGCCACACCGTTGCCTGGAACGTGGTCATCGCCGCGCTCGGGCCGCTCGGCCTGATCCTGGTCGGCGCCGCGTTCTGGCCGTTCCTCGAACAGTGGATCACCGGTGACAAGGGCGAGCATCACCTCAACGACCGTCCGCGCAACGCGCCGACCCGGACCGCGCTCGGCCTGGCCGTGATCACCTTCTACGGGATCCTGTGGGCCGAGGGCGCCAACGACGTGATCGCCGACCACCTGAACATCTCGCTGTTCCTGACCACCGAGATCGCCCGGTACGCGATCTTCATAGGCCCGGTGGTCGCCTACTGGGTGACCAAGCGGATCTGCCTCGGCCTGCAGCGCAAGGACCTGCGCCTGCTGGAGCACGGCGTGGAGACCGGGATCATCCGCCAGCTTCCGTCCGGCGAGTACGTCGAGGAGACCCGCCCCCTCACCGAGGACGAGCGGGCCGCGCTCGGGGTCCCCGCGGCCCGTTCCGCCCTGCCCGGCGAACAATCCAAGGAGAGCCAGAACGTGCCGCCGCCCAGCCTGCGCGGCGGCGCCGGCCGGGTTCGGCTGCGTCTGAACCGCGTGCTCGCCGAATCCGTCCCGCCCCCCGCCGACGGCGGCAACGGCAGCAGCGACGGCAACGGCCACCGGCGCGAAGACCCCGAGGACCAGGACGCTGCTAGCGCAAAGCCTGCCGTGCCCCGCGGATCGTGAACGTGGCCGCGAGCAGGCGGCGGAATACCGCGGCGATCAGCAGCGGTGACGCTCCAGTCGGACCGCAGTGCCGTCCTTGTCATGGCTCAACGTGTCAGTTCATTTCAGGTCACCGCAGGAGCGCCCACACGGCCTTGCCGCCGCACGGCGCCCGGACCGGGTACCAGTCCCACCGAGCGGTGAGTGCCTCGACGAGCATCAGCCCTCGGCCGCTCTCGGCTTCCTGGCCTGCGTGCATGCGGACCGGCGGCTGTGTGCCAGCGTCCCAAACCACGGTAAGGATCTCGGCCCGGCCGGCCAGCAGCCACAGGCGTAGCGGAGCATCGAGGCGTAGCGGCCTGGCCGCCTGCACCGCGTTGGTGACCAGTTCGGAGACGACCAGCTCGACGTCCTCGCATAGCGCGGCCAGGCCCCATTCCCATGCCACCTGCCTGGCGTGCAACCTTGCGCAGGGCACGGCGCCTGGCAGGGCGCCGAACTCGAGAAAGGACCGCCGTAGTCCGCCAGCATCGGCGCTGAGGCCCTGTATCAGCGGCAAGCCCCGGCCGGTCTCCTCAGATGGGGCTGGTAACACGGTCCCAGCTAAGCGGCGCACAGCCCGACCCGGATCGGGGTCGGCGACGTCCACGACGGCTCGTGGCAAGCGCAGGGGCGCGAAGCCGTTCATGGAGGTTCCTCCTCACTCCGGGCAGCAACCGGCCGCCGGTCGCTGCCACGCTGGCCCCACTCCGCAGTCGCCGGGGTGTGCGACATATCTACTCGTGTATAGGAGTTGTTCTAACATACGGGGAGCCGATTCACGATGTCAACGGTTAATACGCGGGCAACTCGTAAGCCAGCAAGTAAACGTCGGAGGCCATCACCGTGTCGCAGACCTCCACAGGGCGGCCGGTGGTGTCGTAGGCAGTGCGCACCAATAGGAACACCGGGACGCCTGACGCCAGACTGAGTAGCCGTGCTTCGTCGGGCGTCGGCATCCGGGCAGTGACCTCCTCGGTAAACCGTTCCAGGGTGTGCCCAGCTTCCTCCAAGCGGGCATAGATACCGCCTGGCCCGGGGTTGCGCTGAGCGATCAGAGTGCCCCGCGCTAGGTCGGCCGGGATGTACGAGACAGCCATCTCTACCGGCCTCCCGTCCAGCAAGTAGCGACGGCTCCGTACCACCGTTAGGTCGTCGTCGGTGAGCTTCAACCGATCGGCAATGTTCTCCGGCGGTTTCGCTTCTGCGACTTTGATCATGTCAACCATATGGGTGGCGGCGACAGCCTCGGACTCGACGGTGAACGCTGCTTTGCCCTCTTCGCGGTGCCGACGGGCGAAACGATCCGATGCCAGGCGGCGCACCGGTGGCCGGGACCTTACATACACGCCCCGCCCATGCTCGGCGACGACCAGGCCTTCCTCCTGCAAGACCCTCAGCGCGTTGCGCGCCGTAACCCGGGTCACGCCGTAATGTGCCATCAGTTGAGTCTCGGATGGAAGCTGTTCGCCTTCGCGCAGTCGGCCTCGCGCCAGCGCGGTCCGCAGATGGTCGGCAATCTGCCGGTACACGGCACGATCGCTCACCGGGTCCACGTTCTCGGTGAGCACACCGTTGCTGCTCAGGTGGACCCACTCCCTAACTCATGTACACGTCTATTAGTGTCAAGTTACCGTGGAGGTGATCAACCTGAAAGCGCTCCCTGCCAGACACTCGGTCAGCGTGGCTGGGGTGATCGTCGACGGCTCCGGTCGAGCGTTGCTCAGCAGGCGCCGAGACAACCAGCGCTGGGAGCCACCCGGCGGCGTGCTCGAACTGGCCGAATCCATCGAAGACGGCTTGCGCCGTGAAGTCAGGGAAGAGACCGGTCTCGAGGTCGAGCCGGTAACTCTCACAGGCGTGTACAAGAACATGCCCCGCGGCATCATCGCTCTCGTCTTCCGGTGCCGCATCCTCGCGGGGCAACTAACCCCCAACGATGAAGTAACCGAATTTCACTGGACAACAGCCGACGAAGTCACCCACATGGTCAGCGAGGCATACGCCGTGCGTGTACTCGATGCTTTGCACGACAGTGCCGCCCCTGCCGTGCGCCAGCACGACGGGGTGCACCTCGTTTAGCGAGCTCGATGACTCCGCGCGGTGTGACGGTCAGTTCCTGCATCGACCGGGAGGATGGCGCTCAATGATCCGGCATGTCCCCAGCGGCAGGGCTAGGGCCCGGGAGCTGCTCGGAATTGAGCTGCCCCTGATCCAGGCCCCAGTCGGCAGCGCCACCTCCGTCGAGCTCGCTGCCGCGGTCTCCGATGCCGGGGCGCTCGGCACGCTAGCGGTGAGCTGGCGCAGCGAGCGGCAGGTGAGGCAGCTGCTCGGCCGCCTGCGTGTCAGCACGGACCGGCCATGGGCGGTGAACCTGGTGCTGGAGTGGGACCAGCACGACCGGCTCGAGGCCTGCCTGGAGGAGGGCGCGCGGATCGTCTCGTTTTTCTGGGGTGACCCGCAGCCGTACATAGCTGACGTCCACGCGGCGGACGGCATCGTCCTGCACACGGTCGGCGACGTCGAGGAAGCCAGGCAAGCTGTGGATGCGGGAGCGGACGCGATCATCGCTCAGGGCTGGGAGGCTGGGGGCCACGTCCGCGGCAAGGTCGCCACGATGGCCCTGGTGCCCGCCGTGGTGGATGCCGTTGGTGGTGACGTGCCGGTCCTGGCTGCTGGCGGGATCGCGGATGGCCGCGGCGTCGCGGCGGCTCTGGCGCTGGGCGCCGGCGGCGCGATGCTCGGCACCAGGTTCCTGCTGACCCACGAGTCGGACACGCACAGCGCCTACCGCGCCGCGCTGTCCCAGGCGACCGTCACCGACACCGCGTACTCAACGCTCTTCGACGGAGGGTGGCCGGACGCGCCTCACCGCACGCTCCGCAACAGCACGGTTAGCGCGTGGGAGCAGGCTGGCTGCCCGCCCAGCGGCGACCGGCCCGGCGAGGGCGAGGCGATCGCACAGCGCCGCAACCGGGAGATCGTCCGGTACAGCGACGACATGCCCACCGCCGACACCGAAGGAGACGTCGAGCAGCTGGCCATGTACGCGGGCCAGAGCGCCGGGCTCGTGGCGAACGTCGAGCACGCCGGCATGCTGGTCCGCCGGATCGCCGCCGAGGCCGACGCCATCCTGACCGCCCTGGCCGGTGAAGAGCAGGGCTGATTCAGAGCAGCTCGGCAGCGGTCAGAGTCTGCGTGCCGACCCAGCGGTGTTCTCAGCTGCCGGTCCTCAGCAGCTGAGATACGCGCTGTGGCGAAACGCCCAGCACCTTTGCTATGTCCCGCCCAGACAGGCCCGCCCCCCGCAGTTCCCGCGCCGCCTCGCGAGCTTGTGCTGCGGCCGCGCGCTGCGCAGTACTTGCCTCGGCGACTGCCTTCCTCGCAGCGCGCGTCTTCTCGTCCAGTCCGTGGCCGATCTCAGGAATGATTTCCACAACGAATGACTCCGGAGGGACCTCGGTGTCGAGCGCGATGTAGTCACGGGCCATGCCCTCGGCGTCACGCAGACTGCGTGACTGGGTCACGCCCAAGCCGTCGATGTGCAGTTCCCAGCCGCGGGCCCACCGCTTCGCGCGCACCTTGTAGGACTTCATTGCAGCCATCCTTCCGGCAGGCAGGGCATTCGCTTAATGGTGGAGGCGACAACGCCCGGGGAAACTGTGACGTGTCGCGGGATGTTTGCACTGTGCTGGCCGCATGGACAGATCCATTTAGTGTGGCCGCCGCTGGTGCCTTGACTAAGCACCCAGCGTGACGCAGCGCTTGGTTAACCTCGCGCAGCTTCATCGCGTTCGCCATGGCAAATAGTCTAGCCCCTCTTGATGAGAGACTAAAGCCCGGCTTGACGCTGGCCACCGCCGTGATCGCAGGAATGACTCACGTCATCCGCCGGGACTAGTCTCGAAATCCGAAGGCCCATACATGCGGTCACATCAGCAGGCGACCGCTGTCAGGTCGAGATGCTTGTGCCTAGTGCCGGGCGCCTGCTTGGCCGGACGCTATGCCAGGGCGCGGCGTTGCACTACGTGAACCAGGGCAACCGCGTCAAAGACGTCGACGTGTGGTCCTTCTACGCCCAGCACAACGACTGGCCATTCCCGCCGCGCTGGCGTGGGACTCAGGACTTCGACCGCTCGAAGTTCGGCCGCTACGCAGGTAAACCAGATCGTTACGTCGGTCGGCGCGTCGATTTCCTCGGCCGCTCACTGCCCGCCTCGCCTGGCAGTGACCCCGCCGATCCCATCCGTCGTTACCTCGCCGCCGGCAGGACCACGTCCGCGAGGGCACTCGCTCTCAAGGCGGTGGTCCTGATCGCCCCGCGCGACCGTGCCGGAGAAATCGTCTGGCCCGCCGACATGCCTACGCTCTGACATACCGATTGGCCGCTGGTATTTCGTGCGCGGCAATTAGCACGCAACGATGACGGGCCGGTTCCCTGCTGCTTCCGCCAGGCGGGTTAGGTCAATAAGGTCACCGGTGAGGATCCGGTCGCCGGGTGCGGCGAGAAGCACGACGGTCGCGTCGATGGGGTCGGCGGTGCCCGCGGCGGCTTGCAGGACGCCGGCGTTTCGCCCGTCCTGCTGGGTTACCGTGCGGACGTCTACCGCGCGCAGAAGCCGGGCCAGATTTACCTGCCGTCCATGGCGGTCACGCCAGACCTGGGCGATGACCATGGCATTGCTGCGGAGCTCTAGCCCGTGCTGCTGGGCGGCGCGGAGCCTGGCCACCATGGCGCGATCGTCGCGATCCACCGCTACCAGAGCGCCGGAGTCGAGGATCAGTGCGCTCACGCGGCGCTTTGGCCTGGGGTCAGGCCCAGTTCTCGTTCAGCTCGGGCGATCTCCTCAGCGGTGAGCGCGCCGTGCTCGGTCTCCCAGCTGGCCAGGAATTCCGCGAGAGCTTCAGCCCGCAACTTGCTAGCGGCGGCCTCCGCCAGCCAGGATGACACGGGCTTTCCGGCTTCGGCGGCCGCTGACCGCACCGCATCGCCGAGCTCGGGTTCGAAGGAGATGCTGAGCTTGTCGACTTTCATGACTCGATGATACCGCGGTGGTTCTTACCATGGTAGTAACGCATGCTCATGCCGCCGACCGGGCGCCAACACCCGGACGGGTGTCTCGCTCTAGGCATGTTCGGCAGTGGCGCTGCCCGTGCTGCTGCGCACCCGAGGGGCGGACTGCCCGCGACGGCGAGCTTGAGGTCATCGAGGTCTTCCCGACTGCCTCATGGACTCGCTGGCACGGCAAGCGAAGCTCCCGGACCCGCGCGGTCTGGACTCGGCACCGACTGGCAGCCCTTGGGCTTGGTGGCGTGGCTGCACGCACGAGCCAAGACCAGCGAGACGCCATTGCTGCCGCGATGACAGCTCGTCAGCACAGTCTGGCCGTGACCGAAACGATGGGGGATATCGTCGTGCCGATCGGCCGCCCCGCGGTGCATAGAACCGCCATCATGTCATGACTCACCAGAGGCCTCGGCAGCCACGAGGCTCACGCTAACCCGCAGTGGTTCAGGTCTGCGATGCCTTATCGGCTCGTGAGTCGGCGGGACGGGGTGAATGTGACTGGCATGGACTCCAGGCCGCTGATGAAGTTCGAGGCTCGGCGGGGGAGTGGCGCCGAGGTGGCCAGGGCCAGATCGGGCAGCCGGGTGAACAGCTGCTCGAACATGACCCGCAGTTCCAGCCGGGCCAGCTGGTTGCCGAGGCAGAAGTGCGCGCCGAAGCCGAACGCCAGATGCGGGTTCGGCTCGCGCGCCGCGTCGAACGTCTCGGGCCGGTCGAAGACCGCCTCGTCGCGGTTGGCCGCGGGATAGATCAGCATCACCTCCGCGCCCCCCGGGATCTGCGTGCCGTGCAGCGAGACCGGCCGGGTCGTGGTGCGGGCCATGTCCTTGATCGGGGTCACCCAGCGCAGCATCTCCTCCACGGCCGTAAGCAGCAGCGCCGGGTCGGCGCGCAGCCGTTCGAGCTGTGGCGGGTCTTCCAGCAGCGCCAGCATGCCGCCGGACAGAACGTGCCGGGTGGTCTCATCGCCGCCGATGAGGATCAGCAGCGACTCGTAGACCAGCGAGTCATGGTCGAGCCGATCCCCGTCGATCTCGGCGTGCACGAGCGCACCGACCAGGTCGCCGTCGGCGCCGGTCCGGCGGCGGTCGGCGAAAACAGGCTCCATGTAGGCCTCGTACTCGATGAAGGCCTGCATCGCCGCCTGCATGCCGTCCGGGTCGGGCGAACCCTGTGACCTGAGCATGTCCTCCGACCAGCGCAGCAGGGCCGGGCGGTTGTCGCGGTCGACGCCCAGCAGGTCGCCGATCATGTTGAGCGGCAGCGGCGCGGCGATGTCCCGCACGAAGTCGCATTCGCCTCGCTCGCAGACCGCGTCGATCGCGTCGTCGCACACGGCGCGGACGTGGTCTTCCAGCGCCTTGACCCGGCGCGGGGTAAAGCCCGCGCTGACCAGCTTGCGGCGCCGGCTGTGTTCCGGCGCGTCGAAGTCGATCATCATCGGCAGCGGCGGGAACTTGGGCCGGATGCCCCCGGCGTTCGAGAACACCGCCGGGTCGGTCCCTGCGGCCTTCACGTCGGCGTAGCGGGTCAGCGCCCACAGGTCGTTGCCCTCGTCGTGGTAGGCGGGCGCGTGCTCACGCATCCACGCGTATGCGCCGAACGGCTCGGAGCCGAAAAACTCCCCGCTCATCAGGTCGATGGGGAGCCCGGGCGGCGGCAGCGTCACGTTCCGGCCCCTCGAGCGTCATCTGTGCCGGTGAGGACTGCGCGTGCCCACCGGTAGTCCGCCTTGCCGGACGGCGAGCGTACGACCGACGGCACGAACTCGATCCGGGCGGGAACCTTGTACCCGGCGATCGTCTCCCGGCAGTGCGCGCGCAGTTCATCCTCGGTCGCGGACATGCCGGGCCGCAGGCCGGCCACGGCGGCGACCCGCTCGCCGAAGCGCTCGTCCGGTACCCCGGCCACGACGGCGTCCAGCACCGCGGGGTGCCGCTTGAGCGCCTGCTCGACCTCCTCTGGAAACACCTTCTCGCCGCCGGTATTGATGCACGTGGAGCCACGGCCGAGGACCTCGATCGACCCGTCGCCCGCGACCCTGGCGAGGTCGCCGAGCAGCGCGTACCTGACCCCGTCCAGGACCGGGAACGTGGCCCGGGTGGCGGGCTCGTCGCCGAAGTAGCCCAGCGGCACGTGGCCCGACTTGGCCAGCCGCCCGGTCCCGCCCGGTGGCACCGGCCGCAGCGACTCGTCGAGAACGTGCACGTTCCCGGCGTGCGCCAGCCGCGGCTGGCTGCCAAGGTCCCCGCTGAGCTCGCCATCGGAGCCGGTCTCCGAGGCGCCGAACCGGTCGGTGATGTACACGTTCGGCAGCAGAGTGTGCAGCTGCTCGCGCACCGGCGCCGACAGCAGCGCGCCGCCGGAGCCGAGGACCAGCAGCGAGGACAGGTCGTACTCACCCGGCCTGGCGGCCAGCTCGTCGGCGATCGGCCGGGCCATCGCGTCGCCGACCACCTGCAGCACCATCGCGCGTTCGGCCTTGACCTGCCGCAGCGCCGCCGCGGCGTCGAACTTGCGGGACAGCACGACCGTCGCGCCGATCAGGAACGCGGAGAACAGCGTGTAGGTCCCGGCGCCGTGCATCATCGGCGCCGTGATGACGTAGCCGGCCGCGGGCACCTCGGCGGCCGCCGTGATGATCTCGTCCACGCTCTGCCGCGGCGGGCCGTAGTGGTTGCCGCCGGCCAGCGCGGCGAAGAAGAAGTCCTCGTGCCGCCACAGCACACCCTTGGGCAGCCCGGTCGTGCCGCCGGTGTAGATGATCAGCTTGTCGTCGCCGCTGCGCCCGTTGTCCGGCAGGCTGGCCGGAGCCGCCGCGACCGCCGGAGCGTAGTCGACGACCGTGACCTGCTCGGGGAATCGCGGCGGCGGCTGCGCCGGATCGCGCCCCGTGATAACCACGTGCCGCAGGGTGGGGCAGGACGGCGCGACGGCCGACGCCAGCCAGGCGTGCTCGGCGTCGACGACGAGCCCGGCCAGCCGCGCGCTGCGGAGCAACTGCGCCAGCTCGTGCCCGGTGTACCGGTAGTTGATGTTGACCGGGATCGTGCGCGCGACCATGCAGCCGAGCAGCGCCTCGATGTACGCCGTGGAGTTGAGCAGGTACAGCCCGACCGGCTCGTCCGGCGCCAGGCCCGCGCCGGCGAGGTGCTGGGCGACCTGGTTGCTGCGCGCGGTCAGTTCCGGGTAGCTGAGCCGGTCCCCGTCGCACACCAGCGCGCATCGGTCCGGCAGCGCGGCCCCGACCGCCGCGACCAGGTCAGCAAGGTTCACGTCCATGTTCATGATGGTCCCTTTTGGGCCGGCAGCGCGATCGACTTGATCTCCAGGTACTCCTCGAACCCGGCTACGCCCATTTCCCGCCCGGTGCCGGACTGCTTATAGCCCCCGAACGGCACGTCCGGCGAGTACCAGACCCCGCCGTTGATGCCGATCGTGCCGGACCGGATGCGCGACGCGACGCTGCGGGCCCGGTCGAGGTTGCCGCCGAAGACCGCGCCGGACAGGCCGTACGGCGAATCGTTGGCGAGCGCGACCGCGTGGTCGTCGCCGTCGTGCGGCAGCACGACCAGGACCGGCCCGAAGATCTCCTCGCGGGCGGCGCGCGCGGCGTTGTCCAGCCCGGCGATGACCGTCGGCTCGATCCAGTACCCGGCCTCCCGCCCGGCGGGACGGCCGCCGCCGCACGCGAAGCTCCCGCCGTCCGCGGCGGCCGAGCGGAGGTACGACTCGACCCGGTCCCGCTGCGCGGCGGAGATCACCGGCCCGCAGACCGTGCTGGCGTCGGCCGGGTCGCCGACGGTCACGCCGCGCATGGCCTGCGCGCAGGCGGCGACGGCCTCGTCGTACCGGCCCCGCGGCACGATCAGCCGGGTAGTCAGCGCGCACCCCTGGCCAGCGTGTATGCACACGCTGAACGCGGTGAGCGCGGCTGCGGCCGCCAGGTCGTAGTCGTCCAGCACCACGGCCGCCGACTTGCCGCCGAGCTCGAGGAAGACCCGCTTCAGCGTCGGCGCGGCGGCGGCCATCACCCGCCGGCCGGTCGCGGTCGAGCCGGTGAACGAGATCATGTCGACGCGCGGGTCGTCCGTCAGCGCCACTGCCGCGGCGGCGCCGCTGGCGGTGAGCACGTTCACCACACCGGGCGGGATGTCGGTCTGCGTGGCGATCAGCCGGCCGAGCTCGGCTCCGGTCCACGGCGTCTGCGGGGCCGGCTTGAGCACCACCGTGCAGCCGGCCGCGAGCGCCGGGCCGAGCTTGGCCAGGTTGATCTGATTCGGGAAGTTCCACGGCGTGATCGCCGCCACCACGCCGGCCGGTTCCCGGCAGACGCGCCGCTGGGTGCGGATGCCCAGCGGCGCGGCGAGGCCGAGGTCCTGCTCCCACTCGTACCCGTCCAGCAGTTTGACCAGGTAGTCGAGCCCGTCGACCGGCATCCGCAGCTGCGGTCCGTCGGTCCACAGCCGGGGCACGCCGGCCTCGGCGATCGTGATCGCGCGCAGCGTCTCGAAGCCCGCGTCCAGCGCCGCCTCCAGTTGCCGCAGGCAGCGGGACCGCAGCGCCGTGTCGGCGGCCCAGGCTGTTTCCTGGAACGCGGCACGCGCGGCCGCTATGGCCGCGCCCGCGTCGGTGGCGCCGGCGTCGGGCGCGTGGCCGATGAGCTCGCCGGTGGCCGGGTTCTCGATCGGGAACTCGGCCCCGTCGGCCGCGCCGCGCAGCTCGCCGCCGATCAGCAGCATCGGCCGGGGGAGACTGGCCAGGGGAAGCGGAGCCGTGGTCGCCGGGGCCGCCACGTCAGGCCCCCAGGCCCAGGCGCCCGGCCAGCCGGCCGAGGTAGCCGGCGACCTCGTCCGGGGAGCGGTCCGGCAGGCCGAACGCCACGTCGGTCACGCCGATGTCGGCCCAGTGCGCGAGCAGTTCCGGGTCCGGCTTGCCCGCCAGCGCCGTGACCCGGGGCTCGCCGTCGCGGCCGGCCTCCTGCCAGATCTTGCGCAGCAGCGCGACCTTGCCGTCGATGTCGGTCTCGATGGGCGTGGTCAGCCAGCCGTCGGCGCTGCGCGCGATCCAGCGGAAGGTCTTCTCGGTCCCGCCCGCGCCGACCAGGACCGGGATCCGTGGCTGCACCGGCTTCGGGAACGCCCACGAGGCTCCGAAGCTGACGAACTCACCCTGGTAGCTCGCCTCGTCCTCGGACCACAGTGCGCGCATCGCTGCCAGGTGCTCGCGCAGCACGGTGCGCCGCTTCCCGGCCGGAACCCCGTGGTCGGCTAGCTCGTCGGTGTTCCAGCCGAAACCCACGCCAAGCTCGACCCGGCCGCCGGACAGGTGGTCGAGCGAGGCGATTGTCTTGGCCAGCGTGATCGGGTCGTGCTCGGCCGGCAGCGCGACCGCGGTGCCGAGCCGGATAGTGCTGGTGACCGCGGCGGCCATGCTCAGCGCCACCCACGGGTCCAGCGTGCGCAGGTACCGGTCGTCCGGCAGCTCGGCGGTTCCGGTGCCTGGGTGCGCCGCTTCGCGCCGGACCGGGATGTGGGTGTGCTCGGGCACGTAGAAGCAGGCGAAGCCGGCCGCTTCCGCCGCCGCAGCAGCCTGCGCAGGCGTGATCCCGCGATCGCTGCTGAACAATACGACGCCGTGCCGCATGCCTTGCTCCCTTAGCCGTCTGGTCGCTGCTCGCGCCGTTGCGCCTTGGCGTGCTCGCCGATGAGCTTCTCGACCTGCATGCTGAGCCGGGCGCCGGCCGGCCAGCCCGCGTAGTGGGTCAGGAAGATCGCGATCTCGCGCAGCTCGTCCGGGCTCAGCTCGCCGGTGCGCAGCGCGGCGCCGATCTGGATGTCGGCGACGTCCTGCAGGCCCTGGCCGGTCAGCAGGCCGAGCAGCAGCAGCCGGCGGTCCCGCATGGACAGGCCGGGCCGGCTCCAGATCTCGGCGAACAGGTGGTCCACGGTGACGGCGAAGAAGTCGCCGGGCCCGTCCTGCACGTCCCAGCCGTAGACCTCGCTCATCTTGTCCAGGCCGCGCTGGCGCCGGTCATCGGTCACCGGGCCGGCCCTGGAAGACCGAGCCCGGCGGCGAAGCTGCCGAGCGCGAGACGCGCCATCGGCAGGTCCACGCCGAGTTCCGCACCCAGCTCGAGTGCCAGAGACAGGTCCTTCTCGCCCAGCATCCGCACGTTCTCCAGGATCTCCCGCAGCGGGTCGCCCGCGTCCATTGGCGCGGTGGTCGGCCGCAGCATGATCATTCCGGGGCCGCCGGTGACGGCGTCGGAGTGCCGCACGACCTTGGCGAGCTTGCGCAGATCGATCCCGGCCGCCTCGGCGAGCCGCTGCGCCTCGGCGGCGGCCGTGAACGCGGCGAAGTGCAGCAGGTTGCGGGCCAGCTTGGCCCGGGTCCCGGCGCCGACCGGCCCCATGTGCATGATCAGGTCCGCCCAGCAGCCGAACGGCTCTCGGCACCGCTCGTAGGCCGCACGCGATCCGCCGAACATCACCGCGAGCCGGCCCGACTGCGCTCCCATGAACCCGCCGCTGACCGGCGCGTCGATCACCTCGACGCCGGTGCCGTCCACCTCCGCGGCCAGCTCGGCTGCGGTGTCCGGCCCGATCGTGGCGTGCACGGCGACGATCACCGGCAGGCCGGCCGCGGCCGGCGTCGAGGTCGCCACCGCCCGCACCACGTCCCGGACCTGGTCGTCGTCGCGCACCATCACCGAGACGATCCCCGCCACCGCGGCCACCTCCGCGACGCTGGCCGCGGCTTTAGCGCCCGCATCAGCCAGCGGCGCCATGGCATCCGGCCTGGCGTCGTGCACGATCAGCCCACCCGGCCAGCCGGTCAGCCGCGCGGCCATCGGCGCGCCGATCTGGCCGAGGCCGATGAACCCGACCGGCTCCGCCTGCGCTCTGTCGGTCACCGCCGGATCCCCGCCCACCTCCCCATCCCGCTTGACCGGATTCCCGCCAAGCTCCCCATCAGACTTCACCGGAGCCTCGGCCGCCGCTTCATCGGGCCTCACCGGAAGACCTGGCCGCCGTCGACGTTGACGATCTGCCCGGTGATCCAGGCCGCCTCGTCCGACAGCAGGAACAGGCACGCACCCACCAGGTCCGCGGGCTGGCCCAGCCGCTTGATGGCCATCGTGGCCACGATCGGGTCCGTCATGCCGCCGACCACGGTCCTGGTGGCCTGGGTGTCGGTCGGCCCCGGCGCGATCGCGTTCACCCGGATCCCCTTGCCGCCGAGCTCGTGCGCGAGTTGCTGGGTCATCGCGTTGATCCCGGCCTTCGCCAGCCCGTAGAAGCTCGAGTACACCCACGCGGCCGTGGACGACTGGTTCACGATCGCGCCGCCGCCGCGCCGCACCATGTGGCGGTGGCAGGCACGGGTGCAGGCGAGCGCGCCGTCCATGTTCACGCCGAGGAACTTCTTGTAGTAGTCCCAGTCCACCGACAGCAGCAGGTCGAACTGCATCTGGCCGTAGATCGCCGCGTTGTTCACCAGAAAGTCGATGCCGCCGAACTCACCGGCCGCGAACTCGGCCATGGCCTGCGCGGAGTCCGGGTCTGCGACGTCCGTGCGCACGAACGCGGCCCGGCCGCCCTCGGAGCAGATCTGCTTCGCGACCGCCTGCCCGGCCTCCGCGGCGATGTCGGCAACGACGACGGCGGCACCGGCGTCGGCCAGCGCGCGGGCGTAGGCCTCACCAATGCCCTGCGCCGCGCCGGTCACGATCGCCACCTTGCCGGTGAAGTCGTGCCGCTGCCCGGGCTGCCCGGCCGTCCGCGCCGCCTCCGTTGTACCGGACATGTGTCCAGACTACAGTTCAGAATATGGCTGAGCGCAAGGACTACTCGGGCGATTTCGATCCAGACTTCCGCTACGAGGACCTGTCCAAGGAGGCACTGGTGCGCCTGGTCCGGGAGTACGCGCTGATCGCGCAGCTACTCGACAGATCGGTGTTCGCGGCGGTCGCGTTGCGCTACGGGCCGCAGGCCGTCGAGGACCTGGCGATCGACGAGTGGCGTGGTGCGAGCCCGATCTACACCGAGCGCATCCGCAAGATCATGAACATCGAGGGCGACGGCGTCCCAGCGATCTTCAAGCAGCTGCAGCTAGACCCCGGCTTCGCCCAGCACTACATGGATGTCGAGTACGAGGTCGTCGACGAGCACCATGGCTTCTTCCAGCTGCGCTCCTGCGGCGCGCTGCTCGACGTCGAGCCGTTCGGCGAGCGCACGGTTCGCAGCATGTGCCACACGATCGAGGACGGCACGTTCGACGTGACCGCGCAGGCGGTGAACCCGAAGGCGCGGATCCGGGCGGTGCACCGCCCGCCCCGGGTTCCGGCCGGCCGGGTTCCGGTCTGCCGCTGGGAGGTCGTCATCGACGACGACACCGAGGTGCTGCCCGAGGCCGACATCACGAAGCTGACCCGCGCGACCACGGCGGCGACGTTCGATTTCCCCCCCATGCGCGACGGCTCTCCGCACATCCCTCCCCAACCCGCCCAATAGCGGGGAAACGCATCAGAGCAGGTTAACGCGTCAGGCGATGTAGGGCTGCCGGTGCCAAGCACCATAGTTTCCCGGTGGTATGCCGATGGCGGCTCCGCCGGCAGCTTGCAGCGCGCCCGGGGCGGCGGGTCGGCGCAGAAGGTCCGGATTGCCCTAATATCCAGATCGTGCCCGACAACATCAAATGGTTGCGGCCCTGGTGGCAGCGCGGCCCAATGCGCAATGTGAACTTGAAGCAGCAGGAGGCCGACCGCAAGGTGGGTGAACGGCTGGTCTCACTCTTGGACGACGCAGGCAAGGCCCAAGTAGAGGATCTTCTGGCCCGCGGACAGGCCGTCCGCGCCGTACGGCGTGTCCGCGAGCTGACGAACCTGGGCCTCTACGACGCGAGGAGGCTGGTCGAGGCGCTCCATCGTTCTAGCGCGCCGAGCGAATGACAACGGCCCGGCCCTCGCGGATGCGGCCCTCGTCGGTGAGCTCGGCGGGAACGGGACGGTGGCCGCCTCCAGATGCTCGCTGTCGAATGGGCAGAACGCGGGCTTTGCCGTCAGCGCGGCCAGGTCCGTGCGGGTGATGCTCAGAGTGGCGTCCGCGAGCCCCGCCCGGCCTAGTGAGAAGCCCGGCTAGCTGGGCACCATGCCGCCGCCGCGGAGGGCGGGGAGCGCGGTGGCGCGCATTCTGCTCAGGACCCGTTGCGTGACGGGGACCGCGTCCGGGTGGATGCCCCCGTTGGCGTCGGCGGCAGCCCGCCAGGCGGCAGAGCGACGTTCGAGCGTCTCGGCGTCGTCGAGCTGGAGGCATTCGAGCCGGTCGGTGTTGACGTCGACCACGATCGTGTCGCCGTCCTCGACGAGCGCGATGGGCCCGCCGAGGAAGCCCTCGGGGCCGACGTGCCCGATCACGAGCCCGACGGATCCCCCGGAGAATCGCGCATCGGTCATGAGGGCGATCGTGATGTTCTGCTGCCGGCACAGAGTCGTGATCTTCGACGTCGGGTCCAGCATTTCGGGCATCCCCGGGGCACCCCGGGGACCCTCGTAGCGGATGACCACCATGTCGTTGTCGCGGAAGTCGCCGGGCCGTTCGTCGAGCGCACGGATCAGTGCCCGCTCGCCGTTGAAGACCCGGGCGTTGCCCGTGAAGACGCCGCTGGACATCCCGCCCTCGACACCGGCCAGCTTCAGAATCGCGCCGCCGCCGGGAGCGATATTGCCCCGGAGCAGGCGCAGGCCGCCGGTGTCCTTGAACGGCTTGGCCACCGAGTAGATCACCCGGTGATCAGGAAGAGGCGGCGCGAGCCGGCCGACCTGCTCCCCGAGCGTCTCACCCGTGCAGGTGAGCGCGTTTGCGTCGAGATAGCCGTCGGCCAGCAGCTCACGGACCACCGCGGGCACTCCGCCCGAGGTCTCGACGTCCACCATCGAGTACGACCCAAACGGCCTCATGTTGACGAGCACGGGCAGACGCCGCGACAGCGCGTTGAACTCGGCCTGGGTCATCACTTCATCCCAGAGGTCGATCCCGGCCGCCCGGGCGATCTCGACGCTGTGCAGCATGACGTTGGTCGAGCCGCCCATGGCCATGGTGACGGTCAGGGCGTTGCGCAGCGCAGCTGGCGTAACGATGTCCCGGGGCCGGATGCCGCGCGCCGCCATCGTGACAAGACAGTCGACGAGCTGGCCGGGAAACTCCTCTGTCCTGCGGGGGTCCTCCGAGGCCGGGGAGACCATGTGCAGCGGCTCCAGGCCCAGCACCGCGATGAACGTCTGCATGGTGTTGTACGTGAACATGCCCCCGCAGCTGCCCTGGCCAGGACAGGCATTCAGGGTGAGCCGGGCACGAACCTCTTCGTCCGGATCTGAGGCCGCCTGAAACGCGGTGATGATGTCGATCGGTGCACCTGTCGCAGGATCTATACCCGGCCTGATCGAGCCGTCGGACATGACCACCGAGGGCGCGTTGTGCTCCAGGAGCGCGGCCACGGTGCCCACCGGCGGCTTGTCGCACGCGACGACGGCGATCAAGCCCGTCACCCGGTCTGCGGCCAGGTGCATGGAGGTTGCGTCGTTGACCAGCTCCCGGCCGATGAGAGAGAAGCGCATCTCGGCGGTGCCGTTGAGCTGGCCGTCCGAGACGCCGAGGGTGAAGCCTGGCGGGATCAGGCGCACCGGGAGGTCCTCGCTGGCGACGCGGTTCGACAGCGCGGCCTGAACGGCCGCCACCTTCGCCTGGACACCCAGATAGCACTGGCTGTCACCGAGGTTCCCGAGCACGGCCCATACCGGGTCATGGATCTTCCGGACGTCCTCGCCCAGGAACTCGGCCGTGCCGACCTTCTGGACGTCACGGCCGGGATTGTCAGGGCTCTGGTCAGCGACATCGTTCGGGCTGGTCCCGTTGGCTAGCGCAGTCACGCCCCGAAGCGTACCGTTCAGCCGCTCGCCTTCACGACGACGAACCTCCAGCAGCTGCTCACCCAGCGCGGCGTGACCGAGGTCGTCGTTTGCGGGATCCGGACCGAGCAATGCTGTGAGACCACCGCGCGGGTCGCATCCGACCTGGGCTACCAGGTCACGTTCGTCACCGAGGCGACCGCGACCAGCCCGATCGCGCATCGGGACGCCCCACCAGACCAGACGGTCGAGCAGGTGCTCGCGGACCCGCGCACGCTGCCGGTCGGCGCGATCATCGAGCGGACCGAGTACGCCCTCGCCGGGCGGTTCGCGACCATCGCCACGATCGCCGAGGTCACCCGGCCGGGGCAGCGAGCTATCCTGACCAGATCGTGACCAAGGTCGTCTTCCTGCTCGTTCCGGGGCTGCACCTGCTGGACCTCGCGGGCTCGGCGCAGGCGTTCGGCATCGCGGCCGACCTCGGCCGCGGCTACGAGCTCGGTTACGTCGCCGGGCAGGAGAACGTCCCCACCGCGCAGGGCCTCACCGTGCGGGCGGCCACGCAGTGGCCGACGCTGGCAGCGGACGACCTCATCATCGTACCCGGCTGGCGGGTCAACCCCGCGATCGCCGGGACCGGCCCGCTGGCCGGCGCCGCGCTCGAGGCGCTGGCCGCCCATCACGCGAACGGCGGCACCGTCGCCAGCGTCTGCTCCGGGGCAGACGCCCTCGGCCGGGCAGGTCTCCTGGACGGCCGCCGCTGCACCACCCACCACGCCATCCAGGACGAGCTCGCCCGGCGCTATCCCCGGGCGACGGTCGTCCGCGATGTGCTCTACGTCATCGACGACCGGGTCGCCACCTCCGCCGGGATCGCCAGCGGCATCGACCTTGCCCTGTACCTGATCGCCGTGCGGGACGGCCCGGCGACGGCCGCGCGGGTCGCCCGCGAGATGGTCGTCTACGCCCGCCGTAACGGGGACGAGCAGCAGGCCAGCGCCATGCTGCGGCACCGCAGCCACCTCAGCGACACCGCGCACCGCGCGCAGGATCACATCGAGGGCCGGTTCGCCGACCCGCTGCCGCTCGCGGAGATCGCCAGCACCTGCGGCGTTAGCGAGCGCACGCTCACCCGCAGGTTCACCGAGGCAACCGGCCTCACCCCGCTGCGCTACCAGCAGCTGCTGCGGCTCGAACGAGCCGAGCACCTGATCGGCCACGGCGCCACCGTCGAAGCCGCCGCCCGGACCGTCGGCTTTCAGGACCCCCGCATGCTCCGCCGCCTCCGCGCCCGCGAATGAGGGCGGCGCTCGCTGAGCTTGGGCGCGGGTCTTCCCGAGTGCTGCTGGCATCCGGCAGACTGCGAGAGGATTGGCGGTCTGGAGGTGGTCGCGGTGACGCTATTCCCGAACGCGGGGTGTCGATGAGCGGCCTGCCGTCGGGCACCGTAACGCTGTTGTTCACGGACGTGGAAGGCTCCACCCGGCTGTGGGAGGCCGAGCGGGATGCCATGGCGGCCGCGCTGCGGCGCCACGACGAGATCCTGCGCGGCGCGATCGAGCAGGTCGGCGGCTACGTTTTCAAGACCGTCGGCGATTCGTTCTGCGCGGCGTTCTCCGCCGCCCGGGCTGGGCTCGACTCGGCGCTAGCCGCGCAGCGGGACCTGGCCGCGCAGTCGTGGCCGACCAGCCGGCCGATTGTGGTGCGGATGGCCCTGCACGCCGGGGTTTGCGAAGAGCGCGACGGGGACTACTTCGGGCCGGCGGTGAACCGGGTCGCGCGGCTGCTGACGGTCGCCAGCGGCGGCCAGGTGCTGGTGTCCGGGGTGGCGGCGGAGCTGCTGTCTGATGAGCTGCCCGAGGGCGTGGACCTGCGGGAGCTCGGGACGCGCCAGCTCAAGGACCTCAGCCGGCCGGAGCGGATCTACGAGGTCGAGGCCGCATTCCTGGCCACACGGCTCGGTGCCCCCGCACCCGCGGGCCGGGACCGGGTCGTCGAGGACCTGACCGCCGCAGAAGCCGCACAGGTTCCGGACACCGACCGGATTACGTGCGGCTCTGGCTCAGCCAAGCGGGACAGAGCCTGGATCGTGCCCAGGCGCATGGAGATCCAGGTCGCCAGTGGTGCGGTCCGGCTCGACTTCCGGCGGGCCGTCATCGCCGCGCCGGAGCTGCGCATTGACGCCAGGATCGCCAGCGGCACCCTGACGCTCATCACCCGGCCCGGCATCGTCGTGGACGCCGGCGACCTCACGGTGAACAGCGGCAGCGTCAACGTGGTCCCGCCGGCGGGACCCGGGGCCCAGGTGGAACTAAGGGTGAAGGTCAGCGGCCAGGTCGGCAGCGGCTCCGTCGCCGCCCGGCCCTCCTACGGTGACTGGTGGCGGGCGCTGTGGCGGCGGCTGCTGCACCGGCGCTACCAGAGCGGCACCGGGCCCTCGCCAAGCGGGTAGTGGCCGGGGAGCTTCTCGCCGGAGACCGCGCGCTCCATCCGGCGCCGCATGCCATCCGACAGCGCGTCGGCCTTGATCATCTCGAGGAACAGCGCCGTCACGTTGCCGAGGTCGAAGAAGTCGCGCTGCCACGACCACTGCCAGTCGCCGCCGTAGCGGAACCAGCTTCCGCCAATCCCGGCCACCTCGTAGTGGGTCCCGTCCGGCCGCGCCGCGCCAGCGACCTGCTTCCAGAACCCGACGACCTCGCCCTGCGCGTCGTCGATCAGCACCCGCTGGTACGGGTACGACCAGCCGTCGAGCCCGCCCATCTCCAGCGCCAGCGCGATGTCGCGAATCTGGTCGCGCCCGGTCACCATGAACTCCTCGCCGGGGCCCATGTTCCAGCCGTAGGTCGCGTCGGCCGTGTACATCGCCGCGAGTGGCCGCCAGTCGCCCGCCTCCTCGCAGCGCCGGTTGGCGTCCAGCCACCGCTGCACCATCTCTTCCAGTTCCGCGCGGGGGAACGCGGCCTCTTCCAGTTCCGCGCGGGGGAACGCAGCCATCCGAACCTCCTTTTAGGGGCCGTAACGTGACGCCTCGGGGTCAGTCGTCGAGCAGCCGGAGCGCCTGTGTGGGGCAGTACCGCACGGCCGCCTCCACCTCGGCCCGATGCGATGGCGACGGCGCGGGCTGAATCAGGGTGACCTTGCTCTTGCGTGGCACCGAGAACACGTCGGGCGCCTCCAGTTCGCACATCGCGTGACCCTGGCACAGGTCGAGGTCGACCTCGATGCGCATCACGCCGCCGCCTCAGCGTCGCCCCGGCGGCGGTAGCGGACCACGCACGGCCGCGCGAGCTGCACGACCATCTTGGAGTGGTCGTTGCGGTAGCTGCCGGGCGGCTGGGCCAGCTCGAACGACCAGTCCCGCAGCAGCACCGAGAAGATCGCCTTCAGCTGGATCATCGCGAAGTTGGCGCCGACGCAGCGGTGCCGCCCAGCGCCGAACGGTATCCAGGTCCACCGGTTGATGAGATCTTCCTGGCGCGGTTCGGCGTAGCGCTCCGGCCGGAATGCGTCCGGGTCGGGGAAGTCGGCGGCGATCCGGTTGGAGATCGCCGGGGTGGCGCCGACCAGCGCGCCCGCCGGGATCCGGTAGCCGAGCACCTCGAGCTCCCTGGTCGCGGCGCGCAGCAGCAGGATCAGCGGTGGGTGCAGCCGGAGCGCCTCCTTGACCGCCGATTCCAGCCTCGGTATCTCCCGGAGCGCCTGGAAGGAGACCGGCGGTGGGACACCCACCGCCGGCCCGCCGCTAGCGCCCGCCGGCTCGGGCCGGTACAGCTCGTCGAGCTCGGCGACCACCTCGGCCAGGCACGCGGGGTTGCGCAGCAGCTCGATCAGCGTCCACGCGGCAGTCCCGGAGCTGGTGTGGTGCCCGGCGAACATCATCGAGATGAACATGCCGGTGATCTCGTCCGGGGAGAACGTGTCGCTCCCGTCGGGATTGCGGATCGACATGAGCACGTCGAGCAGGTCCCGGCCGCTGCGCGCGGGCGGCCCGGCGGCCGCCCGGCCCGCCATGATCTGCCCCACCAGGCTCACCAGGGCCGCCCGCGCGTGGTCCCGGCGGCGGAAGCTCTCGATCGGGGCGTAGGGATCCACGAACGCGAGCGCGTCGGTGCCCCGTTCCAGGTCGTGGTACAGCTCGGCGAACCTGCGGTCCAGGTTGTTGCGGAACTTGGCGCCGATCAGGCACGCCGACGAGGTGTAGATGGTCAGCTCGGCGAACCAGTCCAGCAGGTCGATCTCGCCCTGGCTGGCCCAGCCCGCCACCATCCGGTCGACCTCGTCCGCGATCGTCTGCGCGTGCCCTCGCATCATGTCCCCGCGCAGCGCCTGGTTGTGCAGGGCCTCGCGGCGCCGTTCCGGCGAGGCGTCGAACACCACTCCCTCACCGAAGATCGGGGTCATGAATGGGTACGCCTCGGCCTGGTCGAGGTCCTCGTCCGGGGCGCGGAAGAAGAACTCGTTGGCGTCCGCCCCGGACAGCAGGATGACCGGCCGCCCGGCCAGGTCGAACCGGCCCACGTCGCCGCACTCGTCCCGTACCCGGCGCATGAGCGCTATCGGGTCGCGGCGCAGTTCCTCCAGGTGCCCGTCGGCCGCTCCGCCGGAAACGAGCCGGGGCTCCAGCAGTGTCATGACGTTCCTCCAGGCGGCGCGTCGGCCTCGTTACCGGTCTTCAGCGGTGCCTCGGGCTCGATCTCCAGGAGCGTTATGTGTGCACCGCGCGGGGTCGAGACGATCGCGGTCACGGCGGCGGCCACATCCTGCGGGCGCAGGAAGTACGAGTGGCGTGCCAGGCCCCAGCCGACCCAGTCGTCGAGCATCGCCCCGACCACTACGGCGTCCCAGCTCATCCCCATGCCGGTCATCGTCGGCCCCGGTCGCACGACCGAGACCCTGACTCCGGTGCCTTCGAGCTCCATTTGCATGGTCCGTGCCATGCCGTCGACGCCGTGCTTGGCCGACACGTAGGCCCCCATCCGTGGCCGCGGCGTGCGCACCACGTCTGAGGACACGAACACCACGTCGCCGCGCTGACGGGCGACCATGCCCGGCACCACCGCCGCCACCATCCTGTGCGCCCCGACGAGGTTGACCTGAACCTGCCGCGCGAACTCGGCCGAGTCGAGCTCGTGAACGAGCCCGGGCTCCGCATCGCCCGCGCAGCTGGCCAGGATCTCCACCGGCCCGATCTGGCCGGCGACCGCGACGGCGAAGGCCGTGACCGCGTCGTCGTCGCCGATGTCCAGCGGCAGCGCGATGGCCTCGCCGCCGTCGGCCCGGATGGCCGCGGCCAGTTCCTCGCACTTGTCCGTGCGCCGAGCGCCGAGCGCGACCGGGTGGCCGGCCGCGGCGAGCGCGATCGCGGTGGCCGCACCGATGCCCGACGACGCTCCGGTCACCACGGCGGCCCGGCGGGCGGGATGCGGCTCGAATCTCGGCATGGTCAGGACACCCTCAACCGCACCCGCATCGGCAGCGTCGCGAAGCCGCGCACGTTCACCGAGTGGACCCGCTGCGCGCGGCTGCCGTCGATCTCGCACGCGGCGACCAGGCGGGTGAACTCGTCGAGGGCGATCTGCGCCTCCAGCCGGGCCAGGTTGGCGCCCAGGCAGTAGTGCCGGCCCGAGCCGAAGCTGATCAGCGCCGACGTGTCCCGGTCCAGGTCAAAGTCGTCCGGGCCGGGGAACGCGGCCGGGTCCCGGTTCGCCGACCCGATCAGCAGCAGCAGCCGCCCACCGGCCGGGACCGTCTGGCCGTGCGCGGTGAAGTCCTCGGTCACCGTGCGCGCGATGACCTGGCTCGAGGCGTCGTAGCGGAGCGTCTCCTCGACCCAGTCGCCGATCCGGCCCGGGTCGGCCATGGGCTTGGCCAGTTCCGCCGGGTTGCGCCAGGCCCAGTAGACGGCGTTGGACAGCAGCTTCGTTGTCGTCTCGTTCCCCGCCACGACCATCAGGAACAGGAAACCGATGATCTCGTCGTCGGCCAGCCGGTCACCGTCGATCTCGGCCTCCAGCAGCGCCGACATCAGGTCGCCCCGGTCGGCCCGGTCGGCCCGGGCCGCGCGGCGCTGCGTGAGCAGGTCGGCGTAGTAGCCCACCAGGGTCAGCGCGGCCTCCATGCCGGCCTGCGGCACGTCGAACAGCCCGTCTTCGCGGTGCACCACGGTGTCGGCGAGCTTGCGCACGTCGTCGCGGTCGGCCTCGGGCACGCCGATCATCTCCGAGATCACGTCCATCGGGAGCAGGCCGGCGAAGTCGGCGACGAAGTCGAAGTCGCCCTGAGCCACGGCCGCACCCAGGTGCCGGCGGGCCAGCGCGCGGATCTGGTGCTCGAGCTCGCGCACCCGCCTGGCCGTGAAGCCCTTGGACACCAGCGCGCGCATGCGGGTGTGCCGCGGCGGGTCCAGCGCCAGGAACGACATGGTCTTGTGCGCGTACGGGCCCCAAGCCGCCGGGTCCAGCGAGACGCCGTTAGCGCTGGAAAACTGCGACGGGTCCCGGAAAGCGGCGACGACATCCTCATGGCGCGAAAGTGCCCAGAAGTCGAGCTCGTCGTTCCGGTACAGCGGCGCCTCGTCCCGCAGCCGTGCGTAGACCGGGTACGGATCCTCGTGGATCCGGTAGTCGTACGGGCTGAACGCCACCGGCTGGGTCATTGAGTGCTTTTCATCCGTAGATCTCGCGCTCACAGTGCGTGGGCCATCACGGGGAGGATGAAACGGGTTCACTGCTCAGTCCATGATCAGCTCGGCGGCCTCGGCTAGTCGGTCGGCCACGTGCTCGTAGGTCGTGTAGCCGAGGCCGGCCTCCACCATGGCGCCGAAGAACGCCAGCTCCAGCAGCCGTCCCTGCGGACTGCCGCGGCCGGCGGCGGACTCGATGCGGTCGTGAATCTGCTTGCCGAGCTGCAGCCGCAGCTGGCGGACGTCCGGTTCGCTGCCGAACATCGCGGCGGTGCAGCCCGCCGCGAGCTCGGGTTCCTCGGACACCAGCAGCGCCAGCTCGCGCAGCACCGCGATGACCGCCGCCTTGCGCCCGGTCGTGTCGTCGCCCTCAGTGACCGGCGGCAGCGCGCTCAGCCGGCGCCAGAAGATCTCCGCCAGCAGGTGATCCTTGGAGCCGAAGTAGGTGTACGCGGTCGCCGGCGCCACACCGGCCCGGCGGGCCACGTCGCGGATGCTCAGGTTCTCGTAGCCTGACTCGCGTACCTCCTCAACGCCCGCCTCGGTGAGTCGGCGCACGGTGTCGGCCTGCCGGGCGGTGAGCCGCCGCCGGGTCGCCTCGGTCGCGAGAGTACCGGACATGTGTCCAGACATTAGTCCGGTATAAGCTGACGCGCAACAGCCGTCCGCCGCTGGGATTCCTGAAGATCTAGGAGCCTGGAGTGCATATGTTGCACCCGATCCTCCTAGATCTTTGGATCTTGAGCGCGGCGGACGGAGCGGAGACGGGCGGCGAGACAGGAGACAGGGCGCAGAGCGATGACCGCGGACAGCCGGCAAGGCGATGTCGGGGCGCGTGAGGACGGCGTGCCGCCTGAGGACGGCGTGCCGCGTGAGGTCGGCGGCGAGCGCGAGGTGGACGTGGTCGTGGTCGGGTTCGGCATCGCTGGCGGGTGCGCGGCGGTCGAGGCGGCGGGGGCGGGCGCTTCGGTGCTGGTCCTGGAGCGGGCCGCGGTGCCGGGCGGTACCAGCGCGATGGCCGGGGGGCACTTCTACCTCGGCGGCGGCACGGTGGTGCAGCGAGCCACCGGCCACCAGGACACACCCGACGAGATGTACGCCTACCTGATGGCGGTGACCCCGGAGCCGGAGCCGGACAAGATCCGGGCGTACGCCGACGGCAGCGTCGAGCACTGCGACTGGCTGGAGAGCCTGGGCTTCGAGTTCGAGCGCAGCTACTACCCGGACAAGGCCGTCATCCAGCCGCAGACGCAGGGCCTGATGTACACCGGCAACGAGAAGGTCTGGCCGTTCCGCGACCTCGCGGTTCCGGCGCCGCGCGGCCACAAGGTGCCCGTGCCCGGCGACACCGGCGGCGCCAAGCTCGTCATCGATCTGCTGGTGCGGCGCGCCCAGGAGCTCGGCGTCGAGGCCTGGTACGAGACCGGGGCCACCGAGCTGGTTACCGATCCATCCGGCCAGGTCGGCGGGGTGCGGTGGCGCTTCTACGACCGCCGCGGCGTGGTCCGTGCGCGCAGCACGATCCTGGCCGCGGGCGGCTTCGTCATGAACCCGCAGATGGTCGCCGAGCACGTGCCGCAGCTCGCCGCCAAGCCGTTCGTGCTCGGCACCACCTACGACGACGGGACCGGCATCAGGCTGGGCCAGTCCGCCGGCGGCCAGGCGCTGCACATGGACCAGGCGTTCGTCACCGCGCCGTTCTACCCGCCGGGCAAGCTGCTGACCGGCGTGGTCGTCAACCGCGACGGCAGGCGGTTCGTCGCCGAGGACAGCTACCACTCCAGGACGTCGGGGTTCGTGCTCGACCAGCCGGGGAGCGCCGCGTTCCTGGTCCTCGACAGCGTGCATATGGCGAACCCGGAGATGCCGCTGGTGCCGTTCATCGACGGCTGGGAGACGATCGCGGAGATGGAGCGCGGGCTGGGCATCCCGGCGGGAAACCTCGCCGCCACCCTGGCGGCCTACAACACGGCCGCGGCGCGGGGCGAAGATCCGGAGTTCCGCAAACATCCGGACTGGCTGGAGCCGCAGGACACCGGGCCCTGGGGTGCGTTCGACCTATCCCTCGGCAAGGCGATGTACGCGGGCTTCACGCTCGGCGGGCTGCGGTGCACGGCCGACGGGCAGGTGCAGCGCGCCGACGGGTCGGTGGTGCCGGGCCTGTACGCGGCGGGCGCGTGCGCGTCCAACATCGCCCAGGACAGCAAGGGCTACAGCAGCGGCACGCAGCTCGGCGAGGGCTCGTTCTTCGGCCGCCGCGCCGGCCGCCACGCCGCAGCCCAGCCCCGCCCCTGAGCCGCCGCCAGCCCCACGCCGCTGAACAGTGTGGCGGAAACAGCCGAGCGAAAGCGGTTGCTTCATGATCGTGGAGCCTTTCGGGCAGCATCTGCACGAAAGGCTCCTGGATCATGAAAATCCACTACCGGAGCGGATCTTGACTGGGACTGCTGGGGTTTTCGGGGCTGGTGGGGCGCTCGGGCAAGGCCGATGCGGGCGGTTAGTCGCAGGAGCCGCCGGCCAGCCAGGTGGCGCCGCGGCGGTACAGCGCCTCTACCTCGGGGCCGGTCAGGCCGGGCATGTCGGTCTTGACCTGGTAGCCGATGTTCGTCTGCAGGTAGGCCAGGTGCCGGTAGCCCTCAGGGAACCGCTCCAGCTGCGCCCGGTCGAGCTCGAGCCGCGCGGCCGGGTCGACCGGGTCCAGCCGGTCCTTCTCGTAGATCGGCTGACGCAGTACGAGGACCCAGCGGCTGGCGTCCCGTTCAAGGAAGTCATAGAACCGGCCGGTGCAGACCACGTCGCACAGCACATCGTGCACGAGTGCGCGCTGTGAGATCGTCATCTTCGTCTGGGCGATGGCCCGGTCGTCGGCCCGGTCGATGGACGTCCCGCCGAGGAAGTGCAGGATGCGCACGCCGCGTGCGAAGCCTTCCTGGCTGACCGTGATGAACTCGTCGGCCGTGCCCTGGAACCAGGTCGCCATCATCCGGCCGTCGGGGTGCCAGAGGGTGCGGAAGCGGTCCCAGTCACCGGCGTCGCGCCACACGGCCCAGTTCTCGACCAGGTCACGGATGGCCTGCCGGTCGACTGCCTCGGTCATCGTGTCCTCCAGAGCTGCCCGGAGGCGAGCGCCGCGCCCTCGCGCATCGCGTCGAACTTCGCCCACATCACCCTCGGGTCGACCTCGGGCCGGTACGTGGCCTGGGATGAGAAGCCGCAGTCCGTGCTCGCGATGACGTTCTCCCGGCCCACGATCTGGGTGTAGCGGGTGAGGCGCTCGGCGATCAGCTCCGGGTGCTCGACGATGTTGCTCGCGTGCGTGATCACGCCCGGCAGCAGCACCCGGTCGTCGGGCACGGTCACGGTCTCCCAGGCGTGGTACTCGTGCTCGTGCCGGGCGTTTGCCGCCTCGAACGACAGGCCCATGGCCTGCACCTTCAGCATCAGCGGGATCACCTCGGCCAGCGGCACATCGTGGACGCGCGGGCCCTCGTTAATGCCGTAGCAGGTGTGGTACCTGACCCGGTCAGCGGGGATGCCGCGCAGCGCGCGGTTGGTCGCCTCGACGAAGAGTTCCACGCGCTCGCCGACCGTCCGCTGATCTAGGGCCGAGTCGCTGAGGGTGTCGGTGAGGGCGGGGTCGTCGACCTGGAGCAGGAACCCCGCGTCCACGATCGCCCGATACTCCTCCGCGAGGGCGTCGGCGACCGCGAACAGGTAGTCCGCATACGACGGGTAGTACTCGTTCGCGACGTCCGCACCGCCGGTCATGATGCCGAGCCCGCTTGGCGCCGTGGCCGGGATGAACGCCTCGGCGTGGGGCTGGCCGGCCAGCGCCGCCTGCAGGTCCGCGATCTGCCGCGCGATGGCCGCCTGGCCGCGGTAGGTGACCGGGCCGACGCAGACCAGCGGCTCGGGCGTGACGACCGAACCGCCGGTCATGGCGCGCTCGAAGTAGGCCGCGTAGTACTCGGGAAACGAGCTGACCTCCGCGGTCCACTGGTGGGCCTTGAGGCCCGGCCGGGGCTCGAACCCGGCCAGCCGCTCGCCGATGTACGCGAAGAACCCGGTCTTGCCCTGCTCCCCGTCGGTGACCACGTCGACGCCGTGCGCCAGCTGCTGGCCCACGGCCGCGCCGACGGCCTGGGCGACGGCGCCGTCCATGTCCGGGCCGCGTTCGCCGTCGCGCATCTTGTCGAGCAGCGGCGCCGGCCGGGGGAGGCTTCCCACGTGCGTGGTGAGGATGCGCTCGGTGCTTCGCTTCACCGGCCGCACGCTACCCGGAACGGGCAGGGCCCGGTACCCCTTGAGCATTGCGGGGGCACCGGGCCCGGCGGGCTGGGCGCGCGGTCAGGCCTTGGCCTGCATGCTGCCGCGGGCCGGGTTGCCCTGCGCGTCGGCCTTGGGATCCTTGGCGCCCCGCTTGTCGCGGACGCCGGACTCGATCTTGTCGCCGAGGTCCTTGTCCACGTTGCGCCAGTACTCGAACGCGCGGGCCAGGACCGGCTCGGTCACACCGTTGAGCAGGTGGCCGACGACGTTGCTGACCAGGCGGTCGCGTGCCGCGTCGTCGAGAACCTCCCGGACCATGGTGCCGGCCTGGACGAAGTCGTCGTCGTCGCGGCGCGGGACGTACGCGGAGCGCATGATGTCGCCGTCCGCGTACCAGCTGGCCGGCTTGTTGTGCTCGCTGTCCGCCTTGGGGCCGCCCTTGGAGTTCGGCGCGTACACCGGGTCGTGGGCGTTCACGACCCGCATCGCGCCGTCCTTGGAGTAGCTGTGCACCGGCGCGTGCGGCGAGTTCACCGGGATCTGCTTGTAGTTCACGCCCAGCCGGGCGCGGTGCGCGTCGGAGTAGGAGAAGCCGCGGGCCAGCAGCATCTTGTCCGGGCTCAGCGCGATCCCGGGCACCAGGTTGTTCGGCTCGAACGCGGCCTGCTCCATCTCGGTGTGGTAGTCGGTCAGGTTCCGGTCCAGGGTCAGCCGGCCGACCTCGATCAGCGGGTAGTCGCCGTGCGGCCACACCTTGGTCAGGTCGAACGGGTTGAACCGGTAGGTCTTCGCGTCCTCGAACGGCATGATCTGCATCTTGAGCGTCCAGCTCGGGAACTGCCCGGCGTCGATGTGCTCGTACAGGTCGCGCTGGTGGTAGTCGGTGTCCACCGCCGCCATCTGGTCGCCCTCGTCCTGGGTGAAGAACTCGACGCCCTGGTCGGTCTTGAAGTGGTACTTCACCCAGAACCGCTCGCCCGCCGCGTTGATCCACATGTAGGTGTGCGAGCTGTAGCCGTTCATGTGCCGCCAGGACCGCGGGATGCCGCGGTCGCCCATCAGCCAGGTCACCTGGTGCGCCGACTCCGGGGACAGCGACCAGAAGTCCCACTGCATGTCGTGGTCGCGCAGGTTGTTGTCCGCGCGGCGCTTCTGCGACCGGATGAAGTGCTGGAACTTCATCGGGTCGCGGACGAAGAAGACCGGGGTGTTGTTCCCGACCATGTCGTAGTTGCCCTCGGACGTGTAGAACTTCAGCGCGAACCCGCGCGGGTCGCGCCAGGTGTCCGGGCTGCCCCGCTCGCCGGCCACGGTGGAGAACCGGATCAGCGTGTCGGTACGCGTGCCGGGCTGGAACACCGCGGCCTTGGTGTACGCGCTGACGTCGCCGGTCACCTCGAAGTGGCCGAACGCGCCGCCGCCCTTGGCGTGTGGCTGGCGCTCGGGGATGCGCTCCCGGTTGAAGTTCGCCATCTGCTCGATCAGGTAGTGATCTTGCAGCAGGACCGGGCCTTCGGGGCCGACGGTCAGCGAAAACTCGTCGCTCTCGACCGGGATCCCTGCGTCGTTGGTCGTGGCGTGCGGCTGAGTGTCGGTCATTTGCCATCCCTCCTCTAGAAAGGCTGGCCCTACCCGGTGGGCGCCCGGCATAACGTCGACGCTCAGCCGGCTGCGAGATCGCCCGAGGTGGGAAAGAGGTGCTTAGCCCGCTGCGAGCATCGAGCCGAACAGGTCCGCGTAGCGGAGCAGGTGCACGTCGCCGACGTAATGCTCGCGAATGTAGGCCTGCGCCGCGTGCCCCATCCGGTCCGCCTCGGCGGGGTTGTCGAGCAGCTCGCGCACGGCCACCCCGAACGCCTTCAGGTCACGCGGGTCGGGCAGCAGGACGCCGGTGCCGTCGGCGATCTGGTCCATGATCCCGCCGACAGCCGAGCCCACGACCGGCCGCCCCTTCCACATGCCCTCGGCCACGGTCAGCCCGAACCCCTCGGCGAGACTCTTCTGCACGATCACCGTGGCATGCCGCTGCAGCGCGTTGACCATGGCGGCGTTCTCGTCCGCGTCGTCCAGCGGCAGGGTGACCAGCAGGATCCGCGCCCTGGCCTCGGGCGGCAGCTCGCGCCACTGCAGCAGGCATTCGCCGAACACCGCGGCGCCCTCCGGGTCATCGGTCACCCCGGCGACCGCCGGCCCGACGAGCAGCAGGTAACCGTCGCCGCCGGGCACGACATATTCCGCGAACCCGTGCATGACGCCCTGCATGTCCTTGAGCTGATCCCACCGGGACACCTGCACCACCATCGGGTCGGTCGGCCCCGGCCGACCCTCTCCGGTGACCTCCGCGTACCGGGTCACGAAGCCGACGCTGCCGTCGCTGCGCTCGAACGAGGTCCGGTCGTCGGGCGTGGCGCCGTCCAGAACCCCGATCCGGCCCGCGATCCCGCGCACGGTGTCGGTGTCGAGTGGCTCGTTCTTGGGGGCGAGCGGGTCAATCGACGGCGGGATGATCGCCACCTTGCCGGCCGGGATCCAGTCCGGCACGTACTCACGCCGGGTGAACACGAACCCGTGCGCCGCCTCCAGCTGCGGCCGCAGGAACTCCCAGGCCCCCCGCGTGGCGTCGTTCTGCCAGTCCACGCCGATGTGGCAGCGCCACGCCACCAGGGCCCCGGCGTCCACCAGTGCCCGGGTCAGCCCGGCGGTCTGCGGGTCGTGCAGCAGCACCAGGTCGCCGGGCCGGACCTCGTCGAGCAGCTCGGCCGCGTTCGCGGCGAGCATCCGCGCGTAATGGTCGGCGTCGGCCGCAGTGAGCGGGCCTCCGGCGGTCTCGCCGTGGATCTGGTTGTGGATCCGCTTCGTGATCACGAAAAACTCGGCGTCGCCGGTGATCACCCGCCACTGGACCGGGATGGCGAGATCTTCGGCGTAGCCGAGGAGCACGTGCAGCATCTCGGCGACCCCGCCGCCGGTCGCCGTCGAACTGACGTTCCATATTGTGCGCCCGCCGAGGTGCTGCCGGAACTGATTGGCGACCTGGACCAGCCGCTCGTGCCGCTGCACGCCGATAATCGGCCGCAGCTGGGCAACGGAACGCCGCTCTACCTGTACCGGTTCCACCAGGCTCACCATCGGTCCCCCCACCGTCGGCAATTGCCTCAGATACTCTTCCCCGACGGCGGCGGCCTATGTCAGGGCTCGAGGTGCGGATAGCGATAGTCGCGCACGAGGAGGTGGTTGCGCTTGACGGACCGCGGGCTGGCGAAGCGGATCATGTTCCAGACGGTGCCGGCCTTGTCGTTCGTGCCGGATGCCCTGGCGCCGCCGAACGGCTGCTGCCCGACGACCGACGCGGTCGGTTTGTCGTTGATGTACAAGTTTCCGGCGGTGTACCGCAGCGCATCGTCCGCCTGCTCAATCACCGCCGGGTCGGCAGCGAAGATCGCGCCGGTGAGCCCGTACGCGGTGGACTCGTCGACCAGCCGCAGCGTCTCGTCCCACGCGTTGTCGTTGTAGACGTACGCGGTCAGCACCGGAGCGAACAGCTCCTGGGTCAGGAACGGCGAGGCCGGATCGGGGACCTCCAGCACGGTCGGGTCCACGAACCAGCCCACGGAGTCGTCGGTGTTGCCGCCGACCACGACCAGGTTCTCGCCCCTGGCCCGGGCCAGCGCGTCCGCGTGCTTGGCGAACTGCTTGGCGTTGATCACCGCACCGAGGTAGGTCTGCGGCTCGGTCGGGTCGCCCACCACGACCGATTCAGTGAGCGCGACCAGGCGATCCCTGAGCTCGGGCCACAGGCTGCGCGGCGCGTACAGGCGCGAGGCGGCCGAGCACTTCTGGCCCTGGTATTCGTAGGCGCCGCGGACGCAGGCGACCGCGAGCGCCTCGACGTCGGCGGTCGGGTGGGCCACGATGAAGTCCTTGCCGCCGGTCTCGCCGACCACCCGCGGGTAGTTCTTGTACGAGGTGATGTTCGCGCCGACCGTCTGCCAGATGTGCTGGAACGTCGCCGTCGACCCGGTGAAGTGCACGGCGGCCAGGTCGCGGTGCGCCAGAGCCACCGCGCCGATCTCCGGGCCGTCCCCGTAGACGACGTTGATCACGCCGTCGGGCAGCCCGGCCTCGCGCAGCAGCCGCAGCGACAGGTGCATGACCAGCGACGCGCTCTCGGCAGGCTTCCAGACCACGGTGTTGCCGAGCACGGCCGGGCCAAAGGCCAGGTTGTTCATGCAGGTGAAGTTGAACGGCGATACCGCGAACACGAACCCCTCGAGCGGCCGGTACTCGGCCTGGTTCCACACGCCGGGCTGCGACCCGGGCTGCACCTCGTACATGTCGAGCATGTTCTTGACGTTCGCGCGGATGAAGTCCACGGTCTCGCAGGCGGCGTCGATGTCGGCCTGGTAGGTCGTCTTCGACAGCTCCAGCATGGTGGCGGCGTTCAGCCGGTCCCGCCACGGCCCGTATTCCAGCATGTCCGCGGCCCGCAGGAACGGCTCGGCGCGCTGCTCCCACGGCAGCCGGCCCCACCACTTTGACGCGGCCAGCGCCGCGTCGATCGCCCTGGCGGTCTCGGCCTCCCCGGCGTAGTTGACATGCCCCAGCTCACGCGCGTGATCGTGCGGGGTCACGATGGGCGCCCGCCTGCCGGTGCGCACCTCCTCACCGCCGATGACGTTCGGGACGTCGTAATCGGCCTGGCGGACCTCTTTCAGCGCGGCCGCGACCCGCGCCCGCTCGGGCGAGCCGGGGGCGAACGTCAGCGGCGCGGTGGGGCCGATCGGAAAGAGCGCGGTCCGGCCTGCGGTTGCGGCCATAATGACCTCCCGGAACGTGTAGCGCCGTGCCTGGTCTGGCCGACACCCGCACTGTAAACAGCCCGCGCGCGCCGGGGCTTCGGCTCCGCTGCGGAACTTCCCGCACAGGTTTCCTACGATTGTCGGAAACGCGGGTCTCCTGGGAGGGCGGTGAGGGCGTGCGGGACGTGCAGTCGGCCGTCGACGAGCTCGGCGCCTCGCTGGCCCACCCGGTGCTGGTGGAGGACGCCAGGCACCGGCCGATCTGGTGGAGCGCTCAGGGGCAGGTCGACGGGACCCGGATGCGCACGATCCTGCAGCATGAGGTCGACCCGGCGGCCAGGGCCGTGGTGGCGCGGCTCGGGCTGGCCCGGGCGTACGGACCGGTCCGCACCCCCGCCGCACCAGAGGCCGACATGCTGCCGCGGTGGTGCGTGCCGTTGCGCACCGGCCGGGAGCTGCTCGGCTACCTGTGGGTGCTGAACGGCGACGAGACCGTGACCGAGGAGCACCTGCCGCAGATCGTGGCGTGTGCCGAACTCGCCGCGATCTACCTGGCGCAGACGCCGATGACCAGCGCCGGGCGCGGCCGCCGCCGGGCCGCGCTGCTCGCCCGGCTGGCGGCGGGCCCCGACGAAGCCGCCGCGCGGGAGCTGATCGCGCTGGAGGAGCTCGACCCGGCCGTGACCGTGGCCGTCATGGCCCCGCGAGCGAGCATCGGATGGCCGCTGCGGGGCGACATGAGCGTGCATCCCGCGTATCCGGAACCGGCGCCGCGTGAGGTGGCAACCAGCGGGCCCCCGCTGCCGCTGGCTCAGCTGCACGTCGCGGTGGGGCGCGCGGCGCAGACCCGGCAGGCGCTGCGCGCCGGGGCCGTGCTGGACCGTCCGGCCTGGGACGCGCTCGGCTCGTGGCACTTGATCGCGGCCGCGCCGCCGGACCTGGCCGTCGCCGACATCCACCCGGGCGCCGACCTGCTGGCGCGGCGATCCCGGCCGGATCTGGAGATCACTGCGCGGACGGTGCTCGACCAGGGCGGGGACATCGCCCGGTCGGCCGAGCAGCTGCACATCCACCGCACCACGCTCTACTACCGGCTGGACCGCATCGAGGCCCTGACCGGCGTGAACCTCAAGACCAGCCAGCAGCGTGACGCCCTGCATATGGCGCTCCGCCTGGCCGCCTACCGCCGAGCTGCCGCATCCACACCGTGAACCAGCCCGCGCCTGGTCAGTGGCTCGTGACGCGACCCCCGGCTACCTCGATCCGCCGGCTGGTCGTCACCGCGTCGAGCATCCGGCGGTCATGCGTGACCAGCAGGAGCGTGCCGGGGTAAGCTGCGAGCGCCGACTCCAGCTGCTCGATCGCGGGCAGGTCGAGGTGGTTCGTGGGCTCATCCAGGACCAGCAGATTGACGCCGCGGGCCTGGAGCAGCGCCAGTGCGGCCCGCGTGCGCTCGCCCGGGGAGAGGGTGGCAGCAGGCCGCAGCACATGCGCAGCGCGCAGGCCGAACTTGGCGAGCAGCGTCCGGATGTCCGCCGGCGTCATGTCCGGAGCGGCTGCCCCGAAGGCACTGATCAGCGGCTCGCTACCGAGGAACAGGTCGCGTGCCTGGTCGACCTCGCCGACGACGACCCCGGGGCCCAGTGCGACATGCCCCTCATTCAGCGGTATCCGGCCAAGCAGGGCCACCAGCAGGGTTGTCTTCCCCGATCCGTTCGCGCCGGTGATCGCCACCCGGTCCGCCCAGTCGATCTGCAGGTCGACCGGGCCGAGGGTAAACCCGCCGCGGCGGACGACGGCGCCGCGCATCGAGGCGACGATCGCGCCCGACCGCGGTGCCGCCCCGATCTCCATGCGCAGCTCCCACTCCTTGCGCGGCTCCTCGACGACGTCGAGCCGCTCGATCAGGCGCTCGGTCTGCCGTGCCTTCGCCGCTTGCTTCTCGGTCGCCTCGGTACGGAACTTCCGCCCGACCTTGTCGTTATCCGGCTGCTTGCGGCGGGCGTTCCTAACGCCCTTCTCCATCCAGGCACGCTGCGACCGGGCGCGCTCCTGGAGGCCGGCGCGCCTCGCCGCGTACTCGTCGTAGTCCGCTCGCGCATGCTGGCGCTGCACGCCGCGCTCGGCCAGGTAGGCCGCGTAACCGCCGCCGAACGTGGCGACCTGCTGCTGACTGAGGTCGATCTCGACGATCCTGGTCACCGTCCTGGTGAGGAACTCCCGGTCATGGCTGACCAGGACCGTCCCGGCGCGGAGGCCCGCGACAAACTCCTCCAGCCGGGCCAGCCCGTCGAGGTCCAGGTCGTTGGTCGGCTCATCGAGCAGGAACACGTCGTAGCGGCTCAGCAGTAGCGAGGCAAGGCCAGCCCGCGCGGCCTGGCCACCGGACAGCCCAGTCATCTCGTGGTCAAGTCCCACTCTCAGGCCGAGCCCGGCAACGACCGCGTCCGCCCTCTCGTCCAGGTCCGCGCCGCCAAGATCAAGCCACCGCTCCAGCCCGCGGGAGTAGGCGTCCTCAGCGCCCGGCGTGCCAGTGGCGAGCGCGCCCGCGGCTGCCTGCATCGCCTCGTCCGCCGCGGCCACGCCGGTGCGCCGGGCAAGGAACTGCCGCACCGTCTCGCCCAGGCGGCGGTCTGGCTCCTGCGGCAGGTACCCGATCGAGGCATCTGGCGGGCTGATCGTGACCGTGCCCTCCTGCGCGACGCTCTGCCCGGCCAGCATCCGCAGCAGCGTCGACTTGCCGGCACCGTTCACGCCGACCAAGCCGATGACATCGCCAGGTCCGACGACCAGGTCAAGACCAGAAAACAGCACGCGATCGCCAACCGCCGCCTGAAGGTTCTTGGCAACAAGTAGCGCGGTCACCAGGACCGCATCCGAGTGCACGTCACATGGAAAAGGCTAGGCCAGGCGCTGCGTGCCGGTGAGCTCTGACGGCGTCGTGCCGCCCGGCCCTCCGGGGCGTAACCCGCGGGTGGCTGCCTCGTGGCGATGTCCGGCGGCCAGGTCCTCCAGTGCGGCCTTGTCGAACTGGCTGGCGTCGGCCGACGCGAACCGGCACGCGGTGATGGCGCTCACCGTGGAGGTGCGGGTGCCGCCTTCGAGGTGGGCGCGCTCACCGAGCAGCACGCCGGGGCCGTATTCAGCCAGCCGCTCGCCGTCCCGCTCGACCCGCACCACCCCGTCCAGGATGAGGTAGATCTCGGTGCCAGGCTCGCCTTGCCGGACGAGCGCCGTGCCCGGCTTGACGCGCCGGATTCGCGGTCTGGCGCCGCCGCGCATCAGCTGCGTGGACAGTGCCCGCTCCAGCGCCGTCTCCACCGTGGTGACCAGGGCGGGGGAGTCCTGGTCTCCCCACGGGGTGTGGGTGCCGAACGACGTCCCGAACCAGCCACGCCAGTCAGTGAGCCCGGACTTGAGGCACAGCCGGCCGACCCGGTTGTACACCCAGTGCCGGGACGGCCACCGGCATGTGCCGGAGACCGTCCCGGGTTTCTTCTGCTGAAGTGTTGGCCGGCGATCAGTTCACGATCGGCGGGACGGGTCGGCGGACTGGGCGGCCATGGCGTCCGCCAGGGCCGGGCTGTGGGCCGGGGTGACGGTGACCGGCTCAGGCGCGTTCCTGAGTTGCTCGAGCCGGCTCTTGGACGGCACCAGCAGGATTGTCAGCAGCGCGCCGATGCCAAGCAGTATGGCCGACACCGTGAACGCCGTGGTGTAGCCGTGCACCGCGGCGGTGGCCAGCGCAAGCTGTCCCGCGTGGTGGACGGCCAGGTAGGTCGCCGTCGCCGTCAGCGCCACCGTGCTCAGCGCCGCGGTCCCGATCGAGCCGCCGACCTGCTGCATGGTGTTGACCAGCGCAGAAGCCACGCCCGAATCCTGCCGGGCCACCCCGGTCGTGGCGGTGTTGATGGCCGGTGAGAAGACCATGCCGAAGCCGAGGCCCATCGCCAGCAGCGCCGGCAGGACGCTGCCCGCGTAGCTGGAGGTCACGGTGATCTGGGTGAGGTAGGCCATCCCGCCGCCGCCGATCAGCATGCCGGCAGCGATCAGCGTCCGCGGCCCGAGCCGGGGCAGCAGGACGATGCTGGAGGTGTTGGAGCTGACCAGGATGCAGGCGATCATCGGCAGGAAGGCCAGCCCGCTGGTCACCGGGCTGAAGCCCTTGACCTCCTGGAGGTAGTAGGTGAGGAACAGGAAGGTGCCGAAGAGCGCGATCCCGGTCAGCCCGACCGCGGCGTAGGAGCCACCCCTGGCCCGGTTCAGGATCACCCGCAGCGGCAGCAGCGGGTGGTTGACCCGGCGCTCCGCAAAGGCGAACGCCGCGAGCAGGAGCACGCCAGCAACGAGCGAGCCGATGGTCAGGGCGGCGCCCCAGCCGGCAGTCTCGGCGTGCGAGAACCCGAACACGATCGCGAACAGCCCGGACGAGGCGAGCACGACCCCCGCCCAGTCCATCTGCGGGCGGCTGTCCGGCCGGTTGCCGCGCATGTAAAGCAGGGCGCCGGTGATCGCGATCGCGGCGAAGATCAGGTTGACGTACAGGCACCAGCGCCAGGAGAAGTACTGGGTGAGGACGCCGCCGAGGATCAGGCCCACGGCGCCGCCGCCGACGGCGACGGACCCGAAGACGCCGAAAGCCCGGCCGCGCTCGCGCGGGTCGCGGAACGTGCTGACCAGGGTGCCGAGCGCGGACGGCGCGAGGATGGCGCCGAAGACGCCCTGCAGCGTCCGAGCGATAACGAGCATCTCGAACGAGACGGCCGCCCCGCCGAGCGCCGAGGCGAGAGCGAACCCGGCCAGGCCCGTGATGAAGACGCGCTTCCGGCTGAACATGTCGCCGAGCCGGCCGCCGAGCAGCAGCAGGCTGCCGAAGGCCAGGGCGTAAGCGGTCACCACCCACTGGCGGTCACTGTTGGGAAACCCGAGCGCGTGCTGGGCCGACGGCAGGGCGATGTTCACTACGGTGGCGTCCAGCACCACCATCAGCTGGGCGATGGCCACGATCACCAGGATGAGCCAGCGATGATCGCTGGTCGCCTGGCGACGGGCTGCCGCAGAGGACACGGATGACATGGAGAGCTATACCCCCGAGTGAGAAGCGTGGCTGGTCTGGGTGGTGCTGGTCGTGCCGGGCCCGGCGATCATGCCGGGACCATCGGTGTGCTGGCAGCGGCCGGCGAGGTGCTCAACGGTCCGGCCGCGTTGTCGAGTGGCGGGCTTGCGTTGTCGAGTGGCGGGGATGCGTTGTCGAGTGGCGGGCTTGCGTTGTCGACTGGCCGCGCTGCGTTGTCGAGTGGCCGGGCTGCGTCGTCGAGGGCGTCGAGCAAGCGGAGCAAGGTTGCCCGGTCTTCCTGGCTCAGTGCGCCGAAGATCTGGTCCAGCAGCCGCTCGCGGGCGGCGGACGCCACGCTTAGACAGGCCTCGCCGGCCTCCGTGATGGCGACGAGCTTCGCCCGGCGGTCGGTGGCGTCCGGTCGGCGCTCGGCCAGGCCCTGGTGCTCCAGCGCGTCAACAATGTCGGTGATGGAGTGCGGAGACAGCCCGAAGTCGGCGGCCAGGACGCTCTGCCGGGTGGGCCCCTGTGCGCTGAGCCGCATCAGTACCTTGGTCCGGGCCATGGACAGGCCGCATCCGGTCATCTCGTCGTTAACGGCACGGAACATCCGGTGATAGACCGCTATGTACCGGTCGCCGACCTGCTCAGTCGTGATCATGACTGCCCCTCTGGCGTACAGACGCTGACCCGCCTCATCATGAGTGGTTCCACGTTCATACTCCTCATAATGAGGATCCTCACGAACTTATTCCGGCGCCGGGCGGCGATCTTGCAGTCGCAAGCCATCGCGACGTCTTCGACGCTTGCAGCCGCTAGCCATCGCGACGTCTTCGACGCTTGCAGTCGCTAGCCGACGCGACGTCTTCGACATTTGTCGGAAGACCGCGCGGTTTCTTCCGCGCCCGCGCCGAAGCTTCGCCCCGCCCGCGCGCTTAGCGTCATGTCAACGGGACGGCGCGGTCAGGAGCCCCGATGAACACCATTGCCAGCACGGACGTGATCGTGGTCGGGGCAGGCGCGGTCGGCGCGAGCTGCGCTTACCACCTGGCCAGGGCGGGGTTTTCGGTCCTGGTGGCTGAGGCCTTCGGTGGCCCGGCCGAGGGGAGTACCGGCCGGTCGTTCGCCTCGATCCGGTCGCAGTGGGCGGACTCGCTGAACATCGAGATGTCCTGGCGCAGCGTCCGCGCGTACCGCTCGTTCCCCGACGACCACGGCATCGACGTGGGCTACCGGCCGACCGGCTACCTGCTGCTGGTGCCGGACGCGCTGTGGCAGGCGCAGCTCGAAGCCGTCGACCTGCAGCGCGCGCTCGGCGTCCCGGTCGACGTGCTCGGCCTCGCGGCGGCCGAGCGGATCACCCCGTTCGCGGCCGACGGCATCGCCGGCGCGACCTGGGGCCCGGCTGACGGCGTGGTCGACCCGCACCTCGCGACCCGCGCCTACCTGGACCTGGCACGGGCGGCGGGCGCCCAGGTCAGCTACAGATGCCCGGTCACCGCGATCGAGCCCGACACCAATCGGGGCGGCTGGGAGGTGTCGGCGGGTGGAGGGCCGGCCCGCCACGTCCAGTACCTCGTGAACGCTGCGGGTGGCTGGGCGGGCGAGGTGGCCGCGCTGGCCGGGCTGACCGTCCCGGTCGTGCACTCGCGGCGCAACATCTACGCCACCGCGCCCGGCGCGCTGCCGGACCCGGTGCCGATGACCATCGACCTTGGCACCGGGATGTTCGTGCGCAGCGAAGGCCTGCGGCTGCTGTTCGGCGCCGCCCGGCCGGATCAGCCGGACGGCTACGAAGTCGGCGTCGACTGGCCGTGGATGGAGTCGGTGCTCACGATCGGGGCTGACCGGTTCCCGTGGCTGGCCGATCTCCCGCTTGACCGCTCCGGCTGCTGGGCCGGAACCTACGAGAACACCCCGGACCGGCACGGCATCCTCGGCCCGCATCCGGCGGCGCCGACCTGGATCAACGCCTGCGGGTTCTCCGGGCACGGGCTGATGCAGGCACCGGAGATCGGGCGCCTGGTCGCCGAGCAGATCGGCACCGGCGCCATCACCAGCATCGACACCAGTGCCCTGCGGCTTGACCGGTTCACCGCCGCGACCGTGAGCGACCGGGTCGGGCTTGTGTTCTGACCGGAAGGAGTACCGATGTACCCGACGCTGCAGGCCGATCCCGAGCGCGCCGCCTGGATCGAGACGACAGCGGCCGAGCTGAGAAGCTTCGGCGAGCGGCACCGCGGGGAACTCGACGAGGCGAACCGGCAGGCGCGCTTCCCCCGCGACCTCTACCGCGAGCTCGGCAAGCTCGGCTACCTCGGCCCGCTGGTGCCGCCGTCCTACGGCGGCCTCGGCGGCGGGGTCCCGGAGTACGTCGTGATCAGCGAGGAGGTCGGCCGGCATGGCCTGGTGTCCGGACAGATCGCCGCGCAGGGGCAGCGCTGGCTGCTGGACTGGGGCACCGACGAGCAGAAGGACCGGTGGCTGCGCGGCATCGCGACCGGCGAGGCGGTGTTCTCCGAGTCGATCAGCGAGGTCAACGCGGGTTCGTCGTTCAAGGGCATGGCGGCGACCGCGACCAGGGACGGCGCCGACTGGCTACTCAGCGGCGCGAAGACGCACGTCAACCTCGGTGCCGACTGCGACGTGACGCTGTTCTACGCGAACGCCGAGGAGGGGCTGACCAGCTTCCTCGTCGACATGACGCTGCCCGGTATCGAGACCGCGGTGACCGACCCGGTGGGCCTGCGGCTGATCCGCACGGCCGACGTGATCTTCGACCGCGTACGGGTTCCGGACGCTGCGCTGCTCGGGCCGGCCGGCGGAGGGCTGCAGACGTTCCTGTCCACGTTCAACATCAGCCGCCTCGGCAACGCCTCGGAGCTGATCGGCCTCGGCCGCCGCTCGCTCGAGCTCGGGCTGCGCTACGCGTCGCAGCGGCAGGTCGGCAACGGGAAGGTCACCGACTTCCAGGGCATCCAGTGGCTGGTCGCGGACGCGTGGACCGCGCTGCAGGCGGCGTCGCTGGCCCGCGACGACGCGGCTGTTGCGCACGAGCGCGGCGAGGACATCGCGCTGCGCACCACCACGGCCAAGCACCTGGCGATCACGGCGGCCGAGCGGGCCAGTGACACCTCGTACAGCCTGACCGGCGGGCACGGGCTCTACTTCGGCGAGCCATACACCGACATCGCCGGCGACATCAAGGTGCTCAAGGTGGCCGGCGGCTCCGCCGAGATCATGCGCAACTACATAGCCCGCTGCGTGCTGAAGGACCCCGGCCACGAGGGCCTGGCATGAGCGGGGCTGGGCAGCGCGGGCGAACCTGGAACACAGCATGAGCGAGCCGAATCTCGCGCGGGCGATCGTGGGCCAGGCGCGCGCCCGGCCCGGGCTGCGCCTCGGGACCGTCGACGACCAGCTTGAACTCGCCGACGCGGTCGGGCTGGCCGCCGCGCGGGCCCGGGCACTGCTCGGCGACGGGCTGCGCGCCGGGCAGCGGGTCGCGCTCGTCGCGCCCACCTCGACCGACTACGTGCTGACCTGGCTGGCCTGCCTACTGGCCGGAACACCGGTCGCGCTGGTGAATCCCAGCTACCCGGCCGAACTGACCGGCCGGATGCTCGCGCCGCTGGCGCCCGACCTGGTCCTGGGCCCAGGGGAGATCGCGCTGGCCAGGACCGCCGGTCGCGCCGACCCCGAGGGCCTGCCCGGGCTCGGCGCAGACAACTTCGCGGTGGTGTCTTACATGCACACGTCGGGCACCACCGGCCTGCCCAAGTTCTGCGCGCAGACCCACGACTACTTCGCCAGGCTCGCCGCCGCCATAGCCGGTGCCCTGGACCTGCGCCCCGGCGACCGGGTGCTCGCGCCGCTGCCGCTGTTTCACATCAACCCGATGGGCTACGGCATCATAACCGCGCTGCTCACCGGCGCGGACGCGCTCACCACGGCGAAGTTCTCGGCCAGCGGTTTCTGGCCCACCGTGACCGGCGAGCGGATCACGGTGCTGATCCTGCACGCGCCGCCGGTGCAGATCCTCAAGCGCGCCACTTCGGCCGAAGACGCCGCCGGGCACCGGGTGCGCACGATGTTCTACGCCGACGCCGAGTTCCTGGCCCGGTTCGGGGTCCCGGCGGCGGTCTCCGGCTACGGCTCCACCGAGGCGGGCGGGATATCCCACCTGACCCGGTGGTCGGCGGCCGACGACATCCCGGCCGGCGCCAGCAGGCACGGCGGGGCCGGCCGGGCCGACATCGAGTGGCGGGTCGACCAGGACGGCGTGATCTTCGTGCGTGAGCGCGAGCACGCCGCGCTGTTCGACGGGTACGTCACCCCCGCCGGGCTCGACCCGGCGCGTGACGCCGACGGCTGGTTCGACACCGGTGACCTCGGCTGCGCCGACGGCGAGGACTACCTGGTCTTCCTGGAACGCGCCGCCGAGTCGATCAGGGTCAAGGGCGAGTTCGTGCCGATCCCGTTCGTCGAGGACCAGCTCGCCGCGGTCTCCGGCCTGACCGACCACGCGCTGTGGAAGCGCAAGGGCGCCCTGGTCGACGACGAGGTCGTGCTGTACGCGGTCGGGGACCCGCTGCCGCTCGACCAGCTGCGGCGGCAGATCGCCGGCTTGCCCGCGTTCATGCGGCCGGTGGCCGTCGCCCGGGTCGGCGCGCTGCCGCGGGACGCCGCCGCGGGGAAGGTGCAGCGCCGGCTGCTCGGTGACCAGCCGGTGCTCGAGTGGGTGGAACTCTCATGACCGGCCATAACGCGGCGCCAGCCCCCGACTGGGCGCACAACATGGCCGATCTGCACGTGCATGCATCACCCAGCCTGCTGCCACGGCACGGCGACGACGCCACCACGGTCGCGGCGGAGCGCGCGGTCGGCTTCAGCACCGTGGTGCTCAAGGCCCACGAGGGGAGCACCGTCGAGCGCGCTGCGGTGGCAGGCGGCGACACGTTCGGGGGAGTCGTCCTGAACAGCCCGGTCGGCGGGGCGAACCCGGACGCGGTGCAGGTGGCGGCGCGGCTGGGCGGGCGGGTGGTGTGGATGCCGACGGTGTCGGCACGGACGCACAAGGCGGGCGCGGCGTCGCCGGAGCTCGCGGTGCACCGCGGTTTTGAGCTCGGGCTGGTCGAGGTGATCGACGGCGGGCGTATCCGGCCGGAGTGGCTGGACGTGCTCGACGTGGTCGCCGAGCACGACCTGCTCCTGGCCAGCGGCCACCTGTCCGCTGCCGAGACCGTCACGCTGTTTGCCGAGGCGCGGCGGCGCGGGGTGGCGAGGCTGCTGGTCAACCACCCGATGATGGCGTTCCTCGGCTGGAACGACGAGTCCGCGCGGGCGTTGCGCGATCTCGGCGCCTACCTGGAGCTGGGCATCCTGCCCGACATCCTGAATGACGCGGATCACTCATGCCTTGGCCTCGCCGACAGCTACCCAGCCTCGCTGCTGGCGTTCGGCGGCGACCTCGGCCACGCGGCGCACGACCCGCCTGCGGTGGCGGTCGCCCCCTGGTTGCACGCGCTGGAAAGCCGGGTCGGCCGGGTCCGCGCCGAGGAGATCATGACCACCCAGACGCGAGAGCTGCTGCTGCCATGAGGGGGATGGGACGTGAGTGTCGTTCCGGAGGTGCGCCCGTGAGTGTCGTTCCGGAGGTGCGCCCGTGAGTACCGTCGCGCTGCTGCCAGGAGACGGGATCGGCGCCGAAGTCCTGGAGGGCCCGGTGGCGCTGCTGCGCGGGCTGGAACACGACGGTGCCCCGGTCCGGCTCACTGGGCCGTGGCCGTACGGGACCACCGGGTGGATGCAGACCGGCTCGATCCTGCCCGCTGAGACCATCGCCGCGTGCCGGGAAGCCGACGTGATCCTGTCGGGTGCGGTCGGCACGCACCCCGGCGTCACGGCCGAGCAGTGCCCGAACCCCGAGGCCGCGCTCATCGAGCTTCGTCACGTCTTCGACCTGCGGATCAGCGTGCGCACGGTGTGCGTGCCCGGTGCCCAGGACGTGACGATCGTGCGCAACATCACCGGCGGCGCCTACGCAGGCCCAGACCGGCACACCGAGAGCGACGGGACCGGGCCCGCCGAGGACCTGCTGGTGCTCGAGCCCGCGCGAGTACAGGAGGTGTTCGACATCGCGGTCGGCTACGCCAGGCAGCGGGCCGACGGCCGGGTGATCAGCGTGGACAAGGCGAGCGTGTTCGCCACGTCCCGGCTGTGGCGGCGGATCGCGCGCGCGACGGCCGCCGCGTCGGGAATCGCGATCGCCGACGTGAACGTCGACCGCGCCGCGTACGAGCTGGTCGCCCGCGCCGACCTGCCATCGGTGATCGTCACCGAGGGGATCTTCGGCGACATCCTGTCCGACGTGGTCTGCGCCCGGGCGGGCTCTCCCGCGCTGTGCGGCTCGGCGACCATCAACCCCGACCGCAGGTTCGGGCACGGGGCCACGGCGCTCTTCGAGCCGGCCCACGGCTCCTCGCCGCATCGGACGGGGAGCCGCCGGTCGAACCCGGCGGGCGCCTGGCTGGCGGTCGCCGACCTGCTCGCCTGGTGCCCGGATCTCGCCGGGTTCGGCCTGCACACCGCGGTCCGCCGCGGGCTCGACGCCGTGCTCGCGGGCGCCGCGTCAACGTACGACCTGGCCCCGCCCGGCGCCGAGACCATCGGCCTTGACGAGTTCAACAGCCGGGTGCTCGACGCCATGACCCTGGAGGCGCACCGGTGACGACGCCGTTCCGCGAACTGCACCACATCTGCATCGTTGTCCGCGACATCGAGGCCAGCGTGGCCTTTTACGAGTCGATCGGGATCGGGCCGTGGCAGGATTACCCGCCGCTCACCGAGTACACGCGGCTGACGGTGCCGAACCCGGACGCGTTCTACGCGCTGAAGTACAAGCTCGCTAACGTCGGCAGCTTCCAGCTGCAGCTCTGCCAGCCGCCGGAACTCGACTGCCCGCAACGGCGTTTCCTCGATTCCCGGGGCGAGGGCGTATTCCACGTCGGGTTCGAGTCCGACCTCGACTCGGACCTCGACGAAACCGCCGCGGCCGGGGCGAGCCTCGGCCTGAACGTGCTGGCTCGCGGGCAGCGGGACAACGGCTCCGGGTTCATCTACTTCGACACCGCCGACGAAGCCGGCGTAGTACTGCTAGCCCGCAAAACCGCCAGATAGCACGCGCTTTCTCCTGCGATACTTGGGCGATGCCCGAGACCGTTATCCCGATGTCGACCACGGACACCCTGCCCGAAGCGCAGCACCAGGGTCACGTGATAAACCGTGCATGCATATTGACGAGCCGTGACCATCCGAATCCGGGATCGGCCAGGGACGGGCTCGCCGAGTGGGCGCAGAAAAACAACTTCGACGCGGTGATCGGCGTCCGCATGGTGGCCACCTCGGAAGTGCTCACGCCGGCCGAGATAACCACCGAGACTAAATGGGCCGCCTACGGGACGGCGATCGGCTGGTGACCGTGTGCCGAAGGCTCGGTCAGCCCGGACCTCGCTGGTTCTGAGCGCCAGCCTGTTCGTCGCGGCGGCCCTGGTCATGGCCGCCGGGGCGGTCCTGGTCGTTCGCCATCACGCGCTCGGCCCGGCCAGGACGGACGCGGCCCAGGCCGGGCGCCTGCCCGCGGCGGCGCCTGCAGCGGGTGTCCCGCGCGCGTCGCCGTCGGCTGCGTCGCCCACGTCGTCGCCGGCCGTGCCGGCGCTCCATTCCGCCGGGCCTTCGTCGCGGCCGGATCCGTTCACGCCGGCGATTACGTCCTACCTGGCCGGCCGCAGCGGAGCGATCGCGGCGGCAGTGTATGACCTCAGCACCCGCCAGCTCTGGGCGATCGGGCCCGGCAGACCGCAGGCGGAGGCGAGCGTCGTCAAGGTGGACATCCTGACGACGCTGCTGACGCAGCAGAGCGCCGGGGAGTTGTCCGGCACGGACCAGGCGCTGGCGCAGGGCATGATCGAGGACAGCGACAACGACTCAGCCACGGATCTGTGGGACGCGGTCGGCGGCGCCGACGGGATCCGCTCCTTCGACGCCAAGGCCGGCCTGGCGGACACCACACCGTCGCCGTGTGTGGAGTGCGCGGGGTTCGCCTGGCCCGGATGGGGCCTCACGACCACGACCCCGGCCGACCAGATCGCGCTGCTGCGCCAGATCGCGGTTCCCGGCGGGCTGCTCAGCACCGCCGAGCGCGGCTACGTCGCGCAGCTCATGGAGAACGTCACGCCGTCGCAGCGCTGGGGCGTGTGCGCGGGCGTCCCGCCGCAGGTCACCATCGCGCTGAAGAACGGCTGGCTGCCGCTCAACGACGCCAGGACGGACTGGCAAGTCAACAGCGTCGGCTGGGTATCGGGCCTCGGCCGGGACTATCTGATAGCGGTGCTCAGCACCGGGAACCCGACGGAGCAGTACGGCATCGATACGATCGACCAGCTGTCCGGCGCCGTCTGGCGTGAGCTGAGGTAACAGTGGCGAATTGTCCGGCGCCGTCTGGCGTGAGCTGAGGTAGCAGTGGCGAATTGTCCGGCGCCGTCTGGCGTGAGCTGAGGTAACAGTGGCCGACCTGGAGTTCCGGCGGGACCTGTACCGGGGGACCGCCCTTGACTACGACCGGTTCCGGGTGCCGTACCCGCGGAGCCTGATCGATGACCTTGCCCGGCGGTCCGGCGCGACCGGCCATGGCAGGCTGCTCGACCTCGCCTGCGGCACCGGCCAGGTGACGTTTGCCCTGGCCGACCGGTTCGGGGAGGTCTGGGCGGTCGACCAGGAGCCGGACATGACCAGCTTGGTGAGACAGAAGGCCAGGTCGGCGGGGCTCAGCCACATCCGGGTGCTGACCTCGTCGGCCGAGGACCTGCCGGCTCCCGAGGGGTTCTTCGACCTGATCGCGATCGGCAACGCGTTCCACCGGCTGCCCCGCGCGGCCGTCGCCGCCAGCGCCCTGCGCTGGCTCCGGCCTGGCCAGTCCCTTGCGCTGCTGTACAGCGGCGAGAATGTGTGGCTGGGGGAGGCGCCGTGGCAGCGGGCCATGGCCGAGGTCGTGAATCACTGGATGACTAGGTCCGGTGGCGGTGACCGGATTCCGCCCGGGTACGAGCAAGACCGGCGGGAGCACCCGGACCGCGCCGTGCTGGCCGACGCCGGGTTCGAGCTCCTCGGCGAGCACCAGTTCCCGACCGGCCACGCCTGGACCACCGAAACTCTGACCGGCCTGCTCTTCTCGACGTCGATCCTTTCTCGTGCCGCACTCGGCGGCCAGGCCAAGGACCTCGAAGCGGATCTGCGGCGCGAGCTTCGTGACTTCGAGGCGGCCGGCGGATTGCAGGAGACAATCGGATTCCTCTATGAACTGGCCCGTCGCCCCACGCGGGTAGACTTTGTCCAGCGCTGACGGAAGAGATTGCCAACTGCGATGCAGGACCGAACAAGCACCGGTAAACCATCTCCCGTGGCCAGCGAGTCCGGGCGGGAGCGGGTGAGCCGTGCCGCGTATGAGCTGTTCAGCCGCGATGGAACCCAGGCCGTGGGGGTTGACGCTGTTATCGCGAGGGCGGGCACGGCAAAGATGACGCTGTACCGGAATTTCCCGTCCAAGGACGACCTCATTCTCGATTTCCTGCGCCGCAGGGAGCAATTGTGGACGCGTGAGTGGCTCGAGACCGAGAGCCGCCGCCGCGGTGAAACTCCGCGGCAACAATTGCTGGCGATATTCGACGTGTTCTCCGAGTGGTTCAGCAAGCCGGACTTCGAGGGCTGCGCATTCCTGACGACAATGATCGAGATCAACGATCCGGGGCATCCGGTGCATCAGGCGGCGGTCGGGCATCTGGCGAACATCCGGGCTTACCTCGCGGAGCTGGCCGCGGCGGCCGGCATCACCGACGCCGACGCGTTCGCGCGCAAGTGGCACATCCTCATGAAGGGCTCGATCATGGCCGCTCACGAGGGCGACACCGCGGCCGCGGACCGCGCAAGGGAAATAGGCGAGCTGCTGCTGCGCGACTACGGGGCCTGAGTACCGGCGTCAGCTGAGGGGCCCTGACCGGCGTCGGCTGGGCCGGGGCGGCCAGTCGGAGTTATCCCACGCCGAGCTGGTCCGCGGCGAGCCTGGTGCCCTGCACCCGGTTAGCGATCTTCTGGAACGCGACGTCCCGTGCGTAGTCCGGCGAACCGTGATTGGGCTTCTCGTCGATGCTGAACGGCGAGAAGCCGCAGTCATCGGTCGCGCCGAGGCGTTCGGCCGGGATGAAGTTCGCCGCCCGCACCAGCGCGTCGCGCACCTCCTCGGCGCTCTCCACCCGCGGGTTCTGCGGGTTGATCACGCCGACGTAGGCGAACTGCGGCACGCCGTTCGCGTCGTCGCGGAGGTGCTGGCCGATCAGCGGTGCGCGGATCGTAGTCAGCCATGGCACCCACCTCGTCAGTGAGATAGACAGGCTTGTCGCTGAGATAGACAGGTCTGTCTCATCGTTGCTATCGGGGACGATAGACCCGTAGCCAGACCGGGTCAACGCTCAGCCGCGCGCCGCTTCCGTCCGGCATCCCGCCCGTTCCGTCCCGGTGTCTACGCCCGTTCCGTCCCGGTGTCTACGCCCGTTCCGTCCCGGCGTCCCGGCCGGTTGGCCCCGGTGTCCCCGTCGGCTTGGCCCGGTGTTCCCACGTGTGCCCCCACCGGTTTGGCTTTATGGCCCCCCGGTGCGGCCGACGGTCCGTGCTCCTCGCCCAGCCATCGTCCGGCGGCCGCGAACCTGAAACCCGGACCCGGCCCGACCGTTGCGGCCCTGAGCACGTCGCCGCGACTGCACACGTTACGTGACATCCGACGGCCAGTTCGTAACGTTGCGTTGTCTCCGGCGACGGCGGCCGACCGTGTGACGCCGTGTTTTTCATGATCCTGGTAGATAGCGACGGAATAGGCGTCCTCAGCTACCAAGATCATGGAATGGCGCCTCTTTCGGGCTCGCAGGGGCGGGATTGCCCGAGGGGCCGCGGTGGGTGACAGGGGGCACTGGGGTGTCGGAGAGCGTGGGAGGACGGCGCTTGGGGGGCCGGAGAACTGTCAGTGGGGGGAGATAAACTGATTTCCAACTGGTCGCCCCGGCAACTGGCGGCCAGCACAGAGGACGGCTGTAATTTGGTCGCCCCCGCACCGACCCGCGGCGGACATTCAGTCCGCCGGCCCGGACCTGGAGGGGGTCGTCATGACCGTCCGTCATGTTGCAGCTATCCCCGCAAACCATCCAGAGGATCAGGCCGAGCCTCTGACGGTCGATGACGCCTACGCCAGATCGCACCGGGCGGCGCTCACCCCGTCAGTGATCGGCGCCGTCGGGCTCGAGATCGAGAGCCATCTGGTCGACCTGGATTCGGTGGCCGACCGGGTGGCCTGGGACCGGGTCGACCCGATCCCAGGCCCGGTCTGCGCCGCCGCCGGGCGGTCCTCCGTCACCCTGGAGCCGGGCGGCCAGTTCGAGCTGTCCGGCCCTCCAGCGTCGGACATCGTCACTACGGTCACTGAGCTGCGCCGCGATGACCAGTGCGCCAGGCAGGCACTGGGCGAGTTCCGCCTCGGCATCGCCCCGGCGGGCGCCGACCCGCTCCGGCCGCCGCGGCGGGTCAACCCGAAGGCCAGGTACCGGGCGATGGAGCAGCACTACGCGGCCACCGGCCGGGCGGCGGCGGCCGCCGTGATGATGAACTCGACCGCGGCCATGCAGGTCAACCTGCAGGCCGGGCCCGAAGGCGAGTGGCCGGAGCGGGTGGCGCGCGCGTACCGGCTCGGGCCGACGCTGGTGGCCATCTCCGCGAACTCGCCCTGGCTCTGCGGGCGCGACACCGGTTGGAAGTCGGCACGGCAGCGGGCCTGGGCGGGGTTTGACGCGCGGACGTGCGGGCCGGTGCCCGGCTGCGTCGCGGTGGAACCCGGCACCGACTGGGGCCTCGACCCGGCGTCGGCCTGGGCGCGCTACGCCCTGCACGCCCCGGTGACCTTCGTCCAGACCGCCGGCGACGACGCCGCGGCCGTCCGGACCTGCGTCACGTTCGAGCAGTGGGCCAGCGGCGAGGTGCGCCTGGACGGGCGTCTGCCGACAGCGGCCGACCTGGACGTGCACCTCACCACGCTGTTCCCGCCGGTCCGGCTCCGCGGCTACCTGGAGCTGCGGTACCTGGACATGAACGCGTCGCGGTGGTGGCCGGCGATCGCCGCCGTCGCCACCACGCTGATGGACGACCCGGTCGCCGCCGACCTGGCCACCGAGGCAACCGAGCGGGCCGCCGAGCGGTGGACCGAGGCGGCGCGCGACGGTCTGGGCGACGCCGTGCTCACCGAGTCGGCCCGCCGCTGCCTGGCCATCGCGGCCGAGCGGGCTCCGGCCGAGCTCCGGCCTGCCGTCGCCGACCTGGCCGAGCTCATCGAGTCCGGGCGCTGCCCGGGCGACCTGCTGGCCCAGCGCATCGCCGAGATCGGACCGCACGCCACCTTCGAGGAGCTGACCCATGCGTGACGACGTCGTCCGCGGCCTTGAGCGCGCCCGCGCTCGCACCCTCCATCTGACCGACCTTGACGAGCCGACGCTGGTCGCCCAGCACGATCCGCTGATGAGCCCGCTGGTCTGGGACCTCGCGCACATCGGCCAGCAGGAGGAGCTCTGGCTGCTGCGCGGCGGCGATCCCACCAGGCCGGGGATGCTGGCTCCGGACGTGGACTCGCTGTACGACGCGTTCAAGCACCGCCGCGCGGACCGCCCTGCGCTGCCGCTGCTGCCCCCGGTCGAGGCGCGTGCCTATGACCACGAGGTCCGCGGCCGCGTCCTCGACCTCCTCGAACGCACTCCCGAAGAGGACCTGTTCACGGCGGGCATGGTGGTACAGCACGAGGAGCAGCACGACGAGACGATGCTCGCGACGCTGCAGCTGCGGCAGGGACCGCCGGTGCTGATCGGACGGCGCGACCTGCCGGCCGGCCGCCCGGTCGCCGGTGACCGGGTGTTCGTCGCCGGCGGCCCGTTCACGCTCGGCGTCGACGCGGCCAGCGAGCCGTTCTCGCTGGACAACGAGCGCCCCGCGCACACCGTCGACGTCGCGCCGTTCTGGATCGGCCGGGTTCCGGTGACCAACCGGCAGTGGTCGGAGTTCATCGCCGACGGCGGCTACCAGCGCAGCGACCTGTGGTCGCGGCGCGGCTGGGCGCACCGGATCGAGGCCGGCCTCGAGCGGCCCAAGTTCTGGTCAGCAGAGGGCATCAGGCGGCGATTCGGCGTCGAGGAGGCCGTGCCGCCGGACGAGCCGGTGCAGCACGTCTGCTACTTCGAGGCCGAGGCGTTCGCGACGTGGGCCGGCGCGCGGCTGCCGACCGAGGTCGAGTGGGAGAAGGCCTGCGCCTGGGACCCGGCGGCGAAGGCCAGGCGGGCTTGGCCGTGGGGGTCGGCGGCGCCCTCCGCCGACGTGGCCAACCTGGGCGGGGCCTCGGCATGACGCTGCGGCCCGCCCCGGCCGGCGCCTACCCGCGCGGCGCCTCCGCCTACGGCGCCGAGCAGATGATCGGCGACGTGTGGGAGTGGACGTCTTCGGACTTCACCCCGTGGCCCGGCTTCACCCCGATGATCTACCGCCAGTACAGCGAGCCGTTCTTCGGCGGTGACTACAAGGTGCTGCGCGGCGGCTCCTGGGCGGTCGCCCCTTCGGCGATCCGGCCCTCGTTCCGCAACTGGGACCACCCGATCAGGCGCCAGATCTTCACCGGCCTCCGGCTGGCCTGGGACGCGGGGGACGCCTGAGTGTGCCGTCACCTCGCCTGGCTCGGCGCGCCGCGCTCGCTGGGTGACCTGGTGCTGCAGCCACCTCATGGCCTGCTCGTGCAGTCCTATGCGCCGCGGCGGCAGCAGCACGGCCTGATGAACGCCGACGGATGGGGCGTCGGTTTCTACGCCGAACCCCGGCCGGAGCCGGCCCGGTGGCGCTCGAACCGGCCGCTGTGGAATGACGCGTCGTTCGCGTCGGTGGCGCCGGTGATCTCGTCGGGCTGCGTGCTTGCCGCGGTGCGCTCGGCCACGGCCGGCATGCCCGCGGACGAGACCGCCGCGGCGCCGTTCCAGTCCGGGCGGTGGCTGCTGTCGCACAACGGCGTGGTCGACCGGGCCGTCCTCGGCCCGCATCCCGCGGCGGAATCGGCGTGCGATTCCGCACTGCTCGCCGCGCATCTCTTCACCTACGGGCCGGAACGGGTCGCCGAGTTCATCACTGCGCTCGGGAACCAGGACCCGGGTGCGCGGCTGAACCTCCTGCTCACCGACGGCCGGAAGGTTCTGGCCACCCGGTGGGGCGACTCGCTCAGCGTGCTGGCCGCCGCCGACGGCGTCGTGGTCGCGAGCGAGCCCTACGACGACGACCCGCGCTGGGCCGACGTCCCCGAGCACCACCTCGTCGAGGTTACGGCGGGCGCCGTGGCCATCACCGAACTGGAGGCATGACCGATGCCGTTGGAAAACCGAGTCCTCCCGCAGCCCGGCCGGTACCTTGATGCGCTGCGCGCCGACGTGCGGGCCGGGCTCACGGCCGTCCCGAAGACCCTGCCGCCCAAGTACTTCTACGACGCGCGGGGCAGCGAGCTGTTCGACGAGATCACCCGGCTGCCGGAGTACTACCCGACCCGCGCCGAGACCTCGATCCTGCAACGGCACAGCGCGGACATCGCCGCACTGTCAGGGTGCGAGTCCCTGGTCGAGCTGGGCAGCGGCACGTCGGCCAAGACCCGGCTGCTGCTGCGCGCGCTGCTGGACGGCCGGACCCTGCGCGAGTTCGTTCCGTTCGACGTCGACCCGGCAGTGCTCACCGAGGCCAGCGATGCGCTGGCCGCCGAGTTCCCCGGGCTGGCGATCGCGCCGTTCGTCGGTGACTTCGAGCACGACATCGGGTCCATTCCGGCCGGGGGTCGGCGGACTGTCGCGTTCATCGGCTCCACTATCGGCAACCTCGAGCCCGGGGTACGCGCCCGCTTCCTGGCGCAGGTCGGCGCGGCGCTGCGTCCGGGGGACACATTCCTGCTCGGCACCGACCTGGTGAAGGACACCGGCCGGCTGCTGCGCGCCTACGACGACGCGGCCGGGGTGACCGCCGCGTTCAACCGCAACGTGCTGGTGGTGGTCAACCGGGAGCTCGACGCGGACTTCGACGTGGATGAGTTCCAGCACGTCGCGCTGTGGGACCCGGAGAACGAGTGGATCGAGATGCGGCTGCGCGCGGAGCGGGCGCAGCAGGTCACGATCAACGATCTCGGCCTGTCGGTCTCGTTCGCCGCGGGGGAGGAACTGCGCACCGAGATCTCGGCCAAGTTCCGCCCCGAGCGGATAGAGGCCGAGCTGGCCACCGCTGGCATGCGGGTGGTGCGGTTCTGGACTGACCAGGACGGCGACTTCGGCCTGACGCTCGCCGAGCCCGCCCGCACCCGGTAGCTCCCCGGGCGATCACCGAACGCGCGCCCCGGCCGCGAGGCGCGCACGATCGGCCTCACGCCGCAGGCCGGCGGCCGCGGAACCGCGTGATCCGCCGCACGGTAGGCTGCCGGGCTATGACCCTCGAGGCCAGTGAGAGCGTGATCGTTGAGTTGGCGCGCGACGGCGAGGTGGACCGCAACCTGCGCGCGGACCCGCCGCCGAGCGTGATTAGCGGCCGGGTGGTGCTCGACCACCTGGCGGCCGACGTTAACGGGCGCCTCGAGGCGCCCCGAGGCGGCGAGGTCGTGCTGTCGGTGCTGTCCCCGGAGTCGCTCAGGGACACCGAGCAGGTGGAGAACACCCTGCAGGAGGCCGACACCGGCGACGAGCCACCGGTGATCGTCGTGGAGGCCGCCGAGTACCTGCGCGAGGATGAGCTGGCGGCGGTGATTGACGTGGCGGAACGGCTGCAGCGGGTGGTCATCCTGCGCATCATGGCCGACGCCTAGCGCGCCGAGCGGGCTCAAGCCCCACCCGCTGCAGCACCCCGGCGGGTGCGTGCCTGCGGAGCACGTCAAGGGTGCCGTCGAAGTCGACGATGCCCGCGTCCGAGCCGAGCCCGGTGGCCACCAGCGACGCGGCCGCCATGGCCAGCCACGCGGCGTCCCCGGCCGCCCACCCGCGCAGCAGGCCGGTGATGAACCCGGCGGAGCAGGCGTCGCCGCATCCGGTGGTGTCGACCACCTGCGCCGGGAACGCGGGCAAGTCGATGCGCCCGCCGGCGGTCACCAGCGCGCAGCCCTTATCGCCCCTGCTGACGAGGACTGCCTCGGCGCCGTGGCCGAGCACCACGGCGGCCGCCTCGCTCAGGTCGGCGACACCGGTGAGCGCGGCGAGTTGCTCGTCGTTGGGCATGAAGTACTGCACGTGACGCAGCAGCGGCCGCAGCCGGTCCCACGCGGACGAGTCGCGCGCGGACAGCACGTCCATGGTCGTGGTCACCCCCTTGCGCCGGGCGAATTCGAGCACTCGCAGCAGCGGCTCGCCGGCGAAGCGGCCCAGGACGTCCGGCCCGCCGATGTGCAGCACGTCGGCGGTCCCGATCGCGGGCAGATCGATGTCGGCTTCGGTCAGCGACGAGGTTGCGCCCGGAGTGTGCAGCGCGGGCCGCTCGCCATTGGCCCGGATCGGCAGGATCGTCGCCGACGTCGCCGTGCCCTGCTTCCTGGCCAGCAGGTGAGTGTCGATCCCGTGGCTGTCCAGCACCGAGGTCAGGAAGTCGGCGAGCAGGTCGTCGCCGATCGCGCCCATCACGGTGACGTCCGCCCCGAGCTTGGCCAGGTCCACGCCGGTGCCGGCGGCCGTGCCCGCCGCGGTGATCCGGATCTCGTCGAGCAGCAGCCGGCCCTGGCCGGGCGGGATATGGCTCACCGGCCGGCCGAGGACGTCGACGATGTGGACTCCGAGGCTCACCACGCGGCCGTGGCGTGCCCCAGCCATCACGCCCCTCCGGACCGGTAGCGGTGCTGGCGCGCTGCCTCGCGCACGGCGTCGAGTTCGGCGTCGGACAGGATGCGCGGAGAGCCGGCCAGCCGGGCCCGCCAGTACACCTCGGCGAGCCATTCGAGCAGCACCGCCCGGCCGTAGGCCTCGTCGATCGTGGCTCCGTACGCGACCGCGCCGTGGTTCTGCAGCAGCGCGGCGAACCGCCCGTCCAGGGCCGCGGATGCAGCGTCGGCCAGGCCGTCGGAGCCGAACGTGGTGTACGGGGCGACCCGGACCGTCGGTCCGCCCAGGCGCAGCACCGAGTAATGGACGGCCGGGATCTCCTCGCACACGGTGGACAGGGCCACCGCAAACGGCGAGTGCGTGTGCACCACGGCCTGGGCGTCGGTCAGATCGTAGATCTTGCAGTGCATCGGCCACTCCGAAGACCGCGCGCCCTCCCCGTCCAGCAGTGCGCCCCCGGCGTCGAGTACGCAGATGTTGCGCTCCCCGATCAGGTCGTAGTTGACGCCGGTCGGCGTCATCACAAAGGTGTCGCCCAAGCGGATGGACAGGTTCCCGGCGCTGCCGACGGCGAGCCGGTCCGCGGCCATTTTCTGGCCGTAATGAACGAGCTTCGCCCTGGCCTGGTTGATGTCTGCTTCGGTGGCGGTTGTGTCAGCACTCATGCGGTATCCCTATTTGATGGCGAGGGCATTGGGCGGCGATCCTATGCCACCTTTCGCGTTCAAAGGAGCACTGGTCAGGAGGCATTCATAGGTACCATCCTGCGCGCAGTCATCGGCCAGGTCATCCAGCCGCCAGAGCTCACCGAGAGCCATTCCGAACTGGCCTATGAGAACACGGTGAAGAAAGCCGAATGGAAAGGCTTCCTCGCTGAAATCTGGTGGCCATACTTCCACCGAAAATGTGTCCGATGCGATGGCCATTATACCGCTGTCCCAGAGGTACCTCGCCATGTCCTCGGTGTGCTCTATTCCAGGCGCGTGCAGGTCCCGTGCCACTTTCGCCCTGACGGCACGGGGCTGGCTTTGGTACCAGCCGACAAATCCAGTGTGCAGCAGCACGATGCAGCCCGGTGAATACGAGACCCCGGCCAGCTCCCTGGCGCGCTCGAGATCCGCGATGCTCAGCGCGGTGGCCCCCTCGGGCGAATAGGTCCCGCCGTCGCTGCTGAGCACGCGCTGGACGTCCAGCACAATGGCCCGCCCGACGATTCCGCGGTGCGCCCAGTAATCGATGGTGTTGCGCCGCCCGGACAGCACGTCGTCATCGCTCGCACCGTTGTAGAAAACTCCTCTGGAGTAGGCGATATGCGCGAGCGAGTCCCACTGGCTCGACCCCTGCGGGTAGAAGTTGTCGAACACGTCGTCTAGGGCTTGCAGACCCGGTTCCACCTGGTGAATGAGCCGGTGCCGGGGGAGCCCGCGGTCCGGGTCCACCGGCGGGTCGATTCCGTCGAGGGCGGCATCCAGCGGAAACACCGCGCCCTTCTGAACCAGTTTCGCGGCGGCCAGGATGCGCTCCGCGGTCTGCAGGTTGAGCAGGCCGACCGAGTCGTCCGCTCCGAACACGCCCCATCCGCTTCGGCCGCCGTGTGCCGCGGCAGGCAGTTCGTCATATCGGGGCAGGACTGGACCGCCATCTTCCATCGTTTATTACCTCGTACCCGGGTTCACGAAAGCCTGCTTGCGTATTTCTTTAGGTTACTACAGAATCGTAATATCAGAAAGCAAGGGAGAAGCTATGTCCACTTCACAGAATGCGCCGGATGAGCGACTGAGAGTGCTGGTTGTGACGGCTGGGCACTCCTTTGAAGCTGAACCTTTCTTTGCGATGTTCGACGCGGACGATGGTATCCGATGGGAGGGCGTGGAACAGCCCGGTGCGTGGTCATGCTTCGGTGCCGACCGGGTCGGCAACTGGGACGCGATCGTCATGTACGACATGCCGGGGTTGCGCTTCGCCGACGGCGAGACAATCCATGTGGATCCCCCGGAGGATTTCCAGCGGCGCTTTCTCGAGATGCTCGAGGCGGGCCAGGGGTTCGTATTCCTGCACCACGCCATGTCGGCGTGGCCGAGCTGGCCTGCCTACGCGGACATTGTCGGAGGGCGGTTCCTCTACAAGCCAGGTGAGCTCCACGGGACGATCTGGCCGGACTCCGGATATCACTTCGAGGTCACCCATCATGTCTCGGTGCTGGATCCCGGACATCCGATATGCGCGGGCGTCGAGGACGGCTTTGAGCTGACCGATGAGCTGTACCTGGTGCCGATTCTCGAAGACCGCCTGGTGCCGCTGCTGCGCACCGACGCGCCGATGACCTACGACCACTTCTACTCGGCGGCGCTGGCCATCAAGAAGCGGTACAACGACCGGACCGGCTGGACCCACCCGCCGGCCAGCCCGCTGCTCGGCTGGGTGAAGACGGCCGGGACCAGCCCGGTGGCCTACCTCCAGCCCGGCCACGGGCCGGCCGCGTTCGGCAACCTCAATTACCGCCGGCTGGTTGCCAACGCCATCCGGTGGGCCGCGTCGCCGGCCGCACACGAGTGGGCGCAGCAGAATCCGGCGCCGGTCGCCTAGGGCAGCGCCTTGACCAGGCGTTCGATGTCCTCCTCGTCGTTGAACACGTGAGAAGAGATGCGCACGCGCCCGTCGCGCACCGCGCACGCGACCTGGTGCCCGGCGAGCGCCGCCGCCACAGCGGCGGCGTCACCGCCGGGCACTTCGACCGACACGATTCCGGACATCTCACCGGGCCGGGTTGAGCTCACGGCCCGGTAGCCCTTCTCGCCGACCGCCTCGAGCACGGCCCGGCTGATGCCCAGCACCCGGTCGGCGATCAGGTCCGTCCCGATCTCGGTGAACAGGTCGATGCTGGCACCCAGGCCGTACATGCCAGCCAGGTTCTGGACGGTCGGCTCGTACCTGCGGGCGCTGTCGGGATACCGGAGGTTGTAGTCGAGCTGCTTGCCGATGAACGGGGCGTCCTCGATGTTCTTCCACCCGGGGGCCACGACCTCGAGCTGCGCGCGGAGCGCCGGCGAGACGTAGCAGAAGCTGATCCCGTACCCCGAGCACAGGCTCTTGTACCCGTGCGCGGAGACCAGGTCGGCACCCAGGGCGGGCACGTTCACCGGCAGGATGCCGGCCGCCTGCACGGCGTCGACAAGCAGCAGGCACCCACGCGACCGGCACAGCTCGGAGATCTGCTCCACCGGCGCGCGGAACCCGTGGTAGCAGTTGACCAGGCTGACGCACACGACCCTGGTCCGGTCCGACATGACCGCGGCCACGTCGTCGGCGTCGAACCGGTGCCGTCCGCGGTCCTCGACGAACCGGACCCGCACCCCATGGCGCTCCAGCGCCAGGAACGGGTACACCCCGCTGGGGAACTCCTGGTCGTAAAGCACCACTTCGTCGCCGGGCCGCCAGTCGAGCCCGAGCGACACCAGCCCGATGCCCTCCCCGGTGCTGCGCAGCAGCGCCACGTCGTCCGGGTCACATCCGATGAACCGGCCGACCTTGGCGCGGATCTCGTTCGCGCCCTCCCACCAGTGGCCAAGGCCCGGCGGGCTTGCCCCGTGCATCATCCCGTCCAGCAGCGCGTGCTGCGCCCTGACGTTCGACACCGGCAGCGGACCGTAGGTCGCCGTGTTGAACCACACCTTCTCGCTGGTGACGGGGAATTCCTCGCGGCGCAGGTTCCGAAGAGTCTCTTCGGGCGTGGCCACCGGCATCACCCGCCGATCCCGGCTTCGGGCGTGCCGGGCTGGGCCGCGCCCACGGCGGGAGCATCGAGTTCGTCCTTGCCCGCGAGCTGGCCCACGCGCAGGGCCTGGCCCGCCACGCCGCGGCGCAGCCGCGACCGCAGCCCGCCGAAGTACCAGAGGGCGGCGACGACCTGGCCGGCCACGGCGACCTCGGCGGCGGCGTGGAACTCGCTCGGCAGGGTGAAGTCCAGGATGATCGCGATCTCCCAGGCCAGGGCGATCACGATGAGAGGTATGGCCCAGCGGCCGAGGTCGAACGCCGGTGACTTCGGGATGCGGTTGCGGCGCCCCCAGTACGCGGCGACGATCATGAGGTAGACGAAGCTCGCGAAGATCGGCGTGGCGCCGATCAGGTCCACGTAGGCGTTGCCCTCTTCCGCGGCGAACACCATGACCGCGATGTAGATGAGGGTGGTCAGGGCCAGTGCCGCCACCGGCGTCCGGGTCTCGGCGTTCACCCGGGAGAAGAACTTCGACGCGGGGAACATGTTGTCGCGCGACAGCGAGTAGATCAGCCGGCCGATCGCGGCGATCTGCACCACCATCAGCGCGAACACCGAGTAGACGACGGTGACCAGGAAGATACGGGAGAACGCGGACCCGTACCAGTACGTGGCCAGGTAGGCGATGGGCGTGGGACTGGAGGCGACGGCCGACAGGTTCGGGATGCTGATCGCGAAGCAGATCAGCGTGATCATGCCCACGATGCCGGAGATGGCCACCGCGCCGATGATCGCCCTGGCCACGGTGCGCTGCGCGCCCACGGCCTCTTCGCCGAGGTCGGCGCAGGACTCGAAGCCGCCGATCGTGAACACGCCCATGAGCAGGGCGAGCGAGGCCGCGTACCACGGCGTCTGGCCGTGCAGTGGCCCATGGGTGAACAGGAACCCGAAGCCGTGGTGCGCGGTGTGCTTCACCAGGAACGCGATCAGCAGCAGGATGCCGAGGACCAGCGTGCCCAGGATCTCCGTGACCACCGAGATGTTGTTGATACGGGCCGTGAGCCGGACGCCCACAACGTTGATCAGCCCGGCGAGCAGCAGCACGATCACCGACACGATGATCATGAGCGTCTCGTTGCCGACGTTGAGCCCGAGCACCGTGCCGATCATCGGGGACAGCAGCAGCAGCGTCTCGCCCCCGCTGGCCAGGGCGAAACAGCACAGCAGGTTGAACCCGACGAACCAGCCGTAGCCCGGGCCGACGAGCCGGCCGCCCCACTGATACGAGTACCCGGCCAGCGGGATCCGTGAGGCCAGTTCGGCGAGCACGAAGGCCAGCACCATCGCGCCGGCTGCCGCGATGAGCCATAGCCAGATCGACGCCGGCCCGAACTCGGTCGTGGCGAACGCGAAGTTGGTGAAGATTCCGGTCGTCACGGAGATGACGGAGAACGATATGGCGAAGATGGAGAAGAACTTCAGTGTCCGCTTCAGTTCTTGCTTGTAACCGAATCTGCTCAGGAGCTGTTCGTCGCCCTGAGCGACCTGCTGCTCGTTTACTGCCATGGCCTTACCTTTCGGTGACGTCACCAGGTGGCGCCTGAGCGCCGACTGCTCTGCCGGGCCCGCCAGGTCCGGGCTCATGGCCCGGGCTCCTGGCGGCCTTCGTGTCGCTGGACCACCTCCGAATCGCGGCGGCGGCCACTCGCTCGGGCACGACGGGGAACCCGTTGCCGGGCTGGGTGGGGACGGCGACCGTGCCGTCGGAACGGATGTCAAAGGTCGGCTCGACCAGGTCCTGGTCGTAGAAAAGCCGGGCCGGTGACATGTCGGAATGCAGCGTGAACCCGGGCAGCGAGGCCAGCGCCAGGTTGAAGCCCCGCCCGATGCCGGTTTCGAGCGTGCCGCCGCACCAGGCCGGCACCTGCTCGCGCAGGCACAGGTCATGGACGGCCATGCTCGTGAGGACGCCGCCGAGCCGGGGCGGCTTGATGTTGACGATCCGCCCGGCGCCCAGGCGCAGCGCGGTCCGGGTGGTGTTGTAGCTCGACGCGCTCTCGTCCAGGCAGAGCGGGGTGCGCAGCGCCTGCTGCAGCTGCGACATCTCGATCAGCGCGTCGCCGGCCAGCGGCTGCTCGATCATGACCAGGCCAAGGTCGTCGAGCTCCGGCCAGGGGCCGGAGTCCAGCGAGTAGCCGCAGTTGGCGTCCACGGACACCGGCACACCGGGGAACGCATCCTGCACAGCGCGGACCGCGCCGACGTCCCAGCCCGGGGCGATCTTGAGCTTGACCCGGCCGAACCCCTCCTCCAGCCGGGCCCCGACCTCGGCCAGCAGCTCCTCAGGGGTGTCGCAGATCGGGAACGACTCGCCGACCTCGACGGCGTCGCGCACGCCGCCCCACAGGTGGGTCAGCGGGACGTCCAGCCTGGCGGAGGCGATGGCCCAGGCTGCGCACTCGACGGCGTTCCTGGCGTAATTCTGCCCCATGACGTCCGCCCAGGTGTCCGTCACCCGGGCCGGGCCGGCGAACGCCTGGCCGATGAGCGGCGGCAGCAGCAGGCCAGTCAGGGCCGACCAGGTGCTCTCGGCCGTGTCCGTGCAGTAGCGGGGCCGCTCTGCGACCGGCGCCTCGCCCCATCCGGGCGTCCCGTCCTCGTCTTCCAGCCGCACCACGATCAGGCGCTTGCGCCCGCCCGACTTCCCGTAAGCCGACCGGAAGGTCCGCACCATCGGCAGCGACAGCATGAACACCTCGGCCCGGGCCGGCCGGATCGTCACCTCCAGCGCTGCGGCCGCGGCGGCGCTCTCGTGACTGACCGGGATCACGCCCGGCCCAGCGGTCGACGGCACCTGCACGGTTCTCCTTAGAGCATCTCGCGGTACTCGTTGATCTCCCAGTCGGTGACGTGGCTCAGGAAGCGCTGCCAGTCGAAGCGGAGCACCTCGGCGAACGTGCCGGTGAACTCCGGCCCGAGGGCCTGGGTCAGCTCCTCGTCCGCGACCAGTGCGTCCACGCCCTGCGCGGGACTGGAAGGCAGCCGCGGGAAGCGGAAGTGCTGGAACAGGTTCTCCTCGGCCGGATCGCCGGGGTCGAGGGATCGGCGGATCCCGTCCAGCCCGGCCGCGATCATGACGGCCGCGAGCAGGTACGGGTTGGCGTCGGAGCTGCCCTGGCGGTTCTCGATCCGGGTGCCGGGCCCGGCGGGCAGCGCCCGCACCAGCGCGGTCCGATTCTCCACGCCCCACGCGATCTGCACCGGCGCCCACGTGCCCACCTGGTACCGCTTGTACGCGGTGATCGTGGGGCTGGCGATCGCGGTCATGCCGGCGGCATGCGTGAGCTGCCCAGCCACGTAGTGCAGCGCGGTGGAAGACAGCCCGTGGGCCCCGGTCTCGTCGACCAGCAGGTTCTCGCCCCGTTCGTCGAGCAGCGCCTGATGCAGGTGGTAGCCGCTGGGCGGTGTCGTCTCCCGGCTGGTCGGGCGGGCCATGAACGTGGCCCGTAGCCCCAGCGACTGAGCGACCTCCTTGATGGCGATCTTCAGCGCCACGACCCGGTCGATCGCCAGCAGGCCGGAGCCCGGCTCCAGGTTCACCTCGAACTGGCCGGCGCCGTGCTCGCTGAAGATCTCGTACAACGGCAGGCCCATCTGCTCGGCGGCCCGGTCGAGCTCGTCAACGAAGCGCTGAGCCATGCCCATGGCGTGCACCGAGAACCAGGACTGGGGGCCGTACGCGGGCGCGAAGCCCTCCTCGGCAGGGTCCGGCCGGTAGACGTAGAACTCGAGCTCGTTGCCGAGCAGCGGCACGATCCCGAGCGACCTGGCGTCGTCGAGCACCCGGCGCAGCACGGCCCGGGGCGTGGCCGCCACGATCTGCCCGGTGTCGTCGTGCAGGTCGGTCAGCAGATGCGCGGTGCCGGGCGTCCACGGCAGCGGGGCGAACGTCAGCGGGTCGGCGTGCAGGACGCCGTTGCGGTAGCCGATGTCCGAGCTGTACAGGTGCTCGCCGGGCGCGTGCCGCTGCCACAGGTTGGACGCGAACAGGGGGATGGCGAACGGGTGCCCCTCGGTCAGCGCGCGCTCCATCCGCGCCGCGGTTACGACCTTGCCACGCGGCACGCCGTACAGGTCGGTGATGACGAGCCGGACGTTGCGGATATTCTCCGCGTCGATCCGCTTGAGTATCTCGGCGCTGGGGGCTGCCGCGTCATCGGCGGGGCTGTTCGTCATCTCCCCTCCCAGGTGCTCGGTGACTGCGCAGGAGCGTGGCGTGGGCCTCTCAGCCCGGTAACGGCTCGGGGTCGGCGGCGACCCCCTGAGCGGACAGCGCGGCAGTGACCGCGCGCTCGGTGACCGCGATGTGGGCGCGCATGACCGCGCCCGCCCCGGTGCGGTCGTGTGCACGCAGGCAGCGGATCAGCTCGCCGTGGCTGTCCAGGGAGTCCTGCTTGCGCTGCGGAGAGCGGTCCAGCAGGTCGAGACCGGGCGCGATCCAGACCCGGATGTCTTTCACCGCGACGATCAGGTAGTCGTTCCGGCACGCGCTGGCCACGACCTGGTGGAACGACACGTCGATGGCCCGGAAGCGGTCGCGGCCGATGGGCGGGTCCTGCAGCTCCATCTCGTGCAGCCGGTCCAGCCGGGCGAGCTCGGTCGGCCCGATGCGCTCCGCCGCGAGCTCGGCGGCCAGCGGCTCGATCGCGGCCCGGTACTCGAATAGCTGCCGGAAGTTCACGGCCATGCCGCGCAGCCGTTCCACCGCGACATCCAAGGCCGGCTGCACCACGTACGCCCCGCCGTAACGGCCGCGCTTGATCCGGATGTACTGGTGGTCCTCGAGCCAGCGCAGCCCCTCCCGGACTGCCATCCGGTTGACGCCGAGCTGCTCGCACAGCTCGTTCTCGGGCGGCAGCCGCTCGTCGGGCAGGAACTCATAAAGCCGTATGGCCGTGAGCAGCAGGCTGGCGACCTGCTCGCCCAGCCGCTGGCGCAGCGGCTGTACGCGGGCCGCCGGGGCCACCGGGTCCGCCCCGCCCGCTCCGCCCAGGTCCGGCTGCGCGGCCTGCGCCGGCCGTGCGGCCTGCGCCGGCCGTGCGGCCTGCGCGGGCTGTGCCGGCTGTGCTGGCTGCGTGGTCACGGTCTGCTCACAGGACGGCGCTCTCGTCCACCACCGCGCGGTCGGTGGCACCCGGGAAGATCAGGTTGAACAGCGAGCCGTCGGGGGAGTGCAGCTCGGTCGCGGCCACCTCCGCGTCGCCCACCCGGAAGGTCCAGAACTGGTTGCGCTCGTGCTTGCTGAACAGCGCGAGCTCGCCCTGGCTGTCCAGCGTGGCCAGGTTCGCGTTCCCGCCGAGCTTGGCGTGCACGATCGCCAGCGCGTCGCAGATCGAGGTGCCGGACCCGACCAGGTCCTGCAGCATGCAGAAGCCGACCTCACTGTCGGCGGCCCCGGCCAGCCGGTCCGCGTACGCCGGCCGGTAGGTCTCGGCCTCGGTGAACAGGCCGTTGTGGCAGAACGCCAGGTCCTGAGCGGCGGTCAGGAACGGCTGGGTGTCGCTGATCTGAATGGTGGAAAGCAGTGTGGGCCTGCGGAAGTGCACCAGGAACTCGGTCGACGTCACCGTGGCCAGGTCGGCGTCGACGGCCGGATCGTCTCCCATGCTGCCCGGGTCGCGGTGCCGCGCCACCCGGTCGCCGTCCCGCCAGGCCACGCCCCACCCGAACCGGCCGGACCCGTAGTACTCCATGTCCCGGGCCCATCCCGCGATAACCGAGAACGGCCTCGGCTCGGGCCACCGGACGGCAAGGATCTCACACACTCGCGGAGCTCTCCCTCGCGCTATCAGCGGTCGCTGACATAGATGTTTTTCACCTCGGTGAAGTCGTACAGCCCATCCAGGCCCTGCTCCTTGCCGAGGCCGCTCTGGCGGTATCCGCCGAACGGCGCCTGGATGTAGGAGCTGGAATCGGAGTTGATGCTCAGCAGGCCGGAGCGGATCTCCCGCCCGACCCGGATCGCCCGGCCGATGTCGCGGGTCCACAGCGACCCGCTCAGGCCGTACCGGGTGCCGTTGGCCAGCGCGATGGCCTCCGCCTCGCCGTCGAACGGCAGCACCGTGGCTACCGGGCCGAACACCTCGGTGGTGGCCACCTCGCTGTCCGGTGCGGCGCCCGTGATAATCGTCGGGGCCACGGCGTTGCCGGCCTCGAGCCCCGGCAGGTCGACCACCTGCCCGCCGCACACGACCTCGGCTCCGTCCGCGACCGCGCGGTCGATGAACCCGAGCACCCGGTCCTTCTGGCCGGCCGAGATCAGGCTGCCGAGCTTCACATCGGGATCAAGCGGGTCGCCCTGGCGCACCTTCCCGGCGAGGCCGGACATCAGCTCGACGAACTCGTCGAGGGCGGCCCGCTCCACGATGATCCGGCTGCGGGCGCAGCAGTCCTGGCCGGAGTTCGCGAACACGGCTGCGATCGCCGACGTGGCCACCTCCGCGAGGTCGGCGTCGGCGAAGATCACGTTCGGCGACTTGCCGCCGAGCTCCAGGCTGACCCGCTTGATGCCGGCCGCGGCCCTGGTGAGGATGTCGACGCCGGTGTCCGTGCTGCCGGTAAAGCTGATCTTCGCCACGTCGGGATGGGCGACGAGCTGCTGGCCCAGCGCCCGCTCCGAGCCGGTCAGCACGTTGACCACGCCGTCGGGGACGCCGGCCTGGCGGCAGATGTCCGCCAGCTCCAGCGCGGTGAGCGGCGTGGGAGGCGCCGGCTTGAGCACGACCGAGTTGCCGGCCGCGAGCGCGGGCGCTGCCTTCTTGGCGGCGATCGCGATCGGGCCGTTCCAGGGAACGATCAGCGCGCAGACCCCGATCGGCTCGCGCAGCGTCAGGTCCAGGCCGCTGGCGTTGACCGGGATCGTCTGGCCGGTCATGTGGTCAACGGCCGCGCCGTAAAAGCGGAAGTACCGCGCCGCGGCGCGCACTTCGGCCAGGCAGTCGGTGACCGGCTTGCCCGAGCACAACGACTCCAGCCGGGCCAGCTCGGCCTCCCGGGCCTCGATCAGCCCGCTGGCCGCGCGCAGGATCTCGCCGCGCAGCGGGGCAGGCATCCGCCGCCAGGTGCCCGCGCTGAACGAGGCCAGGGCCGCGCCCACGGCGTGCGCCACGTCAGCCTCGCCCGCGTCGGCCGCTTCCGCGACCAGCGCGCCGTTGGCCGGGCTGTGCACCTGGTAGGTCCGGCCTGCCGCGGCCGGGACGTCCTGCCCGCCGATGCGGAGCCGGCTCTGGATGACAACACCGGTCGCGGTGTCGGCGCCGGCGCTCATTTCGCCGTGTACCCGCCGTCGATCACGAAGAACGCACCCGTGACCCAGCTGGAGTCGTCGCACGCCAGGAACAGGGCCATCTTGGCGACGTCCTCCGGCTGGCCCCACCGGCCCAGCGGCACGTGGCTCTCCACGGCTCGCTCGTACTCCGGCGTGAACGGCCCGGCGAGCGGGGTCTTGATCGCACCGGGGAAAATGCAGTTGCACCGGATCTGGTACTGGGCGTGCTCCACGGCCAGCGTCCGGGTGATGGTCACGACGCCGCCCTTGGCCGCGGTGTAGGCGTCGGACGCGCCGGACCCCACCCGCAGCGCGGCGATGCTCGACACGTTGATGATCGACCCGCCACCCACCTTCCGCATTTCAGGGATGGCGTACTTGCAGCCGAGGTATGTGCCCTTCAGGTTCACGTCGATGGTCCGGTCCCAGATGTTCTCCTCCAGGAGCGGCGACGGCGCGTCCGTGACGCCCGGCCGGTAATTCCCCTGGGCCGAGTACCAGAGCCCCGCGTTGTTGTAGAGCACGTCGAGCCGGCCGAACTCACCCGTGGCCAGATCGATGGCCGCCTTAACCTGCTGTGCGTCGGAGACGTCGCAGTGCGCGAACGCCGCGTGCGCCCCGGACCTGACCAGCTCGTCGGTGACTTCCTTGCCGGTGTCGGCGTTGTACTCCGCGACCACGACCGCGGCGCCCTCGCTCGCGAACAGGCGGGCCGCGGCCGCACCCTGCCCGCTGCCAGCCCCGGTGATTACTGCGACGCGCCCGTCCAGCTTTCCCACTGCTGCGCCCTCCCGGACTCGGACCGATCCATGCCCGCGCAGCGGCAGCCTGACTGCCGACCCGGGCCGGTAGGCCGGGTTAAAGCGCAAAAAGATAGTAAGATTAGCTAAATTTGCCTTATGGTAGGCAGCGGCAGATCAGGCTGTCAATAGCCCTGTGCCAGGTTTTATATCATCCGCATGTCTTAAAAACAGCCCCTTGCGTGCAGCAGAATGACGGGCCTGAACGTGACGCCGACCGCTCCGCCGGGCTCGCCTCAGGATTACCTGGCCGTGGGGCGACGGGAAGGCCTCGCAACGACGCGGCCGTGGGGCGGCGGGCAGCCTCACAACGACGTGGCCGGGAGGCGGCGGGCAGGCCTCACAACGACGCGGCCGGGAGGCGGCGGGCAGGCCTCACAACGACGCGGCCGGGAGGCGGCGGGCAGGCCTCACAATGACACTGCCGGGGCGGTGGGGAGCGGCGCGCTGACCCGTGCCAGGAAGCTCTCCAGCGTCTTGGTCTGCCGCTCGGGCGTGGCCCGGCTCGGGTACAGCACCGCCTCCAGCGACAGCCCCTCGACCAGCACCATGAGCTGGTGGGTGACATCGTCAGCGTCGAGGTCCGGCCAGAGCTGGCCGAGCTTCTGCGCCTCGCTGACCCGGTAGTGCAGCAGGTCCCAGAACCGCTCGAACTCTACGTGCTGCAACTCGCGAAGTGCGGCGTCGCCCAGGGCCAGCGACTGGAAATTGACCTCGATCTGCGCCTCGAGGAAGCGCTGCTCGTCCAGGGGCAGCGCCTCCAGCATCACGACCCGGAGCGCCTCCAGGCCGAGCAGGCCCTGGGTGCGCTCCCGCACCCGCCCGTACACCTTCTGGTGGGACTGCTCCAGCGCGGCGGCGAGCAGTTCCTCCTTGTTGGCGAAGTAGTGCGCGAGCACGCCCGTTGACACGCACGCCTCGCGGGCGATCTCGCGGGTGGTGACGCCGATGATGCCGGTGCGGGCGATCACCCGCCACGTCGCGGCCACCAGTTCCTGCTTCCGCAGATCATGATCAACTATCTTTGGCACTCCAGCTCCCGCTTGGTCGTGCCGGGCGCTCCTTGATACTCTGGCCAGGTTCCAGTACGGACGTCCGGTATCAAACACGGTATGGGACGTCCACGATGGTACGTCGGGAGTGATGGGTGCGCGGCGAGACACGGACCTACCCGGCGCCAGGAACCCACGAACGGGCCGAACTCGTCGCGCAGCTGGCCGACCGCGCCAAGTTCATCAGGCTGGAAACCGTCCGGCTGGCCGAGATCCCCGGGGCAGGCCACTACACCGGCACGTTCTCCGCGGCAGAGCTGATCGCCTCGCTGTACTACGCCGAGCTTCGCTGCCGGCCGGAGGAGCCGGGCTGGCCGGAGCGTGACCGGCTGGTACTCAGCAAGGGCCACGCAGCGATCGGCCTGTACCCAGTCCTCGCCGACGTCGGCTTCTTCGACAAGCGCCTGCTCGACGACTACACCCGGCTGGGCAGCCCGTTCGGAGACCACCCCGACATGCGCAGGATCACGGGCGTCGACTTCAGCTCCGGGTCCCTCGGGCATGGGCTGTCGGTGAGCATCGGCATGGCGCTGGCCGGCCGGATCCACGGCCTCGGCTACCGGGTGTTCTGCGTCGCGGGGGACGGCGAACTCGGCGAGGGCCAGATGTGGGAGGCCGCGATGGCCGCCGGCCAGTTCGAGCTCGGCTCGCTGGTGTGCATCGTGGACCGCAACGGCCTGTCCATCGACGGGCCGACCGAGGAGATCATGGGCATCGAGCCGCTGGCCGACAAGTTCGCCAGCTTCCGGTGGAGCGTCCAGCGGATCGACGGCCACGACCTGGACGCGATCCTGGATGCCTACGACCGCCTGGAGCCGCCCGGTCGCGGCCGGCCGCAGGTCATCATCGCGGACACGGTCAAGGGCCGGGGAGTGCGGCGGATGGAGGGCGACGTCGGCTGGCACGTCGGGCGGCTGGCGGGCGCCGACTACGACGAGGTCATCGCGGAGATCGGGGCGGGCCTGCAACCGCTGACCGCGGGCGGTCACGATGCCTGACCGCTCCGCTCCGCCCAAAGCGCCGCAGGTCACCCCCGAGGAGAACCTAAACGCCACCCTCGACGAGAACCTGAGCGCCACCCACCCCGGGCAGGGCCTGAGCGCCGCCCCTGAGCAGAGCCTGAGCGGCCTGTTCCGCGGCACCGACGAAGCTCAGGCGCTCAAGGATCCTAAGTCGGGCAAGGGCATCGCACTGACCGCGGTACCCGCCTTCGTGGCCGGCGCCGAACTGGCCGATCTGGCCGACGCCGATGACCGCATCGTGGTGCTCACCGCCGACCTGGCGTACGCCAACCGGACCATCGACTTCGGCATCCGCCACCCGGCCCGCTTCTTCAACGTCGGCGTGGCCGAGCAGAACATGATCTCGATCGCCGCGGGCATGGCCTCCGCGGGCCTGATCCCGTACGCGGCCACCTTCGCCGCGTATGCGGCGTTGCTGGCCTGCGAGCAGATCCGCACCGACTGCGCGTACACCGGCATGCCGGTACGGATCCTCGGCCACCACGCCGGGATGAGCCTGGGTTTCTACGGCACCAGCCATCACTCCCTCGAGGACCTCGGGATCATGCGGACGATCGCCGAGCTCACCGTCGTCTGCGCCGCCGACGCGAACCAGCTGCGGGCGATCCTGCGTGCCTCGCTGAGCCACCCCGGTCCGATGTACATCCGGATCGGACGCGGGCGCGATCCGCAGGTGTACGCCGAGCCGCCGGCGGACTTCCAGATCGGGCGGGCCACCAGGCTGCGCGAGGGCACCGACCTGGCGATCATCACAACCGGCTCCCAGGTTCACCCGAGCCTGGCCGCCGCCGAGCGGCTGGCCGCGACCGGCATCGGCGTGCGGGTCATCGACATGCACACGATCAGCCCGCTCGACACCGGCGAGATCCTGGCCGCGGCCCGGGAGGCCGGCGCCGTGCTCACCGTCGAGGAGCACAACGTCACCGGCGGCCTCGGGTCCGCCGTGGCCGAGACCCTGGCCGACGCGGGCGTGGCGGCAACGCTCCGCCGGCTCGGAGTGCCCGACGTGCACGTCGTCCTGGGCCCGCCGGCCGCGCTCTACGCGCATTACCAGCTTGACACCGCAGGGATCGAATCGGCAGCAAGGCAGCTGCTGGCGGGCTTTGGGAGGCCAACATGACCGAGACCATCAACCGGATACAGACCCGGACCCGGACGAACGACGAGCGGCTGCGGCAGCGGGCCCGCGCGGTCATCCCCGGCGGCATGTACGGGCACATGAGCGCCAACGCCCTGCCCCCGGCGTACCCGCAGTTCTACCAGCGGTCCGAGGGCTCGCACGTCTGGGACGTCGACGGCAACGAGTACGTCGACTTCATGTGCAGCTTCGGCCCGATCATCCTCGGCCACAAGCACCCCAAGGTCGAGGCGGCGGCCGCGGCCCAGCGGGCGGACGGCGACACCCAGGCCGGGCCCGCCGCCGCCATGGTCGACGCCGCGGAACTGCTCGTCGACCGAGTGGCACACGCCGACTGGGCCATGTTTGCGAAGAACGGGACCGACGCCACGACGACCTGCGTGACCATCGCGCGCGCCGCGACCGGCCGTGCCAAGGTGCTCGCGGCTGCGGGCGCCTACCACGGCTCCGCGCCGTGGTGCACGATCCGGATGGACGGCGTGACCCCCGAGGACCGGGCCAACCTGGCCTACTACACGTTCAACGACATCGCGAGCGTGCACCGCGCGCTCGAGGAGGCCGGGGGAGAGGCGGCTGCGATCATCGTGTCGCCGTTCCGGCACGATGCGGGCTTCGACGAGGAGCTGGTGGATCCGCAGTTCGCGCGGGAGTTGCGGGCGCTGTGCGACCGGACCGGCGCGGCGCTGGTCCTGGACGAGGTCAGGGCCGGGTTCCGGATGAACGATGGCGGCAGCTGGGAGCCGCTCGGCGTGGCGCCGGACCTGAGCGCGTGGAGCAAGGCCATCGGGAACGGGTACCCGATCGCGGCCATCCTCGGCTCGGCGCCGTTCGGCGAGGCGGCCTCGCGCATCTTCGTGACCGGCTCGTTCTGGTTCCAGGCCGTGCCGATGGCGGCCGCCGTCGCCACGATCGCGGCCATCCGCGAGGAGGACGCCGTCGCCGCGATGCAGCGCACCGGCACCAAGCTGCAGGAGGGCATCGAGCGCCAGGCGGCCGAGGCCGGGGTGCGGATCAGCATGACCGGGCCGCCCGTCATGCCGAACCTCAGGTTCCCCGACGACGGGGACCTGGCCAAGGGCAAGGTGTTCTGCGGCACCGTGGCCGAGCACGGGGTGATCATCCACCCGCGGCACAACTGGTTCCTGTCCTCGGCGCACACCGACCACGACATCGAGCGCGCCCTCGACGCCACGTGGGCGGGCTTCCAGGCGGTGCGCGCCCAGTTCGGCGAGGGCTGAGCCAGGGAGCGCGGCTGTGCCGCTGGCAGGTGCACTGGATGGCGTTCGCGTTCTGGATCTGACCAACGGCCTGGCCGGCCCCGTGGCCGGCATGCTTCTCGGTGACCTGGGCGCCGACGTGGTCAGAGCCGGCCCGCCTGCTGACGGCCCGGCGCGGCCGGGCCGGCGGGTGTGGGACCGCAACAAACGGTGGGCCGGGTTCGACGCCTCCCGGGACGGCGACCGGGAGGCTCTCCAGCGCCTCGTGGCCGGCGCCGACATCGTGCTGGCTGGTCCCCAGCAGTGGCGCGGGCGGGCACCCGGCACCGCGATCTGGGTCGTGATGCCCCCGTACCTGCTCGGGGAGACGCCATGGGAACCCGAGCGGGAATCGGCCGGCCTCGTGCATGCGTGGCTCGGGCATGCCTGGAGCCAGGCCTCTTACGAGGACGTGCCGGTCGACTGCGTGTTCCCGCTCGCGGAGTACATGCAGGGCATCTGGGCCGCGACCGTCGCAACCGCGCTGATCGCGGGCGAGCGGCGCGGCCGCCGGACGGGGCGCCTGGCGGTCGTGGGCGGTGCGCACGGCGGCCTGCTCGTCTGGCCCGGCGGCTTCGAGGTCCGGCGGGACGAGCCGCACGTGCCGCGGCCCGGCGGCCCGGGAGGCGCGCTGCCGAACTACCGGTGCTACCGCTGCGGCGACGGGGCGTGGCTGTTCTTCGGCGCGTTCTCGGTGGCGTTCATCGAGCGTGGCCTTCGGGCTGTGGGCGCGGGCGACGTGCTTGCCGACCCTCGCGTTGGCGGGGACCCGGCGCGCGTGCGCGACGCGGAGAACATCGGGTGGATCACCGCGCTGCTGGAGGCGCTGTTCCGGCGGCGGCCGCGGGCGGAGTGGGTGAAGCTCCTGGAGGCGGCCGACGTACCGGTCGCCGCCGTGGGCGAGACGGGTGAGTGGCTGGACAACGAGCAGGTGCGGGCGCTGGGGCTGCGCGCCGAACTCGGCGGCGCGGTCATGCCCGGCGTCTTCGTCGGGCTGTCCGGCACCCCGGCGTCGCTGCGGCGGCCGGCGGCCGAGCGCCCCGAGGCCATCGCCGACGTCGCCTGTGGCTGGGGACCCAGGCCAACGGCGGACCGCTCGGGTTCAGGCGGACCCGCCGAGCTGCCTCTCGGCGGGCTGCGCGTGCTCGACCTGGGCACGATCATCGCCGGGCCGTACGTCGGCGCGCTCCTCGGCGAGCTCGGCGCCGAGGTGCTGAAGATCGAGCGGCCGCCGGGCGGCGACGAGTACCGCACGGCGCACGCGGGGCGTGGCGGCGTGGGCTTCCCCGGCTTCAACCGAGGCAAGCGCAGCCTCATGCTGGACCTGGCCCGGGGCGGGCGGGATGTGTTCCTCGAGCTGGCCCGGTCCGCCGACGTTTTCGTGGACAACTACCGCCCCGGGGTGGCCGCGCGGCTTGGCATCAGCCACGGCCGGATGGCCGAGGTCAATCCCGGCATCACCAGCGTGTCGGTGAGCGCGTTCGGTGACGCCGGGCCGCTGTGCCATCGGCCCGGCTTCGACCCGGTGATCCAGGCTATGAGCGGCATCATGCGCACCCAGGCGGGCCCGGACGAGGCGGACAGCCCGGTCTTCCTCACGGTCCCGGTTAACGACGTGATCGCCGCCGGGCTGGCCACGCTCGGCGCGTGCGCGGCGCTGGCCGCCCGCGTGCGGACCGGGCGCGGGCAGCAGGTCAGCGTCAGCCTGTGCGCGGCGTCCTGCCTGGTGCAGTCCGAGCATCTGGTGCGCTTCGCCGGGCGCCCGGCGTCGCCCCGCGGCGGCCGGGACTTCCCCGGTCCCGGGCCGCTCGACCGCCTCTACCGGGCCGCAGATGGCTGGGTACGGCTCGCCGGATCCGGCCAGCAGGCGAAGGGCGGCCTCGCCGAGGTGGTGGCCGGGCTGCCGGTCGCCGAGGTGCTCCGCCGCGCGGCCAGCACCGGCGTCCCCGCCGTCAGGGCCCGTCAGGCGGCCGAGCTCGCGGGCGACCTCCAGCTCATCCGTCACGGGTTGCTCACGGTCATCGAGCGGGACGGGTCGGGCGCCGCTGCGGTGGCCGGGCCGGGTCACGGCCTCGAGTTGCAGGGCCTGGACCGGCCGCCGCCCGGCCTGCCGCCACGGCCGGGCGAGCACAGCCGCGCCATCTTGCTCGAGGCCGGGCTGGACCCCGGCGAGGTAGACCGGCTGGAGCGTGCCGGCATCGTGTTCTCCCGCGGAGTGCCCGGCTAGCTGGCCACCGCCGGGTAACCGGCCGGGAGGAGCCCGTTGCCCGGCTCGTTGGCGTTGGGTGCCGCCGGAACGCCGACGCTCTCCAGCACCGCGTCGAAGCTGAGCCCGACCATGGTCGGGAACGGGCCGCCGCCGCTGATGCCGCCGGCGGCGGCCATCTGCGATTCGGCTGTGCTGCTGTCCGAGGTAGCCCAGCCGGTCTCGATGCCGTCGCCTCCGTTGAACATGTCTGCGATCACCGTCGAGGACGTCACCTTCTGGCCGACCTCGACCGTCGGCTTCACGTCCTCGGCCACGTAGACCACCAACCCCGCGTCCGGGCCGTCGGTCAGCTGATACGTGATCCAGCCGCCACCCGGCCACCCGGACGAGTCCCCCGTGGCATCGGTGATGACCCCGTCGCCGAGCGCGTACACCGGGCCGGCCCCGCCGAAGTCGACGCCCATGTCCACGCGCTCCAGCACCAGGTCGCTGACGGCGCGCAGCGGGTTCTGGTATGCGGCAGACGGTGGGGCCTTCGGCTTCGGCTTCGGGCTAGGCGCGGGTGACGGCTGCGCTGTCGCACGCCGGGCGGCGCGCTTGGCCGCGCTAGCCTGGGTGGCAGCGTGCTTGCCGACGGGAATCTGCGCCCACTGGGCGAGCGTATTTTCGGGCGCCGCGGGCTGGCCGGGGATCCTGGGGCCTGCGCCGAAGGCCGCGCCCGGTGTGCTCGCGGGATTTTTCTGGTCCAGGGCAGTGGGGTGCGTCGCCGGCCGGTGCCACCAGTGCGCTGCCACGGGCGCGGCTCCGGCAACCAGAAGGGTTGAGCCGGCCATGGCGGCGGCGATCTTCACGGGCTTGCGCCGCATCCTCGACGGCCTGGCGTGCCGGTGCGTGCCGCGCCGGCTGGGCGGCCTGCTGCGGTCGGCTTCGGCCTGGCTGTGCCGGCGCTCGTCGTTCGGGCCTTCGTTGTGAGGGCCGCCGTCGTACGAGGCCTGGTCGTTTTGGCCGTCGTTGTACAGACTCTCGTCGTACGAGGCTTCGGGGTATGGGCCGTCGTCATAGCGGGGATCGGGATGCCGGGCGTCGTGTGGGGCTTCGACGTACGGGTGGTCGTTGCGGTGTTCGGCGTACGGGGCGTCGGCGTACGGGGCGTCGGCGTACAGGGTCTCGGCGTACAGGGTCTCGGCGTACAGGGTCTCGGCGTACGGGCCGTCCTCGTAGCGAGATTCGGGGTACCGGGCGTCGGCGTACGAGCGGTCGTCGTACCGGGTTTCGGCGTACGGGCCGTCGTCGTACCGGGCCTCGTCGTACGCGCCGCCGTCGTACCTGGCCTCGTTGTAACGGATGTCGTCGTACCAGGCCTCGTCGCACGAGCCGTCGTCGTACCGGGTCTCGTTGTAACGGGTGTCGGCGTACCTGACTTCGTTGTAACGGATGTCGGCGAACGGGACTTCGTCGCGGTACGGAGCTTCGGCGTACGGGGCCGGGTAGTAGCAGTGGTCGTCGTGCCGGGGTTCGCTGTACGGCCGTTCGTCGCACAGAACTGGGCCGGCCGACGACTGCCGCGACGGCTTCTGGTGCCTGGCGGGTGGGCGGGACACGACCGTGCCTTTGGTTGCGCGCTGCGTTGCGCTCGGCTGTCACCCAGGAACGCTGGCCCGGGGCTAGCCTGGCCAGCGGCGTGCGGACGCCGTGCGGTTCAGGGCGACGGAATCACTGGTGACCGTCGCGCACGCGGGGTGCTGCTGGATCACTAACCTGCACCACAAACGAGCACGTCAAGGCAGAACCACGCTAATCGCAAATATGACTTGGATCACACTAGGGGAATTTTGGCCGCCTCTGCATCTGCAGTCGCAGGTCCAGGGCATGATCATCGCCGATGCCGGGGTCGAGGCGGCTCCTCATGCGCCGGACTATCCCGGTGACCATTCCTTATGCGCGCCGGGTTATCCCGGTGACCTCCCATGCCCGACCAAGGGTGCTGCAATACAAAACCACTATGACGAGGACCAGGGCATGTTGCAGCGTGGCGCTCTGGGTGTTCGCCAGGAGAGCTACCGCGAGGCCGAGCTGCAGTGAGTAGGCCACAACCGAAATCGACGCGAAGGCAATATTCAGCCTTCTTTTCCGAAAACCGCGGGAGAAATTCCCGGCCCGCTGTGCCCTCGGTACAAGGGATCTGGTGGCCAGCAGGCCCATGGCCGCCATTGCGAGGCTTGACAACGCGAAGGTGACGGATCCGCCGGTCAAGGCCACGATAGAGACGATGAAGATGTCTACCAGGGCAACAAACGCGCTCCCCGCCAACACGGTTCGGAGTTCCCGGGGTCGTGGGGTTCGCGTCATCCGCGTTGACGACAGATACGGCGACGACCAGCAACCCCAAGATGGCGGCGGACGCACCCCCGCTTGTGATGAAAAAGTTCTCATAGTGGTCCACCACGACGTCACCCTATCGGGCATAGGCGGCTATCTTGGCGAGGCTTGCCCGACCGCGCCAACGGGAACATCCGCGGGGCTCTGGTGCATCATGGGCGGATGCCGATGTTCGCATTTGAAGGCCGCGAGCCCAAGGTCAGCCCGCAGGCGTGGGTCGCGCCGACCGCGACCCTAGTGGGAGACGTGCTGGTAGAGGCCGACGCATCGATCTGGTACGGGGCGGTGCTGCGCGCCGACTTCGGGCCGATCGTCGTTCGCCGCGGCGCCAACGTCCAGGACGGGTCGGTGCTGCACGGCGGTACCGACCCGGTCACCGAGATCGGCGAGGGCGCGACCGTTGGTCACCTGTGCGTGGTTCACGGTGCGATCGTGCACGAGGAGGCGCTGATCGGCAACGGCGCGACCGTGCTCGACGGGGCGATCGTGGGTCGCCGCGCTCTGGTGGCCGCGGGCTGCACGGTCCCGCCGGGGATGGTGATCCCCGAAGGCATGCTCGCCGTCGGCGTCCCAGCCCGGACCGTCGGCGAGATTTCCGGCGGAGCGAAACAGTGGGTCGAGACCAACCCCGAGGTCTACCGCGAGCTCGCACGCCGGCACGCGGCAAGCGTCCGCCCGGTCTCTTAGGCCGAGGCCGCCAGCCGGGCGTTCGGGGTGCTGCGCTGAACCTGGAGCAGGAATTCGGCGTTGGACGCGGTGTCGCGGGTCTTGTCCAGGAGCAGTTCAAGGGCTTGCTGGGGATCCAGCCCGGCCAGCGCCCGGCGCAAACTGTCAACGGCCGCGAGTTCCTGCGGCGGCATCAACAGGTCGTCCCTGCGGGTTCCGGATGATGAGACGTCGACGGCGGGGAACAGACGCTTTTCGGCGAGCTCGCGGCGCAGCCGCAACTCCATGTTGCCGGTTCCCTTGAACTCCTCGAAGAACACGTCGTCCATCCGGGATCCGGTGTCGATCAGTGCCGAGCACAGGATCGTGAGCGAGCCGCCCTCTTCGATGTTCCGCGCCGCACCGAGGAACCGCCGGGGCGGCTGCAGAGCCGACGTCGCCACGCCGCCAGCAAGGATCCGGCTGCTGGCCGGGGCTGCGAGGTTGTACGCGCGGCCGAGCCGGGTGATGGAGTCGAGCAGCACGACGACGTCCTTGCCGAGCTCGACCAGGCGCTTGGCCCGTTCGATCGCGAGCTCGGCAACCATGATGTGATCGCTCGCGGACTGGTCGAACGTGGAGAAGATCACTTCTCCGTTAACCGTGCGCCGCAGGTCGGTCACCTCTTCCGGGCGCTCGCCGACGAGGACGACCATCAGATGCACCTCGGGATTGCCAGCGGCTACCGCTGCCGCGATCTCCTTCAGCACCAGGGTCTTGCCGACCTTGGGCGCAGATACGATCAGCCCCCGCTGGCCCTTGCCGATCGGGCTGACCAGGTCGATGATCCGCGCCACGGGTGACGGGGAGCCGGACTCCAGGCGCAGGCGTTCCTGCGGGTACAGCGGGGTCAGCTCGTCGAAGTCGGGGCGTGCTTTCGACCGCTCCGGCTCCAGGCCATTGATCGCGTCGATCCGGACCAGCACCGGATGCTTGGCGGCCGCGGCCGTTTTGGACCTGCGGCCGGGCCGGTCGCCGCCGCCCTGCCCGGCGTCACCCTGCCCCGCCTGACGCTGCCCGGCCTGGCGCTGCCCGGCCTGGGGCTGCCCGGCCTGGCTGCCCGGCCTGGGGCTGCCCGGCCTGGGGCTGCCCGGCCTGGGGCTGCCCGGCCTGGGGCTGCCCGGCCTGGGGCTGCCCGGCCTGGGGCTGCCCGGCCTGGGGCTGCCCGGCCTGGGGCTGCCCGGCCTGGGGCTGCCCGGCCTGGGGCTGCCCGGCCTGGGGCTGCCCGGCCTGGCGCGCGGCTCCGGCGATTTGGTCTCCCTGGCGCAGGCCGTACTGACGGACCTGGCCAGCGGAGACGTAGACGTCGTCGCGGCCCATCCGGTAGCCGGAGGTCCGGACGAAGGCCCGGCCATCCCCGATATCGAGGATCCCCGACACCGAGACCAGCGCGTCGTCTGTGGTTTCCTGCGCGGCGCCGTCTCTTGTCTGCTGCGCGGCGCCGTCTCTTGTCTGCTGCGCGGCGCCGTCTCTTGTCTGCTGCGACGCGGCGTTCCTGGTTTTCTGCGCCGGCGCTGACGCCGGTCGCTCCTGGGTAATGGTGGTCATAATTTGTTCCTTCCGATGAAGATCGCGGCCCGAATTTGGGCACGTCAAAATGAGGTGGTGGCGGTGCGCTGAAACGCGCTCCGCGAGGTCGCATGATTTCCGCTGGAGAAGCGCTCCAGCGTCGTGGACGAAGCCGGGCTGATCAGTCTCGGCAAACCTCTCGGTCACCAGGCTTCTCGGTCACCAGGCTTCTCGGTCACCAGGCTTCTCGGTCACCAGGCTTCTCGGTCAGCAGGCTTCTGGGCCGGCAAACACCTGAGACGCCGGCGATTCTTGGCTTGTGAATACCCGATGCCGAGCTTTCGTCGGCGGCAAATGCCCTGGAACGCCTACGGCTCTTCAGGCGACAGATTCGATGGCCGGCTTAATCGCCGGGCGGCCCGCAGAAAGGCCGCGACCTGCTATTGCAAGTTCAACACAGCCATGTATATCAGAATTCCCGCCACCAAGCCAAGATCATCTCAACTTCTCACGGGTTCGGTAACCCCAAAACGGGTCGAATTGGGGCGCGCCATGACTGGAGCGCGTGAAAAGACGAGTCGATCAAGGAACGGCGATGGGTGGCCGGTGGTGGGGAGGGCTAGCGCTGCGGCGGCAGGTGGTGGGGGCGGGCCAACGTTGCAGGGGCCGCGTCGTGGGCGGGTCAACACTGCGGGGGCGCGTGGCAGGACGGCCTAACTCTGCGGACGACAGTGGCTGCGTTGACATGCAGCCGGGTGGCTGCCTATATTCACATGCAGCCAGACGGCTGCATGTTTGGGATGGCGGAGAGATGGACGAGGTCTTCAAGGCGCTGGGCGATGCCAGCCGCCGTCGGCTGCTGGACAGCCTGAACGCCAGGAACGGGCAGACCCTGCGCGAACTCTGCACCGGCCTGGACATGGCCAGGCAGTCGGTTAGCAAGCACCTCGCCGTGCTCGAGGCGGCCAACCTCATCACCACGGTGTGGCGGGGCCGGGAGAAGCTGCACTACCTCAACGCGGTGCCGATCAACGCCATCGCCGAGCGCTGGATCAACCAGTACGACCGGGAGCGCGTGCGTGCGCTCGCCGACCTCAAGACGGCATTGGAGGAGCCGATGATCAGCACTACCAGCACCACCAGCACCGAATTCGTGTACACGACCTACATCAAGACCACGCCCGAGCGGCTCTGGCAGGCGCTAACCGACCCGGCCTTCACCCGCCGCTACTGGGGGCTCTGCATGGAGTCGGACTGGGCGCCGGGAGCGGCGTTTACCGTGGTCCTGGATCCGAGCGGGGTGACGATCGCCGATTCGGACCAGGTGGTGCTCGAGGCCGAGCCGTGCCGTCGGCTCGCCTACACCTGGCACACGTTCAGCCCGGAGTGGGCCGAGAATTACGGGGTCAGCGAGGAGCAGCGCGCCGCGTTTGCCGCCGAGCGCCGCTCGAAGGTTACGTTCGAGATCGAGCCGCTCGGCCAGGTGGTGAAGCTGACCGTGCTGCACAACGGGTTCGACCCCGGCAGCGCCGTGCTCGAGGGCATCACCCAGGGCTGGCCGGCCATCCTGGCCAGCCTCAAGACGCTGCTGGAGACCGGCGAGACCCTGCCCCAGCCGGAGCCAGCCGGGAAAGCCGAATAAAAATCGTCCCGATGATGTCGAGAATCGGATCGCGGCGGTGACACCTGAGTGAGCGGCGCCGCCAAGGCCCGCACGACCAGGGAGGATGGAGCGATGCGATACATGCTGCTGCAGAACTATGGAGGAGTCGAGTCGGAATGCGCGCCGATGAGCGAGTGGAGCCCGGAGGAGATCAAGGCGCACATCGCGTTCCAGCAAGCGCTCAACGCCGAGCTGGCGGAGCTGGGTGAGCTGGTCGACGCACAGGGCCTGGCCGGGCCGGAGCAGGCCAAGTTCGTGGTCAGCGACGGGATGAGCGCCCCGGTGATCACCGACGGCCCGTACCCGGAGGCCAAGGAACTGCTGGCCGGCTACCGGCTGGTGGACGTGGAGTCGGCGCAGCGGGCCATCGAGATCGCCGCCCGGGCCTCGGCCTCGCCCGGCCAGCACGGGGTGCCGATCAGGCAGCGGATCGAGGTGCGTGAAGTCCTCAGCGCCCCCGACCCGGAGCTGTGACCACGCCGCACCCGATCGAGGACCTGCTGCGCGAACTGGCGCCGCAGGTCCTCGGCGCGCTCGTCCGCCGGTACGGCAACTTTGCGGACTCCGAGGACGCGGCGCAGGAGGCACTCATCGCAGCCGCGAGCGCCTGGCCACGTGACGGCCAGCCGGACAATCCGCTCGGCTGGCTGATCCGGGTGGCCTCCCGCCGCCTGGCGAACGCCTACCGGAGCGACGAGGCCCGCCGCCGCCGGGAGGAGCTCGCCGCCGCGTGGTCGATGGCCAGCCCGGACCCGCCGCCGGGGCACGACGACACGCTGATCCTCATGTTCATGTGCTGCCACCCCTCGCTCAGCCCGGCGCTGGCCATCCCGCTGACGCTGCGCGCGGTCGGCGGCCTGACCACCCGCGAGATCGCGGCCGCGTTCCTGGTCCCCGAGGCGACGATGGCGCAGCGGATCAGCCGGGCCAAGGCCAAGATCCAGGCGTCTGGACAGCCGTTCGCACTGCCGGCCCAAGATGACCGCCCGGAACGCTTCGCGCAGGTGCTCCATGTCGTGTACCTGCTCTTCAACGAGGGGTACACAACCAGCAGCGGGCCCGATCTGGCCCGCACCGACCTGTCCGGCGAGGCGATCAGACTGGCCCGCGCGATTCACGCCGCCGCCCCGCTGGAGCCCGAGGCGACCGGCCTGCTCGGGCTCATGCTGCTCACCGAGGCCCGGCGGCTCGCACGCAGCGGCCCGGATGGCGAGCTGGTCCCGCTGGCCGAGCAGGACCGCAGCCGGTGGGACCGGCGGCTCATCGTCGAGGGTCTCGGACTCATCTCTGAGGCGCTGCGCCAGGGGCAGGTCGGCGAGTACCAGATCCAGGCGTCGATCGCGGCCCTGCACGACCAGGCCCCCGGGCACGACAGCACCGACTGGCCGCAGATCCTGACCCTCTACGGCTTGCTCGAGTCGATGACCCAGAACCCGATGGCGAGGCTCAACCGGGCCGTGGCCGCGGCGATGGCGCAGGGCCCCGACGCGGGCCTCGCCCTGCTCGACGGCCTGGACCAGCGGCTGGGCGACCACCACCGGCTGCACGCGGTGCGCGCCCACCTGCTCGAGCGGGCCGGCGACGCGGCCGCTGCGGCAGCCGAGTTCCGCGCCGCCGCCGACCGTGCCACGAACGTGCGCGAACAGCAGTACCTGACCACCAAGGCGGCCAGCCTGGCGGCCGGATCCTGACCGGTCGGCACCGCGCGGCTCCGGTCGGCACACCCGGTGGCCCAACTTCGAACGGCTGCGTGGCTCCGGCCGGCACCCCGGTCGAGCCGCCGTTCAGAGCGCGAGCTTCATTCCCTCGTGGGTTGCGACGAAGCCGAGCCGCTCGTAGAAGCGATGCGCGGACGTCCGCGATTTGTCGCTGGTCAGCTGCACCAAGGCGCAGCCGCGGCGCCGCGCCTCGCCGATCGCCCAGGCCATCATCGCAGCGCCAAGACCGCCGCCGCGGTAGGCGTCGGCCACCCGCACGGCCTCGATCTGCGCCCGCAGCGCACCACGGCGGGCCAGGCCGGGGATGAACGAGAGCTGGAGGGTGGCCACGACATCCGGGCCAGACTGCGCGACCACAAGGACGTGCGCCGGGTCGCGGTCGATGTCGCGAAACGCCCGCTGGTAGCTGGCCAGGTCGTCGGGTGTCGCCACACCGTCCCTGGTCGCCCCGAGCTGGTCGGCTGCCAGCAGGCTCACGATCGCCGGCACATCCGCCGCCACGGCACGGCGCAGCACCACGGATGACCCACCAGGCTCGACGACCGCCAGCACGTCCACCCGTTCAGTCTGCCCGGTCCGGAGCGGTCAGCACTCCGGGACCTCGCCCTCGCCCGTTGGCCGCCCGTCGCCGTGCCGCGGTTCGCGCCCCTTGCGGCCGGGTGGCAGTCTTCGGGTGATGGCATGCTTCGGGAACGGGACGCAGGAAGGAGCACCGTGAGCGAGGAACACGCCGGGATCAGGGTGGTCGCCGTGCTCGGGCTCGGCGAGGCGGGCTCGACGATAGGCCGTGACCTGGTCGCCACCGGGGTGACCGTGCGCGGCTACGACCCCGCGGTCGCCGCGCCAGAAGGGGTCGTCGCGACCGGCAGCGACGCCGAAGCCTGCGCTGGGGCGGATCTCGTGCTCAGCCTGACCACGGCGCACGAGGCCGAGGCCGCCTTCAACGCCGCGGCGCCTGGCCTGTCGCCGGGCGTGCTTTATGCCGACCTGAACACGTCCTCGGCCGGCCTGAAGGAGCGGCTCGCGGCCGGTGCGCGGCAGCGGGGGATCGCGTTCGCCGATGTGGCGATGATGGCCCCGGTCCCCGGCCGCGGCATCCGGACGCCGATGCTGGTGAGCGGGGAGGCCGCGGCCCCGGTCGCCGCGGCGCTGACCGGCCTCGGCGGGAACGCCGAGGCCATCGCAGGCCCGGCGGGCACCGCGGCCAGCCGCAAGCTGTGCCGCAGCGTGTTCTACAAGGGGATGGCGGCAGCGGTGACCGAATCACTACGGGCCGGCCGCGCCGCCGGCTGCGAGGACTGGCTGCGCGAGAACATCGCCGAGGACATCGGCATGGACATGCTCGATCGCCTCGAGCAGGGCAGCATCACCCACGCCGCCAGGCGCACCGACGAGATGGCAGCGGCGGCCGACCAGCTTCGCGAACTCGGGGTACCACCCAGGATCGCCGCGGCGAGCCGCGACTGGCTGGCCCAGCTCAACGAGGAAAACCTGAGCGCCGCGAATCGGCCGTAGCCGGGGTGTGGAGTGGCCGCGCGGGTCGGCTGGGTGCGGAGTGGCCGCTGCCCCGCCGTAGCTCCCCGCGGGTCGGCTGGGCTCAGCCGGGGAGCCGGAACTCCGCGTACACCGCCTGATGGTCACTGCCCGGCAGCCGGAGCACCGAGGCGGCCAGCACGGTGCACCGGGGATCGACCAGGACATGGTCGATCGTGAGCAGGCCCGGGCCGCCGTGGGCCCCCCACGGCGACCAGGTGGGAACCAGCCCCTTGCCGACTTGGCTGGCGGCGTCGACGTGCCCCAGCCGCAGCAGGTCGCGGAAGTACGCGTGATCCGCGGTGGCGTTGAAGTCCCCGGCCAGAACCCGCGGAGGTTCGGCGCCCGGATCCGCAGGCGGCGGCAGGACCGTCAGCTCCTCCCGCCACCGGGCCGCGTTCGGCCGCGACCAGGGCGGCTTCGGCGGGTGCGGGTGAACGCAGATCAGGTCGGCGTGCTGGCCACCGGGAAGCTGCAGTCGCGCCGTGGGCTGGGCGATCGATATCGGCCTGATCGTCAGGCCGTTGCCGAGCGGGTACCTGGCGTAGATCCCGGAGCCGCGGGCGCTGGTGCCCCTGACGTCGACGATCTCGTGCGGGAGCAGGTCGGTGAGCCCGGCCTGCTTCAGCCCGATCACCGCCGTCTCGGTCAGCTCCTGCAGGAACAGCACGTCGGTGCCGGTGCGCCGGACCAGGCTGACGATCGCCTCCTCGTCGGCGTGCCCGTGCATCAGGTTCGCGGTGACGACGCGCAGCACGGGCCCGCGGGTCATCGGCTGCGGCCGGTGCAGCGCCCTCGGCAGGACCACCGCGGCCAGCGCGGTCCCGGCGAGCACGGCGGTGGCCGCCTGGCCCTTGCGGCGCAGCACCAGCGGGCTGACCAGCGCGGCGGCGGTCACATGCGGGGTAAACGAGAGCAGCGGGGCGGCGGGAGCCTCGATCAGGCGGCGGCGGTCGGCGGCGGCCAGCCGAGCCGCGGCCCAGCCCGCCACGCAGGCAGCAGCCAGCCATGAGATCCGCTTCATGTCCTCCCCGATCCGCGAGGCGTCCCCGTTCTAAAACCCTACGGGGTCGCGCGGTCCGCGTTGGCCAGCACCGCGTCGTGCGTGTATCTGGCCAGGCCGGGAGCTATGGCGTCATAAGCCTGGGTGAACCGCTCGTCGTCGACGTACATGTCGGCCAGGCCGCGGTGCATCTCGTACGTGCAGTCATAGAACCACCGGGTGATGTGTCCCCGGTGACGCTCGGCGATGTCCATGGCTCTGGGATCGGCCGCGGGCGTGCCCGCCGCCATCGCCGCGGCGAGCTCCCGGTTGATCGCGCTGGCCTCCGCCTGGATCTCCAGCCAGTCCTGCTTGGTGTAGGCGGCCGCCCGGCGCTGCGACTGCGCCCACGCCTCGGTCCCTCCCCAGCGCTGCTCCGCCTCGTCGGCCCACTCGCCGCTTACCTTGTCCGTGCCGAAAACCTCGAACTGCTCCTCGGGCGTCAGCGTGATGCCCATTTTCCCTGCCTCCAGTTCCTTCTCGATTGCCGCCAGCATGCCCTCGTAGCGGCTGATCTGCTCGCGCAGCAGCCGGTGCTGCCTGCGCAGGTGCGCCCCTGTGTCCTGGCCGGGCTCGGCCAGGATCTTGGCGATGTCGTCCAGCGTGAAGCCGAGCGCGCGGTAGAACAGGATCTGCTGCAGCCGCTTAACGTCGGGCAGCGTGTAGATCCGGTACCCGGCGGCGTTCCGCCCGCTCGGCGTCAGCAGGCCGATCCGGTCGTAGTGGTGCAGCGCGCGCACCGAGACCCTGGCGAGCCTTGCCATGGCGCCCACCGGATACGCGTCGTCGTTCACACCAGCCAGTCTGCGGCCCGACGCAGCGTGAGGGTCAAGGGCCGGGCGTCAGCGATGCCCGCGGAGCAGCCGGGGCAGAAACGAGATCAGCCGGACCGGCGGAGCAGCCGGGGCAGGAACACGGCGACGCCAACGCCGACCGCTGCGGCGGACGAGAGCAGCACCGCGCCCGCCGCCATGTCCTTGGCGGCCTTGGCCAGCGGATGGAACTCGTCGGTGCTCAGATCGACGAGCGCCTCAACGACCGTGTTCAGCGTCTCGGCGGTGAGCACGAGCCCGATGACCGTCAGTACGCAGGCCCAGTCTGCCGCGCCGATCCGCAGGATCAGGCCGGCCGCGACCGCGGCCACGCCGACCAGCAGGTGGACCCGCATGTTGCGCTGCGTGCGGACGACGCGCCACACCCCCTGCGCGGCGAACGAGAAGCTCCGCAAGAAGCCCGACTGGGGAATCTCCGACCGAGCCATCTGGATCACCTTTCGCCCCGCGAGTACCGGCAGGCACCAGGCTAGAGATCTCAGGCCAGCAGCCGGGCCCGCCACCGGCGGAACCGGCCGGCCAGCCGTGGGCGGCCGGCGTCGTCGAGCCGGGCGACGTGGTCGTCGATGTAGTGCAGGTACAGCGGCATCAGCTCGCGGCCAAGCAGCTCGGCCGCCGCATCCCCGGCGGGAGGCGCGGCACGCCAGCCGACGGCGGCGGCGACCAGGTCGGTCGCGGGCACGTCCGGGCTGGCCAGGTAGTGCTCGGCGGCGAGCGCGTTGGTGCCCACCCGGCCGGTGGCCGCGGTGAACAGGAACCGGACCGGGAACAGCACGACCTTGGTCACCCGCCGCGGCCCGCGCGCGGCCAGTAGCGCCGGGGTGCGGATCTCCCGCACCGGATCGTCGCCCCGCCGGTCGCGCATGACCAGGCCCTTGACTCGCGCGCCCAGATCCGGGTCCCCGCCGAGCGTGCCAAGCGCGAATTGCGCGCCCGCCACCAGCAGCTCGGTCCGCCCGGGGCGCGCCACGCCGTCGCGGGCATCGGTCCCGGCCAGCAACCGGCCGTACTCCAGCAGGTCAAGCCGGTCCAGCGGGGGGAACCTGCCGCCGCGCACCGTGCCCCCCAGGGTCGACGGCGTCCCCCAGAACACCGAAAGCCGCTGGTGCAGCGGCGATCCGCCGGCCGGCACGGTGCCGGCCACGCTGCGGATCGTGAATCGGTCTTTGATCCGGAACGGGTCGTCGAGAACGAGCCCGAGATCGACGTCGCTGACCAGCGGGCTGAACCCCCCGTGCGCCAGGCTGCCGAGCGCGTAAGCGGCGATCAGCCGCGGGCCGAGCGCCGTCTGGAACGCGGCGAGCGCCTGGCCGAGCACGGCCTCGCCCGGTTCTGCGCCGTCGGCGTCGCCCCGCTCCGCCCCGTCGGCCTCGCCCCGCTGGCCATACATGGCCGACCACCCTACTGTGCGCGGTCAGCCGCACATCTCCTTTTACTCCCGGGAGCCGAGGTCTGGGCAGGGTCGGATTACCGGAAGCCGAGGCCGACGGAACGGCTGGCGACCAGGTCGGCCAGGTGCGAGATCAGCCGGTCGACGCTGACGCCGTCGATACGGCGGCCGTCGCGCAGCCGCAGCGCGACGGCGTCGCTGCCCGCCTCCCGGTCGCCGATCACAGCGATGTACGGGATCCGGCGGTCGTGAGCCCGGCGGATCCTGGCCTTCAGAGTGGTATCTGCCGGAGCACATACGGCCCGCAGCCCCGCGGCGGCGGCCCGGCCAACGACCAGACGAGCCTGCTCGGCGTTGGCCTCGGCGACGGGAAGCACCAGCAGCTGCACCGGGGCCAGCCACGGCGGGAACGCCCCCTCGTACTGCTCGGTGAGGTGAGCGACCAGCCGCTCCATCGCGGACAACACCCCGCGGTGGATCATCACCGGCCGCTGGCTCGCGCCATCGGAGCCGATGAAGCGGAGGTCGAAACGTTCCGGCTGGTTGAAATCGATTTGTACGGTCGACTGACCGGGCGGCCTGCTCGGCCATGCATGACCGAACACCTTAGCCGGCCGCGATCAGCCGGCCCGCGCCGTCACGCGGAAGCGCGGGGACTCAATTCGGTGTCCAGAACGATGTGGCACGGCGGCCGGCTGGTTTAGACATGCATGCCAGCAGTTCCCGGCCGCCCGCGTGCCCATCGCGTCGATCGGCTGACGCACGGTGCTCAGCGGTGGGCTGGCGTGCTGCGCGAGCAGTTCATCGCCGAAGCCGACCACCGCGACGTCGCCCGGCACCCGGCGGTCGGCAGAATGCAGTGCCTCGATGGCTCCGGCTGCCATCAGGTCGGACGCGGCGAAGACGCCTCGATGCTCGGTCGGCGGTCGAGCAGTCGGTGCAGCGCATGCTCGCCAGAGGCCGGGCTGAAGTCCCCATAGGCGATCAGGCCACGGTCGTCCAGCCCTGCCGATGCCATCGCCTTGCGGTAGCCGACCAGCCGGTCGATGCCCGGGCCATGTCGGGTGGCCCGGCGATCGTCGCCACCGCGGAGCGCCTCGACTCGATGAGATGCCGGACTGCCCGCTCTGCCCCGCCAACATTGTCGGCATCGACGTAGCACAATTCCTCGCTGCCCTCCATGGGCCGCCCGATGAGCACCACCGGAATGTGCATGCTCTCCAGGTCTAACGAGAGCCTGCCGTGCATGCTCACGACCACTGCGCCGTCGACATGGCCGCTGCGCAGGTAGCGCGAGGCGGCCTGGCAGGTCTTCGACGAGGCATGGTGAGCAGGACCACCTGCAGGTCGGCAGCGGCGAGCACCTTGCCTACGCTCCACAGCACACGGACGAAGAACGGGTCGGCGAATACCTTGACGTTCTCCTCGCACACCACGAACGCGACCGAGCCCGTCTCGGCCGGTGGTGCGGGCGCGCGGCACGCTGCCGGACGTAGCCGAGGCTGGCCATGGCCTCCTCGACTCTCAGCCGGGTCTGCGGGCGGACTCGGGCCGATCCGGTCAGCACCCGCGAGGCCGTGGCCGCGGAGACCCTGGCGAGCTCAGCTACGTCAGCGAGCTTCGCGAGGACACAGGCTGTTGCGTGCCGGGCACCGCTTCCTCCTTGTCGGTCGCGCGCTCCCCAGGTGCGCGGGTCGCTCCGCCGTCCGGCGGCCGCCCCGGCGCACCCCTCCACCATTACCTGTTTCGGCACTGCTTGTAATTCGCGGATAACATAAACGAAACATTCAGACTTATGGTCGAGCCGGATAAACTGTGTCAATAGCCTGCGTCATGCCAGTTGGTCCGCGCGGCACCGGCGGTGCAGCAGCGGCCGTGCCCGCCCAAAACTGCAGGTCGCTGGCTGCGGGAACACACACCTGGCCGGGCGGCCGCGAAACTTTCATCGCGGCCGCCCAGCCCGCGCCACCCGTGCGCTAAGTATCCGGGCCTGCTACGGGTTAATGCCGATAGGCGTTCTGGACCAGTTGCTGTGAACTCGATCGGGAACCAGGTCCCCGCTGGCGGCGAGTCGGGGATGGCGTCGGTCACATAGGTATTGCCGTTGCCATCGGTGTAACTGCCGTTCGGGTCGCAGTGCGGGTCGCCCTTGCCGGAGAACGCCGGGTAGGTGCCGTCGGACTCACCTGGGGGCTTGACCCACACGTAGGCGTACAGGTTGGTGAACGAGGAGTCGGGGTTCGCCTGCGGTACGCGCGCCGATGCCCGCGTTCTCCGATGTTGCACCATTCTCCACGGAATGGCCGCTGATCGACCTTTGATGCGTTCACGAATTGCGACGTGGTGGTGCATGTGCTGGTGGAGCAGGCCGCCGGTCGGCCGGTTCGGGCCGCCCCAGCCGTCGCGTGAGGTGTCGATCACCATTCCGATTGTGGACGGGAAGCCCGCACTCACCAGCTGAACTGTACATCGCCTGATCGTAAGTGAATTCGTCGATGTAAGGATCGTAAGAATAGTAGGTGTACCGAGTCTACCGGGTTTCCATCTACCTGTCTCGAGTCGCGGTCATGTAAGGCTCGTGCACCGGAATGTAGTTGGCGGTGTCGGAGATGAAACCGTCGATGCTGCTTCACGCCGGCCGTCGTGGCCGCCGCTACCTGGTGGAACAGGGTGACCGCGGGCTGGTAAGTTGCTCGGCCAGCCGAGCCATGCCGAGTGCGCGATGTCGAGGTAGTTGTACACGTTGGAGATCGCGTGCAACTTGTTCAAAGCATACTCGATACCACTGGCGTAAACGCCACTCGAGTTTGCCTGCCGAACAGTTTGATATGGATCTCGTTGGTGACCAGGTTTGGCAGCGAGTCTGGCTCGATGACCGCGACAATGCGCAGGTTCGTGTTCGCGTAGTCGCTCAGAATCTGCGCTATCGGGTCGATGTAAGAGTGCTCGTAGTATGACAGGCCGTTGTTGGCGATGGACAATTCCCCGTTGGAGGCGAGTGCCGCGCAGTCGCGGTCCGGCAGGTCGTAGACGACGATCGGGAAGATCATCGGCGAGCCGCCGGAGTCGCTGGCCACCGCGTTCTGGAGCTGAGCCTGCAGGCTCAGCCGGTCGGTGTTATTGATGCCGCTGACGTTGTCGGTTCCGCCGTAGATCGCGCCGATGTGGTCGAGCCACATGACCGTGGACTGCTTGCCCACGTACTGTCATCTGCTCGCCCAGCGTGCCGCCCGCGCGGCCGCGGATGTCGCGACCTCAGCCGTGTAGTCCGGGTTGACGTACCAGGTCGCGCCCGTGAACAGGTCGACCACGTGGCTGCGTGGCGGTCGAGCCCGCCGCGGTCTCGGTTCCGGTCACCGTCACCGAGGTGCAGCCGGGCGCACTCATCGTGAACGTGGCCGCCCCGGTACCCGACTGTTCGCCGTGACCTCGACCGGCTGCGGCAGGTTCCAGTTGCTCGACGACAGCGTGATCGTAGACCGCCGGAGCTGATCGTCAGGCCGCTGTTGCCCTGACGTGCTGGCCACGTGACCGCGATGCTCGACGTCGGTGCCTCGTTCAGCGAGACACCGATGACCTCGTCTCGGCCCTGGCCCACGGAGAACGAGGCCGGGTTCGCCTGCAGCGTCAGCCCGACGCAGGTCCCGCTGGGCGTGGGCGTCGGGGTCGGCGTGGCCGTGGGGCTCGGGGTCGGCGTTACCGTCGGCGTGGGGTCGGGTCCGCGTCGGGTCCCGTCCTCGCCCCGGGCAGGCGGCGCCGTCGAGCGTGAAGTGGTGGGCGCGGTGTCGGGCCGCTGTAGGTGAAGTTGGCGCCGATCTCGGTGGATCCTCCGCTGGCCAGGTCGCCATTCCAGCTCGCGTGGTCACTGTGATGTTCTGCCGCTCTGGCTCCAGGGCCGCTCCAGCCCTGGGCCAGGTCTGGTCACCCGCGACGAATACCCTAGCGTCCAGCTCATCAGGCCGCCCGTCGTCGTGATCGCGATGGCCAACGAGAAGCCGGGCCCCAGTCGCTGCTGACGTCGCAGCCGACCGTGCAGCCGGTCTGCGCGCTGGCCTGCGCGGCCGCCACCGCGGCCAGCCCCGCGGAGGCGAGCCCGGCTACGGCCATCGCGGCGATGCCCCGTTTGGCGCCCGGCCCGCAACCGGGTCAGACGGCCTAACTCATGCGTGGGCTCCTCTCTCGGGCGGTGCGCGGTCAGGTTGCAAGGCGTGCCGTTGACGCTGAAGCCGGTGGGCGCGGCGTCGCTGGCTGGTGAACGTGCCCTGGAAGCCGAGCGAGGTGCGAGCCGCCCGCCGCGATCGCGGCGTTGTAGCTCGCGTTCGTGATGGACACGTTCTCGCCGCTCTGGCTCACCGTGCCGTTCCAGGCGTTGGTGATCTTCTGGTCGCCGGGGAAGGTGAACGTCAGCGTCCAGCCGTTGATCGCCGACGTCCCGTTGTTGGCGATCGTCACGTTGGCCACGAAGCCGCCGCTCCACTGGCTCGCCGTGGATAGGTGACCGTGCACGCCGCCGCCGCCGGTGGTGGAGCTCACCGCCCAGGTGAACGTGGCGGAGCCGGACGCGCCCGGTGGTGTCGGTGGCGGTCACCGTGACGGTCGAGGTGCCGGCCGTGGTCGGGCGTGCCGGAGATCAGGCCGGTGGTCGGAGCTGATCGACAGGCCCGCGGGCAGGCCGGTGGCGCTGTAGGTCAGCGTCTGGCCCGCGGCCGAGTCGGTGGCCTGGATCTGCAGGCTGGCCGCGGTGCCGACCGTGCCGGTCTGGTTGCCCGGGTTGGTCACCGTGACCGTGTTGCCCGGCCGTGCGTCCGGCGCCGGCGATGCTCGAACGTCACCAGCGAGCGGGCGGGGATCGTGCCGGTGAACGCGCCGCCGCTGACCGTGGTGGCCGCCTGCGCGGCCACGTCGGACGAGGAGTTGGTCAGGTACGGGGTCACCGTGGCGCCGTTCGGCCACGCCGGTGCCGGACAGCGAGTAGCGTGACCGTGTCGGTGCTGCTGCCGGTGTTGAGCGCCACGACCGAGACCGTGCCGTCGGTGTTCTTGAACGCGTCGAGCGTGAGGTTGCCGTCGGAGGTGGTGGCGCCGATCCGCACCGCGCCCGGCCGGACGAAGCGGCTGAAGTTGCGCGAACGCCCACAGCCGCCCGGACGGGGTGACGGTGCGAGCCGTTGATCTCGATCAGGCCCTCGTTGTCGCCGTTCTCCGACGGGGTGGTGGTGCCCCACCAGTACAGGAACGCGTTCAGGTTGGCGCGAGTCCAGGCCCGGTGAAGATGTGCTGGGCCCAGGTCAGCCCGGAGGCGTCGGTGCCGTCGTCCCAGGCCGGGTCCCAGCTCTCGAACGTGGACCACTCGGTCTCCCAGGCCGGCTTGGACCAGCCGGACAGCGGCGACGTGGGCGCCGCGGTGTAGCCGTGGCTGGTGAACACCGCGGTGTCGGCGTTGGCGGTCGGCGTCGGCCTCGATCGCGGCGGCGTACTGCTGGGCGTAGTCCCAGCCCTCGGTCGCGCAGCACTCGACCTTGGTGGACAGGCCCGAGCTGGCCATCGTCGGGCCGAGCACGTCGAGGAAGTTCGCCGTCTGCGACGGGGACAGCTGCATGCTGTCGTAGCTGGTCGACAGGTTGGCCTCGTTCTCCGGGCCGATGTAGGTCAGCGGATCCCCGGCCGCGGCGTAGTCCGCGGCGTACTGCTTCAGGTAGTTCGCGTACGCCTGCCGCCAGTCGCCGCTGGAGCAGCTGGCGCCGGGCAGCGCCGCACACCGCGCCGCCGTTGTCGGCCGAGTCGTTGGTCTTCATGAACGCCGGCGCGCGTCCACGCGTCGGCGAACACGTTCGTGACGCCGTAGTCGCGCCTTGATCTGCTGTGCGAACCACAGCTGCCCCTGGTCCTGGTTGATCTGACGACAGCGGGAGGTAGCGTCGGCGTCGCGGACGGAGCTGACGGCGCGGTCGGCTCGATCGTGGTGCCGGAGTCCGCGCTGATCTCGTTGCGCAGGATCGTCAGGCCCGCGCCGCCCGACGGGCCGTACAGCAGGTTCAGCGCCTGCTGCTGCACCGACGACGACGGCGTTCATGACCGTCGCGGCCTCCCCGAACGCCTCCGAGGCGCCGAAGCCGGCGATCGTCTGGAACGTCGTCGCCCCGTTGATGGTCGCCGTGTCGGCCGCGAACGCGCAGGCCCGCCGTCGCGCCGATCCCGCCAGGGCGATCCCGCGGCCACCGTGAGTCAATCCTGCCAGGATCCGGAGACGTCACGCCGCGAGCCAATCCGGTCATCGTTCGCTGGGACTGGCCACCTGAGCTCCCGATCTTGACCGGTCGCTGGGGCATCAGGTGGTGCAGGCGGTCCCGTTCACCGAGAAGCCGGGGGGCGCGGTGTCGCTGGCGGTGTACGTGCCGGTGAAGCCGATCGTGACCGAGCCGGACGGGGCGATGCGTGGCGTTGTACGCTCTCGGCTGTTCGCCGTCACCTGCTCGCCGGACTGGGTGTACGTGGCGTTCCACATCGTGGCCGATCTTCTGGTCGCCGGGGAACGTCCAGCGTCAGCGTCCACGGGCTGATCGGGCTGGTCCCGGTGTTGGTCAGCACGATCTGGGCCTGGAAGCCGCCGGACCAGGAGTTCATCAGCGAGTACGTGGCGGAGCAGGACGCCTGGGGCGGAGGCTGGGGAGCCCGGTCGGCGCGGGGTGCCGGTCCCGCGCGCCGGGCAGCGGGAACTGGATGGTCGGCGAGCAGCGACTGCTTCGCCGCGCTGGCCGGGGTCGCGTCGTAGTTGCTGTCCAGCAGGTCGTAGGAGTCCTCGCCGTTCAGCGCCCAGTAGGTCCAGCCCATCCAGGGGTTGGCTGATAGGTAGGAGACCAGGCTCTGGAACCACTGGCCCTGCGACCCGGCGGTGCTGCTCTCGACGTCGGAGGCGGTGTTGTCGGTGCCGAACTCCCCGACCCAGACCGGGGCGGTGCCCTGGGCTGTACAGGTAGCCCCAGTTCTGCGTTCCACACCGCGTCGAGGCTGGCCGGGGTGGTCGAGGAGTTGAACCAGGTCTGCTGGAACAGGTTCGGGCCCGTAGTCGTGCGCCGAGTAGACCACGTGGCCCGGGCGAGCTCAGCGTGACCGGGTACTGGCCCGCCATGGCCAGGTCGCCGCCCCACCAGGTCGAGTTGTAGGTCCCGCCCGAGGCGGTCGGGTTCTCGCCGATGCCCTCGCAGAAGATCAGCGCGCCCGGGTCCACGGCCAGGATCGCGTTGCCGGCCTGCTCGTAGGCCAGCCGGACGTCGGTGGTGGTGTCGCCGGTCCCCCAGGTGGCGCCCTGGGCGTAGGTGTCGCCGGCCGGCGTGTGCGGCTCGTTGCGCAGGTCGAAGCCGACCACGGTCGGGTTGCCCGCGTACCGCTTGGCGAGCGTCACCCAGTCGTTCACCCAGTCCTGGCTGGTGTACGTGGAGGTGTACCAGAGGCCGTTCTGCTCGGCGGACTCGCCGGCCTCGGAGCGGTGGTCGTCCAGGATGACCTTCAGCCCCTCCTGGCCGGCGTAGGCGATGATCTTGTCGCAGGATCCTGCAGCGAGTTCAGGCCCTTCAGGTCGGTGTTGATCGGGCCCGTGTTGTAGTAGCTGAGGTTCTGCGGCACGATCGGGGTCTCCACCATCTGGTTCGAGAACGGGATGCGGATCGTGTTGTAGCCCAGATTCTTGATGTCGTTGATGATCGCGTGGTAGTCCTGCGCCCACAGGCCGTGCGCCACCTCGTCCGGCGTCTCGAAGCCGTACCAGTTGACCCCGGCGATCCGCACCGGGTTGCCGCTCGCGTCGAGGATCTGGTTGCCGCTGGTGTGCCAGTAGCCCGCGCCGACCTCTCCCCGCGCTGGCACCGCGCCGTCGCCATCGTGTCACCCGTGGCCAGGCCAGCCCCCAGTCAGCCCCCGTGCGTCCCATCTTATCATCCGTTTACTCCCTCAGCCCCGGCCAGCGCCTTCAGGTGCGCCTCATAGCCCGCGCCGTAGCCGGTCGGGGTGCCGTTGTAGTCGCTGATCAGCCCCGGCCCGCTGGTGCACGCGAAGTCGGCGTTCCAGGCCCAGGCCAGGTAGCTGGTGGACTCGCGCGTCCAGCCACTTCGTCAGCGGGTCGATGTAGGTATCGGCGCAGTCGTTCTCGCCGATCTCCCCGGCGATCAGCGGCACCTTGGCGATCACCGGCGCGATCTGGCTCTTCCAGCAGGACGTGGTGCTGCACGTGTTGAAGTTGTAGGAGTGCCAGGAGGCGACCAGGTTGTGATCGGGGTCGGTGGGCTCGTAGTGAGCCACTGGGTCAGGTCGTTGGAGTACTCCAGGCCGCCGAGCATGATCACGTTGGCTCGCCCCGGTCGACCGGACCGCGTTGACCAGGCTCTGCATCCCGGCCACCGTGTAGGAGATGCCGACGCAGGAGCTGCCGCCGTTCAGCCAGCACTGCCAGCCCTCGGTCTCGTTGTAGCCGTTGGCGCGCTCCGGGTAGGGCTCGTTGAACAGGTCGAAGATGACCGCGTCGTTGCCCTTGAACGCGGTGGCCACCGACTTCCAGAACGGGACCGACTCGGCCGTGTCCGGCATCGGCTTCTGGCAGACGGCCTGGGCCGAGGAGCACCCGGCGACTGGCCGGTGTAGGCGCCGTCGGTCCAGTGCAGGTCCAGGATGGCCACGATGCCGTTGTCGTTCAGCAGGTTCACGTACTGCCTCGATGGCCTGCTGGTAGGCGGCGCCCGGCGTAGGCGGCGTCCACGTAGGACTCGGCGTTCCAGCAGGCCTCGTTCAGCGGTACCCGGACCGCGTTCACGTTCCACTTCTTCATGGCCGTGATCGACGCCTGGTCGTTCGGGCCGTCGAAGATCCCGTTGCCCTGCACGCACGTGTACTCGGTGCCGGACCGGTCCACGCCGTGCAGCACCACCTGCGTGCCGGCCGGCGTTCGACCAGCTTGTTGCCGGACACGTGCAACTGCGGCGCGGTGCTGGCGGCGGAGACCACGCTGAGCGTGACCGGGGCCGAGGTGGCGCTGGCCCCGGCGCTGTCGAACGCCTCGGCGGTGACGTCGTAGTCACCCGGCGGGCACGCCGGTCCAGGCGAAGGTGTAAGGGCTGGCCGTGGCCGTGCCGATCAGCACCGGGGTGGCCGGAGCGCCGGGCAGCACCGAGTGCTGGAAGAACTCGACCTTGGCGATCGACGCGGTGGGCTCGCTGGCGCTCGCGCTCAGGGTCACCCTGCCGCCCGGCGCGCTGGGCCGAGGCGGGCGCGGTCACGCTCACCGACGGCACCTGGGCCGCGCCGTTGCAGGCGTACCCGTTGATCGTGAAGTAGGAGGGCACCGCGTCGGTCGCGCCCACCGTGCCCACGAAACCGATCGTGGTGCTGCGCCCCGGTGGCCAGCGCGCCGTCGTAGCTGGCGCTGGTGGCGGTGACGTTCTGGCCGGTCTGGGCGTAGGTGGCGCCCCAGCCGTTGCCGATCTGCTGATCGTTGCCGAACGTGAAGCCGAGCGCCCAGCTCGGTCAGCGGGGCACCGTTGTTGGTGATGGCGATGCTGGCCTGGAACCCGCCGGGCCAGCTATTGACGATCGTGTAGCTGACCGTGCACAGGACGAGGGCCGCGCCCGCGGTCGCGCCACCACCGCCATCGCGGTGACCGCCGCGAGCGGCGGAGACGACGGGTCCGCGCCCTCGCCCGCGCTCCAGATCAGCATCGCCGGACCCCGCTGGAGCGGCAGGCGTTCTGGTCTGGAGCTAGACGAGCCCTGCGGCGAGACGCCGCCGCGCCCGTCGACGGGCGGGTCCCGCAGGAGAGGGCCCTCCGGTCGCCGCGCTCCCCCGGGGGACGGCCTCCCGCGCGGTGCCGAGGCCTGCAGGTGGGTGTTTGCGGGGTCGTCACCTTGCGCGCGGCACGGGCTGGAGACCCTCTTCTTCTCATCAAGAGCGGCAGCCCGGGATGACAATACGTATGTGCGCCTCATCGCGCCGCCGATCCCGCGACCGCTGGTCCAGCTCGGACAGCCCGCTTCGATCTCATCGCCCGGTCGTCCGCTGCACCGCGCGATGAGCCCCGGCTATCAGCAGTCGGCCGCACAGAGTTACACGGCTGCACCCGAACATCAGATCGTCCAGGACGACACCGCGCAGCAGCCAGCGCGCCGGGGCAGGGGTCGAAGTCGGCCTGATCGACGACACAGGGCCTCATCGCGGACATCGCCGCCGTGACCGGCCGCTGTCCGCGACTTCGGCGCTCAACACGTTACGTCGTCGGGGCGGTCTGTTCGCCGACGGCTGGCTGCCGCGCGTGGCGCAGGCGCGCGGCTCATGTCCAGTGAAGTCGCGTCCGAGCCCCGGTAGCGTCAGCGGGACGAGACGTGGAGCGCGGCTGTGGTCAGCGGCCAGATCAGGCTGGACGAGCGATCCAGCCCGGCTGGGGAGCCCGTGCGCTGTAGTCAGAGCCGACGGCAGTCCGAGACCTGACCGCAGCCAGCCTGTGCCCACAGGCTGCGCCCCGATGTACCGTGACCTCGTCGCCGTGCTGCGCTGACCGCCCCACGCCAAGTCGATGAAACGCTCCGCGTCGTCGACGTCAAGAACGGTAGCTGCTGCCATCGCGCCGCGATCGCGAGCGCTGATCCACAACCAACGCACGCGCTGGAGTAAAGTCTGCTTCGCTTCGACGCTCGATCCGCAGGCTAGCGACGTCGTGCGTCCCGGACCGGGTTCTTAACCGTGACTGTGCGTGCGCCTGGCGGCGACACGTTCGGGAACAGGTAGCGAACGAGTCGAACGCCGTCGCGATCTCCACTTCAGCCCAGAACCGGTGGTAGTTGAAGACCGGAGCGGAACCGCCGTTCAGTAACTCTGAACCTTGGACCACTGCGGGTCGCTGGTATACCAGGGGCGGATGGACAAGAAGGTGTTGTCGGCGGAGCTCATGGTGCCGCCGCCGAGGCTCGGGGTAGCGTTCCGCTCCAGCCGGACGGATGTACAGCCCTCGAGTTGCTCGTGTTGTAGGCCGACGTGAAGTTGCTGTAGTCGGTCCGGGTCTCCGGCGCCGAGTATCCCAGCGAGTCGCCGTAGAACTTGTGGATGACGTCGATGATGTTCTGCGCGTCGGTCTCCGCGGTGGTGTTGCCCGACTTGGCCGCGTAATACATGTACGTCTTGGCCAGCGAGGCCGAGATGCCCAGGTCTGCCGAGCAGCCCGACACCGAGACGTGCAGACCGGTGTTGGCCGGCGGCTGCGCCGTGCCCGACGTGCCGTCGTGTAGCTCTCGGCCGGCTGGCCGGTCCAGGTGCAGCTCGTCCGGGCAGGCAGATCGCCCCGGTCGACGTGTTGACCGTGGCGACCGACTCGGCCCAGACACCCACTTGCGCAGGATCGCCTGGCCTGGGCGTTGCCGGTCTCGTAGTAGTACTCCGCCAGCCGTTCCATCGGCCAGGTCTGGTAACCGAACCACTGGTTCGACGGCGGGTTGTGGTACATCGGCTCGCAGTCGTAGTACATGCCGTCGAAGGTCGGGTCACCGGACGGCGGCTTGGACACGTCGCCGTAGTTGCCGCCCCAGTTGTTGGTCACGCCGCCGGCGATCCCGCCCTCGGCTCGACTGCAGCCACTGCATCAGGTTGAGCTGCGTGGTCAGGCTGGTCGTCCAGTCGCCCTTGGCCGATGGGGACAGCGGGATCAGGCTCGAGTCGTGTCGGTCAGCGCGTACGCCGCCAGCGGGTTCTGGTAGCCCTCGTGGATCTCGGTGCCGCTGATCCGCCAGGACCAGGCGCCCGTGGTGGACCCGCCCCAGGCGTAGTACCAGGACAGCAGGTAGTGTCCTCGTTCGCCTTGGACGTGCCCGCCGGGCAGGCCACCGAACCGTCCTGGCTGCACGCGGAGCTGATCTGCTTGAAGTACTTGTCGTACATCGAGTACCGCAGGTAGTCGCCCAGCTTGGCCGCGTTGGCCATGGTCGACTAGATCTGCGACTGGTTGCCCTGCGCCTTGGCGTACTGCTCGGCCCAGTACGCCGCCTGCATCATCCGCGCGTCGGCGTCCGGCGCGTCGGTGTACTTGTACTGCGACGCGAAGCAGCCGCCGCCGTTGTTGAACAGGCGAGGTAACCGGATCCGCTCTCGCCACTTCGACAGCTCGTCCCAGTCAGGCTGCGGGATCGTGTCCCACACCGACTCCTCAGCGCCGCGCTGGTAACGTGTTGATCCAGCTCGGCGTCGAGGTGCCGTCTTCCTGCTGGCCAAAGCCGTACCGGTTGTCGGTGTCCATGATCCAGCTCGGCTCGTAGATGTCGCAGTTGCCGTAGGTCGAGCTCAGCTCGCTGTACAGCGGGTCCGAGCCGACCGGGACCGAGGAGTTCAGAGCCACCGGGTAGTCGGCTCGGCGACGGCTCCTCCGGCCCGTACGTCGCCGGCGAGGACGCGTTGTAGGCGTGCACCCCGGCTGGTTGGCCTCGTTCGGGATCATGTACTGCTCCATGTTCGACCAGCGTTGTCGAACTCGGTCCAGTCGCCGGTCACGCGGCCGTAATCCGCCTTCAGCCACAGCCAGTAGCTGTAGGTCTCCGAGGTGGTCTCGTGACCGTAGTCCGGGGCCTCCACGATGAGCTGTCTCGACCGAGTGGTACGGGATGCCCTTCGGGCTGAAGTACCCGTTGCTAGCGTTCGTGATGTCGTTGTAGAGGTCGAGGAACCACTTGTCATACCCGGTCGCGGCCGCCGCGGCGGTCACCGAAACCGAGGCACTCCCCAGCCCGGCCGCCGACGCGGTGATGGTCGAGTGGCCGCCCACCTTCGCCTTGCTCTTGCGCCGCCGCCACGGTGACCTGCTGCGGCTTGTTCCAGTCCGACGGGCGTGAAGGTGAGCGCCTGGCCCTTGGACACGCGTGGTCTCGGTGCCGGACATCGTCTCAGCGCACCGTGACGGTGCTGCTGGGCGCCGTGGACAGGCCACGCCGAACGAGGCGCTGCGGCCCTTCTCGACCGTGAGCGAGGACTGGTCCGTCACGACGCTGGGCTTCTCCACCCTGATCGCCACTGGATCCGAGGTCGTGCTCTGCCCTGCTTGTCGGTGGTCACCGCGGTCAGTGAGTAGTCGCCCGCTGGCACGTGGTTCCACTGCACCGTCCAGGGCGCCGACCTGGCCACGCCCACCAGGCGGTTGCTGGTCAGGCCGGTGCTCGCGTAGAACGCGATCGAGGTCACCGGGCTGCTGCTGAGCCCGTCCTTTACGCTTTCGCTCACCGGAGCTGGCCGCCCGCAGGGTGACGGCCGAGCCAGGCGTGAACACCTGTCCCCTGAGCGGGCTGGCGATCGGCGCGGCTGCAGCGGCTTGCTGGCTGCCTGACCGCCTGGATGATGTCCGCGCGGCCGCCTGCCGGGTGGGCAGCAGCGGCCGACGCGCCGCTGCCGGCGGCAGCAGCCCGCCAGCCAGCACCGCGACACCGGCCAGGACGCTGGCAAGCGCGCGCGGAACGAGATCGACGGTGAATCATCCGTGTTCTCCTCGCTGGGTTTTTTTTTTTTTTTTTTTTTTTTTTTTTTTTTTTTTTTTTTTTTTTTCACAGGCGGATCGGCCGACCGGACACCTCTTGGGGCTGCGCCGCGGTGCGCCGATGGTTGTCGCGCCCTCTGTGAGGTTCTCATCTCCTGCCGACCCCAACTGTTACGTTGCTCATCCTCCATTAGGTGACCTTTCCGAAATGAAACTAGTGAGGCGGTTTTCATTTGCGGCGGGCATTCCCGCTGCTGGGCGCGGGCCGCCGTCTGAGCCTCTGGCCGCGCGAAGGCGCCTGGCTTACCGTGGCGCCCATGAGGCACCGCGCACGCGAGCTCGCGACCGGCGCCTTCCCCGTCCTCGCCCTGGCCCTCACGGTCGGCGCCGCTGTGGCCCGCTGCGCTGCCGCCGGAGCCCCGGCCGCCGCCACCCGGCCCGCCGCCACCCGGCCCGCCGCCACCGGCCCGCCGCCACCGGCCCGCCGCCACTGGGCCCGCCACCACCCGGCGGCCGCGCCCATAGACGGACCGGCTGCCCCCGACCCGGCCTGTGTCGCGGCGGAAAATGCCGAGCAGACGCTCCAGTCCCGCCAGGGCAAAGATCAGAACGATCAGTCCGCCCTGGACCAGGACTTCATAGACTTCGCCGCTGCACTCAGCGCCGCCGCGCAGAGCGAGAAGCGCCCGGCGGCGGCTCGGGCGATGACCGCCCTTGCCAACGACTACACCGCCCTCGTCGAGTCGCAGAGCGGCGCCGCCCAGCTCCCCAACGTGAGCCAGATCCAGAAGGACAGCGCCCTTTGACAAAGCCTGTTCTCTTTGACGACATGTCCGCTTCCCTCCGGGCGCAGCACCGAGGCCATGGCCCGCGCCGTGATGCCCTGGGCCTCAGGTAGGTCATGCCGAGCCCGGTCGCCAGGCTCTCCGGTGACAACACGATGTTGGTGCCCGGGTCCGGCCGCCTGGAACCGCACCCGGCCGCAGCGGCCGCCGCGCCGGACGGGAGCCGCTGAAAACTGAAACGTACATTCGCTGTGAGTTACGAAGTGACCGACTGTCGTATGGCGAAAGGCGCCGCGGGTGGCCCTGGCCGCTGCTGGCGGGCTGTCACTATCTCGCGTTTATCACAGGTCAAGGTGGCGTGAGCGGGCCACCCAAGCCGCGGCCGCAAGATCCAATCCGATTACTCAGCGTTACTGAACGTCGGCCGGATGGCGGCGCGGCGGCGGTTGCTTCACGGTTCATCAGGCCGGATCTAGACTCCGGCCGAATGCCGTGGCCGTCCCGTGTCATGCGCAGTGGTGTGGCGCGCGCCCGAGGCCGCAGGAAAGGAGGCCGCCATGCTGGCAGGACGGTGGCAGGTACGCCACGGCAGAGGGACTGGCATTAGTCGGCTCGGCCGTGCTCATCGCGGCCACGCTGGCCGCGACGACGCGACGCCAGCGGCAGCGCAGGCGCTTTCGGACAGCATCACGGTGGACGCCACCGCCGGCTCGGCACGATCCCGGCCAACGCGATCGCCTGAACACGGCCATCTACGACGGTGACATGAACGACACGCCAATCCCCGGCCTGCTGAAAGCCGCGGGTATCAACGCGCTGCGCTATCCCGGCGGTTCCTACTCCGACATCTACAACTGGGAGACCAACGTCGCGGAGGGCGGCTACGACGCGCCCGGCACCGACTTCGCCAACTTCATGGCCACCGCGCAGGCAGCGGGCGCACAGCCGATCATCACGGTTAAGTACGGCACCGGCACCCCGGCGCTCGCGGCCGCTTGGGTCCAGGACGCTGACGTCACGAACGACTACGGCATCCAGTACTGGGAGGTCGGCAACGAGGTCTACGGCAACGGCACCTACGGCGCGAACTGGGAGGCCGACGCGCACTGCGAGACGTCGCTGAACGGGCCGCCAGTGACAATCGGCAGCGAGCCGTCGCAGACCTACGACTGCGGGCCCACCCAGTACGCGGACAACGTGCTGCAGTACATCTCGGCCATGAAGGCGGTCGACCCGAACATGCAGGTCTGCGCCATCCTCACCACGCCCGGGTTCTGGCCGGATGGGGTGACCAACTCGGAGTACCCGGACTCGTGGAACCAGACGGTGCTGTCGATCCTCGGGGCGCAGACGAGCTGCGTTATCGTGCACTACTACCCCGGCGGCAGCGGCACGGCCGGCATGCTCACCGATCCTTCCGGCATCTCCACGATCGTCTCCACGCTGCACTCGGAGATCAGCCAGTACGCGGGGGTCAGCCCGAGCAGCGTGAAGATCCTGGTAACCGAGACCAACTCGACGATCGACATGGACACCCAGCCGGGCGCGCTGTTCGCCGCTGACAACTACATGACGTGGCTGGAGAATGGGACCGCCAACGTCGACTGGTGGGACGAGCACAACGGCGCGAGCGCGGCCAGCACGGTCGATGGCGAGACCGACTACGGGGACGAGGGCATCTTCTCGAACGGGTCGAGCATCGGCGGCGCAACCGAGCCCGCCGTGGACACGCCGTTCGCGCCGTACTACGGCATCGAGATGCTCTCCAAGCTGGGCTCTCCCGGGGATGAGATGGTCACCTCCACGTCGAGCAACGCCCTGGTCAGGGTGCACGCGGCGCGCCGTGCCGGCGGCGGTCTTGACGTGCTGATAGACAACGAAGATCCGAGCAACTCCTACACGGTCAGCCTTACCTTCAGCGGTTTCACTCCGTCCGGCTCGCCGACCGTCTACACCCTGGCCAACAACGCCACGTCGATCACGTCCGCGACGCAGAGCTCCACCTCCTCGGTGACCGTGGGGCCGTACTCGCTGACCGTGGTCCAGCTTCCCGGCTCCGGGGGCACCGGTGTCACCGCTCCGGGAGCGCCCGGCCAGCCTGTCGCCTCCAACCTGTCGTCGAGCACCTCGAGCAGCACGTCGGGCACTGCGACGCTGTCCTGGCCCGCGGCCTCCGCGGGCACCTACCCGGTCGCCCAGTATGAGGTGTACCAGCAGAACAGCGGCGGCACCTCCACGCTGGTCGGCACCGCCATGTCGACGTCGATCGACCTCACCGGGCTGACCATCGGCGCCACCTATACCTACAACGTGGTAGCCGTGGATACCCAGGGCAACCCGTCGCTGCCATCCCCCCGGTCACGTTCACCGTCCCGCCCCCGGGGAACGCGACATGCGCCGTGCATTACGCGGTGACCAGCAGCTGGCCCGGCGGGTTCGGCGCCACGATCACGTTGACCAACGACGGCTCCACGGCCATCAACCCGTGGACGCTGACGTTCAGCTTCCCCGCGTCCGGTGAGGCGGCAGCGGATGGCTGGGACGGTACCTGGACCCAGAGCGGCCAGGCGGTCACCGTGACGAGCGCGAGCTGGAATTCCGCGATCGCGGCGAGCGGCGGGACCGTGTCGATCGGCTTCAACGGCACAGATACCGGCCAGGACCCGGCGCCGACCGTCTTCTACATCAACAACAACGTCTGCGCCGGCGACTGAAACGCGCCCGGAGCCTCGAGAGCGCCGTGACGCCTTGCATCCGGCACGCCCACATGTTGCCCTGATCAGTCGGCCTGCGCCGGCTGGGCTTGGGCTGGTATGGCCCGCACGGCGCGCTCGGTTTCCTCGTCGCCGGTCAGGACGCGCCAGGTTTCCAGGTTGGCGGTTATCCGCTCCTCGCGGGTCGTCTGCGGCACGGGCGCCGTTCGGCGAGGTGGCGCAGGAATCGCGGCGACGGCGGCGGGAGGTCGTCGTGGCCGGGTACTTGCCCGGCCAGCGCGCGTGCCCATGCGGGTCCCGCGGCATGGCCGAGCGGGCCGCGCATGATCGCCGTGAGGGTAAGCATGCGCTCGGGCAGTCGGGCCAGCCGCTCCCTTTGGACCGAGGTCGGGGTGATCGCGCCGGGACCGGTGCGGCCGGCTGGCGGGCCAATGGGGGATCGCGATCCTGGCTACCGGAAGCCGAGGTCTGCGGAACGGCTGGCGACCAGGTCGGCCAGGTGCGAGATCAGCCGGTCGACGCTGACGCCGTCGATACGGCGGCCGTCGCGCAGCCGCAGCGCGACGGCGTCGCTGCCCGCCTCCCGGTCGCCGATCACAGCGATGTACGGGATCCGGCGGTCGTGAGCCCGGCGGATCCTGGCCTTCAGAGTGGTATCTGCCGGAGCACATACGGCCCGCAGCCCCGCGGCGGCGGCCCGGCCAACGACCAGACGAGCCTGCTCGGCGTTGGCCTCGGCGACGGGAAGCACCAGCAGCTGCACCGGGGCCAGCCACGGCGGGAACGCCCCCTCGTACTGCTCGGTGAGGTGAGCGACCAGCCGCTCCATCGCGGACAACACCCCGCGGTGGATCATCACCGGCCGCTGGCTCGCGCCATCGGAGCCGATGAAGCGGAGGTCGAAACGTTCCGGCTGGTTGAAATCGATTTGTACGGTCGACAGGGTCTCCTCCCGGCCCACCGGATCGGTGACCTGGACGTCGATCTTCGGCCCGTAGAACGCGGCCTCGCCTGGAGCGTCCTCGAAATCGAGCCCGAGGCCGGCGAGCGCGGCGGCCAGCTGGCGCTCCGCGTCCGCCCAGAGGCCAGGGCTGCCGAGGTAGCCTTCGCCGCTGCCGCGCCTGGACAGCCGGTAGCGCGCTACATCGATGCCGAGCAGCCGATAGCAGCGGCGTACCGCCTCCACGCCGCGCACGATCTCGTCTTGCACCTGCCATGGGGTGCAGAACACGTGGGTGTCGTCGAGGTTGATCTGCCGGACCCGGGACAGCCCGCCGAGCACACCGGACAGCTCGCTGCGGAACATGCTGCCGAGCTCGGACAGGCGCACCGGCAGGTCACGGAAGCTGCGCTGCTCCGCGGCGTAGATCAGGGCATGGTGCGGGCAGTTCGCGGGCCGCAGGATGAATTCCTCGTTGCCAACTCGCATCGGCGGGAACATGTCATCGGCGAACTTGGCCCAGTGGCCGGATTGCTCGAACAGCGCCCGCTTGGCCAGCACCGGTGTGTAGACCCGCTGGCAGCCGCCGCGGATCGCCTCCTCGGCGGCCAGCCGCTCCAGCTCTGCCCTGATCACCGCCCCGTCTGGCAGCCAGAGCGGCAGGCCGGCGCCGGCCAGCGGGTCGGTGACGAACAGCCGCAGCTCGCGGCCGAGCCTGCGGTGGTCGGCGGGCGGGTCGTAGGCGGGCGCCGCCGGGCCGCGTGGCGCTGGGCTGGCGGGTGCCGCTGGGCTGGCGGGCGCCGCAGGGCCAGCCGGGTCAGCCGGGCCGCGTGGCGCTGGGCCTGCGGGCGCCGCCGGGCCGGCCGGGCCGCGTGGCTTGGTGGGCATCGGTGCCTCCGTTTACTTCGGGTCGTCCGAGGCCGGGTGGAGGCAGCCCCCGTGGCTGGCGCATTGAAAAAGCCCCGGGATGGTGCTCCCGGGGCCTCGTGGTCGTGTCAGTTCACGCCGCGTCGCGCCGGGGTTCCCCCGGCGTCGTCGTGCTGGCGTGTCGGTAAGCCATGCAACGGAGTCTACCTTGAGGTCAATCGGCGATAGCGGTGCGGATTTGTCCGGGACGAACCGGACTTTCCTGAACCACTGTGGCCAGACGGGCTGGTCGACGTCGACGATCCGCGGCGCGGGTCGGGGCGAGGGCGCCGGCCGGTGGCGGGAGGGGGTCGACGGCGTCGGCCGGTGGCGGGACGGGCTCGGCATAGCCTGGCTGCATGCGGGCATGGGTGGTTCACGAGCCCGGGCCGGTGGTGACCGGCCCGCTGCGGCTGATCGATCGTCCGGTCCCCGAGCCGGGCCAGGGGCAGTTGCTGATCAAGGTGCTGCGGTGCGGTGTCTGCCGGACCGACCTGCACCTGACCGAGGGGGATCTGCCGCCAAAGGCACCGGATGTGACCCCCGGCCACGAGGTCGTGGGGGAGGTGGTCGCCACCGGCCCCGGAGTGTCCAGGTTCGGCGTCGGCGACCGGGTTGGGGCCGCGTGGCTCGCGGGCACCGACGGGTCCTGCCGGTACTGCCGCAGTGGCCGGGAGAACCTGTGCCCGAACTCGATCTACACCGGCTGGGACATCCACGGCGGGTACGCCGAGTACCTGGTCGCGGCCGACGCGTACGTATATGAGCTGCCGAAGGGCTTCAGCGACGCCGAGCTGGCCCCGCTGCTGTGCGCCGGGATCATTGGCTACCGGGCACTGAAGCTTGCCGACCTGCCGCCCGGCGGCAGGCTCGGGATCTGGGGATTCGGCGGCTCGGCGCACCTGGTCGCTCAAGTCGCGATCGCGCAGGGCGCGGCCGTGCACGTGTTCACGCGTGGCGAGAAGGCGCGCGAACTGGCCCGCGAGCTTGGCGTCGCTTCGGCGCAGGACTCCTTCGACCCCTCGCCGGAGCCGCTCGACTCGGCGATCCTGTTCGCTCCCGTCGGCACCCTGGTGCCGCCGGCCCTGGCCGCGCTGGACCGCGGCGGCACGCTGGCCGTCGCCGGGATCTACCTGACCGACATTCCCTCGCTGAACTATGACGCGGACCTGTTCCAGGAGCGCACGCTGCGCAGCGTCACTTCCAACACCCGGGGCGACGGGGAGGAGTTCCTCCACCTGGCCGGGCGGCTACGCCTGCAGGTCACCGTCAACCCGTACCCGTTCGACAAGGCGGACCAGGCCGTGGCGGATCTTGCTGCCGAGCGGTTCACCGGCGCCGCGGTGATCTCTATGTAATGCCAAAGTGATCTCTATGTGACCTGGGCCGGTGTCCTGGGCCATACCCCGGCCGCGAGTCTGTCCACAGCGGGAGTAACAATTATGCCGGGGGTCTTGGGGGACTTGCATCCGGAGGAGAGAGCGGTGCGGATCGGGCGGCTCGGGGAAACGGGCCGGCTTAGGCGGCTCGGCCGTCGGTTCTGGTTGGGCAGGAGCCCGTTGCGGCGCCGGACAGACCGGATCGAGGCATGGATCACGGCCTTGCTGCTGGCCATCTTCCTGGTCGGCGCGCCAGCGGCCTGGGTAACGGCGGGCCAGTGGGTGCAGCATCAGGGGCGGCTTGAGCAGATTGCCCAGCAGTCATGGCACCAGGTGCCAGCGGTACTGCTCAAGACGGCACCCACGCTGCCCAACTTCGACCTGCGGACGTCATGGAACATCCAGGTCTTGGCGCTGGCCCAGTGGTCAGGCCCGGGCGGGCGGCACCTGTCCGGACAGGTCCCGGCGACGCCGGGCGCCCAGGCGGGAACGACGGTGCCGGTTTGGGTAAACGATTCCGGCAGGCCGACCGGGACGCCGCTGCTGCACGGCGAATTGGCCAAGCGCGAACTCGGGGCCGAGACGCTTGCTCCGGCCGCCCTGGCAGTCCTGCTGCTCTGCGTGGGGCTTGTGGTCCGGTGGCTGATGAACCGGCGGCGGCTGGCGGGCTGGGAGACGAACTGGGCGTTCGTCGGTCCCAAGTGGACCAAGCACCGCTAGAGGCTCGCTAGCGCACCGGCGTCCGAGGCAGCGCGTCGGCCCTGGGCTCGCCCGTGGCCTGCCGCCTGGCCAGCGGGCTCGGCCACCACATCCAGCGGCCGATGTCCAGGGTCAGCGCGGTGACCAGCACCGACCTGACGATGATCGTGTCGAGCAGCACGCCGAGCGCGACGGCGAAGCCAATCTCGGTGAAGATCACCAGCGGCAGCGTGCCGAGCATGGCGAAGGTGCCGGCCAGCACCGCGCCCGCCGACGTGATCACGCCGCCGGTGGCGGCAAGACCGGTGATGGCGCCCTGCCGGGTTCCGGAGACGATGGTCTCCTCGCGCACCCGGGTCATCAGGAAGATGTTGTAGTCGATGCCCAGGGCGACCAGGAACACGAAGATGAACAGCGGCACCGACGTGTCCTCGCCCGCGAAGCCGAACAGATGGCGGAACGCCAGGGCGGACAGGCCGAGCGCCGCACCGAACGACAGGATCACGGTGCCGATCAGCACCAGCGGCGCCACCACCGCCCGCAGCAGCAGGCCGAGGATGATCATGACGACCAGCAGCACCAACGGGATGATCACATTGCGGTCGCGGGTGGCGTAGCTCTCCACGTCCATCGTTACCGCGGTGCCGCCGCCCACCTTGGCGTCAGCGCCGGGGATCTTGTGCACAGCGTCGCGGACCTGGCTGACCGTACTGAACGCGGCCTGGCTGACGGGCTGGCTGGTCAGCGTGCCCTGGAGGTAGACCAGGCCATCCTTGGTGACCGGCGCGGACACGGCGGCGATCCCCGGGGCCGCGGCCATGGCGCTGTGCAGCGCCGCGGTGGCGCCGGCGTTACCGATCACCGCGACCGGCTCGCCGCCGCCGGCCGGGAAGTGCCGGGCCAGTACCTGCTCTCCCGCCACCGAGGCCGGGGTGCCGCGGAACGACTGCGCCGTGGTGAGCGAGCCGACCTTGAAGCCGATGAGGCCGAGCGACGCGCAGCCGAGCAGCACCGCGGTGACGACCCACACCAGCCGCGGCCGGCCGGCGATGGTGTGGCCGGTCTTTGCCCACAGCCCGCTTGTGGTCGGCTCGGCCGAGCCGTACCTCGGCCGTATCGGCCAGAAGACCCACCGCCCGCAGATCACCAGGAGCGCGGGCAGCAGCGTGATCATGGCGATCAGGCCGACCGCGATGCCGATCGCCGCGACCGGGCCGAGCCCGGAGATGTCCGCGGAGTCGGCGACGAGCAGGCACAGCATCCCGGCGATCACCGTTGCCGCGCTGGCCATGATCGCGGGCCCGGCGCGCCGCAGTGCGACCGCCATCGCCTCGTGCCGGTCTTCATGCCTGCGCAGTTCCTCCCGGTACCGCGCGATGAGCAGCAGCGCGTAGTCGGTCCCGGCGCCGAGGACGAGGACCACCAGGATCCCGGCGCTCTGCCCGTTCACGGTCAGGCCATGCCTCGTGAGCAGGTAGATCACGGCCTCGGCAATGGTCAGCGCGACGCCAGCGGACATGATCGGCAGGACCCAAAGAACCGGGCTGCGGTAGGTCAGCAGCAGCAGGCCGATGACCACGGCCAGGGTGGCGAACAGCAGCGTGGTGTCGATGCCCTTGAAGATCTTGATCTCGTCAGCCGCGCTGGCCGCGGGCCCGGTGATGTGCACGGCCAGCCCGGGATCGCCCGCTGACGCCGTGGCGTTCAGCCCGCTGATGAACCCGCTGACGTTGGCCTTGTAGCTGAGGTCGGCCCCGACGATCGTCTCCAGCGCCCGATGGTCTTTGGACGGGATCGGGCCGGCCACCCGGCCGTGGACGGCGGACAGGGCGGCAAAGCGGCGGGCGTCCGCCTGGGCCTTGCGGAAGTCGGCCGCGGTAATGCCGGACGAGCGGGTGTAGACCACGACGGCCGGGTTCAGGTTCGGCGAGGTGAACTTGGCCTGCAGATTCAGTTCCTGCGTGGACTCCGCGCTGGCCGGCAGGTACGACGAGGCATCGTTGCGCTCGGCACCCTGCAGCTTGCCCGCCAGCGAGCCGGTCACGGCGACGACGATCAGCCAGAACACGACTACCAGCCACTTGGTCCGCCTCCCGCACGGCCACGTGGCGATCCGGCTGAGCTTGCTCGAGCGTGTTGTGGTCACGCTATCCCCCGTAAGAGACCTATCGGGGCCCGGGCTCCCTGCCGGGCCGCACTCGACACATACGATGTATCGCGTTCTATCGCGACGTCAAGTTATATCTCGAAAATTCATGCCGGATTAACAGCGTCCCAAGTGGCCACCGACGAGCCGCCCGTGCAGCGAGGCCCGGTCGATCTGGATCGGGCGCCGCGTCCTCATGCCCATATGACTATGGATTAGCAGGTCTTGACCCAGTTCGTCGAGTGCTTTTATCGGGTGGGGGTCCACACGCCGTGCCGCTCGCGGAGTTCCCGCGCGGTCACCAGGTTAGATGTCACCGGCGAGTTCCGAGGTCCAGACCACCACCCGGGTGCGGTCGCCGCGGAACAGGTCGCGGGCGAACTCCAGCGGCTCGCCGGACTTGGCGTAGGCGGTGCGCTCGACGAGCATCAGCGGCGCGCCTTCGGCGACCTCGAGCGCCTCGGCCTCGCGTACCCCCGCGGTGACCGGCTCCAGGCTCTCCCTGGCCCGGTACGGCCGCAGCCCGTACTTGACCTCGAGCAGTTCATAGAGCGAGCCGTCCAGCCGGCAGTCCAGCATGTCGGGGAACCTGGCCGCTGGGAACAGCGAGCGTTCCAGCACGATCGGCCGGCCGTCGGCCAGCCGGATCCGCCTGACCTCGTACACCGGGTCCTTCTCGGCGAGCCGGAGCGCGGCCCCGGCGGCCGGGCCAGCCGGGCGCTGGCTCGCGGTCAGCACGCGCGCCCCGGCCACCATGCCGTGGCGGCGCAGCTGCTCGGAGAAGCCGGCCAGCGTGGTCAGGTCCTGCTCCAGCTTCGGGGCGGCTACGAATGTGCCACCGTGCCGCCCCACCGCGCGGGTCAGCAGCCCGCGCCTGGCCAGCTCGGCGAGCGCGTGGCGCAGCGTCATCCGGCTGACACCGAACCAGGCCGCCAGGTCGTGCTCGGTCGGCAGCCGGTCGCCTGGCACCAGCGCGCCAACCGCGATCTCGCCGGCCAGCCAGTCCTCGATCTGCGCGTGCACGGTCGTCCCAAGCCCGCGCACGATCTCCGGCGGCTGCCTGGCGCTGGTCCGCAGCGCGATCCTGGCGCCGCGGCGCCCGGAGCCCGGCGACGACGGCATAGCCGGTGTGGTGCGAGTGGTCAGCCGTCAGCTCCCTGCGCCGCGCCAGGGCCGGCCACGGAGGGCAGGTCGTCGTCTGGCGAAGGGGCCGTGACCGGGGCGAAGGCCTTGGTCCGCCCGACGATCAGGTAGTAGATGGCGCCGATCAGCACGATGAAGATCGCCACACTCCACAGGATCGGGATGTCATTGAGGAAGTGGAGCCCGAGGCTCAGCAGCCCGGCGGTCTGGTTGGGCTTGGGGTTGCTGGCCGCGCGCGGCCAGGCGAAGTTGATCAGCATCGCGCCGCCGTAGATCAGCCCGAGGATGTTGACCAGCATGCCCCAGCGGCCGAGCGAGAACGGCGCGCTTGCCTTGGGCCAGCCGCGGGCGCGCGCCCGCAGGATCACCATGTTGCCGAGGAAATAGCTCAGGTAGATCATCCCGGTGGCCGCGATCGCGATGATCCCGACGCCCGCGTACTTGATGAACGGAATGGCGGAGATCAGCGCGACCACGATGCAGGTCCAGACCGGCGTGTGCAGGGTGGGCGACACCCTGGCCAGCGGCTTGGAGAACGGCAGCTGGTTGTCGCGCGCCATGCCGAAGCAGAGCCGGATCGTCGCGGCCAGGATCGAGAGGCAGCAGACGAAGATCGCGGCCGAGACCACGAACAGGTACAGCGTGGCGAATCCGGTGGAGAAGTTCGCCTCGATGATCTGCGCAGGCCCGTAGCCGTCCTTCACCGCGGTGCCCAGATTCGGGATCGCGACCAGCGCGCCGAGCAGGAACACGCCGCCGATGATGAACGCGCCGATCACCGAGAACAGCACCGCCTTGGGCGCGTTCCGCCGAGGGTCACGGGTCTCCTCGGCCAGGGTGGACGCCGTGTCGAAGCCGTAGATCACGAACAGGCTCATGAACATCGCGGCCAGGAACGTGCTCCCATTCACATGGAAGCCAGCGCTGTTCGTGACCACATGGAACCCCTGGTGGTTGTGGAACGCCATCAGGATCAGCGCGAACACGAACATGCCGAGGATCTCGAACACCACGCCGGTGTTGTTGATGATCGCGACCAGCCTCACGCCGTAGATGTTCAGGACCGTGATGACCACCAGCGTGATCAGCGCGACGACGAGCTGGGTGTGCAGGCTCGCGGCGTTCAGGGAGTGCCAGCCGAGCCCGTTCAGCGCCGGGATGAGCGCCAGCGGCAGCGTGGCCACCACCGCGGCGACGGTGATGATGCCGGCGAACAGGTAGACCCAGCCGGTCATCCACGAGTAGCTGCGGTTAGCCAGGTACTTCGTCCACTGGAAGACCGACCCAGCGACCGGATAGTGGCTGGAGATCTCGGCGAAGTTCAGCGCGATGATGAACTGGCCGAGCGCCACCACCGGCCAGGTCCAGATGAACACGCCGCCGAGCGTGACGAGGCCCAGGGCGAACAGCGTGAAGATGCCCGTCGACGGCGAGATGTAGCTGAACGCGACCGCGAACGAGCTGAACAGCCCGAGCCCGCGCTTTAGCTCCTGCTTGTAGCCGAAGCGCGCGAGATCAGCAGCGTCCTTCTCTTGTCCGCCGGAGACCTGGGTGCCAGAAGGTATGTCACTGCTGCTCATGTCGGGCCTCCCTCGGGGGGACGGGGCCGAACGGTTGACGGGTAGCGTACGGGCGCGCGTGGCAAAGTGTCCAGACTCTTTCGGACTCGCTCCGGCACCGAAGTGTTCCTTGAGCGCGGGCACAACATGTAGGAAGATCCGGAAATGGAAGGCGGCGCCAGGTAGGTAGATCCGGAAAAGGATGGCGGCGCCCAATGGCACGATGCGGCCGCTACTGTCTAGACCTTAAGGCAGCTGGGGGGTGGATGGATGGTCGAACTCGACGCGCTCCTGGACCGGACGGCGAGCCTGGCCGCCAGGCCGCGCGTGATCGAAGAGCTGCCGGGCGGGCTGACGAACCGCAACTACAAGGTGACCACGCCGGACGGGACGTTCGTCGCGCGCATCTCGGCCGCTGGCACCGACCTGCTGGCGATCGACAGGGACATCGAGTACCGCAACTCGCTCGCCGCGGCCGCGGCCGGGGCTGGCGCGCCGGTCGTCGAGTACCGCCCCGAGGACCACGCGTTGATCATCCGCTTCATCGAGGGCCGGACATTCGGCAACGCGGACGTGGCCGATCCGGTCAACATCCCGCGCATCGCGCAGGCGTGCCGGCGGCTGCACTCCGGCGAGCGGTTCGGCAACGAGTTCGACATGTTCGACATCCAGCGGCGGTACCTGTCGGTGGTGCGGTCCCAGGGCTTGCGGGTTCCGGCGGGATACGACGACCTGGCGCCTCAGTTCGACGCCGCCCGGGATGCCCTCGCGGTCCGCGCGAGCCGGACCGTGCCCTGCAACAACGACCTGCTGGCCGCGAACTTCATCGACGACGGGGACCGGATTTGGCTGATCGACTACGAGTACTCGGGCAACAACGATCCCTGTTTCGAGCTCGGCAACATCTGGGGCGAGTGCCGGATGTCCGTGGACGCCCTCGACGGGCTGATCACGGCGTACTACGGCAGGCCCATGCGCGCCAAGCTGGCGCGGGCCCGGCTGCTCGGCCTGGCGGGGAAGTACGGATGGACCCTGTGGGGCGCGATCCAGCACGCCGCGAGCCCGATCGAGTTCGACTTCTGGTCCTGGGCGATGGAGCGGTTCGAGGGGGCGGCCGAGGGATTCACCGCCGACGACTTCGCCCGGCTGCTGGAGGACGCTGCGCGGGATGACTAACTCCATGACCCCGCCCGGCCCTCCCGACCCGCCCGGCCCGACCCCTGGCCCACCCGGCCCTCCCTCCCTTCCCGGCCGCGCCCGGGTCGTGATCATCGGCGGGGGAGTGATCGGAACCAGCGTCGCCTACCACCTCGCAGCGATGGGCTGGACCGACGTGCTGCTGCTCGAGCAGGGACAGCTGTCCTGCGGCACCACCTGGCACGCGGCGGGCCTGGTCGGCCAGTTGCGCGCCTCGGAGAACGGCACCCGGCTGGTGCAGTACTCCACGCAGCTCTATGACCGGCTCGAGCAGGAGACCGGCCTCGCCACCGGCTTCCGGCGCTGCGGCGGCGTCACCGTGGCCCGGACCCCGGAGCGCATGGCGGCGCTGCGCCGGACGGCCGCGACCGCAGAGGCATACCAGCTCGAGTGCGAGCTGATCAGCCCGGAGCGGGCAGCCGAGCTCTATCCGATCATGAACGTCGCCGATCTGGCCGGGGCGATCTGGCTGCCCGGCGACGGCCGGGCCAACCCGACGGACCTGACCTACGCGCTGGCCCGCGGCGCCCGCGATCGCGGCGTTACGGTGCGCGAGCGGACCCGGGTGACCGGCATCCGGCAGTCGGGCGGCGCCGTGACCGGCGTCCTGACCGACCAGGGTGACGTCGAGGCCGAGGTGGTGGTCAACTGCGCCGGCCAGTGGGCGAAGGCCGTCGGCGCGATGTGCGGGGTGACCGTGCCGCTGCACTCGGCCGAGCACTTCTACGTGGTGACCGACCAGGTCGACGGGGTGCACCGGGACTTCCCGATCCTGCGCGATCCCGATGGCTACACCTACATCAAGGAAGAGGTGGGCGGCCTGCTGGTCGGCGGGTTCGAGCCCGAGGCCAAGCCCTGGGGGCCGCCGGACGCGCTGCCCTACCCGTTCGAGTTCCGGCTGCTCGACGAGGACTGGGAGCACTTCTCGATCCTGATGGAGAGCGCGGTGGCACGGATCCCCGCGCTCGCCGAAACCGGGATCAAGAAGTTCTACAACGGGCCGGAGAGTTTCACCCCGGATAACCAGTTCATCCTTGGGGAGGCTCCGGAGCTGCGGAGCTTCTTCGTCGGTGCCGGTTTCAACTCGGTCGGCATCGCGTCGGCGGGCGGCGCAGGCCAGGCCCTGGCCGAGTGGATCGTCGAGGGGGAGCCGAGCATCGACCTGTCCGCGGTCGACATCCGGCGCTTCGCCCGCTTCAACGGCAACAACCAGTGGCTGCACGACCGGGTCGGCGAGGTGCTCGGCCTGCACTACGCGGTGCCGTGGCCGAACCGCGAGCTGACCACGGCCCGCCCGTTCCGGCGCTCACCGGCTTACCACCTGCTCGAGCAGGCCAACGCGGGCTTCGGCAGCAAGATGGGCTGGGAGCGGGCGAACTTCTTCGCCCCGCCAGGCCAGTCGCCGGACATCGAGTACGGCTGGGGGAAGCAGAACTGGCAGCCGTGGTCCTCGGCCGAGCAGCGCGCGACCCGCGGCGGCGTGGCGCTGTTCGACCAAACGTCGTTTTCCAAGTTGCTGGTCACCGGGCGGGACGCCGAGCAGGTGCTGCAGTGGCTGTGCACCGCGGACGTCGGGGTGCCGCCCGGCCGGACCGTGTACACCGGGATGCTGAACGCGCGCGGCACCTACGAGGCCGACATCACCGTCACCCGGCTGTCAGAGTTTGAGTTCCTGCTGGTCAGCAGCGCGGGCGCCACCGAACACGACAAGGACCACATCACCAGGCGGATCCCGGCGGACAGCCGTGCCTCGGTGGTCGACGTGACCTCGGCGTATGCCGTGTACGGCGTGATGGGCCCGCGGTCGCGGGAGCTGCTCTCGCTGGTGTCCCGCGCCGATCTCAGCGACGAGGCGTTCCCGTTCGGCAGCAGCCAGCTGATCGACCTCGGCTACGCAACGGTGCGCGCCACCCGGATCACCTATGTCGGCGAACTTGGCTGGGAGCTTTACGTTCCGGCGGAATTCGCAGTTGGGGTCTACGAGGACCTGACCGCCGCGGGCGCAGGCCTTGGCCTGGTGAACGCTGGCTACTACGCGATCGAGTCGATGCGGCTGGAGAAGGCGTACCGGGCCATCGGCCGCGAGCTCACCCCCGACTACAGCCCGGCGGAGGCCGGGCTGCTCTTCGCGTGCAAGCTCAAGACCGCCATCTCGTTCCTGGGCCGGGAGGCGGTCGAGAAGGCGCGGGCCGAGGGACCGCGGCGCCGGCTGATCTCCCTGGTGCTGGCCGATCCGGCGGCGATGATCTGGGGCGGGGAGCTTGTCCTGCGCGATGGCGTCGCCGTGGGCCAGGTGACCTCGGGGGCGTGGGGCGAGACCGTCGGCGGCGCTGTGGGCCTGGCGTACATTCGCAACCCCGACGGCGGCGTGGTCACGCCGGACGTGGCCAGGGCGGGCCGTTACCAGGTGAACGTCGGCGGCGAACTGTACGAGGCCGCCGCCCACCTTCGGCCGCCGTTCGACCCCGCGGGCGACCGGGTGAAGGGCCGGTACGGCAGCGCCGGCAGCGCGTCATAGCGCGGCGCGGGAGGTGTTAGCCCGGCAGGGTCATAGTGGTTCGCGAATTCCTCAGCGAGCGAAGGTCCGGCTGGGCGCGCCGGGTCAGGCTGGACGCCCAGCCGCCCGACGTGCCGAATCCCTACGCGGCGTTCGGCTGGCTGCCGCCGGGCGAGTCGCTCGACGGAGGCACGCTGGCGCCGACGAACGTGTACTTGACCGCCGGGCCGGGCCCGTCATGGGCGCTGACGGTCTACTCGCCCAGCTTCTGCAACCTGACCAGCGTGCAGGTGCTCCGCCAGCTCGGCAGGCACATGCACCCCCAGATTGTCTGCTCGGACTCCGACAGCGGCTCGGTGTACCCGGTGACCACTGTGGCGGCGGCGCGGGTGGACGGGCACGCCGCGTTCTGGACGGCGAAACACGTCTACCTCATCTGGCAGTACGCGCACGGTGCCTGGGCGTCCCTGGAACCGTCCAGGAGCGCCGCGGCCCGTACCGCGATCAAGGTCGCCAGCGAGGTCAGCTACGGCGCGGTCGGCTCCCCGGTCAAGTACCCGGCGGACCGCTTATGCCATTCCTCGGCTAGCAGCCCGTAGACGAGCTCGTCCCGGCGGTCGTCGGGGAAGGCGGTGCCCTGCCGGAGGAGGCCTTCCTCCACGAACCCGAGCCGCCGGGCAACGGCCCGGCTGCGCTCGTTTGACGGATCGGTGTGCAGGCTGACGCGCTCGAGACCCAGCGGCCCGAACGCCTGGTCGAGCATGGCGGCCGCCGCCCTGGTGACGAGGCCGCGGCCTTCGTAGTCCGCGCCGATCCAGTAGCCGATCTCGGCGCTGCGCGTGTAGCGGCTGATGGTCAGGCTCAGCGCGCCGGCCAGGTGCCACTGGCCGCCGCGGTTGACCGCGATCGCTACCGGCAGCTCCGAGCCGTCCAGCCAGTTCCGCCCGCTCGCCTCCAGGAACGACCGGGTCTCATCCAGTACCGGCGGCTTGCCGGCCCAGGGCTCCCACCGCGCCAGCCGTTCGGTGTTTTCGGCGACGAGCTCGTGGTAAGCGTCGGTTATCGCGGCGGTGCGCGGGATCAGGACCGCGTCGTCGGCGATCGGAAAGCTGAACATTGGAGCGGGGATCGTGGTCACGGTGTCCTCTTCGGATGCGGTCGCGAAGCCTGCCACGATGCCGACCCTATGGCGTCGCCTGCTCCTGCTCGCCGGCAGCCTCGGCGTCTGCGGCGCCGGGTTCTTCGGAGGCGGGTGCGTCGGCGGCGGGGGCGGGTGCGTCGGCGGCGGGGGAGAGCGGTACCGGCTCTACCGGAGAGCGGTAGCGGGCCACGGCGGGGAACGCCAGCCTGACCAGCAGCGCGCCAACCACGGTGGCCACGCCGCCGCTGACCGCGCTGAACCCGGCCGAGGTGACCCCGGCGACCGCGCCTGCCTCGAAGTTGCCGAGCCGGGGGATCCCGGCGCCGACGATGTAGTCCACGGCGGTGATCCGCCCGCGCAGCCGGTCGGGGGTGACGTGCTGGACGATGCTGCCGCGGAAGATCACGGTCGTGGTGTCGGCGGCGCCGGCCAGCACAAGCAGCAGCAGCGCGAGCCAGAAGACCCGGGCGAAGCCGAAGCAGGTGATCGCGGCGCCCCAGATCACGACCGTGACCAGCATCGCGCGCGCCTTCGCCGGGACGCGCCCGGCCGGGCCGGACAGGACCGAGCCGAGCAGGCCGCCAGCCGCCAGGGCCGTGCTGAGCAGGCCGAGGGTCTGCGGCGATCCGCCGAAGCGCTCCGCGTTCAGGGCCGGAAACAGAGCGACCGGCAAGCCGAACAGCGTGGCGTCTATGTCGAAAAGGAACGCCGCGGTCAGGATCGGATGTCTGCGGACGTAGCGCAGACCCTCGGCCGCTGCCCGCAAGCCCGGCCTGGCCACGCCGCCTTCCGGCGGCATCGCCGGCAGCCTGGCCACGCTGTACAAGGCCGCGGCGAAGCTGATTGCATCGACGATGTAGCACACCCGGAGGCCGCCGACCGCCGTGATGACGCCGGCCAGCGCCGGGCCGAACAGGAACGTGACGTAGCCGGACACCTGGTTCAGCGCGACACCGGCGGTGAGGCGCACGGCGGGCAGCAGCCGTGGCAGGAACGTTCGGCGGGCCTGCCCGTCCACCGACTGCACCCCGGCCTGGACCGCTGCCAGCGCGTAGAGCAGCCAGAGCTGCCGCAGGTTCAGGAATGCCTGCACGGCGAAGACGGCCGACACCACGGTCAGGAAGCTGCTGGTGGCGAGCACCAGGCGCCTGCGGTCGAGGGCGTCCGCGAGCGACCCGCCGAACAGCCCGACGACCAGCGCGGGGATGGCCTGAGCCAGTCCGATCGCGCCGACGGCGACGGACGACCGGGTGAGCTCATAGGTCTGCAAGACCAATGCGAACGACGTCATCGAGCTGCCGAGCCAGGACACGGTCGAGCCGATCAGCAGCCGCCGGAATGGCGGTGACTCCCGCAGCGGCCGCAGGTCGGCCAGCAGGCTCCGCCGCCGCCGCGGCCGTTCAGCCACGGTTCGCGTCGCCGCGGAGCGGGCCGGGAGCTGGATCGCCGCGGAGCGGGCCGGGAGCTGGATCGCCGCGGAGCGGGCCGAGGACCGGATCGCCGTACAGCGGGCCGAGGGCCGGGTCGCCCAGCGACCGGGCCGCGTCGGCGATCCGGTCGCGGATCGGACGCCGCTGCACCGCATCCAGGATCGTGGCCAGCATTTCGCCGAGCGGCACCGGGAGTTCGGCGTCGAGGTCGGCGACCGCGGCTTCGGTCGCGGCCCATTCGGCGTCGATGACCGGCAGCAGCGACCTGGCCCGGTCGGTCAGCCGGACGATCCGCTGCCGTGCATCGTCGCCCGGCTCCAGCGCGACCAGTCCGTACCTGCTCATCTGCGCCACGGTCTGGCTCGCCGCCGAATGGGTCACGCCGATCGCGCGCGCGATGTCGCGGATCGAGCTGGGGCCCAGGGCAACGATCGCGCGCGCGACCGGGCTGAACCGCGGCCGGTAGTCGGCCAGGCCCAGGTCGGCATACACCCGCGCGACATCCCCGTCGAGCAGGTCAAGGACGTGCCGCAGCCGGGTGCCAAGCCCAAGGATCAATGGCTCTTCAGTCATCGGAAAACTATAACAGCACTGTTACATTTCCCGCACCCTATGGCTCCATTGCGCCATGGATGAACCAAACGACGGGTGATAGGCCGTCGAACGGTTCATTCATGCTCTGGAGGTGACGGGCGCAGCGCATGACGGCCAAAGGGGTGGCGGCACTACTGGGTCAGCGGGGCTGCTGGGTCAGCCGGGGCTGCTGGGTCAGCCGGCGCTATTGGGTCAGGGGGTTCTTGCGGGCCTTGCGGCGGCGGCGGATTCGGGCCACTGTCCCTCGTTCCGGCAGCAGGTAGTACATGGCCCGGCGGAACGGCTCGCCGGGGCCCGAGCCCTGCCTGACCCGCTCGACGCCGTTCACCGCCCGCACGGGCACCGCTGGCTCAACGGCGGCCTCACCGCCGGGATGGTCATGCTCGGCCCGTTCCCGGCCCTGGCTGGTCATGGCCAGCCAGCCCAGCAGCGCGACGGGGTAGGAGAAGTAGCCGAACCTGGTGGCGGGCGCGAGGATGAACATGACGGCCAGAGCGATCGCCAGGCGCCTGGTCGCAGCCGGGACGTCGGCAGGCGGCCGGAAGACGAGCGACCCCGCGATCACCAGCGCCGCGGTGATCAGCAGGCCAATGGCGGCCAGGTGACCAGCCTCGCCGATGGACGCGAGGAGGTGCCCGGGCAACGGGCTGGCGGCCGGCGTCTTGTGCTTCGTCATCCCGAGCGGGTACAGCACAACGTTCTGCAGCAGCCCGGCCGGCTTCCCCAGCAGGCCTGGGGCGGTCGCGGCGATCAGGACGGCCGTCGTCAGGATCGAGGCCGCGACGAACCGGCCGGCCACGCGCAAGCCGTCCCTGGCCGCGAACAGCGCCGCGAGCACCGCGAGTGCGGGCCAGGCGGTGAACTTCATCGCGCACGCGAAGCCGATTGCCAGGCCTGCCACCAGCAGCAGCCGCGGCGACTTGGTCGTGCGATACCGCGCGGCGCAGGCGAGCGCGAAGCACAGCAGCGCGATGACCGGCGGGTCGGTGATCCCTACGGCCAGCGGCAGCGCCAGCACCGGCGACGCCACCGCGAACACCGCGCACCACGCCGCCATGCTGAGGCAGGCCCCGCACCGCGAGTGGCGCTGTGGCGCGATCATCCAGAACGCCGCCCCGAGCAGCAGCCCCGAGGTCAGGGTGAGCCAGAGCCGTGGGTCGCCGATCAGGCCGGGCAGGCCCAGCGCCTTGGGCAGGCCGAAGAGCGCCATCGCGGGCAGGTACGGGTTGTAGAGCTGCCAGGACGCGAGCCGCCCCGCGGGCAGGTAGGGACTTCCGCTCCGCACCAGCAGATGCGCCGACATGACGACCACGCTCACGTCGGCCGTGCCTGATGCGCGCAGGGTCAGCCAGGCCGTGGGGGCCAGCAGAGCAACGGCCAGCGCCGTGAGCAGCGGCGCCGCGTAGCCACGGGAACGCGTCGCCACGATCGCGGCCAGCGCGTATCCGGCGGTAGCCCACACCCCCCAGACCCCGTCGGCACCGCCGCCGCTGCAAATCGTGACGGCCCCGGCATATATCGCGAAGGCCGCATACCAGATGACCATCCGCCGCCGGTCGAAGCCCAGGCCGTGCTCCGGCCGGATTGCGTACCATCGCATGTGGCCGAGAACCAGGAGCCGGTCAGCCTGGTCGGCGAGGCCCATGACGAGGGCGCGGCCGCCACGGGCGCGGGGTGCGGCGACAGGCGGCTGCTTGCGGGAGGGGGTATCCGGGCAGCCCGAGAGCGCGCTGTCGCGGCACTTCACGAACACGTCACCGGCTCGAACCTCACTGGCAGCCTGTTGTCTCCGTAAGGATCTAGCATCCCTCACGCCCGCTCGTCCCCGTCATGCCGCCCGGTCTTTCCTGGGTTGTCCCCGCGGGCGCAGCGGCCGGGCGCCCGAGTTCGTAGAGGTTCGCCTACCATAACTCGGCCCGGTGGGCAGCAGGCAGACGGGAGCACGCAGCGTGCACGAAACCAGGCCGCTTAACCTGATGCGGGCGCGGGCCGGCGCTGAGCGGGTGACCAACGTCGAACTGTTCTTCGACCTGGTCTACGTGTTCGCGGTCACCCAGATCTCGCACTACCTGCTGGCCCATCAGACGCCGACCGGCGCGCTGCGGGCGGGCCTGCTGCTCGCCATGGTCTGGCTGGTGTGGGTTTACACCACCTGGGTGACGAACTGGCTCGACCCGGAGCGGATCGCGGTCCGGTTGCTGCTGCTCGGGCTCGCCGTAGCCAGCCTGGTCATGTCGGCGGCCCTGCCCGCGGCGTTTTCCGCCCGCGGGCTGGCCGTCGGCGTCGCCTACGCGGTGATGCAGATCGGGCGCAGCGTCTTCGCCGTGGTGGCGCTCCGGGGCAGGCCGCTGCAGCGCAACTTCCAGCGGATCCTGTCGTGGTGCCTGGTCAGCGGGGCCCTGGCGGTGCTCGGCGGGATCGCGGGCGGCAACGCGCGCGCCGCGCTGTGGGTCGCCGCCGTCGCCGTCGACCTGCTCGGCGGCGCCGTCGGCTTCTACACCCCGGGGCTCGGGCGCTCGACCACCAGGGAGTGGACGATCGAGGGCGGGCACTTTGCCGAGCGATGCCAGGCGTTCATGCTGATCGCGCTCGGCGAGTCGATCGTTGCGATCGGCGCGACCCTGTCCGGCCTGGCCCGCATCGGCATCGCCGAGATAGCGGCGTTTGCCGTGGCTCTCGCCGGCAGCGTCGGCCTGTGGTGGCTGTACTTCGACCGCAGCGCCGACGAGGCCGCCCGGATCATCGCCGCCTCGGACGATCCGGGGCGGCTCGGCCGCTCGGCGTACCACTTCATCCACCCCGTCATGATCGCCGGGATCATCGTCAGCGCCGCGGCCGACGAGGTGACGCTGCCCGATCCGGGCGCGGTCGGAAACCCCGCAACCTCCTGGATGATCCTCGGCGGCGTCGGGCTCTTCCTGGCCGGGCACGCGGCGTTCAAGGCCGTGGTATGGCGGAAGCCGTCCTGGCCGCGGATCGGAGCCGTGGCGGTTCTGGCCCTGCTCGGGCTGGCCGCGCCGCACATCCCGGCGCTCGCCCTGGGCGCCTGCGCCGCCGCCGTCGTGGTCGCGGTGGCCGCCATTGACTACGTTCAGCGCCCTGGAGAAGTTGCCGGAACGGGTTGCCCTGGGGCCGGTCAGGACGACTGACCTACTCGACTTCCTTGAGTATCTTCTGCATCGACTCCATCTGCTCGCGCAGGTAGTCGAGCTGCACGCCGACGTCACTGAGCTTGAGGTCGGTGTGCTCCTGCGCCGTCACGGCCAGGTCGGAGAGCCGCCGGTACTCGTCGGCCAGCCCGCGGTACCGCTCGCCGCTGGTCAGCTCGGCCTTCGCGGATCTCCTGGCGCCGAAGGCCCTGGCCCACGAGACCACCCCGGCCCCGCCTGCCGCGGCGACGGCAACCCCCGCGGCCACCGGCCCGTTGCCCTTTATCGCCATCACCGTGACGCCAATGACGATCGCGATCGTGGCGATCGTCAAGAACGCGAGCATGATGGCCAATTCGAGTGCGTTTCTGGGCTTCACCGCATCTCCAGTTCCAGATTGCTTTCCGTGCCCAGCGACTGAGCCGCGTCCATGATCGTTTTCGGAGTGAGCTGGATCGCGAACGGCGCGACCTCGTAGAACTTCATCGCCTTGCCGTCATCGGAGACCTCGATGACGGAGGACACCAGGCCGGCCGCCTCCAGCTTCCGCAGGTGGACCTGGAGCAGGGCGCGGCTGATCCCCAGCTCGCGGGCGAGCTGGCTGACGTAGTTGCGCTCCTGCGTCAGGGCGGCCACGACCCGTAGCCGGTGCGGGTTGGCGAGCGTCGCCAGCACCTGCAGCAGTTCATCCCCGGTCAGTTCCGTCGCTATCACAGCACCTTCCTAGCACCTGCAAAGAAAAGGTAGCAGGTATGCTCAGGCGCGTCAAAGCTGCCGGTCACGGCGGCGGTCAGGGCAGCTGGTCCAGGGTGATCTGGCCCGCCCGCAGCGCGGCCAGGTGCGCTAGGAGCCAGGCATGCCTGGCGGCGGCCGGCAGCGCCGCGAACCGCGTCGCCGCGGCGTAAACGGGGGAGCCGGGAGCGGGCGGCTCGTAGACACTCCCCATGGAGGCGAGCTGGGCCACCGGCACGCCGGCCGCCTGCAGCAGGCCGGCCTCGGCGGCCTGCTGGGCCGGGGAGGCACCGGACGTGCCGCCGCCGATGACGCTGTTCATGATCACGGGCGCGGCTCTCGACTGCAGAAATTCGGTCTGTGGTCGCTCGGCGAGCACGGCGAAGCCCAAGGGCAGGCGGAGCACCGCCGGGCGGCCGGCGATGGCCGGGGCGCCGCCCGTGGCGAACTCGGTTGGGTTCAGGTAGGCGACCTGGACGACGCGGACCGGCGCGCCCGGCAGGCCTGCCACCTGGCTGAGCAGCGGGCGCAGGGCGGCGGTGACGGCGGGCAGGTAGGACCGGTAGGCCGGGTGCAGGCAGACCGGGATCGCGGCTTGGCCGCAGACCGGCGTGTAGGGGATGGGCCGGTCGCTGGCCGCGTCGTGCAGCGCGGGGACGACCACACCGTACGGCTCCAGCCGGGCGGTGCCGGCCAGCCCGATGGCGGTCCCGGCGGCCACCAGGCCGGCCGCGGTAGCCGCGGCCGCCGACCGGCGCAGCCACCGCCCACCGGAGGCGGCGGGCACGCCGAGGGCGCCCAGCGCCGCGACGGCCAGGCCGGCCAGCAGCAGTGTCTGGTCGATGGAGAGATCGGGCAGGTAGTGGTAGAAGACCCCCGAGTCGGGCCGGAAACTGCCTTGCGGGGTGACCGGCGAGATCAGCCCGTACGTGCTGGTGCCGCCGCCCTTGATCGCCGTCGCGAGGATGAACACGGAAAGCGTCGCCAGCGGCGCGGTGAACCGGCTCGGGAAGAACACCCCGGCCGCGAAGCCGAGGGCGCAGGCCGCCGCCACACCCGCGGCGCCGACCGCCACCGGCCACAGCGGCGGGCCGCCCCAGGCGCCCTGGTGCGCGGTGCTCCAGTACAGGGCGACCACGCAGCCCATGTAGGCGGCCATCACCCAGCCGGTGGTGGCGGCCCACGTTGCGAGCTGGCGCCCCCACCGGGGCACGGCGGTGACCGTCAGCAGGTCGGTGGTGCGGCGGCGGACGTCCCGCGACCCCATCCAGGTGGATGCGCCCGCCCCGAACAGCGCGAAGTCAACCATGGCGCGGTCCGGCAGGACCGGGCTGCGCAGTCCCCAGAACGGCGGGAAGCCCATGGCGTAGTGGTAGCCGTCGAGCCAGAACAGCGCGACGCTCAGCGGCAGCAGCCAACCCGCGATGTTGCGGCGCAGTTCCAGGCGCAGCAGCCGGGCGGGAACCGCCAGCGTCAGGCGACGGGCGGGCGGTCGCCTGGTCGGGACCGCGGGCGTCGTGGCCGTCATGACCAGGCCCCCGTGCCGGTCCGGGCCGCGGCCAGCACCGCGCTGTACCCGCGCTCCAGCGGCGCGTCACCGGCGGCGTCGGTCCCGTCGGCGCGCGCGGTCAGCTCGGCCGGCGTCCCGTAGAAGAGGATCTTGCCCTGGTTCATGAGCGCGACCTTGGTGCACGCGGCCCCGACGTCCTCCACCAGGTGCGTGGAGACGATCACCGTCGCGGTCTCGCCGACACCGCGCAGCATTGCCCGGAACGAGACGCGCTGCTGCGGATCGAGTCCGGCCGTCGGCTCGTCCAGCAGCAGCAGGCTCGGCTCGTTGACGATCGCCTGCGCGATGCCTGCCCGGCGGAGCATCCCACCGGACAGCGTGCGCAGCTTGGCCCGCGCCTTGTCGCCGAGCCCGGTGCGCTCGACGGCCGCCGCCACCGCGGCCGGCACACGGCTCGGCGGCATGTCCTTGAGCAGGGCGAAGTACTCGACGAACTCCGCGACGGTGAACCCGGGGTAGTAGCCGAGGTTCTGCGGCAGGTACCCGAGCCTGCGGCGGATCTCGCGCCTCGGGCCGTAGGACCCGGGGTCGCGGCCGAGCAGCCGCAGCGTGCCCGAGGACGGCTGGATCACCGTGGCCAGCATGCGCAGCAGCGAGGTCTTGCCCGCCCCGTTGGGCCCGAGCAGCCCGAACACCCCGGGGCCAGCCTGCAGGCTCACCCCGGCCACGGCCTGGGTCCGGCCGAACCGCCGGGTCAGGTCGACGGTCTCAACGTTCATGTCGTTCCCTTCGGAAGCCGGGTGGCGTAGGTCACGACGGCGGCGCACACGGCGGCGACGGCGAGGTAGGCGGGCACCAGGGCGGAGGCGCTGAGCACGACGGTGAACTGGCCGGTGGCCGCCTGCCCGGATAGCAGCGTGATCGTCCAGCCAGCCACGCCGGCCGCGACGCCGGCGTTCGGCGACCTGACCGCGGTCGCCGCGGCCAGGGCCAGCGCGCACACCGCGGTCATCGGGATCAGCCAGCCGAACGTGAGCGCGGCCGCGGTTCCCGACGCGAACGACGCGGCAAGGCCGAGCACCGCGTTCATGGCGAACACCGCGAACGCCCGTACCAGCAGCACCATCCGGTCGCTGACCGCCATGCTGCGGGACAGCTCCCAAGCCGGGTCGATGCCGGGCCCGTACGCGTAGGCGATGCCGGCCCCCGCCACGCCCGGCGCCAGCAGCGCGACGAGTGGCTGGCCGGTTCCGCGGGTTGCCGCGGCCCCCACGGCGAGCACCGCGACGCTGGCGATCAGCCAGGGCAGCAGCAGCGACGGAGTGGTCAGCAGCGCTCTGGCCAGGCCCGGCGACCGCAGCAGCCGACCGGCCGTGCGCTCGGCCGCGCCCGGCTGCCGCCGCCACACCTGCGCGGCCACGCCGATCCACACCCGGTCCAGGTCCACATCGGGCGGGGGAGTCGCGCCCGTGCCAATATCGCTCATCGGGTACCTCCCTGATCCGCCGGCCGCAGTGCCGCCCTGAGCAGGCGCCGGGTCCGGTGTGCCCGGCTCTTCACCGTCCCGGCCGGAACCCCCATGAGCTCAGCTACCTCGGCGACCGGGCGGTCCTGTACGTAGACCAGCCGCCAGACTTCGCGTTCCGGCGCCCCTGGAGGACCCAGTGCCTCCACGGCGTCGGCCAGCTCGGCCCGGGTGAGCGCGGCCTCGGCCGGATCGGGGACGGCCGGGGCGCCGACTTGAGCCAGGGCCGCCACGAGGTCGGCGGCGCGTCCGCGGCGGCGCAGCCACTGCGCGGCCTGCCGCCGGGCGATGCCCCACAGCCAGGCCGCACCCGCGGCCTCTGGCCGGTACGCCGGCGCTCCCTGCCAGACCGCGAGGAACGTCTCCTGCAGCACGTCCTCTACGTCCGCGGCCGGCAGCACCGCACGCAGCCGGGCAGCGAGCCACGGCGCGTGCCGGGCGAACAGCTCCCGCAGCGCCGTGTCGTCGCCGGCCGCCATAGCGGCGATCAGCTCGTGGTCGTGGTCCATCGCACCTCTATGGCGCGGGCACGGCGTCCGGTTCACGAAGACCGCCGAACACTTCCTCGGCGGCGCTGTGGCTAGCCGCCGACGCCGAGTGCGTTCTTCAGGAACTCGACTTGCACCAGCAGGAGGTTCTCAGCGACCTCCTCCTGCCTTGGCATGTGGGTGACGCCGGTCAGCGGCAGCACCGTGTGCGGCCGCCCGGCCGCGAGCAGTGCCGAGGAGAGCCGCAGCGTGTGCGCCACCACCACGTTGTCGTCGACGAGCCCGTGGATCAGCATTAGCGGGCGCTCCAGCTTCGGCGCGTCGGCGATGAGTGAGTCGTGCTCGTACACCTCCGGTCGCTCGTCCGGGTGGCCCTCGTACCGTTCGGTGTAGAACGTGTCGTAGAGGCGCTCGTCGGTGACCGGCGCGCCGGCCACGGCCGCGTGGAACACGTCCGGCCGCCGCAGCACCGCGAGCGCCGCCAGGTAGCCGCCGTGCGACCAGCCGCGAATGCCCACCCGGGACAGGTCCAGGTCGGGATTCGCGGCCGAGACCGCCTGCAGCGCCGCCACCTGGTCCTCGAGGTTCGGGGTCGACTGGTCGAAGTGGATCAGGCGGTCCCAGTCCGGGCCGCGGCCCGGTGTTCCCCTGCCGTCGGCGATGAGCACGGCAAAGCCCTGGTCGGCGAACCACTGCGAGGCCAGGTACGCGCTGCGCGCGGACACCACGCGCTGGGCAGCCGGGCCGCCGTAGGGGTCGCAGAGCACCGGCAGCCGCGCCGAGCCCGGGCGGTGCCCGCGCGGCAGCAGCAGCGCGCACCGCAGGTCGTGCGGGCCAGCGGTGAAGAAGGTCACCTCCGGCGTCAGCACCGGGGCCTCGGCGAGCGAGGCGATCCCGCCGGCTTCGCCGCTGCCGCGCCGCACCAGCGTCCGGGCGCCGAACCACTCGAGGGACTGCGAGGACGTCACCAGCAGCCCGCCGCTTCTGGCCGCCGAGTGCACGCCGGGCTCGCTGGTCACCCGGGTCGCGCCGGCCGGGCCTGCGATGTACACGTGCTGCTCGGCCGGTTCCTCGCCGGTAGCGGTGACCAGCACGTCCTCGTCACCGACGTCGAGGACCTCGCGGACGTTCACGGTCGTCGGCGTGACCGGCTCGTCGCCGACCAGCAGCCGGTACGCTCCGTCGCGCGCGACGACCCGGACCAGCTTGCCGCCGGGCGTCCAGGCCGGCGTGCCCACCACCACGTCGACCCAGTCCGGGTCGGTGTCCTCACAGACCAGCTCCGTGGTGCCGTCGGCGGCCACCGCGAGGATCCGCATCGTCCGCTGGTCGCGCGAGCACACCCGCAGCAGCGGCGGGCCGCCGCGCGACCAGTGCGCGTTGATCAGGTACGGCATCGCCGCGGAATCCCACCGCACCGGGGTCAGGGACCCGTCAAGACCGGCGATCACGACGCTCACCTCGGCGTTCGCGGTGCCCGCCGCCGGGTAGGCAACCTCGGCCGGCTGGCGGCCGGGGTTAGCCGGGTCGGAGATGTACCACCGGGCGACGGGCGAGGTGTCCACGCGGGCCACGAGCAGCTGCTGTCCGTCCGGCGACCACCAGAACCCGCGGGTCCGGCTCATCTCCTCGGCGGCCACGAACTCGGCGAGGCCGTAGGTCACGTCCCCGGCCTCGGGCGTTGCCAGGGCCCGGTCGCTGCCGCCGTTCGCCGCCACCACCCGCAGCGCGCCGTCGGCCACGTACGCCACGTGCGCGCCGGTGGGGTCGGGGCGCGGGTCGAGCACCGGTGTCGGCGTGGCGAGCACGCGGACGGCGGGCTCGGCTCCCGGATCGCGGGCCAGCAGATCCGCGGCAAAGAGCCGACCGGACAGCGCGAAGGCCGCGAGCGTGACCGCTTCGTCGGTCGCGAACGACACGACGCCTTCGGCGGCCTGCCTGACCCGCTCGCGGCGGGCGCGTTCCTCCTGGGTAATCTCCTCGTTGCGGCCGGCCAGGATCTGCACCGGATCGGCGACCAGCCGCTCAGCCGGGGTATCGGCGGTGGTGTCCGCGACCCACAGGCAGGTGTTGCGGTCGGTGCCCGACGCCGAGCGCAGGAACGCGACGCGGCTGCCGTCAGGGGCGATCGCGAACGCGCGCGGGACGCCAAGGGTGAAGCGGATGGTGCGGGCCTGCTGGCGGGGGAAACTGATGGTGGCTGCCGTCATGCCCCGATCTTCGCAGATCCGCCGCTCAGCCCTGCAGCCTCGGTATCTGGTCCATCCCGCGGCCGCGCGGCCCTGGGCATCTGGTCCATCCCGCGGCCGCGCGGCCCTGGGCATCCGCTCCACCCCACAGCCACTGGCCGACGGCGGGACGCGCTAGAGTGACTCCCAGATCCCGGTAAGCTAGGTCCGTCCCGGCCGCTGCCGGGGTTCCGGCCGTCCACCCACATCTCGTTGGCAGCGGATGGCTGGTCGGGCGGAGTAGCTCAGTCAGGCAGAGCAAGCGGCTCATAATCGCTGTGTCGCCGGTTCAAGTCCGGCCTCCGCTACGAACCTCTTCATACGTCCGTCTCACGCTCGGGAATATTCCGCAGCTTCCGGAGGATGAAGAGGCTCGCAGGAGAATGTCCGTACGGAAGAAAGGCACGCCTTCGTGGCTGCGACAGACGTTAGGCCCAAGATCACGCTGGCCTGCCAGGAGTGCAAGCACCGCAACTACATCACCCGCAAGAACCGGCGCAACGACCCCGACCGGCTCGAGCTGATGAAGTACTGCCCGAACTGCCGCTGCCACCGGCCGCATCGCGAGACGCGGTAGGCGGCGGCCGAATGGCGATCAATCGCGAATATCTCGGCCGCACGTTCCCCGCGGCCCCGCCCTACGAGATAAGCCGGGTCAAGATCGCCGAATTCGCCGACGCGATCGGCGATCCGAACCCGCTCTACCGCGACCGTGCCGCCGCGCGGGCCGCCGGGTTCGCGGACGTGATCGCGCCGCCCACGCTCGCGATCGTGGTCAGCATGGCAGGCAGCGCCGCGGCCGTGGCCGACCCCGGTCTCGGGCTGAACTACGCGATGGTCGTGCATGGCGAGCAGCGGTTCGAGTACTCCCGGCAGCTGAGGGCTGGCGACGTGGTCACCGCGCAGGCGACGATCACGGACATCAGGGACGCCGGGCGCAACGTGCTGATGACCACCAAGACCGAAATCGTCACGGTCGACGGCGAGCACGTGTGCACCGCGCATTCGACTCTGGTGGAACGGGGTGGTGCCGCATGAGCGTGCAAGTTGCCTACGACGACGTCGAGGCGGGCACCGAGATCGCGCCGGTGAGCTACCCGGCTACCCGGCTCAGCCTGGTCAAGTACTGCGGCGCCTCCGGCGACTTCAACGTGATCCACTGGAACGAGCGCATCGCCAAGGCGGTGGGGCTGCCGAACGTGATCGCGCACGGCATGTTCACGATGGCGCAGGCCGGGCGCTTCGTCACCGACTGGGCGGGTCCGGGCGCGGAGGTCGTCGAGTTCGGCGTCAGGTTCTCCTCGCCGGTCGTCGTGCCTGACGACGACACCGGCGCGACGGTCGTGATCAGCGGCACGGTCGAGGAAAAGCTGGACGACAACCGCGTGACCCTGGCGCTCACCGCGAAGTCCGGCGAGGACAAGGTGCTGACCCGGGCGCGCGCCGTGGTGCGGCTGCCCTAGCCGAGCGCCGCGTACGCCGCGACCTGGATGTCGCGGTGCGACTGCGGCGTGGTCGAGGTCTCGAACATGCGCTGGGTCAGCACGATCACCACGAGGTCGTGGACCGGGTCCACCAGCCACGACGTGCCGAGGCCACCGTCCCAGCCGTAGCTGCCGTTGTCCAGCACCGCCTGGCAGAAACCCCACGACCGGCCGGTGAAGAAGTCCGGCCCCAGGCCGCCGCGGGCCTTCTGCTCCGGGGTGAGCTGGTCGGTCGTCATTGCCCTGGCCGAGTCACCGGACAGCAGCGGCGCGCCGCCGCGCAGCAGCATCCGCGCGAACGCCAGCAGGTCATCGACGGTAGATACCAGCCCGGCCGCACCGTCGCCGAACGCGGGGGGCCGGCTCCAGGCGCCATCCGGCGGGTCCCACACGACCAGCCCGTCTGGTGTCGGCATGTACGAGGTCGCGAGGCGGCCGGTGTCGGCGGTGAAGAACGCCGTGTCCCGCATGCCGAGCGGCCCGAAGACCTGGGACCGCAGGAACTCTCCGAAGGGCTGGCCGGCCGCGCGGGCGACGAGCACGCCGAGGACCGAGGCGCCGGTGTTGTAGAGCCATCGTTCCCCCGGCTGGGCCAGCAGCGGCAGCGTGCCGAGGCCGGCGATCCACGTGTCGGGTTCGGGCTGGATGGCTGGGTTCGGCGGCCCGAATGCCGCCAGATGCAGCGCATCGACGGCGGCCACCACCGGCCATGGCGCGGCGGCGGTGTACATCTCCGTGGCGGCGCCGAGGCCGGAGGTAAAGGTCAGCAGGTCCCGGACGGTGATCGCGCGGACGGCCGGGACGCTATCCTCGAGCGGCCCATCGGGTCGCCGCAGTACCCGGGGTTCGGACAGCTCGGGGAGCAGCCGGCAGACCGGCTCGTCGAGCCCGATCAGCCCCTGATCGACCAGCGTCAGCGTCGCCGCAGCGGTGATCGGCTTGGTCGTCGAGGCGATCCGGAACAGCGAGTCCCTGGCCACCGGCGCACCGCCGATCGCCAGCTTGCCCAGCGCCTCCACGTGCACCTGGTCGCCGTGGGCCACCAGCGCGACCAGGCCTGGCACGTCCTCGTCACCCACGTGCTGCCCGGCGGCGGCGCGCAGCCGGGCCAGCCCGCCGGCTGTCAGCTCGTCAGCCATCGGTCCTGGCACCACACGTGCGATTCACGGGGTTACCGTACCGGCAAGTTCGTCTCGCCGGCGAGACGCGAACCCGGTGTTGTTGACCTGCGGGCGCGCTCCCGTAGGCTCGTGCCCCGGGCACGGGACTGACCAGGAGAGCGAGGCATGGCGCTAACGGTGCGTGAGCAGGTGATGCTCGCCGGGTACACGACGCTCGGCGTTGGCGGCCCGGCCGCCCGGTTCGTCGACGCGGGCACCGATGACCAGGTCATCGCCGAGGTACGCGACGCGGATGCCAGCGGCGAGCCGGTGCTCGTCCTCGGCGGCGGCAGCAACCTGGTCGTGGCCGACGAGGGCTTTCCCGGAACAGTGGTGCACGTCGCCACCAGCGGAGTCAAGATCGCCCCCGGCGACGACGGCGGCGTGACCATGGCCGTCGCGGCCGGCGAGGACTGGGACCGTGTGGTCGAGCGCTGCGTAGCCGAGGGCCTGTCCGGGATCGAGTGCCTTTCCGGCATCCCCGGCCTGGCTGGCGCCACGCCGATCCAGAACGTGGGCGCGTACGGCCAGGAGGTCTCCGAGACGGTCGTAGCGGTGCGGGCCTACGACCGGCTGCGCGACACGACCGTCACGCTGGCGAATGCCGAGTGTGGCTTCGGCTACCGGACCAGCGCGTTCAAGCGCAGCGTCGGCCCGCAGCGCGGTCGCGCCGCGCTGGACGCGGCCGCCGCGACCGGGAGGTTCGTCGTGCTGGGCGTGACGTTCCGGCTCAGCAGGGACCCGCTGTCCGCGCCGGTCCGCTACGGCGAGCTGGCCCGGATGCTCGGCGTCGGTGACGGCGGACGGGCGCCGCTCGCCGACGTCCGCTCGGTCGTGCTGACGCTGCGCCGTGGCAAGGGGATGGTCCTGGATCCCGCCGATCCGGACACGCGCAGTGCCGGCTCGTTCTTCACGAACCCGGTTCTGGATCACGGCCAGCTCGCCGACGTGCAGCGCAGGGCTGCCGCCAAGGCGGGGAAAGCGGCAGGGGAGATCAGCGTCCCGCACTTCCCAGCTGGGGACGGGCGGGTCAAGATCCCGGCAGCGTGGCTGATCGAGCAGGCGGGCTTCGGCAAGGGATACCCGGGCGACGGCGGCGCCCGCATCTCGTCTAAGCACACACTGGCGCTGGTCAACCCGGGCCGCGCCAGCAGCGCGAGCCTCGTTGGGCTGGCGCGGGAGATCCGCAACGGCGTCCGGCAGGCCTTCGGGGTCGACCTGGTCAACGAGCCGGTGCTGGTCGGCGCCGAGCTCTGAGCAGCGTTTGCCGGGATCTACGACGCTGTACCCGCGGTGATCACCAGGGCCAAGAAGGCCCCGGCGATCATGAACGGGCCGAACGGGATGCGCTGCCGCCACGAGGTGCGCCGCAGCACCAGCAGGCCGAACCCGTAGACGGCAGCGAGCAGGAACCCGGCGAGGGTTCCGGCCGCCAGTACCGACCACCCAGCCCAGGCCAGCATCGTTCCCAGGCTGGCCGCGAGCTTGGCGTCGCCGAGCCCGATCGCGGACCGGCTAACGATCGCCAGGGCCAGGTAGGCGGCGCCGAGGACCAGCCCGCCGATCGCCGCGCGGAGCATGCTGTGCCAGTGCCCGCCGGCCGCCGCCGCCAGGAGCAGCAGGCCAGCGGTTCCGGCGTAGGCAGGCGCGGTGAGCGCGTCCGGGAGCCGCTGCACGGCGGCGTCGATCCAGGCAAGCGGGACCGTGCAGATGGCCAGCCAGCATGCCGCCGCGAGCACGAGGCCCGGATGGACCCGGACAGCGAGCACTCCGAGCAGGACGGCGGTTGACACCTCGACCGCGAGCGGCGGCGGCCCGACGCGCGCCCGGCACGCCGGGCAACGGCCGGATGGGGCCGGAGCGGAGCGGAGCCGGCACCCGGGGGCGAGGATCGGGTGCCCGCAGGCCGGGCAGCCGACCCGGGCCGGCTCGCCAGCGGGGACGGCGAGGCGGACCACGACCGCGCGCAGGCACCAGCCGATGGCCAGGCCGGCCACGGCGAGGGCGGTAACCAGCGGCCAGCTCACGGGCGGCCGCCCATTTGGAGCGAGATGACCGATGTCATATGAGTCACGATTGCTGCGGTGGAGCACAGCCATTACGTAGCCTATGTGCGTTTACCGATTCGCGAGATGTGTCTATTCACGGAGGCGGCGCTGATGAGGCGGATCGCCGTCTTGGCGGCAGGCCTGGTCCTTGTCGCGGCAGCCCAGGCGCCCGCGGCCGCCGCCGCGGGCTCCGCAATGGGATCCGCCAGGGCAGTGGGACCCGCCAGGGCAGTGGGACCCGCCAGGGCAGTGGGACCCGCCAGGGCAGTGGCCGCCAAGCCTGGGGCGAAGCCGACGTCCAAGCCGAAGCCGCCGGCGACGCAGTCGGTCCCGGTACCGGTGGCGACCGAGCCCGGCCCCAGCCAGCAGTGCGCCGACTCGAACCAGGTGACCTCGAAGGTCAAGTTGGTGCCCTGGGCCCAGCCCGCGCTGGACTGGAGCGGCGTGTGGCCGCTGACCGAGGGCAGGGGCATAAAGGTTGCCGTGGTGGACAGCGGCGTGGACAGCAGCCCGCAGCTTGCGGGCAAGGTGACGGCCATCGACCTCACCAACACCGGATTTCAGGACTGCTCCGGTGAGGGCCACGGCACCGCGATCGCGGGCATCATCGCAGCCAGCGTGCAGGCGCAGGGCAACCCGTTCGAGGGCGTGGCGCCCGAGGCGAAGATCCTCTCGGTCAAGGTGTTCACGCAGACCCAGCAGAGCAACAGTTCGGCCACCCTGGCCCAGGGAATCCGCGACGCGACGCTGCTCGGCGCCCAGGTCATCAACGTCTCGATGATCACGAGGAACAGCGTTGTGCTGCGCTCTGCGGTTGAGTTCGCGCTCAGCAGGAACGTCGTCATCGTGGCGTCCGGCGGCAACGACGACCAGCAGAACGGGGTTGGCCCGTTCTACCCGGCGAACTACCCCGGCGTGCTGTCCGTCGGTGCGGTGGATCAGGACGGCTCGCTGGCCCCGTTCTCCGATCAGCGCTCGCACGTGGCGGTCACCGCGCCCGGGGTGAACATCACCAGCACCGCACCTGGTGGCTACTCGGTCAATAGCCTGTCCGGCACCAGCTTTGCGACGGCGTTCGTCTCCGGCGTCGCCGCGCTGGTTCGCTCCCGCTACCCCAGCCTGACCGGGCCCGAAGTCGTAGCGCGGATCAAGCAGACGGCCGACGGCAGCACCGGGCCAGGAACCGGCGACGGCCTGGTCAACCCCTTGCAGGCGGTCACCGCGATAGTCGCTCCCGCCACCGCGCAGACGTCATCGCCGACGCCCGGGCCCCAGGCCGTGTCGGTGGACCAGGCCCCGCCGCCGGACGTAGACGCGCAGCGGACGGCGCTGGAGGTCGCCGCGATCGCGCTCGGCCTGGCCGGACTGGTTGCGATCGGTGCCGTCGTGATCAGGGAGGGCCGACGGCGGCGCTGGCGCTCGGGAAGCCTGCCCGCCAGGACCGATGACCGGACGCGCGGGCTTGGGAGGCCAGACCCTCGCTAACCGTGTGCCCGCGCCCGCTAACCGTGTGCCCGCTGTATGCCGTGCCCGGCGGGCACGCCAGCACTGTGGCCGTTCGGTACGGCGGGCGAACCCGCGTGGTGCTGACCCGTCGGCGGCATGGTGCCGTCGTCCAGCAGCGCCACCTGGACGAGCTGGCTCCCGGACCGCCGCTCGACGAAAAAGCCGCGTCCCGGGGGCTGCGGCTGCGCCTTGACGCTGCCGATCAGCGCTCCCTCGTCCTTGCTGCCCGACATGATCAGCCCAGGCGAGCCCATCTCGCGGATGCGCTGGACGACGGGGTCGAACAGGGACCGCCCGGCGCCGCCCGCCGACCGGGCGACTATCAGGTGCAGCCCGATGTCGCGAGCCTGCGGAATCAGGTCGCCGATCGCGAGCAGCGGGTTGGCGGACCCGGACACTAGGTCGTAGTCGTCGATGACCAGGAACAGATCCGAGCCCTTCCACCACGACCGGGTGCGCAGCTGCTGCGGCGTGAGGTCCGGCGGTGGTAGCCGCTGGGTCATCGCCTCGCGCACGTCGTTGATGATCGGGGCCGCGGCCGCCGAGGACGCCGCATAGCCGATCGTGTGCTCCGAGTCCCCGCTGTCAATCAGCGACCTGCGGTAGTCGATGAATATCAGCCGGGCCTCTTCCGGCGTGTACCGGTCCACCACGCTCTCGGCGATCAGCCGCAGCAGGTTGGACTTGCCGCACTCGGTGTCACCGAAGACCAGCAGGTGCGCGTCGGCGCTGAAATCGAGGAGCACGGGGGACAGGGTGCTCTCGTCGACCGCGAACGGGACCTTCGTGCCGGTCTGTGCCGCGCCCGGCAGCGCGCTCACCGGGAGAGCGTCCGGGAGCAGGCGCACCGGCGGCGCCGGTTCCGCCTGCCAGGCGACCGCGACCGTCTCCGCGAGCTTCTGCACTCCGTCGGCCAGGCTGTCGGCGTCCGGCTGGGAATCGATGCGCGGCAGCGCGGTCAGGAAGTGCAGTCCGTCCCGGGTGATACCGCGGCCCGGCGCGGACTCCGGCACGTTCGCCGCCAGCTTCCGGTCGATCTCGGATTCGTACGGGTCACCCAGCCGCAGCTCCATCCGGGTGCCGAAGAGGTCGCGTACCGCGGGCCGGAACTCCGACCACTTCCCGGCCGAGGCCACCACGTGCACGCCGTAGCCCAGCCCTCTGGCAGCGATCGCGGTGATCGTCTGCTCGAGCGCCTCGAACTCCTGGCGCAGGGTGAGCCAGCCATCCACGACGAGGAACACGTCGCCGAAGGCGTCCCCGGTGATCTCGCCGCTGGCGCGCATCCTGCGGTACGCGCCGATCGACTCGATGCCGCGCTCGGCGAATTCCCTCTCCCGGCGGGTGAGAACGCCCTGAACCTCGGCCACCGTGCGCCGCACCCGGATTGCGTCCATCCTGGCCGCGACGCCACCGACGTGCGGCAGCGCTGCCAGCCCGGCCAGCGAGCCGCCGCCGAAGTCGAGGCAGTAGAACTGGATTTCCCGTGGTGTGTTCAGCAGCGCGAGCGAGCAGACCAGGGTCCGCAGCATCGTGGACTTGCCGCTGCGCGGCGCGCCCACGACCGCCGCATGACCCGAGGCCGCGGAAAGATCCACCAGCAGCGGGTCGCGCCGCTGCTCGAACGGCCGGTCCACGATCCCGGTGATCGCGCGGAGCTTGCCGTGCCACGCCGGGTCCTCGGCCGCGCACCCGAACTGCGGCGTGATCGAGAGCGGGGGCAGCAGCTGATCAAGAGTCGGTGGCTCGTCGAGCGGCGGCAGCCAGATCTGGTGCGCGGCCGGACCGTGCCCGGCAAGCTGTGCCACCACGACGTCGAGCACGCTCTCGGCCGCCTCGGCGAGCCTTGGCTGCGCCGTATCGTCCCCGGCCAGATCCGGCCGCACATACCCCGGGCCGAACGGCACGATCATCGGCCGCAGCCTGCGCTGCTGAGCGCGGGTGGGCCCGGTGACGGCGGGCCCGGAGACATAGGCCGCCTTGAACCTGGTCATGTCCTCGGTACCGGTCTTCAGGTAGCCGTTGCCCGGGTGTGGCGGCAGCTCGTACGCGTCCGGCACGCCGAGCACCACGCGGGACTCTGCAGCGGAGAACGTGCGCAGGCCGACACGATAAGAAAGCTGCGTATCCAGGCCGCGCAGGCGGCCTTCCTCGAGGCGCTGCGACGCCAGCAGCAGGTGCACGCCGAGCGACCGGCCCACCCGCCCGATCATGACGAAGACGTCGATGAACTCTGGCCTCGCCGAGAGCAGCTCGGAGAACTCGTCGATGACGACGAACAGCGACGGAACCGCGGGCAGGTCGGCTCCCTGCTCGCGGGCCCTGGTGTAGTCGCGCAGCGAGGCGAAGTTGCCGGCCGCGCGCAGCAGTTCCTGCCTGCGTACGAGCTCACCGTTCAGGGCGTCGCGCATCCGGTCGACCAGCGGCAGCTCGTCTGCCAGGTTGGTGATAACGGCGGACACGTGGGTCAGCCCCTCCAGGCCCAGGAACGTCGCGCCGCCCTTGAAGTCGACGAGCACGAAGTTGAGCGTGTCGGGAGAATGCATCACGGCCAGACCCAGGACCAGCGTCCGGAGCAGCTCAGACTTGCCGGAGCCGGTGGCGCCGACAACCAGGCCGTGCGGGCCCATGCCGCCTTGCGCGGACTCCTTGATGTCCAGTTCGACCGGCTGCCCGTCGGCGTCGGTTCCGATCGGCACCCGCAGCCGCGCACGCGGCGGCCGTGGCCGCCACTGGGTACCGACCTCGACCATGAACGGGCTGGAGATGCCCAGCAGCGCCGTCAGCGTGGTATCGGCGGCCAGCGGGTCGTCGGCCGGGCCGCCGATTCCGGGCCGCAACGGCGCGACGGTCCTGGCGAACGCGTCGGCCTCGGCGAGCGACATGACGTCAGGGACGCCGATGGCCGAGTGCACCTCGGCGCCGGTCCGGTCCCGCGTGATCATTTCCGTGCCGCCGGAGGTGACGTGCAGCCGGAGGGCCGGCGCGGCCGACGTCCCGGGCGTGGTCACCGCGCCCGGGGTCAGGTCGATGAGCACGGCGCCCTCGATGCCGTCGGTGCCGAGCCGGGAGTCCGCCATTCCCTCGCCGCCATCGATGATCACGACATGGAACGGCAGTGCGGCCGACCTGCCGGGCGTGAACTGCGGACGGCCAGCGAACTCGGCGCCGATCAGCGCCTCGAGCTGCGGCAGGGCGGGAGACATCAGGCGGACCGGTCCGGCTGCGTCGATCTCGGTCGGATGCATGTTGTGCGGCAGCCACTTGATCCACTGCCACCACGGGATCCGGTCCCGCGAGGCGCACACGCTGATCCGGACGTCGTCGGGGGAGTGGAAAATCGCGATCTGGGCGATCATCGCCCGGAGCATGCCATAGACCGCCTCGGGCTCGCCACCGGCCGCGATACGCGCGAACGCGCGCAGCGAGATGCCGACCGGCAGGCCGGGGACGCTGTTGTGCGCCCGGACGAAACGGCGCAGCGCGCCCGCGCACAGTGGGTCGAGGTCCTCGACCGGCTTGGTGTCCGGCGGCACCAGCCGGACCGCCAGCCGGTGCGTCCCTGTGCCGATGCGGACCTTGGCGAAGTCGTCGCCGGACGGGCGGCGCTCCCAGACCCGCCGCAGCTCCGGGTCGACGAGCAGCGAAGGAAGTGCCGTCGGGGGCGGGCTCACCCATTCGAGCGCCTCCCGCTGTGCCGCGGCGATCCCGCGCACCTTGCGCCGCACCTGGCCCAGATAGCGCAGGTAGTCCCGCCGCAAGCCGTTCAGCTTCATCTTCCGGTCGCCGCTGCCCCGGCTCATCTGGGCCACCACCATGCCGCCCATGCCTACGGCCATTGCCCCGCCGCCGACGTACATGATCTTGTTCGAGCTGTTTCCCACGAAAGCGGCGCTCATCCCGACCATCATGACCAGCATCGGCAGGTACATCAGCGTCTGGCGGAAGCCGTCGGTGGTGACCTCGGGGATCTCCGGCGGGGACTGGAGCTTGATCTCACCGCTTGGCAGCTGCGGCGCGTCGTGCCGCTCAGTGCGGCGGACGATGACGGTGCTCACAGGCTGCCTTTCTGGTGTCCTTCCCGGGTACCACGCTCAGCGCGATAGACCCGGTTGGTCCGCACTGCAGCGGGTTATCATTCTACGGCCGCATTTCCGACATCGCGGGCAGTGCGGGAACGTAAACCATATATACGGCGGGCTCAGGAAGGGGGCCAATGACTTCGCCAGGCGGAACAGAAGTGTGCCGGATCACCGTGATCGGGCCGTCCCGGCGGGTGGACGTCGCGCTTCCCGGCTACGTGTCGTTCGCAGATCTGTTCCCGACGGTCGCCAAGTTCGCGGGCCTGGACGGGCCCGACGTGGTGGGCGAAAAGGGCGGGTGGGTGCTGCAGCGACTCGGCGAAGGACCCTTCTCGCCCGCCATGACACCGATGCAGGTCGGCCTGCGCGACGGCGAAATCATCTATCTGCGCCCACACCGCGAGCAGCTGCCCGCAATGACGTTCGATGACGTCGCCGACGTGATCGCGAGCAGGCTGAGCGATCGGCCGGGCCGCTGGACCCAGGGCAACGCCCGGTGGGTGGCCCTGGGAGCGGTGGCGGCGGCGCTGATCGCTGGCGCGGTGTTCATCGTGCGGTCCGGGCCGCCGTGGCCGTTGCCCGCCGCGACCGCAGCGGGTGTCGCCGTGGCGCTGCTGCTCGCGGTCGTAGCGGTGTCCAGGGCGGTCGGTGACTCGCGAGCAGGGGTGGTGTTCGGCTACGCGGCGGTTCCCTATGCATTCCTGGCTGGGCTGCTCACGCCGGCCAGATCGGCACCACTCTCGCATCTCGGCGCCGTGGAGATGGTGGCGGCGCTCGCCGCCGTGGCGCTCGCCGCGGTGATCGCCGCCGCGGGCTCTGCGGAGGTGTCGCTGTTCTTTGGCCTGGTGATCGCCGGACTCCTCGGCGTGCTCGGCGCCTGGCTCAGCTACGCCTTCGGCATCGGCCTCGCGGGACCCGCCGCCCTCATGGCCGTGCTGATACTCGCGCTCACCCCGCTGATCCCCGCGGTCTCGTTCCGGATGGCGCGGATGACGCTGCCCGAGGTGCCGCGGCACGCCGACGACCTGAGGCGGGACACGCTGACCATCGACGGTGCCGAGGTGTTCGACCGGACGGCCGTGGCCGACCGGTTCGTGACCGGTTCCGCGTCAGGCATAGGCCTGGTAGCGGGCTTCGCTGAGGTGGTGCTCGCCTTCACCCACGGCTGGTTCGGCATGACCGCCTGTGCGGTGCTCGCCTGTGTTCTGCTGCTGCGGTCAAGACTGTTCCAGGGCCTCGCTCAGCGGCTCTGGCTACTGATCCCCGGTTTCGGTGGCCTGATCCTGCTCGCGGCCGGCATGGCTCACGGGTCCTCCCAGGCGCGGCACCTGGTGCTCGCGCTCGGGCCGCTGATCGTGGGCGCCGCGCTAGTTGCCGTGGTCGGCCTGTGGCTGCCTACGCACCGCGCGTCGCCGTTCTGGGGCCGCATGGCCGACATCGCCGACACCCTGCTCAACGTCGGCCTGTTCCCGCTCGCACTCGGCCTCGCCGGGGTCTTCGGCAAGGCCCGCGGGCTCGGCGGCTGACCGCCTGACAGGAAGGCGCAGGCACCATGACCATGCAGAGCCGAAGGGACCTGTTCCAGGCCCACCGGCTGATGACTCAGCGAGCGTCGCTGGCACTGCTGCGTGGCGAGCCGGACGTCCCCGACCAGCCACTGCGCCGCCTGAACGTCGCCGTGTTCTCCGGTGTGTTCGTCGCGGTGATCATCACCGGGCTGTTGTTCATCCTGGGCCTGCTCGGCCACGGCAGCTCGTCGATCCAGAACACGCCGGGCATGCTGGTCATCGACAAGCAGACAGGCACGCCATTCGTGTTCTGCGAGGCCAAGAAGCTCTGCCCGGTGGTGAACTACGCCTCGGCCCGGCTGGCGCTCGGGAACTCGCCGCTGAACCAGCAGACCGTGGACCAGTCGGCGCTGACGAAGTTCCCCCGCGGGCCAGAAATCGGCATCCCCGGGCTGCCGCAGCCGCTGCCCGCGTCCAGTCTGCTGGTCCGGCAGCCCTGGTCGGTCTGCACGCAGACCACCACGAGCCCGTTCGGCACGCAGGTCAAGACCGCCCTTGTCGGCGGCACCAGCGTCGGCGGCCGGCCGCTCGGGAAAAGCGCCCTGCTGGTAACGGCGGAGAATCAGGACTGGGTGATCTGGGATGGCCAGCGCATGGCGGTTCAGCGGGACGGGATCGTGGCGCTGGGCGCCCGCCAGCCTCCGGTGCCGGTTCGGCTGGTCTGGCTCAACGCCATCCCGCAGGGGCGGGCGTTCGAGGCTCCCCCGATCGCTGGCGCCGGCGCGACCGTGACCGGCCCCACCGGCACTCCGGTAAAGGTCGGTCAGGTCTACCTGGTAAACGCGACCTCGGGCGCCCTGTTCTACGTGATGCTGCGCAGCGGCCTGGCGCCGATCTCGCCGATGCAGGCGTCGCTGCTGGTGTCCGAGCCGGGTGCGTCGCCCAGGGCCACGCTTGCCCAATCGCAGGTCTCCGGTAACCTGTCGTCGGCCAGCGTGCCCGGCGGGGGCCTGCCTGCCGGCGTCCCATCGGTCGTGACGCCCGCCGCGCACGCTTCGCTCTGCATGGTCTACTCCGGCGGCGGCACCGCAGCCACCGGCACAGCCCTCACCGGCCAGGTCGAGACCGGCGGCACGCTGCCGTCCGGCGGCGTGGGGACCGGAGCGGCCACCAACATCGGGCAGATAACGCTCCCGCCCGGCGGCGGAGCGCTGGTGGGAGCCGATCCTTCGGTCGGCTCGGACAGCGGCGTGGTCAGCTACTTCCTGATCGCCGACGGCCGCAGGTACGCGCTCGCGAGCACGGAGGTGATCAGCATGCTGGGCTACGACCGGTCACAGGCGGTGCTGCTGCCAGCGGGCGTGGTGGAACTGATCCCGGCCGGGCCCGCTCTTGACCCGACCCTGGCCAGGAAGACGGTGCCTGCCAGCGGGTAAAGATTCGGTGACGGATCCGTTACTGCATTACGGGAATGACCAGAAAACCGCAAGTCAGAACCGTTCTGAGCGCACCGGGCATTTGGCCGGATGCCGATTACGTAGCGTAGTTGCCTGTCCTGGTTGACACCATTGTCCGACTTAGTTTGAATTAGCCATGTTCCTAGCGGCGGGGCGCGTAGGTGGCCTGCCGGGGGGCCGACGGGGAAGGAGCCATTGCGGCTCGCCCCTGGAACCATGAACCACGCAGGACCGTAGTACGTGTGCCCATAAAGAGGGACACGTACGCCGACTCGGACAGGAGGTGCGTCGTGGCGGCTGGCAGGACCACCCACGACATGCAGCTGATGGCACAGGCTGCAACGCAGGTGCACAGCGCGGGGGAGCAGATCCTCGGCATTCAGAACAACATGAACTCGTCGCACGAGACGATGATGGGCGGCTGGTCGGGCACTGCCGCCAGCGCGTACACGACCGCGTTCACGACGTTCAACGGCGACTTCACTAAGGTGCTCAACGCCCTGAACAACCTGGGCGAGAAGCTGAAGGCGGCCGGCGTGAACTACACCGTCGTCGAGGAGGCCAACCAGACCTCGGCGAACAAGATCTCCGGCATCCTGAACGGCTGAGCGCTTCGCCTGACGGCGGCAGCACGAGACAACATCAAGGAGACAGACAATGGCTGGCGACTTCGTACTAGTCGACTTCAACTCGCTGGCGGACGGACAGGCGGCGCTGCAGTCGGCCCTCAACGGGCTGACCAGCACGGTCGAGCAGCTGCAGAGCCAGCTCGGCGCCAACCTGGCCGACTGGAGCGGCCCGGCTCAGGCGGCGTACCACCAGGCGCAGACCGTCTGGAACACGGCCATGAGCGACATGCAGATGACGATCAGTGGCCTCGGCCAGGTGGTCGGGACGGCCAACGACAACTATTCGAACGCAGAGCAGGCCAACCAGCGAATGTTCTCTTGACGCGCAGGCGGGCCCGCGCCGCTATCGCTCGCGGCAGGGCTCGCCGTGTGCCATAGCCGGAAGCTAAGCGACCGGGCAGAAGCAGCAACGACCGTTATCGGCAACGGAGGTTCGTAATGGGCGCAATCGCCGACGTGATGGCGCTTGAAGACCAGGAAAAGCTAGATCAGCAAGCCGCGGCGGCCAAAGCTGTGCCGAAGGACCCGGTAAAGGTCGACGGCTTTGTCAAGCCGAAGACGTCCGCGTCGGCCTTTCCCAAGGGCCTGAAGGCCGGCGGGGAGTTCCGCGTCAACCCCGATCAGCTCACCTCGGTCAGGTCCCAGATGGCCGGTGACCTGCGCGGCATGATCGAGGCTCTGTCATACCTCAGCGGCGAGGGGGCCATGGGCTCGGCGATCGGCGGCTGGGATACCGCGGACGGGCTCGGCAGCAACGCCCTCAACGCGTACGAGGGACTCACGCAGTTCATCCAGGCGCTGAATACGGCCTATGACATGGTGGCAGGCAACGTGGGCAAGGCAGCGCAAAACTACAGCGACGCCGACGCCACCACCGCGAGCGCGGCGAGCAGGGTCGGATCGGAAGCGTCCAGCTGACCGCCGTCCTGACGGGCGAGAAAGAGGAACTCCATCATGACAAGGGTGGATGGTGGCGGGTTCGGGTCGATCCCGGGCAACTCGTGGCGGGTAAAGCAGTCGCCGGTCGCGGCGGGTTCCGTGAGCGGGCTCTCGGTGGCCGACATACAGCAGATGTTCTCGTTCCTTCCCGACGGCGGCTTGGTGTCGGAGTCGGGCGCGGCGCACACGCGTGCGGGGGCTGTACTGGCGGGGATCGCGGACCAGCTGGTCAAGCACGTGCAGGTGCTCAGCGAGAACTGGGGCGGCGCGGCCGCGCAGACCGCGGTGACCAATTTCCAGCAGTTGCACGAGACCGCCAGCAGCCTCGCGGAGGCCAGCACCCAGACCGGTGCCGTGCTGTCCTGGCTAGGACCGGTCATAACCTCTTACAAGAGCTACACGGCGTCCATCGCCAATACCAGCGCGGGTAAAACGGCCGCGCAGGCGGCCCTGTCGGAGTTCAACCAGAACCTGGTCGAAGCCAACGGCAACCTGCCGACCTCGATCACCAAGAACCTGCCCAACGACACCCTGGGTAAGCAGGTGGCGACCATCACCGGGCCCGGCGGCGGCGTGGCCGCCGGAACCGCGGCGGCCGGCGCCAGCCCAGGCGGCGGGCCGAGTCGTGTCGGCGCCGGGACGAGCGGCACCGGCGGTGCCGCCGGTGCCACCGGCGGCAGCACGGGCGGCACCACCGGGGTAGCGCCTGGCGGCACCGGGCCGACGGGCACCTCGCCGGGCACGAGCCTGGCCGGCCTTCCCCCGGGCGGCGGGGGCGGCGTCCCCGGCGGGACCACCGGCACCGGTGTGCCTGGTGGTGCGCCGCCGCCCACCGGTACGCCCGGTGGAACCTCTGGCCTCGGGCCCGTCCCCACGCCCGCCGGGCCGCCGGGCGGGTCGGCTCCCCCCGGTGATGGTGATGGTGGCGTTCCCGGTAGTGCCGATCCGGTTCCGGCCGGTGAGGCCCCGGGTGGCGATCCTGGCGGCTTGGGTGGCGTTCCCGGTGACGGTTCCGATCCTGGTGGCCTGGGCGGCCTTCCGGGCGAGGCCGATCCGGTTCCGATCGGCAGCGTGCCCAGTGGCGGCGATCCTGGCGGCTTGGGTGGCGTTCCCGGTGACGGTTCCGATCCTGGTGGCCTGGGCGGCCTTCCGGGCGAGGCCGATCCGGTTCCGATCGGCAGCGTGCCCAGTGGCGGCGATCCTGGCGGCTTGGGTGGCGTTCCCGGTGACGGTTCCGATCCTGGCGGGTTCGGCGGCGTTCCTGGTGACGGCGCCGATCCGGTTCCTGTTGGCAGCTTCCCGGGTGGTGCCGGGGGCCTCGGCGGTGCGGGCGGCGCGGGCGGCCCGGGTGACGCCGGAGGCAGCGGCGCCGGCCGGCCGGGCCTTGGAGAGGACTTCGTGGGTGACGCTCCCGGCGATGGCGCGGTCGTCGGTCCCGACGGAATGATCGGTCCCGGCCCGGGCGGCCTGGGCGCAGGCATGGAGGGCGGCATCGCCGACGGCGGAGTGGGAGCCGGCAACAGTGGGGCGACCGGGTTCGTCGGAGCCGACGACGCCGTCACCGGGCCAGCGTCCGGCCCCGCCGGCGGGATGCCGATGTCTGGTGGTCCGGGTTCTGGCGACCGCGACAAGGAGCGCCGCCGCCAGGCCTGGATGACCGAGGACGCGGATCTCTGGGAAGGGAACGCGGAGCACGTTCCGTCGCAGATCGGAGCCTGAGCCGGAGGACGACGCCGCTCAGGAGCCGTTAGCAGCGAACAGCGGGCAGGGCGCAGCGCCCTGCCCGCTGCAGTTCTCGCTCGGGTCGTCATCGCAGCAAGGAGAATGAGCGCATGGAGTTGCGCGAGGTTTCCGCACACATCCGATTAAGGTTCGCCTCTATGGCCCATCACGGCGGCCCTGACGGGCCACCTCAGTCCCACGGCCCTGGCGGCCTCGGTTGCCAGACCCGGCCACGGCGCCGTGGGCTCTGGAAGCGGCTGGGGATCGTTACCGGCAGCGTCTGCGCCGCTTTTGTCGTCGTCGCCTGCGCCTCGGCGTCCTCGTCGCACCCGTCGGCGACCAAGCCGCCACCCAGCCCACGGTCGCCCAGCGCGGTGCCCACGCCGTCAGCCGTCAGCGCGGGAGGTGCGTCGGCGTGCGTCACCACGGGCCAGGTGACGGGAGGCGACGGGCCGTGGAAACTCGTCGCCGCACCGACGCTGTGTCAGTTGCCGGCCGAAAACTCGGCGCAGTACCAGCAGACGGGCCAGTCGCTGGCGCAGCTAACCAAGATCTCCCTCAACCTGGCCGATGCCGGCCCAGTCACATCGACGATGACGGTTGCGTACCAGGGTTCTCAGGCCGCTCATGACCGTTCGGTCACTGCCGTGGGCTTCGACGGCAGGTTCCGGCCGGCCGCCGCCCTCGGTGCCGTCGAAGAACCGGGGTATGCCTACACCAAGGTGTCCCCCGGGCCGCACGGCGGCACGCTGGCCTGCGCGAACGTAGAAGGCGCCGAAAACTGCGTGTGGGCCACCCCCACAACGGTGTGCGAAATAAACATCCTCGACCCGACCGGCGAGCTGATAGGCGCCAATATCGCCGCTAACGCGGTGCGGATCCGTGATGTCCTGGAGGTTCCGGCCTAGCGGTCGTGTCAGCGCCCGCCGTGGTCGGCGATGGGCCGGGGTACCGCCGCTGGGCAGCGTTCCGGCGGTCTGGTGGCCGCGGGGGACGACAGCCAGGCGTCGATCCCGGCGAGCAGCCGGCTCCGTATCGCGGCGGGGGCCACAGACCCGCACACCGACATCCGCGCCAGCTCGGCGAGCTCGCCGTCGGACAGGCCGTGCGCCTCCCTCGCGAGCTGATACTGGGCGGTCAGGCGCCGCCCGAAGAGCAGCGGGTCGTCCGCGCCGAGCGCAACCCCGATCCCCGCGTCGAGCAGCAGCCGCAGCGGCACGTCCGCCGGGGTGGCGGCGACCCCGAGCGCCACGTTGGACGAGGGGCATACTTCGAGCGTGACTTGCGCGGCTGCTACCCGTTCCAGAAGGTCTGCGTCTGTGGCGGCGGCCACGCCGTGGCCGATCCGGTCGGCGTGCAGCTCATCGAGGCAGGCCCGGACGCTGGCCGGGCCGGACAGCTCGCCGCCGTGCGGCACCGCCATCAGCCCGGCACGGGCCGCGATCCTGAAGGCGGGCGCGAAGTCGGCCGCCGCGCCCCTTCGCTCGTCGTTGGACAGGCCGAAGCCGACGACCCCGCGCCCGGCGTATGCTGCCGCGAGCCTGGCCAGCGTCCGCGCGTCCAGCGGGTGCCTGGTCCGGTTGGCGGCGATGATGACGCCGACGCCGACCCCGGTGGCCTCGGCCGCCTCCGCGGCGGCACCGAGCACGAGCTCCACCGTGGGCGTGAGGCCGCCGAACCTGGCCGCATAGCCCGACGGATCCACCTGGATCTCCAGCCAGCCCGACCCCTCGTCCCGTTCATCCTGTGCTGCCTCGAGGATCAGCCGGTGCACGTCGGCCTCGGTACGGACGACCGAACGCGCGATGTCGTACAGCCGCTGGAACCGGAACCAGCCCCGCTCGTCGGTTCCGCTCAGCCGCGGCGGCCAGTCGGTGACCAGGGCATCCGGCAGGTGCACACCGCGGGCGGCGGCGAGCTCCACCAGAGTGGAATGGCGCATCGCCCCGGTGAAGTGCAGGTGCAGGTGCGCCTTGGGCAGCGCGTCGAGCGGGCGTGCCATGGCGTCGGCCACCCGGCTCCGGCAATCAGCGGGCCTGCGAGAGCAGCTTGCCGAGCCGGGTGATCCCCTCCTCAAGGTCGGCGTCACCGAGAGCGCAGGACAGCCGGAAGTAGCCGGGGGTCCCGAATGCCTCGCCGGGGACCACGGCGACGTCGACCTCGTCGAGGATCAGCTCGGCGAGGTCGGTGGTGTTGTCCGGCCTGCGCCCGGCGATCTCCTTGCCGAGCACCCCCTTGACCGACGGATAGCAGTAGAACGCGCCGTCCGGCACCGGGCAGATGACGCCGGGGATCTCGTTGAGCATGCCGGCCATCAGCAGCCGTCGGCGGTCGTACGCCTCCCGCATCGTGGCCACGGCGGACAGGTCGCCGGACACCGCGGCGAGCGCGGCGGCCTGCGCCACGTTGCACACGTTGGATGTCATGTGCGACTGCAGGTCGGCCACTGCCTTGGCCACGTCGGGCGGGCCGATGAGCCAGCCGACCCGCCAGCCGGTCATCGCGTAGGTCTTGGCCACCCCGTTGAGCACCACACATCGGTCGGCCAGCTCCGGCACAGCCGCTGCGATCGAGGAGAACCGCGCGTCGCCGTAGACGAGGTGTTCGTAGATCTCGTCGGTGATTACCCAGATGCCCTTGTCAGCGGCCCAGCGGCCGATAGCGGCGACGAGCTCCGGCGGGTACACAGCGCCGGTCGGGTTGGACGGCGACACGAACAGGAGCACCTTGGTGCGCTCGGTGCGGTGCGCTTCGAGATCCTCGACCGAGGTCAGATAGCCCGTGCTTTCGTCGGTCAGCACCGGGACCGGCGTCCCGCCCGCCAGCGCGATCACCTCCGGGTAGGTGGTCCAGTATGGCGTCGGCAGCAGCACCTCATCGCCCGGGTCGAGCAGCGTGGCGAACGCCATGTAGACCGCGTGCTTGCCGCCGTTGGTCACGATCACCTGGCTCGCGGCGACCTGGTAGGCGGAGTCCCGCAGGGTCTTTACCGCGATCGCCTCGCGCAGCTCGGGCAGGCCGGGGGCGGGCGAGTACTTCTGGAACCTCGGCACGGCGCAGGCGCGCTGCGCGGCCTCGACGATGTAGTCGGGAGTGGGGAAGTCGGGCTCGCCCGCGCCGAAGCCGATGACCGGCCGGCCCGCGGCCTTGGCCGCCTTGGCCTTGGCGTCGACAGCGAGCGTCGCCGACTCGGTGATCGCCCCTATCCTGGCCGAGATTCGCTGGTGAGAAGATGCCATGTCCCCATCCTGGCATCCTGGCCCGACTGCTGCGGTGCGGGTACGCGGATCGCGGCCAGGGCGGTCTCGGGGTGGGCTTGCCCGGGGCGGGCTAGGGACAGAGCGGGGGCGGGGCTGGCCGTCGGCTGACGGGACTTGTCGCGAAGCGGTTCGACGCCGGGGGTCTCGGCAACGTAGACTTCAGCAACTGGTGGCGGTCCACCAGGTGGTCGGTGCATGCCTGCAGCGCGCCTTTCTGGGCAGCTCAGCGTTTGCACTTGCCGCGGCAGTGCCGTCACAGGGCAGTAGCTCAATTGGCTAGAGTCCCGGTCTCCAAAACCGGCGGTTGGGGGTTCGAGTCCCTCCTGCCCTGCGGGTGCGGTCCGTGCACGTTGCGGGCCGACGGCGTCAGCCGGTCAGTGTTAATGCTGCTCAGGTGAGGACATGGCAACTCAGACTCGTGGCACCGCGGCGGAGAAGCCGGCCAAGTCCGGGCGTCCGGCAAAAAAGCCGGACCGGACCACGCCGGCTTTGTTCCTGCGGCAGGTCATCGCGGAACTGCGGAAGGTCATCTGGCCGACCCGCAAGGAGCTTGTCACGTACACCACGGTGGCGATCGTGTTCATCCTGGTGATGATGGGGCTTATCACGGGCCTCGATACCGGGTTCACCTGGCTGGTCACGAAGCTTTTCGGCTGAGGCGCTGACTGGCTGAGGAGTGATCCGCGGGCCGGGAGCGAGCGTAAGCTCCGGCGGCGGGGGTCGAGCGCTGCCAGGAAGGCTCTGGCTGACGCCGGAATGAAATGCGAAGAGAAAGAGTTACTGTGTCCGAGTCCGAACTGCAAGGCAGCCACGAGCCGGCCGAAGGTGGCCCCGACGGCGAGCCTGAAACTCCTGAGGTGATGGGCGTTCCCGAAGCTGAGTCCCTGGCCGAGGCCGGGGCCGAGCTCGAGGCCGAGGCCGCACTTGAGGCTCAGGCGGTGATCCTGGCCGAGAACGAGGCCGAGGACGACGCGGCCGCAGCGGACGACCAGCCCGAGACTGACGGCGAAGAGACCGCCGGCGAAGAGACTGACCCGGTCACTGAATTCAAGGCTGAGCTGCGGTTGCTCCCCGGTGACTGGTACGTGGTGCATTCCTACGCCGGGTACGAGAACCGGGTCAGGACCAACCTGGAGAGCCGGACGCAGTCGCTCAACATGGAGGACTACATCTTCCAGATCGAGGTGCCCACTCATGAGGTCACCGAGATCAAGAGCGGCAAGCGGCAGCAGGTCCAGGAGAAGGTGCTGCCCGGATACATCCTGGTGCGGATGGACCTCACCGACGAGTCATGGGCCGCCGTGCGGAACACCCCGGGGGTTACCGGGTTCGTCGGCCTGTCCAGCAGGCCGTCTCCGCTCAGCCTCGACGAGGTGGCGACGCTGCTCGCGCCCGAGCCGGAGGAGAAGGTAGCGAAGAAGGCCGAGACCGCGCGGGCGGCGTCCGTGGACTTCGAGGTCGGGCAGTCCGTTACCGTTATGGACGGGCCGTTCGCGACGCTCCCGGCGACCGTGAACGAGATCAACGCCGACACCCAGAAGCTCAAGGTGCTCGTGTCGATTTTCGGCCGCGAAACACCGGTCGAGTTGTCGTTCGATCAGGTAAGCAAGATCTGAGACAAGGAACCCAGAGGAAATGGCTCCGAGAAGGAAAAAGATCGTCGCAGTTGTCAAGGTGCAGCTGAACGCGGGAGCGGCCACCCCGGCGCCGCCGGTGGGCACGGCCCTCGGCCCGCATGGCGTCAACATCATGGACTTCTGCAAGCAGTACAACGCGGCTACCGAGTCGCAGCGCGGCAACATCATCCCCGTGGAGATCACCATCTACGAGGACCGCTCGTTCACCTTCATCACAAAGACGCCGCCAGCGCCCGAGCTGATCAAGAAGGCAGCCGGCGTCGAGAAGGGCAGCGGCGAGCCGCACAAGACCAAGGTGGGCACCGTCACCACTGCCCAGCTGCGCGAGATCGCACAGGTCAAGATGGCCGACCTGAACGCGAACTCGATGGAAGCGGCCGAGAAGATCATCGCGGGGACGGCCCGCTCGATGGGCATCACGGTCGTCAACTGACCGACTGCCCACGGTTCCGTACCAGTGGCAGGGCCAGGCGCTGGCCCGACGACCACGACCTCCGCAACACTGAAGGAGAAGATCATGAAGCGCAGCAAGGCATATCGCAAGGCCGACGAGCTCATCGAGGCCAAGCTCTACACCCCGGCCGATGCGGTGGCCCTGGCCAAGAAGACATCGACGACGAAGTTCGACCCCACAGTGGAGGTCGCGCTGCGGCTCGGCGTGGACCCGCGCAAGGCCGACCAGATGGTCCGGGGCACGGTCAACCTGCCGAACGGGACCGGGAAGACCGCCCGGGTGCTGGTCTTCGCGACCGGTGACCGCGCCGCCGAGGCCGAGGCCGCCGGCGCCGACTACGTGGGCGCCGACGACCTGATCGAGCGGATTCAGGGCGGCTTCCTCGACTTCGACGCCGTGGTGGCCACGCCCGACATGATGGGCAAGGTGGGACGGCTCGGCCGGGTGCTCGGGCCTCGCGGCCTGATGCCCAACCCCAAGACCGGAACGGTCACCGCCGACGTCGGCAAGGCCGTCACCGACATCAAGGGCGGCAAGATCGAGTTCCGCGTGGACCGGCACGGCAACCTGCACTTCGTGATCGGCAAGGCGTCGTTCACCGACCGCGCGCTGGTGGAAAACTACGCCGCCGCCATCGACGAGGTAGTCAGGCTCAAGCCGGCCGCCGCCAAGGGCCGGTACGTCAGGAAGATCACGTTCACCACCACGATGGGTCCGGGCGTCCCGGTCGACCCGAGCCTCACCCGCGGTCTGACCGACGAGATGGAGGAAGCGGCCGCCAGCTGACGCTGGCCCCCGCCCATCCCAGCCACGCGCCGGCCGGGCCCCACAAGCCCCGCGCCCGGAAGGCCCGCCGCCATGGATTTGGCGGCGGGAACGGTGGCCGCGTATCCTTACTGCTGCCAAAGACCGTCGGCTGTTGCTGTGTTCGCACGGCGACCGAAGGCCCGCGAAAGCGGGCGGCCCGCGCAGGTGACCTAGCTAGACTGCTGGTTCCGGTGGTACCTCCCCGGAATCCGGTTACGCCCTGGCGCCTGTGCCGGGGCGTTCGCATTTCAGTGCCCTTCGCCGGCGCCTTACGCAGCCGTGACCCTGCCAATGCAGGGCAACCGGAACGAGAAGCCGGGCCCGCAGCGCGGGCGACCGGGATGAGAAGGGAGGCCCATGGCGAGGGCGGACAAGGTGACGGCAGTCGCCGAGCTGACCGAGCGCTTCCAGAGCTCGTCGGGCGCGGTGCTGACCGAGTACCGCGGCCTTTCCGTGGCGCAACTTGGCGAACTTCGCCGCTCGCTCGGCGAGCACGCCACGTTTGCCGTGGTCAAGAACACCCTGACGAAGATCGCTGCCAATGACGCTGGCGTGTCGGCGGAGCTTACCGAGCTGCTGAGCGGCCCGTCCGCGATCGCGTTCGTGGAGGGTGACGTCGTCGAAGCGGCCAAGGGCCTGCGCGACTTCTCCAGGGCGAACCCGTTCCTGGTGATCAAGGGTGGCGTGCTCGACGGCAAGGTGATGAAGCCGGACGAGATCGTCAAGCTTGCCGACCTGGAGTCGCGAGAGGTGCTGCTGGCCAAGCTGGCCGGTGCCATGAAGGCCTCGATGGCCAACGCGGCGGCGACGTTCGCGGCGCTGCCGGTCCAGATGGCCAGGCTGCTCGCGGCGCTCGAGGCTAAGCAAGCCGAGCAGGGCGGCGCGGAGAGCCCGAGCGGCGCCGATGGCGCCGAAGCCACCGATGGCGCGGCTGACGAGGGCGAAGCAGAAGCCGGGGACAGCGACTAGGACCAGGAACGCTGACCGGGCTGACCCGGTCTGGCCACAGGGACATGCGGTGGCACACACGCCACCGGCACCAGGAAGGAACAGGAAGAGGAATGGCGAAGCTCAGCAACGACGCACTGCTCGACGCGTTCAAGGAGATGACGCTGCTCGAGCTCTCTGAGTTCGTGAAGCAGTTCGAGGACGCCTTCGACGTCAAGGCCGCCGCCCCGGTCGCAGTGGCTGGTCCGGCCGCGGCCGGCGCCGGCGCCGGCGCTGCCGAAGAGCCCGAAGAGAAGGACGAGTTCGACGTCATTCTCGAGGCCGCGGGCGACAAGAAGATCCAGGTCATCAAGGAGGTCCGGACGCTCACGAGCCTCGGCCTCAAGGAGGCCAAGGACCTGGTCGACGGCGCGCCGAAGCCGGTGCTCGAGCACGTGAACAAGGAGGCCGCGGACAAGGCCAAGGCTGCCCTCGAGGGCGCCGGGGCCACGGTCACGGTCAAGTAAGCAAATCAGCTCGCGTCTGCCCGCCACGGGAGCCCGTGGCGGGCAGACACGTGCAAGCACAGAAGGATCCGCCACGAAATGAGCCCGGGCGGGATGGCTGGAGCGGGACTGACCTGGGCGACGGCTGCAAGCGAGATCATCGGTACCAGAGCGGACTTACTGTCATACCCGGGTCTGATGGAGGCCAAACCTTAACATGCTTGTGACGCTCGTCACGTACTGTGTTGTGCCGACCCAGGGGCCTCTGGGCTTGACGTTTTGCGGCGGAAGAGCGATGCTGCGTTGCAACCGTGAACAACATAGTGGCGTACAGTTGACCAGCGGTGTGTCCATGGACTACACTGCTAATTTGCGCTGCACTGTGACGTCCTCGGCATCCATGGTTATCCCCCGCGGCTTGACCGCAGGGCGCTTGTGCTTGCGCTAGTCGTCCGTCACAAGCTCGGAAGGACCCCTGTTGGCAGCCTCGCGCAGCGCCTCAGCCACCGTATCTGGTCCACGTCGCGTTTCCTTCGCTCGCATCAACGAACCGCTCGAAGTCCCCAGCCTCCTTGCGCTGCAGACCGAATCCTTCGACTGGCTGCTCGGCAACGAGCGCTGGCGATCGCGGATTGACGCAGAGAAGAACCTCGGCCACAAGGACCTGCCCGACCAGTCCGGCCTCGAGGAAATCTTCGAGGAGATCAGCCCGATCGAGGACTTCACCGGGACCATGTCGCTCTCGTTCCGTGATCATCGGTTCGAGCCTCCGAAGTACTCCGCTGAGGAGTGCAAGGAGAAGGACATGACGTTCTCCGCCCCCATGTTCGTGACGGCGGAGTTCATCAACAACAGCACTGGCGAGATCAAGAGCCAGACCGTCTTCATGGGTGACTTCCCGCTGATGTCGCCCAAGGGGACGTTCATCATCAACGGGACCGAGCGTGTCGTCGTGTCCCAGCTCGTCCGCTCGCCGGGTGTGTACTTCGACCGCCAGGTCGACAAGACCTCCGACAAGGACATCTACAGCTGCAAGGTGATCCCGTCCCGGGGCGCCTGGCTGGAGTTCGAGATCGACAAGCGCGACAGCGTCGGGGTCAGGATCGACCGTAAGCGCAAGCAGGGCGTCACCGTCCTGCTCAAGGCGCTGGGCTGGGATGAGGCCAAGATCCTGGAGCGCTTCGGCCAGTTCGAGTCGATGCGGGCCACCCTGGAGAAGGACCACACCACCGGCCAGGAAGACGCGCTGCTGGACATTTACCGCAAGCTGCGTCCCGGCGAGCCGCCGACGCGTGAGTCGGCCCAGGCGCTGCTGGAGAACCTGTACTTCAACCCGAAGCGGTACGACCTGGCCAAGGTGGGCCGGTACAAGGTCAACAAGAAGCTCGGCCTGGCGCAGCCGATCAGCCAGGGCACGCTGACCGAGGAAGACATCGTCGCGACGATCGAGTACCTCGTCCGGCTGCACACCGGCGAAGAGGAGATGAAGTCCTCAGGCGACCAGATCGTGCCGGTCGAGACCGATGACATCGACCACTTCGGCAACCGCAGGCTGCGTACCGTCGGCGAGCTGATCCAGAACCAGGTCCGGCTGGGCCTGGCCCGCATGGAGCGGGTGGTCAGGGAGCGGATGACCACGCAGGACGTGGAGGCGATCACGCCACAGACGCTGATCAACATCCGCCCGGTGGTCGCGTCCATCAAGGAGTTCTTCGGCACCAGCCAGCTCTCCCAGTTCATGGACCAGACCAACCCGCTGGCCGGCCTTACCCACAAGCGCCGGCTGTCGGCGCTCGGGCCCGGCGGCCTGTCCCGTGAGCGGGCCGGGTTCGAGGTCCGGGACGTGCACCCGAGTCACTACGGCCGGATGTGCCCGATCGAGACGCCGGAAGGCCCGAACATCGGCCTGATCGGCTCGCTCTCGTCGTACGGGCGGGTCAACGCGTTCGGCTTCGTGGAGACCCCGTACCGCAAGGTGAAGGCGGGCAAGGTCACCGACCAGATCGAGTACCTCACCGCCGACGAGGAGGACCGGCACGTCATCGCGCAGGCCAACACGCCGATCGGCGCGGACGGCACGTTCGCCGAGGACCGCGTGCTGGTCCGGCGGAAGGGCGGCGAGATCGACTACATCGGGCCGGACGATGTCGACTACATGGACGTCTCGCCGCGGCAGATGGTGTCGGTCGCGACGGCGATGATCCCGTTCCTCGAGCACGACGACGCCAACCGGGCCCTGATGGGCTCGAACATGCAGCGCCAGTCTGTGCCGCTGCTGCGCAGCGAGGCGCCGCTGGTCGGCACCGGCATGGAGTACCGTGCCGCGACCGACGCGGGCGACGTGATCGTGGCCGAGCAGGGCGGCGTGGTCGAGCAGGCCAGCGCCGACTTCATCGCGATCGCGAACGACGACGGCACCCGCAACACCTACCTGGTGGCCAAGTTCCGCCGCTCCAACCAGGGCACCTGCTTCAACCAGAAGCCGGTGGTCGAGGAGGGCCAGCGGGTCGAGGCAGGACAGGTGATCGCCGACGGCCCGTGCACCGACCATGGCGAGATGGCGCTGGGCAGGAACCTGCTCGTCGCGTTCATGCCGTGGGAGGGTCACAACTACGAGGACGCGATCATCCTGTCCCAGCGGCTGGTCCAGGACGACGTGCTGTCCTCGATCCACATCGAGGAGCACGAGGTCGACGCGCGGGACACCAAGCTCGGCCCCGAGGAGATCACCAGGGACATCCCGAACGTCTCCGAGGACGTGCTCGCCGACCTCGACGACCGCGGCATCATCCGGATCGGCGCCGAGGTGACGACCGGCGACATCCTGGTCGGGAAGGTCACGCCCAAGGGCGAGACCGAGCTGACCCCGGAGGAGCGGCTGCTGCGCGCGATCTTCGGTGAGAAGGCCCGGGAGGTCCGGGACACCTCGCTGAAGGTGCCGCACGGCGAGTCCGGCAAGGTCATCGGCGTCCGGGTGTTCACCAGGGAGGACGGCGACGAGCTGCCGCCCGGCGTGAACGAGCTGGTCCGGGTCTACGTCGCGGCCAAGCGGAAGATCACCGATGGCGACAAGCTGGCCGGCCGGCACGGCAACAAGGGCGTGATCGCGAAGATCCTCGCCGTTGAGGACATGCCGTTCCTCGAGGACGGCACGCCGGTCGACATCGTGCTGAACCCGCTCGGCGTGCCCGGCCGCATGAACGTTGGCCAGGTGCTCGAGACCCACCTGGGCTGGGTTGCCAGCTCCGGCTGGGACATCGACGCCGCGATCGCCAAGGGCGGCGACTGGCAGGAGCGGCTTGCGGCGATCGGCGCCGGGTCGGCGGCGCCGGGCACCAAGGTGGCGACGCCGGTCTTCGACGGCGCCAAGGAAGAGGAGATCACCGGGCTGCTCGGCAGCACGCTGCCGAACCGGGATGGCGAGCGGATGGTCGGGGCGAGCGGCAAGGCGACCTTGTTCGACGGCCGCACCGGCGAGCCGTTCAAGGACCCGGTCGCGGTCGGCTACATCTACATCCTCAAGCTGCTGCACCTGGTCGACGACAAGATCCACGCCAGGTCGACGGGCCCGTACTCGATGATCACCCAGCAGCCGCTGGGCGGTAAGGCGCAGTTCGGCGGACAGCGATTCGGTGAGATGGAGGTCTGGGCGCTCGAGGCCTACGGTGCCGCGTACGCGCTCCAGGAACTGCTCACGATCAAGTCCGACGACATTCTCGGAAGGGTCAAGGTCTACGAGGCGATCGTCAAGGGCGAGAACATCCCCGAGCCCGGCATCCCTGAGTCGTTCAAGGTGCTGATCAAGGAGATGCAGTCGCTCTGCCTGAACGTGGAGGTGCTCTCCAGCGACGGCGCGGCGATCGAGATGCGGGAAACCGACGAGGACGTCTTCCGCGCAGCGGAGGAACTCGGCATCGACCTGTCCCGGCGTGAGCCGAGCAGCGTTGAAGAGGTCTGATCCGAACTACCCCAGGGGACGAAACACGTGCTAGACGTCAACTTCTTTGACGACCTGCGGATTGGTCTTGCCACGGCCGACGACATCAGGTTGTGGTCACACGGCGAGGTCAAGAAGCCAGAAACAATCAACTACCGCACCCTCAAGCCGGAGAAGGACGGGCTCTTCTGCGAGAAGATCTTCGGCCCGACCCGCGACTGGGAGTGCTACTGCGGCAAGTACAAGCGGGTCAGGTTCAAGGGCATCATCTGCGAGCGCTGCGGCGTCGAGGTCACCAGGGCCAAGGTGCGGCGCGAGCGGATGGGGCACATCGAGCTCGCCGCGCCGGTCACGCACATCTGGTACTTCAAGGGTGTGCCGAGCCGTCTCGGTTACTTGCTCGACCTGGCGCCCAAGGACCTGGAGAAGGTCATCTACTTCGCCGCGTACATGATCACGTACGTGGACAACGAGGCCAGGGACCGCGACCTGCCCAGCCTCGAGGCGAAGATCACCGTCGAGAAGTCGCAGCTCGAGCAGCGCCGCGACGCCGACATCGAGGCCAGGCAGTCCAAGCTGGAGAAGGACCTGGCCGAGCTCGAGGCCGCCGGCGCCAAGGGTGACGCGCGCCGCAAGGTGCGGGAGAGCGCCGACCGCGAGTGCCGCCAGATCCGCGACCGGGCTGGCCGCGAGATCGACCGGATCGAGGAGGTCTGGAACAGGTTCCGCGGGCTCAAGGTCCAGGACCTGGAGGGCGACGAGCTGCTGTACCGCGAGATGCGGGACCGGTTCGGCCGGTACTTCCGCGGCGGCATGGGCGCCCAGGCGATCCAGGAGCGGGTGGGCAGCTTCGACCTCGAGGCCGAGGCAGCCAACCTGCGGGAGACCATCCGCACCGGCAAGGGCCAGCGCAAGGCCCGCGCGCTGAAGCGGCTCAAGGTCGTGTCCGCGTTCCTGAACACCACCAACAGCCCGCTGGGCATGGTGCTCGACTGCATCCCGGTGATCCCGCCGGACCTGCGGCCGATGGTGCAGCTCGACGGCGGCAGGTTCGCCACCTCCGACCTGAACGACCTGTACCGCAGGGTCATCAACCGGAACAACCGGCTCAAGCGGCTGCTCGACCTGGGCGCGCCCGAGATCATCGTGAACAACGAGAAGCGGATGCTGCAGGAGGCCGTGGACTCGCTGTTCGACAACGGGCGCCGTGGCCGGCCGGTGACCGGGCCGGGCAACCGCCCGCTGAAGTCGCTGTCCGACATGCTCAAGGGCAAGCAGGGCCGGTTCCGCCAGAACCTGCTCGGCAAGCGCGTCGACTACTCGGGCCGTTCGGTCATCGTGGTCGGCCCGCAGCTCAAGCTGCACCAGTGTGGCCTGCCCAAGGAGATGGCGGTCGAGCTGTTCAAGCCGTTCGTGATGAAGCGGCTGGTCGACCTCAGCCACGCGCAGAACATCAAGTCCGCCAAGCGGATGGTGGAGCGCGCCAAGTCGGTGGTGTGGGACGTGCTCGAGGAGGTCATCACCGAGCACCCGGTGCTGCTTAACCGCGCGCCGACCCTGCACCGGCTGGGCATCCAGGCCTTCGAGCCACAGCTGGTCGAGGGCAAGGCGATCCAGATCCACCCGCTGGTCTGCACCGCGTTCAACGCCGACTTCGACGGCGACCAGATGGCGGTCCACGTGCCGCTGTCCGCCGAGGCGCAGGCCGAGGCCCGGATCCTGATGCTGTCCACCAACAACATCCTCAAGCCGGCCGACGGCAAGCCGGTGACCATGCCCACCCAGGACATGGTGATCGGGATCTACTGCCTGACCAGGGAGGCGCGGGACGCGCCCGGGAACGGCCGGGCGTTCTCCAACGTGTCCGAGGCCCTCATGGCCTACGACCGCGGTGAGCTCGACCTGCAGGCCCAGATCGAGGTGCGGCTGCGCAACGTGGCACCGCCGTTCGGGTACACCCCGCCGGAGGGCTGGTCCGAGGGTCAGCCGCTGCGGCTGAAGACGACCCTGGGCCGGTGCCTGTTCAACGAGACGCTGCCGGACAACTACCCGTTCGTGAACTACGAGGTGAGCAAGAAGCAGCTCTCGACGATCGTCAACGAGCTGGCCGAGAGTTACCCCAAGGTCGAAGTGGCGGCGGCCCTCGACGCGCTCAAGGACGCCGGCTTCCACTGGGCCACCAGGGCCGGGGTCACGATCGCCATCGAGGACGTGGTCGCGCCGCCGAACAAGGCGGCGATCTTGGACACGTACGAGAAGCGGGCCGACAAGGTGCAGCGGGAGTACGACCGGGGCCTGATCACCGACGATGAGCGCCGTCAGGAGCTCATCGAGATCTGGACCCACGCCACCGCTGACGTTGCGCAGGACATGGAGAACGCGTTCCCGGAGACCAACCCGGTGTGGATGATGGTCAACTCCGGTGCGCGCGGTAACCCAATGCAGGTCCGGCAGATCGCCGGCATGCGCGGGCTGGTCTCCAACCCCAAGGGCGAGACGATCCCGCGGCCGATCACGTCCAGCTTCCGCGAGGGCCTGTCGGTGGTCGAGTACTTCATCTCGACGCACGGCCAGCGCAAGGGGCTGGCGGACACCGCGCTCCGCACCGCCGACTCCGGGTACCTGACCAGGCGCCTGGTCGACGTGGCGCAGGACGTCATCGTCCGCGAGGAGGACTGCAACACCGACCGGTCGATCTCCATGAAGATCGCCGAGCCAGGATCCGATGGCAGCCTGCGCAAGCTGGCCAACATCGAGAACACCGGCACCGGCCGCACGCTGGCCGAGGACGTCGAGGACTCCGGCGGCAACGTGCTCGCCACCGCCGGGTCTGACACGACCGAGGCCATGATCGAGGCGTTCGTGAACGCCGGAGTCGCAGCGGTGCGCACCTACAGCGCCCTGGTCTGCCAGGCGAAGACCGGTGTCTGCGCCAAGTGCTACGGCCGCTCGCTGGCCACCGGCAAGCGCGTCGACGTCGGCGAGGCGGTAGGCATCATCGCCGCCCAGTCGATCGGCGAGCCGGGCACCCAGCTCACCATGCGGACGTTCCACACCGGTGGTGTGGCCGGCCTGGACATCACCCACGGCCTGCCGCGCATCCAGGAGCTGTTCGAGGCCAGGATCCCCAAGGGCCTGGCGCCGATCAGCGAGTTCGAGGGCACGGTCAGGATCGAGGAGCCGGAGAAGGCCCGCAAGATCGTCGTCGTCCCGGACGACGGCTCGGACGAGGTCGCCTACCAGGTCTCGATGCGGGCCCGGCTGCTGGTCAGCGACGGCGACCACGTGACGGTGGGCCAGCAGCTGGTCCAGGGCACGGTGAACCCGCACGAGGTGCTCCGGATCCTGGGCTCCCGCGAGGTGCAGCTGCACCTGGTGCACGAGGTGCAGGAGGTGTACCGATCTCAGGGCGTGTCGATCCATGACAAGCACATCGAGATCATCATCCGGCAGATGCTCAAGCGGGTGAACGTGCTCGAGTCGGGCGACACCGATCTGCTCCCCGGCGAGCTGGTGGAGCGGCCGAAGTTCGAGGAGGTCAACCGCGCCGTTGTGGAGTCGGGCGGCACCTCGGCATCCGGCCGCGCGGTGCTGATGGGGATCACCAAGGCGTCGCTGGCCACCGAGTCGTGGCTGTCCGCGGCCTCGTTCCAGGAGACCACCCGGGTGCTCACCGACGCGGCGATCCACGCCAGGTCGGACTCCCTGGTCGGCCTCAAGGAGAACGTCATCATCGGCAAGCTCATCCCGGCCGGCACCGGCATGCAGCGGTACCGCTCGCTGCGGGTGGAGCCGACCGAGGAGGCCAGGTCGTCGCTGTACCCGGCGGCTGGCTATGGCGGTGATGGTTACGGCGGCGATGGCTACGACGGCAACGGTGACGGCGTGACGAGGAACCCCTTCGGGCAGAGCCCGGCCGCCACCGGCGCGGCCATTCCGCTCGAGGAGTACGACTTCGGCACGTACAACCGGTAACGAGTCGCTCCGGTCACCCCGGCCGCCAGCGCGGCGGCCGGGGTGACCGCTGTCATGGGCTGGGCTGGGTGGGTACGGGCTGGGATGGGTGGGTGACTGGGCGAGTGCGCGACACGCCGGGCCCACCCACGGGAATGAAACGTGGGTCCAGAATGGTTACGCTAAGGACTCGGGTACCGATTCGCTTTGACGCGTGCGTCAAGCGTAGGTAATCTAGCTCTCCGTGCCCGTAATTCGCGGGCGCAGCATGACCGTGGTCTGTGGTCACGGCAGCCGGAAGGCCGTCGACCGCGTGGGCCAGTCATGCGGAGGACTTCCCTTTCTCGTCGTCCCGGCTCGGCTACGGGCCGGAACAGCCGCCGCGAACGCGGCGACACGCCCGACAGCGGGGGCCGGGCAGGCGAGGAAACCCGCAGGCCAGGAATGTAGGAATACCGCGCCGCGAGGCGCGCGGAGAAGATGGAGACGCGTTGCCAACGATCCAGCAGCTGGTCCGCAAGGGCCGGCAGGACAAGGTAGCCAAGAACAAGACCCCGGCGCTCAAGGCCAGCCCGCAGCGCCGCGGGGTGTGCACGCGCGTCTACACCACCACGCCCAAGAAGCCGAACTCGGCCCTGCGCAAGGTGGCCCGGGTCAGGCTCACCAGCCAGATCGAGGTCACGGCCTACATCCCCGGTGTCGGCCACAACCTCCAGGAGCACTCGATCGTGCTGGTACGCGGCGGCCGGGTGCGGGACCTGCCGGGCGTGCGCTACAAGGTCATTCGTGGCTCCCTGGACACCCAGGGCGTCCGCAACCGCAAGCAGGCCCGCAGCCGTTACGGCGCGAAGAAGGAGAAGAGCTGACATGCCGCGCAAGGGCCCCGCGACCAAGCGGCAGCTGGTCACCGATCCCGTCTACGGCTCACCGCTGGTCACCGCGCTGGTGAGCAAGGTGCTGCGCGACGGCAAGCGCTCGCTTGCCGAGCGCATCGTCTACGGCGCCCTCGAAGGGTGCAAGGACAAGACCGGCAACGACCCGGTGGTGACGCTCAAGCGCGCCCTGGACAATGTGAAGCCGACGCTCGAGGTGCGCAGCCGCCGGGTTGGCGGCGCCACCTACCAGGTGCCGGTCGAGGTGCGCGCGTCCCGCAGCACCACGCTGGCACTGCGCTGGCTGATCACCTACTCGCGGGCGCGCCGCGAGAAGACCATGACCGAGCGGCTCATGAACGAGCTGCTCGACGCCAGCAACGGCCTGGGAGCGAGCGTCAAGCGCCGCGAGGACACCCACAAGATGGCCGAATCCAACAAGGCCTTCGCGCACTACCGCTGGTAGTGCCGAACACGAACCAACGAGACCGCCCGTTAACGCAACGGAAGCGGCTAGATCAAGAAAGAGGATTGCGAACCGTGGCCGCCACGCAGACCGCCATCGACCTCGCCAAGGTCCGGAACATCGGGATCATGGCGCATATCGACGCGGGCAAGACCACGACAACCGAGCGGATTCTGTTCTACACCGGCATCAACTACAAGATCGGCGAGGTCCATGAGGGCGCCGCCACGATGGACTGGATGGCGCAGGAGCAGGAGCGCGGCATCACGATCACGTCGGCCGCAACGACGGCGACGTGGCGGGATCACACGATCAACCTGATCGACACGCCCGGCCACGTCGACTTCACCGTAGAGGTGGAGCGCTCGCTGCGAGTCCTTGACGGCGCGGTCGCCGTGTTCGACGGCGTCGCTGGCGTCGAGCCGCAGTCCGAGACCGTGTGGCGCCAGGCCGACAGGTACGGCGTCCCGCGGATCTGTTTCGTGAACAAGATGGACCGGGTCGGAGCCGAGTTCCACCGCTGTGTGGAAATGATCTCGGACCGGCTGGGCGCCACCCCGCTCGTTATCCAGCTGCCCTGGGGCACCGAGGCGGACTTCCGCGGCGTGATCGACCTGATCAGGATGCGGGCGCTGCTCTGGCAGACCGAGGGCAAGGGCGACACCTACGACGTGGTCCCGATCCCCGAGCACTACCAGGAGGCCGCGCGCGAGTGGCGGGACACCCTGGTGGAGACCATCTCCGAGAACGACGAGGAGATGATGGAGCTCTACCTGGACGGGACCGAGCCAGCCGAAGAGCAGCTGATCGCCGCGATCCGGCGGGCCACGATCGCCGGTGCGCTCACCCCGGTCCTGTGCGGCAGCGCGTTCAAGAACAAGGGCGTGCAGCCGATGCTGGACGCGATCGTTGACTTCCTGCCGAGCCCGCTCGACGTGCCGTCCATCAAGGGCCACGCGGTGGGGCACGAGGACGTCGAGATCGACCGGCACGCCGACCCGTCGGAGCCGTTCGCCGCGCTCGCGTTCAAGATCATGTCCGACCAGCACCTGGGCAAGCTGACCTACATTCGGATCTACTCCGGCACGCTCGAGGCCGGCAAGCAGGTGCTGAACTCGACCAAGGACCGCAAGGAGCGGGTCGGCAAGATCTACCAGATGCACGCCAACAAGCGCGAGGAGCGCCCGTCGGCGATTGCCGGGCAGATCGTCGCCGTGATGGGCCTGAAGGACACCACGACCGGCGACACGCTTAGCGACCCAGTCCAGAAGGTGATCCTGGAGTCGATGACGTTCCCGGCCCCGGTGATCAACGTGGCGATCGAGCCGCGCACCAAGGGCGACCAGGACAAGCTCGGCACCGCCATCCAGCGGCTGGCCGAGGAGGACCCTACCTTCCAGGTCAGGACCGACGAGGAGACCGGGCAAACGATCATCGCGGGCATGGGCGAGCTGCACCTCGAGGTGCTGGTCGACCGGATGCGGCGCGAGTTCAAGGTGGAGGCCAACATCGGCCGTCCCCAGGTCGCCTACCGCGAGACCGTCAAGAAGAAGGTCGAGAAGGTCGAGTACACCCACAAGAAGCAGACCGGTGGCGCCGGCCAGTACGCGAAGGTGGTCATCAACCTGGAGCCGACTGGCGGCGACGGCGGCGGTTACGAGTTCGAGAACAAGATCTCCGGCGGTCGCGTGCCGCGCGAATACATCCCGTCGGTGGACGCGGGCTGCCAGGAGGCCGCCGAGTTCGGCGTGCTGGCTGGCTACCCGATGGTCGACGTGAAGGTCACGCTGACCGATGGCGGGTACCACGAGGTGGACTCGTCCGAGCTTGCCTTCAAGATCGCCGGTTCGATGGCGTTCAAGAAGGCTGCCGGGTACGCAGACCCGGCGCTGCTTGAGCCGGTCATGGCCGTCGAGGTGCGGACGCCCGAGGACTACATGGGCGAAGTCATCGGCGACCTGAACAGCCGTCGCGGGCAGATCCAGGCCATGGAAGACCGGTCGGGGGTGCGGGCCGTCAAGGCACTCGTGCCGCTGTCCGAGATGTTCGGCTACGTGGGCGACCTGCGCAGCCGCACCCAGGGGCGGGCGGACTTCAGCATGCAGTTCGATTCGTATGCCGAGGTCCCGCCCAACATCGCCAAGGAAATCATCGCCAAGGCACGCGGCGAGTAACCGGCAGACCACAACCGCACGACAGATCAACGATCGCAACGAGGAGAAACCAGTGGCGAAGGCCAAGTTCGAGCGGACCAAGCCGCACGTGAATATCGGCACCATTGGACACATCGACCACGGCAAGACCACACTGACCGCGGCGATCACCAAGGTGCTGCATGACAAGTTCCCCGACGTGAACCCCTTCACGCCCTTCGACCAGATCGACAACGCGAAGGAAGAGAAGGAGCGCGGGATCACGATCTCGATCTCGCACGTCGAGTACCAGACCGAGAAGCGCCACTACGCGCACGTGGACTGCCCCGGTCACGCCGACTACATCAAGAACATGATCACCGGCGCGGCCCAGATGGACGGCGCGATCCTCGTGGTCGCGGCGACCGACGGCCCGATGCCGCAGACCCGCGAGCACGTGCTGCTGGCCCGCCAGGTCGGTGTGCCGTACATCGTGGTCGCGCTCAACAAGGCCGACATGGTCGACGACGAGGAGATCCTCGAGCTCGTCGAGCTCGAGGTGCGCGAGCTGCTCAGCACCTACGAGTTCCCCGGCGACGACGTCCCGGTGATCCGGGTCTCCGCACTGAAGGCGCTCGAAGGCGACGAGGAGTGGGGTGCCAAGGTCTACGAGCTGATGGAGGCTTGCGACGACAGCATCCCGGAGCCGGTCCGCGACATCGAGAAGCCGTTCCTGATGCCGGTCGAGGACGTGTTCTCGATCACCGGCCGCGGCACCGTGGTCACCGGCCGGATCGAGCGCGGCAAGATCCACACCAGCGAGGAAATCGAGATCATCGGGATCAAGGAGAAGTCGCAGAAGAGCGTCGTCACCGGGGTCGAGATGTTCCACAAGATCCTCGACGAGGGCCAGGCCGGTGACAACGCCGGGCTGCTGCTCCGCGGCATCAAGCGCGAGGAAGTGGAGCGCGGCCAGGTCGTGATCAAGCCGGGCACCAACACGCCGCACACCGAGTTCGAGGGCCAGGTCTACATCCTGTCCAAGGACGAGGGCGGGCGGCACACCCCGTTCTTCAACAACTACCGGCCGCAGTTCTACTTCCGCACCACGGACGTCACCGGCGTCGTACGCCTGCCCGAGGGCACCGAGATGGTGCTGCCGGGTGACAACACCGAGATGAAGGTCGAGCTGATCCAGCCCATCGCCATGGAAGAGGGCCTGCGGTTCGCGATCCGGGAAGGTGGCCGGACCGTCGGCGCCGGCCGGGTCACCAAGATCAACAAGTAGCTAGCCGTCAATGTGGCGGCCGGGCCGCTCACCGGCCCGGCCGCCACATTGCGAGAAGCCCCGGGGACCCCACAGCGGCACGAGGAAAGCGAAGGACATGGCGGGACAGAAGATCCGCATCCGGCTCAAGGCCTATGACCACGAGGTCATCGACAGTTCGGCGCGGAAGATCGTCGACACGGTGACGCGCACCGGCGCGAAGGTGGCCGGGCCAGTACCGCTGCCCACCGAGAAGAACGTGTACTGCGTCATCCGGTCACCGCACAAGTACAAGGACTCGCGGGAGCACTTCGAGATGCGCACGCACAAGCGCCTGATCGACATCATCGACCCCACGCCGAAGACCGTCGACTCCCTGATGCGGCTCGACCTGCCCGCCGGTGTCGACATCGAGATCAAGCTCTGAGGGACGCAACCGTTATGACCAAGCAGATCAAGGGAGTCCTGGGCACCAAGCTCGGCATGACCCAGGTCTTCGCCGACGACGGCAAGATGGTGCCCGTCACCGTCGTCGAGGCGGGCCCCTGTGTCGTCACCGCGGTGCGGACGCCCGACGCCGACGGCTACGCCGCCGTGCAGCTGGGCTACGGCGAGGTCGACCCGCGCAAGGTGAACAAGCCCGAGGCGGGTCACTTCATGAAGGCCGGCGTGACCCCGCGCCGGTACCTTGTCGAGCTGCGCACCGACGACGCCTCGGACTACACGCTCGGCCAGGAAGTCACCGCCGAGGCCTTCGCGCCCGGCGAGCTCGTGGACGTCACTGCCAGGAGCAAGGGCAAGGGCTTCGCCGGCGTCATGAAGCGGCACGGCTTCAAGGGCCTGGGCGCCTCCCATGGCACCCAGCGCAAGCACCGGGCGCCCGGGTCGATCGGCGGCTGCGCCACCCCGGGCCGGGTGTTCAAGGGAGTGCGGATGGCCGGCCGGATGGGCGGCGTGCGCACGACCTCTCTCAACCTGACCCTGCACGGCGTGGACACCAACCGCGGGCTGCTGCTGATCAAGGGCGCGGTCCCCGGTCCTTCCGGCGGGCTGGTCCTGGTCCGCAGCGCCGTCAAGACCCCGGCAGCGAGCCGGTAGGAGGGGCGATGAGCACAACAGTCAACGTCGTTTCTCCGTCGGGCTCGAGCGGCGCGACCGTCGACCTGCCGGCGGAGATCTTCGACGCCAAGGTGAACTTGCCACTGATCCACCAGGTAGTGGTGGCCCAGCAGGCCGCCGCCCGGCAGGGTACGCATGCCACCAAGAACCGCGGCGCGGTTCGCGGCGGCGGCAGGAAGCCGTACCGGCAGAAGGGCACCGGCCGCGCCCGCCAGGGCTCGACCCGCGCGCCGCAGTTCGCCGGCGGCGGCGTGGTGCACGGCCCGGTGCCGCGGTCCTATGAGCAGCGCACGCCGAAGAAGATGAAGGCCGCCGCGCTGCGCGGGGCGCTGTCCGACCGGGCGGCGCACGGCCGGGTGCACGTGGTGAGCAGTTTCACCGACGGCTCCGGGCCGCGCACCAAGGATGCGGTGTCGGTGATCGAGACGGTCACCGGGATCGGGCCAGGCCAGGCGCACCTGCTCGTGGTCGCCGCGGCCGATGACGAGCTGACCTGGATGAGCCTGCGCAACGTGCGGGGAATCCACCTGCTCGACTCGGGCCAGCTCAACACCTACGACGTGCTGGTCAGCGACCACGTGGTGTTCACCGAGACCGCGCTGGACCAGTTCCTGACCAGGTCGGGGTTCCCGGGCGTGGTGCAGGTGGCCGACGAAGGTGCCGCAACGTCGGCGAAGGCCGCCAAGCCAAAGAAGGCCGCAACGTCGGCGAAGGCCGCCAAGCCAAAGAAGGCCGCAAGCCGGCGAAGGCCGCCAAGCAAAGCCGGCCGAGGCCAGCAAGCCGGCCAGGAGGCCAGCAAGCCGGCCGAGGCCAGCAAGCCGGCCGAGGCCGATGAAGCTGAGGAAGCCGAGGACGAGTCGTGAGGAACAGCGGCAACCCGCGGGACATCCTGGTCAAGCCGGTCATCTCGGAAAAGAGCTACCGGCTCGCCGACGACGGGAAGTACACGTTCATCGTCGCCCCTGGGTCGAACAAGACCGAGATCAGGCAGGCGGTCGAGGCCGTGTTCCGGGTCAAGGTGACCGGCGTGAACACGATCAACCGGCCGGGCAAGCGGCGCCGGACGCGCTTTGGCTGGGGCAAGCGGCCAGACACCAAGCGCGCCATCGTGACCCTCGCCGAGGGAGAGCGGATCGATATCTTCGGCGGCCCGGTTAGCTAGCCGGGCGATCCATAGGAGCTTGAGCACACATGGCAATCCGTAAGTACAAGCCGACCACGCCGGGCAGGCGGGGCGCGAGCGGCGCCGACTTCTCCGAGGTCACCAGGACCGAGCCGGAGAAGTCGCTGGTGCGCCCGCTGCACTCGAGGGGCGGCAGGAACGTGCACGGCCGCATCACGGCTCGCCACCAGGGCGGCGGGCACAAGAGGTCGTACCGGCTGATCGACTTCAGGCGGCACGACAAGGACGGCGTGCCCGCCAGGGTCGCGCACATCGAGTACGACCCGAACCGCACGTCCCGGATCGCGCTGCTGCACTACGCGGACGGGGAGAAGCGCTACATCCTGGCTCCGGCCGGGCTGAACCAGGGCGACACGGTCGAGAACGGGCCGGGCGCCGACATCAGGACCGGCAACTGCCTGCCGTTGCGCAACATCCCGACCGGCACGGTCGTGCACGCGATCGAGCTGCGGCCCGGCGGCGGCGCCAAGATCGCCCGCTCGGCCGGCTCCGGAGTGCAGCTGCTGGCCAAGGAAGGCAAGCAGGCGCAGTTGCGCATGCCGTCCGGCGAGATCAGGCGTGTGGACGTGACCTGCCGGGCCACGATCGGCGAGGTCGGCAACTCCGAGCAGGGCAACATCAAGCTCGGCAAGGCGGGCCGGAACCGGTGGAAGGGCAAGCGCCCCTCGGTCCGCGGCGTGGCCATGAACCCGGTCGACCACCCGCTGGGCGGCGGCGAGGGCAAGAGCTCCGGCGGCCGTCACCCAGTCAGCCCGTGGGGCAAGCCCGAGGGGCGGACCCGTAAGGCGCACAAGCCCAGCGACCGGCTGATCACCCGCAAGCGCGGCAAGAAAAAGCGGTAAGCAGACGGCCCCCGACGTGCAAGGGAAAACGGTAGGAGCACCCCATAATGCCTCGTAGCCTGAAGAAGGGCCCGTTCGTCGACGACCACCTGATGAAGAAGGTGGATCTGCAGAACGACAAGGGCACCAAGAACGTGATCAAGACCTGGTCCCGTCGCTCCATGATCGTTCCGGCGATGCTGGGCCACACGATCGCCGTGCACGACGGCCGCAAGCACGTGCCGGTGTTCATCACGGAGTCGATGGTCGGGCACAAGCTCGGTGAGTTCGCGCCCACCCGGACCTTCCGCAGCCACGTGCGCGACGACCGGCGCAGCCGGCGATAGACGTAGTGCAGGCAGCGCGGACGCGTTGGTTTTAGAAAGAGAGAGAGCGAGACAGCAGATGGAAGCGAGGGCAAAGGCGCGGTACGTGCGCATCACGCCGCGCAAGGCCCGCCGGGTGGTGGACCTCATCCGCGGGATGCCTGCCGACCAGGCACGGGCGACGCTCGCCTTCGCGCCGCAGGCGGCGAGCGACTCCGTCGGCAAGGTCCTGGCGAGCGCGATCGCCAATGCCGAGCAGGCGCGCCTCGACGCGTCCTCGCTCGTCGTGAGCCGTGCCTGGGTGGACGAGGGGCCGACCGCCAAGCGGTTCCGGCCGCGTGCACAGGGCCGCGGCTACCGGATCAACAAGCGCAGCAGCCACATCACGGTCGTCGTTTCCGACGAGCGCGACGGCTCGAGCAGGGAGAGGACCCGCTAGTGGGCCAGAAAGTGAACCCGCACGGGTTCCGGCTCGGCATCACCACCGACTTCAAGAGCCGGTGGTACGCCGACAAGCTGTACAAGGACTACGTCGCGGAAGACGTCGCTATCCGCCGGATGCTGCAGCGCGGCATGGAGCGGGCCGGCATCTCGAAGGTAGAGATCGAGCGGACCAGGGACCGGGTCAGGGTGGACATCCACACCGCGCGTCCCGGCATCGTGATCGGCCGCCGCGGCGCCGAGGCCGACCGGATCCGCGGCGACCTGGAGAAGCTGACCAGCAAGCAGATCCAGCTGAACATCCTCGAGGTCAAGAACCCCGAGGTGGACGCGCAGCTGGTCGCCCAGGGCGTGGCCGAGCAGCTGTCCAGCCGGGTCTCGTTCCGCCGGGCCATGCGCAAGGCCATGCAGACCGCGATGAAGGGCGGCGCCAAGGGGATCCGGGTGCAGTGCGCGGGTCGGCTGGGCGGCGCCGAAATGTCGCGCTCCGAGTTCTACCGCGAGGGCCGGGTGCCGCTGCACACGCTGCGCGCCGACATCGACTACGGCTTCTACGAGGCGCGGACCACGTTTGGCCGGATCGGCGTGAAGGTGTGGATCTACCGCGGCGAGGCCGCGCAGACCAGGGCCGAGCGCGAGGCCGCTGCCGCGGCGCTGCGGGCCGGCCAGCGCACCGGCCGGGATCGGGACCGGGACCGGGATCGCCCGCAGCAGCGCGGCGGGCGGCGGCGTCCGGGCGGTGCCGGTGGCCCGGGCGGCCAGAGCGGCCCGGGCAGTCCCGACTGGACCGGGTCCGGCGGCGGTGACGGCGCCGACGGCCGGGAGCAGGCGACGGTTTCGGCCGGCGCGACGCGCGCCGGAGCCCCGGGCGCCGGCGCGGGCGAGGAGGGCTGAGACGTGCTCATCCCGCGGAGGGTCAAGCACCGCAAGCAGCACCGGCCGGACCGGCACGGTGCGGCCAAGGGCGGCACCCGGGTGACGTTCGGCGAGTACGGCATCCAGGCCGTCGAGCATGCGTACGTGACGAACCGGCAGATTGAGGCCGCCCGTATCGCCATGACCCGGCATATCCGCCGCGGCGGGAAGGTGTGGATCACGATCTACCCGGACCGGCCGCTGACCAAGAAGCCGGCCGAGACCCGGATGGGCTCCGGCAAGGGTGCCCCCGAGTGGTGGGTGGCCAACGTGAAGCCGGGCCGGGTGATGTTCGAGCTGTCGGGCGTCGCCGAGCCGGTGGCCAGGGAAGCGCTGCGTCGCGCGATGCACAAGCTCCCAATGAAGTGCAAGTTCGTTAAGCGCGAGGTGGGCGACACGTGATGTCAGAGATGCACAAGCTCCCCATGCTGTGCCTACTGAGGGCGAAGTTCGTGAAGCGAGAGGTCGGTGATGCGTGATGGCCAAGAGCCTGGCCGCCGCTGATCTGCGGGGCATAACCGAGGACGAGCTCGACGGCAAGCTGGCGGAAGCCAAGATCGAGCTGTTCAACCTCCGCTTCCAGGCCGCCACCGGCCAGCTGGAAAGCCACGGGCGGCTGCGCGAGGTGCGCAAGGAGATCGCCCGTATCTACACGGTGAAGCGGGAGCGCGAGCTCGGCATCGTGACCCTGGAAGAGGAGACGGACGACGATGAGTGACTCGCCCGCCGCGCCTGCGCGCGGCTACCGCAAGGTCCGTGAGGGCCTGGTGGTCAGCGACAAGATGGACAAGACCGTCGTGGTCGAGGTCGAGGACCGGGTCAAGCACCCCAAGTACGGCAAGGTCATCCGTCGTACCAAGAAGTACAAGGCGCACGACGGCGCGAACGAGTGCGGCGTCGGCGACCGGGTCCTGCTGATGGAGACCCGGCCGCTGTCCGCGACCAAGCGCTGGCGGGTGTCTCAGATCCTGGAGAAGGCGAAGTAGCCCGCTCCCGGCCACATGAAGTACCAGACCCAGACAGAGCCAGGGCCGCCACTGCAGCCCGTAGCCAGAGTTTGAAGCAGGAGTTGACGTGATCCAGCAGGAGTCGCGGCTCAAGGTCGCCGACAACACGGGTGCCAAGGAGATCTTGTGCATCCGCGTGCTCGGCGGCTCTGGCAGGCGATACGCGGGCATTGGCGATGTCATCGTGGCGACCGTCAAGGATGCCCTTCCCGGCGCCGGGGTCAAGAAGGGCGACGTCGTCAAGGCCGTCGTCGTGCGCACGCGCAAGGAGCGCCGCCGTGGCGACGGCTCCTACATCCGCTTCGACGAGAACGCGGCAGTGCTGATCAGGGACGGCGGGGACCCGCGTGGCACCCGCATCTTCGGCCCGGTCGGCCGCGAGCTGCGGGAGAAGCGGTTCATGCGGATCATCTCGCTGGCTCCGGAGGTGCTGTGATGGCGAGCAAGAAGGTGCCCGGGATGAAGATCAAGAAGGGCGATCGGGTGATCGTCATCGCGGGCCGGGACAACGGCCGCGAGGGCAGGGTCATCGCGGCGTACCCGGACAAGCAGCGGGTGCTGGTCCAGGGCGTCAACATGATCAAGAAGAACAAGAAGGTCGACTACCAGAGCGGAGGCGGACTGCGCGACTCCAAGCAGGGCGGCATCGTCCACCAGGAAGCTCTCATCCACGTCAGCAACGTGCAGCTGGTCGACCCGGACACCAAGAAGCCCGCCCGCGCGGGCTACCGGCGCGACGACAACGACAAGAAGGTCAGGGTCTCGCGCTCCACCGGTAAGGACATCTGATGGCGGCGACAAAAACCAACCAGGCCCCGCCTGGGCAGGCGCCGAAGGCCAAGGGCGGCGACGCCAAACCGGCTGGCGGCGACGGCAGCAACAACGGGCGCAGCGTTCCGGCTCCTCGTCTTAAGGAGCGGTATGCGTCCGAGATCGCTCCTGCGCTGCGTGAGGAATTCAGCTACGCGAACGTGATGCAGATCCCGACGCTGACGAAGATCGTGGTCAACATGGGCGTCGGCGAGGCGGCCAGGGACGCGAAGCTGATCGACGGCGCGGTGCGGGACCTGACGATCATCACCGGCCAGAAGCCGGCGGTCGCCCGGGCCAGGAAGTCGGTTGCCCAGTTCAAGCTCAGGGAGGGCATGCCGATCGGCGTCCACGTCACGCTGCGCGGCGCCCGGATGTGGGAGTTCTGCGACCGGCTGCTGACCCTGGCGCTGCCCCGGATCCGTGACTTCCGCGGCCTGAGCGACCGGCAGTTCGACGGCCGCGGAAACTACACCTTCGGCCTCACCGAGCAGCTCATGTTCCACGAGATCAACCCGGACCAGGTGGACCGGCAGCGCGGCATGGACGTGACGCTGGTCACCACCGCGACCAATGATGACGAGGGCCGCTCGCTGCTGCGGCGGCTCGGATTTCCGTTTAGGGAGAACTGACGAGTGGCGAAGAAGAGCCTGATCGCCAAAGCGAAGCGCACGCCAAAGTTCGGTGTCCGTGCGTACACGCGGTGCTCGCGCTGCGGGCGCCCGCGCGCCGTGTACCGCAGGTTCGGCCTGTGCCGCATCTGCTTCCGCACGATGGCGCACCGCGGCGAGCTTCCCGGCATCACCAAGTCCAGTTGGTAGCCAGCTACCAAACGCGTTAACCGAACAGACCTGGGCGCGACCAGCGCCCACCGACCACGCCGCAGGTCCCGAGGGAAACCACGGCGAGGAGGGCCATCAGGCCATGACCATGACCGACCCGGTCGCAGACATGCTGACTCGTCTGCGCAACGCCAACTCGGCATACCACGACACCGTGACCATGCCGTCTTCCAAGATCAAGGTTCGCATCGCCGAGATCCTCCAGCAGGAGGGCTACATCGCGGGATGGCAGGTCGCCGACGCGGAGGTCGGCAAGAGCCTGACGATCTCGCTCAAGTTCGGGCCCACCCGGGAGCGCTCGATCGCCGGGCTCAAGCGGGTGTCCAAGCCCGGGCTGCGGGTGTACGCGCGCAAGGACAACCTGCCGCGCGTGCTCGGCGGCCTCGGCGTCGCGATCATTTCGACCTCGGGTGGTCTGATGACCGACAAGCAGGCAAACAAGAAGGGCGTGGGCGGGGAAGTCCTCGCCTACGTCTGGTAAGGGAAAACGGCGATGTCACGAATCGGACGGACGCCGGTCGAAATCCCGGCAGGTGTCGACGTCACCATCGACGGCCGCCACGTCACCGTGAAGGGGCCGCGCGGGACTTTGAGCCTGACCGTTGCCGAGCCCATCGAGGTGTCGCAGGCCGACGGGCAGATCACGGTGACCAGGCCCAGCGACGAGGGCGAGATCAGGGCGCTGCACGGCCTGTCCCGGTCGCTGATCGCCAACATGGTCACCGGCGTCACCCAGGGCTTCAGCAAGACGCTGGAGATCGTCGGGGTCGGCTACCGGGTCCAGGCCAAGGGCCAGAACCTGGAGTTCTCGCTCGGCTTCAGCCACCCGGTGCCGGTCACCGCGCCGGAGGGGATCACGCTGCGCGTCGAGTCGCCAACGCGGTTCGTCGTTGAGGGCAACGACAAGCAGCAGGTCGGCGAAGTCGCGGCCAACATACGCAAGATCCGCAAGCCCGAGCCGTACAAGGGCAAGGGCGTGCGGTACCAGGGCGAGCAAATCCGCCGCAAGGTCGGGAAGGCTGGGAAGTAACGATGTCTGGCACCAGGACCCTGGCGCACGGCCGCATCACCGGCCGCACCAGCGCACGCATCGCCGCGCGCTCCCGGCGTCACCTCCGGGTAAGGAAGAGGATCACCGGAAGCGCGGTCCGGCCGCGGCTGGTGGTCACCCGTTCGTCCCGGCACCTGTTCGCGCAGCTTGTCGACGACACCATGGGCGGCACCGTGGTCTCGGCTTCCACGCTGGAAGCGGCGATCCGCGACTCGGACGGCGACAAGACCGCCAAGGCAAAGCAGGTGGGCGCGCTGCTCGCGGAGCGCGCGCAGGCGGCCGGCATCAGCGCGGTGGTCTTCGACCGCGGCGGCCACGCCTACCACGGCCGGGTGGCCGCGCTCGCGGACAGTGCGCGGGAAGGCGGGCTGCAACTGTGACCGCCACCATGAACAGCAAGAAGGGGAACATCTAATGCCACCAGCACGGCGCGGCTCAGGAGGCGGCGGCGAACGGCGCGACCGTCGCGACGACCGCCGCAGCGGGGCTGCCGACCGGGGCACCGCATATCTGGAGAAGATCGTAGCCATCAACCGGGTGGCCAAGGTGGTCCAGGGGGGCCGGCGCTTCAGCTTCACCGCGCTCGTCGTCGTGGGTGACGGAAACGGGCTCGTCGGCGTCGGCTACGGCAAGGCCAAGGAGGTGCCCGCGGCGATCGCCAAGGGCGTCGAGGCGGCGAAGAAGGACTTCTTCCGGGTGCCCAGGATCGGCGGCACGATCCCGCACACCGTGACGGGCGAGGCCTCGGCAGGCGTCGTCCTACTGAAGCCGGCCAGCCCGGGAACCGGTGTGATCGCCGGCGGCCCGGTCCGGGCCGTGCTCGAGTGCGCCGGGATCCACGACGTGCTGTCCCGGTCCCTTGGCTCGTCGAACGCCATCAACGTGGTGCACGCCACCGTGGCGGGGCTGAAGGCCCTGAACCGGCCGGAGGAGATCGCCGCCAGGCGCGGCCTGCCGATCGAGCACGTGGCCCCGGCGGCCATGCTCAGGGCCCGCGCGGCGGCCGCCGCCGAGCCGGCCGCGGCGGCAGCGGGCGAGGGGCAGCAATGACGCGGGAGGGTGACGTGGGCGGCCTGAGAGTCACCCAGATCAAGTCGAAGATCGGCGGCACCCAGGGGCAGCGGGACACGCTGCGCTCGCTCGGCCTGCGGCGGATCGGCGACGTGGTGGTCAAGGCGGACCGGCCGGAGATACGCGGCATGGTCCAGGCGGTGCGCCATCTGGTCACCGTCGAGGAGGTCGACTGACATGGCAGACAACGAGAGCGGCGCGACCGGCCGCGGGCTGAAGGTGCATCACCTGCGGCCGGCGCCGGGCGCGCGTACCGAGCGGACCCGGGTCGGCCGCGGCCAGGGTTCCAAGGGCAAGACCGCTGGCCGCGGCACCAAGGGCAGCAAGGCGCGGACGACCGTGCCGGCTTACTTCGAGGGCGGCCAGATGCCGATGACGCGCAGGCTGCCCAAGCTCAAGGGGTTCTCCAACCTGCGGTTCAAGACCACGTACCAGGTGGTCAACGTGGACCGCCTGGCGGCCCTTTACCCGGACGGCGGGGACGTCACCCCCGACGATCTGGTCGCGAAGGGCGCGGTCAGGTCGGGGGAGCTGGTCAAGGTGCTCGGCACCGGCGACGCGGCCCCGAAGGGGCTGCGGGTGAGCGCGCACAAGTTCTCCGCCACGGCGAGGGAGAAGATCACCGCTGCTGGCGGGACCGTCACCGAGCTGTGAGGTTATCGGACATGCGCAGCCGGCCGGGCTGGCGAGGGCCGCAGTACGGCCCGCGCGCCCGGCTTCGCGCATGGCTGTCGGACTGTCAGGGGCGAGCTAGACTGCGCCCCGGGAGTCGCTGCTTGCAACCAGTGGGCGCCCACCCGTAACGAGGAGCGGTAATGACGTCGACGCACCGACCCGAGGTTCAGGCATGCTGACCGCGTTCGTACGCGCCTTTCGCACGCCTGACCTGCGTAAGAAGCTGCTGTTTACGATCTTCATCATTGCCATATTCCGGCTGGGCGCCTCGCTGCCGACCCCCGGGATCTCGGAGAAGGCCGTCGACTCCTGCCTCAACCTGGTCAAGAGCAGCAACACCAGCCTGTTCCAGCTGGTCAACCTGTTCAGCGGTGGCGCGCTGTACCGGCTGTCGGTGTTTGCGCTCGGCATCATGCCGTACATCACCGCGAGCATCATCCTGCAGCTGCTCGCGGTCGTGATCCCGCGGCTCGAGACGCTGCGCCAGGAAGGCCAGGCCGGCCAGGCCAAAATCACTCAGTACACCCGGTACCTCACCTGTGGCCTGGCGATCCTGCAGTCAACCGCGATCGTCGCGCTGGCCAGATCCGGCACTCTGTACGGCACCAGCGGCACCACGAAGTGCTCGAACCTGATCCCGAACCAGGGCGTGTTCAACATCGCCACGATGGTGATCACCATGACCGCGGGCACCTGCGTGATCATGTGGCTGGGCGAGCTGATCACCGACCGCGGCGTGGGCAACGGCATGTCGATCGTGATCTTCGTCACCGTGATCTCGCAGATCCCGGGCGAGTTCGAGCAGATCTACCAGGAGAAGCACGCGTTCGTGTTCGGCCTGGTGCTGGCCGTCGGCATCGCGGTCATCGGGTTTGTGGCGTTTATGGAACAGGCCCAGCGCCGGATCCCGGTCCAATATGCCAAACGCATGGTCGGCCGCAAGATGTACGGCGGCACGTCGACCTACATCCCGCTCAAGGTGAACCAGGCCGGTGTCATCCCGGTCATCTTCGGCTCGTCGCTGCTATACATCCCGCAGCTCGCTGCGCAGCTGTTCGGCGGGGTGAACGGCGCCCACCCCAAGGCGTGGGCCGACTGGGTCGTGGTGCACCTGAGCTACGGCGACAATCCGGTCTACATGATCGCGACGTTCCTGATGATCATTTTCTTCACGTTCTTCTACGTCTCGATCACGTTCAACCCGACCGAGGTCGCGGACAACATGAAGAAGTACGGGGGGTTCATTCCCGGCATCAGACCCGGTCGGCCCACAGCCGAGTACCTCAGCTATGTGCTGAACCGGCTGACCACCCCGGGCTCGATCTACCTGGGACTGGTCGCCCTGATCCCACTGGTAGCCATCGGGCTGGCCGGCGCCTCGCAGCAGTTCCCGCTCGGCGGCACCAGCCTGCTGATCATGGTCGGCGTCGGGCTGGACACGGTGAAGCAGATCGAGAGCCAGCTGCAGCAGCGTAACTATGAGGGCTTCCTGAGGTAGTGCGCGTCGTCCTCGTCGGGCCCCCCGGTGCGGGCAAGGGGACGCAGGCCCAGTTCATAGCCTCCCACCTGGCGATCCCGACGATCTCGACAGGTGAGATCTTCAGGTACAACGTGAGCACCGGCACCGAACTCGGCCGCGCGGCCAAGACCTACATGGACCGCGGCGACCTGGTGCCCGACGAGGTCACGATCGCGATGGTCGCCGACCGGCTGCAGGAGGACGACGCGCAGGCTGGCTTCCTGCTCGATGGGTTCCCGCGGAACGTGCCCCAGGCCGAGACGCTGAAGAAGATGCTGACCGAGTGGGACACCAGGCTGGACCTGGTGCTCGAGCTCGTCGTGGACGACGACGAGGTGGTCAGGCGGCTCTCGGGGCGGCGGACCTGCCGCAGGTGCGGCCACGTCTGGCACGTGCTGTTCGATCCGCCGTCGCGCAGCGAGCGCTGTGACGACTGCGGCGGTGAGCTGTTCCAGCGCGACGACGACCGCGAGGAGACGATCAGGCACCGGCTGGACGTGTACCAGCAGCAGACCCAGCCGCTGATCACGTTCTACGCGGACGAGGGCATTCTGCTCGGCGTCGACGCCACCGGGCCGGTGGAGGAGATCACCGACCGGGCGCTGAGCGCGCTGCGGCGCTTCATCCGCTGACCCCGGGTCTTTGGACCCCGGGTCTTTGGACCCCGGGTCTTTGGACCCCGGGCCTTCGACCCCCGGGCTGGCCTCAGGCTCCCCGCAGTGACCTCGCAACGGTAACGTGGATAAGGGAATCCGGAGGCATCATGCGGACCAGGCGGGAACAGCCGATCCAGATCAAGACGCCGGGCCAGATCGCGGCGATGCGCGAGGCGGGCCTGGTGGTGTCGCACACGCTGGACGTGCTGACGGCCGCGGTCGAGCCCGGCATCACCACCGAGGACCTGGACGCGATCGCCGAGCGGGAGATCCGCGCGGCCGGCGCCGTCCCCTCGTTCAACGGGTACCACGGCTACCCGGCGACGATCTGCACCTCGGTCAACGACCAGATCGTGCACGGCATCCCTAGTTCCAGAGCCCGGCTCGCGGCCGGAGACCTGATCTCGATCGACTGCGGCGCGATCCTGGACGGCTGGCACGGTGACGCCGCCCGCACCGTCGGCGTCGGGCCGATCAGCGACGAGGACGCCGCGCTGCTGCGGGCCTGCCAGCGGGCGCTATGGGCCGGTCTGGCCCAGGCCCGGCCCGGGAACCGGCTGAGCGACATCTCGCACGCGGTCGAGACGAGCGCGCAGGCCAGCGGCCGGTACGGGATCGTGCGGGAGTACGTCGGCCACGGGATCGGCACCGAGATGCACATGGACCCGGCGGTGCCGAACTACGGCAAGCCAGGTCACGGCCCGGTGCTGGCCGACGGGATGGCGCTCGCGATCGAGCCCATGCTGGTCCGGGGCCGGCCGCAGACCCGGCTGCTCGACGACGGCTGGACCGTGGTCAGCGCCGATGGCAGCCGGGCGGCGCACTTTGAGCACACGGTGGCGATCACCGCGTCCGGGCCCTGGGTGCTGACCGCCGAGGACGGCGGAGCCGCAGCCTTGGACGGCGGCGTAACAGCCCAGGACCGCAGGGCAGCGGCCCGCGACGGCGGGGCAGCCCAGGACCGCAGGGCAGCGGCCCGCGACGGCGGGGCAGCCCGGGACGGCGGGGCGCCCGGGACGGCGGGGCGGCCCGGGACGGCGGGGTAGTAGCCGGTGACGGCGGGGTAGTAGCCCAGGACGGCAGGGCGGCGGCTCGCGGCGGCGGGGCGGCCGAAGGTGCGCTCGAGGGGCTGAGGAGGACCTGATGGCTTCTGACCCCAGGATCCGGGCTTCCGACGACGACCGTGAGCGCGCCGTGGCGCTGCTCCGCGAGCACCACGCGGCCGGCCGGCTCACGGTCGAGGAGTTCAACGAGCGGATGGACAAGGCCTACGCGGCCAAGACCCTTGGCGATCTCGACGAGCTCATGTCCGACCTGCCGGCGATCGACCTCTACCGGCTGCCCGACGCCTCGCTGCCGCCGCACTACCGCAGGCAGATACCCGGCCACGGGTTCCACATGGAGGCGGCCGGGGGCGGCGCCATCGCCAGGCCGCACGGCAGGTTCTCACCGGCCTGGACTGCCGCCTGGAGCAGCTGGTTCACCGTCACCATGGTCTGCTTCGTGATCTGGGGACTGAGCGGAGCCGGGTACCTCTGGCCGCTGTGGATCGCCGGGCCGTGGGGCGCCATCATGCTCGGCCGCTGGATCAGCGGCAGCCACCCGAGCGGCGGCCCGGGCGGCTCAGGCGGCCCGCGCGGCCCGCGCGGCCCGCGCGGCCGTCAGATACGTGGCGGGCCCGATCAGATCGGCGGGGACGCGGCAGACCGGTAGCCACCGGTAGCCACCGGTAGCCGCGGGAATACCCCGCGGCCGGACCTGGTTTACCCAATCGCACAGAGATGAGCGGCCCTGAGTTCGCATTGGCGGCGGGGGTCGCGTAGACTCTGCTGCGGCCCGTGAGCTGCTTTCGCACCCGCGACGTGAGTGTGCAGCGCGAAGGTAGCCATCTGTCGGAGCCACCCGGATCCGGAAGGTGTGCGCAGGCACGAGCCGGGCGGGGCAAGCCTCTCGTTTACCAGTGGGATTGCCTGGCACGGCTGCGGACTGCCATGCTCTCTGGCCGGAGACTCCGACCCCGAACACCAGACAAGCAATAGCAAAGCGCGGAGGATATGCCCAAGAAAGACGGCGCCATTGAGATCGAGGGCACGGTGGTTGAGTCGCTGCCGAATGCCTTTTTCCGAGTGGAGCTAGACAACGGGCACAAGGTCCTGGCTCACATCAGCGGAAAGATGCGGATGCACTACATCCGGATCCTTCCCGATGACAGGGTCGTCGTCGAGCTGAGCCCCTACGACCTGAGTCGTGGGCGGATCGTCTACCGCTACAAGTAAACGAGATGAGCAACCGATGAAGGTCAAGCCGAGTGTGAAGAAGATCTGCAGTAAGTGCCGGATCATTCGCCGGCATGGCCGGGTCATGGTCATCTGCTCTGATCCGCGGCACAAGCAGCGCCAGGGCTGAGCCAGGCCAGCAGCCCAGCTAAAAGACAGAAGCAATACCGGCACTTCGAGAAGCACGGCAAGAACGCGCACCGCAACCCTTAACCGGCCAACGGCCGGTTAAGGGCACCCCCGGGTGGAGGCCGGGGCCCCGTCCGGGCAGGAATGCTTGGGCAGTGGCGGGGAGCGGCGCGCAGGACCTCCGAGACAGAAGGAGAACTGCCCGCGATGGCACGCCTCGTCGGCGTCGACCTCCCGCGTGACAAGCGGCTAGAGGTCGCCCTCACTTACGTTTACGGAATCGGCCACACCCGCGCCCTCGAGACGCTGCAGGCGACCGAGCTCAGCGGGGACACCCGGGTCCACGCCCTCAGCGACGACGAGCTCGTCAGGCTCAGGGACTGGATCGACGCCAACTACAAGGTCGAAGGTGACCTGCGCCGCGAGGTCGCGGCCGACATCCGGCGCAAGGTGGAGATCGGGTGCTACCAGGGCATCCGGCACCGCCGCGGGCTGCCCGTGCACGGCCAGCGCACGCAGACCAATGCCCGCACCCGCAAGGGCAAGAAGAAGACCGTGGCCGGCAAGAAGAAGGCCGGGAAGAAGTAGTCCGCGCATAGCGGTCCGATCACCTCAGGAGCTGAAGCAACCAGATGCCTCCGAAGAGCCGCACCGGCGTCAAGAAGGTGCGCCGCAAAGAGCGGAAGAACATCGCTCACGGGCACGCCCACATCAAGAGCACGTTCAACAACACCATCGTCTCGATCTGCGACCCCGCCGGGAGCGTCATCTCCTGGGCCTCGTCCGGGCAGGTCGGATTCAAGGGCTCGCGCAAGTCGACGCCGTTCGCCGCGCAGATGGCGGCCGAGGCCGCCGCCCGCCGCGCCATGGAGCACGGCATGCGCAAGGTCGACGTGTTCGTGAAGGGTCCTGGCTCGGGGCGGGAGACCGCGATCCGGTCGCTGCAGGCGACCGGCCTCGAGGTCGGCTCCATCCAGGACGTCACCCCGGTTCCGCACAATGGCTGCCGCCCTCCCAAGCGGCGCAGGGTCTGAGGGAGGAAGCGACAGACATGGCTCGATACACCGGTCCGGACTGCAAGCGCTGCCGCCGCGAGAAGACCAAGCTCTTCCTCAAGGGCGCCAAGTGCGACTCGCCCAAGTGCCCGATCGAGATCCGGCCCTACCCGCCGGGTGAGCACGGCAGGATCCGGGCCCGCGAGAACAACGACTACCTGCTTCAGATCCGCGAGAAGCAGAAGGCCAAGCGGATCTACGGGATCCTGGAGAAGCAGTTCCACAACTACTACGAGGAAGCCACCCGCACCCGCGGCCGCACCGGCGAGACCATGCTCCAGATCCTGGAGAGCCGCCTGGACAACGTGGTCTACCGGGCCGGCTTCGCCAAGAGCCGGGACATGGCCCGCCAGCTCGTCGGCCACGGCCACGTCCGGGTCAACGGCCGCAAGGTCAACATCCCCTCTTACCGGGTCCGCGAAAGCGACATCGTCGAGATCGCGGAGAAGTCCCGCGAGCTCACCCCGTTCGTGGTGGCGCGCGCCGAGGCCGGCGAGCGCACGACCCCGGCGTGGCTCGAGGTGATACCGGACAAGATGCGGGTTCTGGTGCACTCGCTTCCGTCCAGGCCCCAGATCGACACCCTGGTCCAGGAACAGCTGATCGTCGAGTACTACTCCAAGCAGTAGGCAGTACCGGCCGGCCGCAGCAGAGCGGCCGGCCGTGGCAGATGGCGGCCGGAAGGCCGCCAGCAGAGTCGCGATAGTCATATAGCGGGCATCGCGGAAGGGAACTACCAATGCTCATCGCCCAGCGCCCAAGCCTCGCCGAGGACTCGGTCAACGAGTTCCGGTCCCGGTTCACCATCGAGCCGCTCGAGCCGGGATTCGGCTACACGATCGGCAACTCGGTCCGCCGTACCCTGCTCTCCTCGATCCCTGGTGCCGCTGTCACCAGCATCAGGATCGAGGGTGTGCTGCACGAGTTTTCCACCGTCCCCGGGGTTATCGAGGACGTCACCGACATCATCCTGAACCTGAAGGAGCTTGTCGTCTCGTCCGAGCATGACGAGCCGGTTCCGATGTACCTGCGCAAGCAGGGTCCCGGTGAGGTCACGGCCGCCGACATCGCGCCGCCCGCCGGCGTTGAGGTGCACAACCCCGATCTGCACATCGCCACGCTGAACAGCAAGGGCAAGCTGGAGATGGAGCTGACCGTGGAGCGCGGCCGCGGTTACGTGTCCGCCGCCCAGAACAAGCAGCCGGGCCAGGAGATCGGCCGGATCCCGATCGACTCGATCTACTCGCCGGTGATGCGCGTCACGTACAAGGTCGAGGCCACGCGTGTCGAGCAGCGCACCGACTTCGACAAGCTGATCCTGGACGTCGAGACCAAGCCGTGCATGCGCCCCCGCGACGCGGTGGCCAGCGCCGGCAAGACCCTGGTCGAGCTGTTCGGGCTGGCTCGCGAGCTGAACGTGGACGCCGAGGGCATCGACATCGGCCCGTCGCCGACGGACGCCGCACTCGCCGCCGACCTCGCGCTGCCGATCGAGGAGCTGAACCTCACCGTCCGCTCCTACAACTGCCTCAAGCGCGAGGGCATCCACACCGTGGGCGAGCTCGTCGCGCGCAGCGAGCAGGACCTGCTGGACATCCGCAACTTCGGCGCCAAGTCGATCGAGGAAGTCAAGCAGAAGCTGATCGACATGGGTCTCGCGCTCAAGGACTCCCCGCCCGGATTCGACCCCGGGACCGCAGCGGACAGCTACGGTGCGGACGACGACGAGAGCTACGTCGAGACCGAGCAGTACTAATACTGGCGCCTTCCAGGTACCGAACAGGAGAACGTTCCGATGCCTACGCCCACCAAGGGCCGCCGGATGGGCGGTAGCCCCGCCCACCAGCGGCACATGATGGCGAACCTTGCCACCGCGCTCTTCGAGCACGGCCGGATCACCACGACCGAGGCAAGGGCGCGCAGGCTGCGGCCGGTTGCCGAGCGCCTGATCACGTTCGCCAAGCGCGGTGACCTGCACGCCAGGCGCCGGGTGCTGACGACGGTCACCGACCGCGACGTCGTGCACACGCTGTTCTCCGAGATCGGGCCGAGGTTCGAGTCCCGCGAAGGTGGCTACACCCGGATCACGAAGATCGGCCCCCGCAAGGGCGACAACGCGCCGATGGCCGTGATCGAGCTCATGCCGGAAGAGACCGAGGCGAGGCAGCGCCGCCGCCGGGCCCGCCGCACCCAGCGCGCAGGGCGTCCGACCGCGTCCCAGCCGGAGGCGACCGCCGCCGAGGCTGAGGTGACGGACGAGGAGCCGGAACGCGGCGCCGCCGCCGACTCGGCGGACCAGGCTGACTCGGCCGAAGGGCTCGCGGCGGACTCCGATCTCGGCGAAGAGGACGAGTCGGACCTCGAGGCTAACGAAGACGCCGAGGCCGAAGAGGACGAGTCGAACCTCGCGGCCGACGAAAAGGACGAGTCGGACGCCGACTCGGACGAAAGCGACGAGCCGGAGGACGGCCAGTAGGCCGGTCACGGCCCTGAGTAGCACGCTGGAGCACGCGGGTCCCCAGGCCACTGGCCTGGGGACCCGCCTCCGGCTTGACCTGTCTTACGATGGCTCAGGCTTTCACGGGTGGAGCCGCCAGCCTGGGCAGCGCACCGTCCAGGATGTGGTGCAGCAGGCGCTCGGCTGGGCGTTGGGGCTGCCGGAGCCGCCGGAGCTGACCGTGGCCGGCCGCACCGACGCCGGGGTGCACGCACGCGGTCAGGTGGCCCACGCGGACGTGCCGGCCGCTAGCTGGCAGGTGGCCAGCGAGACGGCCGTCCGCAGGCTCGCCCGGGCCCTGCCGCCCGACGTCAGGGTGAGGGCCATCGATGCCGCCCCGGACGGTTTCGACGCCAGATTCTCCGCGCTGTGGCGGCGCTACTCCTACCGGGTTTGCGACGATCCGGCCAGCGCGGATCCGCTCCGTCGCCACGACACGCTCTGGTACGCCCGGCCGGTCGACGTCGACCGCATGAACGCGGCCGCGGCCGCCCTGACCGGCGAGCATGACTTCGCCGCGTTCTGCAGGCGCCGCGAGGGCGCGACCACGGTCCGGAAGCTCCTGCGGCTGGAGTGGGCGAGGCCACAGCCCGGGCTCGCCGTGGCCACGGCGGCCGCCGACGCGTTCTGCCACAACATGGTGCGCGCCCTGGTCGGCGCCATGCTGTCAGTCGGCGACGGCCGCCGGGCCCCCGGCTGGCCAGCCGAGGTGCTGGCCGCAAGGATCCGGGACGCGGCGGTAACGGTCGTCGCCCCGCACGCCCTCTGCCTCGAAGAAGTCGCCTACCCGCCCGCCGCCGACCTGGCCGCCCGCGCCCAAGCCACCCGCCGCCTCCGCCCCCCACCCCGCCCGTCGTAACCCCCCGCCCTGCCCGCCACCCCAGCCCCCGCCACCCCAGCCCCCGCCACCTCCAGCCCCCGCCACCTCCAGCCCCCGCCACCTCCAGCCCCCGCCACCCCAGCCCCCGCCACCCCAGCCCCCGCCACCCCAGCCCCCGCCACCCAGCCCCCGCCACCCAGCCCCCGCGACCTCCAGCTCCAGCGATCAACCATGATCGCTTTCATCTCTTCACGGGTTCGGTAAGGGCATTTCGGGCATATAGGTCGCGATCATGACTGGAGCGCGTGAAGTGTTGCGATGATCGGTCACCTACGATCGGATTCGTGCCCGAGGACATCACATCGGCCTCTTCCGGGGCCACACCAGCCGATTCTCCCGCCCAGCCCCGCACCATCCGCGGGGTGATCATCGACTGGGGCGGGGTTGTGACCGGCCCGCTCCCCACCACCATCGACGCCTGGCTTCAGGCCGAGCAGATTGACCGGGACAGCTACACGGCGGTCATGCGGTCCTGGGTCTCGGCCGCCTACGGCGACGGCGCCGACAACCCGGTTCACGCGCTGGAGCGGGGGGAGTGCACGAACGAGGAGTTCGAAGCGGCTCTGGCGGCGCAGCTCACCCACATCGACGGCGGACCGGTCGTACCTGACGGCCTGCTGGCCCGGATGTTCGCCGCGGGGACGCTGGAGAACGCGATGCTCGACCTGATCCGTGCGCTGCGGCAGGCCGGGCTGCGCACCGCGCTGCTGTCCAACTCGTGGGGCGACGACTACCGGCGGGATCTGTTCTCCGAGCTGTTCGACGTCGTCGTGATCTCGGCCGAGGTGGGCATGCGCAAGCCGGAGGAGCGGATCTTCCGGCACACAGCGGCGCTGCTGGGCCTGGAGCTGGAGGAGTGCGTGTTCATCGACGACGTCGCGGCCAACATCGCCGCGGCTGAGGCCATCGGCCTGATCGGCGTGCACCATCGCGAGCCAGGCCCGACCGCCCTCCGGCTGACCGAACTGCTCGGCGTGCCGCTCGCCTGATCACCGCACCATCCCGTTAATTGTGCTTGCCCTAGAGTGCGCTCCAGCTTCTACCGTGCCAGGCATGAGCATTCGCTACCGGAACCTCGGCGGCACCGGCATCGAGGTCAGCGCGTACTGCCTCGGCGCCATGATGTTCGGCGCTGTCGGCAACCCCGACCACGACGACTGCGTCCGCATCATCCACGCCGCCCTTGACCAGGGCATCAACTTCGTCGACACCGCGGACGCGTACGGCGACGGGGAGTCCGAGCAGATCGTGGGCAAGGCGCTGCGCGGCCGGCGCGATGACGTCGTGCTCGCCACCAAGGTGCATTTCGCGCTCGGCGAGGACCGCCGCAACCGCAGCGGCAACTCGCGGCGCTGGATCGTCACCGAGGTCGAGGACAGCCTGCGCCGCCTGCAGACCGACCGGATCGACCTTTACCAGGTGCACCGCCCGGATCACTCGACCGACATCGAGGAGACGCTCTGGGCGCTGACCGATCTGGTACGGCAGGGGAAGGTCCGCGCCTTCGGCTGCTCGACGTTCCCGCCCGAGGAGATCGTCGACGCGCACCATGTGGCGGAGCGCCGCGGGCTGATGCGCTTCTGGACCGAGCAGCCCCCGTACTCGCTGCTGGCCAGGGAGGTCGAGGCCGCGCTGCTCCCGATCTGCCAGCGCTACGGCATGGGCGTGCTGACCTGGGGCCCGCTCGCTTCAGGCTTCCTGACCGGCAGGTACCGCAAAGGCCGGCCGATCTGTCCACGGGCCGGGCCGCGCTCACCCCGGCGCGCTTCGATCCGGACGTCCCCGGGAACGCCGCGAAGCTCGACGCCGTCGAGAAACTCGCCGAACTCGCGGACGACATCGGGTGCTCGCTGCCCGAACTGGCCGTGGCCTTCGCGGCCGCGAACCCGGCCGTCACCTCGGTGATCATCGGGCCGCGGACCATGCCGCAGCTCGAGGGGCTGCTGAAGGGTGCCTCGCTGGCCCTCGACGACGCCACTTTGGACCGGATCGACGAGATCGTGCCGCCCGGGACCAACCTGTACGACGCGAACTGGAGCTCGCCGGTACTCTCCGACGCCGCCCGCCGCCGGCGCCCGCCCGCCGACCGCGCCGCGGCCTAGCCAACCGCCCGCGTCACGGCGGCTGTGGCGCGGGTGGGCGGTGGGGCTGTGGCGCGGGTGGGCGGTGGGGCTGTGGCGCGGGTGGGCGGTGGGGCTGGCGCGGGTGGGCGGTGGGGCTGTGGCGCGGGTGGGCGGTGGGGCTGTGGCGCGGGTGGGCGGTTGGGCTGAAGCGGCGGGCGGCGGCGCTCTACGCTGAGGCCCGTGGCCGAGTACCCGCGCCCGTCCAGCGAGGGACGGGCAGCCAACATGCGCGCGATCCGGCGCACGGACACCAAGCCCGAGGTCGCGCTGCGCCGGGCGCTGCACCGCCAGGGGTACCGGTTCCGCAAGGACTACCGGCTCGACCTGGCGGAAGGCAAGCGGGTCAGGCCCGACATCGCGTTCACTGCGCGTCGCGTCGCCGTGTTCGTGGACGGCTGCTTCTGGCACGCCTGTCCGGACCACGGCAGCAAGCCGGCCAACAACACCTGGTACTGGGGCCCCAAGCTGCAGCGCAACGTCGAGCGAGACCGGGTGGCGGACGCCGCGCTCTCGGCAGCGGGCTGGGACGTCGTCCGGGTCTGGGAACACGAGCCCCTCGATGCGGCGGTTACGGCCGTGCTTGCGGCGCTGACCAGGTCCGGTCGGCCGCGCTCTGAGCCGGAACGTGACGCCCCGGCCGATCCCGGCGACCTGGCCGGCCCTGGTGTGGGGGAGACGGCCGGGGCTGGCAGCCAGGGTCTGGGGGAGACGGCCGGGGCTGGCAGCCAGGGTCTGGGGGAGACGGCCGGGGCTGGCAGCCAGGGTCCGGGGAGACGGCCGGGGCCGGGCTGACCGAGGAGCACAGGGCGGGCTGAGCCCGACCGGAACACCTGGACCGGTGCGGCGGAAATTCCAGCCGCGGCGCGCCATCGCTGGCACACTCGTCAGCATCTCCTCTGTTCCGCGGGGAACCAATGCGCGTCTACCTGCCTTTCACCATGCCGGCGCTGGCCAAGCTGCTCGCCGCCGCCGAGACCGGCGCGCCGCCAGTGCGCGGCTTCGCCGTCACGCCCGCGCTGCGGGAGTGGTACTCCAGCGGCGACGACGAGGAACTCGAGTACGTCGCGATGACGCTCGCGGCCAGGGCCTCGCTGCGGCTGCTGCACTCCGACCCGAGCGCTCCGCACCGCCGGGTGGTGCTCGCGGCCGAAGTGCCAGATCAGCACGTGTCCGGCATCGCCGGGTTTGACGAGCCCGCGCTCGTGGAGGTCAGGGTGCCGGTCGCACTCAGGGACGTGGTTTCCGGCCACATCGACGACGTCAACGCCGCCCGGGACGTCGGCGCGGCGGTCGCGGCGCTGCCCGCCGCCGACGATGGCGACGATGACGCGAGGTTCACCGTCGACGGCGCCGAGGGCCATGAGTTGCTCTGGTACGCGACCCAGGAACTCGGCCACGTGGCCGGCTGACCCGGCGGCGCGCTCCTCGGCGTCGATTATCCTGCAGGCTGGCAATGGCGCCGGGTAAACGCAGGGAGCAGGCCGTGTTCGATGCCGTAACAAACGTCCCCGTCCCAGTAAACGAGCCGGTTAGGCAGTACGCCCCGGGCAGCGCCGAGCGCGCCGCCCTGGAGAACCGGGTCAAGGAGCTCGCGGGGGAGCAGGCCGAGCTGACCATGACGGTCGGCGGCGAGCACCGGATGGGCGCCGGCGATCGCGTCGAGGTGGTCCAGCCGCACAACTACCGGCACGTGCTCGGCCGACTCGGCAACGCGTCCGAGGAGGACGTGGCGGCGGCCATCGAGGCCGCGCGGCGGGCCGCGCCAGGGTGGCGCGAGCTGTCCTTTGACGACCGCGCCGCCATCTTCCTGCGCGCCGCCGACCTGCTGTCCGGGCCGTGGCGCGCCACCGTCAACGCGGCGACCGTCCTCGGCCAGTCCAAGTCCGCCTATCAGGCCGAGATCGACGCTGCCTGCGAGCTGATCGACTTCTGGCGGTACAACGTGCACTACGCCAGGCGGCTGCTGGCCGAGCAGCCGGGGTCGGCGCCCGGCTCGTGGAACCGGCTCGAGTACCGCCCGCTCGAGGGATTCGTGCTGGCGATCACGCCGTTCAACTTCACGTCGATCGCCGGCAACCTGCCGACCGCACCCGCCCTGCTCGGCAACGTCGTGGTCTGGAAGCCGTCCACCACCCAGCAGCTGTCCGCTCACTACCTGATGCGCCTGCTCGAGGCGGCCGGGCTGCCGCCGGGGGTGATCAACATGGTGACCGGCAGCGGCCGGGCGGTCTCCCAGGTCGCACTGTCCAGCCCGGACCTGGCCGGGATCCACTTCACCGGCTCGACCGGGACGTTCCAGCACCTATGGCGCACGGTCGGGGAGAACATCTCGAGCTATCGCGGCTACCCCCGGCTCGTTGGCGAGACCGGTGGCAAGGACTTTGTCATCGCCCATCCGTCGGCCGACCCTGACGTCCTGGTCACGGCGCTGACCCGGGGGGCCTACGAGTACCAGGGCCAGAAGTGCTCCGCCGCCTCGCGCGCGTACGTGCCCCGGTCGGTGTGGAACCGGATGGGAGACCAGTTCATCTCCACGGTTGGCTCGCTGACCATGGGCGACGTCTCGGCCGACCTGTCGCTGTTCATGGGCGCCGTCATCGACAGGGCGGCGTTCGACACCCACGCCGACGCCCTGGCCAGGGCCAGGTCCCGGCCGTCGGTCCGGGTGCTCGCCGGCGGCGAAACCGACGGGGCCGACGGCTACTTCGTGCGGCCCACGGTGCTGGAGGGCACCGACCCGACCGACGAGATCTTCACCACCGAGTACTTCGGGCCGATCCTCGGCGTGCACGTGTTCGAGGACGCACAGTACGCCGACGTCGTGGCCCAGGCGGCCGACATCAGCCCGTACGCGCTGACCGGCGCGATCATCGCCCAGGACCGGACGGCCATCGCCGAGGCCACCGACGCGCTGCGGTTCTCGGCGGGCAACTTCTACATCAACGACAAGCCGACCGGCGCGGTCGTCGGCCAGCAGCCGTTCGGCGGGGCCAGGGCCAGCGGCACCAACGACAAGGCGGGCTCGATCTTCAACCTGATCCGCTGGGTGAACACCCGGACGATCAAGGAACTCTTCGTCCCACCGGCCGACTACCGCTACCCCCACATGGGCTGACGGCCGGCCGCACTCGTCCGCCCCCCCGGGCTTCCGGGGCTGGCAGGAGGTGGCGGGCGGGCTTCCGGGGCTGGCAGGAGGTGGCGGGCGGGCTTCCGGGGCTGGCAGGAGGTGGCGGGCGGGCTTCCGGGGCTGGCAGGAGGTGGCGGGCGGGCTTCCGGGGCTGGCAGGAGGTGGCGGGCGGGCTTCCGGGGCTGGCAGGAGGTGGCGGGCGGGCTTCCGGGGCTGGCAGGAGGTGGCGGGCGGGCGACCCGGGGCGGGCGTGGCTGGCGGGAGGCGGCGGGCTGGCGGGGCGGACGAGGGGCGGCAGCCGGGCTGCGGGTCGGCGGACATCGGATCGCCGGCTCGCGCGGGCGGATAGGCTCGACCACACAAGGCGAAACGCGGCCAAGCCGCCACGCCATGACCGTCGCGCGATCGGCGAACCGGAGGCTCCCCATCTACCGCCTGGTTCTGTGGAACATCGACCTGACCCTTGTCGACGTGGCCCGAGTGTCCAGGCAGGCGTATGCCGAAGCGTTCCAGAAGGTGACGGGGCGCCCGCTGGTGGCGCTGCCGCAGACGGCGGGCCGGACGGACTCGGAGATCTTCTTCGAGGCGCTGGCGGTCAACGACGTCAGCTCCGGAGGGGTCCCGGACCCGGCCGATCCCGGCAGCCAGGAGCTGCTGGGCAGGTACACCCGGGAACTCGCGATCGCGTTCGGCTCCCGGCTCGACCTGCTCCCCACGCAGGGGCGCGAGCTGCCGGGGGCGAAGGACGCGGCGGCCGCCGTGGCCGGCCTGCCCGGCGTCATCCAGTCTGTGCTCACGGGCACGATCAGGCCGAACGCGACCGCGAAGCTCCAGGCGTTCGGCATGGACGCGTTCTTCGACTTCGAGATCGGCGGCTACGGCTCCGAGATCTACCCCAAGGGGGCCCAGCTGCTCAGCTCCCGCGGCCGCGCCGCTGATAAGTACCGCGGGGACATCGTCGCGACGGTCTACATCGCGGACTCGATCCGGGACGTCGAGGCGGCGAGGATCGGCGGCGCCCGCTGCGTCGCGGTGGCCAGCGGCCGGTCCATCGCGGCCGAGTTGCGCGAGGCAGGCGCCGACGTCGTGCTCAACGACCTTTCCGATACCGCGTCCGTCGTCAGCGCGGTCGACCGTCTGACCAACGCGGTGTCGGCCGGCTGAGCGTCGTAGCCGATAGTCGTACTTATGAGTGGCGTTGGCTTGACGGTCTATGGAGTGACCGCCCTGGTCTTCATGATGTCGATGTACGCGCTCGAGCGCCGGAACCGCGGGTTCATCCTCGCGTTCGCGCTCGGCTGCATGCTGGCCAGCAGCTATGGCTTCCTGTCCGGCGCCTGGCCGTTCGGCGCGGTCGAGGCGATCTGGTCGCTCATCGCCCTGCGCCGCTATCTGGTCGCGGTGCGCGAGTCCCGGCAGCCCGGCTGAGCTGGCCCTCGTTGCGAGGACGCACCGGACGCCGCATGCTGATGCCTATGCCTTCTGACGATCAGCTCGTCGCAGCCATGGGCGGGCGCGACTACGGCGAAACACTCTGGGAACCGACCGAGCGGGCCATCCGCGACGCGCGGCTCACCGACTACGCCGCGTGGCTGGGTCGGGGTCACGGCCCCGTTCTGTCCGGATATGATGCGATCTGGCGATGGTCGGTGTCGGAGCCAGCCAGATTCTGGTCGTCGATCTGGGATTACTTCGGGGTGCTCGGCCACCGCGGTGACGGCCCGGTGCTGTCGGGCGGGCCGATGCCGGACGTGAGCTGGTTCGGCGGGACCACGATCAACTATGCGCGCAATGCGCTGCGGACGGCTCAGGAGCATCCCGGTCGTACCGCGGTCATCTACCGCTCGGAATCGGGACGGGCCGGAACGCTGAGCTACTCCGAGCTCGGCTCCGAAGTCGCCCGGGTGCGCGGGGTGCTGTGGGAGCTCGGCGTCACCAAGGGCGACCGGGTCGGCGCCTACCTGCCCAACATCCCCGAGGCGCTGGTCGGGCTGCTCGCCACCGCCAGCCTGGGGGCGATCTGGTCGTCGTGCTCGCCGGATTTCGGGCCGCGCAGCGTGACCGACCGCCTGGCGCAGATCTCACCGAAGGTGCTGATCGCCGTCGATGGCTACCCGTACAACGGGAAGTGGTTCGACCGGCGGCAGCAGGTCGAGGACATCGTGGCCGAGCTGCCCAGCCTGGAGGCCCTGATCACGGTGAACTACTCGGCCGTGGCCGGCGAGGCAGCCGGACGTGGGGGTGCCGGCGGCGTCGGCGATGCAGCCGGGTATGACGGTGCCGGCGGCGCCGATGCGGCGCCTGAGAGCGCGGGCGGCGCCGCACCGGTGCGGCTGGACTGGGATTCGCTGCCCGGCGACGTCCCGGACGCCGAGTTCGAGGAGGTGCCGTTCGAGCACCCACTCTGGGTGCTGTACTCGTCGGGCACCACCGGGCTGCCCAAGCCGATCGTGCACGGGCACGGCGGCGTGGTGCTCGAGCACCTGAAATGCATGGGGCTGCACCACGATGTGCACCCGGGCGACACGTTCTTCTGGTACACCACCACCGGCTGGATGATGTGGAACTACGCGGCCGCTGGCCTGCTGATCGGCGCCACGGTGGTGCTGTACGACGGCAGCGCCAGCCATCCGGCCACCGACGTCCTCTGGCGAATGGCCGCCGAGACCGGCGTCACCTACTTCGGGTCCGGTGCGCCGTACCTGCTGGCCTGCATGAAGGCGGGTCTGCGGCCCGGCGACGAGCACGACCTGTCGCGGCTGCGCGGCGTCGGCTCCACCGGGGCCCCGCTGCCGCCCGAGGGGTTCCGCTGGGTCTACGAGTCGGTGCCCACCGGCGGCAACGACCTGATTCTCGGCTCGTTCTCCGGCGGCACCGACCTGTGCACGGGGTTCGTCGGGCCCAACCCGCTGCTGCCGGTGCGGGCCGGGGTGATCTCCGGGCGGTGCCTGGGCGCGCGGGTCGAGGCGTACGACCCGGCGGGGCGGTCCGTGATCGGCGAGGTCGGAGAGCTGGTGATCACGCAGCCGATGCCGTCGATGCCGGTCGGGTTCTGGAACGATCCCGGTGGCACCCGCTACCGGGACAGCTACTTCGCCGAATATCCCGGTGTGTGGCGGCACGGCGACTGGATCATGATGCTGCCCGACGGCGGCTGCATTATCTACGGCCGGTCCGACGCCACCCTGAACCGCGGCGGAGTGCGAATGGGCACCAGCGAGTTCTACCGGATCGTGGAGGCGCTGCCCGAGGTCGCCGACAGCCTGGTGATCGACACCGGCAGGCTGGGTGCCGAAGGCAGGCTGATCCTGTACGTGGTTCCCGCCGAAGGCCACGAGCTGGACGATGACCTGGTCGGCCGGATCCGGTCCGGCCTGCGTTCCGGGCTGTCGCCGCGGCATGTCCCCGACGAGATCCACCAGGTGCCCGGCATCCCGAGGACGCTGTCCGGCAAGAAGCTCGAGGTGCCGGTCAGGAAGATCCTGCTGGGCACGCCGGTCGCCGAGGCGGCCGACCCAGACGCGCTGGCCAACCCCGAGGTGCTGGCATCCTTCGTCCCCGGGGACGCGGGGGTCAGCGAGTGAGGACCGCGGGCGTGAGCGAGCCGACGCCAGGTGTGAGCGAGCCGACGCCAGGTGTGAGCGAGCGGGGAGCGCGGTGACCGGGCGGGAGCGCTCAGCCACCGGGCGCAGCTTCGGCGAAGAGGGCGGCAAGCTGACCTACGGCGGCTACCTGCGGCTGCCCGAGCTGCTCGCGCAGCAGGTGCCGCAAGTGATTCCGCCGGCGCACGACGAGCTGCTGTTCATCACCGTGCACCAGGCCTACGAGCTCTGGTTCAAGCAGCTGCTGTTCGAGCTGACCGCGGCCCGCGACGCCATGCGGCCGGACGAGACCTGGCGGACCAGGCAGCTGCTGCAGCGGGCGCACGTGATCGAGCGGCTGCTGATCAGCCAAGTCGACGTGCTCGAGACCATGACGCCGCAGGACTTCCTCGAGTTCCGGGCCGCCCTGGCGCCGGCCAGCGGCTTCCAGTCGGTACAGTTCCGCGAGCTCGAGTTCCTGTCCGGCGCGAAGGATCCCGGGTTCGTAGCCCGGTTCCGTGAGCTCACCGAGGACGAGCGGCAGCGCCTCGCCCGCCGTCTGGCCGAGCCGACCCTGTGGGACGCGTACACCGACCTGCTACGGTCCCGGGGGCTGGAGGCCGAAACCGACGACCAGATCCTGGCCTCGCTCGTCACCGTCGCCAGGGACCGCGGCAGTCACGACGACCTGTGGCAGCTCGCCGAGGACCTGCTGACCCACGACGAGCTGGCCGGGCTCTGGCGCGCCAGGCACGTGCAGATGGTAGAACGTCAAATCGGCACGAAGTCGGGCACCGGAGGGTCGACCGGCGCGCCGTATCTGCACAAGAGAGTGCCGATGAGGTATTACCCCCTGCTCTGGGAACTGCGAGATTGGTTGTAGCGGCACTGTCCTCCGGAAAACCACAAAGGAGTGGAAAACCGATGGCTGACATCGTGGGCGACGAGAAGGAAGCCCTGCTGGCCGAGACGGCAGCGGTCGGGAGCGCCGCGGGCGGCGCGGCCGAGGTTGGCGACTTCCGTACCTATCTGGGCGCCTACTACCGGCACGTCGCGCTCGAGGACCTCACCACCGCCGGGCCGGAGCGCCTGGCCGCGACGGCGATCGAGCAGGCCAAGCTCGCCGCCTACCGGCCACAGGGCAGGGCCCTGGTGCGGGTCCGCCGTGGGCAGGCGGCGGCGTGCGCCGCGAGCCGGGATGTCGTGGACATCGTCACCGATGACATGCCGTTCCTCGTGGACTCGATCCGGATGGAGCTCACCCGGCACGACGTCACCACACACCTGGTCGTGCATCCGCAGTTCCTCATCAAGCGCAACGTGGCTGGGGAGTTGCACGAGGTCGTCGGGGTGGTCGATGGGGAGCGGCAGGCCCACGATGAGATCGCCGAGTCCTGGACCCACGTCGAGGTGAGCCGGCTGCCCGAAGGCGAGGGCGCCAAGCTGCAGCGGGATCTCGAGCGGGTGCTCGGCGACGTGCGGGTGGCGGTGGAGGACTGGCACCGGATGCAGGCCAGGGCGGTGCAGCTGGCCGAGCAGCTGGCGATGTCTGCCGACGGGGAAGCGTCGGCGAGCGACGAATCTCCCGCAGAGGTCGAGGCGCTGTTGCGGTGGCTGGCCGATGGGCACTTCACCTTCCTCGGCTACCGCGAGTATGACCTGCTGGACGGGCCGGACGGGATGGCGCTGCGCGGCGTGCCTGGCACCGGGCTCGGCATCCTGCGGCACGACCGGGCCGGCTCGAAGTCGTTCGCCGCGCTCCCCCCGGAGGTGCGGGCCAGAGCCAAGGAGCCGCAGCTGCTGATCCTGACCAAGGCGAACTCTCGCTCGACCGTGCACCGGCCCAGCTACCTCGATTACGTGGCGGTCAAGCGGCTGGACTCGTCCGGGCAGGTCACCGGCGAGTACCGGTTCCTCGGCCTGTACACCCACGACGCCTACACCGAGAGCATCACCAGGATCCCGGTGCTGCGGCGCAAGCTCACCGAAATGCTCGCCGACTTCGGGTTCGCCGCCGACGGCCACGACGGCAAGGACCTCGCCGAGTTCATGGAGAGCTACCCGCGCGAGGACCTGTTCCAGACCACCGTGGCGCAGCTCGTCCCGGTCGCCGAGGGCGTGCTCCGGCTGCGCGAGCGCACCCAGTCCCGGCTCTTCCTGCGCAAGGACATCTACGGCCGGTACATGTCCTTCCTGCTCTACCTGCCCAGGGACCGCTACACCACCCAGGTCAGGCTGCGCACCCAGGAGATACTGCGGAAGGCGCTCGACGGCGCGAGCACGGACTACAGCGTGATGGTTGGCGAGTCGCCGGTGGCGCGGCTGCACATCGTGGTGCGCGCCGGGCGCGGCCAGATGCTGCCCGACGTGGACGCCGCAAAGCTTGAGGCCGAGGTGGCCGCGGCGATCCGGTCCTGGGACGACGACTTCGCCGAGGAGGCGCTGTGCCAGCTCGGCGAGGAGCGGGGGCATGCGGTCCTCACGATGTGCGGCGGCGATGCGATCCCGCCGACCTACAAGGCCGACGTCCCGGCCAACGTGGCCGTCGACGACCTGTCAAAGGTGCTGAAGCTGCGCGAGTCGGGCGAAAGCGTGGCGTTCGACCTGTGGGAATCCGAGAGCTACGTCGGCGGGGTGCCGATCGAGGACTCCCCGGCCGGCGAGCAGCAGGACCCGGGCGACGATCACCGGGTGTGGCGGCTTTCGATCTACCGCACCGGTTCCCGGATCACGCTGACCGACGTGCTGCCCCGGCTGCAGCACATGGGCGTCGACGTGGTGGACGAGCACCCGTACGAGTTCGAAGCCGCGGAGCCGTTCTGGATCTATGACTTCGGGCTGCGCAGAAGCAGCGTGGGCGCTGACGCTTCCGCCCGTACGACATCGTCGGTCGCGTCGGTCAAGGACCTGGTCCAGGACGCGCTGACCGCGCTCTGGCATGGCGACGTCGAGGACGACGGGTTCAACGCGCTGGTGCTCGATGGCCACCTGACCTGGCGGCAGGTGGTCGTGCTGCGGGCCTACGCCAAGTACCTGCGCCAGGCGGGCAGCACGTTCAGCCAGAACTACGTCGAGCGGGTGCTGCGGTCCAACATCACGATTACCCGGCTGCTCGTGCGGCTGTTCGAGTCCCGGTTCGACCCGGAGCGCCAGCAGGGCGAGGCCGAGCGCAGCGAGGCCATCACCGAGGAGATCAGGGGCGAGCTCGACGAGGTGGAAAGCCTCGACCAGGACCGCATCCTGCGCGCCTACTGGGGCCTGATCCAGGCGACGCTGCGGACGAACTACTTCACCGAGCCGGCGACGCCGCGGCCTCGGGCTCCGTACCTGGTGGTCAAGCTCGACGCCCAGCAGGTGCCCGACCTGCCGGCGCCGCGGCCAGAGTTCGAGCTGTTCGTGTACTCGCCCAGGTTCGAGGCCGTGCACCTGCGGTTCGCGGGCGTGGCCCGGGGCGGTCTGCGCTGGTCGGACCGGCGGGAGGACTTCCGCACCGAGATCCTCGGCCTGGCCAAGGCGCAGGAGGTGAAGAACTCGGTGATCGTCCCCTCCGGCGCCAAGGGCGGCTTCGTCTGCAAGCAACTGCCCGATCCCAGCGACCGCGAGGCCTATCAGGGCGAGGTGCTCGCCTGCTACCGGAACTTCATCAGCGCGATGCTCGACGTGACCGACAACATCGAGGCCGCCCGCGTGGTGCCGCCCGCGCGGGTGGTCCGCCGTGACGGCGACGACGTCTACCTGGTGGTCGCGGCCGACAAGGGCACCGCCACGTTCTCTGACACCGCGAACGAGATCGCCAAGAGCCGCGGGTTCTGGCTCGGTGACGCGTTCGCCTCCGGCGGCTCGGAGGGCTACGACCACAAGAAGATGGGCATCACCGCCCGGGGCGCCTGGGAGTCGGTCAAGTTCCACTTCCAGACCATGGGCATCGACGTCGACCAGACCGACTTCACCGTGGTCGGGATCGGCGACATGTCCGGCGACGTGTTCGGCAACGGCATGCTGCTTTCCCGGCACATCAGGCTCGTGGCCGCGTTCGACCACCGGCACGTGTTCACCGATCCCAGCCCCGACCCGGCGGCCAGCTTCGCCGAGCGGCAGCGGCTGTTCGGCCTAGCCCGTTCCTCGTGGGCGGACTACGATCCCGCGCTGATCTCCGAGGGCGGCGGCGTGTGGCCGCGGTCAGCGAAGTCGGTGCCGGTCTCGCCGCAGGCCCGGGCGGCGCTCGGCCTCGAGGACGGCGTGACCGCGCTGCCGCCGGACGAGCTGATCTCCGCGGCGCTGCGGGCCCCGGTCGACCTGCTGTGGAACGGCGGCATCGGCACCTACGTCAAGGCGACGACCCAGACCCAGGCGGATGCGGGGGACCGGGCCAGTGACGCGGTCCGGGTCGACGCGTCCGAGCTGCGGGTCCGGGTCGTCGGCGAGGGCGGGAACCTTGGGCTGACCCAGGAGGCAAGAATCGAGTACGCGCTCGGCGGCGGCCGGGTGAACACCGACTTCATCGACAACTCGGCAGGCGTCGACACCTCGGACCACGAGGTCAACATCAAGATCCTGCTGGACGGCGTGGTCCGGGACGGCGAGCTGACGCCCGCTGACCGGGGCAAGCTGCTGCACGGGATGACCGGCGAGGTCGGCGACCTGGTGCTCAACCACAACTACCTGCAGAACCGGGTCCTGGCCGCGTCCACCGCCCAGGCGCCGCAGATGCTGCACGTGCACGCCCGCTACATCCGCAAGCTGGAGCGCGACGGCCGGGTCTCGCGCCGGCTCGACGTGCTGCCGGGCGACAAGGAGATCGCCGAGCGCCGGTCCGCCGGCACCGGCCTGACCAGCCCGGAGTTCTCGGTCCTGCTTGCCCAGACCAAGATCGGCACCGCCCAGGAGGTGCTGGCCTCGGGCCTGCCCGACGACCCGTACCTCCGCCAGGCCCTGACCGCCTACTTCCCCAAGCCGCTGCGGGAGCGCTACGCCGACCGGATGCGGTCCCACCGGCTGCACCGCGAGATCATCACCACCGTGGTGATCAACGAGATGGTCGACAGATCGGGCACCACGTTCGCGTTCCGGCTCAACGAGGAGACCGGCGCATCGGTGCCGGACATCGCGGCGGCCTGGCTGGTCGGGCGCAACGTGTTCGACATGGTCGGCTTCTGGGCCCAGGTCCAGGCGCTGGACGGCAAGGTGGACACCTCGGTCCAGGTGCTGCTCAGCCTGGAGGGCCGCAAGCTCACCGAGCGCGCGACGCGGTGGCTGCTGCACAACCGCCGGCCGCCGTTCGACATCCAGGCCACGATCGACTTCTTCGCCGGGGGCGTGCTGAGCGTCGGCTCGGGCCTGCCCAAGCTGCTCACCGGGACCGACCTGACCGGGTTCGAGGAGCGCCGGGACTCGCTCACCTCCCGGGGCGTGCCGCTCGACCTGGCCGAGCGGGTCGCCGCGATGGTCCCTGCCTACTCGGCCTTCGACATCGTGGACGTGGCAACGAGCGTCGGCAGGCCGGTCGAGGAGACCGCCGAGGTGTACTTCGATCTCGCCGACCGGCTGCAGATCACCAGGCTGCGGGACCGGATCACCGCGCTGCCGCGCGAGGACCGGTGGAACACGATGGCCCGGGCCGCGCTCCGCGACGACCTGTACAGCGCGCACGCGGCGCTGGCCGCCGACGTGCTCCAGGTGACCGGGCCGGGCCGGCCGGAGGACCGGCTGGCCGCGTGGGTGCAGCGGAACGAGCCGGCGGTGCGCCGGGCGGCCCAGACGCTGACCGAGATCTGGGAGACGGACCGGTTCACCGTGGCGACGCTGTCGGTCGCGGTGCGCGCGGTGCGCACCCTGGTCTCGGCCAGCGCGCTGCCCGGCTAGCGGCCTGCCCGGCGGGCGGCGTACCGGCTAGCGGCCTGGCCTGCCCCGGCTAGCGGCCTGGCCTGCCCCGGCTAGCGGCCTGGCCTGCCCCGGCTAGCGGCCGCCCGCCTGCAGGAAGGCGAAGTCGGCGGGGTCGATGTTGCCGCCGGACAGGACGACACCGATCCGCCGGCCGCTCGCCTGCACGGCGCCGGAGAGCAGGGCGGCCAGCGGGACCGCCCCGCTCGGCTCGACGACCACCTTGAGCCTGGCGAAGCAGAACAGCATGGCCTCGACGATCGCCGTGTCGGGCACGGTCACGACGTCGTCGAGCTGCCGCTGGTTGATCGGGAACGTGAGTTCTCCCGGCGTCAGGGCCCGCAGGCCGTCGGCGATCGTGTCCACCGCGTCCAGGCTGACCCGGTGGCTCGCGCGCAGCGACCGGCTGGTGTCGTCGGCCCCGTCCGGCTCGACGCCGATCATCGCCGCGCCCGGGAGCAGTGCCTTGACCGCGGTCCCGACGCCCGCGGCCAGGCCGCCCCCGCCGACCGGCACCAGCACCAGGTCGAGCTCGCCGGCCTGCTCGGCCAGTTCCACCCCAGCGCTGCCCTGGCCGGCCATCACGTCATAGTCGTCGAACGGCCGGATCAGCGTCAGCGACCGCGCCTCGGCCAGGGCGGCGGCCACCTCCTCCCGGCGCTCGGTGGCCGGGTCGTAGCGCCGGATCTCGGCGCCGTAGCCCTGGATCGCGGCCAGCTTGGCGGGCGAGCCGGTCTCCGGCACCACCACCACGGCGCCGATGTCCAGCAGCGAGGCTGCAAGCGCCACCGCGGCGCCGTGGTTGCCCGATGAATACGCGACTATCCCCCTCGCCCGTTCGTCCGCGTCGAGCAGGCTGAGGCGGTTGTAGGCGCCGCGGAACTTGAACGACCCGCTGCGCTGGAACGGTTCGGCCTTCAGGCAGACGGTGCCGCCGCATCGCGCGTCGAGCGTCCTGGACGTGAGCAGCGGGGTACGGTGGGCGATTCCGGCAAGCCGGGCAGTGGCGGCCTGAACCCGGTCAAATGTGAGGGCCTGCTGGCCGGTCGGCGCGGGGATGGGTATCCTTTCGTTCGGCCCTGGCTAACGTTTGTCTTCGCTGCAAACGATAGCTTCCACAGATACGGCCGCGGCAACAAGCGGACATGCCAGCCTGACGTAGGCTTTCCGGCATGGCTACGGACCCTGCGGGCGAAATCTCGGACCTCTCGTCGAAGCTCGCCAGCGTTGAGGCCGTCCTGGACCCGGAGGCCATGCGGGAAGAAGCCGACGTGCTGCGGAAGCGTGCGGGCGAGCCTGGGCTGTGGGAAGACCAGGAGCAGGCGCAGGCGGTCACCCGGCGGCTGTCCTACCTCGACGGCGAGCTGTCCCGGCTGGACGGCCTGCACCGCCGCCTCGACGACACCAAGGTGCTATTCGAGCTGGCCGAGAGCGAGAGCGACGAGGCGACCAGGGAAGAGGCGACCCGCGACCTGGCGGCGCTCCGCAAGGAGATCGACCAGCTGGAAATCAGGACGCTGCTGTCCGGCGAGTACGACGCGCGCGAGGCGCTGATCACGATCAACGCGCAGGCGGGCGGCGCCGACGCGGCGGACTGGGCCGAGGGCCTGCGCCGGATCTACCTGCGCTGGGCCGAGCGGCACGGGTACTCGACCGAGATCTACGACACCTCCTACGCGGAAGAGGCGGGGATCAAGTCGACCACGTTCGCGGTAAAGGCCCCGTATGCCTACGGCACGCTGCGCGGCGAGCACGGCACGCACCGGATGGTGCGGATCTCGAAGTACGACAACCAGGGCCGCAGGCAGACCTCGTTCGCAGGCGTTGACGTGATCCCGGTGGTGCAGCAGGCCGACCACATCGAGGTGCCCGAGGACGAAATACGGGTAGACGTGTTCCGGTCCAGCGGCCCAGGCGGCCAGGGGGTCAACACCACCGACTCGGCGGTCCGGATCACCCACCTGCCGACCGGGATCGTGGTCTCCTGCCAGAACGAGCGCAGCCAGATCCAGAACCGCGCCAGCGCGATGGCCGTGCTGCAAGCCAAGCTGCTCGAGCGCAAGCGCGAGGAGCAGCAGGCCAAAATGGCCGAGCTGCGCGGGGACCACGCCGGAAGCTGGGGTACCCAGATCCGCAACTACGTTCTGCACCCGTACCAGAACATCAAGGACCTGCGGACCGGCCTCGAGACCGGGAACACCACCGCGGTGATGGACGGCGAGATCGACGACTTCATCGACGCCGAGATCCGCTGGCTCCGCACCCAGGGGCTGTGACATTTGGGGGGACGACCCCCCCAGACCCCCCGCGTGCCGGCCGCTCGGGCCGACCTCCGGCCGGCCGTCGCGGCTGGCCCGGTCTCGCGGCCGCCCCACAAATGCTGCGATGCGCGTTCGCGCCCCACGGATGCTGCGATGCGCGTTCGCGCCCCACGGCTGCTGCGATGCGCGTTCGCGCCCCACGGCTGCTGCGATGCGCGTTCGCGCCCCACGGCTGCGATGCGCATGCGTACGGGAGGCCGCAGTACGGGCCGACGCGTCGATGTACCAACGGGCATGCAAGAAGCGACCCATCGGTACATCGACAGCTGCCGCCGGCCGGAAAAGCAAGGAGGCCCGGGCGCATACGCACCCGAGCCTCCTATTGATCTTGGACTAGCCGCTTACTTCACGAAGTACCAGTCCTCAGGCGTGATGCTGAGCGTCGGGCTCTGCGGGAAGTAACCCTTGAGGTTGTTCGAAACCTCGGTGAGGGTGTAGGCGGCGTTCGGCTGGTAGATGACCGGCACCTGCGGAGCCAGGTAGTTCTGCCACTTATAGAACAGCGACAGGCTGTCGTTGGTCAGCGTCTGCCCGATCAGCGAGTCGTTGGTCTTGTCGCAGAACCCCCCGGAGTTCGCGACCGCGCCGCACTCGAACAGCTGGTCGCCGGTCGGCAGGTAGTCCGGAGAGAACGACCAGCCGAATCCCCAGTTCGCCATGTCCCAGTTGCACGGGGCCTTGACCACGACGCAGTTGCCGCCCACCTCCGAGAGGATGTCGCCGAGCGTCTTGGGCACCAGGTTCAGCTTGATCCCAATCGACGACGAGTTTGACTGCAGCTGCGTCATCTCCGACTGAACCCAGGCGGTCCCGCTCAGGTACAGGAAGTTGAAGTTCAGCCCGCTGCCCGCGGTGACCCCCGCTCCGCACTCGTCCGCGGCCGTGCCGGGCTTTGCGCAGGTGCTGGTCCCGCCCGGGGTCACCTTCCAGCCGTGGCTGGTCAGCAGCTGCTTGGCCTTGGTCGGGTTGTACGGGTATGGATCACCAGCCCGCCCCGTGGACGACAGCCACTTCGTGGCCGGCGTTGCCGCGACCGGACCGACCGTAAGCGCGCCGTAGCCGCGCAGCGGACCCGAGATGATCGCCTTCTGGTTCATCATGTACTGCAGCGCCTGCCGGAAGTACAGCTGCTTGAAGATGGCGCCGTGGTCGCCGATGCTCGACTGGAAGTTCATCGCGGAGTAGTCGATGCCCCACGGGTACAGCGGGTCCAGCGTGTAGCCCGACAACGGGTTGGAGCCCACCGACGTGCTGGCCGGCTTAGAGGGGGCGTCCTGGTCGGGCAGGTAACCGACGTTGATCTTGGTGCTGGAGCTCGGGGAGCGCAGCACGTCGTACTCGGCCGAGTCGGTGGTGAACGGCACCTCCTGGAACGCCGACAGCTTCGGCTTGACCGGGCCCGAGTACTTCGTGTTCGGCACGAACGTGTTATGGCCGTCCGCGTTGAACGAGCTCAGCTTCCACGGCCCGTCCACGACGCTCCAGATCGGCGACGACGCGTACCCGGAGAGGTTCTCAGCCTGCTTGTTCAGGTAGCTGTAGACGGCCGCGCAGTCGCTGACCGTGGTCTCGCAGTGGCTCGGCCCGGACGCGGTCCGGTCCCAGGCGGTCGGCATAGGCACGATCTGGCTCAGGTCGTTGTACTGGAGCCAGCTCGGCGAGTACGCCTTGCTCATCGTCATCTGGATCTCGGTCGGGTTGACGACTTTGATGCTCGACATGTTCGCCGGGAAGCCGGTGTAGGCCCCGTAATCGGCCGGCAGCGCCTTCTCCATATTGAGCCAGAACATCACGTTCTGTGCGGTCACCTGGGTGCCGTCGGACCACATGTAGTGCTTCAGCGTGATGGTCACGTTCCTGCCGTTGACCACCGGCGGGTTGGCCAGGCTCAGCGAGTTGTTCGGCTCCGGCTGGCCGTTCTGGCCGAACCAGTACAGCGGCCGGTACATCAGGTACTGGAGGTCGAACAGGTTCAGGTTGCTGATGTTGGAGCTGTCGACGTACGGGAAGATGTAGGTCGGCACGCTCGACGGCGGCTCCGCCCACACCGCGGTGCCGCCCTTGACCGGGGTTGTCCCGGACGACGAGTTGTTGCTGCCACTGCTGCTGCAACCGGCGGCCACGAGCGCCAGCGCCGCAGCGCCTGCCGCCAGTAGCCGAAGGTGGAGCCTAGGTCGTGATCGACGTAGCCGCGCGGGCACTGACCTCATATCTGGGGTTCCTTCCGGGCGCTTGGGCCAAAGACGGCAAGGCCGACGGACCCCGGGTTCCGGAGGGGGGCTGGCCGGTCGGCATCACGCCATGTAATCGATACCGCTCACTGCAGCATGCCGGGACCGGTGGGGTCTAGTGCAACAGTAGGAATAGTCCCAGGCTGGGATGCTTTTGTGATGTGCGCGTGACAGAATTTCCGGCCGTGACCGCGCGTCACCGCCGTACGTAGCCGGGCCTGCCCGGCGCGTAGGCGCCAGAATCAAGGGCGGCGGGTCGCCCAGCTGGCCGCTGGCCCAGCGATCGCCGGCCCAGTTGGCTCTCCGCCTAGCTGCCCGGGCGCGTCAGTGCGCCAAGTGCAGGGCCAGCATCATCAGCAGCAGCGCGATCAGCGTCACCGCCACCAGCGGCAAGGTCATGTTGGGCCCGTGGTGGTGGTGCATCCGGGCCCGCGCCGCGGCGCAAACCGGGCAGCGGCCTTCGGCCACCGGTCCGGCGCACTGGGCGCAGATCAGGTGCTCACAACTCATGTGTGGGTCCCTCCGGGCCGGCGCCTACCCGGTCACTTCGACGATGTTGGACGTTCTAAGCCAGTTTCCCCCCTAGACTGTCCGATGGCCAAACTGGGGTGCGATAAGCGCCATGGCAGCCAGTCCGTAACTCGTCTAGCGCGTGTGATGGGCCCGTGATCCACTTCGATAATGTGACCAAGATGTACCAGAATCAGAGCCGTCCCGCCCTCGAGAACATCACCCTTGATGTGGAGAAGGGCGAGTTCGTGTTCCTGGTTGGGCCTTCGGGTTCCGGCAAGTCGACGTTCCTGCGGCTGGTGCTCAAGGAAGAGCGCCCGACCGAGGGGAGGATCCACGTCGCTGGCCGGGATCTCGCGCGGCTCACCAACTGGAAGGTGCCGCACCTGCGCCGCAGGATCGGCTGCGTCTTCCAGGACTTCCGGCTGCTGCCGACCAAGAACGTCTACCAGAACATCGCCTTCGCCCTCGAGGTCATCGGGAAGCCACGGCGCTTCATCCGCAAGGTCGTCCCCGAGGTGATCGACCTCGTCGGCCTTGAGGGCAAGCGGGACCGGATGCCCGATGAGCTGTCCGGCGGCGAGCAGCAGCGTGTGGCGATGGCTCGTGCGTTCGTGAACCGGCCGATGATCCTGCTGGCCGACGAGCCAACGGGAAACATCGACCCGGCTACATCGATCGGAATCATGAAAGTTCTCGACCGCATTAACCGAACCGGTACTACGGTCGTCATGGCCACGCACGATGCGGCGATCGTGGACTCCATGCGCAAGCGCGTCATCGAGCTCGAATACGGCAAGGTGGTGCGCGACCAATCGCGCGGAGTCTACGGCCAGGCTTACTGACCGGCCAGGCGGCGGACTACCCGAGGGGCCAGCGACAATGCGCGCGCAGTTTGTCTTCCATGAGGTGTGGATCGGCCTCAGGCGGAACCTGACGATGACCATCGCCCTGGTTGTCGTGGTGGCGATCAGCCTGTCGCTGCTCGGCACTGGGCTGCTGTTCGTTAAGCAGGTCAATGACACCAGGACCTTCTGGCAGGGGCGGGTGCAGCTCTCCATCTATCTCTGCACCAAGACCAGTTCCAGCCCGCAATGCACCAAGAACGGCCCGGTCACGACGGCGGAACTGTCGTCGATCCACCAGACGCTGGCCGGGCTGTCCCAGGTCGCCGCCGTGACCTATGTGTCGCAGACCGCGGCGTACTCGCAGTTCAAGTCGGAGTTCCCGTCGATGGTGAGCTCGGTAACCCCGGACGAGATCCCCAACTCCTTCGAGGTGCGCCTCAAGAACACCCAGGCCGACACCACGATCGTGACCGAGAGCGTGGACGGTCAGCCCGGGGTCGACCAGATCGTTGACAACGCGGCGATTCTGGACAGGTTCTACAGATTGCTCAACGGAGCCAGGAACGCGGTGGTGGTCATCGCCATCATCCTGGTCATCGCGGCGGTGCTGCTGGTCGCGAACACCATCCGGCTGTCGGCCTTCAACCGCCGCCGGGAGACCAGCATCATGCGGCTCGTCGGCGCGTCCAACTTCTACGTTCAGCTGCCGTTCCTGGTGGAAGGCGTGATCGCCGGCCTGATTGGCTGGCTGGTGGCGTCTGGTCTGCTCGTCGCCGTGAAATCGCTTTGGCTTGATACGCTGCAGCAGTATTTCCCATTCAACGTGCAGTTGACGAGCACGGACCTGATACAGGTCATCATCCTGGCGATGATCCTCGGCGTGCTGCTGACCGGCGCGACGTCGTTCCTCACGCTGCGGCGTTATCTGCGCGTGTGACGCGCAGGGTAGGAATGTGGCAGCCGAGCAGGGCAAGAAGGTAATAGCCAGGAACCGCCGCGCACGGCACGAATATCACATCGAGGACGTGTTTGAGGCAGGTCTGGTGCTCACCGGCACCGAGGTGAAATCGCTACGGGCGGGCAGAGCCTCGCTCGCCGACGGGTTCGCCCAGATCAGCGACCATGAGGTGTGGCTGCATAACGTGCACATTCCCGCGTACGCCCACGGCACCTGGACCAACCATGAGCCGCGCCGCACCCGTAAGCTGCTCATGCACCGCAAGGAGATCGACAAGCTTGGCGCGGAGACAGCGGAGCGAGGCTTGACTCTGGTCCCTCTTTCGCTGTACTTCAAAGACGGGAAGGCCAAGGTCGAGTTGGCTCTGGCCCGCGGCAAGCGGACCTATGACAAGCGCCATGACCTCGCGCGCAGGGACGCTGCCAGAGAGGTTGACCGTGCCCTGCGGCGGCGAAGGTAGCGGAGCGCTGGGCCATGGTCCGCACGCATAACCGAGGCGCGCACGCTGGCAAGCCCGCTCCCAAGGCGGGCTCGCGGGGAACAGCGGGCGGGGAGGGCGCGCCCCCAGGACGGGGGGCATGGGTCAGGGGGACTCGGGCCAGGGGGGCCCGGGCTGGCCGGGTGGGCGAGGCGGGAAAGAGAAGAGTCGGGGAAACACGGGTGGGTGGGGTTCGCCCGCGCTTGTCGCGGGCCCGTTTGGTTGCTGCGGCCGGTGCGACCGCGCTGCTGCTGACCGGCCTTGCCGTCGGCTGGGTAACGCCCGAGCCAACGGCCGAGCCTACCGTCCAGTCTTTCCTGCTCGACTGGGAGAACGGCCAGTACGCGGCGGCGGCCGGGCTGACGACCGGCGCTCAGGCCGGCGTCGCCGACGAGTTGCAGGACGCCTACCAAGACGTGGGCGCCGCGGCCACCACCCTCTCCATGGCCGCCGTCAACCAGCACGGCAACACAGCCTCGGCACAGTTCGACGCGTCCGTAGTCCTCGGCCGGGGCGGCGAGACCTGGAATTACCGTGGCTCCTTCGACCTGCGCCGGGTGGGCTCAGGCTGGAAGGTGGTGTGGAGCCCCTCGGTCATCGCCCCCGGCCTGCGGCCCGGGCTGCGCCTCGCCGTGGTCAGCGCCGAGCCGCAGCGGGCGCAGCTGCTCGACGCCGAGGGAAAGCCGCTCGCGCCGCTCTCCACGGTCTACACCGTCGGGGTCATGCCCGGCAGGCTGAAGAACCCGGAACGGACCGCCGACGGCCTGGCCAAGGTCACCGGGCTGGCGGCGAGCCAGATACTCGGCTGGATCACCGAGGCGCCGGGCGCCAACTTCCTGGAGCTGGTCAGGCTGACACCGGCCCGCTACCACCGGCTGCGCGGCAGGCTCGCCCGGGTGCCCGGACTTCGCGTGGAACGGCAGCGGCAGCGCCTGTTCGGCAGCATCGCCTCGGCGGTATCCGGCAGCGTCGGCAGCGAGGCGGCCGGCGTGCTGCAGGAGGACGGCATTCCGTACCGGCCGGGTACCACTGTGGGGCTGTCCGGGCTGCAGCAGTCGTTCCAGCGCACGCTCGTCGGCGCGCCGACGACGGAGGTGGTCGCCGAAAACGCCACGGGCCACGTGGTTTCGGTGCTGCACACCTGGACCGGGCGCAACGGCACCGACGTCCAGACGACCATCAGCGCCAGCGTGCAGCAGGCGGCCAACAAGGCGCTGCAGTCGGTGGGAAACTCCGCGGCGATCGTCGCCATCTCCCCGGCCTCCGGCCACGTGCTCGCCGTGGCATCGCGTGGCACGAGCGGGATGCCGGAAATCAATCCCTTGTTCGGGAAGTATCAGCCCGGCCAGGCGTTCACGATCGTTTCCACGGCGGCGCTGCTGAACACCGGGCAGGTCGGCGTCAACACGGCGATCCCGTGCAGCGCCTCGAACCCGGTGGGCGGCGAGAAATTCACGAACGACCCGCCGGTGCCGAACCGGGGCACGTTCCAGGCCGACTTCGCGAACGCCTGCTCCACCGCGTTCGCCGGCCTGTCGCTGCGCATGTCCGGCAAGGACCTGAAGGTGACCGCGGCGGGCTTCGGCCTCGGCAAGCCCTGGCAGCTGCCCCTCAAGGCGTTCGCCGGGACCATGCGGTCGCCGAGCAACCAGGCCGAGCTCGCCGAGGACACGATCGGAACCGGCAGCGTCAAGGTCAGCCCGCTGGACATGGCCATCGCCGCGGCGGTGGTCCAGTCGGGGACGTGGCACCCGCCCTCGCTCGTCACCGACCCGCCGGACCCGGGACTCACCCCGACCGTTCCGTTCGGGCCGAAGGTCGTCTCCGCGCTGCAGACCCTGATGCGGTCGGCGGTCACCAGCGGCGCTGGGCAGGCGGCCAACGTTGGCAACATGCCGGTCTACGGGCAGGTGGGCAGCACTCCGTACGGATCGACCGGACTGCGCGAGACATGGTTCGTCGGCTTCCAGGGGAACGTCGCCTTCGCGGTGCTCGAGCTGACCAGGTCAACCGGCACGTCGGCGGCACCACTGGCCGGCCAGTTCCTGGCCGGGCTGCAGCCGCGATCGTGACTGTATCGTTGCCCGCATTTTGGTAACGCGGAGCAACCGCAGCGATGCGCCTTGGCGTCTTAGCTATTGACTGGGGTGCCGCTTGGGGGGTTGCGGCCCAGTCGTCGTGATGAGAACCGGGCCTCAACTCGGGGGAGGCCCGGGCTTTAGGACCGGCGCCGACCCTGCCGGTCGACCCCCGTGGGCGCACTTTCGGCCACCGCCAGCGCCCACGGGGGTTTTCTCATGTCCCGCACCGGCCGGGCATAGGTTGAGCCGCCGCCGTTGTTCTACTAGCTGGTACGTCTCGGGTACCATCGCAGTACAACTCAAGAGGGGGTGACTGGTTTCGACTTCGGTAGTTGATCCAGGGGAAGCGGGCCGAGGGTTGCGGTTATGACCTCGTAAATCCTGTGGCCGCAAAACTACAAGTGCCAACTCAACGCGCACTCGCCTCGCCCTCGCTGCCTAAGCGAGTTTAGAGGCTGTCAGCCCGGGAGCGCCTCCGGCCCGGTGTCTGGCATCAGCTAGGAGGATCCACCGTCTGGCCCGGCCGCGGGACTAGACGGGACATCTAACAGCGGCTGAGCCCGCTCGGTGGCTTGCCTGCAGAGACCGCCGGGGCTGAGAAATAGCAGAGCAGGCTGCGCCCGGAGAAGCCCTGGTGAGGTACTGAAGGACGAGGGTTCGATCCCCTCCACCTCCACGATTTGTCCCCTTTTGGGAATTTGCCCCGCGAATCCGCGGGGCATTTCCATGATCGTGGTAGATAACGACCGCAGGAGCGTCCTTTTCTACCACGATCATGGAACGAGGTCAGCGTCCTTTGCTGCCCAGTCGCGGGTGAGGTCACGCCCATCTGACCTGCACCTGGTCCTTCCAGGTTCGGAGCAGCTCCGGGTCTCCGCTGACGGTGGCCGAGCCGCCGTCCGGCAGCCGGTTCCACAGCAGCAGGTACAGCTCCGAAGCCGTTCCCGCCACGACACAGTCCACCACACCACCAGCCCCACCAGCCCCACCAGCCCCACCAGCCCCGCTCACCTCGCCCTCACCCGTGACGCGGCGCGCTGTGATCCCGGTCCCGACCTCGGCCAGCCATTCGTCGCCGGTGTCGGTGGTCCGCACCAGCAGCCGGCGAGCGGGCCCGCGCACCCCGCCGCGGGACGCGAAGCACACCAGCAGCTCGTCGATGCCGTCGGCGGCCAACACGGCGGGGAACGGGGTCACGTCACCGGCCGCGCTTTCGGCGTCGGCCCGGTGGATCGCGGTCTCGTGGGCCTGGCGCCGCGCCCAGAACGCCAGCGGCGACGGCGCGTCAAGGAACGCCCAGCAGCTCAGCCCCGGGCCGGCCGACCGCAGGGACCGGACCAGCCCGGCGTGACCCTCGCGGAACCAGCCGAGCAGCTCGGCGTCGCCCGGGCCGGCCCGCAGCAGCTCGTCCTCGCTGTACCGGTCGACCTCCTCCTCGTAACCATGCGTCACGTAGCCCGCGGCCCATCGGTGTACGTAGCCGGTGTGCCGTAGCAACTCCCTCATTTTCCACAACGGGCAGCCGGGAATCGGGGCGTCGAGCCCGGCCAGCTCGGCCGCCGCGGCAAGCAGCGCGCCGTCGGCGTCCAGCGCCGCAATGTGCTCGTCAGGTTCCACCGTGACATCATGCCGGCCCGCCCTGGACCGCCGCTTGAAGATCCGTGCTCGATTACCGGCGCCGACGACGGCCTGGTCAAGCTCGCAGGCGGCCGCTACCGGTCTGCTACCGATGGCCTGCCGCCGGGCCGCCGGAACAGGGCCGACGGCCTCGATCCGTGGCAGGCTGGCGCCATGCCAGCGGGCGACTCACCGGTGTTCATCCTGACCGCGAGCCGGTCGGGATCGACGTTGCTGCGCGTCATCCTGGACAGCCATCCGCGGCTGGCCTGTCCGCCGGAGACGGGCATCACGTCGGCGTGCATGCAGCTCGCCATGACCTGCGACGTGCTGGAGAACGCCGCGGCGGCCTTGCCGGACGGCGATTCCGACGAGCTGCCGCCGGTCATACGCGCGGCGCTGCGCGCGGCCGTCGACCGGGCCTATGGGCACTACCTGGCCGAGCGTGGCAAGCAGCGCTGGTGCGACAAGTCGCTGGACAGCTACCAGCATGCCGAGCTGATGGCGCAGGTCTATCCCGACGCGAAGTTCATCTGCCTGTTCCGGCACTGCATGGACGTGATCGCCTCCGGGGTCGAGGCCTGTCCGTGGGGGTTGCAGCGCTACGGGTTCGACCCGTTCGTCGCCCAGTACCCGGGCAACAGCGTTGCCGCGGTTGGCAGCTACTGGCTTTCCTGCGCGCACGCGATCCTGTCGTTCTCCGACGACCATCCCGGGTCTTGCCACCGGGTGCGCTACGAGGACCTGGTGACAGCCCCGGAACAGACCGTGGCCGGGATCCTGTCCTTCCTCGGCGAGGAGCAGGTGCCGGGCATAACGCAGGCCTGCTTTGACACGCCGCACGAGGTCAACGGCCCGGCCGACGAGAAGCTCTGGTTCACCAGCGCCGTCACCGCCGCTTCGATGGGCCGCGGTACCCTCGTGCCGGCCAGTGGGCTGCCGGAACCGGTGCGAGCCGCCGTCAACCATATGCTAGGCCGACTGGGCTACCGGCCCGTCGATGGCCATTGGAACGACGCCGCCAGCGGGACCGACCCCAGGCTCTCGCCACCGCCCACACCGTCACGTCGGCCCGTCTCAGACGGTGGACCGGGGCGCGGCGAGGCCGAGGCGGTCGCGGCCCTGATATCGTCCCGGCTCCGGGCGCAGCCCAGCCACAAGCTGCACGAAATCATCGCTGCCTGGCCTGAACTGGCCGGGAAGATCATCGGAATAGTGATAGAGGATGCGGGCGGGCATCAGGAGCTACGGCAGGCATTCCCGTCTGATTCGGCGCGCGACGAGGATGGCCGCCGGCCCGGCCCGGAGGCTGTCGTGGCGGCGATCACGGCATCCCCGGCCACGTGGCGTGCACTGCTGGACGGCAGCACCAACCTCGTCACCGAGCTTTCGTCCGGCCGGATTCGCTGCCTCGGCAGCGCAGACCGCCACCGTCATCCAGACTGCATCCAGGGCCATCACCCGACCGGCGCCCTGCGGGGGGCCGCGGCGCTGCTGGGCATCAGCAAGATACCGGTCGCCAGCACGCCCGTGACAACGGCCACTCCCGGCCGCTGACGTCACACCACGCCGCGCGCGGCGCGGCCGTTTGCTGTGGGGGCTGCCCCGATGGGGCCGGCCAGCGTGGCCCCGCCGTTGCCGTTCTCGGCCAGGTAGCCGCTGGCCTGTAGCGTGAACAACCGGTGATATTCACCCTGGGCGGCCATCAGCGTGGCGTGCGTGCCACTTTCGGTGATCTTGCCATCGGACAGCACGTAGATCTCGTCGGCGTTGTGGACCGAACCCAGCCGGTGCGAGATCAGCAGGCTGGTCTTGCCCTCCCGGATGGCGCACAGCTGACGATGCAGCGTGTGCTCGGCTTCGGCATCCATGCCCGAGCTGGGCTCGTCCAGGATGAGCAGATCGCGGTCGGCCCGCATGAAGCCTCGCGCCACCGCGAGCCGCTGCCACTGACCGCCAGACAGGATAATCCCGGTCTCCGGGTTCTCTTTGTCTGTGTTACTGAAGAACACCCGGCTGAGCAGCGTCTGGTATCCATGCGGGAGGCTGGCGATCTTGTCGTGCACGCCCGCGTGCGTCGCCGCTTCGCGGATACGGGCCGCGTCGTTCAGCCGGTCCAGGTCACCGAGGCCGACGTTCTCCGCCGCGGTCAGGTCGTAGGCCATATAGTCCTGGAAGACCGTGCCGATCCGGGCGCGCAGATCTTCCGGCGCTACCTCACGGATATCGGTGCCATCCCAGTGGATGCTCCCCCTGGCCGGGTCATAAAGCCGGCAGATCAGCTTGACCAGCGTGGTCTTTCCCGCACCGTTCAGGCCGATCAGTGCGACCGAGTGCCCGAACGGGATGAACATGCTCACCCCGTGCAGCACCCATGGATGCTGGTCGTCGTAGCGAAACCACACGTCGCGCACCTCGACGCCGCGGCGCAGCGCGGGCAGGCACCGGGGTGACGCCGCGAGCGGCAGATCCGGGCCCATCGTCACTATGTCCACGTAGTGGCCGAACAGCAGCAGTGACTGGTAGATGCCGGAAAGCCGGGAGATCACGCCGGAGATCGCCGCCTGAACTCCCACCGCGGCCATCGCGAACAGGCTGACGTCTCCCACCGACATTCTCCCCGCCGCCGCCTCGCGTACCACCCAGACAGCGCCGGCCGCGGTGATCGCCGCGGTCAGCAGCGACAGCGACCCTTCGATCGCCAGGACACGGAGGTCCAGGGCCCGCTGCCCAGCATTGACCGAACGTATTTCGCTCAGCATGCGCCCGCGCAGAAAGCTGCCCAGCCCGAACAGCCGTACCTCCTTGGCTGCGTCGCGATCGCTGAGCAGGCGGCTGTAGAACAACTGCCTGCGGACCGCCGGGCTCCGCTGCCATTCCAGCCGGGCACGCCGTCGTCCGTTGGAGATCTGGGCGGCGATCGCGGGCACGGCCGAGCCGGCCACGATCCCGGCCAGGACCGGGTTGATGACCTCGAGCGCCCCGAACATGCCGACAGTGGTGACGAGCGACTGAGCGGTCTGGAGCGCCCCCGACACCAGCGACGAGGCCGTGGTGTTAGAGAGCTGCTGGGCCACCTGTATCTTGTCGGCGAACACCGGCGACTCGAACCGGCTCATACCGGGGAACGAGTTGATCGCCTGAAATATCCGTTCCCTCATCAGCAGGCTGAGCCCGCGCTGCAATTCAGACTGGACAAAGGTCTGGGCGTACTGGGTCATGGCGGAGACGACGCCGGCCCCCCCGAGGATCGCGGCGAGCAGGATCACGTGCCCGACGACGGCATGGTGCGGCGCCAGCGGCGCCGCGTGGGTGCCTGTGGTGGCGACCGGGGATGTGATCTCGTTCAGCACGTCCCGCTGCAGCCACGCGGTGACCGCCGGAATCGACCCGCCTGAGACCGCCAGAACGAGCAGGAGCACCGCACACAGCGGTGATGCCGCCCAGACCAGACCCACCACGATCCGCGCACGCCGGATGAACTCGCGCGACGAGGCCCCAGGCGCTCCGCCGCCCGTGCTGGTCTGGCTCGCGTGGCGTCCCCTGCTCACCTTGGGCGGCGTCTCCGGTCAGGCCGGGACGGAACTGGCCAGCGCTTGGACCGCCATGCCCTGAGCCTCGATCTGCCCGCCAGGGCCGACCAGGTAGAAGGCGGGGAAGCCGCGCACCGAGAAGGCGACGGTGAGCGGGCTCATCCGTGGCGTGATCACCACGGCTGCTGCGCCGTCCAGTTCGGCCGCCAACCCAGTGGCAGCCTCTCCCTCGCCGACGACGACCGCAAGGCTCTGCCCGGCCGCGCCCGGCAGAGCCCCGGCGAAATCGATGAACTCGGGTACCTGTATGCGGCACGGCGGGCAGTTTGGGGAGAAGAACCCAACCACGCTGCGGGACCCCGCCAGATCGGCCAGCGAGCGGCTGTCGCCGTTAGTGGTGATCGCGGTGAACTCAGGTGCCCGGCTGCCCACCGGAAGCAGTGCCGCGGGGGCCATCACCGGGGTCTTGTCGACCCGCTCGCCGAGCACGCGGACCTTACGGATAACTGCGAACAGCAATGCCAGATTGACAAGGCACAGCCCACCCACGGCGGCCAGCGCAGCGGACATTGTGGTTCTCCTGTTTCTTCGATCCTCGACTCGTTCAGATGGCGTTACTGGATACCTGCTCCGGATGCTGCTTCGCCGGTTCGGCCGAAGAGCACCGCCAGGTCATCCAGGAACACTGCGAATGCGGCGCCGACCAGACCAGCTGCCAGGCTCAGCGCTACCGCTTCCGGGCGCGCGCCGCCGGAGCCGGCGGCTGCGGCTCCGGCTATGGCTACCACGGCGAGCAGTGCGTCCCGCGCCGTATGCCGCCAGCCCAGCGGCGATGCCGACGCGCCGAAACACTGGCACGACGCGTCCGTTCCGCGGGCCACCGCCAGGCCCGTGCTCGCGGTGAACACCGCCAGCACCACAGCGGCCAGCGCCATCCCCGGCCGGACCGTCCACGGCAGCGCGACCAAGACCACGATCAGTGCCTCGGCTGCCGCCGCCACGGCCGCCACCGCGCTGGGCTGGCTGCGCGCCAGCGGAACCGGCAGCGCGGCCAGCCACGAAACGAACGCCCGGAACGCCGTCCGGCTGCGCAGCTTCCCGAACACCGATACCAGGAACACGGCCTCGACCGCGCAGCGGCAGGTAAGAGCTAGATACACCACGATCGAGGACCTCCGGGCTGGTCAGGCGCAATAGTTGCAACACCAGGTGCACCATTCGGTGACGCGCCCGTGGCACGTGTAGCAGTAGATGGTGCCCGAGGCGCAGTCCGCAAAGCTGAAGGAGGGTTCTTGGCACCAGCAGGGCGCGCCGCCCACGCACGCTGCGGCCTCTGCCTTCGGCAGGACGTTGGGGACAAGGCTCGCGACGCGGGAACCGCGCCAGCCTGGCAGTTGCTTCACGGCAAGACCTTCCTCATCTATTGGCGGGGCACCATTTCGGCACGCCGAGAGGGAGCAGTGCCATGGTCGGCTACGGCGCTCCCGAATTCGTCCCTGACCGCTACCCGTGGCGCTACCGAGCCCATACCGCCCGACGTTCCGATGCTCGTGGCCAGGCGGGCGCATATGGCACTCTGCCGCCATGTCCGAAATAGGCTGCCGGTCACCTGTGTTCGTGCTGAGCGCTAGCAGGTCCGGCTCCACCCTGCTGCGCTTCGTCCTGGACAGCCATCCTGACCTCGCATGCCCGCCCGAAACCGGCGTCACCGCGGCCTGCGCCGGGCTCATGCACTCATGGGACATCCTGGAAAACAGTGGCGGCGAGAGTGCACCCGCCGAGGCGGACAGGCAGGCTGCCTCACCGCGTGCGGTCGCCGCGATTCGTGCAGCAGTCGACGACATCTACGGCCGGTATCTGCTGCGCCGGGGCAAGCGGCGGTGGTGCGACAAGTCCTTGGGCTCGCATCAGGACGCCGAGCTCGCGGCGGTGCTGTACCCCGAAGCGAAGTTCATCTGCTTGTACCGGCACTGCATGGACGTAATCGCCTCCGGGGTGGAGGCGTGCCCATGGGGGCTGTACCGGTTTGGCTTCGATCGCTTCGCTGCACAGAACCCGGGCAACAGCGTGGCGGCGATCGGCAGCTACTGGCTGACTGCGGTGCATTCGATCATGGCGTTCGAGGAACGCCGTCCGGATGCCTGTCACCGGGTGCGTTATGAGGACCTGGTTGCAGCGCCGGAGGAGACCGCCGCGGGCATCTTCTCGTTCCTCGGGGAGGCTCCGGTGCCTGACATTGGCGAGAAGTGCTTTCAGGTGCCACACGAGGGCAATGGCGCTGGTGACGAGGAGATCTGGTTCACCGGCGAGATCACGGAAGACTCGGTGGGCTGTGGTGTCCGGGTACCGGTCGCCGCCTTGGCGCCGCAAGTCCGCCACGGCGTCAATGAGGTGTTGCCTCGGCTTGGCTATCGGACCGTCGACGACGAGTGGAATGCTCAGCTGGGCCGCGTGGACGTGCGCGCGGACGCGGCGGGCCATCGTCCGCCGGAACGGGGTGTGTCGGACGCGGGCCGTCGTCCGCCCGAACGGGGCGCATCGGACGCGGGCCGTCGTCCGCCGGAACGGGGCGCCTCCGGCCGTGACCGGGCCGGGGACGATGAGCCTGGTCGGCCCGGGGAGTCTGACTGGCCCGGGGAGTCCGGAAGGGCCGCCCGCGCGATTGTGGATCGCCTGAGGTCCCTGCCCGATCACGAACTGCGCGAGGCCAGCGCCGTGTGGCCCGCCGTGGCCGGGCGGACCGTCGCCATCGTGGTGGAAGACGCTGACGGCGAGCACGCAGAAGTGCAGTGGAACTTCGCAGCGTCGCCGGGCACTCCGGGCTTCGCGGCGTCGCCGGGCACTCCGGGCTTCCCGGCCCACGAGGACGAGGCCCCCGTCGGTCCGGTGTGCACGATCATCGCGGGCCCGCCGACCTGGCATGCCCTGATGGGCGGCGGGACGAACCTCGTCGCCGAGATGACCGCGGGCCGGCTGCGCTGTGTCAACCGGCGGGACGGGCACCGGATCAGGTCAGACGAGCTGCACGCCATCGGCTGGCTGCTCGGCCTCACCCGGGTGCCGCTGATCCGGGATCCGGCCGTCCGGGTGCCCGAGCTTGCGGTCCGGGATGCCTAAGCCCGCGCGGCCGTGGCCGCTGTGCCGCCGAGGAGTCCTCCGGGCTGCGCCAGCAAACGCGGGTCGTCGGCCAGGACGTGCTGGTGCAGGGCGCGCAGCGGCGGCCCGGGTTCCAGACCGAGCTCGACCACCATGAGCTGGTACCCGTCCCGGTACACCGCGAGCGCGTCGGCCCGGCAGCCGAGCCGGTACAGCGCGAGCATCAGCATGCCCCGCATCCGCTCCCGGAATGGGTGCGCAACGAGCCATTGCGGCAGTTCGGCGACCACACGGTCGGAGCGCCCCAGCGCGAGATCGGCCTCGGCCTTGGCCTCGTACGCGAGCAACCGCCGGTCTTCGAGGCCCTCGGCGGCGCTGCGGATCAGCAGCGATTTCACGTCCGCGAACGCCGAGCCCCGCCATATCGTCAGGGCGGCGCCGAACAGCTCCGACGCCTCTGCTGGCTGCCGTGACTCCGCGGCGGCCTTGGCCCGTGCCATCAGATCGTCGAATACGGCAAGATCGAGTTCGACGTCCTCGCGGCACAGCAGATAGCCGGGCTGCTGGGTAAGCAGTGGCCCGTCAGCGGCGCCGGTGCCGTGCCCGATCGCCTGCCGCAGCGCCGAGACGTGCGCCTGCACCTTGACCCGCGCGGTCGGCGGCGGGTTCGCGTCCCACAAGATGTCGACCAGCCGTTCGACCGGCACGACCTTCCCCAGCTCGAGCGTCAACGCCGCGAGCAGCGCCCGCTGCCGTTGCCCGGCCAGCCGGATCGACCGGCCATGGACCGTGACCTGGATCGGTCCAAGCACCTCGATACGCACACATCACCTCCGCACGTCATGGCGCCTAAATCTCCGGACGGCCGCCGGACGGCTTTAGCCGCCGCACGGCGACGCCCAGCACAGCCGCCGCTGGAAGGAATCCCCAGGTGCGCGAGTCGGTACTGCCGAGGTTGTCGCCAAGCACGACAAGCATGCCCGGCGGCACCACGGTGACGTCCCCGACCGCGGAGCGGGCCACGTCGGGCACCGCCTCACCACCCGCCGCGGCCACGCGCTTGATCATCCAAAAGGCTCTGCTGGCTGGCGCGGCATCACTCCACGCCAGGCATTCGTCGCTGGGCTGCCCGAACACCACGATGCGGCCGGCCCGCACCACGTCTCCGGCTCCCCGGCGGACGAGCACCCGGTCTCCGGGATGCAGCGCTGGGGCCATGCTCGTCCCGGTGACCGTGACCACGATGAAGCAGCGGCGCATCACCGCAAGGGTGAGCGTCGCGGCGGCCACCGGACCGGCGGCCAGCAGAATCCACGGATTCATCCCAACGCAGCCTGCGGCACCGATGTTGAGCGAATGTTGAGGAAATTCTTGATCACGGAGAGAGTCCAGGCCGCGGCCGACATATCCCGAAAAGCGGACAATCCATGGCAGGGCCGTTGATTATAGGTAGCTACTTGTAGTCATGCTGCGATGCCGGGGGACCGTCATGGAATTCGGGGTCTTAGGGCCGGCTGAGATCTGGCTGAACGGCCGGCCCGTCGACGCCGGACACGCCCGCCAGCGGGCGGTGCTGGCCGCGCTGCTGCTGGAATCGGGCCGGGCGGTGCCGCTAGAGGCGCTGATCGACCGGGTATGGGGCGACGACCCGCCGAGGTCTGTGCGCAACGTGCTGTACGGGTACGTGGGCAGGCTCAAGGCGCTGATCGCTAGCGGCGAGGATCCCGAGGTGACGCTTTCGCGCCGGCCAGGCGGTTACCTGCTGCAGGCCAGAACCGATCAGGTAGATGTGCGCCGGTTCCGCCGGCTGGTCGCGGACGCGGCCGCCGCGGCGGGCGATGACGAGCGCGCCGGTGTGGCGCTGGGCGAGGCGGTCGCGCTGTGGCGGGGAACGGCGCTGGCAGGCCTGGACAGCCCGTGGCTGAACGGGCAGCGCGCCCGGCTGGAGCTAGAACGAGCCGAGGTAGTCGGCGACCTGCGCGACATCAGGCTGCGGCGCGGCGAGCACGCCGCGCTCGTTGGTGAGCTGGCGGCGCAGGCGGCGGGATCGCCCGCGGACGAGCGGCTGATCGGCCAGCTGATGCTGGCGCTGTACTGGTGCGGCCGGCAGGCCGAGGCGCTGAACTGGTTTGAGCTGACTCGCCGCCATCTGGCCAGCGAGCTGGGCGCCGATCCCGGGCTCGAGCTGCGTGGACTGCATGAGCGGATCCTGCGCGGTGACCCGTCTCTGGCCGCCGTGCCGCGGGCCGCCGGCCGGCTCGCCGTGCCGTTACCACGCGAGCTGCCTGCCGACGTTCCTGATTTCACTGGACGGGCGGCCGAACTGGCCGAGCTCGACCGGCTGCTGACCGCGCCACCCCGCGGGACAGAAGCAGACACGGCCGGGGCCGGCGACGGCCCGGTAACCGCCGCGGTGATCTCCGCAGTGTCGGGGACAGCTGGGGTGGGCAAGACGGCGCTGGCGGTGCGCTGGGCACACCGGGCCGCGGAACGCTTTCCGGACGGGCAGCTGTACGTCAACCTGCGCGGATATGACCCTGGAGGCCCGGTGAGCGCGGCCGATGCGCTGGTCGGCTTCTTGCGCGCCCTCGGCGTGCCCGGCCAGGACATACCGCCCGGGCAGGACGAGCGTGCCGCTCGGTACCGCAGCCTGCTGGCGGGCAGGCGGATGCTGGTGGTGCTGGACAACGCCAGCGAGGCCGAGCAAGTCCGGCCGCTGCTGCCCGGCAGTGGAGCCTGCGCGGTGGTGGTGACCAGCCGCGACGCGTTTGCTGGCCTCGTGGCGCGCGAGGGCGCGGCCCGCCTGGAGCTGGACCTGCTTCCGATGGACGAAGCGGTCGGCTTGCTGCGGGAGCTCATCGGCGAGCCGGCCCAGACCGACCCAGACGCCGCCGCAGCGCTGGCCGGGTACTGCTGCCGGCTGCCGCTCGCGCTGCGGGTGGCGGCCGAGCTCGCCGCCGCCCGCCGTGGCGTCCCGCTGACAGACTTGGTCGCCGAGCTCGCCGACCAGCAGCGACGGCTGGACCTGCTCGAGAGCGCCGGTGACCCCCGCACCGCGGTCCGTGCGGTGTTCTCCTGGTCCTACCGGCACCTGACCCCCGACGCGGCTCGCGCGTTCCGCTTCCTCGGCTTGCACCCGGGTTCCGACTTCGACGCTTATGCGGCGGCAGCTCTCACCGCCGGCGCCATCGACCAGGCACGGCTGGCGCTGGCCGAACTAGCCCGTGCGCACCTGGTGGAGCCGGCTGCGCCGGACCGGTACCGCATGCACGACCTGCTGCGCGCGTACGCCAGCGAACTCGCCGACGCACTCGACAGCGACGACGACCGGCATGCCGCGCTGACCCGCCAGTTCGACCACTATCTGCACGCCGCCGCTGCCGCGATGGACACGCTTTACCCCGGTGAACGCCATCTTCGTCCCCACCTACCTCCATCGGCCATACCCATACCGCAGCTGGCCAGTACCGCCGCGGCACAGTCCTGGCTGGATGACGAGCGAGCAACGCTTGTAGCCGTGACGGTGCACACCGCGGAGCGCGGCTGGCCGGGTCATGCGACCAGGCTGGCGGCGGTTCTGTTCCGTTATCTCAACCTCGGCAGTCACCACCCCGAGGCGACCGCGATCTATACGCACGTGGCCAGCGCGGCTCGCCGCAACAGTGACCGGGCTGCCGAAGCCGCCGCCCTTACCTCCCTCGGGTCGATAGACAGCAATCAGGGACGCTTCGAGCAGGCCTGCAGCCGTCATCGGCAGGCCCTGGAGATGTTTTGTGAAGCAGGCGACAGCGTCGGCCAGGCCCGGGCCATGGGCAACCTGGGCCTTACCTATGTCGATCTGGGCCGCTTCCACGATGCAGTCAGTGTCTACGGGCAAGCCCTGACCCTGTTCCGCCAGAACGGAGACCGTGCCTGCGAGGTTCGCAGTCTGTGCAATCTCGGCATCGTCGAGGAGAGGCTTGGCCGCTACCGGCAGGCCGCCAGCCGCCAGGAACAGTCCCTCGTCATCGCCCGCGAAATCGGTGCCCGAGATACCGAGTATCTCGCGCTGCTCAACCTGGGCATCGCGCATCTGCGGCTGGGCCACTGGGCGCTGGCCGCCGACGACCTGAAGCGAGCTCTGGCCCGGTGCCGTGAGAACGGCTACCGGGCCTATGCGGCGGTGGCGCTTACCCGCATGGGGGACGTCTGCCTGTGTCAGGGCTCTCCGGACAATGCCACCGGTTACCTGCGGGAAGCCCAGGCGCTGTTCCAGGAGATGGGCGACCGGTCCGGTGAAGCCGACACGCTGAACGGTCTCGGCGAGGTCCTCATCGCCACCGGTCAGCTCGACGGCGCTCATACCTCGCACGCGGCAGCATTCGGGCTGGCCCGCCCGATCGGCGACAAGTACCAGCAGGCCCGCGCACTGGCTGGCCTCGGCCGCGCTTACCACGCCGCCGGAGACGAGGACCAGGCCCGCCAGCACGGGCAGCAAGCCCTCGAGCTGTTCACTGAGCTGGGCGTTCCCGAAGCCGACGAGGTCCGCGCGCATCTAGCCGCGGAGAGAAAAGCAACCGCCGCCGGGTAAAATGGCACCGATGACCTGGGCCACGTATGGGGAGTTCCTGGCTTTCGCCACCGTGCTCGTGTTGATACCCGGGCCGGACTTCGCGGTCGTCACCAAGAACACCCTGGCCGCCGGGCCCCGCAGGGGTCGATGGGCAGCGTTCGGTGTGGCCAGTTCCAACGTGGTGCAGGGCACCGCCGCTGCATCGGGTCTGTCCGCTCTCATTATCCGGGCCCAGCCGGTGTTCCAGGCCATCAAGTGGGCCGGCGTCGTTTACCTCGCCTTCCTGGGCGTGCAGGCGATCAGGTCAGCGATCCGGGGCCAGTACCTGCCGCTGGACGATGGCGAGCCCGCGACGGCGGGTGCCGCCTTTGGCGGCTGGCGGCAGGGCTTCCTTTCCAACATCACCAACCCCAAGGTGCTGATCTTCTACCTGGCGATATTGCCTCAGTTCCTCGCGCCTCATGCCGCGATCGGCTGGCTGCTGGCGTTCGCGTGGAGCCACGCGCTGCTGTCCCTGATCTACCTGCTCGCGCTCACCGCCGGCCTGCACCGGGCCAGGCAGCTGCTGGCCCGCCGCAAGGTCCGGCGCACCATGGACGGCGTGACCGGGGCCGTGCTGCTCGGGTTCAGCGCACGGCTCGCTGCAGAGCACGCCTGACGTGCCGGCCAGCACCGCGGAGCTGATCGGCCGGCTGCGGGCCGAGCTGGGGCCGCAGGTCGACGCCTCGGCGCGGCGGCGCGCCGAGTACTCATCCGACGCGTCCAACTACCGGGTGGTGCCGCGGGCGGTCGTGTTCCCGCGGACTGTCGACGACGTCCTCGCCGCCGCGGCCGTCTGCCGCGAGCTGGCCGTACCGCTGACCGTGCGCGGCGGCGGCACCTCGATCGCGGGCAACTCGGTCGGCCCCGGCGTCGTGCTCGACCTGAGCCGCCACCTCGACAAGGTCATCGACGTGGATCCGGACGCCCGGACCGCCGCCGTTCAGCCGGGCGTGGTCCTCGACCGGCTGCAGAGCGACGCCCGGCCGCATGGCCTGCGGTTCGGGCCCGACCCGTCGACCCACTCGCGGTGCACGATCGGCGGGATGATCGGCAACAACTCGTGCGGCGCGCACGCGATGGCGTACGGCACCACCGCGGCCAACGTGCTGTCCCTGGACGTGCTCGACGGCACCGGCCGGCGGCTGCAGGTCGGGGCGGGCGGGAGTGGCAGGGCGGGCGGGAAGGGCAGGGAGGGCGGGAAGGGTGCGGCGAGTGGCGAGGTTCCGGGGCTCGACGCGTTCGTAGCCCAGAAGGTCGAGCCGCTGGCCGGCGAGTTCGGCCGGTTCCGCCGCCAGGTGTCCGGTTACTCACTCGAGCACCTGCTGGCGTCGCGTAACAGGCACTTGGCCCGGGCTCTCACCGGATCCGAGGGCACCTGCTGCATCGTGCTGGGCGCGACCGTGGCGCTGGTGCCGGTTCCTGCCGCGACCGCGCTGTGCGTGCTCGGCTACCCGGACATGCCCGCCGCAGCCGACGACGCGCCCGCGCTGACCGTGCCGTCCGTGCTAGCGCTCGAGGGCATCGACGCCCGGATGGTCGACGTGCTGCGCGCGCACCGGGCCAACGCCGCGGTGCCGGCGCTGCCCGAGGGTTCGGCCTGGCTGTTCGCCGAGGTCGGCGGCGAGAGCGAGGCCGAGGCGCTGGCCACGGCCCGGACGCTGGCCGCGTCGGCCGGGGCCGTCGACTCGCTGGTCGTGCCGGCCGGGCCGGAGGCGGCCACGCTGTGGCGGATCCGTGAGGACGGCGCCGGGCTCGGCAGCCGCACCGCGGCCGGCGCGCCAGCGTGGCCGGGCTGGGAGGACGCCGCGGTCCCGCCCGAGCGGCTGGGCCCTTACCTGCGCGAGTTCGCCGCGCTAATGGAGAGCCATCACCTGGACGGGCTGCTCTACGGCCACTTCGGCGACGGCTGTGTGCACATCAGGATCGACTTTCCGCTCGCCGATCACGCGGACCGGATGCGGCCGTTCCTGACCGAGGCCGCCCATCTGGTCGCGGGGTACGGCGGCTCGCTGTCCGGCGAGCACGGCGACGGCCGCGCCAGGAGCGAGCTGCTGCCGATCATGTACTCGCGGCAGGCTATCGAGGCGTTCGCCGCGTTCAAGGCTCTGTTCGATCCGGACGGGCTGCTGAACCCTGGGGTCATCGTCGGACCCGCGCCGGTGGATGGGGATCTGCGGCTGGCTGAGGCCCGCCCGCTGCGGGCCGCCGGCGGGTTCGCGCTGGCCGCGGACGGAGGCGACCTGTCGGCCGCCGCGCACCGGTGCGTCGGAATGGCCAAGTGCCGGGCGGACAACGGGGCCGCGGGCGGGTTCATGTGCCCGTCGTACCTGGCCACCCGCGACGAGAAGGACTCGACCCGCGGCCGGGCCCGGGTGCTGCAGGAGCTGGCGAATGGCTCGCTGGTCACCGGCGGCTGGCGGGCTCCCGAGGTGCACGAGGCGCTCGACCTGTGCCTGTCCTGCAAGGCGTGCTCGCGGGACTGCCCGGTTTCGGTCGACATGGCGACCTATAAGTCCGAGGTGCTGTACCGGGCTTATCGCCGCAGGCTGCGGCCGCGCAGCCACTACGCGCTCGGCTGGCTGCCGCGGTGGATCCGGCTCGCCGCGGCCGCGCCCGGCCTGGCCAACGCCGCCCTCCGGCTGCCGCCGGTCGCCGCGGCCGCCCGGGCGGCCGCCGGGATCGACCAGCGCCGGCCGCTGCCGGCGTTCGCCCGCCGGGTCCGGCCTGGCCCGGCGGGCCCAGGCCCGCCCGCCCGCTTCTGGTTCCGGCCGGCCGGTGGTGGTCTGGGCGGACACGTTCACCCGGGCGTTCGCGCCGCAGATCGCCGAGTCGGCCGCTGCGGTGCTGGCCGAAGCCGGGTTCTCGGTGACCGTGCCGGACGACTCGCTGTGCTGCGGCCTCACCTGGATCTCCACCGGCCAGCTCGGCGGGGCCCGGGCCCGGCTGCGCGCGACCGTGGGGGCCCTCACCGGTTACGTGGAACAAGGGGTGACCATCGTCGGCCTCGAGCCGTCCTGCACCGCCGTGCTCCGCGGCGACCTCACCGAGCTGCTGGACGGCGACCCGCGGGCCCGCGCCGTCGCTGGCGCCACCCGGACCCTCGCCGAGACGCTGCTGATGGGCGACGACCTGACCTGGCTCCGCGGCCGGCTCGCGGGGCGGCGGATCATCGCCCAGCCGCACTGCCACCAGCATGCGGTCATGGGCTACCACGCCGACCTGACCGTGCTGCGGGCGGCCGGGGCGCAGGTCGAGACGCTGGCCGGGTGCTGCGGGCTGGCCGGCAACTTCGGCATGGAGCGAGGGCACTACGACGTGTCGGTGGCCGTGGCCGGGCAGGCGCTGCTGCCCGCGCTGCGTTCCGCGCCGGAGGGGACGCTGCTGCTGGCGGACGGGTTCTCCTGCCGCACCCAGGCGAGCCAGCTGGCCGGCTGGTCCTCGCGGCACCTCGCCGAGCTGCTCGACCCGCGCGGCTATCCGTCGGCCTGAGGCCGGCTGCCCCACTCGGCCGCCTGCTCGCCGGCCGCCTGCTCGCCGGCCGCCTGCTCGCCGGCTGTCTGCTCGTCCGCTGTCTGCTCGCCGGCTGTCTGCTCGGCGGCTGCCGCGCGGGTGATCAGCGCCGCCGTGCCGAGCGCGAGCAGCGCGGCCACCACCAGCAGGACGGCGTAGCTGGCCAGGTGCGTGCCGAGCACGATCAGGTACGGGGCGGCGAAGCCCAGGTAGGTCAGCGCGTAGTAGATCGCGGTCAGCCCGGCTGCGCCGTTTCTGCCCGCCAGCCGCTGGACCTCGACGAGCCCGGCGACCAGGCACATGCCGTACGCGCAGCCCAGCACGATCGCGGATGGCACCAGCAGCCACACCTCGCGTGCCTGCGCGGTGACCGCGCCGAGGACCAGCCCGGCCGCAAGCACGAGCAGCCCGGCGGCCGCAGCGCGGTTGCGGCCCGGCCGCAGGTCCAGCCGCCGGGCCAGGGGCTGCACCAGGATCCCGGCGAGCGCGCACAGTGCCGCGATCGCCGCGGTCAGCGCGATGCCGTTGCTGGCCTGGCCGGCGCCCGCCAAGCTCGGCAGCAGCGCGAACGCGATCGCCGGGGCGGCGAACACCCACGGCGCCATCGGCGCCACCACCGTGCGGAAGCGCCGGCTGCGCAGCCCGGGGGTGGACAGGCGCGGCACCCGCAGGCGGCCGGCCGTGACCGTCTCCGGGGCTCGGCGCAGCAGCACCCACACGACGGCCATGACCGCGAGGTGGGGGAGGTACGGCAGCACGGTCGGCGACGGCGCCCACTGCGCGACGATCCCCGCGACCAGGGGGCCGAGCGCGAACCCGGCGGTCATCGCGACCGCGGCCCGTCGCGCCGCGGTGTGATCGCTCGCCGTGCCCAGCGGCGGCAGCGAGGTCTCGCGCAGCCACGCCGTGCCAGCCCCGAACGCGGCCCCGCTGCTGACTCCGGCCAGCAGCCGCCCGGCGAACAGCAGCGCCACGCTGAGGGTGGCTCCGGTCAGCAGCACACTCGCCAGGAACGAGAGCGCAACAGCTGGTACCACCACCGCGCGCCGCCCCCTGGTGTCGGACAGCGGCCCGGCGATCAGCAGCCCCGGGATCAGCCCGAGCGCGTACACGCCGAACGCCGCCTCGAGCGTCCCGGTGCCCAGGCCAAGCGCATGACGGTAGACGAGCAGCATCGGCGTGATCTGGTTGGCGCCCCAGCCGATGCCGAGCAGCGCCGCGGCGACCGGCAGCCACGCGCGCGGCTGCGTCGCGGACCCAGCCTGCCCCGTTGTCGCGGTCATCGGTGGCTCGCTTGTCGCGGTCATCGGGAGCCTCCGCCCGTGCTGCCTTGGGTTCAATTACTGAACTCGACCATAACATGTATGGGTCTGATGATTGAACCCGACGGGGTATGCTGGTGGCATGCTCGGCAAGGACTACCAGCGTCAGGACTGCTCGCTGGCCCGCGCGCTCGAGGTGGTAGGTGAGCGCTGGACCCTGCTGATCGTCCGCGACGCCTTTTACGGGGTGCGCCGCTTCAACGACTTCCAGGCGCACCTCGACATCCCCAAGGCGGTGCTGTCCGACCGCCTGAACGGGCTCGTCGAGGACGGCATCCTGGAGCGCCGGCCCGACCCACGGCACGCCGGACGGCACCTGTACGAGCTCACGTCGGCCGGCCGCGACCTGTGGCCCGTGCTGCATGCCCTGCTGGCCTGGGGCGAGCGGCACCGCTACCCGAACAGCCGCGTGTTCCTGCACGCCGCGTGCGGCACCACGCTCGACGCGAGCGGCCTGTGCACCGCGTGCCGGCAGACGCCAGGGCCCGAGGACATCGTGATGAAGCTCCGCCGCGGCCGGGGCAGGCTCCGTGACGACCCGGTGACCGCCGCGCTGCTGGCGCCGCACCGGCTGCTGGAGCCGGTCGAGACCTAACGGCCCGGTGCGAGCGGAACGGTGTTGGCCACACGGTGCTAGAGGCCCGTGTCAGAGGCCTGGCGCCAGTGGCCTGCTGCTAGCGCCGCCAGGCGAGCACGCCGCCACCCCGGAAGCCGGGCTTGCCGAGCAGCTTGATCAGGACCCGCCCTACCGGCGAACCCGGGCTGGTAACCGCGACCACCGCGGCCGGCCGCCAGACAGCCAGGGCGGCCCGGATCGACGCCACGGCGGCGCCGTTAAGCGGCCGAACCCCCGCCCAGACCTTGTCCAGGTAATGAGCGGTCGACCTGGCCGGCATCGGATCGAACATCGCCTGCCGGGTACCCGGGGCGGGCCCGAGGTAGTAGCCGCCGATCATCGAGCCTGGCTCCCCGGTGTCTGCCTGCCACCGCATCGGCATCGAGTGACCTACGTTCGGGATCGGCACCACGAGCACGCGGGCGTCCGGCTCGAGCCGCAGCCTGGCGAAGGCCGCCTGCCAGCCGGCCGGGACCGGCGACACCGCGGCCGTCTGGTACGGCAGCGGGATCAGCGGCACTACCGCCGCCACGGCGACCGCGGCCGGGAGCCACGTGGGCCGCCACCCCCGGTCCCGCGCCGCGGCCCGCGCCAGGCCCGGGGAGCGCGCCCGTACAGCGGCCCGCGCGCCGTCCGGGGAGCGCGTCCGCACAGCGGCCCGCGCGCCGTCCAAGGCAAAGGCGAGCACCGCCGCTGCCGCGCCGTCCGCGAGGATGGCGAACCGGTCCGGCAGCAGCGACGAGAGGCCCGGCAGGCCCGCCAGCCAGTGCCACGGCAGCAGCTTTCCGGCGACATAGGGCTGGCTGCCGGCTCCGAGGCTGAACAGTTCGAGCACCACAAACATGACGGCGGCGGTGCGGACCCGCGCATCTCGCCAGAACCAGATCATGGCCACAACCAGGACGGCCAGCAGTGGCCACCCGAGGTAGGCCAGGACCTCCGGCGTACCCAGATGGGTGTTCTGCGCCGCGAACGCGCTGGCCGACGTGTGAAAAAGGACGTTCCCGGTGGGACTGACGAAGAAGCTGAGATTGGTCGACCAGAAGAACTCCGCTGCGCCGCGCTCGGTGAGCGGGCCGTGCAACTGCACCCACAGCGCGTGCCCGCTGATCACCAGCGCGACCGCGAGCGCCACGGCCAGCCCGAGAGCGGCCGGCCCGGCCCGCTCGAGCGTGGCCCGCGGCCGCTGCAGCGCGAGCGCCACGGTCAGCACCAGGCAGGCAACGGCCGTGTAGACGAGCATTTCCTCGCCGATGAAGACCTGAGCGCCCACCAGCAGGCCGAGCCAGGCGCCGGTCCGCACGGCCTTGCCCCGCCCGGTGAGCAGCCGCAGCAGCGCGTAGATCATCAGCGGCGGCAGCACCGCGAACACCAGGTGGTAGTGGCCGAGCCCGGAGTTGATCATCGCCGGGGAGAACCCGTACACCGCACCGCCGAGGGCGGCGGCCGAGAGGCTGGCCCCCCACCGCCGCAGCACAAAGAACAGGGCGGCGGCCGATCCGGCCAGGCTCAGCGTCAGCACCAGGGTGAGGCTGGTCTGCGGCCCGGCCAGCAGCGTGACCGGGGTCAGCACGATCCCGGGCAGCAGGAAGGATGTGTTCCACATCAGGTTGACGCCCTGCGGCGGATTCAGCGCGGTCGTGACCAGGGCGGGGAGCCGCCCGTGGCTGACCGCCGTCGCCGCATAGCGCATGTACCAGGTGAACAGGTCGACGTCGTGCGGGTCGCCGACCTGCAGCCGTCCCGCCGGGTCGACCCACAGCCGGGCGGTCACCGCCACCGCCGCGGCCAGGTAGCAGCACAAGATCAGCCACGCCGCGCCGCGGCGGAGATTTACGGGCTGCCGCTGCACCGCCGGCTGCGCCTGGCCGGATTCTGGCTCGCCGTTCGCCACTGGCTCGCCGTTCGCCACTGGCTCGCCTGGCCGGGTGCTCGCCGGTGTCCCCGCGACCCGGGCCCGACGGGGCTACCGCCGCCACGCGACAACCCTGCCCACGCGAAACGCCGGGCGGCCGAGAAGGCTGATCAGGAACCGGCCAAGCCGAGAGGTCTCGCTGGTCACCGCCAGGACGGCGGCTGGCCGCCAGTACCTCAGCGCGGCACGGAACAAGGTGGGGGCGCCGGTTCCCACCGGCTTTCCCCGGCCGGTGACGATCCGCAGCACCGCGTCGATGATCAGCGGCGGCAGCACTGCGAACACCAGCTGGTAGTGGCCGAGGCCGGAGCCGAGCATGGCCGGCGAGAAACCGTAGACCGCACCGCCGAGCGCGGCAGCTGTCACGCTCGCCCCCCAGCGGCGTAGCACAAAGTACAGGCTCACGGCCGAGCCCGCGATGCCGACGGTCAGCACGATCGTGAGGCTGACCTGCGGACCCGCCAGCAACGTCACCGGCGTCAGCAGTATCCCGGGAAGCAGGAAGGCAGTGTTCCACATCAGATTGACGCCGCGCGGCGCGTTCAGGGCCGTCGTGAGCAGGGCCGGCAGCCGCCCGTGGCTGATCGCCGTCGCTGAATAGCGCAGAAACCAGGCGAACAGGTTGACGTCCTCGGCGTCGCCAACCTGCATCCGGCCCGCGGGATCGACCCACAGCCGCCCGGTCACGCTCAGGGCGCCGAGCAGATAGCAGGCCACCACGGGCCAGTGCCGGTAAGCACTGGTCCTGACAGATGGATCCTCGGCGACCGGCGGTTGCTCGACGATCGAAGGGACGGTGCTCACCGCGGCTCCGCTTTCCCCCGGAATGTGCTGGAGCCACGGTACGCCCCCCTCAGCTGCCCCGGAGCCGATACACGATTTACCCAGACCTGGCCGCCCCGGCCAGCATCAACCACCCGGACCTGGCCGCGGTCCGGGCCGGCATCACCGAGTGCGGCCCAGGGCGGGAAGGCTTCGGCTCATGACGCCGACGCCGAGCGCGTTCAGCACCAGGAGGCCGAGGATGATCCTGGCCGCGCCGTCCGGGCCCACCGAGCCGGGGACGGCGATCGTCAGGTACAGGCTGCCGAGCGTGGCCACGCCGAGCGCGAGCGCGCTCTGCTGGGTGGTGGCCAGCACGCCGCTGCCCACGCCGGCCTTGCGCGGCGGTACCTCGGACAGCACTGCCCCGAACAGCGGGCTCATGATCAGGCCCTGCCCGATCCCGAGCACCAGCATTCCCGGGGCCATAAACAGGGCGCTGGGATGCGGCCAGGACCTGGCGAGCTCCGCGATGACGGCGAGCAGCCCGGCCGCCTGGATCAGCGCGCCCGTGGTCAGCACGTTCCGGCCGAACCTCGGCAGCAGCCTGGCGGTCGACAGCGAGGCGGCCAGGAAGCCCAGCGCCATCGGAACGAGGATCACGCCGGCGTCGAGCGCCGTGATCCCGCTGCCATCCTGCAGGGTCAGCGCGATCACGAACATGAACCCGCCGAAGCCGGTGAAGAACGGGACCGCGAGCAGCAGGCCGCGGCGCATGCTGGGGACGCGCAGCAGCGAGATCGGGACCAGCGGCACGCCGCCCCGCTCTTCCATCGCACGCTCCGCCCGCACGAACGCGATCGCCGCCACCGGCGCGGTGATGAGCAGCACGATGGTCCACAGCGGCCAGCCGAGGGAGCGGCCCTCGGTGAGCGGGATCAGCAGCGCCAGCGTCGCCCAGCCGAGCAGCAGCGTGCCGCGCCGGTCGACCGGTGCCGGGTCATCGGAGCGAGTGTCCGGCACCTGGCGGGCGGCGAGGATCAGGCCGATGATCCCGACCGGCACGTTGACCAGGAAGATCGGCCGCCAGGTCATCCCGGCGATGTTGGCGGACACCAGCAGGCCGCCGAGCAGCTGGCCGGCCACCACCGCGATGCCGCCGGTCGCGCCGTAGCTGCCGAGTGCGCGGGCCCGGGCCGGGCCCGACCTGGTGGCCTGGATCGTGGACAGCACCTGGGGCAGCATCATGGCCGAGGCGGCGCCCTGCAGCGCCCGCCCTGCGACCAGCGCGTCGATGCCCGGGGCGACGCCGCATGCCAGCGACGTCACGGTGAACGCCGCCATCCCGATGAGGAACAGCCGCTTGCGGCCGACCGCGTCACCGATCCGCCCGCCGACGACGAGCAGCAGGGCGTAGGCGATCGCGTACCCCGCGACGACCAGCTGCAGCATGCCGGCCGGGGCGTGCAGGTCGCGGTCGATGGTCGGCAGCGCCACGTTCACGATGAAGAAGTCCGTCATCGGCAGGAACACGCCGATGAGCACGGTCATCAGCCCGAGCGTGGTCAGGGCGGCGGGCTGGCCATCGGCGATCGCCGGGGCGGTGGTTGCCGGACGGGTGGTCTCGTCAACTCCTGAAGTCATGCAACCAGCGTGCGCGCTAACGTAGCCTGGTACCAGGAGCCTGGTTATCCTGGTACTGACAGACACCTGGCAATAGTCCTTGAACGGGGCACACGATGGAGGCATGGTGAGCAGCGAAACTCTGGCGGGCACCGAAGCGGCTGCGTCCGCCGAGCCGTGCGGACCCGACGGGAAGGTTGTCCGCACGGTCGACACCAGGGAGACTGCCGAACTGCGCCGCCGGGAACTGGGAGCGTTCCTGCGCGACCGGCGGGAGCGGATCGCGCCGCAGCAGGTGGGTCTCACTCCCATGGGCCGCCGACGTACCCCCGGACTGCGCCGCGAGGAGCTGGCACAGCTGGCTGGCGTGGGCGTGACCTGGTACACCTGGCTGGAACAGGGCCGGGACATCAACGTCTCGCCGCAGGTGCTCGAGGCCGTGTGCCGCACCCTGCTGCTCGACCCGCACGAGCGCTCGCACGTGATGACGCTCGCCGGGTTTGCGGAGCAGCGGCTCGCCAAGGAGTGCCAGTCCATCTCGCCGGCGGTGCAGACCATGCTGGACGGGCTCACCCCGATCCCTGGCGTGGTGCAGAACGCCCGCTTCGACGTGCTTGCCTACAACCAGCCATACGGTCATCTGTTCGCCGACCTCGACGCGATGCCGCTCGGCGACCGCAACATGCTCTGGCTGTCGTTCACGCGCCCGGAGTGGCGTCGCGGCATGGTGGAGTGGGAGCAGACCGTGCACCGGCTCGTAGCGCAGTACCGCCTGGCCATGGCCGACCACGTCGGCGAGCCCGCCTGGCGCGGGCTCATCGCCCGGCTCAGCGAGGCGTCGGCCGACTTCGTCAGGGTCTGGGAGGAGCGTGAGGTGCTCGGCCCGGAGAACCAGACCAAGCTCATCATGAACGAGAAGGTGGGGCTGCTCCGGCTGGAGAGCACGCACTACTGGCTGGGCCCGCGCCCCGGTTCGCGGCTCATCGTCTACACTCCCGCAGACGCCGAGTGCCGTGAGCGCCTGGAGAAGCTGGCGGCCGACCTCTGACCGTGAGGCTGCACCCATGCCAGAGTCCGCCATTCCGTCCCCGGCCGAGCTGCTCGCGATGATCCCCTACGCGACCGGCCTCGGCATCACTCTGGATGAGGCCTCTCCGGAGCTGGTTCGCGGCAGCCTGAGCTGGTCCCCGGAACGGTGCACCACGAGCGGGGTGATGCACGGTGGAGCGATTATGTCGCTGGCCGACACCGTCGGGGCCGTGTGCGCGTTCCTCAACCTGCCAGCCGGTGCTGGCACGGCCACCGTGGACTCCGCGACGAACTTCTTCCGCGGTGTGCGTGACGGCGCGCTGCACGCCACCGCCAGGCCACTGCACACGGGCCGCTCATTCATCGCCGTGCGGACCGACCTGACCGACGACGCCGGCCGGCTGGTCGGGCAGACCACTCAGACCCAGGCCGTGCTCGCGCCCCGTTCCCCCGGCTGAGCGGCCGGCAGCTTCACCGGGTGGTGAACGCGCCGCCGTTGACGTGAATGGTCTGGCCGGTGATGTGCCGGGCGCCCGGCGAGGCGAGGAAGTACGCGGTCTCGGCGATGTCGTCCGGCCTGCCCGGCCGCTTGTCGTGGGTGGCCGCGATCAGGGTTTCCCTGCGCTGGCTGGTGAGCCGGTCACGGAAGAAGTTGGTTCCCTCGATGTATCCGGGCGAGATCACGTTCGCGGTGACGCCGCGAGGGCCGATCTCCGCAGACAGATAGGCGTTCCACGAAGCCAGCGCGGCCTTGGCCGCGCCGTAGGAGCCGCCGCCGCGCTCGGCGCCTATCGTCCCGATGCTGATCACCGATCCGCCGGCGGCGAGCAGGTCGGCGACCGCGTGCGTAGTGAGCACCGCGCTGATGAGGTTCGCGTCGAGGTTCGCGCGCCAGCTCGCTGCCACCCGTTCCAGGGCCGCGCGGCAGCCGTCGGCTTCGTCGCCCTCGCCGGCCGCGCCGTCGGAGTCGAAGTCGGTGTTGCCGCCCGCGTTGTTGACCAGCACGTCGAGCGTGTCGCCGAGCCCGGCGCGGAGCGACGCGACCTGCTCCGGGTCGGCAGCGTCGCAGACGACGCCGCTGGCGCCGATCTCATCGGCGGCGCGGCGCAGGCGCTCGGCGTCGCGGCCGGTGATGACGACGGCGTCGCCGTTAGCAGCGAACCGGGCGGCAACGGCCCGCCCCATGCCGCCGCTCGCCCCAGTGACCAGCACGTTCCGTGCCAACACGAACTCCTCCCTCGGGCGCCTTCCGCGCCGCTGGCTGGCCGGCAATCTCTCGGGCGCCTTCCGCGCCGTTGGCTGGCCAGCAAGTAATGTTTAGATCTAAACGTAGCTTACCGGAGGGGAAGTGCCCGACCGTGGCCGACGGCGACGAGTACCCGTTCGACTCCGTGCCCGCCTACCCAGCGGCAGACATCGCCGCGGCCTGGCAGCGCGAGCGCCCCGGTGTGCCCTTGGAGTCGATCGAGATCGTGACGCCGATCTGGCGGCTCGCGAAGCTGCTGGCAGACGATCGGCGCCGGGTTCTGCGCGCGTGCGGGGTCGACGGGGCGACGCTGGATCTGCTCACCGTGCTGCGCCGGGCCGGGCCGCCCTACCGGCTAACCACGCGCGAGATCGCACAACGGGCCCTGGTGACCGCGGGCGCGGTGTCGCAGCGCGTCGCCAAGGCCGAACGTGAAGGGCTCGTGCGGAGGACCGCAGCAGGCGACGGCAGCCGGGCCGTGAACGTGACGCTGACCAGGGCCGGGCACGCGCTCGTGGAGCGAACCGTCGACCGGGTGCTCGGGCGCGAGGCGGAGCTCGTGCACGGGCTCGCCGCGGCCGAGCGCGCCGATCTCGCCGCGCTGCTCGACCGCCTGCTCGCCGGGGTGGCTGCGCACGTCACTGGCGACGTCGGCGCGGCAGCGCACTGAGCAGGCCTGTCCGCCGCTGGACAGCGTCCCAGGCCCGCACTTACCCTTGACTGTATGGTCAGTCAAGTACGTCATCCTGCCGCGCCCATCGACAACGCCGCGCTCGGGCGCTCGCTCCAGGCCTTCGGCGAATCCGTGATGCTGCCACCGGCGGCGTACGTGGATCCGGAGGTGTTCTCCTGGGAGCAGAAGTACTTCTTCGACTCGGGCTGGGCCTGCGTCGGGTTCAGCTCGCAACTGGCCCAGCCGGGTGATCAGCGGGCCGAGTCGGTCGGTGCCGGGGGCGTGCTGCTGACCCGCGATGAAGACGGCGCGCTGCACGCCTTCGCCAACACCTGCCGCCATCGCGGCCACGAACTGCTGCCCTGCGGAGTGAGCGCGCAAAACAACTCGGTCATCTGCCCGTATCACTCGTGGACCTACTCGCTGTCCGGCGGGCTGCGCTTCGCCCAGGGGTTCAAGGGCCGCGCTGGCTTTGACAACTCCGCCTGGGGGCTTGCCGAGCTGCCCGTCGCCGAGTGGCACGGGCTGATCTTCGTGGACGGCTCGGGCCAGGCACCGCCGCTCTCCGAATCGCTTCGCGAACTCGACGAGCTGGTCGCGCCGTATGAGCCCGAGCGGCTGGTCACTGCGGGACGGCATGAATACGACGCCGCCGCGAACTGGAAGATACTCACCGAGAACTACCACGAGTGCTACCACTGCCCGATGATCCACCCCGAGCTGTGCCGGGTCAGCCCGCCCAAGAGCGGCGAGAACTACCCCGCGCAGGGCACGTGGGTCGGCGGCTGGATGGACCTGCGGGATGGCATGGACACGATGTCCCTCGACGGCACCAGCCTGGGGGTGCCGCTGCGCGGCCTGGACGCCAAGGGCCTGCGCACCGTGATCTACGTGAACATCTTCCCGAACGTGCTGCTGAGCCTGCATCCCGACTACGTGATGACGCACCGGCTGACGCCGATCGCGGTGAACCGGACCATGATCGAGTGCACTTGGGCCTTTGCCCCCGAGGCCCTGGAAAAGCCGGGCTTCGACCCCGGCTACGCGGTCGAGTTCTGGGACATCACCAACCAGCAGGACTGGGGCGCCTGCGAGTCGGTGCAGCGCGGGCTCAGCTCGGAACACGCACAGCCGGGGCCGCTGTCGCCGGATGAAGACGCGGTGTATCAATTCGTGACCATGGTCGCCCGCGGCTATCGCGGTGAGCCGGTCTGGAACCCGGGCGCGAAGGCCGTGGCCGCAAGCTGACCGCGCAGACCGCGTTCCTGCGAGCTACGCCTGCCCTTCCGCGGCGGCACAACTCACTGCCGCTCGCGGGGGCCGGAAGAGACTGACGGGTGGTGCTGTTGAGGCTGACACATCCGCCTTCAAAGCAAAGGAATCAGCCACGTGAGCGTGTACGACTTTCCCGTGAACACCCTGGCCGGCCAGCCTGGCTCGCTCGGCGATCTGTCCGGCAAGACGCTGCTCGTGGTCAACGTGGCCTCGAAGTGCGGGCTGACGCCCCAGTACGAGGGGCTGGAGCGGCTTCAAGAGCGGTTCGGCGACCGCGGGTTCTCAGTGGTCGGCTTTCCGTGCAACCAGTTCGGCGGCCAGGAGCCCGGCACGGCTGAGGAGATCGGCACGTTCTGCTCGGTCAACTACGGCGTGACCTTCCCGATGTTCGAGAAGATCGAGGTTAATGGCCCGGGCCGGCATCCGATCTACTCCGAGCTGACGTCGGTGCCCGACGCCGACGGTGAGGCCGGCGACATCCAGTGGAACTTCGAGAAGTTCCTGGTCGGCCGGGACGGATCGGTACTAGGCCGCTTCCGGCCGCGCACCGAACCCGAGGACCCCGCCGTCATCGCCGCGATCGAGTCCGACCTGGCCGGCTGACCGCAGCCGCCGTCCCGCTTCACCTCACTCTCGGCTTCACCCGCTCCGGCCAAGGACAGTCCGGGTTGCCATCATCCGGCGGGCTAGTTTATGGTTTGGGTCCCTTATCCGGAAATGGCCTTGCTTTCGGCCAGGAGGACTCCCTATGCGCCGGTTGCTGACCATTGCCGCTCTGGCCGCGATTCCCGCGGTTGCCCTGGCCGGGTGCGGCGGCTCGGGCTCGTCCAGCCAGAAGCCGAGCACCACGTCCTCGTCCTCGCCGGGCGGCGGCGTCATCACCCCGGCCGGGGCGCGGCAGGTGCTCACGCAGTTCAGTGTGACCAACAACCGGGCCAACAAGCTGCGCCAGGCCAGCGTGCTGGCTACGTACGAGGGCGGCTCCAGCTACCAGCTCGACGCCTCGGGCTACCGGGCATCGCTGATAACCAACCCGAAGAACAAGGACTACGCCCCGGTCTCCTACGCCGACCCGGTCTTTTACGTGCCGCTCCAGAAGAGCTACCCGGCCTGGTTCGCGGTTCGCACACTCACACGGGGCAAGAAGATCACCGGCTCGCCGTATACCTACCTGGTCTTCACTAAGGCGTCGGCCAGCGCGCACTGGATCGAGGTGCTGGAGCCGGCCACCTCGGGCCTGCCGAAGCAGACCCCGCCGGCGGTGGAGACCGACGCGGCCGGCTACGCGACGCAGGTCAGCCCGGCGGACGCGACCGGGTTGCGGCTGGCTCCCTCCGCCCTGCCGGCCAAGCAGGTCACCTATCTCGACGTGGGCAACCTCCCGAGCAAGCCGCCGCGCCCCGGTCTGCCCACGCCCAAGCGGCCCAAGGTGGTCCCGTTCGCCAACGGCAACACTGCGCTCGGTGACCTGCATGACAAGGCGTTCTGGCACCGCCACTTCCCACCGGGATCGACCCAGCTTGACCAGCACCAGGTGACGACCGACCCGGTCTATGCCCTGCGCACGACCGGCGGCGGCGCATTGGTCTTCTACAACCTGACCGCCAGCCTGACGCTGGGGGCGCCGGACGCGGCGCCGTTCACGATCACGATGGACGGCATCTTCGACGGCAAGGATTCGGTGCGCTCAGCGCAGGTCAACTATGACGACCAGTTCGCGGTGTACGAGGCCGTCGGCGCGATCGCCGCGCCCTCGGTCATCGCCAACTACTCCGGCGCGGTGTCGGGCGAGTGCGACGGCGGCCCCTGCAAGTCGTAGGCGGTCAGGCGAGCGCGGCCGGGCCGCGCTTGACCATCTGGTCGGCGATGATCGCGCGCTGGATCTCGCTCGTGCCCTCCCAGATCCGCTCCACGCGCAGCTCGCGGAAGAACCGCTCGGCCACGTTCTCGCGCATGTAGCCGCGGCCTCCGAACACCTGGACCGCCCGGTCGGCCACCCGCCCGGCCATCTCCGACGCGTACAGCTTGGCCATCGAGCACTGGGCGTGCTGCACCTTCACGTCCGCACCGGCGTCGATCGCGCGCGCGGTCTCGTAGGTCAGCGATCGCGCGGCGAACAGCTCGGTCAGGCTGTCCGCGAGCATCGCCTGGATCTGGCCCAGCTCGCTGATCGGCCTGCCCTGCACCCGCCGCTCCGTGGCGAAGCTTGTCATCTCGGCGGTCAGCCGCTCGGCCGCGCCGAGGCACCGCGCGGCGACCATCAGCCGCTCGAACCGGAACCACTCGTACGCGAACGTCATGCCGTCGCCCTCGGCCCCGACCAGGTGCGAGGCCGGAACCCGGACATCGGTGAACGCGACGATCGGGTGATGGTGGCTGATCGTGTGCGAGTACGCGGGCGTGCGCACCACCTGCACGCCGGGGCTCGGCAGGTCGACGAGGAACATAGCGTGCTCGCCGTCGTGTGCGCCGCCGACGAGCTTGCCCTGGAAGAACGCGTAGTCGGCTGAGTTGTAGGACGTCACGTGCCACTTCTCGCCGTTGAGCAGGTAGTCGTCGCCGTCCCGGCGCGCGGTCGCCTCGATCGCGTCCACGTCCGAGCCCGCGCCTTCCTCGGTGATCGCGTAGCACTCTTCCCGCTCGCCGCTGACGGTCGGCCGCACGAACCTGTCCATCTGGTACGGCGTGGCGACCGAGGGCAGCCAGGACGGGGGAGTGGAGGCCGACCAGGCCAGCGCGTTGGTCACCCGGCCGACCTGCTCCTGGATCAGGACCTGCTGCAGCGAGGTGCAGCCGCCGCCGCCGAGCTCGCGCGGCATGTTCGCCGCGGCGATCCCGAGTTCCCTGGCCCGCTCCGCGTGCGCGGCCACGACGTCCTTTGGCAGGTCGCCGCCGTTCATCTCGGCGGCCACCTCGAACGGGATCAGCTCATCCGCGAAGGCCCGGGCGCCCGCCTGGATCTCCAGGTCCTCGTCTGACAGGCCGTACATCGACATCCTGCTTTCTGCCGGACACGGTAGGTCTTGACTGAACGTTCAGTCTATGCCAGCATCGAGGCCGTGCCAATGCTTCCCGCCGTTCCAGCTTCGGCCGACGCGGTTGTCGTCGGCGGCGGAACCGTCGGCGCCTGGTGCGCCTACTTCCTCCGGCAGGCCGGGCTGGACCAGGTAGTCCTGCTGGAGAAACGCACCCTCGGGCAGGGCGCGAGCAGCCGCGCCGCAGGCGTCGTCCGGACGCAGGGCGGCACCAGCTGGGCCGTCCGGCTCGGTGAGTGGTCCCGCCGGTTCTACCTGAGCCAGCACGAGGAGCTTGGGATCGACTCCGGGTTCACTCCGCAGGGATACCTCCTGCCGTGCTTCACCGAGGCCGACGTCACCGCCGCACACGCGCGCCTGGCCATGCAGAACGCGCTCGGCCTGCCGGTCCGCTGGCTCGAGCCCGACGAAGTCGACCGGCTGAACCCCACCCTGGCGCCCGGGCTCACCCTTGGCGGCACGTTCAATGCGGAAGACGGCTATCTCACTCCGCCACGCAACGTGACCGCCTACGCGGTCGCCCTGGCGATCAGCGGAGTCGTGATCGGTGAGCACACGGCCTTCACCGGCGTGGTCACCAGCGGCGACCGGGTCACCGGCGTGCAGACCAGCCGGGGCCGGATCGACACCCCGCTCGTGGTGCTTACCGGCGGCCCGGAGCTGGCCGAGGTCGCCGGCCTGGCCGGGGTCAAGGTGCCAGCCGGCGGCGTGCGTCACCAGGTGGCGGTCACCGCGCCGCACCCGGACCTGGATCCCGCCCGCGTGCCGATGGTCTTCGACCTGACCGCAGGGCTGTACTGGCGGCCCGAGGAAAAGGGCCTGCTGTTCGGCATGAGCAACCCGGCCGAACCCCCCGGCCCGGCCACCCAGATCGACGACGGGTACCTGGCGAAGATGCGTGAGCGCCTCGCCGAGCTGGTCCCGGTCACCCGTGGGCTAGGCCTGCGCCGGATCTGGGCGGCCACCATCGACTACACCCCCGATCATCTGCCGATCATCGGGCCCGCGCTCATGGGAGACGCCGCCCTGAACGGGGTGACGGTGGCCAGTGCCGGAGGGGCCGGGATGATGTGGGGACCGGGTGTCGCGAAGGCGGCCGCCGACGTCGCCCTGACCGGCAGTTCCGACGTGGTGGGCACCGCGCCACTGGGAATGGACCGGTTCGATGCCGAGGGCAACAGCCGCCTGGCGACCGACCCGATCGCGCTGCCGTTCCCGTCGAGCGCGCCGTAGCCGTCGGCGAGCGGACCGTTTCTCGACCCATCCGCATTCCCTAACCCGCAGAGAGGACAGCCCAGACATGACCGAGACGAGTTCAGCGACTCCGTTCCTGGCCGCGGCCGCCACCGTCGAGCTCGAGGACTGGGGCCCGCTGGAGGAGGCGACCGGCGAGCCGATGCAGACCTCCGGCTACACGCTGTGGCAGGACGGCGAGCAGGAGACCGGGGTCTGGGAGTGCACGCCGGGCCCGTCCTACTGGAAGCTGGAGACCAACGAGTTCGTGCACATCGTGTCCGGCAGGATGACGGTGACCCCCGATGGCGGCGCGCCGCAGGAGATCGGCCCGGGCGGCACTGCGGTTTTCCCGCGCGGCTGGGCGGGAACCTGGCAGATCCACGAGACGATCCGCAAGCTCTACGTGATCTTCTGACCACAGCCGCGTAGCCGCCCACCAGACCTGCCCACCAGTAACACCGATCACTGCCGTCCCCTCTGTCTCTGAGGGATGCTGTGACCTCGGCGAATTCTTTTGTGCGCTTTCTGGCACATTAGCTCCGTTTACCGGGAAACGCAGCGGCCAAATCTTCTGCTCGGGCACAATGTCATCTCCTGAAGTCCCCCAGAAGGGCCCGAACGTGAACCTACGACCGCTAATCGTCATCGGCGCCGCGGCCGCGGCCGTCGCGATGGCGCCAGCCGCGTCGGCAAGCGCGTCGACCGCGACCCCGGCTCCCAGCTTTCACCTGCACGGCTTCCATCTGGTGACCAATGCCCGCCTGCCGCGCACGGTGCTCCCGCACCTTGCCAGCAACGCCACCGTGGACAGCCAGAACTGGTCGGGCTATGCCGCCGTCGCGAAGAAGAACGTCGCGCTCCGCTACGCGCAGACCACGTTCACGGTCCCGACCGTCAACTGCAACGAGGTGCAGATCGGGTCGGCCGGGCAGACCTACGCAGCGGAGTGGGTGGGTCTCGACGGGTTCAACAGCCAGACGGTCGAGCAGACGGGTGTTGACTCGGTCTGCGACTCGGGCACCGGTCCGGCCACCATCCAGGCCTGGTACGAGATGTTCCCCCGCGACCCCGTCGTGTTCCAGGGGACCGTCAACCCCGGCGACACGATCTTCGTGGCGGTCTACTACGACAGCAGCACCAAGCAGTACCAGTTGACGCTGAAGGACGAGACCACCGGGTCCACCATGGAAACCAACCAGTCATGCCCGACAGGCAGCGCATGCGACCGGAATTCGGCCGAGGTGATTGAGGAGGACCCGGGCGGCTCGGTGGCCGGCGGGATCAACCTGGCCGACTTCGGCACGGTGAGCTTCAACACGTCGCACGTGACCGCGCGTGACGGCCTGCGCGGCACGCTATCCCCCAGCAAGCTGTGGACGTCAACCGACATCATCATGCAGGACCCGTCCGGCGATGACATGGCGACGCCGTCGGCGCTCACCAACGGCGGCGCGAACTTCAACGTCACCTGGAACCGAGGAACCTGACCGGATCTACTCCACTATCAGCGGCCGGCCCGGGTCACCGGGCCGGCCGCGGCGTTTCTGCGCTGACGGCGGCCGACGGCGTTTCTGCGCTGGCCGCGGCCAACGGGCGTTTCTGCGCTGGACGGCGGCCAACCTGGCAAGCGCGGCATTCTGCCTGGCGTTCGCAGCTGCCGGATCGAGTCCCCTTGACGCCATTCCGCCCGGCGCGCGTGCCGCCCAACCCGGCGCTCGCGGCTACCCGATCTGCCCTACTTTTACGTATATGAGATGATAATCTACGCCAATGACACGACGGCCCCGGTCGGGCGCGCACGCCAGCACGGCATCAGGCTTGGTCCGGATACTGCAAGGTCACCCAGTCGCCGCGGCAGCGGCCCTGCTCACGGTCGCAGCCGTGATTACCGCGCTGGCCTGGCCTGAGCCGGGCACTGCTATACGCGCGTCCGTGTCGCAACCGTCCGTGTCGCCCGCGCCCCCGCCGCAGGCTGACACCCCGGGGGTTGCGGCGAGGTCCGCAGTGCGGACGTCCTCGCTGTCCCCGTCGCCCGCGCCCGGTGCGTCCGCCGCCGCCTCCGCCCCTGACGCGGGCATCGCGTTCCCGCTGCACACCAGCGGGGCTTCGATCGTGGACGCGGCGGGCAAGGCGGTGAAGCTCAAACTGGTGAACTGGTACGGCGCCGAGTCGCCGGACTACGTTGTCGGCGGGCTGAAGTACCAGCCGGTCACGACGATCATCAACGAGATCGTGGCCATGGGCTTCAACGGCGTGCGCCTGCCGTGGTCGAACCAGATGTGGCAGTCCAACCCCGTCGTCTCCGCCAGCGTGCTCACCGCCAACCCGCAGTTCCAGGGCGAGCACGCTCGCACCATCTTCGAGCAGGTCGTGCGCGATCTCGCAAACGCCGGGCTGATGGTCGTGCTCGATGATCACAACAGCAACGCCGAGTGGTGCTGCTCCAGCACGGACGGGAACACGCTCTGGTACAACTCGGCCTACCCGCAGTCGGCCTGGCTGTCGGACTGGAAGTCGGTGGCGACCCAGTTCGAGGGCGTCCCCCAGGTGATCGGCGTGGACCTGCGCAACGAGCCGCGGGGCGCGGCGACCTGGGGCGGCAGTTCGAGCACCAACTGGCAGGCCGCGGCCGAACTGGGCGGCGACGCGGTGCAGAGCGCCGACTCGAAACTGCTGGTCTTCGTCGAAGGCACCAACTACGCGACTAGCCTGTCCGACGCCGGTAACCTGCCGGTCCGGCTGAACGTGGCCGATCACGTCGTTTACTCGGTGCACGACTATGGCTTCGACACGACCGTCACCAGCTACGACCAGTGGGTGTCCAAGATCCAGCCGAACTGGGGGTACCTGGTCGGCCGGGTCCCGCTGTGGGTCGGCGAGTTCGGCACCTGCAATACCTCGGACGACTGCGTGTCCAGCGGCAGCACGGCGGACCTCGGCAAGTGGTTCGCGATCTTCACCCGATACCTGCGCTATCACAACCTGAACTGGTCGTACTGGGCGGTCAACGGAACCAAATCGGACGGCGCGGCGGGGCAGGGCATCAGCTACGGCGAGACCGAGACCTACGGGATCCTGAACACCAGCTGGGATGCGGCGTCACGGGCGTCGCTGCTGGCCAGCCTGCAGGCGATCCAGCCGGCCTGCGCGGCCGGGCCGCTGGCCAGCGGGACGTACTACATCAAGAACTCTCGTAGCGGCGACGTCGTCGACATCCCGGAGTTCAAGTCTGCCCAGGGCACCGACCTGGACCAGTGGCCCGGCAACGGCGGCATCAACCAGAAGTGGAAGATCGCCAGCCTCGGCTGCGGGCTCTACTCGATCAAGTCCGCGATGGACGGCGAGTCGATCGACATCAGCGGCCAGTCGACGGCCAGCGGCGCCAAGGTCGACCAGTATGGCTACTGGGGCGGCGGAAACCAGCAGTTCATCATCGCCAGGGACAGCGCCGGCTCCTACACGATCGCCAGCATCAACAGCCTGGACCCGATCGTGGTGCCCGGTTCCTCCACCAAGGCGGGAACGCTGCTCGACCAGGGTGCCGCGAACGGCGGAGCCAGCCAGCAGTGGACGTTCACGTCCGCCTGAGTGCCTCGACCGGTACCGCCAGCGCGTCGACGGCGACCGCGCCATCGGGACCGCAGATCAGCGGGTTCACATCCAGCGCCAGGAGCCTGCCGTCCAGGTCCACTGCGAGCTCCGAGACGCTCGCGACAGCCCGGGCGACGGCAGCGAGATCGGCCGGCGGCGCGCCGCGGACCCCGGAGAGAAGTTTGTGCACCCGGAGCTCGCCGATCATCTGCCGCGCCGTGTGCTCGTCGACCGGGGGCAGGGCGACCGCGCGGTCTGCAAGCGACTCCACCAGCACGCCGCCCGCGCCGACGACGATCAGCGGGCCGAGGTCGGGGTCGGGGGCGATGCCGACGGCCAGCTCGGTGCCGGCGGGCACGTTCTGGCTAACCAGAGCCAATGGGCCCAGCCTGGCGGACAGGTCTGCATAGGCGCGGGCCAGCTCCGCCGGGCCGGGGATGCCGAGGATCACGCCGCGGACGTCGGACTTGTGCGCGATGGCCGGGTCGGCCGTCTTGAGCACGACCGGATAGCCGATCGACTCCGCGGCTGCCAGCACGCCCGCCTCATCCCCGGCCTCCATCGCGATGGCCGTGGTGATCCCGTACCCGGCGAGCAGGGCCAGCAGCGGCGGCCCGCTGGTGATGCCCGCGGCGAGCAACGCGGCGCCGCGTTCTTCTCGCTCGCCGCGTTCTTCTCGCTCGCTCCGTTCTTCTCGCTCGCTCCGTTCTTCTCGCTCATCCCGTTCTTCTCGCTCGCTCTGCTCGCGGTGGGAGCGAGCGGCGGGCTCGCCGGGACCGGCCGGGGCGGCCTGGGCTGGCACCACTGGGGCGGGGGAGCGGGCGGCGTGGTCGAGCAGATGGCGCAGGGCGAGCAGCCCGGTCCGCAGGCCCTCGAGCACCGGAACCCCGTGCTGCCGCAGCTGCGTGGCGAGGTCGGTGTCGACGGCGCTGCCCACGTTGCCGAGCACAACCAGCGGCTTGGTGGTCTGCGCCGCGGCGTCCAGCACGGCGAGCCGGTATGACTCGTCCCCGTCCAGCTCGTGGACCAGGTCGACGGCAAGGGCCACCGCATCCACCGACGGATCCTCGGCGAGGGTGACCAGCGAGTTCGTGAACAGGCCGCGGGTGTCGGCGCCGGTGCCCCACACGTCGAGCGGGTTGGCCGGGGTCAGCCCGGGGTCCAGGATGTCGGCCAGCCGGGCCTTGGTCGCCGGTCCGATGGCGGCGAACGGCACCGCGCAATCCTCGGCCAGATCCGCCGCGTGCGCGCGTTCCAGGCCGGAGTCATGCACGGTCGCGATGCCGGTCTGGGCGGGCGGGCCGGACTGCACGCCGTGGCCGCCGCGGCGGGCAGCACGGCGCCCGATCGCGAACAGCTCCAGGGCGTCGGCGAGTTCGGCGAGATCGCCGACGCGGTGCACGCCGTAGGCGCGGGCCAGGGCCTCCCAGCCGCCGTCGTCGGCGGCCAGCGCGCCGGAGTGCGCCGTGACCAGGGCCCGCCCGCTGGCCGAGCGCCCTGCGGTGAGCAGGACGACCGGGATGTCCCGCTCGGCGCTGCGGGCGAGGACCCGGCGGAGCTGGCCCGGTTCCCTGATCGCCTCGAGGACCAGCGCCAGCACCTTGGTCTCGGGCAGCCCCAGCGCGTAGTCGAGGTAGGAGGGTGCGGCGGTGACGAGTTCCTGCCCGGAGGACACCGCGAGGCTGTAGCCGATCGCGCGGCCGGTGCGCAGCATCATGGAGAACACCGAGCCGGAGTGCGTGACCAGGGCGATTGGGCCAACCGGGAGTGGATCAGGCTCGGTGTAGCCGATCGCGCGCAGCCCGCGGGCCACGTTCACGAACCCCATGCACCCGGCACCGCACAACTGCATGCCGGCCTGCCTGGCGATCGCCGCCAGCCGCTCCCGCAGCGGCCCCGCCGACCCCGTCAGTCCCACCGGCACCACTGGTCCCGAGCCCTCGGCGTTCATCCATGAGCTGGAGGAGGGGTGGGCGGATGCTGGGCGGCCGGTGGCGGGGTGGTCTGTGGAGGAGGGGTGGTCGGATGCTGGGTGGCCGGTGGCGGGGTGGTCTGTGGAGGAGTGGTGGTCGGGGGTCGGGTGGCCGAGGGCTGGGGGTGGTCCGGCTGAGGCGGGGGCGGGGCCTTCGTGGGCGTTGCCGAAGATGACCGCGGAGCGGTCGCCGCGCCGGGCCGCGAGCGCCAGCTGCTGCTCGAGCGCGGCGTCGGGCACGGCGAGCAGCACCAGGTCGACCGGTCCCGGCAAGTCAGCGAGCGACGGGACGCACCGGCGCCCGCCGATCTCGGCGTACCTGGGGTTGACCAGGTGGACCTCGGGCCTGGCCGGGCTCCTGGTCACCTCGTCGAGCATCCGCTGCCCGAACGTGCCGGGCCGCGGCGAGGCGCCGACGAGCGCGATGCTGCGCGCCTCAAGCATCGCCGTCAGATCCGCGCCGGGCACGCCGCCGAGTGGTGCGCTGGCGTGGTCGGCGCTGGCGCTCCCGGGTGGTGGGCCGGGACGGGCGGCGCTGGCCGCACCGGCCGCGGGCGGCGCCACGGTCGTCGGCGGAGCCGCGTCCGCCTGACTGGCCGTGGCGTCGCGTTCAGGGCTATGTCGGATGGTCATGACCGCCGGATGATCCTCCGGACCTGGCCGGCCCGCCGCGCCGCCTTCTTGTCCGCGATGGCGGCCCGGGCCGCCTGCCACCCTGGGATGCCGCACACGCCGCCGCCTGCGTGCGTTGCCGAGCTGCCGTAGTACAGGCCATCCACCGGGGTGCGGTAGTCCGCGTAGCCGGGCGCCGGGCGCATGTGGAACAGCTGCTCCAGAGACAGCTCCCCGTGGAAGATGTTGCCGCCGATCAGGCCGTAGTCGTGCTCCATCTCGTACGGCCCGACGATGTCGCGGTGCAGGATCGACGCTTTGAAGTTGGGCGCGAGCTCGTTGTAGCAGTCGATCATCCGGTCCGCGTACGCCTCGAGCTCGGCGGTGTGCGGCTCTTCGTTCCAGTCCGCAGGCACCCACTGCGTGAACAGCGACATGATGTGGGTGCCCTCGGGGGAGAGCGTCTTGTCGAACGCCGTGGGGATCACGCCGTCGCTGAACGGGCGCACGGCCGGGCGGCCTTCGCGGGCGCCGGTGAACGCGCGCTCGATGTACTCCATGGTCGGCGCCATCTCCACCGAGCCCGTGTGGTGCTCCTGCAGGTTGGAGCCGGGATCCGCGGTGAAGTCGGGCAGCTCGGCCAGCGCCAGGTTGATCTTCACAACGCCGCTGCGCGACTTCCAGTGCTCGATGTCGGTGGCGAAGTCCTCCGGGAGGTTCTCCTTGCCGACGTGCTCGAGGAACGCGGTCTTGGGGTGCAGCGTGGAGACGACGACCTTGGCGCGGATCTCGTCGCCGTTGTCGAGCACCACGCCGGTGACGCGGCCGCCGTCGACCAGCACGCGGGCCACCCGCGCGCCGGTGCGGATCTCGGCGCCGTGGCTGCGGGCCGCCCGCTCGATCGCCGTCGAGACGGCGCCCATGCCGCCCTCCTGGAACCCCCAGTTGCCCAGGTGCCCGTCGCCGACGTCGCCGATCGAGTGGTGCGCCATCACGTACGCGGTCCCCGGCTCGTACGGCCCGGCCCAGGTGCCGATCACGCCGTTGACCGCGAGGGCGCCCTTGACCTGCGGCGATTCGAACCAGTCGTCGAGCAGGTCGGCGATGCTCATCGTCATCAGCCTGGTCACGTCGGCGATCGTGCGCACGTCAAGGCCGCGGTGCCGCCAGGCCAGCCGCAGGGTCTCAGCGAGGTCACGCGGCTTGCGGGACCCGATCGCCGGCGGGACGGTCAGCAGCAGCGGGCCGAGCACCTCGGCGAGCCCTTCGAGCCAGGCATCCCACTTCGGCATCGCGTCCGCGTCCTTCTTGGACCACTTGGACACCTCGTCGTGGTTGCGCTTCGCGTCGTCCGCGTACAACTTGATCGACCCGCCCTCAGGGAATGCCTGGTAATACGGGCCCATTGGGTAAATCCTGTACCCATGACGGGGGAGGTCGAGCTCGTTGATGATCGTCGGCGGCATCAGGCTCATCACGTAGGAGAGCCGGGTAACGCTGAACTCGGGCGCGTCCGGCCATGGCGCCTCCGTGGTCGCCGCGCCGCCGGTCTTGTGCCTGCCCTCCAGCACGACCGTCCTGGCGCCGGATCGGGCCAGGTATGCGGCAGCGACAAGACCGTTGTGTCCTCCGCCAACGACGATGGCGTCGTATGTTGCGGCCATGAGTCCGCCTTCCGCGAGTTCGTCCGCTGCGGCCAGGCGGGGTCCTGGCCGCATTTAACATCTTTGACTGAATGTTCAGTCTAGAAACCTGCTAACGTGTCCACAAGAGGTCAAATGAATGAGGCGGGATGTCGAGGGATGTCGCGATGACAGATACGGCCCAGTCCGCGACCGGGCTGGGCACCGCCGATAGCCGACGCGAGCAGATGCTGCGCGCAGCGCTCGAGGTCATCGCCGAGCGCGGCTATGCCGATACCAGGATCGCCGACGTTGCCGAGCGGATCGGGATCAGCCCGGCCCTGGTGATCTACTACTTCAAGACCAAGGACCAGCTGCTCACCGAGTCGATCAGGTACCTGGACAACATCTGGTACGCCGTCGGCCAGCGCCGGATGGCCGAGCTGCCCACCGCGGCGGCGCGGATCGAGGAGATCGTGGCCATGAGCTGCCTCCCCGAGGCCGATGCGGAGCCGCGCAGCTCGTGGACGCTCTGGCTGGACTTCTGGACGCTGGCCGCGCGCAATCCCGAGGTCGCCGGGCTGCGGCAGCGGGACGACGAGCGCTGGCGGGACATGATCAGCTCGCTGGTGACCGACGGCCAGCAGGCTGGCGAGTTCCGGGTGGTGGACGCGGACAACTTCGCGATCCTGATCTGCTCGCTGCTCGACGGGCTCGCGATCCAGATCGCGCTGGACGATCCCGTCGTCGGCCCCGAGCGGGCCTTTGATCTCTGCATGCAGTTCATCTCTGGGCAGCTGGGTTTTGAGTGGAAGGACAGCCAGCGCGTGCGTAACGGGGGATACCGGGCTGGCCAGTCGAATGGAGCTCGTCAGAAGGGCAGGTAACCCCGATGGCCGGAGGCCGGATAGAGCTGATCTCGCTCACCAAGCAGTTCGCGGAGATCGCCGCCGTTGACTCGATCGACCTGACGATCTCCAGCGGCGAGTTCTTCTCGCTACTGGGCCCCTCGGGCTGCGGCAAGACGACCACGCTGCGGCTGATCGCCGGCTTCGAGCAGCCGACCGCCGGGCGGATCCTGCTCGACGAGGTCGACGTGTCCGCCGTCGCGCCGCACAAGCGCAACGTGAACACGGTGTTCCAGAGCTACGCGCTGTTCCCGTTCCTGTCCGTGTTCGACAACGTCGCGTTCGGGCTGCGCAACCGCCGCGTCGACAAGAGCGAGATCACCACCCGGGTCAACGAGGCACTGGACCTGGTCAAGCTCGGCTCGTTCGCCAAGCGCCGGCCCGGCCAGCTGTCCGGCGGCCAGCAGCAGCGGGTGGCGCTGGCCCGGGCCCTGGTGCTGAAGCCCTCGGTGCTGCTGCTCGACGAGCCGCTCGGTGCGCTGGACGCCAAGCTCCGCCGTTCGCTCAAGGTCGAGCTGAAGGCCCTGCAGGAGCAGGTCGGCATCACGTTCCTCTACGTCACGCACGACCAGGAAGAAGCGCTGACCATGTCGGACCGGCTCGCGGTCATGCGCGACGGCCAGATCGTCCAGATCGGCGGCCCGCACGAGGTCTACGAGGAGCCGGCCGACACCTACGTGGCCGACTTCCTCGGCGTGTCCAACCTGATGGAGGTGGACATCGTCTCGCGCGGCCCCGGCTCGTGCTGCAGCGTCAAGCTCGGCGAGTCCGTGCTGCAGGTCGACCACGGCGGCGACTCCGCGCCGGACCGGTCGCACGCGGTGATCAGGCCGGAGCGGATCCGGGTCGAGGAGTTCGGCACCGACGGCCCGAACCGGATTCCCGCCATGGTCGAGCGGCTGGTCTACCTGGGGTCGTCCACACAGGTGTTCCTGCGGCTGGCGCCCGGGACAGAGCTGCAAGCGCTGCTGCAGAACGACGGCGACCAGGGCCAGCTCGCTCAGCTGTCCCAGGGCACCCCGGTGCATGCGTACCTGGCCTCCGACGCGATGCGGGTGCTGGCCGGCGGCGGCGAGGTCGCCGATGACGATGAGCCCCCGCTGGCCAGCGTTTCCGCCCCGGATGACGAAGCGCTCGAGTCAACCTGGCGCCTGGGCTCCCGCTAAATTCCTCGCCGTGCCGGTGAACAGCTGACGAGCAGTGGCCGTACAGCGGGTGCGTTCCTCGGCACCGGCTCGAGGCCAGGCTCGACGCCGCGGAGCGCCGGCCCGCCGCCACGCCCGACGACTCGCCCACTTGCCCGGCCGCGTGCGCGGCCGCCCGCCCGGCCGCGTGCCCGGGCCGCGTGCCCGGCCGTGCCGGCATCACCTGAAGCGCTACACCTGAGCCGCGATCGGCGCTTTGCCGGAGCGCCGCAAGAGCCGGGCTAGCCACCCCCAGATGCCAAGAAGGATCGCCCCGCATCCGATCGCCAGCAGCATCGCGAAGATCGGGGCGCTCATGTAGTTGCTCTGCTTGTACGGCTGGGCAGGGTCGCCCGAGTCGTACCTGAGGTCGATGAACCGGTGATTGCCCGCGGTGCTGATCTCGGACTCCAGGGCACCGCCCACTGTCGTCCTGATCTGCTGGCCCGATCGGGTGCTGAACTCGACGGCCAGGTTGCAGCGCGTCTGGTGCTCGGCAAGTGCCACGTCGTAAGCGCTGTAGCAGTGCTCGCTCAGGACCAGGGCGCGCGTTCGGATCTGGCTGCCCTGGCCAAGGAACACGATTAACGCGATCAGGACGATGAATGCTCCCAGGCAGCCGGAGGCGATCCGGTAGAAGCGAATCTGCCGCCTGGTCATCCTGGGCCGCCCGGACCCCCGGTCCCGCGGCGTCGAGACGATCATGTCCTAATTCTACGCCTATGGTGATATGTCTGCTCGTGCCCCGATCACCCGTAGTCGGCTCCGGCGAGCGTGGTGAGGGCCGACTTGCGGTCGCCGCGCTCGCCGCGGGTCACGATCCGGTAGGCGATGTAACCGATGATCACGATCAAGAAGGACATGGCCAGCATGATCGTGCCGAGCGCGTTCAGCGCTGGCCCGCCGTTGCCGCCGTGCTGCTGCGCGTAGATGTAGACCGACATCGGCGTGTTCCCGGCGCTGGAGGACAGCAGGTCGACGATCACGAAGTCGTCGATGACGCTGGAGAACACGAGCACCGCGCTGGCGAAGATGGCCGGGGTGAGCAGCGGCAGCAGCACCCGGCGGATGGCCTGCCACTGGGTGGCGCCGAGATCGGCGGCCGCCTCCTCGTACTGTTTGCCGATCGTCACCAGCCGCGCCTGGACGATGATCGCGGGCCAGCTGATATTCCAGCTGACCAGCCCCAGCGTCTCGGCGAGCGTGCCCAGGTGCACGAAGCTGAACAGGACCGTGAACACGAAGAACATCGCGACGCCGAAGATCAGCTCCGGGACCACGAAGGACAGGATCATCACGAAGTTGAACGTCGACGACGTGTAGCCGCGCCAGCGGTTGATGCCGAGCGCGAACGCGACACCAAGCGGGACCGCGATGATCGTGGTGTAGACCGAGAGCTTCAGCGTCTGGAACACGGCGGCGTGCAGGGCGGGATTGTGCCACACCGAGTTCACCGGGTCGGTGAAGTACCAGCGCCACGAGAAGCCCTGCCAGACCGCCTGCGACTTGCCGTTGTTGAACGAGAACAGCACCGCGAGCGCGATCGGCACCAGGGACCAGATCAGGTAGAGCCAGGTGAAGCTCTCGAGCAGCCAGGGCTTGCGCCATGGGTTGCGCCACGGGCGCAGCCGGGTGGCTCCGTTCTGGCTGGAAGCCCCGGCCCGGGCGGGGGCCTTCGTCGCGCCGGCCGCGGTCATGTTGCCTCCCGGGACGACCTGTTGGTAGCGATCACGTAGTAAATCATCGGGATGATCAGGACCAGCAGCAGGAGCAGCGAGAGCACCGCGCCCTGTCCCTGCAGGCCCGGCGTGCCGAGCTGGCCCTCGATGAGGTTTCCGACCATCGACGTGTTCGGGGCACCGGAGAGCAGCTGGTTGGTGTAGTAGTCGCCGAGCATCGGCAGCACGGTGATCAGCATCCCGGTCAGGATCGGCTGCCGGGACAGCGGCAGCGTGACCCGCAGGAAAGTGCGGGTCCGGCTGAGGCCGAGATCACGCCCGGCCTCGATCAGTGACGGGTCGATCCGGTCCAGGCCCGCGTACAGCACCAGGATCAGGTACGGGATGTAGCCGTAGACCAGTCCCAGGATGACGGTGAGCGGCTTGCCGCCAAGCCAGTCGATGGGCGACGACGCGGAGGTGATGCCCAGGGCCGAGAGGGTCTTGTTGATGTAGCCGTTGACCTGCAGCAGGTCGATCCAGGCGAGCATGCGCATCATGTAGCTAATCCAGAACGGGGCGATCAGCAGCACCAGGAACAGGCCCTTGCGCCGCCCGGCGAAGCGGGCCACGAAGTACGCGGCCGGGTAGCCGAGCACCAGGCTGAGCAGCGAGGCGAGCACCACGTAGACGATCGTCCGCACCGCGATCGGCGCCGCGAACGCGGTGGCCCCGATCAGGTCATGGTAGACGTTGATGACGTTGGACGAGCTCCAGTGCAGCGGGTTGTACTGGGCGATGGGCGATTCGGTCAGCCGGTTGAGCTGTCCCTCGGCGATCCCCAGGACCGCGTAGAACGGCACGATGAACAGCAGGATCAGCCAGAGGATCCCGGGGACGGCGAGCACGATCCAGAACGCCTTCGACTGCTGGCCGTCCGGGCGGCGCTTCGGCTCCTGGGTGCGGGCCGGCCTTGCCGTGGTCGGCGGCGGCGGTGACTTCGGCGGGGCGATGCTCATGCTAGATCCCGTTGCTAACGACGAGCCAGGCCTGCTGCCAGAGCGCGTCCGTGTCCACCGGCAGCTGCAGCTCACTCACGCCGCGGCGGAAGTAGGACGGGAGCACGGCGGTGGACATCAGGCTCGGCGGCAGGAGTTGCTCCTTGACCAGGCGCTGGGGGGTGATCGCGTTCAGCGGCTGCATGTAGCCGTTGTAGCTGATGTTCTCCAGCGCGTTGCTGGTGTCCATGAAGTAGTTGAGGAACAGGTGCGCGAGCACCGGGTTGGTCGACGTGCGGAGGATCGTGAGGGTGTCGTTCGCCACCGGGCCCTTGCCGTCGGTCGGGAACCAGTACCCGACCACGTCGACCGGGGTCCCCTTGGGCATGTACGACGCGGCCGCCGCCATGTCACCGGACCAGGCGTGGTGGATCCAGATCTGGCCGCTCGGGACCTCGGTGTAGTCGTTGTTGTCGATGTGCACGTTGACCAGGTTCGACAGGTCCTGCAGCGACTGCCGGGAGAGCGAGATCTTCCGGTAGTCGGTCGTGTTCAGGTTGAAGATCCCGTTCTTCATCAGGCCGAGGCTGATGCCCTCGCGGTAGTCGTCGAGGATCGCCACCTTGCCCTTGTACTTCCCCTGCCAGGGCATGGCCCACGGGTTCTTCATCGTGTACGGGTTCTCGTGCACGTAGTCCTTACGCCACGCCATGCCCGTGGTGTAGATCGTGTACGGAACCGTGTACTGCCAGCCCCTGTCGTAGAAGGGGTTCTGGAAGTCTGGCCACTCCTGGGTGATGTTCGGCAGGTAGCTGTGGTTGAGCGGCTGGATCAGCTTCGACTCGATCAGCTGCCCGAGCACGTCGACGGTGACGCCCATGAACACGTCGAAAGAGAGCCCGCTGCGCAGCTTGGCCAGCGCCTCGTCCATCGTGTTGAACGTCGTGACCTGCGCCTTGCAGTTGTACTTCTTGGCGAAGCTGTTCACGCACGCCTGATTGACGTAGGCCACCCAGTTGAAGATCTGCAGCGTCGCGCCGGTCTCCGGCGGCTTGCCGCTGGCCAGCATGGGGTTGTCCTTGAACCTCGGCCAGGTCACCGGGTTACTCGGCCGTGGCAGCGGCGAGACCACGTTGCCGGCCAGGTCGGATGCGCACGCGGACAGCAGCGTGCCGCCCGCGCCTGCCAGCAGTCCGGCGGACAAACCGCCCTTCAGCACGCTGCGTCTGGTGGGCCAGCCGGGCGGCCGACTTCCGTCGGCGGGCCAGCCTTCTCTTGGGTGCATGCCACCCTCCAGCGGTCCGCAAGGAGGACCTTGACTGAACATTCGGTCAATGCACGGTGTTACCGCCTAGAACTACTACCGTCGGGCATTGGGCGCAAGGCATTCTCGGTAACGTTCCGGATTAGAAGCGAAGCGCCGCGGCGAACACGGCGAAGTTGTCGGTCAGGCGGCGGATGTCGGCTTCGTCATGCTGCACCGAGATCAGCCACTGCTCGGCCTTCCCCCAGGGCGGCAGGAAGACCCCTCCGTTGTGCTGGTACAGCCAGTGCGCGTGGCTGTAGGAATCGTCCACGCCGAGGAAGTCCCGGAAATCACGGACCGGCTCGGGGCTGAACACCACGCAGCCCTTGGCGCCGACCGCGACCACGTGCGCGGGCAGGCCGTTCCGCTCGATCTCCTGCTCGAGGCCTGCCACGGCCTGCTGCCGCAGTGCATCGATCCGCTCGTATGCGGCCGGGGTGGCGACCTCGCAGAGCATGGCCCGGGCGGCGGCCATCGCCAGCGGGTTGCCGTTGAAGGTTCCGACCATCTCGTAGTCGCCGTTGGAGACGTGTCCCATCGCTTCCTCGGTGCCGCCGATGGCCGCGACCGACACGCCGCCGCCGATCGCCTTCGCGAGGCAGATGATGTCCGGCGTGACCCCGGTGACCCCGGTCGCCCCGCTGGGTCCCGCGGTGAGCCCGGTCTTGACCTCATCGAAGGCCAGCAGGGCCCCCCGGGAGTGCAGCAGCTCCTTCAGGCCGTCCAGGTAACCAGGCTCGGGCATGATGATCCCGGCGTTCATCATGATCGGCTCGATGAGCATCCCGGCGATCTTGCCTGGGTACTCGTCCAGCAGCCGGGCGACGCCATCCAGGTCATTGAACCCGACCACGAGGGTGAGGTCCGTGATCGCCCGCGGGATCCCGGTGCTGGCCGGGACCTGTGCCGGCTTGTGCGCGGGCCCTACCTCCTCGGCCTCCGGGGCGACCGACACCTGCACCGAGTCGTGGTGGCCGTGATAGCAGCCCTCCACCTTGATGATCAGGTCGCGGTCGGTGATCGCGCGCATCAGGTGGACGGCGTCCATGGTCGCCTCGGTGCCCGAGTTGGCGAACCGCCACAGCGGCAGGCCGAACCTGCGGGTCAGCTCCTCGGCAACGAGGATCGCGGCCGGCGTCGGCTGGGCGAAGTGCGTGCCGAGCGCGGCCTGGCCCCGTACCGCCTCCACGATCGCGGGATGACCGTGCCCGGCCATGGCCGCACCGTATCCGCCGTGCAGGTCGACGTACTCGTTTCCGTCGACGTCGTAGATCTTGGATCCCTTGCCGTGGCTGAGCCAGACCGGCTGCGGCCGGGTGATCTGCCAGCTGGAGGTGACGCCCCCGGCGAGCGCGCGGTCCGCGCGCGCGGCCATCCGGCGCGATTCGCCCTGGCGCTCGACGAAGATCTTTTCCTGCTGAGCGATGAGCTCGTCGAGGCTGGCCGGGGTGGCCGGGGTGGGGTCGGTGGGGTTGGCGGCGGTCTTTGTGCTGACTGACGACTGGACTGAGGCGGCCTGCTCGGCCATTGCGCGCTCCTCACGCGATTGACTGAATGTTCAGTCTAGAGCGGGCCCGATTGGCCTGGCAAGGGTCGCCGACCTGGCCGGCGCCCCGTTCAGCCTCGGCCGGCCGACCGCCAGCGGGCCACAATGGCCGCGACGACCCGCCAGCCGAGCAGGAACAGGCCGAGGAAGCACAGCGCGACGACGATGAACGCGGGCGCGGTGCCCTGGCCCGCCGCCACCCGGAGCAGCATGCCGACCGCGACCGCGCCCAGCCACGCGCCGGCGCCAGCGGGGACGATCGCGGCGGGCCGTCGCCAGGCGCGGGTGACGAGCAGCCCAACCCCAAGCCCTACCAGGAACGGCCAGGCGGTGCTGGCCAGGCCACCGGCCGACTCGCCGTGGTGGTGGGCGGACCTGCCGATCGCGACAAACACGAGCACGCAGCACACATCGACGATCACGGCAACCACCGGGTGCACGCGTGCCGCCGGTCGGGTGCGCGATGCCGTGAGCATGGCGGCCAGCGTAGCCGGGCCGGGCGAGCCGGCCTTGCCCGGCGGGCCCCGGTGCTGGCCATCACCCCGGTGCTGGCCTTTACGCTTTGCCAGTGGAGACTCTCACGTTTCTCTTCACCGACATCGAGGGCTCTACCATGATGCTGCGGCGCCTCGGGGAGGAAGCCTACGCACGAGTCCTGGCCGATCATCACCGGCTGATCAGGGATGGCCTGGCCGCCCGCGAGGGCGAGGAAGTGGGTACCCACGGGGATGCGTTCTTCGCCGTGTTCTCGTCGCCCAAGGCGTGCATTGCGGCAGTCACGCAGATACAGCAGGCAATCGAGTCGCATCCATGGCCCGCCGGCGAGTGGGTCCGGGTGCGGATGGGCGTCCACACCGGCGAGGCGGCGAAGACCGTCACCGGCCTGGTGGGCCTGGACGTCCACCGCGCCGCCCGGGTGGCGGCCATCGCCCACGGCGGTCAGGTGCTGCTCTCGGAGACCGCGGCGGCCCTGGTCCGCGACTCGCTCCCGCCGGGCGCGGCGCTGCGGGAACTAGGGATGCACCGGCTGAAGGACCTGGGGCGCCCGGAGCAGATCTTCCAGCTGGACGCCGCCGGCCTGCAGGCAGAGTTCCCGCCGCTGCGATCGCTCGGCAATCCGGCGCTGCCGAACAATCTCCCGGCGCAGCTGGCCACGTTCGTCGGCCGCGAGCGGGAGCTGTCGCAGCTGCGGGCCATGGTGGGATCCTCTCGGCTGGTCACCGTGACCGGTGCGGGCGGGGCAGGCAAGACCAGAACCAAGAGCCTCGTCGGGGCGGAGCCAGCAGGGAGCACCCTGCGCTACCGGCTGCTGGAGACCATCCGCCAGTTCGCCGCCGAACGGCTTGCGGAGACCGGCGACGAGGCAGCCGCCGCAGCGGCGGCCCACCGCCAGCACTTCCTGGAGGTTGCCGAGGCGGCTGCCCCGTACCTGGAAGGGCCGGACCAGGGCAGGTGGTTCGCGCGGCTGGACACCGACCACGCGAATCTGCGCCGCGCCGCCCAGCACGCGGCCGGCGACCCGGATGCGACCGGGCAGACCCTGCGCTTCGCCGCCGCGATGCACGCCTACTGGATGGCGCGCGCCCGGCCCAAGGAAGAGCTCGAGCTGGTGCTGCCGCTGCTGGACCGGGCCGACGCCAGGAAGGACCCTGGATTGCTCGGAACGGTCCTCGCCCACGCCGCGATCTCCGCTCGGGCCGTTGACGTGATCCAGGCGCGGCAGCTGGGGGAGCAGGCGGTGGAGTTCAACCGCCAGCTCGACGATGACCGGGCGCTCGTCGAATCGCTCGCCGCACTCTGCGGTGCCTACTACTTCGCCGGCGAGCCGGAGCGGGGGCTGGCCCTGGGGGAGGAGTCTGTCGAGCGCGCCCGCCGCCTTGGCGACGATGCCTTGCTGGCCGGGAGCCTGCTGGGGTACCTGCTGTGCGCCGACCGCACCGAACCGGATCGCACCGAGCGGTTGTTCGCCGAGGCGATCGCCTGTGCGCAGCGGTCCGGCGACCTGCTGATGAGCTGCTTCGCGCACAACAACGCCGGCGTTCATGCGCTGCGCACCGGCGACTTCTCTGGCGCCCGGGCGCACCTGGAACAGGCGGATGCGGCGATGCGGGCGACCGGATCGCCGGGCCATCACGTGTCGGTCAACCTCGGCTGGGTGCTGCACCAGGAGGGAGACCTGCCGGGCGCGCTGGCCAATTTCGAAGCGGGCCTGCGGGTCGGCCGCCGGCTGGGCGACCGGTCCGGCATCGCCTACGCGACCCTCGGCCTGGCGTGCGTCACTGCGGACCTGGGCGATCCTGGCCGGGCCGCGGAACTCCACGGAGTCGCGCAAGCGGCCCTGGAGCGGACGGACGAACCGTGGCAGGACCCCGAAGCGGGCTATCGCCGGGAGAGCCTCGACGGGGTGCGTGCCGCACTGGGCGAGGAGCAGTTCGAGCGGTTCTACGCTCGCGCCATGACGCTCGGCCTGGACCAGGCTCTCGACCTGGCGCTGGGCAGGTCCCGCTGACAAGGCCGCGGTCAGACGCCGAGAGCGCCCTTGGCGCCGGCCTGGAACAGGCGGAACGGCAGCAGCCGCTTGGCCACCAGCCCGGCGCGCTCGGCCGGCTTGCCCGCCGACACCCGCCGGGGCGGGCGCTGGGTTTCCAGGACCCGCCGCACCACCGTGGCCACGGTGGCGGCGGGCGCGCCGTTGGCCTCATCGCGTTCCATCACGCCGAGTGCCTTGGTGAAGGCGGCACCGTAGAGCGGGCCGGTGGCCGCAGCTGCCTTCCGGCGGCTGGCCGTGAAGTCGGTGCTGATGTTGCCGGGCTCGACGAGCGTCACCTCGACGCCGAACGGCGCGACCTCGTAGGCGAGGGCCTCGCCGAAGCCCTCGAGGGCGAACTTGCTGGCCGTGTAGAAGGCCTGGAACGGAATCGCGATCAGCCCGCCGATGGAGCTGACCAGCACGATGCGCCCGCCGCCGTTGGCCCGCATGGCGGGCAGGACCTGCTGCACCACCCGGACGCAGCCCCAGAAATTCGTCTCCAGCTGGGCCTTGGCCTCGGCGAGCGTGCACTGCTCCGCGGCACCGGCCAGGCCCCAGCCGGCGGCGGCGACCAGCGCATCGATCCGGCCGCGCTCTGCCAGCACGGCCGCCACGCCGGCCCGGACCGATTCGTCGTCGTCGACGTCCATGGCCAGGCCGGTGCACCCGGCCGGTGCCTCGCCCCGCCGGCTTGTCCCGGTGACGGCCCAGCCGGCCGCGTGCAGTACCTCGGCGCAAGACCAGCCGATGCCCGCCGACGCGCCGGTGATCAGCACCGATCTCGCTCCATCGTCCATTGGGCGCTCCCATCCACCGGCCCGCGCGCTCCGCGGTCCGGCCGCGCGTGGCTAATCTCACATTCTCTGCAGCGGGCCGGCGGCGGTACAACGGGGATATGCGGTCGCGGAAGTACCGTCTGGTCACGAGCCTGGAACGGGGCAATAACCGGCTGATCCGCCACGCGTTGCGCGCTGGTGTGGCGCCCCGGGCGTTCGCGCTGCTGGAGACCACCGGCCGCCGCAGCGGGCTGCCACGCCAAACCCCGGTCGGCAACGGCCTGGTCGGCGACACGTTCTGGCTGGTCGCCGCCCATGGAACGCAGGCCGACTACGTCCGCAACCTGCAGGCGGAGCCACGAGTCCGGATCAAAGTGGGCGGTGTGTGGCGCGCCGGGACGGCTCTGGTACTTCCCGGTGACGATCCCGCCGCACGGTCGCGGCTGCTGCCGTTCCAGTGGGACGCGGCGATCGGCCGGATGATGGCCTCGGCTCCGCTGACCATCCGCATCGACCTTGATCCATGACCGAGTTCTCCGGCACGTCCGCAGGCGGCGCTGCTGGCGGGATCTCCCGCGCGCTCTGGGGTCTTCTCGTCTCGTTCTTCTTCTCCTGGATCTCCTATACCGGGAGCGTCGCCCTGATCGGCTGGCTGGTCTTCGAGCGCACCAGATCGCCTGCGGTTGTCAGCGTCGCGTTCGCGCTGCGGTTTGTCCCGATGGCCTTCACCGGCGTCCTTGCCGGGGTGCTGTCCGATCGTTTCGGCCGGCGCTTCATGCTGGCCGCTGCCAATGGCGCCCAGGCACTCCTCTCATTTGCACTGGCGATCGCAGCGGGTGTGCACTGGGCGACTGCGCCCGTCCTGATTCTCGCGGCTGGCGCCTATGGCGTGGCCGACTCCGTCCGGCTCGTCAGTGGCATGAACCTGACGTATGACCTGTCGCACACGTCGCACCCGTTGCGGGGAATGGCCTGGGCCAACCTGGTTATCAGCGGCGGCCAGGCACTCGGCGCGCTGCTCACGACGGGCGTTCTCAGCAGTCTTGGGCCCTCGGCCTCCGCGGCGGCCGTGGGGGCAGTCTTCCTCGTCGGTGCCGTGCTCGCGGCGCGCGTGGAGGTGACACCTCCCGCCGATCAGCCCGATCGGTCCCCCCTGCTCTCCTCGATCAAGGCGGGACTCGGGCTGCTGGGCCATGCCCGTACCCTTACGCTTCTGTTCTGCGTGGCCGTCATCGCGGAGTGGTTCGCGTTCTCCGGCGCGGCTCTCGATCCGGTATTCGCGGGCTCTGTGTTCGCCGCCGGTCCCCTCGGCCTTGGCCTGATACTCCTTGCCCGCGCCGCAGGCCGGATAGCCGGCTCCGGCCTCCTCATCTGGCAAGGCCATGCACGCAGGGCTATCAGCTGGATTGCCGTGGCGGTTGGGTTCTTTGGCGCCTTCCTTGTGGCGTTCGCAACGGCGCCGACATTTCCGTTGGCCCTGCTTTTCACCTGCGGAGCCGGTGCGGCTGCTGCCATCGTCGACGTCGGCGAGCAGACGGCGATGCAATCATCCGTAAACGCCAGCGTCCGGGGGCGTGCCGCCGGGCTGTGGGTTCTGGCAGTGGGCCTGGGCCCGCTCGGCGTTCTCGAGGTCGGCATCCTGGCGCAGGCTGTCGGGGCACGAGCGGCCCAGGTGATCAATGGCGCAGTTGTAGTCCTGTTCGGCTTGCTGTTGGTAATGGCCCTTATCCGGCGGGCCGACGAGCCGGCGTCCTCAGCCGCTGAGCAGTGTTCACAATTACGGGGACGGCTTGTCGGGAAGCCCGGCGCCGTCGATGAGGCGCTGGATGGACGATTCGAAGACGTCGTCCTGGGTCCGCCGCGGCCCCGCGGTCGCCAGGGCGGCCGCGAGGTTGGGGTAGTCGCCGCTGGCCGCTGCGTGGATGAATGACTGGATCTGCGCGCTGGTCTGCTCCTCCGGGCTGGGCGTCTCGTTCCCCTTGCTCGCGGGCGCTGCCTGCATCGCGCCGTACATCGTGGCGAAGCCGCTGATTATCGCGATGACTTCCAGCTTCGCTCCGGTGTCGAGCACGGAGCCGGCCAGCAGGCCAAGGAAGTAGTCCAGGTAGCGCAGGCCCCTGGGGCCAGGCGGCACGGGGCGGTGCAGCAGCTGGCCGAGCCACGGGTGCCGCTGCGCGACATCGCGCGCGTGCCGGGCCAGGTCCGCGATCGCCGAGCGAGGATCCGGCGCCGGGACGGTGGGGTAGCTGTGCTCGGCGGCCAGGTGATCGACCATCAGCTGCACAAGGTGGTCCTTGGCGGGAACGTAGGTGTACAGCGACATCGTCGCGACGCCCAGTTCCTTGGCGATCCGGCGCATGGTGACCGCCTCCAGGCCCTCGGCGTCGGCGATGCGCACGGCGAGAGCGGCGATGACCGCACGATCGTGCCGTGGGCTCGGCCCGCGGGTGCCGCGCTCGGGAAGGTCCCAGACCGACCGCCCGGCACCCGATGCCATGCGCTCCCCCCATCTTTCTCCGTGCAGCGTACGCGGTATCGCCGAAAAACACCGTACACTGCACGGAGAAAGCGATGGTCAGCAGCGGCCAGTGCGCGGGCCGGGACCGGAAGGCAGGACGGCGAATGAAGACGATGTCCGCAACGATCCAGATTGCCGCCTCGCCGATGGACGTGTGGGCGGTGCTGACCGACCTGAGCAGCTACCGGGACTGGAATCCGCTGTTCCGCGAGGCGTCGGGACAGGTGGCGGCCGGGAACAGGATCAGGCTGCGCAGCGTCCATCCCGCCAACGGCCGCCTGATGACCGTCAAGCCGAAGATCACCGTGGCGGCTCCCGGTGCCGAGCTGCGCTGGACCGCCAGCCTGCCCGGGATCATGAGCGGTGAGCACAGCTTCGTGCTCGCCGAAGCCGATGGCGGCACCCGGCTGACGCAAAGCGAGACCTTCGGTGGCCTTCTGGTTGCCTTCTCCGGCAAGACGCTTGCCCGTGCCGAGGCCAGTTTCCGTGAGCTCAACGAGGCGCTGAAGAAACGGGCAGAGGCAGGCTGACCCGGGCGCCCGGCCACCCGCATCTGGGCTGGCACTATGCTGCGGGCACATGGGGCGGCTACTGATCGTGCATCACACGCCGTCCCCGGCGATGCAGGCCATGTTCGAGTCCGTGGTGGCCGGGGCGGGCACCGACGAGATCGACGGCGTCGACGTCGTGATCAGGCCCGCGCTGACCGCGGCCGCCGTCGACGTGCTCGAGGCCGACGGCTACCTGCTCGGCACGTCGGCAAACATCGGCTACATGTCCGGCGCGCTCAAGCACTTCTTCGACGGCATCTACTACCCCTGCCTGGAGGCGACGCAGCGCCGCCCCTACGCCCTCTACGTGCACGGTGCCAGCGACACCGGTGGGGCCGTCCGGGCCGTGGAGGCCATCGCCACCGGGCTGAAGTGGCACCGCGCCCGGCCGCCGGTGTGCGTGACCGGCCCGCCGGGCCAGGCCGATCTCGAGGCGTGCTGGGAACTGGGCGCCATGGTCGCCGCGGAGCTCGCCGAGTGATCGTCACGGTCACGCTGAACCCGGCGCTGCGCGTCGGCTACGAGGCAGAGCGGGTGATCCGGGGTGCCGCGAACGACGTCAGCCGCGTCAGTTACCGGGCCGGCGGGCGCGGCCTGGCGGTGGCCAAGGTGCTGCACACGTTCGGCCACGAGGTGGTCGCGGCGGGGCTCGTCGGCGGCTCGTCCGGCGAGGTGATCAGGGACGAGCTGGCCAGGGCCGGGGTGGCGACGCAGTTCACCCGGATCAACGGCGAATCCCGGCGGATCCTCGAGATCACCGACGCGGCGGACGGCACCGTCACCACGTTCGGCGAGCCCGCGCCGTTCATCACCACGGAGGAGCTCGGCAGGCTCGCGGCCGACTACCGCGCGCTGATGGCCGACGCCACGGCCGCGGTGCTCTGCGGCAGCCTGCCAGACGGACTGCCCGCCGAGACCTACGGCTCGCTGGCCAGCTACGCGGCGGAGGCAGGCGTCCCGGTCGTGCTCGACGCGAGCGGCAGCGCGCTGCGGCACGCGGTGAGCAGGCGCCCGGCCCTCGTCATCCCCGGCGACGCGACGGGCGACTCAACGGGCGACTCGCCCGGCGACGCGGCCGCGGACACCGTGCCCGGCGATCCGGCGGCGGTCACCGTGCCCGGCCCCGGAACGCCCGCGGCCGACGGCGCCGCTGCGCTGGTCGCTGGCGGCGCCGGGGCGGTGGCGATCCTCTCCGACTGCGGGATCCGCGCGGTCACCGCCGCCGGGGAGTGGCGGGCCGAGCTGCCCGGCCAGCACCTGCACCGGGCGTCCCGTGATGCCATGGTCGCCGGCTTCGTCCCCGGCATAGCCCTCGCCTGGTCCTGGCCGGACATCCTGACCCACGCGATGGCGCTCGCGGTGTCATCCGATCCGGCCGGAGACGTCGACCTTGAGACATATGAACGGCTGCTGCCTAAGGTGACTGTTGCCCCTTAATGGTCGGCAAATCCTTTGTGCTCCTCTTTAGTAGTAATGATCTCGGCCCGCCGTTAGGCTGTGCGCCGTGGGTGAGACCGGGGGAGAAGTGGAACGCCGTGGGGAACTCCTGCCGCAGCGCGAGCCGCAGCACCTCCCGGTCCCATACCGCCGGGGCGAAATTGGCAACGTCGTCGACTGGCCGGAGCTCGCGGCGTGGGCACGCGGCCGCGGCGTCGTGCTCATTGGCCTGATCCTCATCGCGGCTCAATTGATCTGGAAGTCCATCTTCCTCGGCAATTACTATTTCTGGCAGGACGACTTCCACTTCATGGAGCAGGGACTCGGCCATTCCCTTAGCTGGAGCTACCTGACGTTTGTGGAAGCGGGCCACCTGCTGCCCGGGGCCTACGCGATCGCCTGGGTCGTGCCCAGGATCGCGCTCTACAACTGGGCGTTCGCGTCGGCGATTAGCGTAATCATGCTGGCGGCGGCGAGCCTGGCGGCGCTGCGGCTGCTGCGCACGCTGTTCGGGAGCCGGCCGGCGATCCTGGCGCTGCTTGTTGTCTACCTGCTCTGCCCGCTGACCGTGCCGGACCTCCGCTGGTGGGCGACGGCGATCGAGTCGCTGCCGCTGCAGTTCGCCTTCTTCATGGCGCTGAACGCGCAGGTCTGCTACGTGCGCACCGGCCGGTTCCGGCACGCGGCCGCGGCCGCCGCCTGGCTGGTCTTCGGGCTGCTCTTCTTCGAGAAGGCGCTGATCCTGCCGCTGGTGCTGTTCGGCGTCACCTCCGGGTTCCTGATGGAAGGGCCGTGGCCGGGCGCCATCGCGGCGTGCCTGGTCAGGTACTGGAAATCCTGGCTGCTTCAGGTGGTGATTCTGGCCGGTTACGTGATCGTGTTCGCGACGTCACTGCACACATCGAACGTGCAGCCCGCGATCTCGGGCGTGGGCAACGTGTTCGGATTCACCTGGCAGCTGCTGAAGGAGACGTTCCTGCCGGGGGCCCTCGGCGGGCCATGGCAGTGGTTCCCCTTCGCGGACGCGCAGTACGCGTCGTCGGCGCCCCCCAACGCGCTGGCCTGGCTGTCGGTGATCGTGGCCGGGGTGGTCATCCTCGCCAGTATCGCGCTGCGCAGGTACGCGTGGCGTGCCTGGGCGATCCTGGCGCTATGGCTGCTCGCCGCCGACGTGGCCCCGGTCGTGCTCGGCCGGGTCGAGGCGCTGGGCGCCGGAGCGCTGCAGAGCCGCTACGTGGCCGACGCGGTCCCGGTCCTCATTATCTGCCTGGGCTTGGCGTACCTGCCCCTGGCCGGCCAGCCAGACACCCGAAGGCGCCGGGCAGTGCCCGCCGAGAGCCAGGCCGTGCAGTTGGCCGCGGCGGGCCTGGTCGGCGCGTTCATCATCGGCTCGGTGTGGTCCGTGCAGGACCTGCAGAATACGACCTCCGGTCTGGCGACCCGGCTCTTCATCGCCAACGCGCAGGCAGCGGTCACGGAGGCCCCAGCCGGCACGGTGATAGTCGACTCGCCGGTGCCTTCGGCAATCATGATCGGCACATTCGGGCCGTACGCCCAGACCTCCAGGGTGATCGGGCCGCTGGAGAGCCCGGCGGCGGCGGGCAGGATCCGTTGGACGTCGCGGCCGGACGGGACGATCGACAACCTCATGATCTTCGGCACCGACGGCAGGCTCCGCCAGGCCGCGATGTATGGCCAGACCAGCGCGCCGCCCGTCACCGGCCGGCAGTGTCAGCCGGTGGCCCGCGGGCAGGTGGTCGCGACGTTCCCGGCCCCGGCCGGCTCGTACAGTACGGTGCTGCACATCGCGTACCTGGCCGCCCCCTCGGCCCGCGGGGCGGCCATGACCGTCCGCTACGGAAGCTCGGCGCAGCGGCTCGTGGTCGAGTCCGGCCTGCACTCCGCCTACCTGCCGATCCGGGGCAGCGCGGCGAGCGTCACGATTTCGGGCCCGGCGGTCGGCGGCCTGTGCGTCGGCGCCGTGCAGGCCGGCTTCGTCGTGCCGTCGGCGACCGGCCGGGTGATCCCGTCGGCGTACTGAGCCGATCCGCCAGTGCCCTACCTTGAGGTATGTGAACGGCTGTTGCCCAAGGTGACTGTTGCTCTTTAACGGCCGACTAATCCTTTGCGCTCCTTTTTAGTAGTAATGATCCCGACCCGCCGTTAGGCTGTGCGCCGTGAGTCAGACCGGCGGAGAAGTGAGCCAGGCCGGAACCCGCGGAGAGCTGGAGCGCCGCCCTGAGAACCTGCCTGCACCCTCGCCGCAGAACCTGCCGGTTCCTCACCGCGGCGAGGTCGCGAACGTCATCGACTGGCCGGAGCTCGCGACGTGGGCCCGCAACCGCGGCGTCGTGATTTTCGGCCTCGTGCTGATCGCCGCGCAACTGATCTGGAAGTCCATTTTCATCGGCAACTACTTCTTCTGGCAGGACGACTTCCACTTCCTCGAGCTGGGGCTCGGCCATTCCTTCAGCTGGAGCTACCTGACCTACGTCGGGGCAGGTCACCTGTTCCCCGGGGTCTACGCGATCGCCTGGATCACGGCCCGGATCGCGCTGTACAACTGGGTGTTCGCGTCCGCGATCACGGTAGTCCTGCTGGCGGCGGCGGGCCTGGCCGCGCTCCGGCTGCTGCGGACGCTGTTCGGGGACCGCCCGGCGATCCTGGTGCTGCTGCTCATTTACCTGCTCTGCCCGCTGACGATGCTGGACGACCGGTGGTGGTCGTCGGCGATCGAGTTGCTGCCGCTGCAGATAGCCGTGTTCATGGCGCTGAACGCGCAGGTTCACTACGTGCGGACCGGCCGCTTCCGCCACGCGATCTCGGCCGCCGCCTGGCTGGTCTTCGGGCTGCTCTTCTTCGAGAAGGCGCTGATCCTGCCGCTGGTGCTGTTCGGCGTCACCTCCGGCTTCCTGATGGAAGGACCCTGGCCGCGCGCGATGGGCCGGTGCCTCGCCAAGTACTGGAAGTCCTGGGTGCTCGAGGTGCTGATCGTTGCGGCGTACCTGGCGGTGCTCTCGCAAGCGCTGCACACGTCGACCGCGCAGCCGACTCTTTCGGGCGCGAGCCAGGCGTTCAGTTTCACCGGGGAACTGCTGAAGAACACGTTCGTGCCGGGCGCGCTCGGCGGCCCGTGGCAGTGGCTGCCCACCGAGGACGCGCAGTACGCGGCGTCCGCGCCGCCCGGCATGCTGGCCTGGCTGGCGCTGATCGTGGCCGTTGCCGTCATCCTTGCCAGCATCGCGCTGCGCAGGTACGCGTGGCGTGCCTGGGCGATCCTGGCCGGCTGGATCATCGCCGCCGACGTGACCCCGGTCGTGCTCGGCCGGATCGAGGTGCTGAACGCCGGGGCACTTGCACTGCAGACCCGGTACGTCTCCGACGCGCTCCCGGGCCTGGCCATCTGCCTGGGCCTGGCGTTCCTGCCGCTGACCGGCCAGCCCGACGTCCGGAAGCGCACCACGATGCCGGCCGGGACCCAGGCCGCGGCTGGCCGCGGCGGGCCTGGTCGGCGCGTTCGTCATCGGCTCGGTATGGTCCGTGCAGGACCTGCAGGCCACCACCTCCGGCCTGCAGACCCGGCTGTACATCGACAACGCCCGGGTAGCGGTCGCGGAGGCGCCCGCGCACACGGTGATCGCAGACTCGCAGGTGCCGGCTGCGATCATGCTGGGCGCGTTCGGGCAGAACGCCGACACCTCCAGGGTCATCGGCCCGATGGAGGACGCGGCAGCCAAGGCCCGGCTGCGGTGGACGTCGTCGCCGCACGGGACGATCGACAACCTGATGATCTTCGGCACCGACGGCAGGCTGCGCCAGGCCGCCATCTACGGCCAGACCAGCGCGGCCCCCGTGGCCGGCCGGCAGTGCCATCCGGCCGCCCGCCGCCGGGTGGTCGCGACGTTTCCGGCACCGGCCGACCCGCACAGCGCGGTACTGCGCATCGCCTATCTGGCCGACACCGCGGCGGGCGGCGCGGACATGACCGTCCGGTACGGGAGCAGCACGCAGCAGCTCGCGATCGAGTCGGGCCTGCACTCGGCGTACCTGGCGATCCAGGGCAGCGCCGCGACGGTCACGATCTCGAGCCCGGCGATCCACGGCCTGTGCGTCGGCGACGTGCAGGCCGGCATCATCGTGCCGTCGCCGGCCGGGCTGGTCATCCCGGCCGCGTACTGACCTAGTCCGCGAGGGTCCCGACCGCGGCGCCGCCACGGGCCCGCTCGAGCAGCCGGGCGTGCTCGTCGTCCGGAACCGGCGCGGCCCGCTGCGCGAGCAGCACCGGGATGTCGTTCTCTATCCGGTAGCTGCGCCGCAGCCGCGGGTTGTAAAGCAGCGCCTCGTCGGCGAAGTACAGCAGGCCGCGCTTGTCGATGGGGCAGACCAGGATCTCAAGCAGCGTCTCGTCGAAAGCCATGAGCCTCTCCTTCCTTGCGCCAGGTTCGCGGTGGCGTGTCCGGGCCCATGCTCGGCGCGGGCTGCGAGGCATCGGGTTGCCTGGACAGCAGCACCACGACGCCGCAGGCAACGAGGATGCCCCCGATGCGGAGGGCCAGCCGCACCGGGTCCGAGGGGAGCCGCTCGTGGAACAGCCACGTGCCAGCCACGATGAAGTAGATGCTCCCGAGCACGTTGGACACGGGAGCGACGATCGAGATCCGGCAGCGCTGCAGCGCGGTCTGGAACAGCAGCAGGCCCGCCGCCGAGCACGCGGCCATCACGTACGGGTACGGCGACGACAGCAGCGCGACGACGGTGCCGCCGATGCCGTGGCGGTGCACCAGTGTTCCGGACACCCCCTTGATGGCCAGCGCGGCGACGCCGTACAGCAGCCCGGTGGCGATGCCGAAGGCCACGCCGCTGCCTGGCCGCGCGTGCTTGCGCCCGCTCGACCGCAGCGCGCTGACCGCGAAACCGAGCGCGAACAGCACGGACACGACCGCGATGACCGCCAGCCGCACCCCGCTGACCTGGTGGCCCACCTGCGCCGGGGTACCGTCGGCCGACAGCGCCAGCAGCACCACCGACAGCGCCATGACCGCCACGCACACGTACTGCAGCCGGCTCAGGCGCTCGTGCAGCACCAGCCGGGACAGCACGAGCACGACCGCGACGCCGGCCGCGATCACCGGCTGGACCAGCGTCACCGGCGCGAAGATCAGCGCGAGGACCTGGAACGCGAGCCCGAACAGCATCAGCGTGAACCCGGTCAGCCACCGCGGCGATGTGGCCAGGCTCACCACGAACGAAACGATCCGCCCGCCGCCGATGGCCGGGAGCTGCCCTAGTGCCTGCTTCTCCACGATCAGGCCGTAGTTGTAGGCAGTGGTGGACAGCAGGGCCAGCCCGATACCCACGTCCGTGCTACCGGTCACCCGCGCCTCCCTGGCTCGTCAGATTCCCGAGGGCCGTCGCGTACAGGCCGGCGAACCTGGCCGCCGACGGCCCGCTGAACAGGGCACGCCGGTACCGCAGGCACAGGTGCAGTCGCCCGCCGACCGTAATCGCGCCGACCGAAAGACCGCGCGGCATATGCGCGGACGTCGAGAACCACATATCGGTCGCCGTCGCGGCGCCGAACCGGGGCGGGCCGACCACGCCGAGGTTGGAGACCAGGGACGTGTCGCAGAGCAGCGGCCCCGCCGTGCGCAGCGCCAGCCGCAGCACCCCGCGCTTCACCGCCGGGGGCCACCACGCGGCGGCCAGCGCGCGGCTGGCCGGGTCGACCTGCGGCCCGGCCTGCTGTTTGGCCGGGCGGGTCTGCGCGGCCACGTCGGCGACCAGCCGGGCCAGGTCGCCGCCGCCGGACGGCGCCGGCACCGAAACGGTGGTCAGCCGGGACAGGTTGCCCGCCGAGCCGGCCTGCCCCTGCGGCCTGGCGTTGACCGGCATCGTGATCCGGATTAAGCCTGCCGGCCGCCCGTGCGCACTGTTCCATTGGGCGATGGCCAGGACCAGCGCCGCGATCAGCACGTCGTTCACGGTGCCGCCGCCGGGGCGACGGCCGTCGGGCACCGGCCGTCCGGGCAGCAGCACGAAACCGTAGCCCGGCAGGCCGGCGGCGCGGCCCGGCTCCCGGTCGGCGGCGATCCGCGCGGCGCGGCCCTGCTGCGCCCGCTCCGCTGCCCCGCGCCCGACGCCCGCCGGCGGCGCGGCCGGGACCTGCAGGGGCGCGTCCGGGGCGACTGGGCCGGCCGGGGGATCGGCGGCCGCCCCGCCCGGGTAGTGCCCTGCGATGCTGCGCAGCAGCTCGAGACTGGACAGGCCATCCAGCGCCGCGTGGTGCGCGTTGAGGATCACCCGGTCCTCGCCCGGCCCGGCCGCGAGCAGGATGCGCAGCGGGGGCGAGCTGCGCAGCGGCGGCGCCGCGGACAGGAACCGCGCCCGCACCCGCGCGAGCTCGTCCTCGCCGGCCCAGGCGGCGGTCGTGACCGGGTCGCAGTCCGGCTGCCCCGGCACCTCCCAGGCGTACCGCCGCCACCACCCGCCCGGCGCCCGGCGGGCCAGCGCCCGCGGCTGCGCGGCCAGCGCCGCGGCCGTGGCATCGCGCAGCGCGCGGGAGTCCAGGTTCCCCGGCACGCGCACCTCGACGTGCACGTTGCACGGCTCGGCCGGCGCGTCGTAGTAACAGCTCAGCTCGTCCGCGATGCCGAAGGGTGCCCGATGCAAGGAGGGCCGGAACGCTGACGCCCCGGGGCCGGCCTGGCCTGCGTGTGGACCCGGCCCGGCCGCGTGCCCCCGCCCACCTCCCCATCCCCCTTCACTGCGCGAAGCCGGCGTCACCGCGGGCCGCCGATGCTGAGCGGCCGGTCGCTCGGCGGGAGCTTGACCCTGGTGCCGTGGCCGGGCAGCGGGCGCGACGGGCGCCAGCCGCTGCGGTCGGCCGCCCACCTGGTCGAAGCCGACGCCGGGTACAGCGCGGCGGCCAGCGCCAGCAGCGCGCACGCCTGGCCGGCCGGCCCGAACGCGCCGCCGCCGAGCGTGGCCGGAGCGGTCGCGGTGGCGGCGATCAGCCCGGCCGCCAGCATCGCCACCAGGCTGATCACGGGCAGCCAGCGCGGCCGCAGCGCCGCGACGACCGCGATCACCGGCAGGGCCAGCACCACCGGCCCGCCGATGAACAGGATGAGCACGGCGACGGCCGCCGGGCCGGCCCAGCGCAGCGGCAGGCGGGCGATGCGGCCGGGTTGGCGCGCCGGGTCCTCGGCGCCGCCGGCCGGCGTGACCGCGCCGCGCGCGCCGTGCGGCGGAGGCACGTCGCGCGGCGCCCGGCCGGGCTGACGGCGGAACCGGACGTAGGCCAGGGCGACCACGGCGACGGCGAGCAGGCTCAGGACCTCAAGCGGCTCCCAGACCGCGGCCAGGCGGGTGCCGCTCAGCAGCAGGATCGTGCCGGTCTCCAGCACGGCGAAGTAGACCGCGGGGATCACGTAGGACATCCACCGCCGCCATCCCGCGGCGACGCACACCAGGCCGATAAGGGCCAGGGCCGCCAGCGCGAGGCCGATGTGGTACCAGGTCGACGGCGCGAACGTCATGGTGATCACGCCGCCGGCGCCGGCCGGCACGATGAAGCCCTGCTGCCAGCCGTCCAGCGTCGCCGATGCCAGCCGGTGCCCGTTGAGCGTGGCCTCCCAGCCGAGGCTGGCGTTCTGGTGCACCTCGACGTAGGTCTCCTGCCCGGGGCCGATGCGCACGGAGCGGCTGTCCGCCTGCCAGCCGAGCACGTGCAGGGAGCGGGCCGGAGCGGTGCCCACGGTGGTGCCCGCTGGGGCGGCCGCCGTCGACCGCAGCGCCACGTCGGTCATCGTGAACAGCCCGGGGGCGGCGTACAGCCGGTGCTTCCCGCTGCCGAGGATGACCGAGGAATCCTGGGCGCACAGCCGCACGCTGACCGGCAGGCCCCCGGACAGCTCACCGAGGGTTCCGCTGACGGACGTCGCGAGGTTGCGCCCGTCGATGCTGATGACCGGCCCGCTGCCGCAGGCCAGGCTGAATTTGGCGGTCTTGTCGAGCGTATCGACGCGCAGCCCGGCCAGCGCCGGGATCGTCAGCTTGGCCAGCCCGAGCAGCGGCTGTCCCGACGACGTTCCCGGCTGCGCGGCCTTGGCCCAGCCGGGAAAGCTGATCTGGATCCGGTTGGTGGTCAGCGCCTTCGTCAGCGTGGCCACGCCGCCCAGGCCGATCGTGGCCTGCCGGGTGCCGGCGGGACTGGTGACCGTGATCTTTGTCGGCGCGGCCGCGAAGCCGTAGGCGGGCTGCACCACGATCTCGGAGATCCGCCGGGCGCGGTGCCAGCTCACGTTGATGACCGGGTTCGACGACCCGGATATCCACGGCACGGCGGTCTTCGGGTTGAACAGGTTGTCCGCCCCGAACTCCGGCAGGTCGCCCCAGGTGGAGCTCGCGCTGACCAGCAGCGCAGTCCGCTGCGGCCGGGCGAGCTTGCCGAGCAGGGTGTCCAGCCCATCGCTCGGCTGCGCCACCGCCGACGCTGTCACCCCGAGCCGCAGCGGGACCGGCAGGCTGAACAGCCGGGCGATCGGCTCGGTCGCGGCGCGGTCGGCCACGCCTGCCGGAGCCGGCGCCGACTGGTGGAAGGAGAACGCGACGGCCGACGCGGACACGCCCGCCGCGCTGTCTTCGGCCGGCTTCAGGTAGCGGGTCACCCGTATCCCGGGGATCAGCACGTTCCTGATGCCGGCACCGGGATTGCCCGCGACGACGTTGCTCGCCCCCGCGATCGTGATCCGCAGCCACGTGGTCCGGCCCGGCCGCACGCTGAGCTGCTGGGTCGCGTTGGTCGGCGTGGTGGCCGTGGTGACGCTGCCCTGCGCGGTGCTGACCTTGAGCTGGTTCGCGATGGACCGCGTGAACCCGTCGTCGAGGAGCTGAACGCCGATGCTGGACGGCACGTCGAGCGCGCGGTTGAAGCTGATCTGGATCCACTGGCCGACAGGCGTGCCCGGACTGCCTTCCGCCCAGGCGGTGGCGCTGTTCCCGTCGAAGGCGTTGACCGGGTCGTACTGCGGCTCGTAGGTGAGCCAGGAACCGTAGGAGGACGCGGTGACGCTGGCCGCGCCGGATAGCACGGCGACGGTCTGATGGCCGGCGGCCGGCACCGGAAGGATCTCGCGCGGCGGGCCACCCGCCCCGCCGAGCGGGGCGTCGGCCGGGTTGGTCTCGGTGGCGGTATACGTGAACGACGTGTTCGCGTTGGTCAGGCCGAACGCGGTGTCCTGGCGGCGCTGCCCGTCGGTGACCGCCCAGAGCGCCAGCCGGCCGGCCAGCTTGTTGCCCGCGATGACCGCGGCCTGATCGCCGAGCAGGCCCTGGCCCGAGAGCTGCAGCAGTGAATCCGGTCCGCCGCTGACTAGCTCGGTGTCGCTGACCGGCAGCGCGACGGCCGGCGACGACGGCCGCTGGGCCGCGCTGGCCGCCTGGAAAACCTCGACGGCCGGGTACCGCGGCAGGTACGCCTGGACCTGGTGGATCGCGCCCGGATCGGTCTGATCGCCGGTGATCATCGGCCCGAACGAGGCGACCCGGCTGAACCCGGACAGCGTCAGTGTCGCCGCGACGGTCTGCGGCGGGGTGTATCCCAGCTGATTCGGGCTGAGGTCGTTGCGCACCACCACGTACCGGACGCCGGCCCGGGCCAGGTAGGCGGCCAGCCCGGGAACCCGCTGGCCGGACTCGATCGCGGTCTCCGCGGTGTCGAGGAAGGCCTGTGATCCCGCGCCGCCGTACGGGACCAGGCTGCGCTCCACCCAGGGCGAGGTGGCCAGCGGCTCGAGCGGTTCGTCGATCGGGTCGCCCCACAGGTAGAGCCCGTGGCTGTCCCCGGGCACCACGAGCGCGGTCTGGTCCGGCGAGCGAGCGGCCAGGAAGCCGGCCACCTGGTACCAGTACCGCGGCACGCTGCTAAACGAGCCTGGCTGCAGGATCTGGCCGGTCAGGTACGGCAGCGCGAGGCCGGCCAGGCACAGCGCGATCACCGGCGCCAGCACGATCCCGGCTGCCAGGCGCCGGGATCCCCTCGGCGCCGGAAGAGAACGCCGGCTGGCACCGGCGCACACGTGCGCGATGCCGAGCACGAGGGCCAAAGCAGCGACCGGCTCGAGCTTGCTGACGTTGCGGAACGGGGCGAGCGTCCCGTTGAGCTCGCTCTGCACGAGCCCGTGCAGCGGCCCGCCGAGCGCCCCGGCGTAGCCGGCCAGCGCGATCACAGCGGCGAGGCCGACACACAGCCGCAGCCATAGCTGATCGGGCAGGTCACGCCGGGCCAGGCCGGCCAGGCCGACGGCCGACACGACCGCCGCCGCGGCGATCGCGGCCGGGTTGGCCACCATCTCCCAGCCCGCCGACAGCCACGGGCCGCCGAGGTTGAGGTAGGCGGTCCAGTTGCCGGTGCCGCGCAGGAACGCGTTGGCCGACATCGTCTTCGTCGTGGTGTTTGCCTGCTCCACGAACGGCAGGAAGTTGAACGAATAACGGCCCTGCAGCAGCAGCGGAACGGCCCACCACGCGGTAGCCGCGGCCACCGCCGTCGCCCATAGCAGGCAAACCTTGACCCGCTGCCGTCCCCGCGTGTGCGTCAGCAGGTACAGCCCGGGCGCCACCAGCGCGCAGATCGTGGATACCGCGTTCACGCCGCCCATCAGCGCGATCGCGATGCTGGAGCGGGCGCAGCCGGCCAGGACGGACCCGCGTCCCTGCAGCGCCCTGGCCAGAGGCAGCACGGCCCACGGCACCAGCAGGCCCGGCAGGGCCGCCGCCGACGTTGACCCGATCACGATCGTGAACGTGGGCCACAGCACGAAAACGACCCCGGCCAGCAGCCTGGAGGCGTCCGAGCCGATCCGCAGCGTGGTGGCGAGCCTGGTCATGCCCCAGAACCCGGCGGCGACCAGCAGCGAGAGCCAGAGCCGCTCGACCACCCACACGGGCAGCTGCAGCGCTTGCCCGAGCAGGAAGAACGGGGCCATCGGGATCGCGTAGCCGATGTATTGGTTCTGCAGCGTCCCGAACCACTCGCGCGGATTCCACAGCGGCCACAGGCGCTCGATGAACTCGGCCGCGTTGATGTCGACGCCTAGCTTGGTGTCGAAGATCATCCGGCCCGGCGCGTTCGCGGCCAGGACGATCAGGGCGACCAGCCAGACCAGCAGAAACCAGCGCCAGTTCGCCGCTGCCCAGCGCCCCGGGTGACGCGTGCCGGCCTCGGGCTCCGGCGCCGCGTCCCCGGCATCCGGCTGATAGCGGGCGGGCTCGGCGGTATGCGCGAGATCACCTGCCGGAACACCGGGGTGGGCGGGACGAGCGGGGGGCCCGGGAATGGCCGGTGCGGTCACTCGATACGCCTCAGGATCAGCAGCAGGTTCCAGGTGGCGATCTCGCGGAGCCCGGGAATCCGCACGATCGCCCTGCACCAGCGCGGGTAATAGCGCGGCAGCGCGTCCACGATGCGGATGTCGCTGCGTGACCTCACCAGCCGCAGAACGGCACCCACGTGCACGGGGAAAAGGGTGGCGCCGACGCGGTTCTTCGGCGGGCGGCCATTCCGCCGCTCGTAGCGGCGCTCGGCGAACCGGGCGCCGAGGTAGTGCCACGGCGACATCTCGTGCCCGCCGTGCGGCGAGTACCAGTTGCAAAACGACAGGTAGACGAGCCCGCCTGGCCTGGTGGCGCGGACCATCTCGTCGATCAGGCCGAGCGGGTCCCTGACGTGCTCGAGCACGTTGGACGACAGGCACAGGTCAGCTCCGCCGTCGCGCACCGGGAGCCAGTAGCCGTCGGCGAGCACCGCGCCGGACGGGGCGGTGCCGCGGCTGAGCATCTCCGCGGAGTCCGGCTCGAACAGGAAGCAGCGGGCGCCGCGTTCCCTGAGCGCCTCGGTGAAGTGCCCGGGGCCGCCGCCGACGTCGACGACCGTGCAGCCGCCCAGGTCGAAGTAATCCTCGATCTGGCAGACGGTGTCCTCGGCGAGGTTCGTGTAGAAGGTCTCCGGATCGGTCTGCTCCTTGCGGAACAGCCGGTACAGCCGTACCGACCTGAGCAGGCCCCGATGCCGGCGCCAGGTGCCGGCCTGGTCCGGGCGCGCGTCAGACTCGACCGGTGCCGAGGACGGTCGGCTAAGTGGCGGGGGCAACAGGCTCATGGAGGTCCTCTGGATTGCGTCGATTGCGCGCTCTCCTGCATCGCTGGCCGGCCCCGCCACTAGGGCACCGTCAGTAATGGCGCACGGCCCGCCGCAACGAGCTGAGCGAACCGGGAGCCACTCTCCAGCATCCCTGGGCCAGGATCAGCGACTTGTCGAAATTACCAGAACTTATGCTCCATTGTCCGGTAGACATTACCTGCGAGTAATGATAGCTCTGGTGCGGTGTCGCAACCAGAGGTGGAGCGTGGACGCGTGAACGACGAGTCGCCCAGCCCGTCCGCCGCCACGGCAACCGCGGCCGGGCCGTTAATGCCCACGACAGCCGGAGCAAGAGCCCCGGCGTCGCCGCGAGCGGGCGCCTCCGTGCCGCCGCGAGCGGGCGCCTCCGTGCCGTCGCTCTCGGGCGCCCCGGCACCGTCGCTCTCGGGCGCCCCTGTACCACCGCCCGCGAGCCTCGCGCCGATGACGCTGCCACGCGCCTCCGCGACCCGGCCCGCGCGGCACATCCTGTTTGTGGCGTGGCGCGACCTCGCCAATCCCAGGGCAGGCGGGTCCGAAATCCTCGTCGACCGGCTGGCCGAAGGCATGATCGCCCGCGGCGACGAGGTCACCCTGCTCTGCGGCGGCCCGGTCGGCGAGCGCTCGTACCAGGTGATCAGGAACGGCGGCAGCTACACCCAGTTCCTGCGCGCGCCGCTGAAGTACCACCGGGTGCTCAGCGACTGTGACCTCGTGGTCGAGGTCTGCAACGGGATGCCGTTCTTCGCTCCGCTGTGGGCTCGCCGTCCCATGATCTGCCTGGTGAATCACGTGCACACCGAGCTGTGGGAGGTTCGCTTCCCCCCGGCGCTCGCGGCGTTCGGCCGGTACACCGAGAGCGTGCTCATGCCGCGCGCGCACCGGAATAACCTGTTCCTCACCGTGTCGTCCTCGACCGCCGCCGCGCTGACCGACATCGGGGTGCGGCAGGACCAGATCCGGCAGGTCTGCAACGGCGTGGAGCCGCCGCAGCCGCTGACCCCGCGGTCGCCGGAGCCGATGTTCCTCGCGCTCGGGCGGCTGGAGGACTACAAGCGCATCGATCTGCTGCTGCGGCTATGGGAGCGGGTACGGCACGTGGTGGGCGGCCAGCTGGTGATCGCCGGGGACGGCCCGGAGCGCGCGCGCATCGAGGCCCTTGCCGGGCCCGGGGTGGTCGTCACCGGGCGCGTGTCCGAGGAGGAAAAGCACCGGCTGCTATGTTCCGCCTGGATGCTGCTGCACCCAGCGATGATCGAGGGCTGGGGGATCGTGATCACCGAGGCCGCGATCCGCGGCACCCCGGGCATCGGGTTCGACGTGCCCGGCCTGCGCGACTCGGTGGTGGACGGCGAGACCGGCGTGCTGGTCCGCAGCGAGGGCCAGTTCGCGTCCGCCTGGGCATCGCTCGCGCTCGACCACCGGACCCGCGAGGCGCTCGGCCGGGCCGCGCGGGAGCGGGCGCTGCGGCTGCACTGGTCGGCGGCGGTCGAGGGCTTCGCCAACGTGGCCGACGAGGCAATCGCCCGCGCCGGCGCCCCGCAGTCCCGCGCCAGCGGCCCCCGTCAGCCGCAGTGAGGGACGGATTTTCATGATCGTGGTAGCTGACGACAGCTATTTGGTCGAAATCCACCCAGATCATGGAACTGCCCGCAACGCGTGGGGCCCGCGGGGTGTTCGGGGCGCGATGCCTGCGGTGACCACGGCAGGGGCGCCCGGCGGCCTGCGGGAGTTCTACGAGAACCCAGACACCCCGGCCAGCTCGGGACCGGACCGCGCCGTGCGCATGGCCCGCATGCTCGGCCAGGCGCTGGACGGCGTGCCCGGCCCGGCGTGCATCCTGGACGTGGGCTGCGGCGACGGCGCTGCCGCGCTGCTCGCGGCGCAGCGGAACCCCGGGCACCGGGTGATCGGCCTGGACTGGTCGGCCGGTTCGCTCGGCCGGGCCCGGCGGCTCGGGCTGACCGTGGTGCGCGGTGGCGTGGACGCCCCCGGCCTCCCGTTCGCCGCCGAGTCCGCCGACGTCGTGATCATGAGTGAGCTCATTGAGCACCTGGTCGACACCGACTCCGCGCTAGACGAGGCGTTCCGGGTGCTCAAGCCCGGTGGCTCGCTGCTGATGTCCACGCCGAACCTTGCCGCCTGGTACAACCGCGGGCTGGTCGCACTCGGCGTGCAGCCGATCTTCTCCGAGGTCAGCCTCCGCGGCGTCTACGGCAGACCGGGCAGCCAGGTCGCCGGCCACCTGCACCTGTTCACGCGCGGGGCGCTGGTCGGGCTGCTGGCCGCACGCGGCTTCTCATCCATCGCCGTCCACGGCGCGAGATACCACGACGTGCCGAGGCCGCTGCGCCCCGTCGACCGCGCGTTCTGCTCCTGGCCGGCGGCGGCGTCGATCCTGCTCGTCCACGCCAGGAAGACATGACGCTGCGTACCCTGGCCGAGGGCGCCGCGGCACGGCTGCGGGCGCGCGACGATCCGGCGGCTGGCGACGCGGCGGAACAGCCGCCCGATCCGGCCGGCCAGTCGAGCGCGCGCCCGGACGGCCACCCGGCGGTGCCGGCCAAGCCGGCCGCGCGGCACGCTTGGCCCGCGCTGGCCGGGCTGGTCCTCGGCCTGGTCGCGCTCGGGCCGGGACTCGCCCCGGGCTACCTGCTCAGCTACGACATGGTGTTCGTGCCCCGGATGCCGTTCTCGGGGGCACTGATCGGGCTGACCGGCGGGCCGCCGCGCGCCGTGCCCAGCGATGCCGTGGTGGCCGTGGCGTCGCTGCTGCTGCCAGCCGACATCCTGCAGAAGCTCATCCTGCTGCTGATCTTCGTCGCGGCGTGCTCCGGCGCGGCCGCGCTGCTGGACCGCGGCTGGCCGGGCGGCGCCCCGCTGCCGGCCCGGCTGGCGGCCGGCGTCTTTTACGCCTGGAATCCCTACCTGGCCGAGCGGCTGCTGATCGGGCAGTGGGCGCTGCTGCTCGGCTACGCCGGGCTGCCCTGGGTGCTGCGGCTGATCCGCACCGGCCCCGGGCGGATCAGGCCGCCCCGGCTGCTATGCGTGATGATCCCCGCGGCGATCGGCGGATTCACCGCGATGAGCATCACCGTGCTCGCCGCCGTGCCGGCCGCGCTATGCCGCCGGGAGGCCGGCCGTGAAGGCGCCCACCCGGAGGCCGGCCGCGAGCGTGTCCGCCGGCTCACGACCGTGATCGCCTGCGCGGCGCTGCTCAGCCTGCCGTGGCTGATCCCGGCGTTCGCGGTTGCGGTGCATACCGACCCACGCGGCGCCGACGTGTTCGCCGCCCGCGCGGACACTCCGTTCGGCCGCCTCGGCAGCCTCGTCGTGCTGTCCGGCATCTGGAACGCGCAGACGGTCCCGCGCGGGTACGGCGGCGGTGGCTCGGTCGTCTGGCTGCTGGTCGTTGCCGCCGCGCTGGGCGGGTACCTGCTGCTGGCCCGGGCCCGGCGGGTGGCCCCGGGCCTCGGCGTCGCCGCGCTGGCCGGCCTGGTGATCGCGGCCATCGGCGTGACGTCGCCCGGCCGCGCGGTCCTGCGTGACCTGGTCACTGCCTGGGCGGGCTTCGCGGTGCTGCGCGACGGCCAGCAGTTCGTCGCGCCCCTCGCGCTGGCCGAGGCGGTCGGGCTCGGCGCCCTGGTCGCGTGGATCGTCGCCGGTGCGCAGCGGCAGGCCAGCCGGGCGACGGCGGCACTGGCCGCGATGGCCGTGCTCGCGCCGGTCGTGCTGCTGCCCGGGATGGCCTGGGGGCTGGCGGGCAGGCTGCGCCCGGTCGCGTATCCGGCGGACTGGCTCCGGGCGAGGCAGGTCATCGACGGCAACCCGGCGCGGGGAAGCGTGCTGCTGCTGCCGTGGGCCGCCTACCGCCGCTACCCGTGGAACGGCGGTGAGGCCGTGTACGACCCCTGGTCGCGCCTGCTCAGCCGCGAAGTGATCTCGAACGACGGGCTGCAGGTCGGGAACCTCACGCTGACCCAGGAGAGCGCCGACTCGATCCGGCTGAACCGCATCGTGACCGCGCGCGGCCCGCTGACCGGTGCGCTGCGCGCGGCGGGCGTGCTCTACGTAGTCGTCGACTCCGGCCCGCTGCTCGGCCAGCCAGCGCAGCCGGGGCAGCCGGGACAGCTATCCGGCCCCGTCCTCGCCGCGCGCGCCCGGCTTCCCGGCGCCCAGGTGGTAATGGCAGGCCGCGACCTTGTCGTTTTCCGTCTTCCCGCAGCACAAGGACGCTCCCGGTGAACACGTCCGGAAGCAACAATGCGGGGAAAGTGAGTATTGCCCTTTCATATTGCCTTTTCCGCAGACACCTCCTAATGTGGTGCCGCGTGCCGTGCGGTGTAATGGCTCGCGCATCGCGTCGGAGGGCCAGAGGAGGAACGCCTTGTCACGTCTTGCACTGATCGTCGCGTCGCTCGCGGTCGGGGCGGTCCTGGCCGTCGGGGCCGCGTTCACCACCAGCGGCGTTCTCAGCACCCCGCCGAACCCGCCGAACAAGCAGCTTTACAACTACGGCACCCCGTAACCCCAGTGACCCTGCGTGACCCTCGGGAGCCGGTATGCTGCCTGGCGGTCAAGTAGAACACGTTACAGTTTTGTGTCCTTATGGATCGTGACGCCGAAGCTACTGACCAGTAAGCTGGCCGGAACTCGCGCGGGGCCTAAGCGCCGGGCCGAAGGTCTGGTGAACCATCCCGGAGGATCGATGCGTCGTGTGCTCGGGCTTGTCCTGACCGGGCTTGGGGCCTTTTTCTTGGCGCTCGCCCTGCTGATGCGCTTCTATCTTCCCGGCCAGGTGATCAAGTTCCCGCTGAACGAGTACCTCGTGATCGCGGTCTCGGGGCACGACCTCAGCTACTTCAGCGCGAAGCAGCTCAAGGTGGTCACCGGGGTCAACGCCAAGGCCACGACCACGGTCGAGGGAGACGTGGCGGCCGGCTCGGGGTCGACCGCGGTGTGGAACTCGTTCACCGCCGTCGAGGACCTGACCAACAGCCAGCCCATCGAGTACGTGAACCAGCGCTCGGCCTTCGACCGGCGCACCGGCGAGATCGTCGACTGCTGCGGCGCGTTCGTGGCCATCTCGAACCAGCCCACGGTCAAGGGGCACCAGTCCGGTCTGGCCTACGCCTGGCCGTTCAACAGCCAGAAGCAGACCTACCAGGTTTTCGACACCACCCTGGCCAAGCCGGAGCCGTTCCGGTACGACGGCACCGCGACCGTCGACGGGCTCTCGACCTACAAGTACGTCGAGCACGTCGTCAACAAGCAGTTCGGCACGGAGACGCTGCCCGGCCAGCTCGCCGGGTACCCCGGCCTGCCCGAGGTGACGCTGCCGGAGTACGTCACCGAGACGAACACGTTCTGGATAGACCCGGTCACCGGCCAGCCGGTCAACGTGGTCGAGAACCGCACGCTCGCGCTCGAGAACATCAGCGGCCAGACCAAGCTGATCCTCTACAGGGGCGTCCTGTCCGGAACGCCGCAGAACGTAAAGACCAACGTGGGCATCGCGAATTCCGCGCACTTTAAGATCAGCCTGGTCGACTTCATCGGGCCGCTCGTCGGCCTGATCCTCGGCGTGGTGCTACTCGTCGTCGGGATCGCCCTGATTCTCAGCAAGCGGGACGCCGAGGAATTCGCCTACGAAAGCGACGAACCGGTTGGCTCCTCCACGACCTGAGTCCCGGGCCGGCCGGGACTGCGGCGCCTGACCTGGGAGGTGCGCGAAGGTGGCACTCGGATTCTGGGCCCGCGCCCAGGAGAACCCTGACTGGATCGCCGTTGTCGACCCGGATGGCACCGAGCATCGTGCGGGTGACCTGCTCGCCCGCGCGAATCAGCTCACCCACGCGCTGCGCGACACCGGCCTCAAGGCGGGCGACGGCATTGTGTCGCTGCTGCCAAACGGCGCCGCCGCCGTCGAGCTGTACCTGGCGGCGCTGCAGGGCGGTTGGTACCTCACGCCCATGAACTGGCACTTCACCGCGCCGGAGCTCGCCTACATCGTGAAGGACAGCGAGGCGAAGGCGATGTTCGTGCACGAGCGGTTCGCCGCCTTGGGCGCGGACATCGCCGACGAGGCGGGGATGCCAGCGGCCGCGCGGTTCGGCTACGGCGACGTGCCCGGGTTCATGCCGGTGACGGCGCTGCGCTCCGGGCAGCCGGAGACCATGCCCGCGGACCGGACGGCGGGCGCCACCATGCACTACACCTCGGGGACCACCGGCAGGCCCAAGGGCGTCCGGCGGCCGCTGTCCGGCCTGGACCCCGACGTGGCGGCGGAGCTCGGCACCGGGCTGCTGCAGTTCTTCGGCATCACCCCCGGGCAGCCGAACGCGCACCTGGTCAGCTCGCCGAACTACCACACGGCGGTGACCATATTCGGCGGCAGCGCGCTGCACATGGGACACACCCTGGTCTGCCTGGACGCCTGGGACTCCGAGCAGGCCCTGGCGCTCGTCGAGCGGTACCGGGTCACCAACACGCACATGGTCCCGACGCACTTCAAGCGGATGCTGTCGCTGCCCGACGAAACCAAGAGCTCCTACGACTTGTCCTCGATGAAGTGGCTCATCCACGCGGCGGCGCCCTGCCCGATCGGGATCAAGCAGGCGATGCTCGACTGGTGGGGCCCGTGCGTCTGGGAGTACTACGCGGCCACCGAGGGCGGCGGCACGATCGCCTCGCCCGACGACTGGAAGACCCGGCCGGGCACCGTGGGCAACGCGTGGCCGATCAGCGAGATCATGATCGCGGACGAGAACGGCGCCGACTGCCCGCCGGGCACCCCGGGCACCATCTACATGAAGATGGGCCTGTCCGACTTCGCGTACAAGGACGACCCGGAGAAGACGGCTGCGAACCGGCTGCGGGGCTTCTTCACCGTCGGCGACATCGGCTTCCTCGACGACGGTGGCTACCTGTTCCTGTGCGACCGGAAGTCCGACATGATCATCTCCGGCGGCACGAACATCTACCCGGCGGAGGTCGAGGCCGAGATCATCATGCACCCCAAGGTCGCCGACGTCGCGGTGTTCGGCATCCCGGACGAGGACTGGGGTGAGCAGATCAAGGCCGTGGTGCAGCCGGCCCCGGGTGCCACCGCCGGCGATGAGCTCGCCGCGGAGATCCTTGCCTCGCTCGACGGCCGGCTGGCCAGGATGAAGTGGCCGAAGAGCATCGACTTCGTCGAAGAACTGCCCCGCGACCCCAACGGCAAGCTGCTCAAGCGCCGCCTCCGCGACCCCTACTGGCAGGACCGCACAACCTCGATTTAGGGCCTGGAACGTTACGCCCCGGCGCGGGTCGCGCCGACCCTCGGCGCTTTGGTCTCGTGGCGGCCCACTCTCCGGCGCTCATCGTGCCGGGCCCCGGCGTTTCGGTGCCGTGGCCGCCCACGCCGCGGCCAGGCCGCCGCAGTTGACGGCGACGTGCAGTGCCACCGGCGCGGCGAGGCGGCCGGAACGCGCCCGCAGCCAGGACAGCGCCGCGCCGCCCGCGGCGGTCACCGCGACGCCGGCGGCCACGCCCGTAACCGCCTGCCGCCTGCCGTCGGCCAGGCCGTTGACGCGCAGCGCCCCGGCGGTGGGGCGGATGTGCCACAGACCGAACACGCCGCTGGTCACCGCGATCGCGGCGGGCTCGGACATGACCCGCCGCAGCATTGCCTGCAGCACCCCGCGGAAGGCGATCTCTTCCCACGCCGCGGTGCCGACCGGGATCCGGATCAGGGTCTGGTAGGCGACACCGCGCCCGTCCAGGCCGCTGATCCGCTTGTCGTCAAGGACCGGCCGCGCGTCCGGCACCGCGGCGGCCGCCAGCCACCCCGCGGCCGTGGCCGCGGCCAGCAGCGACCCGAGCCGCCCGGGCAGCCACCGGCCCCGCCCGAGCCCGAGGTCCTCGGCGGTCAGCCCGCTAGCCGCGGCAACCGCCAGCGACGCCGCAGCCGCGCTGGCATTGACCGGCGTGTACCAGCGGCGGTGCCAGGCTTGCGCGGCGATCACGTTGTTGTAGACCACGAGGGCGGCCCCGTACGCCACGGCAACCCGCTGGTCTCTCCGGATCGGAGGATGCGCCTGCCGGGACGGCCTGACGTGATGCGGCATCGCTGCGTCAGCCTCCGGGGCGCACGAGGCCGGATTCGTAGGCCAGGACCACGGCCTGGGTCCGGTCCCTCAGCCCCAGTTTCATCAGGATGCGGCTGACATGGGTCTTGACGGTCTGCTCGGCCACGATCAGGTGCCCGGCGATCTCGGCGTTGGACAGGCCGCGGGCCACCAGGGTGAGCACCTCGGACTCGCGCTCGGTTAGCTCCTCGAGCGTGCGGCTGGGGCCCCGCGGCGCCCCCATCCGGGCGAACTCGGCGATCAACCGCTTGGTCACACCCGGCGCAAGCATGGCGTCGCCGGCCGCCACCAGCCGCACCGCGGCGGCCAGCTCCCCCGCGGAGGCATCCTTGAGCAGGAACCCGCTCGCGCCCGAGCGCAGCGCCTCGTAGACGTAGTCGTCGAGGTCGAAGGTGGTCAGCACAAGGACCTTGGGCGGGCTCGGCATGCCGGTGATCTCGCGGGTGGCCTGCAGCCCGTCGAGCACCGGCATTCGGACGTCCATGAGGATGACGTCCGGGTGCAGCGCGGCGGCCTGCGCGATGGCCTCCCGGCCGTTCACCGCTTCGCCGACGACCTCGATGTCTGCCTGGGCGTTAAGCAGCACGGTAAAGCCCGACCGCACCATTCCCTGGTCATCGGCTATGACCACGCGAATCGTCACGCCGCCCGGGGGCGGCGCGGGGGGGTTAGAGGGTTCATCCGCCCCGGGCGACACGGTCACGGCGCCTCCTCACTGTCGCCGTCGCCGAGCGGCAGCGCGGCGGTCACCAGGAACTCCTGGTCGGGCGTGAGGCCGGCCCGAAGGCTTCCCCCCAGCATTGTGGCGCGCTCACGCATCCCGATGATGCCATGCCCGCCGCCGTTTCCGAGCCCCGCCGCAACCGGCTGCTCGCCGTTCCTGAGCGGAGCAGCGGCGCCGGCATCGTTGCGGACCTCTATCACCAGGGCCGCCTCTCCGTAGTACAGCTTCACCTGGACCGCCGATCCCGGTGCGTGCCGGATCGCGTTGCTCAGCGCCTCCTGGACGATCCGGTAGGCGGACAGATTGACGCCGTCCGGGAGCGGCCGGTGCGTGCCGCTGATCTCGCGGGTGACCGTCACCCCGCCGGTGCGCGCCGACTCCAGCAGCTCGTCCAGGTCTTCGAGCCCCGGCTGCGGCGCGACGTCCGTCCGGTCGCTGCGCAGCACGCCCAGCACCCGGCGCAGCTCGTTCAGGCCACTCAGCGCGCTGGCGCGGATCTCAGCGAAACTCTCCACCAGCTCCGGCGGGGGATCGGCGGACCGGTACGGCGCGGCCTCGGCCTGGATCGCGATCACCGACATGTGGTGGGCGACGACGTCGTGCAGCTCGCGGGCGATGCGCTGGCGCTCTTCGAGCAGCGCCCGCTCTCCTTCGTGGCGCCGCTCGACGACCGCGAGCTGCTCGCGGCTGCCGCGGCGCGAGCGCACGATAACCCCGGCGGCTATCGGGATCGCGCCGAGGAAGACGGCGGTCACAAGGGACTGCGAGGCGACAATCGCCGCGCCGGACACGGTAACCAGGCCGGCGGAGATCACCACCCATGCCTTGCAGCGGAGGGCTACCGCATACAGGCAGAGAACGTAGACGACGACCCCGGTATTGACGTAGGCGCCATTAGAGATCGAGTACGGCGGGATCACCTGACTGACCCAGAACATGGCGACGGTGGAGAAGGTCCACGCCGTGAGCGGCAGGCGGGTACGGAGCAGCAGCGGAGCGCAGAGCACCGCCGATGCCAGCACGATGAGTCCGGTGCTGTGCGGGCTGTGGTGCTGGGAGTTGTCATTCGCGAGGATGCTGTTCGAGATCGCGAACAGGATCAGGGCGGCTACCGCGTCGGCGAGGAAGACGAGATCGAGCCCCCTGAAGCGGAGCCGTGGCCGGCGGGGCGTGGGCGGCTCGGTGACCCCAGCCGCGATCACCGCCTGGACACGGCCGGCCAGAACCGGGACGCGGCCCGCCAGGGTCGAGACGCGCCGCGCCGGGGCTGGGGACATGCACCCAGCGTAGGGGCGGCGCCACAGGAATTTCGTGCCCCCGAAGAGCCATCTGCGGAGTCGTACCTGAGTAGGGGGTGGCGCAGTACATACGCCGGGTGGCGCGCTGGCAGCCCGTTCCGGCTGACCCTTCCGATACTCGCGGGGCGGGCCGGCAGTCCGCTCCGCAGCGTGACGCCGACCACAGGTGCGCATCCATAGCGTCCTGGCCAGCACTCAGCTGGACAGAAAGGACGCCCTCTGATGAGAATCCGCCGCACCATCGCCGTCGCAGCGGTCGCCGCCGCGGCAGTGACCGGGACCACGGCCGCCACCTTGCCAAGCGCCCAGGCCGGCCGGTCCCAGCCGCTCCCCGCCCTGACCGCCCGGGCTCTGGCCACCCGCTACGCGACCGACTCCCACATGATCAGCGGGGCCGCGCTCGCGGCCTCGCGCACCGGTGACCAGGGCCTTGCTCGCTCGCTCGATGCCCTGCGCGGCGGGCACTTCATCGGCTTCAATCCGGCCGGGCAGGGCCTCGCCGTCGAGGTGTTCGGGAACCTGGCCGAGGCCAGGCGCGTGGTCATCCTCGTGCCCGGCTCCGACACGACCCTGGCCACGTTCGACTCCCGGGGCACGGCATCACCCGGCGGCGCGGCCCGGTCCCTCGCCGCGCAGGTGCGCAAGTTGGACCCCGGCGCTCGCCTGGCGATCATCGCCTGGCTCGGCTACGCCGACCCAGCCACGCTCAGCCCGGGCGTCCTGACCTCGGGCGACGCCGGGCAGGGCGCGAACGCGCTGCGGCCGTTTGTGGACGACCTGGTCCGCCACGGCCGTCAGGTCGCGCTGATCTGCCACAGCTACGGGTCGGTGGTGTGCGGCCTGGCCGCACCGCACCTGCCGGTCACTGACATCGCGGTGGTCGGGAGCCCAGGCATGGATGCCTCGTCCGTGCGGGCGCTGCACACCACCGCCCGGGTGTGGGCCGGCCGGGGTGCCAGCGACTGGGTCCGCGACGTCCCGCATGTCCACTTTCTCGGGCTCGGCTTCGGGCAGGACCCGATGGCTCCCGCGTTCGGCGCACGGCTGTTCGCCGCCGGCCCGGGCGGTCACAGCGGTTACTTCGTGCCGGGCAGCATCGCGCTGCGCAATCTCGCCTACATCGCGCTCGGCGACCCGGCGGGAGTGCTCCGATGACTCGCACTCCGGCAACTAAGATCCGCGCGCTGGCCGCCAGGGTCGACGCAGCGACCCCGGCGCACCGGGACCGCACCGTGGACGCGCTCCGGGCGCTGGCCATCTGCGGCGTCATCCTGGGCCACTGGCTGGTCACCGCGCTGGTGCTCACCCCTGGCGGCACGCTGCGCGACGCGAGCCCGCTGGCGTCTATTCCGGCCCTGACCCCGGCCTCATGGATCTTCCAGACCCTGGCCGTCTTCTTCTGCGTCGGCGGATACGCGTCCGCGCGCAGCTACCGCGGGGGCTACCTCGCCTGGCTGCGCCAGCGCATGACCCGGCTGTCCCGCCCGGTGGCGGCGCTGGCCGCGGTCTGGGTGGTGCTCGGCACCGGCATGTGGCTGGCCGGGCTTTCCGGCTCGACCCTGCACACCGTGCTCACGCTTGTGCTGGATCCGCTGTGGTTCCTCGGCGTGTACGCGGGGCTCACCGCATTGACCCCGGTGGCGGTGACGCTGGTCCGCCGGCTCGGCGCGGCCGCGGCGCTGATCCCGCTGGCGGTCGTGGCCGCCGTCGACGCGGTGCGGCTGGGCCTCGGCGGACCGTCATGGGTCGGCTGGATCAACGTGGTGGCCGGCTGGCTGGTCCCGTACCTGTTTGGCATCGCCTGGGCCCGGGGTGCGTTCGCCAGCCGAAAGCTCCCGGCCCTGATGCTCGCCGGGGGAGTCGCGGCCACGATCGCTCTGATCGTGTGGGCCCACTACCCGGCCAGCATGGTCGGGGTCAACGGAGCGCGGATCTCGAACCTGAACCCGCCCTCGCTGGCCGTGGTCACGTTCGGTATCGCCCAGGTCGGCCTCGCGCTGCTGCTGCGGGGCCCGCTGGCCCGGCTCATGCGCAAGCCCGTCGCGTGGGCGGCGGTGGCGATGGCCAACCTGTCCGCCATGACGCTGTTCCTCTGGCACCAGACCGCATTCCTCGCGGTCACCGCCGCTGGACTGCTCGTGGGGCGCCTGCCCGGCCTGCACACCGCGCCCACCAGCGTCGTGTGGGTGGCCGAACGCATCGCCTGGCTCCCGGTCTTTGCCATGGTGCTGGCCGTCCTGGTGATGGTCTTCCGCCGCGCAGAGCGGGCGCCCCGTCGGCCAGATCGGGCCCCGGGCCGGCCGGATCGGGCGCCGGGCCAGGAGGATCCGGCGCCGCGCCGGCAGGATCGGGTACCCCGCCGGCCGGATCTGGCGCCGGGCCGGCCGGATCGGGCGTCCTGGCACCCCCAGTACGTCGGCCGGCGTCAGGCTACAAGAGAGCCGGCCTCGGCTGCCGCGGCCAGCACGTCGATCAAGCGCGAGGTGGCCGGCGGGTCGGGTGGCTCGCCGTAGGTCATCGCGAACACGTGGCGGCGGGCGCCGGGCAGCGGCACCGCGCAGATGCCCGGGTGGCGTGCAGCACGCAGGCACAGCCCGGGCAGCGTGGTGACGCCCAGGCCCGCCGCCACCAGCGCCTGGACCGCCACATAGTCGTCGGTCGTGAACGCGATCTTCGGGGTGAAACCGGCCAGCCCGCACTGCCGGACCAGGTAACCGCGGCAGCGCTCGCAGCCCGCGATCCAGCGGTACTTCGCATACGTGGCCAGGTCCGGCTCGGCCACTTCCCCTTCCCCCGTCGCGGTCTCGTCGGCCGGGGTCACCAGGTACACCGCCTCGTCGAGCAGCAGCCGTCCTCGCGCCCCCTCCTCGTCCGTGCCGGGCGGCTCCGGGTCCGCGTCCTGCTGGTAGTGGCGGAACACCAGCGCCACGTCCACGTAGCCGGCCCGGAGCATCCGCAGCGCTTCCGGCGGCTCGGCCTCGGCCAGCATGAGGTCCATGCCGGGGCTCTCCGCCTCTAGCCTGGCCGCGGCGGCCGGAACGATCGTGCCGAGCGCGGAGGGGAACGAGGCCAGCCGCACCCGTCCCTGCCGCAGCCCGACGTGCGCCGCGAGCTCGTTCTCCGCGGCATCCAGCCGGCCGATGATCTCCTCTGCCCGCTCGGCGAGCAGCCTGCCCGCGTCGGTGAGACGCACGCCCCGGCCCGCCCGTTGCAGCAACCGGGCGCCGGTCTCCGCCTCCAGCCGGGCGATGTGATGGCTGATCGAGGGCTGGGCGTAGTTCAGCGCCTGCGCCGCTGCGGTGACCGAGCCAGTCCTGGCCACCGCGACCAGCACCCGCAGCCTGGTCACGTCCAGCATGCGCCGAGTATAGATCGCCTCGATTATTTGGCCCCGGCGGCCGGGCTACGTTTATCTGACCAGCTAGATAGCGTGCGGGGGTTCCCGGTCAGCCCAGCTCGGGCCTGCGGTCGGAGAGCAGCGGTCTGGTCTCGTCAGCCGGGCTCGGGCCTGCGGTTGAAGGGCAACGGTCTGGTCTGGTCAGCCTGACTCGGGCCCGCGGTCGGAGAGCAGCGGTCTGGTCTCGTCAGCCCGGTTCGGGCCTGCGGTTGAAGGGCAACGGTCTGGTCTGGTCAGCCTGACTCGGGCCCGCGGTCGGAGAGCAGCGGGGCATCCGGGGCGTGGCCGCCCCCGGGTTCGGCCGAGGCGGCGTTCTTGCGGCGCCAGGCGATACCGGACAGAGCCTCGAGCACCACACGGTTGGCCAGAAAAGCCGTGACCTCCGCGTGGTCGTATGGCGGCGCGACCTCCACCACGTCGATGCCGGCCAGCGGTATCTCCATGGCGATCCGGCGCACCGCGTCGAGCAGCTGCCGGCTGCTGAGCCCGCCGGGCTCGGGCGTCCCGGTGCCCGGCGCCATGCCGGGATCGACCACGTCCACGTCCACGGACAGGAACACACCGTCGCAGTCGTCGGTGGCGATGCTCATCGCCTCCGTCAGGCACTCGTCCAGGCCCCGGGAGACCACCTCCGTCATCTCGAAGCTGCGCATCCGCTGGCCCGCCATCCAGTCGAGCGTCTCCGGCTCGGGCCAGTAGCCGCGGAGCCCGACCTGCAGGAACCTGTCGCCGCGCACCGCGCCCGAATCGATCAGCCGGCGCATCGGCGTGCCGTGGCCGTACAGCGAGCCGAACTGGGTGTCGCCGGTGTCGGCGTGCGCGTCGAAGTGGATCATCGAGACGCGGCCCCAGCCGACGTGCCGCGCCACACCGGTCGCGTCGGGCAGCGCGATCGTGTGGTCACCACCGAGGATCACCGGGATCGCACCACCGGCGCATGCCTGGAGCACCGCCTCCTCGAGCCGCTGCAGCGACAGCCCGGTGTCGCCGGACGGCATCTCCACGTCGCCCGCGTCGGCGACCCGGAGCTCCACAAGCGGGTCGACGCGAAGCGCGAGATGCGGGCGGGAGCCGTCGTGCGGCAGGTAATCGGTGAACCGGATCGCCTGCGGGCCGAACCTGGCGCCGGGCCGGTGCGACGTCCCGCCGTCGAACGGGGCACCGATGATCATGATGTCGGTGCCAGCCCAGCTGGCCGGATCCGCCAGATCCGCCCGCGGCACGCCAAGGAACGTGGCATCGGGCCCGTACATGCCGCCTAGCCGTGCCATGGGTCCTCCCGGAGATCGCAGCGACCACAATGCTGGCACAGCGGATCAATCCGCGCTCGCCCAGGAGGGCGGCGCCGGGGACGGGAGGGCGGCGCCGGGGACGGGAGGGCGGCGCCGGGGACGGGAGGGCGGCCGACGGCAGCGGGGTGAGGCGGCGGCGCGGACCGGTGAGGTGACGGCGCGGACCGGTGAGGTGACGGCGCGGACCGGTGAGGTGACGGCGCGGACCGGTGAGGTGACGGCGCGGACCGGGAAGCGGCGGCGCGGGGGAAGCCGGCGGCACGCCGGGGCGGCCCAGTCCCACCCGGCGGTGGCGTGGCTCGGGCATAGCGGTGTGCTTGGCAGCTGGGCAGGCCGGAAATTTCTGGTTAGTTCATGGCTCGGCGGGTAATGCCATACCATTCCGGCCCTGACGTGGCCGGATATAAACGCATGGCACTAGGCGCGGCGAACGTGGAATGCCCGGCGCTGATCTTGGGTTGCACCGGCCAAGGTGGAAGTGCAGCGGGAGCGGATCATTCCTGCAGGGCGCCGCGTGCCAGCGGAGAGATTTCTGCGGCACCGAGGGCTCATCGCCTTCGGGGCTGGCGGCGCCCTTGCAGAGGCATGCCTGCTGACGGTTGTGGCCCCGGCGGCACGGCCGCTCGCACCGCAGGTCACGGCGCTCCCGCCGCTCGCCGTGTTCCACGATCTGCGCTGGCTGTTCGGCTACAACCGGTCGTGGTACGGCTTCCTGCTCGCCTACGCCGGTCTGGTGCTCGCCCGGGCCGTGATCAGCGCGGTGATGATCCGCCTGGCCTGGCCGCGCCACCTGCCCCCGCTCACTTGGGGCGGCACGTTCGCGCGCTGCATCGTGTTCACCGTGGTGGCGAGCATCTTGCTGTCGCCGGTGGTCACGCTGCTGTTCGGCGTGTCGCTGCTGCCGTTCTCCTGGCCGTACCTTGCCGCAATTCCGGTCATGCTGCTGATCATGATTCCGCTGGCGCACAGCGGCATGCTCGGCTCCTGGTGGCGGACTCTGCCGCCGCTGCGTGCCGTGGGCTGGCTGCTGGCCAGCTTCATTGTGCTGTCGGCGGCCGCCGCCGCGATCGGCAGCCTGGCCGCGCCGGCGGCGCTGGCGGTTTGCGTGCTGGTCGGCCTCGTCAACGCGCGTGCCTGGTATGGGGTGGCCGGCGCGGTGAGCCGGGAGGCGTTGCCAGCCGACAACCCACAGGCGCGGCGGCGTCACCTGCACTGGCCCGTGCTGCCCGCCCCGGTATCGCCGGTGGCCGCGGCCGTGGCCCTGGCCCTGCTCGTCGGGGCGACCCGGCTGATCTTCGTGGTTGCCGGGACTACGCCGCTGGCCGGCGGCTGGCCGCCGTGCCAACGAGAGCGGCAATCATGGCAGCCAGCTCGGCGCAGGTGGACGGCCGCGACGCAGGCAAGCTCACTTCGGCGGTGCTCGTGATCCCGGGATTCGGGTCATCGTGCTGTTATCCGTCCGAAAGCCGCAACCTGATCGGCCCGTCCGCGCTGGTCCGGCCGTTCTCCTACGCGGGGCTCGGTGCCAGCGGCAGGCCGCTGCCCTACGGGCTCGACGCCACGGACCTGCCGCTGTCCGTGCTGGGCGACCGGATCGCCCAGCAGGTGTGGAAGCTGCACTGGGAAACGGGGCGGCCGGTCGACATCGTGGCCGAGAGTGAGGGCACGCTCGGGGTCTACGCGATGCTGGCCAGGCACCCGGATGTCCCAGTCCGGTCCGTCGTGCTGCTCAGCCCGATCGTCGACCCCGGCCAGGCCGACGAGGCCGACCGCGCCGCGGCGCCGAGTGGCAGCGGCGACCCGGTGTCTGGCGATGCACTCAGCCAGCTCGTCAAGGTGGCCGGAGCGCTTTCGCCGTTCGGCTCGTCCGGGGCTCAGCGCCTGATCGGCTCGGTTCGCAGCGACGGTGCCGCCTATGCCGCCGCCGCGGTCAAGAACGGGCAGACGATTCGCTGGCTCGCGGTCGTGCCGCTGGCAGACGCGGTGACGCTGCCCGTGTGCGATCTGCCCGGCAACGTCATCGTGGTGTCGGCCCTGCACGGGAGCCTGCTCGGCGACTACGGGGTGGACCGGATGGCGCACCGCTTCCTCGTCCACGAGGACGTGGCAGGCACGCAGCAGCTGCGCGACACGGCCCAGGTGATCGCCGCAGCCGCGGCTGCCTGGCGGATGCCGGTGATCGGATCCTCGAGCACATCCTGTACCAAGTAGTACGCGCTGGCCGGCCGGGGCATCGTACGGTGGATACCGCCTAGCCCCGGAGCGTGCCCGCATGGAGATCCGCACCCGCAACGGCGAGCGCGACCGGAGGATAAGGCTGCCCGGCACCGTTAACTTGCGCGACGTTGGCGGGTATCCGGTGGCGGGCCGCGGAGGGGCGAGCGGGGGAGGACCCGCGGGCGGGAAAGAAGCCGTCGGCAGGGGAGGAGCCGGGGGTGGAACGGAACCCGCGGGCGGAAAAGGAGCCGCGAGCGGGGGAACCGTGCGCTGGGGCACGCTGCTGCGGTCCGACGCGCTGCACCGCCTGGATGAATCGGGCCGCGCGACCCTGTCCGCTCTCGGCCTGCGGACCATCATCGACCTGCGCACCGACGACGAGGTGCGGGCCGCACCGAGTGCGCCGGACGACACCGGAGTCCGGACGCACCACGTTCCGGTGTTCGATGCCGCGGCTATCGGCCAGCTGCCTCCCGAACTGGCCGCGGTCTACCGGTACATGATCGACGAATGCGGCGCCGCCATCGCATCGGCCATCGGGCTGCTGTGCGAGGACGGCGCGCTTCCCGGGCTGGTCCACTGCACGGCCGGCAAGGACCGCACCGGGCTCGTCGTGGCACTCGTGCTTGAGGTCATCGGCGTACCCGACAAGGTCATCGCGGCCGATTACGCGCTAAGTGACGCCTACCTCGACGCCAGCACAGCCAGGGCTATCAGCCGGATCCGGGCCGTCAGCGGCGTTGGGCGCTGGCTCGACCTCGGCGCGCTCGGCGCCTCGCCACAGGTCATACACGACGCTCTTGCCCGGGTCCGTTCCCGTTCCGGCTCCGTCTCCGATTACCTGATCGGCAACGGTCTGACCGCGCGCGACCTCGGCAACCTCCGGACCGCGCTGGTCGCGTAAACGCCCTGCGCTAACCGTCCGCGCTGATGACCGGCTCGTGGCGGACCGGGAAGTTGACCGAGTTCGCGATGAAGCACTTCGCGTTCGCCTCCGCGTGCAGGGTCGTGGCGGTCCCGATCATGTCGGCGGACGCAACCCTCACCTGTGGCCGCAGGACGACCTCGGTGAAGCGGCCACCGCCGTCTGCCTCCTCGGCCATGACTCCGTGCGCCTCGTCGACGTAAGAGATAACGGTGACCCCGGCATTGGCGCAGAGATGCAGGTACCACAGCATGTGGCACTGGGACAGCGCGGCGGTGAGCTCGAGCTCCGGGTTCCATCGGCCGGGGTCGCCGCGGAACGCCGGGTCGGAGCTCCCGGCGATGGCCGCAGGCCCGTCCGCACGGACCTCGTGGTCCCGGTCGTACGCGCGGTACCCGCTCGTGCCGGTGCCGCGATTCCCGGTCCAGATCACCGAGACGTCGTATGAGTGCGTGCGTGTCATCGCGGACATCCTCTCGGCCTAAACGGCCCTCCTCGGGAAGCATGACCGCAGTGCCTGTGTCAGGGCCAGCGGCTCCCACGACTCCGACAACATGACGGGCTCGCCATCTGATCGGAACGTGTATCGCGTGCGCATCGCCGGGTCGTCGGGTCGGCCGCCAAGTCGGCCGGCGATGCGGGCGTCATGGCCGCGCTCGCTGGAGGACTGGTCAGGCAGACGTCGGCGCTGCCTGGCGTGGGCCGCGCCGCCTTCGGCTCGAGCTCCCTGGCCGCCTGGTGCAGGTTGATCTTGGAGCTGCCGAACGCCAGCGCCCGGCGGCCGTCGCTGAAGGGACGACACGGTGTGTTCATCACCCAGAGTGACAAGGCTTCCCGGTTAGTTCGCCGCCAGTCAAATGCCGAACGCCGATTAGGAATGCCTACTGAAATGATAGACATACGTGTTCCCGTGCGCGCAGAACATCTAATCTGATGCGCACCCAGCGATAGGCTGTGCTGGACGAAAGCCGGGTGTCGAGGGAGGCGCTACCGTACTGGCGAGCGGCAAAACAGCAACGCGGCGGGAGCCAGTCCCGGTCGAAGAGAGTCGCGATGACGGGCCGGTATGTGGCAGTGGGCCTCATCGTCGGTGTTTGCCTGGGGTCGGCATCGTCCTGATCGCCCGGCGCGGCCCGGCGGGCGAGGGTCCGCCAGCCGGTGAGCGCGTCGGCGTACAGGTCGGTGAGGGCCGGGACCGGAATGGGCGCTGGGGTCAGGGCATCCGCGAGTTGATCGAGCGTGGTCAGCACGCGGTCCAGGTCGGCTGGCTGCCAGGGCAGCGTCGGCTGGCGCCCGTCGATGTCGTCGATGATCAGCGCGGTCCAGGGGCCGCAGACGGCGGTGCCGCGCAGCCGTGGTATAGGCAGCTGCCTGGTGGTGATCAGCGGGTCGAGCGCGGCCAGGATGCCTGCTTCCCGCTGGTGGTAGCGGTGCGAGTCGGGATTGGCCCGGGCGGAGACGGCCTTGATGAAGACCCTGACCCGTCGGCGCACAGCACCCGGGCGGCCAGGCCGGGACTGAATCCGCCTGGCTGGGTCCGGGCGGATGCTACCTGTGCGCCGCAGGCCCGTTCGGTGCTGGCCCGCACGGAGGCGGGAAGGTCTTCCCAGCTGATACGCGCGCCAGTTGCAGCGGGGCCAGGCAGCGCAGTCATGCGGATGCTTGTCAGTCTGCCGGCATGTGGGCCCGGCGCTGCCGGTAGGCGGCGGCGCGTGCCTTGCCGCCGCAGGCGTTGCTGGAGCACCAGCGGCGTCGGCCGGGGCGGCTAAGGTCCAGGAACAGCAGGCCGCACTCGGCGCTGGCGCACTCGCGCATCCGCCGGGCGTCCGCGGTGGTGAACAGTCCGATGGCATCGCGCGCTACCGCGCTCAGGGCGCTGGCCGCCGGATCCGGCCCGGCCGCGGACAGCATCACTGCCCCCTGGTCCATGCATGGCACTGGCAACGGTGCCGCAGCTGCGCGGTTGATGATGTCCTCGTGGCCCGCGGTCGGCGGCTGCCCGCCGAGGAGTGCCTTGGCGGTGCGGTAGACCGCTTCGCGGACCGTCCGCGCTTCATCCAGGTCGGATTCGGTCACCGGGACGGGAACGCTGATTACCGAAGCCTCGGCGTACCAGCAGGCGAGGTGGCCTGGGGTGAGCAGCCGCTCGAAGCTGCGGCGCCACCGCTCGCCGACGGTCGCGCAGAACGCCAGGCTCAACCGCCCGGACCGGAAGATAAACCGCAATTCCTCCGCCGACGGCTCACTGCCAGGGATTGCCGGAAGCCTCACGTCACGAGTATAACTAGTGACGTGAGGCTCGGAACACGGCAGATCCAGGAGTTCCTGCTCGACCACGGAGCCGGCCAGCTGCCCCACCCCGGCGGAAGCCTGTATGAGCATCTGGTTCGCGTCGCCGCGTTGCTAGCTGAATGGGGAGCTGGCGAGGACCTGCAGATGGCCGGGCTGTGCCATGTCTGCTACGGCACGGCCGGTTACCCTCACCCGCTGCTCGGGCCAGGCGAGCGCCCCGTCCTCAGCGCGATCGCCGGCGCCCGGCAGCGGCTCACCGATGCTGCCTGGCAGGCCTGCAGCAGCCCGGCACTGACCTCAGCGGACGGATAGCGCCTGGAGAGCAGATGTCACCTGTTGCCATCACCGGCCTCGACCACCTGGTCCTGACCGTCACCGACCTGGACCAGACCGCAGGCTTCTACCAGCGGGTCCTGGGCATGCGCCCGGTCACCTTCGGCACCGGGCGCCGCGCCCTGGAATTCGGCACCAGCAAGATCAACCTGCACCAGGCCGGGCAGGAGATCACCCCGCACGCCGCCCGGCCCACGCGGGGCAGCGCGGACCTGTGCCTGATCACCACCACCCCGCCCGGGGAAGTCCTGGCCCATCTCGATGCCCAGCACGTGCCGGTCGAGGACGGCCCGGTCCCGCGCACCGGCGCCCGCGGCCCGATCACCAGCATCTACATCCGCGACCCCGACGGCAACCTCATCGAGATCGCCAGCTACCCCGCAGGCCCGGCCGCAGCGCAGGCCAGCTAGGCCATGGCCCGCACCGGCTACAGCGATGCCGCGGCGGCGGCCTTCCAGGCATCCCGCGAGCTGCCTCCGGACGCGCTCAGCGAATGGCGGGCCGCGATCTCCCGTCATCTGGCTCCCCGGCCCGGCATGCGAGTCCTCGACCTCGGCGCGGGCACCGGCACCTGGGCCACCGCCCTGGCCAGCTGGTACGGCATCGACGTCGTGGCGGTCGAGCCCTCTCCCGCCATGCGTGCCCGCTCCCGCTGGCCGGGCATGCTCGCCGGGCATGCCACCGCGCTGCCGCTCGCCCCCGCAACCATGGACGGCGCATGGCTCTCCACCGTCATTCACCACCTGCCCGATCTCCCCAGCGCGGCCCGCGAGCTCCGCCGGGTACTGCGGCCCGGCGCCCCCGTGCTCATCCGCAGCGCATTCCCCGGCCGCCACCACGGCATCGGGCTGTTCCGGTACTGGCCCGAGGCCATCGCAGCCCTGGACACCTTCCCCAGCATCACCAGTGTGCGCACGGCCTTCGCCGCAGCAGGCTTCAGCTACGTGACCCTGCAACCCGTCCGCCAGGTGACCGCCCCCTCCCTCGCCGCCATCGCCGCCACCGCGCAGCGCGAATCGCACACCCCGCTCATGCTCATCACCGAGGATGCCTACCAAGCAGGCCTAACCAGGCTCCGCGCAGCCGCCACCACCCAGCCAGGCCCCGTCATCGATATCCTCGACCTGCTCGTCCTGCGAGCCCGCCGCGCCACCGCGACCGCACCTCCACCGGCCAGTCCAGTCGCCAGCCAAAGCGCAGAATGACCATTCGGAGCGGCCAGCGCATCACCAGGCCGAGTGGGAACGCCGACCATATCGGCGGCTGTGCGCGCAGTGGCGCAGGGATGGCTAATTGCGGAGCGTGGTTGCATCGCGCCTATTGGCGTGTCGAGTGCGCTGACTCTTGCGCTTAGCCTGCCTTGCAGGGCAGCACTGTCGGCGTGGCTGCCCAGGACGCACTGTCCGCGTGACCTTCCAAGCATGGTCTCACCTGTCCTGCACGCGGCCGCAAGCGCGCCAGTCCGGTTCAGGGCGTTCTTGGCCTCGAACCACTGGGGACGGTCGGCCGGAGGACATGACCCGTTTCGCGGTGGAGCCCAGCCCTGCTCCGGCGGTGCGCAGGGCAGGCGCCCGGCTCGTTCGGGGGTTACTGGCCGACGCGGCCGTCGATCCGCTCGCGGAGCAGGTCGGCGTGGCCGAGGTGGCGGGCGTACTCCTCGACCATGTGGAGTATCACCTCGCGCAGCGCGATGGCGGTGCCGTCTTGCATGGGGCTGCGGACGCCTAGGTCGGGCGAGCCGGCGACGAACTGCTCCGCGAACGCGACCTCCTCACGCCAGGCCCGCCAGGCGTCGGCCACCACTGCCGGATCAGCCACCGCCCCCGCCCAGTCAGCGTCCTCGGCATCATCAGACCAGTACAGCGCCGGCGCGTCGGCCCGGGCCATCACCCGCCGGAACCAGTTGCGCTCCACGTCGGCCATGTGGCGGACCAGGCCGAGCAGGGACATGGTGGAGGGCGGCACCGAACGCCGGGCCAACTGCTCTGCGTCGAGGCCGGCGCACTTCAGTTCCAGAGCCAGCCGGTAGGCGCGCAGGTAGTCCAGCAGCGTCGCCCGCTCGCCGTCCAGTTCTGGGCCTGCCGCGAACCTCGGGTCCTGCGCCGGATCCATCCACATGTTGGACGTCGGGCCAACCGCGTTCCAGCGTCCGGGTACCGCGTCCCCGGTGCTCTGCTCCGTCACGGCGACCAGCCTGTCATCCCGTGCCCAGAGTGGCCAGCAAAATGACCCGCAATACGAACCCTGGTTCTGGCGCTGGCCGCGTGCCGTGACCGGGGAGACTGCCCGCCGAGTCCAGGCAGCTAAGTTAGCTTCCAAGCCGGCGGCGCGCCTGTTCGGGCTCTACCCGCGCAAAGGGAGGATCGCCGTCGGCAGCGACGCGGATCTCGTCGTGCCGGGCCCGCAGCGGCACCGCACGATCGACGGCAGGTCGATGTAGTCCAACGCCGGCTACTCGGTCTACGACGGTCGCGAGGGTTACGGCTGGCCCCCTCACGGTGAGCCGCGGAGAGATCGTCCTGGAAGGCGGGCAGGTCGTGGCCGAGCCCGGCCGCGGGCCATGGCTGCGCCAGGAGCCCACCGCCGCGCCGTAACAACGCTGGGGCGGCGTTACCTTTCCGGCACATTTATGAACAAGGGCAGATATTGACGGCTGATCATTGCCGACCGCCCCTGGCTGGTGACCACAATGACAGTCAGGATTCGTTACTGTGACGGTGCGCCACGCCCGTTGCCGCTGACCTGTACCGCAGCGGTCGGCCGGGTCGTGCCGGGCGCTTGCGCCGAGGAGGTCCCGATGCGTGCGACGTGGGCCGGTTCCCGGTATGCGAAGCCGAGGTGGATACCGGCCGTGATCGGGCTCGCGGCCGTGATTTCGCTGACGGCGGCCGGCGCACACGCCGCCGCGGCTGTCGCCCCGGCGGCGTCGCACCGGGGTGGCCTGATCGTCCCGACCGCGGACGGCAAGCTGCAGGGAAAGCGCGCCGAGGGCATCGATCAGTTCCTCGGCGTTCCCTATGCCAGGCCCCCGGTCGGGCCGCTGCGCTGGCAGGCCCCGCAGCCGGTCCGCCCATGGCCGGGCATCCGCAGCGCCACGTCCTACGGCAACCGCTGCCCGCAACTCGCCAGCGGCAACGGCCCTCGGGAGGACACCGAGGACTGCCTGTTCCTGAACGTCTTCACGCCAACGAACTACCACGCCGGACCGCGCGGTGGCTCACGGCACGGCGCCGGGCTGCCGGTGCTGTTCATGATCCACGGTGGCGGGCTGCTCAACGGGGCCGGCGACCAGCACGATGGCTCGCTGATCGTGAACACCGACCACATCGTCGTGGTGTCCATCAACTACCGGCTCGGCGTGTTCGGGTTCCTGGACGTCCCGGGGCTCGGCACCTCGCCGTTCACGGCGGGCGGCAACTACGGCCTGCTCGACCAGGAGGCCGCCCTGCGGTGGGTGCACCGCAACATCGCCGCGTTCGGCGGTAATCCCAACCGGGTCACGATCGCCGGCGAATCGGCCGGCGGCTGGTCGGTCTGCGCCCTGATGACCTCGCCGCTGGCGCGCGGCCTGTTCAGCGGAGCCATCATGGAAAGCGGCAGCTGCCCCTCTCTTACCCCCGCCGAGGCGCAATCAGCCGGGCTGGCGTTCGCCGCGCAAGCGGGCTGCCCTGACGCGGCCACGGCGGCGTCCTGCCTTCGCAGCACGCCGGAAGCCACGCTGCTCACCGACAGCGCCAGCTATTCGCCCGAGTTCGCGTCCGGCGGGCCGGTACTACCCCGGCCGCCCGCGCAGGCCGCCGCCGACGGTGACTACACCCGCGTGCCGCTGCTGATGGGCACCAACCATGACGAAGGCCGGACCTTCACGCAGGGGCTGGCCGGGCTTACCGAGCAGCAGTACACGCAGTTCGTCGACTACTATTACGGTGCCCTGGCCCCGGCCATCCTGCAGCGCTATCCGTGGAGCGCCTACCCCAGCCCGTACACCGCCTCCTACGCCATCGGGGCGATCTGGACCGACAGCGGCTACATCACCGGTATCGGCGGCTGCCCCACCCAGAACCTGGCGGCCCAGTTCGCCAGCACCACGCGGACCTTCTTCTACCAATTCGACGACCGTCACGCGCCCGCGCTGAACAATGACCTGCCCGGATACCAGTGGGGCGCGGGGCACGCCATGGAACTGGCCTACCTATGGCCGAGTTTCGGCAACGGCTCCTCGCTCTACGACCAGCTGACCCCAGCGCAGCTGCAACTGTCCCGCCAGATGGTCGTGTGGTGGGGCGCGTTCGCGCGCCTGGGCGTCCCGGAGGCACCCGGCCAGCCATTCTGGCCGACATACACCAGCCGCCGGCTGATGTCCCTGCGCCCGGGCGACCAGAGCCGCACGATCTCCGCTGCCACCTTCGGTGCCGAGCACCAGTGCGCCTTCTGGGACGCCAACCCTTCTTACCTCGGTTAGCTTAGCTACTTCGACCTGAAAAAGGGCCCGCGGTGACGGCCGGGATTGGGCCGGCCGGGCGAGCCGCCGGGGTGGGCTTGGCCCCAAGCTGCCCGCACCAGATTACGGCTCCTTGCCTGCCGTCTAGGCGGGTGCGGTCCCACCCGTAGCCTCGCTTGAGGTAGCTGATGCATCCCTCGGAACCGGTGCGCCATTTGACCAGCTTGTGGAATCAGGGGCGGTGCTCGAGTTTCTTACGGCTGCGGAGGTCGTGGCCTGGCGGGGGATCGCGACAGTGGGCACGCCGAGTTCGTGCAGGTCACATTCGACGGTGGCTTGGCCGTAGCCGCGGTCGGAGGTGACCGCCCCCGGCACGCGGCCGGTGCGGCGGGTGACCCGTTCGATCGCGGCGCCAGTTGCGGCCCGTCGAGGGCCGCACCGTATTCGACCTTGTAATCGAGGATGATGCCGTCATCGTTGTCGGTGACCTGGGCCTTGTAGCCGAATCCCGGCCGGACGGTCGATGCGTCCCTTGCGGATCGGGCGGGCATCGGGGTCATCGAGGCTGACCAGGCGGGGCGCCGACATATCAGCCAGATCTGCGCGGCGCGGTCAGCCACGTCGAGCGGCAAAGACCTGCGCCAGAACGGCGGCAATGCGCGTCTTATCTGAGTCCAGGGTTCGGTTACTCACCGTGAGCAGGAGCGCGCAGGCGATCCGCGGATATGATGCTCAGCGGCCAGGCGCTAACGATGACTTTGGGCTAGTGGATCGTCCTCATCGGTGGCGGCCGCGGCAACCGGCCCCAGTCGCTGTGAAGCAACCTGTCAGGAGGTCATTGTGTCGCAGGTTCGGGTGCACAACTTCTCGGTGTCGCTGGATGGGTTCGGCACCGGCGCGGGGCAAAGCCTGGATGCCCCGTTTGGGCATGCGGGAGCCCGGCTGCACGAGTGGTTCTTCCCGACCCGTACCTTCCGCGCCATGCAGGGCCAGCCCGGCGGCAGCACCGGCATCGACGACGCTTTCGCCAGCGCCTGGGCCCCGGGCATCGGCGCCGAGATCATGGGGCGGGGCAAGTTCGGCCCGTACCACGGCTCCTGGCCGGACCAGGAGTGGAACGGCTGGTGGGGAGACAACCCGCCGTTCCACACCCCGGTCTTTGTCCTTACCCACCATCCCCGGCCCTCCGTCCAGATGGACGGCGGTACCACGTTTTACTTCCTCGACTCCAGCCCCGCCCAGGCGCTTGCGCAGGCGCGCCAGGCCGCCGCCGGCGGGGATGTCCGCATCGGCGGCGGGGTGTCCACCGTCCGCGAATTCCTAGCCGCCGGCCTGATCGATTACCTGCACATCGTCGTGGTGCCGATCGTGCTGGGCCGCGGGGAACGGCTCTGGGACCGGCTGGAGGCGCTCGAAGAACGGTTCCAGATTGAGGCCGTGAACAGCCCCAGCGGCGTCACCCACGTCACCCTCAGCCGCCGGTAACAGCCGGCAGTACAGTCTCAGTGCGGCATAGCGAGCATCGCCGCGACGTGGAAAATCGATGGCGATCTCGGCTGCTCTGTTGCGACGATGCGCCCGTGGTGCAACCACTCCTGCAATCCGATCGCCTGCGCCTCAACCGTGGAAACAGAGCGACTACCCGATGAAGAATTACCCCCTGCTCGATGTGCGCGTCAGCACGCCGACGCTGGAGCTGCGCGGCGCCACGGACGAGCTGCTGGATCAGCTCGCGGAGGTCGTTCGCGCAGGCAAGACCCACGCCGACCCGGCACCGTACGACGACCCGATGTCGTTCTACGCGCCCAATCCTGACCTGCGGGTCGCCAAGTGGCTGCGGGCGATCGCCTATCCGCCCCCGGCGTGACCGCCGCCAGGCGCCTCAGGCGAAAGGGCAACCCGATCAGAAACGCCAGCTTGGGAATCCAACCGCGCCTCCGCTGACAGTTAGATCATCGACCAGAAGGGCGGCTCGGGGTGTGGTCGGGCACCTGCGTCAGCTAGTGAGGGTTACCTTGCGGTGCATGGGGCGCCAGCGATGCCGCAGTCGTATCAAGTTGCGCTGGCGCCACGCGGATGCCCGTGGCCTGCGCCCCGGTGTGCAGTCGACGATCCCAGACGGCGATGACGAGTTCGGGGTCGCCAATGGCCAGCGCGCTGGCCAGGTGCACGGCGTCGGCGCCCCGCAAAGCGTGCTCGCGGGCGAGCTGGCCAGCATGGCGTTCAACCGTGGCGGTCAGCTCTACCGGCCGGCTCGCTGCCCAGTACTCCTCCCATGCCTGCTCGGCACCGTCCAGCTCATCCTCACTCAGGTCATGGTTGCGAGCGGCTGCGGCCAGCGCGGCTCGCACCTCGGGATAGGCCAGCCGGCTCGAGACGGCGGCGTCACATCCATCCCAGAGCTGGGCGGCCAGATCGCTGCCCGGCTCCTCGGCTAGCAGCTTGACGAAGGCGCTGGCGTCGAAATAGACCAGCGCCATGGAATCAGCGCCTTTGGTCGCTAACAAGGTCGGCCACCGGCCTGCGCGTCCGGGCTCGCGGACGCCCGGACGCCCGGGGGCGGCGGGCCGTCACAGGCCGGCCGATCACGCCCTCGGCGGTCAGCCGTTCCAGTGTCGCGGTGGTAGTCAGGCCGACGAGCCGGGCAACCGGAACGCCCCGGTCGGTGATAACGATCTCGTCACCTTCTCGCGCCCGGTCAAGCCACTCGCTGAGGTGAGCGCGCAGGTCGGTCACTGCTACGTCCATAACTGAACTGTACACTACTGCTGATAGTTATTTGTACATAGGCCTTCCGGGTCCTGATGTCCAGGTACTCCGAAGACCCCCGTTATGTGGCGCTCGTAATCGGCTGGTGGCCGGCAGCAACTGCCGGAACTGGAGGTAGACCATGGCACGGACCTGGTTGTCGATCCGGGTGGATCTGGTCGAGGGCCACGGTGAGGAGTACTGGCCGCGGCCCGGGCGGGTCTTCGCGGCTGCGCGCAGTAACAGCTTCAGGCAACTCGCCGACGCTATCAACGCTGTCGCGGGGCCCGCCAGCCGGCGGCCGAGGCGCAGGTGAACGGCACCCAGCCGCACATCTGCCCACCAGTCCGTCACCAGTCTGCACCCCCCAGCCGGGCCGTATTGAGTGCGGTGGGCGCCGCACTGCCGCACGTGATCGCGAGCAATGGGGCACCTTGCCATGCCGTATCAGGGCGTCACGCGTCGCGGGACTTCAGGACGAGTGCGCCGAGGAGGAGGGCGCCTGCGGTCCACAGGGCGACGACGCCGAGACCCTGCCAGGGAGTGAGCGGCAGGCTGTTCAGCCCGGTCGTGGCCTGGGCGTCCTGCCCGGCGGGCAGGGGGCCGATCTGGTCCAGGTGCCGGGCGAGGGGCGGGTTGGAGATGACGGCTGCGGCGATCGGGAACAGGTACAGCACGCCGAGCACCAGGCCGATGGCAGCCGCGGAGTCGCGTACGGCGGCGGCGAGCCCGAGGCTGAGCAAGGCGATGAGCGTCAGGTACAAGACCGCACCTGCGGCGGCCCTGAGGTCGGTGGCCGAGGTGAGGGACGGGTATCCGTGTGAAGGGGTGAGGCCGTGGCCGGGCAGGATCAGCCGCCCGGCGAGCGCGGCGCCTGCGACCGCCAGCGCTGAGGCGGTGAGCACGGGGGCGGTGAGCACCGCGGCCTTGGCGAACAACCAGGTCAGCCGGCGGGGCATCGCGGTCAGCGACAGCTTGATCATCCCGGTGCTGTACTCGTTGCCGATGGCCAGCACGCCTGCGACGGCAACGACCGCCTGGCCCGGGCCGATTCCGGTGAAGCTGACCATGGCGGGGTCGATCCCGCACTTGGCCGACTGGCACCGGGCCGCGCTGGCCGCCGCCACCCCGACACCAACGGTCAGCGCGGCGGCCCCGGCCAGCAGGCACGATGGGCCGGCCACGGTGCGGAACTTGGTCCACTCTGCTTTCAGGGCCGCAGCGGCGGCGTGCAGGGTCTGGTCCAGCAGATAGCGCGCCGGCGTGACCCGGGCCGTGAAGCTCATGCGTCTCTCCGGCGCAGTAGGACGAAGGCCAGCGCCAGCGCGGCGGCCGCCCACCCGCATTCCACCGCCAGCCCGGCCCACGGAGCGAGCGGGTAGTACCCGTTACTCAGCGGGTAGACGGCGAGGAGCTGATGGAACTGGGGGACTGCTTGCTGTACGGACAAGGCGGCGGCCGGGGTGAGCTGCAGCGGCCAGCCTCCTCCCCCTCCTGGACCGCTGCCTTGCGGCTGCGATCCGGACAGCGGGCCGAAGGCGAGCAGATACGGGACGACGATCACCAGGATCACGATGGCGACGGCCGGCGCGCTGCGCCGCACGATGGTGCCGATCGCGAGCGCGAGCACCGCGGCCACGCCGAGCAGCGCCCCGGTGCCGACGACCATCCGTGCCTCGGTGAGCAGCGAAACCGGCCACGCCAGAGGTCCGGCCCGGAGCAGCAGGGGCGTGCCGATGCCGAGCGCGAGAGCGGCGGCGACCAGCCCGGCGACGAAACCGACCGTGCCGATCGCGACGGCCTTGGCGGCCAGAAGCCGGCCGCGGCGGGGTGCGGCGGTCAGTGAGACCCAGATCAGCCTGCGCCGGTACTCGGCGGTGATGAACATCGCGGCCACCACGATCAGCGGGATCATCCCGAAGAACGTCCCGGCCAGCGCCTGCTGGAGGGACTGGCCACTTCCGCCGAACGCGGTCCCGGCGGCTGGGCCGATGTCGCCGAAACTGGCCACGGTGAGCGTGCCGGCACTCTGGCGGAGCGTGCCGCGCGCTGGCACGCCGAAGTTCGGGCCGCCCACGTTGGTTGCCGTCCATCCGGTGGCAGGCCAGGAGAGCCCGATGTGGCGGAAGACGCCCGTGGCCCGGGTGCAGAAGTTGGAGTCGTACGTACAGAACCTGGACTCGTAGTAAGAGCCGGCGGCGAAGAGCCCGGCTTGCACCGTGGAGGTCAGTCCCGGGAGCGTCGCGGTGCCGACCAGCGTCCAGTGCGTGCCGTCGGCGGAGTCGTATCCGGTGATCGTGCCGGCGTTGCGGACCAGCCGCAGCCAGCGCGGCTTGGACGCGGACACCCGGCCGGCCAGGCCGGGCGTGTCGTTGACGTAATCCCATTGCATCCGCACGCCGTTGGACCCGGTGACCATCATCGCTGCGTACGCCGAGCCCTGCGACGTGTTCTCCTTGATGATGATCCCGGCCTTGGACCACGGCTCCAGGCCGGGGCCCATCTGGGGCGCGCCGTTGCCGGCCTGGCCGACCTCGACCTGGCCGGTCAGCGACGTCACCTGCACGGTGATCGTGCCGTTGCCCTTCACCGGCTGATGCGCGAAATAGAAGGCGTCCACGACCGGTATACCGCCAGGCCCGGTCGACTGCACCGGACAGGCGGCCGGCCCGCTGGACGCGACGCACGAGCTGCTGACATCGCTGGAGACGAACACGAAAGCGGTGATCGCCGCGATCGTGAGGAGCACCGCGATCACCCAGCCGCGAACGGTGTGGAACTTGGTCCACTCGGCGTGCACCAGATACCAGAAGCTCTCCCGCTCCGGGGTCACCGGGGAGCGGTGCGGTGCCGCGGTCTCCGTCTTCATGAGGCCGCCTCCGCTCGGTACTCGACGCTCTGGCTGGTTAGTTCCATGTAGGCCTGCTCGAGGGTGGCCCGGTGGGCGGTGACCTCGCTGAACGGGATCGCGTGGCTGTTAAGAGCGGCCACGACTCGTTCTGATGAGAGGCCGGAAACCTTGAGCACGCCGGAACCGGCGGCGGTGACCTCGGCCCCGGCACCGGTGAGCACGGTCTTCGCGTCGGCCGGTGCCGCGGTGCAAAGCGTGATGCGGTTGCCCGAGGCCGCGGCGATCAGATCACTGACGGAGGTGTCGGCGATCACCTTGCCGCGGCCGACGACGACCAGGTGACGGGCGGTGTCTTCCAGCTCGCTCATCAGGTGGCTGGACACCAGGACCGCGCGGCCCTGCGCCCCGAGCTCTCGCAGGAAGCCCTTCATCCAGACGATGCCCTCGGGGTCCATGCCGTTGAACGGCTCGTCGAAGATCAGCACCGCCGGGTCACCCAGCAGCGCCGCAGCGATGCCGAGCCGTTGCCGCATGCCCAGGGAGTACCCGCCGGCCCTGCGCCGGGCGGCGGCCTTGAGCCCGGATAGCGCGATCACCTCGTCGACCCGGCCAGGCTTGATGCCCTGGGAGTGGGCGAGCCACAGCAGGTGGTTGCGTGCGCTGCGGCTTGGCTGCAGCGCGCTCGCGTCCAGCAACGACCCGACGTGGCCCAGGGGGTTCTTCAGCGAGTGGTACGGGCGGCCGCCGATGGTGGCGGTGCCCGCGTCGGGGGCGTCCAAGCCGACAACAACGCGTATGGTGGTCGATTTACCCGCGCCGTTGGGCCCGACGAAGCCGGTCACCTGACCGGGGCCGACCGTGAACGTCATCCCGTCCAGCGCCTGCGTCGAGCCGAACCGTTTGCGCAGTCCGTCTATCTCGATACTCGGGTTCATGGCGACAAGATGCCGCAGTCGCGGGGTGCGCCGCGTCTGCCCGCGGGCCCATCTGCACGGTGCCGCAGTCTGGCCGCTGGCATACACCCGCAGGCAGACGACCCGGCACCGCACGGAGGTTACGATCGCGGTGAGCACGACCCGGCGGGCTGGAGGCGTCCATGATCATGTGGGGATTCCTGATATTTGGCTGCGCCGTGCTGGCTGCCGTCTTGCTGCTGCGCCGCTGGCCGCTGGCGGCGCTGGCCGTGACGCTTGGCGGATCGGTGGCAAGCATGGTGCTGCAACCGAGGCCGTCGTACATGCTGGTCGTGCTCGCCTGCGTGGTGGGCCTTGAGATCTGTTACATAGCGGCGACAAGCACCCGCATGGTCTCGGTGACTGGTGCCGCCATGGCCGCCGCAGGCCTGCTGATTCCGCTCCTGGCAGTGCCCTCTCTGGGTTCGCTCCGGGGTGGTGGCGTGGGGTGGTCGGCGATACACGTTGTCACGATCGCCGTACCCCTTTTCATCATCATCGCCTGGCTCATCGGGCATTCGATCCGGCAGGCGCAGGCCCGGGCCGAGCTGGTGCGGGCCCAGGCGGCCGCCCAGGCCACGATGGCGGAGCGGCTGCGGATCGCCCGTGAACTGCATGATCTGGTGGCGCACAGCACCGGCATCATCGCGATCCAGGCAGGCTCGGGCCGCAGGGTCTTCGACGCCCGTCCCGACCAGGCGCGCGACGCCCTGGCAGCCATCGAGGACATCAGCCGGGAGACGCTGGCCGGGCTGCGGCGGGTGGTGACCGGGCTGCGGCGCGCCGACCCGGAGCCCGGGGACGGGCAGGCATCGCTAGGTGCGGCGCCGGGCCTGGCCGACATCGACCGGCTGGCTGCCAGGGCCCGGGACGCGGGCGTGCGGGTCGAGGTGGACTGGCACGGCAGCCGGGAGCCGCTCCCGGCCGACATCGACCTGTCAGCGTTCCGCATCATCCAGGAGGCGGTCACCAACGTGATCCGCCACGCTCACACGGGCCAGTGCCAGGTCTCGATCGACCAGCACGACGGGCAGCTGTCCATCGAGGTCACCGACAGCGGGCGCGGCGGCAGTGTTGCGGGGACCGGCTACGGGATGACCGGCATGCGCGAGCGCGCCGCGCTGCTGGGCGGTGACTTCTCGGCCGGCCCGCGCCCGGACGGCGGCTTCCGCGTCGCCGCCCGGCTGCCACTCCCAGCGCCGGTTCCGGCCCCGGCCCAATGACCATCCAGGTCGTCCTGGCTGACGACCAGCCGCTGGTTCGCTCGGGCCTGCGCAGGCTGATCGAGCAGACACCCGACATCGACGTGGCCGGCGAGGCCGGAACCGGAGCCGAGGCAGTACAGCTCGTCAGGGACACCAGCCCCGACGTGGTCGTGATGGACATCCGGATGCCGGGCATGGACGGCATCGAGGCAACCCAGATGATCATCGCCGGCGACATGCGCGCTCACGTTCTCGTGCTCACCACGTTCGACGACGATGACTACGTTTACGGCGCGCTGCGGGCCGGGGCGAGCGGATTCCTGGTCAAGGACATCGCGCTCGAGGACTTCCTGGCCGCGATCCGCGTCGTCGCGGCTGGCGAGGCCATCATCGCTCCCAGCGTCACCCGCCGCCTTATCGCGCAGTTCGCCAGCCAGTCCCGTCCGGACCGCAAGCCCCGCGCGCTCACCGGGATCACCGACCGCGAACGCGAGGTGCTCCGGCTGGTGGGCCTCGGCATGTCCAACGCCGAGATCGCCGCGGCCCTGTACATCACTGTGGGCACCGCCAAGACCCACGTGGCCCGGCTGCTGGCCAAACTCGGCGCCAGGGACCGGGTACAGCTCGTGATCACCGCTTACCAGGCGGGCCTGGTCGACACCTAAGCCGGCCCGTCGCGAGGGCATCACCGCAGTTGTGTAACCGGGCGCGATCAAGCACTTGTTCATTTCTGTCTCACTGCCGTGAAGCAGAACTGGGTGCAGCAGAAGAAGAACTCGCCGTCCGCGCCGAGCTGGCGCTGCTCCTGCGCCCACGCGTGCGCGTCGTCCGCACCGCTCCCGTCGCGCCCGGCGACGAACCTCTCGATCAGCGGGATGAGCGAACCGCCGAAACCCTCGGGGCCGGCGTCGGTCGACACGAACGCGTGACCGGTCACGCCGACATCGGTGAAGCCCGCCGACCGCAGCCGGGACGGGAGCGTCCGCGGCAGCGACGGGTGGGTCAGGTGCGCGTCCCAGGTCCGCAGCACCCGCTCCATGCGAGCCGGATCCCGGGACTGCCAGGACACGGTGGACCAGTCGATATCCCAGACCACCAGCCGGCCACCGGGGCGCAGTGCGCGGTGCATGCCGGCCAGCGCGGCGGCCACGTCCGGCACGTACTCGAGGACCTGCACGCACAACGCGGCGTCGAAGCTGGCGTTGGCGAGCGGGAGCGAGGTCACGTTCGCCGCGAGGAACCCGGCGCTGGCCCGATCGGCGCAGCGGCGCGCGGCCAGGGCGAGCATCGCCGGGCTGGCGTCGATGCCGACGACGCGGCCCCCGGGCCCGACTTCCTCGAGCAGTTCGGCGACGTAGAACCCGGGCCCGCAGCCGACGTCGACGACGTGCTCCCCGGGTGCCACGCCAAGCGCAGCGCGGGCGAGCCTGCGCCGGCGCACCATGTCGCGGGTCTGGTACATCGTGTCGAGCCGGGCCGCGAGCCCCTCGTCGAACACCATCTGGCTCATGCGGCCCGAGAATAACGGCCGTCCCGGTGGCCGGCGGACGCACCCCGTTGCCGTGGGTCTAGCCTGGCGAGGGCCGACGACACGGCGTTCGACAACGACCGGAGGGCAGCATGCCAGCAAAGGGAACGGCCGAATGGAAGGGCGACCTGCGGACGGGCACCGGCACGTTCACCGCCGGGGACTCGATCAGCGGCGGCTACACCTTTAAGTCCCGCTTCGAGGACGGCCCAGGTTCCAATCCCGAGCAGCTCATCGCGGCCGCCCACGCGGCCTGTTTCTCCATGGCGCTCTCGAACATCCTCGCCGAGGCCGGGCACCCGGTGGATTCGCTCCGCACCGATGCCACGGTCACGCTGCGGCCCGTTGACGGTTCGCCCACGATCACCAGGATCGATCTGGTTGCCGAGGGACGGGTGCCGGGGATCGACGAGGCGGCGTTCATCGAGCACGCCAAGGCCGCCAAGGCCGGGTGCCCGGTGAGCAGGGCACTGGCCAGCGTGCCCGAGATCACGCTCGAGGCTTCCCTGGTCTCCTGACGTACCCGCGCGCCGCTGCGCGCCTGCGCCCGTGCGCCCCGCGCGCCCGGGCGTCAGCGCGGAGCGGGCCTCGTCCCGGTCACGACGGTGGCGCTCAGCTCGTCTGACGTCGCCACCTGTGCGGCCAGCCCGGACCCGGCCATGATCTCGGCGGCCCGCGGCGCCTGGCGCTCGCTGGTCTCGGTCAGCAGGTGGCCGCCAGGCGCCAGCCACTCCGCCGCCGCCGCCGCTACCCGCCGCAGCACGTCGAGCCCGTCCGCGCCGCCGTCGAGCGCCACCCGCGGCTCGTGCAGCCGGGCCTCGGCGGGCAGCAGCCCGATCTGCCCGGTCGGTATGTACGGCACGTTGGCCGCGAGCAGCGTGACCCGGCCGCGCAGCGCGGCGGGCAGCGGCGCGTAGAGATCGCCCTGGTACACGCGGCCGCCGGCCGCTTCGAGGTTGCGTCGGGCGCAGGCCACTGCTGCCGGGTCGACGTCGCTGGCGTGCACCTCGGCGTCGGCATTGGCCGAATGCAGCGAGGCGGCCAGCGCGGCGCCGACCGCGCCGGTGCCGCAGCACAGATCCACCACCACGAGCGGCCCGGCTGGGGCACCCTCTCCGGTGGCCAGGGCGACCGCCCGGCGGACCAGGAACTCGGTGCGGCGCCGGGGCACGAACACCCCGGGCGCCACCGCTATCCGCAGGCCGCAGAACTCGGCCCAGCCGATCACCTGCTCCAGCGGCAGCCCGGCCACCCGCCGGTCGGCCATGGCGGCTAGATCGGCCGGCGTGCGGGCGGCGCCGATGAGCAGCTGGGCCTCGTCCTCCGCGAAGACGCAGCCCGCCGCGCGCAGCCTGGCGACCAGGCCGGACCTGGCCTCGGGCGACGGTTCAGCTGGCACATGGGCGCCAACACCAGCCGAGCGCTTCCCATGCCCTCGGCACCATTGCTCTGCCCTGGGAGCAGTCAGGACCTGGAACACCCGGCCGCCGAAAAGAAAGGCTTGACACAGCAGCATTTGCACAGCTAAAGCACTAATACACTAGATGAATGAAGGGTCGCCGTGATCGAGTTCCACCTGGACGCCCACTCCGGTGTCGCGCCATACCTGCAGCTGATCCATCAGGTGCGTCAGGCACTGCGGCTGGACCTGCTGAGCGAAGGCGATCAGCTGCCGACGGTCAAGGACGTGGTCGGCCGGCTGGCGATCAACCCGAACACGGTGCTCAAGGCCTACCGGGAACTCGAGTACGAGGGACTGGTGGCGGCCAGGCCCGGGCTCGGCACGTTCGTGACCCGCACGCTGGGCGACAGCTCGCTCGCCACGATCGCTCCGCTGCGGCGCGAGCTGCAGCGCTGGCTCGCCAAGGCCCGCCGCACCGGTCTTGACGACGAGAGCATCGAGGCCCTCATGCTGACCACCTTTCGGTCCGCCACAGAGGGGGAGGAGGACATAGCGTGACCGCCGTCCTCAAAGCGCAGGGACTGGGCAAGCGGTACCGCCGCCGGTGGGCGCTGTCCGACTGCACGCTGGACATCCCCGCCGGCCAGGTGGCCGGGCGGTGGGCGGCGTCGCCGATCAGCACGATGCCGTCGCCCTGCTGGTGGCGCAACGGTGCTAGCACGTGGTGCAGCGTGGCGGCGTGCACGGTGCGCGCGCAGCCCTGCGCGACCGCGGCCACACGCTGCCGGGCGACCCCACGCTGGTTGCCGCGGCCATGGGCGGGATGCTCGCCATGCTCGGCTACGCGATGCCGCCGTCCGGCGGGTCCGTCGCGTCCGGCTACTCCGACGACGAGGTCCTCGACACGGTAACCACCCTCCTGCTGGTCGGCCTGCGCGGCCCCGTGGCATGATCGCTATCGTTTTCGCGCCAATGGATGTACCAATGGGCCGCAAAGAACAGGCCTTTCCGTACATCGATGCTGGCCTGGGCGCCGCGGCGGCCGGTGCGGGGGCCGGAGATGGCAGGATCTGACAGTGGCCTTTGATGAGCTGGACCGGCGGATCGTCGCCGCGCTCGTGGACGACGCGCGCGCGACGTACGCCGAGGTCGGCGCCCAGGTGGGGCTGTCGGCGCCCGCGGTGAAGCGCCGGGTTGACCGGCTGCGTGCGTCCGGCGCCATCACCGGGTTCTCCGCCAGGGTCGACCCCTCCGCGCTCGGCTGGACCACCGAGGCCTACGTGGAGCTGTTCTGCCGCGGCCGGACGTCGCCGTCGGAGATCGCAGCGGCGGTCGGGAAGCACCCGGAGGTCATCGCGGCGTGCACGGTGACCGGCGAGGCCGACGCGCTGCTGCACATCCGCGCGGCCGACATGCGCCACTTCGAGCAGGTGGTGGAGCGGATTGGCGCGGAGCCGCTGGTGGTGCGCACCCGCAGCGTGATCGTGCTCTCACGGCTGGTGCACCGGCCGGACACCCTGCCGTCCGGCGCCGGCTAGCACGCGGCGGGCCGGGCGGGCTAGGGGTCCGCTACCGCCCGGTTTCGCGCAGATCTAGGCTGACCGGCACATTCTCCAGTCCGTGATCGGCTAGGGTCATCCCCATGTCAGAGCGTGACACCGACTTCCCCGCCGCCGCCGGAGATTCCGCGTTCGGTGATTCCTCCCGCAGCACCGCCGAATTCCGCGCGTTCGCCAGCAGTGGCGGCGAGACAGAGTCGCCGTGGAGCATGCGGGCACCGGGGCGCAAGGTCGCGATGCTCGCCGGGATCGTCATTGCGGTCGCGATCGTGCTCGTGATCATCGCCGTCGCGGTGTTAAACGCCTAGTCAACTCCCGGCCAATGCTTGACGTCCCCGGCCGGGTTGAGGCTGGCCGGACGGCGGTCCGTCATCTCCGCATGCTTTCATGACGGGCATGACCGACAGCAGCGCGGAGGACCAGGAAGAACGCCACAGGCTCACTGCGTTCGAGGGGCTGGCCGCGCTGTCGCTGGACGCGCTGTCGTCCGTGGCGTACGGGCCCCAGGCGATTGTGCTCGTGCTCGCCGCGGCGGGGGCCGCGGCCCTTGACTACACGCTGCCGGTCACGATCGCGATCACCATTCTGCTCGCGGTCCTTGTCTTTTCCTACCGCCAGGTTATCGAGGCATTCCCCGGCGGCGGTGGTGCGTATGCGGTCGCCAGCCGTCACCTGGGCCGGCAGGCCAGCCTGATCGCCGCGGCCTCGCTGATCGTCGACTACATCCTGAACGCGGCCGTCGGGGTATCGGCGGGCGTGGCGGCGCTGTGGTCGGCGTTCCCGGGCCTCTACGGGGCCAGGGTCTGGCTGTGCCTCGGGGTGCTCGCCCTGATCACCGGCGTCAACCTGTGGGGCGTGGCCGAGTCGGCCCGGGTGTTCATCGTGCCCACGGTGGCGTTCATCGTGTCGATGGCGGTCGTGATCGTCGGTGGCCTGCTGCGGTCCAAGCCCGATTTCCTGATCCAGGGCGACCATTTGCCTCAGGTCACCGCCGCGGTCGGGCTGTTGCTGCTGCTGAAGGCGTTCGCCTCCGGCTGCTCGGCGCTGACCGGGGTGGAGGCGATCGCCAATGCCGTGCCCGAGTTCAGAAAGCCCAGGGCCAGGCGCGCGCAGCACACCGAGATGTGGCTGGGCATCCTGCTTGGCGCCATGCTGATCGGCATCTCGGTGCTGATCCGCAAGTTTCACGTCACGCCGTCGGCCACCGAGACCACGCTGGCCCAGCTGACCGCCGCCGCCGTAGGGCACAACATCATCTTCTACGCGATCCAGCTGATCACCACGGTGCTGCTGGCGCTGGCCGCGAATACCTCGTTCGGCGGCCTCCCGGTCCTGGCGTCGCTGCTGGCCAGGGACAACAACCTGCCGCACCTGTTCCGGCTGAAGGCCGACCGGGAGGTGCACCGGTACGGGATAAGCGTGCTGGCGGTCGTGGCCGCGATCTTGCTCGTGGTGGCCAAGGGGGACACCCAGGCGCTGATCCCGGTGTTCGCGATCGGGGTGTTCGTCGGGTTCACGCTGTCCCAGGCCGGCATGGTCAAGCACTGGTATGAGCAGCACACGGACGGCTGGCTCGGCCGCGCCTGCATCAACGGCCTCGGCGCCGTGCTGACCACCGCGGCGCTGGGCATCGAGCTGGTCAGCAAGTTCACCGAGGGCGCGTGGCTGGTCGTGATCGTGGTCCCGCTGCTGGTGCTGCTGTTCGACCGGATCCACCGCACCTACGACCGGATTGGCCAGGAACTCCAGCTGGGCAAGCAGCCCCCGCCGCCGCACAAGATCGACTCGCTGGTGGTGGTGCCGGTGGCCGGCCTGTCCCGGCTCACCGCGGAGGCGATCTCCGCCGCGCTGTCGATCGGCGACGAGGTCCGCGCGATCACGGTCTGCTTCGCCGACCCCGAGGACGAGCAGGCCGACGTGGAGTTCCGGGATCAGTGGGAGGCCTGGCACCCGAACGTGCCGCTGATCACGCTGCGCTCGATGCATCGCGCCCTCGCCCCGCCGATGATCAAGTATCTGCGCGAGCTCGAGGCCGACGAGCGGCACGACCAGCTGGTCGTGCTGATCGCCGAGGTGCAGCCCGCCCACTGGTGGCAGTGGGTGCTGCACAATCAGCGCGGCGTCATCCTGCAGCGGGCGATCCAGCGGGACACGGTCAACGTGGTCGTCTGCCGCCTGCGCTACCAGCTGGCCACGGTGTCCGCACTGGCGGGGGCTGCGCCCACCCCCTGAAACCAGCACCAAAAACCCATTAACCCGGCCGGGGATCAGCCCTCGCGCGCCACCGAAATTAACCTCCTCAGCCCATTAACTCGAGGAACTCCGCCACCGGCCTCAGGTGCCTTCGGCGCCTTCGTCGGGCTGGAACCGGTATCCCATGCCCAGCTCGGTGAGCAGCCAGCGAGGCCTGGCGGGGTCGGGCTCGAGCTTGCGGCGCAGCTGGGCCATGTAGAGCCTCAGGTTGCCGCCCGCCTCGGCGTATCCGGGGCCCCACACCTCATTGAGCAGGTACTGCTGGCTCAGCAGCCTGCCGGGATGACGCAGCAGCACCTCGAGCAGGTGCCACTCGGTCGGGGTCAGCCGAACGTCGGCCTCTTGCTGCGCGGCCTCGTGCTGCGCGGCCTCTTGCTGCGCCGCCGTTTGCTGCGCCGCCGTGCCGTCACCCGGCTTCGGGTCCCTGATCACCCGCCTGGCGGCGAGGTCGACGACGAGATCGCCAAGCCGCACCCGGGGTTCGTCGCCATCGCCGACAGCCCTGCGCTCGACGGCACGCATCCGGGCCAGCAGCTCCTCCATCGAGAACGGCTTGGTGACGTAGTCGTCCGCGCCGGCATCCAGCGCCTCGACCTTGTCGACCGCGTCGGCCCGGCCGGACAGCACGATGATGGGCGCCTTCGTCCAGCCGCGCAGCCCCTGGATTACCTCGACGCCGTCCAGGTCCGGCAGGCCGAGGTCCAGGATGACCAGGTCGGGCGGGTGCCGCGAGGCCTGCTGCAGGGCCTCGGTCCCGGTTGCCGCCGAGTGCACCTCGTACTGGCGCACCCGAAGGTTGATCCGGAGCGCGCGGACGATCTGTGGCTCGTCGTCGACGACGAGAACTGTCCTCACGGCCCTACCGTCCCACGGTTACCCGTGATCGGGTGGAGCAGCGGTTGTAGCACCCGGAGGAATCTGCGCGCGGGTGCCGTCGGGGGAGGGCGCGGTGGCAATGGAGGGAGCAGTTTGGGGCGGGGCGGGCGGGGCGGGCGGGGCGGGTGCGGCCGGCAGAGAAATGCTCATGGTCAGCCCGCCGCCCGGGGTCTCCTCGGGCTCGAGGGCGCCGCCCATGGCCTCGGTCAGGCCCCGGGACAGCGCGAGGCCAAGGCCGACCCCGGTGGTGTTGTCGGTGTCGCCGAGGCGCTGGAACGGCACGAAGACCCGGTCCCGGGCGGCCTCGGGGATGCCGGGGCCGCGATCCACGATCCGCAGCTCCACCCGGTCGCCGAGGGCGCTCGCCCGCAGCAGCGGCGGCGACCCGGTGGGTGAGTACCGCAGCGCGTTGGCGGTCAGGTTCGCGATGACCCGTTCCAGGATCGCGGGATCGACCCGCACCTCGGGCAGGTCTTCGGGGATCTCGACCAGGACGGCCCGGGCCGGCGGGCCGAGGTCGTCGAGCGACCGGGAGACGATCTCCTCCAGGTCGGTCGGCCTCGGGAACACCGCGAGCGCGCCAGCCTGCAGCCTGCTCATGTCCAGCAGGTTGTCGACCAGGTGCGCGAGCCGGTCCAGGGACTCGTCGGCGGTGGCGAGCAGTTCGTCGCGGTCCTCCTGCGTCCACTGGACCTCTCGTGACCGCAGGCTGGTCACGGCAGCCTTAGCCGACGCCAGCGGCGTGCGCAGGTCGTGACTGACCGCCGCGAGCAGCGCCGTCCGCATCCGGTCAGCCTCGGCGATGGGCCGGGCCGCCTCGGCCTCGGCGGCCAGCCGCTGCTGCTCGAGCGCCGCGGCGGCGTAGGCGGCGAACGCGCCCAGGACCCTGCGGTCGCTGGCGGGCAGGGTGCGGCCGCGCAGCGCGAGGGTGAGCGTGCCGGTGATCGGGACGTCCACGTCGGCGTCCTCGGGACGGGCCACGGCCGGGCTGCCCGAGGTCGCGGCCGCCACCCAGCCGGTACCCGGGCCGCGGGCCCCGCCCGCGGGCCCGGGCGAGCGGGATGAGCGGGGAGCGCGCTCGAGCAGCGTCACCGACTCCATGCCGAACGCCTCCCGCACCCGGTCGAGCACGGCGGCCAGCGCCTGCTGGCCGCGCAGCACGCTGCCGGCGGCGGTGACCAGCATCTCGGATTCCGCGCTGGCCCTGGCCGCCTGTTTGCTGCGCCGGGCGGCGCCGTCCACCACCCAGCTGACCACGAGTCCGACCGCCACGAAGATGCCGAGCGCCAGCGCGTTGTTGGCCTGGGCGATCGTGAACATGTGAATCGGCGGGGTGAAGTAGTAGTTGAGCAGCAGCGAGCCCGCGATGGCCTCGAGGAGTGCCGGGACGAACCCGCCGACCAGGGCCACCGCGATGACCGCGACCAGGAAGAACAGCATGTCGCTGGTCAGGTTGATGCCGTTGCGGAAGCTGGCAAGGAACAGCGTGAGCAGCGGCGCGAGCAGCACCGCCAGCGCGTAGCCGGCCAGCCTGCGGCGCAGCGGCAGCCCGCCGGTGGCCCGCGGCAGGCCGCGGCCCCGGCCCATCTGCGCGTGCGTCACCATGTGCACGTCGATGTCGCCGGATCCGCGGATCGTGCGGTTGCTGACGCCGGGGCCGGTGAGCAGCGCCGACAGCCAGTTGCGGCGGCTCACGCCGAGCACGAGCTGGGTCGCGTTCTCGGCCCTGGCAAACGTCAGCAGCGCCTCCGGCACATTGTCGCCGACGACCTGGTGATAGGTCCCGCCCAGGGACTCGACCAGGCGCCGCTGCTCGGCGAGCGCGGCGGGGTCGGCCCCGGTCAGGCCGTCCGACCGGGTGATGTGCACCGCGAGCAGGTCGCCGCCGGACGAGCGGGCGGCGATCCTGGCCGCGCGCCTGATCAGCGTGTCGCCCTCGGGCCCCCCGGTGAGCGCGACCACCACCCGCTCCCGCGCTTCCCAGGTCCCCTGGATGTCGTGCGCCGCGCGGTACCGCTGCAGCCCCTCGTCGACCTTGTCGGCCAGCCAGAGCAGCGCGAGCTCGCGCAGCGCGGCCAGGTTCCCGGCACGGAAGTAGTGCGTCAGCGCGGCGTCGATCTTCTCGGCCGGGTAGATGTTGCCGTGAGCCATCCGGCGGCGCAGTGCCTCCGGCGTCATGTCGATGAGCTCTACCTGGTCGGCGGCGCGGACGATCGCGTCGGGGACGGTTTCCCGCTGCGGGACGCCGGTTATCTTCTCGACCACGTCGTTCAGGGACGCGAGATGCTGGATGTTGACGTTCGAGATGACGTCGATGCCGGCCTCGAGCAGCTGCTCGACGTCCTGCCAGCGCTTCTCGTTCCGGGATCCGGGAACGTTCGTGTGCGCGAACTCATCGACGAGCGCTACCTCGGGCCGCCGGGCCAGCACCGCGTCGATGTCCATCTCGTCGAAGGACGTGCCGCGGTAGGACAGCCGCCTGCGTGGCATCACGTCAAGGCCCTCGATCTGCGCGGCGGTGTGCGGCCTGCCGTGCGTCTCCACGAAAGCCACGACGACGTCGGTGCCCCGCTCGGCGCGGCGGTGGCCCTCGCCGAGCATGGCGAAGGTCTTGCCCACCCCGGCAGCCGAGCCGAGGTAGATCCTCAGCTGGCCGCGGCCGCCGGCGCCCGGGCGGTCCAGGCTGCCCGCGTGGTCCGTCTCATTCATCGCTAGCCGACTCGTTTGTCCAGGTCCTACCCGCGTCTTGGCCTTCTTCCTTGAACGATAGGGCAAGTCGACTCTGGCTTGTCAGCCACCCAAACGGAGTCCATACGCCGTCCGCCGACTCCTACTGTCCCGGTATCGTGCAAATTGCATACTTCATATTTCAGGAAACTATCGGTTATGACTCCGACACTCATTGTTGACTGTTACGCTTCCGGCTCGTCAGTCCCTCCCGAAACGTGAGGAAGGCCGCCGTGAAGCTAAGGCGCCGGTCAGTACTGTTGAGGATTGCGCTGCTGGTCCTGATCCCGCTGATCTTGTTGACTGGCGCGTTCGCCTACATCGCCGCCACGTCGCTGAGCAGCGCGCTCACGCTGACCCGGTCCACGGTGGTGATGGGCAATCTCAGACTGCCCGTGGCGAACCTGCAGCAGGCGCTCAGCCGGGAGCGTGCCCAGGTGATCGTCTACTACATCCGGCCGACGCGTGCCGCCAGCGCTGCGCTGCAGGAACAGGCCGCGGTCACGAATCGTGCCGTTCACTCCTTCATGACGGCGGCGGAGTCGCCGTCTGTCCAGCAGAGCGCGTCCGCTGCCGGGAAGAAGGCCATCGCCGAGGTCGATCAGGGCCTGGCCGGCCTCGCCGGGCTCCGCACCGGGATCGCCAGCCGGTCTGTCGGGGAGCAGCAGGCGTTCACCGCCTACAACAACGTGATCGGCGCCAGCTACCTGGTGCTCGAGCAGGCAATCATTCAGGAGGGGAACTCCGCGCAGGTGCTCCCGGCGATCGCGGTTGTCGAGCTCGCCATCTCCAACGAGTACCTGCAGCAGGAGAGCGCGCTGCTGAGCGCCGACTTCGCCGCCCACGCCTTCCCGGCCAGTGCCCATCAGGCCTTCGTGTCGCTGGTGGGAGCGCACCGGCTGCTCTACCAGCAGAGCTACGCCTACCTCAACAAGCCGGACCTCCGCGACCTGAACCGGGACGTCAGCCCGGCCGCGTCGGCCGCACTCACCGCGATGGAGAACAAGCTCGTGGCGAGCAGCCCGACGCTGCGCGGGCCGCTTCCGGTGCGTCAAGCCGCGTGGAACGCCGCCGTCACCACGGTGAGCACGCAGACCGAGCACGCGGTCGGGCAGAGTGAATCCTTGCTGGCCGCGACGGCCCGGTCGCAGGCCAACGCCAAGCGACGGGATCTCTACCTGACCGGCGGCCTGGGCCTGGCGGCTGTCCTGGCATCCCTGATCTTGTCTGTGTGGATTGCCGTCCGGCTGACCCGGCAGCTGCGCGGGCTGCGGGACTCGGCGCTGGAGATGGCGTACGTCCGCCTCCCCGACGTGGTGCAGCGGCTGCGCGCGGGCGAGAACGTGGATGTCGCCGGGCAAGCGCCGTCGCTGGAATCAAGCCCGGACGAGATCGGCCAGGTCAGGGCCGCATTCAACACGGCGCAGCGTACGGCGGTCGAGGCTGCCGTCGACGAGGCCAGAGTGCGTCGCGGCATCAACGACGTCTTCCGGAATCTGGCCCGGCGGAGCCAGGCGCTCCTGGAACGGCAGATGGCGCTGCTGGATTCGCTGGAGCGGCGCGCTTCCGAGCCGGATGACCTGGAAGGCCTGTTCCGGATCGACCACCTCACCACGCGCATGCGCCGGCACGCCGAGAGCCTGATCGTCCTCGCTGGTGACTCACCCAACCGCGCGTTCCGCGATGCGGTGCCGTTTGTGGACGTGCTGCGCGCGGCCACCGCGGAGGTCGAGGACTACACGCGGGTCAAGGTGGTCTGCCGGACGTCGGCCGCGCTGGTCAATCGCGCGGCCGCGGACGTCATTCACATGCTGGCTGAGTTCGTGGAGAACGCCACGATCTTCTCCCCGCCCAACACCGAGGTCCGCGTCACCGGTGATCTGGTGGCCAAGGGGCTGGCGGTCGACATAGAGGACCGCGGGCTGGGCATGGACGAGGAGGAGTTCGCGGCCGTGAACGCCACCCTGGCCGACCCGCCGCTGTTCGACCCGTCGGGTTCGGACCGGCTCGGCCTCTTCGTCGCGGCGCAGCTTGCCCGGCGCCACGACATCCAGGTGCGGCTGCGGCCCTCGGATTACGGCGGCGTGATGGCGATCGTCCTGATCCCGCTCGGCCTGGTGGTCCCGGGCGACGGCGCAGCGGGCCGGCTGGCCCCGCCGGCCCGCGAGGTCACCGCGCCACGTCCTCAGATCCGCGGGGTCGGACTCGCCGCCCGCGCCGGCCCGCGAGGTCACCGTGCCGCCCGTGGTGGCCTGGCCCGTCACCGTGCCACCGCCCCCGGCGGCGGTGCCGTCCGACGGGAACGGGTCGAAAGCCGGTGCGCCATCGCCTTTGGACATTACGGCGCCGGAAGAGTTGCAGCCCGAGCCGCAGCCCGTGGGCGCGCAGACCGGGCTGACCGAGAACGGCCTGCCGCAGCGGGTCCGGCAGATGAGCCTGGCGCCCCAGCTACGGGATCCGGCGGCCGCGCAGCCGCTCGCGGCTCCGGTTGCGAGTCCCCGTTCGCCGGAGAAGGCGCGCAGCGTGATGTCCGCCTTCCGGCAGGGCTGGCGGCTCGGCCTGTCCGAGAACGGCGGGAAGCATGGCCACTCCGGCCCGCACCACACACCCGCACCGCCAACCAGCCCTGAGCTCCCGCTGGAGGGGGATAACCAGTGAACATGAACGCTACCGAGCAGCCGCTGCACCGGACCACGTTGACCGACAGCCATCTTGACTGGCTCGTCGACGACCTGACCAGGCGCGTGACCCACGTGCAGAAGGCCGCCGTGCTGTCCAGGGACGGCTTCGCCCTGGGCACCTCGTCCGGGCTCAGCCGCGAGGACGCGGAGCACCTGTCGGCCCTTGCCGCCGGCATTCAGAGCCTCGCCAACGGCGGCGCGTTCCACTTCGGTGGCGGCCAGGTGCACCAGACGGTCATCGAGATGGACCAGGCCTTCCTGTTCGTGACCGCCGCCGGCGAGGGAAGCTGCCTCGCGGTCCTGGCCGACGCGAACGCAGACGTCGGCCTCGTCGCCTACGAAATGGCGCTGATAGTGAAGCAGGTGGGGCGCCATATGGCAGTGCAGCGCAAGCCCGTGCCCGGGGCCAGCGAAGCGGTGTGAGCCAAGGCCGTGGACCTCAGCGATGACCCGCGGCGGAGCCGCTGGTTCAGCCCCGTGGTGCGCCCCTACGCGCTTGTGCGTGGCCGGACGAAGCCGGCGGGTGAACGCCTCGACGTCATATCGATGGCTTACTCCCTGCGGGTGTCCGTGCCAGACCCGACCGAGCTGGAACCGGAGCATCTGGCGCTGCTCCAGCGGTGCGCGGTGCCGATGTCCGTGGCGGAACTCGCATCCGGGCTCGATCTGCCGCTGGGCGTGGTCCGCGTGCTGCTCGCGGATCTCCGCGAGCGGGAACTCGTCAGGATTGACCGGCCGGCCCAGGAGCGGGTCACCGATATCCGGCTTCTCAGGGAGGTAGCGGATGGGCTACGCCGACTATGACGGCGCGGCTCCGGTCGCCGTCAAGATCCTCATCGCGGGCGGCTTCGGCGTGGGCAAGACCACGCTGGTGGGGACGCTCACGGAGATACTGCCGCTGCGCACCGAGGAAGAGCTCACCGGTCCCGGCGCGGCCATCGATGTGACCACCGGCGTCGAGGCCAAGCGGACGACGACCGTGGCCATGGACTTCGGCCGGATCACGATCAAAACCAGCCTGGTGGTCTACCTCTTCGGCATGCCCGGGCAGCAGCGCTTCTGGTTCATGTGGGACGACCTGTCGCACGGCGCGCTCGGGGTCATCGTTATGGCCGACGTCAGGCGGCTGGCCGACTGCTTCCCGTCCATCGACTACTTCGAGCGGCGCAAGATGCCCTTCATCGTCGCGCTTAACTGCTTCGCCGGCTCGCGCTCGTACGACGAGACCGAGGTCCGGCAGGCTCTCGACCTCGACACGCAGATACCGATCGTCCGCTGCGACGCGCGCGACCGCGGTTCGAGCCGGGACGTCCTGGTCACCCTCGTTGATCAGGCGATCGCCGTGGCCGAGTCCGGCCCGCTGATGCCGAGCGCGTCCGGCTCGCGCTTCTGAACACCGCGGGCCGCGGCCCCGCACCCGTTATGGCCGGTAGCGATAGCCCATGCCCGGCTCGGTCAGCAGGTGGCGGGGGCGGTGCGGGTCGTCCTCCAGCTTCCGGCGCAGCCCGGCCATGTGGAACCGGAGGTAGTGCGTGCTGCGCTCGAATCCAGGCCCCCAGACGCCGGCGAGCAGGCGCTGGGAGCCCACGAGCTGCCCGGGGGCGCTGAGCAGGATCTCGAGCAGGCGCCATTCGGTGGGCGTCAGGTGCAATTCGCCAGGCTCGCTGCCGTCGGTCTTCCGGACCTTGACGATCGTGTGCGCGGCGGTGTCGATCTCGTAGGCACCGATGCTGAACGTCGCGCCGGCCGGCGCCGCCTCGCCGCGGCGCAGCGCGGCGCGCAGCCGGGCGAGCAGTTCTTCCATGTCAAACGGCTTGGTGACGTAGTCGTCGGCGCCCGCGTCCAGGGCACCGATCTTGTCGCCCGAGCCTGCCCGCCCGGACAGCACGATTACCGGCGCCTTTGACCAGCCGCGTAGCTCGCGAATCACCTCGCCGCCGTCGATGTCGGGGAGCCCGAGGTCGAGCAGGACCACGTCGGGCGGGTGCCGCCGCGCCGCGGCGAGTCCCTCGGCGCCCGCGGCCGCGGTCACCACCTCGTAGCCTCGGGCGCGCAGGTTGATCCGCAGCGCGCGGAGCAGCGCCGGCTCGTCCTCGACGATCAGCACCCGGGGGGCCAGCGTGTCGTGGCGCGCGGGCAGGCCTTCCGACCGCCCGCGCGCCTCTGTCATGACTGTCCTCGCTGCCTGTGCCATCGACCCTGGGGCGGTCGTACCTAGGAGACCGGGTACTTCTCGTCTAGGGCGATGTTCAGGTTGAGCACGTCCACCCGTGGCTCACCGAGGAACCCGAGCGTGCGGCCCTGGGTGTACTGCTTGACCAGGGCCATGATCGCTGCGGGGCTCACGTGCCGGGCAGCCGCGATGCGGTCCACCTGGATGTCCGCGTTCTGCGGTGAGATGTCCGGGTCCAGGCCCGAGCCGGAAGCGGTCACCGCGTCGGCCGGAATCTGCGAGATCTTGACGTGGTCGAACTTGGCGATCTGCTCCTGCCGCTGCCTGATCAGCGTGACGAGCGCGGAATTGTTCGGCCCGAGGTTCGACGCTGACGAGTAGAGCGGGTCGCAGCCATAGTCATTCTTGGCGCCCGAGACGACCGCATCCGAGGGCCGCGGCTGGAAGTACTGCGGCAGCGGATTGCCCTTGGCGTCAACGAACTCCTGGCAGAGCAGGCTGGAGCCGACCACGCGGCCGTGGTAGCTGACCATCGAGCCGTTGGCCTGGTTCTTGAACGCGACCTGCGCGATCCCCCACATGAACACCGGGTAGATGATCCCGGTGAGCACGGTGAAGACCAGGAGCAGGCGCAGTCCCGCGATGTGCTGCCGGACGATGTTAGGAAGGCGGTTCATGTGCCGATCACCTAAACCCTGGGATGAACTGGATGATGAGGTCGATGATTTTGATGCCGGCGAACGGGATGATCAGGCCGCCGATGCCGTAGACCCACAGGTTCCTGCGGAGCATCGACTGCGCGGAGGCCGGCTTGTACTTGACGCCGCGCAGCGCCAGCGGGATCAGCGCGACGATGATCAGCGCGTTGAAGATGATCGCCGAGGTGATCGCCGACTCCGGGCTTTGCAGGTGCAGGATGTTGAGCTTTTCCAGGCCGGGGAACGCGATCGAGAACATGGCGGGCAGCATCGCGAAGTACTTGGCCACGTCGTTCGCGATGGAGAACGTGGTCAGCGCGCCGCGGGTGATCAGCAGCTGCTTGCCGATCTCCACGATCTCGATGAGCTTCGTCGGGTTGGAGTCCAGGTCCACCATGTTCCCGGCCTCCTTCGCGGCCGAGGTCCCGGTGTTCATGGCCACGCCGACGTCGGCCTGGGCGAGGGCCGGGGCGTCGTTCGTGCCGTCCCCGGTCATCGCGACCAGCTTGCCGCCCTCCTGCTCCTTCTTGATCAGCGCCATCTTGTCTTCCGGCGTCGCCTCGGCCAGGAAGTCATCCACGCCGGACTCGTCGGCGATGGCCTTCGCCGTCAGCGGGTTGTCGCCGGTGATCATGACGGTCCTGATGCCCATCTTGCGCATCTCGGCGAACCGCTCGGCGATGCCCTCCTTGACGATGTCCTTCAGGTAGATCACGCCGAGCGCGCGGGCTGCTCCGCCCCCGCCACCCTCGGCCGGTTTCTCCGCGACCACCAGCGGTGTGCCGCCCACCCCGGAGATGCTGTCCACCGTGTGCCCGAGACCGGCCGGCGGCTCGCCGCCGTTGTCCCGGATCCACTGCGCGACCGAGGCCGCGGCGCCCTTGCGGACCTGGCGCCCATCGGCCAGGTCGACGCCGCTCATCCGGGTCTGCGCGGTGAACTCGACGAACTCCGCACCGGGCAGCTCACCCTCGTCCCGCTCGCGCAGCCCGTACTGCTGCTTGGCGAGCACCACGATCGAGCGCCCCTCCGGCGTGTAGTCGGCCATGGACGACAGCTGGGCGGCGTCGGCGAGTTCCTCCGCGGACACGCCTTCCACCGGGATGAACTCGGTGGCCTGCCGGTTGCCGATCGTGATCGTGCCGGTCTTGTCCAGCAGCAGCGTGTTCACGTCACCGGCCGCCTCTACAGCCCGGCCCGACATGGCCAGCACGTTGCGCTGAACCAGGCGGTCCATGCCGGCGATGCCGATCGCGGACAGCAGCGCGCCGATCGTGGTCGGGATCAGCGCGACCAGCAGCGCGACCAGGATGACCAGAGTCTGCGGCGCGTGGCTATAGAACGCCATCGGCTGCAGCGAGATCACGGCCAGCATGAAGATGATCGTGAGCGAGGCGAGCAGGATGTTCAGCGCGAGCTCGTTCGGCGTCTTCTGCCGCTTCGCGCCCTCGACCAGCGCGATCATCCGGTCGATGAACGTCTCGCCCGGCTTCGAGGTGATCTTCACCACGATCCGGTCGGACAGCACCCGGGTGCCGCCGGTGACCGCGGACCGGTCGCCGCCGGACTCCCTGATCACGGGGGCGGACTCGCCGGTGATCGCCGACTCGTCGACCGAGGCGATGCCCTCGACCACGTCGCCGTCGCCGGGAATGACCTCCCCGGCCTCGACCACGACATAGTCGCCGAGCGTCAGGCCGGTGCCGGGCACCGCCTCCTCACGCGGGTTCTGCTGCCCGGGCTGCCAGTCGACCAGCCGCCGGGCCACGGTCTCCCGCTTGGCCCGCCGCAGCGTCTCGGCCTGGGCCTTGCCGCGGCCCTCGGCCACGGCCTCGGCCAGGTTGGCGAACACCACCGTCAGCCACAGGAAGACCACGACGGTCCAGTTGAAAGCCGGCTGCTTGTCGTTGAAGATCGCAGTGAACGTGGTGACCACCGCGCCGACCTCGACGACGAACATGACCGGGTTCTTGATCTGGACCCGGGGGTCCAGTTTCTTGAACGCGTCCGGGGTGGACGTCCAGAGCATCTTGGGGTCGAGCAACCCCCCGCCGATCTTGCCCTGCTGGCCGCGGGTGTCCTTCCTGCCCGCGGGGGCTTCTGGTGTGGTTGTCAGAGCCATCTCAGTGCAGTCCTTCGGCGAACGGGCCCAGCGCGAGGGCGGGGAAGTAGGTCAGCCCGACCAGGATCAGCACCACGCCGATGAGCATGCCGACGAACAGCGGCGTCCTGGTGTCCAGCGTGCCCGCGCTCGCGGGCACCGGTTGCTGTCTGGCCAGCGAGCCGGCCAGGCCGAGCGCGAAAATCTCGGGCATGAACCGGCCGAACAACATCACGAACCCGCCCACCACCTGATACCAAGCCTGGGCGGAGCCGAGGCCCGCGAACGCGGATCCGTTGTTGTTGGCCATCGAGGCGAACGCGTACACGATTTCGGTCAGGCCGTGCGGCCCCGGATTGTCGATCGCCCTTTGCCCGATGGGCGTGCCAATCGACAGCCCGGCCGCGGTGAGGATGATCACCGGTAGTGTCAGGAAGTACAACGCCGCGTACTTCATCTCGACGGGCCGGATCTTCTTGCCGATGTACTCCGGTGTGCGACCGACCATCAACCCGGCCACGAACACGGTCACGATCGCCAGGACCAGGATGCCGTACATGCCCGCACCGATCCCGCCGGGCGCGATCTCGCCGAGCGCGATGTCGAACAGCGCGATCCCGCCGCCGAACGGTGTAAGGGAGTCATGGAAGCAGTTCACCGCGCCGGTCGAGGTGACCGTCGTCGACGCCGCGAACAATGAGCAGGCGGGCGTGCCGAACCGCACCTCCGTGCCCTCCGCGGCATGACCGGCGAGCACCGTGGCGACACCGCCGAGGCTGGTGTGCGACTCGAAGTAACTGATCCCGCCGACCGCTGCCGCCCAGATGGTCCCCATGACCGCGACCAGCGCGTAGCCCTGCCGGTTGTCGCCGACCATCTTGCCGAACGCCCGGGGCGTCGCGAACGGGATCAGCAGCAGGGTGAAGATCTCGAACCAGTTCGTGAACGGATTGGGGTTCTCGAACGGGTGCGCGGAGTTCGTGTTGAACCAGCCGCCGCCGTTGTTGCCCAGGTTCTTGATGATCTCCGAGGAGCCGACCGGCCCGCCCGGGATCGTCTGGTGCGCACCGGACAGCGTGGTGACCGTCTGGTAGGCGTGGAAGTTCTCGATCGCTCCGCCCGCGATGAGGATCAGCCCGCCGACGATCGCTATTGGGACGAGCAGCCGGATGATGCAGCGCGTGACGTCCACCCAGAAGTTGCCCAGCTTGTCCGTCCTGGAGCGGACGAATCCCCGGATCATCGCGATCGCCACGCACAGACCGACCGCGGCCGACAGGAACTGCTGCACCACGAGCCCGCTCATCTGCGTGACGTAGCCCATGGTCGCTTCGCCGGCATAGTTCTGCCAGTTCGTGTTCGTGACGAACGACGCAGCGGTGTTCCACGCCGTGTCCGGCGTGACCGCTGGCAGGCCCTGGTCGTAGGGGAAGATCGTCTGCAGCCGCTGCAGCCCGTACAGGAACAGCACGCTGATGAAGGAGAACGCCAGGATGCTGCGCAGGTAGACGGACCACTTCTGGTCCGCCGTGCGGTCGATCCCGATCAGCTTGTAGAAGCCGCGCTCGACCTTCCAGTCCTTCTCGCTGGTGAAGATGCGCGCGATGTAGTTGCCGAGCGGCACGTAGCACGCGGCAAGTGCGGCCAGCAGCAACGCGAACTGAAGCCAGCCGGCGGCTGTGCTACTCATCAGAACCTCTCAGGCAGGACGAGGGCCACGAACAGGTAGACGGTCACAAGCACGCCACCGATCAGGCCGATCCAGTTATCAACGCTCAAAGCGCTCAACCCCCTTGATCAGAAGCCACAGCACGCCGAAGGCGACGATCGTCAGGGCGATAAAGAGCAGGTCCTGCATGGAGACCTCCTGGGATGCGCGGAACCACCTCAGTGAAGCCCCTGAACACGCAAAAGGGCCGCGCCTAAGCGCGACCCATGCGGCCCGGAGATGATCCCTAACAGGATCCATGCAGGCCGCCGGACCTGCGACCCGTGGCGGCGCCGGGCGGGCGCCGCCACCGGGCTGCGGCGGTTACTTGGTGTCGTGCACGACCAGCGCGTTCCAGGTGCGCTCGCCGACGATGCCGCTCGGCGCCAGGTTGTACCTCCTCTGGAAGGCCTTGACGGCCGACTTGACCATGGGGCCGAACTTGCCGTCGACGCTGAGGGACGAGAACCCGTACTGGGACTTGAGCTGAATCTCCACGGCCGACACGGCAGCCCCGCTCTTGCCCTTCCACAGGGGAACGACCAGAGCCTCCCAGGTCTTCGCGCCGACCTTCCCGCTTGGGGAGATGCGGTGGCGCGCCTGGAAGAACTTGACCGCGGCCTCGGTCTGGGGGCCGAACTTGCCGTCCACCGTGAGCTCAACGTGGCGCTGGATGAGCAGCATCTGGACCGCGTTGACCCGCAGGCCGGTGTCCCCCGTGTGAACGACCGGCCAGATGAGTGCCGGCTTAATCTCGGCCGCTGCCGTGCTGTGTGCCGATACCGCAGCGTCGGCCGCCAGCGCGGCAGGGCCCGCTGCCATCGCTGCAGCCATTCCGGCGCCAACTGCACCGATTGCGATTCGGCGTAGGGTGTTTCGCACTGCTTCCCCCTTTGTGCAAGCAAACTTGCTTGATGAATGCATCCCGGGCCCCTGACGGTGCCCGGGGCGCGGAAATTGTCCCGCAAGACGAGACGCTATTTGCCTTTACAGGCACAGTCAAGTTCTTCGTGCCCGTTTTGCTTAGCCATTGCTGAATGTCATTTATCGGCAATTAGCTCAATGGCTGAGGTAGCCTTCCAAAGGATGCAAGTGTGCGAAATGCCGCGGGCAGGCACGGGCGACGCGGAAGGCTGCTAAAAGCGCTGGCGGCCGGCCTTACGAGCCGAGCTGGACGTTGGCCGCCGCTCCGCTCGGCGGAGAGACCTGCCCCTGGTCGAGGACGGTCACCACGGCCTGGTAGCCGATGCCCTGCGACATCGCCACCGGTGTGGTCAGCAGTTCCTGGACCCGGCCGGAGATACCGGTGAGGCCGGCGGCGGGCACGTCGACGCTGACGAGCTGGCCGGTTTTGATGTCCCCGATCGAGCTTTCCGGGACCAGGATGCTGACCTGCCAGGTGCCAGAGGTGCGCAGCGCGACCACCGGCAGGTACGCACCGGAGTCCGATCCGTCCGCGGTATCGCCGGACTGCGGTCCCTCAGGGAGCAGGGAGAACAGCGGACGCTGCGAAGCTGACGTGCCCGGCGCCGAATAATCCCGGATGCCATCGCCGTCCGCGGTCTCGCCCGGCTGGCCGTTGATGGCTATCACGGTCCCGGCGGCGGGCGCGACGATCCGGGTACCCGCCGCCTGGGCCCGGTCAATCGCCAGCTGTCCCTTGTCCCTGGCCAGCTGGGCGCGCGCGCCGTCGATGGCCGACGCGGTGCCGCCGGAGAGCGCGGCGGCAAGCTCACTCTTGTCGGCCGTGATCGCCGCCCGGGCGGCCGCGAGGACCGCCGCTGTCGCGGGCGCGACCTCGGTTGCGAGGAGCCGCCCCTTGCTGACCCGCTGGCCGATGGTCGCGGTAATCGTCGCGAGCTGACCGGAGCTGGCGAAGTTCAGGTAGACGACGCCGCTGTTCGTCACCGTTCCGGCGAGCGAGCTGCCGTCGGCGGCGGCAATCCGTGGCACGTACCACACCGCACCGAAGACGCACACGCCGGCGATCAGCGCCGCCGCGACTCGCTGCGGACCGGTGATGTGCCGGCGCGTTCTCTCCGAGCCGCGCCGTCCCTGGCCGGCGCGCCCGTTCGGGGCGTAGCCGTTCAACCGAAGCGATGTGTGGTCGGTCGGCGCCTTGTCGTCGGCTTGAACCGGGGTCGGATTCAACTCAGCCCGCTTTCGACAATCAACTACCCATTTATGGCGACACCGGCCAGTCGAGAACGTCCAGGCAGCCATGTCCCGGCCCGCCGGCGACCGCCGGGTACGTCCCCGAACCGGGCAATAGCGGATACCGGTGGCAGGCGCACGACTATGCGCGCTCGGTCATTCCCAGGCTGCCTGGCCAGTGTCCTTTCTACACGACGGATTCACGCGGCAAGGTGATGATACTCGAAACAGCAATAAGGTTCATCTGACCGTGATCCGAATGAGGCGATATGAGGCAACCAGGCGACAATCCTGATTACCCTGGTGATCTCGCCGACCCGCAGATCACCTCAAACCAATTCTGCTAGGTTCTTCGCTGCCTCATGGGGGAGCCCGCGCCATCGCGCGCCTCGCGGCAATAGCGGGCAAAACGCCGGTAGCGGCTGAAGGCGCGGTGATCAGTTAATGGATTCCTCGCTGCTTGCGGCGACGATCGGCCTGCTCGCAGCGCTGGCCGGGGTCTGCGTCCTGCCGGTCTACGCGGACAGCACCGATGATCTCGGCAACGGCATGTCCTCGGTGATCATCCCGAGGCACGTGCCGACGCCGCGCTTCCGCCCGCGTACGTGGGCTTTTCTGGGCATCGCCGCCATCGGCGGCCTGGTGTTCGTCGGCTGGCAGCGGCCGTCGATACCGGTGCTCTACACCGGCGCGGTGCGCGACGTGGCGGTGGCGATAACAAGGAACCCGGCAACGGTCAACGGGTACGTCGCGCGCCTGCACCCGGCAACGTTGTTCCTGGCGGTCGCCTACATCGTCGGCATCTCGCTGGTGGTGCGCGCCGACCTGGGCAGGCGCCTGGCGATGCTGGCCCACGCGGTGCTCTACGTGGCAATGTCCGTGCTCACCGAGGCGCTGATGATCGCCGTAGGCGTTGCCACCAGGCTGATGGTCGGGCCCTTTGGCATCGAGGCCACCCTCGCAAATCTGCTCGTAGGCGGGCTGGTCGTCATGCGCCTGACGTTCACCAGCTTTGCGCTGCCCAGGGCGACGGTGCTGCCGATCACGCGGCGGCGCTGGCTCTGGGACAGCGTCGTCACCTGGTTCGCGCTGCTGTCCGCCGTGGCCCTGCTCGTGGTGATGTATGCGCTCCTGTCCGAGCCGTCGAATCTCACGACGGCGTGGCAGGTGTTCGTGCCGCTGTACGCGGTGTGCTTGCTGCTGGCGATCATGCTGGTTCCGCTGTGGCTGCTGTGGTGGGCGAGCCGGCGGCTGCCCAAGCCCGGTGGCGACCGGCCCAGCGTCGACGTGATCATCCCCGCTTACAATGAGCAGGAGAACATCGCCCGCCTGCTGCGCTCGGTCGACGTTGCCGCCGAGCGCTACGGCGGACCGGTGCTGGTGGTCGTCTCCAACGACGGCTCTGTCGACCGCACCGAGGAGATCGCGCGGCAAGAGATCTCGCGGCTTCGCTTCGCCAGAGGCAGGGTGCTGAACGCGCCGAACGGCGGCCAGTCCGCCGCGCTGAACCGGGCGCTGTCGGTCACCGCCTCGGATATCTGCGTCCGGATCGACGCGGACTCCGTGATGGGGCCGGACGCGCTGGTCTACTCGGTCCCGTGGTTTCGCGATCCGGACGTCGGCATGGTCGGCGCCATGGAGGAGCCGAGGACCGACACCGTGACCTGGTTCCACCGCATGCGCACGCTCGAGGCGCTGTTCCAGTTCCGGTTCGCCCGGCTGGCGCAGAGCGTGGTCGACGGCGTGGTGGTCATTCCGGGCCCGTTCACGGTGTTCCGCCGGGCGCCCGCTGCGGCGGCAGGCGGGTTCCCGGTCCGGATGAACGGCGAGGACACCGACCTGACCATGCAGTTCGGGCGACTCGGCTACCGCTGCGTCGTCGATCCGCGGATCCGCTGCTACGAGGACGTGCCGCGCCGGGCGGCCGAGTTCGTCGAGCAGCGGACCCGCTGGGCGCGGGCCGGCTTTCACGTCTATGCCCGCCACGTGCCGCTGCGCAGCGGCACGGCCGGGCCCCGCGTGTGGTTCTGGACGATGCGGCGGGGATTCTCCTGGTTCTCCCTGCAGACCGGCCTCGTGGCCCCGGTCTTCATGCTGGAACTTGCGCTGACCCACCCCACCTACCGGCAGAACATCGCGACCTTCGCGGGCATCTACATCGCGGCTGGCGCGGTGCCCGTCCTGATCAGCGTGCCGTTCGCGATCAAGCAGCGGCAGTGGCGCAGCCTGTGCTGGATCCCCACCTGGTTCGTGTATGCGTTCCTGCGCCGGCTGGCAACCCTGGAAGCGGCGATCACGCTTCCGGTACGTCCATTCCCCGCGCCGGCGCCCGTCCGCATCCCGTCGCCGCGGCGCGCCGCGTCGGCCGCCGGCCCCGCCCGCGGGACGAGGCGGCTGCGGCACACGGGGGCACGCCGGACCCTCGCCGCCCGCGACAGCGACTGAGCGGCCGCCCGCCAGCCTTCAGCGCCGCTGCTTTCAGGCAGCGCAACACCGCCGAGCGAGCCTCGGCAAGTTCCGGCACAGGCTAGCGATTCGGGCTTCCTTGACATGCCAGCTAGGTACAAAGCTATAGTGCTAGGTACCTAGTTAAAGTGAGGCCGTCGTGATCGAGTTCCACTTGGATGCCCGTTCCGGGGTCGCGCCGTACCGGCAGCTGATCCACCAGGTACGGCACGCGCTGCGGCTGGGCCTGCTGCATGAGGGTGATCAGCTGCCGAAGGTCAAGGACGTGGTCGCCGGGCTGGCGATCAACCCGAACACGGTGCTCAAGGCCTACCGCGAGCTGGAGTACGGGGGGCTGGTCGCGGCCCGCCCGGGGATCGGCACGTTCGTGACCGGGACTCTGGACGGCGGGTCGCTGGCCGCGCACCGGCCGCTGCGCCGCGAGCTGCAGCGCTGGCTGGCCAAGGCGCGCCGGGCCGGCCTGGACGACGAATCGATCGAGGCGCTGTTCACCAGCACGTTTCGGTCCGCAAGCGAGGAGGACATAGCGTGAGTGCCGTCATAGCAGCCGACGGGCTCGGCAAGCGGTACCGGCGGCAGTGGGCACTGGCCGACTGCACCCTGTCGATTCCGGCCGGGAACGTTGTGGGATTGGTCGGCCCCAACGGTGCTGGGAAGACCACCCTGCTGAACCTGGCCGTCGGCCTGCTAGCGCCGGACGCGGGCACGATCGAGGTGCTCGGCGCCTCGCCGGCGGCCGACCGGGCGCAGCTGGGCCGGGTCGGGTTCCTCGCCCAGGACTCACCGGTTTACGCCGGGCTGTCGGTTGCCGATCACCTGAAGCTGGGCGCACACCTCAACACGGACTGGGACGCGGGGCTGGCCCACAGCCGGCTCGAGCGACTCGACATTGATCCCGGTCAGAAGGCAGGCACCCTGTCCGGCGGGCAGCGGGCCCAGCTCGCGCTGACGCTGGCCATCGCCAAGCGGCCGGAGCTGCTGATCCTGGACGAGCCGGTCGCCAGCCTGGACCCGCTGGCCCGGCGGGAGTTCCTGCAGGACCTGATGGAAGCCGCCGCCGAGCAGGAGCTGTCGGTGGTGCTGTCCTCGCACCTGATCGCGGACCTGGAACGGGTCTGCGACTACCTGATCGTGCTCGTCGGCTCGCGGGTGCGCGTCGCGGGGCCGGTGGACGAGCTGCTGGCCACCCACTGCCTGCTGTCCGGGCCGCGCCGGGACCCGGCCTCGCTGCCGGACGGCCTGGAGGTCATCTCGGCCAGTCACACCGACGTGCAGACCACGCTGCTGGTTCGCACCAGCGGCCCGGTGCTGGACCCGGCCTGGACGGTCTCACAGGTCGGCCTCGAAGACCTGGCGCTGGCCTACATGAGCCAGGCCACCGGACGCCGGCGCCGCGACAACAACCACCACCTGGAGGTGCAGAAATGATCTGGCTGACCTGGCGGCAGTTCCGTGTCCAGGCTGTCACCGCGGCCGCGGCGCTGGCCGCGTTCGCGATCCTGCTGGCGGCCACCGGGCCGCAGCTGGCCAGCCTGTACAACACCAGCAAGGTCATCGATTGCCACGGGTTCGCCTGCAATAACGCCGCCGACGCGTTCTTCGGCCAGCTGGCCGGCCTCGACACGGTCGTGTACCTGCTCGGCATCGGGCTCATCCTCGCCGCGCCCGCGATCATCGGCATCTTCTGGGGTGCCCCGCTGATCGCGCGCGAGCTCGAGACCCGGACGTTCAACCTGGCCTGGACCCAGGGCGTCACCCGCACCCAGTGGCTGGCGGTCAAGCTCACGCTGACCGGCCTGGCCGCGATGGCCGTCACCGAGGCACTCAGCCTCATCTACGCCTGGTGGGCCGATCCCATCAATAGAGTCATCGGCCTCGGTCAGGGCGGCCCCCAGCTGTTCAGCCAGGGCAAGTTCAGCTCAGTGATCTTCGCCAGCCACGGCATCACCCCACTCGGCTACGCGGCGTTCGCCTTCGCCCTGGGAACAGCCGCCGGCGTCCTCACCCGCCGCGCCCTGCCCGCCATGGCCATCACCCTGGCCATCTTCGCCGCCGTCCAGGTCGCCATGCCGCTCGCGGTCCGCCCCCACCTCGTTTCGTCCACCCACACCACCGCCTCGATCTATGCCGCGGATGAGGTCTACGGCAGCCTCACCGCCGACGTCGTCCCCGGCCAGCCCGACGCCTGGATCATCTCCAGCCAGGCCCTCAACCCGGCGGGCCAGCCGGTCAGCGCCATCCCCGCCGGCTGCTTCAGTCCTCCCGGCGCCGCTGGCGAAAAAGGCGGAACCTCAGCCATCACCCCGGCACAGTGCATGCAAGAACGCGGCTACCGGGAGGCCATCAGCTACGTGCCCACCAGCCGCTACTGGCCCCTCCAGTGGACCGAGACCGCGATCTTCCTCGCCCTCGCGCTCGCGCTGGCCTGGTTCTCCTTCTGGCGGCTCGGCCGCCGACGGACCTGACGTTCCCAAGTCAGTCGGAGCGCGGTATCGGCACGAGGTCGCGCACCCCGAGCTCGTCGGCCCGGGCCATCATGTCGGCCGGGTCGGCGTACACCCGGTAGGCGCCGGCCCGCTCCAGCTCCTCCCGGCCGTATCCGCCGGACATCAGGCCGATGCCGAGCGAGTCGGCCCGCCGGGCCGCCAGCAGGTCCCAGACGCTGTCCCCGACCACCCAGGCGTGCTGTGGCTCCACCCCGAGCAGCGCCGCGGCCGCGAGGAACAAGTCCGGATCCGGCTTGGCGCGCCTGACCAAGTCCCGGGTGATCATCGGGGCGTCGTCGGGCAGGCCCAGCATGCCAAGGGCATGGGCGGCGGTGGCCCGGTACCCGCTGGTGGCGATCGCCCACTGCACACCCTTGGCGCTGAGCGCCGCCAGCAGTTCGGCCGCACCGGGCAGCGGGCGCACGGAGTCGGCCTGCGCCAGGTACTCCTCGGCGTGTGCCTGCTGCAGCAGCGCGATGTCATCGGCGGATAGCGTCAGGCCGGTCTCGCGCAGCAGCGCGGACACGAACAGCCCTCCGCTCATCCCGATCCGCCGGTGGATCCGCCACACCGAGAGGTCGATGTCCAGCCGCGACAACGCCGCCCGCCAGGCGATCACGTGCTGGTACACGCTGTCGATGAGCGTCCCGTCCAGGTCGAACAGGAAGGCCGGGGCTGGGGGCTCGGGATAGCGCGCCGGTCCAGTCATGCCACGAACCTTAGTCCAGCGGCTGCTCCGTGAATCGCCCGCCAACCGGTAGCTTCATCCGGATGGACCGCACGCCGTACCGGTTCGAGCCGGTAACGCCGCGCACTGCCGGGGACCTGGAGCGCTTCTCCCGCGCCTACGGGAAGTTCCGCTACTGCTCCTGTCAGCGCTGGCGGCTGTCTTCCGCGCAATACCGGGACGCCGGGCGCGACGGCCGGGTCGCCACCCTCGACGCCGCCGCCCGGGCCGGCGAGCCGCTGGGCGTGCTCGCTTACCTGAGCGACGACGTCGTCGGATGGTGCTCGGTCGCCCCCCGGCACAGCTACCACGCCATCCTCGCCTCGCGGGTGATCCCGGCGATTCCCGGAGACGACATCTGGTCGGTCGTCTGCTTCTTCCTGGCACCGAACGTCCGCCGCCGCGGGCTGCTCGCGCTCCTGCTGGAAGCCGCATGCACGTACGCCGAGCAGTCGGGCGCCGCCGCCCTCGAGGCCTACCCATGGCCCGGAAGTGCCAGCTACCGCTTCATGGGCACCCGCGACCTATATCTCGGCGCCGGGTTTCGGGACGTGCCCGTGCCCGACGGCTGCCGCCCGGTCATGCGCCGCCCGCTGCCCTGACTGGCCGCCGGCCCAGCCAGCCGCCCGCTGCCCTGACCGTGTGCCGGCCCAGCCAGCGGAGCCGGGCTACTGGGCGACGCTGGTGATCACGGAAAAGGCTGCACCGGACGGGTCGCCGAGCCAGGCCATCCGGCCCACCTCCGGTACGTCCTGGGCCGGCATCACCACGGTGCCGCCGTGCTCGGCCGTCTTTGCGACCACCGCGTCGCAGTCGGCCACCTCAAAGTAGGCGCGCCACGTCGTCGTCATGCCGGCCGCCGTCATCTGCGGGTCGAGCGGCATCATGCCGCCGAAGCTGCTCTCCTCGCCGCCACCATGCGGCCGGATAAGCGTGTAGCTCAAGCCGCCCATCGGCACATCCTGCGTCGCCCATCCGAACACCGCCTCGTAGAACGACTTGGCCCCGGCGGCATCGGCCGTGTGCAGCTCGGCCCAGCACAGCGTGCCGGGCTCGGTGACAGCGTCAAGGCCCTTGGTGTCGCCGGGCTGCCAGACCGCGAACTTCCCGCCGTTAGGGTCGGAGAACTGGCCCATCCGGCCCTGCGTGAACACGTCGAACGGCTCGGCCCTGACCACGCCGCCGGCCTTCCTGACGGCGTCGGCCGTGGCGTTGGCGTCCTGGGTCTCGAAGTAGAGCGTCCACGACGGCGTCGCGCCCGGTTCCATCAGCGGTCCCACCGCCGCGACCGTCTTGCCGTCCAGCGTGAGCAGCCCGTAGCCGCCCGCGTCCGGCCCGGCCGACTGGAACTGCCAGCCGAACACGGCGCCGTAGAACGCGGCCGCCGCGTCGACGTCGGTCGTCGCGAGATCGACCCAGTTCGGTACCCCAGGGACATAGTTGGTGCTGAGCATGTGATCTGGCCTCCCCGTTCGTGATTTTGCTGGCCTGCCCGGCCGTCCGGGAACAGGCCCCTGGTGTGCCTGCCAGCATCGCACCGGGCGCCGACAGTCCGGCTCGGATGCGGGATCTCGGCGAGTGCGGGAAACCCGAGCCGACAGTTTCGGCACCTTTAATAAAAAGCGGCATAAAGGGCATAATGCTAAAGTGCTGGCGCTTCAGGGAACGGCGCCAGCCGCGAGGAACTCGCCGGGAGATCGAATGCCAGATGTCCTTGCCGATGTGCTGCATTCCGCGGCCGGCCGCTGGCGGCGCATCGATCCGCTGCTGCCGGACCCAAAGCCGCCTGCGGACGCAGGCTGCGGTGCCGAGCTGACGGTGCCGGCAGCGAACGGCCGGATTGCGGCAGCCGGATGGTGCAGTCACCACCAGGTCGAAACCGAGGTACCCGAGCTCGCTTGGGGCGCGGCCAGTCAGTTCTGGCTGACCGTCCAGGTGGCCGGCGATCCCGCAGCGCCGGACATCGGGGCCGCGCTGGATGAGCTGCTGGTCTGCTGGCGTGCGCACCTGGCCGCAGAATCGGCGACAGCCGGACAAGACACTGAGGCAGCGGTCAGGTGGCCGAGCCGGGACATCGGCGGGGTGCGCGCATTGTTGCGCCATGGCCTTCAGCCGCTAACCGTCATCGCGGCCAGGTCAGCCGGACGTGCCGTGCCGGATGCCACGCCTGGGCCTGCTGGCTTGCGGATACGGCCGGCCGACCATGGTGACGTCGCTGCCGTCACAGCGCTCACCCTGGATGTAATCCGCTTTGACCAGCACTTCGGCAGCGTGCTGCTGCATCGCCATGCCGAGCGAGTGGAGCGGCAGGCGGCCAACCAGATCCTGAGCCTGCCAGAGCCGTGGACCTGGCTGGCAGAGCGGGACGGGCGCCCGGTCGGGCTGCTGGTAGCGCAGCCACCGGACCGGGCCGGCTGGATAGCCTCAGCCACCAGGCAAGCCCCGGTCGCCTACCTGGCCACCTTGTCCGTGCTGCCGGAGGAGCGCGGGTCCGGCGTGGGCACCGCGCTGGTGGCCGAACTGCACCGCGTGCTCGACGCGATTGGCGTGGCGGTCACTCTGCTGCATCACGGCCAGCTCAATCCGCTGTCCGTGCCTTTCTGGAGCCAGATGGGCTACCGTCCGCTATGGACGAGCTGGGAAATCCGGCCCGCCCGCGCGCTGCGATGAATCGCACACCTCGGCCCGCCGCGGCAATCCAACGCGCACCCGACTACACCACCGTAGGCGTTGATCTGGCGGACCGAAAGATGATGCCACCACAGGACAAAACGCAACCGCCTGCAGAACATGCAGCCAGGCCGCCAGTACAGGGTGATCCTGGCAGGATTGCCGGTCTCCTCGCTGGCTGGGCCCACCAGGCTATTGAACCACCGCTAATGCCACCCCGGCCGAAAGGTCAGGCACCGGTTATCGGCCGACGGCGCGGGCCAGCTGTGCCTTGGTCATCGAGGAACGGCCCTTGACGCCACGGCGCCGCGCCTCGGCGTAGAGCTGTGCCTTGGTGGGGCCGCCCGCGCCCCGGTGGGAACGCAGGCCGCCGCGGCGGGACGAGGAAATGTCATCGGTGGAGGTACGGCTGGAGCTGCGGGCCTCGCCGGAACGGGCGCGCTCCTTGTTCACCGTCCGCGCCGCGATCTCCTCTGCCCGGCTGGTGCTTCCGCCGCGGTCCTTGACGCTCTCCTTGATGTGCTCGTACTGGCGCTCACGCTTCGGGCTGGATCCCCTGGGCATGTCCGCTCACCTCCCGGCTGCCGTTAACCCGTCGTTTCCCCTCTAGGGTGAGGCTGCTGTCTACCCCCCGTGGCGGCGGACATGCACGGGGCCACCGAGCCCTGGGGCCGAGGAGGCGCATACCTATGACCGTGCAGGCAGGGGACAGCTCGCCAGGCATCGCTGGCGGCGCGGAAAAACGAACCACGTTCCACGGAACAGATCCGGATAACGCCGCCGAAGCGACGATCTGCAAGCCGACGCCGACCGGGTGCCAGGCCCGGACCCGCCTGTACCGCAACGGAACGCTGGAGCTGGAAGGCTTCCCGATCGCGGACATCAGCGAGCACCTCAAGGACCCCGCGACGGTGGTGTGGCTGGACCTGCGAGACCCCGACCGCGAGGACCTCAACGTGCTGCGCGACGAGTTCGGCCTGCACGAGGTGGCCGTCGAGGACGCCCTGTTGCTGCACGAGCGCCCGAAGCTCGATCGTTACCGTCACCACCTGTTTCTCGCCTGCTACGCGGTCCACCTGGACCCGGCCACAGGCGAGCTGGCCATGAGCGAGATCGCCGCATTCATCACCCCGCGGGCGCTGATCACCGTCCGCAAGGACGACGGCCTGGACATCGGCGCGGTCGTCGGCTACTGGGACGCCAGCCCCGACCTGGCGGAGTACGGCGTCGGTTTCCTCCTCTACGGCCTGCTCGACAACGTGGTCGACGGGCACTTTGCCGCTGTTCAGGTGCTGGACGACGCGATCGAGGGCCTCGAAGACCGGCTCTTCGCCGACGACCGCAAGCTGGACAAGGAGGTGCAGCGGCGCAGTTTCGAGCTGCGCAAGAGCCTGGTGATCCTGCGCCGGGTGGTGCTGCCCATGCGCGAGGTCGTGAACTCGCTGATGCGGCGCGACCTGCGCGTCGTCACCGAGCCGCTGCACCCCTACTACCAGGACATTTACGACCACGTGCTGCGGGCGACCGAATGGACCGAGAGTCTGCGTGATCTTGTGACCACGATCCTGGAGACGAACCTGACCATCCAGGGCAACCGCATGAACGTCATCACCAAGAAGGTCACCAGCTGGGCCGCGATCATCGCCGTCCCGACGCTCGTCACCGGCGTGTACGGCATGAACGTGCCGTATCCCGGGTTCGGCCACGCCTGGGGAGTGGGAGCGTCCTTCCTCATCATGGTGGTCCTGGCGGTCGTGCTCTATGTCGCCTTCAGGCGCAACGACTGGCTGTAGCTGCCGGTTAGCCGCGGGAGCCGAGGGTAGATGACGCAGCCCGCGACGCATCGAGGAGACGGCAACGGCAGGCGGAGACCAGGAGCTAAGCCGCAGCGACCCGAGCCGGCCCGGCATCCGCCGGGTGCGCTCCGGGCGGGGATTCCGTTACGTCTGGCCGGACGGCAAGCCCGTCAAGGACGCGCGCGTGCGAGCCCGGATCAAGGCCCTGGTGATCCCGCCGGCCTGGGAAGACGTGTGGATCTGCCCGCACGCGGACGGCCATATCCAGGCGATGGGGACCGACTCGGCCGGACGCCGGCAGTACCGGTACCACGACCTGTGGCGGGAACAGCGCGACCAGGACAAGCACGACCGGATGCTGGAGTTCGGCCGCGCGCTGCCCGCCATCCGCGACGCCGTCCGGATCCACCTCGATGGCCGCGGGCTGTCAAGGGACAGGGTCCTGGCGGCCGCGATCAGCCTCATTGATCTCGGGTTCTTCCGACCCGGTGGCGACGAGTACGCGGCCGAGAACGGCACGTTCGGTCTGGCCACGATCGGCCGGCAGCATGTGACCTGTCGCCAAGATCAGATCGAGTTCGACTACCTGGCCAAGGGCGCCAAGCAGCGCGAGCAGGCCGTGGCCGACGATCGGGTGTGCGCGGTCGTCCGTAGCCTGAAGCGGCGCCGGTGGGGCGGGGACGAGCTGTTCGCCTACCGGAGCGGCCGGGGCTGGCACGACGTGACCGCCGAGGATCTCAACGACTACCTCCGCGAGCTCTCGGGAGGCCACGATTTCACGGTCAAGGACTTCCGCACGTGGCACGCGACCGTGCTGGCCGCGGTGGGCCTGGCGGTGTCCCGGTCCGCCGCTGCGGCGTCGCCGACGGCCAGCAAGCGCGCCGTGGCCCGCGTCGTCCGCGAGGTGGCCGACTACCTGGGCAACACGCCGGCCGTCGCCCGGGCCTCCTACATCGACCCCCGCGTCATCGAGGTGTACGAGCGCGGCAAGACGATTGAGTCCGTCCTCGGCGACCTGGGCGCGACCAGCGAATTCGGCCAGCTCGCCACTCAAGGGCAGGCCGAGCGCGCGGTGCTGCGCATCCTGGCCGGCTAGGCGGCCAGCCGGATCGGCGCCGCATGGTTTCACGCCCAAGACCTTGGGCAGCGGATGCCTTTCGAGTGTCGGTGCCGCCAGACAGGAGGTAGGCGCAATGACCGGATCGACAATGGCTATCGTCCTGATTCCTATCGTGATCGCGGTGGCCCTGGCCGGGTGGCTCGCGATGGTGTACCACGCCAAGAACCACCCGCAGGTGTCCGACCACGGCGACGCCCCGGACCACGAGGTCAGCGGTGGCATCTTCCAGGGCGAAGGTCGGCAGCTGATGCCCAGGCGGGACGCACCGCCGAAGGAAGCGAGCACCGTCCCGGACGCCGGCGCCGCCCGCGACGAGCAACACCAGGACTAACCGCGCCCAGCCGCGGTGCCTTGCCCAGGTTGGCAGATACCGCGGCGCATGCGAGTGCTACATCTGCCGCATCTTCTGGTAGCGGACCACGTCGTCCTTGTTGAGGTACAAGATCACGCCCACCGCGACAGCGCCGAACGCCGCGGCCCATTTCAGAGATTTCATCGCTTCCTCCACTCTGACGCCTACCCATAACGACGGAACTCACGCGCGCCGCCCCGGTCTCCGCCGGCCAGGTCGCCGACTACGGCGGCTCATCCGGGGCGGCATGGGCCCGGAGGGGAAGCGGACGGGGTGGGCGGCCGAAGGCAGAGTCGACGAAGGAAGGCGGACAGAGAGGGTGCGGCCGCGGTGGGCAGGCCGGTCTTACGTGTTTGTGCTTGCCGGCCGCCTTCGGTAGCTCTACGCTCACTCTTGATCACGAAGAGTGATAAGTGCCTGGCTGGCCGCTTGTCGGCCAAACCGATGCCGGTGCTTGCCTCTGGAGGAGTCCGCAAGCATTGCAGAGCGACGTCAACCTGCCTGTGTCGCCCGGGCCCAGGTCAGCCACGTCAAGCGGGCCGCCCGGGCGGCGGCTGCGGGGCAGGCACAGCGCGGGCCGCCAGCCGATGCGGCCCGTGGGCCGGGTGGTCGCGGTCGGCGTGCTCGCCGGAATCGGGTTCGCGCTGATCGCCTTCCAGTACCAGATCCGGCACCTCGAGGCCGTCGCGGCGGCGCACCTCTACAACCTCATCACGCCCGCGGCGGCGCTGCCCAGCGCCCCGGTCATCACGTTCGGGCCCGGGACGCCCGGTGGGTTCGGCCTGGTGATCACGCCCGACTGCAGCATGGCGCTGCTCATCGCGCCGCTGTGCGGCCTCGGCATGGTGCTGATCCGGCCGCGCCGGGCCCAGGTGCGCCGGGCGGCGAAGGCGATCGCGGTGGCGTCCCTGGTGATGGTCGCCGGGGACCTGGTGCGGATCGGCTCGATCGCGATGACGATCCGGATGGACGGCATCGATACCGGATACCAGATCAGCAACCTGATGCTCGGCCCGGTGGTCAGCATCGTGTGCATCGCGCTGAGCCTGGTACTGCTCGCGCTCATGCTCAGGTCGCCGGGCGCTCCCGCTCCGGCATCGCCGAATCGCCACCCCGGCTTCCCGGAATCGCCACCGTAAGGTTCCCGAATTGCCGTCGCGGCTCCCGGAATTGCCGTCACGTCTTCCCGGGATCGCCACCGTGACTTCGCGGGATCGCCACCCCGGCGTGATACTCGTTGTTGTACAACCATTACTTAGAGTTATGCAGAGATGGGAGTTGCCGCGTGCACAGTTCGGCGCCGTCAAGGCCGGGCAGGCTCGCGCTCGGCGTTGTGGGCCTGGTGCTGCTGTTCGGGCTCGGATACCGGATCAGCCTGCACCGGCTGCAGGTCCCAGCGGGTGGCGTCAGCGCCCAGTGAAGGCGGGCGCGCGCTTCTCGGCGAAGGCGCGCTGGCCCTCGAGATAGTCGTCAGACCGGAAGCAGGCCTCGATCATCGCCTGCGCCCTGGCCAGATCTTCCGGCCCGGCGGAGTGGCTGGCGGCCCGGATCGCCACCTTGCACGCGGCCACGGTGAGCGGCGCGTTGGCCGCGATGGACTTAGCCAGGGCCATCGTCTCCTCGCGCAGGGCCGCCGCGGGGACGACCCGGTTCACCAGGCCCATCGCCAGAGCCTCCGGCGCGCTGAACCGCCGGGCGGAGAACAGCATTTCGGACGTCTGCGCCGGGCCGATCAGACCCATCAGGGTGGTGACGCCGAACATGCCGGGCCCAAGGCCGAGCCGGGCGGCCGGCACGCCGAACTGGCTGTCGTCGGCGGCGACGCGGATGTCGGCCTGCAGGGCGGTGAACAGGCCACCGCCGATGCAGAACCCGCGGATCATCGCGATGAGGGGCTTGTCCAGGACGGCCCAGGACCGGTTCAGCGCCTCGCCCGCGCGGTCGTACTCGGCGCGCGCCTCGGGGGAGGTGCGCCGGTCGGCGAACTCGGAGATGTCGGCGCCCGAGGCAAAGGCCTTGTCCCCGGCGCCGGTGAGCACCACGACGCGGACGTGGTCGTCGGCCTGCAGCGCCTCCAGCAGGACCGGCAGCGCGGCGCGCATGTCGCTGGACAGCGCGTTGCGCTTCGCCGGGTTGTTGAGGGTCACGACCGCGACGGCGTCGGCCACGTCGACCAGCAGCTTGTCGGTGCCGGTCTGGTGCCGCGCGGGTGAACTCGGTGACGTCATCCGGATCCTCTCAGATCACTCCCTGCGCGCGGAGCCGGTCGATCTCCTCGCGCGGATAGCCCAGTTCGGTAAGCACTGCGTCGGTGTCGGCGCCGATGTCGGGACTCGGCGTGCGGACTGTGGCCGGCCCATCGGTCATCCGCACCGCGTTGCGCAGGATGTCGAGGCGGCCGAGCGCCGGATGCTGCACGGGCTCGGTCATCTCCAGGTGCTCGACCTGCGGGTCGGCGAACACCTCGTCCATCCCGTAGACCGGTCCGCACGGCACTCCGGCCTGGTTGAGCGCCTCGACCCATTCGGCCGTGGTCCTGGCGCGCAGCCGCTCGGCGATCAGCGCGTTGAGCTCGCCCCGGTTCGCCGACCGCTTGGCCGGTGAGTCGAAGCGGGGGTCGGCCGGGATGCCGGGCAGCCCGATCACCCGGCACAGGCTGTCCAGCAGCCGCCCGCCAGCGGCGCCGATGTTGACGTATCCATCGGCCGAGGCGAAGCAGCCCATCGGCACGCTCACCGGGTGGTGGTTGCCCTCTTGCGGCGCGATCTCGTTGTTGACGGTCCACCGGGCTGCCTGGAAGTCCATCATCGCGATCATCGATTCCAGCAGCGAGGTCTGCACCCAGCGCCCCATCCCGGTGCGGTCCCGGTCGTGCAGGGCGACCAGCACGCCGGTGGCCAGGTAGAGGCCGGCCGACAGGTCGGCAATGGGGATCCCGGCCCGCACCGGCCCGCCTCCCGGAAGCCCGGTGACGCTCATCAGGCCGCCCATGCCCTGAGCGATCTGGTCGACGCCGCCGCGGCCCGCGTAGGGGCCGTCCTGGCCGAAGCCGGATATCGACCCGTAGACCAGCCGCGGGTTGCGTGCGTGCACGGTGGCGAAGTCGAATCCCAGCCGTTCCTTGACCGGCGGCCGCATGTTCTCGATCAGCACGTCGGCGGTGTCGACCAGCCGCATCAGCACCTCGCGCCCGCCGGGCGCCTTCAGGTTCAGCGACAGCGAGCGCTTGTTCCGGTGCAGGTGCTGGAAGTCGAAGCCGTGCCGGCTGCCGGTCAGGCCGGGATCGGCCGGGTCGGGCGGCGGCTCGACGCGGATGACGTCCGCACCCCAGTCGGCGAGCTGGCGGACGCAGGTGGGCCCGGCCCGTGCGACCGTCAGGTCGAGTACCCGCAGGTCATCGAGCGGAAGCCGCGAGGTCATGCCCGACCTGCCCTAAAGGCACCGCTGGGCGAAGCGATTCTGATTACCGTCACCGAATCCTCCGGAGGACTCCGGCCTTCAGGCAGGGAGGAATCGGGCGCTGGTATGTGACCCTCGCCGTCGACACCGCGCTCGCCGAGCCGCTGCCACCGGCCGGGCGCGCGGTGGGCGTCGACCTTGGGATCATGGACTTCGCGGTGACCAGCGACGGGCAGAAGATCGCCAATCCCCGACACCTGGAACGCAAGGCGCGCAATCTGGCCCGCTACCAGCGGCAGTTGACCCGCTGTCAGAAAGGATCGGCGAACCGCGCAAAAGCAAAAGCCAAGGTCGCCCGCGCGCACCGCAAGGTCCGCAACGCCCGCAGCGACTTCCTGCACCGCACCAGCACCCGCCTGGTCCGCGACAACGACCTGATCGTGATCGAGGACCTGACCGTCACCAACATGGTCCGCAACCGGCACCTGGCCCGGGTGATCTCCGACTGCGGCTGGGGCGAGTTCCGCCGCCAGCTCGAATACAAATGCCAGCGCTACGGTCGGCAACTCGTCGTCATCGACCGCTGGTACCCCTCGTCCAAGGCCTGCTCGGCGTGCGGGCGCCTTCTCGCCGAACTGAGTCTTTCCACCCGGACGTGGCAGTGCCCGTCCTGCGGCACCCGGCACGACCGGGACATCAACGCCGCCAAGAACATCCTGGCCGCTGGTCAAGCGGTGACAGCCTGCGGAGCTGATGTCAGTCACCGGGGACCTCCCGGTGCGATCGGCGGTGAAACAGGAACCCCGGCCGGTGACGGCCGGGAGCCCCCCTTATTTCAGCGCGGGGCGTAGTCAAGTCCCCATCATCCCTTACAAAGGCAATCGCCCGCCTTATGAGGCGACCCGGCTGGTTCGCGAGGTAGAAGCGCTGCGGGTGCTTGCGCACCCGATGCGGCAGCGGATCGTGCGCTACCTGCGGCAGGTCGGCCCGGCGACCCCCACCTCGCTGGCCAAGGAGCTGAGCGAGAACAGCGGGATCATGAGTTACCACCTGCGCCATCTCACCGACTACGGCTTCGTTCAGGAGGTCACCCGCCGCGGGCAGGGCAGCGAACGGTGGTGGCAGGTCGCACCGAAGCAGTTGTGGATCCCGCGCGGGGGGCTCAGCCCAGAGGCGCGAGCCGAGGCGCGGGAATCCGGCCTATGGCCGATGATCTGGAAGACTTCGAGCGGTACCGTGCGGCACGCGGAGCCATGGGCGAGTGGGGCCGCGGGACCTGGGCCGTCCAGCGGGCCAGGCTGACACTCGCCCGGGAGGAGATCGCTCAGCTCATCGCCGAGCAGCAGGAACTGACCAGCCGCCACCGGCGGGACGCAGGGGATGCCCCGGGCGGAGCGCGCCCAGTGATTTTCGCGTTCCTCGTTTATCCGCAGCCGCCGCGCGAGGGCGCCCCAGGCCCGGGGAGCCGTCAGGTCCGGGCGTCTAGGATCGCCGAATCCCGCTTACCGCCCGGCCGATATGGATACATCCATATCGCTGCCTTCCGGCGGGCTGGCACGGCGCGGCTGTGGCCGGCCGATGACCCGCGGGCCGGCACGGCCTTGCCGGTGTTAACGGCCGATGACCCGCGGGCCGGCGCGGCGCGGCCGTTGTGGTCTGCCGGTGTGGCCGGCCGATGAACGCAGGGGGAAGCGGCCGATGCGGCCGGACGATGAGCACGGGGGGAATGAGTGAGTTCTGCCGAAGTAGTTAGCACTGTCGTGGGCGCCGTGCGGCCGCGGGTTTCGCGGCTGCTTCCGTCCGATCCCGCGACGTTCCGCGGCCCGAAGTGGACCGCGGCAGCGCTCGCGGCGGTGAATGCCGTCGGGACGGCACGCAGCCTTATCCATATCGTCGCCCCGGACAGCGGAGCCCAGTCGATCGCCTCGATGGACACTCACGTAAAGGGCGGAAGGAACATCATCGCGCTGCTGGGCCAGTGGGGCGGAGCCCAGCTGCTCGAGTCCGGCCTGATCTGGGTGGTGCTGTGGCGTTACCGGGGGCTGGTCCCGCTGATGCTGGGCGTGGTGACGGCCGAGCAGGCGCTGCGCGTCGGGATCGGCCGGTTCAAGCCCCTGGCGACCGCGCACACCCCGCCGGGTGCCCTCAGCAAGGTGCTGCTGCCCGCGTCGGTGCTCGCGCTCGCCATGTCGCTCAACCAGCACGAGGAGCCGCGCTAGACCGTCGGCAAACCGATTGATGCAAAACTCTGAACGATCAAACTCTACCTAGGTAGAGTTTGATGCATGTCACGTCGCGCGGCCTTCTCGGTCCAGACTCTGGCGGTCCTGGCGGCGCTGGCCGCCGAACCGTCTGCCCTGCGGCACGGCTATGACCTGGCCCGCGAGACCGGGCTGAAGTCGGGAACCTTGTACCCGATCCTGCTCCGGCTGGCCGACAGGAAGCTCGTCGAGGCTTGCTGGGAGGAAGGCGATCCTGCCGGGCGGCCCAGGCGCCACCTGTACCGGCTTACCGGCGACGGGCTGGCGGTCGCGATGGCGGCGCTGGTGGCGGCGCCTGCCGAGGCAGCCCGGCCGGCGAGGCCGCGGCGGGCTGCGGCAGCCCGGCGGCTGGCTGGTGAAGGGCCGTGATGGAGCAACTGGCCTGGATGCTGGCGGGGCTGCTGCGCTGTGCGGCGCGGTTGCTGCCGCCGGCGCGGCGGCAGTGGGCCGAGGCGTTGCAGGCCGAGGCCGGCCAGGTTCCGGCCGGGTGGCCGCGGCTGCGCTGGCTGGCGGGCGGGTTCTGGCTGGTGGCGAGGGAGGCCAACGTGGTGCGCAAGATCGTGTACTGGCTTGGGTGCGGGGCGGTGGCAGCCGCCGCAGCGTGGGCGGTATGGCTGAGCTGGCGGGCCGTTCCGGCGCCCTATTACGACCCTCAGACGGTGACCGACCGGGTGCGGGTCCTGGCGGGAGTTGCTGCGTTTGTGGTGCTGCCGTGGGTCGGTCGGCGGCATGGGTGGTTCGGACCGGTCGCCAACAGCATCACGGCGCGGCTGGTGCGGGTGGCCGGCTCCGCGGCGATGGTTGGCCTGGGTATGGCCGTCGTCCGGATGGACGATCATCTGAGCCCCGGAGCCAATGTGGGCCCGTTCAGCCTGTCGCACGAGATCGCCGGGCTGTGCTGCTCGGCGCCGCGCTGGCGGCACTTCCGGTGGTCAAGGCCAGATCGCTGGAGGGCGAAACCGGCGGGATGTGGGTCCTTGCCGGGACGGCCGGCGTGATCATGCTGATTGTCTTGCCGTTGCAGGTGCTCGCGGTCGTGTCCGTGGCTGGGATCCTTGCCGCGACAGCGCAGCGGTCGCCGGTGGCGAACAGGTCCCTCGCTGTCGGCACAATCACCGGCCTGGCTTCGGGCCTGGCAATTTACGAAATTGTGAAAGCCGCCGGCGATAACAACGCCCTGCCGCTGATCGTTGTGGCCATGTCATGCCTGCTCGCCGCCCCGGCCGGCCTGGCGGCGGCCTGGCTGCTGCCACACACCGGGGACCCGCAGCAGCTGCGAGCGGCTCAAGTACGGCAGGGCCTGCTCGCAGGCGCAGTGGCCGGCGCTGTCTGCGGCATACTGCTCACACTCATCTTCGTGCTGGCCTTCTTCATGATCGTCGTCGGCCCGCTGGCCGGCGCTGTCGCCGGTGTGCTCGGTGGCGCATTCGCGGCTGACCATCCGCGCAAGCGGCGACCCGACCGTTCCTGGGCTGCCGGGCTGCTGGTTGTTAACAGGCAGACGCGTGCAGGCCACTGACAAGTAGTCGGCACTCGCGCTCGCCATGTCCTCAACCGGTACGAGGAGCCGCGCCAGACCGGCCGGGCATGAGAACCTAAGGGTCGTGCCCGCAGCCCCCTGCCGACCCGGCCACTGCCATGTTTGAGCGCGTGGTCGACGTCCGGTGGCGTGACGTCGACGGCCTTAACCACGTCAACCACGCGGTGTTCCTGACCTACCTGGAGGAGGCAAGGGACGCGTTCTACGGGCAGATCATGGGCAGCGAGCCGATCTATGTGGTCGTCCGGCTCGAGGTGAACTTCCGGGCCGAGGTCCGCTACCCAGACCGGCGGGTGACCGTGCGAGTAGAGGTGGTGCAGCTCGGGAGCACGAGCCTGACCACGCGGGAGACGATCCTGACGCCGTCGGGGGACGTGGCTGCCGACGCGCGCGTGGTCACGGTCCGCTGGGATGCCGAGAGCCACAAGCCGGTCCCGTTCACCGAGGCCGAGCGCGCCCGGCTGACCGAGGAGAGCACCGGCTGAGGCTGGTCACGCTGAGCGCGCCCGGCTGACCTCCGGCTGAGGCCGGTCACGCGAACACGTCTGGCGGCGGGAGCGGGGACGGCCCGGCATCCGCGTCGGTGATCGTCCTGGCACCGGAGGTGAACTCGTCGAACTCCGGGCCTGCGACGACCCGCGCCGGGAACGGGTCGGCCAGCGCCCGCCTGGTCAGCGCGCGCACCGGGAGCTCGGCAGCGGAACCGGCGATGACCAGGTTGCCGAACCTGCGCCCGCGCAGCACCCCGCTCTCCGCGATCACGCAGGCGTGCCGGAACACCGAGCGAACGGTGGCCGCCCGGGCGCGCGCGTGCGCCAGCGGCGGCCCGTCGCCGACGTTGACCGCGTAGACGCCCGACGGCCGCAGCGCCCTCGCCGCGGCCGCGGTGAACTCGGCCGACGTCAGGTTCGCCGGGGTCTGCGCCCCGGCGAACACATCGGCGACCACCATGTCGAACGAGCCGGCCCGGACCTGCTCGAGCACGGCGCGGGCATCGGCCACCCGGACCGTGATCCGCCCGGCCCTGGTCCGGGACCGGCCCGGCTGGTTCAGCGGCAGCCGCCGCCGGACCAATGCGGTCACCTCGGCGTCGGACTCCGCCGCGAGCTGACTTGATCCGGAACGGGTCGCCGCCACATATCTGGCCAGCGTCAGGCCACCGGCGCCGAGGTGCAGAACCCGCAGCGGCGTCCCGGGCGGCGCGGCGAGGTCGATCAGGTGCCCGATCCGGCGCACGTACTCGAAGTCCAGGTAGAGCGGATCATCGAGGTCGACGTGCGATTGCGGGACGCCGTCGATCAGCAGCATCCACGCGTTCGGCCGGTCCGCGTCGCGGAGCAGCTCGACCCGATCCTGCGCACCGCCCGGGCCGCCCGGCCCCGCGCTGCGGCCCCTCTTCTCACTGGGCACCTGCACATCATTGTCCAGTGCGCCAGCCGGTAGCGTGACGGGTGTGGAACATAGGCGACTTGGCCGGACCGGCCTCCAGGTGTCCCAGCTGTGCCTGGGCACGATGACCTTCGGACTGCAGTGCGACGAGCCCACGTCGCGGGCGATCCTCGACCGGGCCGCCGAGGGCGGCGTCGACTTCCTCGACAGCTCCGACGCGTACCCGCTGGGCGGGGAGCTTTCGACCCGCGGGGTGACCGAGGAGATCCTGGGGCGCTGGCTGCACGGCAAGCGGGACCGCTTCATCGTCGCGACCAAGTGCTTCGTCCCGACCGGGCCCGCGCCGTTCGACCGCGGCAACTCGCGCAAGCACATCATGTCCGCGATCGACGCGTCGCTGCGGCGGCTGCAGACCGACTACATCGACCTGTACCAGCTGCACGGCTACGATCCGGCGACGCCGATCGACGAGACGCTCGGCGCCCTCGACGACCTGGTGCACCAGGGCAAGGTGCGCTACGTCGGCTGCTCTAATTTCCTTACCTACCAGCTCGTGCGCGCCGTCGGCCGGACCGAGACGCTCCGGCTGGCCCGCATGGACTGCGTGCAGCCCCGCTACAACCTGCTGTTCCGCCAGATCGAGCGGGAGATGCTGCCGTTCTGCGGCGAGGAGGGCGTCGGCGTCATCCCGTACAACCCGATCGCCGGCGGGCTGCTGTCCGGAAAGTACTCCGGGTCCGCCGCGCCGCCGGCGGGCCGGTTCACCCTGGGCAACGCCGGCGGCATGTACCAGGAGCGGTACTGGCACGACCGCGAGTTCGGCACGGTCGAGGAGCTGCGCAAGCTGGCCGACGAGGCCGGGGTGAGCCTGGTCACGCTCGCGGTCGCGTGGGTGGCCGCGAATCCCGTGGTCACCGCGCCGATCATCGGCGCGAGCAGCCCGGAGCAGCTCGGCCCGAGCCTGGCCGCTGCCGAGTACCAGATCGACCCCGACCTCAAGAGCCGGCTCGACGAGCGAACGGCGGAGTACCGCCTCGGCGACGCACCCCGGTAACCGTCACGCCCCGGCGACGCGGGCCGGTAACCGTCACGCCCGGAACCGGCGGCGGCCCTGGTCGTGGTCAGCAGGCAGGGCCCGTTGTCCATCGGGTTCAGGGCCTCGATCATCACCTCGATGCCCGCCTCGGCGGCCCGGTCGGCACGCATCTATGGTCTCGCAGGTGCCGGGCTGTATGGTCCGGGGATGGACTACCTGGCGCACCTTCGGCAGGAGCTTGCCGCGTTCGAGGCCTGCCTGGGCGGGGACCTCTCGGCACCGGTCGAGCATTGCGGCGACTGGACGCTGTACGACCTCGCCAGTCACCTCGGCGGCGGCAACCTGTGGGCGGCGGCCGCCGTGACCGAGCAGCGCGGCGACTACGAGGCCGCGCCCGCGCCGCGCGACCCGGCGGCGGTCGCGGAGTGGTTTAAGGGCACCGGCGGCGTGCTGCTCGCCGCGCTGGACACCGACCCGTCGGGCAGCGCATGGACGATCGCGCCGCCGCCGACGGTCGGGTTCTGGCAGCGCCGCCGGTGCCAGGAAGCCCTGGTCCACCGGTGGGATGCGGAGCACGCGCTCGGCACCGCGGGCCCGCTCGACCCGGCGCTGGCCGACGACGGGATCGCCGAGGTCATCGACACCATGGCCCCGCGCCAGGTCAGGCTCGGCCGCACCGCTGCTCCCGCGCACGCCGTCGGCCTGCACGCCACGGACACCGGGTCGCGGCGGATCCTCGGGCCCGGCGACCCCGTCGCCTCGGTCAGTGGGTCGCGGCGGACTCTCGGGCCCAGCGATCCGGTCGCCACCGTCAGCGGTACCGCGGCGGATCTGCTCCTGCTGCTGTGGGGCAGGCTCGACGCCGGTGATCCCGCGGTCACCTGGAACGGCGACGGCGAACTGGCTCGCTCGGTGCTCGCCGGGGCCCTGGTCCCCTGACCCGGAGCTGGCCCAAGCCCGGACGATAGGGTCGCTCTCGTGGAATATCGCACTCTGGGCGGGTCGGGTCTGCGGGTGTCCGTGCTCACGATGGGCACGATGACGTTTGGCGGTAAGGGCGAGTTCACCGACGTCGGGTCCACCGGACTGGTCGAGGCGCGGCGGCGCTCGGCCACAGGCGTGGCTGCCGCCGAGTTCGCACACGAAGTCCAGCAGGCGGTCAGAAGATCCAGCTGACCTGGCTGAGGTCCGTTTGAATTGCGGCTTCATTGGTCCGCTCTGCCCTTCCCTAGACTGCGGCAGGACTGCCGCCCGGGTAGTCGCGACGATGACCTGCATAGGCTCAGTGGCCTAGCCAGGCGCAGCGGCAGGTGGACATGTGCCTGGACGCCGGGGTCAACCTCATCGACACCGCCGACGTCTACTCCGCCGGCCTGTCCGAGGAGATCGTCGGCGGGTGCTGGACGGCCGCAGGGACCGCGCGCTGCTCGCCACCAAGGTGCGGATCGAGGAGATGGGGGAGGGCCCGAACGACGCCGGGCTGTCGCGCCACCACGTCATCTCCCGCTGCGAGGCCAGCCTCCGTCGGCTGCGGACCGACCACATCGACCTCTACCAGGTGCACGAGTGGGACGGCCAGACGCCGCTCGAGGAGACCCTGGAAGCCCTCGACCTGCTGGTCTCGTCCGGCAAGGTCCGGTACGTGGGCGCGTCCAGCTACACCGCCTGGCAGCTCATGAAGGCGCTCGGCGTCGCGGAGCGCGCGTGGCCTGCCGCGTTTCGTCAGCCAGCAGATCTACTACTCGCTGCAGGCCCGCGAGGCCGAGTACGAGCTGATCCCGCTCGCCGTCGATCCGGGCCTCGGGGTGCTGGTCTGGAGCCCCCGCTGGCCGGCGGGCTGCTGTCCGGCGAGTACCGCAGGGACCATCGAGGCGGCGGCTCGTCGCTCACTCTCGCCGGGTCCGAGCGGGAGCTGCTGGACAAGATCAGCGCGCCACCGCTGATCTACCCGTACTGGCACCAGGCGCGCACCGCCAGCGACCGGCTGTCGCCCGCCGACCTCACCCTCCTCGTCCCGTACCTCCCCAGCCGCGTCCCGGAACTTTCCTACGGACGCTCCACAGCGTCGAACTCTTGTTCCGGACGCTCCAGAGCGCCGGCCGGTAACCGGCGTGCACATTGCCCGGCGCCGCGGGGGTTGCCCACGCATGACGCGAGGCTGAGGCGTTCCGCACCGTACCACCAGCCTCGCGAGCCCCATCCGTCCCCAACGCGGATTCACTCAGATATTCGATTTTCATGATCCGGGAGCCTCAGGTGCAGATGCTGCACTAAAGGCTCCCAGATCATGAAACAGCCCATTCGGCCCAGGCCAGCCGCCACGCCAGACCACGAACGAGCGTCCGGCTGATGATGGCTACGTTCGATCGCCATGAGGTCGCGCGATCAGGCGGTGCGGTCGTATGCCCCTATACGGCCTGTGTGCGCGCCATCGGCGCGGCCGGTCATGAGTCAGGGCGGAAGTATGGGTTCTGAGCGTAAGAGGGTGTCCAGGTCCACGGCGAAGGCGCGTACGCCGTGGAGGTACATATGGAAGATCACGACTTCAGGGTGATCGAGGCGCGTGCGGCGATGGCCGAGGCGCGCAAGCGCGAGCCCGGCGACTTAACACCTGGGGAGCTGCAGGAAGAGATCACCAGGTTCCGGAAGTACGTCCGCTGGCTGATCGATCTCGCCGATGACGCCGCGGACACGGAAATCCAGGAAGAGGTGAGTCAGGTGACCATCTGGGGCGGTGTCTACATAGCGCCAGACGACAGCCGGAAGCTATGTCACGACTGCCTTGCGGTGCTCGATCTCGTCTGGGACTCCGGTGTTCAGCAGGGCGCGGCATGCCGGGCGCCCGCGTAGCGCGAGGTGAGAACCCGTGCGGAGGCAGGCTGAGATTCATTCGTTTCTCGCCACCTCGGGCCCGGTGATGCGTGCCAGCAGCGGGAACGTGGCAGCGATGATGCCCAAGCACACCAGGATCCCGCCCCCGGTGAGGAGGTAGTACTCGGCACCGGGCGCAACCATCGAGCGCCCCTGCTGCAAGGACGCGTACATCGCGGCCGCGCCGAATCCGGTGCCGATCGCGATGGCGGCGACGGCGAGCAGCGGGACGGCGCTTTCCAGCGCGACGACATGGCGCAGCGTGGCGAGCCGGGCGCCGGTGAGCCGCAGCAGGCTGAACGGCCGCTTGCGGTCGGCGAGCCCGGCCGCGATGCCCGCGGCGAGCGTGCAGCCGGCGATCGGCAGACTGACCAGGATCACGGTGTTCGCGAGCTGCTGGTAGGCGTCTTCCTTGGTATCTGACGATGCGACCAGGTCACCGATGCTGGACGGCGCGTTGATGGTGGGATAAGCGTGGGCGTTCTCGAGGAGCGTCCTCGCCCGCTCGATCGCTGACACAGAGCCGTTCGTCGCCACGTTGATGGCGTCCACACCGAGGCTGTCCAGACCCGCGGCCGGGACCTTCGCGGCCGGCCAGGTGATCCCGCTGGTGTTTTTCAGGCCGAACAGCGGGCCGCTGAACCCCGCTTCCGGGAACGCCGCCGCCGTCGCCCCGGCCGGGCAGCGGCCAAAGGCGGGAACGGCTGCGAGCTGCGCGCACGAGACCACGCCAGCAGGAACCGGCATCGTCTGGCCGGACGGATTGGTGCCGAGGTTGTGGAAGTCTTCCGGGGATGGTCAGCCCACGGACGGCGCGGACCACCATCACGCCCTGGACGCCGTGAATGCCGAGCAATCGCGCGGAGAGCGGCGCCGCGGCTGCGGCCGGTCCCACGCCGGTCGAGAGCTCGGTGCCCTGGAACGCGACGCTGGATGACTGGTCCGCGAACTGGTCCGTCACCACGTGTGATTCGGCGACAGTGCCCCACCGGACGACGTTCTTGGCGTCCTGAGTGCTGATGGCCACCACGGCCACGGTGGTGACGAACAGGGCGAGCACGAGACCGCTGACGGCGCGGAACGCGGCCTTCGGGTCGTCGGCGAGGCGACGGGCGGCGATCAGCGTGCCGGGGCGGCTGGTCCACCGGGCCATGCCCCTGGCCGTGGCCATGGTGAGCCACGGGCCAGCTACGACCAGGCCGACGATGATGAGCAGGAAGCTGGACATGAACGCGTCGATCTGCCCGGAGATGGAAGCCGGGTGGCCGTGCACGGTCCAGAAACCCAGTTCGGCGAGGCCAGCCATCAGCGGCAGCACCCGCCAGGCCCGCGGCGGCTCGGGCGTCGTCCGGCGGGCGACGCCGAGCGGCGAGATGTGCACCCGGTGCAGCGCCAGCCGGGCCGCCACGGCGGCGGCGACGGGCACGCCGATCACGACCGCGAGGATGTCCACCGTGCTGAGCGTCAGTTCGGCCGGGAAAAACGGCTCTGCCACGAACGGGATGCCCGCGACCGGCGCGCGCAGCAGGAAGAAGATTCCGAAGCCGGCCGCCACCCCGAGGAGCGCGGCCGCCGTCGATTCCACCGCGGCCAGCAGGGAGACCTGGTCGCGGGTCGCGCCGACGAGGCGCATTGCCGCGAACCGCTGCTCGCGGCGGGCGGCGGACAGCCGTGTCGCAGTCGCGATGAAGATCAGCACCGGGGCCAGCACGGCCAGCGCCACGATGGACAGGATGAGGTCGATGCCGCTACTCGGGATTTCCCTGCCGGGCGGCGTGTAATTCAGGCCGTTGGGGTTCCCCTGGATGGGGCCCCTGACGTGCACCTGGTACCGGCCCCCGGCCTCGAGAGGCACCGTCGTGGCGATCGAGGTCACCCGCACGCTGTTGGGCGTGGCCGCCAGCTGCGCGGGGGTGCGCCCAATGATGATGACCAGCGAGTCCGGGGAGGGCAGCGCGGCGTCGCCGATCGTGCCCGCCAGGTGGCCGGGGTAGCGGCTGGCCAGCTCGTTGGCTGGCGTGCTGTGCAGCAGCGCGGCAAGTGCGGGGGAGGCGTAGTACTGGCCCGGCGCCGGGTCATGGGAGATGCCCGGCGGCACCGGGGACGAGGCGCCGGTGGCGGCGACGTCGAAGCGGTTGATCTGCTGGCCGTTGAAGAGGTCGCCGCTGGGGTGCCACCACAACGGCGCGACGCCCGTCGCCGGGCCTGCGGGCACAGCCGACGTGCCGGTCCAGAACCATGCGTGGCGGTTGTTCCAGGCGCTGACTGCGCTGGTTGCGGCGAGGGCGGTCGAGCAGCAGGCCAACGCCGAGTCCTACCGCGACGGCCAGCAGGACCAGCCGCGTGATCGCTTCCCGGCCGCCGCTGAGCACCAGCCGCAGCCCGAGGCCGATCACGGCTTGGCTCCGGTGAGCGTGCCGACGACGCCGTCGCGGACGACGACCTCGCGGTCGGCGTAGGCGGCGACCCGCGCGTCGTGGGTGACCAAAATGACGGTGGTGCCATGCTCCCGGGCGGCGGCCGTGAGCAGGTCCATGACCAGCTCACCGGACACCGAGTCCAGCGATCCGGTTGGCTCGTCGGCGAACAGCACCTCGGGGCGCGAGACCATGCCGCGGGCCAGCGCGACGCGCTGGGCCTGGCCGCCGGACAGTTCCCCGGACCGGCGCCGCTGCAGCCCGTCCAGGCCGAGGGTTGCGAACCAGTCCCGGGCCGCGGAAATCGCCGGGCCGCGGCGGGTGCCGGACAGCAGCAGTGGCAGCGCGACGTTTTCTTCGGCGGTCAGCTCGGGGACCAGCTGACCGTACTGGAACACGAACCCGAACCGGTTGCGGCGCAGTTCGCTGCGGTGCTCGTCGCTCAGGGTGTCCAGCCGCTGCGCGCCGAACCAGACTTCGCCCCGGTCGGGGGTGAGGATGCCGGCCATGCAGTGCAGCAAGGTGGACTTGCCCGATCCGCTCGGGCCCATGACCGCGACGATCTCACCCTGTCCGACACCCAGCGAGGCGCCGCGCAGCGCCGGTGTGCTGCCGAACGACAGGACCAGGTCTCGTGCCTCGATGAGCCTCGTCGGTCCGGGGGAGTTCGCGGTCACTGCTGGACCGCCTTTGAGAGCGTGTCCAGCCGGGCCGCGGTGTGGTCGATCCATCGAAGGTCAGCCTCCAGGCGGTAGATGGAGTGGTCGGCGAGCAGCACGGTCAGGGGCTCGCCGCCGCGTTTGAGGTCGGTGAGCTCGCGCATCCGCTGCAGATGTGCGCCGCGCTGGGCGTCCAGGTAGCTGGCGGCGGGCCGGCCGAGCATCAGGGCGAGGACCACCTTGGCGAACAGTTCGCTTTGCAGGTCCGGCTCGGGCGGAGCGGGCTCGGCCAGCCACTGTTCCACATCGGCCATCCCGACGTCGGTGATCACGTAGCGGCGCCGTTCGGGCCCGGCGCCCTGCTCGATGGGTCCAGGGGCCGCTTTGCCGTCCCGCGCCAGCCGGGACAAGGTCGCGTACACCTGGCTGTAGCGCAGGGGCTTGCCCTGGCCGAAGTAGGTGTCGTAGTCACGCTTGAGGTCATAGCCGTGGCTTGGGCCTCGTTCGAGCAGGCCGAGCAGTGTCAGTGGGACGCTCATGACCGGGAGAATACTCCGAGAGTATTCTCCCGGGAAGTAGTTCGGTGAAAATTCCGGATCCGGCGTCGTCCGGCGTGGGCTCCTGGCCTCATCATCGAGGCGTCGTCCGGCGTGCGCTCCTGGCCTCATCATCGAGGCTCCGATCGGCGTCGCCGCGGAGCACGGAGTGCCGTGCCGCTCAGGTGACCCTGGCCCACACTCCCGGGAAGCCCGCGGTGACCCCGCTGATCGCTGGGGCGCGCAGGGAGCCCGGGCAGCGAGCATAATTAGGCGCGTTCTCCGATTATTACTGCCTGCCGCAAAGAAGCGAGCGTCTTCCTATGTCCAGCCAGCATGAGGCCTCAGCTGTCGACTCCGCCTCCGCGCCATCTCATCACTCGGGACCCGGCTATGTGACGAACCGGGATACCTCGGACTTCGAACTGGGTGATCAGCTGAGGGAAGCTGCAACACGATGGCTCAATTTGGTGCCAGCCGAACACCGGCATTACTCGCCGGCAGCTGCCGAAAAAGTTTTGGAGTCGCTGGAGGAGCACGCCCGCAGCTGCCGTGAGCACCCATTCCGAGCTCTATTCGTGGCCCATCGCCACTTGCAAGACTCGTCGCCCGCAGTGCGGATGGCTGCGCTCGTCCTTGCCTCCGAGGCGCTTTGGTGGCTGGGGCATTTCCAGGATGCTGAGATCGCCGCGCAAGCGGCTGTCGACACCGATCCGGATTCTGACCAGGCACGCTGGCGGGCCGCGGTCGCACAGTACCGGCTGGGCAAATTCGACCGCGTCGTGCAGCAACTCGACGTCCTCCTTCAGTCGGCCATGCGGTTCGCTCCCGGGTGGGCGCTGCGTGGCCAGGCCAAGGTATGGCTGGCACCGCGCGATCCTGGCGCAGGGCGGGCCGATTTCGCGTCCGCCGCCGCGCTGGAATCCGACAAGTGGGTCGTGCCGCAGCGGATAGGGAACGCCGCCTTCCGCGCAGCGGTCGATGCCGAGACTGCGAGATTTGACTCCGAAACGGGAGGCTCATCCGACGACCCTGATGTAGGCATTGAGTTGCTGCCAGCCGAATCTGTCGCGGCGGGCAAGGACCCCGACATCCGGTGGGAGGTGGCCAACAGCTTGGGCGGAGGCGTGTCCGCCAGCCCGTTTTCTCCATTGGGCGGAGAATTCGCTGTGGGGGCGCGCACGCAGGTCAGCTTCGGTACCCGGTTCGTTCTCTATCAACGGAACATCGAGAACCTCTGCAAGGACAAGGCGACTCTCAGCGCCGAGATTCGTAAGTCGGTGGCCGAGCTTTACAAGGTGGCTCTCCACGCCGATCAGGCCGTTTCATACAAGGGTGCGCCCGAATACCATGCCGAGGCCGAGGACCTGCCACGGGATGGGGCCGGCTGAATTCAGCGGGACTGGTTGCCCAGCAACCGCCAGGCCAGTTGATCAAGCCGCCGCACCTGGCTCGCGTGCTGGTCGAGGAAGCCTGGCTGCGCCGCCAGCTGCAACCGCTGCCACACGCCGACGATGGGACGGGCGCAGGTGACGAACACCGCCGACCAGTGCCGGGCGAGGGCTTGGAGCGTGCTCGTGGACGCGCCGCGGCTGCCAGCACCGTCAAGGAAGCCCGCCACCCAGTCCATGAAGTCGGCGAACGACTTGATGGGCCCGGATGCGCTGCCGTACGGATCGTTGGGAAAGCCGTACCGAGCCGCGCACGTGGCCAGCGCTGGAATGGCGGCCTGGACCTTGCCGGACGCCTGGATCCGGAAGATGACCTTCCACCAGGAGCTGTCCAGCGTCTGGCCGGCCGCCAGAAACTGCTGGTACGGCACAGCGGCCGTCGCATGGCAGGTGTTGTACACGTTCTGCTCTGCCTTGGGGTAGGACGCACTCGTGATGTCGGCCAGCCCCACGAACTCATGTGTCCGGGCGATGCGCGGCAGGTCCGGCATCTGGGTGTTGTCCGCGAACATAGCCAGATTGAAGGGCGTCGGCCGATCGCTGATGTGATAGCCCGATGCCGCCATGCACTTCGCGGTGGCGTGAAGCTCCTGAGCCTGCACCATCCAGTCGAGCTTCGATCCGAGGTCGAATTGCGGACCGGTCGCAGGCACGAACGCGGCGACGACCAGGGCATCGAGCGCCTGTCGTTGCTTTTGCATCGATTTCATGGCGGCCGCATTCGCTCGCTGTTTGGCCAAGCTGGCGCCGTCGGCAGTGCTCGTCGGCTGGTGCAGCACCGCGGCACCCGCGATCACGAGTGCGACGGCTGCGGCCGCTGCGATCGGGGCGAGCCAGATCCGGGCCCGGCCGGCGCTGGTCATGGCGGCTCGGATGCCTGCCCGGCGGCGGCCGCCAGCCGGAGCCGGAAGGCGCAGTGGCGGCAGGTCACCGTCAGGCGGGAAAATGCCCATGGCATCGCGGGCCGCTGCGCGGAGCCGCTCATCGACGCTGTTCATGATCGTTCCTTCAGTCGGCGGGCCAGCGCGGCGATCGCGCGAGACGTCGTTGATTTGACGGTGCCCTGGCTGATGCCCATTGCGGTGGCGATCTCGGGCTCAGGCAGGTCCATGAAGTAGCGCAGGATCAGCACTTCGCGCTGACGGTCGGGCAGCCGCCGAAGCGCTGCGAGCACGTCCCGGTGCTCCTCTCCGAGGATCGCCGCCTGCTCCGGGGATTCCGCGCCGAGCGGGCGATGATTGTGATCTGCGCGGCGCTCCAGCCGGGCCTGGCGGCGCAGCTCCGACCGGCATCGGTTCATCACGGCCGAGCGGACGTACGGCAGCGCCTTGCGCGGATCGGATAGCTGGTGCCACTTGCGGAACAAGCCGCAGAAGGCATCCTGCACGGCATCCTCGGCGGCGGCCCGGCTTCCCAGCATGACCGCCGCGATCCGGATCAGGTCCATTCCGTGAAGCCGGTAAAGCAGGGTGACCTGTTCTGCCGCAGACGGCTGGTCCGTCCCCGCGCCAGGGCTTCCAGCGGTCCAGCCAGCGCGCGGCAGGCCTGGTTCGGCGTGGTGCATCTGGTGATTCCCACGTACTGGAGACGCCTGTGGCGACGTCTAGTTGCTCGCCCCGGACGCGTTGCCCTGGTGCGCGAACCGGGCACTGCTCCAGGGCGCCGCTTCAGGAGGCGGCCGGCCGGCGGAGATCCAGCGGGTGATCATCTGGGCCGTGATCGGCGCCATGAGGATGCCGGTGCGGAAATGCCCGGAGGTCAGCCAGGCATTGTCGAGCCCGGGGAGCCGGTCGATGACCGGGCAGCCGTCAGGGTGCCGGGGCCGGAAACAGCACCACTGGTAGGAGGCGCGCAACCCGGTCAGGTCCGGGAGCTGCGCATACAGATCCGCCAGGATGGAGTCGATGACGTCCTGGCGCACGCCGGGACTATCGTCACCGGTGTCCAGCGTGCCGCCCGCCAGCAGCCGGCCGTCCTCGAGCTGCGTGGCGACCAAGGCCACCGTGCCGGGGAGCCGGACCGGAGATGGCTCGGTGACCAGCATGTGCCCCTTGACCAGGCTGGCGGGAAGACCGGTGGCCAGACCCTGCACGAGTGGTGGCATCCCGGTGGCGAATACCGCCGCACCGGGATGGATATCCCCGCCGGTGGTGGAGACCGTCACGATGCGGCTGCCCTTGACCGTGACCGAGGTGGCGGCGGTACCGGTCGCGATGGACGGAACGACCGCCGCCAGGCGGGCCAGCGCGCGAAGCGGATTGACCCTGGCCTGACGCCGGATCAGGAACCCGGGCGCCGGGCGGGCCAGCCCAGGGACGAGGCTCGCGACCTGGCCCGCATCGAGCGGCTCGGCGGCGGGAGGGCGGCGAGGGCTGCTACCTCCGGGATCGGGTGGCGGCCCGATCCAGTTCAGTTCGGTCAGCCCTACCGTGCCCGGTACGGTCTGCTCCAGCTCCCTCCACAGCTCCAGGCTGGACCGCGCCAGCGCCACGAAGGATTCAGGGTCGCTCCAGGTATGGACCTCCGGCACGAGCAGGCCCGCGGCTCCGCCGGTGGCACCGGACCCCAGCGTGCCTGCCTCGATCAGCAGCACCGAGCCCGCGCCGGCCAGGTAACAGGAGGCAGCAGTGGCGACCCCGACCATTCCGCCGCCGACCACCAGCACATCCGGGCGCGGCTGCTCGACGACCCCGGCCCCGCGCACAAGCTGGGTGGACTCGTCAGCAGTGAGCTGGTCACGCCAGACAGCCGTTCCTGCGGGCATGACCCGATTATGTCCGCAGGAGTGGCGTCGGTGCAGCGGGCTGGCAGGCGCATACCGGCCGGCAGGCGCATACTGGTAGTGATGAAACCAGCCCGCGCCGCGACCCGGCGCTACTTGCCGACCAGCCCGTTCGGCCCTCCGGCGGCCGCTCCGCCTGTTGAGCAGTTCGCAGTGCTGGACCAGGTCACCCACGATAAGTACGGCCTCGGCCGGGTCATTGACGTCGAGGCTGACGCCACCCTGGTCGTGGACTTCGGTTCGTGCCGCGTGCGGATCATGACGCCGTACGCCAAGCTGACCAAACTCTGATCCTGCCAGCGGTACCCGGCGAACGGCGATGGCGGGGCGGCCGCGTGCTCAGTGACGGCGTCGAGGCGGGTTCTCGCGACGTCCTCGCGGGTTGCCACCCGGCCCAGGTGCCCGCTGATGAGGTGCGTCCACAGGTAGTCCAGCGCGATCCCGCCGCCCTTCAAGTCGATCCACGCGACGAACGCGGTGAGCACCGCGATGGCCGCGATCGCATAGCCGGTCGCGGCGGGTGGCTTCTTGATCGCGAGCCAGTCGAGCGCATAACCGGCCGCCGCGGCGTTCACGAAGACGAAGGTCCATGCTCCGGGCGTGAACGAGACCCTGCGGTAGACCGCGATCCGCCGCACCTCGACCACAGCCATGAGAACCGCGTACCCGCCGAGCACCCAGGCCATCAAGCTCGAGGGCGGCCGGGGTACGCCAGGCCGGTTCGACCCGTCCGCACCCATCTCCTCATCGGTAGCCAGTCCGGCTGATCCGAGCCGGGTCGGCAGCCGGAAGTTCAGGCGAGCAGACTACAGCGCCTGCGGAACATCACCCAGGTCAGTGGCGCTCAAGCACAGCTGCAGAAGCGCAAGCTGAGCGCGGCTTTCGTCAAGTCACCAGGATGCCGGCTCACCATGCTCGATGCCGCGTCCACTTGGCCCGTCACTAGCCCCCGAGGACTACCTTGACTGCTAGTAACATCGACGATGATGCACCGGATCGGCATCCGCGGTGGCCAATCGGGCCAGCGGGCCGACCGGATCATCGCGGCGAGGTCGTAATCCGAGACGAAGGCGACAGGACCGGGCCGCGGAGGTCCGCCAGTATGATCCGGGCTGCTGGGCCAGGTACAGCCGGCCAGACAGCCACAGCTCGCTAGGACGGTGGCGGGGCGGGAACGCGGGCGGCCTTGGCCCAGTCCTGCATCTCGCTGAAGGTCGTGCCTGAAGGCCAGGTGCCGACGGATCCTCGGCTAGCTGTGTGACGGCGCGCATTTGCTCGGTCATCGCGTTAATGACGGCTGGGTCGGTGATGAAGCGTAGCGCTGGCCACTCGTCTGCTTCCTCGGCCGCTGCATGGTCGGTCACGCTGGTGGCAAGGTGCCCGAACGTGTAGTTGAACTGGTCGGAGTCGACGTCTACTAGTTCCAGCGCGGCGATGGTCTGACCGGCTGCCTGTTCTTCGGCTATACGGTTGGTGGCGGCACGCTCGTCGGGGCCTAGCTGGCGCAGAGCCTGCGGGTGGATGGCCTGTTCCTCGGCGGTCTCATGAAGGGCGACGGTGAGCCGCAGGGTGTGAAAGGCGGCGGCCCGGCGGTGGCCGGTTTCCTGCCGGACGGCCTCGAGCAGCTTCTTGACGTGTTCATGCTGCGATGCGATGACAGCGATGACGTCGCCGGGCACGGGTGGCCCAGACGATCTGCTGCGCCTCTCGGCAGGCAGGCCGGCGTGTGGGTGTGGCTCCTGCGGGTCGCCTGTTTCACGGTTCGTCTCCGCCACGCCTGGCCCACGCCCGACGGGGTCTTGCGGCAGATCCCGCTCTGGCTTGCGGCCGCCAAGGCCCACGGCAGCGAGCAGGCGGCCTGTCCATCTGGTCATGCTGATTCCCCTTACGCCGGCGGGGCTTCCCCCTTACCCCAGCGGGGCCGACGAAACTCCGAAATGGACCTCGGGCCCCTTTAGGTCCAGGGGCCCCGATCGTCAGCTGACTGCTCGTATTCAGTCTTCAGCGGGCCGACCTGTACGCGCTGGGCGTGACGCTGTACGAGCTGGCCGCGGGTGAACTCCCGTTCCGCACCGGGCTTAGCCCGGTCTAAGGCTTCTCGCGGGCAAGACCGGCGGCCAGCGACCGCGGGTTCAGTCCGCGCTGGGCCACGAAGGTATGGAAGCTGGCGCGCTGGTCAGCTGTCGCCCGTTGCGCCGCATGGAGCCGTCCTGGGTCGGCCAGGGCGGGCCGTGCCAGGTTGACGGCCCCGCCCAGCTTCGGGTCGGGCTGCGCCTGCAGGCCGTCGGCCCGGGCCAGCCGCTGGTTGACCTCGTCCTGGGATGGTCCCAGCGCCGGCATAACCCACAACGGGCCGTCCGCGCCCACCTGGTAGGAGCAGTAGTTACCGCCCCAGGGCCGCGCCGCAGTGCGCAGGCCGTCGGCGAGGCTTGCGCTGTCCCGTTCCACCTGCACGGCGTCGCTGCCGAGGCCGGCGCTGAACGCCCGGTGGCCCTCTGCGAGAACGGGATGCCCTGCAAGCGCCGACGATTCGTGGTTCTCGGTCCGGTCATGTTCGGCGTAGAAGGCGTGCAAGTGGGCGTGCTGCACGTCCTGCCGGGGATTCCTTGCGGTCGCCGCGCCGGTGCCGCCGGCGGCGGGGATCCCGCTCGCGGCTTCCACGTCACGCAGGTAGTCCAGGTTCGGTGCGCTGTCGTTGGCGCAGAACACCACGTGACCGCCGTCCAGGCTGCGGTACCACGCGGCGACAAAGGTCATCGCGGTCTGACAAGCCGCCAGTTCCAGAGGCGTGGCCGAGGACCATCCGTCCCGATGCCGGCGGGGCACCAGGAGCACATGGGGCCGCGCCGCCCGGCGGGACCCGTTAGCCAGCATGAACGGGTTGCGATCGAGGACCAGGTCCACCAGGGCGCTATGGTCAGCCGCGGTGACCGTCCCCAGGTACGTGGGAAGCCCGGGCACATCGGCGAACACGTCCACCGGCCGGAACCGGCGAGAGAATTCTCCTGCCGCAACCACACCTTCGGCGTTCCCGGTGCCCTGGTCGACCAGGACCCAGCTCCCGGCCCCGCCCCACCCGGCCGCCAGTACCCCTTGACCGTGCGGGCGCCATCGCTGTACGTCCACATTTCGCGCATTTCGAGCTGCGTGAACGGGCCACGCCAGGGCTCCGTGTGATCGGCCACGCCTCCATGTTCGGCCCTCCGCACCGACAGCGGGCAGGCAGGGGGAGAAGCGGGCGTGATGCCCTGCAGAGCGGGTCAGGCCGTAGGGAGACACACTGAGGCAAGCGAGGGCCGTCTGGAAGGGTGCCGTGGGTGGGGAACGAGGGCGGCGGGCCCGGCTCGGTGCGGCTCGCTTCGGCGGCGGGCCGGTGGGTGCTTGCGGTGGCGGTGCTGGGCGAGGCGATAGTGCTGCTGGAAGCCACGGTTGTCAACGTGGCGTTGCCGGCGATCGGCCGTGATCTCGGCGCGGGCGTCGCGGGGCTGCAGTGGACGCTGAACGGTTACGTGCTCACCCTGGCGGCGCTTGTCCTGCCAGCCGGTTCGCTCAGCGACCTCTAGGCCGGCGTCGCATGTTCATCGTGGGAGTGGCGGCCTTCGTAGCCGCCTCCGCGCTGTGCGCGGCCGCCCCGACCATTCAGCTCCTCGTCGCCGCCCGGTTTGTTCAGGGTGTTGGCGGGGCTCTGCTCACCCCGGGCAGCCTTGCCATCATCGACGCGGTCTTTCATCCCGATGACCGGACCCGGGCGATCGGCGCGTGGGCAGGCCTGACCGCTGTCGCGGGCGCAGTCGGCCCCCCTCTCGGCGGCTACCTGACCGATGCGCTGTCATGGCGCGCGGTCTTCCTGATCAACCTGCCGCTGGGGGCATTCGTCATCGTCGCCGCGTTCATGAAACTGCCGGAGTCCCGTGACCCCACGCGGGCCGGGCGCCTTGATCTGCGCGGTGCCGCGCTTGCCACGCTGGCCATCGCCGGCCTGTGCTTCGCGCTGATCCAGGCCTCCGGCGGCCTGACCCCGGCCGTGATCATCTCGGCGGCCGTCTGCCTGACCGCCGCCGGCGCCTTTGTCGCCGTGGAGCGGCGCAGCAGCCACCCGATGCTTCCGCTGGAATTGTTTCGCTCCCGCCAGTTCGCCAGCGCCACCGTGCTCGCGCTCGTCGCCTACGCGGCGCTCGGCGGCGTGATCTTCCTGTTCGTCGCGTTCCTCCAGATCACCCTCGGCTATACCGCCCTTCAGGCGGGTGCCGCGACGCTGCCGATCACCGCGCTGCTGCTGATCCTCTCCCGCCCATCGGGGGCGATCGCCCAGCGCATCGGCCCGCGGATCCCGCTGACCGCCGGAGCCGTCCTGACCGGCGCGGGACTGCTGCTGATGGCGCAGATCCACCCCGGCGACACCTACCTCGCCGGGTGCTGCCCCCGCTGGTCGTATTCGGGGCCGGTCTCGCCGCGCTGATCACCCCCATCACCGCCACCGTGCTGGCGAGCGTCGATGCGCGCCACTCCGGGATCGCTTCCGCCGTCAACAACGCGCTCTCCCGCCTCGGGCAGATGATCGCGGTCGCGGCTCTTCCCCTCGCCGCGGGGCTTTCCGGCGCTGCCTTCGAGAACCCCGTCAAGCTGGCAGCCGGCTTCCCCGTCGCGATGATCATCGCTGCCGCAGCGTCTTTCGCGGCCGCGCTGCTCGCCTGGACCACGATCCGTGACGATGCGCTGAGCCAGCCCGCTGCGGATACCCAGCCAGTAGGCCAAGGCGCTCCCGCCGTCTCTTCAGCGGCACTGCGCGGTGGCCGGGACCCCGCTCGCCGGGGCCCCCGATCCACAGCCCAGTTCCCGCCCGCCGACAGCCAGCCAGCCGTAACCGGCCCGGGTGCGGGGGTATCGCGTGCCAGGGCACACACACCGACGCATCTAGTCCGGCGCGATCAATCGGGACTGGGGTTGGTCAGGTCAGATGGAACAGGGCTTCCGCGTTGCCGGAAGCGATCTTGGTGCGATCCGCCGGGTCGGGGATGGCGTCGAAGAACTGCTCGACCGCCACCGCGCCGGGCTGGTGGAACGGGTAGTCGGTGGAGAACAGCACCCGGTCCGCGCTGGTGAAGTCGAGGGTGTGGCGCAGCAGGCGCTCTTGCAGCATCCCGCTGCTGGTGATGTGGATGTTCGTCTTGATGTAGTCCGACACCCGGCGCTCGAGGTGCTTGGCGATGCCGGACAGGCTGTCCGCCCGGTCCATCCAGAACAGCAGCATCTCGCCCCAGTGACCGAGCACGAGCTGCAGATCGGGGTGGCGGTCGAACGTGCCACGCAGGATCAGCCGCAGCGCGGAAAGGCCCGTGTCCATGTGCCAGCCCCAGCCGAACGTCGCCAGGCCGAGGTCGACCAGCGGATCCAGGCCGCGGTAGGCGGCATCGCGCAGCTCGTTCGACGGGATCTGCGGATGAATGAAGATCGGCTGATGCAAACGGGCCGCGGTGGCGAACAGGTCGTCGTAGGCGGGGTCGTCCAGCGGGCGGGTGCCGGTCCGCCCGTGGACCATGGCGCCGGCGTGGCCCAGGCGGGTGGCGCATCGTTCGAGCTCCGCGGCGGCGGCCTGCGGGTCGCTGGTCGGCAGGGTCGCGAACGCGCGGAAGCGCGCCGGGTGCGCGCGGACGGCGTCAGTGGCCTCGTCGTTCGCGTCCCTGGCCAGCGCGACGGCCTCCCGGGCCGGGAGGGCCTGGGTGGCGGGGGTGACGACCGACAGGATCGAGACGTCGATCCCGGCGGCGTCCATCGCCTCAATGCGGCGCTGGCCGATGTCCTCGAGCCGGGCCTGGTTGTCGCCCATGGTGTTGAAGGCGACACTTTCGTCGCGCGCCCCATCCGCCAGCCGGTCGAGCGCGTCACGGATGCCGACGCTGTTCCAGTGCTCTTCGATCGCGATGATCTTCATCTTGATGTCCTTCCTAAGTTCGGGTCTTCGGGGCGGTTCCTCGTTTCCGGGAAGGCCCGGGTCGGATCAGCCCAGTCTCACTCATCGTTTGTTGAGCCAACAGTACACGATTCACTCAACAACGGTAGAGTGAGCATGTGAGCGAACCGAAAAGCAGAGCCGCCAAGCGGGCGGCGACCGCGCAGCGCATCCTCGACGCGGCGCGCGCGGAATTCGGGGAGCATGGCCTCGAAGGCGCCACCATCCGCGCCATCGCCCGCCGCGCGAACGTTGATCCGTCCCTGGTTATGCAGCACTACGGATCGAAGGCAGCTCTGTTCGCGTCTGCTATCCAGCTGGATGAAGCGGCCCCGGCGAGATCGAGGCACACCTGCACGACGTGCTGGACGTCCGGCTTGCAGCCCTGCCCCCGGAGACCAAGGCCCTCGTCCGGTCGATGCTGACCGCACCGGAGGCAGCCGCCTCGATGAGCGCGTTCCTCAACGAGCGGGTCGCCAACCTGAGCCGCGCCATGGGCGGTGACGACGCCGACCTGCGGGCAGCGCTCATCGTCAGCAGCATCCTCGGGCTCACCATCGCCCGGCACTTCCTGAAGCTCGACGCGCTCACCAGACGCCTCAGACGCCGACATCGTCCGCGTCGCCCGGCCATGGGTGACCACCGGAGTGGACCCGGCGGGAACGACACAGCCACCAACCCGAGCCTCTCTCCGAGGCGATCGACACGAAAGACATCCCAGGAGCTTAAATGTCAAGCCGCTACGGAAGATTGAGGGAGGTTTTGCCGGTGGGACCAGGCGGTTGCCTCGTCGTAGAGGGTGCGGGTCTTGAGGCATCCGTGCAGGATGCCGACGAGCCGGTTGGCCAGCCGGCGGAGGGCGTCGTTGTGCTCGATGCCGCGGGCGCGGAGCTCGTCGTAGAGGGCGCGGGCGCCGGGCGATGCCCTCAGGGCCGCGAATGCCTGGGCGTTGAGCGCGTCGACCAGGCGGTCGTTGTGGATGAACCGGGCGGCGACGACCTTCTTCTTACCGGACGCGCGGGTGATGCGGGCTGGTGGCGGCGTAGTTCCTGCGGGCCTTGCCGTCGGCGTAGCGGTGCGGGTCGTCGCCGAACTCGCCGAGCACCCGGGCGCCGAGGACCGCGCCCATGCCGGGCTGGGACCGGTAGATCTCAGCGTCCGGGTGCCGGCCAAAATCCGCCTCCACCTGCCCTTGCAGGGTCTTGACCTGCGTCGTTCAGGGCGGTGATCACCGCGATCAGGGACCGCACGGTGACGGCGTAGGCGGCCGTGACGGCCGCGGGCTGGCCCAGCTGCTCGCCGCGCAGCGCCGCCAGGATCGCCGTCGCCCTGTCCGTGATGTTCCGGCGGCCGGCGCGCTTGAGGGCGGCGCTGACCTGCGCGCGGGTCAGCCTCGCGGCCCGGGCCGGGCTCGGGGCCTTGCCCAGCAGCTCCAGGGTGTCGGCAGCGTCCAGGTCGTCGAAGGCCTCCAGCGCGGCGGGGAAGTACTCCAGCAGCTGGTGCCGCAGCCGCTGCACCTGCCGGGTCCGCTCCCAGATCAGCGTCTTGTGGGTGCGGGCCAGCACCTTGATGCCCTCCGCCTCCGCGCTGTCGCCCGCCACCGCCCGCAGCTGGTGGGAGTCCGTGCGCACCATGTCGGCGAGCATGTGCGCGTCGCCGGCAGTCGCTCTTGGCCCCGGACACGCCGTGCCGCTCCCGGTACCGCGACGCCTGCAGCGGGTTCACCCCGAACACCGTGTACCCGGCCGCGACCAGCGCCACGACCCACGGGCCGCGGTCGGTCTCGATCCCGACCACCACCTCCGCCTCGTCCGCGTCCTCGCCCAGGTGCCCCCCGATCATCTCGTGCAGCCGCGGCCATCCCGGCCACTCCCTCGGGCAGCCGCTTCTTCGCCAGCACCTTCCCGGCCTCGCTCATCACCTCCACGTCGTGATGATCCTCAGCCCAGTCATCGCCCACGAACAACCGCATCCGTTCTCCCGTCCAAGATGCCGAAAACCGGCAGCAGCCTGCGGGAGAACCATCAGCGACCTAATGAAACTGTGCTCACCCCATCCGGCGGGCACGACATCCCAGCAGCGATCAACTCTCCCGGTCACCGGCAGGGGCACGGTCTTTCGTCAGGGCTCAAAGCCCGGGAAGACAAGTGCTCACCTGCCGGCGGCCACCACACCCGGAGTCTGCCAGACGGCGGGCTCCCTGAGACTCATTAGGAACGGCACCTATGCCTGACGAGCGAATAGGCGACCATGACAACCGGGAAAGCACGATTGCTGACCCTGCCGAGGCCGCGGGCCCCGGCTCGGTCGATGCCCGCCACCTTCTGCTGGTCGGCGCGGGGCCTGGGCTTGGAACGGCGGTGGCGCGTCGCTTCGCCGTGGGCGGCTACCGGCTAACCCTGCTGGCGCGCAGCCCGGACGGTCTCAGCGACATGGCGGCAGCCTGGCCGACACCGGCGCCAAGATCAGCACCATCGCGGCCGATGCCAGCGATCCCGATGACCTGGGCGCCCGAGTGGGGGAGCTCTACCGCGGACATGGCGCACCGGGCGTCATCGTCTACAACGCCGTCGTGGGAGCTCCCGACCGGCTGCTGACCTCGAGTGTCGCCCACCTCCAGACGGCGTATTCAGTCGATGTCATCAGCGCCATCGTCGTCGCCCAGGTGGCCGCCCCGGCCATGCGGGCCGCGGGCTTCGGGACCATCCTCGTCACCGGGGGCGGGTTCGCCGACCACCCCATTCCGGCCCTTGCGACCGTTTCCCTGGCAAGGCGGCTCTCCGGTCGGCCGCCACAATGCTCGGCGCTGACCTGGAACCGGACGGCATCCGTGTGGCCACGCTGACCATCGCAGGCAGATAGCTGCAGGTACTTCCTTTGACCCGGACCGCATCGCCGAACGCTACTGGACGTCGTCCACCTGGACGGTCCATGGCAGGCAGAATTCCGATTTACCGGCGAATAGCCGACGTCTTAGGGATCTACGTGATCTGACCAACCTGCTGGTGAGTTCGTCCAGCCGGATCCCTTTCATTTAGCGATAGGGCCGGGCCGCGCGGGGAATCACACCTCAGGCTCGCAGATCCGTGGCGTAGCGGTTCCCGCCACATGCCTGCATGCCGCCGGCGCGACCACCGACGTCGACGGCCCGCCGCACCATCGAGTAAGGAGCATCCATGGGCACGATCACCACCACCGACGGCACGGAGATCTTCTACAAGGACTGGGGCTCGGGCCAGCCGATCGTGTTCAGCCACGGCTGGCCGCTGTCGGCCGATGACTGGGACACCGCAGATGATGTTCTTCCTGCAGCACGGCTACCGCGTCATCGCCCACGACCGGCGCGGCCACGGCCGCTCCACCCAGACCGGCGACGGCCACGACATGGACCACTACGCCGACGACCTCGCCGCGGTGACCGCGCACCTCGACCTGCACGACGCCATCCACGTCGGCCACTCGACCGGCGGCGGCGAGGTCGCCCACTACATCGCCCGGCACGGCGAGGAGCCGGGTGGCCAAGGCGGTGCTGATCAGCGCCGTGCCGCCGCTGATGGTGCAAGACCGACGCCAACCCCGGCGGCCTGCCCAAGAGAGTCTTCGACGGCCTCCAGGCCCAGGTCGCAACCAACCGCGCCGCGCTTCTACCGCGACCTGCCGCCGGGCCGTTCTACGGCTTCAACCGGCCCGGCGCCGAGCCGTCGGAGGCGATCATCGAGAACTGGTGGCGGCAGGGCATGATGGGCGGCGCCAAGGCCCACTACGACGGCATCGTCGCGTTCTCGCAGACCGACTTCACCGAGGACCTGAAGAAGATCTCCGTGCCGGTGCTGGTCATGCACGGCGACGACGACCAGATCGTTCCCTACGCCGACTCCGGGCCGCTGTCGGCCAAGCTGGTCCAGAACGGGACGCTGAAGACCTACCACGGGCTTCCCGCACGGCATGCCCACCACCCAGGCCGACGTCGATCAACGCCGACCTGCTCGCCTGGCTGCAAGCCTGACGGCTGACCTCACCACGCGATCCAGCGCAAAATAGAAGGCGCCCTCAGGCCCGGCCGTCGCCGGATTCCTGAGGGCGCCCGCAGTGCGTCTCCAGGATTGCTAGAAGACAACCCTTGGAGGCGTCTGACGATTAGTGAACATCGCGGGCACCTCCTTCCTGATGCAGAGGACGTATCTTGCCGCGGCGCGCCCACTGTAGGACTGCACGCCGAGATGCGGCAACGCATTTACCGGCCGCAAGATCGTCACATGCTCGCAGATGGGGTCGGGAGAAAAACTCCGGAATGACAGGCAACCTTCGGCCGTCGCGCGCATCTATTGCATGTGGGAGTCGTGACCACGCAGGCACCCGGCCGGGAAGTGACCGCGCTGTACGAGACGCATGCGCTGAGCCTTATCCGCCTTGCCTACGTCATGCTCGGCGACCGTCCGGCGGCTGAGGATGTCGTCCAGGAAGCGTTCCTCGGGCTGTACCAGCGGTGGGGTAAGTTGCGCGACACCGCCAGCGCCCCTGGGTACCTGCGGGCGAGCGTGCTGAACGGCTGCCGGATGGTCCTGCGCTCCAGCGCCCGCCGGGACGACCGTGCCGCCCGTATCGCCAGCGAATTGCCGTGGGAATCTGCCGAGGCGACCGCGCTCGTCAGCGAGCAATACCGGCATCTGCTCCGCGGCATCCAGGCGCTGCCGCCCCGGCAGCGCGAGGCGCTGGTGCTCCGCTACTACCTCGACCTGAGCGAGGAGGAGACCGCCCAGTCGATGGGCATCCGGCGCGGCACCGTCAAGTCCGCCACGTCCCGCGCGCTCGCGGCGCTCGGACAGCGCATGCAGGAGTACTCATGAACGTCCCAGCGGACCAGGTCCGCGCCGCGACCCGTGGCGCCGCCGCCGTGATCAAGAAGGACACGGTGCCGCCGCTTCGGCTGGACGAATCACCCGGCGGCAGACGACCCAGGCCCGGGAACCGGACCCGGCCGGCCTGGGTCGCGCCGCTGGCCGCCGCCGCGGCGATCATCATCCTCGCCGGGGGCGCTGTACCGCGCGTTCGTTCCTCGTCAAGTCCGCAACACCCCGGCCCAGCGCTTCCGCTGCGCCTGCCCGTGGAGCGCCGGGCGGCTCGTACGCCGATGTCCCGCCGTATTACGTGGCGGTCGCGAACTCATCGCTGACGGTCGTCCGGAGAACCTGGACCGGGGCCACGCTCGCCAGGCTCACTGCGAGGACGCCGGTCGTCGGCGTTGCCGGGGCCGCCGACGGCCGGACGTTCGTCCTTGACGAGCAGCGGTCGATCAGGAGCTCGGGGACATGGGTGGGCCAGCCGGCGTTCTACCTGCTACGGCTCACCGCGTCCGGAGCCGAGGAGTCTCTCACCCGGCTCGCCGTACCGGCGATCCCTAGCGGCACCGTGGTGTCGGGCCTCGCCTTGTCCCCCGACGGCAGCAAGCTCGCCGTCGACGTGGACTCCGGCGGCTTTCCCACGGCGCGGTTCATGGAAATCATGACCTACACGCTGGCGACGGGTGCGTCCCGGTCCTGGACCACGAGCGGGGTGACCAACGCGGATGCTTCCTACGGCTTCACCGGGTCTGGTGTCGACGGTGCCCAGAGCATCTCGTGGACGGCGGACTCCCGCACGCTCGCGTTCAGTGTCGAGAACCAGGCTGGCGTCGGCGTGCGCCTGCTCGACACCGCCGCCGCGGAACCGATCTGATGGCGGACAGCCCACTCGCCGCCACCGTGCGAAACCTCCGGGATCTGGTCGGCAGCCTCAGAAACGCCGCGCCACCCTATTACTTCGTGTCGTGCATAACGGATGCGATGATCTCGATGGACGGCTCCACGATCGTCTGTGGTTACTCAACGAGCATCCGGAAAACCACGACGATGGGATTCGCCCGGTACTCGACGCGGACCGGGAAGATGAATCACGTCGCCGGCCTCGTCCATTTCAGGGGCAAGGCACCCCTCGGCATCTCCCTGTACTGGGTCAACTCGACGGGCAAGATCGCGATCGGGACCAGCGAGACGAGCGGCGGAGGCCGCGTCGGCGTGATGAACGGCAATACGTTCACCCCATTGCCTGGGGTCACGGGCTTTGAGGCCATCGCCTGGTAATGCCTGGCGGGCGCTAAATCGGGGATAAGGAACTCGGCGGTCCAGTTGCGAGCAGAGGTACCATCGCGTCGACTGTAGATGATCTTCGAGAAGGTGATGACCGTCGTGCCGGATGATAAGGCTTCGAGCCGATCGCCTGACGTCGGCCGCTCAGATCGCAGTGATGTGCCCGTGCTGCCGGCCCAGAGCCAGGAAGACACCGATGTCGGCTGGGGCGAGCAGCCCGAGCCGGAGGATGACGAGCGCCTCCATCGTGAGCGTCCGCCGCACTGGGATTCCCTCTAGTGCAAAGCCTTTTAACGGGCGTGCTGGGTTGCCGGGCGTCTTCTTAGTGGCTTTGGGATGCGGGGGGCAGCAGGTGCTGGCCGGCGGGGGTGGCTTCGCTGGTCAGGCGTGCGTGCACGGTTCGGCGGGCGCGGTCGAAGTAGGTGGCGTCGTTGAACAGGTGGTAGTACCAGTTCGCTGACAGCAGCGCTGCTTCGAGTTCGAAGGCGAGCTGGCGCGGGTCGGTGCCGGCGGTTAGCTCGCCGTTTTGCTGGGCTTCGGCGGCGGCGCGTTCGAGGGTGGCCATCCACTGGTTTTGGCACTGGGCGATGCGGTCGCGGACCGGGCCGGGTGCTTTGCTGTCGAATTCGGCCATGGCGGAGGCGAAGAAGCATCCTCCGGGGAACACGGCGCGTTCCAGGTAGGACAGGAATGCCTCGCACAGCGCGTGCAGGCGGGTGATGCCGGTGCCGGCGGCGCAGGCGGGCTCGATCACTTCCCGCGCGTAACGCTGGCGGGCTTCCTCGATGGTGGCCAGCTGCAGTTCTTCCTTGGAGCCGAAGTGGGCGAACAGCCCGCTCTTGCTCATGGCCAGCTCGCTGGCCAGCCGCCCGATGCTGAGGCCGTCCAGGCCGTCGACGGAGGCGAGGTCTGCCGCGGTCTCCAGGATCGCGGTTCTGGTCTTGGCTCCGCTGGTGGTGGCTCGTCGTGGCATAGGCTCATTGTACGGCACGATCGTTCGTGCTAGCATCGTCTTATTGGCACGAACGATCGTGCTAACACGGTTACGTGGCCGTCATCAGGCACGGCCCAACGGAAAGGGGCGGGGTTATGCCGTTCGTCAACGTAAAGGTCATTGAGGGTGTCTTCTCGGCTGGCCAGAAGCAGGACATGGTGCGCCGGTTGACTGACACGATGGTCGAGATCGAGGGTGAGAACATGCGCCCGGTCACCTGGGTGGTCGTCGAGGAAGTGAAGAGCGGAGACTGGGGCATCGCCGGCAATCCGCTGAGCACCGCAGACGTCAAGGCGCTCGCGGCCGGCCAGACCGTCGGCTAGCCGGGCCGGTCCCGCACCACTGGGGGGGCGATGTACGACGCCATCGTGGTCGGCGCCCGGTGCGCCGGAGCGCCGCTGGCCATGCTGCTGGCGCGCGCCGGGCACCGGGTCGCCCTGGCCGACCGGGCGTCATTCCCGAGTGACACCATGTCCACGCATTTCCTGTGGCAGCGCGGTGCGGCCCGGCTGCAGGCCTGGGGAGTGCTCGGCAGCCTGCACGCCCGCGGCTGTGCGCCGATCCGGGAGATAACCTTCGACGTCGGCCCGGTGCAGATATCCGGCATCGGGCCGGCCGTGGAAGGCGTGGCCGATGCGTACTGTCCGCGGCGGACCGTGCTCGACACACTGCTGGCCGGGGCCGCAGAGGAGGCTGGCGCGGAGCTGATCGAGGGCTTCGTGGTCGATGACGTGATGTGGTCCGAGGGGCGGGCAGTGGGCGTGCGGGGCCATCACCGGACGTCCCCGCAATCGTCGTTGCGGGCCCGGATCGTCGTGGGCGCCGACGGTCTGCACTCGACCATCGCCAGAAAGGTCGCTGCCCCCGCCTACCGGGAGTATCCGCCACTCACCGCCGTCTACTACTCCTACTGGAGCGGGATCCGCCATCTGGGCGCATCCTTCCACGCCCGCCCCGGGCGGCTGATCCTGGTCTGGCCCACCAACAACGACCTGACCTGCATCTATGTCGCCTGGCCCCGCCAGGAGTTCGGTCAGGTGCGCAAGGACGCCGAAAACTACTTCCACTGCGCCCTCGAACTGGTCCCGGGCCTGCGCGACACCGTCGCGTCGGGCCGGCGCGAAGCGCGCCTCACCGGCACCGGCGACCTGCCCAACCTGTACCGGGCGTCGGCCGGGCCGGGATGGGCGCTCGCCGGCGATGCCGGCCATCACAAAGACCCCTCGACCGGCATGGGAATGTCAGACGCCTTCCAGGCCGCCGAACTGCTGGCCGAGGCCATCCACGACGGCCTCGCCGGGCACCGGCCGCTGGACGAGGCCGTATCCGGCTACCAGTACCGGCGAGACGCCCTCACCGCCAGCGGGTTCGACCTCACCCTGAGCACGGCCAGGCTCGCGCCTCTGCGGCCCCGGCTGGAGGCGTTCTACCGGACCGCCGCCCAGCAACCCGAGCTAGGTCGTCAGATCTTCGGCGTCCTCGGCGGCTCCGTTCCGGCGGCCGACGTCTACCCGGGCAGGCACCTCGAGACAGCCCCCAGCGGTCACGTCTCACCGTCGGTATCCCGCGTGCGCCCCTACGCTCGCCCGCGACGGCTCGCCCGGCCCCGGGTCGGCATGTTCCCGCCCTTCGACCTGCTGGAGCGGGGCCACGAGCCCGCCAGGGCATTTCTGGCGCAAGCCGCCGAGGCAGGCATCGACCATGTCTGCTGCGGAGACCACGTGAGCTTCGCGGGCACGGGATTCGACGGGCTCGTGCAAGCCACCGCGCTGACGCTGCTCCATCCCACGCTGCCCGTCTACAGCGGCGTGTACCTGCTGCCGCTGCGCCATCCGGTCCTGGTGGCCCGCCAGCTCGCAGACATCAGCCGGCTCGCTCCCGGGCGGCTCGTCTTCGGCGTCGGAGTGGGCGGTGAAGATCGCCGCGAGGTGTCGATCTGCGGAGTGGACCCGGCCACCCGGGGCCTGCGGATGAACGAATGCCTCACGATCGTGCGCCAGCTCCTGACCGGTACGCCAGTCACCTTCCACGGCAAGTTCTTCGACCTGGATGACGCGGTCATCGCACCCCCGCCGGCCGCGGCGATTCCCATCATCATCGGGGGGCGTTCAGACGCCGCGATCAGGCGCGCGGGCAGGCTCGGCGATGGCTGGCTGGGCATCTGCGCCTCCCCCCGGCGTTTCGCCGACGCCGTCGCGATGGCCGCGACGAAGCCCCGCACGCCGCCCCGACCCGCCGCCCGTCACGGTATGCAGGTGTGGTGCGGGCTCGCGGACTCGAAGAAGCAGCACGCGCCTGCCTGGCTCCGGCGATGCAGGCCTTCTACCAGCTCCCGTTCGAGCGCTTCGAGCGGTACTGCCCCTACGGCACCGCCGACGACGTCGCCGAATTCCTCACGCCCTACCTTGAGGCCGGCTGCACGAGTTCAACCTCATCCCGCAGTCACCCGAAAACGACCAGCCGTGCCGCGCGCAGCCTGAAGAGACTGCTGACACGGACATGACACGCTTCGCCTCAGCAAGCCCGCAGACGAACTGACTCGCGCAAGGCGCAGCCGCCTTGTGGGTGAACTCACGGCACGTTCCCAGACATGATTGTCGTCAGCTTGGCGGCGTCGATGTTCCCGCCAGAGACGATGCAGACCGTGCGCGGACCGCGGCGCCCGGAAGCAAGGGCAGCAGCGACCGGAATGGCACCCGCCCCTTCGGCGACGACGCTGCACCGGTCGATCATCAGCCGTATAGCGGCCGCCATCTGCTCAGAAGTGACGGTCACCGTATCGTCAACCAGCCCATGCACTAGCTCCCACATCTCGTCCGTCACGCGGCGCGACCCGCAGCCGTCGATGGACGTGGCCTGGTAGTCGACATCAACGGGCCGCCCGCGGGAGAAGGCGGCGGTTACGGGCGCGGCCGTCTCGACCTCCGCAGCGACGATGCGCACCCTCGGACGCAGGGCCTTTACCGCGGCGGCGATGCCGCAAATCAGTCCTCCTCCGCCGAACGCGCAGACGATCTCTTCGACGTCCGGGACCTGTTCGACGATCTCGAGCGCCGCCGTGGCATTGCCCGCCATCACGTTCACATCGGCAAAAGGATGCACGAATGTGTGATCATGCAGCGGTTCCCACTGGTGATCCACAACCGCCTGCCACCACGCCTCATAGGGAACCGGCAGGATCTCTGCGCCCCAGCGCTTGATTCCAGCCAGCTTTGTGGCCGGCGCACTGGGGGCCAGCGGTCGTGCCATGGCGCCAGCGATTCAGACGAATGTGAGCTGGGCAGCACCAGCTGCTCAGCCGCCGGTCTTGCGGCGAAACGAACGCCGGCTCCGGGCCAGGCCACGGGCTCCGTGGATCTTCCCGGCGTCCTGGCCACCGCGGGACGCGTTTGCGTCCGCATCATTGGCACGCTTGCGCTCCAGCGCCTCGCGGAACTTGCGCCTGGTCTCATCCTCGGAGTTATCAGGCTCCGGCGCGTCCTCGGAACCATCAGGCTCCGGCGCGGCGTCAGTCATGCAGACCTCCTCCCGGGACGGCGATGTCCACAGCTTCGCACATGTGATGCCGGCGTGCCGTCTGGCAGGCCGGCTGGTGGTGATCGGGGCGGCGCCGAACCGCACCACGACGTCGGGCCTACCGGAAAGGATCGGCGGATTCGGTTACTGCCTTGATCCTTTCCAGGGTGACCCGCATGCCGTCCAGGTTGGTGCGGCCGCGCGCAAACCCGGCGATCATCCAGTACAGGCGCAGGACCGGCGTGTCGGCCAGCTCAAACGACTCGGTGACATCGGTGCCCGCCGCGCTGGGCTCCAGCTGGTAGCGCCACGTGTTCACGGTCATCCCGCGCGGGCCGGTCACCGCGAAGGCGAACTCCCGGCCCGGATCGCACGCCACTACCGTGCAGGCTGTCCAGTACACCGGTCCCCGGCCGTTGCGCCGGACATGACCGCGGAAACGCGTCCCCACTTCGGGCCCGCTAGCACCGTCGAGCCATTCCGCCTCAAACGTCTCGGGACTGAACTCCCCGATCCGGGTGACGTCACTGACCAGGTCCCAGACCCGTTCAGCGGGTGCCGCCATGTGAACCGTGACCGAACCACGCACGACCTAAGCGTACGGGGGTCACCCGGCACGCGCCGGCCCGGTCATCCGGCGGGCTTGCGGGCCAGCCAGACCGTGCGGCTGGTGCGGACCGTCAGGTCATCGCGGGCGGGCAGGGCCGGGGCAAGGGCGTCGAGTTCTGCCATGTCACCGGCGCTGAGCTTGTCCTCCAGGCCGTGCCGGGCGCGGCAGAGGGAGACCATGGCATAGCGGGCTACGGAGGCGGCCATCGGCGAGCCCGGCGGCGGCTGCAGGTCGATGACGAAGTGGCGTTCGGACTTGACCGCGAACCCGGCTTCGGCGAAACGGGCAGGCCAGTCCTCATGCATGTGCATGCCGGCCTCGTCCCGGGCCCGCGCCATGGCGGTGTGGATCCGCTCCTCGAGCGCCGCGCCCGCCGGGTCGGTGAGAAAACGCGGGAACGATTCCAGCTCTGTGACCGCGAGCAGCCCCCCTGGGCGCAGCGTCTGGTAGATCTGCGCGACCGCCCGTGCGGGGTCGCCCATGTGGTGCAGCGAGTTGGCGGCCCACACCAGGTCGGCGGGCTTCAGGTCATCAGGCCATGCCTGATCGAGGTCGGCTTGGACGGTGCGGATCCGGCCGGCGAGCCCGGACGCGCTGGCCTTGTCCTGGATGCGTTTCAGCATCTGTTCGTCGACGTCCAGGGCGATCACCCCGGCGTCCGGCAACTGCCTGGCCAGCGCGAGGGTGCCAGTGCCCGTTCCGGCACCCACGTCGATGACGCGGGCCCGTTCCGTGAGGTTTGCCGTGACCCATTCGGCTACCTCGCGGTGGTACTCGCTGAGGACCTCCGCGTCGAGGTCGAGCAGGTCAGCCATGTGTTCGTGTTCGTGTGCCATGTCCTAGACGGTACCGCCGGCTTGCCATTACGGCATACACTCTTGCGCATGAAGCAAGACGCCGATCTGGATGCTCTTGTCCGGCAGCGCATCCGGGGTCTGCGCACGTCGCTGGGCTGGTCGCTGGACGAGCTGGCGGCCCGGAGCTACCTGAGCCCGTCCACGCTGAGCCGGATCGAGACCGGCCACCGGCGGATTGCCCTGGATCAGCTCACGCCGATCGCGAGGGCACTCGGCACCACGCTTGACCAGCTGGTGGAGTCCGACGACGACGCCGACGTGGTGATCAGGCCGCTCCGGGACGAGGCGCGGGGCATGACGACCTGGCTGCTGTCGCGGACCGGTGCGCCTCAGGGCATGACGATCGCCAAGCTGCGGGTGACCAGGAAGGTGCCCGACAGGCTGCGCGTCCACCCTGGCCGGGACTGGTTCACGGTTCTGTCCGGCACCATCGTGCTGCGGCTGGGGGAGCGCACCATCCTCGTGCGGGCAGGCGAGGCTGCCGAGTTCTCCACGATGGAGCCGCATGCGTTCGGCGTGCGAGAGGGAGCCGCGGAGATCCTGTGCATCCTCGACCACGACGGCACCCGCACCCACCTGGGGCCGGGCGGCCCCTTCCCCGGGACCGGCCCAGAGGAAGCCTGACCGGTGCCAGCCTCGCCCGTTCACCTCGCCGGTCAGGCCCGGGCCCCCAGCGCCGATCGGCCCGGCGAGCGGGCGCCATTATGCTCTACCGGAGATGACGGACGAGGTGCGAGCGTCGGGCAGGACCGGGGCGAGAGAGAGGAAGGCGGCCATGGCGGACTCGCTGCACGCGGATGATGCGGGCCAGGAAACAGCCCCGGCTGCTGCGCTGGACACCAGCGTGGCTCACCCGGCCCGGGTATATGACTACTGGCTGGGCGGGAAGGACAACTTCGCCGCGGACCGGGAAGCCGCCGAGCAGGTCATCGCGGTCAACCCGAACGTCCTGCCCGGGGTGCGGGCCAACCGTGCGTTCCTTGGCCGGGCGGTGCGCTACCTGGCTGGCGAGGCCGGGATCCGGCAGTTCCTCGACCTCGGCACCGGGCTGCCGACCGCGGAGAATACCCACCAGGTGGCGCAGGGGATCGCGCCCGACGCCCGGGTCGTCTATGTGGACAACGACCCGATCGTGCTCACGCACGCCCGGGCGCTGCTGACCAGCGCAAGCGAGGGAGCAACCGCCTACGTGCAGGCGGACATCCGGGATACCGGGACGGTGCTGGCCAGCGCGGCGGAGACCCTGGATTTGTCGCAGCCTGTCGCGGTGATGGCGCTGATGATCCTGCAGTACGTGCCGGACGAGGATGACCCGTGGGGGATTGTCGCGGAACTGGTGGATGCGCTCGCCCCGGGCAGCTACCTGACCATCTCGGATACCGTGCGCGACATTGACACCGAGCGGGTGACCGAGGGCACAGCGCGGCTGAACGAGCGGATGGGGCCGACCCGGCTGACCCTGCGTTCCCGGCCGGAGTTCGAGCGGTTCTTCTCCGGACTGGAGCTGGCCGAGCCGGGCGTCGTCCCTCTGCCCGAATGGCGGGCTGTGGGTTCGGGGTACCCAATCCCGTGCTATGCGGGGATGGGCCGCAAGCCGCACTCCGGCTGAGCGGCGGCGGATCCAGCGACTGAGCGAGAGGCCGCCGTGTGGCAGGCTGGCCAGCTGGCAGTGCGAGTGACTACCGGGCGCCTGCAGGTTCGCCTCAGGCCCTGAATCAGACGGTCGGCTCGGGCAGGATCTCCCGTACCTCTTGCGCACACCGGCACGCGACGGCGATCTTGGCTGCCCACGCCAGCGCCTCCTCGCGTGAGGGCACATCGACGACCGCGAACCCGCCGATGACTGCCTTGGTCTCCGGGTACGGGCCGTCGGTGACCGTCCCGTCGGTGGCCACGATGCTCGCCCTCTGGCTTTCCAGTCCGGCACTGAAAACCCACACGCCGGCGTCCCGGGCCTCCCGGGCCACCGCGAGCGCGGCCTTGGCCACGTCGGGCAGGTCCTCCTCGGGGAAGGTCATCGCACCGTCATCGAACGAGATCAGGTACTGCGTCATCCCATCGCTCCTTGTCCAGGCGACCCCTCCGGCCGCCCCCTCGTCTCATCTACGAACGGCTCGCTCCGGATTCGACACTCTGCCAGAAGAAACCTCACCCGGGACGCTGCGGCGAGTCGTGCGACGGCCGCCCCCCGCTGGCCGGTCACGCTGACCCATCGGCGGCCGGCCACTGGCCTGGGCGGGGCACTGCCAGCGCTTCTCATTAAGATCATGCGGAGTGTGCGTCGCAGTCCGGCGGGCAGCATGCCAGCTGCGCGCGTTCCAGCATCCGATGTGGAGGCCCGAATGCCGAAACCACCGCTTCCCGAGGCCGCGGTAGTCCTGCTGGGCAAGCCGAATCCGGCGGTCATCACAACGCTGCGGCGGGACGGCCAGCCGGTCTCCGCGGCCACGTGGTATCTGTGGGACGACGGCCGGGTTCTGGTGAACATGGACGAGGGCCGCAAGCGGCTGGAGCACATGCGCAACGATCCCCGGGTTGCGCTCGATGTGCTCGATGAAAGCGACTGGTACACCCACGTCAGCATCATCGGCCACGTCGACGAGTGGCGCGACGACCCCGAGCTGGCCGACATCGACCGCCTGGCCACGCATTACACGGGCCGTCCGTACCGTCAGCGTGACCGGGGCCGCATCAGCGCCTGGATCGCCGTCGAAGCCTGGCACGCCTGGGGCGCGCTAAAAGACGCGCGCTAACACCTGCGGGAAGGCGGAGCGGCCATCGGGCCCCGGCTCGAACCGGCGGGCTTCCACACAGAGCCCCATCGTGCCTCAGAGCAGGGACAGGTCGGCGGTCACCGTGTCGATCCGCTCGCTGTCGGCGGGCCCGAGCGCGCAGCACGTCTGCGTGCCCGGGCTCACCTGGGTGCGGCCGGCGTCGCAGATGACCTGGGTTGGCAGCCCGGTGACGCGGGCCTGCCGCACGACGTCATCCAGCTGCGCGCCGTCCGCCACCTTGAGCACGACCTTGGGCTGGCCCTGCTGCAGCCAGGCCGCGAGGTCGGCGCCGCCCAGGCCGTCTAGCACGGCGGCCACTGCCGCGTGGGCGACCTGGGCGGCGATCTTGCCGCGTCCCATGCCGAGGTCCGTCCGGACCACGATCGCCAGTTTCTGCGCCACCAGGACACGGTACGGCCCGGCCCGGCCTTGCCGGCAGGCTCAGCCGAACAAGGTGTCCAGGAACGGGCTGCTGAACACTGAGTTCGGGTCGTAAGAGGTGAGAATCGAGACGGCTGTGCTCCAGCCGTCGTTGCTCGCCTGGCCCGCGCTGACCGCGGCCGGGATCGTGCTGCCCAGGATCGTCGTGTTGGTCCACGGCGCGGTCGACGTGCACCCCCAGGCCTTGGACCATTCCGGCCGGACGCACGCGTAGCTGCCGGTGTAGTGGCTCCAGATCCACGACTCCATCTCGGCGTAGAACGCCGAGAAACCGGCGGTGACCGGCAGAGTGCCCATGTCCAGCCAGACCGCCGTGTCCCAGCCGGGCTGGTCGGGCCGGGGCCGCAGCGAGGACAGGATCGGCGACTGAGCGCCGCTGACCAGGGCGTCCGAGGGCTTGTCCAGGCCGGTCTAAACCGGACGAACGATGGGCATGGCGGGGCTCCATTTGGCTCTCCTCTTCGATGTGGGGGGTCGTCGGAGGATGGTCCCGGAATCCGAATCAAGCGCTTGATTGGCTGGGGTCTGAGCACACCGTAGAACCGTCCGGGGCGACGGGCAATACTGAAACGTGTTCTATTTTTGAGCCTTTCGGGTTACCCCGTTGTCACCGCGGACCTGGCCCGGAAGCCGGTGGACGGCGGAGAGATCTACGACGCGGTCGGGTACGCGATACTCCTCCCTCCGCACCTACCCGGACTGGTAGGTGAGCAAGGCGAGGCTGTCACCGACGTTCTGAGCCTGAACGAGGCGCATCGGCTTGATCTGGCTGACCTCGCCGAAGAGGCGCCAGCCGCTCCGACCACGAACGGGTAGATGAAAAGCCGGATTTCGTCGGCGAGGTCGTGCTCGATCAGGGTGTGCGCGAGCTGAACGCTGCCGTTGACCACGATGTCGCCGTCGAGCCGCTGCTTCAGCTTGGAAACCTCGTTGACCACGTCGCCCGCCAGAACCGTCGAGTTGACCCATCTGGGCTCGTCGAGGGTCGAGGACACCACGTACTTGGGCATGCTGTTCAGCCGGTCCGCCCACGGGCCGCTGCGGGACAGCCAGCGTGTGGCGAACCACTCGTCGCTTCGCCGGCCCAGCAGCAGTGCCTCGGCACACAGCGCCTCGTCGAACAGGACTTTGGCCCACTCCGCGCGGTCAGAGTCCCCGATCAGGTTGAACCAGCCGCCGTTTCGCAGACCCTCGTCACCGGTCGGGTCCTGGACGACCCCGTCGAGCGAGACGTTCTCGCTGATCACGATCTTTCCCATCGCGCTTCCCCTGTCATCGGCATTGTGAGACATCCGTGTGGCCGGAGCCTCACCGATGTAGACACCGCCAGGCCGGGGAAGTGGGCGCTCGGCGCACCGCGACTACGACCACCCGGGAGATCCAGCTGCCCCTTGACAGTCGAGGATGGCGAACCGCCACGACCCGTCGTCCGACCGGCGGCCGACAGCCGTCGTCGTTCCGGTCGGCGAGATCCCGGTGCCGTCCGGCAACATCGCCTCGAGGTCCCAATCGACGATGATCAGGGCCGTATCGCCCCCGATCAGGGTGGACCCTGACCTTGTTGGTCAGACGCGCCCGAGCCGCGATCGACGCGTCGCTGGAACCTGCACCGCCGATGCCGCCACCTCCGCCGATGAAGTAGTGGATCTCGTGCTCGGCTACGCGGCCAGCGTCATGAGCAGCACCAGCATCGCGTCCGGGTTGTCGAAACGGAACATCAGCGTGGCGACCGGGGTCACCGCCATGACCGCCCCGCGATGATCCCGGTCGCTGGCCCGAACCAGCGGCGCACGGTCGTGTAGAGCACGAGCGCCTGCGGGATGAGCAGGGTCCAGGAGTTCAGGCCGAATACCCGCGCGGTCAGCTCCATCGGCCAGAGGAACAGCGGGGTCTTGTCCACGAGCTCGTAAGGCGCCAGATGTCCGGCAGCGGCCTGCCGCCCGTCGTCGTTAGTATGCGACGGACTCAACCCGGAAGGCGGCATACATGGCGAACGCTGAAAACCCCGCACCGGCGACAGAGGCGGTCAACCAGGACGACGAGTCGCGCATGCTCCTGAGCTTCTTGCAGTATCAGCGTGATGCGGTGCTGAGGGTCGTCGAAGGGCTGCCCGAGGAGGACTGGCAGAAGCCGGTCGTGCCGTCTGGCTGGACGGTGGCCGGGATGCTCGCCCACATCGGCGGCGCCGAGTACCACTGGTTCCAGCAGGTGACTGCGGGCCGGGTGCCGGAGCCGCAGCCGGACGAGGAAAAGGAAGAGGGCGGGTACGACCCTAACGCCGCCTTCGTCTGCGACTACCCGAGCGCTGAGATCATCGCCTCCTACCGTCAGGTGTGCGGGATGTCCGATGAGGTGCTCGCCATCACCCCGCTGTCCGCGGCCCCGGCCAGGCCCGACGCTCACCCCAACCCGGAGGTCGTTCCCCAGATCACGAACGTGCGCTGGATCGTCCTGCACATCATCGAGGAGACGGCCACGCACTCCGGCCACCTCGAGATCGCACGCGAACTGCTCGACGGGAAAACCAGGCTCGGCGGACGCTGACCGCCGGCCTGGCATCGCGCGTACGCCGAAGCCGGATAACCGAAAGCGCCCGCTGCGGCCTGTCGTTCCCCCTGGTCCAGGGAGACGCCGAGCGCGTTCCGCTGAGCACAGGCTGCGCAGACCTGCATGTGCTCGCCGGAGCAAGGACCGGCTACCGACCGGCTGGTCCGGAGCCTGTTTGGGCTGCCGCGCCGGAGTACCCGGGCATTCCCTTTCACATGCTCATTGCTTGGCAACCAGCCGTACGGCGCGCAGCCTCCCGCGCTGTAGCACCTTGCCGACCAGTTCCTTGCAGGTAAGAGGACTGGGATCGGCGGGCAGCTTGTCTCCGTCAAGTCGGATACCGCCGTCGGCCAGGAGTCGCCGGGCCTCGTTTCTGGAAGCGACGAGCCCGGCGGCGAGCAGGATTTCCGGGATATTCGCCGTTCCGTCGCCCGCTGGGATCGGGAACTCCGGCAGGTCCTCGGGAAGCTCACGGCGGCTGAACCGCGCGGTCCACCGGTCCTCCGCGGCCCTGGCCTCGTCGGCGCCGTGGTAGAGCTCGGCGACACGGCGGGCGATGGCCCGCTTGGCGTCCATCGGGTGTCTGGCGAGAATCTCACCAAGCTCGGGGGCCGACCAAGCGCAGCACAGCTCCGCATAGTGCGTCAGGTTGCCATCCGAGATGGACATTACCTTGCCGTACATGTCATCGGGCGTGTCGTTAAGGGAGATCCAGTTCCGCAGGGACTTGCCCATCTTCTCGGCACCGTCGGTGCCCCGCAGCAGCGGCACCGTCACCACTATCTGCGGATCGCGGCCTGCGGCCTTCTGCAGCACCCGGCCAACCAGGTTGTTGAAGGTCTGGTCCGTTCCTCCTAGCTCGCAGTCGGCGGCGATGGCGACGGAGTCCATTCCCTGGAGCATCGGGTACATGAACTCCATGAGCGTGATGGGCAGGTTCTCCCGGTAGCGGCGGGCGAAGTCGTCACGCTCCAGGAGCTGAGCCACGGTCAGGTTGCGGCTGGTGGCCAGCACGTCAGTCAGGGACATCCCGGCCAGCCACTCTGAGTTGTACCGCAACTCGAGGCGGTCGTCGCGCAGGATCTTCAGTGCCTGCTCCATATAGGTCTGCGCGTTGCGGCGGGTCTGCTCGGGCGTCAGCACGCTGCGGATCTTTGTTCGTTCGGTCGGGTCCCCGACCTGTCCGGTGAAGTCCCCGACGATCAGCACGGCGATGTGCCCGGCATCCTGAAACTGCCGGAGCTTGCGTAGCACGACCGCGTGGCCGAGTGTTAAGTCCGAGCCAGAAGGGTCGATTCCCAGCTTGATCCGCAACGGCCGGCCCTCGCGCTCAGCGGAACGCAGCTTCTCCGCCAGCCCGTCTTCCGGGATGACCTGCGCGGTTCCCACGGCAAGGTCGCGGGCAAGCCTGACGATGCGTTCTTCCTGCTCGGCGCTGAGTGGCTGCGGTGTCGCCTGACCAGCCACGGCCTGCTCCGTTCCGTCATCCCTGCGCTCGCACCGTCCGCACCCAATAGTGTGCGGGACGCTGAACCATTCCGCTCCTTCATTTACGGGGCGGCGGCCCGGCTGCCTGCGGCAGGGACTGGGAGTCCTCTGGCGGCGTGGCGGACAGGCCGTTGAGGATCACGTCGATACCGCGACGCGGCGCATTGTGACGGCGTGCAGGCCCTCGCCGTCGGCGCGGCGATGGGCGGCTGCCGGGTGACGGTGATCACGGCATGAAACTGGGCCTGCTGCTGGGATTCTGGGGTGCCGACGGGCCGCCGAGCGGCCTGGCCGCCGGGGTACGGGAGGCCGAGGCCATCGGCTATGGGTCGGTGTGGACGTCGGAGGGGCACGGTTCGGACGCGCTGACGCCGCTCGCCTGGGTCGGCGCCCACACCAGCACCATCCGGCTGGGCACGTCCGTGATGCACATGGCGGCGCGGGCGCCGGCCTGGCGTGACTCGCTGACGACGCTGCTCGTCTACGTCCCGCCACGGCCAGAGGTCCTGCGTCAGGTCGCCGAGCTGATCCTCGGCTGAGACCCTACTCTGGAGCGCATGACGCTCCCATCCGGCATCTCCATCGGCGAGCTCGATCCCGGCATCCGCCCGCAAGACGACCTGTTCCGGTACGTCAATGGCCGGTGGCTGGCGCGGGCCGAGATCCCCGCCGACCGGGCGCGCGAAGGCACGTTCCGGATTCTGGCTGAACAGGCTGAGAAGGCGGTGCGCGAGATCGTGGAAGCGGCCGTGTCAGCGCCAGAGGGCAGCGAGGAGCGGAAGTTCGGCGACCTGTACGCCAGTTTCATGGACGCGGGCCGGGCAGAGCAGCTCGGCTCGCAGCCCGTCAGCGAGACGTTCGCGGCGGCCCGTTCCGTCAGCTCCATTCCGGAGCTGCTGGAGACGCTAGGGCGGCTGGAGCGGCTGGGAATCGGCGGTCTGTACGGGCTCTATGTTGACACCGACCCTGGCAATCCAGAGCGTTACCTGGTGTTTTTCGAGCAGGCTGGTATCTCACTGCCGGACGAGAGCTACTACCGCGAGGACCGGTTCGCTGGCGTCCGCGAGGCGTTCGTTGGTCATGTGCAGCGCATGTTCGAGCTGGCCGGCCTGCCGGACGCCGACCAGGCAGCCCACCGAGTGTTCGCGCTGGAGACGGCGGTGGCCGGGCACCACTGGGACAACGTCACGAGCCGCGACCGCGAGAAGACTTACAACCCGCTCACCTGGACCGGTTTGCTGTCCGAGGGGCCCGATCTGCGCGGGTGGCTGGCGGCCCTGGACCCGCCCGCTGGCGCGTTCGACGAGATCGTGCTGCGCCAGCCGAGCTTCAGCACCGGGCTGGCGTCGCTGCTCACCGACGAACGCCTTCCGGCTTGGCGGGACTGGCTGTGCTGGCAGGTCATCCACAGCGCCGCCGGATATCTGTCCGAGGCGTTCGTTCAGGAAGATTTCGACTTTTACGGCCGCACCCTGTCCGGCACCCCGCAGTTGCGTGAGCGCTGGAAGCGGGGGGTCTCGCTGGTCGAGCGGGCGATGGGGGAGGCCGTCGGCCGGGTCTACGTCGGCCGGCACTTCCCGCCCGGCGCCCGGGAGCGGATGGATGTCCTGGTAGCCAACCTCCTCGAGGCCTACCGCCAGAGCATCGAGAAGCTCGAATGGATGGGGGCAGACACCCGCAGGCGGGCTCTGGACAAGCTGGCGAAGTTCACGCCGAAGATCGGCTACCCGGTTAGATGGCGGGACTACTCCAGCCTGAGGATCGACCCGGCGGATCTCATGGCCAACGTGCGGGCCGCTCATGCTTTCGAGTTCCACCGCGAGCTGAACAAGATCGGCAAACCGATCGACCGCGATGAATGGTTCATGCCGCCCCAGATGGTCAACGCCTACTACAACGCGGGCATGAACGAGATCGTGTTCCCTGCCGCGATCTTGCAGGATCCGTTCTTCAATCCCGGCCGCGACGACGCGGCCAACTACGGAGCGATCGGCGCGGTCATCGGTCACGAGATCGGCCACGGCTTCGACGACCAGGGTTCGAAGTGCGACGGTGACGGCCGGCTCACCGACTGGTGGAGCGAGAAGGACCGCGAGGCGTTTGGAACGCGGACCCGGTCGCTGATCGAGCAGTACAACGCCCTGGCGCCGAAGCAGACTCCTGACCAGCATGTGAACGGGGCGCTGACGATTGGGGAGAACATCGGGGACCTTGGCGGCCTCGGCATCGCATGGAAGGCCTATCTGGTGTCGTTGCACGGCGAACAGGCGCCGGTCATCGACGGTCTGACGGGCGCGCAGCGCTTCTTCCTGTCGTGGGCTCGTATCTGGCAGGAAAAGGTCCGGGACGAGGAGGTCATCCGGCTGCTCGCCATCGACCGGCATTCTCCCGGCGAGTTCCGTTGCAACCAGATCGTGCGGAACCTCGACGAGTTCTACGGCGCGTTTGATGTCGGCGCCGGTGACGAGCTGTGGCTCGAGCCATCAGCTCGGGTCCAGATCTGGTAGCCCGGGCCACACAGCCCGCCGGCGCTGGTACTGCAGGGTTGGTCCCGAGACCTCCGCGGCCCGCTACCGGGATGCGAGGTCTAGTGCGGCCCGCTACCGGGATGCGAGGTCTAGTGCGGCCCGCTACCGGGATGCGAGGTCTAGTGCGGCCCGCTACCGGGATGCGAGGTCTAGTTCTTCGGGATGGGCCTGGCGGTAGTGATCGGTCAGGACCTCGGTGAGGTTACCGGGCCGGTATGCGACGGTGCGGTCGCAGATCTGGCAGCGGGTGACCGGAAGCTGGGTAACGGTCACAGGGAAGCGGCGGGAAGTTGACTTGCTCATTGGCCTCTATGATGCCAGGTCAGTAGGAGCGGTGGCGGTCCGGACCACGGCGGACGTTCCGGCAATCTCAGCGGAGCCGACTCTTCGCCCGCCGGTAAGGGCTCGAAAAACATGACCTTACGGTACGCCGCCAGCTAGCAGATCGCACCGAATGCCCGCTATGGGCTATTCATGCGCGATAGCAGACTCGCCCGTGTGCGAGTCTGCGGTCGCGCGTCTAGCCGCTGATGGGTCTGTGCCGGGCGGTGAGGAACAACTCGACCAGCTCCCGGGTGGTGGTCCCGTCCTCCGGGGCCTTGTCGTCGCGCCACCGCCCGGTGAACCGGGGGAAGCGCATGGCCAGCCCGGCGTCGTCCTCGATCTGGCCCCAGGCGGCGGTGTAGTTCGGGGACAGGGTCAGCTCGGCGCTGAGGATCTCGAGGACCAGGCCGGGCTCGAACCAGACGTCCGGCTCCTGGCGCGCGTCGACCCGGGCGGGCTTGTGCGGGCTTTGCAGCGGCGCCAGCCGGGCGGGCAGTGCGGCCAGGTCGGCGTCGGAGAACCCGGCGCCGCACTTGGTCACGGCGCGGAACACATCGGCTGCCGCGTCGTAGGCGGCCAGCAGCACCGCGCCGTAGACCCCGACGCGGCGCCCGCGTCCGGCGAACGCGCCGATGACGACCAGGTCGACGGTGTCGGACAGCTCGGTCCGGTAGTCCCGCTTCAGCTTGATCCACTGCCAGCCGCGCGCTCCGGCCTGGTAGGACGAATCCGGGCCGGTCGACTTGCACACCAGGCCCTCGCACCCGTCGGTGACCGCCTGGGCGAACATCGCGTCCAGCGCGGCCGGCTCGGTGACCTCGGCGGCCGTGGTGAGCCGCAGCCGGGGCGAGAGCATCAGGGCCGCCTCCAGCGCGGCGCGCCGCCGCGGGTACGGCAGCATGGTCAGGTCCTCGCCGTCGGCGTACAGCAGCTCGAAGCAGAACAGGCCGACGGGCACGTCCCGGACGGCCTGGTCGATGCCGTGCTTACGGCGCCGCAGCATGACCTCGCCGAACGGCCGCAGTTCGCCCGTGGCCGCGTCGTACGCGACGACTTCCCCCTCGAGGATCGCCTCGGCGGGCCTCAGCCCCGCCCGCAGCAGCTCGACGACGTCCGGGAACTGCCCGGATATCTGCTCGAGCCGCCGGGTGAACAGCTCGATCGTCCCGTCGGCGGTGCAGTGCGCCTGAACCCGCACGCCGTCGTACTTGTACTCGGCCGCGCACCGCCCGCCCAGCCGGGCCAGGATCTGGCCGGCGTCGGCCAGCCGCTGCGCCAGCATGACACGCACCGGGTTTCCCGGCTGGACCCGCAGCTGTTCCACCGCGGCCAGCCCGCCGCTCACCAAGGCGGCGGCGACCTTACCAAGGTCACAGCAGATGTTGTAGCCGCGCTCGAGTGCCGGCCGGTCGGCCTTGCCGCCCGCGTGCACCTGGGCCAGCGCGTCCAGGATGGTGGGCGTGCCGATGCCCAGCCGCAGGTTTCTGGTCACCAGCCGCAGCAGGTAGCGCGCCTCCAGCGGGGTGGCCCGGGCAAGCAGCCCGGCCAGCAGCCCCAGCTTGCGGCCCTGCGAACCTGTCCCTTCGGCGGCGGCGATCTCGCCCAGCGTGCGCACCACATCGGTGACCTCCAGGCTGGCCGCCCGGCCGCCGGCACCGGGGCCGGTCAGGGCCAACAGCCGCTCCCCGGCCTGGCCCAGGTCGCCGGTCTCCCGCACCAGGGCGGCGACCTGCGTGGCGTCGGTGCCGGCCGCGGTGGCCAGCGCGCGGACGGCGAGCTTCTCGGCCAGGCCAAGGTCCACCCCGGCAAACTCGGGTGCTATCAGCCCCTGGCACAGGTAACAGACCGTCGGCAGGAGCTCGGCCGGCGTCTCCGCGAGCAGCTCGGCCAGCCGCTCCGTCAGCACCAGCCGGCTGCTGACCTGCTCCAGGTCACGATAGGCCTCGGCCACGGTCAGGTACCGCACGGACGCCCCCTTCCTGCCTGATCATGACACGCCAGGGGTCCTGGTCCGCTATGCCGGTTCCGGCTCACTCACCGTATGACGGTCAGCGGCCCCTCGTCTTCCGTGGGAACCTCGAAATGATCGAAGTACAGGGCCGCAACTTCAGCGCTGAGCTCGAAGTCGTCGCCACCTTGCGCCGCCCGGGCAGAGATGCGCTCGAGCACCGTGGCGCGATCAGTCGCCAGGTACACGGTTTCCGGCACGACGCCAAATGGCCTCAGGAACTCGCGGTATTCGTCCCGCATGCGACGGGACCAGAACGAGAAGTCGAGGACAACGTCCGAGCCGGCCTGGACCAGATCCGCCAGGCGTGCGCGGAGCACGCGCTCGATCTCGCCGCGCACGTCTTCTGGCAGGGGCATTGCGGTGATGCCGCGAGACCAGGCCTCCTGGTCAAAGGACAGGCGGATCATTCCCCGCCGCTCGTACTGCCGCGCGACCGTGGACTTCCCTGACCCGGCTGGACCGCACATGAGAATGACGCGTCCCATGAGCGCCACTGTAGGCACACCAGCCCGTCACTCCTGCGGCACGCTCGCCTCACAGCAGAACGAAGACCAGCAGGTCCGTGATTCAGCCGCGAGCGGCCAGTGAGTCCAGGACGCGCTGCAGGTTCTCTTCGAGATCCGGGGCGGCGTCGGCGCTGCCCGCCAGGTGGTTGATGAGCGCGTGCTGGAACAGCCCGTCGAACATCGCGTACGCCACGGGCGAGGTCACGGCGAGCGGCGTCCCCGAGAGGTCGGCGAACTTGGTGACGATGCGCCAGATCATCCGCTCGAGGCTCTGGTCGATTTCGTGCACGTCAGCGCGGAATGCCTCATCGAACATGCTCTGGTTCCGCAGGTCGTACCAGAGCCTGTGCAGGGTCGCGTCTTCGCGCAGCGTGGCTGCCATGGCGGCGCCGAACCCGCCCTTGAGTTCGGCTGCGGAGCCTGCCGTGGCCACGATGCTGTCATAGCGGGTCACGCATTCCGCTTTGTATTGCCGCACGCAGTAAGTGATCAGCTCGAACTTGTCGCTGAAGTAGTAGTGCAGGACCCCGTGGGAGAACTCGGAGTTGTGCGCGATGTCGCGCAGGCTGGTGCGTGCATAGCCCAGCTCGGCCAGGGTCTGCAGCGCCGCCGCGGCAAGCTGCGCCCGGCGTTCGGCGAACTTGTCCACCTGCCGGCGCGCGACCCGGTCCCGGTTCCGCTCCGCTACCTCGGTCAATGTCAGGTCCGATCGTTGCTGGGCCGTCGCCTCAAGCTATCAGCCGGGCACAGTGGTACCCGGCTCGCTCATCTTGACGACCGGCCAGACTTCTCTGGACGATCGTTCAACAATCTCTTGACAGTCGTCAAGAGGACGGGCAAGGCTATGGGGCACGTCACATCCCGGTCTGCCAGCGGCGAAGCCGCGGAAAGAGGTGCCCGATGAGCGTGTACGACCTGAGCGGGCGGAAGGCGCTGGTGACCGGCGGGGCGCGCGGGCTCGGCGAAGGGATGGCGCAGGCGCTCGCCCGCGCGGGCGCGGCGGTGGTTGTCGGCGACATCCGCGAGGATCTGGGCAAGGAGTGCGCCGATGCACTGCGGGCTTCCGGCGCCGCTGCTGATTTCGTGCCGCTGGATGTCACTTCGGAAGAGAGCTGGGAACGGGCCGTTCCGGAGGCGATCAGCCGCCTCGGTGGCCTGGACATCCTGGTTAACAACGCCGGAGTCGAGATCACCAGCCTGCTGGCGGACCTGGCCGCCGAGGATGCCCGCCGGATGCTCGAGGTGAACGTGCTCGGCACGGCGCTGGGCATCAAGCATGGCTTCCGGGCGATGCGCCCCGGCGGCCCGGCCGGCCAGGGTGGCGCGATCGTCAACGTGGCATCGGTGGCGGCCACGATCGCCTTCCCCGGCATCGCCGTGTACTCGGCCACCAAGTCGGCGGTGGACCGGCTGACGCGGGTGGCCGCGATGGAGGCGGGCAAGCTCGGCTACGGCGTGCGCGTGAACTCCGTCTATCCCGGCCTGGTGCCCACGGAGATGGGCAACCAGCTTGCCCAGGACATGGCGGACGTGGGCCTGTTCCCGAGCGCGCAGGAAGCGGTCGCGGCGGTGGTCGCCCTGACCCCGGCCGGGCGGCTCGGCGAGGTGGCCGACATGGCTGACGCGGTGGTGTTCCTCGCCTCCGACGGTGCCCGGTTCATCACCGGGGCCGGCCTGCCCATCGATGGCGGCATGGGCATGTAGCAAGCGACGCATCACAACGAGTGAAAGGCGAACCTCCATGACCGCTAGCAAACCCGTCGTGGTGTACGGGGCGTCCGGCTACACCGGCCGCCTGGTCTGCGAGTACCTGCGCGAATACCAGGTCCCGTTCATCGCGGCCGGGCGTGACAAGGCGCGCATCGCCGAGGCTCTGGACAAGGTGCCGGGCATCGACACGATCGAGCACGACATCGTGGAGGTTGCCCACGAGGTGCAGCCGCTTGCCGAGCTCTTCGACGGGGCAAGCGTCGTCTGCAACACGGTAGGGCCGTTCGCGCAGTACGGCGGCGAGGTCGTGGAGGCCTGCATCAGCGCTGGCTGCCACTACCTGGACACCACCGGAGAGCAGGACTGGCTGGTGGTCTGCGACGAGCGTTACGGCCCGCGGATGGCGGCGAAGGATCTGCTGCTCGCGCCGGGCATCGCGCAGATGTATACCACCAGCGAGATCGCCGCTCAGCTGTGCCTGGAGAAGCCGGGCGTCGACACGCTGGATGTCCTGGTCTTCTGGAAGGGCACCCCGACGGTGGCCTCCACGCTGACGATCCTGGTCAACGCGTGCCTGTCCAGGGCGTACTACCTCGAGCAGAATCAGTACGCCGAATGGCCGGCCGACGCGGGCCTGTACGACGTGGTGGTGCCCGGCCAGCATGAGACCGGCCTGGCCTTGCCGTGGGGCGGCATGTCGCATCCGGTGTGGTTCAAGCGCGACCCCCGGGTTGCCAACGTCAAGGCGCTGGGCGGCGTGTTCAACCGCCCGCTGATGCTAGGGGTGCCGCAGATCGTCAGCGCGGCCGTCAAGCAGACCGAGGGGCTGTCGGACAGCGAGAAGCTGCGGGTGCTCACCGAGCACGCCTCGGCTGTGATGAACCAGATGCCGCCGCGGGAGAACACCCGGATCAACACCTCACTGGACTCGGTGCACGCCTCGGGGCCGCTGGGCCGCTCCCACTGCGTTATCCACGGAAACTCCAACTACAAGCAGACGGGCCTGATGCAGGCGTACGGGGCGTACTCGCTGCTGCAGCAGCGGCCTAACCGGGTCGGGTTCGCGTCCGGCTGCCAGGCGTTCGGCCACCGCGAGCTGCTGGGCGTGCTGCGCAGCTTCGGTCTCGTGATGGAGCCGATCATTTCGACGGCGCACTGAGCCGTGCGGCTGACCGACTTCCTGGACAAGGGGGCCTCCCTGGGCGCGGCGGCTCCCTGCCTGACCATGAACGGCCGCACCCGCAGCTACGCCGAGGTGCAGCGGCTCTCCTGGGTGATCGCCCGGGCGCTGGCCCGGTCGGGCGTCGGGCCCGGCGACAAGGTGGCGGTACTGTCTGCCAACGACCCGCTCGCCTTCTGCTGCGTGCTCGGCATCTCCCGGGCCGGAGCGGTGTGGTGCCCGGTCAACCCCCGCAACGAGGCAGCGGAAAACCGCGAGCTGCTCGACCTGTTCGACTGCTCCTGCCTGATCTTCCAGGGCGCCTTTGCGCCGCTGGTCGCCCGCATAGCCCCGGACCTGCCGAAGGTCACCGCGCTGGTGTGCCTCGACGATGACGCCCCCGGTGCGGTCCAGTTCAGCGCCTGGGTCGGCGGGCTCAGCACCGAACCCTGGCAGGCCGAGCCGGCCGACGACATCGTGATGATCGCGGGCACCGGCGGTACCACCGGCAAGCCCAAAGGGGTCATGCTCACCGGGCACAACATCGAGACGATGACGGCGCTCACGCTGATGAGCTATCCCTTCGACGGACGCCCGGCCTATCTCGCCCTCGCCCCGCTCACCCACGCCGCTGGCGTCCTCTGCTTCCCGATCATGACCCTGGGCGGCGAGATCGTCATCATGCCCGCGCCCGACCTGGCCGGGTTTCTTGAACTGATCGGCCGGCACAAGATCACCCACACCTTCCTGCCGCCCACGCTGATCTATATGCTGCTGGACCACCCCGAGCTGTGCTCGGCCGACCTCACCTCGCTGCAGTGCATGTGGTACGGCGCCGCCCCGATGTCGTCGTCCCGGCTGGAGCAGGCCATCATCGGCGCGATCGGCCCGGTCATGGGCCAGCTGTTCGGGCAGACCGAAGCGCCGATGATGATCTCAACCATGTCGCCCAAAGACCACCTGCGTGCCGACGGGACCCTGGCCCTGGACCGCTTCGCCTCGGCCGGACGGCCTACGCCGCTGGTCACGGTGGCGATCATGGACGACAAGGGCAGCGTGCTGCCCGCCGGGCAGCGCGGCGAGATCGTCGTCCGCGGCCCCCTGGTCATGGCCGGGTACTACAAGGACCCAGCGGCCACCGCCGAAGCCTCACGGCACGGATGGCACCACACCGGCGACATCGGGTACCTCGACCCGGATAACTACCTCTACATCGTGGACCGGGCCAAGGACATGATCATCAGCGGCGGGTACAACGTCTACTCGGCCGAGGTCGAGCAGGCTCTGCTCGCACACCCGGCGGTCCTGGACTGCGCGGTCGTCGGGCTGCCCGACGACAAGTGGGGCGAGCGCGTCACCGCGGTCATCCAGTCTCACCCCGGCCAGGATGTCGCCGACGATGAGCTGCGCACATTCGTCAAGGCCCGCCTTGGCAGCGTGAAGACCCCCAAGCAGATCGAGGTGTGGCCAGACCTGCCCCGCTCCAAGGTCGGCAAGGTGCTGAAGAACGAAGTCAAGTCCCGCCTGCTCAGCTGAGCCGACGAAAATCCGCTGTCCGGCTGGCCGAGCGTGGCTTAGCTTCAACGCGCCCCCGCCAAACGCGCGCTGGCCGGGTGAGTGTCCGGCCCGCCCGGGCCCTCGGCATCAGCCTGACCGGAACCCCCGCTTGCTCCTGCTCGACGAACCGACAACCGGCCTGGATCCAATCAGCCGCCTCCAGCTATGGGACACGATCCGGGGCCTGGTCGCCACCGGCACGGACATCCTGCTGACCACCCAGTACCCGGGGGACATCCGTCAACAAACCCATGCCAACAGGATTGACGCCATCTCCATAGACCCGCTTCCGGGAGATCAGCCGACCGGCCGGAGCCCTAGCCAGGCACACAATGAAGTAATCGGGGCGACGCCAGCTACCCACTTGGCAAGAAACCTCACGCGCGCCGAGTCGGCGATAGGACCGCCTGATTAGCGCCGTGGACCCTGGATGTTGGATAGTCGCGGCGAGGCATCGAGGCCGGTGCTGCGACTAGTTATGCGCACCACGGCATAGCGGCGCTGGGCCACTGGAGCTGGCATTGCGTGACAGAAGTCGACTGTAACCTGCGGAGTGTGGGCCTGGCCGAGGACGAGATCCGCATCGACGCCGAGGACGCTCTTGGTGCGGTCGAAGGCCTCGAGGTGCGGCGCATGTTCAGCGGGTGGGGCTTCTACCGGCGCGGCCTGCTGTTCGCTGCTGCGTGGAAGGAGGAGTTCCGCTTCCGCACTCGCCAGGACGGCCGCTGGATATATGAGGTTGTTGACCGGGAGCTGCTGGGCCGTCCCGGCGAGCTCGTCAGCGTTGCCCGCGCGATCCTCGCGAGACTCGAGGCCGAACCGGCGGCTGCCAGGACGGGCAACGATCAGACTCAGCGCGTCGCGGGCAATAGCGGCGCACTGTGACGTGGCAGAGGGCTGCATCGAAATCAGCCGCTTGGCCTCGGCCTCGCCGGCCCGGTCCGGTTATAAGCCAGGACTGTCAGCCTCCAAGATCTCTACGAAGATCACCCGCATATCATGCATGAGAGTGCGCGTTCGTCCGAGCGATGGGCTCAGCCGACATAAGACCGCGAACGCTTTTCTTAACCCTCCCGACGGCGTCTGTCTGCATCGGGTCGCCGAGCTGAGGGGCAAGTGCTGGCTGCTCAGCTCGATCCGCGGGGCCGTCGCCGACGACCACGCAGCCGATCGCTGAGCTCGCGGGCGATCTCCCGATCGGCGTCACGCTGGGCGATTGCCTGCCGCTTGTCAAAGGACCGCCGGCCGCGTGCCAGGCCGATCTCCACCTTCGCCCAGCCGTCCTGGAAGTACAGCGACAGCGCCACGAGCGTGACGCCGGTGTCGCCCAGCCTCCCGGTGATCTTGTCGATCTCGCTGCGGTGCAGGAGCAGCTTGCGGGTGCGACGGGGCTGGTGCAGCGCGCGGGTGCCGTGGCGGCCGTAGGCGTGCTCGGGGATGTGCAGGCCATGGAGCATCAGCTCGCCGTCGTGCTCCTGGACGAACGCGTCGACCAGAGACGCGTGGCCGGCGCGCAGGGATTTCACCTCGTTGCCGATCAGGACGATCCCGGCCTCGTATGTCTTGAGGATCGTGTAGTCGTGCCGGGCCCGCCTGTTCGAGGCGATGAGCCTGCGGCCTGGTTCCCTGGTCGCGGTGCCCTCCTCGTCATCCAGCCAGTCAATCCCCCGGCGGCGCAGGGCACGCTGCGGCCTGGGCCGACATACAAAACGTACCGGGCGAGCGGCTCGGCGGACGCCAGCTCCTGATCGGCCCAGGCAGGAGACGACGGCGCGGAAGGGCAGCATGCGTAAGGTCTGGCCGCTGCGGCAGACGGCTTTCGGCAGGCGGCGCCGAGGCTGGCTCCTGGCGGCAGGTAGCAGCTGGCGGTGGCCGCTGATGCCGGGGTTAGTCCCACCAGAAGGTCCAGATGATCGGCGAGAAAGGCGTCACGGCGCTGGCGCAGCAGTTGCTTGGTGATGTCAGGAGGTGCCGGTCATGGCGGGGATCGCTCCGGCGAACCAGTCGATGTCGGGTGGTGTGCTGAGTGCGGCGACGGCGTCCCAGTAGGCGAGCGATGGGGCTGGGCGTTGCGCCTCGCGCTGCCAGCCGTCGAGCACGTGACCGGATGCATCGAGGCCGTAGGACATTGCCGCGTCGCATCTCAGCGAGCCGAGGTCGACGCCTGCAGCTCCGAGCCCGGCGCAGTCCCAGTCGATGACCGCAACCAGCTCGGCACCGCTCCACAGCGTATTGCCGCTCCACAAGTCGCCGTGCACGAAGCCGACCGGGTCATTAGACACGATCGCGGCGACACGCTGCTGGGCGGCTGCCAGCAGAGGCTCGGTTGCCAACGTCACGGAACTTTGACGTCGACATCAGAGGATCGGGTGCGTTACGGCGGAAGATCACGCCGCCGGGGTCGACCATACTGACACGGGCGGCGATCCTGCCCAGCGCGCGAAGCCGCGACGGGTCGGGCGCGACTGGCTGGTGGCTCGAGCCATTGACGTACTCAATGAGCAGCACAGCGGCCTTACTGCCGGCGCGGGCAGCGATGACATCCGGCACTGGCACGCCCGGATTCGGGTCATGCGCCATCGCTCGTCTCGAAGCTGTGGCCTGGCTTCTCGGACGTCCCGACACGCACCACGGCGGCCCCGGCGCCGGCGTCAGCCTCGTAACGCATCAGCCACGGCGCACCGCCCCCGCGCAGGCCCGTCATGCAGATAAGACGGTTCCCTCCGACGGCGGCGAGCGCCCACGCCGCAAGATCGTCAGGCGGATCCTCCTTCACCAGACTTACGGTACGCGGCGCTCCAGATATCGATATAGCCTGCGGCTTTGTGATCGGGAACCGCCGATCTGCGCTAGGTCCCGGCGACCGGCGCGCCAGATCACGGCGCACAGATCCGGGTGCTCTACGCGCCCATCCGCGGGCCTGCAGATACAAGTGAGCTCCACATCCAATGGCTCCCGTAATGCACCAGCCGCGGGAGACAGCGATAAATGAAGTCGGCCATCACGGCCGCAGGGCCTGCCCTCCTATCATTCTTGCCCGGCTGCCGGCCGACTACGCCACGGTCGCCGCGTCGCGGGTTCTGGTGAGTGGCACGTGGCGACGAAGACGCTGGCGGCCCGGTGAAGCTCGCTCGCACTCCTGGCTAGCCATTCGCACTGACGCGATAAACCCTTACCGCTGACGGGGCTTCGCGCGAGGCCGCCGCACGCTGGAGTCGCGTTGGGGAGGGCAGGCTGGGCAGGCAGTTGCGGGCATGGGCCACACCGTCGTGGGAATCGATGGAATCCTCCCGCACGATGGTGCAGTTTGAGGCGTGGGATCCCGGCCGGAGCGAGGAGATCAAGGCCTGAATGACCCGCCGCCCCGGGCGAGGCCGCACGACGGTGCCGGCTCAGCGCGCAGGAGGCACTGGGCCGGCTCTTTCAAGTTCATGCGCCCAGACGACTTCGCCTGGGCTCTTTTGACTTCCCGGGAGTCCAGTACGACGACGATGCGTGCCCGGGAATGGCATGCAGCCGGCGACGGCTCACCTCGTCGACGCCATCCGCGGGCGCCGGGCCAGGAACGGGGTCCAGGCTGCGGTCAGCGCACCACGTGAGGTAGCAGCGCAGATCGGAGTCGGCATAGTCGCGGGAAGTGCCCTTGAACCGGGCAAGATAGGCGGCCACTGCGAGCCGCAGCCGGTCAGCATGCAGGGGCAGGGCGGGCTGGGCGGGGGCTAACTCGTTGTAGTGCATCATGCTTCGACACTGCGCCAGCTGGCCACTCGCGCACCCGGCACGCCAGGCGCGGCTGACAGTGCCTGTGGGCTGGCCTCGTATATCCGACGCGTGCCGAGCGAGATATACTGCTGGCGGAAAGGAAACCGCGATGGCCAAGACCTTGATTGACGTGGACGAGGAGCAGCTCGCGGCCGCGCAGAAGGTACTCAAGACCGAAACGAAAAAGGACACCGTCAACGCTGCCCTGCGCCAAGTCACGGCCCTGGCCGCCCGGCGGCGGGATCTGCAGCGCCTGATCGCCGGCGGCCTGCCCGATCTGGCCGACGAAGAGGTCATGCGCGCCGCATGGCAGCAGTAGCCCGCTACCTGGCTGACACCAGCGCGCTGGCCCGGCTGGCCAGGCCCGCGGTAGCGGCAGTCTTAGGCCCGCTGATTGAGGCCGGGCTAGTCGCGACCTGCGGAGTCATCGAGTTCGAGCTTGGCTGGGCAACTCGCAGCGGCACCGAGTTCGACCTGGTCAGGGCCGACCGGGAAGAAGGCTACGAATGGCTGGCCACCCATGACGAGGACTGGCACCGCGCCCTCGATGTCCAGGGCGCGCTGTGGCGCAGCGGACACGTGCGGGCGGTCGGGTTTCCCGACCTGCTGATCGCCGCCGTCGCAGAACGCGAGCAGGTCACGCTCCTGCACTACGACAGCGACTACGACCTCATCGCCCAGGTCACCACACAGCCAATGCAGTGGGTAGTGCCACGCGGCACGGTGCCCTAATCTGCGCACCAGGCGCGGCATGTGAAGATGTCGCGGCTGAATAGCTGTCTTGGCGGGTGTGAGACAGAAATTCAGGAGTGTTTGATCGTGCCTGGTGACGTACCTGACCTGAGTGAGATTGAACTCAGGGTTTAGGTGCGATTGCTTTACGAACAGCAGTTGAACCTGCCCAGGGCCGGCCATGCCGAGATGCCTGGTGGCGGACAGTGTGATTACTTCGTGTGATTCCTGTCCATGGTGAGACGGCTCGGGACGTGCTTAGACCGGGGCAAGGCGGGTAGCGCTGGGAACCTCGCGGAGACGACGAAGGGACCCTGAGCATGTGGGCATTTTTCTCCAGACGCCTGCGGATGTGGCTGTTGCTAGCCATCGCCGTGCCGCTGACCCGGGCGCTCGTGCATCGCCTGGCGCTGATCGCCGAGCGCCGTGATCCGTCTACCCGGACAGCGAAGGCGCTGCACCAGGCCGATTCCGCGGTCACCACCGTATCCCGGCGGACGGCCCGCCGGGCAGACCGCCGCAAGGCGAAACGCTGACCGGCTACCACGCACAGTGTGGGTGAACCGCAGCCGCCATCGGTCATCGACATGAGAACGAGGCCATTTGGCCTCTGTCGATGAGGCGGTCTACCGCGATTTACCACAGTGTCCGCGAGCCTGCTGGCCTGTGTCATGCGCGTGTCAGCTTAAGGTCGAGTCGATCGCGGTCGGCTGGACACCGTGTCCGTCGAGGCTGTCGAAGATCCCGAACGTTCTGGAACTCGCTGCTGAGGGTGCCGTGGAGATCTGAGTTCTCGACCGTCGGCCCGCCTGTCCATTGTCGACGACGCAGAAGATGGCACCGCCGCCGTCGCGGGCGCTGTCCGGGCGGATTGCGGTGGCGTCGATGAGGAGCACGTGTTGCCGCCGAAGGTGTCGCCGGCCAGTAGACCGGCGTGTTCATGTCTCTGCCGCAGGCGCGTATAACCCCGCCGCCATATGGATCCCCGGAGTCGGCGCCTGTTGGGGCGGTGCTTCTTAGCCTTCGCGGCGCGGTGCTTTCGAGCAGCTCCCGCTTTTCGTGGGTCAGCGTGTCAGCAATATTTTCCCTCGGCCTTTGTTGCATCCGGTGATCTTGTAACATCCATGCAGCGTACTGACCTGGTCTCGTTTCACCCTTGTTACGGGGCTTGTGATCTTGTAATAGTCAGAACCAGTCATCTGCCGTGACCGAAAGGTCACAATTGGCCTGCGCCAGCGTCAGAGAGCTGCCCGGCAGAATGGTGTCCGGATTGGACGTCGGGGAAGCCCACTGCACGGCGACCAGCGGCCACGGGCCGCTGCGGGTGTAGACCATGTGGGTGGCCTCCGCTTCGGACAGCGACCAATTCGCCAGCCAGATGTTGCACGATGTAATGCCCACGGCGAGCAGCTCGTTCACCAGTGGCGTGAGATTGGACGATGCCGTATAGCAGTGGATTCCCCGGCCGTGGGCGAGGCGGGTTTTGCAGGCCTGCGCCGCGCCCTCGTTCGTCCAGGCCACCGGCTCGACGTCGAGGACGTTGCCGTTCAGTGGGTTGGAGTCCGGGTTCTGGTTGATGTGCACCTCGCCGCCGGAGAACCGTGCCCAGTCCTGGTCGGTCCAGATGATGCCTGCCGAGCCGGTGACATACCCGGCGACCTTCGGTGCCGACGCCGGGATGTTGAAAGCATCGGCGCCGATCGTGTCGATCATCGTTACTGGCATTTGCTGCTCCTAATATGTCACTATGAGGACGATGGACGCCGCCATGATCCGTCGCGCGGCCGCTAGGCCAAACCACAACTCGCCCCAGTCCAACTACTTGTCCTTGCGATCTCATCGAAATACAGCAGGGTATTCGCCTCGGACTGCCAGCGCGCGGAAAGCAAATTGCAGACCCGGCGCGCCGGGCAGATCCGAGATATTTCTGCATCAGCGCCTTAATCTCATCATGAGGAAGCGAAGGCACCCCGGGGCCTGGTGGCCGGGCCGCACCGTCACCGTGCGGACAATCAGTGCCAGCGCACCGCCACGCTCCAGCATGCCGTAGACGGTATCGGCCCTAGCTGTCCGTCGGTCCAGCGGAAGGACGGGCCAAAGGCCACCAGCCGGTACGGCCCTAGCGCGACCGCGGGCAGGTCCAGCCAGGCCCTGAACCCCCCGGATGTTCATGACTGTTTTCTCCTCGGCTGCGCGGCAGCCCGCCGCAAGCATGCCGGCGTGAGGGTCCAGACCAACCGCCTGCCCGAACAGATAAGCAAGGCGGACGGTAAGCACGCCAAGGCCGCAGTCGGCATCCGCAAGTCGGCCGTTCCCATCCAGACCCGCCTCCTGCGTCAGGACGGCCTCGAGCTGCGGTGAGTACGCGGGACGGCCGCAGTGATAGTGGGCAGCACAGCCGAGGTAGATGGCCGGGTCATACGACACCGCACCAGTGTCCCCCGGTCCACGACCACTGCGCGACCGTCCGCGGTGGCGCTGGTTGCGGGGCAGCGAGCCGGACAGAGATGGTGGACATTGCGGACGGCGTTTCAGCTCTGCTCGACCGGCTGCTGGGGCTGTGACCAACGGAGACACCCCGGTACCGCCACGATCACACTGCTGTCAGCGCCACCTCTATGCCGATGCGCGAGCCTCACATCAGACCCGATTTCCCGCTCGCCTCGCGGCATGTGCGGGCGATCACGCCCGGCGCTGATATGCATAAACATACGGTCCTGGCCGCTGCCTGCTCGGCCGCGGCGGAGTTCTCCAACGGTGCGAGGAGCTCTTGATAACCGCGCGCCGAGCCGCGATCGGTTTATCGGCGTCTGCCACGAGAGGCAGGGCAGCAGCGAGTGCAGATCTGGGGATTCCGTGCTGGCCTGCCGCGGGGGGAGCCCGCAGTCGGCCGTGCGTGGTCGTGCCCCGGCTGCTTATCGCGGGAACCCAGGGCGACATCGAATGCAGATGCCATCACCTTTCCGCCCGGCGGATATGCCGACGAGTACGTGTGGGGTATCCCGTATATTGCCACCCTTGCGGGAATCGTCACCGGGCAGGTCTCATGGGACGCTCATGGATCAACATGCCTTCTAGCTGCAAGGTTCCGGCAGGGGGTTCCTCCTGCCGGACGCGCGCCGGGCTCGGCGCCGTAGAACGTTGCATGGCTCAGCCGGGGACTGCTGATCCGGCCCCTTTGATCGTGCGGATGGTGGGTGCTGTCTCCACATGGCGTACCCCGGCCAGCTTTCCGATCTGGGTCGTGAGGTAGCGGTACAGCTGCCCGGTGTCGGCGCAGGCGACGCTGGCCAGGAGGTTGGTGGGCCCGGTGGTCGCGCCGACAAAGGCAACCTCGGGATGCGCGGCGATGGCGGTCCCGACGGCGGTGAGGGCGCTGGGCTCGGCGGAGATCCACAGCTCAGCAGAGATGACGCCGCCAAGCACGCGCTCATCGAGGTCCACGTCGAAGTACAACGCACCGGCCCGGTGCAGCTGGGCGATCCGGCGCCGTACGGTCGACTCGTGCCATCCGGTGCCAGCGGCCAGGGCGGCAGCTGTTGCGCGCCCGTCTTTAGCCAGCAGCCCGGCGAGGATCTCGTCTTGCTGGCTGAGACGCACGGGAGCGCCGGGGCTTTCCCCGCTCCCCGGGCCCGAGTCCTCCTCAGCGTCGTCCCGCAGGCTGGCGATCTCGTGAGCAGTCAGAGCCCTCGTGAGCTCTGGCCAGGCCACCGAGCTGAAGGTGTGCAGCAGCGCGTGCGCGCTGACCCCGAGTACCCGTCGGCTTCCCGTCAGCCGGTCGAGCAGGAGAGTGTCGCGTTCCTCGGGTCCACGCGGCTGGAACAGGCAGTGGATCTCGGTGCCGCCGGAGGCCAGCCTGACCCAGGAGGTATCGGGGCGCCGGGCCAGCGCGGAACCCACCGGGACGGCGGCGTCGGGCGTGCACCGCAGCCGCAGGATCCAGTCGACCCGGCCGACGAGGGAGCTGTCCAGGCGCCCGAGAACCCGCAGCCCGAGGGCCGAACCCAGAGAAGCGTAGCGGCGCCGGACCGTCTGGTCGGAGACGCTTAGCACCGCGGCAAGCTGACGGAACGGCGCGCGTGGCGCGATCGCCAGGGCATGCACCAGTCGGCGATCGAAGGTGTCCAGCTGATCGTTCTGCACGCCCCGATCGTATGACTGTGTCGAGATCCGGCAAACACGGCCATCTAGATGGATTCGGCGGGCACGCCTTGCTGATGATGGCCACATCGGGCGCGTCGCGCCGATTTCACATTATTCAGCTATCGAGAAGGACCTGTTTCTCATGATGACATCACATACTCATAAAGCACGGGCACCGTCGCCGGTACCGTCGGAGCCTCGCCGGCTGATGCTGACGGTGGGCCTTGCGGTGCTGGGCGTGTTCGTGACCTACGTGCCGATCACCGCGGTGAGCGCCGCGCTGGCCACGATCAGTCACGCGACCGGGGCAAGCACGTCGGACCTGCAGTGGGTCTCGGACGCGTACGTCATCCCGATGGCCGCCGCGGTGCTCTCGGCCGGCCTGTTCGGAGACCTCTACGGGCGGCGCCGGGTATTCGTGGGCGGCATGGCGCTGACCCTCATCGGCGCAGCAGTCGCCGGCCTGTCAAGCACAGCCGACCCCGCCACCGCGATCCGCATGCTCTGGACCGGGCAGGCAATCTCAGGACTCGGTGCCGGCCTGCTGCTCCCGACCACCCTCGCGCTGATCGCCACCGTCGTGCCCAACCCGAAAGACCGCGGCAAGTACATCGGCATCTGGGCCACCGGGCTGCTGCTCGGCTTGGCCGCCGGCCCCCTCCTGTCCGGCGTGATTCTCGACCACGCCAGCTACGGGTGGACCTTCCTGCCCACCGTCGGCCTCGCCGCCCTCGCCGGCGCCGCTGCGCTGGCCCGGCTGCCCGAGTCGAAGGCACCCGAGGGCCGCCGCCTGGACTGGCCCGGTCAGATCACCGCCACCATCGCCATCGCTGCCTCCATCTACGGCGTCATCGAAGGCGGCAGCCAGGGCTGGTCAGCCCCCGTGACCATCGCCGGGCTGTGCACCGGCGCGGCCGCGTTCGCCGCTTTCATCGTCGCCGAGCGACGCTCGGCCTCCCCGCTGGTTAACCTAACCCTGTTCAAGTCGGCCGCCTTCACAGCTGCCGGGTTCTCCGCCCTCATCTCCCTGTTCTCCGTCGTCGGCGTCACCTTCCTGCTCAGCCTGTTCCTCGGCTACATCCAGCACCTGTCAGCGTTGCAAATCGGCGAACGGCTGCTGTTCGTCACCGCCGTCGCCGCCGCAGTCAATCCGGTGATCGGGCTGGTCATGCACAAGGTGAAGGTCATCTACCTGCTCACCGCGGGACTGGCCGTCTCCGCAGTAGCTGTCTTCCTGCTCACCGGCATCGACGCCCAGACCAGCCTCGCCGGCCTCGGCTGGCGCCTGGCCGTCTTCGGCCTGTCCATCGCGATCATGCTCACCACAGTCTCGGTCGCCGCCATCAACGCCGTTCCCTGGAAACAGGCCGGAATGGCCGCAGCCACCAACACCGCCCTGCGCCAGTACGGCAGCGCACTCGGCCCCGCCATCCTCGGCGTCATCTTCGTCGCCCGCACCAACAGCGGAGCCAGCTCCACCACCGCACTGCACACCGCACTCATCGTCAACGGCATCCTCCTCGCCGTCGCCGCCCTCGCCTGCCTCCTTGCCGCCCGCGCTCCCAAGCGTGACACGACGAAAGGGAGGTAATCAGATGGAAGCCTTCCTGACCCTGGTCTGGTTTCTCGCCGGAGCAACAGCAGGGTGGTGGCTCACCTCGCTCCGGCTGGCCAGGACTGCAATCCCTCGGCCGGGAGCCGATGCGCACCCAGATTCGCACGGAGATTGGCCACTGGCAATCGGAGACCGATCGCTACAAGGCCGCCGCCGACCGGCACGCCCAGGACAACACTGCCTGGGCGGCCGACTGCAAGCAGGGCCGCGATGACGTGATCATGATCGTGCCGATGCTCCTCGCGGCACAAACAGCTCCTGGGCCAGGACCGCGTCACCCATACCACTGAGATGAACGACTGCGCATAACCGGTAAAAGCGTTCCCTCCGGATCCCTGGCCCGGCCGGGCCGGAGCGCCGGGCAGCCCGCCGGGTCACAAGGGACGCCCGCTCCTGCATGGCTGCTGTCGGCCGGCGGCCGCCGTAAGCAGCACCGAAACGAGTTAGCAAATAGGGAGAGTGCGGCCATGGTCCCATACGACGCAAGCCAGTGGCATGACCTCTTCGCGGCCGGAGCCGAATCCGCCGCCACGCTGGTCGGCCTGCTGTTCGTCGCCGTATCGCTCAACACCAAGCAGATCCTCGACGTGCCGAGCCTTCCCCCGCTCGCCGCGCGAACGCTCGGCGTCTTGCTGGGCATACTCCTGATGTCAGTCCTCGTGCTCACGCCAGGACAATCGCGAAATACTCTCGGTGCCGAGCTCACGGCGCTCGGCGCTGTGCTGCTCACCGCCGTAACGATCTCGGCCCTACGAGCGCACCTTCCGGTCACCAAATGGCGATGGACCATCCCGACGATCCTGCTCGCCCTAGCCTCATCCGTGCCGATGGTCATCGCCGGCGTGTCGGTGCTCGCCAGCGCGGGCGGAGGTCTCTACTGGGCCCTAGGCGAGCTGATCCTCGGATTCAGCATCGCGATCTATAACGCCTGGATCCTCCTTATCGAAATCCTGCGCTGACCCGCCGATGCGTCGGTCGCCAGTGTTTCTCTCTGCGACTAGGGCATCCCAGTTGCCGATCCCTTACGGGCACGCGGACGGTGATCCGGCGGCGTCGAGAAAGAACAGAACTGGGCAGTCGGTGCGTCGACTGTGGC
>CAVZTJ010000015.1:0-1206430 GCA_963778075.1 uncultured Actinomycetota bacterium | reverse complement strand
TATCGGCCGCTCTGCTGTTGCGGCCGGTTGCGGCCGACGAGACAGATTCAAGGTTCATTCTCCGACCTGGCCGGTGACCATGAGGTGTGCCGGTGGGTGGCCCGCAAGGTCACCAGGGAGGCGGCGGAGCGTTCAGGGAACCTGAGATGTGGGCCATCTGCAGGTCGAATAGGGCGGCGGGCTGGAGCTGAGGGGGGATCCGCCCGATTAGCTCCAGGGTGATGGCGCCGTGGAGCTGGGCGTATCCGATCAGGCAGGCGATCAGGGCGCCCTCGGGAAGGCCGGCCGTCTCGTAGGTGGTTTCGCGCCAGTTGGCGAGTTGCTGGCGAAGGGGCGCTGGCGTCGCTGCTCGCAGCTGTGCGGTGTCGATCTCACCGGCTGCGAGGGCGTCGCGCATCATCGTGAACAGCACGGCCATGACCTTCGACATAGCCTGGTGGATGCTGCGGTCTGCGCCGGGCTGGACGCGAAGTCCGGTGTGACCATAGAGCAGCAGGTACTCGGAAGGGTGCTCAAGGGCCCATGCCCGGTGGGCGCGGGTCACGGCGGTCCACCGCTGGTGCGCCGGCAATAGCCGGGCCTGCTCGTAGCGGGCTCGCAAGGCCGTGGCCAGCGAGTCCCAACCGTCCACGGTGAGGGCGTCGATCAGTGCCTCGCGGCCCGGGAAGTAGTAGTGCACGGCCGAAGGCGTCATGCCCAGCTGGCGGGCGATGGCCCGCAAGGAGATCGCGGTAGGGCCGCCAGCGGCGAGCTGCGCCCGTGCGGTTGTCTTGATGTCCGTGGTCGTCTCTTCCCGGCGCCGGTCGCGGCGGCTCGGAAGGGCCGAAGGCGAAGGCCGGCTGGTCACGAGAGCAGCGTGCCGGCTTATTTGAGCAGTGTCAAGTTTTTGACCACTTGCCACCAGTCCTGGTAGCCAGCAGACTTGGCCCGGGATGCCGGCCCAGTGCGCGTGCCTGTCAAGGCAGCCCGGGCCGGATCCGCTCACGTTCAGCTAGCCGAGAAGGACCGCATCGTGACAATACGTCCTCCGCTCGATGGCGGCACTGTGCTGATAACCGGTGCTTCGTCGGGCATCGGCCGTCAGTTCGCCGCTCAGCTTGCCGCCCGGGCGGGGACCCTGGTCGTGGTGGCCCGGCGGGCCGGGCTGCTCGAAGGATTGCGGGCCGACCTGGTGGCGGCGCACCCCCGGCTGCAGGTGGCGGCTGTTCCCGTCGACCTGTCCGACGAGCGCGACGTGGACCGAGGCATGACCGCGGTGCGCGAGAAGGTCGGTGCCGTGGATGTGCTGATCAACAACGCTGGCCTCGGCGGCCATGCGTTGTTCGACGCCGCGGACTGGACCCGTACCCGCCAGATCCTGCATACCAACGTGGTCGCCGTCGCCCAGCTGACCGCGCTCCTGGTGCCGTCCATGGTGGAACGCGGCCGGGGCGGGGTGCTCAACATGGGCTCGGGAGCAGGGCTGACAGTGATGCCCGCGGCGGCGGCGTACTCGGCAAGCAAGCATTTCGTTGACGGGTTCAGCGAGGCCTTACGCGCCGATCTGGCCGGCACCGGCATAGTCGTCACCCAGGTGTGCCCGGGTCCGGTCGACAGCGACTTCGACGCCGTCGCCGGCACGGCCGGGGGCATGACCGGCGGCCCGCCCCAGTTCCTGCGCATCGGCGCCGCGCGCTGCGCCCGCGAAGCGCTCGCCGGCTTCGACGCCGGCAAACCCCTGGTCTTCCCGGGACGGGCCTACCGGACCGCGATGCGGGTGCTCCCGCTGCTGCCCCGCTCGATGCAACGCCACCAAGCGGCCTCCTCCGCCGCCCGCCTTCGCAGCCAGGCACCCGCAGCGAAGGGACTCCGCTCAGCGCACCCGGACATGCTGCAGAAGGAGCCACCGGCATGAGGATCAGCCGCCTGATTCTCAGCGGAGCAGCTGCCGGCACCATCGCCGGCACCGGGCTCGCCGACCTCAACCGCAGCCACGTGTTCAACCCAGCCTGGCCGCCCCATGCCCGATTCCACAGCATGGCGGGGTGGGGCAGCATTGCCGGCTCGCAGCTACTCGCCCTGTGGCTTTTGTGGCGACCCGGCCAGGATGCAGACGACGGCGAAACGGCAATCAAGATCGCCGCGGCGCTTCCTGCCATCGCCTGGGCACCGTTCTTCCTCGCTCTCGCCACGCCCGGTACCGCGGTCGAGGACGAGCCAGGACACCTCGCCCGCGTCGCCGGAGTGCCACTGAACCTCGTGCCAGCCACGCTCATCCCCCTCATCTCCGCGCTCGGCTACACCTTGCACCGCCACGGCCGATAGGGGCTTGCCCCTGCCGAGCCCCCCGATCGTGCCGCCCGCGTCTGCACAGTCACGGTCCCGGCGGTCCGCGGGCGGCCGCTCAGCGATCGCCGTCCGGATGGCCATGACCGTGACCGCCCGGCACCGGAGACTGCAGAACGTTAGTGATCAAGAGCAAGCCGGGCCGGGATCAATTACCAGTGCCCCACAGTTCCGCCGGCAATGCTAAGAGTCGTCCGTGACCCGAGGTGACGCCGCTGCGGCGTGAAAATTTGGTGGCTGACCCGGTGCGCCCCGTGAGGCCGGCTGCGCCGGGCGCTGCCGCGCTCAGATTCGCGGGTTTTTGGCGGGCTGATATCCGGGCGCGGGCGGTCTGGGAAGCTGTGGCCGCGGTCGTTCGCTGACGTCGTTGTTGCTTGGCGGGCCCGACCCCGTCTAAGAGTCTGACGCCGGGAGCCAATCTTCAGGGCCGCTGAATGGTGCCTCGAGCCCGCGGACCAGATTTACCGATGCCCCTGGCTCCTGCGAACGGCCGCGACCGCAGCCGCTGCCCTCTGATCGTAGGAGCTGATGATGCAAGACGTGGAAGATGAGCCGCTGTTTTCCGAGCGGGTCGCCGGGCTGGACATCGCCAAGGCCATGGTCGAGGTCGCTATCCGGGTGCCCAGCGATACGACCGCGGGCCGCCGCCAGCAGGAGACCCGGACCTTCGGCGCCACCCGCGCCGAGCTGGACTCCCTGGGAGACTGGCTGGCCTGCTGGGGCGTGTCCAGGGTCGGCATGGAGGCCACCGGCGACTACTGGAAGCCGGTGTTCTTCCTGCTCGAATCGCGCGGGTTCGACTGCCAGCTGTACAACGCCTCGCAGGTCAAGGCGCTGCCGGGCAGGCCCAAAACCGACCGGGCCGACTCAGTCTGGCTGGCCAGGATCACCGAGCGGGGCACCGTCGCCTCCAGCTTCGTGCCGCCCGAGCCGATCCGCCGCCTGCGCACCCACACCCGCTACCGCCGGCACCTCACCCAGGCCCGCACCGCCGAGAAACAGCGAGTGGAGAAACTGCTCGAGGACGGGCACCTGAAACTGTCCAGCGTGATCTCCGACATCCACGGCGTCTCGGGCCGGGACATGCTGGCCGCGCTCACCGCCGGGCAGCGTGACCCGAAGGCCCTGGCCCAGCTGGCCCGCGGCACGATGCGCGGCAAGATCCGCCGCCTAGAGGAGGCGCTGGAGTGCTCATTCTTCACCGATGAGCACGCCGCCGTGCTGGCGATGATGCTGGTCACCATCGACCACTACACCACCCAGATCGGGCACTCACCGAAAAGATCGAGACGCTGACCGCCCCGTACCTGCACCAGGCCGGACAGCTCGACGCGGTGCCCGGCATCGGGCCGGTCTGCGCCCAGGACATCATCGCCGAGACCGGCACCGACATGACCGTGTTCCCCACCGCCGCCCACCTGGTCTCCTGGGCCAGATGGTCACCCCAGGTCAAGCAGTCAGCCGGCAAACGCAAAGGCAGCAACGCCACCGGCCGCGGCAACCCCTACCTCGGCGCCGCCCTCGGCGAGGCAACCATCAGCGCCAGCCCGCACCCAGTCCTTCCTCGGCGCGAAATACCGGCGGCTGACCCGGCGCATGCCCAAAAAGAAAGCCCTGGTCGCGACCGGCAGCTCGATGCTCACCAGCATCCACGCCCTGCTGTCCGAGCCCGACGCCAGCTACCAGGACCTCGGCGCCGACTACTACGAACAGCGCATGCACACCCGCCGCCAGGCCCGCACCCACGTCCGCAGCCTCGAGCGCCTCGGCTACAAGGTCACCATCCAGCCCGTCAACCCCGACACCGGCGAACTCCACGCCGCCACCGCCTAACCCGCGCCGACCGCTACCCAGAGCCCATCGACGCTGACGCGCCGCCGGGCGCGGGACTGTAATTTTAACGGTGTAACTCCTGACAAGTAGGGAGACACCAGTGACAGACGTGACAACGGGTCAGGGTCAGAACGGCGTGGAGCTGTCGGCCGCTGATGAGCAGCTGCTGCGGGAGCTGGCCGAGCGGGCGCGGGCTGGCGGCCTGAAGCTCACCGGCGAGGGCGGCTTGCTCGGCAAGCTCACGAAAATGGTGGTCGAGGGCGCGCTGGAAGGCGAGCTGGATGACCATCTTGGCTATGGCAAGCACGAGCCGTCCGGCCGTAATGGCGGCAATTCCCGCAATGGCCGCCGGGCCAAGACCGTGCTCACCGATACCGGGCCGGTGGACATTACCGTGCCGCGGGACCGGGACGCCAGTTTCGAGCCGAAAATCGTCGCCAAGAGGCAGCGGCGGCTGACCGGGATCGATGACATGGTCATCTCCTTGTCCGCGAAAGGGCTTACTCACGGGGAAATCTGCGCGCACCTGGCCGAGGTGTACGGCGCCGAGGTGTCCAAGCAGACGATCACCACGATCACCGACCGGGTCATGGACGGCATGGCCGAATGGCAGAACCGGCCCCTCGACGCCGTGTATGCGGTGGTCTTTATCGACGCCATTAATGTGAAGATCCGGGAGGGCCAGGTCGCGAACCGGCCCATCTACCTGGCGCTGGGCGTCACCGTGGATGGCGAGCGTGACGTGCTGGGACTGTGGGCCGGGGAGCACGGCGACGGGGAGGGCGCGAAGTACTGGATGCGGGTCTGCTCGGAGATCAAGAACCGTGGCACCCGGGACGTGCTGATGGTGGTCTGCGACGGGCTGAAGGGCCTGCCGGACGCGGTGAATGCCGTGTGGGAGAAGGCGATCGTGCAAACATGCATTGTTCATCTTCTGCGTAATTCGTTCAGGTACGCATCGAAAAAGGACTGGGGGCAGATCGCGAAAGACCTCAAGCCTGTTTACACCGCGGCGTCGGAGGCGGACGCTCTGGGCCGGTTCGCTGACTTCTCCGGCAAATGGGAAAAGCGGTATCCGGCTATTATACGGCTGTGGGAGAACGCGTGGGCCGAGTTCGTGCCATTCCTGCGGTTCGACCGGGAAATAAGAACGGTCATCTGCACGACTAATGCGATCGAGTCAATCAATGCCCGGCTGCGCCGCGCCGTCAATGCCCGTGGCCATTTCCCGACGGAGCAGGCCGCCCTGAAGTGCCTGTACCTGGCGATCATGAGCCTGGACCCGGCGGGGAAGGGCCGCAAGCGGTGGACCAACCGGTGGAAGGCTGCCCTTAACGCCTTCGAGATCACCTTCGACGGGCGGCTCTCAGCAGGCAGGAAGTAACCAACCAAGATCAAGTTACACCGTTAAGTTGACAGACCCCCGGGCGCTGCCGCCTGCCCAGCTGAGGTCTAATTTTCGGACCAGCATCGACTGCTAGAGATCCTTTTACGGCCGCCGCTGGTCGAGCAGGGCGGGGTAGGCGGCCCAGGGGCGGCCGGCGAGCTGACCCCAGGCGATGGCGGTCTTGGGGCGCAGGCCGAGCAGGTCGGCGACGACGGTGGGCGGGAGCTCGCCGGCGAGCTGCAGGAGGGCGCTGGCGCGGCCGGTGACGGTGTCGATGCCGATGCGGGCCAGCCGGTGGCTGATGGTGGCGGGCAGGGCGGGCTGCCCGGGATGCAGGCTGGGAACAGCCACGGGCCGGGTCCGCCGGCCGGGACCTGGCTGAGGTCGCGGCGGTGGCGGGCGAGGTCGTGGAGGTGGCTGGCCAGGGGTTCGGGGATGCGGATCGGCGTGGTGCCCAGCGTCAGCGTGGTGCGCCCGGCGTCGAGGCTGATGTGGCTGGTGGTGAGGCGGGCGATGCGGCCGGGGCGCTGGCCGAACAGCAGGACGAGCAGCCCGGCGACGCGGTCGCCGGGGTCGTGTCCGTTTGTCGTGCAGCAGGCTGCGGGCCAGTGCCCACCGCTGGTCTTGGGCCAGCGGGACCGTGGTGTCCGGGCGGGGGGCTTGTGCCACGGTGAGCGCGCGGTCGCGATAGCGGCGTGCCCAGGCGAGGAAGTGCCGGATTTCGTCGCGGCGGGCTGGGCAGGCCAGCAGGTAGGTGTCGAGGTCGGGTTGCCGGCAGGCGGCCAGGTCCAGGCCGCGGCTGGCAAGCCAGCTGGTGAAGTGGGCGGCGCTCTTGAGCCTGGCGGTCTGTCCGTGGCGGATCCCGGAGGTCAGCGGTGCCTGGCCGGCTTTGGCGCGGGCGTGGCGCAGCAGTCCCCAGGTGGCGTAGCGGCGCAGCAGGCGGCGCATGTCCGGGTCCGCTGTGCCGTCCAGGATGGCGGCGATGTCGCGTTCGAGGCAGGCCAGGTGGGTGTCGCGTCTGGGCAGGGTGCCCAGGGCGGTGAGCAGCGCGGTGATGTGCCCGGTGGCGTTGCGGTGCACGTCGGCGACGGCGTCGAGCGCGGTATGTGACAGGTCATCTCGCCGCTGGCCAGCCGGGCGAGGATCTTGTGCCCGGGCCGTTCGGGCTGGAGCCAGCTGATCACGGCCTCGGGCCGCTCGGCCGCCAGCAGCGCCTGATGCAGTGGCTGCAGCCCGCGGGTGGTGCGCGCGGGTTCGCTGCCAAGCAGCCTGGCCAGCCGGGTCTTCAGCACGCACCGTGCACAGCGTCCCTTGTGATACAGCCAGTCCTCGTTGCCGCAGTCGCCGCAGACCGGCCCGGGCGGGCCGCCCGCGCACCCGGCGCACAGGTCCTGCCTTGGTGCCGCGGCGGGGCAGCAGGCGACGGTGCTGTCCGCAGCCGGGGCAGTCGCCTTTCACGCGCATCGCCGCCCGGTAGCAGGACGCGCACGCCGGGCCGTCCCGCCAGACCACCGTGACCTTGCGACGGTGGCCGCAGTAGGCGCATTCCCGTTTCGGCCGCGGCTGGCAGCTTCCGCACAGCATCTGCCCGGAGCGCTCACCGCGGCACGGCCGCTGCTTGCCGCATTTCCCGCACTGGGTCACGGGACCGGTCCAGCAGCTCCCGCACAGTTCCGGGTCCCATCCGGCCGCCAGCCAGACGATGACGCGCACCCGCCCGCACCGCCCGCAGGCCCGCTCGGGCCGGGAGTAGCAGCAGGGGCAGCGGGGCTGTCCGCCAGAGGCGCGGTTGACGGTGGGTGCCCGGCAGCCAGCGCACAGGCGGGTGGCACCCGAGGCGCAGCGCAGGCGCAACGGCGCGTCGCCCGCTTGGGGCACCGGGGCGTCCAGGCCGCAGGAACTGCACGCCGCGAGCGGGCGGTGGCACAAGCGGCGCAGGTGGCCTTCCTGGTTTTGTAGGGGCTGACCGCGCGGCCGAGCCCGCAGGCCGAGCAGCGTTCGTGCGGGTGCAGGTAGCAGCAATCGCCGATCCGGGTGCCGTTGATCGTGATCCGGGTCCAGGCGTTACCGCCGCAGATCCCGCAGGGCTTCAACGCCGCGGGATCGGCGCGCCGGCACTGTTCGCAGACCGCCCCGCCGCCGGGGTCGCGGGCACAGACCCGGGCTTGCTGCCCGCACCGGCCGCACCGCTCAGGCAGGTGGTACGCCTGGGAGCAGGAGGCGCAGACGCGCTGCCCGTCTGGCCGGTGGGCGCGCAGGAACCGGTCGCGCCCGCAGTCGGCGCACCGCGGCTGGGCCACGTCGCTGCGGCCCGCGCGGCGCAGTTCGCTGATCAGGCGCAGCACGTCGATCGGCACGGTGGTCTCGCCGCTGGCCAGGGCGTCCGTCCGGCCCCGCAGGTGCCCGGCGATGACACGCAGCCGCGCGGCGGTGTTTCGGCTGGCCCCGCCGCCGGCGGCGGCCAGCAGGCAGCTGCGGGCCTGATTGCCAGGCATGCCGTCCAGCAGGCCGGTGACCAGCTGCACGCAGTCGGCCAGCGCGTCCCCGGTGTCGCAGCGGATGCAGCCCTGCCTGGCCGACCAGTTGTCGCGGACGTCATGGCGCCCGGCGGCGCAGCGCCTGACCGGGACTGCCACGTCGCTCCGGCCGGCCGCCAGCATCGCGGCGGCCAGCCGTTTCACGTCCTGCGGGGCAACCAGCCGCGGCCGGTCACCGGCCGTGATCACCGCCCCCGACGACAGCGCGCCGGGATGCGCGGCCAGGAACCGCCGAAGGGAGCAGTAACGGGCGGCGTGGAATCTGGCCTCGCCGGTGCCACTGGGAACCGGCCGGTATCCGAACCGTGTGGTATGGCTCCCGGCATGGGATGACCAGGTGCCAGGCATCGCGAGGTCGCTTGCTCGGACCTCAGGCCAGGTGCGGTCGCGGTCTGGGGGGCCGCAGGTCTTGGTTACGCGCCAAAGACGGGCGTACAGGGTCTTTCCCGGTACGCCCGCCTTGAGAGTTCAGAGAGTCAGTCCTGGGGCCGTCACTCGGATTGCCGCGATGAAGTTCTGGCCTGCATGAGGAGGCCGCCGTAGACGAACAGCGACGCGATGAAGCCGAGCGCCATGGTGTATGACCACCAGTTGCTCTTGGTGATCATGGTGAAGATGCCTGCCGCGGTGGTGGCGGCGATGGCGATGGCGCCCCCGATCGCTAGCTGGCGGGACTGGGCCTGGGGGCGTGCCGAGGCGCGGATGATCATGACCGCGCCGGCGAGGAGGCCGAGGGTGATGAGCACATGCCCGGCCAGGAACACTGTGGTGGCTGTGTGGGCGGCTCCCATGGCCTGGGAGGGCAGGCCGAGGAAATTGACTGCCATCCCCAGCAGGAACTGGGCAGCCAGGCCCATGATCTGGTGCCGGGCGAGGTGCCGCAGGTCGGCGGTCAACGTTGCCTGCCGTAGAGATGCACCGTGACCGGCGCGAACACCGCTACCAGCGCGGCCGTGGCGAAAAGCACCCAGGCCACCTGCCCGGCCGCGGCCTGCCCTCCCATCAGTGCCCGCTCAGCGGTCACGAGGTCGCTGACCGGGTTGATCTTGACGAAGGCCTGCAGCCAGCCTGGCATGGTCTGGGGCCGCACGAAGACGTTGCTCGCCAGGGTCAGCGGGAAGAGCACGACGGTGCCGACGCTCATGACCGCCTGCGGGGTGCGCAGGAGCAGGCCGAGGGTGGTCCACGCCCACGACAGAGCGAGCGCGAACAGCACGAGGAGGCCGATGCCGGCGAGCACGCCGGGTGCGCCGCCGGCGGGGCGGAAGCCCATCGCTACCCCGAGCACGATCACCAGGCTGGCGGCGAGCAGGTAGCGGGCGACGTCGCCGAGGAGGGCGCCGGCGATGGGAGCCGGGCGCCAGATTGGAAGTGACCGGAAGCGGTCGGAGACCCCTTTGGACGCGTCGGCGTTGAGCCCGACCCCGGCGTACATGGTGACCAGCAGGACAGCCATGACGAGCGTGCCGGGCAGGATGAACTGCAGGTAGCGGCTAGCCGATCCGGCCAGGGCGCCGCCGAACAGGTAGGTGAACATGAGCGTGAACACGACCGGGATGGCGATGACGTCGAAGAGCTGCTCGGGGACGTGCTTGATCTTCAGCAGGGCCCGCCACCCGAACACAGCCGAGGCTGACAGCGCGCTGGGGGGCGCCGGGCGCGGCCCCGCGGGAAGGCTGAGGCGGAGCGTCTTGCTGGAGGCGGCAGGGTCGGTGGTGACTTCGGTCATGATGCTGTCTCCTGGGTGCCGTGGCTCGCGGCGCTGCTGTGGCCGGTGAGGGCGAGGAACACCTCGTCGAGGCTCGGCTGGCCGAGGGCGAACTCACTGACGGTGATGCCCGCGCGGGCCAGTTCGGTAATGGCGGCGGCCACCTGCTCGCTCGCGGATGGTGCGGACGGGCCTGCCGGGATCCTGGCCGTCAGTGCCACCGGGTCGGCCCCGGCCTGGACGGTTACGCCGAGGAGCCGGGTCAGCATCCGCTCGGCGCCGGGCCTGTGCGCGGGGTCGGCCAGCCTGATGCGGAGGGTTCCGGAGCCTGCTGACGCCTTGAGCTCGCCGGTTGTCCCCTCGGCGATGACGGTGCCCTGGTCGATCACGGCGATCCGGTCGGCGAGCTCGTCGGCCTCGTCGAGGTACTGGGTGGTGAGCAGGACGGCGGCGCCGCCGGCGACGATTGCGCGGATGATCTCCCAGACCTGGGCGCGGCTGGCGGGGTCCAGGCCGGTGGTCGGCTCGTCCAGGAAGTACAGGTCGGCGCGCACGATGATGCTGGCGGCCAGGTCGAGGCGGCGGCGCATTCCCCCGGAGAAGGTCTTGACCTGCCGGGTGGCGGACTTCCCGAGCCCGAAAGCCGGGAGTAGTTCCGCCGCGCGGGCCCCGGCAGCCCGGCGGGCCAGGCCGGCCAGTCGGCCAATCAGCACCAGGTTCTCCCAGCCGGTCAGGTCATCGTCCACCGTGGCGAACTGGCCGGTCAGCGCGACCCGACGGCGCACGGCGCCGGCCTGCCTGACCACGTCGTGACCCAGCACGGTGGCCCGGCCGGCATCGGGAGCGAGCAGGGTGGCCAGAATCCGGACCGTGGTGGTCTTGCCCGCGCCGTTCGGCCCGAGCAGCCCGTACACGGTGCCGGCGGCAACTGCCAGGTCCACTCCGGCCACCGCCCGGGTGGCCCCGAAGCGCTTCACCAGCCCGGTGGCCTCGATGGCGAGGGAGACGCCTCCCGGCGGCACCCGGGGCCTGCCGCCCGGTGCCGTGGCTGCTTCCGCAGTGCTCATGATCTTCCCTTCATCCGCGTTATCTCATACAGTGGTGTCAAGAGTAGTTATCCTTTACATAGCTGTCAAGATTAAAGGGGTCGAGCGGGCATGTCAGCACAGCCGCGGGCCAGGCAACGGCGACGCCGGGCCGACGCCGAGCAGAACGTCACCGCGATCCTGGACGCGGCAACCACGGCCCTGAGCGCGCAGCCAGAGGCGAGCGTCGAGGACATCGCCCGCTCTGCCGGGCTCAGCCGGCAGACGGTCTACGCCCACTTCCCTTCACGCGAGGCGCTGCTTGACGCTGTCGTCGAGCGGGCGACTGCCGAGGTGTCGGCCGCGTTCGAGGCGGCGGGGCTTGAGGACGCACCGCCGGCCGAGGCGCTGATCCGGCTGCTTGACGCCGGATGGGCCGTGAGCGCCCGCTACCCTTTCCTCTGGCACCTGCCCCCGGTGAGCCCGGGCAACGACCTTGACCGCCACGGCCCGGTTATTAAGCGGCTGCATGAGGTCATCCGGCGCGGGCAGGAAAGCGGCAATTTTGACCGCCGTCTTCCGCCCGGCTGGCTCCTCGCCGCCGGCCTGGCCCTGGGCCGAGCCGCCGAAGACGAAGTCAAAGCCGGGCGGATGACCGTCGAGGACGCCACCAGCGCCGTGCACCACAGCTTCCTCCGCCTCTTCGGCCTGCAGGACCCCCCGCCGGGCTGACGATGTCCCGGGCCTCGCGAAAAGGGCCGGGCCAGGCCGGATCCTCGGGTCATGATGATCGGTGGCTGGTGCCGGGATGTCGGCATGGGAGGGCGCCGGGAAAGCGCGGTGCTGGCTGGCCCGCGGGCGCGGCCCACCCTGGCCAGCCGGGGAACCGGCGCCGCCGCGCGTGCGGACCGGCCGGGCCGGTGGCTCGCGTGCAGGCCTGACCTGCGATGACTGTATGCCTAGAGCGCGGGTAGGCGGAAGCCGTTGTAGTACCACAGCGACGAGGTGTACCAGAGCACGCCGATGACGACGGCGAGTGTGCCCCCGGCAGCCGGCAGCACCCAGCCCGGCAGCCGCCTGCTCTGTACCAGCAGCACCTTGGCGGCGAAGGCGCCGTAGAAGAAACAGCCCGCGATCGAGTGCACTGCCACCCGGGGGCTGGTGAGTTGCACGCCGTAGGCGAGCAGGCAGTGCACGGCGATCGGCACGGTGAGCGCGAACAGCGCGAAGCCGGTGACCCGGTGCGCCAGCCGCGCCGGGCGCGGCGCTCTGCCCGCCAGCGGCAGCTTCCGGTAGATCCACAGGGCCAGCAGGACCTGCAGCACGGCCAGGCCGAGCGCGACGGTCGCCAGCAGGGACTTGAGCGCGATCGCGTCCAGCCCGGACTGCCCGAACAGGGTGGCCGTGTAGTTCGGGGTGTGCAGTCGGCCGGCCACATACAGCGCTGCGGTCACCCCGGCGGCGAGCAGGCCGATGCCGGCCAGGCGCACCGCGACCGGCCTGCGGCCCGTGGCGCCGGGTGTACTCATGTCAGCGCACCACCGCAGACCGGGCTGTCGCGGGCCTGGCGTTTGGCGGTACCGGCCCGGGCCGAGATCGCTGGCACGGGCAGGCGGGCGGCAGCGCACCGGAAGAGCCCGCCGGCGGTGATGAACCAGGTGACCTGGGCAGCCCTCATAGTTCCCCCTCCTCGGCTGCGGGCTCGGGTGTGGCCAGTCCCTTTGGCAAGACCAGGGCGGCCCGCACGCCCGGCTGACTGGACCCCAGGGCGGGCCGTGGCCTGCTCGCTGTCCATCCCTGACAACGGGCAGGCCCCGGCATCCGGTTCACCTGCCGGGCTATCTGCCGCCTGCCTTCAGCCTGTGCGTGGGCTACCCGTGCTCGTGGCCTCGAGGACCGGGCAAGCGAGACGGTCTTACTGGACGGTCGTGGGATGATCTGCCAGGTGGCTGATGAGGACAGACGCGAGCCGTCCGAGGTGACCGGGAGAGCGGCGCTGGTGGCTGGCTGGTCGCACGGCCACCGTGACGTGTCGGGAGGCTGGCTGCGGCCGACCGTGTTCGGTGCGGTCGACGGCCTGGCCACGAACGCGTCGCTGATCGCCGGGCTGGGCGGCGGCGGCGCGGCGGCGCACACGATCGTGCTGACCGGCGCGGCCGCGCTCGTGGCCGGCGCGTTCTCGATGGGCACCGGGGAGTACATCTCGGTGACCAACCAGAACGAGCTGGTGCACGCGGAAGTCGCCCTCGAGCGCCAGATGCTGGCCCGGTTCCCCGAAGCCGAGCGAGAGGAGCTGGCCGGGTACTTCCGCCAGTACGGCGCCGACCCAGACACCGCCGCCCGGATGGCCGCCGCGGTCTCCAGCGACCCCGACACCGCGCTGCGGGTGCACACCCGCGAGGAACTCGGCGTCGACCACACTGAGCTGCCGTCGCCGGTCCTGGCCGGGTCGGCGTCGCTGCTGGCCTTCTCCCTCGGCGCGCTGGTGCCGCTGCTGCCCTACCTGGCCGGACTGCAGGTCCTCGCCGCAACCCTGCGATCACGGCGGTAACCCTCACCGCGGGCGGGATCATCGTCGGCCGGCTGACCGGCCGGCCGCTGCTGCGCTCAGGCCTGCGCCAGCTAGCCCTCGGCGCCCTGGTCATCGCGGTGACCTTCGCCGTGGGCAGCCTGATCGGCGGCCGCGGCGCCTGAACCCTCGCGGGCTGCCGTGCGGTTTGCGCGCCCAGCCGGGTCCGGAAGTCCGTATCACCGAGCCATGGCGTGTCGGTGCGACGTTGCGGCCGGGCGCATCTCCCCCGTCCGGGCGCCTGGTGGCCGCACCGGTGACCTGCGGGATGCAGCAGCCGCCGGGCGCTTGTTCGGCTACCGCCTGCTCCCGATCGTGATCCCCTGTAGCGCGCGAGCCGAGCGGACGCTACTGCCTGCCATCCGGCAGGCGAGCTGCGGGAAAGCAGCAGGTGAACCGCCGGGCTCGGGTCAGCCGTTGCAACGGGTATAGCAGGCCTGTACGTTGTCGCCCGCCCGGTATCACGCCAGGCGGTCTTCAACCAGGAGCCGCCAATCATCGGCACCGCCCTCACAGGCAGCAATGGGCCAGGCCCCGCGCAGCACCCGGTATGGCTCGCCGCCATGGTGACCGAAACACCGCCCCTCATCGCAGATGGCAAGCAGCGGAATGTTGCGCGTGGGAGGGACTGAACCGGCTGGCCGACCGGTCCGTGTAGGTGATGAGTGAGTATCTCCGCTGGCCGCTGCCGGGCGCTCGCACCGCATCCGACCAGCACGACGGCCGTTCGCGCGGCCAGAGGAGATTGGCATGCGGCTACAGTTCAAGGCTTTACTGATCACCGGAGCGCTGATGACGGCCGGGCTGAGCGCGGCTGCGCCCGCCGCCGCCGCGACGGCACCGCCCGCCATGGACACATCGACCTTCGCCTGCAGCAACGGCGTCTGCGAGGTGGGCCCCGGCAACGTGGGCATGCCTTTCGCGGCCGGGCTGAACGTGACCGGCGACGGGGTCGCGAAGTCGGTGGAGAAATTCTACGGGGATGACTTCTCCATGAAGATCATCAGCGGAAGCCTGCCCCCGGGCCTGCAGCTCAGCCTGCCGTCTACCGAATGGACGGTCACCGGCACGCCGGCCAAGCCCGGGACCTACCCGTTCACCGTCCAGTTCACCCCAACCCAAGATATCGCTCCGAACGGGGGGCCGTCCGGGACCCAGCAGCTCACCATCACCATCGGCACCGGCGGCTCCGACCGGCTAGTGGTAACGTCGGCCGCTTACAACGGGCACCAGAGCAGGCTGTATGTCGATGGATTCGACGTCAACGTCAGCGCGCTCTACTCGGTGTCCGTGACCTCGACCGGCAAGCTGATCATCCCGGCACAGGCGAACGGCAGCGCCTGGGATGACGGCTACCTGGCGCTGACCGGCGCCGTCCCAGACCCGTGCGGCACCCTCAACTCGTGCAACATCACCCTGAAAGACAGCCTCGGCTCTTCAGTCACGGTTACCCTCCCGCCCGCCACGTACTGAGCGCAGAGTGGCAGACGTAGGACTCCCAAGTCCAAGGCGCCCCGGCGGTCAGTGACCGGTTATACACAAGAGACGATGACGCGGCCAGGTCCCCACGGGTGCCCCTGCTGGCATTCGTCCGGGTAGGTCCACCAGTCTGGCCGCCACACGTCCATCGGCTGATTAGAACACGTGAGCGGTTGAGTGCTATGGGTGCCGGACCGCAACTTCGCTGGTCAGACAGCTGGACCGCCGCCCGGTCGGTCTCGATGTCGCGGCGTAGTGGCACGGGATCTTGGGTGCTGGCGGCTGGTGCTCAAGATGGCGGAGAGCGCGTCCAGGGCTGAGGGCACGAGGGCGCAGCAGGCCCAGGCGCCGCGCTTGTCGCGGGTGAAGATCCCGGCCTTCACGAGGATCTTCAGGTGATGGGACATGGTCGGCTGGGTCAGGCCGAGGGGCTCAGTCAGGTCGCAGACCTCTGCTGGTCAGAACCGTGGACGAGATTCTCGGCACCGACAGGTTCTGTCGGGGCTACCAGGTGTCCGTGAAGGGGACCAGGAGCGGCGCCCCGGGCAGTAACACGACTGCGGACGAGACTCGATGCCGTCTTCCAGTGCGCGCAGGTCGGCGGTGAAGTTGCTGGCGAGGGTCAGGGTGGCTGATCAACTCATCCCCGTTGCCATCGGCCTTGTGGGCTGGTTGTTCGCTCTATTTAGGATTCTCCCTATCAGATGGGAGTCGCGATGAGTGCGGAGACTGAGACAGCGGTCGGCGAGACCGGCGGGAGCAGGTGCTGGTGCTGCGGCCGGGTTACCGCCGAGGAGGCCCTGGTCCGGCTGGGGAATCACCCGGAGGTGGGCGTGTGCATGAACTGCGTCCGGTTCCTCGGCCGCCGGGCGAGGGACTACCAGGCGTCGGTGATCCGTAACCGGCTCAGGAGCGGGCTGAGTCGGTCCGCGGCCAGGTCATGTCGCGCGGATGGCATGAGCGCCCTGTCATCGGGCCGGCGTTGCTGTGGATCAACCGGCACGTGCCTTGGTAGCTGCGGCCATTTGTTCTGGCTAGCGTGCGCATGATCCCCGTGGGCGTTCGCAGGGTCGATAGCATTCCGGCTGTACCGCACCGGTAGCGGCCTCCGTCATTTCGCGTTGTTCGTCGTGGGATGGAGGCCCGCTGATGTCATCTGTCGAGGTGCGCCCGTTTCGCCGCAGTGACCGGGACCAGCCCACCCGGCTAGTGAATGCCCAGGCTGCCGCGGTTGTGCCTGGCATGAGCGTGTCGGTCAGCACCGTCTTGTCCTCACTGGAACGGCAGCCTGGCGGGTTCATCGAAGATCCCTGGGTGAGCGAGCGGGTTACCCTGGTCGCCGAACAGCAGGACCGGGTCGCTGCCGCCGCGCACCTGCTGCGCTGTTTCTGCGATGAGCGGGCCGGGAGGCGGCGCAGGGGGTCGGCGAGATCCACTGGCGGCTGTTGTTCTGGCCCGAGGCTCCCGCCGGGAATCCGTGCTGGCCGGACGCGGCGGAAGCTGGCGAGGCGCTGATGGCCGCGTGTATCGGGCAGCTGGAGGAGTGGAGCGTGACCCGCCAGCATGCGGGCGGAGAACTGCCTGTGCCCGGCGTTTACGGGGTGCCTGAGCTGTGGCCGCACATCCGCGCGATTTACCAGCGGGCCGGGTTCGCTCATACCGGGCACACCGAGGTCGTCTACCTGGCCAGGGTCGATGACCTGCGCCGCCCGGCCGAGATTCCCGTCACGGGGCTGTCGGTGAGCCGGTCGGCCGGGGTCAACGGAACCCGGCTGTCCGCCGCGCTCGGCCAGGACGTGATCGGCTGCATCGAAGTCGGGACATCGACGAGGGAGAACGGGTGCCGCGGCACGGCGGGTGGGCTGACATCGGCAGCCGGCATGTCAGCGGGCGGTACCGGCGGCGAGGCGCCGGGTCCTGGCTGCTCGGGCAGGCAGCTGCCTGGCTGCGGATGGCAGACGTCGGCCGGCTCCTGGACTACGCCTGGCTCGACGGCACCGACCCTGCAGGAGTGGACTACGCCGGCTACCGGGCGTTCCTTCCGGCGGCCGGATTTGAGGAACTCACCCGCACCAAGTGAGGATGGGACCGGACGCGGCGCAAAGACCTGGCAGGCTGACCCGGTCTGCCTGGTTCACCAGGCGATGAGGAGCCCGCCATGCATGTGACGGTGCTGGCAGTGCCAGACTGCCCGAACGTGAGGCTGCTCGAGGAGCGCCTGGCGCAGGTGCTTCAAGGCCGCCGCGACGTGACGGTCAGCCGTCAGGTAATCGCTGACCAGGACGAGGCGGCCCGGTGGGGAATGCACGGCTCGCCGACGATCCTGGTTGACGGGGCCGACCCATTCGCCCGGCCGGGGCACTCAGCCAGCGTGTCCTGCCGCCTGTACCGCGACGGTGACGGCCAGGCCGGCGGCGCCCCTTCGGTAAGCCAGCTCCGTCAGGCCATCGCAGCAGCAGCCGCCACTACGGCCGGCGCAGGCAGCCCAGGCTGGCTGGATGCGCTCGGGCGTGGCGGCAGAGGCCGGGTAGTGCCGGACGAGCGCGGCCTGCGGGCAGTTCACCAGGCGGTGCTGCGCTCATTCGCGGCGACCGGCCGCGACCCGGGCCGAACGTGCTTGACGACGCTGCCCGGCCTTTCGATACCGCTCAGGTGCTGGCAGAGCTAGCCGACGGTGACTTTCTCTGCCTCGATCAAGGCGGCCGGATCAGCGCCGCCTACCCGTTCTCCGCCACCGCCACACGGCACAAAGTCCAGATCACCGGGGGCGCCAGCGCATATGCCATGTGCGCCATCGATGCCCTGGGCGTGGCGAGGATGCTGCGCACCAGCATGCTGATCCAGTCCACGGACCCCTCAACCGGCGAGCCAATCACCGTGACCGTCGGCGGGAGCAAAGCCGTGTGGCATCCCGCTACGACCGTCGTGTTCGTCGGCCGCACCGCCAGCGGATGCGCGGGACCCTCCGCAGTCATCTGCTGCGATCACATGAACTTCTTCACCAGCCAGGCAGCCGCCGAAGCCTGGGCCACCGCCCACCCCGAGATCACCGGCGGAATCCTGAGCCAGAACCGCGCCCTGGACGTCGGCGAGCAAATCTTCGGCCAGCTCCTCAGCTGAGACTCGCCGCAAAGCAGCTTCCGGGCGTGCCATCCGCCACGACCACTGCCGTTCACGTACGGTCAGTCACGAGGAAAGCGACGACCATCAACAGGACGTGCAGGAGGCTCGCCGCTTACCCGCGGTCGGCTGACCCGCTGAGAACGGGCCGTGACAGCGTTCGTGCCGTGCGCCACCCGCCACACGCACTCGAAGGCCAAAGCGGCCACCAGCACCCCAAGAAACACTGGCTGCTCGTAACCACCGATCACGCTGTGCCCGAGCCCGGCCCCCACGAACGCCAGCAGCGCGAGCCCGAGCCAGCCGGCCCCATTAACCACGCAGTGAGCCTGCCGGCACCGCCAGAAGTTGAGCCCGCACCAGGTCCCCGCGGCCAGCGCAGCCAGCCCATAGACCGCCAGGTCCGCCCGGCCGGGCAAGTGCGGGGCGATACTCAACAGCGCGATGACCGCCAGGAAGTAGAGCACGCAAGATACCCCCGTGCGCGGCAGGATGCGGTCGGCCCGGCGTTGCAGCGCAGTGGCAGCTGGCCGCGCAGCCGGTGACCACCCCCACAGCGCTCTCCCGGTTTCCTCCTCGGCCATGGTCATCACCTCGGCAGGAGGTTACGGTCTCCCCCCGGCAGGAGAGTCAAGCCGGGAATGCGCGAAGTGAGGATCCCCGGCGCGGAAGTCGGCGCGGCCAGCCAGCTCAGCGCCGGCTCTAGCCTCGAAGTCGTCGATTCGCTGCAAAAGCTGATACAGCTCGGTGATGCGGTCCTGGGTGCGTGCGCGAACCACCTCAAGCATCCCGGCCAGCCTCGGGCCAATGTTGTCACCTGTCTGGCAAAGGTAGCCGCCCGCCAGCTCCCGGATCTCCGCCAGCGTCAGCCCGAGTGCCCGGAGGGCGCCGACCACGCCGACGCACCACAACGCCTCCGCGTCGAACAGGCGGTAATTCCCCGCACTGCGCCCCACCGTGTAAATGAGCCCCAGGTCCTCGTACTCGCGCAGCGTCTTGACGGGCACCCCGGTCTGGCGTGAAAGCCCTCCTATGGTCATCACCACCCGGTCCACCTCCCGCAGCCGACCTCGCCAGGTCACCCCCATCGACTGTGGCACGCCGAACAGGCCCAGCACAACGCAGCCAAGATTCGCTCCCCGCGGGTACCCAGCTACCTGAGCTACGGGAGATATCCACCGTAACCTGAGGTGCCCGCCGGGAATCCCTGCCGGTTAGAGCCTTCCGCCTCGCCGCCGGTGTCCGCGAAACGAGCGTCCGCTTCTGCGGTTCGATTACCATGCGATATCCGGCGGATCATCATGTCATACTTGGATAAGATCCCATCTGCCCAGGACTCTGTTCACGGCCGTCGGCGGCAAAATCGAAGTGATGGTGCCTGGATGAGGCGGCCGCGGCCGTGCGGTCGCAGATGGCGGCCATCAAGATGGCGCAGTAGCGTCACCTGACGATCGAGATCTTGGTCAATGTCGGCGCAGGGAGGACCGGTCATCGTCTGATCATCGAGGCTTGCAAAGAGCTCGCGTCCGGATGTGTCTCGATTGACCATCGCGCGGGCTGGCATTATCGGGGTCGTGGGGAGCTTCAATGCGGTCGTCACGGCGGGCATTTACTGCCTGCCGAGCTGCTCGGGTCGGCCTAATCGGAACAACGTGCGGGCGTTTGAGTTGGCGGCAGCGGACGCAAGCCGCTGGGTTCTGGGCGTGCTCGCGCTGCTACCGCACCCAGCTGTCGGTCTCGCCACAGGACGCATCGCCGTTGTTGTGCGAAGCTGTGCAGCTGATTGTGGTTGGTGGCCTGGGCGAGGGACTGAGGACGAGCGCCCACCGGCGAGGTCGCCCCTCAAAACGGCTACTTGCCTTGCCGAATCCTGGCAGCCTTGTCGCGGGCGGGCAACCATATATCTCTGCCTCAGCAATCCAGATCCCACCCCCAACGCGAAACCGCCCACGCAGAAGGGCACGTCATATCAGACACAGCGGTGATCTTCCGCTGTCGGCATGATGGAGGTGATGAAGCACTCGGCATAAATCGATAAAGTGGTCAGACTTTCTGGCGGCGGATCCTTTGGGTTTTTACCGGAAAAAATAGGGATCGCGCGGTGAAGAAATACCGGAAGTTTTCAGCAGAATTCTGGGAAGAGGAAATGGTTCAAGACCTTGTGGATCCCAGGCGGGCCGAGCCGCTCAAGGATGACCTCGGCGAGCGAGAGATGCTGGAGGCGTGGCTTGAGTTTCACCGGACGACGCTGCTGCTCAAATGCGAGGGCCTTGACGATCAGGCGCGCAGGGCGCGCCCGGTGATAACCTCCAAGCTTTCCCTGCACGGCCTGGTCCGCCACATGGCTGAGGTGGAGCGTTCCTGGTTCCAGCGGGTCCTCCAGTGCGACCCCGGCACGCCCTACCTATGGTATGACCCCGCCATCGAAGACAGCGAGATGGCGCCTCTCGACTGCGCCGACTGGGAAGCCGACCTGGCGGCATGGCAGGCCGAATGTGAGGCGAGCCGGAAAGCGGCCGCTGCTCACGGTCTGGATGACGCCGGCCTTACCCGACGCGGTGAAGCCTGCTCCCTGCGGTGGATCTACGCCCACATGATCGAGGAGTACGCCCGCCACAACGGGCACGCCGACCTGATCCGCGAGCTCACCGACGGCACGGTCGGCTGGTAGCCGGAAGGGCAGGCCGGCAGATATCCTCGGGCAGGCTGCATACGACTGGATGACGTTATCCGTGGGGTAGCCGCTCGCACATCAACCCGTCGCTCGCGGAGACTGCGGGTCATGAGCCGGTCCGTTCTGCGAGCAACCGTCGACGAGGTCGTGACCGCCGTGTTCGCTGAGGAGGCTGCCCAAGGCGCTTGGACGGCCTGGCCCGCCGAGGCAACGGGCTCTCCGTGGGATGACCTTGAGCAGATCTTGGGCCATCAGACTGGCCAACGGCTGGTTCAGCTTCGTGGAAAAGCCTAGGTTGCCGTTCAGCAGCTGGCCAATCCACTTCACGTACTGCACGTAGAACGGCTGGTCGGGGCCGTGCGCCCGGTTGTAGTAAGCAACCTGCGCGGTGTGGGCCGCCGGCCCAGCATCGTCCAGGCCGGTCCGCCCGGGAACAGGTGAACCAGGAACAGTGTGGTCATGGTCATAAATAACAAGGCGGCTAACGGGTGTCGAAATTTGTGGCAAGCAACTATGAAAGCGTTGCCCGGTCTCTTCGGGGGACAGGCGAGACCGGGCAACGCCTTGTGCAGGGCGCTCGTCATTCCAACGGTCAGATGCCAGGAATGCGGGCTGCGGGAGCGCAATTCGGTGCCCGTATCGTGTGGCAGTGCAACTGGCCGAGTGATGCCCCACGAGGTCTATCGTGGTGAAAACCTGCGCATAAGGCTAGCCAAATCCGGACATACCGCACTCATCTACGGGCTCCATCCTATGTGAATCCCTGCGTCTATCTCTGACAGCTGGATTACGCATAAGCACAGGCTGATCCCTGCAGTCCACAAGAGGCCAGCCAGATCCGGACAGGCTCGTAGCCGACCAGCTACGGGCTCGTGCCATCCAGCCAGGCGGTCACAGCCGTACGAGTTTAAGATTGCGATCCTGGTCTCGCATTTAACCGGCCGCCGGAACACGGCTGCCGCTCGCAGGCCGCTAATGCGAAGCCGGCGCTGTGACTGGCAAGGCGCTGTTCGCGGCGTGGCGCGGGTCGGCGGGCGGGATGAGCGCTAGGTCATGTCGGGGCAAGCGCGCCGGGCCGGGCCATGACGGCCGCCGCGGGCATGCAGACTTCGACGGCGAGTCCTCCGCCGGTGCGTGGGCGGATGGTGAGGGCGGCCTGGTGGGCCTTGGCTATGGCCGCGACGATGGACAGGCCGAGGCCAAGATTTTCGCCGTCGGCGGGCCGCTCGGGAGCAAGCCGCTGGAAGGGCTGGAGCAATCGGCTGGCCTGGTCGGCGGGGATGACGGGCCCGGTGCTGGTGATCGCGAAAGTGGCCTGGCCGCCGGTGGCGGTGACCTGGATGTAGAGCATGCCGCCGGGAATGTTGTGCCGTATCGCGTTGTCGATCAGGTTAGCGGTCATCCGCTGGAGCAGGCGCGGGTCGCCCAGGACAGGCGCCTGGCCGATCGAGGCGCTGACAGCCACTCCGCGTTGCGCGGCGTCCGGTTCGCAGGCGTGCAGGATGTTGCGGGTTATGGCCGCGAGGTCGACATGCTCGCGGTGGTCGAGGCCCCGCTCGCTGCGGGCCAGGGTGAGCAGCGCCTCGATCAGCTGTTCCTGCTGGTCGCCGGCGGCCAGCATGTCCAGGCAGGCGGCCCGGTAGGAGGCTAGCGTCGGGCGGGGATCGGTCAGCGTCATCTGCAGGAGCGTGCGGGACAGGGTGAGCGGGGTGCGCAGCTCGTGCGAGGCGTTGGCGACGAACTGGCGCTGGGCGTCGAAGGCGGCCTGCAGCCGGGCAAGCAGGCCGTCGATGGTGTCGGCCAGGTCTTTCAGCTCATCCGCGGGGCCGGTCACAGCCAGCCGCTCGCCCAGATTGTCCTCGGAGATCTGCTGGGTGGCGGCGGTCATCTCCCGCAAAGGGCGCAGCACCCATCCCGCGACGACCCAGCCCAGCGCGACCGAGGCCACGGTCATGGCGGCCAGCGCGATCGCTGAGGAGACCAGCAGATGGTTCACAGCGGCGGTGCGCTGGTGGGCTGCCAGGGCAGCCGCCTGGGCCACGATCTGGTGAACGCGGGCCGGGCTCGTGCCGCGGGCGATGGCGACCGACTCATCGGGCGGCGGCCAGCCGCTGGCCAGGACAATGGTGACCGTGACGGCCAGCAGCCCGGCGCCGGATAGCAAGAACAGGCCGCCGTACAGAGCGGTCAGCCGCAGCCGCACCGTGCGCCGTGGCAGGCGGCCGGCCAGGGCGGATAGGCGGAAGTTCATGCGCATGGCGGCCTTCAGATCCGGTAGCCGGCCTGGGCCACGGTAGTGATCACCGGCGGGTCACCCAGCTTGGCCCGCAGCCTGCTGACCGTCATCTTGACCGTGTTCGTGAACGGGTTGGCCGCCTCGTCCCAGACCCGTTCCAGCAACTGCTCTGCTGAAACCGCGCTGCCTTGGGCGGCCAGCAGCACTTCCAGCACCGCGAACTCTTTCGGGCTGAGGTCTAGCCGCCGGCCGTCGCGTGTGGCGACCCGGCGGGACGAGTCCACAGTGAGGCCGCCGCGGGACAGAACCGGGGGCAGCGCCGACCGCGACCGGCGGGCCAGCGCCCGGATCCGGGCCACGAGTTCGGCGATGTTGAATGGCTTGGGCAGGTAGTCATCCGCACCCAGGCCCAGCCCTTCGACCCGGTCCTCGATCGTGGCCGACGCCGTCAGCATCAGCAACCTCACCTCCGCTCCCTCGGCCACCAGGGTTCGGCAGACGTCGTCCCCATGCCGCCTGGGCAGGTCACGGTCGAGAACGATGACGTCGTAACGGCTGACGGCGGCCTTGGCCAGCGCATCCTCACCGTCGAACGCGACGTCGGCGGCCATGCCCTCGCGGCGCAGCACCGCTGCGATCGCCAGCGCCAGCTTGGCGTGGTCCTCGACCACCAGAACCCTCATCGTTGGTCTCCCGTCAGCCGGCGTAGCCACCCCTACCTGGGATCGTGCCGGTCTGCCCAGCATGCCGGGCCAGGGGTAACAGCGGCGTAACAGCGTGACCGCCGTGTTATGGCCGCTGCCGTAGGACTAGCTCACAAGAAAGCCCAGACAAGCGAAGGGGCAACGCCATGCGACACAACTCAAGCCACACCTGGCATCCGACCGGCCGACATGCCACCCGGCGGCGGGCGATCATCATGCCGGCGGTCGCCGCCGCCACCGCCGTGCTGGCGGCATGCAGCTCCCCGGCGCCGGCGCCGTCGGCGCATCTGACGGCATACCAGCGGGAGTTCGCCTATGCCGAGTGCATGCGCGCTCACGGTGATTCCGGCTTCCCCAACCCGCAGAGCGACGGGACCTTCAACGAGACCACGGCAAACGCTGGCGCTTTCCACGGAGCCGCATTTCAGTCGGCCGACAAGGGCTGCGCGCACCTGGAAGGCCCCGGGATTACCCCCGCGCAGCAAGAGCAGATGACCCTGCAGGCACTCAAATTCGCCGCGTGCATGCGCGCACACGGGATCACCGGCTTCGAGTACACCCCGCCGCGCAACGGCAGTACAGGTGGGCTGGGGGTGCAGGGCGCTGACGTCAACTCACAGCAGTTCCAGTCCGCGCAGCGAGCCTGCCACAAGCTCATGCCATCCGGGAACGGTTCCTGATGAGCGGCGCGGTCTCATCGGGCCAGGCTCTCGGAGCGGCCATGTCTTCGGTAGCGGCGAGCACGAGATCAGCGAGTCAACCTTCCGGGCCGACCGGACTAAACGACGAGGCAGGGCGATGAGCAGCACTGAGGCACGTGAGCAGGCTGGCGGCGCGAATGCGCCGGGGCCGGCGACGCCTGGCGCCGAGAACGAGGCGGCCGGGCCGCTGGTGCCAGCTCGAGGCGGCGGGCATGCGGCCGGCATACCCGCCGCAGGCGAGCTTGCCGCAGCGCGGCCGCGGCGGCGACGCGGGTGGATCGTGGCCGCCGCGGTGGTCGTGGTCGTGGCCGCTGGTGTAGGGGGCGCGGACGCGGCGGGGGTGTTCGGCGCCGCGAGGCCGGCCGAGAGCAGCAACGCGTACGCGACCGGGACCCAGCTAGTGAAACGGGGGTCGCTGACCGAGCAGGCGCAAGAAAACGGCACGCTCGGCAGCGCCGGGTCGTACACCGTGGCGATCCCGGGGTCGTCGGGTGCGGAGTCCGGCGGCTCAGGGCCAGGGTCGACGGGTTCGGGATCGGAGACGTTCACCTCGCTGCCGCAGGTGGGACGGACCATACGGCAGGGCCAGGTCCTCTACGAGGTCAACGAGACCCCGGTGGTGCTGCTGTACGGGGGTGTCCCGGCCTACCGTGATCTTTCGGAGGGCATGACCGGCGGGGACGTGACCGAGCTGAACGCCGACCTGGTGAAGCTTGGTTATGCGAACGCCGCAGCGCTGGGGCCGGTCTCGGGCTGGGATTACTTCAGCTCGGAGACGGCGTACGCGCTGGGGCTGCTGCAGTCGCACCTGGGGCTGACAGTGACCGGGTCGCTGCCGCTAGGCCAGGCGGTGTTCCTGCCGAGTGCGATCCAGGTGACCGGCCTGGGCACCGGGGTAGCGCCGGGGGCTTCGGCGGCAGCCGGCTCGGTGGTGCTGACGGGCAGCTCGCTGGCCCCCGTCGTCACGATCGACCTGGACGCGTCCCTGCAAAGCGACGTGGCCGTCGGCGACAAGGTTTCGATCACGCTGCCGGACGGAGCGGTCACGCCCGGAGTAATCTCCCAGATCAGCAACGTCGCCCCCAGCGCACCGTCCAGCGGCGACGCTAATTCGTCCGGCAACGGCGGTGACTCCGGGGGAAACTCGGGGTCAGCGACGATCACCGTCGTGGTGTCGCTGCGTGACCCGGCCGCCGCCGGGCACCTGAACCAGGCCCCCGTTGAGGTGACGATCACCACTGGCAGCGCGAGCAACGCCCTGATCGTCCCGGTGGACGCGCTGCTGGCCCAGCCCGGCGGCAGCTACGCGGTCGAGGTGACCGGCCCAGGAGGGCATCACCTGGTGGCCGTGACGCCGGGCCTGTTCGACGACGCAGCCGGCACCGTCCAGGTGACCGGCAACCTGACCCCCGGCCAGCGTGTGGTGGTGCCGGGCATATGAGCGGCGACGCCATGACCACAGTCCCCGCCGGGATGCGGCCCGGACCGGCGGCCGGAACGAAGCCAGTGCTGGAACTGCAGGCGGTCAGTAAAATCTACCCAGGCAAGCCGCCAGTATCGGCGCTGCGCGCCGTGACCCTGTCGGTGGCCGCAGGTGAGCTGGTGGCCGTGCTCGGGCCTTCGGGGTCGGGAAAGAGCACGCTGCTGCACCTGGCCGGCACCCTGGACCTGCCCACCACCGGGACGCTCCGCGTGGCTGGGCTGGAGGTGAGCAGGCTGGGCGACCGGCAGCTCGCCGGCCTGCGCGCCTCGAGCATCGGGTTCGTGTTCCAGCAGTTCTTCCTGGCCGAGCACCAGCAAGTGATCGATAACGTAGCCGACGGATTGCTGTACGCCGGGGTGGCCCCGGGTCGCCGCCACCGGCTAGCCGCCGCCGCACTGGCCCAGGTCGGGCTCGGCCATAAACTGCGCGCCCGGCCGACCCAGCTGTCCGGCGGTGAGCGGCAGCGGGTGGCGATCGCCCGGGCGATCGCCGGACAGCCGGCGATCGTGCTGGCCGACGAGCCGACCGGCAACCTCGACCAGGCCACCGGCACCGCGATCCTGGAACTTCTCGGACAGCTCAACGACGCCGCCGGCACCACGATCGTGGTCGTCACACACGACCAGCAAGTCGCCGCGGCGATGCGCCGCCGGGTACGAATGCTGGACGGCCGGATCATCAGCGACGCCGCAGCCGGGCCAACGGACGAAGCCGCGGAGCGGATGGCGGCCAGACCTCCCGCCGAGCCGGAAGGAGGACGGCGATGAACACGACCATTTCCGGCGCGGGGCCCGCGCGAGCCGACGCGGCCTGCCCATCAGCCCGGCTGCGGCTGGCCGACCTGGCGAGGCTGGCCGGCGTGGGCATCCGCACCCGCAAGCTGCGAGCCGCCCTGTCCGCGCTGGGCATCGCGATCGGGGTCGCCGCGATCGTGGCGGTACTCGGGCTGTCCGCGTCGTCAGCGGCTGGGCTGAACGCGGAGATCGCCGCGCTGGGCACCAACCTGCTCACCGTCCAGCCCGGCCAGAACTTCTCCGGCGGCACCGCCGAGCTGCCGCTCCAGGCCCCGGCGATGATCTCGCGGCTGCCCGGCGTCTACCAGGTGCAATCCACCGGCGCCACCGATGTCAACGTATACCGGTCTCCGCTGATCCCCGCGGTGAACACCAACGCGCTGACCGTCGACGCCGCCACCCTGGGCCTGCCCGCTACCGCCGGGACCAGCCTGGCTCAGGGCAAATTCCTCAACGCCGCCACCGCCCGCGAACCGGTCTGCGTGCTCGGCGCGGCTGCCGCCCAGCTGCTCGGCATGGACCGGGTGTTCCCCGGAGAGCGAGTCTGGATCACAGGGGTCAGCGGCAGCGGCGGCATGTGGCTGTACGTTGCCGGCATTCTCAACACCGCCGTCCTGTCTCCCGACATCGACTCGACGGTGCTGGTCGGCTTCCCGTTCGCGCAGGGCTACCTGGGCTTCGACGGCCATCCGTCCACGGTCTACGTCAAGGCGACCGACAGCCGGGTGAGCGCCGTCTACAACCTGCTGGGTGCGCAGGCAAATCCGGAGGACCCGAGCGGGGTCGACGTCTCTCAGCCCTCTGACGCGCTCGTGGCCCAGGCCGACGCCAAGAGCGCATTCAGCACCCTGTTTCTCGGCCTGGGCGCGGTAGCACTGCTGGTCGGCGCCATCGGCGTCGCCAACATCATGATCATCTCCGTCCTCGAGCGGCGGTCGGAGATCGGGCTGCGCCGCGCCCTGGGCGCCACCAAAGGCCATATCCGCACCCAGTTCCTGACCGAGGCAACCGCGTTGACGGTGCTCGGCGGCGCGGTCGGGGTCATTGTCGGCGCAGCCGCCACGGCCGTCTACGCGCACGGCAAGGGCTGGGCCACGGTGATCCCCGCCCAGGCCTGGGCCGGCGGCATGGCAGTCGCGCTGCTCATCGGCGCCCTTGCCGGGCTGCTGCCCGCCATCCGCGCCGCCCGCCTGTCCCCGACCCAGGCTCTGTGGAGCCTGTGAAGCCAGCTCGTCACGGCTAACCAACAGGCGCTGAACGCCCCTCGCCCGGCTTCACTATGCCGGGCCGGGTGTCCCGCTCCCTGCGCCGGTACCGTGGCGACGCCCCACTTCAGGTGTAATCGCATCGACCGAATCCGCAGGCTCGGCGACGCCCGGTCTCACCAGGCCCGAGGAGACCGGGCAACGTTTGCGGCAGCCCTCGACTTCAGCCAAGCCCCGGGGTGTTGGTTAGCCGACGCTGATGCTCGAAAGCTGCCCCCGGGACAATTGCGGCTCAACGTTGATCATCGTGAGCCTAAGCCTGACAGGCTCTAACGACACCCTTGATCATGATTTTGTCTAGTTAACGTGCGTGTGGAGGGGCCAAACCGACGGTCGATGAATACAGCACTTACATTCGTTTGGTTGCTACAGGCGATTGGCCCCGGCAGCTCACGTCCGGATGTGTCTCGCCTGAACATCGCGTGAGCTGGCATTATCGGGCCGTGGGGAGCTTCAATGCGGTCGTCACGACGGGCATTTACTGCCTGCCGAGCTGTACGGGCAGGCCGAACCGCAACAACGTGCGGACGTTTGAGCTGGCGGCAGCCGCGGAAGCTGCCGGGTTCCGGGCGTGCTTGCGCTGCCGCCCGTACCGCACCCAGCCGTCGATCTCAGATCAAGCCGCCCCGCAACTGCTGTGCCATGCCGTGCAGCTGATCGTGGATGGTGCCCTGGACGACGCGACAGAGGACGATCTCGGCGCGAAGCTTGGCGTTTCCGCCAGGCATCTGCGCCGGTTGTTCATCGACCACCTGGGCCTGACCCCCGACCAGCTCGCCCGCTCCACCCGCGTGCATTTCGCACGTCGGCTCCTCGACGATAGCGACCTGTCCATTTCGGACATCACCTACGCCGCCGGGTTTGGGAGCGTTAGGCAGTTTAACCGGGCCTGTCAGGAAACCTTCCGTGCCACACCCAGCGAACTGCGCGCACGACGCCGCAACAAGGACCGCCTCATTGCCGACGCCGGCGTCGCACTGAGGGTGCCCTTCCAGCCTCCTCTTGACTGGCAAGGAATGCTCGACTTGATGCGCACCCGTGCCATCGACGGGGTCGAGCAGGTGTCAGACGACCGCTACCTCCGGACAGTGATCATCGAAGGTGATCCCGGCGTCCTGGAGATCTCACCCGGCGGCACCGACCATCTCGTGCTCCGGGCGCACCTGCCCCACTGGAAAGGCCTGATTCACATCGCGCAGCGCGTACGGCGTATCTTCAACCTTGACGCCGACGTGCAAGCCGCAAACGGTCATCTGGGACCGGACCAGCTGATCGGGCCCCTGGCCAGCGGCCGCCCGGGACTGCGGCCCCCCGGTGCATGGGATCTGTTCGAAGCCGGAATCGAGGCGATCGTCGGCGAGCACTCCAGCCTTGCCGATACCGCCGCAACAATGCGGCGGATCGCCGAGCGTTATGGAACACCTATCTCAGGCCTGCGGGCAATCGGCCTGGCCCGCACCTTTCCACAGCCATCCGATCTCGTCTCTAGTGATCTCGACGGTCTGGGGCTCGATCATTCACACGTGATCGCCATCCGCAGGATGGCGCAAGCGGCAACCGACGACACCGCCGTTGCTGATCCAACCCGGAGCGCCGGGTCCGCAGCCCTCGCTGAATCCATTCAGAGCCTGAGCACTGAGAGCGCCCAGTCACTGAAGCTGCGTCTGGGGGAGCCCGACGCATTTCCTAGTGCCAGCCCTGCGCTCCTGCGCGCCCTATCAGCACACACCGGACAGGTCACCCCTCAAACAGCGACCCGCATCGCCGACGCCTGGCGCCCTTGGCGCGCGCATGCGACCGCATACCTCTGGCTCAGCGAATCAGACCTCAACCTCAGCGCGGAACCTCGGCTCGAATAGCCAATCCGAGCCCCCCGGGGTTCTTGGGTGGCCGCCTATATCCAGCCGCCGTGGAGGTTGCGCGTCGCGTAACCGGGGAACGAGAGCCTGGTCGGTGCGTAGTCGCCGATGGTGTAGCGCTTGACCGCCTGGTTGGTGCATGCCCAGCGGTATGCCGAACAGCAGCGAGACGATCGTGCCCAGCGCAACCAGCACGATGGTCTTTGGCGAGTTCTAGGCGATCAGGCTGGCCACCGACTGGTTCAGGTTGGCCGAGAAGCCCAGGTTGCCGTGCAGCAGCTGGCCGATCCACTTCAGGTACTGCAGTGGCCCGCTGGCTGGCATCGCGCGGTTCGGCCCGCCGGGGGACAAATGAACAGGAACAGCGTGATGACCGTCACGAAGAACAAAACCACCAGCGTCCAGCAACCGCTGAATCAGGTACCCGATCATTGAGCCGCCACCCCGTCATCAGGCCCATGGGATCCCTGGCGTGTGGAGGGCTTATCACGCCTCCGGTTTCGTGGCTGCTGTGTGGCCTGCCCGCCCCGCGGAGCGTAGAGCGGGGCGGGCAGGAGCGTGCCCCTGGAGCTACTTTGTGAAGTGCCAGTACTCAGGGAGCAGGGTGAACAGCGGGCTGAATGTGACGCCGTGCAGCTTGCTGGTCACGGCCTGAATGGCGAACGGGTTCGGCTCCGGCACCCACATGAACGGCAGCTGCTGCGCGCCGTAGGTCGCGTACTGGTCGAACACGCTCATGCTGCTGCTGGTATGCGTCTCGTTGATCAGCTTGTCCATCGTCGGGTCGGAATAGTTACCCGAGTTTGACCCGGCGCCGGTGGCGAACAGCGGCTCACCGGTCGGCTCCATGCCCGGCCCGTCGAAACTCCAGCCGCCATAGGCAAACACCTGCACATTGCATTTCGGGCCCATCGGCGCGCACGGCGCGCTCTCGCCGATGATCGTGTTGAACGACTCCCCGAGAAGGGTGACGTCGATGCCCACCTGGGACTCCTCGGACTTGATGGCCTGATACGTCGCCGTCGCCGCGGCCACGCCCGTCGAGTAGACGAACGTCATCTTCAGCTGCTCGCCCTTGCTGATGCCGGAGCCGCACTTGGACGGATCCTGGCAGGTCATCACCCCGCCGACCTCTTTCCACCCGTGGCTGGTCAGCAGCGCCGTCGCCTTGGCCGGATCATACGGGTAGGGGCCCTGGCCGCCGTTCTCACGCTCGATCGCCGGCTCGAACGGGTTGGACGGCGTGGTCGGCACCGGACCCGCGCCCGGGGTCGCGTACCCGCGCCAGATTGCCTTGCTGATCCCGGGCTGGTCCTCGGCGTACTGCATGGCCTGCCGGATGTACAGCTGCCGGATCAGGAAACCCACCTGCGGGTTATTGAAGTTCGGCTGCGCGTACTGGATGCCATAGTCCAGGAACGGCTCCAGGTAGTACGAGCTGCCCAGCGGGTTCACCGAGGGAAGGTAGGAGTTGGCCGGCTTTTGCGCCAGGTCTGCGGTCGGGATGTAGCCGATGTCGACCGACCCCGTCTTCAGCGCGGTGTACTCGGCCGCGTCGCTGGTATACGGCACGAGCTTGATCGCCGACAGCTGCGGCTTGGGGCTTCCGGAGTACTTGGTGTTCGGCACGATCGTCACGTTGCCGTTGGTGTTGAAGCTGGACAGCTTCCACGGCCCGTCAACCACCGACCACAGCGGGCTGGTCGCGTACGTCGAGGCGATCTTCGACTGCGCGGTCAGGAAGGTGTAGACCGCCTTGCACTTGGCCCAGCCGTCGGCCGCGCTGTCGGTGCTGCACCCCCCGCTGCCCGGCTTCGCCCCCAGCGAGGTGACGTCCCACGCCGACGGCATTGGGGTGAGCTCGGACAGCTGGTTGTAGGTGTACCAGAGGCTGGAGTAGGCGTGGTTCAGCTGCATGGTCACCTGGTCGGGCCCGGTGGCCTTGTAGGACACGATGTTGTCCGGGAGCAGGCCCGCCGCGTAGGCGTACCAGTTGCTCTTTTCCGCCTTGGCCATGTTCAGGAAGAAGATCAGGGACTGGGCGTCGACGGTCTGGCCGTCCGACCACTTCCAGCCCTTCATGTTGACCACCACGGTCTTGCCGCCGTTCTCGTAGACGGGCGGGTCGGCCGGTGACAGCGGGTAGTTCACGGTCACGTTGGTGTTGGAGTTGGCGCCGAACATGTACAGCGGCCGGTAGAACATCCACTGGAACTCGTTGGAGTTATAGACGCTGGAGTTCGTGATCGCGTAGAACGGGAAAATCCAGTCATTGGTGATCCCGGGCGGCAGCGCCATCGTCGCCGTCCCGCCCTTCACCACCGCACCCGACGAACCCGAGCTGGCCGGGCTGCCGCTGGAACTGCAGCCAGCCGCGATCAACGCCATGACGCCCACCGCGGCTACCGTCGCCAGGTGCCGTTTTCTTCCACGTCTGAACATCTGCGCTCCTTCCGTGGGCGCTTACATAGTTGGGTTATCAGCCACCACGGCCGCGCTCAGGCGAGTTGCTGGCCACAAGCGAACCAGCAGCGTCGCCGCCGGGTAGCTCGCTGCCGAGACCAATAGCCGCCGAGCAAGGCGTCACAGTGTTCGGCACGACCTCAGGTTGAATTCCATGGGCCGGGTCGGGCTAGTCAGATCCGGACAACGCGCAATGTTTATCCTGATCGTGACCCGATATCCCACGTGTCGTGACCCCACAGGCGGGGACGGTGCCCGTTCCCTCTTCGGTTCGGGGATCTGCCAGGCCAGCTGGCATGGCGAACGTTCGTGGATAGCGCACCAGAATGTCGCCAAGTGCGGCCGATCTGTCGGCCGCCGGCTTCGGGCGGTGCTTGCTGTCACTGGACCGGCGGTGCGACCGGGAGTCGGACCGACAGCGCTGCCGCGCTGCTCATCGCTATCGGTGACAACCCGGGCCGGGTCCGGCCGCTTGACATCCATAGGGCATCGGGCTGGACGCGTTCGAGGCTGCCATCTGTGCCCCGTTTCCGGGCGCCATCGTGCAACGCTGTGTGGTGCAACTGGTGCGCAACTCGCGGTGGCCTGTGGCCCGCCGTGACGGCGCGGCCGTCGCCGCAGAACTCCGCAAGGTCTACACCGCGCGTCAGAGGACGGCGATGGCGCCGATGACGACCGCGGCACCAGGCCCGTCGGCCCACGCTTCGAACGGGACGACGACCCGGACCAGGCCTTGGCGCAGGAATAAATGGCCGTGAATAGCGCGCCGGCGGCGACCCTCGGCACCGCCGAGCAGGGAACAGGTAAGGCTTCGGAAAGGAATCGGGCGCGGATCTGGCCGTTGGTGAACCCAGGGCGCGGTGCAGCCCGATCTCGCTGCGGCGTTCCATGGCTATAACCAGGCCGCTGGCCGGCCGGCAGCAACGGTTCGGTCCTGGCCGAACCATCTTCAGGTAAGCATGGGGGAATGCGTCCCGGCATTATGACTGCCGCCGGCCGGACTGTGGCGCCGCATTGACCCGCCCGGGAGGTCTGCGGCTCGCCGCAGCCGGCGTAACGGTGGTGCTGTGGGCGTCGGCGTTCGTCGCCATCCGCAGCGCTGGTCAGCATTTTTCTCCCGGCGCCCTGGCGCTGGGCAGGCTGCTGGTTGGCGCGGTGGTGCTCGGCGTCATCTGGCTGAGACGCGGAGAAGGGTGGCCGCCGCGCGCCGCGTGGCCGGGCATCGTGGCGTCTGGGCTGCTGTGGTTCGGCGTCTACATGGTGGCGCTGAACTGGGATGAGCGGGGGGTCGACGCGGGTACCGCGTCGATGATCACCAGTACCGGCCCGGTGCTCGTTGCGCTGCTGAGCGGCTGGCTGCTCAAAGAGGGCTTCCCGGCGCGCCTGCTCGCCGGGATGGCGGTCTCTTTCGCCGGCGCGATTGTGGTGGGCATCGCCACCTCCTCGGCCGGACATGCCTCAGTGCTGGGCGTTCTGCTGTGCCTGCTGGCGGCGGTGTCATATGCCGCAAGCGCGGTCAGCCAGAAACCCGCGCTCCGGCACGCGTCGGCGCTGCAGGTCACCACGTTCGGCTGCGCGGTCGGCGCGGTGGCATGCTTGCCCTTCGCCGGCCAGCTCGCACCCCAGCTTGCCACAGCACCCTGGGCTGACAGGCTTTGCGTGGCGTATCTGGGCGTGTTCCCGACCGCAGTGGCGTTTACGGCCTGGGCCTATGCGCTGGCCCGGACCCCAGCCGGCGCGATGGGCACCACCGTCTACGCTGTCCCAGCGCTGACGGTGCTGATGTCCTGGGGCATCCTCGGCGAGATTCCCCGCCAAGCAGCCCTTGCCGGAGGCGCGCTGTGCCTCGTCGGCGTCGCTATCTCCCGGCTTCGCGCGCTGGAGCCAGCACGACGCCATCCCGTCCAGCCCGGGCAGACGGGGACCCCGCAAACTCACCCCGCCAGCAATCCAGGTCCACGCTGAGGCCAACAGCCATCGGATTCCGGATGCTTGCAGGCTGCCGGCGGCAGTATGGACAGCCCGACGGGGTCATCACGGCGCCCACGCCGTGGAGGACACGGAACGCGACCAGCTAGCTCAGACTGGTGGACAGGCCGCACAAGGCCGAGGCGATCGTGACCCCGCGACGGCGCCCAGCAGGCCTGCTGAGCGAACCGCTGAGCGCCGGATTACGATTCGGGCACAGTCAGGACCCGGTCCGGATCTGACTAGCTCCATGTAGGCCCCCGGGAACAGCCTCTGGCAATGGGCACTACAGCTATGAGAGTCAAGTTCAGGTTCCGGTGGATCCTGGCTGCGGGTCTGAGCACTGCGGCGTTGGCCCTGGTGGCGGCGGGCTGTGCTGGCACCAGCAGTGGGGGGCCCGCAACCGGCGGCACGCCGGTATCGGGCGGGACGGCGGTGTTCGCTGAGCAGCCGTCGGACACGCCGAACTACATCTTCCCGTTCACCAGCAGTTCGTTCATCAGCCTCTCCAACCTGGAAGATTTCTCCTACCTGATGTACCGGCCGCTGTACTGGTTCGCCAACGGCACCCAGCCGACGTTCAACCCCTCGCTGAGCCTGGCCAGCGCGCCGGTGTTCAGCGGCACCGGCGGCCGGACCGTGACCATCAGCCTGAAGCACTGGATGTGGTCCAACGGGCAGCCGGTGACCGCGTCGGACGTAATGTTCTGGATCAACATGATGCTGGCCGTGCCGCAGGACTGGGGCGCGGACGTGCCGGGCGGGTTCCCGGCCAACGTGTCCAACATCCACGTGGTCAGCCAGACCGAGCTGCAGATGACGATGAAGCAGTCGTTCAACACGCAGTGGTTCCTCTACAACGAGCTGAGCCAGATCACGCCCATGCCGGCCGCCTGGGACCGGACCGCCTCTGGCCGGAGCCACTGTGACACCACGGTGAGCGACTGCGCGGCGGTCTACACCTACCTCGATGGCCAGTCCAAGGACCTGTCAACGTACGTGACCTCGCCGCTGTGGAGCATCGTGGACGGCCCGTGGAGGCTGAGCGCGTTCAACGCCGACGGTCATGTCACGTTCGTGCCGAACAAGTCCTATTCCGGCCCGGTCAAGCCCAAGCTGGCCGCGTTCCAGGAAGTGCCGTTCACCACCGATGCGGCCGAGTACGACGTGCTGCAGTCGCCGAGCGGCGCCACCAAGATCAACGTCGGCTACCTGCCGGCGCAGGACGCCCCGGCCAAGCCGGCCAGCGCGGGCGTGGGCAGCAATCCGCTGTCGGCCCGCGGGTACACGCTGGAGCCCTGGTACACCTGGGGCATCAGTTACTACCCGCTCAACCTGCAGTCCACCGACGGCGACCACGCGGCGATCTTCAAGCAGCTGTACTTCCGCCAGGCGCTGGCCTACATGATGAACCAGGCCGCGGTGATCTCCGGCCCGCTGCGCGGCTACGGGCAGCTCACGGTCGGCCCGGTCGGCAGCTACCCGCCGACCAGGTACCTGTCGGCTCAGGCCAAGGCGGGCGACCGGTACCCGTACAACCCGGGTAAGGCCAAGAGCCTTCTGGCCAGCAACGGCTGGAAGGTCGGCCCGGGCGGGCTGTCGACCTGCGTCAAGCCGGGCTCGGCGGCCGGCGACTGCGGCGCGGGGATCACCGCGGGGAGCAGCCTGGACTTCAGCATGGTCTACTCGACCGGGCTATCGTGGCTCCAGTCGGAACTGACGCAGCTGCAGTCCAACGTGGCCTCGATCGGGATCAAGCTGTCGTTGTCGCCCAAGCCGTTCGATGAGGTGGTCGCGCTGGGCGCAGGCAACTGCGTGGCGGCCAAGATCCCGTGCAACTGGGACATGGCCGACTGGGGGCTGGGCTGGTCGTTCGCGCCGGACTACTACCCGACCGGCGAGACGCTGTTTAGGGCCGGGTCGCTGGCCAACGCCTCGGGGTACAACGACGCGAAGAACGACTTGATGATCACACAGACGCTGACCAGCAGCAACCTGCAGTACCTGTACAACTGGCAGGACTACCTGGCCGAGGAGCTGCCGGTGCAGTGGCAGCCCAGCGCCCCCTTCCAGATCACCGAGGTCTCCGGAAACCTCAGGGGCGTCCTCCCGCAGAACCCGGCGCTCACCATCAACCCAGAGAACTGGTACTTCGTGAAATAACCCACGAACGAGTCACAGGCAGGTAGTGGCAGGCACTGCCACCACCTACCTGGTGAAGGCAGGACGACGCGGTTGGGGAACAGGGAGCACCAGGCGAGCGTGCCGCCTTCCGATCCGGTACGCGCTGCCCATGCGACAGGCCGCGTAGTCCGCACGCGACCAAGTACTTATGTCCGTGCAGGACAACGGCACCCGTGGGGCAGGCAGATGGCTACGGCAAAGTCGCCGCTTCTCAGGCGCGACACACTAGTTACGATCGCACCGGCTGCGAGCTTACACTGGCGGGCGGTCGCGCCAGGGCCGTCCGGCGTCTACTGCCGCGGGGCAGTGATGCACGGACTTCGCTTCGGGACGAAGCGAAGTCCACTCCGGGTGAAGCGTCCATGGTCATAAGCCGAGCCAGGCAGGCACTTTCCGGGCATGTTGCCTTCATGTGTTCCCCTTGGGCTGGCCTGCCCGTCATCTGTGCGGAAGTGAAGGTCAACGGTGAGGTTGGAGCAATTGTCAATACCTGTGGATCAAGATCGTTCAGGCGGCTTCCGGTTCGGCCTTCTCGCCGGGCCGCTCGATGAGCTTTCCGTTGATGAAGGTCGCGCCTGCCCGGACCAGGGCGACGAGGTGAGGCGCGTTCACGCAGCGCCAGCGGTCCTGCGCTGACTCGATGAGCTTGAACGCCATGGCCAGGCCTGCGGCCCGCGAGCCGGGGCCCTTGGTGACCTTGCTCCGGTGCCTGACCGTGGCGAAAGTTGACTCGATCGGGTTCGTGGTGCGCAGGTGCACCCAGTGCTCCGCCGGGTAGTCGTAGAACGCGAGCAGCTGGTCCAGGTCACTGGTGATCTTCGCGGCTGCCTTGGGGAACTTCGCCCCGTAGGCGGCCTCGAACGACCGGGCGGCAGCTGCGGCGTGCTGCTTGTCCTGGGCGCCCCAGATCTCGGCGAGAGCCTTCCTCGCGCCCGGATGGGCGGACTTCGGCAGCGCAGCCAGGACGTTTCCCGATTTGTGAAACCAGCACCGCTGTTCTGCGGTCTGAGGGAACACCTCGCGCAGGCCGCCCCAGAACCCCAGCGCCCCGTCCCCGGCCGCCAGCACCGGCGCGCGCATCCCGCGGCGGGCGCAGTCGCGCAGCAGGTCCGCCCACGACTCGGCCGACTCGCGGTAGCCGCCGGCCAGGGCGATGAGCTCCTTGCGGCCGTCCGCGCGCACGCCGATCATGACCAGCAGGCACAGCTTGTGCTCCTCGAGGCGGATGTTCACGTGGATCCCGTCGGCCCACACATAGACGTAGTCGACGCCGGACAGGTCACGGGCAGCGAACGCCCGCTGCTCAGCCTGCCACTGCTCCGGGTGATCACCGCCGCCGACAGCCCGGCTGAGGAGCCCAGGAACTGGCCCAGCGCCGGAACGAAGTCCCCGGTGGACAGGCCATGCAGGTACAGCAGCGGCAGCACCTCGGTGACCTTCGGGGTCTTGCGCGCCCACGGCGGCAAGATCGCCGAGGAGAACCGCCTCCGCTCCCCGGTCACCGGGTCGGCGCGCTTGTCGTTCACCCGCGGCGCCGTCACCTCCACCGCCCCGGCGCTGGTCAGCACCTCCCGCGGCTGGTGATACCCGTTGCGGACCACCCGCCGCCGGCCATCTTCATCCCGCTCCGCGGCGTGCGCCGCGATATAGGCATCCACCTCGGCCTGCAGCGCCTCGGCCAGCATCCGCCGCGCGCCCTCCCGCACGATCTCATCGATCAGCGACCCCGGCCGACCCGGTTCCTCTTCCGGCGATCCCTCTTGCACTACCGTGAGCACGGGCGTACCTTCCCGGCCGGCGTTCCAGCGCCGGCCTTGCTTGAGACCTGACTTGGCATCCGGGAGGGTACGCCCCCCGGCCCTCATCCACAGGAATCAAGCATTGCTCGTGAGGTTGCCGTGCAGAGCTGAGATGGATGCAGGTCATCAGCCGTGACTCTGCGGAGGACGCCCGGGGGGACGGAGGTGGATTTGCCGACGATGTCCGCCGAAACAGACTCCCCGCCGCCGGTTTTGGGTACCTGCCGCCGATGTTCGACGCCCTGCCAATCCGGATCACGCTGACGGCGAGTGGATCGCCGATGCGTTAATGGTGTGCGCGCCGGACGTTGCCCAGACCGCGGTAGCTGGCGGTCTTGACCGGCTTCTGTCTGGGAATCTTCGGTCTCAAGCGAAAGACCGTTCCGGTTCGCCGCCCGGCGATGGGATCCACTTATCGACGTGCGAGGGTCCCCTGTTCGGCAGTCACTCGTTGATGAACTCCGGCAACGCGCGCGTCGGCTACTCCCATTACCCTGATCGTCCTTCTCCCGCAGGCTGCGGGAGAAGCGCTTCAACCGGTCAAGCCGCTCGGCGGGAACGGGGGTGATGGAGTGGCTCGAGGAGCGCTGGTGCCGCCGCAGGAGCGGGACCGCTCTCAGCGCAGTCCGTTCGCGGTCTGTTCTTGGCGGTCCCTGCCGCTTGCCCGCCATACGCTGCGTTGTGCGCACTTCGTTATGCGTGCTGTGTTATTCCTGGTGCCAGACCCTGCTGCGAAGGTTGCCGGATGCGAATCCCCTGCCGCGGAAGCGATGCCCGGCGGTCTCCATCCAGCCGAAGACATCTAGCGACCCTTTGGGTCGGTGACTTCGACAGTTGAGCTGAGTCTGTCAAGCTGCCTTTGGCAGCCTGGCTGCGGCGATCCGGTCGTCGATGTGCTGGCTGATTGTCCGGAGGGCAGTGTGTAGCTGGGGCGGGGCTTGCGGCTGGTCAGCGGCGAACAGCGGGGCGAGGACGCGGTCGTGGACTTTGGTGTAGAAGATGGCGAACTTCAGCCCGTCAGGGGTCAGATCGTAGGTGTTGGCGTGCGGGCGGCGGGTGATGAGCCCTTTGCGGCGCAGCCGGGCCAGGTCATAGGAGGCCTGGGTCATCGAGTAGGGGACGCCGAGCAGTCCGGTCATCAGGGCGCGCAGGCTCCTGTTGGTGATGCCGGTGACGGCGAGCAGGCTGGCGGCGAGGGCGCCAGCCAGGCCCTGGACCCGAGAGTCGCCAAAGCGCATGGCTGGAGCTCTCCGTCCCTCCGCGTCCGCGGTGGGGCGCGCGATCCGCTCAAAGACTGGGTTCGCAAGGACGCAGCCCTGGCCGGCACGTTCAGCATGCAACAGCCGGCGGTTGTAGTCACGGGCTCTGGCCTGAAGTTCATCGAAGTTGTGCAGCAGGCGGCCGCAGCCGAAGTCGTAGGCGTCGTTGACGACGGTCTCGATGCGCAGCGCGCGGCCGTCCTTCATGTACTGCTTGATCCGGGAGTGTTTGTAGAAGATGTTCAGCGTGACGGCGGTGGCGTGCCGGTCGATGGCGGTTTTGAACACGCCGCCGGCCTTGGCTCCGCGCGGGGACCGCTTGAAGATGATCTCGGTCCGCTCGGGCCGGCCGATGTCGAGGTTGTCTGCCACCAGTGCCTCGAAGAACGCGCGGGTGTGCCGCGGTGCGGCGAACACGATGGTGCGGGAGAACTCGACCTGGCGCATGGTCAGCTCCCACCAGAACCCGGCTGCCCGGTCGGCGGCGGTCAGCGGGACCGGCAGCCGGGCCAGCCACCGGGCAAAGAACACGGTGATGGTACCGGGCTGCAGCCGGTCGCAGATGACCTGCAGGCCGTCCGGGTCGCTGGCCGAGGCGAACCCGTTGGACAGCTCGGTGAAGGCGATCCCGGCGCGGATGGCCTGCCGCTTGGCCCATTCGTGCCCGTTGACCCAGACCTTGACCGGATAGGGGAAGTAGGCGCAGATCTTGATGAATGCCGGCCCGAAGTCCTCATCCCACAGGTAGAAGTAGTAGACCGTGACCCGGCGGTTCTCCTTGGCGAAGGAGAACTGGGGAGGCTTGCCCGGGTCAGTAGCGCGCTGCCGGGCGGTCCACACGACCTGCGGCTCTTGCGCCACCCCGATCACCGCAACCTGGGACCGGCCGGACGCGGCGGCCTCCTCCAGGTAGGGCCGCATCACCTCGGCGTTGCGGTCAGCGGCCTTCAGCTTGACCACCGGGATGTGGTTGGCCTCGGCATAGGAGCCAACCGACCGCCGGAACTGGTCGCCGATCTGACCGAAGACAGCCGGGGAGGTGACCGGGAACCCGCGGTGATCGTGCAGGAAGTAGGGCGCGCGCGGGTCAGGCCACTACTACGGGGAACGGCCGAAAATAGCGACACCGCCGAAGGCAGGTCCGGCATCCGGCCGAATCAACACCCACCGCTGCACAGCCGCGCCATCGGCAACGGCCCGCCATAACCGGATAATCTGCGCCGCCGCAACCAACGCCGTAGATATAGTCATCAACCGCTCCGAGTCGGCAGGGCTTCATGAAATTCGCCAAACGCCGCCAGAATGCTGGCTTTCCGTCACGGCAATTGCTTTGGTGGCCGGGCAAAGACCAGCCGGGTCAGGTCGGCGGCCACCGCACACGAAGGCCAGCGGGATGCTGGGGAGATCCGCCATCCTGGCGATCCGCATCTGCCGCGCTCCGGGACGGCGGAACACGCTACCGGGGGGCTCCGGCCCGACCACCGATCCCAGCTGGAGGCGAAGACGCCCACGGGAAGCCCAGCTGCCTCTCGGCTCAACCACGAACAGCCGCAAATGCCCGGATCCGGCCGGACGCCGCCGGACCGAGACAAGATCAACCCTGACCGCCCGGCTCGACGTGCCCCGTCACGAAGGGACGCAATGAGGCGGCCGAGGCGTCAGTGAGAATCTCCATCCTGCAGCGCCCGTAGCCGCGCGGCTGTTTGACCTCGACTGCCACGCCGACCAGGGACTTCTTGCCCTTGGCCCGCCCGCCGCGCAATCCAGGCTCCTCACCACCGATGAAGGTCTCATCCACCTCGACCGTACCGGTCAGCCGGTCCCGGCCCGGGCGCACCAGGACCGAGCGCAGCCGGTGCAGCATCGCCCATGCGGTCGGGTAGGAGCCGATCTCGAGCGCCCGCTGCAGGCTCAGCGCAGAGATGCCGTCCTTCTGCGCGGCGAACATCCAGCACGCCGTAAACCACACCGTCAGCGGAGTCCGCCTGCGGTCGAACAGTGTCCCTGCCGTCACCGACGTCCGGCCACCGCAGGCCGCGCACTTGTACCGGCCGTCGGCGACGGCCCCCCCCGGCGTGCCCGCACCGTGGGCAGACGAAGCCCGAGGGCCACCGCAACCAGTCCAGGTAGTCCAGGCAGTCGGCATCAGTCGCGAACCAGGACTGGAACTCTCCGGTGGATCTCGGGTAGTGCAGGCCCGCCCGTGGCCGGGGCATGTTCACACCCTCAGTCTAATCCGGTCAGATGAATACCCCCGACAAGGCATTTGTTTTAACGGAACCGCAAGCCAGACCCCGGCAGCGCACTAACTTACCGGGGGTCTGAAGCTGGAGACCTCTAAGTAGAAGGCCCGAACCGTTGGTTTGAATTGTTCGTGTAGTTGCACGGGATGGCATCCAGCTGGCTTGTACTGACGTTGTCATTCAGGCACAACAACTGGTACAGGCTGGTGTATGCCGTGAGCCCGCCTGGAGCGGACTCTGGAATCCACTCCTGGGAAGCTATCCCATTCTTGTTGCAGGTCTCGAGAATGATGGCGTCGTTAAGGTTCGCATCGATTGTCATGCACAGGGACGTGCCTACTTGCTTAATTTGTGCGTTGCCGCTGGTCGGGAAATACCAGTTAGTACTGCGCAAGAACTTCATATTGACCCTATCGTCCAATTTTCCACCGACCGCGCAGACTATGGTGTTAGGCGGACTTGACGGACTGACGCACAGATGATTCGGCGACGTGGGCGCTGAAGCTGAAGCTGATCCTGCAGAGGCGATGCTCATGGTGGCTGCGGCAAGCAGAGCGGATCCTGCGGCGGCGAACCTCAGTTTTATCGACACTTCTCTCCTATAACCACTAGCGGACCGCGGGACTTTTCGTACCGCAAGACCGATCATCTGTCCGCCGCGCAAGCGCTTCAAGTCATATCCGGACACGGATCTTGGTCCGCATATATCTAACGATCTTTGGTCGCGACCTTGTGGACGTTTGTGTCAAGTTTCACAACGCGTGGGAAGGCGTGCACAGTCGGTGTAGTCATCGCCGTGGCGGGTGATGGCCGACAGCGCGGTGTGTAGTTCGGGTGGAGGCTGCGCTGGTTGGCGGCGATGAGCGGGATCAGGAGCTGGTGGTGCGGGGGGCGTCGGTGTGGCCGCTGCCGTTGCCTTCGGTGACGGACGTTTTCTGCCCGCCGGCGTTCCAGCCGGTCGTGGTGGTGTGGTTGTCGGCGTTGCCGCCGCTGACGTCACCGTCAGGGCGAGGTGGTGAGCAGACTGGCGGCGATGACCTCAGGCCCACCCGTGTAGCCGCGGCCCCTCTGGCCCGAAGCACGCTCTCGCATCAACGCAAGGCGTTTTCGTCAAGGCGGCTCACCGGCTACGGCGCACCTGGCGCCCGGCCAGTTTCGGCTGTTGCTGGCCTAGCGACCCTTTGTCGCTAGCGACCCTTTGTCGCTAGGTATTCGATGGCGACCCTTTGTCGCTAGGTATTCGATGGTTGAGCTGAGTTTTCAAGCTGCGGCTGGCAGCCTAGCGCGAGCGAGGCGTTCGTCGATGTGGTGTTCGATTTGGGTGAGCGCGGCGGCGATGACGGGCGGGGCCTGTGGCTGCCCGGCGGCGAATAGCGGCGCGAGGATCCGGTCGTGGACTTTGGTGTAGAAGATCGCGAAGGCCAGGCCGTCGGTGGTGAGGTCGTAGGTGTTGGCGTGGGGGCGGCGGGTGATCAGGCCGTTGCGGCGCAGCCGCGCGAGGTCGTAGCTGGCCTGGGTCATGCCGTAGGGGGTGCCGAGCAGGCCGGTCATCAGGGCGCGCAGGCTCCTGTTGGTGATGCCGGTGACGGCGCACAAGGTGACGCACAGGGCGCCGGCCAGGGCCTGGACCCGAGAGTCGCCAAATCGCATGGCTGTAGCTCTCCGCCCGTCGGCGTCCACCGACGGGTGCGCGATCCGCGCGAAGACTGGATTCGCAAGGACGCAGGCCTGGCCGGCACGTCCAGTCTGCAGCAGGCGGGCGTTGACCGCTCGGGCCCGGGCCTGAAGCTCGTCGAGGTTATGCAGGCGCCGCTGGCAGCCCAGGTCGCCCGGCGCGTTCACCACGGTCTCGACCGCAGGGCGCGGCCGTCTTTGAGGTACTGCTTGATGCGCGAGTGCTTGTAGAAGGCGTTGACAGTGACCTCGGTGCCGCGGGTAATCACTTTGGTCTTGAACTCGCTGATGGTATCGCTGCGGATCCGGCGGTCGAAGATGATCTCGATGGTGTCGGGACGGCCGAGGTCGAGGTTGTCGGCGACCAGCGCGTCGAAGAAGGCGCGGGCGTATCGAGGTTGGGTGAACACGATGGTGCGGGAGACCTCGACCTGGGCCATCGACAGTTCCCACCACCAGCCGGCGTCGCGGTCGGCTGGCGCTAACGGCAGCGGGAGCCGGTGCAGCCAGCGCTGGAAGAACACCTCGATGGTGCCGGGCTGCAGCGCATCGCAGATCCGCTGCAGCAGCGCGGGATCGTCGCAGGCGGCGAACCCGTTGGACAGCTCGGTGAAGCCCAGGCCCAGCTTGCGCGCCTGCTGCTTGGCCCATTCATGGCCGTTGACCCAGACCTTGACCGGCCACGGGCAGTAGGTGCAGACCTTGATGAACGCCGGCCCGAACCCCGCATCCCACAGGTAGAAGTAGTACACCGTGACCCGGCGGTCCTTCTTCTCGAAGGAGAACTGGGGGCACCTGGACGGGTCGGTGTCGCGCTTGCGGGCGATGAACACCCGCTGAGTTTCCTGGGCCACGCCGATCGCCGCGACCTGTGACCGCCCGGTCCGGGCCGCGGCGGCCAGGTACGGCTGCATGAGCTCGATATTGCGGTCGGCAGCTTTCAGCGGCACTACCGGGATGTGGCTGGCGTCGGCGAAGGAGGCGACCCGGCGGCGGAACGTGTCCCCGATCTGCTGCAGGCACGCAGCGGACGGGATGGGGTAGCCGCGATGCTTAAGGAACTGCACGAGCTGGCCGCTGACCTGCAACCGGGCGAGATAACCGTGCAGGTAGAGGCGGTCTAGGCACTCCAGGTCCAGCTTCACGTGCCCGTCCAGCACGTCGTTTACCGTGACCAGCACCGACCGCTTGATTCGCGACGCCATGACACCCCCCGGGTAACCTGGCCTACCCACGGATGATGCGCTCACCTGCACGAACACGCCAGCCCAGCCCGCAGCCTCGGCGGTATCAGGCGGAGCCTGCCTGGGAGCGTGCTGAAGTAATCGTTCGGCTGGGCAGCCGGTGTCTGGCTGAAAGGCGTGGCGGATTCGTGTCGTGGCCTGCAGAGTATGCCCTGACCTGGGAGAATTTGGGTTATGGCATTAGGGCGGGCGCAGGTTCAGCCGGGTTTCCAGGATCCCCGTCAGATCCTGGGGGACCGGCTGCGGGAAGGCTCGCTGTACCGGCTGCTGGCTGATCACGGCCGGCTGATCTTCCCGGATGGCTATTTCGCTGACCTGTATGCCGATTCGGTGCGGGGACGGCCGACGGTCGCGGCCCGGGTGATGGCCACGGTGATGTTGCTGCAGTCGTTTGAGGGGCTGAGTGACCGGGAGGCCTGTGACCGGCTGGAGTGCGATCTGCGGTGGCAGGCCGCGGCCGGCGTGGACGTGGGCGCGGCCGCGTTTCATCCCACGGCGCTGACCGGGATGCGCACCAGGCTGCGGGCCTCGGCCCGGCCCCGGCGTCTGTTTGAGGACACCAAGGCGGTGGCGGCGGCCACCGGGGCGATGAAGGGCCGGGCCCGGGTGCTGGACGCTGTTGCCCGGCGCTGAAGATGCCGATGAAGGCGGCAATGGTGCTGCTGATGTGGGGATGTGTTAAAGCCCCGCAGCTGGGTTGCTGCGGGGCTTTTGGTGGGGGTGGTGCCGGTGGCTGTGGCATCGCCATCCACCCGCACGAAAAGGTGCTGCAGCGCGCCCGCGCCGCCCAGCGCGACCTCGCCTGGCAACAGCACTACCGCTCCACCCGGCCCATCGTCGAACGCAAGATCGCCCACTTCACCCGCCGGGCCTGGGGTGGCCGCCGCGCCCGCACCCGCGCCCTGGCCCGCATCACCACCGACCTTGACACCCGCGCCGCCGCCCTCAACTGGGCCCGCCTCGCCATCCTCGGCCTCAGCTACGGCCACACCGACTGGACACTGCCCGCCACCTGACCACCCGGGGGGACAGCCACGCACCCCACCGCCGGCAACCCCGCGCCAGCCCCGAAGACCACCCCAGCCCGGGCCTGCCGGGCACCGCCCGCAGCAACCAGCATCCACAGAAAGCGGTCTGCAACCCCAATCCCGGGCAACCCTTACTTCAGCACCCTCTTAGGGCCGGGTCGCTGGCCAACGCCTCGGGGTACAACGACGCGAAGAACGACTTGATGATCACACAGACGCTGACCAGCAGCAACCTGCAGTACCTGTACAACTGGCAGGACTACCTGGCCGAGGAGCTGCCGGTGCAGTGGCAGCCCAGCGCCCCCTTCCAGATCACCGAGGTCTCCGGAAACCTCAGGGGCGTCCTCCCGCAGAACCCGGCGCTCACCATCAACCCAGAGAACTGGTACTTCGTGAAATAACCCACGAACGAGTCACAGGCAGGTAGTGGCAGGCACTGCCACCACCTACCTGGTGAAGGCAGGACGACGCGGTTGGGGAACAGGGAGCACCAGGCGAGCGTGCCGCCTTCCGATCCGGTACGCGCTGCCCATGCGACAGGCCGCGTAGTCCGCACGCGACCAAGTACTTATGTCCGTGCAGGACAACGGCACCCGTGGGGCAGGCAGATGGCTACGGCAAAGTCGCCGCTTCTCAGGCGCGACACACTAGTTACGATCGCACCGGCTGCGAGCTTACACTGGCGGGCGGTCGCGCCAGGGCCGTCCGGCGTCTACTGCCGCGGGGCAGTGATGCACGGACTTCGCTTCGGGACGAAGCGAAGTCCACTCCGGGTGAAGCGTCCATGGTCATAAGCCGAGCCAGGCAGGCACTTTCCGGGCATGTTGCCTTCATGTGTTCCCCTTGGGCTGGCCTGCCCGTCATCTGTGCGGAAGTGAAGGTCAACGGTGAGGTTGCCGTGCAGAGCTGAGATGGATGCAGGTCATCAGCCGTGACTCTGCGGAGGACGCCCGGGGGGACGGAGGTGGATTTGCCGACGATGTCCGCCGAAACAGACTCCCCGCCGCCGGTTTTGGGTACCTGCCGCCGATGTTCGACGCCCTGCCAATCCGGATCACGCTGACGGCGAGTGGATCGCCGATGCGTTAATGGTGTGCGCGCCGGACGTTGCCCAGACCGCGGTAGCTGGCGGTCTTGACCGGCTTCTGTCTGGGAATCTTCGGTCTCAAGCGAAAGACCGTTCCGGTTCGCCGCCCGGCGATGGGATCCACTTATCGACGTGCGAGGGTCCCCTGTTCGGCAGTCACTCGTTGATGAACTCCGGCAACGCGCGCGTCGGCTACTCCCATTACCCTGATCGTCCTTCTCCCGCAGGCTGCGGGAGAAGCGCTTCAACCGGTCAAGCCGCTCGGCGGGAACGGGGGTGATGGAGTGGCTCGAGGAGCGCTGGTGCCGCCGCAGGAGCGGGACCGCTCTCAGCGCAGTCCGTTCGCGGTCTGTTTGTCGCTTGCCAGCGTGATGGGTTCTGGCGCGAATTCCGTGATCGGCTCACGATGGGTGACTGGTGGCGTGGTGGTGGGGTGAACCGCCCTTAGTGCCCTGGCTGGGCCGGGTAGGTTCTGAAGATCACGATTTGGGGTGCTGGTGGCGTGTCGCCGCCAGTGTGCAACGAGGCCCCGGTAGGACGCAGGTGACCGGCCAAGATCACTCACGTCGGGAGCCTCGTTGCCGCCTCAGTGTGTCACTTTCCCTGCCGCTCCGGCCATCACCGGTGGTGCCGCTGGTGATGGCGCCGAGCTTGGCGATCTCCTTCCTCACCTGAGCAGCGTGATCGTGGACAAGATCGAGTGCACGCCGTCGGCTGTGCTGTTCACGGCCCGGTACTGGCCTGCGCAGGCGGCGTGCCCGGCGTGCGGCACCTGGTCCTCGCGGGTGCATAGCAGCTATGCCCGGCAGGTGCGCGACCTGCCGCTGAGCGGCCGCCCGGTGCTGATCCACCTGGGCATGCGCCGGTTCCTGTGCACGAACGCGGCCTGCGAGAAAGTCACGTTCGCCGGGCAGGCTGGCGGGCTGACCGCCCGCTACCAGCGCTGGAGCGTGCCGCTGGCAGGATTACTGACCCAGGTCGCGCTGGAGCTGGCGGGACGGGCCGGGACTCGGCTGGCCAGGAACCTGGGTATCGCGGTGCACCGCGGCACGCTGCTGCGGCTTGTCATCGATCTGCCCGACCCACAGGTCAGCGCAGCGCCGCACGTGGTCGGCGTCGATGATTTCGCGCTGCGCCGCGGCCACGTCTACGCAACCGTCCTGGTTGACGCCACCACCGGGCGGGCCATCGACGTGCTGGCGGGCCGCGAGGCCGGGCCGCTCGAAGACTGGCTCACCGCCCACCCGGGTGCGCGGGTGATCTGCCGGGACCGGGCCGGCGCCTATGCCGAAGGCGCCCGCGACGGAGCCCCCGGCGCCGTCCAGGTCGCGGACCGCTGGCACTTGTGGCACAACCTCGCCGAACACACCGCCAAGGCCGTCGCACGTCACCGGACCTGCCTCAAGCAGATCGCCGCAGCCGCCACCGGCCCGCCACCCCCGCCCGCGCCAGACCAGGCCGCTGCAACGGCCCCGGCGGCCGAATCCCGGCTGGAGGCGCGGATGCGTGATCAGCACGCCGCCGTCGCTGCCCTGACAGCCCGCGGCCTGGGACTGCGCGCGATCGCCCGCGAACTGGGCGTGGACCGCAAGACAGCCCGCGCTTCGCCCAGGCAGCCACCTCCGACCAGGCCGTTGCCAGGGCCGTCTCCCGGCCCACCGTCCTGGACCGCTACCAGCCCCACCTGCACCGCCGCTGGAACGACGGCTGCCACGACGCCGCCGTGCTGCACGTCGAGATCACCGCCTTGGGTTACCGCGGCAGCCTGCGCACCGTCTACCGCTACCTGCAGCCGCTGCGCGCCGGCACAGACCCAGCGGCCCTGCCCCCGGCATCACTGAAAATCCGCGAGGCCACCAGCTGGCTGCTGCGGCGAGCCGAGGACCTCGACCCACGCCAGCAGCAACTGCTCGCCGACCTGCGCAGCCACTGCGCACAACTTGACCGCCTCGCCGACCACGTGACCAGCTTCGCCAAGATGATGACCAAGCGCACCGGCGAACAAGAACTCGCCGGCTGGCTCGAACGCGCCGAAGCCGACGACCAGCCCGAACTGCACACCTTCGCCACCGGAATCCGCCAAGACCTCGCCGCCGTCACCGCCGGACTCACCCTGCCCTACAGCTCCGGCTCCACCGAAGGCAACGTCAACCGGATCAAAGCAATCAAACGACAGATGTACGGCCGCGCCAGCCTCGACCTGCTGCGCAAACGAGTCATCCATCACCCACCGTGATCGCGATCACGGAATTCGCGCCAGAACCCATGCTCGTGGCAGAAAACCCCTCTGGGTGGTCCCATGAGCGTGGCAGGCGACAGTCTGTTCTTGGCGGTCCCTGCCGCTTGCCCGCCATACGCTGCGTTGTGCGCTGGCTCTGCGGGTGAGTTCCGGCCCCACTTGTGGGTGAGTTTCGGCCCCACGTGTTGATCTCTGGGGCACGGGCTGGGCACGAGTCTTGGCCCCACCGGTTGCAACCCGCAAGGCTCCAACCAGCAGCGACAGGGGAGAGCCGGGTGGAGCCAACTCTCGCCGACCCAACGTCTGCCGATCACGGGGTGGGGCCACCGCTCACCCGCAGGTGGAGCCACAAGTCACCGGTCGAGCCAGTGCGCACTTCGTTATGCGTGCTGTGCTATTCCTGGTGCCAGGCCCTGCTGCGAAGGTTGCCGGATGCGAATCCCCTGCCGCGGAAGCGATGCCCGGCGGCCTCCATCCAGCCGAAGACATCTAGCGCGTGCTGCAGCCCGGTCCTGACCGGGGTCAGCACCGACGTCGGCAGCGCCCGCGCGCGCCAGCGCTCGGGCCCGGTCGCCTGACGGGACAGAGCCCGCCGGACCGTGGCACTGTCCTCCGGCAGCGTCAGCGTCGGAAGCGGCGCCGTCGCGTAGCTGGCGCGCTCCTCAGCGCGGACGATCCGGCCCAGGGCCTGGCTGGTCACCGGGTCAAGCCGCAGCAGGGCGGTGACCCGGGCGGCGGTGGCGCGGGGGGACTCGCTCGGCCGGGCGCTGAGCCCGTAGTCGGCCAGGTCGTCGCGGGTCTCGCGCCAGACTGCGTGCGCTAGCCTGCCGTCGCCGGCCGTCTGCAGCCGGCGCTGCCGGATCACCGACCGGGCGGCCGGCGGCGTGAGCAGGCTGGCCGCGACGGCGGCCGCGACGATCGCCGGGATCCAGGGGCTGAGCCCGCCACCCGCGGGCGCGGCCCGCGTCGGGGCGGGGCCGACACCCTTGACGCTCAGGTTGTGCAGGTGGGCCAGGTTCGGGCGGGCGGACCCGGGCTTGACGCCCGGCGAGTTGGCCGGCACCGTCGCCGGCTCGACGCCCGCGCCGGGAGGGGTGCCGTACTGCGGCGTGGTCGCCGTGCCGGCGGCACCGTCGGGGGTCGGTTCAAAGCGGATCCAGCCGAGGTTCTTGAAGTACAGCTCGGGCCAGGCGTGCGCGTCGGCGGTGGTGACCTTCCAGCGGCTGCTGTGGGCCTCCGCCGAGCCCGCGGTGTAGCCGACCGCTATCCGGGACGGGATGCCGACCAGGCGGGCCAGCCCGGCCATCGCGAACGCGAATTGCTGGCAGAACCCGGTCCTGGTGTGGAACAGGAAGTCTTCCAGCCCGCGGATGCCGTTGGGCAGCGACGATACCTCGAGGCTGTAGGTGAAGTTTGGGGACCGCAGGTAGTTCTGCAGCGCCTCGGCCTTCTGGTAGGGGGTGCGGGCCGGCGCGGTGATCTGCTGCGCCAGCTTAAGCAGGTCGCCGTTGGCGCCCTGGGGGAAGCCCAGGTACCCCCCGATGCTGGGAGGGAACGACCGCGGGTCCGCGCTGTTGTCGGCCTTGTCCGGGATCGCCTGCATGCTGGTCACCGTGTACTGCAGCCCCGACGGCTGCGGCGAGGACGTGTACACCATCAGCGTCGCGTTGTCCTCGACCCAGCCGGAGGGAACCGTCACAAACTCCGGCGCATATGGCAGCGGGAGGAAGCCGGCCGCGAGCCGTACCCGGTGGTTCCCTGGCTCAGCACGATCTTGGTTGTCGCTGGCACCGCCGGCGTGGTGGCCGCCACCCCCGGCGCCGCCCGCAACTGGGAGCTGCCCACTTGGGTGCTCGGCCCGCCGAGCCCCACCAGGGACCAGTCCTGGTCGGCTCGGTCATAGTTGAGCACATAGACCTGCAGGTACTGCTGGCTCGGGACCTTCGCAGTCGTCTGATAGGTCAGCACGGTCCGCGGCGATGAGTGCTTCAGCTGGTCCTGCATCTGCACCAGCGGGTTGGGCGGCGCGATCGCAGGCCCTCCCTGCCGCACGCCGCTGGGCTGGGCGCGGAACAGGTTATGCACGCTGATGCCGGGCACCAGCAGCGGGAGGGCCAGCGCGATGCAGGCCGCGGCCAGCCCGACGCGCCGGCCCGAGGCCGCCAGCGTGCGGGTGTCCGGCGCCTCGGCCCGGGGCTCGGCCGCCTCGGCCGACGAGCCGTGCCAGACCGTCACCAGCCTGCCCCAGATGCGCAGCCGTTCCCGCCTTTCGGCCGCCAGCAGCGCCAGGTAGCCGATCAGAGTCAGGCAGAACACCACGCTGGTGCCCACGGCGCCCTGCCTGGCGCTGGTGGTGATCGGCGCGCAGTACAGCGCCAGCAGCGGCAGGCCGGCGATGGCCGGGCTGCGCAGCCGGACCGCGATCAGGTCGGTCAGCACGGCCATCAGCCCGATGCCCGCCGCCGCCAGGAGGACGACGCCCGAGCCGGCGGCCACCGGCGGGTCGCCGGCCCGCTCGGCCATGCCCTGGCTGAGCAGCGACGACAGGTACGCGACCGAGGCCCTGGTGGGCACGATGCCCGCCGTCGACAGCCGGGCGGCGAACACGGCGTTCAGGTAGATCAGCAGAGCGGCCAGGTAGACGACCACCCAGGACAGGGCCTGCATCAGGCGCAGCCGAGGGACCGCTTGCGGCGTGATCGCGATGACCGCCGCGCCGGCTATTTTCAGCCCCCAGTCAGGGGAAAACAGCAGCGGCAGCACGGCGCCCAGTGTGATCAGCGAACCCCCCACCGCGGCGTACAGGGCCGGCAGCCTGGTCATTACCCCGCCGGCGGCCACTGCGATGACTGCGCCCGCGCCCGCCCAGAACCAGCTCGCGGTTTGGATCAGCGGATAAATCGACACCGATGCCAGGATCACGGCCACCGCCGCGGTCAGGGTCAGCCGCAGGCTCATCCCGCCGCCCCGCCGCCCCCGGCGTCACGGCTTGCCCCGGCCGTCCGCGGGCAGCCCAGCGGTGCTGGCGGATGTGATCCAGGCCCAGGGCAGCCCTGATGATGTTCTTTAGCCATGGCGAGAGCCGTTTAGGTGCGGTCCGCTACCGGGCGGCAGTGTTGGCAGCTGGACGCCGAGCATCTCATTGAGCTGAGCGGCGCCAGTCGGTGTGATGCGAAGCCCTCGTCCTTGCGGGCGCCGTTCCAGCCACCTCTGGTCAAGTAGCGTGGCGGCAATGCTCGCACCGAGCGCCCGGCGAGGTGAGGACGGCGTTCGGTCCAGTCCATGCACCCGCGCGCGAAGGCCAGGCGCCTGGACCGCAGCGAGTCGATATCAATGCCCAGATGGCCGAACCCTGCCGTGCCTTTTGCGGTTGCCGCAAAGCCACCGTCCTCGGGCTGCAGCCATTTGGCTGATAGCAGGGCGTCGAGGATAGCAAGGCCTGCCTTGCCAGCGACGTGATCGTAGCAAAGGCGGGCCAAGCTCAGCGCCGTGTCTTCCCTGACGCCAGCCAGCGAACGGGCCGACTGCCGCGGGCAGATATGGGCTAGGGCCTCGAGCGCCTCGGCGGTCTCAGTGGTGGCCAGTGAGAAATAACGGCGCCGGCCCTCATACATCGACGTGACAAGGCCGGCCGCGGCCAGCCGGGCGAGATGCTCGCTCGCCGTTGACGGCAGGACTTTCGCCGCCCGGGCCAGTTCACCTGCTGTCATGGCTTTGCCGTCGAGGAGACGCCCCACCATCGCAGAGCGCGCCGGACTAGCCGGGCACTTGGCAACTGTGGCGTAGTCAGAATTCATCTTAGCCCGCCCTTTGCTGATGCGTAATTCCGAGGATTCCTAACGGGTTCGGACTTCAGCGCTTGAGAGAAGTAAGATCGTCCGGCTTTTACGGGGTGTTGTAAGCTTGCGTCATTGGAATAGTGCGGACCAGGTGGCGGCGCGCCGCCCGTGCCACATTGGCCCCTCCCGGACAAACTTCCATTCGGGATTACGGGCGGTGTTCCGCAGTGTGGAACAGATTTCGTGGAATGTCGGGACGTCTTCATCTGCGCATTCGAAATAGGTAATGAAGTCATACGCTCCTGGCGGCGTCGGCTCTGCCGCATTCTTGTAAAAACGCCGCATAATGCACGGAATTCCTGCGGCGGCGGCCAGCGCGTGCCCTTCGGAAAGGCGGCGGCCCGCGTCATCGTAGCGCGGCAGAAAGTATGTATGGCGTTCCATCCAGTCCTTTCTCCACCAGGCTGACGTCTTGCTCATGGGGATCAGGAACGCATTGGGCATGACCGAGGCTGGCTGCTGCAAGACGCGATGCGCGTAGGCGAAGTTGAACATAGCCAGACCGGTGTAGGTCATCGGACGCACAACCCCGTTAAGGAACCGCACCCCGATGGCCGGGTCGAGCATGCGCCTGAGCTCGGCGAAAAACTCCGATACGAGCGCCGCTGACCCCGAAGCCGCGTGGACGACAGCGCTGGCATGCTTCAGGCCGAAATCCTCAATATCACCTGAGGCCGATTCCGTGCCGGCCAGGAACGAAACCGCGTCCGGCGGGTCGCCTGCGCCGGAACCGAACTCGTTGCGCAAGCCCAGGCGCTCCGCAAGCTCGGCTACCGGCAGGCCCGCGGCCGCTTGCCGCGCGCCAGGCGGCACGATCAGGCACCCATACGTGCCATGCCTGACCGGCTCAGATGACTGGACTTCGTCGGCTCTCATCGGTACCCCCACACGACAGGCCTCCTGGTAAGTGGAAGGCTGGCGAACCTCAGGCGCTAATCAGGGTGCCGCTGGCTGAATAGCTTCTGGGACGACCTCGGCGGCTGCCTTCACGCTGTGATTGGCAGCTTCCGTGGCCATTTGTTGAGCCTCCCGATGCGCATACGCGTCCGATGCGCCGCGGAAACGGCTTCTGACATCAGCCTGGATCCAGGCAGCAGAAGAATCTAGCCAGATCCGGACAGGATCCCGCGCCTGCCAAAGGGCGGCTGCCTGGGAAGCGTCCTGGCCTTTGCGCAGCCTGGATAGATGAGTCGGCAAGCTTCCGAGACAGACCAGGCAGACCGGCCCAGCAGGGGCGCCGGCACATGCCGAAGATCACGGTTACTACGGCTTGCCCGGCTCCACCGGCTGGGCGGCCGGGGGAAATCAACCCCTGGCCGGTACGTGCCAGCGTAAATCTGGGCGTCCCGCCGCGAATCGCTGCCCACAGGACGGTTCCGTCAGGGCGCGAGGGCAGAGCCGCCGGCTGACCGGGTAGCGGGGCGCCGCCATAGCCCGTCGCTGACCGTTGCCGGGGCGTCACCGCGCTGGACGGCCAGGCCGTTACGGAGTCTGGCCGTCTCCACTGTGGCTGGCAAAGGCGACGGTCGCATAGCTCGCGGCTGAAGGCCAGGATGACCAGGGAGCCGGGGCTATTCAGGTCGCCCGAGCCGCCGAATGGTTCGATTATCTATAAAGGAGACGCGCAGCCACCGCGCGGATCTCCAGTCCAGCCTGGAGCGTGCGGGCTGAGCGCGAAGATAACGTCGGGTCCAGCCAGCCCACAGCCGGGTAGAACGCTGCGGCCCAGCCGCTACAGAACGAAGGCGCCGAGCAGTAGCCGCGTGTCATCGTCAGCCAGTGCCCCGTGCACCTTGCCGTAGCCCCCAGTAGCTGGGCCGACGCCACCGCCTCGGCCTGCAGCCAGGATGACCAGATCTACGAGCCAGCTGTCTCTATCTCCCAATGGACAAGCATCCGTTAGTGGTGCAGGGGCGGGTCGGGGGCGTTGCCCATCCGGACGCTTTGCAGCTCGGCCAGCCGCTGGACTTCGGCGCGGGGTAGGCGTGCCCGTTGTGCCCAGTAGTAGATGGCCAGGCTGAAGGCTGCGACGATCAGCATGTCCCATCCGAATGGGATGCGGTTGGTGTTGAGCGGCGGGGCGCCGCTGCCGTACTGGCCTTGCCAGGAGATGATTCCCAGGCCGATCAGGTAGGCCGGCAGCCATTGCGCCGCCTTCCAGTCCAGGGGCGGCCGCTGCTTGTCGAAGAACATCGAGATGCCGATCAGGATGTAGCCGATCGCGATGCAGGCACCGAGCTTCCATACCAGGTTGAAGCCTCCCCAGTAGATGAGGAGGTTGGCGACGACAAAGCCGAGCGGCGCCAGCACGGCGGCGCCGGGCACCCGGTAGGGCCGGGGCGTGTCGGGCACCTGGCCGCGGAAGGCGCCCAGTGACAGCGGCGCGCCTGCGTACATGAGCACGCTTGCCAGGCTGACCAGGCCGACCAGCGCCTGCCAGCTCGGGAATGGCAGCAGGAAGAAGATGCCGAACACGAACGACATGATCAGGCTGAACCACGGGATGCCGTTCCGGTCGGTCCGCTGGAAGATCTGCGGGTAGTACCGGTTCCTGGCCAGGCCGTAGCCGATCCGGGATGTCGAGGTCTGGTACATCATCCCGGTGCCGAACGGGGAGATGAACGCATCGATATGCAAGATTGTGGACCAGAAGCCGAGCCCGGCCAGGCCGGCCACGGCGGCGAACGGGTAGGTGATCACCGGATTCGTCGATGAGATGCCCTGGAAGCCGTGATGCAGCAGGCCCGGTGGTGTGGCGCCGATGATCACCACGGCGCACAGGATGTAGATCAGGCTGCCGATCAGGCACGCGGTGATTACCGCCCGGGGCAGGTTTTTCTGCGGGTTTTTGATCTCGCCGGCCAGCTGGTCGGCCTGCTCGAAGCCGAGGTAGGAGAACACGATGCCCACTGCGGGGATGGCGCCGAACACCGCTTTGATGCCGAACGGCATGAAGCCGCCGCCGCCGGGGCTGAAGTTCCCGGGATGGAACTTGAAGAAGAAGATGACGATGGTCAGGACCGGGATCGCGACCTTCCACCAGGTGATCGCGCTGTTCAGCCGGGAGAACAGCCGGACGGCCAGGAAGTTCAGCGCGGTGAAAATTGCCATCAGCGCGATCGTCAGCCCGAAGCCGAGCCGGGTGATCCGGCCCGTGGCCGGGTCGTAGATGCTGTGCCAGTAGTACTGGCCGTACTGCATTACGGCGTAGCACTCGATCGGCGCGACGGTCACCGCCTGCAGCCAGGAAAAGAACCCGAAAGAAATGCCGGCCACGCTGCCGAAAGCCAGGTGCGGGAATCTGGCCGTGCCGCCGGCCACCGGGTACATCGCGCCGAGCTCGGCGTGCAGCAGCGCCAAGATGACGACGCAAAAACCGCCGATAAGCCAGCCGTAGATGGCGGCAGGCCCCGCGATCACCACGGCGCTCATCCCGGCGAACAGCCAGCCCGAGCCGATGATCGAGGTCTCCGACGCCCACGTGGCCCCGATCAGCCCCATCTCCCGCCGCAGGCCGACATCCCCCGGCCTGGTGACGGATGTAACTGGCTCAGTTGCCATGTCCGAACCTTTCGCCGGGACCCAGGTCACGCGGCAGCTACCTTTTCACCGGCACGGCCTTGATGGCTCGCCACATTCGGACAGAAACCATTCGTGCCTCTTCTGGCGGCATAGATCTTTCTCCCGGACAAGACCACCACGGTCGATGCAGACAGGCGGCGGCTTGCCGGCAGTATCCCGGCAATCGCGCTCGGGCGCCCGCCTGCCATTGGAACCTGACGTCACAGCCCATTCCAATCAGATTCATGGCTTCTGCCTTACTAGAAATAAGGAGCCCATGGCAGCCTGGTACGCCCTCCAGCCGGCTAGCTATAGCTAGTCAGATCCGGACATGATTCGGATGGCGACTGTGAACCGCCCGGGTTTTGTGGGGGCTTTGGGAGCGCACGGTGCGGCTGGTGATCGAGCACCGCGGATCGGATTCTGGACAGCGGGCGGGGTGAGCAGCGAGGAGTTCCCCAAAATCGGGTGGCACAGCCGGAATGATCTTGCGACGAGACTCGCGCAGGAGGGACCGTTCATGCCCTCAGAGCCGCTCTCCCTGGGCACGACACGTGAGGAACTGGGCTCTTCACCGGCCAGGACGGGACCTTAGATGGGTTACAGGCTCCACAGCGCCTGTGTGGGAGACAGGCGGGCGGCGCGGATGGCGGGCAGCAGCCCGGCTAGGGCGCCGATGAGGATGGCGGCGGCTAGGCCTCCGGCCCAGGCGTTGGCGGGGATGACGGTGGTCCAGCCTTTGCCGTGGGCGTAGATAGCCGTGGCGGCGGCGCCGGTGAGGATTCCGGCCACGCCGCCGAGCGCTGACAAGGCGATGGCTTCGGCCAGGAACTGGGTGCGGATCTGACCGCGGGTGGCGCCCAGGGCCCGGCGCAGTCCGATCTCCGGACGGCGTTCCAGAACCGCGATGACCATGATGTTAGCGACGCCGATGGCGCCGACTAGCAGTGCGACCGCGCCCAGGCCCAAGAACAGGGTGCTGAACGCGCTCTTGGCGTCTTTCTGAGCGACTAGGGCATTGGAGGGCTGGGACACATCGACGCCGCTGGGGTTCTCCGGGTTGGCTTGGTTGCCGAGCAGGCTGTAGACGGCGTTGATCTGGCCGTAGGTGGCCTTAACGTAGGTGGTGGTGGGGTGGCCGTCGAAGCTGAGGTATTTCTTGGCGAATGGGAACCCCACCAGCACCGAGGAGTCAACATCGGGGGACAGCACGTCGGGCTTGAGGATGCCGGCCACATACAGCCACATGCCGCCGTTGCCGTTCGCCGCCGTGCCAGTGACCCAGACCCGTTCGCCGGGAAACACCTTATCGATGCCAAGCAGCTGGGCGGCGGCCGCGCCGAGCACGCAGACCGGTTCGCGGGCGGTGGCGGCGTTGAGGAACTCGCCCTCCGCCAGGCTGGTCCCGGCCGTGGCGGGCAGGCCAAGGGTCGCCGCGTCGACGGTGAGCGCATTGGTGTTCACCGAGGGGATCAGCGGGGAGCGGTAGACGCTCGCGTTGGTGGCACCGGTGGATTGCACTTGGTAGACGCCGGGCAGCCGGGCGATCATCGCGGGCGCCGCGACCGGCAGCTCGGCGTTTCCTCCGCTGAGGTTTTGCCCGGCCTGGACGGTGAGCAGGTTGGTGCCGAGCGCGGCGATCTCTGCGTTCAGGCCGGCCGCCGACGAGGACGACAGCCCGAGCACAGCCACGATTGCCGCGACCCCGATCGCGATGCCCAGCGCCGATAGCGCGGCCCGCAGGGTGCGGGTGCGGATGCCCACGCCGGCCAGCCGGGCCAGGTCGCTGAGCCGCAGTCGGGCTGCCGCGGGCGCGATGGGGGCCGGTGTGCGCGCGCCGAAGATCGTCGCGGTCATCGGAGTCCTCCTTCTGGCCGGCCAGGCCCGCCCGTTGGCCGCTCCTCATCCTCATCCGGCCACGGGCGGGGCGCCCTAGGCGCAGTGTCGGAGACGATCTGGCCGTCCAGCATCCGTACCTGGCGTCGCATCCAGGTGGCGACCTGCTCGTCGTGGGTGACCACTACGATCGTGGTCCCAGCGGAGTTGAGCTGGCCGAGCAGTTCCAAGATGGCCGCGCCGGTGGCTTGGTCCAGGTTGCCGGTCGGCTCGTCGGCCAGCACGATCGCCGGCTGTCCGGCGATGGCGCGGGCGATCGCCACTCGCTGCCGCTCACCTCCCGATAGCTGAGTGGGTCTGGCGTGCAGCTTGTGACCTAGCCCCACTCGCTCTAGTGCGGCAGCGGCCAGCTCGCGGCGGCGAGCCAGGCTCACCCCGGCATACAGCAGCCCGTCGGCCACGTTGTTTAGCACAGATTGATGCTCGGCCAGGAAAAACTGCTGGAATACGAACCCGATAGCCGACGCGCGCAGCCCTGCCAGCTGCTTATCGGCCAGCGTGGCCACATCCAGGCCGGTGACCTTTACCGTGCCCGCGGTGGGCAGGTCCAGGGTGCCGGCCAGGTGGAGCAGCGTGGTCTTGCCCGACCCCGACGGCCCCAGCAGTGCCACCAGTTCCCCGGCCGCCACCTGCAGGCTCACCCCGCGCAGCGCGGGCACCGGCGGCTTGCCCGGGTAGACCTTCGTCACTGTCCGCAGGTCCAGCACGATTTCCGGCGCGTCGGCCGGCGCGCGTCCGGGCGGTGCGGCGGGGAGCGCCGCTATTTCGTGGCTGCTCATATCCCTGGCACCACCACGCGCTGCCCGGGGGTCAGGTTCCCGGTAACCTGCACCGTCCCGGCCGCGTCGTCGAACACGCCCGGGGTCACCTTCACCAGGTGATGCCCGCCCGGGCCGGTCACCTCCACCGCATACCCCCCGCCGGGCTGCGCCAGCAGCGCATCTACCGGCACGATCAGCGCGTTGCTCACGCTGCCGGTAGTGATCGTCACCTGCACCGGGATCTCGTTGAGGTTTCCCGCCGCTTTGGGGTCGGCCAGCGACACCACCACGTTGATCGTCGCCGTGCCCGACCCGCTGCCAGAACCGTTAGCCGACGAGGAGGAAGACGAGGAAGGCGCGGACGAGCTGGAGGAGGAGGTTGCTGGGCTGATCTCGGAGATAACACCCGGCGTGGTCGACCCATCCGGGAGGGTGATCGATACCTTGTTGCCCGCCTTCACCTCGGTCTGCAGCGAGGCGTCCATGCTGACCGTCACCACCGGCGTCAGCGAGCTGCCGGTCAGCACCGCAGACCCGGCCGTGACCGCACCGCCTTCTACCACTCCGGTGCCCAGGCTGGTTACCTGGATCGCGCTGGGCAAGAACACCGCCTGGCCCAGCGGCAGGGTCCCGGTCTGTGTCAGCCCCAGGCGGGCCTGCAGCAGCTCTAGCGCGTACGCGGTCTCGCTGCTGAAGTAGTCCCACCCCGGCCGCGGGCCCAGGGCCGCCGCGGTCGCATACCCGAGCTTGACCAGGTCGGTGTTCAGATCGGTCACATCCGCTCCGGTCATTCCCTCCGACAGGTCCCGGTAGGCCGGCACGTTCCCGTACAGCAGCATCACCGCCGACCCGGAGACCTGGTAGATCTGCTGGCCCTGCCGGATCGTCTGACCCACCTGCGGCAGCCAGGTGAACGTCTGCGGGCCCGCTCCCGAATCCGGCGAGGATGAGGAGTCCGGCGCCGACCCGCCTGAGGCCGACGACCCCGGGACCACCACCGTGTACGAGCCGGCGTCACCGAGCGTCCCGTTCTCCTGCGTCTGCTCGGTCAGCGACCCGCGGGTCACCGGCTGCGACCCGGTGGCGTCACCGGTGTTGCTCACCGCCGGCTTCGGCGAACGGAACACCCCCGCCGCTCCAGCCCCGCCCAGACCGCCCGCCACGACCACGACCACGCCAAAAGCCAGCACCCAGCCCCGCCGGCGGCGCCGGTATCCGGCCAGCCCGCGGCCGCCCACGGCAGGTCCCGCCCCCGCGTGCCCGCCGCCCCGCGCCGGTACCATCGCCCTCTCATGCCCGGCCCCGCCGGCTCCCTGCTCGGGCACCGCGGGGCCCCTCGCCTGCTCACGTGCATCGGCGCTGCTCATCGCCCTAAGTCAGCCTCCCCGTCTCGATGTGTGCTGCTGTTCGGCATGTATCCCAAGCGGCCCGGTTCTGCGGAGAACTGGTATCGATGCTTCAGCAGCTGGTCGACCGCTGCTAGCTGGCCGTCCGTGCGTGGGGCCGCTCATAGTCCTGAGTCACATCTCATCCGCCGCCGGGAATCTCGGTGCCGCCAGAGCTGGCCGCGCCGCATTTCTTCGCCGCAGCCAGGAATTGCGGCGAGTTCGTGTCGATGCTGGACGGAACCGGCGGGACAAAAACCCCCCCGCTTTCCACACTCGGATCCGGGTAGTTCGGATATCCATCTGCGCGCATGCACCCGGCTGCCTTTACCAGGCCGCGAAGCCGCGCAGCGGCCATCTCGGTCTGAGTGCCCCCCGGAACCCCGAGCACGTGCCGGCAGGCCCTCATGCCAGCCTCAAACTGCGGTGAATCGACCTGGATGCTTGCCGGGATGGCGCCTCCGTAAATCGTGACGGTCGAGCTGGAGTTGCTCTTGGAGAAGTAAAAGTCCGGCACTCCGTGGCTGCGCATGCACTGTGCGAAAGCGTCAAGCTTCGGGGCGGTCAGCTGTCCAGGGGTCGCGCTCGAAGCTGCCGGATGCGAGCCGCCTCCTCCGCAAGCCGCCGCGAGCACAGCAGCCCCGGCCAGAACAGCGGCCAAGACACCCAGCCGGCATGAAATGCCGGACGACCGCCGGTCCTGGCTACGGCCACTTCCGTCATTCATAGCGAGGGCTCCCTTCTGACAACGTGACTGAACCTTCTGCGACCCCCGGTGTGTCAGCCAGACCATGGCGGGATCGCTGGTGAACTCGATGTGAGCTGCACCGCTGGAGGATCCGGCAGATGCGGAAAGCCGGCACGGGGGTTACCCGCCCCCACCCCTCACCGGGCCGAAGCTTTCGGCAGGCCCACTGGCGCTGGTGAGTTGGTGAGGCAGCCGGGGACAGCGAGGCTGCTACTGCGTCCGAGAAGCCAGTGCTCACGTGCGAGCGCAACGCGCGGAGCACCTCAGCGGCTCGCGGACGGCTATCGCAGTGCGTGACACTGATCCTTCCGCCATGCGGGACCAGGTGCTGGCAGGCGTTGTTTTCTGACTGCATCTGCGGAGCGCCGACGATGTGGTCCTTCTCTCCGCCGATGCAGAAACCGCCCGGGCATCGGGCCTGGGCGCTGTTACCACCCGCGCAGTGGTAGACGGCGCGCGCAGGTCCGCCCGGCAACGCCGCCGGCGGCGATGGAGGATTATGCATGCGCCTGACTCTGCCTGGCTGGACCGGGTCGTGTCGTCAGGCCGGAGAGCTAACTTGGGCGTCATACCAGCGGGGCAGCGCGGCGTGAGCGCAGCAGGTCTGCATACCTGGGTATGACAGCCGATGGCGGGACGACGGGCCGGCGCGCGCAGCCTACGCTGACATCATGAACGCGATGCCAGGTGCCGTGCCGACGGCGGGCCGGGTACGCGCCCTCGCCCGCCAGGCCGGTCAGGGCTTGGTTCAGGTGCTGATGGGGCCCGAAACGCCGGCGATGCGCTGGCGCTCGCCGTTGCAGCGCCGGGCCGTGTATGCGGGCCTGGCCGCCGTGACCCTGCTGGGCGGTGTTGCCAGCCTGGCCGCCTTGCAGGGCGCATCCCTGGAACCACTCGGCAGCTGGGTGATCCCGTTCACGGGCGCAGGACGCCACTCGGGCTTCGCCCACCAAGGGGCTACGTTTAAAGCCTCGCTTCCGCCCGGATGGCTGCCCGGCGCACCCATGACCGCTGGGGTATTGGTGGCGCTGGCCGCTGTGGCGCCGCTGCCGCTGGCAGCCCGGTACCCGCTGGCGGGCTGGCGGATAGCGTGGCTGGCGCTGCTGCTTGTCCCGCTAATCGGCCAAGAGCAGCCCGGATACCCATGGGGGCTCATCCAGCTGCTCGTTCTGGTCGTGGCATTCTGTGCCGCTGGGATCCGGCAGCAGCGCCTGGTGCTGTGGTGGATGTGGGCGCTGACCCTGAGCCCGTGGTGGGGGTGGGCTGCCCAGGCTGGTCAGATCATGCTCGCGACCCTGGGCACGGTCGTGTTTAGCGCGATCGCCGTCGCGGTGTACGCGCTCAGCTCCCGGAACCGTGACCGGTTGGCGCTGGCCGACGAGGCGGAGCGTACCGACCTGGAGCGCGCCCGGCGGATCATCTTGGAGGAGCGTTCCCGCATTGCCCGGGAACTGCATGACGTGGTCGCCCACCACATGTCACTGATCGCCGTGCGAGCCGAGGCCGCTCCGTACCGGTTGGCAGACCTGGACCGGCCGATCGCGGCCGAATTCGGCGCGCTGAGCGGTGCGGCACGTGAGGCGCTCAGCGACATGCGGCGCCTGCTGGGTGTGCTACGCGGAGACGAGCCAGCGGAGCGGGCTCCGCAGCCGCGGCTGTCGGATCTGCCGGATCTTGTCGGGACTGTCCGGCGGGCCGGGGTGAGCGTCGAGCTCGCACTGCCCGACCCCCTGGGCCAGGTGCCGCCTGGCGTCGGCCTGTGCGCATACCGGATCGTGCAGGAGTCGCTGTCCAATGCCAGCCGGTATGCCCCGGGTGCAGTGGTCACCGTCTCGGTGAATCACAGCGCCGAGGCTGTGGTCCTGCGGATCGTCAACGGTCCCCCCGATGGCCTGCTGAAACCACCCAACGGCCGCGCGCCCGCCGACGGGCACCGGCCGGGGCACGGGCTCGCCGGAATGCGGGACCGGGCTGCAGTACTAGGCGGGTCCCTGTCGGCGGGCCCTTCGCCGGAGGGCGGCTATGTCGTTTCCGCCGTCCTGCCGCTGGGCATCCCCGGCATGACCGCCGGGGCGGCGGGATGATCCAATGCTTGATCGCTGATGACCAGGCGATGGTGCGTGAGGGGTTCGCCGCGATGCTCGCCGCTCAGCCGGACATGACCGTTTGCGGGCAGGCCGCCGATGGCGCCGACGCCATCCGGCAGACCGGGCAGCTGCGGCCCGACGTAGTACTCATGGACGTGCGGATGCCGGTCATAGACGGGCTGCAGGCGACCAGGCGCATCCTGGCAGTCGCCCGCGACAGCGGCCCGCCGCGAGTGCTCATGCTGACCACGTTCGACCTTGATGAGTACGTCTATGAGGCGCTGCGCGCCGGGGCCAGCGGATTCCTGCTCAAGGACGCGACAGCCGCCGAGCTGGTGCAGGCGGTCCGGGTGATCGCAGCCGGCGACGCCCTGCTGGCCCCATCGGTTACCAGACGGTTGATCGCCGACTTCGCCCACGGCCCGCGCGCTGCCCCCGTAGTCGCGACACCCACCGCGCTCAACGCGCTCACCAGCCGCGAGACCGAAGTGCTACGGCTGATCGCCCGCGGCATGTCCAACGCCGAGATCAGCGACACCCTGATCATCGCCGAGCAGACCACCAAAACCCACGTCGGCCGGATCCTGGCCAAGCTCGGCCTGCGCGACCGCACACAAGCCGTCATCATCGCCTACGAGACGGGACTCATCGTTCGAGGTAGCTGAGGACCAGCGAACCGCCGACCGACAGGGACATTACGCCGCACGGTTCGTACACCGCCCAGTCCAGCGACGAACTCCCGTTTCACCGCTTCGGCCTGCCAGGCGCTCCCCAGGGCGTCGGCAAAGTCATTCTTGATGGTGGCCTCGGCGACACGCCGGTGGTGGGCGGTAGCAGTGCGGACATGGCGCTTGTGGTGATCATGGCGGTTCCTAGTGGTCGCGCCTGTTAATTCGTCGGGGGTGGCAGGTCGAGCCAGGCCGTAGTGTCGGCGAGGTAGAGGCCGCAGGCGCAGTCGAGGGCTTCTTGCGGGGTCCCGGCCGGGTAGCCGCTGGGGAGGATGGATTTTTCGTAGTCGTCGTGGCTGGCGCGGTAAATGGCGAAGCCCCAGGTAGTGGCGGAGTCGGCGTAGCGGAGCCGCATCAGGGGCAGCGTGGTGCCGTCGGGGAGCCGGCCGGCGACGTAGGCGAACTCGCCGTGCCAGCGGACGGTGATGCCGTCGAGCTGCGGCCAGCGCTCACGTGCCCGCGCTGCCAGCCGCTGGCGCAGTGAGGTCTTGGTCGACTCCGGTGGCCGTGCCATATGACCATCGTGCCCTGCCTGCCGGGCTGCACCATGGAGCGCATGCCGTCCAGTCCCTATGTCATCTGCCTTGGCGACGCTGAGCGCGCTGAGCTGGAGTCGGTGTCCCGGCGCGCCTCAGCGCCGTTCCGATTAGTGCTGCGGGCGCGGATCGTGCTGCTCGCCGTGGCGGGCACGGCAAACCGGGTCATCGCGGAGCGGCTGGGCATCTGCGAGGACACGGCCCACGAGTGGCGGCGCCGGTACTGCGCGCAGGGCATCGAGGGACTGGCCGACGCGCCGCGCCCCGGCAGGCCGCGCGTGTTCCCCGCCCACGTCGTGGCCGGGGTTAAGGCTCTCGCGTGCGAGATGCCCGCCGCGGGCGGGACGCCCCTGGCCCGCTGGACCTGTCCCGAGCTGGCCCGCCATGCGGCAGCCAGCGGCATCGCTCCCGCGCCGTCGGCGTCCACCGTGCGCCGCTGGCTCGCTGACGACGCCCTGAAGCCCTGGCAGCACCAGTCGTGGATCTTCCCCCGCGACCCACACTTCGCCTTCAAAGCCTCCCGCGTCCTGGACCTCTACCAGCGCGAATGGGAAGGGGAACCGCTCGGCGAAGACGAGTACGTGCTCAGCGCTGATGAGAAGCCCGGCGTCCAGGCCCGCATGCGCATCCACCTCCCCCTCCCGCCAGACCCAGGGCGGGCGATGCGGGCCGAGAGCGAGTACCACCGCTGCGGCACCCTCGCCTACCTGGCCGCCTACGACGTCCACCGCGCCCAGGTCACCGGCCGGTGCGAACCGACCACCGGCATCATGCCATTCACCGCGCTCGTCGACCAGGTAATGCAATCCGAGCCGTACGCCTCGGCGAGCCGGGTCTTCTGGGTCGTGGACAACGGCGCCTCGCACCGGAACTGGGCGGCGGCCACCCGGCTCAGCGACGCCTACCCCAACGCCCGCATGGTCCACCTGCCCGTCCACGCCTCCTGGCTCAACCAGGTCGTGCGACACGAGGTCGCATGTGATGAGCGGAGTTCGTCGAAGGAGGATCGATTGATGTCGGTGACGTAGTTCCCGGTCCAGTGCGCAAGGACCGTCTCCGCCCCGGCGTGCGTCGCGGGTAACTGTGGGGTGCGAAGCCCGGGGAAATGCCCAAGGACCCTTGTTCCGCCTGGGGGTCACAGGCTGGAGAAGGCCGGACGGGTGAACGTGAGTGAATCCTCGATGACGCCTCGTCATTAGCACTTCCGCTTGGTGATCTTCCCCCCGTAGCACGGACACCGGGTGTCCGTGCTACGGGGGAAAGCTCAGACTGCTTGGACTACATTGCCGTCGAGGTCATGCTGAGTGGCCTGCCCGCAGTGCGACACAACAGGCTTACAGCCATGTAATTCACGGCTGAATGATCCCGATAGCGGCGTGGCAACACGTTATCTGGCTGCGGACATGTCGACCTAGGAGCATCGACCAGTGAGCGAATACCCCTCAGGCCGCCCGGCCCGGCGGAGAGTTCTTCCTGCGCCCGGACTCCCCGGCGCACCGCCGGTATGAGGCGCTGCGCGCCTACCTGGCCGAAGGCCTGCCCGCGGTCGAGGCCGCCGCCCGGTTCGGCTACAGCCCCGCATCGCTGCTGTCGGCGGTGCGGGACTTCCGCGCCGGGGCCCGGGACTTCTTCACCTCCGGCAGGCCCGGGCCGAAGACCGCCCCGGCCAAGGACACTGCACGGCCGCGGATCATCGAGCTGCGCGCGGCCGGGCACTCGATCGACGAGATCGCCGGCGCGCTCACGGCCGAGGGCACCCCGCTGAACCGGACCGGGATCGCCGAGGTGATCGCCGAGCAGGGACTGCCCCGGATGTGGCGCCGCCCCGAGGACCAGCGCGGCGGCCCGGCCCGGGAGGTCCAGGCCCGTGCCGAAGCAGCGGACTTCACCGCGCTGTCCGGCCGGGCCGAGACCCGGCTGGCCGGGCTGTTCCTGGCCATCCCCGACCTGATCGCGCTCGGCGTCCCGGACATGGTGACCGCGGCGCGCTACCCGTCCACCCCGAGAATCCCCGCCTTGTCCTACCTGCTGTCACTGCTGGCGCTCAAGCTGACATCGACCCGGCGGGTCTCCCACGTCTACGACATCGCCGCCGACCCCGGCGCCGCCCTGCTCGCCGGGCTCACGGCCCTGCCGAAGGCCACCGCGCTGACCACCTACTCCTACCGTCTCGAACACTCCCGGCAGGCCGCGTTCCTGGCCGCGCTGGACAAGGCGGCACTGGCCGCCGGGCTGGCTGACGGCCAGGCGCTGAACCTGGACTTCCACGCCGTCATGCACTGGGGAGATGACCCGGTGCTGGAGAAGCACTACGTGCCCCGGCGGTCCCAGCGCACCCGCTCAGTGCTGACCTTCTTCGCCGAAGACGCCGGCACCCACACCCTGGTCTACCGCGCTGCGCCGCCGGCTGCCCGGCTACCACGCCGCCACCCCCGACACCCTCAGCGGCGCTTCCTGAACACCGGCGGCATCATCGAACACGACCGCGGCCAGACCACCATCCGGCTCACCCGGCGCACCTACTCACCGATCCTGCGCCAGGCCAGCCTGCCCGAAACGATCACCGTGCCCTGGTGGGACGGCCGGACCCTCCGCTACCAGTACGACTGACCCCGACTGGGGGTCAATTCGCTTAGTGAAAATCGGCGTTAGTACGACATTCGACGACGCGGTGGCCGGGCCCGCGGGCCTGCTCCTTGCAGGCCGGCCTCCTCAGCCGTTACTTCAGCGCGATCTCTCGGCGGCGATTAGGCGAACAGCGCATCGCGCGGGGCGGTGTCTGCCTGGCGCGCGGAATTCAGGGCGCGGCTCCCCGAATTATCAGGTTGCCGAGGTTGAGCCAGCCGTACCGCGGCGGATAGTGGCAGGTGGCTACCTGCGCGAGGCCGGCCCGGGCGAACGCGTCACGTAGCTGCCTGGCTGTGTAGCCCTGGCAGTGCCAGCTCCAGCGGACCGGGTAGTACCAGCGCCGTGTCGTCACCGCGATCAGGCGACCGCCCGGGGCAAGGCGCGCTGCGAGCTGGCGCAGCGCGCTGGCAAGCTGGCCGGGGGGCACATGCTCCAGCACGGAGGCGCAAATGATCAGGCCGTGTCCGGTCCAGGACACCGGCAGCTGGTCATCAAGCCGCATGACGTCGGCCTCGCGGATCTCCAGGCCGGTGATGCCGACTGCGGCGGCAGCTCCCCGGCACCGCTCGATCATGGCCGGGGTCAGGTCAAATGCCTGCAGCGACTCAAACGGCACTCCGGCGCGCCTGAACGCCTCGCTGATGGCCAGGATGCTCAGCCCTGTGCCGCAGCCGGCGTCCAGTATCCGCTGTCCTGCTGCCAGCGCGCCGCAGGAGGCAAGCATTGCGGCCAGGCCCTGCCGGTGGCCGAACGCCTGGACGAAGCCGTCGTAGATGCCCGCCCGGCGGGTGTACAGGTTCCTGACCGATTCAGTCATCGCAAACCCCTGCCTACCACACCGCGACGCGAACGCAGCCTGGAGTCTCGGCGGCAGGGTCCGGCGGCGTGCCGCCTGCCGGGCGCCCCGGGGCATAGGGCCGGGGGCGCCGTCCTGACCGATTACCAGGCGCACTGCGACATGGCCCGGCCCCACCAAGGCACCGGCCGGGGCGTCCCCAGCGCTGAGCACGGGTCCATTCACGGGGTGAGGTCGCCGCTGTGACCATGCTCCGATAGGGCGACGACGGCCTGGTGCGTGGGAGGGCCGTCGAGGGCGCGCCATTTGCGGTCCTCGCCTTGCACCTTCTTGGCGATTACGACGTGCGTGTGCAACTGCGGGTCAGCGGCCGTGAGTCGTAGTGGTCATAGGCCGTTGCGATCAAACCGCAGGTAGCGACCTGTGCAACCCGGCGTGCCCAACCCTGGTGGCTGCAACATCGCGCTCCATCAAACGCAACCAGGTCCGCAACCGCTGCATCGTGCGCCTCCACGATCGCGGCCTGCGCGGCCGGGTCGGCAACCGCCCATAGGGCGCTGACGCTCTTGGGAACCGAGAACGTGCAATCATACCGGCCACGGTGCGGCGGGTGCCGCACTCGCGTGCCTCGGCCTCAATCCGCTCGGCCGCCGTCGTCCGTTCGCCGGTGCCTCGGTCCGAGTCCAGATGCTCGACCCTCGCGGCGATCCGTTCCTCGACGGTCTTGTGACGGCAGTAGGGCAGGCCGAGCGGGTCGCCGGTGATCGGGGTCGCGGCCCTGGCCCAGCAGGCGCCGCAGATGATCCTCGCTGACGGTCCCGCCGTCCTCGATCCGGCGCTCAGGGGTGCCGAGGCCGTGGACGCCGGTCCCGGGCCAGTATCCGGGCGGCGTTCCTTTCTCGGCAGTCAGGTGCGGCGATGCCTGCGGGTCGTAGTACCAGCCCGGGGCATCGAGATGGAACCGCTCGCCGATGCGGGTGGCGTTGTCGGCCAGCTCGGCCGGAAGGGCCGCCTGCAGTTTGAGCCTGGCCGTGGCCATGACCGTGCCCAGGCCGAGTTCGGCAGCAACACCAGGGACCCCGCCCAGGAAGAGCGTCTTGGCCTCATCGGCGTTCAGCCCGGTTAGCCGGGTCCGGTAGCCGCCCAGCAGCTGGTATCCGCCGTCGGCCCCGGGGTCGCCATACAGCGGCACCCCGGCCGTGTGCAGCGCGCTGACATCGCGGTAGATCGTCCGCACCGAGACCTCAAGGGTCTCGGCGAGTTCCTGGGCGGTCATCCGGCCGCGGGTCTGCAGCAGCAGGAGGATCGAGACAAGCCGACTGGCGCGCATGACACCGACGGTAACCGCCGTGGCGGCGCTGTCAGGCCGCGCCCGGCGGCGGCCCGAACGCGAAATGGCAGGCTGCCTGGTGCCCGGGGTTAGCGGGCGACGCAGTCAGGGCGGCATCTGCTTGCTCGCACCGGGGCTAGGCCATCGGGCAGCGGGTGCGGAACCGGCATCCGGCTGGGATCCGCAGCGGGCTGGGCGGATCACCCTGGATGGCCGGAGGCTCGCCGTCGACGGCAGCGGCGATCCGGGGATCGCGGCTAGCAGGCCGCGGGTGTAGGGGTGCGCGGGCGACCGGAACAGCGTCTCGGTGGGAGCCACCTCGACGATCCGCCCAAGGTACATGACCGCCACCCGGTCGCACAGGTGCCGGACCACCGCCAGGTTGTGCGAGATAAGCATCAGCGTCAGGCCCAGATCGTGGCGCAGGCCCCGCAGCAGGTTGAGGATGGTCGCCTGAACACTCACGTCGAGCGCTGACACCGGCTCGTCCGCCAGCACGATGTCCGGCCGCAGCGCCAGCGCCGGGGCGATCGCGACGCGCTGCCGCTGACCGCCGGAGAACTGGCGAGGATGAGCGGCCAGCGCATCGGCGCCGAGCCCCACCATCTCGATCAGCTCGCCGCTGAACGACGTCACCTGGTCGCGTGGCACGACGTGGTGCACGCGGATCAGCTCGCGCAGCATCCCGCCCACGGTCAGCCGCGGGTTCAACGACGAGTACGGGTCCTGGAAGATCATCTGGATGCGGCGCTGGTCGGCACGGGAGCGGCGGGCGGGCAGCAGGCGCCCGTCAAGCCGGATTTCGCCCGGTCGGCTGACTGCAGCCCGGCCAGCGCCATGGCCAGCGTCGACTTGCCGGACCCGGATTCGCCGACCAGAGCCAGCGCCTCGCCGCGCCGGATGTCCAGGTCGACCCCATCGACGGCGCGCAGCATCCGGTCCCGGTGCCGGAGCCGGGCGGTGAGCGCGGACCCAGCGGCGAACGATACCCAGATCCCGGATGCCGCGAGGATCGGCGCGGCGGGGTCGCCGTCTGGCTCTGGCGCGGTCGTCACCGGCTGCCCCGATCTGCGGGTGCCTCGCTCAGGCAGTACTCGTGGTGCAGGCAGGCGGTGGTGCGCCCGCCGGGCAGCGGCCGCTGCGGCGTGTCGGCCGTCCGGCAGTCGTCCTGGGCGAAGGAGCACCGCGGGTAGAACCGGCATCCGCTCGGCGGCGATGTCAGGCTCGGCGGGGCCCCGGGAATGGGCTCCGGCACCTCGCGGACGGGGTTGGCCCCACTGACACAAGATGTCAGGGATGCGCAATTATCGTGCCCAGGTGATGCCCGCCGAATGCTCGGTATACGAACTTCGCCAGTACACGCTCCACCCGCGATCGCGTGAGGCCTTCGTCGACTTGTTCGACCGCGAGTTCGCCGAAACCCAGGAGGCGGCCGGGATCCGGATCGTCGGCCAGTACCGCGACCTGGACCGGCCCGATGTGTTCGTGTGGATCCGCGGCTTCGCCGACATGGCCAGCAGGCACGAAAGCCTCGAGGCCTTTTACGGCGGGCCGGTGTGGGCCGCGCACCGGGACACCGCCAACTCGATGATCCTCGACTCCGACGACGTGCTGCTGCTGGCACCGGTCGGCGACGGGCCGTCGCTCGGTGACCGCACCGTTCGCCTGCTGCCGCCGCGCGCGCCCCGCAGCAACTGGACCCCGATCCTGGTCGCGGACGTCTACCCGGTAAACGGCAGCACTCCCGCCCAGCTCGACGGTCTCTGCGAGCGCGCGGCAGCCGCGCTGGCGCCGTCGGGCGGCGAGCACCTCGCGGCCCTGCGCACGTGCGATGCCGTCAACACCTTCCCCCGGCTCCCCGTCCGCGAAGGCGAGGACGTACTGGTCACCATCCAGCGCCTTCCCCATCAGTCCGCTCGCGCCCGCCTGGTCGCTGCGGTCGGCGGCGTGACCCATGCGCCAGCGCAGACGCTGCGGCTCGCGCCCACGCCTCGCTCGGCGCTGAGGTGAGCCCGATGACCACGGACCATACGCCAGCGCGGCGGGATGAACCCGCCGTGGACGGACGCTACGACTTCGACTTCATCTTCGGCGGCTGGAAGGTGCGCAATCGCAAGCTGCGTGACATGACCAACCCCGAATGCCAGGAGTGGATCGAGTTCGACACTACCGCCAGGGCAGAGCCGATCCTTGGCGGGCTCGCCCACTTCGACCGGATCTGGTCGGACGCTGACTCCGCGGCCGGCCAGTGGGAGGGCTTCACGCTGCGCCAGTTCGACCCTGCGGACGGCTTGTGGCGGATCTGGTGGGCTTCCACGAAGGCCCCCGGGTGCCTCGACCCGCCGCTCACGGGCAGGTTCATCGACGGAGTCGGCCTGTTCTCCGGCGGCGACGACGTGGCCGGTCGCCCCGTCAAGGTCAGGTTCGAATGGCTCAACCAGGCACCCGGCCGCGCGCGCGGCCGTCACCCTGCCATTTCATAACGGCCGGACTGAGGGCGTGAACACGAAAACGAAGACGATCAAGAGACAGATGTACGGCCGCGCCGGATTCACCCTCCTCCGCCACCGCATCCTGCTCAGCTGACACCACCCACCGTCACCACCGAAAATGCGACAGAGCCGTTAATTACAGTCCCTTCACCCACCCGGCCCTGGGCACGACACCGAGAATAACACCGGTGTAATCTTAAGTAAACGGTATTGCGGCTAGCCTGGCGGTAGCTTGTTAATTCGGGATATAGAGGTGCAGGCCGCAACCTGCCGCGAGCGAGTTCATCAGGTCCTGGAGCGGCGGGGCGCTTTCGACCAGGCCGGCCACCAGCGCTGCAGCCGTGGCTGACGTGCCGGTTGATGCCGGCGCGTGCGGGTGGTGGTGCGGATCCGCCGGCTGGCTGCCATCACATGGTCATTAAGAGTCCCAACTTCCCGGACGGATTGCCGCCATCGCCGGGGAAGCGAGGCCGCAACCCTGGGTTCAGCGAGATCGTTAGCGTCGTTAGCACTGGTCGCGGGTTCACTCGCTGGGCGCGGGGGCATAGTCGCCGAGTCCGCGGGCGAGCAGATCAAGGGCATCGCGTGCGCGCTGCCCGCAGGCCTCGGTGTCATGGGTTCGCCCTTCGTGGTTGACCCGGAACACGCTGACGATGGCCGCCGCGGCGATGAAGGGCTCTGCCGTCCCGGCGGCCACGCCTGTCTCCTGAGTGAGTTCGGCGGCCAGCGTCTGTTCGAAGCGGGCGAAGACTTCCCGCTGGTGGCTGCGCAGGGTGGCGCTGCCCTGGACTAGCTGCCGGAAGGCCGTGTCCGGTTCGGGCGGGCGCCGATTGGCCACGCGCTCGGGGATGCTGGCGAAGTAGCCGCGCATCGCCGTCAGCGCCGGCTCACCAGGCGGGCGCTGCCGCAGGGCGCGCAGCATGTCGCCGATGATCTCGTCGCGCTCGTCGAAGACGAGGTCTGCCTTAGCGGGGAAGTAGTTGTAGATCGTCTTCTCGGCGACGTTGGCCGCCGAGGCGATCTGGCTGATCGTGACCCGGTCGAACCCGTTCTGGAAGAACAGTCGCATGGCGGCGTCGGTGATGACCTGCCGGGTTTGCCGCTTCTTGCGCTCCCGAAGGCTCGCCCCGAGGTCCGCCCTCCTTGCCTCCGTCATCACGCGACCTCCACCGGCTAGTTACCATCTCTGTAAGTTTACATCTATTGCGCATTCCGGGGGGACATCGTTATTCTCGGGAGTGCGCCGTCTGCCGCGCCCGTGAGGACGCAGCCGAAACTGTCGCCACCCGGTCCCCGTGACGATTTGGAGCGACCGGAGTAACCGCCCCGGCCTAACGCACTAGTGCATCGCTGGGAGGCTCCGATGACTTCTCACCAGCCCATCCCGGCTGCGGCGTCCACGAGACCACGGCTGCGGGTCGTGCCAGGCTCAGCGCTGCACAGGCTCCTGCTGAGCTGCGGGCTGCTGGGATCACTGCTGTTCACCGGCACCTTCCTCGCCGCCGGCGCGACCCGGGCCGGATACGATCCCTGGCGCCAGCCGATCAGCGCGCTGAGCCTCGGCCCAGGCGGGTGGCTGCAGTCGGTAAACTTCATCGTCTTCGGCGTGCTGATGGGCTGCTTCGCCTTGGGCCTGCGCGGCGCGCTGGCGCCGGGCGCGGGAGCCAGGTGGGCGCCGCTGCTGCAGGCCGCGGTCGCGGCGGGCCTGATCATCGACGGAATCTTCGCGCAAGACCCGGGCATGGGCTACCCGCCGGGAACTGCGGCCGTCACGGCCGCAAGCACACACGGGCTGCTGCACAATGTCGGCTTGGGATTAGCCGCCACGGCCCTGCCCGCGCGCTGCTTCGTGCTGGCCCGGCGCTTCGCCAGCGAGCCGCGGTGGCACGGATGGGCGACCTACTCGATCATCACCGGGATCCTGTTCATCGCCCTGCTCGCCGCGTTCGGCATGACCACCGGCACGCCGTCCGCGCCCGCCGGATTGTTCGAGAAGCTGGCCACCATCCAGGCCTCGATCTACACCATCGCGCTGTGCACCCGGCTGCTAGCCACCACCGGCCGAGTCTCGCCCGCCTACCAGAACAACAGCCCAGCAAGGCATGGAGACCACGCCATGACACACCCATCGCAAACCGGCCTGCCCGCGACCGAAACGCAACCACCTCCGCTCGCTACCCGGCCATGGCCGTGGTGGCTGATCACAATCGTGGTCCTCGGCGCCGTGCTCATCGCCACCGGCGCGGTGATGGCCATCTTCGCTTCCGGAGAGCACCTGAACGCCGCCGGCCACAACTACGCCGACTACTTCATCACCCGCAACCTGGCCCTCGCGGTGATGCTGCTGGTGATGCTGGCCTTGCGCGCCCGGCACGTGCTGGCCGTCCTGATGACGCTTACGGCCCTCATCCAGGTTCTCGACGCGATCACAGCAACCGTGACCAGCCGATTGGGGCTCGTCCCCATCGATCTCATCTTCGCCGCTGTCTTCCTCTCCGGCGCCGTCCGGCTGTCAGGCCTGCAGCCATGGCGCCGGACGACCCATCCTGGTCTCCCCGGCGACCAGCAGCCCGCAGCCCACCGCCAAGCCACACCGCCCGCTGATGAGCCATCCGCAGTCAACGAGCTAGAGCCAGCAAGTGACCGCCCGCATCACCCCGTCTGATCGCATCAAGCCGCAAAATGACATGGTCGATGTCTCGCTGGCCCACGCGGCACCCCCAGGCGACGTGCGGGGAAAGGATTCTCATGCCATCTGCGATTGACGTTGCGGTCATCGAGACCTTCTCCCTTCCCGGTGAGGCCGTGTTCCCGGAGAGCGTCGGCTGCGACGCGATCACTGGTGATTCCTACGTGGGCAGCCTGGCCGACGGGGCGGTTTACCGCCTCGCCCGGGCTGGGGAGGTAGAGCCCTGGTCGGCGGGCGGGCAGGATGGCCGGGTCTCGGTGGCGGGTGTCAAGATTGACGGCCGTCGGCGGCTGTGGGCAGCCGGTGGTTATGACGGCACGCTTTGGGTGTATGACCTTGCCAGCCACGCCCTGCTGGCCCGCATGGACGTTGGCACCCGCCCGTCGTGCGTCAACGACATCGCTTTCGGACCGGGCGGCGAGGCGTATGTCACCGACTCGCTGGTCCCGGTCCTGTTCCGGGCCGACGGCGATCCGCCGACCATCGAGCCGTGGGTGGATTTACGTGCTCAGAGTGTTCCCTGGCCCGAGGGGCTGAACCTGAATGGGATCGTGTCCGCCCCCGATTCTGCCCACCTGGTCGCCTGTCAGACCAACCTGGGCCGGTTCTGGCGGGTGGAGATCGCCACCGGCATGGTAGCCGAGGTTGCGCTGGATGGCGGCCCGCTGGAGCATTGCGACGGATTGGCGATCTCGGGTTCGATCCTGTATGTCGCGGTCAACGCCGCCAACCTGCTTGCCGTGGCCGAGCTGTCCGCCGATGGCGCTACCGGCCGGGTGCTTAGGACGCTGAGCTGCCAGGCGTTCGCGTTTCCCACCGCGGCGGCGGTGCGCGACGGCCAGTTGCTGGTGGTCAATTCCCAGCTCGACAAGATGGGCGGGCGCCCCAGGCTGCCGTTTACCGTGGTCGCAGTCGAGGACAGGGAGATGATGCGGTGATGAAGCTGCTCGCGATCGGGCGGCCGCGCCCGGGTCTGGATGCTCCGCGGGAAATCGCTGCGCACGCTGCGGCAGAGATGCAGGCTCTCTGGGAGCTCTACCGGGGCGGCGCGGTGCGCGAAATGTACTCGCCGGGCGGCCCGGGATCAGTGCTGGTTCTGGAGGCCGCCTCACGGCAGGACGCCGAGGCGGCCTTGCAGGCTCTCCCGCTGGTCAAGGCCGGGGTGATCGAGTTCGAGGTTCTTGAGCTGCACCCCTTCGCCGCACTGGCGATGCTCTTCGCCGATGGAAAGGGATCATGACAAGCGGCAAGGGAGCATAAGCCAGCATAGGCGGCCCGGCGGGCGGGCGCGGCAGGCTCGCCCACATGCTGCAGACGCGCGGCGGGAAGGCCGAGCCGGAGGCCCCGTTCGTGATCGAGCACCGCGAGGCGCTGATCTACATGCTGTGCGAGGCGGCGGAGCTGGAGCACGGAATCATGTGCCAGTACCTGTTCGCCGCGTTCTCCCTCAAGGAAAGCGAGCAGGAGGGACTGACCGCCGACCAGGTGGCGGTGGCCCAGCGCTGGCGCAAGCAGGTCTCGCACGTGGCCATCCAGGAGATGCTGCACCTCGCGCTGGTCCACAACCTGCTCTCAGCGATCGGGGCCGCCCCGCACCTGGCCCGGCCCAACCTGCCCGCGCCGGCGGGCACTACCCGGCAGGGGTGCAGCTCGCCCTGCTGCCGTTCGGCGAGCAGGCGCTGCAGCACTTCATGTTCCCGGAGCGCCCGGAGGGCATGGATCTCGACGACGCCGAGGGGCTGGCCGCGATGGGCGCGGCGGGGCCGGTGATGAATCCCCGCGACATCGTCCCGCACGGCCAGGACTTTGCCACGGTGGGCCACCTGTACCGGTCGATCGAGTCCGGTTTCCACCGCCTCACCGAGAAATACGGCGAGGACTGGCTGTTCACCGGGCCGAAGCGGGCCCAGGCGGCCCAGCAGCATTTCGGCTGGCCGGAGCTGGTCCCGGTGACCGGGCTGGCCACCGCGCAGCGGGCGATCGAGGAAATCTTGGAGCAGGGCGAGGGGCCGCGCGGGCACTGGCGCGACGCACACTTCGGCCAGTTCGTCGCCATCCTCGACGAATACCAGCAGCTGCGCGAGGCGGGCCCGGGCTTGGACCCGGTCCGCCCGGTGCTGGCCGCCAACGTCCGCCCGCACGAGCGGCTCACCGACTTCCCGCTGATCACCGATCCGCTGACCGCGCGGGTCACCGACCTGTTCAACGTCGGCTATGAGATCCTTCTGCAGATCCTCGAGCGGTTCTTCGCCCACACCAGCGAAACCGATCCGCAGCTGAAGGTCCTTGCCGACGCGACGATCGGACTGATGCTGAACGTGATCAAGCCGCTGGGCAGCCTGATCACCACGCTGCCGGTGGGGCCGGAGCACCCGGGCGCGACGGCCGGGCCGAGCTTCGAGCTGTTTTATGAGACCGATTACGTGATGCCGCACCGCCAGGCGGCCTGGGCGCTGCTGGCCGAGCGGCTGGATGAGGCGGCGTGGCTGTGCTCCGAGCTGTGCGCCGGGCGCGGCGCCGCCGTCTCCGCCCAGCTGGAGCCGGTTCTGGCGGCGATCCGCGAGATCGCCGCTGCGCTCGCGGCGCACCTGCCCGCGGGCAGCCCTCAATCAAAGATCGCCAAGGGCCCGCCCGGTCCGCGGCCGGCGGACATCGACGCGCTGGCCAGAAAATGCAACACGATACTTAACGCAGTCGCCGGTGCCGCGTCGCCCGGCGAACGCACGCGGGCCGCCGCCGAGCTTGCCGCCGCCGTACACACCATCGAAGCGACAGGGACCGGGCCATCCCGCGGGCGATCCGGGGACGCCGCCGGGCGGCCCGGCGGCGGCAGCGGTTCAGCCGCGGAGCGGCTGTGGGAAGCGGTGTTGGCGGCGACCCGGTCTTCCCGGCCAGCGTGCGCTCCCGGCGGATCCGGTCAATCGCCCGATTGCGGGCCGTCGTCACCAGCCACCCACCCGGGTTGGCCGGCACCTCCGCCGCGGGCCAGCGTTCCGCCGCGATCGCGAACGCCTCCTGCGCCGCTTCCTCGGCCCGGTCGAAGTCGCCGAGAAACCCGACCAGCGAGGCCAGCACCCGGCCCCACTCGTCGCGGAAGAGGTCCTCCAGCACGCTCAGGGCTGCACCACCGGCCTCACCTCTACGCTGCCCCCGTACCGGACGGCAGGGATGCGCGCCGCGAGTTCGATCGCCTCGTCCAGGTTGGCTGCCTCGACGATGAATACCCCGCCGAGCACTTCTTTGGTGTCTGCGAACGGGCCGTCGGTCATCAGCGTCCGGCCGCCGGTGACCCGCACGCAGGTCGCCGTCTCGGCCGGCTACAGCTGGACCTTGCCAATACAGCGAGGGTCCTCGGCCAGCGCCCAGAATTCGGCGCGCACGGCCTCACGTTCCGCGTCCGGCAGCGCCTCGTGATAGCCATGGTCCGCTGTGACAGGCGGCGCCTAGGTGGCTGCTCGCTCGGCCGCAACCGGCGACGGCGTGCTGGGAGGCGGAGGATAAGCTGCGGTGGGACTCAGCTGGACTTCATGGGACATGATCGAAAAGGTGCGCCGCGCTGACCAGGGATTCCGTGGAACTACGGACGCGGGGCGGACGAAACGCGGTTTCACGCCGGCCGGGGAATGGAGAAATAGCAGGTGAGCGGCTATTCCGATGGGTAGGGATCGGCTCACTGTAAAACCGTCGGCTCAGCCTACGTTGGTTCGAACCCAACACCTGCCACCACCAGCGAAAACGGCCCCTGACCATCGGGCGCGCCAGCGCAGACGCCGCCCGGCGTGGGTCGCGGCCTGTCCGGCCGTGTCCGGCCCTGACCGGGCGGCCAGCAGCAAGGCCGACGAACCCATAGAGCCGCCGATCGACAGGCAGATACGCACCGACGACACCTCCTCGCCGGGCTGCAGCCCTCCGCCTGGCGAGCGTCGTCGGCGGCGGCCAGGGGGCTGTGGCTTGTACATCAGGTTTGCGACCTCGCTGAGGTAAGGACCGGACCAGCGGGTACGACGACGGGCCGGGGCTGACCGACGTGCCCGCGCGCCCTCGGAAAAGACTGCGGCCGGCAGAGCCCGCAGTGGGCCATGCCGGCCGCAGGTGGCCGGGCGCGCTTGCGAGGCTAGACCCCGTAACGCCCAGGGTCGTGTGGGTTGCTGGATCGCAGGTCCGACGGGCCGGGACCCGCCTGGCGCTGGGTGGTAGCCCTGTAGGGCGACGTCTCCCTGGCGTCGCGCAGAGACTGGCGTGCCTGGTCGGACACGCTGGGCGCATTGCGGACGGCGGCAGCGATCCTCGGTTTCTCCTCGTCATACCGCGCGGCGGCTGCTTCCCATCGCTGGGACATGGTTTTGATGCCGCCTCCGCCGACTGCGACGATGGCGATGCCGACCAGTGCGGCCAGCCCGGCGTAGAGAACCGCGTTGACCACGTTCGCCGCGATGTGCAGCTGGTCCAAGGCTGCGATGATCCCGATGGCCAGAATGAACCCGGCGGCGAGATTGGCAAGTGTCCGGCTGTAGGACAGCTCGCCCAAGCTGGCCTCGATCAATCTCTTGGCACCTGCGGCGATCGCGGAGGCGATGATGACGATGACGATGGCGACGAACACAAGCGGCAGGTAAGCGATCACCGCGCGCAGGTACCCGCTCACCGGGTTGTTGCCGAACACGCCGAAGGCTGTCGACAGAACGAACAGCATGAGGGCGTAGTAGACGAGTTTGGCCAGTAGGTCGGACGCGTCGTACTGGGAACGGTCCAGGGCGGCCTTGACCCCGCCCCGCTCGACGACCCGGTCGAAGCCGACACGCGTGAGTACCCTGGACAGGATTCTGGAGATGAGCTTGGCCACGAGGTAGCCGACGATGAGTATTAGCAGGAATACGGCGAATTTCGGGACGAAGGTTGCCACGTTTGACCAGGCACTGGAAACGCCCGCCCCGAAATTGATGGATGCCTCAGGCATGGGTTTCTCCTTCGGATAGGCGGCGGTCAGCGGCCCGAGGCATCCGGGGCCGGATCGACCTCGGGATCGTCGATCTGCTCCTTGCGCACCTGCTCGCTGATTTGCTGCTCCTCGGTGACCGTCTCTGCGCTTAGGCGGACTCGCTCGACCGGGACCGCTTCCTTGGCGACGACGGGTCGCTCGGCATGCAGCGTGACTTCGTGTTCGGCTTCGCTGATGTCGGGCCCGGACTCCGCGGTGTCGCGGTTGGCGTCGGTGATTGGCTCGCGCTCCAGTCGCACCTCTTCGTGGCTGACCGGCACGGTCGTGGTCACGTTCTCGGTGACGACGTACTTGCGCAGCCGCGCCCGGCCGATGGCGACGTTCTCGGTGCCGACCTGAAGCCGCTCCTCCGAGCGGGTCATCGCGTCGTTAGAGCCAGGGTCGGCGATAGCGCGTTCATGCTCGGGTGGCGCGCCCTGCGGAACTGCGGCGGCATCGGCGTCCTGGTCCAGGTAGCTCTCATCGCCGACTTGCTCCTGGCCGTGCCCGGCGGGGACGAGGTACCCGGAGTAGTGCTGGTAGAGCGCCTCGACGTCCTGCTCGTCCAGGTACCCATCTGTTTCGATATCGGGCGCGTCCTCTACCAGTTGCTGGGGTGTCGCGAGCACAAGCCGCTCGTCGCGGACGGCGGCGTTGTAGAGCGGGACGAAGCTTTCCCGGCTTCCGAACAGGCCTCTGCTCACGGTGACCCATACGGGCTGCCCGGTTCGGTCGTCGAGATATACCTGGCCGACTTTTCCGAGCTTGTCGCCGTTGGCGTCGACCGCGGTCAGGCCGATGATGCTGTTCCACTGCTGGGAGGTCATTTCTCTCCTCGGGGGTTCTGCGGAGCTTGCGGTGTCGGAGGCGCACCAAAACGTTCCCCTGATGCCCCCGTGGTGCCAGGGGTTCCGGTCTGGGTATGCCTCCGCTACTGAAACCCCTGACGGGCGCTGGTGTTACGCAGCCACGGTGCGGCGGGCAACGAGGCGCAGAGCGTGCGCGGCGAGCTGTGGTTAATCACGCGATGTCCGGGTAGTCGCCGTCGCCGCGAAACGCGGTGACCGAGGGCATGGATCGGTCGCCTCGCGGGGCTCGCCGGGACGGTCAGCACCACCCGCGGAGGGACACGACAGGAGGCCAGCCGGTGGCGGACCAGCAGCCAGCGGCCTCGGCGGGTGAGGTCGCCGCCGTCGAGCCGGCCATCCGGCGCGTAGTGGCGGCGCGGGCCGCCAACCCGGCGGATATCGACGACCTGGTGCAGGACTGTCTGGAACGCCTGCTGGCCGCGCGCGGGCGGCTCGCCCCTGGGGCGGTCCTGCCGTACGCCGTCGTGACCGCACGCAACCTGGTTACCACGCACGCCAGGAATTCCGTCCGGCATCAGCGAGCTGCGCTGCGCACCCTGGACACGAGGGACCCGGACCGGCCCGAAGATCTCGTCCTGGCCGATGAAAGCCGCAGCGCAATGCTGACGGCCCTGTCCCAGCTTTCGCCGCAGGAACGCGCCGACATACTGGCCTACTACAACGCCGACCCGCCGCCCGGCGGGACGCCGGGCTCACGAGGGGCGCTGCGGGTACGGATGGCCCGCACCCGCGCCAAGCTCCGGCTCGAATACCTGATCGCCTTTCGCCACGTCGACCTGCCGACCGACGCCTGCCGCCGGGTGCTGCTGGCTATCTCGGCGGGCGACACCCGTCGGCAGCGGGAATTGAGGGCAGCCGAGCACCTGCTGGACTGCACAACCTGCGCCACGCTCAGCGAGCCACTGGAGCGCCGCAGCATCGCGCTCACGGCGATCACTATCCCGGCCGGTCTGGGGGGCTGGGTGTTGACGAAGGCCCGGACTCAGCCGGTACACACCGCTGGCGTCGCCGTCGGCTCGGCGGCCGTGGCCACGGCCGCCATCCTCGGGCCGAGGATCCTGGGTCCTGCGCCGCATCCGCATCCGCCCAGGTCTGCACCACCACCTGAGGCACCGCCCGCTGCGGTGATCAGCCACCTGACCATCGGCGGGCGGGCCGTAACTGATGCGCAGGCGGGGACGTCTCTCCGCCCGATGATCGGCCAGAAAGTGACCGCCTCAGGTGTCAATGTCGTGGCCGCAGCAGCCCATGACGGGTTCTGGATCGGCTCACCCCAGGCCCGGGTATGGGTAGAGCTCGCCGGACCGCTCGAGCCACTGCACATCGGGGCACGCGACCACGTCGTGTTCACCGGCGTCGTGGCCGGCAACGGGCCGTCCTACCCCGTCAAGATCGGGGTGACCACCCGCGCGGACGCGGACCTGCTAGACCACCAGGGCGCCCACATCGCTGTGCTCACCACCAAGATCCGAGTCGAAGCCGGGCCATGACCGGCGGTGGCAGGGCGGCGGTGCAGCGGCCGGATGCAGGGAGCCAGCGGACTGGCGCTGACCCGCGCCTTCGCATCCGGACCGGCTCGCCGCGCCATCGACGCTCGGGCCGGCGCATAGATGCCTTACATACACGTGGCCTGCCGGCACCGACGCAACCCGGATAGTGCGAGTTATGACGCACTCGGCGGACGCCGGGATCGCTGAAATCGTCCTCACACCATTCCCCTCGCACAGCTACACGGGCGGATCCGCCCTATAAGTGGCCTTTCATGTCTGTCGCACTTGGCCCTGGTCTGGGCACCAAGACGCGGCCCGTGACGGGCAGACAGGCGTGGATGCGCGAGTCCCCGCTGCGGGAACATGCCAGCCCCACCGCCATGTCAATGAATGGCGCTATGTGGCCTTGTGCAGTTCTTCGGCGCTGGCCTGCGCTTGCGGGTGGCCAGCCTGCGCGGCCGCCTCTCGCTCGGTTTCGGCGTTGATCTCGCCTCCGATGAGCACGGCGAGCCCGGTGAGGTAGAGCCAGAAGATGAGGATGACGACCCCGGCGAAGGCGCCGTAGGTCTTGCCGTAGGAGCCGAACTTGGCCACGTAGAACGAGAAGCCGAGCGAGGCGAGCAGGAAGATGGTCGTGCCGACGACGCCACCGACGCTGACCCACTGCCAGCGCGGTGACTCCCGGTTCGGCCCGTAATAGTAGTAGAACGAGAACAGCAGCGAGATCATGGCAATCGTTAGCAGCCAGCGCACCACCGTCCAGGCCACGACGAACGCGGTCCCGCTGACCCCGACGTGTCCTTCGATCCCCGAGCCGATCGACTGGCCGAATACGATCAGCACGGCGGCGATGCCGCCCAGGACCACCGTCCCGAGCATGAGCGGAAAGGCCCGCAGCCGCCTGGGCACGAATTTGCGGTCGACCGGCACCTCGTAGGCGATGTCCAGCCCCTGCTCAAGCGCGGCCATGCCGCCCGAGGCGCTCCACAGCGCGATCACGACGCCGAGCACGAGCGCGGCCAGCGAGGCACCCGATGACCTGCTGGTCGCGGAGTGGATGGCCTGGGTGAATACGTTCGACGCTCCGGGCGGCAGCGCCTTGGTCAGGCCGCTGACGAGCCGGGTGACGGTTCCTGATCCGATGTGGATCAGGCTGGCCAGGCCCAGCAGGGCGATCAGGGCCGGGAAGAGCGCGAGGAACCAGTGGTAAGCCAGGCTCCCGGCGGTCATGCTGCAGCGATCACGGACGAATTTTTTCCCGGTCCGCTTCAGCGTGTTGCGCCAGCCCGTCTCACCCAGCTCCAGTGGCGTGTCCGGGCCGCCGGCCATCTCATTCTGCGGCGGTATCGTCTCTGTTCCTGCCTGGCGGGAGCCCCCCGTGCCGTCCTGACCGTCTAGGTCGGCCATGGTCACGCCTCCTTTCCGGAGTGCCGGTCTTCGTCGCCGGGCCAGACGCCGGTGAGCTTGCGCGTGCCTTCGGCGGCGCCACGGTCCACAGCCGCCTTGACCACGGCGAAGATCGCCCCCTGCAGGGCGGCAGCGAGCAGCACCTCGCGCCAGCCCCGCTTCGCCTCGGTGGCCTTGGGCGCATCGTCTTCTCGCGCGGTGATCTTCCAGATTCGCTTAAAGATCGCCCCGGCAAGTACCCCACCGAGCACGCTGACCAGCATGCCCACCGGCTTGTACAGCAGCTTGATCATCGCTTTCTCCACCACCTGACGGCCAGATAGCTGACAATGAGCACGCCCGCAGCCACCGCGAGCGGCACGCGGCGCTGCCGGGCGCTGCTGGCACTCTTCGCGACCGCCTGCCGTACCGGCTCCGGTGTGGCCTCCCACACCGGCGTGCCTGCCCCCGCTAGCCGGCCGGAAAGCTGCTCTTTGGCCGCAGTGCCCAACGACATCGCCCTTTGGCCTGTGCCCCCGGCCTTAGCTGCAAGCTGGTCGCGCACGCTCCCGGCGCGGGCAGCGGCCTGCGTCCGGGCCTGGCTGGTCTTGCCCTTGACCCGGCCGGTCAGCTCGGCAGCCTTGCGTCGCGCTTGTGCCTTCACGTCGGTCTTGGCCACCAGTTGCCCGACCGTCTCGCCGAGTTGCTCGCGGGTCTCCTCGATCTCCTGCTGCAGCTCCTGAACGTCATCAGGCGCCCCAGCCTTCGCATCGGCCTGCGAAGCGGTTCGCGGCGCGCCGTCTTCTGGCGCATCTTCTGCTGGCTCGCCGATGCCCGCAGACGTGGCGGGGTCGGCGGCCTGCCGTCCCGCAGCGTTTCCTGCCGGTCCGCTGGTGGTCATCGCTGTGCCCTTTCCTTGATCTCTTCGACATCGGTTTTAATGCTGCTCACGGTCTCCGTAGGACCGGAGGCGTGGCCTTCTGCAAGCGGCCCTTCCCCGGCAGCGCCGCTACCGCGGCGACAGCCAGCAGAGCGGCGCCCACGATCAGCGCCGCCGCCCATGCCGCTACCACCCGGCGATGGCGATGATCACGGACGCGAGCAGGCAGCCGATGCCGTACAGCGCGATCAGGCCGCTGCCGCCCAGCATCCCGATGCCCAGTCCCGCCTGCTTGCCTTTGCGGATCATCTCCAGCTGCGCGAGCCTCAGCTCGTCGTGTACCAGCACCGAAACCTGCTCGGACATCAGCTTGACCAGTTCCCCCGCAGAACGGTCCCCGCCGGAAGCGGCTGCGCGCCATCCGCAGTGTCTTCCATCCTCTGCGCCCTTCGTCCTGGATGAGCACCTGCCTTACCCACCCCCGCCTTCCGTCGCCCGCTCACCGCAGCCGGTGCCTGCGGAATGCGCCGGCACACCGGCGAACGGTTCGCAAGGCGCCCCGGCCCATCGCCACCATCCGGGCAATCACCGGGCCCACCGCGGCGAGGAGCCCGGGGGCGCCTATGAACGGCGCGCCCCCGGCGGCTGGCAGCAGTGGCAATCAGCGGCCCGCGTCGCGGGGGCTGCCCTCGACGGCTGGCTCTTCGATCTGCTCCTTGCGGACGGTCTCGTTGACCGCGGCGTCCTCGGTGACCGTCTCCGTGGCCAGCCGGACCCGCTCCACCGGCACGGCCTCCTTCGCCACCACCGGCCGTTCGGCCCGCAGCGTCACCTCATGCTCTTCCTCGCTGATCGGCTCGCCCGACAGCGCGGCGTCCCGGTTGGCGTCGGTGATCGGCTCCCGCTCCACCCGGACTTCCTCGTGGCTGACCGGGACGGTGGTGGAGACGTTCTCGGTGACGACGTACTTGCGCAGTCGGGCTCGCCCGGCCTCAACGGTCTCGGTGCCGACCCGCAGCTGCTCCTCAGACCGGGTCATCGCGTCGTCGGCCACAGGTCCGGAGCCGCTCCGGCCCTGAGCCCCGGCCTGCCCGTCCGGGCCGTAGCCGGTCTCCTGCTCGCCCAGGTAGCCGGCGTAGTGCCGGTACAAAGTGTCCTGCTCGTCCGCGGTGATCCGGCCGTCGTCGTCGATGTTCGGGGCGTCCTTGATCTGCTCCTTGGACACCGCCAGCGTCACTTCATCCCCGCGGGCCTGGGCACCGTGCAGCGGCGCGAAGCTTTGCCTGGTGCCGAACATGCCGGTGGCGACGGTGACCCACAGCGGCCCACCGGTCTGCTCATCCAGGTAGACCTGGCTGATCGTGCCGACCTTGCTGCCGTCACTGTCGACCGCCGTACGCCCGATGAACTGCTGGACATCCTGCGGGCTAGTCATAATTCAGTCCTCCTGAGACCGGTGAACGCATCGGACCCGCCAGGGCAAGCCCCGGGCGGATCCCCGAGGCTGGAAGCTACGGTCCCGCGCCTCTGCCCCCAGGCTTACGCCATAAACGTACAACGGAAGCTTATCTAAGAAACTTACATGTGAAACTTACCTGCGAAGCTTCAGTGTCTGAACGCGCGAGCCAGCCGGATTCGGAGCCGGATGGCGCTCAGCCCGCAGCCGGCAGGGCTGCCAGGGTGTCCGCAGTTCAACCGGAGCTGGAGCCTGATCCCCCCTCGGCCAGGTACGCGGCGATGCGGTCAAGCATGCTGGCCAGACCTGATTCGAACTCCTGATCCCAGACATCCTGAGCCAGTCCCCCGGCCAGACGGTGAACGGTCGGGAAACGCCTCGCGTCGATCTCATCCGCGGGGTCGATCAGCTCGGGCGGGCTGACGGCATCTCCAACCGCCTCGCGCTGCCCGGCGGACCGGGCCGGGCTGAGCCCGCCCGGGACGGGATCGGCCGCAACGGACCGTCCCGGCTCACCCTCGCTCGCCGCGATGTCGGCGGCGGCAAACGAGCCATCGCCCGGCTTCGGATCCCTAAGCGTCATGGCGCTGGTTTCCAGCAGCAGGTAACCGAGCAGGAAACCGTTGAACGTCCGGTACGTGAACAGCACCTGCTCGTCGCTGAACCCCTCTTTGGCCAGCCCCGTCAGCATGGCCTCCACCCAGCGCAGCGACCGGAGCGGCGGGTTGACCCAAGGCGCCGACGGCGGCCGCGTGGCCACCAGCGGGAAGGCGTGCGGATGCGCCCGGGCGTAGCGGCGGACCCCGTGGCCCATGCCGGCGAGATAGGACCGCCACCCGTCCACCGCATCGGGCTGAACCTGCGGGTCGTCGGCGAGCTCGTTGACGATTCTCTCCACCACCTCGTCGAACAGCTCATCACGGTCCTGCACGTACCGGTAAAGAGACATCGAGCGCACGCCCAGCCGCAAAGACACCGCCCGCATAGTGGCCGCCCCGATGCCCTGCTCATCGATCACCTCCAACGCGGCCGACACAATCCGGTCCAGCGACAGACCACGACCCGGCCGCCTCCGACCGCTGCGGCCGCCTTGTGCTCGTGCCACCCAAACCACACCTCGAGACGATCGCTGCGACGGTAAATGGTCATGCGACCCTGCGTGGCCACCGGCGGCATGCCACGCTTTGCTGATCTTACGTTCCGCAACCGCACCGCACAGAAACAGCACAGCTCAGCCGTTTCGTGCGAGCACGCAGCCCTCCGGATTGACCGCAGCCTGCACCCTGACTGCGGGACAGTGCCCCACCGCATGCATCACGGCCAGCCGCCAGGCCCTCAACCACTACCAAGCCCCTTACACGCAAGGGGCCCTCCCGGTGGCTCCCCAGCGGGGGACCGGGGCGGAGGGAGCAATGCCGGACGAGCACCTCAGACGGCACCTGAACCCGCGGCCGTGGCGGGTCAGCGCAGCCTTCACCGAGGGCGACGGCCAGGAGCACGACATTCCCGATCTGGTGCGGCGGGACTTCACGGCTGATGCGCCTGCCGAGAAAATGGTCGGTGACATGTATGCATTCAGGTCCTGCTTGTGACCTGGGGCCGGCTGCGTTGGCGGGTTAGAGCAGGTCGGCGGGGATGGGTATCTACGCCTTGCGGTGGGTCGCTGGAGGCGACGGGAAGTCGTGCCTGGTGATCTGGCCAGGACGCTTGATTGGAGAGAGCGGTTCGGGCAAGAGCAGTCTGCGAATGCCGCCCTGAACGGGCGACGAAGGCGGCCCCGACGCAGGTGTTCAGGTGGCGGGCGATGCTGGGGTGACGGCGTTGTCGCGTCGCGGGAGGCGGACGGTGATGTCGAGGCCCCCGGCAGCCAGGGCGGTGGCGTGTACGGTTCCGTTGTGGACGGTGGCGATGGATGAGACGAGGGCTAGGCCGAGACCGAAGCCGTCGTGGCGGGTGCGGTCGTCCAGCCGGGTGAAAGGGAGGAACAGCCGGTCGACCTGGTCAGGGGGCACGACCTGCCCGGTGTTGACGACTCGCACCAGGGACACGCCGTCGCCGGTGGCGGTCGAGATGGCGATGGTGCCGCTCGCGGTGTTGTAGCGCTCGGCGTTGTCGAGCAGGTTGGCGACCAGCCGTTCGAGCAGCACTCCGTCGCCGGTCACCGGGGCTTCGCCGAGCGTCGTCGTCGTGGTGATGCCGTTGGCGCCACGTCCCTCGAGTGCGTCTTCGGCGACGGCGGCGAGATCCAGCTGGTCGGTGAGGGCACGCGCCTGATCGCTGCGCGCGAGTACCAGCAGGACCTCGATGAGCCGCTCGGAGTGCTCGACGGCCTGGCGGATGTCAGCGGCCATCGACACCAGTTCCCCGCGCGTCGGCTCTGGCTTCGCGAGGACGACGTCCATCGCGGTGCGCATGACGGTCAGCGGCGTGCGAAGCTCGTGACTCGCGTTCGCGATGAACTGCCGCTGGCTGGTGAACGCGCGGTCGAGCCGTTCGAGCATCGTGTCGAAGGTGTCGGCGAGCTCGCGCAGCTCGTCGCGCGGACCCCGCAGATCGATGCGCTGGGACAGGTTCTGCTCACTTGCCTCGCGGGCGGCTGCGGTGAGCCGGTGCACCGGTGCCAGGATGCGCCCGGCGACGACCCAGCCCGCGGCCGCGGCCAGCAGTATGACGCCCGCCAGGGTAAGCAGCGAGTAGGCCAGCAGGTGGCTGAGCGTCGTGCTGTCCTGTGCCGAGGCGCCGGCCTGGACACCGTTGGCATACAGCGCCGCGCACTGGTTCAAGGCGCCGGAGCCACCCCGGGTCTGCGCCGCCACGACGCACTTTCCGATTGCCGGCTGGATCGACCGTGGGATCGTGGGGGGCGTCGTTCTGTGCAAAGTGTCCGCCACCAGGATGTAGGTGATCAATACCAGCGCGGTCCCGCCCAGCGTGAACAGCGACGCATAGACCAGCGTCAGCCGCGACCGGGCGCTGAGATGGCTTCTCACAGCCGATAGCCGACGCCGGTGACGGTCTCGATCAGCGGCGGGTCGCCGAGTTTGCGCCGCAACCGCCCGACGGTCACCGCGACCGTGTTGCTGAACGGGTCGGCGTGTGCGTCCCACGCGTGTTCGAGCAGCTCCTCGGCGCTGACCGCAGCACCGTCGGCGCCGGCCAGGCACTCCAGCACGCCGAATTCTTTGCGGGTCAGGGTCAGCGGGATGCCGGCGCGGCTGGCGCGGTGCCGCGCGCGATCGATCACCAGGTCGCCCCGTTGCACGACTGCAGGCGAGCCTGGTCCGCGCCGCCCCAGGGCGCGGATGCGCGCGATCAGCTCCTGGAAAGCGAACGGCTTGCTGAGGTAGTCATCGGCGCCCCGCTCCAGCCCGTCGACCCGATCCTCAACGTCGGCGGCCGCGGTCAGCATCAGGATGCGGCTGGGCGAGCGGTCACGCACCAGCCGGCGGCAGACCCGGTCGCCATGCACTGCCGGCAGGTCGCGGTCGAGCACGACCACGTCGTAGTCGGTGCTGGTCGTGCTCTCCAGGGCTGCCGCGCCGTCGTAGACCACGTCGACGGCGAAACCGGCGTCGCGCAGACCCTCGCCAATCCGGTTGGCCAGCGCAACGTGATCCTCCACCACCAGCACCCGCACCCGCACATTGTGCGCCCGCCCCGATGACATCCGCCTAACAATCACTGTTCGGCTCCTGTCACGGGCTGCCTGTTAGACCGGAGAGGCCGCAGCGCTCGGACCATCCCCGAACGGAGCAGCCGATGAAGCGGAAAGCAGCCAGTGCCGGTGCACATCGACGACCAGGCGCAGCTACGGCCCAGCCGCTGAGGAGGGCATGATGAACGACAGCGCCTGCCTCATGCGCCGACCACGGCGGGCAGGGCCGCCGATAGCGCGGACCGCAGCCGTCATCATCGCCACCGGCGCCGCGGCCCTGCTGGCGGCGGCATGCAGCGGCGGCAGCCCGTCATCCGGCGGCTCACTGGATGCGGGAGGGCCAGCGAACTCCCGGCTGGTCGCCTACTCCCAGTGCATGCGCTCCCACGGGATGCCGAACTTCCCCGACCCCACCGGCGGAGTGCCGCCTAAGGTTACCGCGCAGGAACTCGGGGTCAGCAGTTCCCAGCTCCAGGCGGCCCAGAGAGCCTGCCAGCACCTGCTCCCGGCCACCGGCGGGTCGCTCACCGCCAGCTCGCTTCAGCAGTGCTATCTGGCCGACGTCTGTTCCCAGGCCCTGGTGCGGCAGGCGGTAAACGCCGGGCTTCAATTCGCCCGGTGCATGCGCTCCCACGGCGTGCAGAACTGGCCCGATCCCACCATCGACTCCCAGGGACGGCCAGTTTTCAATATCAACGTACCGCGCCCACCTCCGCAGCAGGTCAGTACCGCGATCAACGAATGCGAGGGCCTGGAGCACGCAGGCTCGCTGCTGGCGTGGGGGTGACGCCATGCGTGGCACTGCCGCGCCGAATCCACTCGCGATGGCAGGGCCTGCCCGGTAACCGGTCGGCGGCCGCGTTGACCAGCCGCGGGTTAAGCGGGTGTAGCAAGTCTGCCAGCACACCTGGGCCCCAGCCGCTGCTGTACCTGCGGTACATGCCGCCCATGGCCGGAAGCGAAAGGGACGGAGATGGATCGTGAGTGAGACGGTATCGCGTGGCCAGGAGGCCGGCCAGCAGGCGGATGCGCTGGCGCCGGGACGCAGGACGGGGCACTGGCGCGGGCGCTGGGTGGCTGCCTGCATTGGGATGGTGCTGGCGGCGGGGGTGGTGGCCGGGTGGCGGGCCGGGGGGTTTTCCTCACCTGCCGCTTCTTCCGGGAACGGCCTGGGGGCGGCGCCGGCGACGGCGGTGGTGAGGCGGCAGGATCTGTCGGCGGTGACGCCGGTGCCCGCGGCGCTGGGATATGCGGGCACCTACACGGTGGCCGGGCAAGGCGGCGGGACGCTGACTTCGCTGCCCCACGCGGGGCAGGTGATCAGCCAGGGGCAGGTGCTGTACCAGACCGGCAACGGATCCCCGGTGGTGCTGCTGTACGGCACCGTGCCCGACTGGCGGGTGATGTCGGTAGGAACCACCGGAGCAGACGTGGCCCAGCTCAACCACGACCTGATGAACCTTGGCTACGCCGGCCGCGTGGAGGTGGCCGCGGCGGGCTGGGATTACTTCTCGCTGGGGACGGCGTACGCGGTGCAGCGGCTGGAGGAGCACCTAGGGGTCTCGTTCCCGCCGGGGTCGCTGTCGTTGGGGCAGGTGGTGTTCGAGCCGCAGGCGATCCGGGTGACCCAGGTGACCGGCAGCCTGGGAGGCCCGGCGTCCGGGCCGGTGCTTCAGGCGACCTCTGACCGGCATGTGGTGACGATCGCGCTGGACACCTCGCAGGAGTCGCAGGTGACGGTGGGGGATCAGGTGAGCGTGACGCTGCCGGACGGGACGTCCACGCCGGGCGTGCTGTCCTCGGTGGGCACTGTGGCGGCCACTTCCACGTCGTCGGACGGGACCACCAGCACGACTATCCCGGTGCAGGTGAGGCTGACCGACCCGGCCGCGGTCGGCAGCCTGGACCAGGCGCCGGTGACTGTGTACATCACCACCGCGGCCACCCGCGGCGTGCTGGCGGTGCCGGTGACCGCGCTGCTGGCCCGGCCGGGTGGGTACGTGGTGGAGGTCACCGGCCCGGGGGGCGGGCGGCGGTACGTGCCGGTCACGCCCGGGATCTTCGATGACAACACCGGGCTGGTGCAGGTGTCCGGGGGGCTGACCCCGGGGCAGCGGGTCGTGGTGGCATCGTCATGACCGCGCGCACGCAGCCGGCCCGCGCGGCCGCCGCGGCCCAGGTTCTGGCGGTTCCGGTGCTGGAGCTGGAGAACGTGTCGAAGGTGTATCAGGGGTCGCCGCCGGTGCGGGCGCTGGATCGGGTGAGCCTGGCGGTGACGGCCGGGGAGCTGGTGGCGGTGACCGGCCCGTCGGGTTCGGGGAAGTCCACGCTGCTCCACCTGATGGGCACCCTGGACAAGCCCACCGCCGGGAGCGTGCGGGTCACCGGCCTGGACGTCGCGGCGATGGGTGACCGGCAGCTGGCCGGGCTGCGGGCAGACCGGGTCGGGTTCGTGTTCCAGCAGTTCTTCCTCGCCGAGCACCAGACCGCGCTGGCAAATGTGGCTGACGGGCTGCTGTACGCCGGCGTGCCGCGCGCCGACCGGCGGCTACTAGCGGCGGACGCGCTGGACCGGGTCGGGCTCGCCCACCGGACCGCCGCCCGGCCGGTCCAGCTGTCGGGCGGGGAACGGCAGCGGGTCGCCATCGCCCGCGCGGTCGCCGGCCGCCCTCCGGTGGTGCTGGCCGACGAGCCCACCGGCAACCTCGACTCGGTCACGGGCGCCTCGATCCTCGCGCTGCTCGAAGAACTCAACGTTCAGGGCACGACGATCATCGTCATCACCCACGACCACGCGGTCGCCGCCCGCACCCGGCGGCGCATCGAGATGCTCGACGGGCACATCATCACCGACACCGGAGTGGACACCGAGACCACCGCCGGGCAGGAAGGACGCCCATGACCACCACGTCCGGGCGGCCAGCCGCCCCGCCCGCGTCGCCCGCTGCACCGGCTGCGGCCCGATTGCGGCCCGCCGACCTGGCCGCCCTGGCCAGCATCGGGCTGCGGACCCGCAAGCTGCGCGCCGGGCTGTCCGGGCTGGGCATCGCAATCGGCGTCGCCGCGATTGTCGCTGTCCTGGGCCTGGCCGCCTCCTCCCGGGCCGTGCTGCTGGACGAGATCCAGGCGCTGGGCACCAACCTGCTGACTGTCAGCAACGGGCAGACCCTCACCGGCAGCACCGCCGAACTGCCCGAAGCCGCGCCGGGCATGATCGCCCGGCTGCCCGGCGTCACCAACATCCAGGACACCGGCACCGTCAACGGCGTCAGCGCCTACCGGAGCCCGCTGATCCCCCCGGTCGAAACCAACGCCCTCACCGTCGACGCCGCCACCCTGGGCCTGCCCGCCGCCGCGGGCACCAGCCTCGCCCAGGGCGCCTACCTCAACCCTGCCACCGCCCGCGAGCCGGTCGCCGTGCTCGGTGCCCAGGCCGCCGAGCTGCTGGGCATCGATCGGATCCGGCCCGGGGAACGGATCTGGCTGTGCGCCAGCGTCACCTGCCCCGCCAGCGGCCAGTGGTTCTACGTCGCCGGCATCCTCAGCCCTATCCCCGCCACCTACGCCCCCGAGATCAACTCGGCGGTCCTGGTCGGCTTCCCCGCCGCCGGGCACTACCTCGGTCTCGACGGCCACCCCTCGCAGATCTACGTCCGCACCACACCCGGCAACCCCGCCGTCACCACCCGGGTGGACAGCCTGCTCGGCTACCAGGCCTGGCCGGAAAACCCAAGCTACGTCACCATCTCCCAGCCCTCCGCCGCACTCACCGCCCAAGCCGACGCCAAGGGCGCCCTCGACACCCTGTTCCTCGGCCTCGGCGCAGTCGCCCTGCTCGTCGGCGCCATCGGCGTGGCCAACATCATGGTCATCTCCGTCCTCGAACGCCGCTCCGAGATCGGCCTGCGCCGCGCCCTGGGCGCCACCAAAGGCCAGATTCGCGCCCAGTTCCTCGCCGAGGCCATCCTGCTGTCTCTGGCCGGCGGCGCCGCCGGCGTCATCCTCGGCGTCGCCGCTACCGCCGGGTACGCGCGCAGCCACGGCGAGCCCGCCGTCATCCCAGCCCAGGCCTGGGCTGGCGGCCTGGCCGCCGCCCTGCTCATCGGCGCCCTCGCCGGGCTCCTCCCCGCCATCCGTGCCGCACGCCTGTCACCGACAGAGGCGCTTTGGAGCATCTGAGGTTCCCATGCCTGCACCATGCATCCCCAGACATCGCGGTAAGCCCCGTGCGCCCTGCGGCACCGCAGCCCGCCACGGATCGCGGAGACCCGCACGGAACGGCGGGTCCTGTATCACCCTGCACCAGGTCTGAACTCCGGAACCGAACAAACAGCGGACTATAACCCGCTGGCCCGCCATCCACGTCATGCGAACGACGTCACGCAGCGGCGGCCAGCAAGGTCATCCAGCCCCTGAGGAGGCCACAGTGAACCACAGCACCCGCGTCATGCGCCGGCCACGGCGGGCATGGCCGACGGCAGCGCGAACCGCGGCCGCCATCATCGCCACGGCCGCCCTGGCTCTGCTATCGGCGGCGTGCGACGGCAGCCCGTCGTCCACCGGTTCCGGCAGCTCGTCGAATGCGGGAGGGTCAGCGAACTCCAAGGCGCTCGCCTACGCCCGCTGTATGCGCTCCCACGGCGTGCCGGACTTCCCCGACCCCAACAGCGCCGGAGAGTTCAACAAGGCCACCATGGGCCAACTCTCGGCCAGCAACTCTCAGTACCAGACGGCGACCCAAGCCTGCGCGCGCGTGTCCCCGAACAGCGGCGGCGGGCCAACCGCCGCCGAGGTGCAGCAGGAGTGGAACGGCATGGCGAGCTTCGCGCGTTGCATGCGCTCCCACGGGGTGCCGAACTGGCCCGACCCCACCCCCTACCCCCCGTATCCCAACGAACCTACTTTCATGCTGCCCGCCAGCATTCAGCCGGTACCGCAGACCATTTCCAGGATGGAGGTATGCCTGCGGCTGGTGCCCAATAACGAGGTCGTGGGCCACATTGACAACGACAACTGGCAGGTCGCGCAGCAAGCAATGGCCGGACAGTGAGCGGGACGGTTGGGCGCGGTCGGGAGCCAGGGAGCGCGGGATGAGGGTGGCAGGGCTGGCGGCGCTATGTCCCTGAGATTGCAAGAGGAGGTGACAGGCTACGACGGACGCGGCATCCGCCTCGCCTGCTTTGACGAGCCCGGTATGGCATCTTCAGGCCAACGGAGCGATCACGCTGATGCGGGTCTTGGCATCGTTCAAGGCCATCAGCGACTTTTCAGCCTCCCGTCCCGCCGGACCTATCGGCGTTTCGCGTTCCCGTTGCTGTTAGCTGAATTGTTCATGTCCTGTCACGGGCAGACTCCCTCGACTCTCTACGACCGACGAGCCTGGGAATGGTCGGCGGGACTCACCCGGACTCAGCGGGACCCGGTGGGACAAGATCTAGAATCCCCGTGGCGCTGACGAGACTGCCTCTGCCCGCGCGGACAAATGGCGGACAGAAAGCGCGATTCGCATCGGCGGCATTGGAGAAGCCGCCGGTCAGTGGCCATTCGTCGCGCAGACTCCCGCTCGGCCCGCAGATGCTCCGGCTGGCCGGCGAGACCGCCGACGGCGTGCTGCTCAACTGGGCGACACCGGAGCGGATCGCAACCAGCCGTTGCGAGGTCGATGCGGGCGCCGCGCGGGCGGCCCGCGGCCCAGGCTCGGTGCCGATGACCATGTACATCCGAGTCTGCATCGACGACGACGCAGCCGCGGCGCCGTAGGCATTCCGCACACAGGTCCTCAGCTACGCCCTATCCCGCCCCCTCACCCCATACAATGCTCTTTACCTTATCCTGTTCTCCCAGATTCTCTTCCACTCTTAGCTCAAAGAGCTATAGCAGCCTCTCTACCATCTCTCTACCATTCCTTAACTCTTATCCACCTCACCCTACTAGATTCTTCACTCTATCGGCTACTACTTTCCCTCCTTCTCAGCACCTTCCTCATTCTCCCCTCTCCTCTCCTCTCTTCACGAGTCCCTCGTCCGCATCATCACCGCCCGCCCCTTCTTTTACACGCCCCGGAGTCGTTCGAGTGACATCATGACAGCGCAGGCATTCCCGCACCGAATCCGCTGCGCCGGCACGGAGTGCCCGGCGCCGGGCATTGGCCGCCCGCAGCGCGAACCGCATACGCCCCTGGAAAGACGGCGCTGCACCCAGGCCACCGACCTGGCCGGCATCTACTTCGCGGCCCCGCTAGGTCCCGTGAAGATCACTCGTGCTCGCCTGCCCCGGCGGCAACCGCATCGGCCTCTATCAGAGCTGAGGGCGCCGACTCGCCGCGCAGTACCACGGCCCGCCGCTCCCGCAGCCCGGCGGCGGCAGGCCGCGTGCCGCTGCGCGGCCCTGGCGGCGGTTGACTTGTCGGAAATTTACTGACATATGCCACCACGCGTCCGAAATTTTCTACACAATAGGGGCACCGCGCGGGCGGCACTGCCCGTGCCCGATAAGAGCAGGAGGATTTGTGCCTCTTACCCCGCGCCCCTCTTCTCGTGCAGGCCGTCGACGGCGTTTCACGGTGGCCGCGCTCGCCGCCGTGGTGATGGCGGCAGCTCCGCTGGCCGCGGCGGCCAGCCCGGCGGCGGCTGCGCCCGCCGCGAGCCACCCCAGCCTCAGCTACCTGAAGGCGCACGCCAAGCTGGTCCACATGGGCTGGGAGCTGGGCCCGCGCAATGCCTCCAGCCCGCCCTCGCTCAGTTCGATCCCGCTGCTGTCCGGCGTCCTGGGCGAGCGGTCGGCCGCGCGGCAGCTCGCGTCGGCGGCCTCGTCGGAGGTGCTCGGCCTGGACGTGTCCGCGGCCCAGGGCGACGTGAACTGGAGCACGGTCAAGGCCGATGGCGCCCAGTTCGCCTATGTCAAGGCGACGGAGGGCACCTACTACACCAACCCGGACTTCACCCAGCAGTACGAGGGCTCCTACGACGCCGGGCTGATCCGCGGCGCGTACGCGTTCGCTAACCCGAGTTACTCCAGCGGCACAGCCCAAGCCGAGTACTTCGTCGCTCACGGCGGTGGCTGGTCGGCCGACGGCAAGACCCTGCCCGGCGTCCTCGACATCGAGTACAACCCCTACGGTGCCGAGTGCTACGGCCTCAGCCAGGCGGGCATGGTGTCGTGGATCAGGGCATTCGTCAACGAGTACCACTCCAAGACCGGCCGCTGGGCCGTGATCTACAGCACCACAGACTGGTGGACCACGTGCACCGGCAACAACAGTGGCTTCGGCTCGGAGGATCCGCTGTGGCTGGCCCGCTTCGCGAGCAGCCCTGGCACGCTGCCCGCCGGCTGGGGCTTCTACACCATCTGGCAGTACGCCGACTCCGGCACCTTCCCTGGTGACCAGGACGTGTTCAACGGCACGTCTGCCCGGCTCTCGGCGCTGGCCCTCAACACCTGAACCGGTCGGTCATGACGGTGGGCAGCCAGGACGTTACGCGTTCTGGCTGCTCGCCGAGGCCAGTGGCACGCATGCTGCGGCACCCAGCGCGCCAGCAGCGCTGGCCCGTCGCCCTATCCGACCAGACGGCCATGTGCAGGTCGGCCGGGGCCTTGGTAATTCTCGGGGTCACATTTTCCTGATCTTCAGGCACTGCCGTATGTCCGGCTGACCTGACTGCCAGAAGTCCGAGGCCGGCGACGGCGGTCGCAATGGTTATTGCCGTGACGTATCCAAGTGTTTGCATCGCGTGCCTTCTGTTTCAGCTGATCGGTGTCATCGGTCTCGTGCCGGAGTCTGCGGTCGCGGCGGGCGCGCTCAGCGCCGCCGCAGCATCATGACGGCGAGCACGATGATCACGATCACGACGATGGTTCCGATGCCGATAAACATGGGGTGATTTCTGGCTGGCTGTTTTGGGGCCTGGCTGGCTGAGGCAGCAGCGCGTGAGCGGCCAGCCCGGCAACGGTGATCGGTGATCGGTGGTCGGCTGTCCGGGACGGCTACATGTCCTGGTAGATCTCGATACGCGGCTGGCCTTGGACGCTGGCCTGCTTGATCGCGTCGCGCAGCTCGGTGCCGCCGAGGAACATTTCGGCGTCGGTCGTGGTAGCGAAGCCGTGGGTAATCAGCATGCTGTTACAGCCATGGGAGACCTTAAGTTCAGCGCTCCCATCAGGAAGGCTACTCTAATTTCTAGAAACAGATTGCTAGTTTCTGGCTTCAAGCGTAGCCTTGGGCAGACCCCGGGACAGTGGCGAAGGCCGCGGCCAGCCGGGGCTGCACGGGACCCGGCCCGGACCTCCGGGGGCCGGCCCCGCTCGCGGAAGAAGCAGCGCCATGACCGAACAGCAAGCACCACGAGGCACCACCCGTAACCTGCCGCCCCCATCCGCCAACGGCACCGCCCCGCCCTCCCCACAGGCGCCCCCGCGCAGAACGGCGCACACCCGGATCAGCAGCATGCGCACCGCGCTGATCGCCGGCGTCGCCCTCCTCATCGTGGTGCTGATCTTCATCATCCAGAACGCGCATGCCGTCAACATCAGCTTCGTGGGCGCGCACCTGCGCCTGTCGCTCGCCGTGGCGCTGTTGCTTTCGGCCATCGCCGGTGCCCTACTGATGGCCGCCGCCGGAACCGCCCGGATCACCCAGCTGCGCCGGGTCATGCGACGCAACCGGCGCAAGTCACAGGCCAGCTAATGGCGACAGGCAACCGTCCCCGGCCGGGCGCCTCATCGCTTGCCGCGGAACGGGCGGGAGCGTCGGCATGAGCTACCCTGCTGCGCCGTTCCGGCACCTGCAGCGGCTGACCGATAACGTCGGCCTACTCGAGCATGCTGACGGCGTCGTGCCCCGGCATGAGCACGGCTACTGCGTCGATGACGTCGCCCGCGGCCTGGTGGTGGTGTGCCGGGAGCCGTCACCATCTCTGGAGCTCATCACGCTGGGGCGCCGCTACCTTTACTTCCTTGCGCAGGCACAGTCGCCGGACGGCAGGTTCCGGAACCGTCTCGGTTACGATCGCCGGTGGCGCGACCATCCCAGGGCAGAGGACTGCTGGGGCCGCGCCCTCTGGGGCCTCGGCACCGCCGCCGTGCGGGGCGCGACGCCCGGGATCCGGGAGGAGTCACTGAGCCGGTTCGGCCGCGGCGCACAAGTCTCGTCCGCCTGGCCGCACGCCATGGCATTCGCCGCGCTCGGCGCCGCCGAGATACTCGACTGCTGGAACGACCATTCCGGTGCGCTCACCCTGCTCGACAAGGCCTGTGCGATCATCGGCCAGGCGCGCACAGACCCGGCGTGGCCGTGGCCGGCGCGCAGGCTGACCTACGCGAACGCGGCCATCGCTGAGGCCGTCATCGTCGCCGGCTCGAACCTGGGCCGCGACCGGGTGCTGCGCGACGGCCTGCGGATGCTCGAGTGGCTGCTGACCGTCGAGACCCGAGATGGCCACCTGTCGGTCGTGCCTGCCGGGGGCTGGGGCCGGGGTGAGGAGCGCCCCGGCTTCGATCAGCAACCCATCGAGGTGGCCGCGCTGGCCGATGCGTGCATGCGTGCAGCAACCGTCACCGGTGACAGCAGCTGGCTTGCTGGCGCGGAGATGAGTGTGTCCTGGTTCCTCGGTGACAACGACGCCCGGCTCCCGCTGCTCGACGAGCGGACCGGCGGAGGATGCGACGGCCTCGGCCGTGAAAGTCGTAGTCGCAACCAGGGAGCCGAGTCGACGCTGGCGATGATCTCTGTGCTGCAGCTAGGTCCTCGCCTGGCCGGGTACATCGACGATACCGGCGTCGGTCGCCGCCAGACCGCGAGCCGGAGTTAAGCGGGTTGCCGGGCCATTCGGAGCGGCGTTGAAGGACGCGGTCAAGCGGCCTCGGCTGGCAGCCGGGCGGATGCGGTGAGTACAGGCACTGGCGCTGGCGCATCTTCGTCCTGACCTGCGGCGGCCGAGGGCTCAGTCAGTCCTGCTGGGGCTGTGCGGTCCAAGAACCGCAGTAGTTCCACAGGGACGGGCATGACCAGGGTGCTGTTCTTCTCGGCTGCTAAGTCCCGCCTCGCGGGTCCCGGGCAGCGCCCGGCCAAAGCGGAAGACGATCCCTCTCTCGTACTGTGTGATGATCTTGAAGCCGAACATCCCGGCCGTCCTATCCCTCGGCAAGGCGCGCCGGGCTTGCATAGTTTCGCATCAGCGAGATTAAGCAGAATCGTCAGCTGCAGGACGCGAGGGAACTGCGTAGCTGTGCGGTAGCACCAACCTGAGGCCGCAAAGTAAAGCAAGTCAGTCGTTGGGCGTGAACTCCGCCTGGCTGCTGGATCCGGCTGCTCAACGTGAGCACCTCCGTTAGCCCCAGGTAGCTGGCCGCCGTCGGAGGCTGAGACCGGTGCCTTGTCTGCGACGCTGCACTAGTGCTATAAAACTAGCAAATAACTTCCAGAATTGGATGGGATAGTTGTCTGCCGCGAGCTGGACCTTCCTGACCAACCACGCTCGAGTCCTGCTGTGCATCGCACAGGACCCGGGCGTCCGCCTCCGCGATATCGCGGCCAGGCTCGACATCACCGAGCGCAGCGCCTACGGCATTGTCACTGACCTGGCCCAGGCCGGGTACGTCGTCAAGCAGAAGGATGGCCGCCGCAACCGCTACCAGATCCAGGCGCACCTCCCGCTGCCAGAGTCCACAGGCCGGGAGCGCACCGTTGGCGAGATTCTGGCTCTCCTGACCGGCGACAACGCGCTGCCGTGAGCGACCGGGGCCACATCCCGGCCGACTCGGTACCTGATCTCTGAAGGTGGCGGCGGGCGGGACCCTGTCAGGTCGCGGCGAGCCGGGCCGCCGGATTGAGGGCCTGCCGTAGGCGGGTTGCGGTTGCGGCGACTGCCGGGGAGGAGGTCAGGGGATGGCGGCCGAGGGCAGACAGCAGCGACCGTGCCGCCGTGTCCAGGGCGTCGTCGTCGGTGCCATGGCGGGCACGGGCCATCGCACGCAGGGCTGGAGTGAACCTTCGGCTGGGATCGGCATCGTGCCACGCGTCGGCGCAGGCTAGGAGGGCGGCGGCCGCGCCACGTAGTTCACTGGCGTCCGCTGGGACCCGAGGCGGCCCCGCGTTCGCGGGCCCGCGGTGTGCTATGGCAGCTCGCCCGGCTGCGACCGCTTTGCCGTACTGGGCGCCGCGCGCCCCGGTTGACGCGGCGTGGACGGTGAGGAAGTTCGCGAGGTGGCGGTGGAGCCCGGTGATCTCCAGCACCTGGGCGACCTGTGGCGAAACGGCGGCCAAGCGCAGGAAACCGCCGAGCAGCCCGGCGCGGCGCGCAGTGCTGACTAGCACCGCGAGGCCGGTGGCGTCACAAAAGCTCACCTTGGACAGGTCGATAACAAGCCGGCTCGAGCCGGGTCGGAGAAAGCTGAGTAGCTGCTCGCGCAGCGCCGGAGCATTGGCAATGTCCAGTTCGCCGGCCAGCTCGGCGATGGTGATGCCACCCTCACTCTGGGCGGAAAGGTCCAGGCCGCGGTGGACCGTTGTCGCGGAGTTCATGACGGGTCTCCGATCAGATTGAGACGGAACAGGCTGCCTGACGGCTGCCGCACCCGGCGTACATGCGCCGCGGCCAGGGTGGGCTCAATCGTGCCCTTGTCGGCGGCCGGCCAGCGCCGATGCCGCGAACAGGGCAAAGGACTCGCTGACCGACCGGCTGCTCCGCTTCGAGCTGAAGGCGGTTGTGGCGCCGTCGTTGACATGGCTCCGCGGCATCCCGAGGTCGTGCGCGAGGGCAGCGGCTCAAGGCGATGAACTTCCGGGGAAGCCGCAGCTATTCACGCCTGAGATTACCATACTTTCTAGAAATAAATTGCTAGTTATTTGTCAGCGTAAAGGATGGAGGTTCGGATTGCGTGCCGTCCGCCGCATCCGCCGGGCGCTACAGCATGTCCGCTGGTCCGGATGTTCATGGCAGTCACCCGGCGGTTTTGCCATGCAGCGGCGACGCCAGCGCGCTGACCACTTGTTCCTCACTCACGACCAAGTACTCGACGGTCGTGTTCGCCCTGACGTAGTCTGCGGGTGCTGCTCCGGACCCCGGCAGCTGTCCTCGCAAAAGCAGGAGCGGCGCAGGAAGCGGAGTTTGTTGCGTAACGATCAGCGTCGGCCAGACGCAATGGCCACCGAGACGCCACCAGAGGGGCCCACTGCTGTCGGAGCCTCCCCGCAGGGCGGCGCCCCGGGGCAGCCGGTGACGGGCGAGTGCCGGCCGCGGCGAGCCCGGAAGGTTCTCCGGGGGGCGGTGTCAGCCGCTCTCATCATCGCCGCGTTCGGGTTTGCGCTCCCGCGGTTTGCGTCCTACCACAGCGTGTGGGCCAGTCTGCAGGCGATGACCTGGCCCTATGCCCTGCTCATCGGCGTTGCGGCTGCCGCCAGCCTGGCCTCGTACTGGTTCGGGATCTGCGCCGTGCTGCCCTCGCTGCGGCTGCGCGAGGCGGCGGTTGTCAATCTCAGCTCCAATGCCGTGGCCAACAGCTTGCCCGTAGGCGGCGCCCTCGGCATGGGGGTCAGCTGGGCGATGTTGTCCAGCTGGGGCGTCAGCACGGAAGAGTACGTGCTGTACACCCTGTTGTCGGGCATCTGGAACGTCTTCGCCAAGCTGGGTCTGCCGGTCCTCGCGCTGGTGGCCTTGCTGACTGTCAGCAAGCCGGATGCCGTTCTGATCAGCTCTGCGGCTGTGGGTCTGGGCCTGCTCGCCGTCGCGTCGGCCGGGCTCGGCCTGCTGCTGCGCAGCCAGGGCTTCGCGCTGCGCGCCGACGTTGTTCTGCAGCGAGTTGCCGCTATGGCCTGCCGGATGGCGCGCCGTCAGGCGCCTTCCCGCATCGCGGGGTCCCTGACCGGCTTCCGAAGCCGTGCGGCCGGGCTGCTGGCAGCCCGCGGCTGGCGAATCACGGTCACTACGGCGGCGGCCAATGTCATCTTGTGGCTGGTGCTGCTGGCGTGCCTGCGCGGCGTCGGCCTGTCCCAGGCCCAGGTGTCGTGGCAGACCTCCCTGGCGGCGTACGCGTTTGTCCGGCTGGTGACGGTGCTGCCCCTCACCCCGGGCGGCCTGGGGATCACCGAGCTCGGTCTGGTGGGCGTTCTGGCCGCCGAGGCCGGCCCCCGGGCGAGCGCGCAAGTGACCGCCGCCGTGCTGTTGTACCGGGCCGTTACCTACCTGCCGCCCATTCCCCTCGGCGCGGCTGCCTTCCTGGTATGGCGGCATGCACCTGCGCTCATCCACCGCACCCCGGTCAGCACTCCCTCGGCAAGCCCGCCGATAGGCGGTCAGCCGGAGGTAGCCACAGCGAGCGCACCGCTGCAATAACTGACGATCAACCTGCTCGGACAGAGCCTCACCGGCATCGGATGTTGATCAATCGCGCCGACGGCATGCGCCTAGGCAGTAGGTCTGCTTGCCGGTGGTGGGGGCGAACAGGTTGTACGCCGCCCGCGGGAAGCGCGGCTGAGTGCCGGCCAGCGATCCCTCACCTTCGGCATGTATCTCCCGGCGAGCGGGGGGCTCTTATCTAATGACGGAGTGAAACAGCTCCAGCACTCTCTATTAGAGCGAGGCAGAGGAGGACGGTCATGGACGGGGGCCAGCCAGTGCACTGCCACTTCTGATCATCTTGCTCGCTGCCGTAACCCTGGCGGCCGCGGCTGCCGCGCTGGTGGTGCGCCACCGTGGGGTGCGCTCGCATCCGCCGGGGGCGCCCGGGCAGAGCGTACAGGCTGTGGCCAGTACCGGGCCGCCGGGCCTGGTAAGCGTCCATAACACCGGAGCAGATGCCACGCACACGGTCCGCATCGAGCCCCATCCCAGCGTGGGATCAGCGCCGGGCGGCTGGTCACCGCCACGCTCGTCATCCAAGGGATCGATGTCGTCACCAGGAAGGCACACTTCGAGCTGCCGGGTGTCATCCCGCTCCGCCCGGGATCCGGTTGCTGGCCGTCCGGGATCCGGTTGCTGGCCGCCCGGGACTACCCCGCTGGCGCGGAGCAGGCGGAAAGGCCCGCCGCGGACCTCGCCGGGCGGACACCCGCTGCGCGTGAAGAGACGATTCAGATGCTGCCAATCCCGCATGGACCTGGCATCGGAGCACTGCCACCGGCCGACCCGCCCGCGGCCCTCCCTGCGAAGCCGCTGCACCCAGGGCTCAGCTGACTCAGTTGCGCCTGATCTCGAACTGGCTTATGGCGCTTCGGTTGCGTGCGGCGCTCCCGGAGCGGCCGCCATGCCGTCGCTCGCCATGGCGGCTGCCGGTTCTGCCAGCTGGTAGGCGACCTCTCCGTGCTCGCCGAGATCGAGGCCCTCTGCCTCTTCTCCGGGACCCACCCGCAGCCCCACGGTGTGGTCGGTAACCCACAGGATGATCCAGGTCATGACGAACGGGTAGGCGATCCCGACGACGGCGAGCACCGCCTGGCGGCCGAGCTGGGTCCAGCCGCCAGCCTCGCCGGCGGCGTTCACGGCGAGGCTGGCGAACACGCCGGTGAGCACGACCCCGATCGCGCCGCCGACCATGTGCACGCCGACCACGTCGAGGGAGTCGTCGTAGTGGAATATGTCCTTCAGGTGGACGGCGCCGTAGCAGACCAGCCCCGCCGCCGCGCCGATCATGATCGCTGCCCACGGCTGCACGTAACCCGACGCCGGGGTGATCGCGGCCAGGCCGGCGACGGCGCCGGTAGCGATGCCCACACCCGATGGCTTGCGCTGGCGCCACCACTCGATACCCATCCAGACGAGCATCGCCGTGCACGCCCCCAGCTGGGTGTTCACCAGCGCGTAGCCGGCGACCTGCCCGGCGGACAGCGCGCTGCCCGCGTTGAAGCCGAACCAGCCGAACCACAAGATCCCGGCGCCGAGCAGCACCAGCGGTACGCTGTGCGGCCGTTCCAGCTGATGGATTCGCTTCAGGTAGATGGCGGTGGCGAGCGCCGCCACCCCGGCGCTGTCGAGGTCAGCATCCAGGCGGTGTCACCAGCATTGATGTGCATGCCAACCTCCAATGACGGCGGCGCCTTTGCCCCGGCATTTCCCGATGATCGCCGTAGCTCATTGCAGGCGCGCGCACCTGAGATCGCGTGCCCAGGTAGCGCTCCACGCGCCCTAAAAGTTGCTGAGCAGTCGCGGCACATAGGGGCTTTCGACCCTCGCCAGGTCATCTTCGCTGAGGTTGAGGTCGAGCGAGGCCATTGCGTCTCGTACGTGAGCCTCTTTGGTGGCTCCAACGATCGGCGCGCAGATGGCCGATTTGCTGAGCAACCAGGCCAGTGCCACGCGTGCCATTGGAACATCGAGGCGCTGGGCGACGTCCCTGACCGCGTCCTGGACGGCGAAGTCCTCGAGTCGGTCACCGCCGGATACGGCGGCCCGTTTGGTTCCCGTGACTCCGCTTCGCTGCCTTGTCCCCGCGAGCAGGCCTCTGGCAAGCGGACTGTAGGGGATCAGCCCGGCACCCATGTCGGCACACAGGGGAATGAGCTCGCGCTCGTCTTCCCGGTTGACGAGGTTGTACCGGTTCTGCATCGTGGCGAACGTGGCCCAGTTGTTGGCAACGGCGCAATACTGCAGCTTGGCGAACTGCCAGGCGTACATCGCCGAAGCGCCGGCATAGCGCACCTTGCCGGACCGGATCAGATCATCAAGGGCCTGAATGGTCTCCTCGACCGGTGTATCAACGTCGAACCGGTGGATCTGGTACAGATCGACATAGTCGGTGCCGAGTCGGCGAAGCGAAGCGTCGATCGCGCTGACAATGTGCTTGCGAGACAGGCCACGGTCGTTCGGGCCGGGTCCCATCGGGTAGAAGACCTTCGTCGCCAAGACGTAGTCGTCCCGGTGCTGGAACATCTTGGCGAGGAGGCGGCCGGTGACGACCTCGCTTGCACCGTCGGAGTAGGTATCGGCGGTGTCGAAGAAGGTGACGCCACCTTCAACCGCGCACCGGACGACCGGTTCGGCCTGATCCTCGGTCAATGCCCACGACTGCAATGCAGGGTCGCCGTAGCTCATCATGCCGAGCCCAAGACGTGACACCTTCAGTCCGGAGGAGCCCAGCCTTACGTATTCCAATGCCGATCTGCCGATCGTGCTGCGCTGCCATTGCCTGGTTCACGCATGAGGCTACTGCAGAGGCCAGGCAGGATCGTCAGCTGTATCTCACCCTCGGGTCGAGTACCGCGTAACTGACGTCGGCCAGCAGGTTCCCCAGGATCGTCGCCAGCGTGGCGATGACCGTGAACCCGAGCAAGACCTCATAGTCAACGTTCAGCGCGGCGTTGTAGAACGCCAGACCCATGCCCGGGTAGTTGAAGACCACCTCAATGAAGATCGCCCCGGCCACCAGATCTGGCAGGGAAAGTCCGAGCAGGGTGATGACGGACATCAGCGAGTTGCGGAACACGTGCCCCCACAGCACCCGCCGCTCGCTGGCGCCCTTGGCTCTCGCGGTGCGGACGTAGTCCTGCACCAGGTTGTCCATGACCGAGGAGCGCATGTACCGGCTCCACAGCGCGTAGAGCACAAAGGAGTAGGAGAGCACCGGCAGGATCAGCGCCGTCGGCTGGGAAAGGATCTGGCCCACCGACGTGCCCTGCGGCGCGAACGGCGGCAGCAGGTGAACGTCGACGGAGAACCACTCCACCAGCAGCAGGCCGACGAAGAACGGTGGGGTGGCGTAGCCGAGAAAGGATACGCCGGTCAGGACGTAGTCACCGGCGGTGTAGCGCTTCACGGCCTGGTAGAGGCCGAGCGGGATGCCGAAGGCCAGCGAGACGACGGTGCCGATCAGGATCAGGATGATCGTCTTGGGCAGGTCCTGGGCGATCAGGGCGGCGACCGACATGTTGAGCTTGTTGGAGAATCCGAGGTTGCCGTGCAGCAGCTGGCCGATCCACTTGATGTATTGCACGTAGAACGGCTGGTCGAACCCGTAGAGGTGGTTGTAGTAGTTGACCTGCTGGGGTGTGGCCCGCTGGCCGAGCATGGCCTTGATCGGCCCGCCCGGGAACAGGTGCACCAGAAACAGCGTGAACACCGTCACGAAGAACAAGACGATGATGGTCTGCAAGATGCGCCGGATCAGGTACCCGATCATTGCGCCATCCCTCTCCGCCTGCGGGGACGGGTATCTGCGGGTCTCAGTCCAGCACATCGCTTCGCGGCGTGTCGAGCCGTGATGCTTACTCCGTCCGCAGGGCGATGGACGGCGATGTCCGCGCGGCAATCGCGCCGGGCACCGACGTCAGCACGTTGCCAGCTACCAGGAGTGCCGCCGTGCCGGCGACAGCGAGCAGGACGGGAACCACGGTGACGGGCGCGACGCCCAGCGATCCAGCGAACGCCCGCCAGGCCAGCCGGCCGGCGAGGATACCCAGCGGGATCGCGATGAGGACCGCTATGCCGAGGGTGCTGCTTGTCTGCCAGGCGACGATCGCCCTGACCTGCCGCCGGGTCATCCCCAGAGCCTTCCCCCTCCCCCTCCCCTCCCCTCTACCTCTCTCCTCCCACCCACCACGCTCCCGCCCATCTCGATCGTTCTCGATCGCTGCCGCCTTGAACTGGTGGCTGAGGTCCCGCCTGGAGTTCCGTCTGGATTGCTGAGTGATCCCTGACGAGGTCTGCCCGCTGCCTGCGGGTCGTGCCGGGCGCCAGGTCGATGGCCACGGCCGACGGAGCGGCCTGAGATGACACTCGTGCCTGTTTCATTTCCGCAGGTGTCACGCCGAGGACGGTCAGCAGCTCATCTTCGGACATCATCGCGCCCCGGCCCAGGGAGACGGGTCGCTCCGGGCTGCGCCGAAAGACGGCAGCGTGACTGTCCCACCACCGTGAGCCACTTTCGATGCGGCCCTGGCCCGGCAGGGATGGCCTGGCCGACGTGCACACCGAGCTGACGCATGGTCACGGTGCCCAGCTCGATCTGGCCGCTGCCATTGATCGGATGTCCGCTGGTGGTTGGCGGCTCGACCGTGCCGCTGTGCCGCTGCACGCCGAGGACGGGGACATTGTGCCGCCGCGACCTAGCGGAACGGAGCTGAAGCCGAGCTCAGACCAGCCAGTCACCTCCGGCTGGCCATCGATCAGCTTGGCCAGGCTCCGGGAGTCCAGTCGCCGTAGCCGCCTTCAGCCTGGATCAGTACGCCCCAATTCCAGCCGTATGCGCTGGATGGGTGAGAGCCCGTTCAGGCTGGCGCCGAAACCACGGCGACCGTGACAGCTGTGACGGCGGCCACGGACCCGATCAGGACGCCCGCACCGGAGCCGCCTGCCGTCCCGATCCGGCTCCAGCGCGTTGCGGCTGCCCATGACGGCGGAGGCCGGAAGGCCCGCGGCTGCCGCGACCCTGGCGACATCCGACGCCCTGGTCGCCGGGCGGTCGCCGGGGTGGCGGACTGCTTGCGCGGCCATCAGGGTCAGCATCGCAAGCAGCAACACGATCAGCACGGCCGATCCGGCGCCGAGCACGAGAGCGTCCGCCTGCAGCCCGCGGTCCGGGTCGAACTGGCGGATCGGGCCGACGGGCGCCAGCAGGGACAGCGCGACAGCCCCCGCCACCGCCAGGATCACGCTGCCGGCGACAGCACTGCAGGCGGGCAGACCAGCGGTGAGCGCTACCTGGGAGCGGGTGGCTCCCAGGTAGCGCATCACCGAGATGTCGCCGCCAGCCCGGCTGATGAGCCGCGCCAGGCCCTGGCCGACGAGGACGAGCATGGCCAGGACGGCTATCCCGCCGAAGATGGCGAGCGCGAGAGCCTGCGGCCTGATCGCCTGCTGTACCTGGTCATGAATGATCGCCGAGCTGCTGATGTTGAAGGTCAGGCCGCCGCCCAGTTCCGCTCGGAAGGGCTGCGGATCTGCTGCATCACAGCGGCTGCCAAGCTGGCCAGGTGACGCTGCAGCTCAGGTATGCCATCGGCCCCGCGTCCAACCGCACCCCGACCCAGCCGAACTGGTAGTAGGCGATCAGCTGACGGTGGCACCAGGCGGCAGGACGGTGGCGTTGACAGCATCTGACTGGTCCGTCAGCACGGGCGGACAGCGACGATCGCGGCGACCCAGAATGTCCCCTGACCGGCCTGACCCTGGGGATCCCCGGCGACGGGTTGCCACCATTGCTGAACAGGTAAGTAACCCTGCTGCCGACTCCCACTCCGAACCTTGCGGCGATGCCGGGAGTCAGCACCACCTGATTGGTTGACCCGGTGCTCGGCAGCCGGCCAGCCAGGACCGTTATCTTGTCCTGGCTGAATCCGTCGGCGCCAAACGAAGAACTGCTCAGGGTTCCGGTGACGTCGTTGACCTGCCACGCATCGTCGACCTTGCCGTCCAGCACCGGATAGGCGTCCATGCCTATGTAGACCGCGCTCTGCGAGACCCCTGGCAGGTGTGAGATCAGCGTCATCGGCCGCGTCACCGGTATACCGGGCACGAGTCCAGGGATGTTGACCAGCGCGTCACTCGCGTTGGTCGCGGCGAGGTACCGGCTATAGGCCGATGCCGTCCGGCGAGCGCCGGCCAGCGCACCCAGCGCAAAGCACCCAGCAGTCCGCCCACCACCACGATCGCGAGCAGGCTGCGCCAGGTGCTGCTCCGGTGGGATCGCCACCAGTACAAGGCGGCCGTCACAGTGACCTCCGGCCTGCGGGCGTAGCGGTGTCCACAGCCACAGTGTCTCGCCCTCGCTGCCCCCGCAGCATGGATGCCGGCACGAGGATCACCAGGCGGCCAGCACTACCTTGCAGATGTCGTGCTCACCAGCATCAGGGCACCTCTAAGCTGCCATTTCGCCGCCCCTGTCTGCCGCTCCGCCCGGCGTCGCGGCGGCTTAGGCGGCGGCCTTGGCCAGCGCGAGTCCGTCGGCCACGCCCTTGGTGTCCATGGCCGCCCCGACCTCGAGCTTGAAAGAGGTGCCGCGGACGGTAACCGTCACGATCTTGCCGGCCAGCAGGCGCTTCACCTCGATCGAATCGACGTCGGCCAGCGGAGCATCGCTGACGAGTTCCTTGACGTCGCCTCCCTTGCCCAGGGCGATCGGTGGGCTGATCCGGAGCACCAGGAGCCGCTTGTCGGTCAGTGCCAGCGCCATCGGGCTGGCCAGTTGCAGTCCGGCGTCCTTGGCGGCCTGACGCTGCTGGGCGGCCTTTCTGCCTCCGATGATGTTCCCGGCCAGTCCGCCCATGGTTGCCTGTGAGGCGCCCCGAGGTCGCGCTATGAACGCGGCGAGAACGCGCTCACCCGGCTGCATATAGGTCCCGGCCTGTTCCTTGATCTTGTCCTCGTGCGACATGGACTGCTCCCTCTCCCCATTTGGTCAGGTGCCTTTGCTGGAAGGCTCCCCGATCACCGGGCTACCGGCGAGAGGGCGGAGTACCCCTTTTGGGTCAGACAATGCCCGGGGTACAAGTACCCCTGGCTAGACCAGGTCGGCCTGAAGAGCCAGCCGGGTCAGGTCGGCGCGCCGGCGGCTGCCGGTCTTGTTGCGGATCCGGTCGAGGTGCGAGCGGACGGTGCGGATGCTGATAGACAGTTGCCCGGCGATCTCAGCATCGGTGCGTCCCTGGGCAACCAGCCTGACAAGTTCCTGCTCACGCCGGGTAAGTTGCGCGGCTGGCGCTGGAGCCTGCGGTGCGGCCGCGTCGGCAGAGGTGAGCATGGCCGCGAACTCAGCGGCGATGGGGAGTGTCATCGCCGCGCCACGGTGCTCGGCCTCGCGGGTCCACGCCGGTCCCAGTATCCGCGCCGCCTCGCGCTGCGGATCCTGGCGCCGGAGCGCGTCATCCTGCGGATCGGGCAGTCCGGCTTGCTCGGTGTAGTCCGCGAGCGCTGTCCACAAAGTGATGGCATCGGCCCAGCGCCCAGTGGCGGCACACAGGTGCCCGCAGTTGTCGACGCAGTTGAGCAGCTCGGTCTGGTCGCCGATGCGTAGCGACACCTGCAGGGACTCCTGCAGGTGTGCCGCGGCGTCAATCAGGCGGCTGGCGTCAAGGTCGAGGTGCGCGAGCAGCGTGAGCAGGGCCGCCTGAGTTTGCAGGTCCCCCGCTTCCCGGCAGCGATCCAGTGCCTCGAAGCAGGAACGCTCGGCGGCGCTGACCTCACCGGCGGCAATCAGGACGAGCACCAGGATGTTGTCGCACACGCGGGCGATCCCGCCGGGAATGCTTTCCCGGTCGATGCGCTGAGCCTGCCTCGCCCAGCTCAGGGCGTCGCTGATTTCCCCGACGTAGTAGGTGGTGATGGCGAGGTTGGTAAGCGCCAGCGCCTCACCGGGCAGGTAACGCAGTTGCCTGGCGACGGCGAGGGCGCGCTCGCCGTTCTCGACCGCCTCGGCGGTCCGGCCGAGGTTGGCCAGAGCAACGCAGCAGCCGGTGAGGCAGTCGGCAAGCACTGGGGACGGCTTCCCGGTCAGCCTCGGGATCGGACACGGCCGTGACTCCCTCTGATCACCGGCTGTCTGCCATCAGCCCCAGCCGTAGTGCCCGCGCACCACCCGCCGCCCCCGGCTCGGCGTGCTCTCCGCCCGCAACAGCGGCTCTCCGTCCACCGTGCGTCCCCGCAGTCGCCACCATGGAGCCAATCCCACGGCCAGCTGCAGCGCGCCGGCCTGCTCGTACTCTAGAGCCCAGACCAGGGCATGGCGGGTGATGGCCTCTTCGGCATCAGCCGCCGGGCGGCGGCCAGTTCGCCGGATGTCCCCTGCATGCCGGCCAAGGCCTGATCCACCACTCCGGCGGCATACCTTGCCATCGAGGCTTTGGCCTGCTGGAGTCCCCGGCCTCCGCCAGCCGGTCGAGGCCATATCCGCGCAAGGTTCCAGCATGAGATACCGGGACCGGCGTCCGGCCCGACCCGGGGTGGTGCCAGCAGAGAGCAATCCACCAGCCGCAGCACGGCCGGCCCCGCGTCCTCACCGGCGACCGCTTCGGCGGCTTCCAGCGTGAACGGAGCCGGAATACTGAGACCCGCCGGAACACCCGCCGATCTAGTTCGCAGAGCAACTGATAGCTCCAGTCGCGGCGGCCGCGAGCGAACGATGCCGGGCGGCGCCCGGCCCGGTCCGTTCGAGCCAGCAGCACGAACCGGTCATCCAGCCGGTCCAGGAGCTGCGCAGCCCGAGTGCCTCTACCCGCGCGGCGGCCAGCTCGATCGCCAGCGCATCCCGTCCAGCTTGGTTACCAGCTGTGCCACCGTTGGCGGACTCGGCGCTGAGCGTGAACTGCCGGTCGGCGCGACGGGCCCGGTCGGTGCAGCGCCACCGCCTCCGAGTTGGGGATTCCGGCCGGATCGTCCGGCGCAGGCAGCGTCAAGGGGGGCAGCCGGTACCGGGCCTCGCCGTCAATGCCGAGCGGCTCGCGGCTGGTGGCCAGGATCCGTACGTCATCGGCCACCGGGAGCAGCGCCGCGCACATCTCGGCCGCCGCCCCGGACATGTGCTCGCAGCTGTCCAGCACGAGCAGCATCTGCTGGCGAGCGAGCATATCGGCCAGTGAATCCGTCACCGCGAAGCCGGGCTGCTCGCGAACGCCAAGCGTGGCTGCCGTGGCCGCAGGTACCTGCTCGGGGTCCAGCACCGTCGCCAGCTCTACCAGGAACACACCGTCGGCGAACCGGTCGGCCACTCGCTGCGCTACTTCGGCGGCCAGCCGCGTCTTCCCCACCCCGCCCGGCCCGGTTACTGTCACGAGCCGGCATTCATCCAGAAGGCGAGCGACTTCGTCCGCCGCGCCTGCCCGGCCAATGAACCTTGTCAGCGAGCGCGTGAAGCCGTGGACCGGGGACGGCGTCATGGCAAATACCCCGTCCCCACGCCCGTACCATATACCGCATTTCTCAAGATCAACACTTCCGGAGATCAACAGAATGCATGACCCGAGCATGACCTGGGGATGACCCGGGCATGACCCCGGCTCCCGGGATTTCGGGGCGGTGGGAGGCTACGGCGCCTGGGGGCGGGGCGGAGGCTCGCCGGGCAGCGCTGGTGAGCCCGCCGCGGGGTAGGGGCAGCGAGCCGGCAGCCGGGTAGCGCTGGCGAGCCCGCCGCGCGGTAGCGGTAGCGAGGCCGGCGCCGGCTAGCTTCGCCTGCCCCGGCAACGCTAGCGAGCCCATCGTCGTGTCACCCGCTCGGGCGTCCTGACAATCCGCCCTCCGTCGGGAAAACTGATCGTGCGCCAGTCGGCTATGTGATGGCGCCGAGGCGCACCGCCATGCTGCCCGGCGTCGGCCTGCGGCCGATTCGCCTGGGGGGACAGCTCCCGGGGGGGCGTGGGTGTCCCGGGTCGTTCACCGGCCCGGGACACCCAGGCCTGGGGGGTCGGCCGTGGCGCGGGCGAATGACTTGTACGGTGTCACATCGCCCGGCTTGATCACGCCGTCCTCGATCGCGCGGGCGAGCAGCGCGTCCTTGCTCGGCGCGGTCCGCCCGGTGGCGGCGTACTTGGCGCGCGCGCGGCTGACGTACTGCCGGACGGTGTTCTCGCTGATCGACATGCGCCGCCCGACCGATGCTTTCGACATGCCCTGGAACCACAGCAGCAGCGCCTGCCGCTCCTGCTCCGACAGCACCGGCCGGGCCGGGCGCTGGTCGGCGAGCATCGCCTTGGCCTGCGACCGGGTCATGTACGGCCGGTCGGCGGCAGCCGCCAGCACGGCCTCGACCAGATGGTCGCGGCCCTCTTCCTTGGACACGTAGGCGTGCGCGCCGTTGTCCAGCGTCTCCATCACGATCAGCGGATCGCTGTGCCCAGAGAAGGCCACCACCCGGTATCCGGCCGCCACCAGATCGGGGATCTGCGCGGTGACCAGCTCGCCGGACAGTTCCAGGTCCAGGATGACCACGTCGGCGCGCGGCTCCGGCGCGGCGCGGAGCCCGGTCAGGTCGCGTGCTGTCTGCACCAGCCGCACCCGCTGGCCGGGATCGGACCAGATCCAGGACGCCACTCCCTCGGTGACAACCGGATGGTCTTCGATGATCGCCACCATCACTGGCTGTTCCATCGTGCCTCCGCCCATAGCATGCCGCCGTCTTGCTGCTGATCGATAGCGACTCCCTCGCCGCCTGCCGGCAGGCCGACGACCGCGCCGGTATCGGCGACAAAGCTGACAGCGATTCCGGCGGCCACCGCCGCCAGCGTGATCCGCACCCGACTGCGCGCGGCGGTCAGGATCGCGATGGCAGCGTCGGTGATCACGCGCCGGGCCGGGCCGGGCACCTGCGGCAGCTGCCCGGCCGTCTCGATCTCGACGGCAACCCCACGCCGCTCGGCCACGTCGGCACTCGCGTGCAGTTCGTGGACCAGCGACCCGGGTACCTCATCCCCCTCGGCCAGCAGCCGGCGCAGCCGGGCCGCCTGGACCGCGCATCTGATGCGCACCTGTGCGTCGCCTGGGTCAGCCGTCCCCGCCGCCAGCTCGGCGACCAGCGGGACGGCGGTTTGCTGCAGTGCCAGCCAGCGGGCGTGCCGGGAGGCCCGGATGATCTCCGCGGTGACGGCCCGCTCACGCGCGGCGTGCTCGCTCCCTGCCGCGGCGGCGGCCTGGCCCGCGGCGACATCCAGCGCCCTGACCCCGGCGGCAACGGCCACCTGGGCGCCGGTCGACCAGGCCAGCACGGCCAGGAACCCGGCCAGGTCGGCGCGGTGCAGGCCGTCCCACACCTGGACGCCCAGGGTGGCCAGGGCCTCTGCAGCTAGGAAGCACGCAAGCTCGGCGAACCGGCGGCGGAGCAGCACCAGAACGCCCGTCCAGCCGGCGCTCCCCCACGACCAGTTGACCGCCAGCATCTGGGCAGCCGGGCTGGCCGCCGCCGCTGCCGTGCTCGCGGCCAGCGCGATCAGGGCCACTGCCCAAGCGGAGCGCCAGCCGGGCGTTCCGCGCAGCACCAGGACCGACCCGGCGGCGATCGCCAGCGCCATGACCAGCCACATAGCGCCTTGGAAGGCGAACGAGCTGTAGGCCGGCCGGTTGTGCAGTAGCTGGCCGCCTGCTCCGGCGAGATGCCAGCCCGCGACCAGGAAGACCACCGCAATGGTGAAGGCCCGCTGATAGCGGCCCGACATCATCGCCGTCGGCTGTGCTGTCGGCTGTGCGGCGGTCATCTCGGCCAGCTCACGGTGACGGTCGTGCCAGCACCGGGATGGCTGGCGATCGCTGCCCGGCCGCCGGCCGCCTGCATCCGCCCGGTGATCGACTCGCGGATGCCCCGGCGGGATAGCGGGGTGGCGGCCGGGTCGAAGCCGCGGCCGTGGTCAGTGATCTTGACGACTGCCCAGCCCGAACCGCCGGTGACGGTGACTTCCGCTTCGCCCGTTCCAGCGTGTCGTCCGATGTTGCGCAGTGCCTCGCCGACGCAGGCGGCGAGCTGATCCGCGACCGGAGACGGCAGCGTGACGGGGACGAGCTGCAGCCGCACGGCCAGGTCATCGGTGCTGGCCGCGGCCTGTTCCAGCTTCGGCGTCAGGTCGGTCAGCGGCGCGAGCCCGCCCGGCACCGCCGGGGCACCCTCAAGTAGTTGCAGCACGCGCAGATCTCGGCTCGCCTGCGCCGTCAGCGCCGAGGACGGTCCGGCAAAGGCGCCGGCCGCGACGATGGTCAGGGTCGACAGGACGGTGTCGTGCAGCTGCCGGTGCTGCTCTCGCTCGTCAGCGCGCCGCGCCTCCTCGGCCCGGACCTGCCGCTCGGTTTCCAGGCTGACGGCGACGATCGAGTCCGCCTGCCGCGCGCCGCCACGGATCACAGCCACCAGCCCGGCGGCGACGATCGTCTCCACTACGAGCAAGAAGGCATCGACCGGGTGGCCGGCACCGAGCCCGTAGGAGACGACCACCATCGCGGCCCCAGGCAGCCCGAGCCACGGCCGCAGCGTGATCTGCAGGATGTACACCGAGGTGCAGGCCAGCGGGAGCATCCAGCTCGTATTGTCCGTGATCAGCACGGCCGGGATCAGGTGCTGCTGCACCAGCGCCAGGGCCGAGATGGCCGCGGCGTCAGCCAGCACCACGGTCGCCGTCAGCCCGGACCGGCGGACTCGCCAGGCGAAGAAGGCCGACCACAGGCACAGTGCCGTCAGCGGCGCGGCAAGCCACCAGCCTGAGGTCTGCCTAGTTGCGGCCAGCACGGCGACCCCGGTGAACAGAATGGCGCCGCCGAGGCGCAGGGCGATGGCATACCAGCCGGCCAGCCAGTTCAGGGCCTGATCGGATGGCCCCGTGAAGCGCGGGCGGCGTGCCCGCCTATGCCGACCCGCGCGGGGCCGGATCTGCGCCCCGACGGAATCAGCTGCCAACGTCACTGAACCAGTATGCGCGGGACCGCGCACCGAGAATCGTGACGGTTCAATATCTGGGCCGGGCCGAACGACCTGCGGTTCTTCTTGTTGTTGAGTGGCGGCCGTTCCGGTCAGCCTTAACCAAGGCCGATCAGGCGTGCCTACCGCCTCGTCCGCACGTTCGCTAACCACTTTGGCCAACACGCTTCACAAGTTGGGCCCTATCGCCGATGTCGAGCGGGTGGCATGATCGGCGCAAAATCCCTCCTCGACCCTTTGGAGTGATTATGGCTGACGTCGGGCTCAGGCGTAATGCCATCGGGCTGCGCGAGGTGCTGTTCCAGAGCATCACCGACATGGCACCGGGCGCGGCGATCGCCGCGTCGATCCCGGCCGGCGTCGCGTTCGCCGGCGGCGCGCTCCCGCTGGCCGTTGTGTTCGCGCTGATCGCCTGCCTGTTCTCGGCGTGGAGCATTGGTCAGCTCGCCCGGGAACTGCCCTCATCTGGATCGATGGCAACCTATGCTGCGCGCGGCCTGCACCCCGCTGTCGGATTCCTGGCCGCGTGGGCATATGCCATGGTCGGCTGGCTCATCCCGCCACTGGTGCTGCTGCAGCTCGGATTCACGACCGCCGGTACGCTGCACGCCGAAATATCCGGCTACCCGGTCAACCTGTGGTGGCCTTGGGCGGTACTCGGCCTGCTCATCATCTTCGCGGCCGGTTACTTCGGCATCAGGACCTCGGCCAGGCTCGGCACGATCCTTGGCGTGTTTGAGATCGCCGTGTTTCTGATCATGGCCGTGCTGCTGGTAATCCACGCCGGCAGCCATAACACGCTGTCGGTTTTCACGACCAAGTACACGCCACCCGGATTCCACGGGCTGTCCGGTGTCGTGGCCGGCTCGGTATTCAGCATCCTCGCCTTCGGCGGATTTGAGGGAGCAACGCCGCTCGCCGAGGAAGCGCGCAACCCGCGGCGCACCATCCAGCTCGCCGTGCTGATCGCCACTCTCGCGATCGGTGCGCTGTACGTGTTCACCACCTATGCCGCCGATGTGGCCTTTGGGCCGTCCGGGTTCGCCAGCTTCACGACCGGCACCGGCAGTGCCTCCTGGGTGGGCCTGGCCAGGTCGTTCTACGGCCTGTTCTGGATTCTGGTCTTCCTCGCGATCGTGAACTCCACGCTGGCCAACTCCAACGCCGGGGTGAACGTGTCGAGCCGGACCGCGTTCGCCATGGGCCGGATCAGGGCCTTCCCGCCTGTGCTCGGCCAGGTCAGCGAGCGGCACCGGGCCCCGGTCAACGCGATCGTGCTGGGCACGGTGATCTCGCTGGCGGCGATGCTCGGTCTCGGCCTGCACTACGGTCCGACCGAAGCGTTCGCGATGGTGGGCACGGCGCTCGTGATCCTCATCGTTGCCGTCTACATCTTCATGAACGCGGCCTGCATCGGCTTCTTCACCCGCAGCCGCGACCACAAGCTGAACGTCGTCTCACACGTGATCGTCCCGGTGCTCGGCATCGCTGCGTTCGTGCCCGCCTGGTGCGCGGGTGCCGGGATCAAGATCGCGGGGATCAGCTGGATCAGCCCGCTGCCCCCGCCGCTCTCCTACATGGGTCCGGCCGTGGCTGCGTGGATGGTCATCGGCGTCGGTTACCTGATCTACCTGTACGTCGCGGCGCCGCAGCGGGTCATCGACGTGGGCCTGATCCACCTCGAGGAGGAGCCGGCGGACGTTGCCGCCACTGACGCCGCCTGATCCACCCGTGGCGCCCAGGGCGCCGGTCTGACGAGGCGTCAGGAGGTGTGGCCGACGAGCAGGTCATATGAGCGCAGCGCGATCCACAGTTCGGCAATGTGCTCGGTCTTGGTGAGCCCTCTGCCGGTGATCTGCTCGATCTTGCGGATGCGGTAGCCAAGCGTCTGCTTGTGGATGTGCAGCGCGGCCGCCGCTTGCTGCCAGGATCTGTCCATGCGCAGAATGACCCGCAACGTGTCCAGGTAGTCGCTGCCATGCTCGGCGTCCTGCCGGATGAGCGGGCCGAGAACCCGTGATACCAGGACCGTCGCTTCGTCGGTCGTGCGCGGCAGCAACAGCACGGTCTGGTCACCGTAACGCACGAGCCCCCGGTTCTCGGCTTGCGATGCGCCGAGTGCCCAGCGGGCCTCCTGCGCCGCCGATGGCATCCGGTCGGCCGCACGGATGATGTCGCTGACGCCCACGGCCGGGCCCAGGCCGCGGACGCTCGTCAGCAACCCTGCGTTGATGGCTGCGTCGCCGAGGACGACATGCAGCATCTGATCGCGGTGCAGCAGAACGTGCGGCACTCTGGCTCTGGCGAGCCGGTGGTCCAGTTCGGCAGCGACGCGATCGTCGAGGCAGACCGCAGCAGCGAGGACACTTCCCGCGAGGCCCAGACCAAACTCAGCGAGTTGCGCTTCGGCCGCCGCACCGTACAGCCGGCGGTCGAGGATCTGCGCCAGCAGATCCGCGCCCAGCCTGCGTTGCCGCTCTTGCCTCGCGGTCAGCTGAGCCAGCTCGAGCGCTCCGCCGACGGCGACGTGCTGGAGCAGCACCGGGCTGGGCATCTGGTCACCGATGGGCTCAACCAGCAGCGCCGTCGGAGCGTCTCCGGGTACCGCCACGGCGATGGCGCTCGCTTCGGTCGGCTCGGCCTCGGGCAACCGTAGCCGGAGCATCCCTGGAATGACGTTGCCGTGTGCCGCAAAGTCAGCCGCCAATGCTGCCGCATATGCGCTCTCCGCCTGATCGTCAAACAGCGACTTGCCGGTCGCGGGGTCGACCAGATACAGCCGGACGCCGAGCTCGTCGCCGATCTTGCGGAACATCTCTGGCCCGCCTCTGCCCGCCGCCATGGAGCCGCGCAGCAGTTCATACAGCCGGGCGACGCGCCTGAGCTGACTGGCTTCCTCACGGTCGTTCGCATCGGCAACCGCGCGGACCACCGCGGTGAAGGGAACGCTGAACGGCACCGTCAGCAGCGGCAGGGCAAGTTCGTCAGCGCGCTGCGCGGCGGCCGCGGTCAGCGGCGGACCCGACATGCCGAGCCCGATCGCCAGGCCGCTGGCGCCCGCGTCGGCCAGGTGCTCGACAAAGTGCGCCTGCGCCGGCTCCCCGGCGGCCAGCCCGGTGCCATTGGTCAGCAGCAGCTCGCCCCAGCCGTGCCACTGCCACGGGTCGGGCAGATCCGACGTGTGCACCCAGGTCACTTCGCGATCGAGGCCCCCCTGGCCGGCCAGCAGCGACACCTGAAGATGCGGAAGCTGCATCAGCTCCCTGACGGTTATCGACATGTCCGTCTCCTGCGTGCACAGCCGACAAAGTGTTCATACCGCAGTATGAGAGCCACAGGAACAGTTTGCGCTGGAGTCGGATAGCAGCCTGCCGGGGTGCTGCCTATCGTGACCGGCAACTACCACCACTGGAGCGGCGGGACCGCGCCCGGCACGTGAGGGGCGAATGCTCATGGCTGACCGCACTGCAGTCTACGAAGGGGCAATGCCCACAAGAGCGGGCCAGGTCACGCTCGAAACCCGCGGAATGGCGCCGATCCCGCTGGAGAACAGGTACGGCGGCCTGCACCGCATTTTCACTGTGTGGTTCACCCCGAACCTGGTTCCCGCGGCGTTCTTCATCGGCGTGCTGGCGGTCAATCTGGGCTTCGCGCTCGGCACGCTGGCGATCGTGGTTGGCACCGTGCTCGGCGCTCTGCCTGTCGCGGTGATGTGCACCTGGGGGCCGCGCACCGGCCTGGGCCAGCTTCCGCTTGCGCGGCTGCAGTTCGGCCGGACGGTCTTCGTCCCCGGGCTGCTGATGTGGGGATCGACCGTCGCATGGGACGCCATCAACGCGATCTTCGGCGCGGCGGCGATTCATCTGCTTCTGCACGTCCCGTTCTGGATAGGGCTGCTCATTGTGCTCGCGATGCAGGGATTGCTCGGGGTCCTCGGCTACGAGGTCATGCACCTGTTTGAGCAATGGGGCTCCATCGTGCTCGGGCTCATGTTCATCGTGATCACGGTGAAGATCGCCCAGATCGGCAACTTCCACTCGGCGGCGACGGTGCACGGCGGCACCGAGGTCGGTGCCTTCGTCCTGATGGCAACGATCGCCGCCAGCTTCGTCGTGTCCTGGGGTGCCTACGCGTCGGAGTACAGCCGGTACATGAAGCCCGACACGTCAAGGCCGGCGATCTTCGGGCTTACGCTGGCCGGGACCGCTCTGTCGTCGATCTGGATCGAGATCCTGGGCCTCGCCGCCGCGGCTGTGGCGACGAACGGAACGGCCGCGGGCATTCGCACCCTGCTCGGCGGCGGAGTGCTCGGCGGGCTCGGCCTCATAGCGATCTGGATCGGCACGGTGGCGGTCAATGCGATGAACGACTACTCGGGCTCGCTGGCGCTTCAGGCGGCAGGATTCCGGATTCGCCGGCCGGTTGTCGCGATCATCGTCACGGTCGTCGCGTTCTTCCTCACGCTGTGGCTCAACACCGGAACACTGGCCGGCAAGTTCGAGAACGTGCTGCTCTTCATTACCTACTGGGTGCCGCCGTTCGCAGCCGTCCAGATGGTCGACTGGTGGCGCAAGCGCGGGAACATGGACGTGCGCGAGGTACTGTCGGCCTCGCTCAAGCCGGGGTGGGAGGCGCTGGTCGCGCTGCTCGTGGGCTTCGCCGCGGCGACGCCGTTCATGGACACGTCGCTCTACGTGGGCTACGCCTCCTCGCACTGGCTGCAGGGCGGCGACATCGCCTTCGCTGTCGGGTTCGTCGTCGGCGCGCTCGTATACGGCGGCATTCGATGGGTGGAGACGGGCAGCGTGCGCGACCCCGAGGCGGCGGCGGAGCGGCCCGGGGCGGTGCTTGGCACAGCGACAGCGGACTGACGGCCGGATCGGGTGCACGCCATGACGGACCGGATCGGGCGCGCGGCATGACGGACCCGGATTGGGCGGCGGCTCCCGACGGGCTGGCGACGAGCGCGATCCCGCCCGCCGCGATTACCTGGCCTGCCCCGTACACGGCCGCGGCGTGCCTGACGTTCGATATGGACGCGGAGTCAGCCGTGCTCTCGGCCGATCTGTCGTCGGCCGGCCGGATGAGCCCGATGTCCCACCAGGCCTACGGGCCCCTGGTCGGCGTGCCGCGGATTCTCGGCCTGCTGAGCCGCAACGACATCCGGGCGACCTTCTTCGTGCCTGGATATTCGGCCCACCGCTATCCCGGCATCGTCCGGGCCATCGCCGAGGCCGGGCATGAGATCGCGCATCACAGCTACTTCCACGAGAACACGATCGGAATGGACGCTGCGACCGAGGCCGCGATGCTCGACCTCGGACTGCAGGCGCTGCAGAACGTTGCGGGTGTCCGGCCTGGCCGGCTACCGAGCCCCGCTCTGGGAGATGAACTACCACACGCCGGGTCTGCTGGCCGATCGCGGATTCCGCTACGACTCCAGCCTGATGGACTCTGACCATCCGTATGTACTGGCCGCCGATGGCGAGCCGGGCGGGCGGAGCCTCGTCGAGGTGCCCGTCTCATGGGGACTTGACGACTGGGAGCAGTACGCGTTCCTGCCCGGCCTCATCGGCTCGGGCGTAATCGAGAGCCCGGCCAAGGCACTCGAGGCCTGGACCCTCGAGCTCGAGGCCATGCACAGACTCGGGGCCGCGTTTGTCCTGTGCTGCCACCCGTTCCTGTCCGGCCGGCCAGCCAGGGCCGAAGCCCTCGACCGGCTCATCCAGCGGATGAGGTCTCTTCCCGGTTTGTGGATTGCCACGGTAGGCGAGGTGGCCGAGCACACCGCGTCGCTCGGGCTGGCGCCGCGTACATGCCCGCAGCCGGTGCTGCCCGCGGCGGCGCACTGGATATCTCGCCCAGAAGGATGATCATGCGATCACCGATCACGACGTTGGGAGCAGGCGATGGCGGATCAGGCAGCCGGACCAGTCGGACCAGTTGGGCCGGTCGACGGGCGGCTGGTGCCGCGGTTCGCTGGCTCGGGCTCTTTCGCCAGGCTGCCGGAGATCGACAGGGTGCCCGACTACCAGGTCGCCGTGCTCGGCGTGCCATTCGACAACGGGACTTCCTACCGGCCGGGTGCACGCTTCGGGCCGATGTCGGTGCGCCAGGCCTCAAGGCACCTGCGGCCAGGACACCACGTTGAGCTGGGCTGCACCCCATTCAGCCAGATCCAGGTCGTCGACGCGGGCGATGTGCCGGTTACCCCGTTCTCGATCGACGACGCGATGGCGCAGGTCGCCCTGCACGCCAGCGAACTGCTGCGCGGCGACCGTGCGGTCATCGCGGTGGGTGGTGATCACACGGTCGCGCTGCCGATGCTGCGCTCGGTCGTACGCGAGCACGGCCAGGTGGCGCTCGTGCACTTCGACGCGCACCTGGATACCTGGGACACCTACTTCAACGCGCCGACGACCCACGGCACCATCTTCAGGCGCGCCTTCGAGGAGAACCTGCTGGTGCCGGAGCACTCCATTCACGTGGGGATCCGCGGGCCGATCTACGGGCAGGCCGATCTCGACGACGACCGCCGGTTCGGCTTCCGGACCATCCGCGCCAGCGACGTCGACGACCTCGGTGTTCGCGGGACAATCGACGCGATTGTCGGCCGGGTTGCCGATCTGCCGGTTTATCTGTCCGTAGACATCGACGTGCTCGATCCCGCGTTCGCGCCGGGGACCGGCACTCCGGAAATGGGCGGGCTGACCAGCCGCGAGCTGCTGCGCGTGCTCCGCGGGCTGGTTGCGCTGAACCTCGTCGGCGCCGACGTGGTGGAGGTCGCGCCGCCATACGACCACGGAGAGATCACCTCCCTTGCCGCGGCAACCGTGATCTTCGATTTGATCACGCTGCTCGCCAGGCGACGGGCCGCCTGACCGACTGGATCTGGTCGTCCCATTAGCCCTATTCGGGCGGTTCGGCGGCTATTCTGGTGGTGACACCGCGGGAGTCCCGGGATCGCAGCGATGAGGCAGGTGTCAGATGGCCACGGGGTTCACGGTCCATTTTGGTGAGCTGGCAAGCGGCAGCGACAAGGTGACCAAGCAGGGTCAGCAGTGCGCGGACGTGGGCTCGGCGGTGGTGGGGGCGATCGCCGGCATGGCCGGGGCTGCCGGGGATTCTCCGCTGGCCGATGCCCTGGTCGGCGCGTCGGAGACGGGCACGCAGACGTTCCTCATAACCGGCGAGCTGTACTCATATGTTGCGGGCGGCCTATCAGAGTCCGCGGCCAACTACCGGAACGCCGAGCAGGCGAACATCACGAGCATCGGGGGTCTGTGGTGAGCGTGCCGGTCATGCCGTCGGGCAGTCCCGGGCAGCTGGAGGCATTAGCGGACGCGCTGGACCAGCACGCGTCGCGGGTCACTGACGTAGCCAGGGCCACCGGCACGGTTACCGGGCTGGTACGCACGGACGCGGAGTGGACCGGACAGGCGGCCGATTCGTACAGCCAGTTCACCGACGAGTTCTCCAGCCGGATCGGCCGGGTGGCACCGCCGCTGAACCAGATCGCCGCGGCCGCGCGCAGCTACGCCAGCGCGCTGCGGAACGCCCAGCAGCAGGTGACCGCCTACAACGACATCGTGGAGAGCCCGGAGGCGACCAGCGGCCAGATAACCCCGGCCCTGCTGCAGGCCGCTTACGCCGCGCAGGACAGCGCCAACCAGGCGTGCGCCAGCTGCCAGGCTGCCGGCAGCCAGGCCGCCGGCCAAGTGAAGTCCGCGACCGCGCAGCTGACCGCCGTGTTCAAGGCCGATCCCGGGGACAAGGAAAAGGACCCCGCCTTCGAGACGTTGCTGGAGAAGATCCACACGGCGCTCGACGCGAGCGGGATCGACGGCATCCTGTGGTTCATAGGCAAGAATGCCGACCTGGCCGAGAAGTTCATGAAGGCTCTGCCCAAGCAGGAGGAAGACTGGCTCCTGGACATGATGCGGGCGGACGTCAACGCGAAGGTCGCGAACCCCGAGGCCGATATCGACGAACTCGCCTCGCAGACGACCAGCAGGTGGCTGAGCATGGGCGACGCCGCGGAGACCTTCGGCGAGGAGTTTGCGCAGAGTACCAAGATGCTCGGCCTGGTGTCCCGCACCGGGCGCCTCGTCGGCGGGCCAATCGCGATCGCCGGTGACGTTCTCACGATGATCCATCCGTCGCAGAGCGGTGCCATGGGATGGGTCGACCGGGGAGACGCGGGGGTCAATGCCGCCGTCGTGGGTGCCGACACCGCCGGTGCGGTGGGGGAGGCGCTCGGGATAGACGCGCTGGCGAGCCTGAGCCTAGGCCCGGTCGGCGTCGGGATCGCCGTGGGTACCGGCCTGTACCTGGCGGGCTCGTATCTGTACGCGCACGATGCATGGTTCCGCAACGACCTCGCCAAGCCCGTCGGCCACTTCTTCGTGGATGTGGGCGAGGGCACAGCCCATGTCGCCGCCAAGGTCTACGACGGTGTCGTGCACTACGGCGGTGACGTCCTCAATGCGCTCGGTTTGTAGACGGGCCCCGTGCCGGTAGATTTCCCGGCGCCTGGCGCTGGCGGAGAGGCCGGCGCGGCGGACCCGCGGGCTCGGGACGTGGCCGATGCCGAGCGGCTGCTCGCCGAGGCCGACAGCTCGGGCGTGGCCCTGCTTCCGGCGCTGACCATGGCCGAGCTATGGGTGCTGTGCGGGGTGGACCAGGTCATCGCGGCCGAGCCGGAGGCACGGTGGTGGGCCGGCCTGGCCGCGCCGGACCGGGAGAAGCTGACCAGCGGAGTGCTGCAGTTCCTGACCGACCGCGGGCTGCTACGGCCCGCCAGTGAACGGGAGCCCGACGCCGAGCCGGGGCCGGACGCTGAGCCGGGGGTGACCGCGCCGGGGCAGCCCGGGCGGCTGCTGGTGAGCGCCGCGCTGGGGATGATCGTGGCGGCGCGGCAGAATCCTGAGGTGGTCGTGATCGCCACCGACTCGGACGGATCGGTCACCGGAACGCCCCGCATGTTCGGAGTCGGCCAGGCCGGAGGGCTGCCGCGGGCGGTGGTGGGGGAGCACGTTTCAGGCAAGGTCATCAGGCCGTTCGGGCCGGTACACGACTTCTCGCTGCTGTCCCCGGACCGGGCCGGCCATGTGCTGGCCCTGTGGGCCACGCGCGGCGGAGGCGGGGCGGCGCCGGGGGAGCGCGCGGCTGGCGGGCAGCCCCGGGTCGTGGACGTCTACGCGTACACCGGCGGCGAGCTGGCCAGCCGGGACCGGGCGACCGTATCCGGCTCCGGCGACGGGCACCTGGTGACGCGGCAGCCGGGCGCCGGCGCGGATCCGGGGCCGCCCTTCGCCTGCGATCTCACTGGCCTGGCTGGCATGCTGACCGGCATGCTGGCCCTGGAGCAGCCGTGACCGAGCTCAGCGGCACGGGAGCCCCGCAGTCATCCCCGGCGCAGACGTACTACGCCGAGGATCACTGCGCGCTGAACTGGCGGTTCGTGGCGGCGGGCCTGTGCGGGCCGATCGTCGCGGCCGTGGCCTTCGTCGCGGCGGTCGTGCTGCACTCCGGAGTCTCCTGGGTGCTGCTGGCCGTGATGCTGCTGGCGCTGCTGCCCTGGTTCCCGTTCGGTCAGGTGCTGCCCTATGCGTGGCCGGTGAGCATGCGGCTGGACTCCAGCGGGCTGCGGATCGGCGGCGTGCGCTGGGCTGACCGGCACCCTGGCGGCCGGCGTAAGGCCACCGTGCCGCACCAGTACGGTCAGGTATTCGCCTGCGGCTGGGACGGCGTGCAGCGGCTCGGCGTGACCAGGGACCGCAAGGCGATCAAGGTCATGATCCGGCACGCGGCACACGGGCGGCGGCGGACGCCGCTGGGCAACCTGGCGGTGCCGTTCATGCGCGCCGCGCTGGTCATCGTCGTCGACCAAGATCACTGCGCGGTGCCGAGCATCACGCCGGCCCGGGCCCACTGTCGGTGAACTGGTCCAGCCCCGGCTTCCATCAGCCGCTGTGGGTGGTCCCCACCCGCCATCCCGGCGAGCTGGAAGCCGCCCTCGCCACCATGCCGCTGCCACCCGGGACGGTCGGCGACCCCTATCCCGGCCTCGAGGGCGGCCCTTCGATCACCGACTGGCTTGCCTCCTGACGGCAGCAGGCACCGCCACGGCGTCCGTCGGCTTCAGGCCGGGTGGGTCATGGCTCCCGTTCCAGGATCTCTTGCACCGGAACGTCTCCCGTAGCCTTGGCGGTGATCGGTGGTTTCGGCAGTGAACTGTCACCGGGTTCGATGACGAACCTGTGCTCGAGCGAATGCCACGTGCCCGTCAGGCCCGGATCGGGCGCGGGCTCGGTCGCGGTGTCGTGCTTCAGGTAAGAGCCGACGAGCGCGGCGGTCACGCCGAACTGGGCATCGGTCTCCAGGTTGGCGTCATCGCTGGCGTACACCTGAGAAAACTGGGTCTTGTAGCCTGGCTTGCTGATCAGGAAATGGATGTGCGCCGGGCGCATGTTGTGGCGGCCCTGCGCTCGCAGGAGGTCGCCCACCGGGCCGTTGACCGGGATCGGGTAGCCGGCCCGCCAGAACGGCCCCAGCAGGTTCGCCGTCGTCTCGTGCGTCCCGCCCGCACCGTTGTTCTGCAGGCATACCAGTGACGACACGCCGAGCGAGCCCGCGATCAGCACGACCTCGTTGTGCGACTCGCTGGTGAACTGGCCGAGCCTCGCGACGATCCCGGCAATGTGCTGAAACTCCGCCTCGGTCAGCCGCGTCTCGCGCACGAACGCGTGCAGGTGCCGGACGGCAGCGGCCAGCAGTTCCCTCGTGCGAGGGTCCCTCGCGCGCTCCACCTCGGCCAGCACCGCCGCCGTCACGTCGTCAGGACCCGAAATCACAGCGGCTCCCCGTGCGTTCGCCCGGCCCGGGATCACAGTACCCGGCTGCGCGGCGGAGCACGGCCACGGCGTCGGCGGGCGGGTCGTCTGCAGTCCAGGCCACGAACTGATCGGGCCGGACCAGGATCAGGCGCCGCGCCCAGGCCGTCCGCGGTCCCTCATAGCTGTCGGTGATGACCTGCAGCGGGATCCGCAATTCCCGGGAGGCAGCCTGGAACGCGACGCCCGGTCGCTGGTCTGCGGTCAGCGCCAGCAGGGTGAACCCGGCGGACAGGCGCTCGAAGACGTTGGCTCCCGAGGACAGTTTGATCGGCGGGAGGTGGTGCCCTGCCCGCGCCTCGAAGGTGTGCTCACCGCGGACGCCGCTCACCGCTCCGGCCGGTCCCCATGCGATCGACGAGCCCGCGTAGTGCGGCTCGTAGGACGCAGGGGCCGTCTCCGCCGACGTCCGGCCGCTCCATGCCAGCTCGAACTCGGCGCGGTCCCGCCGAGGGCTGTAACGCTCGAGGAACGCGCGGTCGTCGGCGATGGCCTCGGTGATCGATTCCCCGGTCTCGGCGAAGACCGGCCGCCGCTCCTCGCCGTAGCTGTCGAGCAGGCCCGGCCCGCCCCAGCCGTGCAGCACCGCGTCCAGTTTCCAGCCGAGGTTGACCGCGTCCTCGAGACCGGTGTTCAGGCCGTGCGCTCCGTAGGGCGGGTGGCTGTGTGCCGCATCCCCCGCGATGAACACCCGGTCCCGCCGGTAACGGTCGGCCATGTTGATGCGCAGGTCCCAGAACCCGACGTGCTGGAACTCGCACGCGACCGCGGCCCCGGCCGCCCGCCCGATCAGCCCGGCAAGCTCCCGGACCCCGAAATTGGCCGGCGTCGCGTCGTCCGGCACCGGCGCGTGGAAGAACCAGGTCTCGGTCGCGTCGACCCGGCCGAAAAACCACCAGTAGCCCTTCAGCTCCGGATGCAGCACCCGGTACGTGGTGCGCAGCGGGAACCGCGACAGGCGTTCGCTGAGCTCGCTGGAGCGGAAGACCGCCAGCACCATGCGCCGGCCGAAGTCTTCGCCGCTGCCGCCGATGCCTGCCTGCTCGCGCACCAGCGAGTGGGCGCCGTCGCATCCAGCGAGATAGTCGCCCTCGATCTCGCAGCGGCCCGTGCCCCCGTCCTGGCGCGCGGCAGCGCGCACGCCGCCTGCGCCGGTGGAGACGCTGGTCACCGACCAGCCGAACAGCGCGGTGACAAAACTGAGCCCCTGCAGCCGGCCGCGCAGCACGGACTCGGTCAGGTGCTGCGGCAGCCGCTCGTTCCGCTGATAGTAGAAGTCCGCGACCGTCTCCCGGCCGGGCGGGGCGTACCAGTGCTCGCCGGCCAGGCTTTCGTAGGCGGTGATGCCGCCGATCGGGAATCCGGCCGGCAGCAGGCGCGCCGCGCGCAGTTCGCTGACGCAGTCCCAGTAGTAGAAGTGCTCCAGGCTCCGTGCCGTGAGGTTCTGCCCGCGCGGGATCAGCGACGGCGTGAGCTGGCGCTCCACCAGCACGCAGGGCACCTCTGCCTTGCCGAGCGTCACCGCCAGCGCGAGCCCAACCGGCCCGCCGCCCACGATCACGACCGGAGCGGCGATCCGGCGCGGTTCACTCATGACGGTCCCATTCTCGTCGCAGCACCACGCACACCGCGAACGGCGCGTCGTCCTGCTCTCCGTCAGCCCCCTCAACTATGCCGCGGCTCCGGATCTCGCCCGCGTACCGCATGCCGATACGTTCCATTACCGCACGTGAGCGCGCGTTGTGGCGGACCGTGCACGACGCAACGGCCTGCGCCCCGAGGACGTCGAATGCAAACTCCAGCCCGGCGCGGCCGATCTCGGACGCGTAGCCACGCCCCCAGAACTCGCGCCGTAGCGCCCATCCGATCTCTAGCCAGTTCGCATGCGCGACGAACGGGCGGCGGCTCTCATGCGCGACGCGCACCCATGGTTCCTCCGGAAGGAACGCATAGATCTGACCCCAGTCGTCGTCGACCGGCGTTCGCGACAATCCGCCGCGACCGACAACCTCGCCGCCCCCGCGGTCGTAGGCGATCCACTTGTGGACGCCGTGGAAGCGCCAGGAATCGCCGATGGATCTAGCCCACTGCTCCGCCTCCTGCAGGCTCGGCTTCTCGTCGCCGTACCAGCACGACACCTCGTCGTCGCTATGAACGAGCCACAGGTCGGCTGCGTTGCCGGGGCCGATCGGCTCGAGCCGCAGGCGCGCCGTCAGCCGCGAGTCACCAGAGCGGGCCGGTGGCGGGTCGTGCACGCAGCACAGCGTTCCACGCTGGTGACGGCGATGCATCTGAATTTGCGGCGGGCCGTAAGCGGCGGCTCCAGTGCGGCGATCGTGAACAGCGACTGCGACAGCACGCTCGTGCTGGCTATGCCGTCCAGGATCTGCGGCAGGTTCGAGGTCACCTGCAGCCCCTCCGGGTTGGCGAGGCCGAGCTGCGAAAGCGCCGCGCTGGTGTTCACGTCGAGCGCGCCGAGGTTCCCGCGGGCCATCGCCGGCAGCGCCACCGGCACCGGGCTGCCGCGGCGCGGCGGCCCCGGCCACGTCCGGGCGGTCAGCGTCACCTGGGCGCTGATCCCTTCCAGCGACGCTGGCTGGATCTGCGTGCTGAACGTGCCGCTGGCCGACGTCGAGAGCTGGATCGGTTCCGCCCACAGCGCGCCCTGCAGCTGGAAGCCGAGCCCCGGCCAGGCCCTGCGCAGCGTGGCGCGGATCAGCCGCGTGTCGGCGGCGGCTTCCCCGGTGTTGACCACGCCGCTGAGCCTGATCACGCGGTTCTGCGGTGCGGCGAGGAAGCTCTGCGCTCCGGGCTGGATCGCCTCGGCCGCGAACGTCCATTCCGCGGCCGCGAGCCCGGTGGCGACCAGGACCGTCACCGCGACGCAGGCCAGGAGCAGCCACGACGACCTGGCCCGGCGGACGAGGAAGGACACGCCCAGGCCACGCACCGGCCGCTCCTATCCGGCCGCGGCGCCGACGACGGCGCCGTCTTCCAGCGCGGTGACCTTGTCGGCCAGGTCGATCAGCACCTCGTCGTGGGTGGCGACCAGCGCGGTGATCCCCTCCGAGCGCACGACGCTGAGCAGCAGCTCCACGATCTGCCGGCCGGTCTCCAGGTCGAGCTGGCTGGTCGGCTCGTCGGCGATCAGCAGGCCCGGCCGGCCAGCCAGCGCGCGGGCGATGGCCACCCGCTGCTGCTGGCCGCCGGAAGGCTCGTCCGGGCAGTGCGCTGCGTGGCTGGCGACCCCGGTCAGCGCCAGCATGGCTGACCGCGGTCCGCCGTGAACGAGACCCCGCGCACGGCATGAACGGCCGTATGCCCGCTGCCGAAGGTCCGGCAGATGCCGTCCGCCGCGACCATGGCCTGTGGCGGCGCGTCGGGCATGGGCCTATCCTCACGCCTTACATAGTGACAATGCAAGGACAAACATCGGATCGTTACCGGAGCATCGCGGCCACCACGGGCGGCCGGAGCCTATCGGGATATGTGGTACGTACCAATGAAAATGGCGAGAGCTTGGCTTTAATTTGGCAAGCCGGCTCAGTAAGCGTGGGCCTCAGCTCCGGGCCGGTTCCGGCCGGAAGCTGTCCAGGGCTTCGGCGATCTCCGCGCGGACCGGGGCTCCGGATATCACCACGTCGACCATGGTCAGCGACGTGTGCGTGTGACCGCGGGCCCGGATGTGCCGCACCGGGACACCGGCGGAGGCGAGGGCCTCGGCGTAGGCGTCGCCCTCGTCGCGCAGAGGGTCGAACTCGGCCGTCACCACCACGGCCGGCGGAAGGCCCGCGAGCGTGCCGCGCAGCGGTGAGGCCTTCGGGTTCGCCCGGTCGGCCTCGTCCGCGTAGTGGTCCCAGAACCACCGCATGAGACCGGCGGTCAGAATGAAGCCCTCGCCGTTGCTGGCGTAGGAGGGCCTGCCGAGGTCGCAGTCGGTGACCGGGGCGAGCAGCAGCTGGCTGGCGATGTCGGGGCCGCCGGCGTCGCGCGCGAGCTGGCACGTGATCGCCGCCACGTTGCCGCCGGCGCTCCAGCCAGCGACGGTGAGCTGCCCGGGGATGCCGCCGAGCGCGGCCGCGTTGGCCGCTATCCAGCTCGCCGCGGCGAATGCGTCGTCGGCCGCCGCGGGAAAGCGGTCTTCCGGGGCGTGCCGGTAGTTCACCGACACCACCACCGACCCGGTGCGCACACAGAGGTCCCGGCAGAGCGGGTCGTCCGAGTCCTGGCTGCCCAGGACCCAGCCGCCGCCGTGGAAGTAGGCGATCAGCGGGTGCGGGCCCCGCGCTGGCGGGCGGTAGAGCCGGTACGCCAGGTCGCCGGCCGGGCTAGGCAGCACCCCGTCGGCGATCTCGCCGACCTCCGGGCCCGGGGGCCGGCTGGCCGCGTTGGCCTCCGAGAAGGCCCGGGCGTCGGGGACGCTCATGGTCTCTATCGGGGGCAGCCCCAGCGAAGCCATGAGATCCAGCACCATCGCCATGTCCGGCTGGAGCCGCCGGATCACCCCGTCGTTGCACCGTGACCCGGCAGGCCCGTCGAGCCTGAACCCCACAAAGCCCTCGGCCACCTCGTCGCAGGCCCGGCGGTAGGCGTCCACGCCGCCGACGTACGGCAGGAAGACCCTCGGCTTCCCCGGGACGTTGGCTCCCATGTACCAGGAGTTCGCCCGCGGGTACAGCGTGATGTCGGCGCAGTCCTGGTTGTGCTGCACCCAGCCCGCCTCGGCCAGCGGGGTCGGCTCGATCCGGTCCAGATTCTCCGCCCGCAGGCGCTGCAGGCAATCGGCGATCCAGTCGACGTGCTGCTCGATCGAGACCACCATGTTCGACAGCACCGACGGGCTCTGCGGGCCGGTGATCGTGAAGAAGTTGGGGAACCCGGTCGTCATCAGGCCGAGGTACGTGACCGGCCCGTGTCGCCATTTGTCCTTAAGGGTCACACCGTCAGTCCCGGTGACGGCCACCGAAACGAGCGGGCCGGTCATCGCGTCAAAACCGGTGGCAAAGACGATCGCGTCGAACTCGAACGACTCCTCGGCCGTGTCGATACCGGCCTCGGTGACCGCCGCAATCGGGGTCCTGCGCAGGTCGAGCAGCCGGACGTGGGGCAGGTTGAAGGTCTCGAAATAGCTGCTGTCCAGGCACGGGCGCTTGGTACCGAACGGATAGTCCTTCGGGCAGAGCGCGTCGGCGACGTCCGCGTCGCTGACAACGGCGCGTATCTTCTCCCGGATCATCTCGGCGACATGCTCATTGGAGACCGCGTTGACGCCCTGGTCGCTGAACACGCCGAGGATCGCGAAGAGCTCGCCGGCCTGCCACGCGGCCTCGAAGCGCTCGCGGCGGACCTGCTGCGGCGCGGTCACGCCGCTGACATCGGTGAGCTCGCGCGGCACGCCGCCCCGGGACCAGCGGGCGGCCTCGCGGTAGCCGTCGCGATCCGTGGCGAGCTGGGTCACGCGATCCGCCAGCGGAGGGCCGTTGCGCGCGGGAACGGAGAAGTTCGGCGTCCGCTGGAACACGGTCAGCCGGGCCGCCTCGCCGGCGATCAGCGGGATGCACTGGATTCCGGAGGAGCCGGTTCCCACGACCGCCACCCTTTTCCCGCTGAAGTCCACCCGTTCATGGGGCCACCTGCCGGTCAGGTAGACCTCGCCGCGGTAGCGGTCGACGCCCTCGATGTCGGGCGCCTTCGGCAGGGACAGGCAGCCGCTCGCCATGATGTAGTACCGGCAGCTCACCTCGTCGCCGTCGCCGGTGCGCAGCCGCCAGCGCCGGTCGGCCTCGTCCCAGACGGCAGCGGTGATGCGGGTGCCGAACCGGATATCCCGCCGCAGGTCGTAGCGGTCGGCGACGTGCCGGAGGTAGGCGAGGATCTCCGGCTGCGTGGCGTACTTCTCCGACCAGGTCCAGTCCTCCTCGAGGCGGGCGTCGAAGCTGTAGGCGTAGTCGGTCGTGGGGACGTCGCAACGGGCACCGGGATAGCGGTTCCAGTACCAGGTCCCGCCGACGTCGCCCGCGTCGTCGAACACCACGGTGCGCAGCCCGAGCCCGCGCAGCCGGTGGAGCATGTACAGCCCGGAGAACCCGGCACCGACCACGGCGACGTCAATCTCGGCGGGCAAGACCCCGCTACCTGCCATTGCCATCCACGGGTCCTTCCGCCGCACGTCAGCGAGCCGCCGGACGCTACCTCGCCTTCACTATTGACCGCTTGGCGTAAACCGTCCAGATCTGCCGGTGCAGCAAGACGGGCCCGAACGCGGCGCAGAGTGCTCCGGCTGGCCCGTGGTTCATGCCGCCGCTCTGCTCTAGATGCTCCAGAGCGCTTCGGTGGGGGAGAGGCGTGCGGCGCGGATGGCGGGCAGAAGTCCGGCGAGGGCGCCGATGAGGATGGCGGCGGCCAGGCCGCCGGTCCAGGCGTCGGTGGGGATGACGGTGCTCCAGCCCTTGTCGTGGGCGTAGATGGCGGTGGCGGCGGCGCCGGTGATGATTCCGGCGACGCCGCCGAGCAGGGCCAGGGTGATCGCCTCGGTGAGGAACTGGGTTCGGATATGGCCGCGGGTGGCGCCCAGGGCGCGGCGCAGGCCGATTTCGGAGCGGCGTTCCAGGACGGAAATGACCATGATGTTGGCGACGCCGACGGCGCCGACCAGCAGCGCGACCGCGCCGAGGCCGAGGAACAGGGTGCTGAACGCGGACTTGGCGTCGGCCTGGGCGACCAGGGCATCGGAGGGCTGGGAGACGTCCACGCCGGTCGGGTCTTCGGGGTTGGCCTGATCGCCGAGCAGCTTGTATACCGCGTTCACCTGCGTGGATGCCGTTTTGACATAAACAGTGGTTGGGTTGCCGTCGAAGCTGAGGTTGTTCTCGGCGAAGGGGAACCCGACGAGGACGGAGGAGTCGATGTCGGGGGACAGGACGTCGGGGTTGAGGATGCCGGCGACGTACAGCCACGTGCCGCCGTTGCCGTTGGCGCCGGTGCCGGTGATCCAGACGCGTTCGCCGGGGAACACCTTGTCGATGCCGAGTAGCTGGGCGGCGGCGGCGCCCAGAACGGCGACGGGTTCGCGGGCGGTGGCGGCGTTGAGGAACTCCCCTTGGGCCAGGCTGGTGCCGGCGGTGGCGGGCAGGCCCAGGGTGGCGGCGTCGACGGTGAGTGCATTGGTGTTCACCGGCGGGATCAGCGGGGAGCGGTAGACGCTGCCGTTGGTTGCCCCGGTGCTTTGGACCTGGTTGATGCCGGGCAGCCGAGAGATCATCGCAGGTGCGGCGGCGGGCAGCTCGGCGGTGCCGCCGGTGAAGTTCTGCCCGGGCTGGACGGTGAGCAGGTTGGTGCCCAGGGCGGCGATTTCGGCGTTGAGCCCGGCTGCTGACGATGCTGACAATCCGAGGACGGCGACGATCGCGGCGACGCCTATCGCGATGCCGAGGGCGGACAGGGCGCCGCGGAGTTTGCGGGTGCGCAGGCCCACGACGGCCAGCCGGGCCAAGTCGCTGGCCCGCAGCCGGGCCGCCGCGGGCCCGCGGCGGCCCGCTTGGGGTGCGCCGGAGATGGCTGCGGTCATCGGGGTCCTCCTTGTGGCTGGCCGAGCCAGCCGGCGATCCGTTCCCCGGACGCTTCGGGCCAGGCTGGCGCGCGTGCGGCATCGACGGCCGGTTCGGTGGTGGTGTCGGAGATGATCTGGCCGTCGAGCATCCGTACTTGGCGGCGCATCTGGGCGGCGACGTGCTCGTCATGGGTGACCACGACGATCGTGGTCCCGGCCGCGGTGTTGAGCTGGGCGAGCAGGTCGAGGATGGCCGCGCCGGTGGCCTGGTCGAGGTTGCCGGTGGGCTCGTCGGCCAGCACGATCGCCGGCTCGCCCACGATCGCCCGCGCGATCGCGACCCGCTGTCGCTCGCCGCCGGACAGCTGGGTGGGCTTGGCGGCGAGCTTGTGGCCCAGGCCGACGCGCTGCAGGGCTTCAGCGGCCTGGTCGCGGCGCTGCGCCAGGCCTGCGCCGGCGTACAGCAGGCCATCAGCGACGTTGTCGATGACGAGCTGGTGTTCGGCGAGGAAGAACTGCTGGAACACGAACCCGATGCTGGACGCGCGCAGGCCCGCGAGCTGCCGGTCGCCCAGCGTGCTCACATCAAGGCCGGTGACCCTGACGGTTCCGGTGGTGGGCAGGTCCAGGGTGCCGGCCAGGTGCAGCAGCGTGGTCTTGCCCGACCCGGACGGGCCGAGCACCGCGACCAGCTCCCCGGCGGCGATCGACAGGCTGACGCCGCGCAGCGCGGGCACCGGCGGCTTGCCCGGGTAGACCTTGGTCACCGTCGCCAGCTCCAGCACGGGTTCTGGCGGGCCGGCCGTGGCGGGGACTACGGCCGGCTGGGCCGTCGTTGCGTGGCTGCTCATATGCCCGGCACCACCACGTGCTGGCCCGGCGTCAGGTTGCCGGTGACCTGCACGGTTCCGTCGGCGTCGTCAAACAGGCCCGGGGTCACCTTCACCAGGTGATGCCCGCCCGGCCCGGCCACTTCGACCGCGTACCCCCCGCCGGGCTGGGCCAGCAGCGCGTCCACCGGCACGATCAGCGCGTTGCTCACGCTGCCGGTGGTGATCGTGACCTCCACCGGTACCTCGTTCAGGCTCCCGGCCGCCTTGGGGCTGGTCAGCGACACCACCACCGTGATCGTCGCCGTGGTTGAGCCGTTGTCCGAGCCATTGTCCGAGCCGTTGTCCGAGGACGGCGAAGACGAGGACGGTGCGGAGGATGAGGAGGAGGGTGCGGTGCTGATCGAGGAGATCACCCCGGGCGTGACCGACCCGTCGGGCATGGTGACGGACACCTTGTCGCCGACCGCGACCTCGGTCTGCAGCGAGGCGTCCAGGTCGATCGTGACCACCGGGGTCAGCGAACTGGCAGTGAGCACCGTGGCCCCTGATGTGGCGGCGGCGCCGGGTACGGCCCCGGTGCCCAGGCTGCTCACCTGGATCGCACCCGGCAGGAACACCGCCTGCCCCAGCGGCAGGGTCCCGGTCTGGGTCAGTCCCAGGTGGGCCTGCAGCAATTCCAGCGCGTACGCGGTCTCGCTGCTGAAGTAGTCCCAGCCCGACCGCGGGCCCAGCGCGGTCGCGGTGGCGTAGCCGAGCCTGACCAGGTCGGTGTTCAGCTCGGTGACATCCGCGCCGGTCATGCCCTCGGACAGGTCGCGGTAGGCGGGCACATTGCCGTACAGCAGCACCACCGGGGTGCCGGAGACCTGGTAGATCGCCTGGCCCTGGCGGATCGTCTGCCCGGCCGACGGAAGCCAGGTGAACGTGCTGGTCCCCGAATCCGCCGAACCGGCCGAACCGGCCGAACCGGCCGAACCGGCCGAACCCGGCGACGTCGGTACCACGACCGTGTAGGAGCCCGCATCGCCAAGTGTCGCGTCCTCTTGGGTCTGCTCGGTGAGCGGCCCGCGCGTCACCGCCCGCGTACTGGTGGCGTAGCCGTTGCTGCTCGCGGCCGGCTTGGGGGAGTTGAATACCCCGGCCGCGTCGGCGCCACCCAGCCCGGCCGCGACCACCACGACCACCGCCAGCGCCAGGACCCAGCCCCGCTTCCGCCGCCGGTATCCGGTCACGGCCAGCCCGCCCGCTGCGTGCCCGGCACCGCGGGCAGGCAACACCTGCCCGAGAGACTGCTCCGCCTCCCCGGGTGCTGCCTGTTCGGGCGCTGCAGGCTCGCCTGCCTGCTCACGTGCATCGGTATTGCTCATCGCCCATCACCCGCCGTTCCCGGGCAGGTCGGCCGAGCAGGTGTGGTTGGCGGCCGTGTACTGCGCGGAGTTCGGGCTGCTGCCTTTCGGGAAACTGATGTCCAGGTGGCCTTGGGCGTTTGGATCTGGGAACCAGGAGAGCCCGTGAGCGCGCATGCAGTTGGCGTACTTCAGCAGCTTGGCTACTACGGTCGGGTTGTATGGCGGCGGCGTCGCGGATCCCATCAGCGACTTGCACGCGTTGTTGGCCGCCGCGTACTGCGGCGTCTTGGGGTTCAGCCCGTTGGGTGCGGAGAACCCGCCCTGGGCGTTGGGATCGGGGAAATCGGAGATCCCGTGCGCCCGCATGCAACTGGCGTAGGCGAGCGCGCCCTTATTGGGGTTTCCCGCGCTCGTGACTGAATTCGAGGATCCGCCAGAGCAGGCCGCGACCACGACAGCGGCCAGCGCAGCGGCAGTCAGCATCATTGCCTTGCCGGGCCAGGACCGGCCCGGCCACGGTTGCGTCATCTCACAAACCTCCAGACTCGGCGACCTTGCCTTCTCCAGGCCAGTTATAAGGAACGGCTGCTAACACGGCCTTTACGAAGGTCGTTAAGCCTGTGAAAGGTCTGCCCGGGCATCATGGGAGTCACGGTCGTTTGGGCTCTGACCTGGGCAGACAGCGCGAACGGAGGAACTGACGATGCCTGCTGTGCCGACTGGGCGCCTGTCATCGCGGACACGGCGGCTGCGGCTGCCTCCGCCCACCGTCCGGCTGCGGCTGACGCTGCTGTACGGCTCGCTGTTCCTGTGCTGCGGCGTCGGCCTGCTCGCGATCACCTATCTGCTGGCCGATCACGCCACGTCTAGGGCCTTCACGTACACCTACAAGAGCCCGAACGGCAAGACAACCATCAGCTGCGGAACCATTACCCGGCCAGGCGGCGGGTATGACGGGCTGCTTATCCCGGGCACCAAGGCGGGCAGTTCGCAGGTCGGCCAGTGCGATGTCCTCGCGGTGCAGGCGCACGCCCACGTGATGCATCAGCTGCTGGCCTACTCCGGGATCACGCTCGCGATCATGGCCCTGGCGGCTGCCGTGCTGGGCTGGCTCGTGGCCGGGCGGGTGCTGCGGCCGCTGCGGAGCATCACCACCGCCACGCGGGCCATCACCGCGCGCAACCTGCACGCGCGGCTGGCGCTGCCCGGGCCGGACGACGAAGTCAAGGCCCTCGCCGACACCATCGACGACCTGCTCGGCCGGCTGGAAGAAGCATTCGAGGCACAGCAGCGGTTCATGGCCAACGTCTCCCACGAACTGCGCACACCGCTGACGATGATGCGCACCTCGCTAGATGTCGCGACCGGAAAGCCCGGACCTCCGGCGCCGGAGGTGTCACTGCTCGCGGCCAAGGTGCGCAAGGGGCTGGACAAGGCCGACCGGCTGGTGGAGAGCTTCCTGGTCCTGGCTCGCGCTCAGCGGGGGGCCGAGTCGCCCGGCGTCACGGTGTCGCTCGGCGAGGCTGCCAAAGCGGCGCTGGCCGAACACGGCCCGGCCATCGCGGGCATGCGGCTCACCGTGGAGCAAGACCTGGCAGATGCCCCGGTCCGGGGCGCCTCGCTGCTGCTCGACCGGATGACCAGCAACCTCATCGACAACGCGATCCGCCACAACCAGCCCGGCGGCTGGCTCCACGTCGCGACCCGTTCCGATGGCTCGCTGGCGTGGCTGGTCGTCGAGAGCGGCGGCCCGGTGCTCGACGAACGGGATGTCCGCGAGCTCGCCCAGCCCTTCCGGCGGCTGGCCGGGGACCGGACCAGCACCGGCACCGGCACCGGTCTGGGCCTGTCGATCGTCGCGGCCATCGTCAGAGCCCACGATGGCACTCTGCAGCTGAGCGCCCGCGCCGACGGTGGCCTGCGCGCCGCCGTCGCGCTGCCGGCCGCCGCGGCAAGGGACCTGGCCGGGGTGGCTGGATGAGAGTGCTCGTCGCCGAGGATGTCCCGAGTCTGGCCGACGACATTGCCGAAGGGCTCCGCGACAACGGGTTCGCCGTCGACGTCGCCTACGACGGCATCGACGCTGCCGCCAAGATCGACACGAACGCCTATCAGGTTGTCGTCCTCGACCGTGACCTGCCCGGCATCCACGGCGACGCGCTATGCCGGATGATCACCGAGGCGGACAAACCGTCGATGGTGCTGATGCTGACCGCCGCCGGCGCAGCCGAAGACCGGGTCAGCGGTCTCGGTCTGGGCGCCGATGACTACCTGGCCAAGCCCTTCCACTTCACCGAGCTTGTCTTGCGCATCCGCGCGCTCGGCCGCCGGCAGCCCGCCGCCCGGTCCCGCATCTTGCGGGCGGCGGGCGTCGAACTCGACCCCCAGCGGCACACCGCCACCCGCGAGGGCCGCCCGCTCGACCTGTCGGTGAAGGAGTTCGCTGTCCTCGAGGCACTGATGCGGGCCAGCCCCGTGTTCCTCACCGCCGAAGACCTCCTCGAACAGGCGTGGGACGAGAACGCCGATCCGTTCACCAACGCCGTCTTCGTCACCATCAGCCGCCTGCGGCGCAAGCTAGGCGACCCGCCCGTCATCCAGACCCACCCTGGCGTCGGCTATCACATCCCTGACGCACCGGTGTGACGGCGTTATTGCGCCAGCAGCCAGCGTGCCGCGAGGTCCAGGACGTCGGCGTGGCTGCGGGCGCCATGATCGGCGGCCATGAAGTGGTGGCCGATGACGAGCGAGAACGCCAGCATGCTGCGGGCCTCGGCCTCCTCCTCGCTGGCGGAGATCGCGCCGAACAGCATGCGCAGGTAGTCCATGCGGCGGTTGTCAACGCGGCGGAGGCGCTCGGCGACCGCCGGGTCACGCCGGGCCCAGTCACGGATGGCCAGGTCGATCGGCAGGAGCTCGGGGGAGAACGTGAGCGCGCCCGCGAGCCGTATCTTCGCCCTGGCATCGCCGCCATGGCGCTCGACGCGCTCGAGCACCTCATCGGTGCTCATCCGCTCCCAGGAGTCGAGCATCTCCTCCAGCAGCGCCCGCCGGTCGGCGAAGTGCCCATAGAACCCGCCCTTGGTCACCCCGAGCGCCTGCGCCAGAAGCTCGACCCGGACGGCGTCCGGGCCGCCGGCCGCCAGAGCCCGCAGGCCCTCCTCGACCCACCGGTGGCGCGGCGTTCTGGTAATCGCGACCATGGTCATATACGGTAACGTATAGATGGCATCCTTATGGCTATGGATAACGTGCTGATCCCCGCCCGCGACCTCACGGACTCGGATCAGAATCAGGCGGTGCTCGACGTGGCCTCCGTCCTGATTGAGGGCGGCTTAGCGGCAGAACGAGCCGCCGACGGCCATGGCCCGGCGGTGATGGCCGAAGCCGCTGCCGTGGCCCGCTCGCGCCGGCGGCTGGCCGGGCTCGCCGGCCCGATCCACCTGACCGTGGTGTGGGCCATGTACGGCGAGACCGGGCGCATGGTCCCCCGCGCGGAACACCCGCACGGCGAGGACTTTGTGCGGACCAAGGTCCGCCAGCTCGACTGGCTGACCGGCGGGCTGCCCGGGGTCACCTGGAGCATCATCGCCTGCGACGACGGATGCTCCGACCAGCCCTCGAGCGCCGACCTCATGACGGAGATCGCCGCGGCCGAGGGTTACCCGAAGGAAGGTAACCGCGGCGTCACGGTTCTGCGGCTGGCCGAGGTGATCGCGAACGGCCCCTCGATCAGCCCCGCGTTCGACCGGCTGACCTCGACCGACCAGTCCCGGAAGGGCGGATCGATCCTGGCCGGGCTGGCCGCCGCTGTTGGCAGCGGTCCGGCGCAGGCAGCCGGCGCCGGCCTGCACGTCGTCAGCTACACCGACGCGGACCTGTCGGCGAACCTGGCCCAGCTCGGCTCGCTGGCGGCGCCGATCGTGGGCGGCGACAAGGTGATCGCCGCGCTCGGCCAGCGTTACGGGATCGACGGCGCGGTGCTGATCCGCGCCGACGGGCCGTCCACCGAGCCGCACAGCACCGGCGACAAGCCGGACAAGATCATCATCCTGTTCCGTCATTTCGTCCGGGCCCTGCTCATCCCGTCCCTGGCCCACGTGCTCGATACCCAGGCCGGCTTCAAGGCCTTCGACGGGCCCGCGCTCCGCCCGGTCATCGGCGAGATGACGTCTTTCAACGAGACCTTCGACGTCGAGCTGCTGATCCACCTCGCCCAGCGCTACGGGCCAGAGGCGCTGGCGGTCGAGCCGATCGTCTTCACCGAGGACTTCGCCGCGACGAACTTCCCCTCCGTCGACCCCGGGCAGCGCCACCTGGCCATGGTTCAGCAGGTCGTCGCGCTCTACGACCGCCTCGTCGCACCGGTCGACCCCGTCACGGGCGACGCGGCCGACCTGCTGGACCTGCTCAGGACGCTGGACGTCGACGACTACGTGACGTTGATCGAGCACCTTCGCGCCGAGGACGCCGGCGACCAGACGCTGTTCGACCGCCGGTGGACGGTGCGGCACCTTCGCGACATCCTGCACCGGTGACGGTCTCAGCTCTCACCCGCGGCGCGCCAGATCGCAAGCCAGCTCACCAGACTGGGTGCGTCTGCTTCCGCAGCGGCGTAACCCACGTTCATGCGGCCGACGATATAGTCCTGATTCTTGACGGTCAAGATATTTGACTACATGTGAGTGGGCAAGATGACGGTACGGCGGGCGGATGTCGAAGACTGCCTCGCGGCTCCGACTACCAGTTGGAACCGCCCAGCCGGGCGGTCGGCGGGCCGCTCTGGATGGTCCGGAGCGCGCCGCCTGGCAACACGCGGCTAGGAGGAGAGATGAAGTACATCGCGATCATCTACGGGAACAAGGAGATGTGGGAGTCGTTTCCGCCTGACGTGATAGGCAAGGCGATCGGCGAGGTGGACGCGTTCAACCGTCGCCATTCGGAGTCGGGGGAACTGCTCGGCGCCTACGGTCTGGGCGACGAGCTGACGGCCCGGACCGTCCGCGTCCGTGGCGGGGTACCGGCCGTGACCGACGGCCCGTACCTCGAGGCCAAGGAGTTCGTGTCCAGCTTCTTCCTCCTCGACGTCGACAGCGAGCAGCGGGCGCTCGACATCGCGGCTGAGTACCCGTTCGCCGCGCACAACGCGGTGGAGGTCTGGCCGATCCTGCACGAGTCCGGCGAGGCCATTTGAAACCGGTCGGCAGCGACGTCGAGGACCTGCTGCGCTCACTGGCGCCGCAGGTCCTCGGCGTGCTCTTGCGCCGGCATCAGGCTTTTGACCTTTGCGAGGACGCCGTGCAGGAGGCGCTGCTGTCCGCCGCCATGGACTGGCCTGCCAAGGGGATACCGGAGAACCCCCGGGCCTGGCTGATCACCGTCGCCACGCGGCGGCTGATCGACGAGGTCCGCAGCGAGCGTTCCCGGCGGGAACGCGAGGACCGCCTGGTGTTCGGCGCGCCCCCGGCCGAGCTGGGCCGGTATCCCGGGGACGGGCGTGAGCCGGACCGGGATGACACGCTTGCGCTGCTGCTGCTGTGCTGCCACCCGGCTCTGACGCCGCCATCGCAGATCGCGCTTACGCTGCGGGCGGTCGGGGGCCTGACCACGGCCGAGATCGCCAGCGCCTTCTTCGTGCCGGAAGCGACCATGGCGCAGCGGGTCAGCCGGGCGAAGCAGCGTATCCGGGAGGCAGGCGCGACGTTCTCGATGCCACCCGCCGAGGACGTCGATGAGCGGATCGATGCCGTCTGCCACGTGCTGTACCTGATCTTCAACGAGGGCTACACCGCGACGGCCGGCGAGCAGGTGAACCGCGTCGACCTGACCGTTGAAGCGCTGCGGCTGACCCGCGGGCTGCACCGGCTCCGGCCCGGCGACGGCGAGGTCTCCGGGCTCCTCGCGCTGATTCTGCTCACCGAGGCCCGCCGCGTCGCCCGGGTCGACGACGCCGGGGAGCTGGTGTCTCTTGCCGACCAGGACCGCAGCCGCTGGGACCAGGCCGCGATCGCGGAGGGCGTCGCCCTGGTCACCGACGCGCTGGCCACAGGCCCAGTGGGCGCTTACCAGATCCAGGCGGCCATCGCGGCGGTCCACGACGAAGCGGCCACCACGGAAGAGACCGACTGGCCGCAGATCCTCGCCCTGTACGAACTGCTCGACCGCATCGCCCCCAACCCGATGGCCACGTTGAACCGCGCCCTGGCCGCGGCGATGGTCAGGGGACCAGACGCGGGCCTGCAGCTGCTGGACACCCTGGCCGGCGACGACCGGGTGGCCCGGCATCACCGGCTGTACGCGATGCGCGGTCACCTTCTCGAACTGGCCGGGTCGCCCGGAGCGGCACGCGACGCCTTCGACGAAGCGGCACGCAGGACCGCAAGCATCCCGGAAAAGCGCTATCTCCGGGCCCGGGCAGAGCGTTGCGCCGCAATCGTGCCCGTCGATGGCGGGCGGTCCGCCCCCGGCCCGGACTCCGGGCAAACCTGACCGCGGAAGCCCCGGTTCGCCCGCGGCCGCACCTCGTCAGACGAACTGCTCGCCCCCGTCGATGTCGTATGTCGCGCCGGCCAGCGCCGTGTTGGTCATGATGTGGACGGCGAGCGTGGCGACGTCGACGGGCTCGACGACGCGGCCGATCGGGAGCGTCGTCCGCATTTCATTGCGGCGTTCCTCGAGCTGGTCCCCGAGCAGCGAAGCCCGCGTCGGTGACGTCGAAGGCCGCCGCGCGCTGCGCGCCGACCTCCTGCGCCGCCCGCCGGAGCCGGTCCGGATTGCGGCCGGTGATGATCACCTCGGCACCCTTGGCCCGGGCGCGCCGGGCCGTCTCCAGCCCGATGCCAGAGCTTCCGCCGATCACGACCACGGTCTGTCCGGCCAGTTCCGGCGCGCGCTGGGCGGAGCCGGGGAGCGGCTGGGCTGGTCATGATCCGCCTCCGTGGGCACGGTCCGCCATCTGCGCGTCCATTGGCCCGGACGGCATCGGCATGTCCGCGATGTTCATGCGCAGCGTCATGACCGTCGCGTTGTAGATGCTGGAAAAGCTCGGGAAGGGCTGGATCGTGTCGCTCAGCACCTCGAGCGGGACGTGCGCACGGATGGCCAGCGTCGCCTGCTGCGTCCACTCGCCGGCCTCGGGCCCGAGTGCGTAGGCACCAGTCAGCCGCTTGCCGTCGCTGAGCAGCGTGAGGAACCCGTTGGACTTGGCGTAGGCGTGCGTGTAGGTGGCCATCTTTGGCACCTCTGACAGTTTGGCGGTCGCGCTGTAGGGCGCTTCGGTCGCGCCCACCGCCGCGGCCTGAGGATCTGTGTAGGTGACCCGGGGAACGGCTTCGTAGTTCACCGGGTGCGGGTCGCCGGCGATGTTCGCCGCCACTACATCGCCCTCGTACTCGCCGACATGCGTCAGCGGCCAGATGCCGTTGACGTCACCGATCGCCCACAGCCGTTCGCCCGCGCGCAGGTGCTCGTCGACCTTGATGCCGTGCGGGTTGGCCTCGACGCCCACCGTCTCCAGGCCGATCCCCTCGACGCGCGGGCGCCGGCCGGTCGCCACGAGCAGCTTGTCGCCACGCAGTTCCTTGCCGCCGTCGAGCTGCAGGACGTACTCGTCGCCCTCCCGCCGCGCGGCTGTGGCGTGCACCCCGAGCACCAGCTCGATCCCGTCCTGGCGCAGGGCTTCGCTGAGTGCCGCGCCCAGTGGCGCCGCCTCGCGGGGAATCACCCGGTCGGCACCCTCGACGATGACCGCCTCGCCCCCGAGACGCCGCACGATCTGCGCAATCTCGACGCCAGCAGCCCCTCCGCCCAGCACGAGAAGGCGGCGCGGGACGGCCTTCATGCTCGTCGCCTCCCGGGTTCCCCAGACGCCGTCGAGCTCGCGCAGTCCCGGTACCGGAGGCACGAACGGCGCCGCGCCAGTCGCCACGACAACGTGCTCCGCGGTGTGGCGGGTGCCGTCGACTTCGACCACGCCGGTGCCGGCGAGCTTGCCGGTGCCGCGCAGCAGCGCGATGCCCCGGCCCGCCAGCCAGCGCTCCTGGCCGGCGTCGGACCAGTCCGAGACCATGAAGTCGCGCCAGGCCAGCGCGGCCTCGACGTCGACCTGGGCGGTCGCGCCGACGTCACGAGCGCCCTGCACGGCTTCGCCCGGCCGCAGCAGCGACTTCGACGGGATGCACGCCCAGTAGGAGCATTCACCGCCGACTAGTTCTCGCTCAACCACAGCGACACGCAGACCGCGCGCAGCCAGCGCCGCGGCGCAGTGCTCACCCGGCGCCCCGCCGCCGAAGACGATCACGTCATAGTCGCTCATTGGGGCAGCTCCGTCCCGGCCTGCTCGGCGACATCGGCGTCCAGCCGCCACCCGAGTCTGGCGTAGAACTCCTTCGCGCGGTCGGCGTCGGACACGGGAATGATGAGCACCTCGAGCTTCATGTCGACGCTCCCGGTGCCTTGCATCCCACTCGTGCCGGCGCTGCGGTCCTCGGTCGTGCTCATCGCGTGCTCCCTGGGGCGAGACGGGGGACGACGTAAGCGTTTCACGACGGGTCATACCCCGCGGAAGATCCCCTGCCAATCCTGCTTGGCAGCACGCGGCGGTTCCACTGTTACCCGAGCACACTTAGATTTAGACGAATATATGCATATACCTACATGCGGCCCTGCGCCGCAGCCAGGGCGCGCTCAACCCGCGGCGGCATGAGCGAAGTGCTGTTTCAGGAGCTCGTAGAACTCCTTGGCCGGCAGCGGATGCGAGAAGAAGTAACCCTGCGCGACCCGGCAGCCGAGCATCCGCAAGCCCGTCACCTGGTCCGAGGTTTCGACGCCTTCGGCCACCGCGCCTATGCCGATGGCGTTGGCGAGCTCGATGACGGCCCGGACGATCGCCGAGTCGACCCGGCTCTCCGCGACGCCCTTGACGAAGGCGCGGTCGACCTTCACCTCGTGCACCGGGAACTGCTTGAGGTAGGCGAGCGAGGAGTGGCCGGTGCCGAAGTCGTCGATGGCCAGGCGCACACCCAGCCGGTTCAGCTTCTTCATCACGTCGCGAGCGCCGGAGAGATCCTCCATGACCATGGACTCGGTGATCTCGAACGTGAGCGACGTCGACGGCAACCCACAGGCGTCGAGGGCCGCCGCGACCTGTGACAGCAGCCCGTTCTCCTGAAACTGCCGCGGCGAGAGATTGACGTTGAGCGGGAAGTCCACACCGAGCCGGTCCCTGATCGAGCGCACCTGGGCGCAGGCCTGCTCCAGGACGTACCGGCCGACCGGCAGTATCAGCCCGGTCTCCTCCGCGATCGGGATGAAGCGCATGGGGGCGATCAGACCGTTGACCGGATGACGCCACCGCACGAGCGCCTCGGCGCCCACGATCTGCTTCCCGTCCAGGGAATAGAACGGCTGATAATGTACCTCGAGCTCGCCCCGCTCCAGGCCCTTGCGCAGATCGGCCTCGATCTGGATCCGTTCGGCGGACCGGGTTCCCATCGACCGCTGGTCGAACACCCTGTAGACGCCCCCCCCGCCCCTGACCTTGGCCTCGTACATGGCCACGTCAGCGTCGCGCAGCAGGTCATCGGTTGTCTTGCCGGGGTCGGTCATCGCGATCCCGACGGACACGGTGGCGACCATTTCGTAGCCTCCCGACAGCACCATGGGCTGCTGCACCGCGGCGCAGATGCGCCGCGCCGCGATGACCGCCTCGTCCTGTCCGGCCACGTCCTCGAGCAGCACCACGAACTCGTCGCCGCCGAAGCGCGCGATCAGGTCGTTACCACGCACCACGCCCTTCATGCGGTTGCCGATCGCGACCAGAAACTCGTCGCCGGTCACGTGGCCGAGGCTGTCATTGATGCTCTTGAACCGGTCGACGTCGATGAAGACCAGCGCGTGCGTCTTGCGGTCGAGTTCCGACCGGCGCAGCGCCTGTTCGAGCCGCTCGACCAGCAGCCGGCGATTGGCCAGCCCGGTGAGGCCGTCGTAGAAGGCGTGATGGTGGAGCTCGTCCTCGAATGCCTTGCGCTCGGTGATGTCGCGAAACGTGATGACCGCGCCCGTGGGGCCGGCCTCACCCATGACCGCCGACGCCGTATAGGCGACCGGTATGGTCGCGCCGTCCTTGCCCCGGAAACGGGCGTCGTCCTCGCGGATCGTGCGGCGCGTACGCATGGCCTCGCAAGCCGGAACGAGCAGGAAATCCGGCGCGGCTACCGCAGGTTCCCCGGCCTGGTCTCTGGTGATGTTGAGTGGCGGCAGCTCAATCAGGTCGGCTGCGGCCGGGTTCACGAACGTAAGCCTGCCGTCCACGTCAATCGCGCAGACGCCTTCGCCGATGTTGAGGGTGATGGAGGACAGCCGTTCCCGTTCGACGTGGACCTGCTGGTACAGCTCAGCGTTGCTGAGGGCCGCGTTGCCGACGGCGGCAAGCGCGCGCAGCAGGCCATGGTCGGCGTCGTCGAACGGCTCATCGCGCCGTCGGCCGGCCGCCACCAGCCACTGCTGTTCCCCGGCGACCGTTATAGCTGCCGACAGCTCACCGGGCGCCGGATCTGCAGACGTCAGGGTCGCCTGCGGGCTGCGGAGCAGCCGCCGGACCGACTCCAGGATCGTGTCAAGAACCGGCTGCTGCCGAAGCAGGCGGTTGGCCTCCAGTGTGACCTCGTACAGTCCTTCGGTCCTGGCCCGGTCGTACAGCGCCGCGTACCTGGCGCCGATCAGCGAGCGTCCGACGATCAGTAACGGAATCGCCAGTACTATCGCCCACTCGTGTGTCTGTATCGCAAGACCAAGGACGATGCCGGTCAACGCTCCGCCGCCGGCCAGAGTGAGCTGGATGGGCAGATCGCCGGTGAGTTCTTCCCAGGTCGTCCCCATCGACGCCATGACGCCGCCGAACAGAGCCTCGTTGACAGCCAGGAATACGGCGACGCCCGCCACGGCGGCAGCGACCTGGGCGACGTCGACCGAATGGGACGGCACGGCTATACCGCGGCTCACGGCCAGCCCCAGTCCCGCCGACACCAGAACCTGCCCAGTGTTGAAGGCTGATTTGACCAGCGGACGGCGGCGAACGGCCTGAGCCAGAGCCGTCGCCACCGCCATGGTGCCCAGGGTGAGAATCGGCGGCACGAGCAGGGCAAGGATGACGAAGAAGCACTCATCCACGTGAGTGGCGTCGGACTCACCGCCCCGGAACACAACGAGTGGCCACAGCCAGCTTCCCAGCAGCAGCACGCCCAGGGCAGAGGCCTCGAACCACTGGCTCTCACTGACCGGCGCGCAGGCCGACTGGTGTATGACCGCGATGATCAGCGTGGCGCCACCGCCCGCGATCGAGGCAGCCACGATCGCCCAGGCGGGGCGTGGGAGTTTCATGGCCCGGCTACGTCGCGGCCACCGCTTAGTTCCATTCCGATGCGTTCCAGGCACTCCCGTTCCACGCGGCGCCGGCCCACACGGATCCCTGCCACGTGGTGCCGTCCCACGCTGCACCGGCCCACCCGGAGCCGTTCCACTCCGCGCCAGCCCATCCGCCGTCATTCCAGGCATGGCTGGACCACGTGAAACCGTTCCAGGCCGAGCCGTTCCAGGACGAGCCATTCCACGACGCGTTGCCCGCGGAACCCTGCGGCAAGGAGGCGCCCGACCAGAGGCTCGCGTTCCAGGTGTCGGCCAGGCTGTTCGCGGGTGCGAGGGAGACCGTGGCCCCCAGCAGGGTCAGCATCGTGCTAACGACGGACTGGCTAAGGTTCATCGGGCCCGCGGTGGCCGCGGCGTTCGCGTTCAGGGCTCCATGCCCGTCTACGAAGGGATTCCCAACCGGGCCAGGACTGGTTGTGCCGAGCAACCGGGCCTTGAGCTGATCGGGTGTGAGCGAAGGGTTGTCGGCCAGGATCAAAGCCGCCGCACCGCTCGTGATGGCCGTACTGAACGATGTGCCGGAACCGACGAAGTTGCCCGAGCCGATGCGGGCCGAGGGGTTTTCGTTGTAGATCGTCGAGCCAGGCGCGGCCAGGCTCACGACCGAGCGGCCCGAGGTGACCAGATCGGGCTTTGCCCAGCCGTCCGGCGACGTGGGCCCGGCGCTGCTGAAGTTCGTCATCTCATCGTCGGCGACCACCGGCTGGGCCATGTCATCCAGCGAGCCCACGGTGATCACCAGGGGATCGTCCCCGGGCGACAGAATGGTCCCGTTGGATGGCCCAGCGTTGCCGGCCGAGGCCACCACCGCGATGCCCGAGTTCCACGCCGTCTGCACCGCCTGGTCGAGCGGGTTGACGACGGTGGACTCGAACGGCTGGAAGCCCAGGGACATATTTAGAACCCTGATGTTGTAGGCGAGCTGGTTGTCGACCGCCCACTGCACACCCTCGATCACCGTCGCCAGGTCGGTCTGGCCGGTCGCGCCGGCCACCTTGACCGACACCAGGTCGGCGCCCGGTGCCTCGCCCTCGTACTGCCCGCCCGAGGAGGCGCCGTTCCCGGCGATCAGGCCAGCCACGAACGTGCCATGGCCAAAGCTGTCCTGGAACGGGTTGTTCCCCCCGGTCAGGTCGACCCCGCCGATCAGGCGCCCGGCAAAGTCAGGCAGGTCGTCGATGCCGGTGTCGAGCACGGCTACGGTGACGCCCTGCCCGGTGTCGCCGTTCGCGAACAACTGCGTGGCGCCGGTCTGGTGCAGGAACTCATCGGACGGCGTGTGCGGGCCCGTCGACTCGACGGTCGACTGCACGCTGACCGGAACGTCGGGTGTCACGGTGATGCCCGGCAGCGCCGCCAGCACCGGTTCGAGCACGGTCGGGATCGAGGCCTCGACCCCGTTGATGATGTGAAACTTCGTCAGCACGTTGCCAAGCACGTCACCCACGGCCGTGACCGGGCTCAGCAGCCCGCTCGCGGTGACGATGACGGTCTCGGTGCTGCTCGCCGACGCCGCCGGCACGCCGACGATTGTGGTGCCGACTAAGGCGGCAGTGACCAGACCGGCCAGACTGGTTATCAGTCCCTTCCTCCGCCAGATGAACGATGGTCCGTAAAGGATTCGCCCGGGCGACCCGCCAGTCAGCCTCATTGCCGACCCTCCCCTGAATGTGCTCTTTAAACGCAACCACCGTACGCCGCGAGCGCCATCTTTAAGCCTGAAATTTCACGCAAGGACTGGGAACTTTCGGGAATAAAAAGCACCATCGGTTTAATGACCTACCAAAAGTGTTCGGCAGGTCTGCCGAAGCCGATGACCCGGTATTAGCCTGCTCGTCCGGTACGTGTACTGCGGGAATGGCGGCGACCGCGGCGCCCGGCGTGTGGTGACCGGACAGTTCCGTCATGCGCGGTACAGGAACTATAGTTTCTCGGCATCAAGCGTGCGATTTCAGTGCCGTCGCCGCCGCGGACTTCTGCCGAATACAAGCGATTTGGCCCTTAACGGGTACCGGTCGAAATAGGCATCTGATGCGGCGTCAATTAAGGCAGCCGGATGGCGGAGCCGAAGGCACACAGGTCGCGCAGCACGCACTCGCCGCAGCGCGGCCGTTGCGCCCGGCAGACTGTCCGGCCATGAGTGACCAGCGCGACGTGCAGGTCGTAGCGGATGGGCGGCGGCACGATCTGCGCGAGGAGCCGGTGTGCCGCATCGGCGGATGTCTTCGCCGGGATCCACCCCAGCCGGATCGCGATGCGGTGCACATGGGTGTCGACGGGGAACGCGTCCCGCCCGAGGGAGAACACGAGCACGCACGCCGCGGTCTTCGGCCCGACCCCGGGCAGCGATTCCAGGTAGGCCGTCGCGGCCTCGTCATCGAGTTCGGCCAGCCGGTCGAGGCTGACCCGGCCCTCGCGTTCCTCGATGGCCGCCAGGATCTGCTTTATCCGCCGCGCCTTCTGGTCGGCGATGCCGCCGGACCGGATCGCGTCGGCCACGTCCTCGGTGGGCGCGTCCGCGACCTGCTCCCAGTTCGGGAAGATCTCCTTCAGCCGGGCGAACGCGCGCCCGGAGTTGATGTCCGAGGTGTGCTGAGACAGCACGGTCGCGACGACCTCGTCGAGCGCCGACAGCGCGGGCTTCGGAATGAACCTCCCCTGCTGCGCGCGCAGCCGGCGGTGCACCTCGGCGACGACAGACGGGTCAGGCATTGTCACGGGGGCTACTTCCTGCCTGGTCCTTACCGGTAGCTGCCTGCCGGTATGGCACCGCGCGCGAGGGTTCGCTGGCAAGGGTATTTCCCCGAGGGCTGCCGAGCTGCCGCTCGAGTGCTGTAAAGGCCTCGATCACCCCCGTTGCCTCGAAGGCCCGGTTCCGACGGCCCGCGCCAATTAGGCACAGGATGCCGGCCTGGCCGGCTCGATCACCACCTCCAGCCTGCTCCCCTCCGGGCACCCGGCCAGCGCCACCGCCTCCACCGCGGCAAGGCTTTCTACAGTGGGCCACGCCGTGCGCTTGGCCACGACGGTTCCCTCGTCATCAAGCACCCGCACTGTGTGAGCTGTGGCGATGCCCAGATCGATACCTGCAACCCTTTGGGACCTCAGCCCTGCGATGGATTCACAGGCGCCGATGTCCCTTACATGAGCACGCAGGGCAACAAAACGGCTGGAAGAAGGCTTGGTCGCTGGTCAAAGGCTTCTTGGGTGGGCACGATCACAGCGTCTGACGCAACCATGAAAGGTCAAGGCTAGCTGTCGGCTACAACAACGCAGGCCTCGGCGGGCCAGTGCAGCCGAACATCTGTGCCATTTGCCATAACCGCACCCAGAGCTGCGGGGACGCTCACCTGCCAGTCGTGCTCAGCGCCCCTGACGCTGTAGTGAATGACCGAGCCGGCGAAGCGGGCATCGGTTACCTTCCCCTGGACTTCATTGACGCTCCCCGTGCTCGGTTCCGTGTCGGTGAGCTGGATGACGTCCGGGCGTATGACGATGCTGAGGCGCTGCCCGGCGGAGACACCGGCCGCGCCCTTCTTGGTGGCGATCCGGATCCCCGGCGCCTCGAGCAGGAGACCGTCCGCCGCTGCCTGTGAAACCACGCCTTCAATCACATTCGAAAGGCCGAGGAACGTGGCCACGAACAACGAGCTGGGGTCGCGATAGATCTCAACGGGTGGCCCTACCTGCTGGATTCGCCCGTCACGCATGACAGCCACTCGGTCGGACATGCTGAATGCTTCCTCTTGGTCATGGGTGACGTAAAGAAAGGTCATGCCGAGCCGACGGTGAATGTCCTTGAGCTCGCGCTGGAGTTGTCGGCGAATCGTCAAGTCGAGAGCGGATAGCGGCTCGTCAAGCAACAACGCCTTCGGGTCGTTGGCTAGCGCCCGCACCAGAGCGATACGCTGAGCCTGCCCGCCAGACAGCTCATTTACTCGGCGGGAGCCGTATCCGGGCAGGGCGACGAGTTCCAATAGCTCATCGATTTTGCTGCGGATTTCTTCCTTGCCCGCATGCCTTAGCTTCGGGCCGAAAGCGATATTCTCGGCCACGGTGAGGTGAGGGAAGAGGGTCGCACGCTGGAACACAAGATTGACCGGACGTTTGTTCGCCGGACGGTATGTCACATCCTCGCCGAAGATGGAGATAGTACCGGCCGTGGGTACCTCAAGCCCAGCGATCATCTTGAGGAGTGTGGTCTTCCCGCAGCCGCTTGGGCCCAGCAGAGTCAGGAATTCGCCGTCACCGACCGTCAAGTCCAGCGGATGGACGGCAACCTGGGCGCGAAACCGTTTTTCGATGCCGACCAATTCCAGTGCCTGGCGCTGCCGCCTCTCCGTTGCCGCGGCCGCGGCTGCCTCGGATTGGGCGGAGCCCGTGGTCATGTCTGCACTCCTCACGAGTAGCTGTCCGCGATGAACCGCCGGGTGATCAGGACGATCACGAGAGAACCGGCGATCATCACCGTTCCGATGGCGTTTACCGACGGGTCGATCACCCGTCTGGCCCGAGACCAGATGACCAGCGGAAGTGTGTTCTGGTCGCCGATCGTAAAGAACGTGATCTGGAATTCGTCCCATGAGAGAGCGAGAACCACCAGCGCCGCACCGAGGATCGCGGGGGCCGTGAGGGGTGCTATTACTCGACGAAAACGCTGGAGCGGCCCGGCGCCGAGATCGGTCGCGACGTCCTCAAGGGTGCGGTCGAACCGCCTCAGCCGGGCGCTCATGATGAAGTAGAAGAACGGGATGCAGTAGACAATCTGCCCGACCGTCACTGTCACCAGGGAGAGCGTGACGTGCATATCGCCGAATAGGTTCAGGAGTGCCACCCCGATGACCAGTCCGGGCAGCGCCGCAGGGATCAATATCAGCGCTGTTACCAGGCTGGATCCCTTGAAGCGATGGCGGCTCAGCAGCATCACCGCGGGAGTGCCGATGCAGGTGACCACCAGCCCGACAGTTATGGCCACCGCCAGGCTCGCTCTGATCCCACTCAAAACGCTGCTGTCAGAAAACACTGTCTGATACCAATGCAGCGTAAGGCCCGTGACGGGGAACCGCAGGTCGCCATTCTTGGCGAACGAGAAAAGCACGAGCACCACTAGGGGAAGGAACAGAATCAGGAAGATAAAGATGACGTAAATATGCAACAGCCCGATGCCGCGTCGGCGCCGCCAAAGCTGAAAGGACCGGTAGGCGGTCATGATCTCACCTCAGCGCCCACCAATCAGTCGTTCTAGACCCTTCAAGAACAGGTACACCAGCCCGAAGATGATCAGCATCAACAGAGTCAGGGCACTGCCGCCCGGCGCGTTGCCGACGTTCACAAACTGGTCGTAGATAGCTACCCCGATCAGCTGACCGGATGGGCCGCCGACCAGTTGGGGCGTGATGTAATCCCCGGCGATCGCCACGAAACCGTAGGCCAGGCTCGCAACGACCCCAGCCATCGTCAGCGGGACAAGCACGGAGACCACCGCGCGGAATCCGCTAGCTCCCAGATCCCGGGCGTTTTCCAGCAAGGCCGGGTCGACGTTCTGCATGGCGCCGACCAGGATCAGGATGGAGACCGGGAGGGAGAGGTAGGTCACGACTATCAACACTGCCAACTTGCTGAACAGCAGAAAACCGAGCGGTTGGTGAATCAAACCAACGGCTTGAAGCAGCGTGTTCAGGGCCCCGTACCGGCCGAGCACGATCCGCCAGGTGTAGACCTTGACGATGTACCCGGCAAACAGCAGGACGAGGGTAAGCAGCAAAGCAAGGTTCTGCGCCCGCTTCAGCCGAAACCGGATGAAGTATGCGACGGGAAAGGTAAGTACTGTGGTGAGGACCGCGCCGCTTCCCGCGATCTCCAGGGTGTTTAGCGCCAGGCTCCGGAAGACTGGGGACTGGAGCACCTGGGCATACGACGCCAGCGTCAACCCTGGACTGGGTAGCAGGCCGAAACCCTGGGGGTGGTGCAGACTCTGCACAATCAGCAGGACTATCGGAACAAGCACTCCGAGGCAGATGGCGACGCCCAGGGGAAGCAAGCCAAGCAGCGCATATGGACGCCTCGGCCGGGCCGCGGGCGCCGGGGTTGAGGAGGCGATGCTGCCCGGTAGCGCAGCGCTCACTACGCTTGCACGCTTTCCCAGGCGGATTCCCAGTCGGCGATGGAGGCGTAGCCCTTCGGGGGGTTGGTTGGCAGGTCGAACAGGGGCGCCCGGCTGAACAGGGCATCGACGTTGCTAGGCTGGTAGGCAGCGCGATTCGCGGAGGACAGCGCCGCGACCCCCTTCTGCGTGGTTACCCCAGCTTGGAGGTAGCCGGACTCCTGAGCCTGCATCGGAGGCGCGAGGGCTTCGTTGATAAAGGCGTACGCGGAGTCGGTATCATTCGAGCCCGCAGGGATAAAGTAGCTGTCGACGAAGGAAAAGCTGCCCTCGGCGGGAACCACGCTCTTAATCGTATGGACACCCTTCGCGGCCACGAGTTCCTGCATCCCCAGGAAGCCATCGACACAGGCGACTATCTCCCCGCTGGCGAAGAGGTTGGCGATATCTCCGTTGCTGGGCGCGACCAGGAGGGCGTTCTTGGCCAGCGCCTTCAGGAAATCGACAATTTTATCCAGCTGCGCGAAGGTGAATAGTCCTTTCTGGTTCGCAATCTTCAGGACTTGGGCAGCCAGCAGGATCTCTCCCTGGTAGTCGTTATTCAGGGCAAATTTCTTGGTGAATTCCGGTTTCAGGAAGTCCGCTGTTGTTGCCGGCGCGGCGATCTTTGCCGCATTGTAGTTGTTGGCTGAGTAACTCCACGTGAACGGGATTCCCCACTGCTGCCCGTCGAAATGCCAAGACCGGGCCCAAGTCGATCCGCTCTTGAAGAACGGCAAGGAGTTGGTGTAGTTCGGGATCTTCGACATGTCCAGCGGGGTGAGAATCCCGAGTTCCTTCCACGTTGGACCGTATTGAGCCCCATAGGTAGCTAGGTTGTAGAGTCCCCGGGTCGCGGGTGACGTCAGCTTCGCTGGGATCTCAGGGTAGTCGCTGATGTAGGTCGAACTCATGTTGATACGGTGCTGCGTGCGCCACTGGTTCATCGCGGGGAAGCGCAGGTCATAGGCCACCCAGGACAGGAAGTTGATTGTCCCGGCAACGCTGCCGCCATGCGCGGATGCGGATGATGAGGAGCCGCACGCTGAGAGCAGCGGCGCTGCGGCCCCGGCGGCGCCGAGTGCCAGCCCGCCCGCAAGCATCTGGCGTCGGGAGTATCGCCGCTCGGAGTCAAATGTGAGTGGGTGCTCGGCCATGTCACTTCCTTGTGTCGCTAAGGCAAGCCACGAGGCTCTCCGGTGGACCTTTGCCAGCGGAGTGCTCGGGTGAGCGGTCTTCTAGGGCTTAAGCATGACGACACTTAACTGAAGTGAGCGTACAGATCACGATCGCTGACGGTCAAGCCTCGTCACGTCACTAGTGCATAACGAGGGCTTTAGCTTGACTTAACCGATGCTGCGAAGGTTGTTTGGAAGTGTCATGACTCACCGGTGCAGTTCATTGGCGGCGAGCAACGCTGCTCCACGCAAGCCCGCTTCGTCACTCAGTGCCGCTGCCCGAAGACTGGCTGCTGACCAGTGTGGCCGTCCGGTTCGCCATGCCTGATGCACGAGGGCGGTCAGCAGGCGACCCTCGGCGAGCAAGCTTCCGCCGAGAACGATAGTCCGGGGATCAGCCGCGGCGGTCACGGAACGCAGCCCGGCGAGCAAGGCGGTTGCGGCACGCTCGAGTACCTGGATGGCCGAAGGATCACCGGCGCGTGCGGCGAGGTCGAGGTCGCCCGCGTGCACCTCACCCCGGTCTGCCACGCGGCTGGCGAGCCAGGCGGACGCGCCGGTATCCGCAAGCTCGGCCGCGGTCCTGTTCAGAACGCGACCGGAAACAACAGCCTCCAGGCATCCGCGGCCGCCACACCTGCATACCGGCCCCTCCAAGACGATGATCATGTGGCCGAAGTCGCCGGCTGCGCCGTCGCCGACAACCGGCCGCCCATCGTGTATGACGGCACCTCCGATGCCGGTGCCCACGGTCAGCAAGACGCTTGTCCCCGGGCCCAGGGCCGAGGCTTCCGCAGCCGCCGCAGCCTGCGTGTCATTCACGATCGTGGTAGTGAGCTGGGTCTCCTCCTGGAGCGTGCGGGCCAGCGGAAAGGGATGCAGGATCCCGATGTTGGATGCTGACTCCACCCACCCTGCCCGCGTTATCCCGGCTATTCCTACGCCGAGGGCCGCGGGCGAGCGCCCCAGAGCCGCTGCCAGGTCGGCCAGCGTTTCCCGGACGAGGGCACACTGTGCCGCGATGCCGTCCGGCCTCGCGTGGCGGGCCGTACAAAGGAGCTGCCCATCAGGGTCGGCGAGGGCGACCCGGATCCAGGTCCCGCCCCAGTCCACGGCCGCTACGACGTCGCCACGTTCAGGCCTGGGCTGGGCTGCCAGCATGGTCGCCTCCGAGGCTCAGGTGTGCCCGTCAATCACAGGCCGCCCGTGCCCGAGCTCCACACCGCCCGTCGCAGTGGTCGGGACCGACGGTCGTACCGTCTCTGTTCACACGGCACATCCGGGCCTGTATTCCGGAGCCACGCTGAACACACAGCGGGCCGACAGATGAGACATGTTATAGAAGGAGTGGCGGGTTCCTTCTGGAATCCGGCAGCCGTCCCAGGTGTCGAGTTCGACCCACCGCCCGGTGTCGGGGAACTCGATGTGCAGGTTGCCCTCCTCCAGGAAGATCACCTTGTCGCCCTCGTGGACGAAGTTGTCGCTTCGCTGGCCGGACAGAAACTCGATCTTCCCGACGGTCATGTGTTCGGTGCTGGCAAGAATGCCGACGAGCAGTTCCCGGCCTCGCGTGGCGCCCTCCAACCGCCACAGGACGTCGCTGTCTCGGATCGCCCACATGGTTTGCTGCTGCTGTGCCTCGACGCGTGTCATCGGCCAGCGGCCCAGGAGCTCATCGCGACCGTGCTTGTAGGGCGGAACGATGTTCTGCTTGGCCCGGGCGTAACGCCCGCCGGTACCGGTCTTCGACGACGGCTGAAAGAACTCCAGCATGCGCAGCTGGTGATTGCTGTAGTTGAACTGGTGATGCCACGTGTCCTTGCGGAAGAAGGCAGCCTCGCCGGGGCGGATCACCAGGACTTCCCCGGTTTCCGGGTTAGCCTGCACCATTTTGCCTTCGAGCACGTAGAACAGCTCGTCAGACCCGAAGATGGACCGGTTCTGGTCGGAGTGAAGTACCGCTCCGTTGGGTGCCATGCCGACGATATTCAGTTGCATGTGAACGTTGTCGGCGTAGAACCAGTCGGGCAGTCGGCCCGACTCCTCGTCTCCCCAGGTACGGCGCTCCAGATCGGCGTACCGCACGACGACCGGTTCGGTATCGGTGTCTGCCATCAGCATGCTCCCGTTCGTAGGCTCAGGTTTGTCGTGTGATCACTCATCAGCCACGGGTCCGGTGCTGCGGTCAGAGCCAGCGCCGAGATTTGACCATACTTAAGTTAACTTGAACCTTACTTCAGGGACCGCCTGAGCTGCAAGCCCGCCGGGATAAGCATGCCTTCTGTGGCCTTATCGCGGCAGGGTGCGGCCGTCATGAGCTGGTGAGATGGAACACCATGTTAGAAAAGCGGAGGGGTCTGCACCCACAGCATCGTGGCCGGATCAGGCCCGGGATTGTGGAAGCCATGCTGGTTCTTAGGGTCGAGCAGCAGCGCGTCACCGGAATTCAGGGTGTAAGTCTCGGCTCCGATGTTTACCTCGAGGCATCCGCTGAGCACCACCACGCACTCCTCATCGGCTACGTGCGTGTAGCGTTCCTCGCCGGATCCCTCACCTGGGCCGGCCACACAATAGATGATCTGCAGGCGCCTGGCCGTGGCCGGTGTCAGCAAGTAATCCTCAAGCATCCCCATCGGGTGAACCAGGCGACGACGGTCCTTAACCCGGACCAGCATTCCCTGGGGCGGCTCGCCCACGAAGAATGACGCAACACGCTCATGCATCGCATCAGCGATCCGCCGCAGCGACGCAACCGAGGGATTGGCCATGCCCCGCTCGACCTGGGACAGGAAGCTCTCCGAGACGCCCGCCGCAGCGGCGGCCTCCCGCAGCGTCATCCCCTTCCGCTGCCGGACCTCACGAATCCGCTGGCCGAGTTCGAGCGCGGCCGACGCATCGTCGTCATGCTCTGAGCTGGTGCCGAGGCTTGCCTCGTCTGACCCGCTTTCGCTCCCGTGGCTGAGCGTCTGGCTCACTGATCGAAATCTCCTTCGCGCTGTCGGCCTTCCGGCAAGCGACGCTGTCGTGGCGGATTCGGATTGCGGCAGGTCACGCGCAACGGTACGCAGCAGCCTACCCGTGGCTCCAGCCAGCAGCGATCGACGTCCGGCGCGATCGGCGATCGCCACGCCCGGTCGCCCAATCCCTTGAGGCCCGTACGAATGTGAAAGTCATCTTAACTAGCACAATGGCCTGCCATTGACGGTGTTCGGAAGCGCGGGACCTCAAATGGTTCTGAGTGGAGGGACTTGGGTGCCGTCGAGCGCATTGCCGAGCCGTCTAATTTGGGCTTAGGAGGCAAGCAGGCCGCCATCAACTATGAGCGTCTGGCCGTTGATGTAGCTCGCCGCGGGCGAAGCGAGGAAAGCGATCGCTGCAGCTACCTCTGCTGGACTGCCCTGTACGCCGAGCGGGATCCGGGCCTCCAGCGCCTCGTGAGCGTACTGGTCGTTTCCCACCCGCGCCCAGTACGGGTCATTGAATGGCGTGTCGATCCAGCCGGGCGCCACACAGTTGACGCAGATCCGGGCCGAAGCAAGCGCGAGCGCGAGGGATCTGGTCATCGCGACGAGGCCGCCCTTGGATGCGGCGTAGGCGGTGCTGCCTGCACCGCCACGGAACGCGGCGCTCGACGCCGTCAGCACCACACGGCCGTGGGAGGATCGGGCCAGGACCGGAGACGCCGCCTGCACCAGCAGAAACGGGCCTCTCAGGTTGACGGCCATGGTCCGCTCCCAGTCGACCAGGCTGAGCTCACTCAGCTCGGCCTCGACTAGCAACCCAGCGCAGACGATGAGCGCGTCCAGTCGTCCCAGGGCGGCGATGGCATCCTGCACGACTTGCTTCGGGCTGTCGACGGAGCCCAGGTCGCAGTAGCCAGACAGGCCTCGACCGGCAGCCTCGGCCGACACGACCTCGGCCGCGCCGGTCTCATTGATGTCCGCTAGGTATACATCCGTGCCCTGGCTCCGGAGCATTTCGACCGTCGCGCGGCCGATGCCGCTAGCGCCGCCGACCACCACTGCCGCACCGGCAGGAGCCACTGGCGCCTCCTTCACCCGCACGCGTCCAACGCCCGGAGGCCCGGGTTCCGGACGCTACGTCAACGTCAGATGTTGATGCTAGTTAAGGTGACTTTCACATTAGTACAGGCCGCAACAGGGTGAACGACTTGGACGGGACCACGCCCGCCATGCCGCGTTACACGGCTGCGGCAGTCGGGACGAAGCCGACCGGACGACGAGCGGACCGGTACCACGAGGTCATTAATGCGCTCGTCCACACCGAACGGGCCCGGCTCGCCCTGGAAACCAGCTGGTCAGGCCGGGGTGAGCTCGAAGATCCGGCGCGGGTTGTCGACCAGGAACCGCATGCTTACCTCCTCGGGCACACCCAGCTTGGCGAGACGCGGCAGGAATGAGTCGAACATGTGGCTGTAGGGCACCTTGGCGTTCAGGAATTCCGGGTCTAGTTCGGTCACCTTGGCCCGCGGATTGAAGAACCACCGGTCGTAGGACATCGAGATCCGGTCGCCGTATCCGCGCTCCACCACTTCGGCGACCCGCTCCGCAAGCAGGCCGTCGAGCTGGTCGGTGCTGTCGTGCTTCCAGGGGATGCCGACATGGTCCACGTTGACGGTCGCGCCGCGCTCGCAGATCTCAATGACCTGGTCGATGTCGCGGGGCATGACGAACGCGTGCCCGATGATCACCTTGGCCGGGTCAGTGCCTTCCTCGGCTAGGAGGTCCAGCTGTTCAAGGCCCGGATTGGTGACCGCGTAGTCGTTCGGGTCCGTGTGCGTGTTAATTGCGCAGCCGATCGCCTGCTGCGCGTGCGCGGCGGCGCGGATGATACGGTCCTCGATCTTCGTGATCCGCCGGCCGCTGGGCCCGACCGGACTGGGCTCGGTGGACACGCCCTCGCCGCCGGTCGCGATCTTGATCGCGCCGGCCCGGATCCCGGTCTGACGGCCCTGAAAAATCATCCCTTCGGTCAGGTCCGTGACGAAGAACTCGGCCAGTTCGTCCGTGGTCTGCCGGCGCCAGTAGTACGGAATGCCCATGGTCTCCGGGAAGAACCCGGTCACCGCGATCACATTGACGCCGCTGCGTTCCGACACCGCTCGCATCAGCGGCGGGTGCCGGTAGACCTCGACCGGCGTCATCTCGACGAGCGTGGTGATCCCGTTCTCCTCCCGGCCCGCGCGCGCCACCCCGGCCACGCGGTCCGCGATCTCCTCGAAGTCGAACAAGGTCCGGTGGTCGAGATCGGCGCCGGGATAGGCGTAGAGAATGTGCTCGTGCGCCAGCGTCACCCCGGCTTGCTCGGAGGGGATGTCGCCCAGCACTGTACGGATCATTGCCACATGGGTTCCCTTCGGCTTGTCCTGCTTATAACTAGTGCGCAGGTACCGAGACCGCGCGGTAGTTCGCGTTGGCTGGCCCGGCGGGCGCCATCTGTAGCTCGGCCGGGACCGAGTAGGCGGCGGTAGAGGCTCGGCGCTGGTCGGTTGGCCATGAGAGGCCGTCGCCGGGAGGCGCCGTCGGCTCGCCCAGAGCCGATGCGATCTCCGCACAGAAGACGGGCAGGTCGTTTGGCAGCCGCGAGGTGATCAGGTTGCCGTCCCGCACCACCGGCACGTCCGAGTAGTCGGCGCCTGCACTGACGACGTCATCCCGGATGACCGGAACGCAGGTAAGCCGACGTCCGCGCGCCAACCCGGCCGAGGCCAGCACCCAACCGGCGTGGCAGATCGCGGCAACGATGGTGCCGTTCTCGTGGACCTTGCGGACCAGGTCGAGCAGCGGCTGGCAGCGCCGCATCCCCTCGGGCGCGAACCCGCCAGGGATGATCAGCGCGTCCACGTCGTCGGGAGCGACGTCCTCGACCGCGCAGTCGGACCGGACCGGGTAGCCGATCTTGCTCGCGTACAAGGCGCCCCGGCTTGGTGAGGCCACCACGACGTCCGCGCCGGCACCGCGGAACCGCAAAACCGGGTACCACAGCTCGAGTTCCTGGTACTGGGACTCGGCCAGCACGAGTATGCGGCGGTCGTGCAGGTGAGGCTCGTCCGGGATGCCGGCCGCTCTGGAAATCAGGTGTGGCAGATCATCCGGGTCGCCGGTCACGACGACCTCGTGCCCGCCGCGCCTGCGATCCTCGATCAGCGTGCTGGCCTGCTTCGACGCAGCTAGCCGCTGCCCGGCTTCGCCGCCAGGCACGATCAGCAGGTCAGATTCCCGCTCGGCGACGGCCGAAAGATCCTGGTCGGGGATGACCGGATAGCCGAGGGCGCTCCTATATGTCTGACCTGCCGACGGCGCGGCCACGGAGACGTCAGCCCCCAGTTCGCGCAGGCGCAGCACTGGGTACCAGAACCCAAGCTCGTGATAGCCCTGCTCGACCAGTACGGTCGCCCGAATCGGCCTGGCATCTGCTTGCTGTGTCATACCACCATCCCGGGCCCGCGATTCGAGTGCTCCTACTTGGACAGCACTAAAGTCTTATTTCACGCTACTGTAGGCCTGGAAGGGGCGCAAGGCATCGGTCGGCGGGCAGAACCCTCGTAGTGAACAGGTCGTCGGTTCGATTCCGAAAACCTGTTTTCGATGAAGTCACCGAGTACACCGTCACCCGGGATGCGCGGCATAGAGCGCGTCCGGTTCGGCGTGATCTACGACCGCGGCCCGGCGCCGCAGACCGGGAACGCCGCCAGAACGAGGGCATCCTCGAAGCCCTCAGATGGATCCGTGACGACCCCGGCGAGGTGGCAGAGATCCAGCCCGTACCTGGTGCGGCAGGGACTCCGCCGTGGGCCCACGGGTGCTCGAAATCGATGAATGGGCCAATCGCGGCCATCAGCGCCTGGCGGTCGTTATCGATGACAGTTCTGACCCGCCGCACAGCAGGCGCATGCCCTACCAACTCGCGGATCTCATACGATCCCGAACCAGCTCGGCCTCGTCGGCTTTCAACGGCTACGCGTTCACCCGGCTGTAGGGACATGGTCGCCTGACTGCAGTGTCGTGGCTGTCTGCCGCCTCCTGAATCGCCGCTGTGTTCGGAGGCGGGGCTCTGGCTGTCTCCCGTTAAAGTGGGCCCTGCCGTCTCTGCCTGCGGCAACGCGAGTCTCCGGAGCGATGGGTGCCGTCATTGTGTGTGGTCGTGAGGGTCTGTGACCAGACAGGTCATCAAGCTCGGGTCTAGCTCGATCGCGAGCCGCGACGGGCTGGCGCTCGATGTCATCGCGGGCCTGGTCAGCCAGATCGCGGTGGCGCAGCGGGCCGGCCACGAGATCATCCTGGTCACGTCCGGTGCCGCCTCGCTCGGGCGGCGGCTGCTCGCCTTCGAAGGGCCGACTGCGGGGGCGGCTCCGGCTCTGCAGACGCTGGTCGGCTCCGTGCGTTCCTCGCTGAGCGCCGCGTCGGAAAACCGTGGCGGCCGTGCTACCAGGGGCTCCGGCTACGACCGGCTCGTCGCGTCGCTGCAGGAGGTCCTGCGCCAGTACGACACTCCCGAGGCCGGGCCGCAGGCCGTGGCCACCGCGATGCCCGCCGCCGTAGGCCAGCCGGCGCTGATGGCGCTGTACCGGCAGCTTGCGGCGGCGGTGGGGGTCGAGGTCTGCCAGATCCTGGTGTCCCGCAGCGACCTCGCGTCGGCCCGGGCCATGGCCGACCTTGGCCAGCTGCTGCGGGAGGCGGCCGGACGGGGGCTGCTGCCGATCGTGAACGGCAACGACGCGGCGGATCCGCTGTCCGCGCTCGACAACGACCAGGTGGCTGTCGCCGCGGCGGTGGCCGCTGAGGCGTCCCGGCTGCTGTTCCTCACCGACGTCCGTGCCGCCTACCGCGATTCCTCACTCAGCGACCGGATCGTCCGGCTCACCCCGGACGAGGCACGAGCCGTGCGGGTGACTAATGGCGGTACCGGCCGGGGCGGCATGGGCTCGAAGCTCGGCGCCGCCGCGCGGGCCGCCTGCTGCGGTGTGGAGTGCGTGATCGGCTCGGCCACCGAGCCCGACATCGTGGCCCGGAGCCTCAATCCGCGGGCCCGCGTCGGCACCGTGATCCGCGGCGACGGCGCGTGGCTCGAGCCCTCCCGGCGGTGGATTGGCGGCATGGCGTACTCCGAGGGCTCGGTGCATGTGAACCGGGAGGCCGAGGCGAGCCTGCGCAGCGGCAGCACGCTGTTCCTGTCCGGCATCAAGCGGGTCGATGGCGAGTTCCCGGCCGGGTCCGTCGTCGAGCTGGTCGACGTCCGTCATCCGGAACGGCTGATCGGCCGCGGCTCGGTCGCGCTGCCCGCGAGCATGCTGCGCCTGCTGCGGGCGCTGTCGCCGCACCAGGTTGCGTGCGTGATCTCGATACTGCTGCGGTTGAGGTACGCCCACTCGGCCGTTGCGAGGCAGCCGGCCAGGGCCGGGAGTGCTCTGATCGACCCAGACGTTTATAAGGACTGCCGGGAACTGGCCGACGGCACCTCACGGGCCAGCCAGGAGGCGTTCGCGCAGCTTGCCGCGTTCTCCCCGGACCGGGTCGGCGACCTGGCCGACTCGCTGCTGCTGGCCCAGCCGGGTCTGTGCACGGCGTTCCTGCTCGACCGGGGCTTCCTGCACGGGCAGGTGCCGATGGGACCCGCGGCACGCCGGGTGGTTCGCAGTGTGCACGCTGTGCGCCGCGAGTCGCTGGTTGTATATCCCCAGCCAGCTGTAAATGCGTTGGGCGGCAATGCGCGATCTGGCTAGAGTTGGGCGGTGCCCGAGCTGCAGCGCCTGCGCGCCGATCATGCCCCGGCCCTCCTGGCCTTCGAACTCGCGAACCGCGCCTATTTCGCCGCGTCGGTCTCCGACCGCGGCGATGAGTTCTTTGAGCAGTTCACCGACGGGATCAACGCCATGCTGGCCGACCAGGAGGCCGGCGTCGGCGCCTACTACGTGCTCGTCGGCGACGACGGCTCGGCACTGGGCCGGTTCAACCTGTACCGCATCGCCGACGGCACGGCCGAGCTCGGCTACCGGGTCGCGGAGCACGTGGCCGGCCGCGGCGTCGCGACCGGGAACGTACAGGAATTGTGCCGGCTGGCGGCGAAGGAGCTCGGGCTGCGCACGCTCCGGGCGGAAACGAACCACGACAACGTCGCGTCCCAGAAGGTGCTGCAGCGGGCCGGGTTCACCCCGGTGGGCCCGGCCAGCCCCGGTGGCCGGCCGGGCATCGGGTATGAGCGCGACCTGACCGCCAGCCTCTGAGCACGGACCGGGCCCGGGCTAGACGGCCGGGCGGCGCGGGACGACCGCGTACTGGCGCAGGTAGAGGTCCCGGAACGTCACCGGGCCGCGCGGCCCGGGCACGGCATCGATGTTGATGCCGGTCTCCGGCAGCGAGAGCAGCTTGAACCCGTCCAGCAGCCGGGGAGAGGCGTTCCAGAACGCGCCGGTGCCGGCGTAGGCGTCCAGGAACTGGCCCGCCGCGGCGGCATCCTCGGCCACCACGGCGGCGGCCAGTCCGGACGTCTCGGTGTTGGCGATGTCGGCCGCTTCCGTGGCCCCCGCGGCCGGGGCCACGGTGATCGTGGCCTCGGAGCCTGCCTCCAGCGCCCACTCAAGGCCGAGCCGATGCTGGTGCGGCGGCAGCGAAACGGCGACGCCGAGCCGTTCCGCCAGCTCGGTCACCAGCGGGACCGTGACTTCCCAGATCTCCCCGTGGACGAGCAGCAGGTTCAGCCGGTTGCAGACGCCGAGGCGGTCCAGGCTGGACTCGATCAGCTGCAGGGCCAGCTTCCGGTCTGCCGACGAGTCGAGGTAGATCACCGCGCCGCCGTCGGCGTGGGCCAGCGTCCGCACTCCGTGCAGCGCGGCCTCGCGGGCCAGCGCCCGGGTGCTCTCGCCGCTGCCGCGCAGGATAACGAGCGGTATCAGGGCCGGCTCGCGCACCAGCGCGAACGCGGTCAGGCGGCCGGGCGAGCGGAGCAGCTGGATCGCGGCCGGGTCCAGCCCGGTGCCGGCCATCGCCGGGCCGACGACCTCGTCGATCAGCACCCCGGCGGACCCGATGGCGCTTGAGCCGGTGCGCAGGACGCCCGCGTTGCGCGACTTGATCAGCTGCGAAGCGATGTCGACGACGACGTTCGGGCGGGCCTCGAAGTTCGCCCCGATGACGCCGACGGGGCGGCGCCATTCCTGCAGTTCGAGGCCGTCGTGCAGGTCACGGACACGAACCCTGGCCTGCTCGGCGCCGACCTCGGCCAGCGCTCTGAGCTGATCAGCCATGGTGGCGATTCGGCCCGGGTCGAGTGTGAGCCGGTCCACGAACGCGCTGGCCAGGCCCTCGGCCTTGGCCGCCTGTACGTCCCGGGAATTGGCGGCAGCCACCTCGGCCGAGCGTTCACCCAATCGCGCAGCGATCGCGCGCAGGGTCTCGTCCAGCCCTTCGGCGGGCATCTGCCTGAGCTGCCCAGCCGCCGCGCGCGCGGCCTGGCCTGCGGCGGCAACCGCGGCGGCAGCCTCCTGATCGGCGGCTGACGCGTCGGCGTGTCCTCCGGTGGCCCCACCCGGGTGGGCGGCGGTTGACGCCTCGGTCGTCATGTCCGGGACCTAGGTAGCAGATTCGGCCGTTGGGTACGAGGCGACGAGGTCCGTGTCGACCCCGACCACACCGCTCCTCGCCGCACCGCCGGGGGAGCCGAGCGGCTCATCCCGGCCGGGCAGCGGCTCGGTGAAGAACCGGGCGTTGTCGGCCAGGAACGGCTGCTGGTCGCCCGGCAGGTCATCCTCGTAGTAGATCGCCTCGACCGGGCACACCGGTTCGCACGCCCCGCAGTCCACGCACTCGTCGGGATGGATGTAGAGCGCGCGAACGCCCTCGTAGATGCAGTCGACCGGGCATTCCTCGATGCACGTGCGGTCCAAGACGTCGATGCATGCTGCCCCGATGACGTAAGTCAACGATTCTCCCCGGTGGATGCGCCAGCCATATCAGCTGGCCGGTCATTTTTACAAATACGATAGTTGAAATGCTTCCGCTGGCCAACCAGCCTGCCGCAGGCCCAGCGATGATCCCGAGAACGACGCCGGCCTCCCTACCTGCTCACTGCCTTCATGTTTCTATCATTGCAGGCCCGATGGCCGTGGTCATGGGCGCAGCTATTGCGTTCAACTGATCAGGGCCGGCCTTAAGTTGCCAGCAGGACACCGAGCGGGCACCACGAAGATCGCGACGAGCCCGCCCACCCAGACGGCGGAGCCGAGGATGAGGAAGCCCGCCAGCACGCCCGATGCCGACTGCCCGAGTGCCGCGGGCCCGCCGGGCGTCACTGGGGTGCGTCCTGGTTCTGCGCAGCTAGCAAGCAGCCTTTCTGGTGCCCCTCACTCGTTATCGCGCCGCACTCGGGGCAGACAAGATGCGCCCAGCAAGCCGCCTCGCCGCCCTCGGGTTCAAAGCCAGGCGGCTGATCTGCGCGTTCCGGGCCGGCCTCATCATCGCCGGGTGGCGGGATGGGCTTGATCATCATTCCTGCACGACCAGGCGCGCGGTGCAGCTCCCTGGCTCGGCGAACGGCTGCAGGTCGTCCGCGGACACCGGTGCCCGGCTCTGCTCGAGCACGCCCTGCAGCAGCCCGAGGTGCATCGCGCACACGACATCCGGGTGCTGCTCGGCCACCTCACGGAACGGGCACTGATGCAGGCGGAGCTGGTAGCCCTCAGCCTCAGCGACGACCTCGGGAGCGAACCCGATCTCTTCCAGCGCCGAGGCGAGGTTCGCCACTGCCTGCTCGGCGGCCAGCCCCTGGTAGGGAGGCGGCTGCTCGGTGAGGTAACGGCCCCACTCCCGTCCGGCCTCGGTGGCCGCCGCCCGCGGCTCGGGCACCACGCCGGCGATCATGCTCGTGAGCATCTGGGCGAGCAGCCGGTACCGTCGCTGCCCCATCGGCCTGTCCCCGCTGGTGGCCCGGTACGCCATGGTGGGCCGGCCGGGAGTTTCCCGGGGCTGCGGCTCCCTTGTCGCCAGGCCCGCGCCTACGAGCCCATCGAGGTGGAAGCGCGCGGTGTTGGCATGAAGCCCAGCCTGGTCAGCGATGTCCCGCACCCCGAGTGGGCCGCCCGCCGCCCGCAGCAGATCGAGAACCCGTGCGCGGCTCTCCCCGAGCTGAGCGCCGGCGTCGGGTGCGACTAGTGCCCGGACGTCCATGAGCGCACCTTACTCCGCAGCACATCGTTTACACGATAAGTTTCGTTTAAATTGAGCAGATGGGCTCCGGCCGGAGAGCGTGGTGGTGCCGAGCCGGGCTCTGGTGTCGCGACCATGCTGGGACGCAGCGAGTCCTGGCAATTGCGACCGTGACTGGGGGAGCGAGCCCCTGACGTGGCCGTTGACACTGTGACCTGACTGGGTTTACGTTTCTGGAAACGCTACCGGAAACGCTATCGGAAGAACGTTATCGGAGGTAGCCCCGTTGGCCTCTGTCGAAGAGACCTTTACCCGCCGGACGACCAGGTCGAAGGCTGAGCACGGCAAGATGACTGCTTCGCTGCCCGGCGGCGAGACGCGGTCGGTTGCGGGCTACGAGCCGCACCCGGTCATGCTCATCGCCGGTGCCGGGGCCGTCGTGCGTGACCTCGACGGCAACGAGTACCTGGACCTGCTGAACAACTACACCAGCCTGGTCCACGGGCACAGCCATCCGCAGATCACCGCGGCGGTCAGCGAGGCGCTGCCGCACGGGACTGTGTTCCCGGCGCCGCATCCGGCCCAGGGGCGGCTCGCGCAGCGCCTGGCCGCGCGTCTCCCAGCGGTGGAGCTGACCAGGTTCACGAACTCGGGCAGCGAGGCATCGGTGCTGGCGGCGCGACTGGCCAGGCACGCCACCGGCCGGGACCGGATCGCGGCGTTCACCGGCGGGTACCACGGGACCGGCGAACGGTTCGCCGACCCCTGGGACACGATGCTGCGGCTGCCATACAACGACATCGCTGCGGTGCGTGCCGCCATCGACAGCACCGTCGGCGCGGTGTTTGTCGAGCCGTTCCTCGGCAGCGGCGGCGTAGTTCCGGCGCGGGAGGACTTCCTGCATGCCACGGCGGAGTCGGCCAGGGCAGCGGGTGCGCTGTTCATCCTGGACGAGATTCAGGGCCTGCGGAACTACTACCACGGCACGCACGCGGCGTTCGGCCTGTCCCCCGACCTCGTCCTCATGGGCAAGATCATTGGCGGCGGGATGCCCGTCGGTGCCATCGGAGGCCGGGCCGACCTGCTCGAGCATCTGTCGACCTCGGCACCGCGCCAGCTAGCGCACTCGGGCACGTTCAACGGCAACGTGCTGTCGATGGTGGCCGGGGACGTCAGCATGGAGCTGCTGACCGAAGCGGCCGTGGCCCGGCTGGACCGGATGGCGGCGAGGCTGCAGGACGACATCACCAGAGCAGGCAAGCAGGCAGGCCTGGGTGTGACCGTGACCAGGGCCGGGTCGATCATGCACGTCCACTTCCTCGGCGACCCGCCCGGCGACTACGAGACCGCCGAACGGGCCGACCGCAGGCCCGCCGCGCTGCTGCACCTCGCGCTGCTCAACAACGGCATCTATACGGCGCCCAGGGGCATGCTGAACCTCTCCACCGCGCTCACCGATGCGGACCTGGACGCGGCGGCCGAAGCGTACGAACGGGCATTCGCCGCGGTCGCCGCGGAATGGGCACCGGCGTGACGGCGGAGTTCAGCGAGCGCGTTGTCCTGGTCACCGGCGCGGCGTCCGGCATCGGCCTGGCGACGGCAGCGGCCTTCGCCGCAGAGGGCGCGATCCTGGCGCTCGCCGACGTCAATGCCGAAAGGCTGGCGGCGGAGACGGCCCGGCTGGCCGCGGCCCACGACCGCGAGATCCGCGGCTATCCGGCGGACCTGGCATCGCCGCAGGCCGCAGTCCAGCTCGTCGCGGCGGTGCTCGCCGACCACGGCCGGATCGACGTGGCAGTGAACAACGCGGGCGTCGCGTTCATGGGAACGGTGCTCGAGACCAGCGTCGCCGAGTGGGATCACGTATTCGCCATCAATGTGCGGGCCGCGTTCTGCGTGTCCAAGGCCGTGCTCCCGGCCATGATCGGGCAGGGCGGCGGGGTCATCGTGAACACCGCCTCCGAGGCCGGCCTGGTCGGGTTCCTCGGCTACGCCGCGTACGCGGCATCCAAGGCCGCGCTGGTCAACCTCACCAGGTGCATGGCGCTGGACCACGCGGGCCACAACATCCGGGTCAACTGCGTGTGCCCGGGATCGATCGAGACACCACTGCTGCGTGACTACTACGCGGCCATGCCCGATCCGGACGAGGCGCGCGCCGAGGACATCAAGACCCACCCGCTCGGGATCGGGGATCCGGAGCACATCGCCGCAGGGATCTTGTACCTGGCCTCCGACCGGGCCGGCTACGTGACGGGACATGCACTGGTCATCGACGGCGGCTACACAGCTCAGTGACTGAAAGGGTCCGGCACCATGGCACAGATTCTCGACAAGGACACCCAGCGGGTCACCTTGCGCCGGGGCGCGATCGGCCTGGTGGCCGTCGCGTCCCTCGGCGCCATCATGATGTCGCCTGCGCTCGGGATCTATAGCTGGTTCCCGGCGATCATGACGACGGCGGGCGGGATCGTCCCGTTCATCTTCATCCTCGCGCTCATCGTGTCGGTGCCGACCGCGATCAGCTACGCCGTGATCAGCCGGACCCGGCCCTCGGCGGGATCGGCTTACACCTGGGTAGCCGAGGCGGCGCGGCCGCGCATAGGAACCTGGCTCGGCATCATGCTAGCGCTGTATTACCTCGGCGTGCTCGCGACCATGCCGGTGCAGTTTGCCCTGTACTTCAACGAGTTCCTCGGCTACTTCGGGGTGCACGCCACCGGGTACGGGTACTTCGCGATCGGGGTGCTGCTGAGCAGCGCGGCGGTCGCGCTGCTTTCCTACCCGGAGGTCAAGATCTCCGCCCGCGGCGCGGTGACCTTCATGGCTTTCGAGAGCCTGGTCGTGCTCGCGCTGTCCATCACGGTGGGGTTCAAGCACGGGTCATCGCTGGGCGCCGCGCCGCTGAACCCGGCCACCGGCACCGGCGGGGCGACCGCTATCTTCGGTGCGCTGATCTTCGGGGTGCTGGCCTTCACTGGCTACGACGCCGCGACGACGGTGGCAGAGGAGACCAAGACTCCCAAGCGGCTGGTGCCCATGGCGGTCGTCAGCGCTCTGGTGCTCACCGCCGTCTTCTGGATTGTCTGCTCCTACCTGCTGAGTTACTCCGCAAGCGTCAGCCAGGTCACGAAGGACATCGCGCAGGGCGTCACGCCGTTCGGGCCGATCGCGAAGGTGTACTGGGGGAAGGGCAGCATCCTGGTCGACATCACCGGCATGACGGCGTCCCTGGGCGTGTACGTCGCGGCCATCGTGGGCGTGGGGCGGGTGCTGTACGCGATGGGCCGGGATCGCGTCCTGCCTCGCTCGCTCGGCCGCCTGCACGCCAAGCACCAGACCCCGTGGAACGCGCTGCACGTGCTGTTCTTCCTGGCTGTCGCGACCAACCTGATCGGCGGCGCGATCCTCGGCACGTACAACTTCCTGCTCTGGGTGGGGAACGCGACGGTCTGGTTCGCCCTGATCACGTACATGTTCGTCAACCTGGCCAACATCCTGCTGCACCGCAGGGAGCAGTTCAACTGGCTGAGCAACGGGGTAGTCCCGGTGCTCGGCGTGGCCATCTGCATCTATCTCATCTACAAGGGCTTCTTCGTCTCGCTCTGGGACGCCGGGTTCAAGACCGGCCGCAGCGTCGTCCTGCTGTGCCTGCTGCTGACCGTGGTGGCCGCCGTGATCGTCGCGCTGCGCCGCGACCTGGGCAGCAGGAAGCCGTCCCCGGGCCTGGCCGAGAGCGCCAGAGAGTAAGCCGGCATGACCGACGAGCGCTGGTCCTTCTGCGGGATTCCGGCGGTGCTCCTGGAGGGCCGTTACCTTCGGGTGACGCTCCTCCCGGAACTCGGTCGACCAGGGCGCTGAGCCTCGAGCAGGCGGTCGGCATCGGCGAGGAGATGACGGTGCTGCCTGGCCAGGAGATCCGGGCCGACGTCCAGCTCGAGGTGGCTGCGGCATGAGCGGCCGCTGGGCGCTGTGGGCGCTGCGCGCCGGGCACAGCACCGTGGATCAGTCGATGCTCACCTACCTTGACGGGCCGGGCAAGGCGGTCGACATACCGCACGTGGTCTTCCTGGCTACCGGGCAGGCGAACGTGCTGATCGACACCAGCTTCCGGTCCGCGGCCAGCGTGCAGGCGAGCTATCCGCAGGACATCGCCCGGGCCGCCGGTGAGGAACTCGGGGTGCTGCTCGGCCACGTCGGCCTGGTCCCGGCCGACATCGAGGTGATCGTGCACACTCACCTGCACTACGACCACGCCGGGAACGATCACTTGTTCCCCGGCGTCAGCCCGCTGGTGCAGCGGGCTGAGATCGAGTATGCCGCGGCGCCCACCGTGACGATCATGGAGCGCGAGTACTTCGCGCCCTCGGCCGGATTCACCCCGCCGTTCGATCCCGGCAGCTTCACGCCGGTAGACGGGGACCTGGCGGTCGCCGATGGGCTGCAGCTGCTGCACCTGCCCGGGCACACGCCTGGCTCCCAGGGCGTGCTGATGGAAACCGCGGAAGGCCCGCTGTGCATACCGGGCGACCAGGTGATGGTGCACGAAAACATGCGCGCCGAACTCCCTGTCGGCCTGCACACCGACCTGGAGGCGTGGGAGCGGTCGCACAGCCGCCTCGCTGGCCTGGAAGCGCGGATCATCCCCAGCCATGACATGCGCGTCTTCCCCTCGGGAAGCGTGGAGAGGCTGGCCTGATGACCGGACGCGCCGGCCGTATGGCCATCCCCGGAGGCGTCCTTGACTGCCATCCAGCTGCAGCTTAGGCTCTTGGTAACGTTACCGGTAGCGTTACTAGTCGGCGGAGCCCCGCGAGACACGCTCCGAGGAAGGCCACATCAAGGGAGATGGACATGCTCAAGGGCGTCGGCCGCGAAGATTCGACCCGCTACGAGCTTCCTGGCCGGGACTGGTTCCTGTGCATCGGGCCGCAGAACTCCGCGGCGGCGAACCTCACCGTCGGGCTCGCCGTCTTCCCCGAGGGCTCGGCTCCCGCCGGGCACGTGCACGACGCCCAGGAAGAGATCATCCACGTCACCACCGGTCACGGCCGGCTCGTCACCCCGCAGGGCACGGTGGAGCTCGAGCCGGGCACGACGGTCTACATCCCGGTCGGCCTGCACCACGCGACCGTGTCAACCGGGCCGGGGCCGCTGGAACTCGTCTGCTCGTTCTCGCCCCCGGTCGTGCCGGGTTCCTACGAGGCTTCGAACAGTGATCAAAGCTGAGCCTGACGTCGGTGACCTGGAGGCCACCGCCCGCGCGGTGCGCCGCGAGATCGTGCTGTCGGTGGCGCACGCCGGGGGAGGGCACGTCGGCGGCCCGATGTCGGCGGTCGAGATACTGACCGCGCTGTACTTCCGGGTGCTGCGGATCCGCCCGGAGGAGCCCGGCTGGCCGGACCGGGACCGGTTCATCCTGTCCAAGGGGCACAGCGCAATCGGCTTGTACGCCGTGCTCGCGCTGCGCGGTTACTTCCCGGCCGCGGAGCTGAGCACGTTCGACGCGATCGACTCGCGGCTGCAGGGGCACCCGGACATGACGCTGCTGCCCGGCCTGGACATGTCGACGGGATCGCTCGGGCTCGGCCTGGCGGCCGGGGTCGGCGTGGCGCTCGGCGCGAAACTGGCTGGCCGGGACTTCCGCACCTTCGTCATGGTCGGGGACGGGGAGTGCAACGAGGGCGTGGTGTGGGAGAGCGCGCACGTGGCCGAGCGGTACGCGCTGGACAACCTCATTGTCGTCGTCGACTGCAACCAGCTGCAGCAGTTCGGCTGGCGGGATCCGGGATCGGGCCGCCGCCTGCCGCCGTACCGGGGCAGCGAGCTGCGTGACCGGTGGGCCGCCTTCGGCTGGCGGGTCCTCGAGGTGGACGGGCACGACATCGCCTCGGTGATCGGCGTGCTTGACCAGGCGAGCGCGGTACAGGGTGCGCCGATGGTGGTCATCGCCAAGACCGTCAAGGGCAAGGGCGTGTCGTTTATGGAGAACGACTACAGCTGGCACAGCCGGGTGCCGACCCCGGACGAACTGCGCGCGGCGCTCGATGAGCTCGCGGACCCGGTGGCGCCGGCCCGGGATCCGGTTCCGCCGGCCCGGGACCCGGTTCGGCCAGCACCGGAGCTGGTCGGCCGCGCCGCCCCGGTGATCGCCGACGAGAGGGGCTGAGGTGGCACTCGCTGCCGCGCCGGCGCTGCGGCAGGTATTCGGCGAGACCGTGGCCGAGCTGGCCGGGGAGGACCCGCGCATCCTGCTGCTCGACGGCGACCTGGGCAGCTCGACCGGGGGCTACATCTTCGAGGCGGCGCACCCGGCCCGGTACATCCAGTCCGGCATCGCCGAGCAGAACATGCTCGCCATGGCCGCGGGCCTCGCGACCGTCGGCTACCAGCCCTACATCAGCACGTTCTCTTGCTTCGCCGTGGCACGGGCGCTCGATTCCATCAGGGTCCTGATCGCTCAGCCCGCGCTCGACGTCAAGATCATGGGCGGCTACGCGGGCCTGCTGACCGGCATGACCGGCAAGACCCACCAGATGCTCGACGACGTGGCGATCATGCGCACGCTGCCGAACATGACGGTCCTGGCGCCGGCCGACCAGGCCGAGGCGAAGCAGGCGATCCGCGCCATCGCCGGCATCTCCGGCCCGGCATACATGCAGATCACCCGCGAGCCGTCGGACGTGCTATTCGGCGCGGACTACCGGTTCCAGCTGGGCCGGGCGGTCACCGTGCACGAGGGGAGCGACGTCACGCTCATTTCCACTGGCGTCCAGACCACCCGGACCTACCAGGCGGCGGAGATCCTGGCGGGCCGCGGCATCGGCGCCGCGGTGCTGCACGTGCCCACGATCAAGCCGCTGGACGAGGCGGCAATCGTCGCCGCGGCGCAAACCTCCGGTCTCGTCATCACCGTCGAGGAGCAGAGCGTGCTCGGCGGTCTGGGCGGAGCCGTCGCCGAGGTGCTGAGCGACCGCTTCCCGGTCCCGGTGAAGAGGCTGGGAATCCGGGACCGCTATGGCGAGAGCGGGCCCAACGATCAGCTTCTGGACAAATACCGGCTCTCCGCCGCCCGGGTAGCGGAGGATGTCGAAGACCTGCTCCGAGTCCAGGGGCGGCAGAAGGGATAATGGCGCTGTGGCCAGACCGCCTCTGGGCCGGGGACCCACGATCGTCGATGTCGCGCGATCGGCTGGCGTCTCGGTCTCAACAGTCTCGCGCGTCGTCCGTGATCACCCGGATGTCGGCGCGGATACCCGGGCGCGGGTGCACGCGGCGATCGACACGCTCGGCTACCGCCCCTCGCCGATCGCCCGCGCGCTGGTCTCCGGGCAGACCCGGCTGCTCGCGCTTCTGGTCAGCGACATCGCCAACCCGTTCTACCCCCAGCTGGCCAAGAGCGTGGAACAGGCGGCGAAACGCGACGACTACACGGTCATCATCTGCAACACCGAGGACCGGACCGCGGAAACCCGCCGCTACATAGAGCGGCTGCTGCGGCAGGGCCTCGACGGCGTCATCCATGCTTCCGCGGCGCGTGACGAGAAGGTGCTGCTGTCGCTGATGGACGACCCCCGCCGGGTCGTCTTCACCAACCGCCGCCCGTCCACCAACTCGGTGAGCTACGTGGTGTCGGACAACCGCAGCGGCGCCATCGAGCTGACCCGGTACCTGCTCTCCCGCGGGCACCGCAGGATCGGCTTCATCGCCGGGCCGTCGTTTGCGCGCAACGCCACCGAACGGCTCGACGGGTTCGCGGCGGCCATGGCCCAGGTGGCTGACGCCGTGCCGCTGGTCGCCAACGGCGACTTCTCCGCGGACGACGGCGGCCGGGCGGTCCAGTCGTGGATGGGCGCGGTGTCCGCTCCCACCGCGATCATCGCGGTCAACGACTCGGTCGCGCTCGGCGCGATGGAGGCACTGGCCGCCCTGGGGTTGCGGGTTCCGCAGGACGTGGCGCTCGCCGGGTTCGACGGAGTCCAGCTGGTCGCGTCGCGCATCTTCGACCTGACGACGGTCGATCAGCACATCGAGCAGATGGGGCGGCTGGCGGTGCAGATCCTGCTGCGCCAGCTCGCCGACAGCGCCAGCGACGTCCCCACCCATGAAGTGCTGCCCACGGAGCTGCTGCTGCGGGGGAGCACCGAAGGCGTACCCGTGGCGATCTAGGCGATACGGAGCGGGAGCGCGCGCGGCCCGCGGATCTGGCCCGCGGACCACGTCACCGCGGCCGGGTCTTCCAGGCTGAACTCCGGGATCCGCTCGAGCCAGACCTCGAGGGCCACCCTGAGCTCCATCCGGGCGAGGTGCGAGCCCAGACAGCGATGAATGCCCAGCCCGAACGCGGCGTGCCGGTTGACCTGGCGGTCGATGACGACCTCGTTGGCGCGGTTGAATTGCGCCGGGTCACGGTTGGCCGCCGGGAACGACAGCAGGATCCAGTCGTCGGACTTCATGTCCGCGCCGTGCCAGTTCATGTCCTCCTTCACCAGCCGCGCCATCGTGACCGGCGCGAACGCGCGCAGGAACTCCTCCATAGCGGTCGGCAGCAGCGCGGGCTCGGCGACGAGCCGCTCGCGGTCCCGCGGCATCTTCGCCAGATGCCACAACGAGGCGCCGATTGCGCTCCACGTCGTGTCGATGCCGGCGATGAGCAGCAGGGCCATGGTCCCGGCGACGTGCTCGGCTTCGAGCTTGCTGCCGTAGAGCTCGACGTTGATCAGGAAGGTGGTGAGGTCGTCGCGCGGGTGGTCGACGTGATCACGGATCTGCGCGAGCAGGTAGTCAAAGAGCTGCTGCATCCGCTCGATGCGCTCGTCCGGGTCCTGATTGACGCCTTCAAGCGTGTTCTCGACGAACTCGCGGAACCGCGGTCCGTCCTCGGGCGGGAAGCCCAGCATGTCGGCGATCACCCGGATCGGGATGTGCTGTGCGTACTCGCTGGCGGCGTCGACGACGTCGCGCTCACCGAACCCGTCGATGAGGGAATGGCAGAACGCTCTGGTCGCCGGCTCCTGCCTGGCCACCGCGGCCTTGGTAAACGCGGGCAGCAGCAGCTTTCGCGCGTCGTGGTGGAACGGCGGGTCGGAGGAGATCGGTGGCGAGCCGCCGACCGGCGCCTCGTCGAGCGGCGGCCGGAAGTTGCTCATGATGATCGACCGCGAGGAGAAGTGATCGGTGTCGTAGGCGATCGCCGCCACGTCCTCATAGCGGGTTGGCAGCCAGCCGCCGCCGAAGCGCTCGGTGTGCGCGATCGGGCATCGCTGCCGAAGCTCGTCCTGGATCGGGTAGGGATCGGCCGACCACTCCGGCTCGAGGTGAGAGAAGTCGGTCGCCCAGTCGGAGACCGGCCCGGTGATGATCTCGTTGCGGGTGCCCAGCGGCTCTTCCCCGGCCGTGTCGCGGAAGTCCTGGGTGAAGCGGTCGTCGACGCTCATGTCACTGTTCCTCCAGCACGCTGATCGCGCGTTCCGGGCAGTTGGCCGCGGCCAGCCTTGCTTCCTGTTCCTTGCCGGGCGGAACGGTCCCGTCGCCGAGGACCTGCCCGTAGCCCTCGTCGTCCTCACCGAACAGATCAGGGGCCAGGTCGTAGCAGCGGCCATGCCCTTGGCAGCGGTCGGTATCGATCTGCAGTTTCATGCCGTGACTCCCGTCGTGTGGCCCGGTGCTGGCGAGGCCGGCGACCACCCGGGCGAGCAGGGCGGCCCACTCCTCGGTGCCGACCGCATGCAGGTCAGGCGTTACCAAGGCGCTGCCCATCGCCAGCAGCAGGCAGAAATGCGCCAGCGCGTTCGGCGACAGCGCGGGGTCAAGCTCACCGGCCGACTGGGCGGCGCGCATGAGGTCGGCGAGCATGTCGGCCCGTTCACCGATGTAGCTGCGCATCGGCCTGGCCACGTCATCATCTCGCCGCGCCGCCACCAGCGCCTCGACGACCAGGTACTCGCGGGCGTCGCGGCGCAGCGGCAGCCACCGCCCCACAACGAGCAGCAGATCCGTAATCGACAGGCCGGGATCGGCGGCGAACGCCTCGGCGAGCATCTGCTTCCCGTGCGCACGCAACGCCTGGGTGAGCAGTTCCGCCTTGGAGGCGAAGTGCGAGTACAGCGCGCCGTTGCTGACGCCCGCCGCCGCGGCGATGTCGGCCACCCGGGTGCCGTCGTATCCGCGCTCGGCGAAGATCTCGGCGGCCGCGCCCAGCAGCCGCTCGCGGGTCTCGGCAGCGGTCACGCCCGCGATGCGCCCCATGCAGAAATTAAAAGACTGTTCATTTGATTCGTCAACCATGAGACACGAGCAGTCAGGTGGCGCGAGCCAGTTCGTCGTCGCCGGGCGGCACGTGCTCGGCGCGGCGCAGACCGGTTCGCCGTGGGCGCGGTCGCCCCGGCCGGCTGGGCCACTAGTCTCGTACGTCCGGGCGCTCCCGCCGCATCCCGGTAAGGTGCTTCGTAGAACGAAACATCATCGCGGCTGCGCCGGCCGCGGGGTCGGGAGTCGGAAGCGGGTGTGACGAGCGGATTGACCGGCATCGAACCCATCGACTTCGCCGCTGCCTACGAGGTCGTCACCGAACGGATACGGCGCGCCATCCACATCGGCTCCTACCTGCCTGGTGACAAGCTGCCGCCGGAACGGACGCTGGCACAGCAGCTTGGCGTGTCCCGTACCACGGTCCGCGAGGCCATCCGCGTCCTGGAAGGCGAGGGGTACGTCGTCAGCAGGCGCGGGGCGAGCGGTGGCATCCTCGTTCTCGACCAGGCCGAGAACGAGGAACGGATCCGTCCCCTGCTGACCGAGAAGCTTCCCGAGATCGAGGAGACGTTCGACTACCGCATCGCCGTCGAGGGCGCTGCGGCCCGGCTGGCCGCCGACCGGCGCACCGACGAGGACCTGGCCATCCTGCGGGACGCCTACGAGGTCATGCGCTCCGACCGGGAGACCCGGCGGTTTCGCGCCGCCGACAACGCCTTTCACCTGGCGATTGCCGACGCGGCACGGAACCGGCTGATGCGCCAGGCCATCGAGGACGCCAGGGCTGCGATGTGGGTGCCGATCGACCGCCTGATCACCCAGGTGTTCACGAACGCGAACCGCCACCACAAGCACATCCTCGACGCCATCGCCGACCGCGACGCCGACGCAGCGCAGAAGGCGGTCGTCGATCACCTCGAGCACGCGCGGCGCGACCTGCGCCGCAGCCTGCGGTAACGCGCCCGTACCTGGTACCTAGGGCGTAGGCCGCGATAGCGCATCGGTAACTCGGGACCTAGGGCGCAGCTTGCGGTGGCGCGTCCGCGCCCCCGGCCACCGCACCGCTGTTGACCTCCAGCGGAGGCCTGTGCCAGCCTACGCTTAAGGTATGAGGTGTGGACCAATTGACACTTGTGCCATCCCCTGACGCGACTTTGCCGGGACGGCGATGACTCCTCGAGGTGCACAACCGGGCGCGACGGCCGACGTCGACGTGGCCGTGGTGGGCGCCGGGTTCGCCGGCCTGTACATGCTCTACCGGCTGCGCGAGCTCGGGCTGCGCGTCCGGGTGTTCGAGCGCGGCACCGACGTCGGCGGCACATGGTTCTGGAACCGGTACCCTGGCGCCCGATGTGACATCGAGAGCGTCGACTACTGCTACTCGTTCTCCGGGGAGCTCCTCGCCGAATGGGTATGGACGGAGCGGTACGCGACGCAGCCCGAGATCCTGCGCTACCTGCACCACGTCGCGGACCGGTTCTCGCTGCGCCGCGACATCCAGCTCGGCACCCGCGTGACGTCGATGCGCTACGACGAGCCGGGCAACCGGTGGCTCGTGTCCACCGACACCGGCGAGGTGGTCTCGGCCCGGCACTGCGTGCTCGCCGTGGGCAATCTGTCCTCCGCGAAGCGCCCGGACTTCGCCGGTCTCGACAGCTTCCGGGGCGAGTGGTACCACACCTCCCAGTGGCCGGCCGGCGGGGTCGACTTCGGCGGCAAGCGGGTCGGGATCGTCGGGACCGGGTCCACGGCCATCCAGGCGCTGCCGCAGATCGCGAAGCAGGCGGACGACGTATACGTGTTCCAGCGGACGCCGAACTACTCGATGCCCGCGCGGAACCGGCCGCTGCCGCGAGACGAACTGCACGCGGTTCTGCGCGGGTACCCCGAGCGCCGCCGGGCCGCCGAGCGGTCGGACTCCGGTGTGCCCGTGGGCCCGCCGGAGCGGTCGGCGCTCGAGGTCACGGCGGAGGAGCGGCGGCGGATGTACGAGGCCGGGTGGCAACGGGGCGGCATCAACGCGCTCTCGTACGCCTTCACCGACTTCTTCACCGACGAGCGGGCCAACCGCACCGCCCAGGATTTCGCCCGGGAGAAGATCCGGCAGATCGTGAACGACCCCGCGGTCGCGGAGGCTCTGTGCCCGGCACACCACATCGGCACAAAGCGGACCTGCGTGGACATCGGCTACTTCGAGACCTACAACCGCGCCAACGTGCACCTGGTCGACGTGCGCTCCGCTCCGATCACCGGCATCACGCCGGGCGGCCTGACCACGGCCGCGGGCGAGTACGGGCTCGACGCGATCGTGTTCGCAATCGGGTTCGACGCGATCACCGGGGCGCTGCTCGAGATCGACGTCCGTGGCCGCAACGGCCTGTCCCTGGCCGAGAAGTGGTCCGACGGGCCGCGCACCTACGCCGGCCTGTCCGTGGCGGGATTCCCGAACCTGTTCATGATCACGGGACCCGGCAGCCCGTCGGTGCTCAGCAACATGATCGTCTCGATCGAGCAGCACGTCGACTGGATCGCGGACTGCCTCAGCCACCTCGCGGACGCCGGGCTTGACCGCATCGAGGCGTCGCCGGGCGCCGAGGACGCGTGGGGGCGTCACGTCAGCGAGCTCGCCGACGCGACGCTGTACCCGCGCGCGGCGTCGTGGTACGTCGGCGCCAACATCCCGGGCAAGCCCAGGGTGTTCATGCCGTACGTCGCGGGGTGCGGTACCTACCGGCGGGAGTGCGAGGAGATCGTCGAACGCGGCTACGAAGGGTTCGTGCTGGGGAGGGAGCGCTAGGTGGGAATGCTGGACGGAAAGGTCTGCGTGGTGACGGGCGCGGCCGGCGTGATCGGCCGCGAGACCGTGGACGTCTTCGCCAGGGAGGGCGCGGTCGTCGCCGGCGTCGACCTGAAGGGCGAGGTCGACGCGGCATTCTTCGCCGAGGCGGACCTGACGGACGCGGACCAGGTCGCGGCCACCTACCGCGCCGTGGCCGAGCGCTTCGGGCGAATTGACGTCCTGTTCAACAACGCGGGCATCGCGCTGCCGCAGGACGGCTCGGTGCTCGACACCGACCTCGCGACCTGGAACCGGGTGATCGAGGTGAACCTGACCAGCATCTTCCTCTGCTGCAAGCACGGGATTCCGTACCTGCTCGATGGCGGCGGGGGATCGGTGATCAACACCTCGTCGCTGGTGGCCCGGGTCGGCTCGGCGGCGTCGCAGATCGCGTACACCGCGTCCAAGGGCGGCGTCCTGGCCATGTCCCGCGAGCTGGGGGTCGAGTTCGCCAAGCGCGGGGTCCGGGTCAACGCACTTTGCCCCGGCCCGGTGGACACCCCGCTGCTGCGGACGCTCTTCGACCCCGCAGAGGAGGCGCGGCGGCTGGTGCACGTGCCACCCGGCCGGTTCGCGCAGGCGAGGGAGGTCGCCGAGGCCGTCGCGTTCCTGGCCAGCGACGCGTCCTCATACATCAACGCCACGGAGTTCCTCGTCGACGGCGGCATCTCGGCGGCGTACGTGACCGCGCTCGACCCGGCATGACCGGCGCCAAGCCCGCCGGGCGCGTCGCCGTGGTGACCGGGGCCGGTCGCGGCATCGGCGCGGCGATCGCCAAACGCCTGGCGGCCGACGGCCACCTGGTGGCCGTCGCCGATGCACACGGCGGCCGGGCGGAGCAGACGGCGCGGGCCATCGATCCCGCCGGCAAGCGCGCGGCAGCGGTGGAGGCGGACGTGTCGGACGCCGTGTCGGTCTTCGACATGGTCGCCGAGGTCACCAACAGGCTCGGCGTCCCGGGCATCCTCGTCAACAACGCGGGCGTGATCTCGGCGGCGCCGTTTACCGAGCTGGCCGAGTCGGAGTGGGACCGGATCCTCGGCGTGAACCTGAAGGGCCAGTACCTGTGCGCCCGGGCGGTGCTGCCCGCCATGCTGCGCCAGGGCTGGGGGCGCATCATCAACATCGCCTCGGACGCCGGGAAGACCGGCGAGCCGTACATCGCCCACTACGCGGCGTCGAAGTTCGGGGTGGTCGGGCTGACCCAGTCGCTGGCGCTCGAGTACGCGCGGGACGGGATCACCGTGAACGCGGTGTGCCCGGCGATCACCGACACCGACATGATGGAGCAGCTTGCCCGCGACATGGAGGGCTCCGGCGCGCCGCTGCCCGCGGCGGGCTGGCGGGCCGCGTTCGTCGATGAGATCCCGATGGGGCGGCCGATGGCGCCGGAAGAGATCGCCGGAGTGTGCGCCTTCCTGGCCGGCGATGACGCCGCGGCGATCACCGGGCAGGCGATCAACGTGTCCGGCGGCCACGAAGTGCACTGAGCGTGGTGCCGCTGTGACCGTCTGCTGAGTTCACGCCGGCGGAGGTCACCGAGCCGGGCGGTACCGGAAAACAACCTGGTCACAGTTGCATTGTGCGGTTTGTCAACCCGTTGACAGTCGGTTCGCAATGGTCTTATGGTTCGCTAAATAGACCACAACAGAAGTGGCCGGCTGACACGTGCCTGCGGATCAGAACCGAGGCGATCGCACCGGAGCGGTTGACCGCATTCTTGTCGTGAGGCCACCCCATAGCGGCGGTGTGCCGTGTCGGGAGGATAGATGGACACTTTGGGTTCCGGTGAGACGCAGACCGCCACCCAGTCGGCGGTGGATATCTCCAGTAGGGAGGATATCCACAAACTGCGCGGGAAGGCCGTCGGCCTGGGCGGGGTGCTGTTCATCTCGTTCGCCGCGATGTCGCCGCTGACCGGGCAGTTGGGCAACGTGCCGATCGCGGTCGGCATCGGTAACGGGATCGGGGCGCCGGCCGGGTTCCTGATCGGCATCGTCATGCTGGCGCTGTTCGGGGTCGGCTACGTCAAGATGATGCGGAGCGTCCCGTCCTCGGGCGGCTTCTACTCGTTCATCAGCCACGGGCTGGGGCGCCCGCTGGGCATGGGTGCCGGGTGGCTGTCGGTCTTCGCGTACGCGTTCGTAGAGGGTTCCCTCTACGGGGCGTTCGGATACTTCGGCAACATCACTATCCAGCAGTTCTTCCACTTCGGCATCCCCTGGCCGTATCTCGCCTTCGGAGCGCTGATCCTGAACATCATCCTGGGCCATTTCGACGTCCGGCTGAGTTCCTCGGTGCTGGGGGTCGCGCTGATCCTGGAGATCGTGGTCCTCACGGTCATGGTCGTCGCGGTGTTCGCGCACGGCGGCGGCCCGTCCGGCATCTCGGTGGCACCGATCAACCCGGTCAACGCGTTCAAGGGCCTGGCCCCGGGAGTTGGTATCTTCTTCGCGGTCTGGTCATGGGTCGGGTTTGAGACGATCCCGAACTACGCAGAGGAGTCGAAGAACCCGCGCAAGATCGGCGCTCAGGCGCTGTTCATCTGCATCATCGGCGGCGGTCTGTTCTTCATGCTGTGCGCGTGGGCAGCGGTCACCGGCTGGGGCCTGCACAACGCCGTGCACGAAGCGGCGACCAACGGCGGCAACTTCTACTACGGCGTTACTAGCAAGTTCGCTGCTGTGTGGGTGACCGACGTCATGGAGTGGCTGATCATGACCTCGTCGTTCGCGTGCGCGCTGTCGTTCCACAACACGACCTCGCGCTACCTGTACGTGATCGGCCGCGAGAAGATCTTCCACCCTGCCCTGGGCCGGACGCACAAGAAGTACCAGAGCCCGCACGTGGCCAACGCGCTGACCGGGCTGATCGTCGGCCTGCTGATGGTGCTGTTCCTGGTGATCTGGTACGCCAGCAAGTCGGCGCAGGCTTTCGCCAGCTTCCAGAACGCCCCCTACTACGAGCTGTTCGGCTGGTTCGCGATCGTGGCGACGTTCTCGGTGCTGGTCAACCAGACCCTGTCCTCGGTGGCCACGATCCGGCACTTCCGGCAGCCAGAGTACAAGTCCGAGCGGAACCTGTGGACCACGGAGATCGTCCCGGTGCTGTCGATCATCGCCATGGTCGTGGTGCTGTGGCTGCTCTGGTCCAACCTCGACAAGATCGGCGGCTCGATCATCTGGGTCGACATCATCCCGTATCTGTGCCTGGTCTGGCTGGCCATCGGCGTCGGCCTGGCGCTGGGGCTGCGCAAGCGCAACCCAGAGAAGTACGAGGTCCTGGGCCGGATGGTGAACTCCGGGATCGACTGACCCCTCGGGTGGGGCAGGCTGTCAGCTCGCTGGATGCACTTCGGTCCAGCGAGCTGCGGCCTGTTCGAAGCACTCACGCGGCGCGCGGATGACCCCGGCGCCGATCTGGCCGCCGTCCTTGCCGGCCAGGCCGACGTCCATGACCGGCAGCACGCCGGTGTCCAGCACCTTGAAGATGTCGACCCCGGTCGGGGTGCCGCGGAAGCCGAACAGCGGGATCTTGAACACCGTGTTCTCGCCGGCGGTGATCTGGTACATCTCCTCGTTGCGCCGGATCATCACCTCGGGGGAGCCGCCCTGGTACTCCTGCAAGGACAGCGCGCAGGCCTGAGCGAACCCGCCGAGCCCGATGGTCTCGGTGATCGGGCTCTCCCCGCCCATCCAGCTGATCTCGGACTCGTCGTGACCCGGGAACAGCTTGCCCTCGGTGATCGGGGTCGGCCCGCGGAACCACTCGTCGCCGAGGCCGCTGACCCGGATGGAGAACTCCCTGCAGGAGAAGCCCATGGCGGAGACCACGCTCGAGCCGGGCAGCCCGGCGATCGAGTCCGCGGTGGCCTTGGCCGCCGCCATCGACAGCCGCAGGAAGAAGTAGTCGTTCTCGGCGATGTGCAGGAACGTCTCGCGGACCTGGTCGCTGCCCGGGCCGGCCATGTCCAGCGCGGCGCCGAAGAGCTCGCGGCACAGCAACAGCGTGGACGCCGCGTTGCGGCTGTGGCACTCGTCACCCATCCGCAGGCCCCTGGCGATCAGCGGCTTGAGCGCGACGCCCCCGGTGCGGCGGATGGCCTCGCCGACCACCGGCGCGTAGACGTTGTTGACGTGCAGCAGCCGCTCGTGCACGCCCTCGTCGTAGCAGCCGTAGTTGAGCCGCCGCGGGTCCTTGCCCTCGTAGAAGTTGCAGAACCCGGTGTTGCCACCCGCCGCGTCCTGCACCACGAACACCGGCATGGACGCCGTGTAGATCCCGGCCAGCGAGCCGACCGCGCCGTAGTCATGGCACCCCGCCACGGTGATCGCGCCGGAATCCAGGGCCGCGATCGCCTCCTCGCGGGTCGACGCCAGGCCTTCGAACAGGGCGCCGCCGATGATCGCCTCCCGCTGCCCGCCCTCGTAGCTGGACCAGGGCAGCGGAGCGCCCGAGGTGAGGATCAGGTTCTTGGTGTAGCCGGGCATCACGTCGATGGCCAGACCGACGTCGACCACGACCGGGTCGGCGGCGCACAGCCGGCGTACCGCCTCGGCGTTGGCTTCGCTGAGCGTGCTCATCGGGCCACAAACCCCCCGTCGACCAGGATCGTCTGTGCGGTGATGTACGAGGCTCGCGGCGACAGCAGGAACTCGGCCACCTCCGCGACCTCCTCGGGCTCGCCGATCCGGCCGAGCATGGTGTGCGCGGCCGAGGCTTCCTCGCCGCCGGACACCGCGGCCATGGACGGGCTCATCGGGGCGCGGATGACCCCGGGCGCGATGCAGTTGACCCGGATCCCCCGCGGGGCAAGCTCCTCCGCCAGGTACGCCGTGTACGCGGCGACGCCCGCCTTGGTCGCGCCGTACACCGAGGCGCCGATGAACCTGGCGATCTGGCCGGTGAGCGAGCCGATGTTGACGATCGCGGACCCGTCGGCCAGCCGCGGCGCGAGCACGTCGGTCACCCGGGCCATGCCCGCGACGTTCACCTGAAACATCAGGTCCATGGTGGCGTCGTCGACCCGCCCAAGGAACGAGTCCCGCAGCACCCCGGCGCAGTTGACCAGCCCCGTCAGCGGCTCATCCCCGAGCGCCCCAGCGCCCGCCTCGACGCTGGCCCGGTCCGTCACGTCACCCTCGACCGCCGGGATGCCCCGGTTGCCGGCCTCGTCCCAGTCCACCAGCGCGATCGCCGGTGCGAGGTCCATGGCCACCGCCGTCGACCCCGCTTCCCGCAGCCGCCGGCAGATCGCCATCCCAATAACCCCCGCGCCCCCCGTAACCACCACCTGCCCCATCAGCGCGTCTCCCTTCGATCAGATTTCATGATCACGGAGGATTGTCCGCACATGCGACTGAAAATCCTCCGGGATCATGAACGGCGGCCCCGGTAGCGGAGCGCGAAGCGCCCGGCCCAGGCGATCAATAGGTACAGGGTGACGGGGAATGGCCACTGGGACACGATGCGGCCGGTGCCGGACCGGAAGTAGCTGTCCGTCTCCGCCCACACTGTGCGCCGCAGCGCCCGCTGCAGCCAGCGGTCGTAAAGCTCCGCCACCACCGGCGACATCTGCACGTCGTGCGCACCGCGCGCGGCCAGGCGGCGGATCGCGCGAGCCGCGAAGCGCGCCTGCGCCTCGAAGAACGTCACGGTCGGGGAGCTGTTCGTGTTGGGCCCGTACATCATGAAGAAGTTGGGGAACCCGGGCACCATGATGCCGAGGAACGCCCGTGCGTCCCCCGCCCATACCTCGTGCAGGTCCCGGCCGCCGAGGCCGGTGACCTTCAGCTTCGCCAGGTAGTCCGAGGCGTGGAAGCCGGTGGCGAGCACCACCACGTCGAGGTCGTGCCGGTCGCCGTTCTCGTCGATCACCCCGGTGGCGGACAGGCCCTTCGCGCCGTGCGGCACGAGCGTGACGTGCGGCTGCAGCAGCGACTGGTAGTAGTCGTCGCTCAGCACGGTCCGCTTTCCCTCAAAGGGGAACCCGGGGGTGAGCAGCCGGTGCAGCTCGGGCTGCCCGGCGAACGAGTCGGCGAGGTACTTCTCCGCAGCCTGCCGGCGCTTGCGGTTGACCCGCCCGTCCCGCCGGGCGTGGCTCATCCGCAGCTGGCGGGTGTCGTAGCGGTAGTAGAGGCTCAGCCGGCGCCACCGGCGCACCAGCGGGTTGCGGTTCAGCCTGCGCTCCATGGGGGTGAACGCCCGGCTGTCCTTGGGCAGCATCCAGTTCGGCTCGCGCTGGAAGACCTTGACCTCGGCGGCGCACGTGGCGGCCTCGGCGACCACCTGCACGGCGCTTGACCCCGTGCCGAGCACGCCGACCCGCTTCCCGGCCAGATCCAGGTCCTCGGGCCAGGCCGCGCTGTGGCAGATCACCCCGGAGAATCCTGGCCCCTCGCGGGCCAGGGCCGGGATGCGCGGCACGCTCAGGAAGCCGACGGCGCTGATAACCGCCTGGAACGGGGCGTGTGGGCGACCCGAGCTGGTAGCGATCTCGTATGCGCCGCGGTCATCGGCCCAGGTGACGCTCTCCACCCTCTCGTTCAGGACCAGATGACGGCGGAGGCCGAAAGCGTCCACGACTTTCTCGAGGTAACGCTGCAGTTCGCCGCGGCCGGCGTAGTTGCGGCTCCAGTCCGCCGGCGCGTAGGAGAACGAGTAGATCTGGGACTCGAGATCCACCTCGGCGCCCGGGTACCTGGTGTGAAACCACGTCCCGCCAACGCCCGATGACGCCTCGAAAATGGTGAAGTCCGTGATGCCCTGCCGCTGCAGCGCGACTCCGGCGGCGATCCCGCAGAAGCCGGCCCCGATCACGGCGACCCGCATGGACTCCGCTCCGATCGCTCGGTTCTTAGGTCTAAATAGTAGACCTAAGGCGCATACCTGGTCAACAGCGCCGCGGCTGGCGACTCGCTGCGCGCGGACTGGCGAGCCCCGCGACTGGCGCGGTCATCGATGTACCGATGGGCCTGCAAGAACGAGACCTGAGGTACATCGACGCGGCGGCTGGCGGGGCGGTCGGCGCCAGGGCCCGCAGCGGGCGGTCAGCTGGGGCCGCCCAGGCCGGCCACGATGGCGTCGGCGATCTCGGACAGGCCCTCTTGCGCCCGGGACAGCCGTCCAGCGAACAGCAGGAAGCCGTGCGGCATGTCCTCGTACTCGCTGCCCTGCACGGGCACGCCGGCCCGGCGCAGTGCCTCGCCGAACGCCCGGCCCTCGTCGCGCAGTGGATCGAAGCCGGCGGTGAGCAGGTAGGTGGGCGGGAGGCCGCGCAGATCGGTCGCCATGCTTAGCGCGGCGCGCGGATCGTCGGGGGCCTTGCCGTCCCCGTACTGGGCCCAGTACCAGATCATTTCGTCCTTGGACAGGAACGGGTCGTCGGCGTTCTCCTGGTACGACTCGGTGTCCATGGCCGGGTCCGTGTTCGGGTACAGCAGCGCCTGGAACGCGACCGGCGAATCGCCCTCGTCCCGCAGGACCAGCGACACGGCGGCGGCCAGGTTGGCGCCGGAACTGTCGCCGACGACCGCGAGCGGCCGGGCGTCCACGCCGATCTCGCCGCCGTGGGAGGCCAGCCAGCGGACCACGCCGACGGCGTCGTCCAGCGCGGCGGGGAACGGATGCTCGGGGGCCCGCCGGTAGTGCACTGCCACCGTGGTGATCCCGGAGTTGCGGGTGAGCGACCGGCACACGCCGTCGTGTGACTCAAGGTCCCCGAACACCCAGCCGCCGCCGTGGAAGAACACCGAAACGCCGGCCCGGACCGGCTCGGCCGGACGGTAGATCCGGACCGGCACGTCGCGCCCGCCGACCGGGATCGTCCGGTCCTCGACGGCGCCGACCTCGGGACGGTCGGTCAGCGGGTCGATCATCTCGTCGAAGTTCCTGCGCCCGTCCGGCAGCGGCAGGGTCCGGCTTGACGGGCGGCCCGCCGCGATCAGCTCGTCGAGCAGCGCGCCGACCTCGGGGTGTTCCTCAGTCATAGTCTTTCTAATAGACCAATGAGCCATTAGAGTCAACCTGCGAGGAAGGTGACCTGCCATGTTGCCGAGGCCGCCGCAGACGGAGTCGACCCATGCGCTGGCCCTCCGCGCGATCGCTGCGGGCGATACGCGCGAGGGTGTCCGCCGGATCCGCCAGCTGGTCGAGGATGCAGCGGAGGGCCGCGAGCTGTTTCCGCTGTTCATCGACCGCGCCCGGCGGTTCCTGCTCGGCCGCGGCGTGGCACCCGCAACCGTGGCCGGTGAGGAGCAGCGGATCCTGTCATTGCTCGGCGCCACTGCGGACGATGCACTGGACATGCCGAGGCAGTGGGCGGGCGTGGCGGAACTGGCTACCCGGGCCGAGCTGGCCTGCCTCGCCGGGAACCGCCAGGCCGCGTCCGAGCTCGTCGAACGATTCCGCTCGGCGTGGGTGACGGTGCACGACCGGTTCTGCGACATGGTCTGCGCGCTGTTCAGCCTGGCGGCCGCGGAGCTGGGCGAGTCGGTGGTGGGCGCGATGTGGGACGACGCGATCGGCGACATGTACCCGACCAGGGACCAGTATGCTGCGGACCGCCGGCCGTGGGCGGAGTCGGTCGAGCTGCTGCTCGCCGATGCCGCGCTGTCGCTTCGAGGGCATCTCAGCGGGCCGGGGCGCACCGGGGAGGTGTCGTTGCACGAGGAGGAGGACCGGTGGGTCTTCCGGTTCGAGCCGTGCGGATCTGGCGGCCGCACGCTGAGAGACGACGCAAACGCCGACGGCGCCGCCCGCGTCGGCCCGCCGTTCGGGTTCCGGGTCACCACGCAGGAGCACGACTGGGCCTGGCGGACCAAGGGAGTCTGCCTCTACTGCGCCCACTGCTGCCAGCTTCAGGAGCGGGCTTCCATCACCAGGCTCGGCTATCCTGTCAGGGTCGTGGAGCCCCCGGTGTGGGGCACGGCCGAGCCGCGCGAGTACTGCACGTGGAGCGTTTACAAGGATCCCCAGCTGGTCCCGGCCGAGGCGTACCAGCGAGTGGGCGAGACGAAGCCCGGGGTGGGCGATGGCTGACATCGAGGCGGTAGACCTGGTATCGGCCCATCAGGTGGTGACCGAGCGCCTCCGCCACGCCATTCACATCGGCACCTATCTCCCGGGCGACAAGCTCCCGCCCGAGCGGATGCTGGCGCAGCAGCTCGGGGTGTCCCGGATGACGGTGCGTGAGGCGGTCCGGGTGCTTCGGGCCGAGGGCTACGTCTCGAGCCGGAGAGGCTCGGCGGGCGGCATCACGGTTCTCGATCAGGCGGAGGATTCCAAGCGGCTCCGGCAGGCGCTGCTGGGCCGGATGGACGAGCTGGACGACAACTTCGAGTTCCGCATCGCGGTCGAGGGCGCCGCAGCCCGGCTCGCCGCCCAGCGCCGGACCAAGGACGACCTCGCCCGGCTGCGCGAGGCACACCTCGACCTGGAGCAGGGCCGGGAGACCGCGCGGTTCCGGGCCGCCGACAACGTGTTCCATCTGGCCATCGCCGACGCCGCCAAGAACAGGTTCATGCGCCAGGCGATCGAAAACGTCCGCGCGATGACCTGGGTGCCGCTGGACCGGGTGATCTCCAACGTCTTCACGTCCGCGCACGAGCACCACGCGCAGATCCTCGAGGCCATCGAGAACTCTGATCCCGACGCGGCCGAGCGGGCGGTGGTTGCCCACATCCAGCGGGCACAACAAGACCTGCACCGGGTAATTCAGTAACCGGCCCGTCGTACGGTGCGGTTGCCGCGAAGTAGCCCAAAGGTCTAGGTTATGGTCCAACAACCGGGGAGGTGGATGAGGCGAACGAGACGACAGGCGGCGGGCCGGCCCGCGTGCCGGGCGTTCCCGCGCTGCTGACCGGCCGGACCGCACTGGTCACCGGGGGTACCCGCGGGATAGGCCGCGGGATCGCCGAGGTGCTGTGCGCCGCCGGTGCCCGCGTGCTCATCACCGGCAGGGGCGGCGTGCGCGGCCAGAAGGTCGCCGAGGAGATCTCGGCCCAGGGCTCACCGTGCCTTTTCGCCGAGGCCGACGTCCGCAGCCTGGCGGACATGGAATCCGCGGCAGCCCAGGCCGAGGGGCGGTTCGGCTCGCTCGACGTCCTGGTGCACAACGCGGGCGTCTACCCCGAGGTCTCGCTGGAGCAGATGACCGAGGACGACTGGGACCTCGTCCACGACACAAACCTGAAGGGCACGTTCTTCGCGTTCCGGGCGTGCCTGCCGCTGCTGAAGCAGAGCCGGGCGGGCCGGGTCGTCCTGGTGTCCAGCATCACCGGGCCGATCACCGGCTATCCGGGGCTCGCGCACTACGGCGCCTCGAAGGCCGGGATGGACGGGTTCATGCGGACAGCGGCGATCGAGGTCGCGCCGTTCGGGATCACGGTCAACGCGGTCGCGCCGGGCAGCATCCGCACCGAGGGGCTGGCCGATCTCGGCGCGGACGCGATCGCCTCGATGGAGGCGCTGATCCCGCTGCACCGGCTCGGCCACCCGCACGAAATCGGGGGCACCGTGCTCTACCTGGCCTCGGACCTCGCCTCGTTCGTCACCGGCCAGAGCATCGTGGTGGACGGCGGCCAGATTCTGCCGGAGATCCCGGGCTGAGCATGGAACCACGGGCCATACGCGACCGGGTCGCCTTCGTCACCGGCGCCGGAGGCGGCATGGGGTACCGGATCGCCGCCGACCTTGCCAGGGCGGGCGCTCAGGTGTTCGCGGTCGACGTCAAGGAGCCGCCGCGGCCCGACCCGGAGGGATCGGACCGTTCAGGCCTCCGTTTCTTGCAGTTCGACATCACCGAGGCGGACCGCGTCGCGGGCGCGCTCGGCGAGTTGTTCGCGGAGTGCGGCCGGCTGGACTACGTCGTGAACGCCGCCGGGGTCTGCTGGTTTGACGTGGACGGCCCGGTGGGCGAGACCGACCCCGCCATCTGGCAGCGGGTGCTGGACATCAACCTCACCGCGGCGATGCAGGTCTGCCGGCACGCGATCCCGCTGATGCAGCGCACCGGCGCGGGAGCGTTCGTGCACGTGGCGAGCGTGGCCGGGCTGCGCACCTCGGACGGCATCTCGGACGCCTATCAGGTCTCGAAGGCGGGCCTGATGTCGCTCTCCCGGGCGATCGCGTTCGAGTACGGGCCGGAGGGGATCCGGTCGAACACGGTCTGCCCGGGCGCGATCCTCACCCCGATGATCCAGCCGCTGTACGACGAGGAACCCGCGCGGGCGGTGCGGATGGCCAACCGGACGCCGCTGCGGCGGCTGGGCACGCCCGAGGACGTCTCGTCGGCGTGCCAGTTCCTGCTGTCGGACGACGCGTCGTTCATCACCGGCGCCGACATCGTCGTCGACGGCGGATGGACCCTGGCGCTCGCATGAGCGAGAACGCGATCGACGGCGCGCGGATCGTCCAGCTCGAGGTCCCGGACCTGGACGGCGGGCTGCGGGCCAAGCTCGTCTCGGCGCAGAAGGCGCTGTCACCGGCCGGGGCCGCCATGTGCACGATCATGTTCGGGCTCACCCAGGCCGACGACGTGTACGAGAGCCCAGCGTCGTCGTCGGATAACGGCTTCCCCGACCTCGTGATGCGTCCCGACATGGCGACCGCCCGGCCGCTGCCGTGGTGCGACGGGACCGTGGCCGTGCTGTGCGACCTGTACGGTCCCGACGGCGCGCCCTATCCGGTGGCCCCGCGAACCGTGCTGCGGACCGTGGCTGACCGGTGCGCCGAGCTCGGATTCGAGGCCCGGTTCGCGGCGGAGTTCGAGCTGTGCGTCGTCCACCAGGGGGATGACGCGGTTCCGCTCGGCCGGACCATGAACGCGTACAGCTTGCTGCGGCTTCGGGAACTGCGGCCGCTCGCGCAGGCGTTCTTCGAGCGCATGGAGGCGGTCGGCATCCCGATCGAGTCGGTGCACACCGAGCTCGGCCACGGGATGCTGGAGTTCGCGATCTCGCACGCGCCGGCCGGTGAGGCCGCCGACCACGCGGCCCGGGCCAAGGCGTACCTGAAGGAACTGTGCGGTGAGATGGGGCTCGTCGCCACGTTCATGCCCAAGTGGCGCAGTGGCGCGCCGACGTCGGGCTGCCACTTCCACCAGAGCCTGTGGCGGGACGGGGATAACGCGTTCTGGTCGGATGACGGCGGGCTGTCCAGCCTTGCCAGGCAATACCTGGCCGGGCAGCTCGCCACGATGGCGGACGTCAGCGTGCTGTTCAATCCGTCGGTCAACGCGTACCGGCGGCTGCAGCCGGGAACCTGGACCCCGGTGACCGGGTCGTGGGGGGTGGACAACCGGACCGCGGCCATCCGGGCAATCGCCGGGTCGCCGAAGGGCGCCAGGCTGGAGCACCGCCGGGCCGGCGCCGACGTCAACCCGTACCTGGCGATCGCCGCCATGCTCGCGGGCGGGCTGCACGGCATCGCGGAGAAGCTGGAGGCACCCGACCCGGCGACCGGCGACGCGGTCGCCGAGCGCCGGTTCCCGCGGCTGCCGACGACGCTCGCCGACGCGGTCGACGCGCTGCGCGGCTCGCCGGTCGCCGCCGCTCTGCTCGGTCGGGAATTCGTCGACCACTACCTGCTGTCCCGCGAGGTCGAGCTGCGGCTCTGGCGCGAGTGGGAGGCCGACCAGGTGACCGAGTGGGAGCACCGGCGATACTTCGAGACGTCCTGAAGGTGGGGCAGGAGGCCAATGGATACCGATGACGAGCAGCGCTCTGCCGTAGAGAAGCGGCTGCACGACGAGGGGATCGAAACCGTGCTCTGCGTGGTGCCGGATCTCTGGGGCAGGCTGATGGGGAAGCGGGTGACCACGGACAGCTTCCTCAAGACCGCGCTGCGGTCCGAGGGCCTGCACGCCTCGCTCTACCTGTTCGTCGTGGACATGGACATGGACCCGCGGCCCGGCTACGAGCTGAGCAACTGGCGCACCGGGTTCTCCGACTTCCGCATGGTTCCGGACCTCACGACGTTCCGGCTGGCCCCGTGGCTCGACAAGACCGCGATCGTGATCTGCGACGGCTACGAGGAGGACAGCGACCAGCTGGTCGAGGTGGCGCCCCGGTCGATCCTGCGCCGCCAGCTAGACCGGGCCGCCGCCGAGAACCTGCGCTTCAAGACGGCCGCCGAGCTGGAGTTCTACCTTTACAAGACCACCCCGGCGCAGGCGTGGGCCAGCAAGTACACCGATCTGGAGCCGCTGAGCTACTACCGGTCCGACTACCACATCCTGCAGTCGAGCCGGGACGACCACTTCATCGAGGCGATCCGGCGGCACATGAACGCCGCCGACATCGAGGTGGAGTTCTCTAAATCGGAGTGGGGGCTCGGGCAGCAGGAGATCAACCTGCGGTACGCCGAGGCGCTCGAGATGGCCGACCGGCACGCGCTGTACAAGAACGGCGTCAAGGAGATGGCGCAGGCCAACGAGTGGAGCGCGACGTTCATGGCCAAGCCCACGATCTCCGACATCGGATCGTCGTGCCACATCCACGTCAGCGTCTGGGACACCGAGGACAACGCGGAGATGGCCGACGCCTCGGCGCCGCACGACCTTTCCGGCGTCGGGCGGTCGTTCCTCGGCGGGCTGCTCGAGCACACCCCGGAGCTGTTCTGGCTGTTCGCGCCCAACGTCAACTCTTACAAGCGCTTCCAGAGCGCGTCGTTCGCCCCTACCGCCGTGACCTGGGGACGCGACAACCGGACCTGCGGCTACCGGGTGGTAGGGGCGGGCGAGTCACTGCGCATCGAGAACCGGATGCCGGGCGCCGACGTCAACCCGTACCTGTCCGCCGCGGCCACCGTGATTGCCGGGCTCGACGGCATCAGCCGCCAGCTGGACCCGGGCGAGCCCTTTGACGGAGACGCGTACAGCGACGGCGACCTGGCGCTGGTGCCAACCACGCTGCGCGACGGGCTCGACCTGTTCGAGGGCAGTTCGCTGGCCAGCGAGCAGCTCGGGGCGGCCGTGCACGAGCACCTCGTCCACTGGGGCCGGCAGGAACTCGAGGCGTTCCAGCACGAATGCGTCACCGACTGGGAGCGGATCCGCTACTTCGAGCGCATCTGAGGTGCCCAATGGCTGAGTACTTCGACCTCGGCAACCACGGCCGGCCGGTCACGACCACGTCTGCGGACGCGCAGCAATGGTTCGACCGCGGGCTCACCTGGGCGTACGCGTTCAACCACGAGGAGGCGGTGCAATGCTTCGAGCGCGCGATCGAGCAGGATCCCGGGTGCGCGATGGCGCACTGGGGCATTGCGTACGCGATTGGGCCCAACTACAACAAGGCCTGGGACGCGTTCGACCCGGTTGACCTGTCCACCTCGCTGGAGCGCGGTCACGCTGCGGTCGAGCGGGCCACCGAGTGCCTCGAGGGTGCGAGCGCGGTCGAGGCCGGCCTGGTGCACGCCATGACCGCGCGCTTCCCCTCGGACGCCCCGCCGGTTGCCGAGGCTGAGTGGAACGAGGCATACGCGGACGCGATGCGCGGCGTCTACGCTTTGCATCCCAATGATCTCGACGTAGCGGCCCTGTTCGCCGACGCGCTGATGAACGTGACCCCATGGCAGCTGTGGGACCTGACCTCCGGCACCCCCGCTGAGGGCGCCCACGCCGCTGAGGCCGTGGACGTGCTGGAACGGGCCGTCGACCAGCCCGGCGGCCGGTCGCACCCGGGTGTGCTGCACATGTACATCCACTTGATGGAGATGTCGCCGCAGCCGGAACGGGCGCTGCGGGCGGCCGACTGGCTGCGGAACCTGGTCCCGGACGGCGGCCACCTGCAGCACATGCCGACCCACATCGACGTGCTGTGCGGGGACTACCGCAGCGTGGTCCGGTCGAACTCGGTGGCGATCACCGCCGACGAGAGGTTCGCTGCGCGGGAGGGCGCGATGAACTTCTACACGCTCTACCGGGCGCACGACTACCACTTCAAGATCTACGGAGCGATGTTCCTCGGCCAGTCCGAGACCGCGCTGGAGGCGGCCGGCCAGCTTGCGGCGGCCCTGCCCGAGGAACTGCTGCGGGTCGAGGTCCCGCCGATGGCCGACTGGCTCGAGGGCTTCGTGCCGATGAAGCTGCACGCGCTGATCCGCTTCGGGCGCTGGCAGGAGATCATCGACACGCCGCTGCCCGACGACGCGGTTCTCTATTCGGCCACGACCGCGATGACGCACTACGCCAAGGGCGTCGCGTTCGCCGCGACCGGGCGACTGGACGAGGCGGAGGACCAGCGGCGGCTGTTCGCGGCCGCGGTCGCCCGGGTGCCGGATTCGCGGACCGTGTTCAACAACACCTGCCTGGACATCCTGGCCGTCGCGTCGGCCATGCTGGACGGGGAGCTGGACTACCGTGCAGGCAAGATCGACGCGGCGTTCGCGCACCTGCGCCGGGCGATCGAGCTCGACGACGGGCTGCCGTACGACGAGCCCTGGGGATGGATGCAGCCGGTCCGGCACGCGTACGGGGCGCTGCTGCTCGAGCGAGACCGGGTCGAAGAGGCCGAGGCCGTCTACCGCGCGGATCTCGGCCTGGACGACACGCTGCCGCGGGCCAACCAGCATCCCGGCAACGTCTGGAGCCTGCACGGCTACCACGAGTGCCTGGCGCGGCTCGGCAAGACCGAGCAGGCCCGGATCATCCGCCAGCAGCTCGACCTCGCCGCCGCCCAGGCGGACGTCCCCGTCAACGCCTCCTGCGCCTGCCGCCTCGGCGTTCACGCGCATGGGTGACCGCGGGGTCAGTGTCCGGCCTGGACGCTGGCATCGGTAATGGCCTGGGCGTTCGCCGCGGCGAGCGTGAGGAATGCCGCAGCCCGGCTTAAGGTCTCGCCGATCGCGTGTCCCGCTAGCTGTTCCTGATATCCGCGGTGCCTTGCCCTCTCCCAGGCCCGTCCGTGTGACGGCAGCGGTGCCAGCGTCGGTTCTGGCACCTGCCTCCAGACCCAGCCGGTGATCGGGTCCTCACCGCGTGGGCCGGCCTGGCTCGGCTCGATGATCTCGCCGAGATCTCCGTCGCCGCCGATGTGATTGCGGACGAAACGCAGACCCGCCAGGGTTCCCTCGACCAGTTCGCGTTGGGCGGGAGCCTGGCTTGCCATCACGCTGTCGTAGGCCGCCGGGTGGTGGCGAACCAGCGTGGCGTCGACGATGGTGATCCTCCATACCGCCTCGCCGACAACGGTGAATCCGCGCGGTTGGTCGGCTGCCGCGACCTGGGACAGCCGCTGCGTGGCGTCGGTCATCGCGGTGACCGACCACACCAGCGCGCTCGCCGCGGCCACCAGATCCCCCGCATGCTCGCGGTTCCACGCGGCCCGGCAAGGCGCCGAGCAGAACCGGTCGTGCTCGCGCCGCGGCACGAACGAGGTGCCGCACTGCTCACACTTCCGGGTGTCAGCTGCCATGTGGTTCATCCCCCTAACCCTTACCGACGCGGGTAAACGCAAGGTGACTACCTGGAGAAGTCGCCTCCCGATCATCTTGTGTTCACTTCTCGTTCATCATCAAGTCGGCGGTATGTCGACTGGCCCGGTTAATTTCGTCACAAAAGCAGAACGCGGCCTGCCAGCAGGCAGGCGGCCTCAGCGGCGGGGGGATGCGGGTGACCGAGATCCGGGCCAGGGAACTGATCGCCCAACTGGACGAAGCGTCGCTGAGCAGGGTCCACATGCGGGCGGTGCTGGCATCCGGAATGGGCTTCTTCACCGACGCCTACGACCTGTTCGTCATCGGGGTCGCCTCCGCACTGATCACCAAAGACTGGAACCTGAGCCCGGGGCATCTGGCCCTGCTCAACTCCACCATGCTGTTCGCCGCGTTCGTCGGCGCGTTCGTGTTCGGGCGGTTCGCCGACGTGATCGGCCGCAAGCACGTGTACTGGCTGGTCGCAGCCATCACGATCGTCGGGGCGCTGGGATCGGCATTCGCGCCGTCGTTCTGGGTGCTGATCGCGTTCCGCTTCGTGCTCGGGTTCGGCGTCGGCGGTGACTACCCGGTCAGCGCCGTGATGGTGAGCGAGTACGCCAACCGCAAGGACCGCGGCAAGCTGGTCGGGATGGTGTTCGGCACTCAGGCGCTCGGGCTGATCGTCGGCCCGCTGGTCGCTCTGGCCCTGCTCGGCGGCGGGCTCGGCGACGATACCGTGTGGCGCATCCTGCTCGGCGTCGGCGCCCTTCCGGCCGCGGGAGTGATCTATCTGCGCACCCGGATGCCCGAGTCCCCGCGCTATCAGATCCAGGTGCGGGGCAAGGCGAAGCCGCAGATCGGGCTGCGAGCGTTCCTCACCGACCGCCGGTGGCTGATTCTGCTGGCGGGCACGGCCGGGACCTGGTTCCTGCTCGACTACGCCTACTACGGGAACACGATCTCCACCCCGCAGATCCTGTCCCTGATCTCGCCGAGCGCCTCCACCATGACCAAGATCGGCCTTCAGCTGGCCATCTTCGTGGTCGCGGCGGTACCGGGATACGTGCTCGCGATCGCCCGGCTGGACAAGATCGGGCACCGGCGGCTCCAGCTGTTCGGGTTCGCGATGATGGCCCTGTGCTTCCTGATCATCGCGGCGATACCGGGCATGACGACCATGGTGGTCCCGTTCCTGCTGGTGTACGGGGTGAGCTACTTCTTCACCGAGTTCGGCCCCAACATGACCACGTTCGTCATGCCCAGCGAGCTGTACCCGGTCGAGATGCGCGCCACCGGGCACGGCATCTCGGCCGGCATCGGCAAGCTCGGCGCGTTCATCGGCGTCTTCCTGTTCCCGCTGCTGAACGACTGGTTCGGGCTGCGTGGCACGCTGCTGCTCACCGCCGGGGTAGCCGCGCTCGGCTTCGCGCTCACCCTGGTGCTGCCCGAGCCGGCCGGGCTCAGCCTGGAAGCCATGCCGCTGGGCCGTCGCGAAACGGGCGCCCCGGCGCTCAGCCTTGCGGGCCAGCAGCAATCCGCGGAAGACCCTGCCTCCGCCGCCTGACCCAGGTCATCTCAGCATGGCGCCGGCGTCGAGCGGCAGGCCCACGCCGGTGATGAAGCGAGCCTCGTCGGAGGCGAGGAACAGCGCGGCGTTGGCGACGTCGTGCGGCTCGATCCAGGGCGTCGGCAGCACGTTCCACCGCAGGTAGTGGTTGCGCACCTCCTCCTCGGTCGCCCCGGGATGGCCGATGAGATTGTCCATGTACTGCTGGCTGGTCACCATGTCGGTGAGCACCACGGTCGGGTCGACCGAGTTGACGCGCACGCTGTGCTCGGCCAGCTCGAGCGCGAACGCGCGCACCAGCCCGAGCACGCCGTGCTTCGCGGCGGTGTAGTGCGCGAACTGGCGGTTGGCCCGGTGGCTGAGCACGGAGCCGATGAAGACCATCGATCCGCTCCGCTGGCTGATCATCTGGGGGCTGACCGCCTTGGCGATTTGCCAGACGCCCTTGAGATTGACGGCGAGCATCGCGTCCCACTGATCGTCGGTCAGCTCCCAGGCCCTGCCCCAGGAGTCGATGCCGGCGGCGGCAACCAGTATGTCGACCGAGCCAAGCTCGCGGACGGTGCTCGCGACCGCCGCGCGCATCGCGTCACCGTCCCTGACGTCCGCCACCAGCGGAAGGCACCGGCGGCCGAAAGACCGAACCGCGCTCGCCGTGTCCTCCAGCTGGCGGGTGCTGCTCGGCTCGTAGGGCACGGTGGGCATCGCCGCCCCGATGTCCAGCGCGGCGATGTCGGCGCCTTCCTCGGCCAGCCGCAATGCGCAGGCGCGGCCGATGCCGCGCGCCGCGCCGGTCACCACGGCCACCCGGCCGGCGATCCGTCCCGCGGTCATGCCGGCGTCCCCTCGTGGAGGCGGCAGGCTTCATCGGTGTCGTCGAGGGCGTCGTCGCGGTAGTCCTCCACGACCTCGCACGTGTGCTTGTGGTAGATCAGCCCGTCGTCGTTGACCCAGTACACGTCGACGCCGAACTCCCGGCACTTGCGGCCCTCGGCCCGGATCGTGTAGCTCGCGGTGGTCTCGCTGACGATGATGTCGCCGTAAGCCGCGCGGAAGGTGCGGGTCAGCACGTAGTCGTCGAGGCTGCCGAACCACTCGGCCGGATGGTCGTGCACTTCCTTCGGCGTGAGCACCCGGCTGCCGAACTTGGTCCGCGCCTCCGGCAGATACAGCGCCGCCACACCGGCCGCGTCATGGGCTTGATACAGCCGCTCGACGTTCCGCACCCAGGCCTCCGGGTCCGCTACTGCCATTTGACGTCCGTCCTTCCTCTCGGGGTTTATTGCGAGTAGGTGTTCGTTGCGAAGCTCAGCCGCTGTCGCCGGACATCGCGAGTCCGAGCGCGGCGGCGTAGCGGTGGCCGGGAGACGGGCCGGGCAGCGTCCCACCCGCGTTACCGCCAGACAGTGTGGCGCCGACGTTGCCCCGGCCGGCCGCGACGCCGTCCGGGAGCGAACGCAGCAGCACCCCGAGCAGCTCCTCGTCGGCGGCCGGGCCGCCGACGATCAAGATCTGCTCCGGCCGCGTTGCGTGTCCGGCCAGGGCGCGCCGCAGGTTCCCCGCGATCACGGCCTGCTTCAGCCGGAGCCGGACGGCCCGCCACTCCGCCGGGCTGCGGCCGCGGTCGAAGGACAGCAGCCCGGCCGGGCCCATCACCGCGAGCGTGCCCGCCGCCGACGCCGAGGCGGGCCGGTCAAGGAAACCGTGCGTGCCGTCCTCGGCCTCGAACCGCTGGCCGCCGTCCACGCGCAGGCACGGGCCCCGCTTGACCCACTCCGCCGCGGCACGGGACGCGCCGAGCGTCTCGGCGATCGCCGCGGTGAGGAGGTCGCCCGCGCCCGCCGCCACGACCTCGTGGTCCGGGGTGATGACGTCGATGGTGCCCGCGCCGAGGTCCACCACGACCGCGTCCGGCTTGGCTCCCGGGGTGGTGAGCGCTCCGCGGCGTGCGGCGGCCGGCTCGGTTCCAGCGATGCGCACCGGGCAGCCGAGCAGCTCTGCGAGCTGGCCCGCGTGGTCGGTTCCGGCCTCCATCCGGTCCAGCGAAGCGGCCACGATCGACCGGCCGAGGCTGCCCCGCCGCGCCGTCGCCACGTCCGCCACGGCCGCCAGGTCCACCGCGAACAGGTCGTCCACCCCGGCCGCAATAGGGTCGTGGGGCCCACGCTGTTTCTCTAGCAACAGCGGGGGTCCCACCACACTACTGAGGAGGGTCGGCTCGGTACCGGTGCCGTAGCGCGTGACCGCGCCGACCGGCCAGTCCGGCAGCAGAGAGCAGACTTCGCGCAGCGGGATCCGCTCCCCGCGTGCCTCCACCCATGGCTCCGCGGGTGGGTGGGAGCCCGGATCGGCGGCCGATTCGGCGAGGCCGATCACCGCGTTCGAGTAGTCCACCAGCGAGCGGCACAGGGTGACCGCGTCGGCGGACTCGGCGTCGCCGAGCGCGAACGCGGCGGCGAGCGCGACCGGATCGGTGAGCAGCGTCAGCGGCTGCCCCGGCGCCCTGACCTCGGCCGCGACGAGCGGGCAGGCCGCCACCCCGGACACGTTGACCTGGTCGATCACGGGCACGCGGGAGTCGATGCGGTTGGCGATCAGCACTCCCTCGTCGCTCGCCACGAGCACCGCCTCGATCGGAACCCCGGCCCCGGCCAGGCCGCGCAGCAGCTCCGCGGCCCGGGCGTAGCCGAGCCCCGGCGGGACCATGGCGACGAACGGGTGCGCCGTCGGCGGATTCTGCGGCGCGCTGTCGAGCCAGAGTGGGGCCCCGACGCAGCTCCCGCTGCCGCCGGGCGTCGCAACGCCGGCGGCGAGCAGCCGCAGCCGTCCGGTCGACGGCGTGATCGCGGGAACGGTCAGCGTGGTCGTGTCCACCGCACGCAGCGGCGCGATCCTGGCCTCGTCCACCCGCCAGCCGTGACGGCGCTCGAGCCTGCGGACCAGCGCGGCGGCGCCGCGCAGCGACTCGGCCGACCCCTTACGTCCCCTCGTCGGCAGCCGGTCCACACCGAGCAGCCGGCCGTCGGCCAGCACGGCGACCTCGGTGGTCGCGTTGCCGACATCCACTCCCGCGATGATCGGCACCCGATAATCCCGTCATGCGGAGAGACCTCGGCGGGCGTATACCTCCGCCGCCTCCGCGAGCAGCGCGGCACAGCGCGGCAGCCCGCGTTCCTTGAGATCCCCGGCGAGCTCGGCCAGCCGCTCGGGCGTGGACCGGCCGGGTCGCAGCGCGTCGTAGATCGCCAGCACCTCCTCGTCCGGGAGGCGGGTCAGCTCGGCGGCGCGGCGCAGGTTGTCCGCGAGCTGCGGGTTCGCGTGCGCGGCCGCGATGTCCGCCTGCCGCTCCAGGGTCTCGGGATGGATCCGCAGGTCCGAGACCCCGAGCTCGCCGCGGCGGACCGCCTCGAGCGTCAGCTCGCCGGTCTGGAGCCCGGACAGCGCGCGGACGACGGGTTCGCCGGTCATCGCAGCCCCTCCTGCGACAGTTCCTCTGGCTCCGCACCGGGTTTGACCCAGGCGCGTTCCAGCTCCATCAAGGCGATCACGGTGGTGTGGTACCTGGCCTCGATCGCCTCGTCGCTGTACGGGTTGCGGGCCGCGTCCGGGGTGCCGCCTCTGGCGTGGCGCGCGGCGTTCGCGCCGAGCAGGCGGTACAGCTCGGGGGTGACGCTCGGGGCTACCGAGTACAGCTCCAGATTGGCAAGCGGGGCGAGGTCGCGGCGGTGGATCAGGGCGGTTCCCTTGCCCTGCAGCCCGATGCCGATACCCGATCCCGCCAGCCGGGCGGCGGCCAGCCCGATGCGGCCGAGGTCAACCGTGTCGTTGAACCGGACCAGCCGGCCGACGCAGCCTTCTTCCTCCAGCCCGGCGAGCAGTTCGGCGAGCACCTCCGTCACGGTCATGCCGGACAGGCAGCGCCACACGTCCCGCCCGACCGCGGGCGACACCCCGATCACCACGTCGCGCGGGTCCTGGCCCGGGTGCGCCGGGCCGGCCGGCTCGAGCAGCGACGTCGCGTAGCTGGCCTGCTGCGCTCGCAGGTCGTCGACGCCGCGTTCCTGGCGGATGGCATCTATTTCCCGCAGCCGCTGCGGCGGTGGCTCGTATCCGGTGCCGGGGCCGGCATAGTCGTTGGGGTCGGTGATCAGGGACAGCACGCCCAGGTCTTCGTCGAAGATGGCGGAGGTCTGCAGGTAATCCCCGGCGAGCCGGGCACGGGTCATGGCCATGATCCGTTCGGCCTCGTCCTCGTACCCGGTCTGGTCCAGCGCGGCGACCACGTCGAGGACGGTCAGCCCGCCTTCCCGGATCGCGTGCGCGGCGTTCAGCACGGCCAGCGTGTCGGTCTCGCCCAGATCCTTCGAGCCCGCGGCGTCGACGGCCCGCTCGACGTGCTTGTCGGTGAAGTCGACCAGACCGAGGTGACGGTACACGGACTGGCACGCCTGCGCCGCGTTCTGGCGGAGGGCCTTGATTCGTTCCGGCGGCACGGTCCGCAGCCCGCCGTCGATCCCCCAGTCTCGCTGCATGGCCAGGAAATCGTCGATGTCCTCGGCATTGAAGTTGCTCGGCCCGAACATGTTGTCGTACCGCTGGATGCTGCCGAAGCCGCTGAACATGAAGTCGGAACCGGCCAGAACGATCGGCAGCGTCCGGGACGTGCGGCGCATCTCCGACTCGCTCATCAGCGCGTCATTGCCGGAGCAGGACTCCAGGTTGCGCATCATGACCATGAGGTTCTCGGCCATCAGCTCGCGCAGCCCGCGCGGCACCGAAGCGGCCACGCTGGCCCCGTCGATGCCGCCGTTCTGGACTCCCTGGGCGCCCACCGCGCGGGCCAGCGCGACACAGCGCGCCTCCAGGTAGAGCATCGACCTGCCCTCGGCGCCCGCCATGAGGACTTCGGCACCCGCGCCGGACGACACCCGCATCTTCATCCCCCGCGACGCGTACGCCGAGGTCAGGAACGCCTTCGACCACGGGGTGTCGTCCCCGTCCACGAACACCTGCTCGGTGCCGTAGAGGGAGACGGTCTCCGCGTACGAGGTCAGCCCGCGCATGCCTAGTTCCAGCTCCAGCGCTTCCTCCACAGAGCACTGGAACAGCACGCCCTGCGCCCCGACCGCCGCGCCGATCAGGCAGGCGACCGCGTTGCTCGGCGCGTCGTTCAGCACCGGCACCGTCGTTTCGATCTCGCGGAACCCGAACGCGGCGGCGGTGGCGGAGTCGGCCGCGAGCAGCAGCGGGTCGTCCAGGCGGTTGGTGACGTGTGCCTGGTTGCTCGGCGTGCGGCGGGCCCGCATCTTGGTCATGGCCGCCGTCAGCTCGGCGGGCCGCAGCAGCGCGAGCACCCGGGCGAGCTTGGCCGGGGTGGCGCCGGCCGACAGCCGCACGATCTCGGCCCGCGGCACGTCCGGGCTGACCAGGCGGCGCGCGAACTCCACGTCGGACAGCCCCATGGCCTCGCCGGCCGCTTCCAGGTCAAGGCCGTGCCTGGCGATGTAGGCGTCGATCGCGTCGAAGTTGTCCTCCGCGACGCCGTCCAGCTCCACAACCCGGCCGCCGGAGATCACCAGACCCGGCTCCGGATCGTGCGGCGAGCGCAGCGCGATCAGCCCGAGCGCGGGCTCCTCCTTGGCGAAGCCGTCCAGGTTCACCCGCTGGGCGTCCATGAACCGCACCCGGCCCACCGGTTGGCCAGCGGTGTTCACCGGGGCCTCATCGCCCGGGCCAGTCTGCGCTGTCATCGGCACCTCCCGTCAGATCGCGGTCTGGGACCGCAGCTCGATCAGCCGGCCGCGGGCGCGCGCGGGGCGCGCAACGCCGCCCTGTCCCGGGGTGCGCACCACGATCCTGGTGCGGTCGGCACGGAACAGGTCGTGGGAGAACTCGATCGGCTCGTCCGCGGTGTCGGTGGTGGTGCGGCTGATCGACAGCAGCGGCGCGCCCGGCGCGACATCGAGGACCATCGCCTCGTCCGGCGACGCGGCGACCACCTCGATGCGCTCCACCGCTTCCTTGGGCAGGGTGGCGAAGTGTTCCTCGAGCAGGTCGTACACGGACCCGCCCAGCGGAAGTTCCAGCAGGCCGGGAAAGCGGTCGGCGGGCAGCATGGCCTGCTCGACGGAGATCGGGCTGCCGTCGGCGAGCCGGATCCGCACCAGGTCGATCACCAGGTCGCCCGGACGCAGGTGCAGCGCCTGAGCGGCCGACTCGCTCGCCCCGGACATCCGCGCGCTCAGCACCCGGGTGCCCGCCACGACCCCCTGGCTGCGCAGCCACGCGGGAACCCCGACCACCCGGGACAGGTCCCGCTCGATCTTCCCCTTGCTGACGAATGTGCCGCCGCCGCGGCCCGGCACCCGGCGCACCATGCCGCTTTCCTCGAGCACGGCGAGGGCCTGGCGCAGCGTCGTCCTGCTAACGCCGAGTTCCGTGGCGAGCGTCCGTTCGGCGCCGAGCCGCTGGCCGGGCCGCAGGTCGCCGGTTGCGATCTGGTCGGCGAGGACGCGGCGCACGTCTTCGGAGGCGCGGGCGCTGCTCATTGGCGCGCCTCCGGCACGGTACTCATTGGCGCGCCTCCGGCACGGTACTCATTGGCGCGCCTCCGGCACGGTACTCATTGGCGCGCCTCCGGCACGACGCTCACTACCCCTCCACGGCCGCGAGGGACTCGGGCAGGACCTGGCCGCCGTCAACGACGATGGTCTGCCCGGTGATATAACCGGCCTCGTCGCTGGCGAGGAACAGGGCTGTGTACCCGATGTCGTCGACCGTGCCAAGCCGTCGCAGCGGCACCGACGCGGTCATCTGGGCCATGTAGTCATCGCCGAGATCGGCGAGGCCCTCGGTGATGATGTTGCCCGGCATCACGGCGTTGATCGTGATGCGGCTGGCCGCGAGCTCGATCGCCGCGGTGCGCATGAAGCCGAGCTGCCCGGCCTTGCTGGCCCCGTAGTGACACCAACCGGGGAACCCGGTGATCGGCCCCGTGATCGACGAGGTGAGGATGACCCTGCCGTGGCCGGACGCCGCGAGTGCGGGCAGGCACGCCTGCACCGACAGGATGCTGCCCTTCAGGTTGGTGCCGATGACGTCGTCGATGTCGGCCTCGGTCATGTCGGCCAGCCTGGCTTCGGGGAAGACCCCGGCGTTGGCGCACAGCACGTCGATGCCGCCCATCCGTTCGGCCGCCGTCTGCGCCATCCGGTCGCAGTCATCCCGCCGGGCCACGTCGGCGAGCAGATAGGACACCTCGGCGCCGCCAGCGGACAGCTCGGCCACGCTCGCCTTCGCGGCCTCCTCGTCGCGCCCGGTGATTAGGACCTGGGCGCCGCTCCGGGCGAACACCGCGGCGATTCCCTTGCCGATGCCGCGGGTCGCACCGGTGACCACCACGGCCCGGCCCTCGATCGATGTGAACATGCTCCCTATCCCTTCACTCTGCCGGGCGGCCGCTAGCCGGCCCGGCTGAGGTACGTCTCGGCCAGGTCGCAGCTGTCCCGGGTGTAGCCGGCTCCGAGTTGCTGCGCGATGTCCACCGCCCGGTGCGAGCCGATCCACGCGACTAGCAGCAGGCGCCGGAACAGGATGAAGGTCCAGATCTCCGCCTCGTCCGCCGCGGGGAGCTCCGCCTCCCGGCGGTAGCCCGTCAGCCACGCGTCGATCAGCCCGGGGACCTGAGGTTCGTGCTCGAAGAAGCTCACCGACGTTCCGACGTCGTACAGGTACCAGCCGAACCCGCTGTCGTCGAAGTCGATCACGCTCACCCGTCCGCCGTCGTCCACGAGCAGGTTGGCCAGCCGGGTGTCGGCGTGGATCAGCCCGTAGCGGTCCGGTCCGGTGCCAAACGCGGCCAGCCGGGCCTGCAGGGCGGCGTCGAGCCGGCCCAGCACCTCGCGTTCCTCGGTGCCCACCCCGATCCCGTCCTGCCACCGCCCCCAGCGCGCCACGGAGCCGAACGCCTCGTCGTATCCCCAGACGAACCTCGTGAAATCGGCTGGGCGCGCCCACTGCCGGGCGTGCCGGTGCATCCGTGCGGTGATCTCACCAAGCTCGGCGAAGTGCTCGATCGAGTCGTCTACCGGCTCGGTCCCGGGCAGGAACTCAAACCGCACGACGCTGCGCTGTTCACCGCCCACCCCGCCCGCCCCAGCCGCCTCGTCCGTCACCGTCACCACCCGGCGGCCGTCGGCGGCGGGCATGACCCGTGGCGTGCGCACCCCGGCCTCGGCCCGCAGCGCATCCATCCAGGTCAGCTCCGACGCGATCTCCGCATCGCTGTGATAGCCGAGCCGGTGCACCCGCAGCACGGAACGGCCGTCGTCGGGATCGTCGACCAGGTAGGTGGCGTTCTCCGAGACGTTGAGCAGCCGGACCTCGGCCGCGGGATGGCAACCGTAGGCGCGGAGCGCCCGCCGCGCCAGGCGGGTAACCCGGTCCAGCACGTCCCCGCCGCCCGACAGGTCGTGAAGCTCAGTCACTAGTCCCACCCTCCCCGCCCTTGCGCCGCCAGCTCTTGCCCTGCCCGCAGTTGTCCCGCCCTGCCGCCCTTGCTGCGCCCTGATCGCCTATCATGCCTGCTTGCGGCCTTTGACCGCTGCTAGCACGGTAGCGATCTCCTGCTGGGCCCGCAGCACGTCGGATGTGGCGCCGCTCATGTAGATGCGCCCAGCGATCCCGATCATGGACACGTCCACCAGCGTGATCCCGGGCGCAACACGCTCGGCCTCGTTCGCGGCGACGGCGGAGAACAGCGCTGGCGTCACCTCGCACACGAGCAGGGTGTCGCCAGGGATCACCATCGACCCGCCGCGGTTGCGATTGATGATCACCGCCTGCCGGTCCGTGACGTCCTCGATGACGTCGGAGAACAGGATCTCCGGCCGGAGCTGATCCGAGGCGTCGGCGCGCAGCCCGGCCAGGATCGCCTGACCCGCCCGCTCGACGTCGGCGAGGTCGGGCCCGTGCACCTCGAGCACGCCGAACTGGCGCTCCACGTACAGGATGCCGGGCTCCACGGTCGGAACGGCGCGCAGGGCCAGGTCGGTGACCCGCTCGATCGCGAGCGCCGGAGCCACCTCGACGATCAGCGAGTGCTCACCCTCGAACGGCGGATAGCCCCTGGCCCGGGTGGGCGTGCCCAGGTAGGCGGCGAACTGCCGTTGCAGATCCCGGACGAGCAGGTAGACGCGCAGCTCCGGGGCTGCACGCCCGCCGGGTTCCCCGGACCCGCCGGGTTCCCCGGACCCGCCGGGTTCCCCGGACCCTCCGGGCGCTGATCGGGCCACGCTTACTCGCTGCGGATCGTGAAGTGCTTGCCGAGTTCGGTGTGCGGCCGCGGGATGACGTGGACGGACACGAGCTCACCCACGCTGGTCGCGGTCTCCGCGCCCGCCTCGGTGGCGGCCTTCACCGCCCCCACGTCCCCGATGATCGTGACGGCCACCAGGCCGTCGCCCACCTGGTCGCGGCCGACGATCGTCACGTTCGCCGCCTTCACCATCGCGTCGGCCGCGGCGAGCGCGGCGACGTAGCCCTTCGTCTCGATCATGCCGATCGCGTTGTCAGCCATTTAGCTGCCTCTCTTCTTCGGGCTTGCCTGGGGTTTGTCGCCGGACGGCTCGTCGATCGAGCCGATGATCAGGGCGTCGACCGGCGGCGGGCGGCCGGGAAACCAGGCCGCCGCCACCGAACCCTGCGCGACCAGCACCCGTTCGCCGACCCCGCTGCCGAGGACGTCGAACGCCACCAGCCGCTGCCCGGACCCCTCCGCCTCGACCTCGAGGAAGGCACCGTTCGGGATCTCCGGCAGCCGGCGGGTGGACCACACGTTTCCCACCACCGTCGCGGTAAGCATCAGCGCTCCCTCTCGATCTCGACTCCGGCGGCCCGGGCACGGTCCCGGGCCAGCGGAGTCAGCACGGCACGCCGGCCGAGCACCAGCCGGGCGCCGGCCTTCGCCGCGTCCGCGACCATGGCCTCGGTCACCGCGCCCTTTTCCACGCGGTGGGCCGGCTGCGCGGATCCCGGCAGGGCCGCGGGTGCCAGCCGGAACCGGAGCCTGCCCGACCGCAGCTCGTCCCGGTGCTTGGGGTTCTCGAACAGGTGCAGCAGGCGCCGGACGAACGCGCCGAGGTCGGCGTCCGTGCGCAGGCTGACGGTCTCCACCGTCTGCGCGTCCTCGCTGACCGGATACGCGAGGCCCGGCTGTGCTGGCCCTGCATGCACCGGGACTCGATGCACAGCCGGAACGGGCTGCGCCGGGGCCGACTGCGCAGCGGCGAGTTGGGTCGCGGTGGGGCGTCCCTGGGCGGGCTGCGCAGCGGCGGGTTGGGCCGGTCCCGTCGGCCCCGTCGGCGCCGTGGTCGGCAGTAGCTCGGCCAGCACCTCGCGGATGACCGCGCGGACCGCTTCGGAGTCGGATCCGCTGAGGCTCATGACGGGCTCCGCAGGGCGTCTTCGGCTGCCTCGGCGGCCTGGCGCACGTCCGCCTCGGAACCGGATAGGTACACCCGGCCCGTCGCCCCGATCATCCGGTAGTCGACGACCTTGATCCTGGCGGCCTTCTCGGCCTCGTTCGCGGCCAGGATCGCGTACGAGGCCGGCTGCATCTCGAGCACGAACAGCGACTCCCCGGCCAGCGCCATCGAGCCGATCTTGTTCCGGTTGATCAGGAAGGCGTGCTGCGGATCCAGCATGGTGATGATCTTCGACGCGAGCACTTGCGGGCGGGTCGCGTCGCGTGCGCTCGTCCCGAGAGACTCCAGCACGGCGGAGCTGGCCGCCCGCACCTCGTCGGTGCCGCCGTGGATCTCCAGGTAGCCGAACTGGCGCTCGACGACCAGGATGCCGGCGCGGACGTTCGTGTGCTTGAGCGCGACGTCGGTGAGCGGCTCAATGTCCAGCCCCGGAGCGATCTCGATGATCTGCGCCGCGACGTTGCTGCGCGGCAGGCTGCCCCGGATCCACGTGGCCAGATAGCACATCGTCTGCGGCTGCAGCCGGTTGAGAAAGATGAACGACCGCAGCTCAGCCACGGGAGCCCCCGACGATCTGGCTCAGTTCCTCGACCACCAGGCGCCTGATCTCCTCCCGCAGTGCCGCCATGTCGCCGTTGGCCAGCCCGCGGTCCGATCCGCCCGCCCCGCCCACCCCGCCCGCCCCAGCCGCGTCGAACGCCAGCGGTGCGTGCACCGCGCCCGACGCGGCGGCCGGGCGATCGGCCTCGGCCATGTTCGACGCGTACGGGTACGGCGGCACCGGCCCGGCCGGCGACTCCCACGGGATGAGGCCGGAGAAGTTGCCGAACGGCTCCGCCGGGTCGCTGTTGTAGGCCAGCCTGGTCCACTGCACGAAGTGCTTGGGCTGCAGGTTCTCCGCCACCGACGAGCCGCCGAAGAATCCGGTGCCGACCGTCATCGACGGCGGGAGGTTGGTCTGGATCCCGGCGCTGCCCAGGCTATTGCCGGCGTTCACCGTGACCCGCAGCACGTCGACGGCCGCGCCGAAATCCATGATGGTGCGCGGATCGCTGCTGTGGATCGACGCCGAGTGGCCCTTGCCGCCGATCCGCAGCACGGCCCGCGCGGCATCGATGCCCCGCCGCGCGGTCGGCACCCTGACCAGGCCGAGCACCGGGCACAGTTTCTCGTGCGCGAGCGGCTCCTCGGGGACCACCAGGTCGAAGGGAGCGAGCAGCACCCGGGTGGTGCCCGGGACCCTGATGCCCGCCTCGCCCGCGATCCAGGAGGCATCTTTGCCGACGAAGCGGATGTCGAAGCGGCCACCGGGGAACAGCGCGTCCCGGACCTTGCCGGTCTGCTCCGCGTCCAGCAGGAACGCGCCCTCGCGCTTGAGGTGGCGAAGCAGCGTCGCGGCCGCCGGCTCCTCCACGATCAGCACCGACTCGTTGGTGCACAGAATCGAGTTGTCGAAGCTCTTGCTGCCGGTGATCCGGCTGGCCGCCTTCGCCAGGTCCGCGCTGGCGTCCACGAGCACCGGCACGTTGCCCGGGCCCACGCCGATCGCCGGGGTGCCCGACGTATACGCCGCGCGTACCACGGGAACGCCGCCGGTGGCGACGATCACCTGCGTGCGCTCGTCGGTCATCAGCGCGTTGATCAGCGGCACCGACGGCTCGTCGACCACCTGGATGACCCCGTCCGGAGCGCCGGCCGCGACCGCGGCATCGGCGAGCGTCCTGGCGGCGTCGGCGCAGCACTCGCGGGCTAGCGGGTGCGGGCTGATGATGACGACGGACCGGGTCATCAGCGCCAGCAGCGCCTTGAAGAACACCGTCGCGACCGGGTTGGTCGACGGGGTCAGCGCGAGCACCACCCCGGCCGGCCTCGGCAACTCGACCATCTTCGCGGCCGGGTCGAACCGGGGGGTCACGTAGTCATGCCCGGCGTACGTCTCGACCAGCCCGGTGCTGCACGCGACGTTCTTGAGCACCTTGTGGTCGGCCACGCCGAACCCGGTCTCGCGCACCGCCCACTCGGCGTACTCCCGCGCCTTGGCCGCGCCCGCCTGCGCCGCCGCGTGCACCACCCGGTCCACGGCCGCCTTGTCGTAGCGCGCGAACGCCCGTGCGGCCCACTCGGCGCGCTGCAGCATCGCCCGCGCCCTGGGCACCCCGGCGGGGTCGGTGATCAGGTCGATCGTGATCTCGCTCATCTGGCGTTCCTGCCCGAGCGGGCGTCGGCTGCCGCCTTGCCGATGGCCACCTCGACGCGGTCCAGCAGTTCCTCGGACAGCGAGGGCGTCATCAGTACCCCTGGCTTGAACTGAAGGACGCGCGGATCGAGCGTGGAGAAGATCGCCCACACCCCGTTCTCGTAGAGCCGCTTCATGACGAACTTGGCGCCCTGCGGGTGGTCGAACTCGAGTCCCATCACGAGCCCGTCCTGGCGGATGCCGGTGAACCAGTCCTCATGCAAGCCCTGGATCCTTCGCAGCCCCTGGCCGATCAGGTCCGCGATGTAGTGCACCATCGACCGGATCTCCGGGCGGCAGGTGATCTCCAGGGTCTTCAGCGCGGCCACGCAGCCGAGTTCGGCACCGCCGAAGGTGGACATGTGGCCGAAGCCGTCCTCGGTCAGCCAGCCGGCCGCCTGCTCGCTCACCAGCACGGCACTGATCGGGTACATGCCACCGGAGATGCCCTTGCCGGTGACCAGCATGTCCGGCGCGACCCCGTGCTTGGTGATCGCCCACAGCTCCCCGGTCCGCATCAGGCCGGTCTGCACCTCGTCGGCGATGTACAGCGCGCCGTGACGCTCGCACAGCCGCTTGATCGCGGCCAGGTAGCCGGGGGCCGGCAACGGGAAGCCGTAGGTCGCCGGGATCGTCTCCATGATCACCGCCGCGACGTCGTTGCCGCGCAGCGCTTCCTCCATCGCGCCGAGATCATTGAACGGGACGTGCGCGAACTCCTCTGGCTGGTCCGCGAGGAACAGCGCCGCGAACCGCTCGTCGCCGGTGGCGACGGCCAGGCCGGTATGCCCGTGGTAGGCCTTGGCGATCGAGACGATCTTGCGCCGCTTGGTCGTGTGCCTGGCGGTCTTCAGGGCGATGTCGATCGCCTCGGCGCCGCCGCTGCCGTACACCACCTTGGTCAGGCCGGCCGGGGCGGTGGAGACCAGCGCCTCCGCCAGGGCGGTGCGGGCCAGCGACGGGAAGTGATGGTTGCCGATGTCGAAGTGCTGCATGGCCGCGGTCACCGCCGCCGCCACCTCGGGATTGCGGTGCCCCAGGTTGTAGGTGCCGCCGTTGAGGTGCACGTCGATGAGCCGCTTGCCCTCAACGTCGTAGATGAAGTAGTCCTCGCGCCGGTCGATGACCAGCGGGACGCCCGACTCGATCCAGAACCGGGTCTTGTCCGGGTTCCAGAACTGCTTCGACTTGGCGAGCATCTCGCCCTTGGACGCGAAGGTGATGAGCTCTTCAGCCACAGCCACCTCCGTACGGCCTACTTCGGGTTCAACCAAATAGCATTCTGTGTGAACCGTTTAGTGTCAAGAGGTCACGGATAGACCGCATCGCCCAGACCAGAACACCTGCCCACGATGTCCGGTCGATCACTCCAGCGGGCTAACAACCAGGAACAACCGGGGGAAGGCCGGAGAGCGAGTGGCTTCCGGCCGGTCAGCATCCGGTCTATCCTCAACTCCGAGCCGGACTAAGAGGTCAACTCAAAGCAGACCAGACACAAGGGGGCGATCGTGAGCACGTCCGGGATCCCGTCCAGCCGCGACGACTTCGCCCGGTGGTGCGAGGCGGAGGGCATCCATACCGTGGTCGCGGGCGCTGCCGACACGCACGGAATCTGGCGCGGCAAGCGGCTTGGCGTGGCCGACTTCCTGGCCAAGATCGACCACGGCATCCCGTTCAGCGATGTGGTCCTCGTGCTCACCCACTCCGAGGACACCGACGAGGGGCAGGAACTGGTCGAGCCGCCGGACGGGGCGGCGTACCCGCTGTACTTCCCCCGCAAGGAGCATGGCTTCCCGGACATCTTCGTCAAGCCGGACCTGGGCACGACGCGTCGGCTGCCGTGGCATCCGGGCACGGTAGGCGTGCTCGGCGACTATCACCTCCCCGGGGGAGAGCCGGTGCCGCTCGACCCGAGGATCCTGCTCCGGCGCATGATCGACCGGGCCCGTTCGCACGGCTTCGAGCCGAAGATCGGGATCGAGTACGAGTTCTACGTCTTCCGTGGCGACCTCGCCGCGCTGAGGGATTCCGGCTGGCGGCTGGAGCCGATCCGGACCAGGCCCTACACCTACGGCGTCTACGGCGGCAGCCTCGACGAGGACCTGATCGCCACCATCCGGCACCAGCTCGCCGAGGCGGGCATCCAGATCGAGGCCTGCAACCCGGAGACCGGTCCCGGGCAGTTCGAGCTGAACATTCGCTACGGCGACGCCCTCAAGGCGGCCGACGACGGCTTCGTCTACAAGAATGGGATCAAGGAAATCGTGGCCGGGCGCGGGATGATGGCCTCGTTCATGGCCAAGCCCCGCCGGGACTGGGCCGGGTCGTCCTGCCACATCCATCAGTCACTCTGGGAAGCCGGCACCGGAGCGAACGCGTTCTTCGCCCGCGACGGCGGCGACGAGCTGTCCGAGCTGGGACAGCACTACGCGGGCGGGCTGCTGTCCACCATGCGGGAGTTCACCGCGCTGTTCGCCCCGACGCCGAACTCCTACAAGCGGTTTGCCCCGTACTCATGGGCGGGCACGAGCGTCAGCTGGAGCTATGACAACCGGTCGACCGGGATCCGGGCGATCACGGAGCACCAGGAGGCCGCGCGGCTCGAGCACCGGCTGCCCGGAGCCGACACGAACCCGTACATCGTGATCGCCGCCTGCCTGGCCGCGGGCTTGCACGGGATCGAGCAGAAGATCCGGCCGCCGGGCGTCTACGAGGGCGACGCCTACGCCACCGATCAGCTCGAGGTCGTTCCCGAGTCGCTCGAGGAGGCGCTCGACCTGCTGGAGCGCAGCGAGGTTGCGCGCGACATGCTCGGTAAGGACTTCGTCCAGCACTACGTCCTGATGAAGCGGTTCGAGGCGGACAAGTACCGGCAGCAGGTGTCGGAGTGGGAGGTCCGCCGCTACGCCGAGATGGCCTGACCGCCTCGCGCCCAGCCCCTTCTCCTGCCAGCCTTGACCCCCGAAGGCAAAGGTATGACACTTAGACCAAAGGCCTGTTGGGAGGCGGTATGGCTGCAGGCGGGGATGTCGAGTTCGGGTGCGTGGTAGCCGCAGCCGGCGCTCCCGATGCGAGCGACCGTGACCTGTACCGCGGCATGCTGGCCGACTGCGAGCTCTACGCGCAGCTGGGTTACGACACGGCCTGGGTACTCGAGCACCATTTCAGCGACTACTTCCCGACGCCGGATCCGGCACTGCTCATCGCCCACCTGGCCGGGCGGTACCCGGAGCTGAGCTACGGGGCATGTGTGATCGTCACCCCATGGCACCACCCGCTGCGGCTGGCCGGCCAGATCGCGATGCTGACCGAGTTCACCGACCGGCCGCTGCATCTTGGCCTCGGGCGCGGCACCGCGAAGCTGGAGTTCGACGCGTTCGGCCTGGACATGGGCGAGGCGAGGCAGCGGTTCGCCGAGACGTGGGAGATCCTGCGGCTCGGAATGGCCGGTGAGCCGTTCAGCTACCCCGGCAAGCTCAGGCCGGTCACCCAGCCGGTCCGGATCCGGCCCGAGCCGCAGACTGGGCAGCTGCACTTCTACGGCGCCATCGGCAGCCCGGACAGCGCCGCCATCATGGCCAGGCTCGGGCTCGCGCCATTGTGCAACACGATCGGGGACATCCAGCAGCAGGCCGACACGCTGCGGGCCTGGGCGACGGCGGCCGTCGAGGCTGGCCATAGTACGGAGGGAGTCGCGTTCCCGATCATGATCGACTGCATCGTCGAGGACACCGACGAGGAGGCGATCAGCGAGGCCTGCAGGTACAAGCCGCGCTTCATGCAGGCGCAGATCGATCACTACGCGCCGCACGCCACGGACTGGGTGAACACGCCGGGATACGCGGCGTGGCAGCGGATCTTCGCGGGGATGGAGCGGCGGACCCGCCCTGAGGGCATCGCGGGTTGGTGCGAGTGGCAGCTCGTCGGCTCGCCCGAAACGGTCCGGCGCAAGCTCCAGGCCTATCTCGACATCGGCTTCAACCACATCATCCTGCATTTCGCCACGCCCGGCATCCCGGTCGCCGTCCGGCACAAGTGGGCGACCCGTTTTGCCAATGACGTGGCACCGCACATCAGCTCGCGCCTGGCCGGCGCGGTGACCCGAGAGGGATAGCCCATGACACAGCAGGTGCGCGTCAACGACGTCACGTTCTCGGTGGAGACAGCCGGAAGCGGGCGGCCGATCGTCCTCCTCCACGGCTGGACCATGAGCGGCCGGTTCTTCCAGCGTCAGGTGCCCGAGCTGTCCGAGAGCTTCCAGGTGATCGTCCCGGACCTGCGCGGGCACGGCGCCTCGGAGAAGGTGCTGCACGGTCACACGGTGCCGCAGTACGCGGCCGACCTGCACGCGATCCTGGCCGAGCTGTCGGTCGAGCGCCCGGTGCTGGTCGGCTGGTCGATGGGCGCGATGGTCGGCTATGAATACCTCAGCGCGTACGGCAAGGACGCCGTCGCCGGGCTGGTCGTCGTCGACCAGCCGCCGTCGGATTTCGCCTGGGACGACTACGAGTTCGGCGTGTTCACGATGAACGACCTGCGCGACACGAACGTGCAGCTGCAGCAGGAACAGGCCGAGGTTGTGGGCGAGTTCAGCCAGCTCATGCTCCATGACCCGGACCCCGAGGCGCTGAAGTGGATGACCGCCGAGATCCTCCAGGTCCCGCCGGTGATCGGCAGCACGATCCTGCTCGACCAGACGCTGCGCGACTACCGCGAGTTCCTGCCGAAGATCGACGTCCCGACGCTGGTCCTCTTCGGTGAGGACGACAAGCTCACCAGCCCGCGGGCAGGTGCGTACATCGCCGAGCGCGTCCCAGGCGCCCGGCTGCAGACCTTCCCGGCGTCCAGCCACTGCCCGTTCTGGGAGGAGAGCCGGGCCTTCAACGAGGCGGTCGCTGCGTTCGCTGCGGGACTGCACTGACCCGACCAGCCGCCCGGCCGGGCTGGCAGCCGGAGGAACGGAGCGAACGGAGCAGGCATGCAGGGTCTGGACGGTCAGGTCGCCATCGTCACCGGGGGCGCGCAGGGAATCGGGTTCGGCATCGGAGGCGTCCTGCGGGCCGAAGGCGCGAACGTCGTCGTCGCCGACGTGGACGACACTGCGGCAAAGGCCGCCGCGTCGGCCCTGAGCGGGGACGGTGAGCACGCGCTTGCCGTCCATACCGACGTGACCGACCGGGATTCGGTCGCGCGCATGGCGGCCGCTGCGGTGCAGCGGTGGGGCCGGATCGACATCCTGGCCGCGAACGCCGGCATCTACCCGGCGGTCCCGCTCCGGGATCTCGACCCCGGAGTGTGGGACCAGGTCATGGCGGTCAACGCCAGGGGAGCGCTGTTCGCGATTCAGGCCTGCCTGCCGCAAATGACCGGGCAGGGCTACGGCCGCATCGTCCTGACGTCGTCGATCACCGGCCCGATGGTCGCCGCGCCAGAATTTGGCCACTACGCGGCGTCCAAGGCCGCGATGCTCGGCCTGATGCGAGCCGCCGCCCTCGAGGTCATCCGCGACGGCATCACGATCAACGCCGTCATGCCCGGCAACATCCGCACCGAGGGGTTCACTGAGAAGACGGCTCCAGAGCACCAGGCGCGGATGCTGGAGCACATCCCGCTCGGCGTGCTCGGCGAGCCGGAGGACGTCGGATGGGCGGTCCGTTATCTGGCCTCTCGCGAGGCTCGCTATGTTACGGGTCAGACGCTGGTCATCGACGGCGGCCAGGTCCTGCCCGAATGAGCGGGGCCTGCCGGGGCCGCCGGGCCCGTGGCAGCGGCGAAAGGGGTGCGTGTCATGGATCTGAGGGCCTTCACCGAGCCGCAGCAGGGCGCGACGTTTGCCCAGTTGCTGGCCGTCGCGCAGCGGGCCGAGCAGCTCGGCTATAGCGGTTTCTTCCGGTCCGACCATTACCTGCACATCGGCGGGGAGCCGCGGCCCGCCGTTACCGACGCGTGGGTCACACTAGGCGCCCTGGCCGTGCAGACCAGCACCATCCGCCTTGGCACGCTGATGAGCTCGGCCACATTCCGGCTCCCGGGGCCGCTCGCGGTGGCGGCCGCGCAGGTTGACGTCATGAGCGGCGGGCGGCTGGAAATCGGGATCGGCAGCGGCTGGTACGAGCGCGAGCACCAGGCCCTTGGCATCCCATTCCCCGACGTGAAGGAGCGGTTCGACCGGTTCACCGAGCAGCTCGAGATCCTGCACGGCCTGTGGACCACGCCAGAGGGCAGCAACTTCGACTACGACGGCCAGCACTACCAGCTCGAGCAGTGCCCGGTGATGTTCCGGCCGGTCCAGGAGCCGCATCCGCCGATCCTCATCGGCGGCTACGGCGCGCGGCGCACCCCGGCGCTGGCCGCCAAGTTCGCGGCCGAATTCAACGTGCCGGCCGCCACACTCGGCCCGACGGCTGAGCAGTACGCCCGGGTCGACGCGGCCTGCGAGGCGATCGGGAGGGCCCCCGGCTCGCTGATCCGATCGGTATGGGTGACGGTCTGCATCGGCCGCGACGAGACAGAGTTCAATCTGCGGGCGGCCGCGATCGGGCGCGATCCCGCGGAGATCAGGGAGCACGGCCTGGCCGGGGTTCCCTCGGAGGCCAGGGCCACCCTCGACCGGTTCAAGGAGATCGGCGTCAGCCGGGTTTACCTGCAGTTCCTAGACGTGGACGACCTGGATCACCTTGACCTAGCGATCGACGTGCTGGGGGACGCGTAGCCGCTGGCCTCGTGCTTCCTCACTCGCTTGCCGGGCTGTCATGTCAGCCGACCCGGTTGAGGAACTCTTGCGAGCGCTGCATCACCAGCGCGGCGGCTTCCGGGTCATATGACGGCAGCGAGCTGTCCGTGAACAGGTGCCGGTCGCCCGGGTAGACGAACAGTTCGGCTAGCTCGGGCCCGGCCGTCGCCACCAGTTCGCGGGCGGCGTCGATGTCGCCTTCCAGCGCGAAGAACGGGTCCTTCTCCATGCCGTGTATCTGTACCGGGACCTCGCCGGGCCATGGCCCGAAGGCCCACTCACCGGTGACCGGGATGCAGGCCTCGTACAGCAGTGCGCCGCGCGCGCCGGGCCGCGTCTGGGCGAGCCGCTGAGCAACTATGACTCCGAAGGAGAAGCCCGCGTACACCAGATTCGCTGGCAGGCCGGCCACAGCCCGGTCGGCGCGCTCGCGAAGCGCCTCGTCCCCGATGGCCTGGGTCAGCGCGACGCCGTCGTCGATACTCGCCGGCCGCTGGCCGTCGAACAGATCTGGCGTGTGCACGGTGTTCCCGCCTGTGCGCAGCTCATCGGCGAACGCGAGTACCCCATCGGTGAGCCCTCGCAGATGGTGGAAGAGAACGACTTCGGCTTCGCGTGTCCCGGTCCGGTGATCAGTCATTGACTGTGTCCTTTCTCGCTGCGGCAACGCTCCCAGGTCGGAGCCGGCTTCTGACGATAGGTGCGATTCCGGACGGCCGGCTTCCTGAATAGCCTGCTGTTGTGAAAGCGGACCCGAGCCCCACCGCGCGGGCGCTTCGTGCCCTCGAGCTGTTGCAGGCCCAGCGCAGCATCACCGGCGCCCAGCTCGCGGCGCAGCTCGACGTGACCGAACGAGCCGCCCGCCGCTACATCGCAATCCTGCGTGAGGCCGATATCCCTGTCGAATCGGTCCGCGGGCCCTACGGCGGCTACCGGCTCGGCCGGGGCATCCGGCTGCCGCCGCTGGTGTTCACCGCCACCGAAGCGCTTGGCCTGGTCATGGCCGTGCTCGACGGCAGCCACGCCGCCGCCGACGCCGACGATCCGGTCGGCGCCGCTCTGGGCAAAATCATCCGGGTCCTCCCCGAGAACGTCGGCCGGCCTGCGGCAACCATGCGACAGCACGCGTCCGCCGCGCCCGACCGACGGGCCGTGCGCCCGGGCACCGAGACGACGGCCGCTCTCGTTGACGCCATTGCGACCCAGCGCCGGATGCGCATCGGCTACCGCAGCCAGTCAGGCAGGCGGTGGGCAGAGAGCGTCGACCCGTGGGCCGTGGTGGTCCGGCATGGCCTCTGGTACCTGCTGTGCCACTCGCACCGCGCCGACGCGGTCCGCGCCTACCGCATCGACCGTATCCAGTCGGTCGCCCCGCTTGGCGAGCAGTTCCGCGCGCCCGGGGACCTGGACTACGCAGAGCTGCTGGAGCAGCACCTTGGCACCGGCTGGGAGTTCAAGACCAACGTCATCTTCGATGCGCCCTGCGCCGAGGTCGCCCGGTATGCCCGGCCGCCGATGGGCCTTCTGGAGGCCACCAGCGACGGTGACCGATGCGTGCTGACCGGCACCACCAGCAATCCATCGATGTATGCAGGGGAGTGGCTGGCCGCCATCCCGATCCCGTTCCACGTCGAAGGCGGGCCCGAGCTCCGCGCTGCCGTCGCGGCTGTCGCGGAGCGGATGACGGCCGCCCTGGAACCCTTCGGCACATGCCGCGAGGACAATGGCGAGTGTGGCGACAGATGACAGCTCCCGCCCGGAGCGGGTGGAGCGAGACGATCGCCGCCAGGCAGGCAGGGGCGATCCGTTCGCGGTTTGGCAGGACATGCGGAACGCGAGGGGCCGGTCGTAACGCTGACTACCTGCGGTCCAGTGCGGACGCGCGGAAGGCCTACGCAGCGGCCAAACGCGAGATGGCCAGGGTCTGGGGCAATGATCGCCCCGCCTACACCGAGGCCAAAACGGACGTGATCCTCGGCATTCTCGATCAGGCTGAGGCCTGGGCCGCTGCCACCGGCGGGGATATTAGGACTTAACTCACCGCTGTTGGCCGTGGGAACAGCCTGAGTGTCAACCTTTAGTTACTTCGGCGGCGCAGCGATATCCGCTGCGCAGTGCTCCCTCGATGTAGCCCTGGTAGTTCAGGGATGTCTGCTCGCCCGCGAAGTGCAGGTTGCCCTCTCGTCTGCTTTGGATGCCGTTGAACGCCGTGTACTGGCCGATGGCGAGGTAGGAGTAGGCGCCGAGGAAGTGCGGGTCGCCGGGCGACCAGACGAAGTATGAGCGGCCGTTGTATGCGCGGGAGACGTGCGGGAACAGCACGTCAAAGCCGCCGAGGTAAGCCTTGATCATTTTGGCGGGAGGTCTGCCGGAATACGTGTTCAGGCCGTAACGCCGTCCCCACTCCAGCCCATTCACGCCGCCCGGGAGCGCTGCAAGGATGCCCGGCTTACCTGGCTGGTAGTTCGTTGCATCCCACCCGCCCTGGACGACGCCGTCATCGAAGCAGTTCCCGGTCACGCCTTCCGCGTTCCACACGCGCGAGGAGAACTGCAAAAAGAACTTCGAGTTGCTGCCCAGCGGCTCGGTGTCGATGGCCTTTACGTGCCGCGGCCCGATGGGGACCCGGCTCAAGTCCACCGACCGGAGCAATGTGAAGGGAAGAGCCAGCACAACATGATCGGCTGTCACGTCGCGGGTCGAGCCCGCGCGCTGGAAGCTGCAGCGGTAGCCGCCGCCTGCGCGCGGGCGGATGGCCACAAGCCGTTCTCCGAGGTGGAGAACTCCGCGTGGCAGGCGTTCCAGCAGGCCCGTGATCAGCTGGTCATTGCCGCCGTGAATGTGCCACTTCTCGTCCGCGCCGCCCAGTTCCGGTTCGGGACGGGGCTGGGCGCCACTGGCGGTGCTCGAGTCCTGGCCCAGGAGATAGACCAGATTGAGCGCTGACATTTCGTCCGCCGGTCCGCCGTACTCGTCAAGCACTGCAGCGACGCACACGGATCCGAAGTCGGATTTCACGCCCCCGGGGATGTAGGTGTCTATCCACTCCGTCACCGACATGTGGTCAAACCGGCGGCCACCCGCGTTGTTGTTGTTGAATTCCTGCGGCCAGGGTGCGGTCACAAAGGCCGCATGGTGAAAGAGCTTCCACCCCCACTCGTGCCAGTCGCGATCGAGCGCGGACTGCGGCCACCGTTTCCCGTGAAAGCGCATCGTTTCCCGGCCGGGATGCGTCCCCGGCGGGTACTTGTCAGCGTTGTCGAGCGTCAGGCCAAAGCCTCTCGCCAGCGCCAGCGTGGCGGTGTGCTCGGGGTTGATGAACTCGGCATGCTTCTCGACGATCTGGCCGTCTGCGAAGTGCCCGCGCAGTGTGCTGATCCGGCCGCCCGGCACGGTGTTGTACTCGTAGACCTCCGGCCTGATGCGGTGCCTGGCCCACAGCCGGTAAGCACAGCCAAGCCCGGCGATACCCGAGCCGACGATGACAACGCGCGGCTTGGCCGAGTCATTGCTGGCGGATGCCTCCAGACGGGACGCCGCTGTCGCGGCCAGGACGCCGGCACCGGCAACGCCGAGAAACGCCCGCCGGGTCAGCTGCCCGTCGAGCAATTCCGTGGCTTCATCCACACCGCAACCGGTCCGCCGGGCCAGGCGGGAGACGGCCTGGGCGCGGCGCAGCGCCGCACCTGCGCCGGAAGGCCCCCACGTTCGCACCGCCGCGCCCCCTTTGGGCCGTTCCGTACCTGGGCAAACGCTAACCCGCGGGTACACGGCGGGCAAGCGGTCATCCGGGCCAGCCGGCCGCAGACCGTGGTGGAGTTCGGCACCTCGTTCGGGATCTCCACCATTTATCTCGCCGCCGCGGTGACCGACAATGGCATCGGCCACGTCCTGACCACGGAACTCAGCAGCAAGAAGGTCAAAGCCGCCGGGGCGAACCTGCGGGAGGCTGGCGTCGAGGCGGCGGTGACGATCCTGGAAGGCGACGCGCTGGAGACGCTCGCCGACGTGCCGTCCCCGGTCGGGCTGGTGCTGCTGGACGGGTGGAAGGACCTGTGCCTCCCGGTCCTCCGGCTGCTGGAGCCGAAGCTCGCGCCCGGCGCGCTGGTGGCCGCGGATGACACCAACGGCCCTGCCATGGCCGACTACCTGGCCTACATCCGCGATCCGGCCAATGGGTACGTCACCGTCGCGTTCCCGGTCGAGGATGGCATGGAGATCAGCTGCTGGACCGGGCGCTAGCGGGCGCGGAGATGTTGGCTAGCGCGGCGAGGATCCGCTTCTCCGACACCGGGCCGGATGTGCCCAGCACCTGCGCGAACAGGCTGACGCGTAGTTCCTCGATCATCCAGCGCACCGCCTGGACGTCGGCGGCGGACCGCCGCCAGGCCGGGAGCTCTCCGACGGTTTGCCGGAACGCGTCGGTGACCCGATGGACGGCCGCCATCCGGCCGGCGTCGCGGGCGGGATCCTCCGCGACCGTGTCCAGCCTGCGGCTGATCGCCCGCAGGTAGCGGGCCAGGTCGGGCAGCCGCCGCAGCCCGGTCTCGCTGACAAACCCGGGGTGGATCAGCCCGGCGAACTGGGCACGCGCGTCGTCGAACGCAGCGGCCAGCGGCGCGCTGGGGTTGGCCCGCAGCCGGCGCTCGGCGTCGTGCGCGGCCTCGAGCACCTGCCCGGTCGCGTCCACAGCGCGCGCCGTCGCCAGCGGCAGGGCCGACCGGGCCCCGACGACCAGGCGCGCGAACTCGTCGGCGTCCCAGGGCGGGCCGCCGGCATCCGCGATCACCTGGTCGGCCGCTGCCGCCACGCAGTCGTCGAGCAGCGCGCCGATGCTCGGGTACGGGCTGACGCTCATGGCCAGCTTCCGCTGTGTCGGCAGCCGGTCGGCGATGGAGCGCACGCCGGAGGGCACCTGCAGCAGGAGCAGCCGGCGGGTGCCGGCCGCCATCGCCGCGCTGGCTTCCGCCTCGGTCGGGAACAGGCGGACGTCCACCGCGTTGCCGGTGTCCGCGAGCGCCGGGTAGGCCGTGACCCTGTCGCGGGTGAACACGCGGGGCAGCGTGCCGATCGTCCAGTCCTTCAGGCCGGTGCGGGTGAGGTCGCCCGCAGCCGCGGTGAGCTTCGCCTGCAGCCGGGGCCGCAGCTGTTCCCGCAGGGCGTCGATGTCCTTGCCCCTGGCCAGCTCCCGGTCCCCGTCCATCACCCGGAACGTCATCCTCAGGTGAGGCGGCAGCCGCGATTCATCGAACGCGCTCCGGGTCACCGGGACGCCGCCAAACCGGGTGAGCTCCCGGGCCAGCGCGTCCAGCAGGTCGCCGTGCGGCTCGCCCAACTGGGGGGTCACGGCCCTCGCCGTGTCCGGCGCGGGCACGAACAGTCGCCGCAGGTCCTTCGGCATCGACCGGATCAGCTCGGTCACCAGCTCCTCGCGCCGGCCCGGAACCTGCCAGCCCAGTTCGTCGCCGTTCACGCGGCCGAGCTGGGACAGCGGGATGTCCGCAGTCACGCCGTCATCCGGTGTACCGGGCTCGAACGCGTACGACAGCGGGAGCTCGCCCCACCGGGCGGGGTAGTCGGCCGCCGTCACTTCATCGGCCGCCGGACCGGTCAGGTCGGCTCGCGTGAGCGTCAGCAGGTCTGGGGTCTGCGCACGTTCCTTCTTCCACCAGGCGTCGAAGTGCCGGGCGGACGTTACGTCCTTAGGTATCCGCCGGTCGTAGAAGTCGAAAAGCGCCGCGTCGTCGGCGACGATGCCGCGCCGCCTGGCCCGGTCCTCCAGGCCGGCCGCCTCTTCCAGGAGCCGCTGGTTGCGCTCGAAGAACTTGTGGTGGGTTCGCCAGTCGCCCTCCACGAGCGCGCCGGTGATGAACATCTCGCGGGCGGCCGCCGGGTCCACTCTGGCGTAGTTCACCTTCCGGTCCGCGATGATCGGCAGGCCGTACAGGGTCACCTTCTCCAGCGCCATCGCCGCGCCCCGGTTGGCATCCCAGTGCGGCTCGCTGTAGCTGCGCCTGACCAGGTGCGGGGCCAGCGGCTCGGCCCATTCGGGCTCGATGCGTGCCGCGGTCCGCGCCCACAGCCGGGACGTCTCGATCAGCTCTGCCGCGACCACCCACTGCGGCGGCTTCCTGGCCAGCACGGAGTCGGGGAAGATCGCGAACCTGGCACCACGCGCCCCGGCGAACTCGGCGGGCCCGCGCCGCTTCTCCCCGGTGCCGCGTTCGTCCTTCATCCCGATGTGCGACAGCAGCCCGGCCAGCAGCGACATGTGCACCCGGTCGGAGGAGTCCTGCCCGCGCCCGGTTCGCTCGGTGCCACGGTCGGGACCAGCGGTGATGCCCACCTCCTTGGCGGCCTGGCGCAGCTGTCCCTGCACGTCCTGCCACTCGCGGATCCGCAGGTAGTGCAGGTATTCACGGCGGCACATCCGGCGGAACGCCGAGCCCGACAGCTCACGCTGCTGGTCGCTCACGTAGGCCCACAGGTTGAGCAGGGCGAGGAAGTCGGAACCCGGCTCGGCGAAGCGCTTGTGCATGGCGTCGGCGGCCTCGCGGGCGTCGGCTGGGCGTTCCCGGGGATCCTGGATGGACAGCGCGGCCGTGATGATCAGCACCTCGCGGACGCACCCATTGTGCTTGGCCTCCAGGATCATCCGGCCGAGCCGTGGGTCGGTCGGCAGCCGGGCCAGCTTGCGCCCTACGCCGGTGAGCTGGGTCCCGTGGCGGCCGGCGCGGCCCGGCGCCACCGCGCCCAGCTCTTCGAGCAGCCGCACGCCGTCGGCGATGTTGCGGGAGTCCGGCGGGTCGACGAACGGGAAGTCGGCGATGTCGCCGAGGTTCAGCGCTGCCGCCTGCAGGATCACCGACGCCAGGTTGGTGCGCAGGATCTCCGGCTCTGTGAACTCCGGCCGCGACTCGAAGTCCTCCTCGCTGTACAGCCGGATGCAGATGCCGTCGGATGTCCGCCCGCACCGGCCCTTGCGCTGGTCCGCCGAGGCACGGGAGATCCGCTCGATCGGCAGCCGCTGGACCTTGGTCCGCTGGCTGTAACGGGAGATCCGTGCCGTGCCCGGGTCGACCACGTACCTGATGCCGGGCACGGTCAGCGAGGTCTCGGCGACGTTGGTGGCCAGCACCACGCGCGACCGGCGATGCGGCTGGAACACCCGGTGCTGCTCGGCCGCTGACAGCCGCGCGTAGAGCGGCAGCACCTCGATGTCGGTCAGGCCCGGCTGGTCGGAGAGCGCTTCGGCGGCATCCCTGATCTCCCGCTCGCCGCTGAGGAATACCAGGACGTCGCCGGGGCCCTCAGCCCGGAGTTCGCGGATCGCGTCCACGATGCCCTGTGACTGGTCCTTGGGCTCGTCCCGGGGCCGGTCCGGGTCGGCCAGCGGCCGGTACCGCACCTCGACCGGGTAGGTGCGCCCCGACACCTCGATCACCGGCGCGTTCCAGCTCTGCTTGCCTGATTCGCCTGCGGCGCTGTACTCGTCTGATTCGCCTCCGGCAAAATGCTTGCTGAACCGCTCCGTGTCGATCGTGGCCGAGGTGATGATCACCTTGAGGTCGGGCCGGGTGGGCAGCAGCCGCTTCAGGTAGCCGAGGATGAAGTCGATGTTCAGGCTGCGCTCGTGCGCCTCGTCGATGATCAGCGTGTCGTAGCGCTGCAGCCGCCGGTCTCGCTGCATCTCGGCCAGCAGGATCCCGTCGGTCATCACCTTGATGAGCGTGCTGTCGCTGGACTTGTCGGTGAACCGCACCTTGTAGCCGACCGCCGTGCCAACCTCGGTGCCGAGCTCCTCGGCGATCCGCTCGGCCACCGTGCGGGCCGCGATCCGGCGAGGCTGGGTGTGGCCGATCTGGCCGGCGACGCCGCGGCCGATCTCGAGGCAGATCTTGGGAAGCTGGGTGGTCTTCCCGGATCCGGTCTCTCCGGCGACGATGATCACCTGGTTGTCCCGGATCGCCGCGGCGATCTCGTCCTTCCGCTGGCTGATCGGCAGAGCGGGCGGATAAGAGATCTTGATACCGGGCAGGCGGGATCGCAGCTCGGCAAGCGAGGTTGTCAAAACAGAAGTCTCCACGGCAGCGCACGGGACACGCACATCAGGATGACGGCACAGTCCCCAGGTTGCTAACGCTTTTCCGGCCCGCTGCCTTCCGCCACGTCCGGCTTCTGCGCAGCGAAGCACAGTTCCATGACGCTCCGATGTCGAGCGGCTTGGCGGAGGAGCCGTCTACAGCACGTACGTTCCTTTACCGGGCTGAGACACAACCACGCCTCGTTCCCGCAGCTCGGCCATCATCCGCTGCACAGTCATGTAGGCGATGGACCATTGCTCCGCAAGGTCACGCTCAGCGGGCAGCCGTGTCCCCGGCGCCAGCTTCCCGGCCTTGACCTGTGCAGTGATCCAGTTTGCCCCTTGCATGGTCATGTGCGCGGTTACGTCGCGGACCGTCCACTGGCTGCACAGCGAGGCGGCTCCCACGTCGAGGTTCACCAGCTCGCGGACACGCGCCGCTTCTTCTTCGGGCGTGTACCCCCTGGGCAGGGGCGGCTCGCCGCGCTCGCGGTCCCACGCGAGGGTGTCGGCCGCGGTCACCTCCAGCGGGGTCGCTGGCATGCCCGCGGCCCGGGCCTTGGCGGCGCTGCGCTGCTGTGACGCCCAGTCGGTCCGGATCAGCGGGAACATGGGCGGGGCCTGGCCGGCGGGCATCACCTGCACGATCTCGACCTGGCTTCCCGCCGCCCGGGCGCAGGTCTCGATGAGCCCGCCCAGCGTGACCGGCTCGGCCGGGCCGACCGCCTGGAACGCGCCGGGGAAAGATGGCCCGGCCCACGAAGGCCGTGCCGCCCAGCACGAGCAGGCGCATGATCGGTGAGCTTAGCGGGCAGAGGCTTCCGGACGTCCTGGCTCGGGTACGCCGCAAGACATGGCAGATCGGGGCGCTTCGGGACCGCCGGTGCTGGCTGCGCCAGCGGCGCAGACGCCGCCTGCGGGCCTGTCCAGCGCCGAGGTTGCCGAACGGCGCTCGCGCGGGCTCGGCAGCTCGGGCCCGGACCGGACCAGCCGCTCGGTGGCCGAGATCCTCCGCGCGAACATCTTCACCCGGTTCAACCTGATCCTTGGCGTCCTGCTGGCCGTGATCCTTGCCCTCGGCGACCCGCAGGACGCCCTGTTCGGCATCGTGCTGGTCAGCAACGCGGTCATCGGCATCGCCCAGGAACTGCGCGCCAAGCGGACGCTGGACCGGCTCGCGGTGCTCAGCGCGCCGCGGGTTCGCGTGATCAGGGACGGCGCGACTCAGGACATCGACATCGCCAGCCTCGTGGTCGGTGACCTCATCGACCTTCGGGCCGGTGACCAGCTCGTGGCCGACGGCTTGGTGCGCGATAGCGAAAGCCTGCAGGCCGATGAGTCGCTGCTGACCGGTGAGCAGGAGCCGGTGGCCAAGCAGGCCGGCGACCGCCTGCTGTCCGGCAGCTTCGTGGCGGCCGGGTCGGGCGGCTACCAGGCCATGGCGGTGGGCGACGAGGCCTACGCGCGCAAGCTCGCCGCGGAGGCTCGGCGTTTCACGGTGGTGCGCTCCGAGCTCATCGACGGCATCAACCGCATCTTGCGGTACGTCACCTGGGCGATCGTGCCGGTGGCGGTGCTGACGATGATCAGCCAGCTGCACTCCGGGCAGAGCACGAAGCAGGCGCTGACCGGAACGGTCGCCGCGCTGGTCGGCATGGTTCCGCAGGGCCTGGTGCTGCTGACCAGCGTTGCCTTTGGCGTCGCCGCGGTCACGCTCGCCCGGCGCCGGGTCCTGGTGCAGCAGCTTCCCGCGGTCGAAGGGCTGGCCAGGGTGGATGTGGTGTGCCTGGACAAGACCGGCACCCTCACCGACGGCACGATCGCGTTCGACAGCCTGATCTCGCTCGACGGCCAGGCCCCGGCCGAGGCCGCGCTCGGGGCGCTCGCAAACGACGAGAACCGGAACGCGACGCTCGCCGCGATCGGGCAGGCATATCCACCCCCGGACGGGTGGCCGCGACAGGCCGCCGTGCCGTTCTCCGCGGCGCGCAAGTGGAGCGCCGCGAGCTTCGCCGGGGAAGGAACCTGGGTGCTTGGTGCGCCAGAGATGATGCTGCCAGCCGGCCAGCGGGCGCTGCTGGCTCAGGCCGCGGACCTGGCCGCTGGCGGCCGGCGGGTGCTCGCGCTCGCCCGCACCGGGCGGCCGCTTGACGGCGAGTCGCTGCCGGCGGACCTGCGGCCGGTGGCATTCATCCTGCTGGCCGAGCGGCTGCGGCCGGACGCCAGCGACGCGATCAGGTACTTCGCCTCGCAGGGCGTGGCGATGAAGGTGATCTCCGGGGACAGCCCGCTCACGGTCAGCGCGGTCGCGAAGGCGGCCGGCCTGCCCGATGCCGGCGACCCGGTCGACGCCCGGCAGCTGCCGGATGACCCCGGTGAGCTCGGCCGGCTGCTGGAGGAGCACTCGGTCTTCGGCCGGGTCACCCCGCATCAGAAGGAGGCCATGGTCACGGCGCTGCAAGCGCGTGGGCACACGGTGGCGATGACCGGCGACGGCGTCAACGACGTGCTCGCGCTCAAGCTGGCCGATCTGGGCATCGCGATGGGCAGCGGCGCGGCGGCGACCAAGGCGGTCGCGGAGCTGGTGCTGCTCGATGGCCGGTTCGCCGCGCTGCCCGGCGTCGTCGCCGAGGGCAGGCGGGTGACGGCCAACATCGAGCGGGTGGCCAACCTGTTCGTCACCAAGACCGTGTGGGCCACCCTGCTCGCGGTCGCCGTCGGTGTCGCGCTGCTGCCTTACCCGTTCCTGCCACGGCACCTCACGATCATCGACAGCCTGGCGATCGGCATCCCGTCGTTCTTCCTGGCGCTCGTGCCCAACCGCCGGCGCTATTCGCCCGGCTTCGTCGGCCGGGTGCTGCGTTTCGCGATCCCGGCCGGCTGCCTGGTCGCGGCGGCGACGTTCGCGGCGTATGCCCTCGCCCGGGCCGACGCCCTGCCGCTGGTGCAGCAGCGCACCGCGGCGACGCTGGTCGCTCTCATGCTCAGCCTGGGCGTGCTGGTGCTGCTGGCGATGCCGCTGACCTGGCGCAGGCTCGTGCTGGTCGGCGCCATGGTGGCCGGGTTCATCGCGCTGTTCCCGGTAGCCGCGGTGCGCCGTTTCTACGCGCTGGCACTGCCGAGCAGCCATCTCTGGCAGACGCTGCTCATCGGCGCGGCCGGCATCGTCGTGCTGGTCGCATTCTGGGAGGTCTCTCGCCGGCTCCGGTCCAGCTCGTAGCCGACGCCGGTCACGCTCTGTGTGCCCGGCCGGCGGCGAGGTCCTGGACGTCGGCGCTGGGTACCGGACGGAGCGGGAGCAAGATCCGGAACGTGCTTCCGCGGCCCTCGTCGCTGTCGACCGTGATCGTGCCGTGGTGCGCCGCGACGATGTTCTTCGCGATCGTCAGGCCGAGACCGGTGCCGGGAATCACCTGCTGGGTCGCAATCGCCGACCGGAAGAACCGGTCGAAGATCCGGTCCCGGTCGGCGGCCGGGATGCCCACGCCGGTGTCCGCGACCTCGAGCACGGCCTTCTCTCCATCGGTCCGAACCCTGACCTCGACCTTCCCGCCGTTCGGAGTGAACTTCACGGCGTTCGAGATCAGGTTGCCGAGCAGCTGGGCGATGCGAGTCGCGTCGACGGGCGCGCCGGGCGTGCAGGCCGCCGAGAACTCCAGGGCAATGTGCTTCCGCTCGGCTTCCGGGCGCATCTCCTCGACCGCGGCCTTGGCGATCTCTGCGAGATCCGCGCTGCGGAGCTCGACGTGCATGGTTCCCGAATGCGTCTGGGACAAGAACAGCAGATCCTCGACCAGGCGCAGCAGGCGCTGCGAGTTCCGCTGGATGACCTCCGCGTACTGGTCTGCGTTGACCTCGCTGGTGCGCTCGTCCCTCAGCAGCTTCACGTACCCGATAATCGACGTCAGCGGCGTCCGGAGCTCGTGCGAGATCAGGCCGATGAATTCGTCTTTCATCCCGTCGAGCTCGCGCAGCCGCTCGTTCTGCACGCTCAGCTGCTGAGCCTGGTCGAGCAGGGCCTGCTCGGCCCGGATCTGCGCCGTGACGTCACGCGAGATCCCGAACGTCCCGATGATTTCGCCGGAGTCGTCACGAAGTGCCATCTTTGTCGACGAAACCCACGCGTCCGGGCTGTGGCTATAGGTTTCCAGCTCCACCTTGCCGACGACCGGCTGACCGGTGCGGATGATTTCCTGCTCATCCTCGAAGGCGGCCGAGGCATGCTGCTCGCTGAAGACGTCGAAGTCCGACTTCCCGACCAGTTCGTCTGCGGTGCGGCCCGGGGTATACGCGGCGATCCAGCCCTCGCTGACCAGCAGGAACTGGCTCTGCCTGTCCTTGAAGTACACGCGCTCCTGGCTCGTGGACAGCAGGTTGGACATGCAGATGAGCTCGAGGCTACGCGGGTCGCTCTCCCGCGGTTCCTTCGGTTGCGGCCTGGCCGTGACCATCGCAACCCCCCCTGGAGACTCGGCACGCGGCGGCCCGCTACCACCAGCGTCGCTGATCTCTCAGCGTGCGGTCATCCGGCCAGCCACTCGCCCCAGGCTCATGGCCGGTACCGCAATCCGTATATCTTAAGACGTTTCATGCCTCAAAGGATCTGGAAAGATCCAATAATCTTCACGATATCTCCGCTGGCTATGCCCGCTAAACCAGCTTCAAATCTGGGCAAGATGACCTGTAGATTTGCCCGAAAGAAGCAAGATGCCCTATTGGTCGTGGACGCCCGCAGAGGTACCTTCGGTCAGTGGGAACCAGGCACCGGATCGAGGTCGTCGTCAATGGCCAACTCCGCGTGTGCGAGACGGCTGGCCGGACCAGCCTCGCCGACCTGCTCCGCGATGACCTGGGCTTGACCGGGACCCACCTCGGCTGCGAGCACGGGGTTTGCGGCTGCTGCACCGTCCTGTTTGACGGAGAGCCAGTGCGGTCCTGCATCATCCTCGCCGCGCAGGCCGACGGGCATCAGGTCACCACGATCGAAGGGGTGGGCCAGGGATGGGGTGCCGCCGCGGGGGCGGGCCCCGGAGCGGCGGCTGCCGCGGGGGCGGGCGCGGAAACGGCCGGCCGCGGAGCCGGGCTCAGCCCAGTTCAGGAAGCGTTCTGCCAGGCCCACGCCTTACAGTGCGGCTACTGCACGCATGGTGCTCGCGGTGCACGCCCTGCTCGCGGCTAACCCCGCGCCGACCCGCGACGACATCGACGACGCCCGGTCGGCAGCCGGATGACGATCGTGCTCGAGTCGTTCGCCGAGCTGTACTTCGACAGCGTGGTGTTCGACCCGGTGGTGCTGGAGTTCCTGGTGGCCAAGGCCGGCCCGGACCGGGTGCTGCTCGGCTCCGACTACCCGTTCCCGATCGGCGACCCGGCACCGCGGGAGGTGGTCGAGCGCACCGCGCTGCGTGACGGCGAGCGGGCCGCGATCATCGGCGGCAACGCGGCCCTCCCGTTCCCGAGGGCGGATGCGGAACCTGGGTGAAGCCGGTCGATTTCAGCCTGCACCAGCCCGCCACCGTGGACGCGGCGGTGGCGCTGCTGGCCGCCCACGGCGACGACTGCAAGGTGCTCGCCGGAGGGCAGAGCCTGGTGCCGCTGCTGAACTTCCGGCTGGCCCGGCCGGATCACCTCATCGACATCGGGCGCGTGGCCGGGCTCGGCGAGCTGCGCCCGGGTCCCGGGGAGCTCGTGGCCGGGGCCATGGTCCGGCAGTCCGCGGCGGAGTCCTCGGCCGCGGTCGCGGCGCGCTGCCCACTGCTGGCCGCGGCGCTCCCGAACATCGCGCATCCCCCGATCCGCGCCCGCGGCACGGTCGGCGGCAGCCTGGCGCACGCCGATCCGGCGGCCGAGTTGCCGGCGGTCGCAGCCGTGCTGGACGCCACGTTCGAGGCCGTGAGCGTTCGCGGCCGCCGGGAGATCGCGGCCAGCGACTTCTTCCGCACCTTCCTGACCACCGCGCTGGAACCCGACGAGCTGCTCCTCTCGGTTCGCTTTCCGGCCGCCCCGCCGCGCACCGGGGCCGCGTTCCGCGAGGTCAGCCGCAGGCGCGGGGACTTCGCGATCGCCGGGGCCGCCGCCCAGGTGACGCTCACAGACGGCGCGATCACCGATTGCCGTATCTGCTTGACCGGAGTCGCCGATATCCCGTTCCGGTGCCATGGGCCGGAACGGGTCCTCCTCGGAACCCGGGCGGACCCGGCCACCCTGGTCCGGGCCGCGGAGGCCGCGCTTGACATCCTGGATCCGCCCGGTGACCTGCACGCCCCGGCGGACTACCGCAAGCACGCGGCCGGCGTGCTACTGCGCCGGGCCATGGCCGAGGCGTTCGGCCGTGCCGCAGCGTGGCAGGACGGGCAGGGCGGGCGGGAAGGGTGGGGCGGATGACCGTGGGCGGGTTTCTGAAAGCGTGCCTCAACGGACCGCGGGAGCCGTCGGAGCATCCGGCGCTGCCGGTGACGCCAGCCGCGATCGCGGCCGACGCCGCGGCGGCCGTGGCCGCGGGCGCCGACGCGCTGCACATCCATCCCAAGGACCCAGCCGGGCACGACACGCTCGAGCCGGACGCGGTGGCGGCAGTGCTCGAGGCTGTGCGGGCCGCCGTGCCCGGCGTGCCGGTGGGGCTCACGACCGCCGCCCCGGCCGCGCCGGGACCCGCGGAACGGATCGAACTCGTGCGCGGCTGGACCGTGCGGCCCGACTTCGCGTCCGTGAACTGGCACGAGCCGGGGTCGCCGGAACTCGCCGAGACGCTGCTCGGCATCGGCGTGGGCGTGGAGGCCGGCCTGTGGCAGCCCGCCGCGGTGGCGGCGTGGCGGGCCTGGCCGCGGCGCGCAGAGTGTGTCAGGGTGCTGCTCGAGATCACCGAGGACCTGCCGCCGGATGAGGCCGTCGCCGCAGCCCGGGTCCTGGTGGCCTCGCTCGGCCGCGATGCTGGCGGCATCCCGGTGCTGCTGCACGGCGAGGGCACGTCGGCGTGGCCGGTATTCGACGTCGCGATCCGCGAGGGGCTGCAGGCCCGCATCGGCCTCGAGGACGCACTCGTGCTGCCGGACGGCTCGCCCGCCAGCGGCAACGCCGACCTGGTTACGGCGGCGCGGGTCCTCACCGGCGGAAGTGGCTGACCGCGACGTCGCGGAACCCGCGTGCCGCCGCGGACAGGTAGGCGTCGCGGCGCCACACGACGCTCAGTGTGCGCCGGCCACGCCCGGCCAGCCGGTGCCCTGGCGGGAGGCAGAGCAGTACCTCCTCGCTGAACAGCTCGGCCGATTCGAGCGCGCCGTCGCGTACTCGCTGGGCAGCACGCTCAGCGCCACGGTGCTCGTGGGTTACCTCCCGCGTGGCCGGGTGTTCCCGAGCGACGCCGGCTACAGCGCCGCGGCCGTGGTGTGCACGGCGGCGCTGGTCGCCGCGCTCGCGGCCAGCGCCCTGTTCGCGATCTGGCCGGGCGGGGCGGACACGCCGGCTGCGGCCGTAACCGCAGGTCGCCGGTGACGGCGGACACCGCGGCGGCGAGCCGCCCGTCGCGCAGCAGGTCCTCGGCCGCGGCGAGTTCCGGCGCCAGGAAACGGTCCGGGCCCGGGCCCGGCACGGTCGTGCGCAGCTCGGCGACGGCTGCCGCGGTGGCCGGTGCGGGCTGCAGCGGGGCACGCAGGTCGATGCCGCGCGCCGCGACGACCAGCTCGATGGCCAGGATGCGGCGCAGGTTCGCCAGCGCGGACCGCAGCTTGCGCGCCGCGCCCCAGCCCATGGAGACGTGATCCTCCTGCATCGCCGAACTCGGGATCGAGTCGACGCTGGCCGGGGCCGCCAGCCGCTTGTTCTCGGCGACCATCGCGGCCTGGGTGTACTGCGCGATCATGAGACCGGAGTCCACGCCGGGGTCGTCAGCGAGGAACGGCGGCAGGCCGCTCGAGCGTGCCGGGTCGAGCAGCCGGTCGGTGCGGCGCTCCGCGATCGAGCCCAGGTCGGCGGCCGCGATCGCGAGGAAGTCGAGCACGTACGCGACGGGCGCGCCGTGGAAGTTCCCGTTCGAGGTCACCCGCCCGTCGGGCAGCACGACGGGGTTGTCGATCGCGGCGGTGAGTTCCCGCGCCGCGACGGTCTCGGCGTGCGCGATCGTGTCCCGCACCGCGCCGGTGACCTGCGGAGCGCAGCGCAGCGAGTACGCGTCCTGCACCCGCGTGTCGCCGTCCCGGTGCGAGGCCACGATCTGCGAGGACGCCAGCACCCGCAGCATGTTGTCCGCACTCGCCGCCTGACCGGGATGCGGCCGCAGCGGCAGGTGCAGCTCGGGCAGGAACACCTGGTCGGTGCCGAGCAGCGCCTCGACGCTCATCGCGGCGATGACGTCGGCCGCGGTGCAGAGCGCGGAGAGGTCGGCACAGGCCATGATCAGCATGCCGAGCATGCCGTCGGTGCCGTTGATGAGCGCGAGCCCCTCCTTCGCCTCCAGGCGGACGGGAGTGATCCCAGCGCGGTCGAGGGCAACCCCTCCGGGCACCCTCTCGCCAGAGCGGGTGTCCGCCTCGCCCTCGCCAGTCAGCACGAGCGCGCAGTGCGCGAGCGGGGCAAGATCCCCGCTGCAGCCCAGCGACCCGTGCTCGGGCACCACCGGGGTGATGCCCGCGTTCAGCACGGCCGCCAGCGTCTCCGCCACCACCGGCCGGATGCCGGTCCGGCCGGACGCGAGCGTCTTCAGCCGCAGGAACATCAGCGCCCGGACGACCTCGCGCTCGACCGGCTGGCCAGCGCCGGCGGCGTGCGAGCGGATGAGGCTGAGCTGCAGCTTCGCACGCAGGTCCGCGCTGATATGCCGGGTGGCGAGCGCCCCGAAGCCGGTGGAGATGCCGTAGGCGGGCGTCGGTGCCGCGGCGAGGTCGTCGACGACGCGGCGAGAGGCGGCCATCGCGTCCAGTGCCGCGGGCGTGAGCCGGACCCGCGCGTCGCGTCTGGCGACCGCCAGCACGTCGTCGGCGGTGACCCCGGCGGGCCCGACCACTATCTCGTCGGCTATCTGGTCTGCCTCGGGCGCGGCGTCGGCGAGGACGCGCTCGGTCGCAGGCATCGGCGGCTCCTTTGTCGTCGTTCCCGCTGCTGTCTAGGACATCGCGGCCGTGCCCGTCAAGTGGGGAAACGGGCGAACACGCAGCTGTGGGCGTTAGCCCCAGACATCCCGCGCGGTCTCCACGACCAGGCGGAGCTTGGCTACTTCCTGGTCGTAGCTGACCACGTTGCCCTCGACGGTGGAGGAGAAGCCGCACTGCGGGGACAGGCACAGCTGGTCGAGCGGCACGTACCGGGCGGCCTCGTCGATCCGGCGCTTGAGCGCGTCCTGGGACTCCAGTTCGCCCCGCTTCGTGGTCACCAGGCCGAGCACGACCATCTTTCCCTTGGGCACGAACCGCAGCGGCTCGAAGCCGCCCGAGCGCTCGTCGTCGTACTCGAGGAAGAAGCCGTCCACGGCCAGCTCGCTGAACAGCGCCTCGGCGACGAAGTCGTATCCGCCCTCGGCCACCCAGGACGACCGGAAGTTCCCGCGGCACATGTGGGTGGTCACCGCCATGCCCGCTGGCTTGGCCGCGAGCGCGGTGTTGATCTGCCTGATGTACCGCAGGTGCAGGTGCTCGGCGTCCTCGCCGCGCTCAGCGATCTCGGCCCGCTGCGCGGGGTCGTTCAGGTAGGCCAGGCTGGTGTCGTCGAACTGCAGGTAGGTGCAGCCGAGGTCGCCGAGCCGGCGCACCTCTTGCGCGTAGGCGGCGGCCAGGTCGTTCCAGAACTCCTCCATGTCGCCATAGACGTCGGGATCGAGCACCGCTGGCCCGCCCCGGTAGTGCACCATGTTCGGCGAGGGGATGGTCAGCTTCGGCGTCTGCGAGCTGGACGCCACCGACTGCAGGTACGTGAAGTCCTCGGCGAAGATCGTTTTCTCCAGCCGGATCTTGCTGTCGATGTGCAGCGCGGCCGGGGTGAACTCGATGGTGCCCGAGGCGTTGCGGAACCGCACCGCCATGTTGCCCGGGGCCTTGCTGACGCCGCCGATCTGGTAGATGAAGTCCATGTGCCAGGAAGCCCGGCGGAACTCGCCGTCGGTCACCGACTGCAGGCCGACTTCCTCCTGCATCGCCGCCACGTCGCGGATCGCCTGGTCCTCCACGGCGTGCAGCTCTTCGGCGCTGATGCGGCCCGCAGCGTAATCGTCCCTGGCCTGCAGCAGCCGCGGTGGCCGCAGCAGGCTGCCCACATGATCGGCGCGGAACGGCGGACTGGTGCGCGCTGTCATGGCTCTCCTCCGTGCCCGGGTCTGTCTTGCCGGCGGCATACGTGACCAAGACTGTCACACCCCGGGCAGGTACATTCCGCCCAGGCGTTGCGTAGAAGTCTCCGATCTCGATGGGAGCGCCTGGTGGAGGATCTCTGTGCCAAAGACGCGGTCACGCTGGCCGGAATGCTGCGCCGCCGGGAGGTGTCGGCGCGCGAGGTCATCGCCGCGCACATCGCACGAATCGAGGCCCTGGACGGGGCCGTCAACGCGGTGGTCACCCGGTGCTTCGACGCAGCGCTGGCCAAGGCCGCGGCCGCGGACGCGGCGCTGGCCAGGGGAGAAAGCACCGGGCTGCTGCATGGCCTGCCGGTGGCGCACAAGGACCTCTTCGACACCGCTGGCGTGCGCACCACCTACGGCTCCCCGCTGTTCGCCGAGAACGTGCCAAGCCGGGACGCGCTGGTCGTGCAGCGGATGTCCGCGGCGGGTGCGATCAGCCTGGGGAAAACCAACGTGCCGGAGTTCGGCGCGGGCTCGCACACCGTCAATCCGGTGTTCGGCGCCACCCGCAACCCGTTTGACCTGAGCAGGAGCGCGGGCGGCAGCAGTGGCGGCGCGGCGGCCGCCCTGGCGGCGCGGATGATCTGCCTGGCCGACGGAGGCGACCTTGGCGGCTCGCTGCGCAACCCGGCCAGCTTCTGCAACGTGGTCGGGCTGCGCCCGTCGCCCGGCCGCGTCCCCGGCTGGCCATTCTCCGACGTGGCCGACGTGCTCGGCGTCGCTGGGCCGATGGCGCGCACGCTCGCCGACGTCGCGCTGCTGCTGATGGTTCTGTCCGGCCCGGACCCCCGGGTGCCGCTGGCCCTCGACGCGGCGCCGCCGGTGGCCGAGCCGGATCAGATCGCGGGCCTGCTGGAACGCGACCTGCGGGGGGTCAGGGTCGCGTGGAGCGCCGACCTTGGCCTGCCGGTGGAGCCCGCGGTGCTGGAGACGCTCGCGCCTGCCCGGCAGGTGCTCGCCGACCTGGGCTGCGAGGTGATCGATGCGGCCCCGGACCTGTCCGGCGCCGACTTTGTCTTCCGGACCTGGCGGGCATTCCGGTTCGCGACCAACCTCGGCCCGCTGCTTCGCCGGCATCCCGGCCAGGTCGGGCCGAACGTGACCTGGAACATCGAGCGCGGCCTCGAGCTGAGCGTCGCCGACCTCGGCCGCGCCACCCTGTGGCAGGCCGCCCTGGCCGAGCGGGTCAGCGCGTTCTTCGGCTCCTACGAGGTGCTCGCCTGCCCGGTGGCTCAGGTCGTGCCGTTCGACGTGACCCTCGACTGGGTTCACGACATCGACGGCCATCCGCAGCACACGTACCTGGACTGGATGGCGTCTGCCTATCAGATCTCGGTCACCGGGCTCCCGGCGATCTCCGTCCCGGCCGGGTTCACCCCGGATGGCCTGCCGGTTGGGCTGCAGCTGGTCGGCCGCAGGCGCGCGGACTGGGCCCTTCTCGGCGTCGCGCATGCGGTTGAGGCAGCCACCGGGCACGGCCGCAGCGTCCCGCCGCTGCTGCGCTAGCCGCCAAGCTCAGTCTTCGCTGCGAGATCCAGTGCCAGCGAGATCCATTCCGGCAGCTCGAGTTCGGCTCTTGCGGCGGCATCCCGCCACAGCTGCCTGCGCTCAGCCGATACGCGAAGCTGCACGGCCGACATCGCCAGCGGCCGCACGGCCGCGCCGTCGTCCCGATAGCAGCGAAGCTGGGCCCTGAGATCGTTTCTCGACCATCCGGATCGCTCGGCGCGCTCAAGCCAGAGATCCTGCTGATCCTCGGGCAGCGCGGCGACCTCGAGATGATGCTGGAAGCTCAGCCCATCCCGCCGGCGGGACGCATCGAAACGTCCGGCAACCCAGGCGTAATTGCGAAGCGTCTGGTACTCGAGTGAGGTTTCCCCGAGCGCGCGCTTATACCGGTCCGGGTACTTGTCCCGGCCGAACCGCAGCCAGTCCCCGATCCACCATGCGGAGGCGTCGGAGATTATGTGGATCTGCTCGCCGATCTGCTTCCAGCTGTCGAGCGGGAGATTTTCAGGCAGCGACAACGCTGTGCGCTTGGTCAGCGCGATGCGGTCAACCCGCAGCCTTCCGTGCTGAGTTCTGGCTGCCTGCAATGACGACATAGCGCCCCCGATGCGCATGTGATGGTGAACCGCACGTCGCGGCCCCCGAACCCCGTGCTCAATAGTGTGGCCTGACGCAGCCGCCCTCATAGGCGACTCAATGACGAAATAAGAGAAATTTGCGGTGAACTAGCGCCGCGGCCGTGCCACGCCCCGGTCATGGCACGGCCGCGGCCGCTTTCGTTTCTCGTCACTGGCTTCCCGGGCCGCCGCTTCGCTCGTACCAGGGGAGGGCGTCGTCCGGGCGGATGCCAGAAGCTGGATCGTCGTCGTGCTTGCGCACGTAGTGGCCGAATATGACCCGGGCCAGCCAGGCGAACAGGCTGGGCGCCCTGCCGTGCTTGAGAGTCCAGTAACGCTCTTCCTGCCGGACCCCGATGGCGACCACGAAGGTGGCGACGAGGACCAGTCCGAACCCGACGACGGTGATGAGCGCGAGTGTTCCGATGGCCAGCATGACCGGTCCTCCTTGCCTAGCGGGGTCTGGTTTGGTTGCGGTGGGCCCTTCCCAACAGCTAGACTGAGCCCTATGGACCCTGCCATCCCAACCTTTGGGCGATACTCATGGTCGCATCATCTTGGGCGAAAGACAACGGGATAAGGCCAAAATTCTGATTGCCGGAATCATAGGAATGATTCTCTAGCACCCATTAGACCCTGCCATCAGCATGATAGGGATGGGTTGGTACGACCCATCAAGTACGCGGAAGCGCAGGTCAGAGGCTGCTGCTCAAGACCGCGGCGCCGAGTTCGGGCTGCCCCGCGTTGCACGTCGGGCAGCGGGGGCCGCTTCCGGGAATGTTCAGCCAGTAGCCGTCGACATCGCTGCGGCTTGCCTGGACCGCGGCCGTGAGCTGCTGGCTGTCGACGGCGGTGCCGGGCGGGTTCGTGGACAGGCCCGCGAGTACGGTCACTTTCGGGTTGGCCGTCCTGGCCTGCGCCGCCGCCTGGCGCACGAACGCCGCGTAGGCGGCCGGATCTCGCTCCAGGCTCTGCGCCTGCAGCTCCACGGTGCCGGCGACCCTGGCCATGGACCCGATGATGCGCAGATCGAGGAAGGTCCGCCAGCGAGGCGCCGAGCTCCCGGGATCCAGGACCGTGGTGAGGTTCATCGCCGGCGCGACGATGATCCGCAGTCCGCGCGACCGCGCCAGCCTGGCGGCCTGGCCGGCGGCCAGGACCGGGTCGCGTTGCTCGGCGGCTGGCGTGTACGCCCAGACCTCGGGATCGTAGAGGATGGCCTGGGTCCCGGCCGGCAGCCCGTTTCCGGCCAGCGCGCCGCGGAGCGCGGCCACGGAGGAGAAGCTGACCACCGGCGTGGCGTCCACTCCGCTGAGCGGCTGCTGTCCGGGCCGCAGCAGCTCGTAGATGCGGGTTCGTTGCAGCTTGGCGGCGACGGAGGGCTCCGACAGCATCTGGGACAGCGCCGATCTTGTCAGCATCCACGTTCCCTCACCGCCCGACACCCGGCCCGGGTTTGGCGAGACAGTCGGCGATGGGGTCGAGGGGGTGGTTGCCGGCCGCCCCGGCCCCTGGCCGGCGCAGCCGGCCAGGGCACAGGCCACGGCGGCCGTCGCTAAGAGGCTTGCCCTCCGGTACGCGGCAGGCGTCTTCATGAGTCCAGGTCCACGTTGGCCGACATGCCGCTGAGCGGCGCGCCCTGCTGATTCCCGGGAACCGTGACCACGGCCTGGTAGGCGACGCCCTGCGCGGTCGACTCCGGCGTGGGGAGCACCTCCTCGATCTCGCCCCGCAGGCCGCTGATGCCGGCTGAGGGCACGCTGATCATCACCGCCTCGCCAGCCTTCACCGTCGAAATGGAGCTCTCCGGGACCAGGATGACGACCTCCCAGCTGTCGGACACACGAAGGGCGACAACCGGCAGCTCGCTCGCCGAACCGGTGGCCTTGATGCTTGACTGCGGCCCCTCCGGGAGGAGTGAGAACTCGGGTTTGCACGCCGACGGCAGCCGCGCCCGAATCCGATGAGTAGTCGCGGATGCCAGGGGAGCTAACCAGTTCCCCCGGCTCGCCATTGACCGCCACCACTGTACCGTCCTCCGCGGCAACGATGCGGGTGCCGATCAGGTTAGCCAGGTCCGTATCCAGCTGGGCCTGGTCCTTGTCGAGCTGCGCCGTCGTCGCGGCGACGGCGGCCTGCTGGCCAAGGCCTGGGTTCGCCTTGAGCTCGGCCAGCTTCGCCCGCTGGGCGGTGATCGCGGCCTTGTCGGCCGTCCTGGCGGTCGCGCCGTCCGCTCAACTCCACGCCAACAGCCTCCTTAGTCTTGGAACCCACGCCGAATCGGCTGGCACCAGACCGATACGCCCCCAGTTCAGCGTTATGTCCCTATTCCGGGCTCCCCGGGTGGATGCTGATGGTCGGCTTCCACGTGTTCGCCCGGCACGTGCCCATCCGGGCGGGGTCGGCTGGGCCGCGGACCTGGTTCTGGACCTGGCCCTGCTCTACGTCATGGCTGGGGCGATATCGCTGGTCATCAGCCTGCCGCTGGCCATCAAGTACCGGTACTGGCGGAGCATCCTGTGGATGCCCACGTGGTTCGCGTTCGCCTTCTTGCGTCGGCTCTCCACGCTGGAGGCGGTAATCTCGCTGCCTGGCCGTCCGTTCCCCGCCCCGCACGCCGCATGGTCGGGGGCGCGGGCACGGCCGAGGACCGGCGGCGGCAGGGCTTCTGCCGACGCCGGCCCGGTCAGGCCATGACCGGGTAGGAGGATGCGCCCTCGGGTGTTCGTACTGGTCCGGCTCATGTCCGTCACGGGGCGGGTTCCTGTCCAAGGCGAGACTCGTGCGTGGCCAACCCTTTACAGTGTTGGGATAAGGAGGCAGTAAGTGCGAATTCTTGTGCTCGGTGGCGACGGTTTCTGCGGATGGCCGACCTCGCTCTACCTGTCAGACAAGGGCCACGACGTCGTCATCGTGGACAACCTCTCGCGCCGCAACATCGACAACGAGCTCGAGGTGGGCTCGCTGACGCCGATCTCCCCGATGAGCGTCCGGCGCCGGGCGTGGAAGGAGGTCAGCGGCAAGGAACTCGGGTGGCACCGCTTCGACGTAGCCGACAACTACGACCGGCTGCTCTCGCTGATCCAGGAGTACCAGCCGGATGCGCTGGTGCACTTCGCCGAGCAGCGGGCCGCGCCTTACTCGATGAAGAGCTCGTCGCACAAGCGCTACACGGTCAATAACAACATCAACGCGACCAACAACGTGCTCGCCGCGGTCGTCGAGTCGGGCCTCGACGTCCACGTCGTCCACCTCGGCACGATGGGCGTGTACGGCTACGGCACGGCCGGCATGCGTATCCCGGAGGGCTACCTGAAGGTCGAGGTGGTGACCGACGATGGCAGGCGGGTCGAGCAGGAGATCCTCTACCCGGCCAACCCGGGCAGCATCTACCACATGACGAAGACGCAGGACCAGCTGCTGTTCTTCTACTACAACAAGAACGACCAGGTCCGGGTCACCGACCTGCACCAGGGCATCGTGTGGGGGACCCAGACCGACCAGACCAGCCGTGACGAGAGGCTGATCAACCGGTTCGACTACGACGGTGACTACGGGACCGTGCTCAACCGGTTCCTGATGCAGGCCGCGATCGGCTACCCGCTGACCGTGCACGGCACCGGCGGTCAGACGCGCGCCTTCATCCACATCAGCAACACCGTGCGGTGCATCGAGCTGGCGATCACCAACCCCCCCGCGCACGGCGACCGGGTCAAGATCCTCAACCAGATGACCGAGACGCACCGCCTCCGCGACCTCGCCGAGATGGTCTCCGGCATCACCGGTGCCAAGATCGATTACGTCGACAACCCGCGCAACGAGGCCGCGGAAAACGATCTGTTCGTGGAGAACCGGCAGTTCCTCGAGATGGGCCTTGACCCGATCACGCTGGAGGAAGGCCTGCTCAAGGAAGTCAGCGAGATCGCGGAGAAGTACGCGGATCGCTGCGACCGCGAGAAGATTCCCTGCCGGTCGCTCTGGCGCTAGCCGTTCGTTTACGGTGCGCGGGCCGACGGTTGCCGTGGGCCCGCGCATGGCCGTCGCGTGCCATCAGGGTTGTGCTGAAATGACAAAGGCTCTGGCCAAGACGCTGACGACGGTGAGCAGAACCTGCGAATTCGCGATGTTAAATTGAGTTTCCCGAACCGGGAAACTCTGTCGGTGCAGCCCGGCCGACCGGCCATGTCCTCCCGCTTGAGAATCCGGTTCTCCGGCGGACCGGGAGGATAGTAATGCAGATTTACTTGCGTGCCCGCAGATTAACCGCGGCGCTTTGCATCACCGGCGTAGCCGTGCTGGTGAGCGCCTTCTCTGCCAGCGGCGCCTCTGCGCAGAGTGCCCTGGAAGTCAATTACGACTTTGGCGCCGCGGCCCTGGCGAATTTCAACGCGCCGATGGTTCCGCCTCCAGGGTCTAATAACTGGTCATGCAAGCCGACGGCCGCCCATCCTTACCCGGTAGTGCTGGTGCACGGGACACTGGCGAACATGGATGACAACTGGCAGGCCGCATCCCCGATCCTCGCCAACCATGGGTACTGCGTCTTCGCGTTCAACTACGGCGGCGCATCGCCCAGCGACGACTTTCAGGGAACCGGGGATATCGCGACATCCGCCGGACAGCTGGCTTCGTTCGTGAACGAGGTGCTGGCCGCGACCGGAGCGTCGAAGGTGGACCTCGTAGGCCACTCCCAGGGCGGCATGATGCCGCGTTATTACATCGACTTCCTCGGCGGAGCGGCCAAGGTCGACAAGCTTGTCGCGCTGGCGCCGTCCAACTACGGCACCACGCTCGATGGGCTCACTGCGCTGGGCGAGACGCTCGGCCTGCTCGTCCCCGTCAACAGCGTGCTGAGCACGACCTGCGAGGCGTGCGTGCAGCAGGAGGTCGGCTCGTCCTTCCTTGCCACGCTCAACGCCGAGCCAACGGTGTCCGGCGTGTCGTACACGGTGATCGAGACCAGGGATGATGAGGTCGTCACGCCGTATACCAACGCGTTCTTGCCAGCCGGGCCAAATGTCACCAACATCACCCTGCAGAATCAGTGCCCGATGGACGGCAGCGACCACCTGGAGATCGCCAGCGATCCGGTCGCCATGGCCGACATGCTCAATGCTCTCGACCCGGCGCAGCCGGTCAGGGTGCCGTGCCTGCTTGTCCTGCCGGTCACCGGGCCGGTCGGCCCGGTGCCGTCGTTCTGATCGCGCCGATCGTCTAGGCCGGGACGGCGATGGAGGTGATGACCAGTCCGTCCCTGGCCAGCCAGCGCCCGCTGAACTCGGTGAGCTGGTGGCCGCCCAGCACCGGCCCGGGCACGAGCAGTTGTGCAGTGAAGGTCCCGTCGGCAGGGTTGATGCTGATCACGGCGTCGTCGAAGCCCAGCCAGCGCTGGGTCAGCGGGAACCACGCCTTGTAGGTGGCCTCTTTCGCGCTGAACAGCAGCTTGTCCCAGGAAACCTCGGGCGCCGCGTCGGCAAGCTCGGCCAGGGCGCGCCGTTCTGCATCGCTCGCGACCACCTCGCCGACGCCGTCTGGCAGCGGGGTATGCGGCTCGGCGTCGATGCCGATCGTGGCGACGTCCCGGCTGTGCGCGAGGGCGGCCGCACGGTAACCGGCGCAGTGGGTCATGCTGCCGGCTACCCCGGCGGGCCAGCCCGGCGCGCCGCGCAGGCCGGGCAAGATGGGAGCCGGCGGCAGGCCTAGCTTGCCGAGGGCCTGGCGGGCGCACCACCGTGCGGTCCCGAATTCGATCCTGCGGCTGGCCACGGCCTTCTGCAGCACCGCCTGCTCTTCTGGGTACAGCTGAACCTCAGCGGGGTCGTCGAATGCTTCCACGGCAACGACCTGCGGCGGCACGATCTCGTCAAGCACGTTGGCCGCGTCCTTCGCTCACGTGACCACCCCAGGTCGCCTTCCGGCGCAGGTCAGTACCTCATTGCGGCAGCGGACAGGGTAAGTTCATGGCTGCGGCTCAAATGTAGCGCCGGGGCGGCGACCGCGGCGCACCGGCTCCGGCGAAGCGTCTTTGACGTACGGCGCAATCATGGGCCGCGCCGCCACGAGCCCGGTACTGGTTTACATGTCCCCAGGCACAGAACTGGGCCTGACGCCACAAGGGTTGAAGTGAGGACCAGAATTGAATGCTAGGCCACCGCTATTCATAATATCTGGCCCGAGCGGCGCCGGCAAAGGCACCGCGCTCGACTGGATGGTTCTCTCCGGACTTGTGCGCCGCGTGCCCACGTATACGACCCGGGCGGCCCGCCCCACCGAAAGAGACGGGATCGAGTACAACTTCGTCACCGACGAGACTTTCAACAAGCTCCGCGAGGAAGGGCAGCTCATAGAATACACGCGCACATATTCGGACAGCTATTACGGCTCTCCGCGCGAACTGCTGGACAGCCAGGATCCAACTCCTCTGGCCGCGGAGCTCGAGCCGACCGGGTTCGTCAAAGTCCGGGCGATGTCCGCCCGCCGCGTCATCGGCATCTTCATCACTACCAGGACAGAGACGGAACTGCGATCGCGGCTCGCCGAACGGGGCCAGACACCCGACACGGATAATCGGCTTCGCATCAGAAGCCTGCAGCAGACCTGGGCCTGGGTCTACGACTACATTCTCGTGAACCAGGACCGTGAGGACTTCCTCGCCGAGCTTTCCACCGTCATCAGGAGCGAGCTGATCAGGTCGCGCGGCATGCAGTACATCACCGAGCTGCAGCACGAGGAGTCCATCCAGCCCTACTGACCGCTAGTTCCCGCGGCACAAGAACATTGAGATTCCTGACTCGCGAGTTTCGTGCCACAGTGCCCTTTTGGCGGTGTGTCGGTTTGACAGCCGGTCATTACGCCGCGACTATCTCTGTCATGGCGAGAAGCGTATCTGTGATTATGACGGACGATCTTGACGGCTCCGACGATGCCGAAACCGTCTCCTTCGGCTTCGGCGGGGTGGTCTACGAAATCGACCTAGGCCAGAAAAACCGGGCCAAGCTTGAAAAGGCGCTCGCGCCGTTCATCGAGGCCGGCCTGCGCGTTCCCCGTGGCGGTCGCCGGCGCGCCGCTGATCGCTCGGGTGCATCGGTTGATCGCGGCGCCGTTCGCGCTTGGGCAAAGTCGGTCGGCATCAAGGTCCCCGAGCGCGGCCGGATCAGCGCCGACATCATGCGCCAGTACGAGGAAGCCCACTAGTCAAGGGCCAGCGGACCGGCCCGGCTCGGGTTGGCCGGGCGTTTATCCGGGTGCGACCGCGCCACACACCGTGTGAAGATCAGTGTGTGGCGCGTTCGTTCGAGGATCTCGTGGCCGAGGCCGAGTCCGCTGATGTTGCCGGATGGGACTTCTCCTGGCTGGACGGCCGGGCCACCGAGCAGCGCCCGTCATGGGGTTACCAGCGCTTAATGGGTGAGCGGATGGCGCACGCCTCCGCAGCGCTCGATATTCAGACCGGCGGCGGCGAAGTGCTTGCCGGGATTCCGGAACTGCCGAAGCTTACGGTGGCGACGGAGTCTTGGCCGCCGAATATCGAGCGCGCGACCAGGCTGCTGCATCCGCTCGGCGTTGCGGTCGTCGCTGACCAGGACGAGCCGCCACTGCCGTTTGCCGACGAGGCGTTCGACCTGGTCGTGAGCCGTCATCCGGTGACCGCCTGGTGGGAAGAGATCGCCCGGGTGCTGCAGCCCGGCGGAACGTATTTCTCGCAGGAGGTCGGCCCGCACAGCGTGTTCGAGCTCGTTGAGTGGTTCCTCGGCCCGCAGCCGCCCGAGGTCCGCGACAATCGCGACCCCGGCGGCGCCACGGCGGAGGCCGAGGCCGCCGGGCTGGAGGTCACCGACCTGCGGCTGGAGTCGCTGCGCACGGAGTTTTTCGACATCGGCGCGGTGATCTACTTCCTGCGCAAGGTGATCTGGATGGTGCCCGGCTTCACGGTTGCGAAATATTCTGAGGAACTACGCACGCTGCACGACCAGATCGAGAGCGAGGGCCCGTTCATCGCCTACGCGACCCGATTCCTCATCGAGGCCCGCAAACCCGGCGGGAGTCCCTGAGTCCTCAGCGAGGTCCGCGAACCCCGGCCGGACCCCCTGAGTCCTCGTCTTACCCGCAACGCCCCCTCATTCCAGCGGCTGGTGGGCGATCGCCCGCGGCTCGCGCCCGGCGAGCAGCCAGCCCCCCGCGGCCGCAACCACAGGCAGGCCGACTAGGACGGCGGCCAGGTCAAGCCACGGCAGCAGGGACGCGTGGCCCGCCACCAGCTCACTCCAGGATGATGCGACGACGGCCAGGTAGGCGGCGACGGTGCCGGTCAGCGCCGCCAGCAGGCCAAGCAGGCCCGCCGTGGCCGCGGTGATGCCCCGGCGGGTCCTGGCGCTGGCCCCCGTGGCCGTCAGCGTCCGGATGTCACCCGAGGTCTCGCTGCGGATCAGCCCGATCGTCATCGCGAGCACGCCGAGCGCGACCAGGATGCCGGCTCCGGTCGCGTCGTTGCGGACCTCGTTGAGCGATGGCGTCCCGTTCTTGGTCTCGATCGTCAAGCCCGCCGCCTCCGCCACCCGCCGGGCGCTGCTTATCTGCACCGGGGTGAGTGACCGCGGAGCTTGGATCAGCCACCCCACCGTGGCCTGCCGCAACCGGAGCCTGGCCGCGACCGAGGCCACGATCAGCAGGTTGGGGTCGGACACGTCGGTGGGCAGGTCGGCGAGCGTCTGGATCGATGGGGACGGGACGAACTTGACCACCGGATTCTGCTCCAGGAAATTGCCGTACTGCAGCAGCAGGTTGGATGTGCCCTGCAGGCCTGGCCGGGAGGTGATCAGCACCGTGCCGGGCCTGATCGCACTCGCCTTGATGCCGTAGTGCCGCAGCAGCGCCGGCGTGGCGACGTAGATGTCGATCGTGCCCTGCTCGCCGCCCACCCCGACCTGCTGCAGAGCCGTGTCTGTCGGCGCCACGGCCGAGGTGAGCGGGAGCACGTTGCGGGTGCCCAGCGCCGCGGCGATCTTGGCCGTCGTGGTCTGCCCGGCCTGGCGTTCCCTCGCACTGGGCAGGATGTCGCCGCTCGTCGCACCCGGGTAGTCCCCCGCGGTGTAGACGATGAGCTGGTTGGACGGCAGGTTCGGGCCGACGTAGTCGAGGGGCTCGGTGAACCGGTCGGTTGACAGCAGCGTGATCAGCATCGCGATGAAGACGGCGAGCGTGGCCGCGGCGAGCGCGGCCCCGGAACGTGCCCGGTACCGGGCCAGGTCGCGCAGCGCGATACGGGCCGCGAGGGGCGCGCGCCGGGCAACCGGCGCGACCCGGCCGATGATCACGGGGGCGAGCAGAACCAGGCCGACGATCGTCGCCAGCACGCCCGCCAGCGTGTCGAACACGTTCGAGCCACTGCCCCCGTTAGTCCCGCCGGAAAACACCAGCAGCAGGGCGCCGATGGCGAGCATTATGAGGCCGGGGCGCGGCGACCGGTGGCTCTGCTTCGGCTCCGCGGGCCGGCCAGACAGCGCGGCCACCACCGGAACGTCAGCCACGGCGCGAGCCGGCTGCCGGGAGGCGAGGATCGCGGTTACCACCGCGAGGGCCATGGCCACGCCGATCAGCCACCACGGGAGGCTGGTCCATGGCACGTAGTGGTCTGCGTGGGTGCCGAAGTACGGGGCGTACGGGATCCAGGCGCCTATGCCGATCGCGCCGCCGAGCACGGCGCCGACAACGCCGACCACGGCGCCGTTTGCCACCATGACCAGGCGGACATCCTTGTCGGTCGCGCCGAGCGAGGACAGGACGCCAAGGGAGCGCAGCCGGCGCTGGGCCAGCACCGTGAAGCCCGCCACCGCGACCAGCCCGATGAAGAACAGCCCCACCACGGCGAACGCGAGCGCGATCACGGCCGGAGTCAGCCCGCTGGGGGGCTGCGGCCGCAGCGGCGTCGTGCCCGGCGGGAAGTTGAACGTGGCGAAGCCCAGCGGCGTGGCGTCGAAGAGCACGGTCGCCTGGGTCGGCCTGGTGACCTGCCCGGGTGCGACCAGCGCGAACGTGTCCAGCAGGTTCTGCGGGTTCGCCACGATCCCGGTCACGCGCAGCGCGCGGCCGTCGATGTGCCAGGTACTCCCGATTCCCACCCGGAACGCTGACGCCAGCCCGCTGGTCAGGTCGACCTCGCCGGGCCCGTGCGGGTAGTGGCCTCGCACCAGGGAGAGCATGGGACGGCCGAAGGCCCCGTCCGGGTTCTGCGCCCGCAGCTGCGCGCCGGTGACCAGGCCGGTCGCGAAGACCTGGTTCTCGATCACGTCGACGGCGCCGAAGTGCGCCCTGAGCGCCGCGATCTCCTTGGCCAGATGCGGGTCGTTTCCCGGCAGGTTGACCAGCGCGTTGGCGGAGCCGAACCCGGCGTTGGCCGGCAGCGGGAGGTTCGTGCCCAGCGCCGCGCCGAAGATCGTCGCGGCGACCGCGACCGTGATCAGCGTCAGGACCAGCAGCTGCTGGCGCCATTCGCGCCGGAACAGGCGCAGCGCCCAGCGCAGCACCGCGCGCCGCGCTGGCACGCCGCCGCCGGTTTCGGTCGGCCGGTCCAGCACGGCCGTCATTGGTTCGGTCCCGACTGCAGCAGCGACTCGGGGCTCGCCGGCGGCATGGTCTGGTCGACGACACGGCCGTCCCTGATGAACACCACGCGGTCCGCCCACGAGGCGAGCTGCGCGTCGTGGGTGACGACCACCGTAGCTACGCCGCGGTGGCACGCGGCAACCAGCATCCGCATCACCGTCTCCCCGGTTGCTGAGTCGAGCGCGCCGGACGGCTCGTCGGCGAGGACAAGCTTGCGGTTGCCAACTATCGCGCGTGCGATCGCGACCCGCTGCCGCTCGCCGCCGGAGAGTTCGTCGGGGAAGCGCTCCGCCTCCTCGGTCAGCTCGAGCTCGTCGAGAGCCCGGATGCCCACGGCGCGGGCCTTTTTCGCGGTCAACCCGTCGAGCTCCAGCGGCAGCGACACGTTCTCCACCGCGGTCAGCCCGGGGAGCAGGTTGAAGTCCTGGAACACGTACCCGATCGTGCGGCGCCGCAGCCTGGCCTTGTCGGCCCTGGACAGCTTCGACAGCGTCGCCCCGCCGATGACCACCTGCCCGCTGGTCGGCTCCTCGAGGCTGCCTGCGATCGTCAGCAGCGAGCTCTTGCCCGATCCGCTTGGGCCCATCACCGCCACAAGCTCGCCGGCCTCGACAGACATGCTGACGTCTTGCAGGGCCTGCACCTGGGTCGGGCCCTCACCATAGATCTTGGCCACGTGGCGTAGCTCAAGGAAACTCATCGCCGTGCTCCTACTCTGCGGCGCAGCCTCGGCATGGCCGGGGCAGCCGGGGTTGGTGGCTCGTTCTCGGCCCGCCGGAACCGGCCGTCGGCGGTGTCCAGCCAGCGGACGACCGAGTCCAGGCGGAACAGCTCCGCGTCCACCGCGAGCGCGAAGCTGAGGTCGAATTGGGCCTCGTCCTCCTTGAGCCGGGTCCACTGCTGCATCAGCTCGACGAGGTACCTGCGATGCACCTGGATGACCTCGTGCACGTCGACGCCGGGCACGCGCCAGGCGACAAGGATCTTGATAACCAGCTCGTCGCGCGGCGGCAGGCTCAGGTCCGGCGGGGTGCGCAGCCAGGAGTCGAGTTCGCCCTGGCCGTCCTTGGTGATCTGGAAGCCCTTCTGCGGCCCGTCCTCGGCGTCGTCGGACTCGACGAGCCCGTCCCGCTCGAGCCGTTGCAGGGTGGTGTACACCTGGCCGACATTGAGCGGCCAGACCTCGCCGGTCCGCTCTTCGAACTCCTGACGGAGCTGGAGGCCATACTTGGGACCCTCGCTCAGCAGCGCAAGCAGGGCGTGCCGCACGCTCATGATGGTATGCAACTCGTAATCATACTGAGTATAGTACCGGCAACGGACCGCCCACCGCAACCTTGATTGGCAATTAGTAGCGGAGTGTGAGCACTTGATTACCCCGAGTATGCTCGGGGGCTTGGTGGGGGGTCTTCGCGGCGGGCTTCGCCGCGCCTGCTCGCCGGGACGGGGTACTGCCATATGAGCGCATCGGCGGCCGACACCGACCTGCCGACGTCACCGCTGCTTGACCGGGTCAGGCGGGGAATCCTGGGCGAAGGCGAGCTCATGGAGGGACCGTTCGGGCCGCGGCGGTTAACCTACGCCGACTACACGGCATCCGGGAGGTCACTCGACTTCATCGAGGATTTTATCCGCGAGGCCGTGCTGCCGTGGTACGCGAATACCCACACCGAGAGCTCGGGGACGGGCCTTCGGACGACCAGGCTGCGCGAGGACGCCCGGCTGATGATCCGCGACGCGGTCGGCGGCACAGCGGACGACCTGGTGATCTTCTGCGGATCCGGCTCGACCGCCGCGATCAGCAAGCTGATCGGCATCCTGGAACTGCGCATCCCGGCCGGCCTGGATGCCCGGTACGGGCTCTCTGAGCTGATCCCCGAGTGCAGGCGGCCCGTGGTGTTCGTCGGCCCGTACGAGCATCATTCCAACGAACTGCCCTGGCGCGAGTCGATCGCCGACGTCGTGGTCATCGGCGAAGACCGCGACGGCCACATCGACATGGCCGAGTTGCGCCGGCAGCTCATCCACTTTGCCAGCAGGCCGTTGCGCATCGGCAGCTTTTCCGCGGCCTCCAACGTCACCGGCATCCTCACCGACACCCGCGCTGTCGCCAGCCTGCTGCACGAGCACGGCGCGCTGTCGTTCTGGGACTACGCTGCGGCCGGTCCCTACCTGCCGATCCGGGTTACCGCGTCGGCGCCGGACGGGGACGACCACAAGGACGCCCTGTTCCTGTCGCCGCACAAATTCCCCGGCGGCCCGCAGACGCCCGGCGTCCTCGTCGTCCGCCGCGACCTGGTGCGCAACGCCGTGCCCACCACGCCGGGCGGCGGCACGGTGGAGTTCGTCGACGCGGTAGAGCACAGCTACCTGGATGACCCGGTCGCGCGCGAGGAGGGCGGGACCCCGGCCATCGTCGAATCGATCCGGGCCGGGCTCGTGCTCGGCCTCAAGCAGGCCATCGGGACGGACCTGATCCAGGCCAGGGAGGAGTGCATGTGGCGCCGCGCGCTGCGCCGCTGGGGCGGCAATCCGCGGATCCAGATCCTCGGCAGTCAGCAAGCCCGGCGGCTGGCGATCGTGTCACTGCTTATCCGCCACGGCGATGGGCGCTACCTGCACCACAATTTCGTGGTAGCGCTGCTGAACGACCTGTTCGGCATCCAGGCGCGCGGCGGCTGTTCCTGCGCGGGACCGTACGGGCACCGGCTGCTCGGCATTGACCGGGCCCACTCGCGTGCGCTGCGTAAGGAGATCAGCAACGGCTGCGACGGAGTGAAGCCCGGCTGGGTCCGGGTCAACTTCAACTACTTCATCTCTGCTGCGGCTGCCGACTTCATCATGGACGCGGTCGACATGGTGGCTGCGGATGGCCACCGGCTGCTGCCCGACTACCGATTCAACCCGCGCACCGGACTCTGGCGCCACGCGACGGGCATCAGCCCCGCCGGCATCACCAAGCCGCCGCTCCGGCTGTCCGAGCTTTGTTACGGACCGGACGGCGAGCTCGCCTACCCGACGGGCCGGGCGCGGGCGGAGGAAGACGTCTTCCCTGGCTACCTGCGGGATGCCCGCGCGCTGTTCGCGAGCCGGGCCGCCGAGGTGCCGGACGGGCCGACCGGGCTCACCGCCGGCATCGAGGCCCTGCGCTGGTTTCCGCTGCCGCCCGCCTGCCTCGGGGTGCGGGACGGCAGCAGCGAGGCCACCCCGGCCGAAATGGCCGCGCCGGCCATCAGCAGACGTGTGTGTTAGGGGAATCCTGATGAGTTACCAAATGACTTCGCCGAGTATCCGAACAATGACCGGATAATGCATCCTCGCCGGCTGTGCCCGCACCGGCCTGCGCCGGGCGCCCGGCCGGTCAGGTCACTCGGTCGGTTACCGAATAACCGCGACCGCGCAGCTCATCAACGATCCACCTGCGCCGGGGCACCCTGATCCGCACGTCAGCAAACGCGCTGCCCGGGCCAAACCGCACAACCTCTAAGTGCCGCCAGCGCAGATCGGGGAGGTGCACCACGATCATGCTGGACACGGATATCTCGCCGACCGCGTCCTTGCTCACTGACCGCTCGGGTATCCACCATGCCGGCGACGCGCGGACGGCCAGTTGCTGATCGCCAACGGTAAACCTGCCCAACGGCCACCGCGCACCGCGGCGCCCGGCCGTTAAGTCAACACGCATCTGCACCTGGCAGGAACCGCCGGGCGTGCTAACGGTGCAGCCCCGGCCGGCCGGGAAGCGCGAACGGTGGCCAGCTAAGCGGCTCGCCGGTCTGCTCCCGGGCGTTCCTGCGCGCCGTCCTCGTGCGAGGTTGTTTCGCGGTCTTCGTGTCCAGCCTGGTCCGCGTTGCGGTGAACGGAGGGATGGGCGTTGGCGTGGAAGACCATCGCGATCCACAGGAAGAGGAACACGAACGCGACGATGGGGATGACGACGGGAGCAAGCGCCGATCCGGTCATGGCAGGCACCTCCAAATGTCATTGCACCGCCGCGGCACCGCTCGCACATCACCCGCGCAGGGTGACGCGAGAGCCAGGCGGATGATCGCGGCCGGTTGTTCGTTTACCAAGATCTCCGGAGTCCTGATCGTCGGCGCCGGGCTGTCCGGCATCGGCGCCGCCCGCTACCTGCAGGCCCGGTGTCCCCGCGTCTCGTACGCCATCTTCGAGGCGCGCGACGCCGTCGGCGGTACCTGGGATCTGTTCCGCTACCCGGGAGTCCGGTCCGACTCCGACATGTTCACCCTCGGCTATTCGCTCCGGCCATGGCAGAGTGCTCAGGTCATCGCGGGCGGTGACGCAATCCTGGCGTACATCACCGACACGACGGCCGAGACCGGAGTAGACGGCAGTATCCGGCTCAACCACCAGGTCATCCGGGCGTCGTGGTCAACCGCCGAGGCACGGTGGCACATCGTCGCGCGCCGTACCGACACCGGCGAGACGGTGGAGGTCACCTGCGGCTTCGTCTTCAGCTGCACCGGCTACTACCGCTACGACCGCGGCTACCTGCCGGACTTCGCCGGCATGGACCGGTTCGGCGGCATGATTGTGCACCCGCAGTCGTGGCCCTCTGATCTCGGCTACGCCGGCCAGCGCGTGATCGTGATCGGCAGCGGGGCGACGGCCGTGACGCTGGCGCCCGCGCTGGCCGAGACCGCCCGGCACGTGACCATGGTGCAGCGGTCTCCCACCTACATCGCGCCGCTTCCGGCCAGGGACCCGATCGCCGAGGCAGTCGGCCGGATACTGCCGCCACGGCAGGCCGGTCCGGCAATGCGGTGGTTCAAGGCCCTGACCACCCAGGGGTTCTTCCAGCTACCTGCGCGACTACCGGGCGCTGCGCCTCCGCGGCATCAAAGACCAGGCGATGGTGTTCTCCAACCAGAGCTGAACGGGGCAGCGACGGGCACACCTGCCAGCGCAGGCGGCCCGTCGCTGCCCCGTTCGGTCGCTACTCGGCCTTGCTGTTCCTGTCTCCGAGAGCGCGATGGTGCACCGAGGTCGGGGGGCTGACCTCGGGGCCGCAGAGGGATGTGGGGACCTAACTCTGCATCACCTGGCAGGTTAGGCCATATTCATCACACTAGGACAGAGACGAATATCTCTCAGGGGACGGGAAACCCTTGGGGGCCGGGCCTAATCAGTCAATCAGCGTGCTCTTCGGCCGGATCACGCAGAACTCGTTTCCCTCGGGGTCGGCGAGGACCGTCCACGATTCTTTGCCGGTCTGCCCGATGTCCACCCGGCGGGCACCGAGCGCGAGCAGGCGCTCGATTTCGGTGTCCCGTTCCGCGGCGCTCGTGGTCAGGTCCAGGTGGACCCGGTTCTTGACCGTCTTCGCGTCGGTCACCGGCATGAAACAGATGCCGACCTGCGCGTTTACATCCGGCCCGATGACGATCTCGCGCTCGCGCTCGGAAAGGACCTCCCAGCCGAGCGCCTGCGTCCAGAATTGAGCCAGCCTCGGCAGGTCGTGAGCGTCCACGACGATGTGGTGCAGGGTCACAGGCATGGGATTAGTATGCGCGCCGCCCGCTGCAGAAATTTGCTTTGCCCGGCCCTTCGCAGGCGGTCGCGCAGCCGACATGGGCGGCGATAGTGTCATGCAAAGTACTTACCGACGATAAGGAATGAAGCGGAATGCGCATCCCCGTTCGCGTGACGGCCACCGCCATCGCAGCCGGGGTTGTCGCAGCAACGGTCATCGCGTGGTCGGCCGCTGATTCCGCGACGCGGTCACCGGCGGCCGTAGGCAATGTCGGCGCAGAGGTCGCCCGCTCAGCGGCCCGAAGCGCCCGGCCGTTGCCGTCCGCAATCCCGTCGGTGAAGCCACCTGTCCGGATCGTCGGTGCGCCAGCCGGGGTGCAGGCCAAGGGCGCCGTGCTCGCCGATACCAACACCGGCTCGGTGCTGTGGAGCCGTGGCCTGAACACCGAGCTGCCCATGGGCAGCATCACCAAGGTGATGACCGCGCTTGTGGTCATCCGAGCCGGGGACCTGAACCGGAAGATCCGGGTGCCGAAGTCTGTGATCGCGTACGTGTCAAAGTACGGCGGGGAGAGCGCGGGCCTGATTCCCGGTGACGTGGTAACGGCGCAGGAACTCCTCGAGGCGATGCTGCTTCCGTCGGGCTGCGACGCCGCCTACACGCTGGCCATGGCGTACGGCCCGGGTATGTCGGGGTTCCTGGCCAAGATGAACGAGACGGCCAAGCAACTGGGCATGCTGCACACGCGCTTCACCAGCCCGGACGGGCTGCCGTACCCCACCGAGTTCTCGACCTTCTCTACCCCGGCCGACCTGCTGACGCTGGGCATTGCCGCGATGAAGTCGGCCGTGTTCCGTTCGATCGTGGCGCAGCCGTTTTACCAGCTGCACAAGGGTCCTGGGCACCACGCCTACTGGTGGAACAATGACAACGATCTGATCGGCACCTATCCGGGCGCCACCGGGATCAAGACCGGGTTCACCAACGTCGCCCTGCATTGCCTGCTCTTCTCGGCGTCGCGTGACGGGCTGAACCTGATCGGCGTCGTCCTCGGCAGCCCGGCCACCAGCCCGGAGACCGGTGCCGTCGCCGCAACCAGAATCCTGAACTGGGGCTTTGGTCTGCCGCGCACCTAGCAAGGCGCGCACGCGACACCCGGCGTTAACGCGCCGCTAGCTCGGCGCTAGCGATCAGTTACCGCCTTTGGGCGGCAATGCGGTGCAATCAAGGCTGCGCGGGGCCGTTCCCTGCCATCGCTCCGTGGAACGGCCCCGTCGTCGCAAGCGTCGCAGAAGAACGCTTGGCTGCCGTCATTACGGCAGGGGGCGCGGGACTTCGGCCCTCGATCGAGGGTACGTCCTTCTCCTCCCCGAAAATGTCGGTGCCGTTCGATACTGTGCTCGTATGTCCCGGTTCCGACTGCAGCCCACCCTCACCCAGGAAGCGACGCTGCGGGAACACTGCGCTCACGCCCGCTACGTGTGGAACCTTGCCGTCGAGCAGCATGCGCACTGGCACCCCGGTCGCACGAGCGCCCCTGGCTACGTTGAGCATTGCCGACAGCTCACCCAGGCACGGGCAGAGCACCTGTGGCTGGCCGCAGGCAGCTACACGGTGCAGCAGCAGGCGCTGCGGGACTTCGCCCAGGCTACGGCCGCGTACCGCGACCCGCCGAACCCGGCTCGTCGGCCAAGCTGGCGCAAGGCTGGGCGGCACGAGGGCTTCCGGATCGTGGGGCACATGTCGTCATCCTTGTCCATAGTTGGCATCTGCAAGTAAAATTTAGCGCATGCTAGATCAGGTGTGATGGCGATCGGTGCGCGTGCCAGACCGAGGCATGGCAGTGATCGGTGCGCGTGCCAGACTGATGACAGTGATCGGTTCGCGTGCCAGACCGACGCATGACAGTGATCGATGCACCCCAGGTTTCTCGGGGAACTCTCCCCGTCCGCCTGCCTGGACGGAGCCCTCCGCAAGCCGGTCAGGTGCGCGCCAGCGACTCCTCGAGCGCCCGCCCGACGAGCACCCGCGCGAGGTGCTCGCGGTAACCGCGGTCGGCGTTGATGTCCGCGGACGGGCTCGTGCCCTCGGCGGCATGCGCCGCCGCGTCCCGCGGCCCGGCGCCTTCGGCCAGGGCCTGCTCGACCGCCGCGGCCCGCACCGGGGTCTGGCCCATGTTGACCAGCGCCACGCTGCCGCCCTGGACCGCCACGCCGACGATCGCATAGTCGATCGCGCGCTTGGTGAACTTCTGGAACGCCCATCGCGCGGGCGTCTCTGGCTTGGGGATCCGGATCTCGGTCAGCAGCTCGCCGGGCTCGAGCACGGTCTCGAACAGGCTCTGAAAGAAGCCGGCGACCGGGATTTCCCTGCTGCCGGACGGGCCCCGGGCCACCAGCGTCGCGTCCAGGGCCAGGACCACGGCGGGCAGGTCGGCGGCGGGATCGGCGTGCACCAGGGAACCGCCGATCGTGCCGCGGTGCCGGACCTGGGGGTCGCCGACCTGAGCGGCCGCGTGCGCGAGCAACGGCAGCTCGCTCGCCAGCAGGCCGGACCGGGAAAGCTCGTCGTGACTGGTGAGCGCGCCCACCGCGATGTGGCCGTCCTCCTCGCGGACGTAGCGGAGCTCGTGGAGCCTGCCGATGTCGATCAGGACCTCGGGCACCGCGAGGCGCAGCTTCATCAGCGGCAGCAGCGAGTGGCCGCCGGCCAGGAACTTGGCGTCGTCCCCGCCCTTGGCCGCCAGATCAAGGGCCTCGTCAACAGAGAAGGCCCGCTTGTAGGTGAACTCCGCCGGGATCACGCGGGCCGCCTCTCGCGAAGCGCCGGGGCGGCCGCCAGTACCGCCCGAACGATGTTGTGGTAGCCGGTGCAGCGGCACAGGTTGCCCTCGAGCGCCGTCCTGACCTCTTCCTCGGTGGGCGAGGGGTTCTCCGCCAGCAGCGAGACCGAGGCCATCACCATGCCCGGGGTGCAGAACCCGCACTGCAGCCCGTGCTCGGCGTGGAAGGCGGCCTGCACCGGGTGCATCTCGCCGGAACCGTCGGCGAGCCCCTCGACGGTCGTGACCTCGGACCCGTCGGCCTGGGCGGCGAGCACGGTGCAGGACTTGACCGACTTGCCGTCCAGCAGCACCGTGCACGCACCGCAGGACGTGCTGTCGCAGCCAACGTTGGTCGCGGTGAGGTTTGCCACCTCGCGCAGGAAGTGCACAAGCAGTGTGCGGTCGGCCACCTCGGCCGCGATCTGCCTGCCGTTGACCTTGATCGTGACCTTCACCGGGTCTCTCCGTTCTGTTCCTTGTCCCGTCCGCTCCGCTCCCTGCCCCGCCCGCCCAACCCTTCAATAGCGGCCCATACCCTGACTGGCGTGGTCGGCATGTCGATGTGCCGGACGCCGAGGTGGCTGACCGCGTCGACGACGGCGTTCTGGACGGCCGGGGTGGCGCCGATCGTCCCCGCCTCGCCGATTCCCTTAACACCGAGCGGGTTGATGTCCGTCGGCGTCTCGCTCTGTACCAGCTCGAAGCTCGGCAGCTCAGCTGCGGTGATCGCGGCGTAGTCGGCGAGCGTGCCGGTCAGCGGGTTGCCGTCGGCGTCGTAGACCATCTCCTCGAGCAGCGCCTGCGCCACACCCTGGGCGATGCCGCCGTGCCGCTGCCCCTCGGCCAGCACCGGATTGACCACAATCCCGGCGTCATCCACGGTCACGTGCCTGATCAGCCGCACCTTGCCGGTCTCGGTGTCGACCTCGACAACGGCCACGTGGCTGCCGAACGGGAACGTCGCGCCGCCCCCGGCGTACTGGACGTAGGCCACGAGGCCGTCCTCGCCCGCGTGGGTCGCGACGTCCGCCCAGGTCCGGCCCGTGCCCGGGTCGCCGCGGACCTGCCAGGTCCCGCTGCCGGCGTCCAGTTCCAGGTCGGCCTCGGCGGCCTCGAGCATGTCAGCCGCCACACGCCGGGCCTGCTCCTTGACGTCGAGCGCGGCCTTGTGCACGGCGACCCCGCCAAGCTGCAGCGACCGTGACCCGTACGTCCCGATGCCCTCGGGGATCAGATCGGTGTCGCCGTGAATCACGGTGACGTTGGGCATCGGGATCCCGAGTTCGGCCTCGACGAGCATGGCCCAGGCCGTGTGATGCCCCTGGCCGTGCGCGGAACTGCCGGTGTACACGGTGGCCGTGCCGTCGCCATGCACGGTGAGCCGGGCAGTCTCCCCGGCGGCCGCGTCCGCCGCCGTGATCTCGACGTAGCTGGCCAGTCCGATGCCGAGCTGCAGCACGTCGCCGCGTTCCCGGCGGCGCTGCTGCTCCGCGCGCAACTCGGTGTACCCCGCCGCCTGCAGAGCCTTGTCCAGGGCCGTGACGTAGTCCCCGGTGTCGTACGTCGCGCCGGTCGGCGTCGAGTAGGGGAACTTGTCCGGCGGGATCAGGTTCTTCCGCCGTACCTCGGCCGGGTCCACGCCGATCTCGGCGGCGAACAGGTCGACGGCGCGCTCGACAGCGGCCGTCGCCTCGGGCCGGCCGGCGCCGCGGTAGGCCGAGATCGGTGTGGTGTTGGTCACCACCACCCGGGAGTGGGTCTGAACGCGAGGTATGTCGTACGGGCCCACCGCCATCAGCTTGGTGAGGAACGGCAGGAAACCGCTCATCCGCGGGTACGCGCCGGTGTCCTGCACCACGTCGAGCCGGTAGGCGAGCACCCGGCCGTCCTTCGTGCCGCCCAGCTTGATGGTCTGCTCCTGGGCGCGCCCGTGCGTCATCCCGACCAGGTTCTCGCTGCGCGTCTCCACCCAGCGCAGCGGCCGGCCGGTCTTCCTCGCCGCCCAGGCGACCAGGATCGCGTCCCGGTCGATGCCGACCTTGGCGCCGAACCCTCCGCCGACATCCGGGGTGATGACCCGGATCGTGGCCGGGTCCATGCCCAGCGCTCCTGCCAGGATGAACCGGCTGATCTGCGCGTTCTGCGTGCTCACCCAGTAGGTCAGCTTGCCGTCGGCGAACCGCGCGGCGGCGGCGCGTCCCTCCATCGGCATCGGGGCGAGCCGCTGGTTCACGATCGTCCGCTCGACGACCGCGTCGCAGCCCTCGAAGATCGCGTCGTCCGCGTCATCTCCCGAATCCACGGGCATGTTTGAGTCGGTGGCGTCGAACAGCAGCGTCTCGGTCTGCAGCGCGCCGGCGACGCCGATCACCGCGGGCAACGGCTCATAGTCGACGCTGACCAGCTCGGCCGCGTCCTCGCCTTGGTAGCTGTCGCTGGTGATGACCATCGCCACGGGCTCGCCGACGTACCTGACCCGGTCTACCGCCAGCAGTGGCTCCGACCACACGCCGCCAATCGGCATCGGCGCACCCTCAGCGACCTCGCTGCCCGGCTCGGGGGGCGGCGGGGGCACCAGGTCGTCCATGTCCTGGATGGTCAGCACCGCGAGAACACCCGGAGCTTGACGGGCCACGTCGGTGTCCATACCGGTTACCTTCGCGTGGGCCATCGGGCTGCGTACGAACGTGACCCGGGCCGCGTCGGTCAGCTCGGGGACCCGCAAGTCGTCCACGTAGGTGCCGCCCGCGGTCAGCAACCGCGGGTCCTCGGTCCGCACCACCCTGGTACCGAGAATGCTCATGTTTTGGTCGCTCGCCTTCCGGTGTTTGGCCTGATAGGGCCGTTGGCGGCGACGAGCGGGACCTCGGCCGCCCACCGCCGCGGTCTTAGCATTCTGGCATCGGCCCGGTCCGAGGTACAGCCTCGGTATGCCGTCTTCGTGGCGGTAGGCCCCAGAGGCCGGTCAGGCGGCCCGGGCCGGCCGGGCCCGCCGGAAGTGCCGGTCAAGCTCGTTGGCGTAGCTGCGGCCCAGCTCCGCGCCGTGCGCCGCGACCCAGTCGGTGAACACGGTCTCCCCGGTCGCCGGTGCCGCCGAGTCGGCCAGCCCGTCGGCCATGGCGCGGTACTCCTCGCGGGTCAGCAGCGTGTCGCGCAGGGCCGTGCCGAGCACGGAAGAGAGGCCAAACAGCGCCGACGGGGGAACGCCGACGACGACGGCGCGGCTGCCCACCGCGGCCCGGATAGCGTCGACCATCTGGCGGAATGTCACGCTCTGCGGCCCGACCGCGTCGAGCGTGACCGTGTCCTCGCCGGCGCCGAGCCTGACGTACAGCCGCGCCAGGTCGTCGACGTGAATGCCGCGGACCCGGTACTCGCCGCGGCCGCCGATCGCGAATACCGGCACGCGCCGCAGCAGCCACGCGATGTTGTTCACGAGCACCCCGTTGCCGCCGAACAGGATCGCGGGCCGGGCGATCGCGCACGGCACCCCGGTCCCGGCCAGGATCCGCTCGACCTCTGCCTTGCCGCGGAAGTACGGGTACGGCGAGTCCGGGCTCGGGTTCGTGATCGAGGTGTGCACGATCCGCTGCACGCCTGCCCGCTGCGCCGCCTCGAACAGCACCCGGCTGTTCTCGACGGCGACCTGGTGATCGACGCTGCCGTGCGGGAACCGCACCCAGTAGGTGTTGTACAGCGTGTGCGCACCCCGCATCGATTCGGCGAGTCCTGCTGGATTGGTGAAGTCCAGCGGGCGCGCGTCGATGTCGGTGTCGGCCGGAGCGCTCCCGGGATGCCCGGTGAGCGTCCGCACCTGATGCCCGGCGGCGCGCAACTCCCGCGCAATGGCGGCACCGGAGTAGCTGAACGCACCGGTAACGACGTCGATCTGGGTTGCTGCTGACTGCGTCATCTTGAGCCTCCTGACTGATCGCCCGGGTTTTCGCCCCAGGGCAGCGCGCCGGCCATGTCGGCCAGCAGAGCCAGCGTGCCGGCCCGGTCGAACAGCGAGAGCGCCGCGGCGCGGCCCCCATCCAGATTGGCGAGCTGCTCGAGGCCGAGGAATCCGGCGACCACCGCGTGCGCCACGTCCTTGGCGGGCAGCAGCCGCGCGAGCGGCGGCGACGACGCCAGCCCGCGGCGCACCGCGGTCTCGGCGAACTCACGCCACGGGCCCACCCGCGCAGCGACTTGCTCACCGAGGCCGGGAACCGACCTCGCTCCGGCGATCATCTCGACCAGCACGGTCACGTGCCCGGAGTCCAGGTCCTCGGTGAAGATGGACCGCGCGGACTCGACCAGGTCGCTCATTGACTCGGCGTGCTCCAGGACCTCCTGGTACGCGGCCATGCGCCGCTCGCTGATCGCGTCGAGCGCGGCGAGCAGCAGATCGGTGACGGAGCCGAAGTGGTAGAAGACCAGCGTCTGGTTGCATCCAGCCAGCCGCGCGATCTCCCTCGCGCTCGCGCCGGCGAAGCCCACCGTCTTCAGCGCCTCGATCGCCCCCTCGACCAGCGCCGCTCGCGTTTCCGCCGACCGGCCCTGGCCGCCGGGCGCGGCAGTCCGCCGCGGACCCGCCTTGGCCATCCCGCCTCCCGCACTGTCACGCGCCTGCGCGCGCCGTCCAGAACCCTTAATCAGATTATCAAAGCAAACGCTCAAACACCGGCCACGCCTCCGGTAGGTCGGGCGCCCCTCCAGGGAGAGTTATGTCCGCCCGAAACAAGCACCCTGGGCAGCCGAAACCGGCGCGGGGTGGCCAAAACCCCGCGAGGCCCTGAAAAATATCCCGCGAGCGCCGCGCGAACCATGATCAACGGAAGGTTGCTGTCGCTCTAGCAACAGCGATGGCGCCATCCACCCTGGATGGGGAGAGGGGTGCGGCGGAGTCGGTTCTGGCTTGACTGCTGGGGCCCGCCGAGGCGCGGTCCACCGACGAGATTGTCCGCGCCGCCCAGGCCAAGCTCGAGGCGATCGAGCAGCAGGCCAGGGATCTCGCCGTGCTCCGGTGCAAGCTGCGTCGCCTGGTTCAGGTGTGCGAGCACGGCGACGGCGACGACTGTGTGGCGCTGCGCCTGGCCGATACCGACGTGAACGGGAAGGAACGATGAGCATGGGCGAGATCAAGGCCGTCACCGACGCGAGCTTCGAGGCCGACGCCCTGAAGAACTCCAAGCCGGTGATCGTCGAGTACTGGGCCGAGTGGTGCGGCCCGTGCCGCATGGTGGCCCCGGTGCTCGCCAAAATAGCCGCGGAGCACGCCGACGAGCTCGACGTCGTCAAGCTCAACATCGACGAGAACCCCGCCACGGCCCAGAGGTACCAGGTCATGGCCGTTCCGATGATGAACGTCTTCTCCGGCGGCGAAGTCGTCAAGCAGGTGCTCGGCGCCAAGCCCAAGTCGGCGCTGCTGCGCGACTTCGCCGACTTCATCGCCGTCCACCAGCCGAAATAGCCCGCTGGCGTCGCGTAACGGCCCGTTATCCGGTCATGGGTTGTCGACGGCGGCGGACTCCTGCGCGGGCTCCTGGGCCTCGCTCCCGATGTCGCGCTGCACCCCGCCGCGCAGGCCCAGGATCGCCACGATGGCGGCGGCCGCCATGATCGCGGCCATCACGTACAGCACGGTCTGCGTGGACTGGGCGAAGTCGACCCGGTAGAAGTGCGGGATCGATGCCACGCTCCCGCTCCCGCTGCCGCTGCCGTGCGACTGGGACAGGCTCGCCGCCTCGGCGGCCGCCTTGCTGCTCGGCAGGTGGTAAAGCGAGATCAGCGAGTTGGTGACGTGGCTGCGCATCGCGGTCACCAGGATCGTGCCGAGGATGGCCAGGCCCATGCTGGCCGCGTAGTTGCGGACGGTCTGGGTGATGCCGGTGGCCTCGCCGTAGGTGAGCCGGCTGGCTCGGTTAACCGCGTCGGTGCTGGACGGCCCGAGCATGAAGCCCATGCCGGCCCCGGCCACGATGATGTACCACTGCTGCGCGCTGAAGTTGAGGTCGGTGACCTTCCCCGCCCACAGGAAGAAACCGACGGCGCCGAGCACGCAGCCGATCACGACCGGGCGCTTGGCCCCGATCCGGTCCAGCATCCGCCCGCCGATCTGCGCGGCGATGACGAAGCCGATGAAGAAGTACAGCAGGATGACGCCTGCCTGGGACGACGACTTCGCCAGCGAGATCTGGGCGTACTCGCTGCCGAAGAAGAACACTGGGATGAACACCAGGTTGGTGATGCCGAGCACCAGGTTCTCAACCAGGAATGGCCGGATCCGGAAGATGCTGACCCGCATCAGCGGCGACTCGGTGCGGACCTCGACGAAGTAGAACACGACGAGCAGCGCCAGGCCTACCGCGATCGACAGCCAGATCAGCGGGTTGTGCCAGCCCCAGATGTTCGACTGCTGGAAGCCGAACACGCTCAGCGCCACCCCGGCAGCGATCAGGACCAGGCCGCGGTAGTCGATCCGGGCCGGCTTGTGGTCGGTGACCGGCTTGGAAATGAAGATCAGCGCCAGCGCGATCAGCGCGACCGGGATGTTCACCCAGAAGATCGCCCGCCAGGTCCACTGGGTGAGAAAACCGCCCAGGACCGGGCCGATCGCGGTCAGGCCACCCGCGATACCGAAGAAGAGGGCCAGGGCCTTGCCGCGCTGGCGCAGCTCGAAGGTCTGCACCACGATAGCCAGCGCGGCCGGGAACATGATCGCCCCGCCCGCGCCCTGCACGACCCGGAAGATCACGATCCACGCCTCGGCGAACGAGCCCTTCGGGGTCAGCCCGCACAGCGCCGAAGCGAGGGCGAACACGATCACGCCGAGCGTCACCATCCGCCGGTGACCCATCGTGTCGGCCAGCCGGCCGCCGAACGCGAACAGCGCGCTGAGCGACAGCAGGTAGGCGTTGACCATCCACTGCACGCCGGTGCTGGTCAGCCCCAGCTCGCGCTGGATGTTGGGCACGGCGATGGACACGATCGTCTGGTCGATGAAGGTCATCGCGACCGCGAAGATCATCGCCGCCAGGATCAGGTTCCGCGAACGGCCTCCGATGGCGCTGCTGGCAGTCATGGCCCCCCTTATTGGCTGCGGACATAGAGACCGCAAGCTCCACGGCCGGACCGCGGGCGGCCCGCGGCGGGACGCGTTCCCGACCAGACGCTACGCCGCGGCCTTTGCCTCGTGAAGCCCCAGGAAGCCGGAAATCCCGGGCGGGTCACGCCTCTGGCCGGTCAGCATTTGCGACGCCGCTTGCTCATTCAACGATAGTGGGGGCGACTGCGGCGGGCCCGCCCGCCCGGCGCGCCCGGCGTGCTGGGCGGGCCGGGCGGGCCGGCACCGGCTCGGCCGGCTCGAGTGGCAGCTGCGACGGCGGCTTGACCTCCTCCAGCCGCAGGTAGGTCACCAGCCGCTGCCCGCCCCTGGTCGCCAGCGCGACGAGGACCTGCTGCAGCTCCGTGACGTTCCGGGCCACGACCGTGAGCAGGTAGTCCATCTCCCCGGCGACGATGTCTGCGGCGACGATCTCCGGTATCGCGCGGACCTGGTCCTCGAACACTCGGCTGGCGCGCGCGTCGTGGCTGCCGAGCGTGGCCGCCACGTACAACTGGAGCGGGAACCCGGCTGCCACTGGATCGAGGCGGGCGCTGATCACGCGGATGACGCCCGACTCCTTCAGCCGGCGAACCCGGTTCAGCGTCGCCGCTGGCGAAAGCCCGACCAGCCGGGCCAGCTCCACGTTCGTCCGGTCCGCGTCGGCCTGCAGCTCGCCGAGCAGTTCTATGTCAACGTCATCAAGCTCAACCGCCATACTGCCAAATATTATCTCGTCTAATCGCCTGAACAGCGTTCTTTATGCAGCTGTCGGTGACGCTGGATGCATGACCAACAACCGTCGTCTCGTCTTCGCGGCGCTGATCGCCGCCGGGGTGCTGTGGGGCACCACGGTGCCGCTGTCGAAGGTGGCGCTGGCCTGGCTAGGGCCGGCCTGGCTGGCGTTCGCCCGGTTCGGCGTCGCCGCGGCCGTCCTGCTGCTCGTTGCGGGCAGGGACAAGGTCCGCGTCGTGTGCCGTCCGGCCGTGCTGGCCAGCGGCGCGGTGGGTTACGGCGGTTCGGTACTGCTGCAGAACCTGGGCATTGAGCGGACCAGTGTCACCCACGCTGCGCTGATCATGGGCGCCACGCCCGTAATCATCGCGATCATCGCCGCGATCTGGCAGCGCAACATGGCCAGGCCGGTGGCGTGGGCCGGGTTCGCCGTTTCCCTGGTGGGCGTCGGCCTTGTCGCCAGCGGCAAGGGCGGCGGCGCGACGCTCGGCGGCGATGGCCTGGTGCTGGCTTCGCAGCTGATCTCGGCCGGGTTCACCGTGGCGCAGGGCCGGCTGCTACGCGACCGCGACCCGGTGGCCGTGACCGGTGTGCAGTTCGTCGCTGCCGCCGCCGCGGTGCTGCCGATCGCCGTCATCACCGAGGGCGCCCCCGTGACGCCGTCGGGCGTCGGCAGCCTGCTGGCCGCCGCCGGGCTGGCGTTCTGCGGCACGGTCCTCCCGTTTACCCTGTTCGCCTACGCGCAGAGCCGGGTGGCGGCTGATGTCGCCGGGACCTTCCTCAACCTGGAGCCGCTGGTCGGAGCCGTGGCGGGCGCTGTGGCGTTTGGGAATCCGGTCGGCCTGGCGCAGGCGGCAGGCGGCGCAGCCATCCTGATCGGCATCGTGCTCAGCAGCCTGCAGCTCCGGCGTTCCACGATCGGCTCGGTAAGCGCGCGGACGCGGAATCACCCGGTCGTTACATAAGCCCTATATCCATAGATCACGCTATTCGACTCCGCCGCCGAGCGGGGATAAGCAATGATTCGCGAGGGACCTTCTGTTACGGATGTAGTCAGATGAGCGGGGCTGACGTTGGCATGTCACCGAGAACGAACGGCCGCGGCTTGCGCGGCCTGACCGGGCTACCGTTCATATTCCGGGCGATCGTGGCGGTCGCGGTGCCCGCGCTGGCTTTGGCCGCCTGCGGCACCGCGGCCCCGAAGGCCGCACCCACGCTGGCGGCATCGCATGCCGCGAAGGCGTCCGCGTCGCCCACCCCGAGCCCGACGCCGAAGCCCAAGAAGCACCGGCGCAGGAAGCACGCTGCGCACACCTCCTCGCCAGTCGCCAGCCAGTCGTCTCCCGCCGGCCCGGGGTCTGGCTCGGGCTCGGGGTCTGGTGGCGGGGCGCCGACCGCGAGCGGCTGCCAGTCCACATTCGTCCCGGCCTACTTCTACGCGAGCAACATCTGGGACCAGGCCATCAACACCAGGCCCGACCCCACCGTCATGCTGCTGAACGTCGACAACGGGGTTGGCACCTCGCCGCTGTCCCACTTCCAGAGCCTGGTCAAGCAGGCCCAGGCCGCGGGCATCACGGTTCTTGGCTATTCGTCCACCGAATACGGCGCGCGCTCGATCAGCTCGGTCGAGAGCGAAATCAACGACTACAAGTCCTGGTATGGGGTGAATGGCATCTTCCTCGACCTCACCCAGGGAACGTCGGGCGAGTTCTCCTATTACCAGACGCTGGCGAACTACGTCCGCTCGAAGATCTCCGGCGGCATTGTATGGCTGAACCCCGGTTCCTACCCGGAGCCAAGTTTCATGTCGATCGCAAGCGTCGTGATGGTATTTGAGGGCTCGTACTCGGCCTATCTTTCGGATCAGGTCCCGAGCTGGATCAGTCAGTATTCGCCGAGCCAGTTCGCGAACGTCGTTCACGACACCCCGCAGTCCGACCTGGCCAGCGCGATCAACCTGTCCAGGCAGCGCAGGGCCGGGCACCTGTTCGTGACCGACCTGTCCGCATCGGGCAACCCGTACGGCGCGCTGCCGAGCTACTGGTCGCAGGAGGCCAGCAGCGTCTCCAACGGTTGCTGACGGCGCGGTCCAGGCGCTGCCCGATCAGGAACCGGCGGCGAAGGCCAGAACGGTGACGCCCGCCGCCACCAGGCAGGCGCCGCAGAACCGGGCCGGGCCCACGCGCTCGCGCAGCACGATCGCGGCCAGGGCGGTGCCGATCACCACACTGGACTCCCGCACGGCTGCCACCGGCGCGGCCGCCGCGAGCTGCAGGCCGTACAGCGCCAGGGCGTAGCCACCGATAATGCCGATGCCGATGACCGCGGTCCGAGGCCGAAGTTCGCGGCGCAGCGCCTGCAGGCCCCTGGACCTGGCCACGAGCGCGAGGTACGGCAGCACCAGCAGCGCCATGACGGTTTCCAGGTACGCGGCGGGGCTGGCCAGGCTCACCCCGTGCTTGTCGACCAGCGTGTAGCCCGCGATGCAGACGGCGATCAGCAGGGCGATGCCGGTGTCGGCGAACCCGCCCGCGATTTTGATGCCGCGCACGGCCGTCGCCCCGACCGCCACGAGCAGCACCCCGGCTAGCTCGCCCGCGCTGGCGTGGTCGTGCAGCGCGACCAGACCGATCAGCAGAACGAGCACCGGCGCAAAGCCGCGCGCGAGGGGGAATACGAGGCTCAGTTCGGCGCGGCGGTAGGCCGTGGCGAGGAGCGTGAAGTAGATGAGTTCCAAGGCCGCGGACGCACCGATATACGGCCACGCCGCGAGGGAGATATGGCCGAAGGCCAGCGCCGGGGAGAACAGGATCACGCCGATCGCGAGGGCGACCGCGGTCACCGCCTCGGTGTCGCGTGACTGCTTGACCAGCAGGTTCCATACTGCGCTCGACACGGCGGAGAGCAGGGCCAGCACCAGCGCTGCGGTCGGCATCACGCTGTCCCTGTGTGGCCGGTGGGCGGCATTGCCGAGTCACCCCTACGGGCGACGAGGGGTTGGCCCCGGTGAACTTGGGCTGCCGGTGGTACTCCCAAACTGACAATACCGCTACTCTGTTCTCCCACATACAACGATAGCAGTATCGTTAGCTGGGCCGCCTGGCTCCGCCCTCGCCAGGCGCTAGCAGCGGCGAGTGAGGGGCAACCGACAGTGGTTTAGCTTCGTCCGCGGATAACCGGACGAAGCTGAACCTCTCGGCCGACCCGGAGCCGGGAGGTGGCCGTGTCAGCGGATAGCGGCGTCGCGACTAGCAGTGTCGCGACCGTGGCCGCCGCGATCAGGGGCGAGGCCGGACGCCGCCGGGCCGGGGAACGGCTGCCGTCGACGCGGGAGTTCACCCACCGGCTCGGCGTCAGCCCGGTGACCGTGTCCAGGGCGCTGGCCGCCCTGGTCTCGGAGGGGATCGTGATCACCCGGCCGGGCGAGGGCAGTTTTGTCGCGGCGCCGACGGCGGCCGGCGGCGGGCAGGCGGCCGACTTTTCCTGGCAGACCCTCGCGCTCGGCGAACGCCGCACCAGTGCCAGCGGCGTGCTGGTATCGCTGGAAGAACCGCCGGCCGATGAGATCCCGCTGGCGAGCGGTTACCTGCATCCTTCGCTGCTGCCGGTCCGGGCGCTGGCTGCGGCCATGGCCAGGGCCGGGCGGCGGCCGGATGCGTGGCAGCGGCCGCCGGTGACGGGCATCGATGGGTTGCGGGCCTGGTTCGCCCGCAGTATCGGCGGCCAGGTCGACGCGGCCGACGTGATCGTCACCGCCGGAGCGCAGGGCGCCCTGACCGCCGCGTTCCGGGCGCTGGTGCCCGCCGGTGAGGTGCTGCTCGTCGAGTCGCCGACCTATCCGGGCGCCCTCGAGGTGGCCGCCTCGGCGGGGATCCGCGTCGTGCCGGTGCCCGTGGACAGCGACGGGATCCAGCCGGATGCCCTTGCCCGGGCGCTCGCCGCGACCGGGGCCCGCGCTATTTACTGCCAGCCCAATTTCCAGAACCCGACCGGCGTGGTGCTGTCGGCCGAGCGGAGGCCGCAGGTCCTCGCCGCGGCCGCTGCGGCGGGGGCGTTCGTTCTCGAGGACGACTATGGCCGTTACCTCGGCCACGAACGGCCGGCCTCGCCGCCGCTCATCACCGAGGACAACGACGGCCGGGTCGTTCACCTCACCTCGCTGACCAAGCCGGCGTCACCGTCGCTGCGGATCGGTGCGCTCATTGCCCGCGGCCCGGTCGCCGAGCGATTGCGCGCCATCAGGGTCGTCGACGACTTTTTTGTCTCCAGGCCGCTTCAGGAGACCGCGCTCGAACTCGTCAGCTCGCCCGCGTGGCCCCGGCACCTCGCCAGCCTGGCCCGGGCCCTGGCCGCCCGGCGGTCGACGCTCGCGCTTGCACTGCAGCAGCGCATACCGCAGTTCACCATCCCGGTGCTGCCAAGCGGAGGCGTGTGCCTGTGGGTGCGCATGCCCGGCCACGTTGCAGAGGACCAGCTCGCCATCCGCGCAGCCCGGCACGGGGTCGTGATCAGCCCCGGACGCAGCTTCCACCCGGCCGAGCCGCCCGGGTCGTTCATCCGGCTCAGCTTTGCCGCCGCCGCTCGCCCCGAGGACCTGCACGAGGGTGTCCGGCGCCTGGCGCTGGCGCTGGAAGCCGGCTAAGCGGACGAGGGTGTCCGGCGCCTGGCGCTGGACGCTGGCCGAATAGCTAACTTAGCGCTTGGTTGTGGCCGGGTGTCCCAGCGGTAGTGCTTGCGGGCGCGCTGGATGAGGGCACGCACGGTTACGAGCGCGGCAGCCAGGTAGAGGTAGAAGCGGACGATTGCGGCGTCGCGGTCGGTCATCCGGCGGAGCTTGCCGTAGCCGTTCATCCAGGAATGGGTCCGCTCGACGGGCCAGCGGCGCCCGGCCTGGATCGGCGCGGGAGTGCCCTTGTGCGCGATCTGGCCGGCGTAGCCTTGCTCGCCGAGGGTCTGGCGGGTGACGCTGCTGTCGTCGCCAGCATCCAGGTGACAGGCCCGCTGACCGGGCAGCACATTGCCCAGCTGCCGTGAGGTGGCCTCCAGCGTGGGTCCCAGCAGCGGGGAGTCATGACGGTTAGCGCCCGCGCAGGTGATGCCCAGCGGGATGCCGTAGTCCTCGGTGGCCACGGACCGCTTCAGGCCGCCCTTGCGCCGGTCCACCGGGGACGCCCGGCGCACTCCCCGCCGCATGGCGCCTTGGTGATGCAGCCGTCCACCGCGATATCACCCAGCTCCAGGCCGATCATCTGGTCATAGGCGCGCAGCGCCAGCGCATGCACCCGCTCGCCGGTCCCCGCTTGCGCCCATTCCTTCAGCCGCCGGCGATCGTACGTCCGAGCACCCGGGGCTGGCGATCCGCTCATAGCCGCTGCCATGCACTAACGCCGCGACGACGTGCTCGAACACCACCCGGTCAGGGACCCTCGCCGGTGACAGCCCAGCGGGTGGGACGGGTCGAACTCCGCCGCTCGCCGATAAGGGCGCGGCTCGACCCAGACAGGCTCCAGCAGGCATGATGGCACGGCAGCACGGGACACCTCGATGATCACGGACCGTAGACAGCCCATGATCATCAGACCCTCCTTCCCTAACACACCCCCATCATCCTATTGCCCGTCTAAGTGGACGAGGGTGTCCGGCGCCTGGTGCTGGAGCCGACTAAGCGGACGGGGGTGTTGCTGACGCTGGGAGCCGGCTGAGCCCCGTGCCTGTGGTTTCAGGCGCTGCCCGGAGCCGTGACGAAGTCGATCAGCTCCTCCACCCGGCCGAGGAATTCCGGCTCCAGGTCGGTGAAGCTGGACACCGAGCGCAGGATGCGCTGCCAGGCGGCGGCGGTGTTCGACGGCCAGCCGATCGCGGCGAGCACGCCCTCCTTCCACGGCCGACCGGGAGGCACCCGCGGCCAGCCCGGGATGCCGAGCACCGAGGGCTTGACCGCCGCCCAGACGTCGATATACGGATGCCCGACGATCAGCACGTGCGGCGATCGCACCTGCGCCGCGATCCTGGTCTCCTTCGACCCGTCCACGAGGTGATCGACGAGCACGCCGAGCCTGCGAGTGGGGCCGGGAGAGAAGCTGGCGACGATCGCCGGCAGGTCGTTGATGCCCTCGAGGTACTCCACGACGACCCCGACGTCGCGCAGGTCGTCGCCCCAGATCTTCTCGACGAGCTCGGCATCGTGACGGCCCTCGACGTAGATGCGGCTCGCCTTGGCGACCTTGGCCCGGCTGGGCGGCGCGGCGATCGAGCCCGACGCGGTTCGCGCGGTCGCGCCGCCCCCGCCGCTTCCACGGCCCTCACCGGGCCTGGCCTGCGGGACCGGCCGCACCAGCCGCACCGGCTTGCCCTCCAGCAGGAAGGGGGCGGGGCTCAGCGGGAACACCCGGCGCCTGCCGCGGCCGTCTTCCAGCGTCACCGCGTCTTTCTCGCAGAACACCACGGCGCCGCAGAATTCGGCGGCCGCGTCTTCGACGACCAGGCCGCGCTCGGCCGGCACCTGCGGAAGCTGACGCTGCCCGGGGCGCCGTCGCTGCTCCGCGAGCACGTCCTGGCCGTACTGCCTGCTCCGCACGAGTCTCCTCCTCGCCGCTCGGGCGGCGCCCGCGCCGCCAATTCCCCGCAAAGCACCGTAACGAGCCGCGGCCGGTGGCGCGCTGCGCCACGCGGCACGCGGCTCTGCGGGTTCACGCCGGCGGCTGGCCGGACTGGACGTCGACCGGCATGCTGCCAGCGGGTGACGCGCCGATCTGGGCGTGGGTGGGAAGCTGGATCAGCGTGACGTCGAGCGAGCCCGTCCCGCGGGTGACCTGGGCGCTGGCGGCCGGGCTTAGCTTGACGCGGTACTCGAAGACCGCGGCGGCTCCCGGAGATTTCCTGAATGCCACCCGGCTCCATGGCGTTGAGGTAGTCGGTGCCGAACCCCTCCACGTCGTAGGGGATCGTCTGCCACGGGTTCGACGTGCTCTCGCGCTCCTGCAGCTTCCGCCGGGACAGCGTGTTCGCCGTGCAGGAGCAGTGGCCGAGCGACACCAGCGGCAGCACGTTCGAGTACGTATGCGTGGTCCCGTTGGTGACTGTGACCAGGAACTTGACGTATCGGCCTCCTGGCACCAGCCCGGTGGGGGTGCCGAGGATCGTGACCTGCCCGGCCAGCTCGCCCTGGTAGACGTCGTGGTCGCGGACGAGGTCGGCGTGGGCGTCGCGACCGGTGCCGGCGTCGCGGCCGGGGTTGCCGCGGGCGTAGCCACCGGAGTGGAAGGGGCGGAGGTCGGTGACGGGCTCGAGGTCGCGGCCGAGGCCGCTGGAGCAGGGTTAGCACTTGGCGTGGCGTGTGACGAGCAGCCGGTGACCGCGCCGAGGGCGGCGGCGGCGAAGGCGGCGGGAACCGCCACGCGGCCGAAAATGGCAGGAATACGCGGCATGCGCGCGGCGCGTCGGGCGGTGCTTGGCGTGGCGGCGGTGTTCATGTCCTACTCCGTTCGGGACACTGCTGTGACACGGATAGGAGTCATGGAGGACAGCCACGCCAACAACTTTTGCCGGGGATTTCGGGAAGTTTTTCCAGAGCCACGCTGCCAGACGGGTCCGGGAGGGCTGGGAAGATGTGGCCGTACAGCACTTCGCGACCAAGGAAGGCCTGGTGGCGCGGCAGTCATGACAGGGACCGGTCTTAGCCCGGCCGACCGGCGTGCGCCTGGCCATCTACCGCTCGTTCGCCGATCAGCCGCGCCTCGGTTGGGCAGATCGCGGCGGAAACCGGGCTGGCCGAGGCAGGCGTCAGGGCCGCGATGCGCAGCCTGCACGACGCGCACGCGATCGTGCTCACGCCGGCGGGCGACGCGGTGCGGATGGCCCACCCGTTCTCGGCCGCCCCGATGGGCTTCGTGGTCGGCGCCGACGGCACCGGCCCGGCCGGCTACCCGGGGGACCGCATGTGGTGGGGCGGGTGCGCCTGGGACTCGTTCGGCATCAGTGCCGCGCTCGGCGAGCCGGTCGTGATCCGGACCCGCTGCCCGGGCTGCGGCCGCGACCTGGTGCTGCGGCCAGCCCGGACCATCCGCCCGGCCAGGGCCCGGTAGTGCACATCCCGTGCCAGGCCAGCCGCTGGTGGGACGACGTGGTCGCCACGTGCAGCAACATAAGGCTGTTCTGCGACCCTCCCCTCCTCCGCTCCCTCTCCCTCTCCCTCATACCATTGCGCTCCCCTGTACCCGCCTGGACCCCGACTGTCACCCCGGCCGACCGCCGCCGCGCACGCTGCTCGACCAGTGCGGCCTGGTGGGCAAGTTCTGGCGGCTGCCCTGACCTCGCGGTCAGCGGCTTCAGCCTGCTTTGCTCCCGGTTCGTTTGGTCGCCTTGGATTTGCTCGCCGCCTTGGACGAGGTCTTCGCAGTCCGTGCCCGGCCAGCGGTAGCTGCGCGACCCTTGGGCCGCCCCTTGCCCCCGGACGCACCGCCGCGTGCGGGCTTGCCACGCCCGCGCATCTCCTCCGCGCTGCGGCGCAGCGCGTCCATCAGATCGGTGACGTTCGAATCCTCTGGGGCGCCGCCGCCCTCGGTGACGATCTCTTCCCCGCGCTGCTTGCGCTTGATGAGGTCATCGATGCGCTCACGGTAGGTGTCGTGGTAATTCGCCGGGTCCCATCCGGTGGTCATGGACTCGATGAGCTGTTTCGCGATCGTCAGCTCCCGGCCCCGGAAGGTCTCACCGGCTGGCAAGTCCTCGATCACATCCGCGGCGTCACGGACCTCGTCGGCGAAGAACGTCGTTTCGAGCACCAGAACGTCCGGCTCTGCGGCCCGGATCGTCGCCAGGTACTGCTTCCCGTGCATCACGAACGTCGCGATGCCTGCCTTCCCCGTGTCGGCCATCGCCCGGTGCAGCAGCGCATACGGGCGCGCCGCGCCCTCGCCCCGGGGGCCCAGGTAGTAGCTCTTCTGGAAGTAGATCGGATCGATCTCGGCAAGATCGACGAAATCGGTGATGTCGACCGTCCGCGACCGGCCCGGCTCGACGGCCTCCAGTTCCTCGTCGCTGAGCAGGACATAGTCCCCGTCGCCCACCTCATGGCCACGGACGATGTGAGCCAGGTCGACCTCGCGCCCGGTGCGTTCGTTGACCCGCTTGTAGCGGATCCGGTCGGAGGTGCCCTCTTGGAACTGGTTGAAGTGCACCGTGTGGTCCTCGGTCGCGGCGAACAGGCCGACGGGAACGTTGACGAGGCCGAACGCCACCGAGCCGCTCCAGATAGCGCGTGCCATCAGATCCTCCCTGATCCTCGTCATCTGGCTACCCACTTCGGCCCCGGCAACTCTCCAGGCGCATGAACGCGGCGCTGCTGGGCAGCGGGGCCCGAACGTGCAACTGGCATCGAGAGGAGAACATCATGGCAAGCGAACTTGATGGCCGCCGGATAGCGTTTATGGCCGCCAACGAGGGCATGGAGCAGGTCGAGTTCACCGAGCCGTGGCAGGCGGTCAAGGACGCGGGGGGGACGCCCGAGCTTCTCGCGCCCAAGCCCGGCCAGGCTCAGGCGTTCAACCACCTGGACAAGGGCGACACGTTCGCCGTGGACCGTGCGATCGCCGAAGCGGACCCCGGCGACTACGACGGGCTCGTCCTGCCGGGCGGGGTGGCCAACCCGGACCAGCTCCGCACGGTGCCCGAGGCGATGGCGTTCGTCAAGGCCATGTTCGACGCCGGAAAGCCGGCCGCTGTTATCTGCCATGGCCCGTGGACGCTGGTAGAGGCTGGCCTGGTCCGCGGGCGCACGCTCACCTCGTGGCCGAGCCTGCAGACCGACATTCGCAACGCGGGCGGTGACTGGGTCGACGCCGAGGTGCAGGTTTGCACGGCAGGACCCAATGTGCTGGTGACCAGCCGCAAGCCGGATGACCTGCCAGCCTTCTGCAGCGAGCTGCGCACGGCGTTCGCCAAGTCCTGATGCGCCGTCGCGGCCCGCTGGCCGACAGCTACGCCGCAGCGGTGGCGCTGGTGATATGCGCGCTGGTGCCGTTCCTCATGCTGACGGCGGCGGTGCTGCCGCTGTCCCCGGTGCTCTCGAAGGGCCTGGGGCTGAGCAAGTCCGCGCTCGACGTCACGGTCGGCTTGTCCGATGCGGGGTATGCGTTCGGCACCGTGCTGGCGGTCCAGTTCGCGGTGCACCTGCCGCGGCGGCGGATGCTGCTGGGCTACGTCGCCGCGTTTGTGGTGGCGGCGGTGCTGGCTGCGTGGGCCCCGTCGGGTGCCGTGTTCGCCATTGCGTTCGTGGCCGAGGGCCTGTGCACCAGCTTGATGCTGATCGCGGCGGTGCCGCCGCTGGTGACCGGGTGGCCCACGGCAAAGATGCCGTGGACCGCTTCGATCATGAACCTGTGCGTCTTCGGGGCGGTGGCAGTAGGCCCGACGGTTGGTGGTTGGCAGGCGGCGGCGGGCAACTGGCGGCCGCTGTTCTGGGTCGTTGCGGGAGTTGGCGTGGTGGCGCTGGTGTTCGTGCTGCTGACGTTCGAGGATGAGCCCGCCGATGACCGCAGCGCCCCGTGGGATTTTGTCGCGCTCGCGCTGGCTGGCTTCGGCTGCGCGGCGGCGTTCTTCGGCGCCGCGCAGCTGGAAACCAGCGGTCCTGGGCCGGGCTCGCTCGTGCCACTTTTGCTCGGCTTCGCGATGATCTGCGCCCTGGTGGTGCACCAGTACCGCACCCGGCACCCGCTGATGCCGGTCAGGCAGATCGCGACCACATTCCCGGTCACGGGTCTCGTCATCGTGATGTTCGCGAGTTCGGCGGCGTTCGGGCTAATGGATCTGGTGCTCACCGCGCTGCAGGGGAGCGGTAGCCCGGCGCATGTTGCGCTGGAGTTCCTGCCGGAGTTCGGTGCGGCGATCGTCACCGCGGCGCTGTTCGGCGTGTTGCTTCGTACCAGGTTCATCCCGGTGCTCGCCGTCTGCGGCCTGGTTGTGCTCACCGCTGCGGCGGCCCTGCTCACCGGCCTCGCTGCCGGAGGCGGGGCGGTGGTGGCCGTGGGCTCGGCGCTCATCGGCTTGGGTGTGGGCGCGTCGGTGTCCCCGGCGCTGTTCATGGTCGGGTTCTCCCTGCGCTCGGCCCAGATCCAGCGGGTCTTCGCGCTGGTGGAACTGCTCCGCGGGGTTACCGCGTTCCTGGTCGCGCCGATCCTGCTGTACCTGGCCACCGCGATCGGAACAAGCCTGGCGGAGGGGACCAGGACCGCGATCTGGATCTGCTTGGGCATCGCGGCCGTCGGCACGATCACGGCGGTTGCCGTGTTTACGCTCGGCAGCAGCCGACTGCAAACGCCCGACGTGGAGCGCTGGAACGAGGGAGAGCCTGCCTGGGCCTCACCGCGGTTGTTCGCCCGGCTCCGCGAAGAGCGGCCGCGGCCACTCCCGCGCGGAGCCGAAGGCTCCCGCAGGCAGGCCGGCGACCCGGCGGAAGGAACGTGACGCCGGACGCCACTGCTGCCCCTTTATGCGGCGCGCTGCTCCGGCTCGCCGGGTTCGGGCCAGCGGTGCCCCTCGGTCCAGTACTTGTCGATGCTCTCCAGCGGGCGTCCCCTGGTCTCCGGCACGAAGCGGGCGACGAAGACGATGGCGAGCCCGGCGAAGATGGCGTAGATCCAGAACGTCCAGGACTTGCCCACTGCGCTGATCAGTGACAGGAATGTGACGGTGACCAGGAGGTTCGCGCTCCAGTTGGCGACCGTGGCGGCGCTGGCGCCGGCGCCGCGCAGCCGGTTCGGGAAAACCTCGGCAGTCATCAGCCAGAACAGCGGCGATATGGACAGCGAATAACACGCGACGTAGACCAGCAGGATGATGACGACGCCCACGCCCCAGCTCTTGACGCCGAACGCGAACGCCATGCCGAGCAGCACGAGCATCAGCCCCATGCCGGCGAGGCCCAGGTAGAAGAGCACCTTCCGGCCGATGATGTCGACGAAAGCGATCGTGGGAAGGACGAACACGAACAGCGCCGCCCCCACATACATCGTGGGGACCAGCGGGTTGCCGGTCACGCCCGCGTAGCCGAAGATCGTCGGCGTGTAGAACAGCACCGTGTTCGGCCCGACGAACTGCTGGAAGATCGCCAGCCCCACGCCCGCGATCAGCGCACCGCGCATCCCCGGGCGCAGCAGCTCCCGCCACGAGGTTTCGGCGCTCTCCGCCACGTTGCGGTGCAGCTGCTCGAGTTCCTGCTCCTTCTCCTGCGGATTGATGCGGTCGAGCACGGCGGCGGCGTCATCCCAGCGCTCCTGCATGCCAAGCCATCGCGGGGAGTGCGACATGGCCAGCATCCCGATGGTCAGCGCCACGGCGGGCACCACGGCCGCAGCGAACATGGGCCGCCAGCCCCATCCGGCCGAATCGAACGCGAAGTCCAGCACGTACGAGATCAGGATGCCGCCGGAGATCGCGAGCTGCTGCAGGATGACCAGGCCGCCACGAATCCTCACCGGCGCCATCTCGGCGATGTACATGGGCACGACCAGCGCAGAAGCGCCGACGGCGATGCCGGTGAGGATCCGGAATGCGATGAAGGAACCGAGGCTGAACGAGATCGAGGTGAGGATTGCGCCGACGCCGTACAGGATGGCCATGGTCAGCAGCGTGTACCGGCGGCTGAACCGGTCGGCCAGCGGGCCGCCGATGACGCCTCCGACGACGGCGCCGATCAGCACCGCGGCGACGGCGAGTTCCTCGGTGCCGCTGCTGAGGTGGTAGGTGCTCTTCAGCAGGTTCTCCGCACCGCTGATGACCCCGATGTCATAGCCGAACAGCATTCCGCCTATCGCCGCCAGCGCGGCAACGAGGTATGTGTACCGCGGGGTGTCCCGTACTGCCCGGACCGACGATCGGATCGACGGTCCCCTGCCCGCTGCCTTCGCGCTGCCGTGATCTGCCACTGCGCTGCCCTTCTCCTGCGCGCTCCTTCCGGCGCGCTACGTAAGCCGGTGCGCTTCCCGCATTCCCGGCCTTTAACCGGAACAGCCTGCCGACCGCGTCGTGATCGTTCGCGGGCGTAGCCTCTGCCGAAGCTCCCGCTGCGCCGATCGGGCCGCGGCGGGCCCGCCTGCAGGAGGCCCAAGGGGATGACCGCGGATGAGGATGAGAACGGCGGCTGGCCCGCGGCCGCCCGGGACTACCGGGTGGTGCTGCTGACGATCACCTCGGGCGCGGTGAACGCGGTCTCGTTCCTTGCCCTCGGCAAGGTGTTCAGCAGCGTCATCACCGGCAACCTGGTGCTGCTCGGAGTCGCCGCCACCACGCATTCCCCCGTCGAGGCCATTCACGCCGGCGTGGCGCTGGCCGGGTACGTCGCCGGGGTCCTGATCGGGGCTCCGCTGGCCGGGCGGCGTTCTCGTCAGGCCGGCACCTGGCCGGCCAGCGTGACGGCCACGCTGGCAGCGGAGCTGGTCGTCCTGGCGGGCTTTTCTGTCGGGTGGGAGCTGTCGGATGGCAGCCCGCACCGCGGCGCCCAGCTCGTGCTGCTGATCGTGGCGGCGGCGGCCATGGGCATGCAGAGCGCGGCGGTGCACCGGCTTGGCCGGATGTCGAGCACGTACCTGACCAGCACGCTCGTCGGAGTGCTGACCGGCCTGGCCACCCGCACCCGGCCAGACGGCCTCGGCCGCAGCCTCGGGGCCCTGGTGGCGATCGTCGTGGGCGCGCTGACCGGCGGAATTCTGGCCAGGTCGGCCCATGCCTGGCTGCCCGTTGCTGTGCTGCTGCCGCTTGGCGTGGTGGTCGCCGGGTCCATGGCCGGATCCCGGCGCACCAAGCCAGCCAGCGACCGAAGCTAGGCAGCGCTGCGGACAGGTTTGCCCGCTGATCACTGGGGCAGTTGGGGCGGATGCCGCAGCGGAGGATCGTCCGCCGGGCCGGTGCGTGGGCCGTCTGGTGGGTGCTGCTGATGTCGTTCTGGGTCATGCTCGACGACTCCACGGCGACCGACGAGCTGCTCGCCGGTGCGGGCGCGGCGGCGCTGGGAGCCTTCCTCGCCGAGCTCGTCGCCCATCAGTCCGGCCTGACGTTCCGGATGCGGCCCAGGTGGCTGGTCCCTGCGCTGCGCCTGCCGTGGGAGACGGCGCGGGACACGGTGATCGTTTTCGCGGCCCTGTGGCGGCGGCTGGCCCGCGGCGAGGAACCGGCCAGCGGGTTCCGCGAGGTTCCGGTGCGGTACGGCAGCGACACTCCTGAGGGGGAGACCCGGCGGACGCTCCTGGTAGGCGGCCGGTCGGTCGCCCCCAACTCGTTCGTCCTCGGCATCGACGCCGACCGCGATGTGATGATCATCCATCAGCTCGTGGTCAATCAGGGAGAGCCGGCTGGGGCGGGTGGCGGGCAATGAACGACGGTTTCATCATCGCGGCCATCGCCATGCTGATCGCCACCATCCCGTGCGGGATCGTGGTGCTGCGCTCGCAGCTGATGTCCGCCGTCGTGGCATACGAGGCCATCAGCTCGATCATCGTGATGGTGCTCGTGCTGCTGGCGGAGGGCTTCGGCCGGTCCGGCGAGTTCGAGCTGCCGGTGCTGCTCGCGCTGCTGCTGTTCGGCAGCGGGCTGGTGTTCGTCCGGTTCCTGGAGCGCTGGCTGTGACCGGGCGGGAAGTGCTGGCCGACGTGCTGCTCGGCCTGGCCGTGGCGATCGTGCTTGCCTCCTCGATCGGCCTGCTGGTGATGCGTGACGTCTATCAGAAGCTGCACTTCGTGACGCCGATCGCGCTGGTGGCCCCGGTGATCGTGGGCTTCGCGGTGCTGGCGCAGTCCGGGCTCGACGAGAACAGCGGCGAGACCTGGCTGGCGCTGGTCTTCATCGTGGTAGCGGGCCCGTTCCTGAGCCATGCCACGATCCGGGCGGCCCGCATCCGGCAGAAGGGCGACTGGCGCGGGGAACGCACCCCTGGAGATGGACCTTGAACGGGACGCCCGTGGTTGCTGTGGTGACGCCCTACACCACGGCAACGGGCCTGATGGACGCCCTGCAGGTGACGATCCTGGTGCTGGTGGCGCTCGGCGCTACCGCGGTGGTGCTGACCCGGGCTCCGGTCCGGCAGGTGATCGTGCTGAGTGTGTACGGGATACTGCTGGCCGTCTTGTTCCTGGCGTTCCAGGCACCGGACGTCACGCTGTCCGAGCTCACGGTCGGTGCGGTTGCGCTGCCGATCCTGCTGCTGCTCACCCTGGCCAAGGTCAGGGGGCGGGAGAAGTGAGGCCGGTCGGAGGGCAGCAGAAGTGACGCCGGGCCAGCGCCGGTGGCTGTTCCTGGCCGCGATGGCCTGCTTTGGCGTGTTCCTGGTCTGGGGCCTCGCCGGCCTGCCCGGTTTCGGCAACTATCCCGGCCCGTACGGCGACATCATCAACCGGATCGCGGTGGGTCAGACCAATGCCACCGGCGTGGTGTCGGCCATCAACTTCGAGTACCGCGGATTCGACACCGTCGGCGAGGAGTTCATCCTGTTCGTCGCCGCCGCCGGGGTGGCCACCGTACTGCGCCGGCTGCGTGGCGAGCGAGAAGGCCCGGACCGGGACGAGGCGGCGGGCCGGGAACAGGTGCCGACCAGCAAGGCCGTCGCCGCGGTGGCCCTGGTGCTGACCGGGCCGGCCGTGGTCATGGGGTGGTACCTGGCCTCGCACGCCCAGACCAGCCCGTCCGGCGGGTTCCAGGGCGGCGTGGTGCTGGCCACCGCATTCGTCCTCGTCTACCTCGCTGGGCAGTTCCTCTCGTTCGAGCGGATCAGCCCTGTCGACCTCACCGACGCCGTGGAGGCGCTCGGCGCCGGCGGCTTCGCCGCCGTGGGCATCGCCGCGGTGATCATGGGCCTGCCGTACCTGCAGAACTTTCTGCCGCTGGGCACCGTTCCCGGCGCGGTCAGCTCCTCCGGGACCATCGCGCTGATCAGTTTCTTTGTTGGCGTCGAGGTCGCAGCGGCGTTCGTGCTGATCGTGGGCGAGCTGCTGGACCAGACCCTGCTGGTGCGGGAGGGGAGCGGGTGATGCAGATTCTCCCCTTCATCGTGGTGGTCTGGATCCTCGCCGTCGGCCTGTACGGGATCGTCACCAGCCGCCACCTGGTGCACCTGATCGTCTGCCTGATCGTGGTGCAGTCGTCGACCTACGTGCTGCTCCTCGGCGTCGGCTATAAGACCGGGGCGGTCGCCCCTTACTTCTTCGACGTGCCAAATCACACCCCGGCGGTGGACCCGGTGGTCCAGGCGCTGGCACTCACCGACGTGGTGGTCGAGGCGGCCGTGTCCGCGCTGCTGCTGGCGTTCGCGATCCAGGCGCACAAGCGGTTCGGCACGCTGGACCCGCACGAGCTCGCACAGCTCAAGGGCTGACCGGGGCCCGCCGTGGACCATCTGCCCGTCCTCTCCGTCGTCATGCCGCTGCTGGCCGCGGCGGCGGTGTCGGCGCTGGGCCCCCTGCTGCGCGGCCGGCGGGCCGTCCTGGACGCGGCCGCGATCGCCACCAGCGCCGCCGTGACCGTGATCCTGGTGGTACTGCTGACCCGGACCGCGCACGGCGACGTCGTGTACTGGTTCGCGGGTTTCCGGCCGTCGCACGGGGTCGCAATCGGCATCGACTTCGCCGCCGGGCCGCTGAACACCGGGCTGGCCGCCCTAGCCGCGCTGCTGGTCACCGCCGCCATGCTGTTCTCCTGGCGGTACTTCGAAGAGGTGGGGACGTACTACCACGCGCTGATGCTGACGTTCCTGGCCGGCATGGCCGGGTTCTGCCTCACCGGGGACATCTTCGATCTGTTCGTGTGGTTCGAGCTGATGGGCGTCTCGGCCTACGCGCTGACCGCCTACCGGCCGGAGGAGCGGGGGCCGCTCCAGGGCGCGCTGAACTTCGCGATCACCAACAGCGTGGGCGCCTACCTGTCACTCGCCGGTATCGCGCTGATCTACGGCCGCACCGGCGCGCTGAACATGGCGCAGATCGGCCAGGACATCGCGCGGCACCGGCCGGACGGCCTCGTGGTGGTGGCGTTCGTGCTGATCATCTCCGGCCTGCTGATCAAGGGCGCGATCGTGCCGTTCCACTTCTGGCTCCCCGACGCCCACGCGGTGGCCCCGACCCCGGTCTGCGTGCTGTTCTCCGGCGTCATGGTGGAACTTGGGCTCTACGGCATCGCGCGGGTGTACTGGTCGATGTTCGGCCAGGCGCTCGGGCACCGGTCCGTCATCACCGCCGCGTTCCTGGCCCTCGGGCTGCTCACCGCCGTCGTGGGCGCGCTGTTCTGTTTCCGCGAGCGCCATCTCAAGCGGCTGCTGGCATTCTCTACGATCAGCCACGCGGGCATGTTCCTGGCCGGCATCGCGCTGCTCACCCCGCTCGGCCTGGCCGGAGTTGCGGTGTATGTGGTCGGCCACGCGCTGCTGAAGGCGGCCCTGTTCTTGTGCGTGGGGATCGTGCTGCATCGCCTCGGCTCGGTCAACGAGACCGCGCTGCACGGCCGCGGCCGCCGCCTGCGGGTGACCGGGGCGGTGTTCACTCTGGCCGCGCTCGGCCTAGCCGACCTGCCGCCGTTCGCCACGTTCCTCGGCAAGGGGTGGGCCGAGGACAGCGCCGCAACGCGCGGCCTCGGCTGGATCGTCGTGATCTTCGTGTTCTGCTCGGTGCTGGTGGGCGGCGCCGTGCTGCGGGTGGCCGGGGGTGTCTTCTACGGGCTCGGCGATCCGCCGACCGAGGATCCAGGGATGGCCAGGGAGGCCTCCGAGGAGACCAGCGAGACCGAGCACGGCAAGGCCAGAACGCCGCTGACCATGATCATTCCCGCCACGGTGCTCGTCGTGGCCGCGATCGGCGTGGTGTTCGCGCCGCACATCGGTGCGGGCGTCGAGGCCGCGGCCGTGCGGTTCGAGGACCAGGCCGCCTACAACGCCACCGTGCTGTCTGGCGCGCACGTCGCCCACCCGGCCGCGATCGCGCCCGCCGAGCCCGCCGGGGTAACCGTGACCGCGGTGGCGACCGGCGCGGGCTCGGCCCTGGGCGGGCTGGCCCTGGCCTTCATCGCTTTGTACTGGCGGCGGCTGCCCGTGCTGCGCCGGGGATTCGAGCCGGGCGTAGGGCTGGCGCGCTCGCTGCGGCGGCTGCAGAGCGGCGTGATCAACGACTACGTGACGTGGATCGTGGTCGGCGTTGCCTGCCTGGGCGGCGCGCTGGCGTTTGCCATCCGCTAGCGCCAGGGCGCTAGCGGGGTGTCCGTTAGCGCCCTGGCGCGCCGCGCGTCAGGAGGCGGCTGCGACTAGCCGCGGGCCTGGCGAACCTGGCTGGCCTGGCCGGCGCGGTCGGCCAAGCTGACTTCGCTGGCCTCCTCGCTGGCCGGAGCCTGGAGCGGCTCGGCGATCTTGGGCTTGACCGCGGTCGGCGGGCGGCGCACGCAACCCGCGTAGGCGGTCAGGGTCTCCCGGGCGATGCGCTCCCACGAGTACCGGGACTTGGCCCGGTCGGCAGCGCCGATCCCGTAGGCCTCGAGCCGCAGCGAGTTCGCCAGCAGCCGCCGCAGCACGGTGGCGAGCCGTGCCGGATGGGGTATCCCCGGCGGCAGGAGCAGGCCGGTGGTCGCGTCGACGATGGCGTCTTGAGTGGCGCCGGTAACCGGGGCAACGACGGGGGTGCCGCAGGCCATTGCCTGGAGCATCGTCAAGCCGACCGGCTCGTAGGGGGCGGTGCTCACCAGCACATCGGCGGAACGCAGCAGCGCGGGCAGGTCCTCCGGCGGGATCCGCCCGGTGAACACCAGCCTGTTGCCGACCCCCAGCGTCTTTGCCATCCGCATCAGGTCCTGGCGTGCCTTGTTCTTGGCCAGACCGGACTTGTCCGGGCCGCCGGTGATGACGAGCTCGGCGTCCGGGAGGTCGGCAAGCGCGTGCACGGCGATGGCCAGGCTGTCCGGCTCGGTCAGCGGTTCGGCCGCGAGCAGGCGTACCCGGGTGCCGCGCTCCGCCGCCGGGCCGTCCGCTGAGAATTGCTCTATGTCGACGCCGCACGGCACGACCTTGATCTTGGCCCTGGGCACGCCGAGCCTGGCCAGGTCGGCGAGTTCCTCGGCGGAACTGGCCAGGACCACATCGGCGCTGCGCGCGATGCACGCCTCGAGGCGGATCCGGGCGTTAGACGGGGTTTCCGGCAGGCCATGCCGCTGCTCGGCGGCGCCGAGCGAGCCGAAGGTCTGCACCACAGGGATGGACAGGCCCCGCGCCCCGGCCAGGGCAGCCAGGCCCATCGTCCAGGAGTAGGCGTGGACGACGTCGGGACGGTTCCGGCGCCAGCGCTGGGCGAGATAGTTGCCGAACTCAGGCAGGTGCGCCGTGAGGGCATCCGGCTCGACCGGCGCAGCCGGGCCGGCGGGCACGTGCTCGATGGTGACACCAGGCGCGGCAATCGCGCTCTCCGGCAGAGCGTCAGAGTCCTTGCGGGCGTACACGGTGATCCGGTGACCGACGGCGGCTAGCGACCGTGCCAGCGAGATCACCCGGGTTGCTTCGGCTGCGGAGCGGGCGTCTAGGTGCTTGGCCAGCGGGTCGCTGCCGGGTGCTACGAGCGCAATCCTCATCACGTGTCTCCTGGTTCATGTCCGGGGGCCACGGCGCGGCTGGGAAGGGCCGGCCGTGCTCCCGGGAACCGGGGAGCTACGGCGAACGCAAAAAGGCACGCCCCAGACACGCCATGACAGCGTGCGGGCGTGCCTGCGTCGTAAGCACGGTCCGTGCTCTTATCTATTCCCCGGCTGCGGCTGCTTAAACCAGGGATTCGGGCCCGGGCGCGGGGTGGGGATCCGCGCCCGGGCCCGGCAGCTACCAGCGATACCAGCGACCCCGGCTGCGTCCTCCTCCTTCGGCGGCCCGGAACAGGAATCCGGCAAGCCAGATCACCAGCACCACGAGGGCGATCCACCAGAGGATGTGTACGGCGAACCCAAGGCCGCCAAGGATCAGCGCAAGCAGCAAGACCAGAAGAATGATGGCCACGGCAGGCTCCTTTCACGTTGCGCATCTTCTACTGCCCGCCTGCCGGGGCTTAAACAAAGGCCTGCCGCCCCTTTAGGGGAAAGACGGCAGGCGCATGTGCATCCGGATCGTGGTCCCGGCCGATCCGGTCCTGATCTCGACCAGGTCGCACACCTGGTTCACCAGGTAAAGGCCATGGCCGCGGCCGTCCGGGCCACGCCTGACCCGCCCGGCGAGCGGATCGGCGATCCATCCCTGGTCGTGCACCTGACAGAGGATTTCGTCCCCGTCGAGCCACACCCGGAATGTGCCGCCCGAACTGGTGTGGTCGAGGGTGTTCGCGGCGACCTCGCTGGCCGCGAGAACCAGGTCTGCGACCCGGTCCGCGCCAAGCGAGGCGCCGCGAGCGTGCCGTTCCACCAGCCGCCGGACCGGCGCCAGGTCCGTGTTGTAGGCCAGGCTCTCGGCGCCGGCGGGCGGTGGCGGCAGCGGAAGGTCACAGTCTGACGGGACTTCCCACGCCGGCTTGTGGCCCGGCGCGGTAACCGGCTGGCCACTCGCGAGATACTCCGGATGCGTCCAGGTGGCGTCGGTGATGGCGGACGGGGGCAGGCGCGTGGCGTCATAGCCGCACGTGATCGTGGCCGCCGACCGGGCGAAAGCCAGGTTCATGAGCGCCTCGTGCCGGGTGGCTTCGCGCAGTTCGGCTGGTGACCGCCCCGGCCAGCACGCCTCGCCGACGATAAGAACACGCTGGTTGGCGTGCTTGTCGATAAAGGCCCGCACCTCCGGGATGAGCCGGGCCGGGTTACGGCCCACGTCGCCGATGTCGGAGTACAGGAGTTCCCCCGGCTCCCCTTCCAGTTGCCCGGCAAGCAGTGGAGTCTCGTCCCCGGGCAGCGCGACGAGGGTCGGCTCGCCCCGCGCGAGGCCGGCCTGCACCAGACCGAGGATCTGTGCCCGGCGTTCGGCCTGGTCACGGTAGAAGAACGCGACATGACGCAGGCTGTCGTCGCGGGCTTCAGTCACCGCGCATGCCGACCCTCCTGCCGGTGCCCGTACCAAACGGCGGTCCATTGGGCGTTAGCTTCCCCCTCATACCGCACCTATGCGTATGCATTGTGTATGCGGCCGGGCGGGCCCGCCCAGCATACGATGAGTGCGGAAGGGAGTCCCTGAGCTGGCTGCGATTCGGAGGTGCACGTGACGGAACTCCGCCTCTCGTCCGAGCACCGCGACGACTGCGTGATCGTCACGGTCGGCGGTGAGCTCGACATCGTGACCAGCCGCCAGCTCGACGAGTGCCTGACCAGCGTCCGGCGCAAGCAGCGCTGCATCATCCTGAACCTGGCGGAAGTGGACTTCATGGACACCAGCTCGCTGGCGGTGATCGTCGGCCACTGGAAGCGGCTGCAGGCGGCCGGCGGGGTGCTGGCGCTGGCCGGCGCGCGGTACCGGCACACGAAGACGCTGTGGATCACCGGCCTCGCCGAGCGCCTGCCGATGTACGACACCGTTGACGACGCGATCGCGGCTGGGCTGACGGCCCCCCGCTGAGCCCGCGCCGCGTCAGCCGACCCGGATCGCAACGAGACACGCATCGTCGTCGGTGTTGGATGAGGACTCGGCCACTATGCGGTCCGCGAAGGAGCCGATGTCGCCTGGGGGCGCCGTGCTGGCGATCTGCATCAGCGCGCCCAGGGTGTCGTCGATGGTCTTGTCCCGGCGCTCGATGAGGCCGTCGGTGAAGAGCAGCAGGATGTCGCCGAGCTGCAACGGCGTCGTTGTCTCCGCGTACTTGGCATCCGGATCGGCGCCGAGCAGCAGGCCATGCGGTGGCGACAGCGTGCACGCCTGGCCATCGCGGACCAGGATGGGTGGCAGGTGCCCGGCTCGCGCCCAGCGGAGCGTTCGGTCTGTCGGGTTGTAGAACCCGCAGACGGCCGTGCCGATGATGCCGTCGGTGAAGTGGCACGCGGCGCCGTTGAGCCAGCCGAGCAGCGTGCCTGGCCCCGCCCCGGTGATCGAGAGCCCCCGCAGGCCGTTACGGACGGTCACCATCCCGGTCACCGCGTCGAGGCCGTGACCCGCGATGTCCCCCACCACCACGAGGACTTCCTTGCTCGGCATCAGCACCGTGTCGTACCAGTCGCCGCTGACCAGGCTCCCCGGCCCGGACGGCCGGTACCGCGCGGCTACCTCGAGCCCAGCCGCCGCCACGGGCTCCGCAGACCGTGGGGTGATCGCCTGCTGCAGGTGCATCGCGAGGCGATGCTCCTCGGCCGCCCATTCCTCGGTATCTGCCAGCTGTTCGCGCGCGGCGGCGAACGCCACTTGGGTGTGGTAGTCAGCCGAGAGATCCTGGTAAGCGCCCCTGACGGCGACCACCGCACCGGCCGGATCGATGACGGGCTCGGCGTAGGCGCGGATCTGGCGCACGCTGCCGTCGTCGGGCCGGACGACCCGGAACGCGGCGGCGCTTTCCCTGCGCTCGACGAGCAGCGTGTCGCGGAAGCCCTGCACCACGGGGACGTCGTCGGCCGGGACCCGGGAGTGCAGATCCGCGATCGGGACCGGAGCGCCGTGCGGCTGGCCGAACAGCGCGAACGTCGGCTCGGTCCAGTGCACCTCGCCGGTCCGCACGTTCTCTTCCCAGCTGCCGATCCGGCCCAGCCGCTGGGCATGCTGCAGCAGGGCGGCGAGGCGGTCGGTGTCGTCCGCTGGCCGCCAGGCGATCGCCACCCCGTCGTAGAGCCGGGCGATCCGGACGGCCGGCGCGGGCGTCGCGGCGGCATTGCCTGCCTGGGCGGCCGCGGTCTCACCGGACACGTACTGCGGCTCGCCCGTCATCAGCGCCTGCACGCAGCCGTCGAACAGGCCCCCGGCGAGCGCCGCCTCCGGGTAAAGCTCGAGTATCTGCCGGCCTGCCAGCTCGTCGGGCCCGCGGCCGGCCGGGTCGCGGAACCTGGTGCTGACGTGATCGACGCGAAAATCGGTGACCTCGCCGGCGTCGTCCCGGACGGCGTGCGCGAACATGAACCCGTCGAGCAGGCCATCCATCAGGCCGAAGATCCAGGACGCCCGGTGCCTTGCCGCCCGGTCCCCGTCGGGAAGCTGGGTGGCGAGCGCATGGGTGGCGAGATCGGCGAGGGAGATGAGCTGGCGGCGCAGCTGAGCAGGGAATTCGGCGAGCGGCTCCGGCCAGCAGACCACCATGGCGCCGGTCAGCGCCCCCGAGTCGTGCAAGGGCAGCCCGACCCGGGCCCCGCCGGGCCAGCGGCCCATCAGCGGCCGGTCATCGCCAGGCGGCGGGCCCGCAGGCCACCAGGCCTCCACCCCGCTGCGCGCCACATCCTTGGGCAGCGACGGCATGTCCGGATGTATCCGGTGCCAGCGGCCTGCCTCACGTTCCCCGAACCCCGCCTGCCCGGCGAGCTCGAGGCCGCCGTCCGGTTCGATCAGCCAGAGCGCGACCGCGGCCGCCCCGGCCGGGGCAAGCACCTCATCGAGCAGGGCGACAGCCACGGCGTTGCCGTCGGCCGCCGCATCGGCAGCCGCCCAGGCGAGGCTGAGCCTGCCGGAGGCGGGGTCCGGCGCCTCGGCCGTCCCGTCCGGGGTTCGCTGGCCGGCGATCTGCGCGGCCAGGTCCGCGACGGTTTCGCCGGATTCCGCGGCCAGGCTGTCCAGCTGGCGCCGTGCCTGCGCGGGCGAGCAGCGCAGCTGTTCCATCAGCATGCCGGTGGCCACGTCGATGACGGAGCGGGCCGCGCCTGAAGAGCGAGCCGCGTCGAGCTCGCGGCGCTGCCGGGTGACCAGCGCCCTCAGCCGGGCGATCTCGGGACCGCTCGGTTCTGCCACGCCTTCCTGCCTTCCCGTGAGCACCCACAACCGCGCGTACTCGCACGCTACCGCGCGTTTTGCAATCTGCTGACTATTCTCCGCCTACACGGGGAGTGGCAGGATCGGTCTGTCGCATGTGCTGGCTGAGGGCGGCCGCGGCAGGGCAGGGGCGGGCGCGGCGGCCCAGACGAGCACTCACCCTGCCGTGACGAAGTTGCCTTGCGTAGCTAAGGAGTCCCGATGACGACAATCACCGAACGGACGGGACCGCCCGCGGACAACCGGCTGCAGCGTCTGCTGACCGGGCTGACCGCGGTGCGCAGTGGCGACTTCAGCACGCGTCTGCCCGCGGCGGATGACCCGCTCATGGACGAGATCGCGGCCGTGTTCAACGGCATGAACGAGCAGCTTTCGCTTGTCACGTCCGAGGTGACCCGGGTTGCCAGGGAGGTGGGCAGCGAGGGCAGGCTCGGCGGCCAGGCCGAGGTGCCCGCGCTGGCCGGAAGCTGGAAGGACCTCACCGACTCGGTGAACTCGATGGCGGGCAACCTGACCGGTCAGGTGCGCGACGTCGCCCGGGTCGCGACGGCCGTGGCCAAGGGCGACCTCGGCCAGAAGATCACTGTCGACGTCAAGGGCGAGATGCTCGAGCTGAAGAACACGCTGAACACGATGGTCGACGAGCTGTCGGCGTTCGCGGACGAGGTGACCCGGGTGGCCCGCGAGGTGGGCACGGATGGCCGGCTCGGCGGGCAGGCGCGGGTGCCGGGTGTCGGCGGGACGTGGCGGGACCTGACCGATTCGGTGAACTTCATGGCGGGCAACCTGACAGCGCAGGTCCGGTCGATCGCCCAGGTGACGACCGCGGTGGCGCAGGGTGATCTCACTCAGAAGATCACCGTCGACGCGCGCGGCGAAATCCTCGAGCTCAAGAACACCATCAACACGATGGTCGACGAGCTGTCGGCGTTCGCGGACGAGGTGACCCGGGTGGCCCGCGAGGTGGGCACGGATGGCCGGCTCGGCGGGCAGGCGCGGGTGCCGGGTGTCGGCGGGACGTGGCGGGACCTGACCGATTCGGTGAACTTCATGGCGGGCAACCTGACAGCGCAGGTCCGGTCGATCGCCCAGGTGGCCACCGCGGTGGCGCAGGGTGATCTCACTCAGAAGATCAACGTGGACGCGCGCGGCGAGATCCTGGAGCTGAAGACCACGCTGAACACGATGGTCGACCAGCTGTCGGCGTTCGCGGACGAGGTGACGCGGGTGGCCCGCGAGGTGGGCACCGAGGGAAACCTCGGCGGCCAGGCCGCCGTGCGCGGGGTGTCGGGCACCTGGGAGGACCTGACCAACAACGTCAACGTGATGGCGTCCAACCTGACCGCGCAGGTCCGCTCGATCGCCCAGGTGGCCACCGCGGTGGCCCGTGGCGACCTGAGCCAGAAGATCACCGTCGAGGCCCGCGGCGAGGTCGCTGTGCTGGCCGAGGCGATCAACGGGATGGTCGACACGCTGGGCGTGTTCGGCGGCGAGGTGACACGGGTGGCCCGCGAGGTGGGCACCGAGGGGATCCTGGGCGGCCAGGCCGTGGTTCCGCATGTCGCCGGGACGTGGAAAGACCTGACCGACAACGTCAACTCGATGGCCAACAACCTGACCAGCCAGGTCCGCAACATCGCCCAGGTGACGACCGCGGTGGCCAACGGTGACCTGTCGAAGAAGATCGACGTGGACGCGCGCGGCGAGATCCTGGAGCTGAAGACCACGATCAACACGATGGTCGACCAGCTGTCGTCGTTCGCGGCTGAGGTCACCCGGGTCGCCAGGGAGGTGGGCAGCGAGGGCCGGCTCGGCGGCCAGGCTGAGGTAGAGGGCGTGTCCGGTACCTGGAAGCGGCTGACCGAGAACGTCAACGAGCTGGCCGGGAACCTTACCCGTCAGGTCCGGGCGATCGCGGAGGTGACCAGCGCCGTTGCCACCGGCGACCTGACCCGGTCGATCTCGGTCGAGGCCCAGGGAGAGGTGGCCGAGCTCAAGGACAACATCAACGCGATGGTCCAGTCGCTGCGTGAGACGACCAACGCCTACGAGGACCAGGGCTGGCTGCAGTCGAACCTGGCCAGGATCGCCGGCCAGTTGCAGGGCCACCGTGATCTCCGCGTGGTCGCAGAACTGATCATGGACGACCTGGTGCCAATGGTCGGGGCGCAGCACGGCACGTTCTTCCTGGCCGAGAGCAACGACGGCGAGACCCGGCTGCGGCTCCTCGCGGGTTACGGGCTGCGCGCCGACATCGAGGCGCCGAGCCAGTTCCGCCTCGGCCAGTCGCTGATCGGCCAGGTCGCGCGCACCAAGAAGCCCATCGTGGTGACCGACCTGCCCGCGGACTACGTGAAGATCTCCTCAGGGCTCGGCGAGGCGGCTCCGGTCAACCTGATGGTGCTGCCGATCGTGTTCGAGGACCAGGTCCTCGGCGTCATCGAGGCGGGCTCGTTCTCCCGGTTCACGCAGCTGCACCAGGACTTCATGGAGCAGCTGATGGAGACCATCGGCGTCAACGTCAACACGATCATCGCTAACTCGAGGACAGACGCACTGCTGGCAGAGTCGCAGCGGCTTGCGGCGGAGCTGCAAGCCCGAACCCGGGAACTCCAGGTCCGTCAGGACGAGCTGCAGCGTTCCAACGCCGAGCTGGAGGACAAGGCCGCGCAGCTTGCCAGGCAGAACCGGGACATCGAGATCAAGAACGTGGAGATCGAGCAGGCCAGGCAGGAACTCGAGGACCGCGCGCGTGAGCTCGACCTGGCGTCAAGGTACAAGTCACAGTTCCTCGCGAACATGTCACACGAACTCCGCACCCCGCTGAACAGCCTGCTCATCCTCGCCAGGCTGCTCTCCCAGAACGCAGAGCAGAACCTGACTCCCAAGCAGGTCGAGTACGCACAGGTCATCCATTCGTCAGGGACCGACCTGCTGCAGCTCATCAACGACATCCTGGACCTGTCCCGGGTGGAGGCCGGCAAGATGGACCTGCACCCTGAGCAGTTCGCCCTCGCTGCCCTCGTCGATGACCTCCGCGCCATCTTCCGGCCACTGACGACGGAAAAGGGCCTCGAGTTCGAGGCCGGGCCGCTGCCGCCCGGCCTCCCCGCCGAGCTGGTCACCGACCGCCAGCGGCTCCGGCAGATCCTGCACAACCTGCTGTCGAACGCGGTCAAGTTCACCGAGCAGGGACGGGTGGAGCTGCGGATCACCGCGAGCACCGCGCCCAGCGCCGCCGGCCCGGTGATCGCGTTCGCGGTGACCGACACCGGCGTGGGTATCAGCGAGCACAACCTGGAAGTGATCTTCGGCGCGTTCCAGCAGGGGGACGGCACCACCAGCCGCCGCTACGGCGGAACCGGCCTGGGCCTGGCGATCTGCCGGGAGCTGGCCACCCAGCTCGGCGGGCGGATCACGGCCGAGAGCGTTCCCGGCGAGGGCAGCACGTTCACGCTGTTCCTGCCGGCCCAGCTTCCGGCCGCCGAGGAGCGCGAACCGGCCGTCCAGCCGGCTGGGCTCATGGCGTCGAACGGTGCGGCCGCGGGCGGGATGGGTGGGGCTAACAGGGTGCTCGGGCCTGGCGAGGCGGGCGCGGCTACCAGGGTGGGCGGAGCGCACGACAGCCTCCACGGGAAGAGGGTCCTGATCGTCGACGACGACATGCGCAACGCCTTCGCGATCACCAGCATCCTGGAGCTGTACGGCATGACGGTGCTGCACGCGCCCGACGGCCGGACCGGCATCGAGATGCTGCGCACCATCCCTGGCGTCGACATCGTCTTGATGGACGTGATGATGCCGGAGCAGGACGGGTACGCCACCACCGGCGCGATTCGCAAGATCCCGGAGCTCAGCGGGCTGCCGGTGATCGCGGTGACCGCCCGCGCGATGCACGGTGACCGGGACAAGAGCCTCGCCGCCGGGGCAACCGACTACATCACCAAGCCCGTGGACACCGAGGAACTGCTCAGCTGCATGGAGCGCTGGGTCAGGGTACCCGGGGCCAGGGAAACGTGATACCCAGAGAGATGACCGGAAGGGCACCAGCGCCACGACCACGGACGCGGCGCACGCGCGATGGGAGGCTGAACGCTACGTCCGGGGCTGACCTGGCGCGTGCAGCCACTGGGCTGCTGGGCACCGCCGAGACGTCTGCTCCCAGGTCCCTGAATCAGCTCGTGGCCCAGGCCGCACGGCAGGTGCCCGGCTGCTCCGGTGCCGCGGCCGTCTTCTGGCAGGGCGGTGAGCCCGTGGCGGTCGCCGCGAGCCACCCGTCCCTGCCCGGGCTGATCGACGTGCAGGTGCGCTGCGGGAGCGGCCCGCTGCTCGACGCGCTCGGTTCGGGAGAGCCGGCCTGCGCCGATACGCTTGAGGAATGGCGGTGGCGGGAGTACGCGAGCGCGGCGCTGCGCCAGGGCGTCCGGTGCTCGCTCAGCCTGGCCCACCGGGTGGGCGGTGAGGCCGTGTGCCTGTCGCTGTACGGTGCGCGGCCCAGGACGCTGGGCCCCGATTCGGTTGCGGTGGCCGAGCGTCTGCTCGCCTTCGGCGGAGCGGCGGTCGGCGTGGCATCCGAATATGGTGACGCTCGGCGCGCAGCCCGGCAGCTTCGTGACGCCGCCGAGTCCCGCGCCGTGGTTGACCAGGCCAAAGGCGTGCTTATGCATGCACTCGGCTGCACGGCCGAGGAGGCACTGCAGCGGATGCGGCAGGTCTCGCAGGCGCAGAACACGAAGGTGACCGACGTCGCCACGAGGATCATCGAGTCCCGTGGGGGCGACGGGGGCGACGCGCTCGGCTGGACCAGCAGTGCCTGACCAGCGCGTGGCACGGTCCGCTGCCTTCCGGGAGGCGGCAGGCGAGGCCGCACGGCTGAAGGCCAGAAGCGACGCGTTGCGGCAGGCCGCGGGGCTGCCCGGCGCCGAGCTCGGGCCGCTGCTCGAGGCCGCGCTCGTGGAGCTTGACGGGGCCGTGCAGGAGCTCGCGGGCGCGAAGGACGCTTCGGGCGGACCCCGCGGGGACCTGGCCGACGGCCCGAGCGCCGAGCGGCGGCTGCTGCAGGCCGTCTTCCAGCAGGTCCCGGTGGCGCTGTTCCTGCTCGGGCTCGACGGAACGGTGCGGCGTGCCAACTCGGCCGCCGGGCAGCTGGTGGGCTCGGGCTCTGGGTACCCGACCGGAAAGCTGCTGACCGCCTTCATCGACCTGCCGTTCCGTGCGGCGCTGCAGTCCCAGCTCGCGGCCGTCGTGCGCACTGGCGAGATCCGCACGGTGCGCTGCGGCGTGCTGACCGCCGATGGGGTCGCGGAGCGTGAGATCAGCGTGTGCCCGGTGCTGGCGCGTGGCGACTCCGGCCAGCTCATCGCCGCCGTGGGCGCGCCCGGTCTCGCCCCGGCCGTCCCGGCGCCCGAGCACGGCGGGAGCCAGAACGGAGAAGCGCAGCAGGCAGACTCCGCGCTCCGGTCGGCGACACGGCGCCTCGACCTCGTGACGTCGGCCACCCGCATCCTGCTCGAGAATGCCGACAGCAGCGAACCGGTGACCATGCAGCGCTTCGCGCGGCTGCTGGCGCGTGAGCTGTCTGCGTGGCTCATCCTCGACGTGGAGCGGAACGAGCGGCTGCGGCGGCAGCTGGTAGTTGGGCCCGAAGACCAGCCGTCCGAGGAGCTGGCGCGCGAGGTGGCGGGGGTGGACCCCTCGTCGGACTCGGCTCCGGCGCAGGTTCACCAGACGGGTATCTCGATGCTCGTCGCGCACGCCGAGGACCCGGGCATCCTCGGAACCGGCTCCGGGGGCCCTGGCGGCGCGCCGCTGCTGATGCAGCTGGGCACCACGTCACTGCTCAGCGTGCCGGTCGTGTACGGCGACCACCGCTACGGCGCGCTGACCCTGGCCCGGGCCGGCAGGCACGGTCATTTCGGGATGGCCGACGTCGGGCTGGTCGAGGAGCTCGGCGAGCAACTCGCGCTGGCGATGCGGGCCGGCCGGGTGCTGCGGCACCGTACCGAGATCGCCGATGCGCTGCAGGCGGGCCTGCTGCCCCGTCATCCTCGCCAGCTTCCGGGCGCCGAGGTCGCCGCCGGTCATCTGGCGGCCATCGCGCAGTACGTGGGCAGCGACTTCTACGACAGCTACCCGGCCGGCGGCGGGTGGGGAATCTCCATCGGCGACGTCTGCGGCGGCCAGGAGCTGGCGGCCGTCGCCGCCGCCGCCAGGCATGGGATCCGCGTGCTCGCGCACGCGGATCCCGATCCGGCGGCCGTGCTGCGCGGCGCCAACGAGATCATGATGGAGGAGGAGTTCGGCGGCCGCTTCGTCACCGCGAGCGTTGGCTACCTGCAGTGGCAGGACGGCCGCCTGCACGTGGTGCTGGGCAGCGCGGGCCATCCGTGGCCGGTCCTGGTCAGGCCGGACGGCAGGACGCAGGTCCTGCAGGGCGGCGGGCTGCCGCTCGGGATCTTCCCGGACGCCGAGCCGGCCACGCAGGAACTGTACCTTGAGCCCGGTGACCTGCTGTTCCTCTTCACCGACGGCCTCATCAGCGCATGCGGGCCGCACATGGTCGATTTCGAAGATCGCCTCACCGACGAGCTGGCGGCGCTCGCCGGGGAACCCGCGGCCCGGGTGGTGTCCCGGATCCAGGAGATGGTGCTGGAGATCGGCGGCGGTGAGCTGCGCGACAACGTGACCATGCTGGCGCTGCGGGCTGGTGAGCCCCCGGACGGCTGACCGGAGCCTTGGGCGCAGCGCCCGCTCGCGCGGCCTGCGGTCAGCTTCGCCCGCTCGCGCGGCCTGCGGTCAGCTTCGCCCGCTCGCGCGGCCTGCGGTCAGCTTCGCGGGCCAGCTTCCGCGCCCACGATCTGTTCGCGCAGGTAGTCGAGGGCCGCAGCGAGCAGCCGGGACACGTGCATCTGGGAGATGCCGAGCCGCTCGCCGATCTCGGCCTGGCTCATGTTCCCGTAAAACCGCATCATCAGCAGCTTCTGCTGCCGCTCCGGCAGGTCATCCCAGTGAGTCCAGACAGACTGAATGTCGAGCGCGTGCTCGAGGTGCGGGTCTTCCTCGCCCATGAAATCGCCGAGAGCCGCCGCCTCCTGGCCGCCGGGCAGCGGCGCGTCCAGCGACGCAGCCTGGAACACGAGGTCGGCGTGCTCGGCATCGCGCAGGTCGGCGTCGCTCACGCCGAGGTGGGTGGCCAGCTCGTCGGACCGCGGTGCCCGGGCCAGCTGCTGAGTCAGGTCAACCCTGGCCTGCCGCAATTCCTGGCGCAGCTCCTGCACGGACCGCTTCACGTGCACCTGCCAGCGCTTGTCCCGGAAGTGCCGCTTGATCTCCCCGCTGATGCACGGCTGGGCGTACGCGGCGAGGTTCCTGCCGACCGCGGGGTCGAAGTTATTGATCGCCTTGAGCAGGCCGACGTACCCGACCTGCATCAGCTCTTCCTGTGACTCCGGGCTCTGCCGGTATCGCATGGCGCAGTGCCGAACCAGCGACTGATACCTGGTGACGAGCTGCTGGCAGGCGGTGTCGCGTTCGAGACTCTGCCGTGGCAGCGACTGGACAAGACGCACCAGCGCCTGATCACTCTGGTCCTCGGCGTGGGCGGGCAGGTGGGTCATGGAAGCCGTCATGTTGGTACCTCTCCGCGGCGGGCTAGTTCAGGTTCATGCCCTCCACGCGAGCCTCAAACATCGGCCGTCATCGGCGCCGCCAAAACATGATGGCGATACCGGCGAACACGACCGCGGCCGCAGCGGCAAGCGCCGACGGGTTGCTCAGCCAGCCGCCGGCCGTCTGCTCCCTTGCCTGGGTCGCGCGCGCGGCCGCCTGCTCCCTTGCCTGGGTCGCGCGCGCGGTCGCCTGCTCCTTGACCTGGCTCACCTTCTGCTTCGCCCGCGCCTTCACGTCCGCCTTGGCGGCCAGCGCCTCGGCCGTCTGGCCGAGCTGCTGGCGGGTCTGCTCGATGTCTTCCCGCAGCTCGCCTTCGGTCCGGTCGGTGCTCATCGGTGTGTCCTCTCCTTGATCTCGTCGACATCGGCCTTTACGCTGCCGATCGTTTCCTCCGGTACGGCCGGCGTGGCCCTGCTCAGCCGCCCCTTGCCAAGCAGTGCCGCCGCCCCGGCCAGCAACAGCAATGCGACGCCAACGATGAGCGCGGCAAGCCAGGCGGCCAGGACCGAGGCGATCGCGATGACCGCGCAAGCAATCAGGCAGCCCAGCCCGTAGACGGCTATGCCGCCGCTGCCCGCGAACAACCCGATGCCGAGGCCGGCCTGCTTTCCCTTCCGGGTCATTTCCAGCTGCGCGAGCCGCAGCTCGTCCTTGATCAGATGGGATACCTGCTCAGACAGGTCTTTCACCAGCTCGCCTGCGGGCCGTTCTTGCGCCGCCACCGGCTGCGAGCCTCTGGTTCCTTCGCTCATCAATTCACCGTCCGGTCTTCATCCGGTCACGTTCGGTTTGCGGCTACCCCCGCATGCGAGCCTCTAACGCACGACGGGCACGGTGTTGGCGAGGGGGCTCGATGTTAGCGGGCGTGCGCGAGTGCCGCCTTGTCGCCCGCCTGCCGGTCGGCTTCCGCGTGGATCTCTGCGCCAAGCAGAACCGCCAGCCCGGCGAGGCCGTTGACCAGCCGCTGCGTCGTGCCGCTGCCAACGCGCGCCAGGCTGGCCAGGCCCAGCAGCGCGATAAGGGCGCGGAACAACGCCAGGAACCAGTGGTACGCGAGGCTTCCCCGCCGTCATGCTGCAGCGATCGCGCACGAACTCCTTGGCGATTCGCCTAATGGCCTCGCGCCAGCCGTTCCCGCCGATGGTCTGGACCATGTTGGGACGTTAGCGGAGGATTGGCAACCTGATCATTGGGGTAGCCAAGCTTCCAGGCAAAACTGGCGAGGACGGGGCAGATGAGCGCTTACCCGACGGTGGTCGAGTCGCAGGAGAACATCGGCAAGGAAGCTAGCGCCGTGCACGCATGGCGGGTGAGCCAGCTCACCCGGCTGGGCCTGGACTGGCCCGAGGCGGAGGACGTCGCAGACCGCGTCGACTGGCATGCCGTCGCCAAGCTCGTGCGGCGCGGATGCCCGGTCGCGCTTGCCGTCGCGATTGTCGGATGACGCAACAGCGCGGATCAGCCCGGCTGGGCCGCCCGGTCGTCGGGGCCCCGATGCGTCTCGGCGCGCTCGCCCGACTCGCCCGGCTCGGCCAGCGACGCGGTCATGCTCGGAAAGACGGGTATGAGGCGATCCACCCCGGTGATGTCCAGGACGCGCTGTACGCCCGGCGAGGCCACGATCAGCCGTATTTCCGCGCCGTTGGCAGTCGCCCGCTTGTGGGCGCGGACCAGGGCGTTGACGCCGGCGGAGTCGCAGAACGTCGTTTCGGCCATATCCACGATCAGCACGGCCGGGCCACGATTGAGCAGCGAAAGCAGCTCTTCGCGAACCTGCTCGGAGTTGGAGATATCGATCTCTTCGGGCAGCGTGATCACTGCTGCTTCGCCAAGCCAGGCCACGGGAAGGCGTTCCTGAGGCATCCGCCGTCACCCCAACTCACTCGAAGAGGGACGGGCCGCGCCTCCGGACCCAGTGAAGCGGCCGAGCCGCCGCTCGTCGCCGCAACGAGCATTATTCACGTCCCCCGCGGTCCGCACAAGCTGGGGCGAGTCGGGCGCCCGAGCGCCGGTGACCGGGCCCTGCGCCCGTAAGCTTGCCTCGTGGCCACCGGCGACCTTGGCCTGGAGATGCTTCCGGCCATCCCCGCATCCGCCGGAGCGCTGATCTTCGACCGCAAGGGCCGCCTGCTGATCCTCAAGCCGACGTATAAGTCCGGCTGGACGATCCCCGGTGGCGTCATGGAAGCGGACGGCGAGACGCCGTGGGATGCCTGCCGGCGGGAGGTGCGGGAGGAGTGCGGCCTGGACGTGCGCACCGGCCGCCTGGCGTGCGTTGACTTCCGCCGCCCGCGCCCCGGCCGGCCCGGCGGCATGCGATTTCTCTTTGACTGCGGCGCGCTCGGGGACGCTGGCCTCGCCGCCATCGTGTTGCAGGCCGAGGAGATCTCGCAGTACCGGCTGGCAAAACTGCCCAGGGCGCTGAAGCTGCTCAGGGGCCCGATCCGGAGGCGGGTGAGCGCCGTGTCCGGTGCCAGCGGGCTCGTATACCTCGAGGACGGCAGGCCGGTGCCGGGCGTCGGTCCCCGATCCGGCTTATGGATCCGGCCCGCGCCATTCGCAAGCCGAAACTTAATAAGCGGTGTAGCCTTTCCCTTTCTTTCTCATATGCCTAACTATTAGAGTCATATGCACGGATAGCGAGGTGGCTGACATGCATATGCGGCGGGGATTGGTGCTTGCGCTCGCGGTGCCGGTCGCCTTTGCGGCGCTCTCGATTTCCGTTCCGATGGCGGATGCGAGCATCGGGGTTGGCGTGCAGGCCGCTCCCGTCCGTCTGGCAGGCACCGCCCTGACCGGCCAGAGCTATGCGCTCCCTGCCGTCTACGTTTCCGATACCGGAACCCAGCCCGAGACGATCGCGGTACGGGTGGACCGGCTGTCCACGGGCCGCGGCCGCAGCGTGCCGCAGTCGTGGGTCCGCGCGACCGGGCCCGCGGTGCACCTCTCGCCGCGCCAGGGCGCACAGGTCCCGCTGCAGCTGGCGGTGCCGCTGCGCGAAGCCGGGACGGTACCTCAGCGACATCGTGGTCAGCGCCTCGCCGGGAGGAACGGCGGGTCATGTCAATCTCGGCGTGGCCGCCGCCACCCCGCTGGAGTTCACCGTGCGGCAAGGGGCGCCGCCGAGCCCGCTGGTGCCCACCTGGACGTGGTGGTTCACGGCGGGGCTGGTGGTGCTGCTGGCCGTCGGCCTCGGCCTGCGCCGGTCCGGGATCCGGATCCGCATCGAGCGGACGCCGACGGTGGCGCCGGCGGTCGGCTCGTGGCTGCGGCGCGGCCGAGCCCCGGCAGCCGTCGCGATCCTCGCTGCGGCCGGGCTCGCCGCCTGCACTACGACGCCCACCTCCAGCGCGCCGGGCACCCCGGGCGGCAGCTCGAGCATCTCGATCTCTCTCAAGACGGTTCCGACGCTGGTTTCGGTGACGGTATCGCCGTCCACCGCGCGGTTCGGCGGCTGCTCCGGCGGCAACCGGAGCGTGAACACCGCGTCGACGTCGGGCGCGCTCGGCTTCCCGAACGGGCAGTGCTGGCTCGGAAAGGCCGGCTCGGGCGGCAGCTACCCGATCACGATCACAAACACCGGGGTCGCCGCGAAGATCTTCGTGAACGGCGGGAACGCGGTCCCTTCCGACGGCGGCACGCAATGGGGGCTGTGCAACCTCGGCAGCAGCCCGGCGGTCGCGTGCGCCAACGGGAGCGGCAAGATGCCGGGGAACAATCAGTACCTGCTGCAGAACTTCGCCGCGGGCAGCGACAACACGGCCGGGCTCACCAACAACTCGGTGTGTGACCCCGAGTTCTCGGCCGGCAGCTGCCAGGCGGTGACCGGGGATGCCCAGCAGGAAGGCATCGAGATCACTGGTCCGGAGCTGAGCAGCGACACCGCGACCTCATGGACGGTAACGATCAAGTGGACCGCGGTTTCGCTCGGAGACTAGTCCCGGCGGAGCGCCGGGCGCGGTCCGCGGTCGGGCCATCCAGTCCGTCCAGTCAGTCCGCCCAGCCGGGCCGGACCAGGCCGGCCTGGTAGGCGAACACGACGAGCTGGGCCCGGTCCCTGGCGCGGAGCTTGGTCATTGCCCGGGCCGCGTGCGTCTTCACGGTCGATGGGCTCACGTAGATCTTGCGGGAGATCTCGTCGTTGGACAGCCCGGAGGCGATGAGCGCGACGACCTCGCGCTCTCGCGGGGTCAGCTCATCCATGCCGTCCAGGCTGGCCGGGCTCCCTGGTGCGCGACGCGAACTCGGCGATGAGGCGCCTGGTGACGGTCGGGGACAGCAGTGCCTCGCCCGCGGCGACCACCCGCACCGCCCGGATCAGCTCCGCGGCGTCGGTGTCTTTCACCAGGAAGCCGTAGGCACCGGCCCGCAGCCCCTCGAATACGTACTCGTCCAGCTCGAAGGTGGTCAGGATCACGACCCGGACGCTGCCGAGGCGGGGCAGCGCCGCGATCCGCCGGGTCGCCTCGATGCCGTCAAGCCGCGGCATGCGGATATCCATCAGCAGCACGTCCGGCGCCGCGGCCGCGGCAAGCTTGACCGCCTGCTCCCCGTCGGCGGCCTCCCCGACGATCTCGATGTCGTCCTCGGCGTCGAGAAGCGCGGCGAACCCGGCCCTGACGAGCTCCTGGTCGTCGGCCAGCGCGACCCGGATCATTCGCCGCTCACTGGCAGCCACGCCCTGACGCCGAAACCGCCCGCCGGCCGGGGTCCCGCCTCCAGCGTGCCGCCGAGAGCCGCCGCCCGCTCGGTCATCCCGGCGATGCCGCGGCCGGATCCGTTGGCCGCCGGCGCCGGGCCGGGCTGACCCGCCGTGCCGTCGTCGTCCACCTCGACCAGCAGCGCGCCGTCGCCGTAGCCGAGGTGCACCGTCGCGGCCGAGCCGCCGGAGTGCCGGGCGCTGTTGGTGAGCGCCTCCTGGATGATCCGGTAGGCGGTCAGGTCAACGTCGGCGGGCAGCGCCGCCGCTTGGCCATCCTCCTCGACCCGCACCGCGAGCCCGGCGGCCGCCGCGTTCTCGATGAGGTCGCCAAGGCGGGCCAGCCCTGGGGCCGGCGCCGCGGCGCGCCGGCGACGCCGTCGGAATCGACGTCGCGCAGCACCCCGAGCACCGAGCGCAGCTCGACCAGGGCCTGCCTGCTCACGTCGTTGATCGTGGTCAGCGCCGTCCGCGCTCGTTCCGGCTGGCGGTCCATCAGGTGCAGGGCCGTGTTCGCCTGGACGTTGATCACCGCGATGTTGTGCGCGACGATGTCGTGCAGGTCGCGCGCCATCTGCAGCCGCTCCTCGCTGGCCCGCCGGCGAAGTTCCTCCGTGCGGCTTTGGTCCAGCGCCGCGGCGCGCTGGCTCCGGATCCTGATCAGCTCGGCGACGATCAGCAGGAACACCAGCCCGGCGGCAAGCACGAGCGCGAACATGACTGAGGTGTGGTTCTGCTGGCCGATCAGCCACGGCGGCCACACGGATGCGACGTAGCCAACGATCAATGACCCGATCGCCGCCGCCCGCTGCCTGGCCAGGACCGCGGTGAAGAAGGCCACGATAACCGCGAACCAGACCACTTTCGCCCCGAGCTCCATCGCCCAGATCGCGGTCACGAGGGTGACCAGCAAGACCGCCACCGGGTAACGGCGGCGGGCCACCAGCGCCGCCCCGCCCAGGCCCAGCAAGACGAGGGCCAGCACTCCCGGCGGAGCCTGCTGGTGTGCGTGCGGGCTCCAGGAGTCGGCCTGCTGCGAGACGTACACCTCAAAGGCGATCACCGCGGCCGCGATCACGGCGTCGACGGCCCAGCTGCGCACGCTGCTGGGCCAGGCCGGCGTCGGCCCGGTGCCGGCCGAGGGCCGCAGCGCCCGCAGCCAGTGCCCTGGCAGCTCCCTGTCTTTCATCACTGCCTTGAACGCTACGCGCCCAGGCCGGTCAACGGCATCGCCCGGGTGGTGACGCCGGGGGCTGCCCGGCTACCACATCTGGCGCATCGCAGGCGCCGCTGGCTACCGCTCCAGACGACCCGAGTCGGCCCGCGTGACCGACGACTTCCGCGGGCCTTGCCAGGCACGCTGGAGGTCGCTGGAAGGAGATGTCATGTCAGTCATCGAAGTGCGCGGCCTGACCAAACGGTTCGGCCAGGTGCTCGCGGTCGACCGGCTCAGCTTCACGGTCGAGGCCGGCGAGGTGGTCGGCTTCCTCGGCCCGAACGGAGCCGGGAAGACCACGACGCTGCGGATGCTGCTCGGCCTGGTGCGCCCGGACGAGGGCACGGCCACCATCAACGGCAGCGCCTACGCGGACCTGGCCGAGCCGCTGCACCAGGTCGGTGCCGTGCTGGAGGCGTCCAGCTTCCACCCGGGCCGGACCGCGAGGAACCACCTCCGGGTGCAGGCCCTGGCGGGCCAGGCGGACCCGTCGCGCGTCGACGACGTGCTCGAGCTCACCGGGCTCAAAGAGGCCGCCGGCCGCAGGATCGGCGGGTTCTCGCTTGGCATGCGGCAGCGCCTCGGCCTGGCCACCGCGCTGCTTCCCGACCCGGAGCTGCTGATTCTGGACGAGCCGGCCAACGGCCTGGACCCCGAGGGCGTCCGGTGGCTGCGCGACCTGCTGCGCGGCATGGCCGCCGAGGGCGCAACGGTCCTGGTGTCCAGCCACATCCTGGCCGAGGTCGCGCACACCGTGGACTCGGTCGTGATCCTCGACCACGGGCGCCTGGTCACCCAGTCCTCGCTGGCCGACCTGACCATCGGCGCACAGGACCTCGAAGACGCGTTCTTCAAGCTGACCAAGGAGGCAGCGCGATGACCAGGCTCATCCGTGTCGAACTGCTCAAGCTCCGCACCATCCGGCTCAGCTATGGCCTGCTGGCCACTGGCGCCGCGCTGACCGCGCTGTTCTGCGTGCTGGAGGCGTACCAGTCCGGCCCGGGTAAGACCGTCGGGCCGCTGAACACCGCGTCCGGGTTCAGCTCGCTGCTGGCCGGTGGCACCTGGGTGCTGCTGATGGCCGCGGTCCTGGGCGCGACGCTGTCGAGCGGCGAGTTCCGGCACTCGACCGCCACGCTGACTTACCTGGCCTCGCCGCGCCGCGGCCGGGTCCTGGCCGCCAAGATGGCGGCCGGGACGGTGGCCGGCGCGGTGTTCGGGTTCGTCGGCTACCTGATCGCCCTCGGCGTGGGGCTCGGCTTCGCCGCGTCCCGCGGGTATCAGGTGCCGGTCGGCGATGGAACCCTGGCCCGGTTCGGCATCGGCCACGTCGTGGCCGCAGCGCTGCTCGCCGCGATCGGCGTGGCCCTGGGATCGCTGATCAGGTCCCAGCTCGCCGTGGTTATCGGCGTGTTCGTGTGGACGATCGTGATCGAGTCGCTGCTCGGCGCGCTGTTCAATGCCGCCCAGCCGTACCTGCCGTACACCGCGGCCAATACCCTGGCCGGGACTCAGCTCGGCGGCGCGGCGTTCGGCCCAGCTCATGACGCGTCGACCACGGCGACCGCACTCCCGTTCGCCGCCGCCGTGGCGCTGCTCGCGGCGGTGGCCCTGGTGCTCGCGCTGCTGGCCGGCCGGACCACGGTGCCGCGCGATGTCGCGTGAGCAGGCGGCCGGGCCGGCCGTCATCGTCAACCCGCTGAGCGGCGAGCAGATCACGATCCGGGCAACCGCTGCGGACGACGGCCGCAGCGTCCTGGAGTGGGAACTGCTACTCGCCCCCGGCGGGCGGGTGCCGAGCAGCCACGCCCACCCCGAGCAGGAGGAATGCTTCACCGTGCTCGAGGGCCGCATGCGGTTCCGGGTCGGCGGCCGGCGGATCACGGCGGGGCCGGGCGACACCGTAGTGGTGCCGCCCGGCACCGTGCACCACTTCGCGAACGCCGGACCCCGGCCCGCCAGGGTCGCCGTGCAAACCTGGCCGGCGCTGAGCATGCAGGAACTGCTGGAGACCGCGGCGGCCATGGCCCAGGCCCAGCACGCCGCTGCGCGCAGGCTGCCGAGCCCGGTCGACCTGGCGCTGTTCATGCGCGATTTCGAGCGGGAGGTGCGCGCGCCGTACCTGCCCGCGGTGGTTGTCAGGGCCGTGATCCGCCCGGCCGCCTGGCTGGCCCGGCGGTGCGGGCTTGACGCGCGGTACCGCCTGCTGCGGAGGGTGCGGTCGCCCGGCGGCCGCGCGCTGCCCGGCGCGGGCAGATGACCGCGATCGCGGTCGATCACCTGGTCAAGCGCTACCGGGGCGCCGCGGCCAACGCCGTCGACGGGGTCAGCTTCACCGTGCCCGAGGGCCAGCTGTTCTGCCTGCTCGGGCCCAACGGCGCGGGGAAGACGACGACGGTGTCGGTACTCACCACGACGCTCGCACCGACCTCGGGCCGGGTCCGGATCGCCGGCCTGGACCTGGCCGCGGAGCAGGGCAAGGTCCGCAGGGAACTCGGCGTGGTGTTCCAGCAGCCGTCGCTCGATCTCAACCTGACCGCCGAGGAGAACATCAGGCTGCACGCCGTGCTCTACGGGCTCTACCCGTGGCGGCCGTCGTACCGGCTGATGCCGGCCGGCTACCGGAGCCAGACCCGCGACATGGCTAACGTTCTGGATCTCTCCGGTCTTCTCGGGCGGCGTGTCCGGGCCCTGTCCGGAGGGCAGCGGCGCCGGCTGGAGATCGTCCGGGCGCTCATGCACCGGCCTGCCGTGCTGTTCCTCGATGAGCCGACCGCTGGCCTTGACCCGGAGAGCAGGCGCAGCCTGTGGGCTTACTTGGCACAGGCCCGGGTGGAACTAGGGACCACGGTGTTCCTGACCACGCACTACCTGGCCGAGGCGGAGGCGGCCGACGCGGTGTGTGTGCTGGTCAAGGGCAGGATCATCGAGCGTGGCAGCCCCGATGAGGTCAAGGCGCGCCAGCTCAGCGCGACCCTGGAGGACGCCTACCTGCAGCTCGTCGAGCGAGGCTGACGCCGTGCTGGCCCAAGAGCTGTCCGGGGTCGCGGCCATCGCCCAGCGCGACGTGACCAAGCTGCTGCGCGACCGGCCCAGGCTGGCCGTCAACCTCGCGTTCCCGATCCTGCTGATCGGCGGGCTCGGCGCGGTCCTGCAGCCCACGGTGGGCCGGGTCACCGGCCTGAACGCGGTGACGCTCGCGTTCACCGGCGTGCTCGCGGCCAGCCTGTTCCAGTCGGCCGCGGCCGGGATGATCTCGATCGTCGAGGACCGGGAGAACGACTTCTCCCGCGAGCTGTTCGTCGCCCCGGTGTCCCGGCTGACCCTGGTCGCCGGGAAGGTCGCGGGGGAGACGCTGGTCGCGGTGTTCCAGGGGATATGCATCGTCGGGTTCGCGGTGGCGTTCGGGGTCCGGATGTCGGCCGGGCAGCTCGCCGCGCTGACCGGGCCGTGCCTGGCCTGCTGCCTGCTCGGCGGCGCGTTCGGGCTGGCGACGATCGCCGCGTGGGCGAACCAGCGCTCGGCCATGCAGATCTTCCAGTTCCTGATCATCCCGCAGTACGTGCTCGGCGGCGTCCTGGTCCCGCTCCGCGGCACCGCGTTCTACCTGGACGTGGCCGCGCACCTGATGCCGATGCGGTACGTGGTCGACCTCACCCGGGCCGCGTTCTACGCCGGCACGCCCGGCTATCGCCAGGTGGTGTCGGGCAGCCCGCTGGTCGACGCGGCGGTGACCCTGGGACTGTTCGCCGCGCTCATGGCGGCCGGGTCGGCCGTGTTCGGCTACCGGGAGCGGGCCCGCTGAGTCAGCCGCTCTCGTCCAGCACCCGCGCGAACGCGCGCAGGTAGCCCGGATCACCGTCCCGGTCGCGGGCCAGCCAGTACTCCGCACCCCAGAACAGGTAACTTTCCAGAACGTGGCGCCACTCGCTGGCCAGCCTCAGCAGCCGGCTGTAGGTCGTGATCAGATCTTCGGGACGGCAGCTGTACATGGCCAGGCCCGCCGGGTTCGGCGGTGTCGTCACCGCCTCCCACGGCTCGGCCTGCCCCTCGGCGATCATCAGCCCGCGGCCGGCGGCGGCGGCGCGGCCAAGCAGCAGCCGGAGCTGCCGCCGCCTGCTGCGGGCCTGGCTGCCGTCGAGGTAGACGGACAGCGGCCCGGCGCTGGCCAGGGCGTGCCGCGGGTAGTAGTCGACGCCCACGATGTCGGCCAGGGACTGCGCGACCGCCAGCGAGTCACCCTGGTCCCGGGTGCGCCAGTGCTGCTGCAACGCCACCGGCGTTGACGTCGCCAGGAAGCCGTTCATCAGGACCGGCGGCCTGCGCGGTCGGCGGCCCGGACCGCCGCGACCTCCGCGCGCACGAACCCCTCGGACAGCCGCCAGGAATGCTCCATGCCGAGCGGGTCGACGGCCTCGTGCTCGACCTGCCAGGCGATGATCGCGTCGCGGTCCGCGTACCGCGCCGTGACCCGGGTGAGGAACTCCTCCGCCGCCCGGAGCAGGCCTCGCTGGCCGTCCGGGGTGACCAGGGTGCCCTCGGGCAGCGGCCGGTCCAGGTGATGGCCTGGCACGAAATATTCGGGATAGCCGAAGTTCTTGACCGCGCCGACGCCGAGGATGACCCGCTTGCCCGCGTGCTGCGCCGCGTCGAGCACCCGGTCGAGCTCGCCGGTCTCGAGCCTGCCGGGGGCCGGCTCCAGCCGGTCCCAGTAGGCGGCGATCCTGATCACCTCGAAGGGGTAGCGCAGCAGCGTTTGCAGCGCGGCCTGCGGATCCAGGCCAAGCGCCTCGGCCTGCAGCGGCCGGAAGCTGATCCCAAGCCGGGTGCCGCCGCGCGACTGCACCGGCACCCGCTGCCATTGATCGGTAACCGGCCGGGCCGCCCGCCGCACCCTGAGCTGCGTCATCATGCCCCCGCCGGTCCGGCCTGAGCAACGCCCGCGATGCCCGCTCGCGGTGCAGCGCCAGCCCTTTTCCAGCCCAGAGCGTCCGGGTGGGACATCGATGCGGCTGGCGCCGGCGCGGCCGTGACCAGGCCGGCAATCAGCGCAGCGATGTCGGCCGCGGCGGCTGGCCGGCCAAGGCGCGCGGACGCGGCACCCATCGCGTGCGTGCGCTCCCGGTCCCGACGCAGGCCATCGACCTCGGCCAGCAGCCGCCGTACGCTTCGCGCCCGGCGCCCGGCCCCGGCGCGCGTGACGATCTCGGCGTTGCCCGTCTCCTGGCCGGGCAGGTGCGAGGTCAGCAGCAGCGGCGCCCCGCAGCACGTTGCCTCGGCGATCGTGCCCGGGCCCGCCTTGGTTATCACCAGGTCACAGGCCCGCAGCCAGTCGGCCATGTGCCGGGTGAAACCGGTCACGGTCAGCCGGCCGGCGCAGCCCGCCGACGCCGCCAGCCGGTCGAGCCTGCGCTTCAGCCGCTGATTGCGCCCGCAGACCGCGACGACGTCCACGTCAGGGAACCGGCGCAGGATCGCGGCTGTCCGGGCGGCGATGCCTCCGCTGCCCTCGCCGCCTCCGGCCACCAGGACCAGGAACGCCTCCTCGCGCAGGCCGAGCGAGCGGCGCAGGATCGCGCGCTCGTCGCCGCGCAGCGGGCCGCCCCAGAACTCGCGGGTCACCGGCAGGCCGGCCGCCACCCAGCCGACCCGGGCAGGGTGACGCGGCGTGATGATCACGTCGGCATCGGCGTACCGCCACGCCGTGTGCATCCTGGCGAGGTCGGTGACCACGGTCACGACCGGCGCGCCTGGCGCGCCCAGTGCCCTGGCGGCGACCGCGGCGGAGCCGGTAAGCGGGTGGAACGACACGACTGCCGCCGGCCGGTGCGCCGCCGCCGCTTCGGCCGCGGGCCGGTCGGCGAGCCGCAGCAGCGCCCGGTGCAGCACCCGCATGGCCGCGCGCGAGTCGCAGACATGGTAAGCGGCGCCCCACAGCCACGGGGCCAGCCTCGTCGCCGGGCCATACAGCCCAGCGACGAAGCGCAGCAGCCGCGCCGAGCCCGGCCCGCCCAGCGGATCACACAGCGCCGGGGCGAAGCGGCCCGGGTACATCCGCTCGAGCGCCTGGCCGACCGCCCGGGCCGCGTTCCGGTGCCCGCCGCCAGTGTCGGCGACCAGGAACAGCAGCGGCAGGCGCGCCGCGGCAGGTTCGTTTTCCAGCATGGGCTCGATCATGCTGATCCGCGGCCCGCGCGTCGTCAGCCGCGCGACCACGGCCGGCTACACCACTGGCCGGCATCGGCGGCCTGCCGCTACTGCGCCCGTAGTAGACGGCACGCCGCAGCGACCTGGCGCCTACCGCTTCTAACTTCCGATCCGCGCGACATGACGTTGCTCTGCGCAGCAGGCGTCCGGGTGGTCGGCGTGTGGCCGAACGCCGGCGGCGGTCCCGCCGCTGGGCCGGGCGGGACCAGGCGGCGCGAAGGGCGCTGTGCCGCCGCGGGACCGCCGGGTCGGCGCGGTCGCGGCCGATCTGCTCGGCCCGCAGCTCGCTGGCCAGGCGGTCCAGGTGAACGAGCATCTCGCCGCGCAGCGGCCAGCCCGCTGATGCCTCTGCCGGCGCGTCGCGCAGCACGGGAGCGAGCCGATCCTGGTGCTCGCGAGCCTGTTCCAGGTGCCGCTCGACCTCGGTGCCGTCGGGGACGCGGCCTTCGGTCAGGTCGGCGCGGATCAGGCCGCCGTAGGCGCGCAGCGCGGCGGCGAGCTGCCGCAGCACTTCGGCCATCATGTCCGGAGCGTCCGTGGCCAGCATCGCGGCGTTGCCGTCGGGCAGCCGTGTCTCATCCGTGATCGAGCGCGTGAGGCCCCTGATCGTGACCGCGGCGTGCTCGAGCGTCTCCAGCCCATTGCGCAGCGGGACCGCCGTGCGGGCGGACCGGAATGCGGGCGGCCGGAGCCTCAGGCTGTCCTCGGCCTCGCCGAGTACGTCGTCCGCACGCTGGATCTCGCCCGCAAGCGCACGGGCGCGCCGCAGCCAGGCGTCGGTCTGGCCCTCATCCGAGCCGCCGGGCAGGCCTGAGGCGATCTCTTCCAGCAGGTCGGCCATCTGCCGGCTGACGTTCCCGATCGCGTCCTCGGCCGGCTGAGTCCGGACTCGCGAGAGCACGACGCCGCCGGCCAGCCCGGCGGCCGCCCCGACCAGCGTGTCGACGATCCGGCCGGACGCAGCGGCCCTGGTGTCAACGGACAGGATCAGCATCGCGCTGATCGGCACCTCGAGCATGTGCTCGCCGAGCTTCAGCGCGGAGCCAAGCAGCAGCCCAACGGCGATCGTCAGGCCCAGGCTCCACCAGGTCAGCCCCACGGCGGCGGAGAATGCCAGCGCGACGAGCACGCCGGCCACGACGCTGACCACGCGCTGAAAGGCGCTCCTGACGGTCTGGTAGGCGGTGGCCTGAACGACCAGCACCGCGGTCAGCGGGGCGAGCACCGACCGCGCGGTTCCGGGCAGGATCCATGCGAGCAGGTACGCGAACACCGCGGTCACGGTCAGCCTGGCGATGAACACCGCCTTCGGCTGAGACCGGGAGCGGGCGAGCGCGATACGTTCGGCCGCCCGGCGCGCGGTCGCGGGCACGGCGGCGCGGAAGGGCGCTGCATACAGGCGCAGCGAAAAGTCAGTTGCCATGGTGATAATCCGGGGGGAAGAGAAGAAGTACGGTGGCGGCGCGTGATCGTCGCGCGTCGGGGCGCGGCCGCCCACCGGTTGTGCCAGCAACGCCGGGGGCTGCACCTATTCCAGTGTGACCAGGCTCACTGCCCGCCGCCGCCGGCGGCTCTCCGCGGCGGCCGCGCAGTGCACCAGGATGGTGCCATGAGCACATCGGCCCAGACGCCACGCACCCTTGATCGCGGCACCGAGCAGCGGATCAGGGAAGGCATCGGCCGCCAGACGCTGCTGACCACGCTCGGTATCTCGATCGCGGAACTGGCCATCGGGCGGGTGGTGCTCGACCTGCCGTACCGGGCCGACCTGTGCCAGCAGAACGGCTTCGTGCACGCCGGGGCGATCACCACGCTCGCGGACTCTGCCTGCGGTTATGCGGCGGCCAGCCTGATGCCGGAGGACAAGGACGTGCTGACCGTGGAGTTCAAGGTCAACCTGCTCTCCCCGGCCCGGGGGGACCGGTTCCGCGCCACCGGCGAGGTCATGCGTGCGGGACGCACGCTCACGGTCTGCTCGGCCGAGGTCATCGCATGGGCCGACGATGGCGACGGGAACCCGGAGACCTCGCTGGTCCGGGTCGCGTTGATGCAGGCCACGATGATGGCCGTCACCCCATCGACCGGCGCCCGCCGGTAACGCCCTCAGGTGACCGGTTGGTAACTCCGGTCCGCTTTGGGGTGCTCTGGCCGTGCGGCAGGATGTAGCCTTCGTTGCGTTATCGCAGATGGTAAAGACGCGCATTGGATTGAGCCCCGGTGGACATAAACAGCAGCGAAGGCAGCATGGCCGACTTCTTGCGAACAAACCAGGCGAAGGTGCTGGATCGCTGGTGCGAGATCGTCTCGGCGACCGTGCGCGGCCGGATGTCACAAGACGACCAGCGCAGCGAGCTCGCCGACCTGTACGGCCTCATCGTCGGCGCGATGTCCGGTGACGGCGTGGCCGAGTCCGGTGAACTGCGGAGCGCTCTCGTGGCCTTGTCGCGTTCACGGGCGCGCAGCGGATTCTCGCCGAGCGAGACGGCTGTGGCGGTCTTTTCGGTCAAGGATGCCGTGTTTGAGCTGATCGCGGACTCGGCCGACATGGTGGCCGAGTACCTCACGTTCAGCCGCATGATCGATGACCTTGGCTTGCACACGTTCGAGGCTTACGCCGCAACCAGGGAACAGATCATCAAGCAGCAGTCCGAGGCGATGCTGGAACTGTCCACCCCGGTGGTCCAGCTCTGGGACGGCATCATCGCGGTGCCGCTGGTCGGCACGCTGGACTCGGCACGCACCCAGCTGGTGATGGAGAAGATGCTGGACGCCCTGCTCGCCAGCGGCTCCAGCCACGCAGTGATCGACATTACCGGCGTGCCGACCGTGGATACCGAGGTGGCGCAGCATCTGCTGAAGACCGTGATGGCCGCGCGCCTGCTCGGCGCGCAATGCACGATCTGCGGGATCCGGCCGCAGATAGCGCACACGATCGTGTCGCTGGGCATTGAGTTCGGCGACATCGCCACGAAGGCGACACTCGCCGACGCGCTGGCGCATGCGCTGCGGAGCGCGGGCCTGAAGGTCGTGCCGGCCTGATGGAGCGTGTGCCGATCTTGAAGATCGGGCAGACGCTGTTCGTCTCCATCCAGATCGATCTGCAGGATCAGTCAGTGATGCAGCTGCAGGAGGACCTGGCCGAGGAGCTCGTGGCCTCCCGGGCGACCGGCGTGATCATCGATATCACCGCCGTCGAGATCGTGGACTCGTTCATCGGCCGCATGCTGGCCACCATCGGGTCGATCTCGCGGCTGTTCGACGCGGAGACCGTGCTGGTCGGGATGCGCCCGGCGGTCGCGATCACCCTCGTCGAGCTTGGCCTGTCCCTGGAGGGCGTGCGCACCGCGCTCAATGCCGAGCAGGGCCTGCGCATGCTCAACGGACGCTCCTAAGCCGCGGCTGCCCATGGCTGAGCTGCCGATCGACTCGGGTGATGACGTGGTCCGCGTGCGCCAGCACGTCCGGGCGGCCGCCGCGGACACCGGCCTGTCGCTGGTGGACCAGACCAAGCTGGTGACGGCGGCGAGCGAGCTGGCCCGTAATGCCCTGGTCCACGCGGGCGGCGGGTCGGCGCGGGTCGAGGTTGCCACGTCCGCCACGGGGCGGGCCGGCATCCGGATCACTTTCACCGATGCAGGGCCGGGTATTGCGGATCTGGATCTGGCTCTGACCGACGGCTGGACCACGGGCGATGGGCTCGGCCTTGGCCTGTCCGGTGCCAGACGGCTCGTCGACGAGTTCGAGCTGGTGTCGAAGCCCGGCGCCGGGACCAGCGTCGTGGTGGCCAAGTGGTCCCGCTGAGCAGGCTGCTCAGCAGCCCGGCCGAGCACGAAATGCGCTGGCTCCGGGCCGAGGAGCCGAGCGCGGTCGCCGCCTGCCGTGCGGCGGCGATGACCATGGCAAGACGGCTCGAGTTTCCGGCGAAACGCGCCGACCGGCTGGCCCTCGCGGTCACCGAGGCCGCGTCCAACCTGCACAAGCACGCGCATGCGGGATCGGTCCTGCTGCGGATCAGCCACGACGCTGACCCGCCCGGCATCGAGCTGGTCACCATCGACGCCGGGCCCGGCGTCCCGGATGTCGGCGCGGCGCTGCGGGACGGGCACTCCACGAGCGGCACGCTGGGTATCGGGCTGGGCTCGATCAGCAGGCAGGCCGACTTCTGCGACATCTACTCGGCGGCTGGCCGCGGCACCGCTCTGGTAGCGCGCTTCTGGCCCGCGCCCGGCGGCGCACCGGAGATTCGGTTGGCGGGCCTGACCAGGCCCATCATCGGGGAAGTGGAGTGCGGTGACGCCTACGGGGCGATCCGCGCTGGCGACACGCTCACCGCGGCGCTGTGTGATGGCCTCGGCCACGGGCCGCTGGCCGCCGAGGCAGCAAGGGAGGCGCTGGCAGCCGTCTTCGAAGAGCCGGCCAGCGAGCCGGCCGCGATGCTCGAGCGTGCTCACCGGCGAATGGGCAAGACGCGCGGCGGCGCGCTGGCCGTCGTCCGGATCAGCGGTTCCGCTGTCCAGTTCGCCGGGCTCGGCAACATCGCTGCCTGGATCGTCGGCCCCGACTCCCGCAGCGGCATGGCGTCCATTCCCGGGATCGCGGGCCACCAGGCACGCCGGATCCGGCAGTTCGAGTATGCGCTGCCGCCTGGGGGCATCATCGTCATGCATTCCGATGGCCTGACCAGCCGGTGGGACATCGGTGCGTTGCCCGGCCTCCCGGGCCGGGATCCGCTGATCACCGCGGCCGCCCTGCTCGCCGAGGCTGGACGGCATCGCGACGACGCCGGCGTGCTGGTGCTCAGGCCATGACCAGCGAGTTTGCCCGCATCGAGGTGCGCGACGTAGGCGGGGTCTTCGCCGCGCGCCAGCTCGGCCGTGAGGTAGCGGCCGAGCTTGGCCTGGAGCGCCAGGATCAGGTGCGGGTGGCCACCGCCCTCAGCGAGGTCGGCCGCAGCGCCGTCATCACCGCACAGACCGCGGTGATCGCGTTCGCCGCCGATCAGGCCGATCTGATCCTTACCGTCACGTTCGACAGCGAGCCACCTGCCGACGGCACCAGCGCGGCTACCCGGCTGATGGATGAGGCGGCGGTGGCCGGCCCGGTGCTGCGGATGCGGAAGCGGTGCCCGGCCATGGCCCGGCTCGACGTTCGTTCGGTCACCGAGCGGCTCGCCGCCCTGTTTCCCTCTTCGCCCCTGGACGATCTGCGACGGAACAACGAGGATCTCATCCGGGCCCTGGATGACCTGCGGCAGCAGAAGGAGCAGCTCGTCGCAGTCAACGCGGAGCTGGAAGAGACGAACCAGGGCGTCATGGCCATGTACGGCCAGCTGTCGGAGGAACTGGAGCAGACGAACCGCGGGGTGGTGGCGCTATACGCGGAGCTCGACGAGAAGTCCGAGCGGCTCAGGGAGGCATCCGAGGCCAAGAACAGGTTCTGGGCGAACATCAGCCACGAGCTGCGCACGCCGCTGAACTCGATCATCGGGCTGACCCGGCTGCTGGCGGACCCGGGAGGCGGGAGCCTCGACCCGGAGCAGCTGCACCAGGTGGACCTGATTCAGACTGCCGGGCGCACGCTGCTCGTCCTCGTCAACGACCTGCTCGACATCGCGAAGGCGGAGTCGGGGCGGCTCCGCATCGACCCCGCGACGGTGGCGCTGCCCGCGCTGCTCGGCCGGCTTCGCGGGCTGGTCCGTCCGATGGTCGAGGGGCGGCCGATCGAGGTCATCGTCAGCGACGAAGGGGCACCTCATTCGGTTCTAACCGATGAGCTGGCCCTGACCGCTATCCTGCGAAATCTGCTGGCCAACGGCATCAAGTACACCAACAGCGGGGAGGTGCGACTGAGCGTGCGCACCGCCGGCCCGCGTCTCGAGATCGTTGTCGCCGACACCGGGATCGGCATCCCGGCCGGCCAGCAGCAGCGCGTGTTCGAGGAGTTCTACCAGGTGCCTGGCGTCCGCCGGGGTGGCACCGGGCTCGGTCTGCCCTACGCGCGGAGGCTGGCCGGGCTGCTCGGCGGCGACCTGACCCTGACCAGCGAGCCCGGCGCAGGCACCACGGTCTTCCTCTCGCTGCCGCACGGGCCTGCGGCGGTCGGCACGGTCCTCATCGCCGACGACGACTCGGGTTTCCGGCAGGTGCTGCGTGGCCTGCTCGCCGGCATCGCCGACCGGGTGGTCGAAACCGAGGACGGCGAGCGGGCGCTCGCCGCGGCCACTAAGGATAACGTCGATCTCGTGCTGACCGACCTGCGGATGCCGGGCCTGGACGGCGCGGCGCTGCTGCGCCAGCTGCCCGCCGCGATACCGGCGATCGTGATCACGGGCGTGGATGTCGAGCCACCGCCGCGTGCCGCCGCACTGCTGCACAAGGACGAGCTCACCAGGGACCGGCTGGCTTTCACGATCCGCAACGCCTGCCGGGGGACGTCATGACCGAGCCGGCGGCGGTTCTGCTCCTCGTCGATGACGACGAGGCGAAGCGCTACGTCCTGGCCACCTGGCTGAAGCGCGCCGGGCACACCGTGCTCGAGGTCGGCACCGGCCAGGAAGCACTCGACCGGGCCACCGAGGCCGAGGCGGTCCTGCTGGACGTGAACCTGCCGGACATGAGCGGGTTCGACGTCTGCCGGCAACTCAAGTCGGATCCGCGGACGGCGGCCATCCCGGTGATCCAGGTGTCGGCGACCGCCGTCGCGGTCGCCGACCGGGCTTACGGTCTGACCCAGGGCGCCGACGCCTACCTAGTCGAACCGACCGAGCCGGAGGAGCTGCTGCCGACGGTCACGGCGGCGCTGCGCTACTACCGGGCCCGGCAGCGGGCCGAGGCAGCCGCCTCCCGCCTGACGTCGCTGACCAGCGTCACCCTGAACATCAATAAGGCTCAGACCTTCGCCGGACTCGCGCGCGCCGCCGCGGCCGGCGCAGCGCGGATCTTCGAGGTCCCGTCCGTGCTGATCCTGGTCTTGCCCGACGGCCAGCTGCGCCGGATGTCGGCCTCCCCGGAGCACCCGGTGCCGGTGCCCCGTGGCGGCCGGCTCGAGATGGCCGACGGCATCGCCAACTACGTCCTCGGCCCTGGCGAAGGCCACGCCGCCACGGTCATACCACAGGCCGAATGGGTCCGGCTGATCCCGGACACTACGCTGCGCACGGACGTTGCCGTCGCCGTGGCCAGGATCAAGCCGGGACGGCCTTCGGTTGCCATCGCCGTGGCGTTCGAGCGCGGCCCGGGCGAAGAGGAGATGCAGATCCTGCGCCAGCTGGTGCAGTCGACCGCGCTCGCGGTAGAGGCGCTGCGCGCCTACGCCGACGAGCACCTAGTGGCCCTCACCTTGCAGCGCAGTTTCCTGCCGGCTGTGCTGCCCGAGGCGCCCGGCATCACGATCTGCGTCCGGTATGCGCCAGCGAGCGACCAGGCCGAGGTCGGCGGCGACTTTTACGAGGCACTCGAATGGCAGGGCCGGCTGCTGATCGCGATCGGCGACGTGCAGGGCCACTCGCTGCACGCAGCCACCGTGATGGGCGAGCTCCGGCACGCACTGCGGGCGTTCGCCAGCGAAGGCCGCTCACCGCTGGAGATCACCGGCCTGGTCAACCAGGTGCTACGGCACTATCACCCGAATATCCTCGCTACGCTGTGCCTGGCCCTGCTGGACCCTTCATCGGGGGCACTGGAGATCGTGAACTGCGGGCACATTCCCCCCTTGATCGTCGATGGCGTGACGGCCGCCTACCGGGGCGAGGGCGGGCTGCTGCTCGGCATGCCGGTGCACAAGCCGCACATTGAGCAGGCGGTTCTGCCGCCGGGCGGGACCGTGCTGCTGATCACCGACGGCCTGGTCGAGGACCGGCAGGTCCCGCTCGAGGACAACATGGAGCGCCTGCGGGCCGCCGCCGAGGAGGTCGCCGGAGCCGACGTCGAGGCATTCGGCAACCACATAATGTCCCTCTTCGGCGCCCGCGAGGATGACGTGGCCATGATCGCGCTGCGAAGGAGCGCCCCATGACAGCACTGGATCAGGACGTTCGCTGGTCGGGCCGGCACGCGATCGTCACCATGCCCGACGAGATCGACCTGACGAACTCCGGCGACCTTGACGGGCTGCTGGCGGCGGTGATCGCCGAGTCCCCGCAGACGGTCACGGTCGACCTGACCGCCACCACGTTCTGCGACTCGGCCGGGATCGGCGTGCTGGCCCGCGCGCACCAGCTCGCCACGGCCGACGGCGCAGAGCTGCGCATGGCCCTTGGCCACTCCCCGGTGGCGCGCATTATCCAGCTCATCGGCCTGGACCAGATCGTGCCGGTCTACCCGGACGTCCAGCACTCGCTGGACGCCGGCGCTCCGTCCGGCACGTAAACGGTCCACTTGCCCGGTTAGCCTCGCGGACGGCGGGGTAGAGACGCGCCCTCAGCTTGACGGAGGGCGGGTTCATGGACGAGACGATCCCCCCGCAGAATCAGGTTTCTGGCGGCCCGGACACGCCGCTCGAGCTCGGCAGGGCGGGCTGGCGCGACACGGTCAAGCGAACCGGGAAGAAGTTCGTGCGGGACCGCTGCAGCATGACGGCCGGCAGCCTGGCCTATCACTGGTTTCTCGCCCTTTTCCCTGCCCTGATCGCGCTGCTGGGCCTGGCGAGCCTCGTGCATGTGGGGACCAGCACCGTGCACCGGCTGGTCGACGGGCTGAACAAGGCGCTGCCGCCCGGGGCGTCCGGGGTATTCAGCCAAGCCGTCCACGCCGCCGCCACCCGGTCCGGCAAGGCCTCGCTCACCGCTCTGATCCTCGGCATCGTTGTCGCGCTGTGGAGTGCCTCCGGCGGCATGGCCGCGCTCGAGACCGGCCTCGATGTGGCCTACGAGGTGCCGGTCGACCGAAAGTTCCTGGCCAAGCGGCTCCGGGCGTTCCCGCTCATGCTCGCCACGGTCGTTCTCGGCGGGATCGCTGCGGTGCTGATCGTGTTCGGCGCGCCGATCGGATCGGCTATCGAAGGCCACGGCCCGGTCGCCGGGGCGGCCTTCGTCATCGCCTGGACGGTCCTGCGCTGGGTGCTGACCGTCATCTCAATCTCGCTGCTGTTCGCGGCGTATTACTACTACGCCCCGAACCGGGAGTCACCTCGCTGGCAATGGGTGAGCCCCGGCGGACTGGTCGGCACCGCCATCTTCCTGATCGCCTCGCTCGGCTTCTCCTTCTACGTGGCGAAGTTCGGTTCCTACGGCAAGACCTACGGGGCCTTCGCCGGGGTCGTCATTCTCATTTTCTGGCTGTATCTCACTGGGCTAGCCGTGCTCCTCGGCGGTGAGATCAACGCCGAATCCGAGCGAGAGGCCGCGGCGCAGGCCGGCCATCCGCAGGCGAGAGCCAGCGCGGAGCGAGTGCAAAAGGCAGCGTGACGCCATCACGCCTGGTGGCCACCGGCGCCTAGCGCCTTAGCTCCCGGCGAGAGCCGCCATCAGGTCCGGGGCGACGCGCGCCGCGGCGTCGTTGCCCGGATGCCAGGTGCAGGCTAGACCCACGGCGACGACAAGTCCCGTGCCGAGCAGCGAGCGCAGCGCGTCGGCCACCGGCTCGGGGCCCGGCCCGCCCGGCGCCGGGTACCTCAGCCCGGGGAGCTGCGCCGAGTCGATGACGTCCAGGTCGATGTGCAGGTACAGCGGGCCGTCCGGCAGGGCCGCCTCGTCAAGGCCGCCGACGCCGGCGCGCCGGATCTGCGCGCTCTCCAGGTAGCTGACCTCGGGCGGGTCGAGGTCACGCGCGCCGACGAGCAGGACCTGCTGCTCCGGCACCGGCCGCAGGCCGATGCGCGTGGCGATGAGTTCCGGCCGGTAACCAACCAGCATCCGGAGCGGCAGCCCGCCGATGTAGCCGGAGGCCGTGGTCTCCAGCGTCTGCACGTCGCCGTGCGCGTCGAACCAGACGATCCCGGCCACCGAGCCAGCCCGCTGCAGCCCCGCCACCGTGCCGAGCGCCGTGGTGCAGTCACCCGAGAGCACGACCGGCCGCTCCCCGCGGCTCACGGCGCCGGCCACGGCATCGGCGACCGCGCCGTACAGCACGGCCAGCCGGTCCCACACATCGTCCGAGGTGAACTCCGCGGTGACCGTGTGTCCGGCCCGCAGCGGGACGTCGAGGTCGGGCAGATACTCGTCCAGGTGGTAGGGCACCTCAATGACCGCGCTCATGGCTCCAGAGTGCCCAGTTGGTGAGACGATCAAGCCATGAGTGAGCTGCCACAAGCGCTGCGGGATCTGATCGCGTCTGGCCCGATGGCGCATCTGAGCACGGTCAACGCCGACGGCAGCCCCCAGGTGACCGTGATCTGGGTCGGGCTGGACGGCGACGATCGGTCCCTGGGCTGGCTGATCCGGCCCGCCGCCCTGCCGCCCCGCAATGAAGAGGCTGCCGCGCATGCCGGCCGGAGCGGCCTCCGCGGTGGCGGTGCCGAAGCCGGCGTCGCCGAGCAGGCGGAGCCAGGCGGCGCGGCTGAACGCGCCGAGCCGGTGCGTCTCCTGCACGACCTGGACCGTGGCGTCAGCCGACCGCAGCACGAACTCATACTCCGCCTGGATCCAGTCATCGGCCGGATCCGGGTCCCAGGTCCATTCGGTGAAGCTCGCCTGCCGCCCGCTCGTGTCGCTGCCCCCGCCACCCCCGGTGAACGGCCGGAACGTGTCCGCGACGTGGTCGGGCACGAACACCGCCAGGCCGCCGGGACGACAGTGCACGAACGCGGTCTCGATCACCTGGCGCAGGTCGTCCTCGGTCGTCATGTAGTCGATGGCGTCGTGCACCAGCACCGCGTCGAACGTGCGGCCCAGCCGGATCGTGCGCATGTCGCCGCGGACGTGCTCACATTCCGGGTTGAGCCGGCGGGACACGTCCAGCATCTCGTCCGACAGGTCCACGAGCGTCATCGCCAGCCGGTCCTTCAGGTGCATCGCGACACCGCCGCCGCCGCTGCCCAGGTCGAGCACCTCGCGCACCGGGAGCTCGGCGGCGCGGAACAGGTCGGCCAGGTGCGCTGCCTCCGCCGTGTATTCCTCCGGCGGTGAGATCAGCGGCCACCATCCGGCAAGGTCGCTATACAGGCGGTAGTGGCTGGCCATGCGGCAATGATGGCGCATCGGCGCAGGTGCGAGCGCGCGCTGTAGATGACTAGGGGATGCGGGCGCGACCGAGTAGCGTTCGGTTATGACCGAATTGACGTGGCTGGATGCCACCGCGCAGGCTGAGCTTGTCCGTAACGGCGAGGTCAGCCCCGCCGAACTCGTCGACGCGGCCATCGGCCGGATCGAGGCGGTGAACCCGAAGCTCGACGCCGTGATCAGGACCCGGTTCGACCAGGCCAGGGCCGAGGCCGCCGGTGATCTTCCGGACGGGCCGTTCCGCGGGGTGCCGTTCCTGTTCAAGGACCTGGGCTGCACCGTCGCCGGCGAGGTGACCGCGTTCGGTGTCGGTCCCATGCGCGATCAGGCGATCCCGCTCACGTCCTACCTCGCCGAGGCGTTCCTGGCGGCCGGCTTCATCCCGCTCGGCCGCACGAACGTCCCGGAGATGGGGACCACGGTGACCACCGAGCCGATGAGCTTCCCGCCGGCCCGGAACCCGTGGGACCCCGGGCACTCCACCGGTGGGTCGTCGGGCGGGTCGGCCGCGGCTGTGGCCAGCGGCATGGTGCCGGCCGCGCACGCCAACGACGGCGGCGGGTCGATCCGGATCCCGGCCAGCGAGTGCGGTCTGGTCGGGCTCAAGCCGAATCGCGCGCGGGTGAGCCAGGGTCCGCTGATCGGGGAGGGCTGGGCCGGCGGCACGATCGACGGCGCGGTGGCGCGCAGCGTGCGGGACGCGGCAGCGATCCTGGATGTGATCAGCGGCTGGCATCCGGGCGAGCCGTACTACGCCCCGCCGCTGCCCCGGCCGCTGCGTGAGGAGGTCGGTGCCGACCCGGGCAGGCTGCGGATCGGATTCGTCGACCGCCCGGGCGCCGAGGGCTTCCTCGACGACCCCGAGTGCCGGGCGGCCGTCGCCGGCGCCGCGCGGCTGCTGGAGGGGCTCGGTCACCACGTAGAGCAGTCCGCGCCGGACGTGATGTTCGATGAGCTGTTCATCCGGCACTTCACGACGATCATCGCCGCCGACACCGAGGCGACGTTCCGCGTTTTCGAGATGCTGCTCGGCCGGCCGATCGCCGAGGACGAGATCGAGCCGCGCAACGTCACCTACCGCAAGATCGGTGCGGCCATGGACGCGGTTACCTACCTGGACAGCCGGGCGTGGCTCGGGACCTGGGTGCGGCAGATGGCGTCCTGGTGGACCGAGTATGACCTGCTGCTCACGCCAACGCTGGGCGCGCCGCCGCCCGAGCTCGGCTGGTTCACCGCGGACGGTGCCGAGAACGAGGGCGACCGGGTTGTCTCATTTATTCCTTATACCGCCCAGTTCAACATGACCGGCCAGCCGGCCGTGACCCTGCCGCTGCACTGGACGTCCGGCGGGCTGCCGGTCGGCGTGCAGTTCGTGGCCGGCTACGGCCGGGAGGATCTCCTGGTCCGGGTGGCCAGCCAGCTCGAGGAGGCGGCGCCCTGGGCGGACCGGCACCCGCAGGTGCACGCGTAAGCCGGAGCCTTTAGGGCTGGCGGGCCGGCTCCTGGCCGGGGGCAGGCCGGCCAGAGCCGGGCTGGCCGGAGCCGGGCCCGCTCGCGCCGGGCTCACCGTTGACGGGCTCGGCTGTGCCTGGAGGCAGCGCGGCCCGCCGCGGTGCCGTGGTTCGCCAGAGCTCGCGGACCAGCACCTGGATCGCCCCGGCGGCGGGTATAGCGAGCAGCGCCGCCACGAACGCGCCGAAGATCCCGCCGATCCAGCTTCCGATTTCCGCCCCGACCAGGATCGACAGCAGTACCAGCAGCGGGTTCACCTTGACCGTGCGGCTCATCACGATCGGGTTCAGGATGTGGTTCTCGATCTGCGTGTACGCCAGGAACACGACCAGCGTGACGATGCCGGCGGTGGTCGAGTGGACGAAGGCGAACAGGACCGTCGGGATGCCCGCCAGCGCCCCCCCGATCATCGGGAGGAAATCGACCAAGGCCACCCAGAGCGCCCACAGAAACGCGAACGGTACGCCCATGATCAGCAGGGTCACGAACACGACGCCGCCCGCGATGACCGAGGTCAGGAAGTTCCCCAGCATGTACCCGGTGACCGAACGGTTGACGTCCCGGGCGACCTGCGAGTAGCGCTCCGCCCGGTCCGGCGACATGATGCCGAGCACGCCGGCCCGCATCTTGGGCCCCTCGAGCAGCAGCAGTATCACGAGCACGAAGATTGTCAGCAGCGCGATCAGCAGCGAGAACGCGCCCTTGCCGACGCTCAGGGCCGGCTGCGCGAGGCCCTTGCCGAAATCCACGAGCTTCGGAGTGTTTTTCTGCACCCATTGCTGTACGTGATACCTGCGGACCAAGTGCCCGATCCAGCCCTTGCCGTGCTCCGCTTTGTCCACGTACGACGGCAGGGTGTTGGCCAGGTGCGTGATCGCGCCCACGAGCGGGTAACCGAAGGCCACGGTGAGGCCGAAAAACACGATCAGGCCCCACAGCGTGACCACGGCCACGGCCCAGCCGCGGCGCTTGATCCGCCACCGTTGCAGGGCCACCACCACCGGGTTCAGGATCAGCGCGACAAACCCGGCCACAACGATCAGCAGGATGACGTCCCGCAGCCGGTAGACCAGCTTGCCGAGCAGGTAGGCGACCGCCACGACCGCGACGGTGACCAGGATCGTTCGCAGCGGTATCCCACGGATAGCCGCGGCCTTCCACAGCCGCGCCCGACGGGTGTCGGGCTGAGGCATTTCGTCGGCCATTTGACCATCATGACAGCCGCGTGCCCGGGGCAGGTGCCCCAGGCGCGCGGGTTGATTGCCCAGCGTCGGTCAGGCGGGCAGCCGGGTCGGCGCCGGTTCGGTGGCTGGGCTCGGAGCAGGCGCGATCCCGGCTCTGGAGCCCGGAAGCCAGCGCAGCCAGCGGGGCAGATACCAGCAGCGGTCGCCGAGCAGGGCCATGGCGGCCGGGACCAGCACGCCGCGGACCACGGTCGCGTCGATCAGCACCGCGGCGGGCAGGCCGATGCCGAGCATCTTCAGCTCGAACAGGTGTAGCGAGGCGAAGATGGAGAACACCGCCACCATGATCACCGCGGCGCCGGTCACCACGCCGGCGCTGCTGGCGATGCCGCGGGTCACCGCGTCCTTGGTGCTGGCACCGCCGAGCCTGATCTCCCGGATCCGGCTGAGGATGAACACGTGGTAGTCCATGGACAGCCCGAACAGGAACACGAACAGGAACAGCGGCACCCACGGCGTGATCGCGCCGAAGCTGGTGTAGTCGAGCGGGCCCTGCAGCCTGCCGTCCTGGAAGACGAGCGTTACCAGGCCAAAAGCGGCCCCCACCGAGAGCAGGTTGAGCCCAATCGAGACCAGCGGCAGGGTGACCGACCGGAACGCGATCAGCAGTAGCACGAACGCCAGCGCCGCCACGACCGCAAACACGAGCGGGTACCGGGCGTCGATCTGGCGGGTGTCGTCGTAGCTGGACGCGGTGTTGCCGGTGACGGCGTAGCTGATCCCGTGGACCCGGCCGAGCGTGGCAGGCAGCGCCCGGTCCCGCAGCGTCAGCAGGGCGGCGTTGGACGTCGTGTCGGTGCCGTTGCCGGCCAGCGTGACGTTGACGATCAGGGCCCGGCCGTCCGCCACGCTCGCCGTGGTGATCGGTTCGCGGATCGGGCCGTTAGCCGACGCCCTGGCCTGCAGCGCGGTGATCGCGCTGCGGACCGCGGGGCCGGACAGCCCCGTGCCGGTCACGACGACCTGGGCTGGCGACGGGGCCTGCGGGAACGCCTCCTGGATCCGGTTGTAGGTGGCGACGATTGGAACGTTGCTCGGCACGTCGTTCACTGGATAGGCCAGCCGCATGCCCAGTGCGGGCGCGGCGAGCGCGAGCATGGCCACCGCCGCCACGCCTCCCCAGATCAGCGGGCGCCGAACCACCCGGCGGACGAGCGCGGCCCAGAGCCGTGACGGCTTCGCCGCGGTGCGGCGCCGGCCGAGGAATGGGATCCGGGCGCGGTCGGCCCACTTTCCGAGCCAGGACAGCATCGCGGGCACGAACGTCAGCGAGCCGATCACCGCCACACCGACCACGGCGATGGCGCCGAACGCGATGCCGGCGAACTGGGCCACGCCGATCAGGAAGAGCCCGGCCAGCGCGATCATTACGGTCAGGCCCGAGATCACGATCGCCCGGCCCGACGTGCCGGCCGCGATCCGCAGTGCCTCCGCGACCGTCGCGCCGCGGGCCCGCTCCTCGCGCTCGCGCCGCAGGTAGAACAGGGAGTAGTCGATGCCAACGGCCATGCCGATGAGCAGCGTCACCTCGGAGGTGGCCTGACCGACCGGCAGCCAGTGGCCGGGGATGGCCAGCAGCGAGAGCGCGGTGATCACCGAGGTCGCGGCCAGCAGCAGCGGGATGCCCGCGGCGATCAGCGCGCCGAACACGAGGACCAGCAGGACCAGCGTGATCGGCACCGAGGTCTCCTCCGCCTTCCTGAAGTCCCCGGAGACCAGGCCGTTGATGGCCCGGTCGGCGCTCGCGTCCCCCACCTCCTGGATCAGCAGGCCCGGGTGGTGGGCCTGGATGGCCGCGACCGCGTTGAGGTCGGGCACCACCGTCTGATCCTCGTTGTTCGAGTTGCCGGGGACGTTGAACGTGACCAGCGCGCTTCGCCCGTTGGCGGAGATCAGCGAGGCGCTGCCGCTGCTCAATGGCGAGCGGATGCCGGCCGCCGCGTGCGGCAGGGCGCGCAGCGCGGTGACCACCTGCCGGGTCGCCTGCCGCAGCTGCGCGTCGGTGGCGAAGGTCGCGCCGGGCGCGCGGGACTGGACCAGCACGTTTTCTGCGGGCGGGAACGTGACGTTCAGCCGGTTCAGCGTCTGCTCGGCCCGACCGGACTGTCCTGCGTCGTACGACTGCACGTTCGTGCCCGAGATCATGTGCGTGCCCATGAACACGGCGATGACCAGGAGGAACCAGCCCAGCACTGCGGTCTTGCGGTGCCGCGCGCTCCAGCCGGCGATCCGCTCCACGATCGGCGGCCTGGTGCGGGTCACCGGGGCCTGCGTCGGATGCGCATGCATGAGGACCTCATTCGGTAGGTAGCTGTCTGCTACGACAGGCTCCCTTGCCGTGGCCCCGCCGCGATATCCCGCAGACCGCCCAGTCCGGGGTGGGGCTAGCCTCAGGGCGCACCGGGGGGGAGGTGGTATGGGCAGCCGCCCCGGCGTTCGCCTACCTTCAGATCAGCGAGCCCGAACGGGGGCAGGACGCGAGCCCGAGCCGGGCCAGGACGCGAGCCCGAGCCGGGCCAGGACGCGAGCCCGAGCCGGGGCAGGGCGGACGGGCGAGGAGGGGAAGGGCAGATGGCTGCGGCGGACATCAGATCGGCGGCCGCGTGGGCCGGGCTGCCGGTGACCGCGCTGCGCGCCGTGGTGTCCGCCCGCACCTGGCTTGCCATCATCCACCTGCTGTCCGGGTGGTTCATCGGCCTGGCGGCGTTCATCGTCATCGTGACCACCGTCTCGGCGGGCGTCGCTCTGCTCGTGGCAGCGCTGAGCGGAATCGTGGTGCTGTGGACGCTGCTGTTGCTGTGCAGCCAGTTCGCCCGCGCCGAGCGGCGCAGGTTCGGGGTCCTGCTCGGCGTGAGCATCCCGGCCCCGCCCGCCAGCCGGCGGCCGGGCAGCGGGTGGCAGCGATTCTGGCGGCGCTTCGCCGACCTGGACACCTGGAAGCACTTCCTGTACGCGCTGCTCCGGTTCCCGCTCGGCATGGCGGAAGCCGTGATCCTGGCCGGGGTGTGGTCGATCGCGTTCGCGATGGTCGCGCTGCCCGGCTACGACTGGCTGCTCCCGCGCGACACCACCCTGTGGAGCACGACCACGCCAGCGCCGCGCAGCGCCGCCGAGGTGGCGGCGATCGCGGTCGGCGGCCTGATCTTGCTGCTGGCCGCGCCGCAGGTGACAAGGGGTCTGGCGGCCGCCGACACGGCGGCCGCCCAGTTTCTGCTCGGCTCGCCGGACCAGTCGGCGCTGCGGGCCAGGATCGGGGAACTGGAGCGCAGCCGGGCCCGGGTGGTGGACTCCGCCGAGGCCGAGCGCCGCCGGATCGAGCGGGACCTGCACGACGGCGCCCAGCAGCGCCTGGTCGCGCTGGCCATGGACCTCGGCCGGGCCAGGGCGCGGTTCGCCGACGACCCGGAAGCGGCGCGGGCAATCGTCGACCAGGCGCACGCCGAGGCCAAGGAGGCCCTGGTCGAGCTGCGCAACCTGGTGCGCGGCGTGCACCCGCCGGTGCTGACCGACCGAGGCCTCGACGCCGCCCTGTCCGGCCTGGCCGCGCTCAGCCCGGTCCCGGTGGCCGTGAGCGTGGACGTGTCACGCCGGCCCCCGGCGTCGATCGAGGCCATTGCCTACTTCGTCGTTGCCGAGGCGCTCACCAACGTCGCGAAGCATTCCCGGGCCGCCGCCGCCCAGGTCCGCGTCCGGCGGCACGGGGACACGCTCGGCATCGTGATCCGCGACGACGGCATCGGGGGTGCCGACCTGGCCGGCCAGGGCCTGTCCGGGCTCGCCGACCGGGTCGCCGGCGTGGACGGCCGGCTGTCGGTCGACAGCCCGCCGGGCGGCGGCACCGTGATCCGGGTGGAGCTGCCATGCGGGTCGTGATCGCCGAGGACTCGGTGCTGCTGCGCGAGGGGCTGACCCGGCTGCTGGCCGAGGCCGGGCACGACGTGGTGGCGGCAGCCGGGCAGGCCGAGGACTTCCTGCGCGAGGTCGGCAGGCACCTGCCAGACGTGGTGGTGGTGGACGTGCGGATGCCGCCGACGTTCACCGACGAGGGCCTGCGCGCCGCCCTGGTGGTGCGCGGGCGCTGGCCCGACGTCGGCGTGCTTGTCCTCTCCCAGTACGTGGAGGAACGCTACGCGACTGAGTTGCTCTCCGAGGCAAGGAAGGGGGGCGGGGAGGCGGGTGGGGGGGTTGGCTACCTGCTCAAGGACCGGGTCGCCGACCTGTCCGAGTTCCTCGGCGCCCTGGAGCGGGTGGCCGCGCGAGGCAGCGCGCTCGATCCCGAGGTCGTGGCGCAGTTGCTGGCCCGCAGCCGCCATCCGCTCGCCGCGCTGACCGCCCGCGAGCGGGAGGTGCTCGCGCTGATGGCCGAGGGCCGCACCAACGCAGCCATCGCGGCCGCGCTCGTCGTCGGCGAGGGCGCGGTGGAGAAGCACATCAACAGCATCTTCGCCAAGCTCGGCCTGGCCCCCGCCGACCGGGACCACCGGCGGGTGCTCGCCGTGCTGCGCTACCTGGGAGCGGATTAGGGCCTTGGCTGCATCCATGCCCATGACGCCAGCGCGCCGGGTGATCCTGATCCTCGGCGTCCCGGTCGTGTTCGCCTTCCTGCTGGCGGCTGCTTACAACGCAGCGACCCAGACCTACCAGGTCGGCTACCACGTTCACGTCAGCGTCCCGCCCGGAGTCCAGCAGGCCCGGGTGTCGATCGACAACGCCGACGCCATCGTCCGTCCCGGCGCCGACAGCCGGATCGTGGTCGACGGGACGCTGCGCGGCAGCCTCCGCAGGCCCGCGTTCAGCTGGCGGCCCGCCGTCGCCGGTCTGGTCCTGCACTCATCGTGCCTGCTGGGGTTCACCGGCCAGTGCACGATGGCCTATGACGTCAGCGTGCCGAGCGGTTTGCCGGTTACCGTGACCGACACGACCGGCAACCTGACGGTCAGCGGCTTCAGCGGCCAGGTCACGCTGTCGGACGGCTCCGGCGACATCACGCTCACGTTCACCACGGTGCCGAAGCGGGTGGACGTCACCGACGGCTCGGGCGACATCACGCTGATCCTGCCGCGCGGATCCACCGCCTACCAGGTCCGCGCGCGCTCCGCGTCCGGCGACGTCGGCGACACGGTAAAGACCTCGTCATCGTCGCCCAACGTGATCATCGCTAGCAGCGGCTCCGGCGACGTCAGCATCAGCTATTGACTGCCCGCCCTGCCTGCCCTCCCCGCGCTCCGCACCCTCTCCGCCCCGCGCAGTCTGAGTGGGATCGATGAACACGTGCGGGGTCACCGGCAGCTTCTCGGCGAGCCGCTTGTCGATCTCGTCGGCGAGGTCCTCCGCGCGGTCGGCGCTGATCTCGTCGTCGAGAGCCACGCGGGCGGCGACGATCAGATGATCCGGTCCCAGGTGCATGGTGAGCAGGTCAAGGAGGGTGTCGATGCCAGGCGTGTCGCAGATCTCGTTCCGGATCATCTGCAGGACCCTCGGATCGGCGGACTCACCGATAAGCAGATCCCTGCTGTCCAGGCCGAGCCGGAAGGCCACCACGACCAACAGCACGCCGATCGCGATCGAGGCGCCGCCGTCCCAGACCGGTGACCCGGTGAGCTGCTGCAGCACCAGCCCTCCGCCGGCCAGCAGCAACCCGACCACGGCGGTGCTGTCTTCGAACAGCGCCGCCTTGACCGTGGTGTCGCGGCTTCCCCTGACGTGCTCGATCACCTGGGTGTCGCTGCTCCGCGCCTCGCCGCTGACCTGATGGTAGGCCCGCAGGAACGAGGTGCCCTCCGCGACGAACGCCACGCCCAGCACGATGTAGGCGATCGTGAACGAGTGGCCGCCACCATGGCTCAGGGTGAGCAGACCCTCGAACACCGAAAAGCCCGCGCCGGCAATGAAGATGCCGAACGCGGCCAGCAGCGACCAGAAGTAGCGTTCCTGGCCGTAACCGAACGGGTGCCGCTCGTCGGCCGGGCGGTTCCCCCGGCGCAGCGACGTGAGCAGGAACACCTGATTCATCGTGTCGGCAACCGAGTGGGCCGCCTCGGCGAGCATCGCGCTGGAGCCGGTCAGCAGCCCGGCGGCCAGCTTGGCCGCGGCCACGATCACGTTGGCCCCGCCCGCGATGAGCACGGTACGGCGCGTGGATCCCCCCGCTTCAGACTTGGCCACGCCGCAACGCTCCCCGCAGGGTGACGGCGTAAACGCCGTACGCGCGCGCAGCGCCCCAGCCGTGTAGCCAGTCGAACTGCGGGTAGGGCGGGCGTCTGACCCAGAGCGAAGGGAGATGACCCATGACCCGATACGGCTACTTCCTGGCGTCGGAGGAGCACGAGCCGCAGGTGCTCGTCCGCCAGGCCAAGCTGGCGGAGGAAGCCGGCTTTGACGCCCTGTGGATATCCGACCACTTCCACCCATGGCTGGACGAGCAGGGGCAGAGCGGCTTCGTCTGGTCGATGATCGGCGCGATCTCACAGGTCACGTCGCTGCCCATCACGACGGCGGTGACGTGCCCGCTGCTGCGCACGCCACCCGCGATCGTCGCGCAGGCCACGGCCACCTCGTCGCTGCTCACCGGGGGCAAATTCACGCTCGGCGTCGGCACCGGCGAGGCGCTGAACGAGCACATTCTCGGCGGGCGATGGCCGTCGGCCGAACAGCGCCTGGAGATGCTCGAGGAAGCCATCGGCGTGATCAGGGAACTGCTGACCGGGCACCTGGTCACGCACACCGGCACGCACTACACGGTGGAGACCGCGCGGATCTACTCGGCGCCGCAGGACCCGCCGCCGATCTTCATGTCCGGGTTCGGCGAGAAGGCGATCAAGCTCGCCGGGCGAATCGCCGACGGCTACATGTGCGTGCAGCCGAACGCCGACTTCGTCCGGCTGTACCGCGACTCCGGCGGCGGTGACCGGACCGCCCAGGGCGGCCTGAAGGTCTGCTGGGGACCTGACGCGGCGCAGGCGCGCAAGACCATGCACCGGCTCTGGGCCACCGACGAGATCCCGGGCGAGGCCGCCCAGCTGCTGCCGCTGCCCCGGCAGTTCGCTCAGCTTGCCGAGCTGATCGGCGAGGACATGATCACGGCGCCGTGCGGCCCCGATGCAGGCGAGCACATCAAGGGCATCCGGGCCTACACCGACGCCGGGTTCGACGAGGTGTACGTCGGCCAGGTCGGGCCCGACTACGAAGGCTTCTTCGAGTTCTACGCCGGACAGGTGCTGCCGCGGCTGCGCGAGGACGACCGGTGAGCGACGGACGACTGCATCAGGAGCTGGCGGGCAGGGTTGACGGCGAGGTCAGGTTCGATGCCGGCACCAAGGCGGCTTACGCGCAGGACGCGTCGAACTACCGCCAGGTTCCGATCGGGGTGGTGCTGCCCAAAACCGCCGACGCGGGGGCCGAGGCGGTCGCGGTGTGCCGGGAGTTCGGCGCGCCGGTGCTGTCCCGGGGCGGCGGCACCAGCCTGGCCGGGCAGTGCGTGAACGAGGCCGTGGTGATCGACTGGACCAAGTACTGCCACCGGCTGGTCTCGGTGGACCGGGACGCGAAGACCGCGGTGATCGAACCGGGCATGGCCCTGGACAAGGCCAATGACGCGCTGGCCGGATACGGCCTGATGGTCGGGCCGAAGCCGTCCACGCACGTCAGTTGCACGATCGGCGGCATGATCGGCAATAACTCCTGCGGGTCGACGGCCCAGGCCTACGGCAAGATGGTCGACTCGGTGCGCCGGCTCGAGATCCTCACCTACGACGGGCTGCGGACCTGGGTCGGCGAGACCAGCGACGAGGCCTACGAGAAGATCATCGCCGCCGGCGGCCGGGAAGCCGAGATTTACCGGCGGCTGCGTGAGATTCGCGACGCGTACCTGAGCCAGATCCGCACCGGCTACCCGAAGATCCCGCGCCGCGTCTCCGGCTACAACCTGGACTCGCTGCTGCCCGAGCGCGGGTTCCACGTGGGAAGGGCGCTGGTTGGCAGCGAAAGCACCCTGGTCACCGTGCTGCACGCGGAACTGTCGCTGGTCGACGTGCCCAAGCACAAGGCGCTGGTCGTGCTCGGCTACCCGGACATCGCCAAGGCGGCCGACGTGGTGCCGCTGGTGGTCCGGCACTCCCCGTCGCTGCTGGAGGGCCTGGACGACACGCTGATCTCGCTTGAGCGCGAGGAGCATTTCTCGGCCGACGCGCTCAACCAGCTGCCGGAGGGTTCCGGCTGGCTGATGATCGAGTTCAACGGGGACACCCAGCAGGAGGCCGACGACCGCGCACATGCGCTGATCGACGACGTCAACAGCGACGGCGACCACCCCAAGCCGCACGTCGCCTACACCGAGGACCCCAAGGTCGAGGAGCGGCTGCAGGAGGTCCGCGAGGCCGGCCTGGGCGCGACCGCCTACCCGCCGCATAAGCACGAGACGCACGAGGGCTGGGAGGACGCGGCGGTGCCGCCCGACCGTCTCGGCGACTACCTGCGGGACTTCCGGAAGTTGCTGGAACGTCACGACTACCACGGGGCCTCGCTTTATGGCCACTTCGGCCAGGGGTGCGTGCATACCCGGATCCCGTTCGAGCTGCGCACCGCCGATGGCATCGCCGCCTACCGGTCGTTCATCGAGGAGGCCGCGGACCTCGTGGTGTCCTACGGCGGATCGCTGTCCGGCGAGCATGGCGACGGCCAGTCACGCGGCGAACTGCTGCCGAAGATGTTCGGCCCCGAGCTGATGCGCGCGTTCGGCGAGTACAAGGCGGTCTTCGACCCGGGTAACAAGATGAACCCGGGCAAGGTCATCAACCCGTACCGGATGGATGAGAACCTGACGCGGCGCGGCTTCTTCCCGAAGGAGCCGGTCACGTTCTTCCGCTACCCGCAGGACGGCGGCAAGTTCTCGGCGGGCGCGGCGTCGCGTTGCGTGGGGATCGGCAAGTGCCGCGGCGACGAGGGCGGGGTCATGTGCCCCAGCTACCGCGTGACGCGGGAGGAAGAGCACGCCACCCGGGGCCGGGCCCGGTTGCTGATGGAGATGGTGCGCGGCGAGGTCATCACCGACGGCTGGCACTCCACCGAGGTGCGCGACGCGCTCGATCTGTGCCTGGCGTGCAAGGGCTGCCGCAAGGAGTGCCCGGTCGACGTGGACATGGCCACGTACAAGGCCGAGTTTCTCGCCCACCACTACGCGGGCCGGCTGCGCCCGGCCGCGCACTACACGATGGGCTGGCTGCCCGCGCTCTCCCGGCTGGCTTCGGCGGCGCCGGGCCTGGTGAACGCCGTCGCCCGCGCGCCGGGGCTGGGCCGCCTGATCAAGCGGGCCGGCGGCATCGATGAGCACCGTGAGCTGCCGCGCTTCGCCGCCGAGCGGTTCACCAGCTGGTACCAGCGCCGGGGCGGCAGAGATGGGGGAGAGCCGGTTCTGCTGTGGCCGGACACGTTCACCAACAACTTTCACCCAGAGGTCGGCAAGGCAGCCGTCTCGGTCCTGGAAGACGCCGGGTTCCGGGTGGAGCTGCCCGCCAAGACGCTGTGCTGCGGGCTGACCTGGATATCCACCGGCCAGCTCGGCGTGGCCCGGCGGGTGCTGAACCGGACCATGGCCGCGCTGCGGCCCGCGTTGCAGGCGGGCTGGCCCGTTGTGGTGCTGGAGCCGAGCTGCGCCGCGGTGTTCCGGTCCGACGCCGCCGAGCTCACCGGCTCCGACGACGCCCGGCTTCTCGCGAAGCAGACCAGGACGCTCGCCGAGCTGCTGACCGAGGCCGGCTGGCGGCCCGGCGCGGATGACCCGGCCGGGCTGCATCCCGGGGCGCGGCGAGCCATCGCCCAGGTGCACTGTCACCAGCACGCCATCCTCGGCTTCGACCGCGACCGGGAACTGCTCCGGGACTGCGGCGTGGACGTTGACGTCCTCGACAGCGGGTGCTGCGGGCTGGCCGGGAACTTTGGCTTCGAGCGCGGCCACTACGACGTCTCGGTGGCGTGCGCCGAGCACGGGCTGTGGCCAGCGGTCCGGGATGCCGACCCTGGCACGGCCATCCTGGCTGACGGGTTCTCCTGCCGCACTCAGATAGAAGCGGGGCATCTCGGCCGGGAGGGTATGCACCTAGCTGAGCTGCTCGCAGGGATGCTGGACGGCGCTCCGCAGCGCGCTCACAACGGCAGCAGCCGAGGAAACGGAGGCTAGGTCATGTCATCCGAGAATGACCAAGATGGATTCAGCACGGGAGACAGCGCAGCGCGGGTAGGCCAGCCCAGCCAGGACCGGCCCGACCACAGCCAGAATGGCGGCCACGACGACGGCGATGACCGTCTGCACCGGGTGAGCCGCGGCGACCGGGCCGACCGGGGTGCCCAATGGAACCGGGGTGACCAGCCATCGATGGATGCCCAGGTCCTCACGGACCTCGGTGCCCAGGTGTACGAGGCGGTTGCCACGCTCGAGTACACGGGCCGCTCGGTCACCAGAGACGAGGTCATACAGGCAACGGATCTGGACGACTCGACGGTCGGCGAGATCCTCGACACGCTCACCGACCAGGGCGTGCTTATCCGGACACCGGCTGGCGATGGCGACACCTTCGAGCTGGCCCGCCGCGACTGGAGCGCAACCCCGGATACCCCGTCGCGCTGACCGTGCCCAGAAAAGTTCGGACGCCCGGTCGCTCTGGCCGCGTCCGGGAAGATCGGACGCGCTGACCGCGTCCGGGGAAGATCTAGGAGCTTTGAGTGCAGATGCTGCACCGGAGTCTCCTAGATCACGGTTGGCGCGCGAGGCGCTCCGGCGGCTGCGCTTCACCGAGGAGGGACGGGCCACGATGAGGGGAGCCGTGGCCACGGCGCTCAAACTGAGGCATAACTACATAGGGACCGAGCACCTGCTGCTGGGGATCCTCGACGCCAAGGGCGCCACGGCGGAGAGCCTCATCGGGCTCGGGCTCACCACCGGGCTCACCAGAAGACTGCTCGAGGAGGAATTCGCGAGGATCCAGGCGCAGCGCAACGCGGCCGGATAAGTGCACGCCCAGAGGGAGGCAGCAATGAAGGCACTGGTCAGCTGGGAGGACGGCGGGGGCGCGACGCACCGCTTCCAGATCGGTTACGACCCGGACGACGCAGAGGCCAGGCTGTTTCTCGAGGGAATCGAGCTGCACGTCAGGTTCCGGCTGGAGACGTTCGACGCCGACGCCGGCCGAACCGAAGGGCCGACCCGGGAAGAGTTATGATTGGCCAGGTTGTGACCGCCGTCGCAGCGCACCGTGCGGACAGCGACGGGCATATCTGGTGCTGGTGATAACAGGGTGACCGTAACTTCGGTGCCGTCGGCCGAGACCTTCGGCGGGTACCGGCACGAAGCCTTCCTCTACTCGGGGTTGCCCGAGTTCCTCTCCGGACGGTGTCGTTCATCCGCCGGGCGGCCAGCGCGGGCGACCCGGTTCTCGTCGTCGTGAGCGCAGCAAAGATCGACCTGCTGCGCCAGCAGCTCTGTGATCTGGTGCAGATCTCCTCGTCGGCTCGAGGAACCACGGTGCGGGAATACCAGGCGGCCGGCCGCTGACGGACCGGCCCGGCGGCGGAGCGTTCAGGCCCCCTGGTGTGGTTGTGACGGCGGCTGCCCACCGACCCGCATCACGATCTCGGTGGCGAGGTCGCGGAGCTTCATGTTCCGGTTGTTCGACGCCCGGCTCAGCGTCGCGAACGCCTGGTCGGCATCGCATCGTGACTCGGCCATCACGATCCCGATCGCCTGGTCGATCACGGCCCTCGACCGCAGCGCGTGCTCAAGCTGAGCGGCCAGGTCCCGGGCCTCGGCGTAGCGGCCGACCACCACGATGGCGGCCGAGGCCGGCACCGTGAACAGCGAGATCAGGTCCTCGTCCAGCTTGCTGAAGCCGTCGGTTTCGTGGCTGGACAGGTTCAGCGCCCCCAGCCGCAGGCCGGCCAGGCCGAGGCCGGCCGACAGATAGCTGTTCAGTCCCATTTCCTCGGCCAGGCTGGTGAACTCGGGCCAGCGCTGCTCGGCCTCGTGCAGGCTCCACCGGTTGACCTGCTGGCGGCGCGCAGCATCCAGGCACGGGCCGTCGTTCAGCACGTACTGACGCCGGTCCAGCTCGTACGTCTTGTCGTCGGTGGCCGCGATCGTGCTGGGCTGGTCCTTTGCGTCGAGCACCGTGACGCTGGCTGCGTGGCAGCTCGGGATCGAGCGCAGGGCGAGCGCGAGGATGCTGCCCAGGGTGTCGCGGACCGACTCGTTCTCAGTCAGGGTCCTGGCCAATTCGGTCAGGGACTCGACGAGGTCCTCGTACCGTCCGCTCAGCATGGACTCGGCTGCCGGGTCGTGGACTACCATTCCCGTTCCCTCCGATCCATCCATTCGCAGCTAAACCGTCTCCGCTCGGCTCGGCGGGCTGCCGGTGCGGGCAGCCTTGGCCCAGGGTAGGAGCTTGGTGGCGGAAAGACGAAAGAGCCGGAGAAACCGGAAGGCTGGACCGGTGAGCCCGGCTTTCTGGGCATAGCTAGCTCCCACTGCCACGAAGGACATTAGGTAGCCTCGCTGCCGGACCACGTGCGGCGGCTGCGGCCGCGCGCTTGACAGTATGGCCGAGGCGTCTTGCTCGGGTCAAAGCGGCGAGCCGGAGCCCCGGCCGTGGTCAGGCCGGGTACCTGATCCCGGGCTGGGCCGCCATCTCCTGGTCGTGGCTGCTGGGGATCTGCAGCTGGATCGAGCAGCCCTCGGCGTCGGACCTGATGTCCATCCAGTCGCAGATCTGGTTGGCCAGCCAGAGGCCGTCACCGTCGCCGGGCACCAGTTCGGTCGGCCGGAGGCCGAGGAACGGGTCGCTGATGCTGGCGCCGGGCTGGCGGAAATCGCAGACGACCGCGCCGGGCTGCTCCCACGTCCGCACGGTGGCGCTGGCCGTCCAGCGGCTCTTCAGGTAGGCGCCGACCTCGCTGACCGCCAGCACCAGCATGTCGGCGCGGTCGCCGGCCACGCCGTGCGCGTCCGCGCTGGCGACGATGAACCGGCGAAGGCCGCGCAGATCCCCGCCGAAGTCGAAGGCCTCCGCGCCGTCCGGCGGCTGCGCCAGCGGCCTGGTGTCACAGGACCGCGCGAACGACGCCGGGTCGGCGTACTGCGGGGACGGGCTCTGCGCCGACCCCGCGACCTGCACCGGGTGGGTACGCAGGGCATCGGCGAGGATGCCGGGGTCGGTGGTACGCGCGTCGTAAGGGCAGATCATCGAGATGCTCGTGGCCGCCAGCGTGACGTTGAGCGCGGCCTCCATCCGCGTCCATGCCGTGATCTCGCGAGCCGACCGCCCCGCCCACACTGGCTCCGCGAGGATGCGTACCCGCCCGCTCCGGGGGCTGCCCTGGGCGCCCTTCCAGTAGCGGTAAAACGCGGCGACCCGGCGCGGTGGGCGGCGGCCGAAGAACGCGGATTCCGCGTAGTCCACGTCCCCGCTGCGCTCGCCGAGCGCGGCGCCGAGCAGTTCCAGGTTGGCCGGGTTGGTGACCGCCAGCACGGGTTCGCCGAGCGCCAGCCCGCCGGTGAGGAACGGCAGCGCCGTGTCGACAAACTCGCCGTCGTTTTCATAGATGCAGGCCTCGTGCTGGAAGGCCCCCTCGGCGGGGTTCACCAGGCCACGCTCCCATGCCGGCCGCTCTCCCGGGTACCGGGCGATCCCGGCGGCTGGTCCACGGCAAGGCCCGGGGTGGAATCCCAGCCGACAATCCGCAGCACGGCCGCGAGTTGCGGCGGCACCTCATGCAGTACCACCCGCCGGCTGTCGCCGCCGTTGTTGCCGCGGGCGCCGTCGTCGGCTCCGGTTACCCGGACGATGGCCCGCAGCCCGGCAAGGTCGCAGTAACTCACCCCGCCCATGCTGACGTGAACCTCGCCCGGACCGTGCGCGAACTTGCCCAGCACGCCGATCAGGCCGTCGTACGTGGACTCGTCTATCTCGCCGACGATGGCCAGGCCGGGCGGATCGTCGGTGTTCGTGATTCGCAGGACCCCGTCGTCGTAGACGGCGCAGTTACCTTTCATCGCGAATCATCGCCCCTCGAGCAGGTCAGCGGCCGATGCCGGGGCACGCCGGGCGACGACGAGCCGGGGCGGGCGCCGATTCGGAAGGCCCCTCGATGTCGTCGCTGCTAGAATCTCCTGACTATACCTGCGGCGGGGCCGGTAAGGCGCCACAAAGACGGCGCAGACGAAGTCTCGGATCGCGCAGCGATGCTGGGACGCTCCTGGAGGGGATCCGATGCCTCCTCTCGGTGGCTGGCTCGCCGCATCATTCCCGGAAATCCAGCTGGCTCGGTACCCCCACAACGGAACCAGCGCTCCAAGGGCCGCCCGGCGCATCCGGCCGGCCGAAGGCTGGGTGCCTGATGGGACGTGAGATGGCCTGGGCGGCTGCCGATGGTGAGGTGGATGTGGGTTCCGCGGAGGCGGGGCTGACGGTGCTGCTGGAGGCGTGTGAGCGGGCGGTGGAGGAGCTGGGGTCGGCGGTTCCTCCGGCGCAGATGCGGGCGTTGCTGATTATCGGGGGTTCGGGGGGTCTGAATTTGAGCCGGCTGGCGGGGGCGCTGGGGGCGTCGGCGTCGGCGGCGAGCCGGTTGTGTGACCGGATGCAGGCGGCGGGGTTGCTGACGCGGGATCGGGCGTCGGCGAGCCGGCGGGAGATTGTGCTGGTTCCGACGGAGTCGGGGCGGCGTTTGGCGGAGTGGGTGCGGGGGCGTCGCCGGGCGGCTTTGGGTGAGGTGCTGGCGGCGATGTCGCCGGATGGGCGGGAGGCGCTGGCGCACGGCCTGGCGGAACTCGCCGGCGCCGAAGGCTTCTAAACCGACCAGCTCACGCCGACGTCGGGTGTCCTGCAGCGACGGGCGCGGCTGGCCGTTTTGCCATCCTTTGACTTAGGGGTTGCGGGGACGCGCTCGGCATGAGAGTCTTTCCTCATGGAAACACTTTCTATGGAGAAAGTATCCGAGGGGCGAGACGTGGCGACGGCGCCCGCGCCCGCTGGCCGAACTCTGGCGGACCTCGAGGGTCTTGAAGACAAGCAGTTGCTCCGGATCGTGCGGTCGCAGCCGCTGGACAGCCCGCAGCGGGTGACGGCGTGTGAGCTGCTGGTGGCCAGGCACCGGAACCTGGTGCGTTCCTGCGTGCAGCGCTACAAGCGCTCGCCTGAGCCCACCGAGGACCTGATGCAGGTCGGCTACGTCGGTCTGCTGAAGGCGATCAACAACTTTGACCCGGACGTCGGCGGCAGCCTGGCGGCATACGCCCAGCCGTGCATCTCCGGTGAGATCAAGCGGCATTTCCGCGACAAGCGCTGGCAGGTGCATGTCGAGCGGTCGATGCAGGAACTAGTGCTGCAGGTTCGCGAGGCCACCCGGCAGCTGACTCAGCAGCTGGGCCACGAGCCCGATGACACCGAGCTCATCGAGCACCTGGGCATCAGCGATGCCAGCCTGCGCGAGGCCCGGCGGGCCGATATGGTCTTCCAGCCGGCCTCGCTCGACGCCCCGCTGGCCGGCCGTCCCGACGCGGCCAGCCTGGCCGACGTGCTTGGTGAGGAAGACCCTGAGGTCGAGCACACCCTGGACATGGAATCGGTCGCCGCACACTGGGGTGAGCTGCCCCGCCGCGAGCAGAAGATCCTCTTGCTGCGGTTCTACGGAGACATGACCCAGGCCGAGATCGGCCAGCAGCTTGGCATATCACAGATGCACGTCTCCCGGCTCCTCGCCCACGCCCTTGACCATCTGCGCCAGCGTCTCCTCGACACCACTCAGGTCAGCCTGGCCCGCGCCAGCTAAGCTGCACCGCTGGCGGGCTGGTGGTCCCGGCCCCCCTTCCAGGACCACCAGCCCGCCAGGCATCCCCCGCCGGGACGCTAATCGGGCAGGTACACCGCATCCCTCTCGCTATGGCGACCCCGCTGCGCACGCAGGGCGTGGTGACGGCGCTCTGCCTCATCGGCAGGGATGCCGATAATCGCGGCGACGACATCCCAGCCCAGTTCCACTTGCTGCGCCGCGTCAAGCAGGTCGGCTTCCAGTCGGTCCAGAAAGAGCCGCAGGTCACAGAGCACAGCGAGCGCGGCCCCGACATCAAGCACGTCGGCGGGACACACCGCGTCATCGCCCACGGAGTCCAGCACCGCCTGAATCGCCCGAATATCCTCTGCCTGCCGGACCGGTCCTGTCCGGGGCGGCTGCCCGGTGCTGAGCATCCGGTGCGCGGTGATCCTCAGCCGTGCGCTATCGACGACCGCGGGGTCGGGTAGTGGGAGCATGCCGGGGAGCAGGGCCGTAAGCGCTTCGGCGCCGGCGCCGGTGCCCGCACCCTGACCCGCGCGCGGCCCGCCGGCCGGGTTCAGCTCGAACCCGGCAACAGCCTGATCTTCGAGCATGGCTGGCTCCGGATGTCACAAAGACACGCCTAGCCACGCTGCCGGACTAGAGATGGCGCGGGGTTGCCGCGCCTGAGACAGTATTACCGGGCTAGTGCTGCGGGGTCAACGTGACCAGTGGGACGGGCGCTCGCCCGAACCCCGGGCCCGCGCGACGCTCGCCGCGAGCCCGTCGCGGCGGTTCTAAACTCGCTGCGGCAGTGGGTTCGTTGCGGCCTGGCTGCAAAACCACGTTAGGAATTGGCGATATCGGGCAGCGGCTAATCATGACCGAATCACGTCTCAGCGATGGAAGCATGCTGAGCGCGGTCGGGCTCGGGCCGCGACATCCGGGCCGCCGGAGGCTGGGTGCCTGATGGGACGTGAGATGGCCTGGGCGGCTGCCGATGGTGAGGTGGATGTGGGTTCCGCGGAGGCGGGGCTGACGGTGCTGCTGGAGGCGTGTGAGCGGGCGGTGGAGGAGCTGGGGTCGGCGGTTCCTCCGGCGCAGATGCGGGCGTTGCTGATTATCGGGGGTTCGGGGGGTCTGAATTTGAGCCGGCTGGCGGGGGCGCTGGGGGCGTCGGCGTCGGCGGCGAGCCGGTTGTGTGACCGGATGCAGGCGGCGGGGTTGCTGACGCGGGATCGGGCGTCGGCGAGCCGGCGGGAGATTGTGCTGGTTCCGACGGAGTCGGGGCGGCGTTTGGCGGAGTGGGTGCGGGGGCGTCGCCGGGCGGCTTTGGGTGAGGTGCTGGCGGCGATGTCGCCGGATGGGCGGGAGGCGCTGGCGCACGGCCTGGCGGAACTCGCCGGCGCCGAAGGCTTCTGACGCCCAGGGCGGCTAGCGGGTCTGGCTGAACGTGCGGCGGTAGGCCTGCGGCGTGGTCCCGTACCGGCGGGTGAAGTGCCGGCGCAGCATCAGCGAGGTCAGGCCGCACCTGGCGGCGATTTGCTCGACGGGCTCGGCGGTGTGCTCGAGCAGTTCCTGGGCTCGGCAGAGGCGCTGGCCGATCAGCCACTGGTGCGGCGTGGTCCCGGTCCGGGCCGCAAACTGGCGGGCGAAGTTCCTCGGGGACATCACTGCGCGCACGGCGAGATCATCCACGCTGATCGGCTCGCCCGCTGCTGGGGAGCGCGATGGAGATGCTGGCCGGCGGGCTGGTGCTGGCCGGGCTTGCTGCCGCGACCGGTGAACTGAGCCGATTCGACCCCGGCCACGTCAGCGGCCGTTCGTGGCTCGCGCTGTTGTATCTGATCGGCCCGGGCTCATTGCTGGCGATGACCTGCTACGTGATCGCGCTGCGCGGCCTGCCGGCGGCGACCGTGTCCACCTATGCCTACGTGAACCCGGTGGTCGCGGTCGCCCTCGGCTGGCTGCTTCTCGGCGAGCGTCTCACGCTCGTCTCGATGCTCGGCGGCGCGGTCGTGCTCGTCTCGGTGGTGCTCCTGCTCACCAGCCGGTCCCGCCGGGCGGCGTGATGACTGGCGAGCGCCGCTACAACGCGGCGAGCTGGTCCAGCAGGGCGCGGTAGCTCCGCAGGGCGTTGCGCAGATCCTCGGTGTCCACGCCGTCGCGGTCCCATTCGCCGCGCAGCCCGGACTCCCGCTCCTTGGCGCTGGCCACGACCGTGGCGATCACCTCGGTCACCATGTCGGCGGCGCTGGTGACGGAGCCGTGTGGATCGTCCACGAACGCGGACTGGATCGTTGCCCAGCGCTCGTGCAGCTGCTGCGGGTCGCCGGCCATCGGGCTGCCCTCCGGCACGTCGTCGTTCACCGGCATCCCTGGACGGACGGCCGCGGGATCGGCGGCTGCGTGCTTCGGGCCCATAGTGGTGGAAGCGGGAATGGGGTCCGCGGCGGGAACCGGCTCGGCCACGGTGTCGTCCGCGGAATCGGGGTCTACCACGGTGTCGTCCGCGGAAACGGGGTCGGCCACGGTGCCGTCGGCCGAGACGGGGTCCACCACGGTGTCGTCCGCGGAAACGGGGTCGGCCACGGTGTCGTCCCCGGGAAGGGGCTCCAGGCTGTCATCGGCGGTAACCGGCTCCACCACGATGGCCGATGCAACGGCGTCGGGGTGGAAATCGTCTGCCTCGTCCAAGTCCGCCTCGTCCAGGTCGTTTGAGTCGTCCAGATCGCCGGAGTCCCCGGCGATAACGATCGCGTCCGGGTCGATCATCTCGTCGTCTTCGTCGGCAGGGTCGCGGCGGTCGGCGGGCTCGCTGCGATCGTCGTTGACCGGCTCGTCCTGATAGCCATTGACCGGGCTCCCGGACTCCTCGGAGTCGGTCATCGTCCCGTGGACCTCCCGGGCCTCAGCATCGTTATTCATGGGTCCCTCTTTCTCCGGCCGGCGTGGGGAGCGCCGGACTGGTCGACGCGCTGGCGTCGGCGTGACGCTGGCTGCGAAGCCGCTGTTCCACTACCTGGGAGTAGCCGGACTAAACAGCCCGTATCGGCGTCAGTGCCGCGCGTCCCGGCTGTCGGCGGCCGCATCGTCGGCAGCCGGGGCCGGACCGTCGGCGGCAGCGGGCCGAGGGCCGGGCGCCGGGCCATCCGGGAACTCATCGGCGTCGGCCTGGTCGTCCGCGGTGGCCTGCTGATGGCCGCGGAGGCTCTTGGGGATCAGGTCGGACAGGGCCCGGCGCATCCCCCCCAGGCCGGCGTCCCTCGGCACCTTCAGGCTGATATAAGCGAGGGCGCCGGTCGGGATCGGCAGCCAGAAGTTCACCAGCCGCCACGCGAGCACGCCCAGGGTCGCGACGCTGCGGGTCAGCCCGAAGCCGACCAGCAGGAACGGCGTAAGTGTGTCGATGATCCCGAGGCCGCCTGGCGTGATCGGGATCGCGCCGACCACATTCGCGACACCGTACGCGGCGAACAGCCCGACCGGGTTCGCGTGCCCGCCGAACGCGGCGATGAAGCACCACAGCGACGCGGCGTCGAGCAGCCAGTTCAGCGCCGCCCAGGTGAGCGACCAGATGAGCACCTCGCGATTGGTGCCCAGGTCGCGGATTGACGCCGCGGCGCGCAGCGCGATCTGCTCCAGCTTGTCGCCACCGACGCCGGGAATGCGCTCGCCGACGGCCCGCAGGATGCTCACGGCCCGTTTCTCGCCGCGGGTGACGCCGAAGATCAGGATGCCCACGAGGGCAAGGACCACCGCTCCGACGATCGCGACCGTCGCGTAGATGGGCTGGAAGCCGGACAGCGGGATCGAGATCACCAGCGCGATCCAGAGCAGGACGTTCAGCACCACCGTGGAGCCGATGCCCTTAGTCGCCATCATCACGCCGACGTCCGTGCCGTCCACGCCCTCCGCGGTGAACAACTGGTAGCCGATGCCGGCGCTGCCGACCGTCCCCGCCGGGATGACATGCGCCACAGCGGCCGCCGAGAGGTCGATGCGGAACAGCCGGGACAGGCTGGGCCGCCCGTCCGGGGGCAGCAGCACCCGGTTCAGCAGCGCGTAGCAGAACAGCGAGAGGCCCTCGAGGATCAGCCCCGCGATCATCCACCACACGTTCAGGCTGCCGAGCAGGTACAGGTCCTTGCTCGCGCCGACGAGTTCCGGGATCACCAGGTACTCGACGATCAGCGCCAGGATGAGCAGGATCGCGAGCCGGCGCAGCGGCCGCCGGGCGTGGCGCAGCCGGCTTCGCCATCCCCTCGGTGGCTGCGTGTTCTGGTCCGCCTGCTCCGCCTGCTTTGTCAACTCGTGTCCAGCCGCCGGAACACCACTTCCTGCAGGAACAGGCGGATCGCGGCCGCGGCGGGGATGGCCACCAGCGCCCCGATGATGCCCAGCAGCGTGCCTCCGATCAGCACCGCCACCAGCGCCACCACCGCGGGCACCTGAACGGTCTTGCCCATGACCCTGGGGACGATGAAGTAGTCCTCGGCCAGCTTGTAGCCCACGTAGAAGCAGAGCGTGGCCACGGCAACGGGCAGCGACACGGTCAGCGCGACCAGGGATACGACCGCGCCGCCGACGTACGCGCCGATAACCGGGATCAGGTCAAAGATGGCAACCATGAGGGCCAGCAGGATCGGGTACGGCACGTCGAAGATCAGCAACCATATATAGGTGCCGATTCCCGCGATCACGGAGGTCAGGACGTTCCCCAAGACAAAGCCGCCCACCTTGGTGAAGATCTCGTCTCCAATAAGTATGACGCGGGTCCGCCGCGAGTGCGGAGCCAGGCGGTAGGCGAAAAGCCTAATTTTCGGCATGCTAAACAGGAAATACACCACCATGACGGTGATGAGGATCACGGAGGTGGCCGCGCTGAGCACGAGCTTCCCGGCGCCGAGCAGGCCGCCGACCAGCGTGCTGCCCTTGCTCGACAGCAGTTTGGAGCCCCGCTGCTGGAGGTGATATTTCGCATTCAGCTTGCCCAGTTCCGAATTGTGGTTCTTCAGTGAGTGCGCGTACTGCGGCAGGTGACCGGCCAGCGCGCTGGCCTGGGCGACGAGTGGCGGGATCGCGGCGGCCACGAAGCCGCCCAGCACGGCGAGCAAGACCAGTAGGACCGTCAGCACGGCGGCCCAGCGGGGGAAGCGGTGCTGCTCCAGCCAGGTGACGCCCGGATCGAGCCCCGCCGCGATGAACAGCGCAAGACCGATCAGGATCAGCACCGAGCGGGCCGTGACCGTGAGCTCGACCAGACCGTAGGTGACCGCGACGCCGGCGGCGGCGGCCATGCCGATAAAGAACGGCGAGCGCCGGTTGACCGGCCGCCCCAGCTCACCGAGCCCGCCGGTCTCCTCGGCTATCTCGGCCGCCTCGGCGACCGCCTCCTCCACCCGGTCGGTGGACTCTTCTTCGGCATCGAGGCTGTCGTTGGCCTGCTGCTCCTGGCTCTCCTCGGCAGCGTCTGACAGCGAGGAAAGGGCGGCGTTCGGCTGACCCTGGTCGACCGGCATCTAAGGCTCCTGATGACGCTGGTGCCCCGGCGGCGTTTTCAGCCGGCGCTAAGCCATATCGGCTGCCCGGCATCGGGCTTCTCAACCATCAGAGCCCAGGTCGGAGCGGGGCCGCCCGAGCGCCACGTTCACCTCCGTTCGCCGGACCGGTTTGGGACGTCGCGTTAAGGGCAGTTTTCGGCGGATTCTTCGGGAGCCACTGATTTTTCGGGAGACACAGTGACCACGCGGTTAGCACGAGGCAGGCCACGAGGGAGGGCCCGCAGCGCCAGGTACGCTGGCCGGCGGGCGGGCAGGAGCCGTTACCTGGGACTGCTGGCCCGCGCCGGGTTCGCCGCCCGTGGCGTGCTCTACGTGATCATCGGCTGCATCGCGGTCGGGATCGCGTTCGGCCGTTCGAGCGGCCAGGCGGACTCCGCCGGAGCCGTACGCGTGGTGGCCGCGACACCCGTTGGCCTGGCCGCGTTGTGGCTGCTGGCGGCCGGTTTCGTCGGGCTGGCGCTGTGGCGGCTGTCGGAGGCAGCGTTCGGCGGACCGGGTCCCGGCGAGCAGAAAGCGGGCTCGCGCCTTGCCGCGCTGGGCAAGGCCTTGGTGTACGGGGCCCTGGCGTTCACGATCCTGAAGTACGCGATCGGCGCTGGAGCGCCGAAATCGAGCAACCAGCAGTCGACCGACCTCACCGCGTCGGTGCTGCATCATCCCGGCGGGCAGGTCGTCGTCGTCGCGGTGGGGTTCGCCCTCGTCGTGGGCGGCGCGTACGTGGCCTACAGCTCCTGGCGCCGGGACTTCCTCAAGCAGCTCAACCTGACCGGAGCCAGCCAGCGGGCCCGTCGCATCGTCAGGTGGCTCGGCCAGGTCGGCGGCATCGCGCGCGGCGTGGTGTTCGCCGCCGTCGGGGTGTTCCTGATCGTCGCCGGCGCCAAGTCCCAGCCGGATCAGGCAAAGGGAGTCGACTCCACGCTGCGCGCGTTCGCGCAGACTCCGCTCGGCCCGTGGCTGCTGGTCGTGGTAGCCATCGGCCTGGTCACGTTCGGCCTGTACTCCTGCTGCGAAGCCCGGTGGCGCAAGGTGTCCTGACCACGCTCAGGCGTCGCGGGCCGTGTCCTCGGCCAGCTGCTCGGCCAGCACCGCGGCCTGGCTGTGCCCGGCGTCCTTGGTGGCGGTCAGCAGGGTAACCGTGCCTCGGCGTGCCGCCTCGGCCAGCCGCGCGAGCGCTTCGGCGCGCTCCGGCTCGCGCAGTTCGGTCACGTAGCGCCGCCGGAACTCGGCAAACCGTTCCGGCTCATGGCCGTACCAGCGCCGCAGGTCATCCGACGGCGCCACGTCCTTGACCCACTCGTCGATGTGCGCGGCACCCTTGGACAGTCCCCGCGGCCAGAGCCGGTCCACCAGCACGCGCACGCCGTCGTCCGGCGAGGGCTGTTCGTAAACCCGCCGCACCCGCACGTCCATGCCCACCATTCTCGCTGATCACACGAGCAGGCGGCGGGTCACCACCCCGCGAGCGCGGTCGCTGCCGAACCAGAAGGCGAAGCTGTCGCCGATGTCGAAGTACTCGCGCGGGTCGTCGCAGACCACCACCACGTTCATGATCACTGGATCCTGGTCCCGCCACGGCGGGACGTCGCCGCTCCTTGTGGCCAGCGCGCTGAAGAACTTTCCCTGGCCGGTCTCGTGACTGTGCCCGTGCAGCACCACGCGCCGGAGCTGGCCGCCCGGCTCTCCCGCCGGGCTGCCCTCAGGCGAGTCTCCCAGCGTGACCAGGGCCTGGAACCGGTATCGCTTCACTGCAAGCCTATCGTATCACGATATTAATTCCGGACGGTGTGGGTGGCGCGGGTGGCGTGGATGGCTAGCCAGACGATCATGGCCGCGAACGTCAGCGCCCACACGAAAGCGGCGGCCCATGCCGCGGTACTCCCCACGGCGTGCAGGAGCGGGAGCCGCGCGGCGGTCCCGAATTGCATGCTGGCGGTCGCGTACATGCCGCACGGGAAGACGATCATCCACAGATCCGCGCGGTACCGCACCGGCTCCCGCCGGAGCAGATGCCGCCAGGCACCGCGGCCGAGCAGTAGCGGGATCAGGCTGCTGGCGAGGATCCAGAACCCGACGGCCGCGGCGGTGAGCGCGGGCCGGGCCGCGCTCACCGCGGGCGAGCCCGTGTCCTGCAGGATCAGCGCGGCGGCGAGGACCGTGATCGAGGCCCCGCCCATGGCCACCCAGTACGGCGCGGTCGGGTTGCGCGGCGCGAGCCCGGCCAGCAGCAGCCGGGCCACGACCAGCGCGGTGATCAGCAGGTACAGCGCCGCGCCGGCCAGCCAGGCGGCGATCGCCAGTAGCGCCGCGGGCCGGGCGCCGAAGATCCCCACGGCCCACAGGAACGTCGCCGCGATCGCGAGCGACTGGGTGCCGACCGCCCAGAGATACCAGTTGCCGCCGATGTCCGTGACCGCGGGCGGCGTGCGATGGCGGACGGCTATCCGCCCCGGAACCAGGCAGGTGAGGGCCAGCCAGGCCGGCAGTGCCGCGGCGGCGAGCGCGGCCGCCGAGCCGTCGTGGCCGTCGCCGGCCAGCCGGTCCCCGAGCACGCCGCAGGCAGCCACGAACGCGAAGCCGGTGAACGCGCTCCGCGGGCTGGCCAGGTCGGCGCGCAGGTCGCCGGGGAACGCCGCCGCGCGCAGCGCGGACGCCGCCACGAGGACCGTGAAGCAGGCCGCCGCGATCGCCAGCAGCGCGGCCGAGACGCCCGCATCGCCGGCCGCCCGCAGCGCCGCCGATACGATGCCGGTGGCCATCACGACGGCGAAGCTTCCCGGGTGAGTGCCGCGCACCGCGGTTGCCGCCCGCACCCCACCTCGCCTCGGCCGCCGGGGCAACATGTCGCTTTACGATATACTGCGGCGGTGCGTCAGCTGAGTCGCGAGGACTACGAGAACCTGCTGGCGTTTCGCACGAGCCTGCGCCGGTTCCTGCACTGGAGCGAGACCCAGGCGCGCGCCGCCGGTCTGACCCCAGCCCAGCACCAGCTGATGCTCGCGGTCAAGGGGCACCCCGGTGTGCACGGCCCGACCATCGGCGACCTGGCCGGTTACCTGATGCTCCGCCATCACAGCACCGTGGAGCTGGTCGACCGGGCCGAGGCCGCCGGCGTTGTGGAGCGGTGGGGCGACGACGACGACGGCCGGGTGACCCGGGTCAGGCTCACCGTCGAGGGTGAGGCCCGGCTCGCGTCGCTGGCCCAGGCGCACCTTGACGAGCTGCGCAGCCTCGCGCCAGTCCTCGACGCGGCTGTCGCCCAGTGGGCCAGCCCGGTCAGCCGCTGACCCGTTTGGTGCGGATGACCAGGGTGAGGCCGATGGCGACCAGGTAGCCGACGGCGGCCACGGCCAGCGGCAGGTGCAGGGCCATGCCGTGGCTGGAGTGCTGTGAGCCAGCCAGCAGCGCGCCCAGCAGGGCGACGCCGAGGGCCCCGCCGGACTGCCGGGCGGCGTTCAGGATGCCGCCGGCCAGGCCAGCGCGGTCCCGGCCGACCGAGCCGACGACGACGGCGGTCATGGCGGGCATCGCCAGCGAGCACATACCCAGCAGCACCGACCCTGCGACGATCAGCGCCAGCGACGTTCCGGTGCCGGCGACGGCCAGCAGCGCGGCGCCCGCAGCGGCCAGGACGAACCCCGTGATCATGGGCGGCTTGGGCCCGAGACGGGCGGTCAGCGGGCCGCTGGCGGTGGAGCCGACCCCGACGGCGACGCTCATCGGCAAGATCAGCAGGCCGGTGCTCAGCGCCGACTCGTGCCGCGCCTGCTGCAAGAACAGCGACAGGCAGATCAGCGCGCCGTAGATGCACAGGTTGAACAGCAGGCCCACTCCGGTCGCCGCGCTGAGGTTCCTGGACGCCAAGAGCCCAAGTGGCAGCATCGGAGCAGCCTGCCGGTGCTCGGCCAGCGTGAACAGCACCCCGGCGCCCACGCCGGCGGCGAGCAAGGCATCCGGCACGGGGGCGAGCCAGCCCTGCTGGCCTGCGGTGATGAAGCCCGCGGTGAGCCCTGCCAGGGCACCGACCCCCAGCAGCAGGCCCCACACGTCGATGCGCCGTGACGTGTTGAGCGGCGATTCCGGCACGTACCTGCGGAGCAGGAAGATCGTCGCCGCGCAAACCGGGACGTTGATCACGAAGATCAGCCGCCAGCTCCCCAGGGCCACCAGAGCGCCCCCGATCACCGGCCCCAGCGCGACGCCGAGCGAGCCCATGCCGCCCCACACACCCAGGGCCCGGGCCCGCGCCCCAGCGTCAGGGAACTGGTGAACGAGCAGCGCGAGCGAGCACGGCAGCAGCGCCGAAGCGCCGAGCCCCTGCACGGCCCGCGCGGCGATCAGGAAACCCAGCGTCGGAGCGGCGGCGCACGCGGCGGAGCCGGCGCCGAAGACGGTCAGCCCGGCCGTGAAAAGGCGCCGCGCTCCAGCCCGGTCCGCCTCCGATCCCGCCGTGAGCATGACCGCCGCGAGCGCGAGCGTGTAGGCGTCCACGACCCACTGCAGGCCGGCCACCGAGCCGCCGATCTCTCGCTGGATGGCGGGGAGCGCGACGTTCACGATCGTGACGTCGAGCTGGATGACGAAGAAACCCAGACACACCGTCATGAGGCCGACGATCGCTGCCTGTCCGCCGGGTCCGCCGGGTCCGCCCAATCCGCTGGGTCCGGCCGGTCTGCGCGGTCGCGCCTGGCGCCCCTCGGTTCCCCGTTGCTCGATTGCCTCCATGCCTCTAGCCTTGTCCGCCAATACTTCGGTCAGGGTCGAAGCGTGACACGGCGGCAGTCGCGCGTACCGGGCACCTATCCAATCCGCGGCGGAACCGCAGATGACAGGCCTGCCGCGGCGAACGCGATCTCGATCAGTGCATCGGTGAGTGTGACCCGTCTCACGCGCCGGTCCGCGAGCGCGAGGCCGGCCATGGACGCTGCGTGGGTGATGTCGAGCGCCGCGCCGAGCCCGAGCAACTCCGCGCTCGGCCCGACTCCGGCGGTCACCGCCGCCTGGACCAGGTGACGGGCGCCGAGCACCCTGGCCACGTTCCGCGAGCGGCGGTCTGCCGGGTGGCCGCCGCCCAGCCGGAGCGCCGGCCCGGGAAGCAGCAGCAGGGCCGAGCCGTAGCCGGCCCGCGCCACCTGCAGCGCGCGGGCGGTCGCGCTGGTCACCGCCGTCCCCTGCGCCGGGCGCGCTGGCTGGCCACGATCCCGGTGGCGACCGCGGCGCCGGCGACCGCGGCTCCCGCGGCGAGCCCGGCCGTGTGCTCGTCCAGCCACACCTGCGCGCTGCGGGGGTGCGATCGCTGGTCGAAGACACCGTGCGCCCCGTGGTCCCTGCCGCCCTGGCCGTCCATGGCCTGGTACAGGTTGTCGGGCCGGTCGCCGTCGACCTTCTCGCTGGTCTGCTGGGAGTCGAACCCCGTGCGCGCCAGGTAGCGGTCGAGCAGCGCCGGCACGAACTTGTTGGCAAAGATCGTGGCCGCGGTGGACGCGCCGACCCAGTATTGCCGCCGCTGCGGGTGGTCGGCGGCGAACAGCACGCCGCGGGCCGCGACTTCTGGCTGGTAGATCGGCGGAACCGGCTGCGGGTGCCGGGGCAGCCGGGACCGCACCCAGGAGAACTGCGGCGTGTTCACCGCCGGCATCTGCGCGACCGTGATGTGCACCCCCGAGTGCTCGTGCAGCAGCTCGCAGCGCAGCGAGGAGGTGAACCCGTTGATCGCGTGCTTGGCGCCGCAGTAGGCCGACTGCAGCGGGATGCTGCGCGCGCCGAGAGCGGAGCCGACCTGCACGATCGTGCCGTACCCGCGCGGCCGCATCCGGGCCAGCGCGACCATGGTCCCGTGCACGAAGCCGAGGTAGCTGACTTCGGTGACCCGCGAGAACTCGTCCGGCGTGATCTCGGCGAACGGCGCGAACACCGACGTGAACGCGACGTTGACCCAGACGTCGATCGGTCCGAAGAACTCCTCCACTTGTTCGGCAGCCGTCTCCATCATCGCGTAGTCGGACACGTCGGCCGGGATCGCGAGCGCCTTGCCGCCCGCCTCCTCGACGTCCCTGACAGCGCCGTCGAGGCCTGCCTGGCCGCGCGCGATCAGGCCGACGTTGGCTCCGCGCTCGCCGAACAGGCGCGCGGTCGCCCGGCCGATGCCGGCGCTGGCCCCGGTTATCACCACTGTCTGGGTCATGTCTATTACTCCATCCTTCGTTGTTTCGAGCCTGGTCACAGGTTGTGCCAGGGCGCCGCGAGCCGGGCGGCGCACTCGAGGACCATCGCGTGCACGAACGCCTGCGGCAGGTTCCCCCTGAGCTGGCGCTCGGCGACGTCGTACTCCTCGGCGTACAGACCCGGCGAGCCGCACGCGGCCCGGTTGCGCTCGAACCAGCGGGCCGCCTCGACCTCCTGGCCCTGCTGGTGCAGCGCGAGCGTCACGATGAAGCCGCACAGCAGGAACGCGCCCTCGGCCTCGCCGAGCGGCCGCTCGTCGTGGCGGAACCGGTAGGCGTAGCCGTCCTGGGTCAGCTCGGCCAGGTAGGCGCGCAGGGTCTCGGCGGTGCGGGGATCGTCGGCGGGCACGGCGCCGCGGATCGCGGGCATCAGCAGCGCGGCATCCAGGCCGGGGTCGCCGGATGAGCGCTGCCAGCGCCCGGTCGGATGCATCGCATGCTCGGCGGTGTCCGCGACGATCACGTCGGCGAGCGCCGACCAGTCCGAGGCCTGCGGCTCGGTGGTGCAGTGCAAGGCCGCGCGCCGCAGGCCGGCGGCGCAGATCAGCCGGGAGTGTGTCCACGCCTGGTTGTCGATCTCCCATATCCCGGCGTCCGGCTCCTGCCAGCGCCGCGCGATCGCGTCGGCTGCGATCTCGGCAGCCTTCCTGCTTCCGGAGTCCAGCCGGTCGTGGGAGCCCGCCGCGGCGATCAGCAGCAGCGACTCGCCGAGCGCGTCGAGCTGGAACTGCTTGTTCACCCAGTTGCCAACCAGGTCGTAGCCGCCGGGGTAGCCGGGCAGGTTGAGGTCGCGCTGGTCGGGCACGCGCCCGCCGTCGGCGGTGTAGGCGGGGACCAGCTTCGGGCCGTCTTCGTGCAGCCGGGCGGAGATGAACGCCACCGCGTCGTCGAGCAGGGAGAACGCGCCCGCCGCCGCGGCGGCCCTGCCCGCGTAGACCTGGTCGCGGATCCAGGCGTACCGGTAGTCGTAGTTGCGCCCCTCTTCCGCTCGCTCGGGCAGGCTGGTGGTGGCCGCCGCGACCATTCCGCCGCCGGAACTGGTCAGGCCGCGCAGCATCACCTGCGCCTGCCGGGCGTCGCGCGGGGCGACAACGTCGTCCAGCGGCGGCACGGCGTCGGCCCACCGGTCCTCGGTGGCGCGCCAGAGCTCGTCGGGTTCGCCAGGCACGTCGCGCAGCGGCTCGGCGGATATCTCGAGCACGAGGTCGCGGCTCTGCCCGGCGGGCACGGTCAGGTTCATGGCCAGCACGGAGGCTCCGCCTGAGCGGCGGACCCTGGCTCCGGAGACCTCGCCGGACCAGCGCACGTGCAGATCGCCGGCGCGGCCGGTCCAGGCGTCGTGGCTGCCCTGATCGTGGCGCTTGATGGCGCGCAGCCCGTGCTTGCCGAATCCGGCCCGCGGGTCCAGGATCACCTCGACCTCGGCCGGGCAGTCCCGGGCAATGATCCGCCGCAGCAGCACGACCCGGTCGCGATCGCCAGGGAACGCGAGGGCCTCGCGGCATTCGGTGAGGCCGCTGACGGTGATCCAGCGGCTGCGCCAGATCAGGGTGCCTTCCTCGTAGTAGCCACCCCAGACGAACGTGTGCGCCGGCATGACCGCGTACACGCCTTCACCGCCGATCAGGGCGGAGAAGACGGCGTCACAGTCCCATCGCGGCGCGCACAGCCAGACGATGTCGCCGCGCGGGCTGACCACGGCGCCGCGCTCTCCATCGGCGATCAGCGCGTAGTCACGCAGGACGTGCGGGTGAAACTTGGGCATTCACCGCCGCTACCCGGCGCGTGCCGGTCCATGCGGCGCTGGCGGGTGCGATGTTTGGATGCGCGCACGCGGGTGAGCTGATACTGGACTAGGCCCTCAGGGCAAAACGCAAGTTTGAATCGGGCAGGTGACACCCATGACGGAGCCAATCATGCCCCGGAATGGAGATACCCCGCCGCGGCCGAAGGTCGACGCCGGGCAGCTGTGGCCCGGCGGTGTGGCCACGGCCATTGTGGCGGCGCTGGTTGCACTCGTCGGCATATTGCTGTGCCGGTGGCTATTCAACATTCCGCTCCTTTCTCCCCGTCAGGACGGCGCGTACGGCGACGCGCACACCACCGGGTATGTGCTCGCAGCCGCGGTGGCCGCGCTGGTCGCGACCGGCATCCTCTATTTGCTGCTGCTCAGCACTCCGCGGCCGACGACGTTCTTCACCTGGATCGTGGCGCTCGCGACGATCGTCATGGTGCTGTTTCCGTTCAGCACCGGGGCGCCGCTGTCGCAGAAGGTGGCGACCGCGGGCGTCGACCTCGTGATCGGGTTCGCGATCGGCTCGCTCCTCAACGGCGTGGGCACGCGCTCGGTCAGGCGCCGGACCTCCGCCGGCGGCGGGTACCCGACGAACATGCCGGCCAACGGCCGCCCCGGTTCCGGCACCTACCCCGGGCGCAACGACTACCCCGGGCGCAACGACTACCCCACGCGCGAGTACCCAACGGGTGCCGAGTACCCCCGCCGCCCCGGCCGCCCCTCCTAGGAGCTCTCGTCAGCGGCCCAGCGGAAGACGCCCTTCGCCATCGTGGAAGTCGCCGTTTCGGCCCTGGCCGCGAACACCTGACGGCGGATCTCGGCGATCGCGTTGTCATTTGGCGCCGCGAGCCAGGCAAGCTCGGCGAGGTGGCCGGCCAACCGCTGGGCCGCGTCGTCGCCCTGGCCGTCGGCCGTGGCCAGCGCCAGCGCCCGGTCGGCGAGCACGGCAGCGCCGCCGGCCAGGCCAGCTAGCTCGGCGGCCAGCGCGCGCTCGGGTGCGGGCTTGAGCGTGGCCGGGTTGCCGTCCCACCAGCCGCCGTACAGCCGCCAGATGTTGCGCACGATGAACTCCGGCTCGTCGTACACCGGCCGCAGGTACGGCCTTGCCTCAAGCTCGGCCGGCGGGCGCACCGAGTGGATCGCCTCGTCCAGGCGGCCGCCGTTGTTCATCACCTCGAGGGTCTGCTCGACGAGCGCCTCGAGCAGCGCGGCGGTGTCGCCGAGGGCCTGCCGGACCCGGTCCGCGCCGATGACCGGCAGGCCGTGCCCCGGCAGCAGGTACTCGGCCCCCAGCCCGGCCATCCGCCGCAGCGCGTGGGCCCATTCCCTCGGGTAGCGCTGCACCTTCTGCGGGTTGCCCGCATTCGGCGACGCCCAGATGAACAGGTCGCCGCAGCACAGCACCTTCCGGCCGGCCAGCCAGGTGACCGTGTGATCGTCGGTCTCGCCCTTCTCGTGCCGCAGCCGGAACGCGGCGCCGCCGACTTCTAGCCGCAGCTCATCGCGGTAGGTGCGGTCCGGGTACCGGTACTCGGTCGGCCAGCGCAGCCCTCTGGCGCCGAACTGCCGCTGGTTGATCACCTCGTTGTAGCCGGCCGTCAGCAGGTACCTGTCGAAGCGCAGGGGCAGCGCCTCGTGCGCGATCACGACCGGGGCCGGCCAGCCGCGCTCGGCCGACTCCGCCTCCCAGGGCGGCATCCCCGAGGTGTGGTCGATGTGCCCGTGCGAGAACACCGCCGTGTTCAGCCGCTGCCCGCTCCACCGCCGCAGTTCGTCGTGCACCGCCGCGGCCACGAACGAGCTCCCGGTGTCCACCAGGACCAGGCCGTCATCGGTCGCGAACGCGGTCACATTGGCGAATGAAGGCAGGAACGCGACGCCGTCTCGGACCTCGGCCAGCCCGCGGCGGTGGGCGACCGGGTGATACTCGCTGCTGGTGACCTCGCCGCGCCACAGCCGGTCCGCCAGGTCAAGAATGTCGTCGGGCATGCCCCGAAGCTTGCCACGAGTCGGGCAGGACAGAGACCGCCGCCGGAGGTGGCGCAGCTCCGGCGGCGGTCTCGGTCTCGAAGGGGTCGGAGGCAGTTCAGGTCAGCGGCGCACCCGCCAGCCGGCGCCGAGGCCGGCCAGGTGCAGCGCCAGGGCGATCAGGCCCAGGATCACCAGGCTGGCCGGGGCGAACACCGCGTCGGTGGACGTGGCGGTCACCCGGATGATGAACGCGATAGCGAAAATGATCACCGCAACAATGGCGAGCATTTGCAGTTCCTCCTGCTTAGTTCCTGGCCCGCGTCACTTGCTGGGCTGTGGCACCTGACACCTGATCTTGGGGTTCACACCAAAGTAGTTCAGCGGGCCGGCCAGGATGGTCACGATTATCGTCCCTGCCTTGGCGCAGTTAGCTGAGGATCCGCTGTAGTAATTGCGCTGGCCGGCGGCAACGGCGCCGATAACCAGCCAGATAACCAATAGGAGCGTTCCGATGCGCATGATTTACCACCTGTCAAGCGGTAAACGCCACGGGTTTCTCGGGCGTTCTTCGTGCCGGTAAGTACCAGGGAAAAAGATTCTTAAACACCCTCGTTGTCGCTGCAGAGCAGCTCCCTGAGCCGGCTACGGCCGCGATGCAGGCGGGACATCACCGTGCCGATTGGGCAGTGCATGACCTGCGCTATCTCCCGGTAGCCGAGCCCTTCCACGTCGGCCAGGTAGACCGCCATGCGGAAGTCTTCGGGAAGCTGCCGCAGCGCGTCGGTCACGCTGGCGTCCGGTATGCGGTCAAGGGCCAGTTCCTCCGCGGAACGGGCGGCCACCGAGGGCTGCGCGGAGCGTGAATGGGCGCGCTCCAGCTGCCAGTTCTCGAGGCTGACGGAGGTCAGCACGGGCTCTCGCTGCCGCTTCCGGTAGCTGCTGATGAACGTGTTCGTGAGAATCCGGTTCAGCCACGCCCTGAGGTTGGTGCCTTCCTTGAACTGATGGAACGAGGCAAACGCCCGGGCGTACGTCTCCTGGACCAGATCCTCGGCGTCGCTGTGATTTCGGGTCATCCGCGACGCCTTGGCGTGCAGCTGCCGCATGTAACCGAGCGCCTCGTCGAACTGCGCATCGGCGCGGGGGGCATGCGGCGGCCGCGTCGCGATGCCGGGCTGGTCTGTGATCATTCCTGGATGTATTCCTCCACGACCTCGCCAGCCTGCGGCTCGGCCGGGGCGGCGGGATGCTCGGCCAGCTCCTCGGCGGGCACCTCCGGGATCGGCGCGGGTTCGCTGCTGGGCTCCGGCTCGGCCGTCTCGTCGGCCGTGAGATCTCCCGGCTGGTGTCCGTTGCTCTCGGCCTGCTGCGGGTCGGCGGCCGGGTTGAGCATGACGTACGGGGGATAACGCTTCTCCTCCACGTGGCCGACGACGGGACCGGCCGTGTCGTGCCGCAGGGTCGTCCTGCGGTGCAGCCAGCCCTGGGTCGGCTTGCGCACGAACAGCCCGGCGACCCCGGTGGCCATGATGACCACGCCGGCGATCTGCAGGTTCAGGAAACTCGGATGCGCCGTAATGGCAAAGGTGAAGATCGCCCCTATGGCTATTAAAGCTAGGCTGGTCGCGGTTCTCATCTGTCGGTCCTCCAGTGGGGGTGCGCCTCGGGCTTCGGCCCTTTCCCTCGGCGGTTTCTTCTACCTGGCCGGGGCATTCTCAAACCCTGGGACGTTTCCGCGCCGCGTCCTGGGTAGCAGCGCCGGAGTTGCAGGGAGGTGACCGCGATGGGGCCGGAGGGGCCGCCGGACCCGCGAGATCGGGCTTCGCAGGATCCGAGGAACGAATCGGAAGCTCAGCGAGACGACCGGAACCTCGCCGAACTGCTCCAGGAACTCCGGATTTCCGGCCTGGGCGTGCAGGTCCTGTTCGGCTTCCTGCTCTCGCTGCCGTTCACGGCCAGGTTTGCCAGGCTCAGCCAGGGCCAGCGCGAGCTGTACCTGGCCAGCCTGGTGCTGTCCGCCGTAGCCACCGCGCTGCTGCTCGGTCCCGTCGCCTACCACCGGATAGTGTTCCGCCGTCGCCAGAAGGAGCCGCTGGTGCGGGCGGCCAGCGTGATGGCCACGCTCGGCCTCGCCGCCGTGGGGCTGGCGATCTGCGCCGCGGTCCTGCTGGCAACCACCACCGTGGCCACGGGCCTGCCGGCCGGGCTCATCACCGCCTTCGTCGCCGTGATGTTCGTGGGCCTGTGGTTCGCTTTCCCCCTCACCCGCAGGTGAGATCGCGGGCGGCAGGGGTAGGCGAGTCCCTATGGCTACCGAGATCCGAGAGACAGAGCGGAAGTACGAGGCGCCGCCGGGCACCTCACTGCCGGACCTTGCCGACCTGCCTGGGGTCGCCGGCGGGTCCGGCCCGGAAGAGCAGCGGCTGGAGGCGCGCTATTACGACACCGAGGACCTGCGCCTGATCCGCAGCGGCGTCACACTGCGCCGCCGCCAGGGCGGCAGCGATCCCGGCTGGCACCTGAAGCTGCCGGAGGGCGGCGACTCGCGCCGCGAGATCCAGCTGCCGCTGGCCCGGGCTACCCGGCAGGTACCCAAGGAACTGGGCAAGCTGGTGCGGGCGTTCAGCCGCGGCGAGGCGCTGGCGCCGGTCGCCGAGATCAGAACCGTCCGCCACCGTCTGGTGCTGCTGGACGAGGCGGGAGACTCGCTGGCCGAGGTGGTGGACGATGACGTCTCGGCGAGCACGCTGGGCGGCCAGACCGAGCTGTCGCACTGGCGTGAGGTGGAGATCGAGCTGACCGGCGGCGGCCAGGGCCTGCTCGCGGCGGCCGACAAGCGGCTGCGGCGCAGCGGGCTGCGCCCGGCCGGCCGCCAGGCCAAGCTGGAGCGGGCACTGGCCGACCAGCTTCCGCCACGCAACGGCGGCCGCGCCCGGCCGGCTGCGCTGGCGACGGCTGCGGACGTGATCCTGGCCTATGTAGGGACCCAGGTGGCAGCGATCATGGCCTTCGATCCGCTGGTACGCCGAGACACGCCGGACGCGGTTCACCAGATGCGGGTGGCCACCCGACGGTTGCGCAGCACGCTGAAGTCCTTCGGCGGGGTGCTCCGTACAGAAGAATGTGAGCGGCTCGGGGACGAGCTGAAGTGGCTCGGCGGCGTGCTCGGCACCGCACGCGACGCCGAGGTCATGGCCGGGCATCTGCAGGCCGGCCTGGACAAGCTGCCGCCAGAACTGATCATGGGCCCGGTGCTTGCCAGGGTGCGGGTCCACTTCGCGCCGGTAGCGGCCGAGGCGCGCGCCGCGGTGCTCGAGGCCCTGGACGGCGACCGCTATCTGGCCCTGCTCGACGGCCTGGACGCGCTGCTCGTCGATCCCCCGCTGACGCCCGAGGCCGGCAGGCCCGCGGCCGAGGTGCTGCCGGCCGCGGTCCGGCACGCCCGGCGCCGCGTGCGCAGGCGCATCCGCCGGGCGTGGCACGTGCCCGCCGGGCCGGGCCGGGACACGGCCCTGCACGAGGCGCGCAAGGCCGCCAAGCACGCCAGGTATGCGGCCGAGGCCGTCAGCCCCGCGTTCGGCAAGCAGGCCAGCCGCTTCGTCAAGCGGGCCAAGAAGGTCCAGTCGGTGCTCGGCGACCACCACGACGGCGTGGTCGCCCGCGCCACGATCAGGGAACTCGGCGTGCAGGCCCACCTGGCCGGCGAGAACGCCTTCACCTTCGGGGTCCTCTACGACCAGGACGCCTGCCGCGCGGCGGACCTCGAAGCGCAAGCCCGCCGGGCCTGGAAGCGGGCCGCCAAGCGCAAGTACAGTTCCTGGCTGCGCTAGACCGCCACAGCCGTCGGTGACGGCGAGCCGTAGCGGGTCGTGGAGTCTATGCCGCCGTTCGGGGCGAGACGGGGCAGGCCGGCTCCGGATTCGGGCCCGGGTCAGGTTCAGCTGGGTTCCAGCGTCCGGACAGGCACAGCGCGACCAGGCCCGCGGCCGCGGCGAGCAGCACCAGCGGGCTGAGCACGTTGACGCTGAAGTCGTGGATGAGGTCGGCGGCGTGGCCCAGTTGGGCTTCCGCTACGCCCAGGGGAGCGGTGATCGTGCCGACCGCGACCGGCGCCAGGGCCAGCCAGTCGAGCCGGGACGCCGGATAGAAGATCAGCAGACAGATGATCATCGTGGCGTACCACGGATACTGATAGGGCCACAGCAGCAGCCACGCGGCGCTGACCGCCAGGGCTGGCCGTATCGCGGGGAGGCCCGGGATGCCTGCGGGCATGCGCCGCAGCGCCAGCAGCGCTACGGCAATGACGAGGGCGGCGGCGATTAGCGCGAGGTAAGACTGCGGCACCGTGAGCACGTCGTAGAAGCTGCCAGCGCTGGCCTGGTTCCGGCGGGAGGCAACGGCACGAACCGCGGCCATGCCAAACCAGGCGTACCCGGGTACCGCGACCGCGAGTGCGGCGCCGGCGGCGACGGCAAGCGAGGCTGGCCTGCGGCGCAGGGCCCAGATCACGCCGAGGCCAAACAGGGCGTAATTGGCCTTGATGTCGGCGGCGACGCCGATCAGCGCTCCCGAGGCCAGCGCCCGCGACAGCGGCGGCGGCTGGTCCTCCGGCTGCCATCGCAGGACCAGCAGCCCCAGCAGGCCGGCCGCGGCGGCCAGGACGTCGAGGTGCCCGGCCGCCACGACGTCCCACAGCAGCAGCGGGTTGAGCGTCCACAGCAGGTGAGCGCGCAGCCGGCGGCCCGGCTCGGCGCGCAGCAGCCGGTCGGCGACGAGCGCGACGACGGCGAACGCAACCGAGTTCCACAGCTTGAGCCAGAACGTGATGCGGGCAGCGGAGACGCCGCCGAGCTTGGCGGCCAGAAACTGCTCAACGGTCGCCAGCGGCCCGTAGACGCTGACCATGTGCTGCCAGCTGACCGGCACCGAACGAGCCAGCGCGTCGTGCACGCGGCGCAGGTGGTAGGGGGTCATGAGGTACGGGCTGTGGCCGAGCACCACGATCCGGCCGTAGGCCGCGTAGTCGAACGCGTCGGTTGAGCCGGTCGGCGGAAGCACGGTCAGCACCGCCACGACGATCCCTGCGATGATCAGGAGCCACCTGGGACTGGGCCTGGCCCCGTGGCTGATCGCGGCCAGCCCGGCGATCACGCCGCCGGTGCCGGCCGCAACCGCGATCCACAGAGCGACGCTCGCCGTGCCCAGGCTCACGTGCGTCGTTGGCAGGTCCCACGGCGGGCCAAAGGCCGGCAGCACGATCGGTGGGCGCTGCCAGCCGTCCCGCAGTAACGACAGGGCGATCATGATGAGGATCGAGGAGCCGATCCCCACCGTCGCCATCCAGGTCAAGACGCGCGCCCGCGCACCGTCGGGCATGTGTGATCCTTCCGATCCGGCTTATGCCGGACATATCGATACCTATAGAGATGCACGAGACCCGCACTTTGTTGCACTGCGGCGGGCACCAATTCCGAGCTAGATGCTCCACAGGGCTTGGGTAGGGGACAGGCGGGCGGCGCGGATGGCGGGGAGCAGGCCGGCGAGGGCGCCGATGAGGATGGCGGCGGCCAGGCCGCCGGCCCAGGCGTCGGTGGGGACGACGGTGGCCCAGCCTTTGGCGTGGGCGTAGCTGGCGGTGGCGGCGGCGCCGGTAATGATGCCGGCGATGCCACCGAGCAGGGCCAGGGTGATGGCTTCGGCCAGGAACTGGGTGCGGATGTGGCCGCGGGTGGCGCCCAGGGCGCGGCGCAGGCCGATTTCGGAGCGGCGTTCCAGGACGGAGATGACCATGATGTTGGCGACGCCGATGGCGCCGACGAGCAGGGCGACGGCGCCGAGGCCGAGGAACAGGGTGTTGAACGCGCTTTTGGCGTCGGCCTGGGCGACTAGGGCGTCGGAGGGCTGGGACAGTTCCACGCTGCTCGGGTCTTCGGGGTCGGCCTGGTTGGCGAGCAGGTTGTACACGGTGTTGACGTGGCCGTAGGCAGCCTTCAGGTAGATCGTCGTGGGGTGACCGTCGAAGCTGAGGTACTGCTGGGCGAACGGGAACCCGACCAGCACCGAGGAGTCGACGTCGGGGGACAGCACGTCGGGGCTCAGGATGCCGGCGACGTACAGCCACATGCCGCCGTTGCCGTTGGCGCCGGTGCCGGTGATCCAGACCCGTTCGCCGGGGAACACCTTGTCGATGCCGAGCAGCTGGGCGGCGGCGGCGCCGAGCACGCAGACCGGTTCGCGGGCGGTGGCGGCGTTCAGGAACTCCCCCTGGGCCAGGCTGGTGCCGGCGGTGGCGGGCAGGCCCAGGGTGGCGGCGTCGACGGTCAGCGCGTTGCTGTTCACGGCCGGGATCAGCGGGGAGCGGTAGACGTTCGCGTTCGTCGCCCCGGTGCTTTGCACCTGGTACACCCCGGGCAGCCGGTCGATCATCGCCGGTGCGGTGAGCGGGAGTTCGGCGGTTTGGCCGGTGAAGCTTTGGCCGGGCTGGACGGTGAGCAGGTTGGTGCCCAGGGCGGCGATTTCGGCGTTCAGCCCGGCCGCTGAGGACGAGGACAGGCCGAGCACCGCGACGATCGCCGCGACGCCGATCGCGATGCCGAGGGCGGACAGGGCGGCGCGCAGTTTGCGGGTGCGCAGGCCGACGCTGGCGAGCCGGGCCAGGTCGCCGGGCCGTAGCCGGGCCGCGGTGGGCGCGGGGCGGCTGGCCGGGCGCGCGGCGGGCAGGGTCGCGGTCATTGGGGTCCTCTTTCTGGCTGGCCGGTCCAGCCGGTCATCCGCTCGGCGGCCTCGCCGGTCCAGCCCGCCCTCTGTCTTGTTTCATCCGGCCAGGGGGCGGGGGTGTCGGTGTCGGAGATGATGCGGCCGTCGAGCATCCGGACCTGGCGGCGCATCCGCGCCGCGACATGCTGGTCGTGGGTGACGACCACGATCGTGGTGCCTGCGGTGTCGGTTGAGCTGGGCGAGCAGGTCCAGGATGGCCGCGCCGGTGGCCTGGTCCAGGTTGCCGGTGGGCTCGTCGGCCAGCACGATCGCCGGCTCGCCAACGATCGCCCGGGCGGTGGCGACCCGCTGCCGTTCGCCGCCGGACAGCTGGGTGGGCCGAGCGGCGAGCTTGTGCCCCAGCCCCACTCGTTGCAGCGCTTCGGCAGCCTGCTCGCGGCGCTGGGCCAGGCCCACTCCGGCGTACAGCAGCCCGTCGGCGACGTTGTCGAGAACCGTCTGGTGTTCGGCGAGGAAAAACTGCTGGAACACAAACCCGATGCTGGACGCGCGCAGCCCGGCGAGCTGCCGGTCGCCCAGCGTGCTCACGTCAAGCCCGGTGACCTTCACAGTTCCGGCGGTGGGCAGGTCCAGGGTGCCGGCCAGGTGCAGCAGCGTGGTCTTGCCCGACCCCGACGGGCCGAGGACCGCGACCAGTTCACCGGCCGCGACCTGCAGGCTCACCCCCCGCAGCGCGGGCACCGGCGGCTTGCCCGGGTAGATCTTCGTCACCGCCTGCAGTTCCAGCACCAGTTCCGGTGCTCCGGCCGTGGCGGGGTGCATGCCCGCGACGGGACGGGTGATCGCTGTGCCGCTCATATGCCGGGCACCACCACGCGCTGGCCGAGGGTAAGGTTCCCGGTGACCTGGACCGTCCCGGCCGCGTCGTCGAACAGGCCCGGGGTCACCTTCACCAGGTGATGCCCGCCCGGCCCGGTCACCTCCACCGCGTACCCTCCGCCGGGCTGGGCCAGCAGCGCGTCCACCGGGACGATCAGCACGTTGCTCACGCTGCCGGTTGTGATCGTCACCTGCACCGGGACCTGGGTCAGGCTCCCGGCCGCCTTCGGGTCCGTTAGCGACACCACCACTGTGATCGTCGCCGCGCTCGACCCGCTGCTACCCGAGCCCGGCCCGTTGCTTCCCGAATTCGAACCGTTAGCCGACGACGAAGACGACGAGGAGGACGAGGAAGACGTGGCGGTGCTGACCGAGGAGATCACCCCGGTCGTGACCGATCCGTCGGGCAGGGTGACCGAGACCTTGTTGCCGACCGCGACCTCGGTCTGCATGGAGGCGTCCAGGTCCATCGTCACCACCGGGGTCAGCGAGCTGCCGGTCAGCACCGTGGCGCCGGCCGTCGCCGAGCCGCCCGGCACCGCGCCGGTGCCTAGGCCGGTGACCTGGATCGCGCCGGGCAGGAACACCGCCTGGCCCAGCGGCAGGGTCCCGGTCTGGGTCAGCCGCAGGTGCGCCTGCAGCAGCCCGAGCGCGTACGCGGTCTCGCCGCTGAAGTAGTCCCAGCCCGACCGCGGGCCGAGCGCCGACGCGGTGGCATAGCCGAGTTTGACCAGGCCGGTGTTCAGCTCGGTCACATCCGCGCCGGTCATCCCCTCCGACAGGTCACGGTAGGCCGGCACGTTCCCGTACAGCAGCACCACCGGGGTCCCGCTCACCTGGTAGATCGCCTGGCCCTGGCGGATGGTCTGGCCCACCGCCGGCAGCCAGGTGAACGTGCCAGACCCCGAACCCGACGGGCCCGATGAGGCCGACCCGGCCGAGCCCGACGACGACCCGGGGACCACCACCGTGTACGATCCGGCGTCACCGAGCGTCCCGTTCTCTTGCGTCTGCTCGGTCAGCGACCCCCGCGTCACCCCCTTCGTGCTGGTGGCGTACCCGTTGTTGCTGGCGGCCGGCTTGGCAGAGTTGAACACCCCGGCCGCCTCGGCCCCGCCCAGCACGGCCGCGACCACCACGACCACTGCCAGGGCCAGGACCCAGCCTCGGCGCCGCCGCCGGTACCCGGTCACGGCCTGCCCGCCCGCCACCGGGCCGCCCGCCGCGTGCCCGCCACGCCGGGCCGGCAGCGCCTGCCCTACAGACTGCCCCGCCCCGCCGGCCCCCGCCTGCCCACCCGCCGCAGGCTCGCCCGCCTGCTCACGTGCATCGGTGCTGCTCATCGCCTATCACCCTTCATAGGCCGGCCGGGTTCGGCCGGTTCGCTTGTTGATCTTGTGGCCGGTCACCCGCTGGGTGGCACGGGCACACCGCAGGTCTTCGCCGCGGACTGGAACTGCGGCGACTTCGGATCGACGCCCGTCGGCACCCAGACGCCGGCGACGTTCGGATTCGGATCTGGCCAGTTCGGGTACCCGTGCGACCGCATGCATGCCGCAGACTTGACCGCGTTGAGGAACTCCTGATGGGTCTCGGTGCCCTGCGCGTTCCCGACCGGCAGGAGGTGCCGGCACGCCTTCTGCGCCGTCTGGAACGGCGCGTTGAAATCGGCCTCCGCGAACCACCCGTGGAAACCCATCACAAATTCGCCTGGCGGCGGCGCGCTCGGAGGGGCCGTCAAATGGGTGAAATAGAAGTTGCGTACGCCGTGACTGCGCATGCACGACGCGTACGAGTCCAGAACCACTGCGAGACTCTGGTTTGAACTCGCGCCCGATCCCGACGGGTGCGAGCCCCCGCCACCGCAGGCGGCCGCCAGCAGCCCGGTAATGGCGATGGCAGCGACCACCGCCGCCGTCCGCCGCGGCCGGACGCCGCCCGGATCGCGTCCACTGTTGTCGTTCAACTCGTCGTCCTTGCTCTCGGGCCCTGGGGGTCGCTGCGCACCATGTTCCTGTGCGGGTGTAAGACCGCCGCGCGGGTTGCGTGTGAGTTCGGTGTGAAGAGCGCTTGGTCAATCTGCCGCCGCGATTTCGTTTCCTTCATCACGGCGCGCTGGGCCTGCCGATCGTCCACGCGATAGGCCGCCGAGGCCAGGACCGGCGTCATGGGATTGTGATGGCAGCCGCCGCGCCGAAGTGCGCTGCCTCACCCGGACACGGGACTGCTGCCGGACCCTGGCGGGGATGACGGGGCCACGAACCCCGGCGCGAAGTCAGGGGGGATGGGACCGCCTACCCGCTTTCCCGAGCAGGCGTCGTACGCGGCCTCGTAGGACGGCGTGTTCGTGTCGACGCGGCCGCTCTGGATGGCTGACTGCACCGGCTGCCAGTTGATGCCGGACCCTTGCGTTGACCCCGCGGGGTCGGGGAAGTCTTCGATTCCGCGCGCCCGCATGCAATGCGCGGCCTTTACCGCGTTCCTGAGGTTCTGCTGCTGGATGTCCTGCAGTTGTGTCGCGCTCAGCCCGGTGCCTTTGTTCGGCAGCAGCGATCCGCATTGTGCCCAGGCGTTGCGCGCCTGGGGGTTGTTCTGGGTGATCGACTCGATCTGCGAGTTATTGAAGTTTCCCTGCCCGTCGGGGGCGGGAAACTGGGGCACGCCATGCGAGCGCATGCACTTGGCATACGCGAGCGACTGGGTATAGGTCCCGCCAATGAACGTGTCGGCTCCCGCCGTGCCCGTGCCGCCACACGCCGACGCCAGCACGGCAATGCCCGCCGTCGCAGCCAGAATGCCCGCCCGGCGCGGCCGCAGTCGCCGCCGGAGGCCGCGGCGGTCGCCGGAGTTGTCGTTCATCCGCGTTCTCCTCCTGTCAAGAGCGCTTCGCGCGCTGCCCGGGTCACCAGCGCCGCTAGCTCTCGCCGCAGGTCTTCTGCGCGGCCTGGAACTGAGGGGAGCTGGTGTCGATGTCCGACGGGAGCGGCAGCTCTTCGACGCCGCCGTTCGCCCCGCGCTGGGGATCGGGGTAGTCAGGGAAACCGTGGGCCCGCATGCACGCGGCGGACTTCACCATGCTGTTGAGCTGCTGCTGGCTTACGGGCCTGGGCCCGCCGCCGGGGAGCAGGTGCTTGCACGACTTCATCGCGGAGGCGAACTGGGCCGTCTGCGGATCGATGCCGATGACCTGATACCCCATGAAGGTCAGCACCGTGGCCGAGGAGCTGGGGGTGCTCTGCAGGCTGGTGAAGTAGAAGTTCGGCTCTCCGTGGCTCCGCATGCACTGTGCGAACAGGTCCATCTGCTGGACGCTCCCCTGGCCCGGAGTTGGCGAGCCCGACGGGTGTGATCCGCCGCCGCTGCACGCCGCCGCGAGCAGGGCGGCGGCCAGGCCCGCGGCCAGAGCCGCTAGATGCCGGTGCTGGCCGCCGTGGCGGCTTCCGGCGCTGTTCTCATTCACCTGGTCGTCCTTATCCTTGGGCGCAAGGTCCCGGCGGCACCATGTTCCTGGCCGGACGTCAGATCGCCGCGCGCGTTGCGTGTGAGTTCGGTGTGAGGTACGGACAGCGACCGGCGCAGGACGCGGGCTCACATCAAACTCGAATGCAGATCACACAGGGGATTAGCGGTGAGGTGATCCGATGGCAGCCGGGAGAGGGAGCGTGCTGATGAGCGAGCTGGCCGCCAACCTGCCTGCCGATCACGGCGGGCTGCTGGTCGTCGACGACGAGCCGTTCCTGCGCGACGCGGTCGCCGCGTCGCTGCGGTTCCTCGGTTTCGACGTGACGACCGCCGACAACGGCGCCGAGGCCTTGCGGCTGGCCCGGGGCAGCCGGTTTGACCTGCTGGTGCTCGACGTGATGCTGCCCGACGTGGACGGCTTCGACGTGGTTCGCCGGCTGCGCCGGGACGGCAGCTGGGTGCCGGTGATCTTCCTGACCGCCCGGGACACCCAGGCGGACAAGGTGACCGGGCTCACGATCGGCGGTGACGACTACCTGACCAAGCCGTTCGGCCTGGAGGAGCTCGCGGCCCGGATCCGCAGCGTGCTGCGCCGTACCCGCCCGGACCGCGCGGGCGGGCCGGTGCTCACGTTCGCCGACATCGAACTGGACCAGGACAGCTACCAGGTCCGCCGGTCCGGCCGGGAGATAGAGCTGTCGCCAACCGAGTTCCGGCTGCTGCGCTACCTCATGCTCAACCCTGGGCGGATACTCACCCGGGCCCAGCTCCTGGACCACGTGTGGGACTACGACTTCGGCGGATCGAGCACGGTCGTCGCCACGTACATCGCCTACCTGCGGCGCAAGCTCGCCGCGTATGGCCCGGATGTGATCCACACCCAGCGCGGCGTCGGCTACACGCTGCGATTGCCGCGCGAGCTCGGCGTCACGGAGGGCCAGCGATGAGGCCGGGCCTGCTGAGCCGTCCGCGCCGGGCCCTGCTGCGCACCCGGGTCCTGATCGGCGTGCTGCTGGTCACTCTCGTCGCGCTGACCGCGTTCGACGTCGCCGCGGTCACCGCGTTGCGCACCTACCTGATCGGCCAGACCGACTCGCAGCTGCAGAACCTCATCGGCCTGTACCGGCTGGCCAATTCGATCACGCAGACGCCGTTGCAGGGCGCTGGGCTCAGCCACCCGCCACGAGCCACCTCGCCGGTGCACTGGATCTCCACGCCGCCGGACGCGAAAATCCCGGCGCAGGAGCAACTGCACGCGCCGTTCCTGCAGCCGTTCTCGGTTGAGCTCGTGACCGGCAAGTACGTCAAGGGGGTGTCGCCCAGCCTCACGATCAGGGGCATCGTCGTCGTCGGCGGAGGCCTCGCCCCGCGGCTGCTGCCGCAGAAGAACCTCAGCGGGCTGGCCGCCCGCGGCCAGGCGTGGACGACGAACAGCCTCCGGGGGAACGAGCCGCTGCGGCTGCTGGCCAGGCGTGCTCCTGGAGGGAGCGTCATCGTGGCGTACACCAGCCTCGATGGGGTCAACAAGACGGTCGGCCAGCTCGAGCTGATCCTGGTCATCGGCTCGGCAGCCGCAGGGCTGCTCGCGGCTGGGGGCGTCGCCTGGATCATGCGCCGTGGCCTGCGGCCGATCGAGACCATGGCCGGGCAGGCCGACGCGATCACCGCGGGCGACCTGACCAGCCGCGTTCGCCCGCAGGACCCGCGGACCGAGGTCGGCCGCCTTGGCGTGGCGCTGAACGGGATGCTCGCCCGCATCGAGGACTTCATAACCGAGCGCGAGGCCAGCCAGGAGGCCACCCGCCGGTTCTTCGCCGATGCCAGTCACGAGCTGCGCACCCCGCTGGCCTCGCTGCGGGCCAACGCCGAGCTGTACCAGCAGGGCGCACTGACCGAGCGCCCGCAGGTCGACGAGGCGATGCGCCGCATCACGCTGGAGGCCATGCGGATGAGCGGGCTGGTCGACGACATGCTCCGGCTGGCCCGCCTTGACCAGCATCCCGGGCAGGAAGAAGAGCCGGTCGACCTGAGCTCCGTGCTGCAAGGCTGCGTCGACCGGGCCCGCGTCGCCGACCCGCAGCGCACCTGGCGCGCGACCATCGACCCTGGCCTCGTGATGGAAGGCGACGAGGAACTGCTGCGCCGGGCCGCCGACAACCTGCTGGCCAACGTCAGCACGCACACCCCGCCCGGCACCTCGGCCACGATCGTGGCCGAAGAATCCGACGGCACGGTCACGGTGCAGGTCAGCGACGACGGGCCGGGGGTCCCGGCCCGGCAGCTGCCCAGGATCTTCGACCGCTTCTACCGCGCCGCCGCGCCGTCGGCGCGGCCCGGGTCGGGTCTGGGCCTGGCGATCGTCACCGCGGTCGCCGCCACCCACGCCGGCACCACCCACGCGGCGCTCAACCAGCCACACGGCTTGCGGATCACCCTCACCCTGCCCGCCACGTCGCCCCTCCCCGCCGACCTGGCCAGCTAAGCACCCGGGTGGCCTCCACGCCGGGTGATCGATGTACCGAAAGGCTCCTCGTACTATGCGGCTCATCGGTACATCGACGCGTGGTTGTGGCGGGGGCGTGGCGGGGCGGGATGGCGAAATCCGAGCACTTGGTTAAATACGGGGCGCAGCGGGCACCTTGCCGGTGGGCGGCGTCGCCGTTCCTGTCAGATCTTCCCCTGGAGCCCGCATGATGGCCACGCCTGCGCCCAGCCCCAGCGCGAGCCCGAACACGAGCCCCAGCCCGCGGCCGCGTCCCCGCCCGCGGGCCGCCACCTACCGGGTGCAGCTGCACGCGGGCTTCACCTTCGACGACGCCGCGGCCATCACCGGCTACCTTGCCGAGCTCGGCGTCAGCCACCTGTACTGCTCTCCGGTGCTGCAGGCAGCCGCCGGCAGCACCCACGGCTACGACGTCGTCGACCACGGCCGGCTGAACAGCGAGCTGGGCGGCGCCGACGGCTACCGCAGGCTCTCCGCAAAGCTGACCAGCAACAACCTCGGTGAGGTGCTCGACATCGTGCCCAACCACATGGCGCTGGCCGGACGGGCCAACGCCTGGTGGTGGGACGTGCTGGAGAACGGGCCGTCGAGCGTGTACGCCGGCCACTTCGACATCGACTGGGACCCGCCGCAGCGCAAGCTGGCGGCCACCGTGCTGATGCCGGTGCTCGGCGACCAGTACGGCCGGGTCCTGGAGGCCGGGCAGCTGGTGCTGGAGCGCCAGGGCGGCTCGTTCACCGTGCACTACTACGAGCACGAGGCGCCGATCTCGCCGCGCACCCTCGGCGGGCTGCTCGGCAAGGCCGCGTCCCGGGCCGGGTCCGAGGAGCTGGAGAGCCTGGCGGTCGCGTTCAGCCGGCTGCCGCACGGCAGCCGCACCGACCGGGCGGCGGTGGTCGAGCGGCACCGGGACAAGGAGGTGCTGCGAGCCCGCCTCGCCGACCTGTGCCGGGCCCACCCCGAAGTCGCCAAGGCGATCGACGCCGAGGTCGACGCCGTGAACAACGATCCGGACGCGCTCGACGAGCTGCTCCGGGAGCAAAACTTCCGGCTCGCGTACTGGCGCACCGGCGCGGAGGAGCTGTCCTACCGCCGGTTCTTCGACATCGAGACCCTGGCCGGGCTGCGCGTGGAGGACGAGACCACGTTCGCCGACACCCACCGGCTGATTCTCGACCTGGTCGCCGACGGCTCGGTGGACGGGCTGCGGGTCGACCACGTGGACGGGCTCGCGGACCCCGAGGGCTACCTGGTCAGGCTGCGCGACGCCACCAGCGGCGCTTACGTCGTCGTGGAAAAGATTCTGGAGGCGGACGAGGAGCTGCCAGCCACCTGGCCGGTAGCCGGGACCTCCGGCTACGAGTTCCTCAACCACGTTGGCGGGCTGTTCGTCGACGCGGGGAACGAGGCGGCCATGCGGGCCTGCTACGCCAGGTTTACCGGGCTGCAGCAGGACTACGCGGACGTGGTGCACGCGGCCAAGCTGCAGATCATGCGCGAGGAGCTGGCCGCCGAGGTGGAGCGGCTGACCGGCCTGCTCGCCGACGTCTGCGAGCGGCACCGCCGCCACCGCGACCACACCCGCCGCGAGCTGCGGGAGGCGCTGCGCGAGATCATCGCGGCCTTCGGCGTGTACCGCACGTACTTCCGCGCCGGGCACCCGGCGACGCCCGCGGACCTGGCGCACGTGACCGAGGCGGTCGCCACGGCCACGCGGCGCTGCCCCGACCACGATGCGGAGCTGCTGCGCTTCATCGGCGACCTGATCACCGGGACCTACCCCGGCGAGGAGGAGACCAGCTTCGCGGTCCGGTTCCCCCAGGTCAGTGCGCCGGTCATGGCCAAGGGCGTGGAGGACACCGCGTTCTACCGGTACCAGCCGCTGATCAGCCTCAACGAGGTGGGCGGCGACCCGAGCCGGTTCGGCAGCGCGCCCGCTGAGTTCCACCAAGCCATGGCCCACGCAGCCCTGCGCTGGCCGGAGACGATGCTGACGCTGTCCACCCACGACACCAAGCGCAGCGGCGATGTACGCGCCAGGATCAGCGTGCTGTCCGAGCTGCCCGGAGCCTGGGAGAGCGCGGTGGTCCGCTGGTCGGAGCGAAACAGCGCGCACAAGCAGGACGGCTGGCCGGACCGCAACGCCGAGTACCTGCTCTACCAGACCCTGGTCGGCGCCTGGCCGATCGATGCGGGCCGGGTCGGCGCGTTCATGCTGAAGGCGGCCAAGGAAGCAAAGGTGCACACCTCCTGGATCGACCCGGACGCGGGTTACGACGACGCGTTGTCCGCGTTCGTGACTGCGGCCCTCGCCGACCGCGCCTTCGCCGCCGACCTGGAAGGCTTCCTGGCCGAGCACCGGATCGTCGAGCGCGGCCGAGTCAGCTCCCTGGCCCAGACCGCGCTGATGCTGACCTGCCCGGGGGTCCCCGACCTCTACCAGGGCACCGAGGTGTGGGAGGAATCCCTCGTCGACCCGGACAACCGCCGCCCGGTCGACTATGCGCGCCGCCGCGGGGTTCTGGACAGCCTGGCCGGCGCCGGGCCCGAGGCCGCCCTGGCCCGCGACGCCGACGGTGGCCCGAAGCTCTGGCTCATCCACCGGGTGCTCGGACACCGGCACCGCCACCCGGGTGCGTACGGCCCGGGTTCTGGGTACGAGCCGCTGAACTCCGCGGGCCCCAGATCGTCAAACATAGTGGCCTTTACGCGTAGCAACGGGCTGGCCGTGGTCGCCCCCCGGCTGGTCCACGACGTCACCCAAGGATGGGCGGGCACCACGGTCGAGCTCCCGCCGGGCCCGTGGGCCGACGTGCTCACCGGCGCGACGGTGGACGGCGGCCGGGCCGCAGTGGCCGGCCTGCTACGAAGGTTTCCGGTCGCCGTCCTGGGCAGGAACGCGTGAGCGAGCCGATGGCGAGCCAGGGCGGCGCCGTGCACGAGTTCCGGGTGTGGGCTCCTGGCAAGGGCGGCGTGGACGTTGTCACCGGCGGGCGCGAGGTGCCGATGCGGCCGCGGCGTGGCGGCTGGTGGGCGAGTTCCGTCAACGGCGCCGGACCGGGCACGGACTACTCGTTCAGGGTAGATGGAGGACCTTCGCGTCCGGACCCGCGCTCGCCCTTTCAGCCGGAGGGCATCGACGGACCGTCCCGGGTTGTCGACCACGCGGCCTTCGCCTGGACCGACGGCCGCTGGCGGGGGCTGCCGCTGGCCGGGTCGGTGCTATATGAGTGCCACGTCGGCACGTTCTCGGCGGAGGGCACGTTCGACGGGGCGGTCGGGCACCTCGGCCACCTGGTCAGCCTCGGCGTGGACGCGATCGAGCTGCTGCCCGTCGCCGAGTTCTCCGGCCCGCGCGGCTGGGGCTATGACGGGGTGGACCTGTTCGCACCGCATCACGCCTACGGCGGCCCCGACGGGCTGAAGCGGCTGGTCGACGCGGCACACTCGCATGGCCTCGGCGTGATCATGGACGTCGTCTACAACCACCTCGGCCCCGCGGGCAACTACCTGTCCGAGTTCGGGCCGTACTTCTCCGAGCGGCACCAGACCAACTGGGGCCCGGCGGTCAACTTCGACGGACCCGGCAGCGACGAGGTTCGCCGGTTCGTCATCGACAACGCACTGATGTGGCTGCGCGACTACCACTGCGACGGGCTGCGCCTCGACGCGGTGCACGCGATCGCCGACGACTCGGCAACGCACATTCTCGAGCAACTCGGCACCGAGGTGGCGGCGCTGGCCGCGAACCAGGGCCGGCCGCTCTTCCTGGTCGCCGAGAGCGACCTCAACGACCCGCGGTTCGTCCGCGCCGTGGAGGCGGGCGGGTACGGCCTCGACGCCGCCTGGGCCGACGAGTGGCATCATGCGCTGCACGCGACGCTGACCGGGGACCGCAGCGGCTACTACGAGGACTTCGGGCCGCTGCCGCTGCTGGCCAAGGCGTTGCGCCAGGCATGGGTGTACGACGGCATCTACTCGCCGTACCGTCGCCGGGTGTTCGGCCGGTCACCGGCCGGCCTGCCCGGCAGCCGGTTCGTGGTCTGCACCCAGAACCACGACCAGGTCGGCAACCGCGCGCTCGGCGAGCGCAGCGCCGCGCTGATGAGCGACGGCCGGCTGCGGGTGGCCGCGGCGCTGCTGCTGACCTCGCCGTTCGTGCCGCTGCTGTTCCAGGGCGAGGAGTGGGGCGCGGGCACCCCGTTCCAGTACTTCACCAGCCACTCCGGCGCCGAACTCGGCCGGGTGGTGAGCGAGGGGCGGCGCGCGGAGTTCGCTTCGTTCGGCTGGAGCGAGAAGGGGGAAGGGGAGGTGGGCGGGGGGGTGCCCGATCCGCAGGACCCGGCGACGTTCGAGCGGTCCAAGCTCGACTGGGCCGAACCGGGCAAGGAACGCCACGCGAGCCTGCTGGCCTGGTACACCGAGCTGATCGCGCTGCGGCGCCGGGCCCCGGCGCTCACCGATCCCCGCCCCACCCGGGTCGAGACCGCGTGCGATGCCGACCTGGGCCGGCTCGTCATCCGCCGCGGGCCGGTCACGGTCGCCGTTAACCTGGGAACGGCAGACTGGAGCCTGGATACCGGGCCGGGGGCGGGACTGCTCGCCGCCTCGGATCCCGGTGTCGAAGTTGCAGGTCAGCGCGTTGTCCTGCCGCCGGACAGCGTCGCAATCGTGTCTGAGGCACACGAGGCCTGAGTTACCGGTAGCCTGGCCGGTCCAACGAGATGAGCGGAAGCAACGGGGATAACGTGGAAGGACCCAGCCGTCTATGACCGAGGCCACGATCGAGAACTGGCCCGGCCGGCCATACCCGCTCGGGGCCGCCTACGATGGCGGCGGCACGAACTTTTCGCTGTTCTCCGAGATGGCCGACCAAGTCGAGCTCTGCCTGTTTGATGACAGCGGCGGGGAAGAACGGCTGCGCCTCGAGGAAATCGACGCGTTCGTCTGGCACACCTACCTGCCGACGGTCGCGCCCGGGCAGCGTTACGGCTACCGGGTGCACGGGCCATGGGCGCCGGAGCACGGCCAGCGGTGCAACCCGGCCAAGCTGCTCCTTGACCCCTACGCCAAGGCCATCGAGGGCCAGGTCGACTGGAACCCGGCGTGTTTTCCCTACACCATCGGCGACGAGAGCTCGCGCAACGACGATGACAGCGCTCCGTACGTGCCCAGGTCGGTGGTGCACAACCCCTACTTCGACTGGGGCAACGACCGGCCTCCCGACGTCCAGCTGAACGAGTCGGTGATCTACGAGGTCCACGTCAAGGGCTTCACCGCCCGGCATCCGGACATCCCCCAGGCACAGCGCGGCACCTACTCTGGCCTGGGCCATCCCGCCGCCATCGAGCACCTCACCGGGCTCGGCGTCACCGCCGTGGAGCTGCTGCCGGTGCATCAGTTCATCCACGACGCCCACCTCATAGAGCGCGGACTGCGGAACTACTGGGGCTACAACTCGATCGGCTTCCTCGCCCCGCACAACGAGTACGCTGCCACCGGCCAGCGCGGCGAGCAGGTCGCCGAGTTCAAGGCCATGGTCCGGGCGCTGCACGAGGCGGGCATCGAGGTGATCCTCGACGTCGTGTACAACCACACGGCCGAGGGCAACCATCTGGGGCCCGAGCTGTCGATGAAGGGCATCGACAACGCCGCGTACTACCGCCTGGTGACGGACGACCCCCGGTTCTACTACGACACCACGGGGACGGGTAACAGCCTGAACGTGGGTCACCCGCACACCCTCCAGCTGATCATGGACTCGCTGCGGTACTGGGTGACCGAGATGCACGTGGACGGGTTCCGGTTCGACCTGGCCGCCAGCCTGGCCCGTCAGTTCCACGAGGTCGACCGGCTGTCCGCGTTCTTCGACCTGATCCAGCAGGATCCGGTGGTCTCGCAGGTCAAGCTCATCGCCGAGCCGTGGGACATCGGCGAGGGCGGGTACCAGGTCGGCAACTTCCCGGCATTGTGGTCGGAGTGGAACGGCCGGTACCGGGACACGGTGCGGGACTTCTGGCGCGGCGAGCCCGCCACCCTCGGCGAATTCGGCTCCCGGCTGACCGGAAGCTCCGACCTGTACCAGGCCGACACCCGCCACCCGGGGGCCAGCGTCAACTTCGTCACCGCGCACGACGGTTTCACGCTGCGCGACCTGGTCTCCTACAACGAGAAGCACAACGAGGCCAACGGGGAGGACAACGCCGACGGCGAGCCGTACAACCGGTCATGGAACTGCGGGGTCGAGGGCGACACCGACGACCAGGCAGTGCTCGCGCTGCGGCACCGGCAGCAGCGCAACTTCCTGGCCACGCTGCTGCTCTCGCAGGGCGTCACGATGCTGCTCGGCGGGGACGAGCTTGGGCGCACCCAGCGCGGCAACAACAATGCCTACTGCCAGGACAACGAGATCTCCTGGTACGACTGGGAGCACGTCGATGAGGACCTGGTCGAGTTCACTCGCCTGCTGATAGCGCTGCGTCGCGACCACCCAGTGCTGCGCCGCCGTCGGTGGTTCCAGGGCCATTCGATCCGCGGCTCGGTCGACCTCGGCTGGTTCCGTCCGGACGGGGCTGAGATGAGCGATGACGACTGGGAGGCCTCCCCGCCATCGGTCGGCGTGTTCCTCAACGGCACGGCGATCACCGATCGTGACCGGCGTGGCCAGCGGGTCACCGACGATTCGTTCCTGCTGCTGTTCAACACCCATGCCGAGCCGATCGAGTGGACCCTGCCTAAGCAGTGGGGCCAGTGGTGGGACCTGGTCACCGAGACGGCCGATCCCGGCCGATCTGAAGACGACGTGCTGGAAAGCTCCGCGACGATGCCGGTCGCCGGGCGCTCCGTCGTCGTCCTGCGCCACCGCGACGCCCCCGAATAACGTTCCCGCCGTTGCAGAACCCCTTCCGCTACTGGGAGATGACTGGCGGGCGGCAGCCTTGACTCTCACCTTGGGGGAGCCCGCACACTCACCTTGCCGGGCCGGATCGGCCCGGCGACGAGGGAGTCAGCGTGGAAGAGATCAGCATCGGGGAGTTCGCACGACGGTCGCGCCTTTCGCTGAAGGCACTCCGCCTCTACGACGAACGCGGGGTGCTGGTGCCTTCGCGCGTCGACCAGGCAAGCGGTTATCGCTACTACGACACGGCCCAGCTCGACCAGGCACGCCTTGTCGTGATGATGCGCCAGTTGCAGTTGCCGCTCGCGGCGGTCAAGGAGTTCCTCGCGTGCGATCCGGCCGATGCGGCGACACGCATCGCCGAGCACTGGCGCGACACCGAAGCAGCACACGACGCGCGGCGCGAGCTCGCCGACTACCTCATCAGCCGGTTGCGCGGAAAGAGCCCTGTCATGTACGAAGTCGCCACGCGGGAGATGCCCGAGCGGAGCCTGCTCTGTCTCAAACGCAACGTCGATGAGCAGGAGCAATGGGCGTTCGGCAAGGAGTTCATCGGAATCTTGCGCGAGCGCCCGCTGCCGAAGATCGAAGGACGAGCAGGCGCGGCCTTCTGCATCCAGTGGGGCTGGGTGAACGCTGACAGCGACGGCCCAGTCGAATGGTGCAAGCCGGTTCCGAAGGCGGAGGCACATGCCCTGGCAGAGCGCTACCCCGAGCTGACGTTGCGAACCGAGCCGGCGCACGGGGAGGTCTTCGTCCCGCTGCCAGCTAGGTGGGGAGCGGTGCAGTGGCAGCTCGCTATAGAGTCAATGCAGGCCTGGGAGCAGGAGCACGGCGACGAAGATTTGCGTCTTGCCCTGACGCCCGAAGACCTCGGCCTGCGCATCACCTATCTCGCGACCGGACCCGTCACCGACCCGGTCTCCGACTGCGACTTCGCCCTCCCGTTCGTCCTAGAGCGATGATCGAAGCCCACGGACTGGTCAAGCGCTACGGCTCCACCATGGCCGTCAACGATCTCTCGTTCTCCATCCGGCCCGGCATGGTCACCGGTTTCCTCGGCCCGAACGGCGCCGGGAAGACCACCACCATGCGGATGATCCTGGGCCTCGACGCGCCGACGCAGGGCTCGGTAACCGTAGCCGGGCGCAGCTACCGCGACCTGCCGGCGCCCATGCGCGAGGTGGGCGCCCTCCTCGACGCCAAGGCGCTGCACGGTGGCCGCCGGGCCCGCGACCACCTGCTGTGCCTGGCCCGGAGCAACGGCATCGCCCGCAGCCGGGTGGACGAGGTGCTCCGCATCGTCGGTCTGCAGAGCGTGGCCAGGCGCCGGGCGAAGGGCTTGTCGCTAGGCATGGGCCAGCGGCTCGGCATCGCCTCGGCGCTCCTCGGGGATCCGGCCGTGCTCATCTTCGACGAACCGGTGAACGGCCTCGACCCCGACGGCATCCACTGGGTCCGGACCCTCACGCGGGAGCTCGCCGCCGAGGGCCGCACCGTGCTGGTCTCCAGCCACCTGATGAGCGAGATGGCCCTGACCGCCGACCACCTGCTGGTGATCGGCAAGGGCCGGCTTATCGCCGACACCAGCGTGGACGAGTTCGTGCAATCCAGCTCCCAGCAGTCGGTGCACGTCCGCAGCCCTCAGGCCGCCGAGCTGGCCGGCCGCTGCCGCGACGCCGGTGCCACCGTCCGGGCCGGGAGCACCTCACGGGCGGCGGCCACACCCGTGGCCGGCACGGACGCCGGGACCGACCCTGACGTCATCGAGATCACCGGGATGGACAGCGCCGAGGTGGGAAGGCTGGCCGCCGCCCACGGCATCGTCCTGTTCGAGCTCATCCCGGTCCGGGCCTCGCTGGAGGAAGCGTTCATGGAACTGACCCGAGACAGCGTGGAATACCAGGCGGCGGGGGCGACCCGATGACCGGCGCCACGATCGCCCGCACCGGCCCGGACTACCGGGCGGCCTTCCGCGCAGCCACCTTCGCCGACGTGCTGCGCTCGGAGTGGGTCAAGTTCCGTTCGGTCCGGTCGACCTTCTGGGCGCTGACCGTGACCGTCGTGCTCGGCGTCGCCCTGGGGGCCGTCATCAGCGCGGCCACCGCCCACGGCTACCCCAGGTTCAGCGTCTCCGAGAAGCAGAGCTGGGACCCGACCGGGGTCAGCCAGGCGGGAGTGGCCATCGCCCAGCTGGCCATCGTCGTGCTGGGAGTGCTCTTTATCAGCTCCGAGTACTCCTCCGGGATGATCCGCACCAGCCTGATCGCCGTCCCGAAGCGAGGCCGGGTACTGGCAGCCAAGGCGCTGGTCTTCGCCGTGGTGACCTTCGCCGTGGGCGAGGTCACCTGCTTCGCCGCGTTCTTCGTGGGGCAGGCCCTGATCAGCGGCCATGCCCCGCACGCGGCGCTCGGTGATCCCGGGGTAGCCCGGGCGGTGGTGGGAGGAGGGCTGTACCTGGCCGCCCTGGCGGTGCTCAGCGTCGCGGCGGGGGCCTTGCTCCGGCACTCGGCCGCCGCCATCGCCTCCATGATGGCCGTCGCGCTCGTCCTTCCCCTGATCGCCCAGGCGCTGCCGGACTCGTGGCGGAACCCGGTCACCGAGTTCTGGCCGACCCAGGCCGGAAGCCAGCTCACCAGCGTCTACCACTCCGCCAACACCCTTCAGCCCTGGCCCGGCTTCGGCGTGATGTGCCTGTTCGTCGCCATCGTGTACGCCATAGCCTGGACGCTGCTGGACCGCCGGGACGCATGAAGGCGGTCCGGGCGTCTGTCTAGCGTCGCTGGGGTGGGGGTTTTGGCAGGCTGATGAGCACGTCCAGGCCGAGGTTTTCCTTGCACAGGTACTTGATTTCTTCGCATTCCATGATCTGGATGCGTCCGTGCCGCACGGCGCTGTGAAGCCCCGCAAAGCCCGGGCCTGGGGACGCAGGCTCGAGCCGGAGGGCGCTACCGCTCTGTTTCACTGCGTTGCCTACGCCCCGCGGTCATAACGGCGGCGCGGGGTCAGGGGCTGTGGCGGGGAGTCAGGGGGTTTTGGAGCTGGACAGCTGATGGTTGGCGCACTGGGTGAAGGCGGCGCCTGCGGCGATTGCGGAGGGCTGGGCCGTGGCGGTGGGCGCCTGACCGCACCCTCTTCCCGACGAGAGTGAGCCGATCACGATCGCGCAGATGAGCAGCGCGACCGCGACAAGGATCACGGCGCCCGGCTGCGGCCGCCAGCGCTGCTGCCGGATCTGCTCGATCGTCGGCATCGCCTCCTGCCGAGTTAGCCTGGTGAAGATCGAGAAGAGTGAGTTGAGCCGCGGATCGCGGGACTGCAGCGCCTGTTCGATGCTGGTCAGGGTTCGCTCCTGCGCGACTGGCAAGCTCATCTCTTCTTCTCCGTTCAGGTCTCTAGGGGCAACTACCCCGGGAGCGATTCTGAAACGGAGAAGTCAGGTGCTGACGTCGGCTTCAGTGAGCCGGGCCGGGGCCCGGAACCACCAGGACCGGGCACGGTGCGTTGCGCAGCACATGCTGGCTGACCGTGCCGAGCACACGCGCCACCGCGGTGTCGCCCCGGGCGGCCAGGACGATCAACTGCGCGCCGACTTCGCGCGCCACGGTGACCAGCGCGCGGCCGGGTGCCCCGGCCATGGTGCGGCAGGTGACTCCGTCCGGCTGACCGCCGAGAGCGTCGCGCACGAGGTCCTGCAGCATCGATTCAGTGGTCGCGCGATCGTCGGCCGCGGTGCGTAGCGTGGACACCGGCCGGGTGGCCGGGGCACCGAGTCCCGCTCGCCGCTGTAGGCCATGACCGCCAGCAGCGGCGTGGCGCGGTAGCGAGCCTCCTGCGCGGCGAGACGGATCGCGGCCTGGCTTCCTGCCGAGCCGTCGACGCCTACTACGACAGTCATCAGGAGGCCTCCGCTCTGGCTTCGGCCGGGTCGGCATCTTCCGCGGTCAGCGGGCGGGCGATGTCTTCCAGGCTCTGCCGTTCGGCCTTGACTCCAAGGAAGAGCTCGACTAGGCCGGCGAGGACCATCAGGGTGGCGCCGATCGAGAACGCGATCACGGTGTCGGACACCTTGCCGGTGCTGACCAGGGCCGAGAACAGCAGCGGCCCCGAGATGCCGCCCGCCGCGGTGCCGATCGCGTAGAAAAAGGCGATCGCCAGCGCCCGGGTCTCCATCGGGAAGACTTCGCTGACCGTCAGGTATGCGGAGCTGGCTCCGGCCGAGGCGAAGAACAGCACGGCGAACCAGCACGCGGTCATCGTGGTGGCGTTCAGCGAGCCGGTGTGGAACAGATAGGCGGTGCCGAACAGCAGCAGGCCGGAGAGGATGTAGGTGCCGGCGATCATGGGCTTGCGGCCGACGGTATCGAAAAGCCTTCCCAGCAGCAGCGGGCCGAACAAGTTGCCCACCGCGATCACCGCGAAGTAGTAGCCGGGGTCGGTCTTGACGTGGAAGAACGTGGTCAGGATCTGCGCGTACCCGAACGTGATCGCGTTGTAGAGGAACGCCTGGCCGATGAACAGCGAGAAACCGAGGATCGTGCGCCTCGGGTACCGGGTGAACATGGTCCTGGCGATCGTCACGAAGCCGACCGTCTTGCGCTGCCTGATCGTGATCGCCTGGCTCGGCTCGGCCAGCCGGGCGCCGGTTTCGTTTTCCACCCGCTGCTCGATGCCGTCCACGAGGTCTTCGGCCTCATCGGCCCGGCCGTGGATGAACAGCCAGCGCGGGCTTTCCGGCACGTTGCGCCGGACCAGGAGGATCACCAGGCCGAGCACCACGCCGAGGGCGAAGCACAGCCGCCAGCCGACATTGACCGGCAGGTCGCTGGTGGCCGGCACCGTGATGAGCGCGCCGGCCGCGGCCCCGGCCCAGTAGGTGCCGTTGATGATGATGTCGATCCGCCCGCGGTGCCTGCTGGGGATCAGCTCGTCGATGGCCGAGTTGATCGCGGCGTACTCGCCGCCGATGCCGAATCCGGTGAGGAACCGGAACAGGAAGAACCACCACGGCGCGAACGACAGCGCGGTTAGCGCGGTCGCGATCAGGTACACGCCGAGCGTGATCATGAACAGCTTCTTGCGGCCGAAGCGGTCGGTCAGCCAGCCGAAGAATAGGGCGCCAACGCACGCGCCTGCCACGTACATCGCGGCACCCAGCCCGGTTACCTGGGACTGGGTGATGTGGATCCCGCTGCCCGGCTTGGCGAGCTGGGCAGAGATGTTGCCGACGATCGTGACCTCGAGACCGTCCAGGATCCAGACGGTCCCGAGGCCGATGATGATCATCCAGTGCCAGCGCGACCAGGGCAGGCGGTCAAGGCGTGCCGGGACCTTCGTACGGATGGTTCCCGGCTGGACCTGGCTCACTATGCCGCCCTCCCCTGGCCGCCTGGTACTGGTGGGCCGATCGCCGGCCGGTTACTCAGACGCGCCGCTGCCTGGGCACATCGGACCCGGTCGCCGCGGGCTCGGCGTCGTACCCGTCCGCGGGCTCGGCGTCGGGCACGGTCTCGGCCGGGTAGGCCGCAGTGTCGTCCGCGTCGGCCACTGGCTCCGGGTAGCCGGGTCCGTGGCCGGTGCCAACCGTGGGGGCGTCGCCGTCGGGCAGGCCGACAGTGGTCTCGGTGATCGGCGTCTCGTCGGCGGTACTGGAGGTCTCGCCGAGAAGGTCCTGGAACAGGGCGCGGTAGTGGATCATCGCCTGCCGCAGGTCCTCGGTCGAGGCCTGGTTGTCGGCGGCGCGCTGGCTGATGTCGTACGCGGCGCGGTAGTGATCGAGAACGCTCGCGTGGTCCACGGACAGGTCGGCCATCACCTGGTCGCCGCCCTCAGTGGGGTAGCCGCGCTCCTGCATCACGGTCATGACCAGCCGCTGCGCGGCCATCACGGCTTCCTGTGGCGAGTCGACGAACTGCTCCTGGACCGCTGCCCAGTTCTCCTGGTAGCGTGTCCGCGCCGCTGGGTCCAGCGGCCGAATGTCCAGGCCAGCGACCCGGCGCTGCCTGCTGGTCAGTTCGGCCTCGGCCTTGGTCTTGCTGCCCTTCTCCTCGACCATGCGGTCGTATTCCGGGCCGAAGCGCTCCTGGAGCCGGCGTCGGCGCTGGTACATAACTCCGGCGACGATGGCCGCCACCACAATGATGACGACGATGATGATGACGATGGTCCCGGTCATTGCCTTCCTCCCGGGTTCGGTATTCGAGTGCGTCTGCACTGCCCGGGCAGGCGAGTCTCAAACAGCCGCCATCCGCGCGCCCGAAAAGGAAATAGGCCCGCCCGGCAGAAACCGGACGGGCCAAACGACGCGATTTACCAGTAATACCAGCGGCGGCGCGGTGCCGACGGGCTGTACCAGCGGCGGCGCGGGGCTGCAACCGTCTCCCCGATGCGCACGGCGAATCCGAGCAGCCAGATAACCAGGGCGACAAGCGCCAGCCACCACAGGACATGGAGCGCAAACCCGAGTGCGCCGAAGATAAGCACGATCAGCAGGGCCACAAGGATGATCGCCATTGGGGCTTCCTCTCAGGGACCTTACAAAGCGACCATTTCTACTACCCTTGTGCCGGCCGTCAAACCCGTGTGGCCCGGAAACCGTGATGTGCTGCGCGGCCGGCCGGGGATCGCTACGCTGAGCGCCAACTACGGAGAGTTAATCTTCACTACAAGTAGGAGCCGCCGGCGGGTACGGCTGTGGGACGCCGACCAGGCCGAGAACGTCAACAGCGGCCCGCACCGCCAGGCGTCACGGCTGGGCAACCCGCTCGTCAACGTCCCGCAGCGTCCCGTCCGGCTACCTGAAACGCTTTTCCCTACCCCGGCGTGCCGTACAGCGGCTTCGACACGCCGTCCTGAGGACCCCATGACCGAGATTGCCTGGGGCCCGTCGAACGCTGGCAGCGTCGTCCTGAACCTGGCGCTGACGTTGGGGCGCTCATCCTGGACACGCCCGCCGAGCTGGCTGGCCGGGAGATAGAGATCAGCCCGGCCAGCGACGGCGCGGGTGCCCGGCGGGCGCACGCGCAGGTCCGGGAGCGCAGGACCGGCGCTGGCAGCGGCTACGCGGCGGTCTACCCGGGCCTGCCGGCCGCCGAGTACACCGTCTGGGAAGACGCTGTCACCCCGGCCGCCACCGTCACCGTGTGCGGCGGCCAGGTGGCCCGCTGCCACTGGCCCGGCTAGATCTCCACGATCGGCGCCGGGTATCCACGGCGTTGGCTCTCGGGCAGCGTCCACGGCCGGCGGATCGCCGCGGCGTCCAGGCCGGCGAGTTCCGGCACGTAGCGCCGGACGTAGTCGCCGGCCGCGTCGAACCGCGCGGCCTGGCGCAGCGGGCTGAGCACGCGGCCGGGCCTGGTGTCGTTGCCGGTCCCAGCGGCCCACTGCCAGTTGCCGTAGTTGTTGGCGATGTCCCCGTCGGCGAGCAGGTCGATGAAGTGCCGCGCGCCGAGGCGCCAGTCGATGCGCAGCTGCTTGCACAGCAGTGACGCGACGATCATGCGGGCCCGGTTGTGCATCCAGCCTTCCCGCTGCAGCTGGCGCATGCCCGCGTCCACGATCGGCACCCCGGTCCGGCCCTCCCGCCAGGCATCGAACCCCTCGCGGTCGTCGCGCCAGCGCACCCGTCCCGCCCGGTAGTCCCGGGTCGTGATGGCCGGGAACGCGGCTGTCACCTGGTGGAAGAAGTCGCGCCAGGCGAGCTGGCGGGTGAATTCACCCGGCCCGGCCGCCCCGGCCAGCTGAAGCGGTGACAAGCAGCCGAAGTGCAGGTACGGGGACAGCCGCGAGGTCTCGTCGCCGGCCATGTCGTTGCGGCCGCCGGCGTAGCCGTCCACGCCGCCGGAGCGCAGCCAGGCATCGAGCCGCTTGGTTGCTGCCGATTCCCCGCCGGGAAACGTCCCGGCGGCCTTGCGCCGGACGGCGAGGTCGGGCAGCTCGCCCGGTTTCAGGCCGTCCGGCAGGTGCACCTTCTCGGGCGCGGCGGCCACGGGCCGGCGCTTCGCCTGCTCCCAGGCGCGCAGGTACGGGGTGAACACCCGGTAGTGGTCACCTCCGCCGGACGGGCGCAGCTCGGCCGGCGGCACGACCGTGACGCCGGGAGACAGGACAAGCTCCAGCCGGGCTTGCTGGCACGCGGCGGTGAGCCTGCGCCGGCGGGCCGCCGCGTACCCGCTCACGTCGCCGGCACAGAACACGCCCTCGGCGCCGGTATCCCGCGCCAGCCCGATCACCTCGCCGACCGTGTCGCCACGCCGGATGACCAGGTCACCCCCGCGCTCGCGGAGCGAGGAGCGCAGGTCATCCAGCGCCTCGAGCAGGAACCGCACCCGGTTCGGCGCAGCCAGCGGGCCGCTCACCAGACGGTCCTCGAGGACGAACAGCGGTACGACGCCGTCAGCCCGGCGCACGGCGGCATTAAGCGCCGGATTGTCGTGTACCCGCAGGTCACGAGTGAAGAGCATGATCGCTAGGCGCATGAGACGAGGCTAGCGGCTGTTTGGGGCGGCGCCCGGCGAACCTCTTTGTGCAGCCGGGCTCCGCATCTGGCCTGCTACCCACCACCACGGCGGCAAACATGGGCGAGCTCGAGTTGGCGGAGCGCCGCGTTCCGGATCGATCGCAGGAACTCGGCCGCCGGTGCACCGGTAGGTTGGAGGGCGGTGACCCCGCCAGCCGCTCGCGCCCCCGCCACGCTGCCGGAGCATGGCCGGGCGTCCGGCTGGCTGCGGTCGGTGCGGCTGGCGCTGGGAACCACCGCCGCCCTCGGGCTGGCCCGCTTTGCGTACGGGCTGCTCGTTCCGGCCATGCGCGATGAGCTGGGCTGGAGCCTCGCCAAGGCCGGCACGCTGACCACCGCGAACAGCCTCGGGTACCTGGTGGGTGCGCTGGCCGCAGGCCCGCTGGCCCGGCGGCTGAGTGAAACGGCCGCCTTCCGGCTCGGCATGGTCCTCACCGCGGCCGCGCTCGCCGCCAACGCGGCCACCGGCAGCTACCCGGTGCTGCTGCTGACCCGCGCGGCAGCCGGGGTGTCCGGAGCGCTGGTGTTCATCGCCGGAGGTGTGCTCGCCTCCCGTGCCGCGGCCAGCCGCGGGTCGCCGCTTCCGGTCTCCATCTATTTCGCGGGCGCCGGGCTCGGTATCGCGGTCAGCGGGACGGTCATCCCGCCGCTGCTCAGCCACCACCCCGGCCGGTGGCCGCTGGCCTGGGTCGGCCTGGCCGCGGCGGCCGGGCTGGCCACGGTCTTCAGCTGGTCGGCGGCGGCAGACGACACAAAGGCCCGGTCGGGCGCGGGCGCGGATCGCGCGGCGCGGATCGCGCTGGCGCGGCCCCCGCAAACGGGAATGGCGCAGCCGCCCCGCTCGCCGACTGGCGCCCGGTCGCGGCGATGTGGCGGGTCAGCGTCGCCTACCTGCTGTTCGCCGCCGGGTACATCGCCTACATCACGTTCCTGTCGGCCTACCTGACCGCGCACCACGCGAGCGTCACCCAGGTGGCCGTTACCTGGGCGGCGCTCGGCGTCGCCGCGATCGCCGAGCCGGTGCTATGGAGCCGGCCGCTGCGCGCCTGGCCCGGCGCCAGGGCCCTGGCCGCGGCGCTGGCGGCGCTGAGCGCCGCTGCCGCGGTGGCGATCATCAGCGCCGATCCTGGCGTGGTCATCGTCTCGGCCATCGGCTACGGCGTCAGCTTCCTCGTTGTCCCAGCCGCCATCACCGGGCTCGTCCACGCCGCCGTTCCCCGCCCCAACTGGACCGCCGCGCTGGCGGCCTTCACCGTCGTGTTCGCGGTGGGCCAGATGGCCGGCCCGTACCTGGCCGGGCTGCTGGCCGACAGCTACGGCGCCGGCGCCACCCTGGTCTGGACCGCCGCCCTGTGCGCCGCGGGTTCCGTGGCGAGCCTGACGGTCCGGTCGGCCGGGAAGCCGTGACCGGCGGTCAGGCAGCGGGCCGGATGTTGGCGTTGAGGTGGAACACGTTGTCCGGGTCGTACTCGGCCTTGATCCCGGCCAGCCGCTGATATTTGGCCGCGCCGTAGCTGTTGCGGACCCGGTCCTCCCGGTAGTCGGTGGTGCTGTTGACGTAGCCGAACGAGCTGACCACGCCGAAGTTGCCCCCGCCGCCACGGATCGCCCAGAACAGATTGGGATTCTCATCGGCGGACGCCCGCCGCAGCTGGCCGTCGGCCGTGGCCACCTCGGCGGCGGCCAGGTTGTCGATGCTCAGCCCGAACTCGCGGCTCAGCCACCCCATGCCGCCGCCCAGGGTGAGCCCTCCGACGCCCGTGTGGCTGATCAGCCCGGCCGGGACGGCCAGGCCGTGAGCCTGCGTGGCGGCGTCCAGGTCGGCGAGCAGTGCCCCGCCGCCGACCTTGGCCCGCTGCGCCGCCGGGTCCACGGCGATCGAGTTGAGCAGGCTCAGGTCGATCATCAGGCCGCCATCGCACACGGCCGTGCCCGCCGTGCTGTGGGCGCCGCCGCGCACGGATATCTCAAGGTCATGCTCTTGCGCGTGGCGGATGGCCGCGGTCGCGTCGGCGGCCGACGCGCAGCGGGCGATCGCGGCCGGGCGGCGATCGATGCCCGCGTTCCACACCAGGCGCCTGTCGTCAAATCCTGTGTCGTCCGGCGTGAGGACGGGCCCGTCCATAACGCTCCGAAGCGCGCCGATGCTCTGGCTGACCGCCTGCCTCATTGGTGATCTCCCCCCGATCGATTACCTGACTCGAGGCGATCAGCCGAGCGTGCAGCGTGGCTGCCCGGCATGCGGAGACCATGTGAAGATCTGGACCCGGCATAGTGGTGTTTGGACGCTGACCAGAACCCGCGGCGAGGAGGCAGGGTGGCGGAAAAGACGAAGCAGGCAGACCTGCCCGACTGGCTCGAGCCCGAGCTTGCCACGCTGACCAGAGACCGGTTCTCCGACCCGGCGTGGATCTACGAGCGCAAGCTCGACGGTGAGCGCTGCCTGGCCTACGTCGCGGGCGGCGGCGGCGAGGTCAGGCTGATGACGCGCAATCAGCACCAGATCACCAGCACGTTCCCCGAGGTCGCCGGCGCGCTGGCCGCGCAGGCCACCGAGGAGTGCGTGGTTGACGGCGAGATCGTCGCCTTCGATGGCAGCGAGACCAAGTTCGAGCGGCTGCAGCAGCGGCTCGGCCTGGCCAGGCCGGGCAAGGACCTGATCGCCAGTACGCCGGTGTACTACTACGTGTTCGACGTCCTGCACGCGGGCGGCCGGGACGTGCGCCCGCTGCCCCTCACCGAGCGCAAGCAGATCCTGCGCGCCGCGCTGGCGTTCAAGGATCCACTCCGGTTCACCGAGCACCGGGGCACCGAGGGCGAGGCCTTCTACGCCGAAGCGTGCCGCGACGGCTGGGAAGGCCTCATCGCCAAGCGGGCCGACACGCCATACCGCAGCGGGCGGACCAAAGACTGGCTGAAGTTCAAGTGCGAGAGCGGTCAGGAGTTCGTCATCGGCGGGTTCACCGACCCGCAGGGGTCGCGGTCCGGGTTCGGCGCGCTGCTGCTCGGCTACTACAACTCCGACGGCCAGCTCGTCTACGCGGGCAAGGTGGGGACCGGCTTCAACCAGAAGCTGCTGAACAGCCTCCACGCGTCCATGGTCAAGCTGGAACGCGCCACCCCGCCGTTCGGCGCGGGCCCGCTGCCGCGCCCGCGCGGCGTGCACTGGGTGGAGCCCAAGCTGGTCGGGGAGGTCGGGTTCTCCGAGTGGACCGACGCCGGTGAGCTGCGCCACCCCAGGTTCCAGGGCCTGCGCGACGACAAGGATCCCGCCGAGGTGGTACGGGAAGTTCCGTCCAGCGGAGACGAGACGTGACCGCCAGGCGGGCCGAGGCGGTAAGGGTCTCGGGCATCACGGTCGAGCTGTCCAACACCAGCAAGACGCTATTCCCCGACGACCAGGTCACCAAGGGAGACCTGGTCGGCTACTACCGGGACATAGCCGCCCACATGCTGCCGTACCTGCGCGATCGCCCGCTAAGCATGGAGCGATATCCAGACGGGATAACCGGCGAGCGCATCGTGCAGAAGAACGTGCCGCGCTACTTCCCCGACTGGATCGCCAGGACCAGAGTCAAGAAGCAGGGCGGCACGCTCGTCCAGGTGATCTGCGACAGGCCGGCCACGCTGGTCTACCTGGCCAACCAGGCGTGCATCGAGATGCACGCCTTTCTGAGCAGGACCGGGGCGCTCGACCGCGCCGACCAGCTGATCTTCGACCTCGACCCGCCCGATGATCACCGGTTTGACCAGGTCAAGCACCTGGCCCTGGGACTGCGTGACCTGCTCGAGGAACTAGGGCTAACCGCCTTTGTCAAGACCACCGGCGGCCGGGGCCTGCACGTCCACGTGCCGCTGAACGCCAGGGACGACTTTGACACGGTGCGCCGGTTCGCCCGCCAGGCCAGCGACGTTCTCGCGGCCAGGGAGCCGGACATCCTGACCACAGAACAGCGCAAGGACAGCCGCGGTGACCGCGTCTACTCCGATGTCATGCGGAACGCCTACGCCCAGACCGCGGTCGCGCCCTTCTCCGTGCGGGCGCGGCCCGGCGCGCCGGTGGCCACACCGCTGGACTGGGCGGAGCTGAAGGACGCCAGCCTGACGCCGCACGAGTTCACACTGCGTACCGTGGGCGGCCGACTGGACCGGCTCGGTGCCTCCGATCCCTGGGCCGGGATGGCGCGGCGGCGGTACAGCCTGGCCAGGGCGGCCCAGCGGCTCGCGAAGCTGACCAACGTTTAGTCGCTGAGTTCACGGACAGTCCTTGGCCATACGAGAGAGAGGACTCACGCCATGAGTGCCAAGGACAAGGCGGCCGACAAACTTCAGGCAGCCAAGGGCAAGGTCAAGAAGAACACCGGCGAGGCGGTCGGCAACCCGCGGCTGGAGGCCGAGGGCCGCACCGACGAGAGCGCGGGCAACCTCAAGCAGGCGGGCGAGAAGGTCAAGGACGCGTTCAAGAAGTAGCCCAGGCTCGAGTTCTTCAGGCCGGTGCCGCGTTGTGCGGCGCCGGCCTCGCCATCGGCGCCGAAGCTCAGAGCGTGCCCATCGACCGCGCCCCACCGGCGGCAGGCCGGCGCGAGGCCTTGGCTCCCGGTTCGGGCGTGAGCCCCAGCGGCTGCGGTTCTGACCGTTGCTCCGCCGGTTCGGGCTCCTGCGCGGCTGCTAGCGGCGAGTTCTCGTCTTGCGAGCTTTTTCCGCCAATAAGACCTGGTATGACCGAATCCGGTATCACCGCGGAGGGCCGCAGCTGGCCAAGCCTTGGCGAGCGAGCCACCATGATCACGCCGACCACCAGTGCCGCGATCCCGGCGGCCTGCAGCGCGAGCAGTGCCGGAGATATGTTGATGCGGTCACCGAAGACGACAACGCCGAGCAGGATTCCCGATACCGGCTCGGCCGCAGTGATCCCGGGAAGCGACGCGTGCAACGGCGCGGCGTTGAACGAGTTCTGCATCAGCCACATGCCGATCAGGGCCGCAGCCAGCAGGCAGTACGGCGGCCAGGAGGTCAGCAGCCCGCCGAACGAATGAGCGTCAAGGATCTGCACGGAGCGGCGGGTCAGCGCGTCGGATATGCCCATGACCAGGCCGGTGCCGATGCCGGTCAGGGTGGCGCGGGCCTGGCCGCTGCGCAGGTGCCCGGCGTGAATGAAGCAGTACGCCACGACGGCGATCCCGGCAGCGGCCGGCCAGTCCGAGAACGAGCCGAACGACGCCGACGGCGTGCCGGTGGAGCGCGACAGCGACAGCGCCGCCACGCCTCCGGCCAGGATGACCGCGCCGATCATTTCGGCTGCCTTCAGGCGCTGGTGGGACAGGGGAACGGCGAGCGCGAGGGCGAAGATCAGGCTGCTGGCGAGCAGTGGCTCGTAGAGCGTCAGGTCCAGGTGACCGACCGACCACGCCGACAGCAGCTGTCCCGAGATCATCACGGCCAGACCCAGCAGCCACCGGCGCCGGTGCAGCAGGTCAACGATCAGACGCAGCCGCAGGAAGTAGCAGCTTGGCGCTTGCTCGGCGGCGTACTGCTGCAGAACCCAGCCGACCCCAAGCAGCATCGCTGCCACCAGGGTCAGGGATACCGCAACAAGATCCATGTCGCTCCGCTGTTTATGCCGCCCGCGGTGCCTCTCGCCTGCGGCTCCTGTGCTGTGTGTGCTCTGCCCCCGTGGTTACGGGCTAAGCCCTCGCATCCGTTGATCTCTCATTTTGATTGTGCATCGTCGTCAGCTATGGCGGCTGACTCAGGACAGACAATTTTCGGCCACGAAAACCGCTGACAGCGCTCCGCCGAGAGTATCCCGGCTGCGGCAGCCCGGAGACCTGCCTGGGCGAAATGCCTGGTCAGGCCCCTTGATCGGTCGGCACGCGGTGCGCGGGCTCACGTCCGTGCGGCTGACTGGGCCGGGGCCGGGCCGGCATCTGCTGAACCGGGCGAGTCTGCGGCTTTTCGGCTGATAGGGCCACCATTTCGCCGTAGTGCAAGATCTCGAACGGCTCGCCGTCCGTCAGCGTGTACGTGGCGGTGGCATGCGTGACTTCGACCTTCAGCCGCCGCCCCCTGATCACGAGGCAGAACGCGATCCTGGCGAGGCTGTCGGGCAGCCGCGGCGCGAAGCTGACCGTGCCGTCCTCGTGGCGCAGCCCCCCGAAGCCGCTGACCAGCGCGATCCAGGTGCCGGCCAGCGAGGCGATGTGCACGCCGTCGCGGGTGTTGTGTTCCAGGTCGCGCAAGTCCATGAGCGCGGCCTCGCCAAGGTAGTCGTAGGCCAGGTCGAGATGGCCGACCTCGGCGGCGATGACCGCCTGGGTGCAGGCGGACAGCGAGGAGTCCCGCACCGTGAGCGCCTCGTAGTAGTCGAAGTTCTTCAGCTTCTGCTCGGGCGTGAAGGCCTCGCCGCGCATGTGCATGGCGAGCACCAGGTCGGCCTGCTTCACGACCTGCTTGCGGTACAGGTCGAAGTAGGGAAAGTGCAGGAACAGCGGGTACTGGTCGGGTCCGGTGTGGGCGAAGTCCCAGACCTGGTGCTTGGTGAAGTCCTCGGCCTGTGGGTGCACGCCGAGGGTCTCGTCGAACGGGATGAACATGTGCTCGGCGGCGTCCCGCCAGCTCGCGGATTCCTCCGCGTCGACGCCCAGCTCTTTGGCCCGGTCCGGGTAGCGCTTGGTCGCATCGGCCGCGCGCCGCAGGTTGTACCCGGCCATGAGGTTCGTGTAGATGTTGTTGTCCGCGATCGCGCTGTACTCGTCGGGGCCGGTGACGCCGTCGATGTGGAACCGCCCCTGGGCGTCGTGATGGCCAAGCGAGCGCCACAGCCGCGCGGTCTGCGTGAGCAGGTCCAGCCCCGGTCCCTTGCTGAACTCCTCGTCGCCGGAGGCGTCTTCGTACCGGACCACGGCGGCGGCGATGTCGGCGTTTACATGGAAGGCGGCGGTGCCGGCCGGCCAGTAGCCCGAGCACTCCGCGCCGGTGATCGTCCGCCACGGGAACGCCGCGCCCTTGAGCCCGAGCTGGGTGGCCCGCTCGACGGACACGGGTATCGTGCTGTGCCGCCAGCGCAGCGCGTTGGCGGCGGCGTCCGGGGCGGTCAGCGTGAGCACCGGCAGCACGTAAGCCTCGGTGTCCCAGAACGCGTGCCCGTCGTAACCAGTACCGGTCAGCCCCTTTGCCGGGATGGCCCGGTTCTCCGCCCTCGCCCCGGCCTGCAGCACCTGGAACAGTGCGAATCGCACCGCCTGCTGCACCTCCGCGTCGCCGTCCACCTCGACGTCGGCACGGTCCCAGAAGTCGTCCAGGTACTTGCGCTGCTCGGCGAGCAGCCCGTCCCAGCCGGTCTGCCGGGCCGCGGTCAGCCCCGCCCACACCTGGTCCCTGACCCCGTTCAGTGACCGGCTGGCGGACCAGCCGTAGGCAACGAACTTGATCACGCGCAGCTTCTGCCCGGGCTGCAGCACCGTGGCGGCGGTGATGAGGCTGGTGTCCTCGACGCCTCTGGCGTCGATCCTGACGTCGGTCGGCCCGTCGATCGCGTGGTCCATCGCGGCGCCAATGCGCAGCTTGGACTGCTTGGTGACGTGCACCATGACCGCCGCCGTGTCGCGGGCATTCTGCCATTCGTGCTGCAGCGGGTTGGCCAGCGCAGCGGACACCCGCGGATCGTTGCTCGGCGAGGGCAGCTGCTCGTTCGCCAGCAATTCGGACAGCACGGCGATCCGGGCCGACTGCTCCAGCGGCTCGACCTCGTAGCAGATGGCCCCGATCGCGCGCTGGGTGAACGACACCATCCGCCGCGACGTCACCCGGACCCGTTTCCTGGCCGGCGACTGCCACTCGGCGGTGCGGGTCAGCACCCCGGTACGGAAGTCGAGCACGCGCTCGTGCGACTGCAGTTCGCCGTAGCGGATGTCGAACGACTCGTCGTCGACGAACAGCCGGATGAGCTTGCCGTTGGTCACGTTGATGATCTCTTGCCCGGTCTCGGGCAGGCCGTAGGCGGCCTCGGCGTAGGGCAGCGGCTTTACCTCATACACCCCGTTGAGGTAGCTGCCGGGCAGGCCGCGCGGCTCACCCTCGTCCAGGTTGCCCCGCCATCCCACGTGGCCGTTGGCCAGCGAGAACACCGACTCCGTCTGCGCGAGCAGGTCCATGTCGAGTTTGGTCTCCCGCAGCGCCCACGGCTCGACCGTGAACGCCTCCTGCAGGATCACCCGTGCCCCAGCAGCTCGGACAGGTCCTTGACGACGACGTCGGCGCCGTCCTTCTTCAGCTGCTCGGCCTGGCCGACGCGATCGACGCCGACCACGAACCCGAACTTGCCGGCCCGCCCGGCGGCCACGCCGGCCAGCGCGTCCTCGAACACGCTCGCGACGGCCGGCTCGAGCCCGAGGGCCTTCGCCCCGGCCAGGTACGTGTCCGGGGCCGGCTTCCCGCGCAGGTGCTGCTGCTCCGCGACCACGCCGTCGATCCGGGCGTCGAACATGTCCTCGATGCCCGCCGCGATGAGCACGTCCTTGCAGTTGGCGCTCGACGACACCACCGCGCGGGGCAGCCCGGCTTCCTTGACCGCCCGCAGATACGCCACCGAGCCCGGGTACGCCTCCACGCCGTCTTTGCGGATCTTGCGCAGCACGATCTCGTTCTTGCGGTTGCCGAGGCCGTGCACCGTTTCCGCGGTGGGCGGGTCGTCGTCGCTGCCCTCGGGCAGGTGGATGCCCCGGGACTCCAGGAACGACCGGGTGCCGTCGGCGCGGGGCTTGCCGTCGACGTACTCGTCGTAGTCGGCGACGGGATCGAACGGGACGAACGGCTCGCCGGTCTTCCCGGACCGCTCCCGCAGGTAGTCGTCGAACATCTCTTTCCACGCGGCGTCGTGGACCTTCGCGGTCTGGGTCAGCACGCCGTCGAGGTCAAACAGGCAGCCGCGAATGCCATCCGGGAGTCCGAGCACCCGTCCAGGGTACGGGCCCCGGGTCTACCACCCATAGATGCGCACCGGAAGTTCATGCAGCGGGACCTCGTCCGGGCCGGGATAGATGATCATCACGACGATGTCGTCGGGATCGCGCCCCTCAACGGCCTTGACCGGGCCGCCAATCCGGGTCTCCCGGTGCGCCGACAGTTCCTTGAGCGTGCGCTCGCACCGGTCGAGATCTGCCTCGTCCGCGGCGGTCCAGATCACGTACTGGACGCCAACGCCGCCGAGCGAGTGCACGGCGCCGCTGCCCATGGCGCGCAGGATCAGCTGCGACCCGCTGCCGCTGGTCAGCAGGGAGGCGGTCGGGGTGTGGTCGGACACCTCGAGCTCGAGAAGTCGCCGGTAGAAGTCCACCGACCGGTCCAGGTCCTGCACAAACATGACCGCCGATTCGAGCCGGGAACCGTTTGTCATTTGCTGACCCCATTTCCTAGCGCCACGGCCCGGCAGCGGGCCGAGTACTAGTCTCGCGGGTCGTGGCCCGGGGCTGTCAGCCGCTCCGCTCTTTGCACGATGAACACCCGCCTCATCGGGCAGGCGGGGCGAACCAGGGGTTCCCCTGCGGGAACAGGCACCGGTCCGCGATGTGGTTCAGCACCCGGCGGGCCTGGCGGAACCGCTCGGCCACCTCGGCCACGACCGCGAGGCTGGCGGTCCGGGCCGGTGCCATGCCCCAGGCGGTCCGGTACCACTGCGCGCCGAGGTGCTCGAACAGGTCGATGGCCGGCGCATCGGCCAGCTGATCGCGGCGCCGCGCCGGCACCTGCGCCGCGCGCAGCAGCCGGGCCGCGCTGACCGGCCCGAGCGCGTGCGCCGCGGCGTAATCCGGGAACACCCCGGTCAGGAACAGCGCCACGTCGCCGAGCCTGCGGTACACCCCGGCCCGTTCGGCCTCGGGAACCGTATCGAGCAGCCCGGCCATCCGCACCAGGTCGAGCTCGCTGATCCGCCGCCCGCGCGCCGGCCGGGAACGGCCCTTGGGGGCCGGCCGGTACTGCGCCGCGTTCCTGGTGAACGACGCGAGCAGCTCGGCCAGGAACAGCCGCCTCGCCGCGGAGCCGAGGAAGTCACGCAGCTCTGGCGCGTCGAACAGCGGCACCCGCTGGCGCTGCCCGGAGCGTTCCGGTACGTGATCCATGGTCGCCAGCTCGGTCGCCGCCTGGTGCACCGCCACGGCGAAGATCAGGAACGGGGACGCCAGGGCCGCCATCGCCGACGCCCCGGCTGGCCTGGCGGCCTGGGTGTCGCCCGCCGATGAGCCGAACACGGCCTGGAACACCCGCGGGTCCCCGACCAGCCCCAGGAGCTGCTCGGGGTGAGCCCGCAGCCACGGCGCGGCCTGGGCCGTGGGCTGATCCGCGGCCTTGGCGAGGAGGCTCAGGTCCGCATCGGTCAGATGGTCCGCATACCCCCTACCAACGAGCGCGCCGTCCATAAGATCACCATAACTCCACGGTTGCGTCCTGCCGATGCCCCGATTCGGCGCGCGGCACCATGATCATCCCCACTCTTCACCGTTTCGGTGCAGGCATTCCGGACATATCAGCCGCCATAATGACTGGAGCGCGTGAAGAGACGCCGATGATCAAGGCTGGACGTTGGCGCGGGTAGTCGGCTAGGCATGTTCCATGCCTGAGATCACCGAGTTCATTCGCGGCATGCCAAAGGCCGAGCTGCATCTGCACATCGAGGGGACGCTCGAGCCCGAGCTCAAATTCGCCCTGGCCGAGCGGAACGGGATCCCGCTGCGCGCCGCCAGCGCCGCGCAGATGCGGGCGTCCTACAGCTTCGACGACCTGACCTCGTTCCTGGCCGCCTACTACGAGGGGATGGAGGTGCTGCGGACCGCGGCCGACTTCCGCGACCTCGCCTGGGCCTATCTGGAGCGGGCGCACGGCGAGGGCGTGCGCTACGCCGAGATCTTCTTCGACCCGCAGGCGCACACCAGCCGGGGCGTGGAGTTCGGCACCGTGATCGGCGGGCTTCGCCAGGCTCTCGAAGAAGCCTGGCGCCGGTTCGGGCTGCGCGTGCAGCTGATCATGTGCCTGCTGCGCGACCACTCGGCGGAGTACGGGATGGCGACCCTGCTGCAGTCGCTTCCGTACCGGGAGTGGATCGTCGGCATCGGCCTGGACTCCGACGAGAAGGGCAACCCGCCGGAAAAGTTCGTCAAGGTGTTCCAGCGGGCGCGCGCTGAGGGGTATCAGATCACGATGCACTGCGACACTGACCAGCCGAACTCCATCGAGCACATCCGGCAGTGCCTGGAGGTCATCGGGGTGGACCGGATCGACCACGGCGTGAACATCCTGGAGAGCGAGAGGCTGACCGCCGAGCTCAAGCGGCGCGGGCTGGGCCTGACCGTGTGCCCGATCTCCAACCGCTGGTGCACGGGCGATGAGAAAGCGGGGCAGATCAGGCGCCTGCTCGAGCTCGGCATCCCGGTCACGATCAACTCCGACGACCCGGCATATTTCGGTGGATACGTGACCGACAACCTGATCGCCGCGCAGCAACGGGCTGGCCTGCAGGCCGAGGACCTGCTGCGGCTGGAGCGCAACGCGTTCGAGATCGCCTGGCTGCCGACCTCGGTCCGGGACGGGTATCTGGCCGAGATCGGCCAGTACGCCTCCGCCGCTGGGCCACCATGACCCGCTGGGTCCTGCACGTCGACCTCGACCAGTTCATCGCGGCTGTCGAGGTGCTGCGCCATCCGGAGCTGCGCGGGCGCCCGGTGGTGGTTGGCGGCGACGGTGACCCAGCCAAGCGCGGGGTGGTGGCAACCGCGTCCTATGAGGCCCGCGAGTACGGCGTGCACTCGGGGCTGCCGATGCGCACGGCGGCGCGGCGGTGCCCGGACGCGGTGTTCCTGCCCACTGACCGGCCCGCCTACGAGGCCGCCTCGGCCGAGGTCATGTCCGCCCTGCGGGGACTCGGCTACGTCACCGAGGAGCTTGGCTGGGACGAGGCGTTCGTGGCCGCCGAGACCGACGACCCCGAGGCCGTGGCCGGGGAGATCCAGCAGCAGATCAAGGCCGCCACCCGGCTCGAGTCCTCGGTCGGCATAGGGGAGAACCGGATCCAGGCCAAGCTCGCGTCGAACTTCGCCAAGCCGCACGGGACTTTCCGGCTGACGCACCAGAACTGGTTCGCCGTGATGGGCGGTCTGCCGACCGGCAAGCTGCTGGGCATCGGCGCGAAGACCGAACGCAAGCTGGCCGAGCTGGGCATCGGGACCGTGGCCGAACTGGCCGACGCGGACATCGCCGCCGTAGCGGCCAGGCTCGGTCCGACGATCGGGCCGTGGCTGGTGCAGACCGCACGCGGCCTGGGTTCGTCGGAGGTCTCGGCCGAGCCCTACGTGCCGCGCTCGCGCAGCCGCGAGACCACCTTCCAGCAGAACATCGAGGACTGGGCGCGGGTACGCGAGGAGGTGCTGCGGCTGGCCGCGCACGTGACCCGTGACGTCGAAGCGGAACAGCGGCCCGCCGTGCGCGTCGTCGTCAAGGTCAGGCACGCGCCGTTCTTCACCAGCACACACGGCCAGACGCTGGCGGAGCCGACCAGCGACGGTGCCGTGATCGGTCAGGCCGCGCTGGCGGCGCTGGACAAATTCACCGACCGGCGGCCGGTCCGGTTGCTCGGCGTCCGCGCCGAGTTCCCGCCCGATCCTGCCGGCCACGCGGGCTAAGGTACAGATCGTGGACCATCCCGACCTGCCCACGACCTCGCACTGGGGCGCTTACCGGGTGCAAGGCGAGCCCGACGGGGAGATCGTGGTCACGCCGCACCCCGACGACCCCGCGCCGTCCCCGCTGCTCGGCAACATCGCCGGTGCGCTGCGGCACGCCACCAGGGTGCGGCGGCCAGCGGTGCGCCGCGGCTGGCTCGAGCACGGTCCCGGTCCCAGCGACCGGCGCGGGCACGACCCGTTCTGCGAAGTCAGCTGGGATAGGGCGCTGGACCTGGTCGCGGCCGAGCTGGCCAGGGTCCGCGGGGCACACGGCAACGAAGCGATCTTCGGGGGCTCGTACGGATGGGCCAGTGCCGGGCGGTTCCACCACGCGCAGAGCCAGCTGCACCGGTTCCTCGCGCTCGGCGGCGGCTACGTCGCCTCACGCAACACCTACAGCCTGGGCACCTCGGAGGTGCTGCTGCCGCACCTCGTCGGCAGCGCGGGGCTGGTGCTGCGCGGCGCGTCGTCCTGGCCGACGATCGTGGCGAACACCGAGCTGATCGTCGCGTTCGGCGGCATCCCCGAAAAGAACGTGTACGTCACCCCGGGCGGGATGACCACGCACGGCACCCCTGGGTTCCTCGCGCAGCTTGGAGCCAAGGGGACCAGGATCGTGCTGATCAGCCCGCTCCGCTCCGACCTGCCCGGCTACCTGGACGCCGAGTGGCACCCGGTGATCCCGGCCACCGACGTCGCGATGATGCTCGGGCTCGCGCACACGCTGGCCGCCGAGGGCCGCCGTGACAAGGAGTTCCTCGACACCTGCACGGCCGGCTACGACACGTTCGAGCGGTACCTGTTCGGTGAGTCCGACGGCGCGGAAAAGGACGCCGAATGGGCCGGGTCGGTGTGCGGAGTCGAGCCCGAGGCGATAAGGGACCTCGCGCGGCGGATGGCGGCGGCGCGCACCCTGGTCACGGTCACCTGGTCGCTGCAGCGCACCCGGTACGGCGAGCAGCCGGTCTGGGCCGCGCTGGCGCTGGCCGCGATGCTTGGCCAGATCGGACTGCCCGGCGGCGGGTTCGGCCATGGCTACGGCTCCATGGGCGACATCGGCAGCCACGGCCCGCTGGTCAAGCTGCCGACCCTGCGCCAGGGCCACAACCCGGTCCGCACGTTCATCCCGGTCGCCCGGATCGCGGACATGCTGCTTAACCCTGGCTCCACCTACGACTACAACGGTGGGAGGCTCACCTACCCGGACATCAGGCTGGTCTACTGGGCCGGCGGCAACCCGTTCCATCACCATCAGGACCTTGGCAGGCTGCGCACCGCGTTCGGCAGGCCCGACACGATCGTGATGCACGAGCCGCACTGGACCGCCGCCGCCAGGCACGCCGACATCGTGCTGCCGACCACCACCAGCCTGGAACGGGAAGACATCGGCAGTGGCCGCCGGGACACCCACCTGATCGCCATGCATCAGGCCGCCGACCCGGTGGGGGAGGCCCGCGACGACCACGAGATCCTCGCTGGGCTGGCCGCCCGGCTCGGGTTCGGGCAGGCCTTCACCGAGGGCCGCGACGCCCGGCACTGGCTCGAGCACCTGTACGGCGAGTGGCGTGAGGACATGCTGGGCAAGGGGCATGACGTGCCAGAATTCGCCGAGTTCTGGGAGGCCGGGGAGTACCGGCTGTCCGCCGGGCCCGAGCACTTCACCCTGTTCGAGGACTTCAGGGCCGACCCGGTGCGGTCGCCGCTGTACACGCCGACCGGGCGGATCGAGATCACGTCCGAGACCATCGCCGGCTTCGGCTATCCCGACTGCCCCGGGCACCCGGTGTGGCTCGAGCCCGACGAGTGGCTCGGCGCCCCGCTGGCCCGCCGGTTCCCGCTGCACCTGATCGCCAACCAGCCAGCCACCCGGCTGCACAGCCAGTTCGACGTCGGCGCGACCAGCCAGCGGGGCAAGGTCGCCGGCCGGGAGGCGATCCAGATGCATCCGCAGGACGCGGCCGATCGCGGCATCGCGGCCGGCGAGGTCGTCAAGGTCTACAACGACCGGGGAGCCTGTCTGGCGGGCGCGGTGCTGACCACGGCGATCCGCCCCGGCGTGGTCCGGCTGCCGACCGGCGCCTGGTTCGACCCAGTGCCCGGCATTGGGCCGACGCCGCTGTGCGCGCATGGCAACCCCAACGTGCTGACCGCCGACGTTCCGAGCTCCCGGCTGTCGCAGGGGTGCGCCGGCCAGCACGCACTGGTCCAGATCGAGCGCTGGATCGGTGAGCCGCCACCGGTGACCGTGGGCTCCCCGCCGCCGCTGCTGCCCGCCGGGGAATGAGCGGTCTGGACCGGTCCGGACCGTATTCGCAAATTGTTTTCCTGCACATCCCGTTACGATTAGCGTGGCGGGCGGAATGCCATTCCCCACGGCATTTCGCACGGCGGGGAGGCTCGGTGGAGTTCGGCCTGCTCGGGCCGCTGGTAGTGAGGGCTGGCGGGTTGCGGGTGACGGTGTCGGCTGGCAAGCAGCGGGTGCTGCTGGCTGCGTTGCTGTTGCGTGCCAATGAGGTGGTGGGCGCGGGTGAGCTGGCGCAGGCGGTGTGGCAGGGGCAGCCGCCGGAGACGGCGCGGGTGACGCTGCAGAACTATGTGAAGCGGTTGCGGCAGGCTTTAGGGCCGTTGGGGTATCAGCGGATCGTGACCCGTCCGGCGGGTTACCTGATTGAGGTCATGCCGGGGGAGCTTGACGTCACCCGGTTCACTGAGCTGCAGGCCGCCGCCGTCAGCGCGGCGCGGGCGGGAGCCTGGGATGTGGTGTCGGCGAGGCTTTCTGAGGCTTTGGGGTTGTGGCGGGGGCGGCCGCTGGCGGATGTGCCGTCGGGGGTTTTGGTGGCGGGGGCGGTGCCGCGGCTGACGGAGATGCGGCTGGAGGCGCTGGAGGCGCGGGTTGAGGCGGATTTGCATTTGGGCCGTCATCGTGAGGTGGTGGCGGAGGTGCGGGGGCTGGCGGCGGCGGAGCCGTTGCGGGAGCGGCTGGCTGAGTTGCTGATGCTGGCGTTGTACCGGTCGGGGCAGCAGGCGTCGGCGCTGGAGGCCTACCGTCAGGTGCGGCGGCATCTGGTGGAGCAGATCGGGATTGAGCCTGGTCCGGGGCTGCGGGAGCTGAACCAGCGGATTCTGCGATCCGACCGCACGCTGCTGCTCGCGCCGTCGGTGGATGGCGGCGTGCCAGCACCGTCACCGGCGCCGCACGAGCAGCGGGCCGCAGCAGACGTCCCGCTCAGCCCGAACATGCTGCCGGCCGCTCCGTCGGATTTCACGGGACGGGCGCGGGAGCTTGTCCAGCTGCGGGCTCTGTCGGGGCTGCTGCGGCCACGCGGGCCGGTGCTGATCACGGCGATCGGCGGGACCGCGGGGGTCGGCAAGACCGCGCTGGCGGTGCACTGGGCCCGGCGCGCGGCGGCGGATTTCCCCGACGGGCAGCTGTATGTGAACCTGCGCGGGTTCGGCCCGGCCGACCCGCTGCCCCCGGCCGAGGCACTGCGCGCGTTCCTGGACGCGCTGGGCGTGCCCGCGGCGCGCCTGCCAGCCACGCTGGATGGCCGGCAGGCGCTGTACCGCAGCCTGCTGGACGGCCGGCGGATGCTGATCATGCTGGACAACGCGCGCGACCCGGCCCAGGTCCGGCCGCTGCTGCCGGCCACCCCCACCGCCATGGTCCTGATCACCAGCCGCAGCGAACTCGCCAGCCTGGTGGTGACCCATGGTTCCACCTCCATATCGCTAGACGTGCTGACGGTGGCCGAGGCCCGCGACATGCTGACCGAGCGGCTTGGCGCCGACCGGGTTGCCGCCGAGCCCGAGGCGGCCGACGAGCTGATCGGGCTGTGCGCCCGGCTGCCGCTCGCGCTGGCCATCACCGCCGCCCGCGCCGTCACCCATCCGGCGTTTACGCTGGCCGCGCTCACCGCCGAGTTGCGGGATGCCAAGGGGCGTCTTGACGCGCTGTCGACCGGGGAGGACGCGACCGATGTGCGCGCGGTGCTGTCGTGGTCTTACCAGAACCTGCAGTCTCCGGCGGCGCGGATGTTCCGGCTGCTGGGCCTGCATCCGGGGCCGGAGATCACCGCGGCGGCCGCGGCCAGCCTGGCTGGGACCGGGCTGGCTGAGGCCCGGCGGCTGCTGCGTGAGCTGACCCGCTGCCATCTGCTCGCCGAGCCGGCCGCGGGCCGGTATGCCTTTCACGATCTGCTGCGTGCCTACGCTGCCGAGCAGGCTGCGGCGCTGGACAGCGATGACGACCGCCGGGCAGCGACCGGCCGGATGCTCGACCACTACCTGCACACGGCGCACGCGGCCGCGATGGCGATCAACAGCGCCCGTGGCTCGCTCGACTTGTGCCCGGCCAGGCCCGGCACCGTGCCGGAGCACCTCGACGGGCATGACCGGGCCATGGCCTGGTTCGCGGCCGAACACCAGGTGCTGCTCTCGGTCGTAGCGCTGGCCGCCGAGGCGCGCTTCGACGGGCCCGCCTGGCAGTTGCCCTGGACTCTTGCCGATTACCTGCAGTGGCAGGGCCAGTGGGATGACCTGGTCGCGATCCAGCGCATCGCGCTGACCGCCACCGAGCGGCTCAGCGACGCCGAGGCGCAGGCCAAGGCGCACCTCTCGCTCGGCCGGGCCTGCTTCGCCCTGCGCTCCTGGAAGGATGCCCGCAGCCACCTCTCCCAGGCACTCGGGCTTTACGTCGGCCTCGATGACCCGGTTGGCCAGGCCCGCTGTCACATCAGCCTCGGCAAGGTGGCCGAACGCCTCGGCCACCACCGTGGGGCGCTGAGCCACGCCCGCCAGGCGCTAGCCCTGTTCGACGAGGCGGGCAACCGGCCAGGGCAGGCCCGCGCCCTGAACAACGTGGGCTGGTATCACGCCCTGCTCGGCGACCACGATCAGGCGCTGATGCGGAGCAAGCAGGCCCTGGTCTTGCAGCGGGAACTCGGTGACCGCTGCGGCGAGGCCAACACCTGGGACACGCTCGGCTACTCCCACCACCACCTTGGCGATCAAGTCCAGGCCACGAGCTGCTACCAGCGCGCCGCCAGCATGTTCGAGGAGATCGGCGACCGCGCCGGCCAGGCCGAGACGCTCATCCACCTCGCCGACGCGCGCGGCGCGGCCGGCAGCAGCGAGGCCGCGGTAGCGGTTTTGCGGCAGGCCCTGAGCCTGCTGAACGAGCTGCACCATCCCGACGCGGACGAGGTCCGGGACAAGCTGAGCCGGGCGACCACGCCAATCAGCTCGCTCACCTAGCCGGGGATAATCAGGGCATGGGCCGACGGGGGGGGGACCGGGGCCAGCTGCTGCTCCTGTGCATGACGCTGGCCAACGCCATGGTGCTGGTCGACCAGACCGCGGTCCCGCTGGCGCTGCCGGCCATCCTGCACCAGTTCTCCGTGAGCAGCCAGCAGGTGCAGTGGGTGCTCAACGGCAGCTTGCTCCCGCTCGCGTCGTTGCTGGTGCTTGGCGGTCGTCTGGGCGATTTGCTCGGGCGCCGCAGGGTCTTCCTGGTCGGCACCACCGCGTTCGCCGGGGCTTCCGCGCTCGGCGGGCTGGCCCCGACCTTTACGCGCGGTTTACCTCAAGGACCTGGAGGACGACGGCATCGCCCGCAGCGCGGCGCCGCACGCGTCGGTCCAGCAGCTGATCAGGCTCAGGGAAGCCCTGCAGGCCTCCGAGCAGACCGGACTGCACCCGAACAGCTTCCCGGCAGACCTCGTGAAATATCTGCTGCCGGCACGATCTGCGTCGGATCACGGCTATGCGGTCGCGTTCCTGGCGGTGAGCGCGGTCGCCCTGATCGCCCTCGTCGTCATGGCGGTCATGGTGCGCCGTCCGCCAAGTGAGGACACGGACGAGAGCGGGTTATCCGGCCGGCGTGCAGCCCACCGCCGCCTCGCTGGTCAGCATCAGGAATGTCAGCGACTCCTGCAGGTACAGGCTGACCTCTTCGTCGGTGTGCGAGAGGTAGCCGATCGACAGGTCCTGGCCGAGGTGCAGGCTGAAGTCGCCGCCCCTGGTCGTCAGCACGATCGCGCCGCTGATCGCGGGCGCCCAGATGATGTCGCCGGTCAGCAGGCGCTTGATGTGCTCGATGACCGGATACCCGTGGTCGCTGGTCTCGCTGACCTCGGTATAGGCGTCGGCGCTCAGCAACACCGAATACGGGCCGTCCACCCCCGCCACCCGCAGCTGGCTCAGCGCCTGCGCGATCGCCGCCGGGTAGTCCTTGGCGTCGGCGGGCAGGATCACCGGCGGGTTGCTCGCCCCCTTGCGGATGCCCTCGATTTCGGCGGCCGCGTAGCCCTCGACAATGGCGCCGTCCTCGGCGAACGCAATCTGCTTGGCGGCGTCCTTGACCGGCTGCCAGTCGGCGTCCTGCGCTCCCCGCGCCACGTCGTCGATCTCCTCGCGGCTCAGGGTGAACGGCGCACGCAGCTCTACCAGCGGCGCCACTTGCCGCAAGCGGGCCTGTACGCCGTCGCCGGGCGCGTCAATGCCGCGCACCCGGCCGGTGCCGACGGCGGAAAATCCCACGCCCGCCGGGCCCTCGACGTCGACCACGCGCCGGCCAGCCAGGTGACGCTTGAACGTGCGCGCCGCCTCCTCCTCGATCTGGCCCCATGCCTCGTCCGAGATCGGCGCCAGCTCGCGGTGCAGGTTATTCATCGTGGGATTCTCCCCTCAGGCTGCCAATATTCAGTGAGCCAGTGCTGCGTGAGCCACTGCCCGCCAGCGGGCTCTGGTACGCGGCGTTGTCAGGTTCGCCCGGGCCCTCTTCGTCGCCGTCGTCGTCGCCCAGGCTCTCCAGCAGCGGCGCCGGTGGCACGAAGAACAGGCCCCCCGTCACCGCCCGGCTGACGTCGAGTATCCGGTCGTAGTTGCCCTCGGGCCGCCCGATGAACATGTTCCGGAGCATCAGCTCGGTGACCGCGGGCGCGCGCGAGTAGCCGATGAAGTACGTCCCGTACTCGCCCGCTCCGACCGAGCCGAACGGCATGTTGTCGCGGACGATCTTCACTTCCCTGCCGTTCTCGGTGATCGTCGTCAGGGCGCTGTGCGCGTACGACGGCTTTGTGTCGTCGTCGAGCTCTATGTCGGCGAGCTTTGTCCGCCCGATCGCCAGCTCCTGCTGCTCGGTCGGCAGCGCGTTCCAGGCGTCCATGTCGTGCAGGTACTTCTGCACGATCACATAGCTGCCGCCCGCGTACGCCGGATCCTCGGCACCGATGATCACCGAGTCGAACGCCAGCTGACCCGCGGGGTTCTCCGTCCCGTCCACAAAGCCGAGCAGGTCGCGGTGCTCGAAGTAGCGGAAGCCGTGCACCTCGTCGGCCACGGTCACCGCTCCCGACAGCCGGACCATGATCTGGGTGGCCAGCTCGAAGCACAGGTCCATGCGCGCGGCGCGGATGTGGAACAGCAGGTCGCCCGCCGTGGCCGGGGCGAACCTCGAGCCGGACCGCAGCTCGATGAACGGATGCAGCCCGGCCGGCCTCGGCAGGCCGGTCAGCCGGTCCCACGCGTTCGCGCTGATGCCGGCCACGCACGTCAGGTAGTTCTCGGTGCCGCGGAACCCCACCGCACGGATCAGCCCGGCGAGGTCACCGCATAGTCCGCGCACCGTGTCGGCGCTGTCCTGGCCCTGGCTGACGACGACGACCAGGAAGATCGCGGCGCCGGTCAGCGGCGACAGCACGGCCTGCGGCTCCGCGCCAGCGGCTCCGGCCGCATCGGTGCTCACCGGTCTATCCTGCACCACCGGTAGCGCTGGCCGCCGCCGGACCCGGGTCAGCCCGGCGCACGGCGTTCTCGAGAAATTCCAGCGCCCCGTCGACGGCCCTGGTCAGCGCTCCGGCGTCCGGGGGCAAGCCGGCCAGGATCTCGTCCACGGCGCGCAGGCCGGTCCGGTCCAGCAGGGTCTTCTCGTTGGTCACCCACCGCCCGGCCGCTGCCGCTACGGCGTGCGCGGCCTGGCAAGCGGCCACCGCGATCGTGCCAACGGTCTCGGTGATCCGGCCGCGCTCCGCGTAGGCGCTCCGGCCGTAGTCGAGCGTCGCCTGGGCGCTGCTCCACCAGCCGCGCGACGCCGCGGCCCGCAGCGCGTCCGGGTACCGCGGCAGGCTCAGCTCGGCGGGCAGCTGCCCGGCCAGCAGCTTGTTGCCGGCGACTTCGGCCAGGACGATGTAGGTGGGAACACCAGCCAGGTGGAACTGCAGCCGCTCGATCCCGAACCTGCCCGCTTGCGCCTCGCGAAGCCGGTATTCAACGTCCTCGAGGTCGCGGTAGTGCACGTCGACCTTGCGCCCGTCGACCTGCAGCCACGCGCCGCCGTTGAACACGCCGCCGCCCCAGCCGCCGATCTCGAACACCGTCCCCGGCCAGCCGACCGCGCGCAGGTCGTCCGGGGAAAACGCGCCGCGGTAGTACACGGCGAAGTCCCAGTCGCTGTCCGCGCGGTTGGTGCCCGCGGCCCGGGAACCGCCCAGCGCGACGGCCTGCACGCCCGGCAGGGCGGCAAGCCTGCCAACGACGTAGTCACAGAACGCATCGTCGTCGCGCACGCTGGCGACGATAGCGCGGTGGCTCTTGGTGCGAAACCGGGTTGCCGGGTCGGCCTATTAGCCTGGGCGGCTAGGAGGTTGTGCGGTGGATGAGCACGCAGTCGTGTCCGCGGAAGAATGGGTGATCGCCCGCAAGGCGCTGCTGGAGCGGGAGAAGGAGTTCACCCGGCTGCGCGAGGAGCTCGCCCGGCAGCGACGTGACCTGCCCTGGGAAGAGGTAACCAAGGAGTACTTCTTCGAGGGCCCGGACGGGACGAGAAGCCTTTCCCAGCTGTTCGACGGGCGCAGCCAGCTGATCGTGTATCACTTCATGTTCCCGCCCGACTGGGACGAGGGCTGCCCGCACTGCTCTTTCTGTGCGGACAGCTTCAACGGCACCACGGCGCATCTGAACGCACGCGACGTCACCATAATCGCGATCTCCCGGGCTGCGCAGCCCAAGCTGGCGGCGTACGCCAAACGGATGGGCTGGACGTTCCCCTGGTTCTCGTCCGGCGGCACGGACTTCAATCACGACTTCGGCGTCGCGTTCAGGCCCGACACTCCTGCCAGCGGAACCGCCGAATACAACTACGGTCCGCGCGGCCCCGGCCTCCCGGATCGGGAGGGCATCAGCGTCTTTTGCAAGGGCGACGGCGGGCACGTGTTCCACACCTATTCGACGTACGCGCGGGGCATCGACATGATGAACGCCGCCTACCAGTACCTGGACCTGGTCCCCAAGGGCCGCGACGAGGCCGGCCACGACGATCCCCAGTACTGGGTGCGCCGCCACGACGAGTACCAGAGCTAGGAGTTCACCATCGCTGGCACTGGCGATCGTCGGGTGGTCACGTGACGTTCACGGTATTTGTGACACTTTCGGGTATGGCTCACGATGACTCGTCCCTGACCCGCCGGCAGATTCTGGCTGGCGCGGGCGGCACCGGACTGCTGGCCGCCGCGGGCCCGCTCACGATCCTCGGCGCGGCCCGCCCGGCAAGCGCGGCGTCCGCCTCTGGTGATGCCGCCGACGGCACCCCGGAGCAGATACACCTCACGTGGGGCGCGGACCCGACGTCGAGTGTGACCGTGTCCTGGGCCTCGCCAGCCCAGGCCACCGGCGCGCGGGTGCAACTGCGCCGGGGCGGTGGATTCGGCCGCACCGTCCGTGCGATCCAGCGGACCAACACCGACGGCATCAACGGCGAGACCGTCTGGACCTACCACGCCCAGCTCACCGGGCTAGCTCCGGACACCGAGTACTCCTACACGGTGACCGCCGACAACGACAGCGGTTCGGAGCCGTTCGCCGCCTCTTTCCGGACCGCGCCGGCGGGGGCGGGCGCGATTCCGGTTCACCAGCTTCGGCGACCTGGCCACGCCGAACACCCAGTGGGTGCTCTCCTACGGGCAGAGCGCCTACGCGGTCGCGGCCGTCGAGTCGTTCAAGCCCCTGTTCCACCTGCTCAACGGCGACCTGTGCTACGCCGACCTGAACCCGACCACCCAGCCGGAGGTATGGCAGGACTTCGGCAACAACAACCAGTCTTCGGCCGCGAACCGGGCCTGGATGCCGTGCCCCGGCAACCATGAGGTGGAGTTCGACAACGGGCCGCAGGGTTTCACCTCGTACCTGACCCCGTACCTGCTGCCGGACAACGGCACCGGCTGATTCCGCGGGCGCTGGTACTCGTCCCAGGTGGGCTCCGTGCTGTTCGTCTCGCTGGACGCCGACGACGTGGTCTTCCAGGACGCCGGGGCGTTCGTGGCCGGGCCCGGCGCCCTGACGCCGGTGGCAACCACCGGCAACCCGCCGATCGAGCCGGGCACCTCGTTCTACATCCACGGCTACTCGGGTGGCGCCCAGACCGCCTGGCTCGAGCGGACGCTCGCGGCGGCGCGCTCCGACCCGTCGGTCGACTGGATCATCACGCAGATGCACCAGATCGCCTGCTCATCCTCGTCCACCGGGAACGGCTCTGACCTGGGGATCCGTCAGGAGTGGCTGCCGCTGTTCGACCGGTACCAGGTCGATCTGGTGCTCAACGGCCACGACCACGACTACGAGCGGTCGTTCCCCTGCCGCGGCTTCGACGCCGTGGTGGGCACCGAGGTGGCCACCAGCGCGACGGTGCAGACACTGCGGCCACACCCGGTCACGACTCACGACACGGGCGTGTTCGACACCAGCCGCGGGACCGTGCACCTGGTGCTCGGCTGCGGCGGAACCGACGCCAACCTCGACGACTACGGCCTGGACAAGGCCGACGGTCTGCCCCAGGCCAAGGTGTTCACGCACGCGAACCGGCCGGAGGCAACCTCGACGCCGGACGTGTACGCCCGCGCTGCAGCGGACGCGGTGGAGGATGCCACCTGGTCGGCCCGGCGGGACACTTCCACCGGCTACGGGATCGCGGTGTTCAACGTGGAACCCGAAGCGCCGGGCGGGATGACCAGCATCACGGTCACCCAGTACCACGCGGTCGGCGCCGACCCGGTCAATCCGACGACCGGCGAAACGGGCGCGTCCACTCCGAATTACACCGAATTTGAGGCGTTCACCCTGGTCCGGCCGCGTTCGGACCACCCGGGGTGGCGCGCGTACCTCGGAGGCTTCCCGGCGACCGCCTGACCCGTGCCCGGGCGCGCCCCGGGCGCCGCGCGACGGCAAACCGCGCAGCCGCCGTGCCCCGTCGCCACCCCAGCCCGCGCTTTGCCCGCACGATTACGGGGAATCGTGTCAGTACGAGGCAACGCGTCAGCTAATACGCCTGGCGGGTTTCCCGATAAATGAAACGCGAGCAGCTTCCCCTCAGCTTGGTGGCGTTGAACCGAGGTGGCTTCGAGACCGTGAATGGAGTATGAGCACGTCGCACCGTCCTAACCATCAGCCGCACGTGCCGGATGCGCAGCGCCCGAGTCGATCGAATCACTCCAGTCATCCGCAGCGGACATGGCAGCAGCTTGCCCTGCGGGTGGCCGGGGCCGGGCTGCTCGCCGCCACCGGCGCGATCCACCTTGACCTGTACCTGACCGGGTACCGGACGATCCCGACGATCGGCGTGCTGTTCCTGCTTCAGATCATTGCCGCGTTCGTCCTCGCCGCGGTTGTCCTGCTCGGCAGCCGGCTGGGCGCCGCGGCCGGGGCGCTGTTCTCGCTGAGCACCCTGGGTGGTTACCTGCTGACGATCTGGTTCGGGTTGTTCGGCTTTCGCGAGGTGCGGACGACGGCCGGGATAGTCGCCGGGGTCATTGAGATCGCGGCGTTCGCGGTGCTGGCCGCGATGGCGCTGACGCCCGGGCCGCAGCGCGCGGCGCACGGCTCCAGGATGGGGTGGCTGCGCGAGGGCCTGCCTACCTCCCTGCCCCGTGCCCTGGCTGGGGTTGGCGCGGTTTCGGTGCTGGCGCTGGTCGTGCTCGGCGTTGCGGTGGCCGGAGCGGCAACCGCTCCAAGCGCCCCTGCGCCGTCATCCTCGTCCGCATCCGGTCAGGCTCTCAAGACGATCCAGATCAAGGGCGTGACCGTGCTCACCAACTCCAAGGGCATGACGCTCTACTGGTTCGCACCGGACACGCCGACGAAGTCCGCCTGCTACGGGAGTTGCGCTGCCTACTGGCCGCCGGTTTACGGGGCGCAGAAGGCCGGTCCCGGTGTCACCGGCAAGCTGGGCACGATCAAGCGCACTGACGGGACGATCCAGGCCACCTACGACGGGCATCCGCTGTACACCTACATCGGCGACAGCCACCCCGGCCAGGCCACCGGCAACAACATCAACCTGAACGGCGGCTTCTGGTACGAGGTCCACGCCTCCGGCGGCTGAGCTCGGTCATCAGCGCACCGTCCATCCCGTCTGAGCGGCCCACATCTCGGCACCCTGCGGGCGCGGCGCGGCGAAAATCCGGTCGGCGCCCTGCGGGGGCGGTGCGGAGAAAATCTAGGCTTTCTCGGTCGTGCCCGATTCAAACCACCGCCAAGCCCAAGAAATGTCGGACCCCTTCACTACTATCGAACTAACAGTCGAATAGCGGTTCGTGAGGAGGTTCTCGCCGTCATGTGCTTAGCCGGTCAGGTGCCCGCCGCGCCCGCCACCACCGCCGACGCGGTGGCGATGGCGCAGGCCGCGTTGAGCTGGCTGGCCGAGACGGATGTGGCCTCGCTGACCACCATCGAGCAGGCGGACTGCCTGCGCGGGCTGGAGCGGGCGGCGTCGATGCACACCGCGGCGCAGTCGCGGGTGCTGGGTGCGTTCCATGCTCAAGGTGGCTACGAAGATGACGGGCACCGCAGCACCAAGACGTGGCTGAGCTGGCAGACCCGTACTACCCGCGGTGCGGCTGGGCGGGCCATGGCCTGGATGCGCCGTCTGGGCGATCATCCGGCCGTGGGTGAGGCCCTGGCTGGCGGGCGGGTCTCGGAGTCGTGGGCGCGCAAGATCTGCGACTGGACCGACGCGCTGCCCGGGGATGTCCGCGGCGACGCGGATGTGATCTTGCTGGGCGCCGCGGACGGTGGCGCGGACCTGGGCGACCTTGGCACGCTGGCGGAGGAGTTGCACAAGCGCTTCGCGGGTCCCGACACCGACGGCAACGACGACTTCGCCGGGCGGTCGGTCCAGCTGGACACCACTTTCCAGGGTGCCGGGAAGCTGGACGGGAACCTGAGCCCGCAGTGCGCCGCGGCGGTGCAGGCGGTGCTGGATGCTTTGGGCAAGCGACGCGGTCCGGAGGATGAGCGGACCAAGGGCCAGCGGCTGCACGACGCCCTGGAAGACGCGTGCCGCCGGCTGATCGGGTCGGGCTGCTTGCCCGAGCGGGCGGGCCAGCCGACGCAAATTGTGCTGCACATGGATCTGGACCGGCTCCGTGGCCTGCCCGGCGCTCCCGAAGCCGAGGCTGCCTGGGCGGGGCAGGCTACTGTCGGCCCGGGTGATGACTGCGACGCGCAGATCGTCCCGGTGGTCACCGGCCGCGTCGACCCCGGCGTCCTGGACCGCCTCGCCGCCGCGCTGCTGCACGGAACGCCTCCCGGCCCTGCCACCTCAGACCAGCCCGGCGACGCCGACACGGCGCGGCAGGCTCGGGCCGGGCGGGCTGCGCGCCGGTTGATCTTGAAGGCCGCGGCGGACTTGCTGTCGGGGCCTGGCGGGCTCGCGTCCTACTTGCGGACGCGGCTGGCGCCGGGGACAGTCGCGTCGGTGAGTCTTCCGCTGGACGTCGGCGCGTTGACAGAGACCATCCCGGTGCATTTGCGCCGGGCGGTGGCCGTGCGGGATCGGGGCTGTCGGTTCCCGGGCTGTGATCAGCCGGTGATGGCCTGCCAGCCGCACCACATCATTCCCCGTGCCCAGGGCGGCCCGACTTGCTTGACTAATTTGATGCTTTTGTGCAGTTTCCACCATTTGATCGCCGTGCATCGCTGGGGCTGGAGCATCGCCTTGCACCCTGACGGAAGCGTGACCGCGACCAGCCCCGACGGGGACAAAACCCTGCACGGTCACGGGCCACCACCTGCCGCAGCCGCCTGATGGCGGGGCGTTCGTCCAACATGCCTGGCGCCGCTGTCCCGCGATACGTGTCCTGCTAGGCGCCGCTGTCCTGCGAACCGCTGCCCTACTAGACGCCGCTTCCTGGGTTGACACCTTGGTCCCGACCGTGCCAGCGTGGCAACTATACGGTGACGTATATTTGCGATCGGCTAAGCAAGGCGCTGGGCAAAGGAGTCCGCGATGCAGGTTGGCCTCGTTGCGTTCCACTATCCGAGTCCCGAGTTCCGTGCCGAGATGCTGAAACGGGTAAGACGGGCGGGCGAGGTTATCGAGACCGTGCCCGGCTGCCTGGGGGTCGACTGCTGGCTGGATAAGGACGGCACGGCGATCGTCACAACCGGGAAGTGGGAGTCCGAGCAGGCGTTCATCGCAGGGTTCGCCGCTGCGCGGGAAGCCGGCGTCGACTTCACCTATGACGAGCGCGAAGTCCGCCCGCGTGAGATCTTCCGACTTTCCCGCGCCTGAGCGCGACGGCCGTTACTTCCGCGATTTCGCGTAGCCCCGGGCGACCTCCGCGCGCAGCGCGGAGCACACCTCCTCGCCGGGATTCTCCAGGGGCAGGTAGCCGGAAACACCACGGTGTCCGCCGGCGACCAGCTGGTCCAGGCCGTGCGGAGCGTTAATGGCGTACCCCGTCGTGCACGGCACTGGCCCGGGGGTGGAGGCGCAGACGGTGAAGCTGCATCGCTCGGCCTGCCTGCGGTCGCCGAAAACCTGCGCCGGTATAGCCAGGTCAAAGGACTCGACCGCAGGCAGCGCGAGGGCGGCCACGGCATGCACGGATACGAGCCTAAGAGAGGGCAGCTCATCAGCGCCGCTGACCCCGACGCGCGTCTCTCAGGTCACAGCCAGCAACGGCAGCAGGTAGCGAATCCGGGTCTGCAGTTCCCTGGTCGTTACCCGGAACGCGTCGAGATCGGGCGGGTGCGCCTGCGCTGGATTTGGGATGCTCCAGTGCACGGCCGCCGCCTCTCTGGGCAGCTCGCCGCAGTTCTCCCTGGCCCTGTCGCACAGCGTGATCACGCGCGTGAAGCTGTCGTCCGTGAACTCGCTGAAGTGCGCCGGCCGGTGGCCGCTGATGTCCACGCCTTGCTCGGCCATGGCTGCCACCGCGAGCGGGTGCAGGGAGCCTGGGCTGATACCCGCGCTGTGGGCCGTCACCCGGCCGCCCCCGAGGTGGTTCAGCCAGCCCTCGGCCATGGGGGACCGCGCGCTGTTGCCACTGCAGATGAACAAGATCCGGGCGGGGGCGGGCGGGCCCGCCGGCCCGGCCGCGTGGGTACCCGCCTCCGCCGCGTGGGTACCCGCCTCCGCCGCGTGGGTACCCGCCTCCGCCGCGTGGGTACCCGCCTCCGCCGCGTGGGTACCCGCCTCCGCCGCGTGGGTACCCGCCTCCGCCGCGTGGGTACCCGCCTCCGCCGCGTGGGTACCCGCCTCCGCCGCGTGGGCGCCCGCCTCCGCCGCGTGGGTACCCGCCTCCGCCGCGTGGGCGCCCGCCTCCGCCAGCAGGCCGGGGTGGATCTGGCTGGCCATGCCGGCGACAGCACCTCCGATGGCATCCAGGTCCAGTGTGTGGTAGCTGTCCCGGCCGTCGGCCGTGCTGCGCCGCACGCTGACCAGGCCAGCGTCGCGGAGTCGCGCCAGGTGGTACGAGACGAGGCTCGGCGGCTGACCGGTGCGGGCCACGAGCTCGCTGGTCCTCAGGTCACCAGCCACGAGCATGCTGACGATCGTCCAGCGCAGGTCGTGGGCAAGGACACCGAGGACCGGGGGAGAAGGCGCGACAGCCATGGCTCAATTATGCCAAACTAAATTGAATTATCTTCACAGCTTTGACCGATGCTGGGCTAAGCGGGAGGCGGGTGGGCCATGCAGGCCGCTGATCCCGGCGGGCCCGGGCCCGACCAGCCGGCGCCGTCCGGCGGGCACAGGGCCGACCAGCCGGCGCTGCCCACCGCTGATCCCGGCGGGCCTTGGCCGGACCGGCCAGCGCTGCCCACCGCTGATCCCGGCGGGCCTGGGCCGGACCGGCCAGGCGCCCCCCGCCGCTCCCTTTCGCCCCGACGTGTCGCTACTGACGATTGCCCGGGAGTGGGGCCGGATGGGCTGCATTGGGTTCGGCGGCCCCCCGGCGCACATCGCACTGCTGCGGGCGCTGTGCGTGGATAGCCGCGGCTGGATGTCGGCGCGCGAATTCGAGGACGGCGTCGCTGCCGCCAACCTGCTGCCCGGACCGGCCTCGACCCAGCTCGCGATCTTCTGCGCCTGGCGCCTGCGCGGGCCACGGGGCGCGCTGGTCGGCGGCGCGTGCTTCATCGTTCCCGGGCTGATCGTCATTCTGGCGTTGTCAGCGGTTTTCCTGGCTGCCCACCCGCCTGTCTGGATCAAGGGCGCCGCGGCGGGCGCGGACGCGGCTGTCCCGGCCGTGGCGCTGAGCGCGGCCATCGGCCTGGCGCCAGCCAGCTGGCGCAGGGCTGGGGCGGCGCGCCCGGCTCGGGCCAGATGGGCGGCCTTCCTCGTGATCGGTGGTGTCGCAGCGGCGCTGATCGGCCCGTCCCTGGTGCTCGTTCTCATCGGCTGTGGCCTGGTTGAGATGCTGCTGCGGGCTCCGCCTGGCGTGTCGCTCCGGCGCCATCCGGGGATGCTGCTGCCCTTGGTGGCCGTCCCGGCGGTGGCCGCCGGCGGCCTGCTGTCGGTGGCGTGGCTGGCCTTCAAGGTCGGCGCGTTGTCGTATGGCGGCGGCTTCGTCATCGTCCCGCTCATGCAGCACGACGCCGTGCACACGTACCACTGGATGACGAGCGCCCAGTTCCTCAGCGCGGTCGCGCTCGGGCAGGTGACGCCAGGCCCGGTCGTGCAGACCGTGGCCGTGGTCGGCTACGCGGCTGCGGGCGTCGGCGGCGGGCTGCTGGCGTCGGCGGTCGCCTTCACCCCCTCGTTCGTGTTCGTGCTGGCAGGCGGTCCGCGGTTCGACCAGCTGCGCCGCAACGCCAGCATCCAGGCCTTCCTGACCGGAGCCGGACCCGCGGCCATCGGCGCGATTGCCGGGGCCACGATCCCGCTCGGCCTTGCCCTTTCTCATCTCTGGCAGGTCGCGGTGCTCGCCGTGGCGGTGGTCTGGCTGCTGGCGCTGCGTCGCGGGGTGGTTGCTGCCATCGTCGGAGCCGGGGTGCTGGGCGTTATCGCCGCACTCGCCGGGGCGCCCATAGGCTGACCGGGATGCCCTCCCTGACCGAGACCGTCCCTCAGCTGGCGTTGGGCGTGCCGGATGGGGGAGCATCACCGCATGAGCATTTTCCTGGCCGGTGGCTGCGATGCATAACGTCGGCATCGTCCTGCACCCGCAGCGCGATTCCGCCGAGGCAGTTGACGCCATCCTCCGCTGGGCCGAGCAGAGATCCATCGGGGTTCTCGGCATCGTCTCGGAGATCAGCCGCCTGCGCTGCGCGGCGGTCGGCGTCACCCCCGAGGAACTGGGGCGGCGCTCGGACCTCATCGTCAGCCTCGGCGGGGACGGCACCATGCTGCGCGCGATGCGGCTGGCCGACCAGCAGCGCGCGCCGGTGCTCGGCGTGAACCTGGGCAAGCTGGGATTCCTGGCCGAAATCGACGTGCCGGACCTGCCCGACGCGCTCACCGCGGTCGATGCCAAGGACTACACGCTCGAGCCCCGGCTGGCCGTCGACACGGTGCTGGGCGGCAAGACCGTGACCGCGTTCAACGACATCGTCGCCGTTCGGGTACCGGGGAACGGCAGCGCCGCCGTCTCGATCCGCATCGACGGGGAGTCGTTCATCAGATACCTGGCGGACGCCGTCGTCGTGGCCACCCCCACCGGGTCTACTGCGTACAGCTTCTCGGCGGGTGGCCCGATCATGAATCCCCAGATCGAGGCGCTGCTGGTTACTCCGGTTGCGCCGCACTCTGCGTACAACCGCGGCCTGGTGCTGTCCGTGCAGGACACCCTGGCGCTGGACATCCTGCCCGAAAGCGGCGAGCTGGCGGTCGAGGTGGACGGCCAGGTGGCCGGCGGCTGGCCGGGGGCGACTGCATCGAGCTCAGGCCGCGGCCGGGCGCCGCCCGGGTGATCCGCCTGGGCCGCATGACGTTCTACGAGCGCGCCAAGCGCAAGCTCAGGGTGAGCGACTCAGCCGAGGTCCGGGTGAGCCTGTCGCCGGCCCACAAAAATCCTTGACGGGGGCGGTTCGCCCATGTTGGGTCGTCTGGTGACCAGCATCGAAGCCAACCGGCGCCTCTGGAACAAGATCAGCGTTGAGTACCAACGGGAGCATGACCCACGGATCGGAGCGGCGCCACGGCTGTGGGGGTGCTACTCGATCCCCGATGCGCAGCTGGGCGCGCTTGGTGACGTCACGGGCCAGCGCGTTCTCGAGCTGGGCTGCGGGGCTGGGCAATGGTCCCGGAGCCTGGCTGAGGAGGCGACGCATGTGGTCGGCTTCGACCTCTCCGAAGGTCAGCTCTCCGCGGCGCGCGCCGCGATGGGACCCGCGCGCTACGGCCTGGTTCAGGGCGCGGCGGAGCAGTTGCCGTTCGCCGCCGACAGCTTCGACCTGGTGTTCTGTGACGAGGGTGCGCTCCTCTGGGCACCGCCGGACATCGCCGTGCCCGAGGCCGCCCGCGTGCTGCGGCGAGGCGGCCGACTGGTGTTCACCGTCATGAGCCCGTGGGCCACGGTTTGCTATGACGACGAGTCCGCAGCGGTGACGACGCGGCTGCACCACGATTACTTCACGCTCGGGCCCCTCGACGAAGGCGACGGCGCCACCGCCTATTACCTGACCTACGGCGACTGGGTTCGCACGCTGCGGCGGGCAGGCTTGATCATCGACGATCTCATCGAACCGCGCCCCGGTCCGGATCAGCGCAACGGTTACGGAGTCATGGAGCCGCCCGACTGGGCCCACCACTGGCCAATCGAGATGCTCTGGGTAACGCACAAGGCGGGTTAGCGACCGGCCGAGGTCTCTGCCACCGCGAGCGTCGGCTGGAGCAGCCAATCATCAACACCGGTGAGTCGCATGATCTTGGTGACGGCCCGGGACGGGCTGGTCAGCTCCAGCTTGCGGCCCACCTGCCCGGCGTATGTGTTGACCCTGATCAGGGCGCCGAGGCCGCACGCGTCGCAGAAGGCCAGCTCGCTGAGGTCCGCGCTGACCGTGCCGTCGCATGAGTCGATGACGTCGGTGACGTAACGGACCGCGCGGTCTACCGTGGCTACGTCAAGGTCACCGCGGATGGCCACGGTGACCAGCCCGTCCGAGGAGACCTGGCAGCTCAGCTGAATCAGGTCATCTGGCCGGAAGGCGGCGTTGGCGAATGCCTCCGCCGCGGCTGCCACGTCGGCGGCTGTCCCATCATGGTCAATGGCCGCCGGGCCGCCGCCGATCATGAATCCTCCTTGCAGGGTCGGGCGAGCCGTCTGGGCTCCGCAGGTAGCGCGGCCGCCGAGTGGGGTAGTTCGTGAGGCCAGAGAAACAGACGAGCCTTGGAATTTACCAGGTGAGACGTCTGTAACTGCTGAGACTTGCCGTGGCGTCGGCCTTTTGGATACGCAAATTTGTATGCGTCACGGCAGCTTCCAGTCGACGGGCTCGGCGCCCTGCTCCTTGAGCAGACGGTTGGCACGGCTAAACGGCCGCGAGCCGAAGAAGCCGCGGTCGGCCGAGTTCGGGCTCGGGTGGGCCGATTCCACGCTCGGCACACCGGGCATCATCGGGGCCAGGTTGCGGGCGTCGCGGCCCCACAAGATCGCCACGAGCGGGGTGCCCCGGCCGGCGAGCGCCCGAATGGCCTGCTCGGTGACTTCTTCCCAGCCTTTGCCGCGGTGCGAGGCTGGCCGCCCGGGCTGCACGGTCAGCACTCGGTTCAGCAGCATGATGCCGCGCTCGCTCCACGGGCTGAGGTCACCCGTGGCGGGCGCCGGGTAGCCGAGGTCGTCGCGGTACTCGCGGAAGGTGTTGACCAGGCTGGCCGGCAGCCGCCGAACCTCGGGTGCCACCGAGAAGCTGAGGCCGACCGGATGTCCCGGCGTCGGATACGGATCCTGTCCCACGATCAGCACCCGCACGTCGGCGAACGGCTGCTGGAAGGCCCGCAGGACCAGATCGCCCGCGGGCAGGTACCGGCGGCCTGCTGCGACTTCCGACCGCAGGAAATCGCCCATGGCCTCGATGCGGTCGGCCACCGGCTCCAGGGCGTCAGCCCAGCCCGGATCGACGATCTCGCGCAACGGCCGTCCTGCCATGGGTCACAACTCTATGAGCATCGGGGGATCGGCGGGGTGGCTTGAGGCAACGGAGGGGCGGGGGTGGCTTGAGGCAACGGGCGGTGAGTTGCTTGAGGCAACGGCGGCGGGGTGGCTTGAGGCAACGGTGGATCGGGCAACGGTCACTTTGGGGTCTTCACGGGAGCGTGGGACGGGCCTACGCTCGCTGGGAGGTGATCCTATGGACGACATCGGCGACCGGTTGCTTGACTTGGTGCACGATCTCGACGAGGTCGCTCGCTGCCTCACCCCAGATCAGGCCCACGCGCAGTTCGACGAGACGACGCTGCAGGTGTTCTGGAAGAGGTGGCCGGAGGTGTCGGCCTGGGCCGGATCGCTGTGGCGCCTGCTCTCCGAGGAACTGTCCGGGCCATCCGCCCCGCACATGGACCCCGAACTCGATGAGGTCGGGGACAGCGGCTGATGTCGGGTCAGGGATAGCGCCATGGCGAAGCTCAGGGACCTGATGCACACCGGCGTGGTGACCGTCGCGCCGCATACCACGGTGAGCGAGGCGGCGGCCAGCATGGTCCGGGCCCGGGTCGGGTCGGTGATCGTCCTGCAGGGCTCGTTCCTGGCGGGCATCCTCACCGAGCGGGACGTGCTGCGCGCGGCCGCCTCGGGCGAGGACCTGTCGGTTTCGGCGGTATCCGCCTGGATGTCCCCGGATCCGCAGGCGGCGAGCCTGGACATGCCCGCCGAGGAGGCCGCGCAAATCATGCTGCTGAACGGCTTCCGCCATCTTCCGGTCCTTGACGGCCGCACGGTCTGCGGCGTCGTTAGCATCCGGGACCTGTTCGCCGCCAAGATCCGGCGACCGGTCGGCTGACGCCCGGTGCCTGCGCAGGACGGCGAGGAGTGACATGTCCGAGCCCGCCGCAGGCCTGGCTGTCACGGCACCAGCCGGGCCGGAGTGCCTGGAATTGCCCCGGCCGGCCCGGCTGATGCGCACTGCCGGCGTGAACCTGGCCGAATCCTTCGGGCTCCCGACCGGTGCCTACATCCTCGCGGCGTGGCTCGCCGGCCGGAATGCCGGCCTGTGGGCGATGCTCGCCGCCATCTGGCTGACCGCTGGCACCCGGCGGCTACTGACCGGGGCCGTTCCCGTGCTAGTGACGATCTCGCTGATCGTGCTGACCGTGCAGACCGTGATCGCGATTGCCACCGGTAACCTGCTGATCTTCCTGGTGCACTTCCCGCTCGCGGACCTCGGCCTGTGCCTGCTGTTCGCCCGGACGGCGCGCGGAGACAGCCCGATCTGCGCCCGGCTGGCCGCCCAGGTGATCGGGCTGCGATGCCCGGCCGTACATCAGCCGCGGATGGACGACTTCTTCCGGCGCGCGACTGTGTTGTGGGCGGGTGTGTTCGGCCTGCTGGCCGTCAGCCTGGGCATCCTGCTGGCCACCATCCCGCTCGGCATCTACGTGCCGGTCTGGGCGGCCACCACGATCCTGCTCATCGTCGCGGGAATCGGCGTTTCCGTCCTGTGGATGCGGTCCATGCTGCGCCGGTTCGGCATCGGGTTCCGCTTCGGCCGGCTGCCACCATGTAGTGGCACTCCGGGTCAGGGCGAGGTGTGGCTCGGGGCAGCTTCCAGTTCGGCCAGCTCGGCCCGGGTTATGGCCTCATGTTCTTCCTCGTCACGGCGGGCGGCGACCGGGCTCCAGCGGCCGCGCAGCAGCGGGATCGTCAGCAGGAAGAACACGGCGCCACCGAAGCACAGCCAGTACCAGTCCTTCCACTGGCCAGGCGCCTGCGCCGCCGCCTTCTGAACCGTGGAGCCGTGGGCCTTTAGGTACGGGAACACCTGGGGCGGGACCTTGGACAGCGCGGTGATCTGCGCCGAGTAGGGCTTCAGCTTCTCGAGCGCCGGTGCGACGGAGATGACGCCCTTGATGGCCGTCTCGTTGCTGTCGATCGTGGTAAGCACGCCAAGGCCCTTGGCGCCGCCCCCGGCGGCCGCGATGGCCTGGCCGACGAGCTTGGGCGGGATCGCGGATGGGCTGGGGTAGGCGATCAGCTTGGTGAAGAGCGCCTGGTGGGCCTGGATCACCGCGAGCTCGGGTGCGAACGTCTGCGCGTTGACGAGCTGGGTCTTGTACTTCGTCACGGTGGCCACGACGGCGGGATGCGATTGGGCGAATGCGATCTCGCGCTTGTAGGTGGCCGCGTACGACTGCGCCGTGGTCCCGTAGTTGACGAGCGGCGTGACCGAGGTGATGACGAACGGGATCACGAGGAACGCGGCGAAGATCAGCGCTCTGATGATCCAGCCCCAGATCGCCAGCCCGGTGGCGATCAGAGCCGGGTTCCTCGCCTCCACGGTCTCGGTGAAACAGGCCATCCACGGGGGGTAGGCGATGCCGAGGAACAGTGAGAGCAGCGCCAGGATCACCGCGAGCGTGTAGTAGCCGGGGTGGTGGCCGGCCTGTTCCAGGTACACAACGGTCATCAGCGCCGTGCCGACTCCGCCGATCACCATGAAGGGTTTCCGCACCCGGACCAGGTCGGCGATCATGCCGATCAGGATCACCGCGATGACGTTGAAGCCCCAGTTCCAGTTCAGCAGCCCGTTGGCGTTCTTCGTCGAGAACTCGAACACGGTGGACAGGTAGATCAGGCCGAAGCCGACCGACGTGTAGTAGACGAGCAGCAGCGCTGACACGCCGATCGCGGCGATGATGATGTCGGGCTTGAGCAGCTGGCGGAACGGATGCTGCAGCATCGAATCGACGTCGAGCCCCTTGGCCCTGGCCTCGATCAGCTCGCGGTCGCGCATGGTCACCATCAGCTGGTCGCGCAGCCGCGGGGAGAGCTCCCGCAGCCCGGCCAGCGTGATCAGGAACACGACCAGGCCGACGATCCCGCAGATGCGGTACTCGTGGGTCCAGAACCGCGAATCGGGGACGAAGGCCGGGATGGTGTTCGTGGCCACCGCCGTGACGATCAGGCTGCCGAGCACCGGCCCGGCGGTCCAGAAACCCATCGCCGTAGCGCGGCCGACCTGGGGAGAGTAGTCGCGGATCAGCGCCGGCGTGGCCACCAGTGTGATGCCCTCGATGACGTTGACGATGAAGAACTCGACGGCGAAGACCCATGCGTTCGTCGCCGTTGGCAGCACGTACGCGACCATGACGCCGCTGATGAGCAGCCCGAAGACCAGCAGGTTGGCGCGGCCGAGCCGGTCGGCGAGCCCGGCGAACAGCGAGCCGAACGCGCCGATCAGGTTCCCGAACGCCAGGATCACCACAAAGAACGTGAAGCTCATGTGCAGGTTGACCAGCAGCAGCGTGGACACCGATCCGCCGACGTAGAGCTCGTAGTACAGCGTGATCGTCGCGAGCACGGTGACGGTCAGGTACAGGACGCGTCTCCCGTTCGACGGGTAGTGGTTGAGCTCACGGCGCCACACCCACGCGAACTCGGACTTCGGCGCCTCGCCGCCGAACTGGACCAGGAGGATGCCGATGGCCAGGAACACGAGCCCGAGCGTCAGCCCGATCAGCGGCAAGGTGCTTTCGTAGAGGGCGATCTCCCCTCGGACGCCGTCGTCGCTGCTGACGGCCGCCCGGACGCTGCGCGCGGTCTCCGTGAGCGAAAGGTCGGGGCTGACCAACTGGGTGACCCCGCCCGAGGCCAGGGTCACCTCCTGGTCTTCGGTGATCTTGAGTGGCATCCCGGTCTCCGGGTCCACGAAGTACGTGTTGGTCGCGCTGTAGTACTCGCCCGGCGACTGCCCGAACGAGTTCTTGGGTTCGGTGCCGAACCTGGTCGGCGTCACCTTCTCCACGTAGCGGTAGGTGAGGATCCCGCCGATCCTCGCGCTGCCGGCGTAGCGAGCAGGCTCCGTCCGGCCGGCGCCGATGTCGAAGACCAGGTATGTCTGCCGCTGCGCGCCGAACGGCCAGACGAACCCGATCCCGGTCATGCGCACCGAGTATTTGGGCTTGCCGTTCACCGGGTTGGTGACGTACGCGCCGCAGCAGTCGACAAGTTCGCCGGTTCTGCGGTTGAGGGCCTCACGGAACGCGACATATGCAATCGCTGCCCGGTTGGTGGTGTCCTGGACGGCGACGAAGCCGTCCCAGACGGCCGCGCCGCCGCTACCTGCCACGTCCGCGCCCTTGGTCGTCTCCGTGACCAGCACGGAGACGCCGACCAGCTCCTTTTCCTTGGCCGGGCTGAAGTACGACCCGGTTCCTGCCAGCTGGACGATCTGGTACTCGTCCAGCGGAAACTCGATCACCGACGGCGCGACCCAGACCCGCAGCAGCACCGCGACCACGAGCAAAAACGCGCCGAGGAGCGTGAGGATGAACCCGCTCACCCTGCGCATAGGAGCCTCCAGCGCACCGCCGTCAGGCGGATCAAGCCTGCTGTATCGCTACAACCCAGGCATGTTAGGGCCAATGCGGGCCACGGTCTACCGGTGAGTAGCGTCTTTGCCGAGCGCGGCCCCAAACGAGCGCTCCATCTGACCGGCGAGCGCGTCGACGTCCCACGGCCCGGTGCCGACGATCGTGATGACCGGCTGGGGGATGTTGTAGAGCGCTACCTCGTAGCCTCTGGAGCTGACGATCTGCCCGTTTATCCAGCCGGACTGCTCGCTGGCGAGGTAGGCGACGACCGGCGCGATGTTGTCGGGAGAGCGCTCGGCGTCGGTTGCGGTTACCGCGCGACGGCGCTCGGCCGGCACCGATTCCGTCATCCGGGTGGCCGCACCCGGCGAGATGGCGTTGGCGGTAACCCCGTACCGGCCCAGTGCGTTGGCGCAGGAGTAAGTGAGGCCGACGATTCCCATCTTGGCGGCCGCGTAGTTCGGCTGCCCGGGCGCGCCGTGCAGTCCGGACACCGAAGTGAAGTTGATGATGCGGTTCTGCGCGGACTCGTCGCGCACCGAGCGCCAGTGAGCCGCCGCGAACTTTGTGGTATTGAACGTGCCCTTGAGGTGGACCCGGATCACGTCGTCCCACTCCTGCTCGGACATGGTGAAGACCATCCGGTCGCGCAGGATGCCCGCGACGTTGACGAGCACGTCGAGCCGGCCGAACTGCTCGACCGCGCTGGCGATCAGGCCCTCGGCGGCGCCGTGATCGGACACGTCGGCAAGGCTCGCGACCGCCTTGCCGCCCGCCTCGGCGATCTCCGCCGCGACCTGCTGGGCCGGGCCTGCGTCGGAGCCCGATCCGTCCAGGGCGGCGCCGATGTCGTTGACGACCACGGAGGCGCCCTCCGCGGCGAGCAGCAACGCGACCGACCTGCCGATTCCGCGTCCCGCGCCGGTCACGATCGCGACCCGGCCATCGAGTCGGCCCATGGCGGCTCACCAGTCCTCTCGGCAGGAGCTTCGATTTCCTAGAATTGCCTTCTGAAATTAGCTTCCGGGCGGCGAAGCCGGGCTGTCAAGGGCACCGCGGCCCACCATCGGCGTCCGATGGGATCATGGAACGGCAAGCCCGGGGGGCGCAACGGATCGGTGAGGCATGGAGAATCAGTCGCGGGCTGGGTCGGGTGAGGTGGCTGGGTCGGGTGGCCCGGCTGGAACGGGTGACGTGGCCGGTCCCGGTGGGCCAGCGGGCCCGGGCCGCTCGGCGGGGTCGGCCCGGCCGGCCCGGTCCGCCAGCGGGGGATGGCAGTGGGGGCGCACCGCGCACACGCAGCGCGCGCTCCTCGACGCCGCCCGGGAGGTGTTCACCTCTCGCGGATTCGCCGACGCCAGCATCGCCGACGTCGTCGAGCGGGCCGGTTCCAGCGTCGGCAGCCTCTACCACCACTTCGGCGGCAAGAGCGAGCTGTTCATCGCCCTGTGGCAGGAGCACCAGCTGGCACACGAGCAGGCCGCGAGCAAGGCGGTCGCCGACGCGAGGAAGGCAGGCGTCACCGACCCGGGGGAGCTGTTCGCCGCCGGGGCCCGCGCCTTCCTGCAGGGCAGCTGGGAGCGCCGCGACCTTGCCTTGCTGTTCCTGTCCGGGGACGGCCCGCCCGGGTTCGAGGTGATGCAGCGGCAGCGCAGCCACGAATGGGTCGGCCAGAACGACGCCCTGCTGCACCTGCCCGACACCTCGCTGGACCGGCTGTACGCGTCGGTTCTCACGTCGCTGATCGGCGAGGGCGCCCGCGAGGTAGCCACATCGGGTAACCGCCGCCAGGCCGACAAGATCACTGATGCGGTGATCGAGTACGCCAGGCGGCTGATGGCCGGCGGTCCCTCGAAGCCAGGCGAGCCTGGCGGAGCGCGGGTGGCGGGGGCCTAGCGTTACGGGCGGTCTTAAGGGTTGACATTGCCGGCCAGACCGGGATCTCATCGAACCTGGAATCGCGTTCTAGGATTTGTGCCCCGGGGAGGCCGACGATGGATCTTGACCTCGGCCCGGAGATCGCGCGGTTCCGCGCCGAACTGCGGGACTGGATCGCGGCAGAGGCGCCCGACGGGCTCGCCGAGCTGGCCGACTGGAACATAGCGGTCACCGCGGGCGGGTACCGGCGCGAGCAGCTCGCCATGGCCGCGGCGCACCCCGCCTACGCGGAGTGGGAGCGCAAGCTGGCCGCGGCGCGGCTGATCTGCCCGCAGTGGCCGGAGGAATACGGCGGCCAGGACATGGACGCGGTGCGGCTCGCGGTGCTGAACGAGGAGTTCCACCGGGCCGGCCTGCCGCGGGTGCACCGCGGCATGGGCGAGTCGCTGGTCGGCCCCTCGGTGATCGTGCATGGGACGCCCGACCAGCGTGGCCGGTTCCTGCCGCGGATCATCTCCGGCACCGACGTGTACTGCCAGGGCTTCTCCGAGCCTGGCCACGGGAGCGACCTGGCGTCGGTGCAGACCCGTGGCGTCATCGACGGCGACGAGATCGTCATCACCGGGCAGAAGGTCTGGACCTCGGGGGCGTCCCGGGCGACCATGATGTTCCTGCTGTGCCGCACCGACGTGGCCGCGGAGAAGCACGCCGGGCTCTCGTACGTGCTGATCCCGTTCACCGGCCCGGGCGTTGAGTACCGGCCGATCCGGCAGATGTCCGGGGCGTCGGAGTTCTGCGAGGACTTCCTCGACGGCGTCCGGGCGCCGCTGTTCAACGTGATCGGCGGGCTGAACAACGGCTGGCGGGTGGCGATGACCACGCTGGGTCACGAGCGCGGCGGGCAGGCCACGACCGCGCACCTAGGGTACGAGCGCGAGTTCTGGGAGCTTGTCGACACCGCCCGCAAGTACGGAAAGACCACCGACCCAGTGGTACGCCAGCAGCTCGCGGCGGCCTACACCAGCGTGCAGCTCATGCGGTTTGCCGGGCTGTGCACGCTGGCCGATGTCGCGCAGGGCCGTCCGCCCGGCCCGGAGGCCTCGGTAGCCAAGCTGTTCTGGAGCGAATACCACAAGCGGCTCGGCGAGCTCGCGATCTCGATCGTGGGCGCTGATGCGCTGCTGCGGCCCGAGGGCGACGGCTATCCGACGACCGCGTGGCAGAATGTGTTCCTGTCCAGCCGGGCCGGGACCATCTACTCCGGGACCAGCGAGATCCAGCGCAACATCATCGGCGAACGTGGCCTCGGGCTGCCGAAGGAGCCGAAGGTCGCGGGCTGATCCGGAATGCCGTATTCCCCGCTCGTCGCGCCCGGTCGGCTCCGGGAGTTCTTCGCGCCGCGCAGCATCGCGGCGGTCGGCGCCTCGGACACGTCGGGGTGGGCCCGCTTCGTCGCTGCGGGCAGCAAGGCGGCCGGGTTCGGTGGCCCGCTGATCCCGGTCCATCCGGTGCACAGCACCGTCTGGGGCCAGCCGGCCGTGCCGAGCCTGCGGGACCTGGCCGAGCCGGTCGACCTCGCGTTCATCATGGCGCCCGCGAGCGCGGTGGAGGGCGTGCTCGACGACGCGGCAGCGGCGGGCGTGCGCAACGTGATCGTGCTTGCGTCCGGGTACCGGGAGGTCGGCGACCAGGGGCGGGCACAGGAGGACCGGCTGATCGCACGCGCCGCCGGGCACGGGATCACGCTACTCGGGCCGAACTGCCTCGGTTTCGTGAACGCGCACGCCCGGGCCGCCCCGTTCGCGCTGACCGTTCCGCCGTCGCTGCCGGCCGGACCGGTGGGGATAGCGCTGCAGAGCGGCGCGCTGGGCGGTGTCGTCCTCGCCTTCGCCCACGCTCACGCGATCGGCGTGAGCACGCTCGCCACCATGGGCAACGAGGCGATGATCGCCACCACGGACGTGCTGGAGTACCTGGTCGAGGACGAGGCGACCCGGGTGATCTGCCTGTTCCTGGAGCAGATCAGCGACCCGGTGAGGTTCGCTGCGGCGGCCGAACGCGCTGGCCGCGCGGGCAAGCCGGTCGTCGTGCTCAAGGTGGGCGCGAGCCAGGCGGGCCGGCAGGCCGCGCTCGCGCACACCGGCGCGGTCGCGGGCGACGACGCCGTGGTCGGCGCGGTGCTGCGCCAGCTCAACGTCATCCGTGTGAACAGCCTCGAGGAGCTGCTGTGCACCGGGGCGCTGCTCGGCTACGGCCGGCGCCCCGCTGGCCGGCGCATGGGGGTGGTCACCACGTCGGGAGGCGCGTGCGACCTCATCGCCGACCGCGCCACGGCCGAGGCGATCGAGATTCCGCCGTTCGCGCCCGAGACCGAGGCGGCGATCACGCCGCACGTGCCACCGTTCGCCGCGGTGCGCAACCCGATCGACGTGACCGGATACTTTCTGGCCAACCGGCGGACCGCGGCGCTCACCGCGGTCGACCACGTGCTCGACGCCGTCGTCGCCGACCCGGGCATTGACTTCGTCCTGTTTACCGGGCTGACCCTGCCGGACGCCCGGCCCGACGACGAGGTGCTCGCCGGGATGCTCGCCGAGCGCGCCCGGTGGCTCGGCGAGCGGATCGCCTCTGCCCCGGTTCCGGTCATCCCGGTTGGCCATACGTGCGTGAACCTCAGCCGGTACGGGCGGGAGCTGCTGGACGCGAACGGCATCCACGTGCTGCCCGGCATCGACCTGGGCATGACCGCGCTCGGTCATGCGCTGCGCTGGCTGGAGAACCGGGCGGACCCCGATGCCGAGGCCGGCAACGCACAACGGAATGCCGGACTTGCCGGAGGTGCCAGAGATGCCTCGGGCGCTGGGGAGGCCGGCGGCGGTGCCGGCGATGCCGGGGATGCCAGGCTTGTTCGCAGCGCCGGGTCCGGGGTTGGCGCAGCCGATCCCGGCGAGCCCTGGTCCGAGGCCGCGGCGCGGGACCTGCTGGCCAGCGCCGGCGTGCCCGTGGTGCCCGGCGAGCTGGTGAACTCCGCCGATGACGCGGTGGCCGCGGCCCGGCGTCTCGGCCTGCCGGTCGTGCTGAAGGTTTGCTCGGCGCAGATCGCCCACAAGTCCGACATCGGCGGGGTGGCGGTCGGGCCCGGCACCGAGGAAGAGATCCGCGCCGCCTACGCGCGGGTGCGCACCGCTGGCGAGGCGGTTCCCGGCGCCAGGATCGACGGCGTCCTGGTCAGCCCCATGCGCACCGGCGGAGTGGAGCTCATCGCCGGGGTGACCGCCGACCCGACGTTCGGCCCGGTGCTCGCGGTCGGGCTCGGCGGCGTGTGGGTCGAGGTGCTGCGCGACACCAGCCTGCGGATGCTGCCGGTGGACCCGCGCGAGGTGAAGCGGATGCTCGCCGAACTGCGCGGCAGCGCGCTGCTGACCGGCGGGCGCGGCGGGCGGCCGGTGGACCTCGACGCGCTGGCCGAGGTCATCTGCCTGGTCGGGGACACCGCGGTCCGTCTCGACGGGTTGCTGCGCGCGCTCGAAGTCAACCCCCTGTGGGCGGACGGAAACCGGATCGAGGCGCTTGACGTGCTCGTCGTAACCTCGGGCCGGCCCGGGCGGGCGGCGTCGGGCTGGGGCGAGCCGAAAAGAACCAGATCGGAGCCGCGATCATGAAGCTGGCCATAGCCACTGAGCAGCAGGAACTCGGCGATGCCGTGCGCCGGTTCCTGGCCGACCGGGCGCCGCTGTCCCGGGTCCGCGAGCTGATGGAGACGCCGGACGGGATGGACCGGGCGGTCTGGCGGCAGGCCGGGACCCAGCTCGGCCTGCAGGGGATCGCCATCCCCGAGGAGTACGGAGGCGCCGGGTTCTCCTTCACCGAGCAGGCCATCGTCCTGGAGGAGCTCGGTGCCGCGCTGTACGGCGGGCCGTACCTGGCCAGCGCCGTGGTCGCGGCCACGGCGCTGCTGTCCGCTTCGGATGAGGCCGCCCGCAGCGAGCTGCTGCCTGCAATCGCCTCCGGCCAGGCGGTGGCCACGCTTGCGGTCACCGAGGACGGCGGATCGTGGGATCCCGCGGCGGTGCGGCTCACCGCGTCGCCCGCAGGCCCCGGCGGCTGGATCCTGGACGGGCACAAGAGCTTCGTACTGGACGGGCACACCGCAGACCTGATCCTGGTGGTGGCCGCTACCGGCTCGGGGCTGTCGCTGTTCGGCGTTCAGGCCGACGCCCCCGGACTGAACCGCCGGGTGCTGCCCACGCTGGACCAGACCAGGAAGCTGGCCCGGCTCGACTTCCGCTCGGTGCCGGCCGCGCGGCTGATCGGCGCTCCCGGGGAGGCGGGCGCGGTGCTGGCCAGGACCCTGGACGTCGCCGCGATCGCGCTGGCGGCCGAGCAGCTCGGCGGCGCGCAGCGAGCCTTGGACATGGCCGTCGGTTACGCGAAGACCAGGCATCAGTTCGGCCGGCCGATCGGCAGCTTCCAGGCGATCAAGCACCGCTGCGCCGACCTGCTGCTCGAGGTTTCCTCGCTGCGCTCGGCGGTCCGCTACGCGGCGGCCGCGGTGGCCGAGGACTCTGCCGAGATCCCGGTCGTTGCGGCGCTGACCAAGGCATACGCCTCGGACGTGTACTTCCACGCCGCCGCCGAAAATATCCAGATCCACGGCGGCATCGGTTTCACCTGGGAACACGACGCCCACCTCTACTTCAAGCGGGCCAAGTCGAGCGAGCTCTTCCTGGGCGACGCCAGCTACCACCGCGAGAGCCTGGCGCAGCGGATCGGTCTTTAACGCTCGGCTTGCACCGGGGCCGGCACGGTCGCTCCTTGCTTCGGGGCGACCACCGGCGCCCGGTGCGCGAGCGTGACGATCCCCACGATCATCACGGCGAACGCGAGCACCTCCATCGTGACGTTCACCGGCCCGCCGGACAGCTGCTCGTGCAGCACGACATGCGCGAGCGTGATCGAGATCAGCGGGTCGGCGGCCGTGATGACCGAGAGCACCGGCGACACCAGCACGCCCGACTGGTAGGCGCTCTGATTGAGCAGGAAGCCGAGCGGGCCAATGATGACCACCGCCCACAGCGGCCATCGCTCCAGCAGGCCGACGAAGCCGCCGTGGCCGCCGCCGGTTAGCAGCTTGATCAGGAAGGCCGTCACGCCGTAGCAGACCCCGCAGGCGAGGCCGAGCATGAGCGGCCGGGTCATGCGGTGCCCGAACCTGGCCACCGTGAGGCACGCCGCCAGCAGCGCGGCAATCGCGATGCCCAGCGGAATCGCCTCGGCCACCGAGACGGTCGTGGTCCCGCCGTGTGGCCGGGCGACCGCGAGGAACCAGCCGAGCCCGCCCGCGCAGCACGCCACCCCGATCAGCATCACCCGGTCCGGCTTGCTGTGCCGGAACAGGGCACCGAAGTACACGGCGAAGATCAGGTCGCAGACCAGGATCGGCTGGACGAGCGCGAGCGGGCCAAAGCGCAGCGCCAGCACCTGAAAGAAGACGCCGACTATGTTCAGGCTGATCGCCAGCAGCCACAGCGGCCGGCGCAGCAGCGCGAAGATGAGCCCCACCGCCAGCGCGCTGCGGTGCACCGCCACCTGCTTGGTGCTGCGCTCGTCAAGCACCGCCGTGATGCCATCCGTCGCCGAGGCGCCCAGCGCGCCGCCGACCGCGATTACCGGGAACATTGCCGGTCGTTATCCCCGCCACGGCGGCTGCTCTACCCGATGCGCCTGGTGCTCAGGGGTTTATATAGCGATTCGGGCAGTTAATTCCGATACCAGCCTTGAACGTTTACCGTGCCGCTGGTATCGCCACGCCGAGCTCGGTCAGCAGCTCCTGGGAGTAGGCGATCCGGCCGGTGCGCGTCTTCGGGTCGGCGTGGCAGAGCATCAGCGCCGCCTCGGCCATCACCGCGGGCGGCTCGGCGTTCGGGTCGTCCTCGGTGGTCAGGTGGTGGAAGATCGTTCCTGGCGTGGGCACGACTAGGGTCGGCGACAGCGCGTTGACCGCGATGTTGCCTTCGTACAGTTCTGCTGCCAGGCCGGTCGAGAATCGCTCAATCGCAGCCTTGCACATGCCGTAGACGGTCGATCCGGTCGCGAACCTTCCGGGTGGCAGCGACGGGTGGCGCGCGGCGATCGAGGAGATGTTCAGGATCCAGCCGCGGCCGCGCTCCCGCATACCGGGCAGCACCAGCTTGGCGAGCTCGAACGGCGCTTCAACCTGGACCGCGAACATCAGCGCGTAACGCTTGGGGCTGAAGTCGGCGACCGGGGTGAAGAAGGTCACTGCGGCGTTGTTTACCAGGATGTCCACCGGACCAAGCTGGCGGGCCGTCTCCTCGACCAGGTGGCGCCTGTCTTCCGGCTTGGACAGGTCGGCGGCTATGGCGACCGCCGTTCCGCCGGCGTCGCGGATCGCCTCGGCGGTGCTGGTGATCGTTCCGTCAAACCGTGACTGCCCGGGCTCTGCGGTCCTGGCGGCGACGGCGACGGCGGCGCCCTCGGCGCCGAACCGCTCGGCGATGGCCGCGCCGATGCCGCGGCTCGCGCCCGTCACGATGGCGATCTTTCCGTCCAGGACTCCCACGTCGATCACTCCCTCGGCCCGGTCGCTGCTGCTCGCCACCTTCCAGGCCAGGTTGACATGGCGCAGCTACCTCCGAACACTATTTTTGGAACGAAATTCTAGTACCGGCGGAAAGCGGCACCAGGGTTCCGCGACACGGAGGTCAGGATGGCTCTCGACCACAGCCTCGTTGGCGTGCCAACCGAGCCACAGCAACGCTCGTGGACATCGACCGACGCGCTGCTGTACGCGGTCGGGGTTGGGGCCGGCCTCGGAGACCCGCTCCAGGAACTGGAGTTCACAACCGAGAACAGCGAAGGCGTCCGGCAGCAGGTGCTGCCGACCTTCGGGATTCTGGTGGCGCAGCCACAGTCCGCACGCAAGCTCGGCAGCTTCGACCGGGCGATGCTGGTGCACGCCGAGCAGGCGGTTGAGCTGCACCAGCCGCTGCCGGTCGCGGGCACCGCGAACATCGTCTCCACGGTGACCGGCATCTACGACAAGATCTCTGGCGCCCTCGTGGCCAGCGAGAGCGTGGCCACCGACGCGGCAACCGGCGCCAAGCTGGTGACGTCGCGAAGCGGCGTTTTCATCAGGGGCGAGGGCGGTTTCGGCGGCGACCGCGGGCCGACCAACGGCTGGCGGCGGCCGACCGGCGAGCCCGACCATCGGATGCTCCAGCCGACCAGGCCGGAGCAGGCGCTGCTGTACCGCCTGTCCGGTGACCGGAACCCGCTGCACGCGGACCCGGCGTTCGCGGCCAGGGGCGGCTTCAGCCGGCCGATCCTGCACGGCCTGTGCACCTACGGGGTCACCGGGCGGGCCCTGCTGCACACGCTGTGCGGTTCGGACCCAGCTAGGTTCCGGTCGATGTCCGGGCGGTTCACGCGGCCGGTGCTGCCCGGCGACACGCTGGTAGTGTCCGTCTGGCTGCCTGAGGACGGGGGCAGCACCGCCCGATTCCAGACCGCGGCCGAGGACGGGGCCGTGGTCATCGACCGTGGCCGGATCGAGTTCCTGCCGCCAAGAGACGAGGCGTGATGGCAGAACCGGCCGCGGCGATCGCCGGCATCCACGAGTTCGAAAAGCGCGTCGCCGGGGGCATGAGCCCGCTGCAGATCAAGGCCGAGTGCGCGGCGCGAGCGCTGGAGGACGCGGGCCTATCCTGGGCGGACGTGGATGCCATCTACGACGCCAGCGAGGCCGGCCGGATGCAGGGCCTCACGATCGCCGAGTACCTCGGCATCACCCCGAGGGTCGTGGACACCACGGCGGTCGGCGGGAGCTCGTACGAGTTCCAGGCCGCGCACGCGGCCAGGGACATCGCGGCGGGCAAGGCGAACGTCGCCCTGCTCACCTATGGCTCCAATGCGCACAGCGAGTCCCGCGCGATCGGCACCGGCGCCCGCTTCGGCTCCGAGGCACAGCCCGCCGCGAACATGGAACGGCCCTACGGGCTGACCCTCATCGGCAACTACGCGATGGTGGCCAGACGCCACATGGTGCTGTACGGAACCACGCCCGAGCAGCTTGCCGAGATCTCGGTCACCACCCGCAGGCACGCCATGCGCAACCCGCAGGCGGTGGCCGGGCTGGCCGACATCGGCATCAGGAACGTTCGTGAGATCACCGTCGACGATGTGCTCGGCTCGCGGCTGATCGCCGACCCGCTGCACCTGCTCGAGTGCTGCATCGTCTCAGACGGCGGCGGCGCAGTCGTGATCGTGTCCCGGGCCGTCGCGGCCGGCCTGCGCACCCGGCCTGCCTGGATTCTCGGCACCGGCGAGGCCGTCGGCTACCCGGCCAGCGGCGCCGACCTCACCACCACGGCGGCGGCCCGGTCCGGGCCCGAGGCGTTCGGCCAGGCGGGCATCCGTCCCGAGGAAATCGACATCGCGATGATCTACGACTCGTTCACGATCACCGTGCTGGCCATCCTCGAGGATCTCGGCTTCGCGAAGAAGGGCGAGGGCGGGGCGTTCGTCGCCGGCGGGCGGCTGGGGTTCGACCGGCCCGGCGCGCCCGCGCTCAACACCGACGGCGGGGGCCTGTCGTCCAACCACCCGGGCATGCGCGGGATCTTCCTGCTGATCGAGGCCACCCGCCAGTTGCGCGGCGAGTCAACGTCTCAGGTGCCCGGCGCCCGCCTGGCCGTCGCGCACGGCAACGGCGGGATGCTCGGCACCAGGCACGCGGCCGCCACGATCGTCCTCGGAACGGAGTAAGCAGCGATGCCAGAGCAGCCCGAGCGCCCGCTGCCGTTGTTCCCCGAGCCGGACACGGCGCCGTTCTGGGCGGCGACCGCCGAGCACCGGCTGACCTACCAGGTCTGCCAGGCGTGCGGCCAGGTGGTCTTCCACCCCCGCCGCCACTGCACGTGCTGCACCAGCGGCGACCTGGAGCGGCGGGACTCAGCCGGCGCCGGGACCGTGTACACGTTCACCGTGATCCGGCAGCACGGCCACCCGTTTTTCCGCGCTCGCATCCCTTACGTCGTCGGTCTCATCGACCTGGACGAGGGTTTCCGCATGCTCGCCGAGATAGCGGCCGACCCGGAAACGCTGCAAGTGAACCAGCGCGTCAGCGTCACCTGGGAAGACCACGTCGACCTCAGCGTCCCGATATTCGAGCCGCAATAACAAGAATGGGCCGGTCCCCGCGAGGGCCGGCCCATTCTTAAGACTGTGTCAGGCGGCAATCCGGTCGGCCGCATTTTCCGGGGTGACGACCAGACGGTGCACCACGCTCTAGGTTGTGACCTCGTGAGCGGTCAGGTCACCGAGGGCGATCACGCCAAGCGCGATCGCGTCTGCGAACACCAGCCAGGTCAGCAGCGATCCGGAGAAGGCGAGGGCCGCGATCAGCGACCATAGCCCCACGATCCCCAGGACGGCGTGCCCGAGCCGTTGCCCAGCCGTCCGCGTCAGGATCGCGCAAATACCCAGGGCGGCTCGTCGGGCTTTCCTAATTGATTTCCTGAAAGCCATTCGCTAGCAACACGAAAGGCCTTGCGCACATGCCCGGAAAAATGTCTGGTAGATCACATCACCCGTGCAGCTGGCGGCGGAGGTCGTCCAGGCTGGCGAGCGGCGCGAGGTGGCGCAGCTTGTGCGGATTGATGACGGAGCGAATCGTCTGTATGCGCCCGTCGGCGATGTCCAGCACGAACACGTTGACCAGTCGGCCGGCCGGGTCAAGGAACATCGCCCCGGGCTGCCCGTTGATCTCGGCCGGCCGGATCACGATGCCGACCTGGCGGATCTGGTCGATCAGGCCAGCCAGGAGCCGGCAGACGTGGTCGCGCCCGGCGATCGGGCGAGGCCACGATGGCCTGGCGCCACCGCTGTCCCCGTACACCACGGCGTCTTCGGCGAGCAGGCTGACCAGGCCGTCGATGTCACCTCCGCCGACGGCGGCAAAGAACCGGGCCGCTAGCTCCTCGCGCTTGACCAGGGAGGTCTCGAAGCGCGGCTTGCCTTGGGCCACGTGCCGCCTGGCCCGCAGCGCGAGCTGACGGCAGTTGTCCGCGCTCTTGCCGACGATGGCCGCGACCTCGTCGTAGCCGTAGCCGAACACGTCGTGCAGCAGGAACACGGCCCGCTCCACCGGCGACAGCCGCTCCAGCACCAGCAGGAACGCCATGGACAGCGAGTCGGCCTGCTCGGCAAGCTCCGCCGGGCCCGGCGGGCCGTCCGGGTCGCCGGTCAGCAGGGGCTCGGGCAGCCACTCGCCGATATACGCCTCGCGGCGGGCGCGCGCCGAGCGCAGGTAGTCGATGCACAGCCGGGTGGTCACCGCGGACAGGAACGCCTTCGGGGACTCGATTCCCGCTGCCGACGACGCGCGGTGGTAACGCAGGAAAGCTTCCTGCACGATGTCCTCCGCCTCGCTGACGCTGCCGATCATCCGGTAGGCGATCGCGAATATCAGCGGCCGTAGCTGCTGGTACACGTCGGCTGTGGTCACTGCCCCCTCCCGGTTACGCTCTTGGCCCGCCGCGGAACCCCTGCCGCCAGCTCGGCCGCGCCGCCTCGGAGCTGCTGCTTCTCCTTCGCGGCGACGGTCTGCGCCGGGAACGGCAGCCATCCCGCCACGCTAGCTGGCTCGAGGGTATCCCCGCGGGCTCGCCCTTCTCAGACGAGGAGGGGTGTGGGCCTGTGACACCCGTCGGGCGAGGAGCGGCCCTGGTCCGTGGCATCCCTCGGGCGAGGAGTGCCCGGCGGTTCCAGCGGGACACTGGACCGCAATCGCGGCGAAATGGATAAAATCCGATCTGTGACGGCGCCGCACCGAGCACGGACGCTCCGCCGTCTGGGCCCCGGCATCGTCCTGGCGATCTTCGTCGTGCTGCTGGTGGCCGTGCCGAAGACGCCGGGCGCGCTGCGGCCCACGCCAGTGCTGTCCAGCCTCGAGCGTTCCGGGCAGGTCAGCATGGCCGGCGACTGCGGCTACAGCTCGCCGCTGCCCAGCGATCCGGCCCGCAGCCTGTGGCTGTTCTGCGATACGCCGGTCTACATCAGGAAAACGGACCGGGACGGCCGGTCAAGCTGGAGCCTGCAGCGGTTCATCGAGGGCTCGACCGCTGCCGTGAGCTCGCCGGGATCGGCGGGCCGCGCTCCCGGCGAGCTCACCGAGGTGGCCACGCCCGCCGATCCCGGCCGGCGCGCCACACGCGCTGGCGCCGCGCCCGCGCAGTTCCTCGCGCAGCCGGCGGGCCTGGTCATGCCGGGCGGGTCGCCGTGCGGGCTCGATGGCAGCTACGCCGCGTCGTGGGTCAGCGGTGTCACCAGGGTTCCGTCAGCGCCCGACCTGCTGATCACGTTCGACAACTACTGCGTGCTGGGCGGGACCGGGGGCTTCGTGCGCGAGGGCTTCGGATTGGCCGAGTACGATCCGGCAACCGGCGCGCTCAGCGACGACGTGACGGTGTTCGCCGGCGCACCGCTCGGCTCGCCGGTCTTCTCCGGCCGCTACCTGTACCTGTACGGGCCCACGTGCACCGGCCGGAAAGCCGGCCGGTGCACCGGGACGATCATCGAGGCGCGGGTGCCGGCCAGCCCGGCAGCGTGGAGCAACCCGCTCAGCTACCGGTGGCTGGCCGGCCGCCCGGCGGGCACCTGGACCCCGGATGCTGCCGCGGTGACCGGGGTCATCGCCGGGCCCAGCCCGTCCGGGGTGAGCGTGGCCAGCTTCGCCGCGGTCGGCCGCGGCTACGTCCTCGTAGCGCAGACCAACATCGACGGCGCCTTCGCCGTGTACGGGTCGGCGTCGCCCGCTGGCCCCTGGAAGCGGGTCACGTCCGGGCGGGTGCCGTGCCGGGCGGCGGCCGGTTACGCCAACTTCTGCCGCGCGATCATTGGGCACCCGGAGCTCAGCACGCGGGCCCAGCTGGTCCTGTCCTACTTCAATCCCGCAGCGGCCACACACGGCCACGTGATGGTGGCCGGATTCCGCTGGTGACCGCTCAGTCGGCTTGCGGAGCGCGGTCGCGGATGATCACCACGACAATCAGGAGCGCGATCACGTCGAAGACCGCGGCCAGGGTAAAGGCGCTGGCCATGGCGTGCACGACGGTCTGATGCCGGATCGCCGTACTGTAGGCCGTGACCAGGATCGCCAGCCCGAGGGAGCCGCCGACCTGTTGGGTCACGTTCACCATGCTCGATGCGGCACCGGACTCCTGCGGCCGCACGCCGGCCAGCGAGGCCATCGTGAGCGGCACGAACGCCACCCCCATCCCGGCCCCGAGCAGCAGCATCGGACCGAGGACCCCGGACAGGTAGTCGGATCCTGGCGAAATCCGGGACAGCCAGGCCATGCCCACGACTGCGGGGATCAGCCCGGCCACCATCAGAGGCTTGCCGCCGAACCGGCCCATCAGGCGCGGCGAGAGCCGGGACACGGCGAACAGCGCCCCGGTCATGGGCAGGAACGAGGCGCCGGCCCGCAGCGGGCTGAACCCGAGCTCATCCTGCACGAACTGCGTCAGGAAGTAGAACATCCCGAACATGCCGGCCACGAGCAGCAGCCGGGTGACATACGAGCCGGCCCGGCCACGGTCGGCAAACAGCCGCAACGGGGTGATCGGCTGAGCAACCCGGGTCTCGTTGACCAGGAACAGCGCCAGCAGGACGACCGCGGCGGCGAAGGCCACCATGGTCATGTGGTTGCCCCAGCCGTGCGACGCGGCCTCGATGAACGCGTACACCAGGGAGGCCATCCCCACGGTCGAGGTGAGCGCGCCGGCCAGGTCGAACCGGCCGGGCTGGCGCTCGGACTCAGGCAGGAAGAGCGGCGCCGTCAGGGCCACGAGGATGCCGATCGGCACGTTGATGAACAGCACCCAGCGCCAGGAAACCCACTCGGTGATCACGCCGCCGAGCACCAGGCCGAGCGACCCGCCACCCATGGCGACGGCGGTATAGATGCTGAGCGCGCGGGTTCGTTCCCTGCCCTCGGAGAAACTGGCCGTTACCAGCGCGAGCACGGCCGGCGAGGCGATCGCGCCGCCGACGCCCTGCACGGCGCGCGCGGCGAGCAGCCAGGGTGCCGACGTAGCCAGGCCGCCGGCCAGCGATGCGGCGGTGAACAGCACGATGCCTGCGATGAACACGCGCCGCCGGCCCAGGATGTCGCCGGCCCGCCCGCCAAGCAGCAGCAGGCCGCCAAAGGTCAGCGTGTACGCGTTCAGCACCCAGGACAGGCTGGGCTCGGAGAAGTGCAGCCCGCGGGCGATGCTCGGCAGCGCGATGTTCACCACGGTCATGTCGAGGATGATCATGAGCTGGGCGCCGAGCACGATCGCCAGGGCGATTGCCCTGCGGTCGGGCCTGCGCGCGGTGCGCTGGCGACCGCCGGTCGTGACCTGCGCTATCGACGAAGTCGACATGAAAGCCTTTCGGAGAGATGGAGTGGGCCGGGGAGGTGGGGGGAGCCGGGGAGGTGGGTGGGGGGCCGGGGAGGTGGGTGGGCGACGGGAAGGAATATCCGCGGGCCCTCTGAGTTGGCTACCATGTAAGTGGAGGCAGCCTCCGATAACTATACGGAGGCACCCTCCGCTTTGGCAAGTCGATTAAGGTGATAACTGATGAGCGCGTCAGGTGAGAGCCGATGAGCAAGACCGGCGTGCCCGCCGACGTCGAGCACACCGCGGGGGGTTCCGGGGAGCCGTCTCCGCGGGCCAGCTCCGCTGTGGACGATTCCGGCGGGTGGTCCCCCCAGGCCAGCACCTCCGCGGCGGGTTCCGGGGGGTCGTCCTCCCGGGCCACCACCCTGCCGCGTCCGATGCGCGCCGACGCCCAGCGCAACTACCAGCGGCTGCTGGACGCGGCGGTCACCGTGTTTGCCGAGCACGGAGCCGATGACGCGTCGCTCGAGGAGATCGCGCGCCGGGCCGGTGTCGGGATCGGGACGCTCTACCGGCACTTCCCTACCCGCCAGGCGCTGCTCGAGGCCGTGTACCGCGACCAGGTCGACGGGATGCGGGCGAAAGCAGACGAGTTGCTAAAGTCCGATTCGCCCAGCGAGGCCCTGGCGGAATGGCTGCGCGCGCTGTCCGCGTTCAGCAGCACCAAGCGGAGCCTGACCGCGGCGCTGCTGGAAACGCTCGGCAAGGACTCGGAACTGTTGTCCGCCTGCTCCGCGGTCATCTACGGCGCGGCGGATGAGCTGCTCATCCGTGCCAAGGAGGCGGGAGCGGTGCGGCCCGACGCCGACGGCAGGGACCTGATGAGGCTCGTGCATGCCGTGAACATCGCGGCCCAGCACACGCCGACCGACCCGGGTCAGCGTGACCGGCTGATCGGCATCATCCTGGACGGCCTGAAGCCGCAGGGCTGACGTCCCCGAAGGCGGGATTCACTAGCACGTCGCGGCCGGCCGGGTCGACGCTGACCGGCAGGTGATCGGCGGGGACCGGCGCGTCGAAGACCAGGCGGGCGGGAATGTGCCCGGCCCAGACCGGCCAGCCGAAGTCGGACTCGGGGTCGAGCGTGGTCCCGCTGCGGGCCTTGGCCGAGGCCTCCTCGATCGGAACCTGCCACAGCGCGGTGTCCCGCAGCTCGTCAGGCTCGGGCAGGCGGACCTGCTCCCACCGGCCGGGAGTGACGTGCTCGATCAGGGCCCGCATGCCGAGCATGACTTCGTCGGGATCGGTGACCAGGGTGGCATCGCCGTGCACGGTCGCCGACCGGTAGTTCACCGAGTAGCTGCGGGCGGACCGGGCGATAACCAGCCCGTCAAATATGGTCGCGGTGACGCAGACCGGGCTGGACCGCCGCATGTCGCGGAACAGCCCGGCGGCGACCGAGCCGTGCATCACCAGCATGTCTCCGCGGCGGGCGTGCACCATCGGCAGCACCACCGGACGTCCCGCCCGCACCGTGGCCACGTGGCAGACCGGCGTCGCGTCCAGCACCGCGTGCACGGCTGCGGCGCCGTAGCTTGCCCGTTCCGGGTTGCGCCGCACGGTGGCCCTGGCGCTGGCCGGACGGCTGCTCACGGCCGCGCCGCCGCTGTCTCGCGCTCGGCGAGCATGCCGTCCAGGCGGCGCTTCACGCCGGGCCACTCGGGCGCGATGATCGAGTAGCGCGCCGAGTGGCGTGGCAGGCAGTTGGTCGCCAGCCGGTGCGAGCGCAGGATCCCCTCAAACTGCGCGCCGATCCGTTCCATCGCGCGGCGGGAGCGCTCGTTCCGCGCGTCGGTGTGCAGGCAGACCGACTCGGTCTGCCAGATCTCGAACGCGTGCTCCAGCATGAGCCGCTTCATCTCGGTATTCGCTGCGGTGCGGATCGCCGAGCGGGCCAGCCAGGTGTAGCCGATCTCGCAGACGTCCGGGGCGTCGGTGCCGTAACGGGGGTGGCCCTCCGGCCACGGCCAGCGCACCAGGTCCCAGAACCTGGTGGAGCCGATGACCGCGCCGTCGGCGAGGCGGCGCACCGCGAACGGCACCGCGATGCCCGCGTCGCGCAGGGCGCAGGCGGCCGCGATGTACGTTCCGGCGGCGGCCTCGCCCTGCGGCACCGGGCTGAGCCCGTACAGCGACGGGTCCTCGGCGGCCGCCGCAGCCAGGCCGGCGGCGTGCTCCGGCAGCAGCGGCTCGAGCCGTACGTGGCGTCCCTCGAGCTCGGGGGAGAAGGTGATCATGATGTAACCCTTGCTACTTAATACGTTACAGTACATAATCTGTTTATGCTGATACAATACAGGCCGCAGGGACGCAATGCCAGCGAGATATCTCGCGACGTCGAGACCGCGGTGCGCGAGGGCCGGGCCCAGCCCGGGGTGTTGCTGCCGCCGGTCCGGGCGCTGGCTACCGCGCTTGGCCTGAGCCCGGTCACGGTCGCGTCGGCCTACCGCGAGCTGCGGGAAAAGGGGATCGCGCGGGGGAACGGGCGGGCCGGTACCAAGATCACCGGGGCGCCCCCGATCGGGCCGCGGCCGCCGCTGGTGGCGCCGCCCGGAGCGCGCAACCTGCTGGCCGGCAGCCCGGATCCGGCGCTGTTGCCGGAGCTGCCGAGCGTGCGGTCGCAGCACAGGCTCTACGGCGATCCCCCGGTCAGCCCGCGTCTTGGCCGGCTGGCGGCCGAGCGGTTCGCCGCCGATGGCATAGCGGCGGATCACCTCGCGGTGGTCGGCGGCGCGCTCGACGGTGTGGAGCGGGTCTTCGGCGCGTGGCTGCGGCCCGGCGACCGCGTCGCCGTCGAGGATCCCGGCTACCCTCCCGTGCTCGACCTGCTATCCGCGCTCGACCTGAGCGCCGTGCCGATGGCGCTGGACGAGGGCGGCGTCACGCCGGCGGCGCTGCAGGGAGCGCTGGCCCGCGGCTGCAAGGCGGTGCTGTTCACCCCGCGGGCACAGGCTCCCACCGGCGCGGCCCGCGACGAGGAGCGGACAGCAAGCCTGGCCGAGGTGCTCGCCGCCGCGCCCGACGTTCTGGTCATCGAAGACGACCACGCGGGCCCCGTGTCCGGAGCCGCGGCGCACAGCGTCGCCGGTGTGGCCGAGCGCTGGGCGGCTATACGTTCCGTCTCCAAGTCGATTGGCCCGGATCTGCGACTTGCCGTCATGGCTGGGGACGAGGTCACGATCTCCCGGGTCGAGGGCCGGCAGGTGCTCGGTACCGGCTGGGTGAGCGGCCTGCTGCAGGAGATCGTGGCGGAGCTGTGGGCGGACCGCGCGACCGACCGGCTGTTCGCCCGCGCAGCGGCCGCCTACGCACAGCGCCGTGGCTACCTGATCGACGCGCTGGCCGCCCATGGAGTACCGGCCATGGGACGGTCCGGTCTCGCAGTCTGGGTTCCGGTGGCGGACGAGCCAGCCGTGACCGGAGCGCTGCTCGAACGCGGATGGGCGGTGGCCCCGGGCGAGCGATTCCGCATCGCGTCCCCGCCTGCGATCAGGATCGGCACCGGGACGCTGACCCGCGAGGAAGCGGTGAGGCTGGCGGCCGACATCGCCGCCTCGCTGGCGCGCAGGCCGCGCCGGAGCGACTGAGCCGGTTACCCGGGCAGAGATGGCGAGGCCGGCTCACCGGAGTGCTTACGGTGAGCCGGCCTCGTGTCGTTGCCTGGCGGCAGGGTCAGGCGGCGACGGCCGTGCGCGAGGTCGCTGGCTCGAGCGCCAGGTCCAGCACCTCACGGACGTCGCTGACCGGGTGGATCTCCAGCTGGTCGCGGACGCCCTCGGGCACATCCTCAAGGTCGGGCTCGTTCCGCTTGGGGATCAGCACCGTGGTGATGCCGGCCCGGTGCGCGGCGAGCAGCTTCTGCTTCACCCCGCCGATCGGCAGCACCCGGCCGGTCAGCGAGACCTCGCCGGTCATCGCGACATCGCTGCGGACCAGCCGTCCGGACAGCAGCGACGCCAGCGCCGTGGTCATGGTCACGCCAGCGCTCGGCCCGTCCTTCGGCACGGCCCCGGCCGGCACGTGCACGTGCACGCCCCGGTCCTTCAGGTCGCCGACCGGAAGCTCCAGCTCCGCGCCGTGCGAGCGCAGATAGGACAGGGCGATCTGGGCCGACTCCTTCATCACGTCACCGAGCTGGCCGGTGAGCGTGACGCCGGTGCTGCCGGTCTCCGGGTCGGCCAGTGACGCCTCGATGAACAGGACGTCGCCACCGGTTCCGGTGACCGCGAGGCCAGTGGCCACACCGGGCACCGCGGTGCGCTCGGCCGACTCCGGGGTGTGCCGCGGGTGGCCAAGGTAGCCGTGCAGGTCGTCCGGGCCGACGGTGACCGGGAGCTGCGCCTCGCCGGAGGCGATCCGCGCCGCGATCTTCCGCAGGACCCGTGCGATGCTCCGCTCCAGCGCGCGCACACCCGCCTCACGGGTGTACTCGGCGGCCAGCCGGTGCAGGGCCTCGTCGGTCAGGTTCACGTCGCTGGCCTCGAGCCCGGCCCGCTCGAGCTGGCGGGGCAGCAGATGGTCGCGTGCGATCGTGACCTTCTCGGCCTCGGTGTAGCCATCCAGCGGGATCGGCTCCATCCGGTCCATCAGCGGCTCGGGTATGGCCTCGGCCACGTTCGCGGTCGCGATGAACAGCACGTCGGACAGGTCCAGCTCGACCTCGAGGTAGTGGTCGCGGAACGTGTGGTTCTGCGCCGGGTCCAGCACCTCCAGCAGCGCCGCCGTCGGGTCGCCGCGGTAGTCGGTGCCGAGCTTGTCCACCTCGTCGAGCAGGATCACCGGGTTCATGGAGCCCGCCTCGCGGATCGCGCGGACGATCCGGCCCGGCAGCGCGCCCACGTAGGTGCGGCGGTGCCCGCGGATCTCGGCCTCGTCACGGACGCCGCCGAGCGCCACCCGGGCGAACTTGCGGCCCATGGCCCTGGCCACGGACTCGCCGAGCGAGGTCTTGCCGACGCCGGGCGGCCCGGTCAGCGCGAGCACCGCGCCGCTGCGGCGGCCGCCGACCAGGGCGAGGCCCTTGTCGGCCCGGCGCTTGCGTACGGCCAGGTACTCGATGATCCGGTCCTTCACCTCGTCGAGGCCCGCGTGGTCGGCGTCCAGGATCGCACGCGCGCCCGCGATGTCGTAGGCGTCGTCGGACCGTTCGTTCCACGGGATCTCCAGGACCGTGTCAAGCCAGGTGCGGATCCAGCTGCCCTCGGGCGACTGGTCCGAGCTGCGCTCCAGCTTGTCGGCCTCCTTGAGCGCCGCCTCCTCGACCTTCTCCGGCAGGTTGGCGGCCTCGATCCGGGCCCGGTAGTCGTCCTCCTCGGTGCCCGGCTTGCCGTCGAGCTCCGACAGCTCCTTGCGGATCGCCGCGAGCTGCTGGCGCAGCAGGAACTCACGCTGCTGCTTCTCCATGCCCTCGCGGACGTCGTTCTGGATGGTCTCGGCGACGTCAAGCTCGGCGAGCGCGTCACGGGCCCAGCCGGTCAGCTTCTCGAGCCGCTGCTCCGCGTCGACGGTCTCCAGCAGCTCGTTCTTCTGCTCGGTGGTGAGATAAGCGGCATACCCCGCGCTGTCGGCCAGCGCCGACGGATCGGTGAGGTTCTGCAGCACGTCGATGACCTGCCACGCGCCGCGCTTCTGCAGGATCGACGTGGCGATAGTGCGGTACTCGCGGGCCAGCTCCTGGGTCCGTCCGGTGGCCGGCGGCTCGTCCACCACCGTGCCCTCGACCCACAGCGCGGCGCCCGGTCCCACGGTCCCGGTGCCGATGCGCACCCGGGACAGGCCGCGAATAACAGCGGCGGGCTCGCCGCTGGGCAGCCGACCGGTCTGCTCGACCACGCCGAGCGTCCCGACCGACGAGTACTTGCCGCCGATGCGTGGCACCAGCAGCAGCTGAGGCTTGGCGTCGGAGTTCTTCGCGTCGCCAGGCGCGGACGCCGACAGCCGCGCCGCTTCGATCGCCGCGCGAACCTCGGAGCCCGAGATCTCCACCGGAACCACCATGGTGGGCAGCACGACGATGTCGTCGAGCGGCAAAACCGGCAGAGAGAGGGTCTCGCTCATCAGGTCACTTCCCTGGTTGAGTCTTACTTGATTACATCCATACAGCAGGGAGCGGCCTTCTTTTGTTCCAGGCCCGGTTTCGCGGTCGGCGGACGCTCACAGCGCCCGCGCTTGGGCCACATGGAGCGGGGCCGGGGCTTGCTGGCACGACACCGCCGGCTCGCTGCTGTCGTCCTAGTGCAGCAACGGGCCGTTGCCTTTAATGCCCGCGCGGATCGGTCTGGCTGCGCTGTCCGTTACCGGCTAATTTGCGAAGTCCTGGGTCATCCAGACCGTGCCAGAACTGTCGATGCTCACGGCGATGCCGATGGACGTGAACGTGCTGCTGAGGATGTTGAGGCGGTGCCCGTCATCCGGCGGCTTCTCGTTCAGCATGTCCTGGGTAAGGCCGACCGCCATCTGGGCGATGGCCGCCGAGGTGTCCGAGACCGGGCCGCCCTCGCCGATGTTCTCTCCCGCCGCCGTCCACTTCACGCCTGCGTCGGTCTCGCGCGTGCCAAGCGCCGGCTCGCCCGGGCACTGATGCGAGAGCCCGCAGCCGTCCGCCATGCGCGCGTTGTGCGCGGCGGCGCTGCTGTTGAGCCCTGCCAGGAACGAGTACGCGGGAAGGCCCGCCTGGGCGCGGGCCTGGTTGATCAGCGCGAGCACCTGGTCGGCCGCCGTCTGCTGGGTGGGCGGCGCCGTGGTCGCCGCGGGGCTGGGGCTGGGGGACGCCGGAGCCTGGGCCCGGTGCCGGTGGTGTTTGCGCGCCGCCCGGCTAGGGCCGGCCGACGGCGGCGGGGTCGGTGCGGCGGTGCTCGCGGGACTGGTGGCGCTCGGGCTCGCGGCACTGGCCGCCGGGCTGGAGCTGGGCTGCGCCGGACCGTTGCTGCTGAGGCCGAGCCGCACGAACCCGCCGCCCGCGGTCAGGTAGATCGCAACGGCAATCGCGACGGGGGTCAGCAGGAAACCGCAGAGCACGCCGACGCTCCGGCGCCGCCGGGTCGCCCGGTGCTGCGCCGCCGGACGAATACGCATCAGGCCACCCCACAGCGGTCACTCGCGACACTTCCGCTCCATTAAAGACCGTGCGGGCGACCGGGCGCGGGGAATCGGCCTGCGGGGGCGGGGCGAATGGCGCCGCGGACGGGACGGATGGCGCCGCGGGAGGCGAAGCCGCCGCGGGGCGCTGGCTCGCTCGGGGCGACCGGAAGAGTCCTGTGGTTCTGTTTTGAGTGCTCAAATTTGAGCGATCGCGATAGAGTGGGTGTATGAATCCGACTCGGCTGTTTGTACTCGGCGCGCTCGCGCGCCGCGGCCCGATGTACGGGCACCAGATCCGCCGGGATGCGCGCGTCGACCGGGCCGAGCTATGGTCGGAGGTCAAGCCGGGATCGCTGTACGCGGCGCTGCACCGGCTGCAGGACGAGGGGCTGATCGAGCCGGTCCGCACCGAACAACAGGGGAACCTGCCCGCGCGCACGGTCTACGCCATCACCCCGGAGGGGCGCCGGGAGCTGCGGGCGCTGCGGGGTGAGGCGCTACGCGAGCTGGCGATGCGGCCGGATCCGGTCGACCTGGCGCTGGCGGTGAGCGCAGACCTGGACGAGGACACGCTGCGCGGCTACTTCACCAGCCGCCGGGAGGCGCTGGCCAGCAGGGCCGCGTTCTTCGCCCACGAGCGGGAGCGGGCCTGGCCCGATCAGACCGCCGCCGACGACTTGATCATCGAGCACGCCATCACCCGGATCGAGGCCGAGCTGCGCTGGCATGACCAGGTGCTCGACCGCATCGGCAAGCTGGTCGCCGACCAGGCCGGGGCGGGCCAGTGACGATCCAGCCCCTGCGGCTGCTCGGCGACCCCGTGCTGCGCACCGACTGTGATCCGGTGACCCGCTTCGACGATGCGACCGCGCGCCTGGTGGACGACCTGCTTGAGAATGTCCTGTTGCCGGGCCGGGCCGGCCTGGCGGCCCCGCAGATCGGCGTGGGCCTGGCCGCCTTTTCCTACAACTTTGACGGCCAGCATGGCTGCATCCTCAACCCGGTCATCGCGGCGACGTCCGGCGATTACGACGGCCCGGAGGCCTGCCTGTCGATCCCCGGCCTGTCCGCGTGCTGCCTGCGCGCGATGACCACAGTGGTGACCGGCGTCGACCGCCGCGGCGATCCCATCACCGTGACGGGCACCGGCGAGCTGTCCCGGGTCCTGCAGCACGAGACCGATCACCTGCGCGGCGTCCTGTTCATCGACCGGCTCACCGGCCAGCGCCGCAAGGACGCGCTCGGCCAGCTCCGCAGGGCGGCCGCGCCGGTCAGCTGGGCAGCAGGATGAGCTTGCCCGTGGTGCGCCTCGCGACCAGGTCCTCGTGCGCGCGGGCGGCCTGATCCAGCGGGTACCGGCCCCCGATGCGCACGTCCAGCTTGCCTTCCAGGATCCACCGGAAAAGGTCGTCGGCCCGGGACAGCAGCTCCTCGCGGGTCGCGATGTAGTGCACCAGCGTGGGCCGGGTGAGGAACAGCGACCCGCCCGTCTGCAGGCGCTGCGGATCGACCGGCGGAACCGGTCCGCTGGCCCCGCCGTACAGCACCATGTAGCCGCGGGCGCGCAGCGCGGCCAGGCTGGCGTCGAACGTTGCCTGCCCGACGCCGTCGTAGACGACCGCGGCGCCTTCGCCGCCGGTGACCTCGCGGACCACGACGCCGAAGTCGTCGTAGGAGGCGACATGGTCGGCGCCGGCGGCCCGAGCCAGCTCCGCCTTCTGCAGCGTGGAGGTCGTCGCGACAACGACGCCGCCGCGCATCTTGACCATCTGCGTGAGCAGCAGTCCGACGCCGCCGGCGGCCGCGTGCACGACGACCGGATCGCCTTCAGCGACCGGGTAGGTGTCGGTCGCCAGGTAGTGCGCGGTCATGCCCTGCAGCATGACCGCGCCGGCGGTCTCGAGGTCGATCTCGTCGGGCACCGGGACCGCGCGGTTGGCGGGAATGATGACCTGCTCGGCGTAGCAGCCGGGGATGCCGGTCCAGGCCACGCGGTCGCCTTGTCGCACGCCCGGCGCGTCAGGGCCCACTGCCGCGACCGTTCCCGCTCCTTCGCTGCCCAGCACGAACGGGACGTCGCCGGCATACGGCGGGCGGCCCTCCCGCTGGTAGATGTCCATGAAGTTGACGCCGACCGTCGTCACGTCGACGAGGAGCTCCCCCGGGCCGGGCTGGGGAGAATCGTGCTCGGTGAGCCTGAGGACTTCCGGCCCGCCGTATGCCTCGGCGATTACTGCGCGCACGTGCGTTGTCCTTTCCGCCGCGAGCATGGGGTCTAATCCCGACCCTACTGACATTCCGGCCATGGCACCGTGTCAGCCTGGAGGCCGTGACCGACCCGGCCGAGACGTTCCAGGCGCACCGCCGTCGCCTGCTCGGGCTGGCCTACCGGCTGCTCGGCGCGGCATCGGACGCGGAGGACGTGGTCCAGGACGCCTACCTTCGCTGGAGCGCGGCCGATCCGGACTCGGTGCACGACCCGACGGCCTGGCTGACCACCGTGGTGGTCAACCTGTGCCGTAACCGGCTCGCCTCGGCCCGCGCCCGGCGGGAACGCTACTGCGGTCTCCGGAGCCGACGTGATCGTGCACTGCGCCACCACACTCGGGAAGGGCGATATCCAGGCGACCCGGCACCTCATCGACGCGGCGCGGCAGGCCGGTCGGCCGCACCTGGTCTACATCTCCATCGTCGGGGTGGACCGGGTCCCGGCCGGCATGCCGGCCCACGACGCGACCGGGCTGGTCGCGGCGCTGGCACTGGACGTCGCGTTCCCGGCTCTGCTCCTGGTGATCGCCGGCACGGCAAAGCGCGCGGTGTAAAGTACGGGCGATTGGTCGCGGCATGTGCGGAGGGAGTCATCGGGAGTCATGGCTGAGCGATGGAGCGATTTGAGTCCTCGCATCCGCAAGCTGATCTTCGTGGGCGGGGTGGCCGAGGCTGGCCTCAAGGCGGTGGCTGCGATCGACCTCGAGCACCGCGCGGCCGACCAGGTTCGCGGCCCGAAGTGGGCCTGGTTCGCCGGGCTGCTCATCAACTCGGCCGGGCTGATACCGCTGTCGTATTTCGTCTTCGGCCGGCGCAAGGGCACCGGGGCCTGAGGCTCGGACCCGAGCCCTAGCTGCCGACGGCCGAAGGTCCGTCACCGTAGGATGATGGCCATGACCGAACCTTCAGCGGCCGGATTCCCGGTGACCACGGCCTTGGGACTGACCGGCATGACCGTCGAGCGGGATCTCGGGGTGGCCTTCGGGTTGGTTGTGCGCAGCATGGGGTTCGCCAGATCCGTGGGCGCGGGATTCAAGGCGCTGCGCCAGGGCGAGGTGTCCCAGTACACCGAGTTGCTCGAGGACAGCCGCAGGCACGCGCTCGACCGGCTGATCGAGAACGCCAAGCTGCTCGGCGCCAACGCGGTCATCGCGATGCGATACGACTCCTCCGAGATCGGGCAGCAGTTCACCGAGATCGTGGCCTACGGAACGGCGGTCGTGGTCCGTCCCGCCGCTTAGCCATGGCCGGGACACCGGCTCCCGGCGGGCCGCGATCGCTGATCACCGAGGCCGGCCGGGAGCGCCTGGTTGCCCGGCTCCGGGAGCACTACGCCCGGGGCGAGCTCGAGCTCGATGACCTGCGGCGGCGGGTGGAGGTCGTGCTGGCCGCGACGTACCTGGATGAGGCCGCCGCGGCCCTGGCGGACCTGCCGCAGCCTGCCGGCCCGGCTCCCGGCCTGGCCGCACCCGGCCCGGCCCCGAGGCCCAGGCGGCGCGGGCACGCCCAGGCTGCCAGGCCGGGTGCCGGGTGGGTGCGGACCAGCGAGCGGTTCCGCGATCCGACCAGCAGGGTGATCATGCGAGTCTGGGTGGACCCGTCGACGGACCCGGAGACCCGCCATTACCTCCCCGATAGCGAGTAAGAGCCGGCTCGCAGAGGCTGGGGAACACTTACTCGTAGGAGATCATCACGGGCTGTGGTGAGTGTTCCATCGTCTGCTTCGGGTTCAGCATCGGCGAATCCTTGACGAAGAAATCCTTCCAGCCGAAGGGCACCCCCGCGGGTGTGGTGTGCGTGACGAAATTCCACGTCGCCTGCTTCATCGCCGGCGTGCCCTGCCCGTCCATGTCCATGACGACGGCCAGATCGTCGTTATGGGAGTCGAGAGCCGGCAGGTCACTGATCTCCCCGGCCTTGAACTCATGCAGCACCAGGACCTTTTGCGGAAGGCGGTATTCCGCGGTGAGCTGGCCGAGCCAGTCGACGACGCTGTTCACCTGGCTGATGCTGACGTTGCCGATCTGCCGGAGCGGCAGCTGGTTGGATTTAAGCGCCCACTCGGGGTCGAGAGCGAGGCCGACGTTCGGCAGCTCCAGCAGCGACTGGTACTGCTTGGCCTGCTGCAGGAAGCTGGCCCGGCCCGGCTGCAGGTCCAGGATCACGTACATCCCTGCCTTGGTCGCGGCGCGTACCCAGGGGCGCAGTGTGGCCACGGGAGTTGCGTAGGAGTAGTCCCCGGTCGGCCCCGCGGCGGACGTGGCGAGTGTGGTGATGATCTCGAACGCCGGGACGACGGGCGACTTGCTGTACGCCTGGTAGGACGCTGCGAGCTTCTTGATCCTGGTGACGCTGGCGCTGATGCCCTGTTCGCCAAGCGCCCCGAGCGATCGAGTCCCCGGGTGACCGTAGAGCGCGACCAGCCGGTGCATGGGCACGATGAGCTGGCCGCCATCCGGCAACTGCACGCCGGTCCTGACCACGGCGAGGCGGGAATCCAGCCGGCTGGCCGGCCCGAAACCGCTGCCCACCGCGAGGAGGTCCCGCGGCTTGTCCTTGGCGATCGTCGTGATCGCGGCAGAGTCGCCGCGCGGATCGTAGCCTGGCATCGCCACCACCCTGGCGCCGGCAGCCTCCGCGGTTGCCGTCGCCGCCATCGCGACGGCGGCGTTCTGCCTGGACACCAGGACGAGCGCGTGGGACAGCGGCTTGGGCTGCGACATGTCCGCCAGCCCCGCCGGGTTGGAGGTCACCCTGGCGCCGGGCATTTCCGCGGACAGCTCGCTGGTCTTCAGGCCGACAACGAGCACGTTGCGCGGGTGCAGGTCGTTGATCTCCCGCAGGGCGGCAAGGGTGCTCGCGGAACTGGCCGACTGGGTTCGGCTTACCGGGCTGCCTCGGAACGAAACGATGCTGGTCGCCGTCGCGGACAATGGCGAGGACAGCAGCAACGGCGCGTGTGCCTTTTCGGCGAGTGGCATGGCTTCGGCCACAGACGCCGGGTCGTCGTTCGCAACGACGACGCTGGACGCGCATCCCAGCAGCGAGTTCGCCACCTCGGCAGCGAGCTCGGCCGGTGAGCCGGAAAGGACGGACGTGGCCGATATCGGCTCGCGCCTGCAGGCCGAAGGGCCGGCGGACGATGGGTGCAGATAGCCGACAAAAGCATAGGACGTGGCGCCCACCAGAACGGACAGCGTAATGACTAGCGCGATCGCCGCGCGGTGCGAGATTCGCCTCCGCAGGCGATCACTCCATTGCCCTAGCATGCAGTATTCCCCCCGTGCGTGATGCCAGTCCATTAACCTTTATTGACCTAATAATTGGCTGGCAGCCATTGTTAATGGCAGGGGCTATATCGCCTGGCGCGATGAAGCGTAAACATTCAGACCGGCACCGTGATGGGATCGCCGGGTAATGGGCGAAGGAATGGGCCCGTGTTTTGCCAAGGAAGGGCGTGAGAAGGGAGACGATAGCGCGGGGAAATGGGTGCCGGTGCGCCGCATTGGCCGCGGCGCCGCGGCAGAAGCGGCGGCGGGCGAGCTAACCTGAAGCTGAGGCGTCGGCGGAGGGGCCCGCCATCTGGGCGGTCGCCGCAGGCTGCCCGGCGAACTGGGGCGGCGGCTGGCCCGCGACCACGTGCTCGGCGAGGTCCGCGACCAGGCCGAGCGGCAGATCGGCCGGGCCAGGGCCGACCTGCAGCAGCGCCTGGCCGAGGCGACCAGGCAGCTCGCGGCGGCCGCCGAGCGCCGCTACTCCGGCAGCACCGACCGCCTGGCCAGAGCGCTGCAGACGGCCGCGGTTCTTCGCGAGCAGACGGCCGGGCAGGCGGCGGGCACGCTCGCCGAGCTGGCCGGCCGGGAGCAGGCGCTGCGCGGCGTGCTGGCCCGGGCTGGCCCGGCTGGAACGCCTAGACGGCGGCGGCGACGGGCAGGATGACCGCTGACGGATGCCCGGGATCGTGGTGCACCTGCTGGTCGGCGCTGAGCAACGTGGTCGCGGTCGCTAGCGGCTCGCCGCTGCCGGTGTTGCGGGCGTACCTGGGGTGCGCACCGCTGGAGACCTGGAGCCGGAGCCGGTGGCCGCGACGGAAGCGGTGGGCTGCGGGCCAGAGCGGGAACCGGAGCCGGATGGTGCCGTCCGGCTCGGGAACCGGCCGGCCCGGCGCCAGCCGGAGCAGGGCGTCGCAGATGTTGATCGACACGCCGGCCGGGTCGACGTCGCACAGCCGGGCGAAGAAGTCGGTGTGCTCGCGGCTGGAGCGCACGAACAGGTCGGCCGAGACCTCGCCGAACAACTCGAGGTCGGCTGGCAGCGGAGTGCTGGTGTAGGTCAGCACGTCGGAGCGGGCCTCGAGCATGCGGTTGTCCATTCGCGCCGTGCCCTGCAGGCCGACCGGGCCGCCCAGGCTCGGTGTGGGGTCGCCCGGGTGGTAGCCGTAGCGGTCCGGCTCGCTGGCGGCCGGCGGCCCGGTGCCGAGCGCCCCGTCCGGCTGCAGGTGCCAGCGCTGCGGCTGGGTGTCCGGCGGCCACGCGGGAAGGTCGCGCCATTCCTCCGCGCCGGTGACGAAGATCCGGACTGGGTCCGGCCGCAGGAGACTTCGGTCGCCGAGCAGGTGCGCCCGCAGCCAGGCCACCGAGTCCCTGGCCCAGGCGGCCACCGCCTCCTGGTCGGCGTGCCGCCACGGGCCGATGGTCAGATAGGGCTCGTGCCCGGCGCTGCGCAGCGCGGCGTAGTCACGCAGCTGGTACGGCAGGAAGATGTCGTGCCAGCCGCCGACCATGCTGACCGGGGCCGCCACCCGGTCCAGGGTGTCGGAGAACCGGCGGCCCTTCCAGTAGTCGTCCCCGGGATCGTTGTGGGTCAGCCAGTCCTGGTAGTACGCGACGTGACTGCCGGTGGCCAGCCGGTCGAGATCGCCCAGCGGCAGCCGGCTAAACAGCGGCTGGAGCCTGTGGTCCTCTCGCGACTGGCGGACGAACGCGAACCGCCGTTCCTGGTTCGCGACCTGGTTGACCCAGGTCAGCGCCGTCTGTAGCGAGAAAGCCTCGCCGCCGTAGAAGGGAGCCCGGAAGTTGGAGGTCGTCACCTGCGGGCACATCGCCTTCAGGTCGGGCCCGGCGTCGGCGGCGATCGCCCATTGAACCATGCCCAGGTAGCTCGGCCCGGTCGTGGCGAAGGATCCCGGGTACCAGGGCTGTTCGCGCAGCCAGGCGACCGTGGCCAGGCCGTCGTCGTGCTCGTCGGGACCGAACGGGTCGAAGGTGCCGCCGGAGCCGAACGTCCCGCGGCAGCTCTGGACCAGCACCTGGAAGCCGCGCTCGGCCAGCACCCGGCCGAACAAGATCCCCCAGATCCCGCGCCGCCCGTACGGCGAGCGGACCAGCACCAGCGGCGGCCGCCCGTCCCCGTGCGGCAGGTACCGGTCGGCGAGCAGTTGCACCCCGTCGGCCATGGGCACCCGCAGGTCGCGCTCGACCTGCACGTCGTGATTCGACGCGGGCGGCAGTTTCATCGTCCGCCCGAAGAAGCGGCTGGCTATCGTCATCGCCGGGAAGCTCCTAAATCGGCAGGCACGCGATTGGCGGCTCTGCCCCAATTTATCCTTCTGGTCTCCCGCGCCATCTGCGCAGGAAGGGTGATCTGCCGCCAGGGGGGTCTCAGTTTGATGCCCTGCCCGCGCAAGAGCGCCCGGACGGTCTCGGCCGGCTGGCCGGTAATCAGCTCGACGTGGCGCAGTCCCAGCCCGCAGGATACGTAGAGTTCCTTAGCCAGTTCCGGACCGACGTCCACCGGGACGGGGGAAGCGCTGCCAGATGGGGCCCGGGGACGGCCGCCGGGCTATGCCGTGCCGGGATAGCGCCCGCCGCACCAGTGGGTCTGCATACAGGGCGTCGATCAGCTCGATCTCGCTGGGCCCGTGACGTGGTATCGGTCCGCCAATGCGCACCGGCATGCCCTGATCGTGTGCGGTGCGGAGCACAACCCGCGCGGGCAGTCCCAGGCGCCTTCCGGTCTCTGCGGCCGCACTGCCGACGGCTGGGCTAGCTGGGCGGACGCTGGTTCCAGCGAACCGGCCGCTGCCTGCGCTTACGGGCAGCAGCCCGCTTCATGGCTCGGGCGCACGCCGCCGACCTCCTGCCTCTGGCAGGGACCGTTGGCGGCGTATCCGCGGTCTACGGCGGGCCCCTCCGCCGGTGGTTACAGCGTAGCCGCCCGAATTTGCAGGTGCAGCGGGCTGTCCCCCAGAATGGGAAGCCGGCGATGAGGCTCGCCGTAACCGCGGGACCGTCCGCTAATGGCCTCTGCAACCTAGTCCGGGAGACCGGCTGGCTTACGGAGGCTGTCAGTGTCAGACGTGGTGCCGGAGCAGCCCGGCAAACATAGCGGGGGCGCACAACCCCCTGCCCAGGCCGCGGGAGCGGACCGGTGAGCGCGGCTCTGCCGATCCCGGTCATCCAGTTCCTTCAGGTCGCGACCATCGGCGTCACCGCACCGGGTGTCTCCGGCGTGATCGCCAAGGTCGAGGCCCGGCTGCAGGGGCGCAGGGGTCCCCGGGTGCTGCAGCCGTACTACGACCTGGCCAAGCTGCTGCGCAAGGAGGCGCTCGCGCCTGAGGGCGCGAGCTGGGTGTTCCTGGCCGCACCGGTGGGTGCAGCGGCGTGCTACCTGACCGTGCCGCTGCTGATCCCGGTGCTGACCAGCTTCGGGCTGCCGCTCGGTTACATGGGCGACATCCTCGGCGGCGGGCTCATCCTCGCACTGGCCAGCTTCCTGGTCGCGATCGCCGCCTCGGAGACCGGGAGCCCGTACGCCCAGCTCGGCGCCAGCCGAGCGAAGACGTTCAGCGCGATCACCGAGCCCGTCGTGCTGTTCGTGATCTTCGTCGTCGCGCTGGTGACCGGGACCGACCTGCCGTACGCGCTCGCCGCCACCGTGCGCTCGTCGGCGAGCCAGATCGTGCGGCCCGCTCATCTGCTCGCCGCGGCCGCGCTGTTCATGGTGATCCTGGCCGAGACCGGCCGGATCCCGGTGGAAACGCACACCGGGACCAACGAGTTCGGGATGATCGAGGAGGCCCGGCCGTTCGAGCACTCCGGCCCCTACTTCGCGCTGCTGAAGTGGGGCTCGTGGATGAAGCAGCTGATCCTCTACACGATCCTGCTCAACGTGTTCGTCGCGCCGTGGGGCCTTTCCGCCTCCGCGCAGATCGGGGACGTGGCGCTGGCGATCGTGGCGCTGGCAGGCAAGGCCGCGGTGCTGGGGATCGTGGTGGCCGTCATCGACAACTCGTTCGCCAAGCTGCGTCTTTTCAAGATCACTGAATTCGTTTCGGCTGCGTTCCTGCTCGCCGTGCTCGGCGTGTTCACGCTCTACCTAGGGGGTGGCTGATGTCGGCGGCGGCCGCGGTCGCCGCGCCGAGCGTCTACTCCGGCGGCTCGAGCGTGATCGCGCTCGGCGTGCTGCTGGCGGAGTTCGGCATGTTCCGGCAGGCGCTGCTGCGCGACCAGGTGCGCCTGTACGCGGTGCAGTCCGGCCTGATCTCGGTGCTCGCAATCCTGGTCGCTGCCGTGCGCCACCTGCCGGACCTGTACGTGCTGGCCGCACTGTCCGCGGCGCTGAAGGTCGTGATCGTGCCGATCGTGCTGCGCCGGCTGCTGCGCGGCATCGGCCGGGCAGGCGAGGACGAGCCGGCCGCTGGCTGGACCGAGATCGCCGGCAGCGGGTCGCTGAGCCTGGCCAACACCGTGCTGCTGGCGATCGCGGTCGCCGCGTTCGGTTTCTTCTCGGTCCGCGCCCTGGACATCCGCAGTTCCACCCTTCCCCCTACCGCCCTAGAGATCTCGGTGTCGGTGGCGCTGGTCGCGTTCGTGCTGATGATCACGCGCCGCGACGTGGCGTCGCAGGCGATCGGCTTCCTGTCGCTGGAGAACGGCATCTCCCTCGCGGCGCTGGTTGTCGCCGCAGGGCTGCCGCTGATCCTCGAGGTGGCGTTCCTGTTCGACCTGCTGGTCGCCGTCGTTGTGTTCGAGCTGCTGATCCGGGTGCACCACGGCCGCGCCGAGTCGCTGTCCACCGCCGACCTGACCAGGCTGCGGGGGTAGGGGATGCTAGCGATCATCCTGCTGCTGCTCATCCTGCCGTTCGCCGCGGCGGCGGTGTCGCTCCGCGCCCCGGACCGGGTGGCCGGGGCGGTTACCGCGGTCACCGGGGTGGCCTGCTTCGGGCTGGTGCTCGCACTGGTTCCCGCGGCCGCGCACCGGGACCTCGACTACCTGTCCTACCTGCGGATCGACGCGGTCAGTGTCGTGTTCCTGATGGCCACGAGCTTCCTGTACGGCGCGGTGGCGGTGTACTCGATCGGCTACCTGGCGCCGAGCCGGCGCAGCAGAGACCCGGGCTTCTCCCGGTACTCCAGGCGCTTCTACACCGGGCTGAACCTGTTCGCCTGGTCGATGCTGGCCGCGCCGATGATGAACAACCTGGCGCTGCTGTGGATAGCGGTCGAGGTCACCACCGTGATCTCGGCGCTGCTGGTCGCGATCGAGAACACCGACGGCGCAGCCGAGGCGGCCTGGAAGTACATCCTGATCGCGTCGGCCGGCCTCGGCCTGGCCCTGCTCGCGACGATCTTCACCTACTACGCGGGCGCCCAGGTGCTCGGCCAGCACTACGACCTCTCGTTCACCACGCTGCTGCACGCGGGAGCCCGGCTGCCGCACACTCCGGTGCGGCTGGCGTTCGTGCTCGCCGTGGTCGGCTTCGGCACCAAGATGGGGCTGTTCCCGGTGCACACCTGGCTGCCCGACGCGCACTCCGAGGCGCCCACCCCGGTGTCCGCGCTGCTGTCCGGATCGCTGCTCGCGGTGAGCTTCTACGCGATCCTGCGCTATTACCAGGTCGCGGCCGCCGCGCTCGGCCCGGCCTTCCCCCGCGACGTGCTGCTGGTCTTCGGCGTCGCGTCGCTGCTGCTCGCCGCGCTCTACCTGCTCGACCAGCGTGACGTGAAGCGGATGCTCGCCTACTCCAGCGTCGAGCACATGGGCATCCTGGCGATCGGGGTGAGCTTCGGCACCCCGGTCGCGCTGGCCGGGGTGCTGCTGCACGTGCTCGCGCACGCCGCGGCCAAGGGCAACGCGTTCATGGGCGCCGGGGTGCTGGCGGGTAAGTTCGGCAGCAAGCGCATCTCCGGGATACCCGGTGGCCTTGACCTGCTGCCGTGGAGCGGCCCGCTGTTCGGGATCGCGATCCTCGCGCTGTGCGCGATGCCGCCATTCGGGATCTTCCGGAGCGAATTCGAGATCGTTCAGGGCGGTTTTTCGAGTGCCCGTTACGCGACGCCAGCCGTGCTGATCGTGCTGGTAACGCTGGCCTTCTTCGGGCTGACGGTGGCCGCGAACCGGATGCTGCTCGTCCCGGCGCGCGGCCGGGTGGCGGCCGGCCTGCCACGCGGCGAGCCGAGCGCCTGGATGGTGGTCCCCGTGGTCGCGGGGGTCGCCGCGCTGCTCGTGCTCGGCGTCCATCCCCCCGCGGAGCTGACCGGGCTGCTATCCCGCGCCGTGCACCAGCTGGGGGCGGTCACGTGAGCCTGGCCTCAGACACGCTGACCACGCTGTGGGAGCGGCTGGCCGAAGAGGTGGCCGCCGGCCGCAGGTTCGCGGGCCTGTTCGGCACCGCGCGGCCCGAGGGGCTGATGCTGTCGGCGCACCTGGCCGACGCCCGCGGTGTCATCGCGGCTGACACGATCCTGCCGGCGACGGCCACGAGCTACCCGGCGCTGACTCCCCTGCTCGGCGCCGCGTTCTGGTACGAGCGGGAGATCGCCGACATGTTCGGCGTGATCCCGCAGGGTCATCCGCGCCCCGAGCCGCTGCTGCTGCCGCAGCCGCCCGAGGGTGCGCTGCGGCCCAGGCCGGGGGAGAGCGGAGGCCCGGCAGCCATCGAGCCCGACCAGCGTGCGCTGCCGCTGCACGTCGTAGGTCCCGGCCTGTTCACGATCCCGCATGGCCCGGTGCGCTCCGGTGTCTTCGAGTCGATCGAGTACCTGGTCGAGACCCCGGGCGAGGATATACCGCACCTGAACATGCGGGTGTTCTACAAGCACCGGGGCCTGGACAAGCGGTTCGAGGGGATGACAGCGGCGGACGGGCTGCTGCTGGCCGAGCGCGTCGAGGGCACCGCGACGGTGGCGCACGCGCTCGCGTACTGCCACGCGCTGGAGCGGATCTGCGGTGCGGAGGTTCCCTGGACGGCCGCGCTGGTCCGGGTTCTGCACGGCGAGCTTGAACGGCTGGCCTGTCATCTGGACGTCGCGGTCCGGCTGGCCGACGCCGCCGGTCTCGCCGTGGCGACCGCGCGGTTCGGCTGGCACAAGGAACGCGTGCTGCGGCTGGTCGGCCAGGCCTGCGGCAGCAGGTTCGGGCGCGGGGTGGTCGTGCCCGGCGGGGTCAGCCGGCTGCCGCTGACCGCGCCCGGTGAGCTGCTCGCCGAGATCGGCAGGCTGGACAAGGCGGTGACCGCGGACGTCGCCGCGCTGATGGGCACGGCGTCGTTCCTGGACCGGCTGCGCCGCACCGGCCCGCTCAGGCCGGAACGCGCTCGTGAGCACGGCGCGCTTGGCCCGGTCGGCAAGGCGTCCGGCTATTCCGACGACGCCCGCGAGTTCCGGCCGTACGACGCGTACCCATCGCTCGGGCTGCGCCAGCCGGCGCCTCGGCCGGCGGGCGACGCGCTGGACCGGCTGCGGGTCCGCTGGGACGAGGTCGCCCAGTCCTTCCACCTGCTCCGCCAGGTGGCCGACGAACTGGCCGAGGCGCCGGACGGGCAGCTGCGAACCGAGTGCGACGCGACCGGCGGCCGCGCAACTGGCTGGGCCGAGGCTCCGCAGGGCGAGGTGCTGTATGAAGTGCGGCTGGAAGACGGCCTGATCACCCGGTGCCATCCGCGCTCCGCGTCGTTCCACAACCTGGTGCTGATGCACGAGCTGTTCGCCGGCGACATCCTCACCGACTTCCCGTTCATCGAGGCCAGTCTCGGGCTGTCCGTGGCGGGGGTGACGCGCTAGATGTGGGTACTGCGAGGTCTTCGCGACGGCGTGGTCACCACGCGCTGGCCGGCCAGGCCCGACCCGTACGCGGCGGCCGTGCGCGGGCAGGCCACGGTGGTTGCGCCCGCCGACGCCGATGACCGGCTCGACCGGCTCTGCCCGACCGGCGCGATCAGCACCGCGGACGCCACGGTGCGGCTCGACCAGGGCAGGTGCGTGCAGTGCGGGCGCTGTGTCGCCGCCCGGCCGGACGTGTTCGGCTGGACCGACGGGCCGGCCGCCGCCGGGCTGTCGCGCGGTGGGCTCGTGGTTCCCGAGTTCGCGGAGACGCCAGACCGGCTGGCCGCGCTGCGTAACGGCCTGAAGACCAGAACGTCGGCGCTCCGCCGCTCCGTGCACCTGCGGCACGTGGATGCCGGGTCCGACGGAACCGAGGAATGGGAGATCCTGGCCCTGTTCAACCCGGTCTACGACGCGCACCGGCTCGGCATCTTCCTGACCGCCAGCCCCCGGCACGCGGACATCCTGCTGGTCACCGGGGCCGGGGCGCGGGGGATGACCGAGCCGCTGCGGCAGACCTATGACGCGATGCCGGAGCCGAAGATCGTGATCGCCGTCGGCACCGACGCGGTGAGCGGCGGGCTCGCCAGCCCCTCGTACGGGGTGGCCGGGGGGATCGGCGGCGTCGTGCCCGTCGACGTCTGGCTGCCCGGCGCACCGCCGACGCCGTTCAGCATCCTGCATGCGCTGCTGCTCGCGCTGGGGCGGCTGCCGGCCGGAGCCGGCGAAGGAGCACGGTCATGACCGGGTTCTCTGCCTGGCTGGCTGCCGGGCTCGCGCTGCTCGCCGTTGCGGCCGTTGTCGACCTCGTCGTCGGCGTGCGGCGTCCCCGGCTCGCGGCGCTGCCGTACCTGACCGGCGCGGTCGGCTCGGTGTGCCTGGTCGCCGGCGGGGCTGGCGCGCTGGCCGGGCACCCGGCCAAGGTGTGGCCGGCCGGCGTGCTCGGGCCCGGCACAGCCGGCCTGTCCGCCGACCGGCTGTCCGGGCTGTTCCTGGTGATCGCGTTCGGCGCGGCCGCCTGGGTGTCGCTCGGCTTCGCGGACTGGGCGCGCCGCCTCGGGACGGCCCGGCGCGGGCTCGGCGCGTGCTACGCGCTCACGCTCGGGGCCGTTGCCGTGTTCCTGACCGCCGGGGACGCGTTCACGCTGCTGTTCGCGTGGGAGATCCTGACGGTCGCGTTCTACTTGCTGGCCGGGTTCGAGCGCGGCAAGCCGGACCGGCCCGCCGCCGCGCAGGTCACGCTCGCGTTCGGGAAGGTCAGCGGGATGGCCCTGCTCGCCGGCCTGCTGCTGCTCGCGGCCCGGTCCGGGTCGCTGACCGTCGCCAGCTTCGTGCACGTGCCCGCGAGCGGGGTGCGCACCACCGCGCAGGTGCTGCTGCTGGCTGGCTTCGCCGTCAAGGTCGGCCTGGTCCCGTTCCAGGTCTGGCTGCCGCGCGGGTACGCGGCCGCGCCCGGCCCGGCGCGCGCTGTGATGGCCGGTGTGGCGGTCAACACCGGCTTCTACGGGATGTGGCGCACGCTGGCGGTGCTCGGCCCGCCGCCGGGGTGGGTGACCGGCACGCTACTCGTGCTGGCCGCGCTGACCGCGGTGCTCGGGATCGCGCACGCCGCGGTGCAGAACGGGCTGCTGCGGGTCATCGCGTACTCCAGCGTGGAGAACGCCGGGCTGATCCTGGCTGGCTTCGGCGTTGCCCTGGTCGGGGCCACCATGGCGGACCGGCTCCTGGTCGCCGCCGGGCTGCTCGCCGCGACCCTGCAGGTGATAGCGCACACGGCGGCCAAGTCGCTGCTGTTCACCGCGGCCGCCGGCATGGAATCCGCGGCCGGGACCGACAACCTCGACGCGCTGCGGGGCGTGGCGCGGCTGGCGCCGTGGCGCGGCACCGGCCTGGCCATCGGCGGTCTGACCCTGGCCGGGCTGCCGCCCACCGCCGGGTTCGTCTCCGAATGGTTCCTGCTCGAGGCGCTGATGCAGCAGTTCCGGGTGCCCGGGCTCGGCTTCCGGCTGGTGCTCGCGGTGACCGGCGCGGCGGTCGCGCTGACCGCGGGCTTCGCCGGGGTGACGTTCGTGCGGCTGATCGGCATGGTGGTGCTCGGGCAGCCCCGGCCCGCTCGCCCGGACCTGGGCGATGTCCGCTTCGGCGGCCGCGCCGCGATCGCGGGCCTCGGCGCGGCCTGCCTGGCGCTGGCCGCGCTGACGCCGCTGGAGATCCGGATGGTTGCCGCGGGGCTCGCGCCTATTGTGCCCGCCCCGGTGACGAGCGGGGCGCTGAAGTCACCGTGGGTGCTGCAGCCGGTGTTCGCGGGCTTCTCGATCCTCTCGCCGTCCTGGCTGTGGATCGCCATGCCGTGCCTGTTCCTGATCGTGGTGCTGCTCACGCTCGGCCTGTCCGGCCGCCGGCTGCTCCGGGTCCGGCGGGTGCCCGCCTGGCGGTCGGCAACGGCGGGCGTGACCGGATCGGCCCGCTACACCGCGTTCGGCTTCGCCAACCCGACCCGCCGGGTGCTCGCCGCCGTGCTGCACACCCGGACGGACGTGCGGCGGATCGACGCGGTCGAGAGCGCCGCCCACGTCGGGTACGAGTCCGACGTGATCGAGGTCGTCGGGTGGTACCTGTACCGCCCGCTGCTGCGCCCGGTGCTCGCGCTGGCGCGGGCCGCCAGGCGCCTGCAGTCGGGGCGCCTGGACGCGTATCTCGCGTACATGCTCATCGCGCTCATCGCCGTGCTGTCCGTAGTGATCGCGCTGGCCTGACCGCGCTGGCTTGGGCCCTCCGGGGGAGGCTCGGGCGAGGGTCACCCGCCTGCAGGATCGTCGAGGACCGCGCCGATGCGCTCCACCATCTCGGCCAGGATGGGCTGTGGTGTGGCGAAGTTGAACCGGAAGGATCCGGCGCCGCCCTCGCCGAAGGCAGGCCCGTCGACGACCGTGACGCGGGCGCGTTCGGTGACGATCTCGCCGGGTGAACCGGGCAGGTCCAGTGCGATGCAGTCGAGCCAGGCGAGGTAGGTGCCGTCCGGCGGGCGGTAGCGCACCTGCGGCACGCGCCGGCCGAGCAGATCCGCGAGCAGTCGGCGGCTGTCGTCGAGATAGCGGACGACCTCGTCCAGCCACTCCAGGCCGTGGCGATAGGCGGCGATATTGGCTACGACGCCAGGGCTGCTGGCACCGTGAGTGGCGAAGAAGGCCAGCTCGTCCCAGTGCTGCCGGTCGGCCTCGCTGCTGAGGATCACCTGGGCGCATTTGAGGCCGGGCAGATTCCACGCCTTGGAGGCCGACGTCGCGGTCAGCGTGTGCGCCGCGGCGGCGGCAGAGGTGGATGCGTACGGGATGTGCCGCATCCCCGGGTAGACCAGCGGGCCGTGGATCTCATCGGCGAAGACCCGGCCGCCCCGGGCGTCGACGACGCCGCTCAGCTGCGCCATCTCGTCCGCCGTGAATACCCGCCCGAGCGGGTTGTACGGGTTGCAGAAGATCAGCAGATGGCCGCCGCGCCGGAACGCGTCGTCGATCGCGTCCAGGTCGAGCGTGAAGCAGCCGGCGTCGTCGCCGCGCATCTGCACCTGGATGATCTCCCGGCCGAGAAAGCCCGGCACGGCGAGGAACGGCATGTACGCGGGCGTGGGCAGGATGATGGGGGAGCCGGGGCGCGAGAAGTGCGTGATCGCCACCTGCAGCGCCCTGAGCACGTCGGGTACGTGCCGCACCTGCCCCGGATCGACGTCCCAGCCGTAGCGCCTTCGCTGGAACTCCGCGCACGCCGCGGCGAGTCCCTCGACCATAAACGGCGGCAGGTAGCCGAAGTTCGCGTCGGCCGACAGCCCTGCGAGAGCATCGAGGATGGCCGGGGCGGCGCCGAAGTCCATCTCCGCAACCCCGGCGCCGAACCCACCCGGGCCGGGCGCCGTCCACTTGACGCTGCGACGGGCGCGAAGCTGGGTAGCCGTGGTCGCGTCGATGATCTCTCGAAGACTTTCTGCCACACCGTTATCCTGCACCTGAGGCGAGGCAATGTACGAAGTGCTCACCGCCCCAGGGCGCCGATCTCCTGATCATCGAGACGACGAGGCGCCGGCCGGTCTAATCCACGGGGCGGCATCCGCCGTAGATGACGTTGTCGAGCAGCTTCCAATACACGTCGATGCCCGAGAACCCGGCCGACCGCAGATAGCCGAGCTGCTGGGCGAGCGGGATGATGTAGCGGATGTGGTTCTCCCAGCGGGCCTGCTCCTCGGGTGTGCGGTGCTGCCGCCTGCTGGCGGCCTCGGGGTCGTCGAGATCGCTGGTTCGCTGCCAGGCGGCTTCCACCACGGGGTCTTCCGCCCGCACCGGATCATAGTTGAGATACCAGCCACCCGGCACAAGGCGCTCGAAGATCTCGGTGAACAGGCCCTGCTTGCGTTCGTCGGGCAGGTGGTGCACGCACATGGAGGTCACCACCGCATCGAGCGCCGTAGGGATCGCTTCGGGCCACTCCCCGGCCAGCATGTCGAACGCCACGTAGCGGTACCGTCCAGCGAACGGCTGCATGTCGCGCTCGCCCGCGCGCATCATCTCCGCAGAGAAGTCGGCGAGGATCGCGGTGCTTCCGGGGTGATAAGCCAGGACGGCCCGCGACGCGGCGCCCGTCCCCGCTCCCAGGTCTAGAAACGTGAACGTGTCCTGCCCGCCGAAGGGCAAGAGCAGGGCCATCAGCCGACGCTGTGCCGCGCGCTTCGGTTCCTGCCGCTCCGCTTCCGCCGCCCAGTTCCGGATGATCTCCGGGGACTGCCAGAAGGCCGCGTTCATGTCCGGCCCGGACTGCTCCATGCGCAGAAGGCTACCGAGCGCCGTTAGCGACGTTCGGTGGCCTGTCCTCGTCCAGCCACCCGCCGAGCTGGTAGTAAAGGTCCTCCCCGAAGCTGGTCCGGAGCGGCTCTTTCACCGCGAGCTTGTAGCTGCGGCCTCCGTCGGGCTGGCGTTCGGCTCGGAGGAAGAGGGTGGAGCCGGGCTGCTGGCGGCGGAACCGCTCGGCGAACTCGAACCGGTGGGTGACGAAGAAGACCGTGATTTAATCGGCTTCATCCTCGTAGCGACTCACGTCGACCCGGCTCCATCGGATGCGGATGCAGTAACGGATCCTCCCGAGGGCCTCCCTGCGGTCGCGTGTCTCGCTCGCGAGCATGGCGAACCCGGCCGAGGCAGCGTAGGAGGCCAGGTAATCGCGGAAGGCCAGCAGGCCACGGGATTTGATCGTCGCCACGGCAAACTGCTCGACGAGAGATCGCACGGCGTCGCAGTAGATGGACGCCGCGTCCAGGGACCAGCCTTCCCTGTGAAAGCGGTACTGCATCTTCGTCACCTGATCGAGATGGGCCCGCACCTGGCTCATGAGCTCTGCGAAACGGGTGACCTGCTCAAACAGCGCGGGATCCTCCAGATCCTGGAAGATTTCCTGGCGGTAGCGCACGGTCTCCACGTCGCGCAGATTGCCGAACAGGACGTTCGTGATCAGCTCGCGCTGCTCACGTTTTCCCGCGATGGCCGCCACGATCTGGTCGAAGTTCAGATCCCGCGCGAAGGAGTCTTCCTGGTCCCCGGCGGCCGGGCCGCCGATGCTGATTCGAACAGCAAGCTGGGGTAGGTCTGCCGGCCGCGTCCCGGCTCGGACTGCTGCGTTCGCGGCTCCATGTCATCCTCCTGCGTGCCGGTTGCCAGCCAGTCAGCAGGAGCCATCAGCCACTAAGGCGAGCTCGGCGAGCTCCATCGCCGTGACCTTGATCCTATCTCCGCCGTGACCTTTGACGCCCCGGTGGCCACGCTAAGGTGAGCGAGGCGACGAATCGGGACAATACATGCTGCTTCGGGTTCTCGGGCCAGTCGAGGTCCGCACCGGCCAAGGCTGGCGCGGCATCGGCGCGCCAAAGTGGCGGGCGTTGCTGGCGGCGCTGCTGCTTGGCCGCGGAACCGTGGTGTCCGTCGACGGCCTGATCAACGAACTGTGGCCCAGCGGTCCCCCAGCCGCGGCCAGGAAGCTGGTCAGCGGCTACGCAGCCCGGGTGCGCAGCCTCCTTGGCGACGGCGACGGCGCGGTGCTTGTGACCAGGCAGCCCGGCTACGTGCTGCTGGTTGACCGGCCTGACGTCGACGCGTGGCGTTTCGAGGACCAGCTGGCGGCCGGCCGCGAGGCGCTGAACGACGGCGACGCCAGCCACGCCGCGGCGGTGCTCGGTGGCGCGCTGGCGCTGTGGCGCGGCATGGCGCTGGCCGACGTCCCGCAGGGCCCGGCGGTATCCGCCGAGGCTGAGCGGCTCGAAGAGCTGCGGCTGGCCGCGACCGAGTTGTGGTACGACGCCACCCTGCGCTGCGGGGAGCCCGCGGAACTGATCCCCGGCTTACGTCGGCTGGTCACGGATCATCCGCTGAACGAGCGGTTCTGGCTCCGGCTGATGCAGGCACTCGAGGCCTCGGGCCGACCGGGCGAGGCGCTGCAGGCGTACGCGCGCGTCCGGCACATCCTCGGCGAGGAACTCGGGGCGGACCCCGGCCCTGAGCTGCAGCAGCTCCATCAGCGCATCCTGACCGAAGCGCAACAGCCGGGCGGCGCCGCGGCTGGTTCCGCAGCCGGATCCCTGGCTGGCGGAGCGGGGCCGCGGCCCGCCGTGCCCCGTCAGCTGCCCCCGGCCGTACGGCATTTCGTGGGCCGCGCCAGGGAACAGGAACGTCTGTTCACCATGCTCGACGAGACGCTGGACGGCAGGCCGGCCGTTGCCATCTCCGCCGTCGGAGGTACGGCGGGAATAGGCAAGACCGCCCTCGCGGTGCACTGGGCGCATCGGGTGGCTGACCGGTTCCCTGACGGGCAGCTCTACGTGGACCTCAGAGGTTTCGGCCCGTCTGATACCCCGGTGGAGCCCAGCGAGGCAATCGGGGGCTTCCTCGAAGGGCTCGGGGTCCCGGCCAAGCAGATCCCGGCCAGCCTCAGTTCGCGTGTGGCCCTCTACCGGACCCTGCTGTCCGGAAAGCAGATGCTGGTGCTGCTCGACAACGCGAGGGAAAGCGGCCAGGTTCAGGAGTTGCTGCCGGGCGATCCCGGCTGCCTGGTGGTAGTGACCAGCCGCAACAAGCTCACCGGCCTGATCGCTGCCCAGGACGCGTACCCGGTCACCCTGGAGGTGCTCGCCGCCGGCGAGGCTCATGAGCTGCTGCAGCACCGCCTCGGCCCGGAACGGCTGGCAGCCGACCCGGCCGCCACCAGCGAACTCGTCGGGCTGTGCGCCGGTCTGCCCCTGGCACTGAGCATCGTCGCCGCCAACGCGGCGGCGCAGCCGGCCCTCCCGCTGTCTGGGATCACCGCCGGGCTGCGGGATTCCCGGTCACGGCTGGACACCCTCAGCGCCGGGGAAGCCGGAAGCGGCGTCCGGGCGGTGTTCTCCTGGTCTTACCGGCAGCTCAGCGAGCCGGCCGCCCGGATGTTCCGGCTGATCAGCCTGCACCCTGGGCCGGACATTTCACTTTCGGCTGCCGCCAGCCTCGCGGGCCTCCCGCGGCGGCAGGCTCGAGCGGCTCTGGCGGAACTGACGGCCGTCTGCCTGATCACCGAACACCCGCCGGGCCGGTACGCGGCGCACGACCTGCTGCGCGCGTATGCCGCCGAGCAGTGTTCGGTCACCGACACGGCGGCCGAACGCAGCACGGCCATCGGGCGGGTCCTTGACTACTACTTGCATGCCGCTCATACCGCCTCGAAGATCCTGCATTCACAGCGCTCGATGCTCACCCTGCTCGAGGTCACGCCGCCGGGACCGGGGGTCGCTAGGCAGGAGTTCGGCGGGTACGACGCGGCGCTCGCCTGGTTCGAGGCCGAGCGCCATGTGCTCCTGGCCGTCGTTGCCTGGGCTGCCGAGGTGTCCGACGCGTACGCCATGAGGATTCCGCTGGTGCTGCGGGCCTTCTTGCACCGGACGGGTCACTGGCACGACTGCGAACTGGTCTCGCGCACCGCGCTCGCAGCGGCAGAAAATCTCGGCGACCTCGCGGGGCAAGCTCACGCGCACCGGCTGCTCAGCACGACCTATGTCTTCCTTGGCGCGTTCGATGATGCCGAGGCACACGCACGGCAGGCCCTGGTCCTGTACGAGCGGCTCGGGTATCCCAGGGGGCAGGGCGACGCGCACGTCGAGCTGGCGCACCTGGCCGACCGGCAGCAACGTCCCGCCGACGCCCTGCACCATGCGGGCAAAGCCATGGAACAGTTCAAGCTGGCCGGGTACGGAGCCGGCCAGGCTGCCGCCCTGAACAACATGGGCTGGTGTCAAATCCAGCTGGGAAACTTCGAGCAGGCGCTCCCTCACCTGGAGCAAGCGCTGGATCTGCAGCGCGAACTCGGCGATATGCACGGCATCGCCTCCACGTGGGACAGCCTCGGATATGCCTACTTCAGCCTCGGCAGGTACGGCGAGGCGGTCCAGTGCTACGAGAGCGCGGACGAGGTGTCACGCGCGTTCCGTGACGCCTACCAGCGCGCGGTCATCCTCGTCCACCTCGCCGACGCGCATCAGGCGCTCGGCGCTCAGCTGGGCGCCCAGCTCGCCAGGTCGGAGGCTCTGGACATCCTGACCGAGATCGGCCACCCGGACGCCGAGGACGTGCGCGCCAAGCTCACCGCTCACGAGGCCGATGCCACAGGCGGATGAGCGGGGCGGCGACCCGCTGACCGCCTCCGGCGGTCACGAATGAAGGTGACCGGTGGGATCGCCGCGGGCACCATCGCGACGCAGCCGGACACCAGGAAGATCCAGAAACTGGAACCACCAGGCGACGAGGTCGCGAGCCCGGCTGCAACCCAGCGGATCACGTGCACGATCGCGGGTACGAAGAACGCCGCGAAGTAAAACATGACTACCGCCGCCCCGCCGAGCTGCACCCAGCCGTACCAGCGCGCGACGGCCTTGTCCCGAGGGTCGGCCGCGGCCAGCTCATGCTCCTCGGCGGCGGTGCGTCGCCGGTACCGGCTGGTCATCGTCAGCCGGCTGACCCTGGACAGGTTCCGGCAGCCCAGGCACGTGATTAGCACGGCATACAGGTCGGTGCGCAGGAACAGCGCGAACTGGAACGACACGCTGAACACCTGGCTGATCACCAGCGCTGCGAGCAGCCTGGACAGCACCGGCGCGGGATGCCACCAGCCCAGGTGCTGTGTGATGCGGGCTGCGAGCAGCACCGCCGTGGTCACGGTCTCGAAGGCGATGCCGGCCAGCAGCGGGGCCAGACGGCGGCGGGGCGGCAGCGCCCACAGCCCGGTGAGATTGGTCTGCGCCACCATCATGTAGTAGCGCCTGGTGATCGTGATCCTGGCCGGGACTCCCTCGATCCGTGCCCCGACCCAGTGGGCGAGCTCATGCAGGATCAGCAGCGGCATCGTGATGACGTTGAGCAGCGCGACGCTCAGAACCGGGTTGGACAGGAAGAAGAGCTGGCGGTAGCCCGGGCGGAGCCAGGGCACGGCGACCAGCAGCGCCAGGCACGCGGCGAACAGCATCGCATACCCAGCCATCGCGGGCACCGAATACAGCGGGCGGGTGAGCCTGGCCGCGGCGGCACCGGCCCGGCCGCCGTCGGTCAGCTCCGGGCCGTCCGCGGTGATCGGCACGCCGTCGATGCTGGCGACGAAGCCGACCTCGCGCAGCGTCTCGACGAACTCGGCGACGTCGACGTCCGTGCCCGCGCGCACCCGGGCGGTCTCGGCCGCGTCGCCGACGGTGGCGCCGTCTCGCAGTGCGTCTATCACGACCACGGCTATCTCGGGCACCTCGATGAACTCGCCGTGGGCGAGGTCGCCGACCATGAACGATTCGCCGCTCCGGGTGATGCTTAGATCCCGGAGCTGGACGTGGCTGCCCGCGGTAACGGTCTCAGCCATCTGCGCACATCTGTGTCTGGGCCCGCGCGGGAGCTGCCCGGCACACCGGGCAATCCGGCCAGGGCTCCCAAGCCTGCACCTCCTCCGCCCCTGTGGCGAAGTCGATGAAGTGCACCCGGCCCGCCGCGATCGGTGCCGCGAACCCGGTCAGGTACCGCAGGGCTTCCATGGCCACCATCGCGCCGACCATGCTGGCCACCGGGCCGATACCGCGGTTCACCCGCTGCAGCTCGGCCTGCTGCTCCGCGGGCACGCCGCCGGCCTGGTCCGCGATGCTCTGCGTGTGCCCCTGGCAGGCCAGGCACGCGCTCCGGCCCGGATCGACCGACCAGTAGAGCAGCCGCCGCGCGATCATGCCGCCGCGGACGAACGGGACTCCCGCGGTGACGCATGCCTCGTTGACCCAGACATCGATGAACCGCGGGTGGTCGACGCCGTCGACCACCAGGTCGACGCCGGTCAGCAGGTCCGTGATATCGCCCGGGCCGGAGATCCAGCGGGCCACCGGCCGCACGCCGATCCTGGAGTCGAACGCGCGAACCCACGCCGCCGCCCGCTCCACCTTGGGCTCGCCGATGTCGGCTTCCCGGTACAGGTACTGGCGGGCGAAGTTCCGCGCCTCGACCTTGTCGCTGTCGAGCAGCGTCATCCGGCCGACACCGGCGCCGGTGAGTGCCTGGATCGCGGTCGATCCGAGCCCTCCGGTGCCGAGAAACAGCACGTGCGCGTCCAGCAGGGTCCGCTGGAACGAGGCCGCGGGGCGGCTCAGCGAGGCATAGGTGGTGAAGAACGCGAGGTTGCTGAAATAGCGGTCGGCCCGGTCGGCGGGCAGCACGGCAGGGGCGGCGGCGTCCTCGAGCACGCCCAGTTCGTCGAGCGCGGCGATCGCCGCGCCAACGTCGTTATGGTCCGGTGGCGACGGGCGATCCGCCATCGCAGCGACCAGCCCGTCCTGATCGCGCCTGCCGTCCCGCAGCAGCCCGAGCAGCGCCTCGACGTGGCCTTCGGGGTCCGCGAGCACGATCTGCGTCTCCGGCTCGCTGATCAGGTACAGCTCGTCCCCGGCCCGGTGCCAGACCGCGTTCTTGAGTTTGGGTCGCACGCCATCTCCTGGCTGTTCCTCGGTCGCCGCGGCAGTCTGCTCGCCTGGCGGCCACGGACGCCCGGGCCGCGATCGGCCGGGCGTCCACGGCCGCGTGCGGGCGATCGGAGGAGTTGACCGCTCGCACATGGACCCGGCGGGTCAGCTGTCGCCGTTTTCCTTCCCGTAGCCGGTAGCCAGGATCTTCTCGACTTTCTTGACCTCGATCTTCATCTGCTCACCTCCTGCAGCCCGTGATGGTCGGCATGCGATCTGTGCCGATTATGTGCGGACGCGTCAGATTCCCGTCGCAGTCTTGTCGCAGCCGCGGTGCCTGTGGGCTGGGCGGGCCGACCGGCGCGTTCACGGCTACCGGCCGCCCGTGAACCGATGAGGGGCTAATGTCGTTAATGCACTACGGGGGGCCTTCTGCGCGGATACGGGTGGTCGCTATGGCAAGTGGCGCTGGCGGGGGGTTCGAGGTCAACTACGCCCTGCTCGCTGAGGCCGCCAAGGGGATCAACGGGGTGATCTCGCAGCTGTCGGACCTGGGGATCGTGGAGACCGGCGAGGAGGGCCGCGGGTTCGCCCTGCTGGACATGGACGCGGAAGGCCTCGGGGTTCCCTCGCTGATGAGCGCGTTCTCGGGCTTCACCGGCCGGTGGTCGTGGGGTGTCCGCACGCTGGTGCGGGACGGGAACCAGTTCGCGCAGCGCTTGGGGCTGGCCGCCGGCGTGTACGCGGACACCGAGAGCTACCTGTCGGGCGTCATCAAGGTGGTGGTCAACGCGGCGTGGGGCGATCCGCATCCGTCCAGCCAGCAGGTGGAAAACGAGTCCTACGGCCAGATCTTCTCGGCGTGGAAGCCATCGATGACGGTGACGTCGGAGGACCGGCAGGAAATGGACCAGATCAACTCCAGCGAGGTCAAGGACATCAAGGGCGGCCCGTGGTGGCTCCAGGCGGCGAAGACCGCCCGATAAGCAGCTGTGCTGAACCGGCACGGACAGCGCCGGGAGCGCAGGGTCAGATGGAGAGGTTAGGGCGATGAGCTGGTGGAGTTCGGTGCGGCACATCGCCGCGGATGTGCTCACAGCCCCGTCGCGGGGGGTCGCGTCGGCGTTGCGGGACGTGGGGGCGACCGGGCTTACGAACGACATCGACGGGTTCGACAGCCGGGTGAGCTCGTTCATCGGCGGTGCCCAGCCGGAACTGCAGTTAGGGCAGACCGGCGATCCGACCCAGCTGATCCACGGTGACCCGCAGCAGGTCGGCGACGCGGCGACCAGGCTGAAGACGTTTTCCACCGCGTTCGGGGAGGTGGCCACCGGACTGGCAGGCGTAGACGTCGAGCACTGGCAGGGCGCGGCGGCGGACTCCTTCCGGGCAAAGTACGCTCCCGAGCCGAAACGATGGTCGGACGCTGGCACAGCGTGCGGCGAATCCTCGGCGGCGCTCGAGGCCTACGCCCACACGCTGACCTGGGCGCAGGGTCAGGCCCGGGACGCGATCACCTTGTATGCCAGGGGTCAGCAGGCGACCGCGCACGCCGAGGCGGCGTACAGCTCGGCCGTGTCGGGTTACAACACCAAGGCGGCCGCCTACAACGCCGCGTTACAGGCGGGCAAGAACCCAGGCACCAGGCCGGTCCAACCCGGCCCGTTCGTTGATCCAGGCGCCGGTGACCGCGCCGAGGCGCAGAGCTTGCTGTCGGCCGCCCGGGACCGGCGCGACGCCGCCGCCGACCAGGCCCAGACGACGCTCGCGCGGGCGACCGACCTTGCGCCCGCGACGCCGTCGTTCCTGTCTCAGCTCGGCGATGACCTGTCCGACGGCTGGAACGTCAGCAATCTCGGGGCGACCCATTTCGCTGGCGGGTTTCTCAGCGGGGCGTCCGGGTTCCTGGACTTCCTCCGTTCAGCGAATCCGATGGACCCGTACAACGTGCTGCATCCTGGCGAGTACCTGACCGGCCTGGACGCGTTGCAGGCCGAGCTCGTCGACATGAGCCTGCACCCGTCGGTGCTCATCAACTCGGTGCTCGGCACGGGCTGGCGGAGCGACCCGTTCAGCGCGGGCGGGAATCTGAGCTTCAACCTGCTGCTGCTGGAAGAGGGCGGTGACGATCCGGACTCGACCTCGCTTCTGCAGCGGGTATTTAGCCGCGATCCGGTGGATGTGGCAACCGGGGAGGTGCTGCTGTCCCAGACGGACGTGGCGCTTCCCGGCCTGCTGCCGCTGATGCTCGAACGCACCCACATCTCGTCCTACCGGATCGGCCAGTGGTTCGGCCCGTCGTGGGCGTCGAGCCTGGATCAGCGGCTGGAGGTGACCCCCGGGGGCGTGACGTTCATAGCAGCTGACGGAATGAAGCTGCACTACCCGCACCCGGACACGGTCGGCGGGATCGCCTGGCCTCGTGCCGGGGCGCGGTTGCCGTTGCGGCGGACCGAATCCGGCGGTTACCTGATCGCTGACCCCGCGTCCGGCCAGGTCCTAGTCTTCGAAATCCATGCGACGTCGGGCATCTGGCCGATCAGCTGGATCGGGAACCGTGCTGGGCAACGGCTGCTGTTCCTCTACACCGACGACGGCCGTCCGTCGGGGATGCTGCACTCGGGCGGATACCGGATCCGCATCGACACCAGCGACGAAGGCCGCATCCGTGGCCTCTACCTGGTCCGGCCGGCGGACGACGGCGGCGGCGAGGTCGAGCTGGTGCGCTACGAATACTCGGGCGGTCATCTGACCGAGGTGTTCAACTCGTCCGGGCTGCCGCTCCGGTTCACCTATGACGACGCCGGGCGGATGACCTCGTGGCGCGACCGCAACGACGTAACCTACCGCTACGGCTACGACGTCGATGGCCGGGTCGAATGGGCGGCGGGGCCGGACGGGTTCATGTCCGGGACGTTTGCCTACGACACCGAGCGCCGGATCACCACGGTTACCAATGCCGCCGGAAACGTGTCCAGGTACGCGGCGAACGAGTGCGGGCGGGTGATCTCTGAAACCGATCCGCTCGGCAACACGACGCTGTCGCAATGGGATCGGCATGGCCGGCTGACCGGGCGGACCGACCCGCTCGGCGCCACCACCGGGTACGAATACGACGACCTGGGCAACCTGCAGGCGGTGCATTACCCGGACGACTCGAGCAGCACCATTGAGCACGACCAGTGGAGCCAGCCAGTCGCCGTCACCGGCCCGGACGGGGCGGTGTGGCGGTACGCCTACGACCCGAGGGGCAACCGCATCAGCGAGAACGATCCGGCCGGCGGAGTAACGCGCTACGAGCATGACGAGCGCGGAGGCCTGACCGCGGTGATCGACCCGCTCGGCGCTGTGACCCAGGTTGAATGCGACGAAGCTGGCCTTCCCACTGTCCTCACCGACCCGGCGGGTGGAGTTACCCGCCTTGAACGTGACGCGTTCGGCCGGGTCGTCGTGGTCACGGACCCGGCCGGCGGCGAATCCCGGCTCGGCTGGACGATCGAGGGCAAGCTGGCCTGGCGCACCTCCGCAACGGGCGGCACCGAGCTGTGGGCCTACGACGGTGAAGGCAACCTGACTGAGTACACCGACGCCGACGGGCGGGTCACCCGTACCGAGTACAGCCACCTCGACCTGCCAGCGGCCCAGACCGGCCCCGATGGTGCCCGCACGGAGTTCCGGTACGACACCGAGGTCCGCCTGACCAGCGTCATCAACCCCGACGGCCTTACCTGGCAGTACGGATACGACGCGGCCGGACGGCTGGTATCGGAGACCGACTTCAACGGCCGGATGCTGCGCTATGAACGTGACGCAGCCGGACGCCTGGCCGCGCACACGAACGGCGCCGGGCAGACGGTTCACTACCGCCGCGACGCGACGGGGAACGTTACCGAGCAGCGCACCGGGGTTGGCTCTGACTCCGGGGAGGGCGTGACCACGTTCGCCTACGACCCGGCCGGTCGGCTGCTGCGCGCCGTCAACGCCGACGCCACGCTGGAGTACAGCTACGACCCGCTCGGGCGGATTCTCGCCGAGACCTGCAACGGCCAGCCGCTGACCAGCAGCTACGACATGGTTGGCCAGCGAGTGGGCCGCCAGACTCCCGCGGGTGTGGACAGCGCCTGGGTCTTCGATCCGGCAGGGCGGCCGCGGTCACTGCAGACCGGCGGCCACACCCTCGCGTTCGATCACGACATCGCCGGGCGCGAGATCAGCCGTCGCATCGGCCAAGCCGCCACGCTGACCCAGCGGTGGGACGCCGACCACCGCCTGACCGCGCAGACGATCTGGAACTCCGCCGGACAAGCCCAGCCGGGCGGGCCAGCCCAGTACCGCGCCTACCTCTATAGCCAGGCGAGCGACCTGCTCATGATCGCCGACCGGCTGACTGGCGACCGGCGATTCGACCTCGACCCGGCCGGACGGATCACCGCCGTCCATGGTCAGGCATGGGCCGAGCGGTACCGGTACGACGCCACCGGCAACCTCACCGGCGCGAGCATCCCGGGCGCCGGAGGTGACATCGCCGAAACGCTTGGCTATTCGGGCACATTGATCCGCCACGCAGGGCACTTCAGCTACACCCACGATGGGCAGGGCCGCGTCACTGCTCGCCAGGTCAAGAGCCTGTCCGGCAAGATCAGAACCTGGGCCTACACCTGGGACGCGAACGACCGCCTAACCCAGGTCACCACCCCAGACCGGCATCAATGGCGGTATCGCTACGACCCGATCGGCCGCCGCATCGCCAAGGAGCATTACGCCGAAGACGGCACCACCCTGCTAGAGACCACGGCATTCACCTGGGACGGCCCTGTGCTGGTCGAGCAGACCAGCCAGCGTCCCGGCGAATCGCAACGCACCACCACCTGGGACTACGAGCCCGGCTCATTCAACCCCCTCACGCAGACCGATCGCGCGGCCCCGCGTGACGCCCCACAGGCCGAGGTCGACCAACGCTTCTACGCGATCATCACCGACCTGATCGGCACCCCGTCGGAGCTCATCGCCCCAGACGGGAACCTGGTCGGCCACCAGCGGCACACCCTATGGGGCACGACCACTTGGGCAACCGGCGGTGCCTCAACCCCGCTGCGGTTCCCCGGCCAATACGCCGACCCGGAAACCGGCCTGCACTACAACAACCACCGCTACTACGACCCCACTACCGGCGCCTACCTCACCCCCGACCCCCTAGGCCTAGCGCCCGCGCCCAATCCTCACGCCTACGTCCCAAACCCAGCTATGGGGATCGATCCCCTCGGCCTAGCCCCTTGCAATCTCACCAAGATTGATAGAATTGCCGAGCATCTAACCTATAAAGACCTGACGGCTGCGGAGAGGGAACTGCGCGGCGAGGTTGTGGCCCGCAAGCTTGATGGCACGCCCTATGACCACATACAAGAAGTCCGGGAAGCGCAGCAGGGACTGGTCAACAGAATACTTCAGATCAACCGATCCCTGTCGAGGACTAACTTGACTTCAGCTGAACGGACCGCGCTGGAATCTGAACTTGCCAAAGCGAGTCGTTTGCTGGATTACTCTGAGAAGTATGTCCCGAGGAATTAATGACCAACCAAGGTGACTGGAAAGAACTCCTCGAAAAGGCCAAAGATGGCCTTTTGTCCAAGCATGAACTTGATCAGGTAGTAGCCGCTATAAAGGATCCTGGCGTCAAGGCTGACCCCTATAGGCTGCTGCATATCATCGGCCGGGCCAGCGATGCCTCCAACGAAGATCTTGTAGCCAGCTACCTTGATTACCCAGAAGATCCGATGCTGTCTCGGCTTGCCTTGCAGATACTGTGCAACTACTGGGGGTTGACTTCTAAGTATCTAGATTGCGTGCGCAAATTTCTTTCCGGCGTGGAGTGGGACGTCGATGGTGACGTTAGGCAGGTAGCCGCCTCGATCGCTGGAGAATTTCTCAGGACAACAAGAGATGGCGATCTTTCTAGGTCATTGCTCGACATTGCAACGAATGAGAATGAGCTGCCTGAGATGCGAATAACCGCGATCTCTGCACTTGCAAGGGCTTTGGGTTATAGCTGGGATAACATGCCGGCCATAAGCATCGAGGCCAGTCCAGAAGACGAGTGGTATCGCCGCGTTCTTAATCAAGCCTTTGAGGGATTCCTCAGTGGGCAGTAGGTTAGTTTGGTCGATGCATCTATCTGAAAGTTCGAATATTTGGGTGAGAGCCCGTAGAGGCTGAACAACTCCAGGTAGGTGACGGTGACGGCACGGTGTGGTGGACGTCTAAGCCTCGATCCACCGCGTGAATTCGTGTGATCGTTTTCCGGTGCCGATCTGGGAAAGCTGATCTTGGAGCTGGTGGCGGGCGTGGTTTGCCTGCCGCTCACTGTTCTGCGGCTTGTCCGGGGATCGTTGCCGGGTTGCGGTGGCTGGCGTTGGGCTGTGGGCCGTGGGCCGTTGGGTGTGCGGTGACCGGGTCTGGGCTGGTCAGGCCGCAGCGGCAGGTGGACCGCAGGCGGCCTCGAACAGGTTCATCCACTCGTGCTCGTGGTGCCAGCCGTCGGGCAGGTGCATGGTGATGTGGCCGCGGCCGTGGCGGGCGATGCGGGCGGCGACGTCGATCAGGCCGGCGCGCACGGTGGCGCCGCGGGCTTTGGCATAGGCGAGGCTGGCCAGTGTTCCGGCGGCGCGCAGCAAGTTGTGGCTGATCGCGGCGCAGGCGACCCAGGCGGCGTTCGCGGGGAAGGAGCCCGATGGCAGATGTGCCAAAGGGCCGTCGGTCCAGTCCGCGAAGACCTGCTCGGCCTGGGCGTGCCCGCGGTGGTGCTCTTCGGCCTGGAGCATCACGAACCGGGAGTCAGTGAAGATGGCGTGATAGCGCCACGCGGTGAACAGTTCACCCTGGCCAGGGGTGGCCGTCTTGCTGAGGTCGCGGACGCGGCGGACGATCAGCCGGGCGGTGACCGCCTGCCCCTTGCGTGAGGTGAACGCGGTATAGGTCACCTCGGCGACCTGGGCGTCAGACACCCAGCAGCCCAGCTGGTCATCGAAGATCGCGCGGGGATAGCGGATCGGCGTCCAGGCGTCCTGGCTGATAGCGGCGATCGCGGCGCGGACCTTGGGATCCATGCGGACGGTGACGGAGAAATACCCCCCCGCCCTGCGGGCTGCCTGCACCGCCGGGGCGCCGTAGAACGCCGAGTCCATCCGCACCACCAGCGTGCCGGTGCACCCGGCCGCCCGGGCCGTGGTAACCCCTTCGCTGATCATCGAGGCGGCGCCGCGGGCGGAAGAAGCGCTGCCGCCGCGCAGCCTCGTGCCGGCGATCACCGGGGCTGCCAGCGGCGTGCAGATACTGGCGGCCAGCACGTTCAGCCCGCGCACCAGCAGGCTCTTGCCGGCGATCTTCGTATGCCCGAACGCCGCGCCCTGCTTGGCATAGCCGTAGACCCGTTTCTGCTGCGAGTCGATGTCGAGGAAGGCCAGCACGTCCGCGCCAGGCAGCAGCGGCGCGCGGCGGGCCAGCTCCGCCAGGAACTCCCGGTGCACCTTGCCCAGCTGCAGCACGTTCCCCCAGGTAAAGGCCCGCAGGAACGACCCCAGCGTGGACGGCGCCCGGATACCGCCAAACAGCGCTGGCATGGCGCCGTGGCGCAGCACGTCCATGTCATCGATGCTGTCCGCCCCGGCGGCCATCCCCGCCACCAGGCAGCCCGCCTTCACCTGCGCGTTCACCCCGCACAGCCGGCTGAGCCGGACATGCTCCTCCACCAGGCTGCCCAGGCCCGCCCGCTGAGCGAGGGCCATCACCGGGACCAGGCCCGCCTGCGACACCAGATGCGGGTCGTCAAACGTCGCGTGGATCTCCGCCAGCTCATGCAACAATCGCACTTGCGAGGTGTCCTCTCCAACTGGGTACGTGGAAGTGTCAGCAACTCCCATAGTCCCAGTTCAGAGGGCACCTTTCGCGTCGACGCACCCGAACGGCCACCTATTTACGCGGTGTATCGAGGCTAAGGCGGATCATGATGGCATCGCTGTAAGACACCACGAAGAGGTGTTGACGAACTCCCAAAGCGTCCGCAATGGCTAGCTCTGCGAAATGTGACAGCTCGGGTGGGAGAGGATGCAACTTGTCTTTACTGTTCATTTCGGATCGAGAGTGCGGACAAATTTGTGATGGGCGGGAACGCCGGATTCGGGTAACGGATCCTGATTTGCTGTCGGAGGGGAATCTGGCTCGAGCTTGGTGGTAGATCATTTCCCGAGCAGAACTGGTCTGATTTTCCGACAGCAGTTACGGCCGCCTTTCTCGGTGCGGCACTACGCCTTAACGGTGCAACCAGTGGGCTGAAAGAGCAGATATGCTTCATTGATAGGCCCTACTATGCGGTACTCGAGCAAGCTCAAGCTCTATCCTGGCTTGTTTCGCTGCAGAATTTGGGCGGATTCTCGTATGCGAAGTCGAGCGTAGATGGTCCGGCATCCTTTGCTTCGATCCGAACCCGGGGCTGCTGCGCTCGTATCAGAATGTGCTGCCAGGTCATGGCAGCACCCTGACCTATCCGTTCTTGCCGACTTGTCGAACACGTCGGCATGAAGCCAGCTGCCGACGAAACTGCGAAGCCCTATAATGACTAGCCCTGCCCAGTTGCTGAATGAGAAGCTTAAACGCTGGAACTTCTTTAGCGAATGCATTCTCTGGGAGTTTCATTCCACCCGCTTTGGATATGGCCTCGACCTTTCCCTCAATTATGTATGGGATGGTAGCGGGAACATCCGTGAGGATGCCCTAGAACGGCCGATGCTTTATATCTTTCGCCTCCTTGGTGTTGATTCCATCCGATTCTCGGCGCGCTTCAAGTCTGCTCATGCCGACCCTGGAATGATCGATTGGGGGTACGGCGAGGTCGCGAGGGTAGAGGCATTCGACTCTGCGGCCGGCTGCGGCCTGTCCGCTAGATGGGAAGGAGAGCAACGCCTGGACGTCGAGTTCAACGACTACATACTGCTATCACCGGAAGGTAATCCGCTGTAAGGACCTCGCTGCCACCGACCTGACCTGTGTGATCCGCTCCGCTTTGCAGCGTGGGCCGCACCGACGATCCATCTGGCGAAGCCCAATGGAACGGCCGGACCACGGTCTGAAAGGCTGGGACCATGGCTGGCAGCTCGATGAGAAACCTGATCTTGTTGCGGCACGCCAAGTCGGCATGGCCCGACGGCGTCCCCGATCATGACCGGCCGCTGGCGCCTCGGGGCCGCCGTGATGCGCCCGCCGCGGGCGGCTGGCTGCGCAAGGCTGACTACGTGCCCGACGGGGTGCTGTGCTCGACGGCTAGGCGCGCCCGGGAGACTTGGCAGCTCGCCGAGGAGAAGCTGGGCGCTCACCCGGAGGCCGTTTTTGAGAACCGTGTCTACGGGGCGTCCAGTGCGGAGCTGCTGGACCTGGCACGCGAGACACCGGCGGAGGTCGGTACGTTGCTGATCGTCGGGCATGATCCGGCGATGCGAGGGCTGACCCTGGAGCTGGCTAGCGAACAGCCCGGTGATGCCGAGGCAGAGGCGCTCGGCCGGGTGCGGACCAAGTACCCGACAGCCGCGATCGCAGTCCTTTCGTTTTCGGATGACTGGGCGGCGCTGAGCCCTGGGCACGCCCACCTGGCCGAGTTCGTCGTGCCTGACGAATATCACGCCAAGCACAGAGGGTCACGCTGACCTGGGTGTTCGCCCAGGCTCTGGCTCAACCGGCCGCTCGGCGCAGCGCACATCGACCTAACGTGACGGATTGAGGCGACACGGGTTCCAACTGACCGGAAATCGCGGCGGAGGTGGGCCCCAAGGTAATACTGTGCTCGCTGTGCAACTGGCTCGCTCGTCGGTCCGCCTAGCGGGGTCTGCCGTGCATGGCTATGTCTTGTTGGGCGACGATACCTGCTCCTTTACGCAACGAGGTTGCACAACCTCTGACTACTAGCAGCGCTCGGTGGCCAGCACCACGGACCTGTCATCGCAAGGGCCACTGTGAGCGAGAACCGAGGACAGATGCGGCTATGCAGGCTTGTTCCATTTGGCTCGCGGTACGGTGCATACTACAGGTCCCATGGTGTGACCTCTGCGGAGATAGCGATGGCTTCGTGGTATAAGAGTTCTGCGTCCGGTTACAATGGCAACTGTGTTGAGATTTCGCATCTTGGGGATGGCCGTGTCGCAGTCAGGGACACTAAAGATACTGCCTCCGGCCCGGCTCTGATCTTCACTCGGCCGGAATGGGATGCGTTTCTCGCAGGTGCCAAGAATGGCGAATTCGATTCAGCTTGATCCTTTGGCGGCGGAGTTAGCTCCACTCCTCTGCCGCGACACTGGCTAGTTTCTCGCGAGATTGATCCAAGCCGAGAGCGCTATTTTCTAGGGCTCGGAATACCACACTGTACTTGTAAGTCTCGTCTTGATCCTCGAACTGATCAGTTCCGATCAGGTGCTCAAACGTCACTATGTCGTTCAGCGGGACGTCGTGGAGCTGGGGAAACTTTACGTAAGTGAACGCGCCAGTGGCTACCTGATGATTGCTCTTCAGCGGAAGGATCCGCACTCTTATGTTGGGCAGGCGGGAGACCCCGACGATGTGCTCAAGCTGCGCCCGCATGACCGATGCCCCTCCCAGCTCTCGGTACAGGACCGACTCGTCCATCACGACCGACAGCTGTAGAGGCGGCTCCCGCTGCAGAACCTGCTGGCGCAGGCGCCGGGCCTCGACCCGGCTTTCAACCTCGCTCGGTGGTGCGGTGAACATGGAGTGCCAGCCGAGCATCACCGCCCGTGCGTAGTCCTCAGTCTGCAGCAGTCCGGGTACGATCTGCGGCTCCCAGTTCCATACTGATTCGGCCTCGGCTTCCACATTCAGGAACTCGGCGTGTACCTCGGGCAGGCGCGCGCTGATCGTCTTGAGCTTGTCTGCGCGCTGTGATTCCTCGGCCAGCGCCAGTAGTTGCTCGCGGCGTCGCGGGTCGACTCGGTACAGGTCAAGCAGCCGTCGCAGGTCTGTGCGCTTGACTCCGCTCTGGCCGCGTTCGAGCCTGCTGATCTTCGAGGTGGACCACTCGAGGCGGCGCGCCACTTCTTCGCCGATGAAACCGGCGCGTTCGCGGAGCCGTCGCAGTTCGGCGGCCAGCCGACGGCGACGGACGTTCGGGCTGCCGTAACCAGTCACCCGCTCGGCTCCCTCTGGGATCAAGAGATCCCCAGCCCTCTGTGACTCAGTATGAGCGTAGAGGCTGTAGAGGCGACTTGAGAAGACCATTAGGAGAATTCCCGGTGCAATTCCCGCCGGGCGTTGCGATCTTGCCAGTTGTTGCCGTCTACTCGAAGAGAGGCCAATCGTTGTCGTGGGGCGGGGGGCCGGGAGGCTAGCATGATCGGCTGGTGGGGGTTCCAGATCGTGGAACCGCCGCGTGCCTCTTCCGGATCGGCCCGAGCGCTTGCAATCGAGAACACTCAGCCGGTCTGCATCGCGCCGCCGCCGCGGCGCTCGCGATCTCCCCCGGGGCAACCGCAAGCTGAACAACCCCAGATACGGCGCTGGGCCAGCGGAGGCCACCGCCAGCCCAGGCGAACCAATCTCCACCCGAATCGACTACCGAACGGAGTCAGTTGTGACTTCTCACATTACCCGGGCTCGCAGCCAATGCAAGAGTCCCATCAGCCGTTCTAGCTGCGGGATTGCACCGATGGACGGAGCAATATCGGCGATCCGAGCGAGCGAGGTGGGACCGTGAACGGCCTTACTGTCGCCACGTTGATGATCATGGCGGCCGTCGTCGCGTGGGGATGCACGATGCTCTTCGCGTCCTCGCGTTGCTCCAGGCTGCGGGACGACATCGCCCGGATCGACCAGATGGCGCGCAGGGAAATCCAGCACTGGAAGGACGAGGCGGCGCGGGCGCGAAGCCACGCCGCCCAGCTCGCGAGAGACTCCGAGACCTGGGCGGCCGGCGCCAAGCAGGGCCGCGACGACGTCATCACGGTTGTCCCGCTGCTCATAGCGGCGCAGGGGAATCACACAGCGGGCAGCACGTGCGGCCAGCACGGCGCCCAGGAGATCACCGAAAACGCCTAGCCGAGGTGGCGCTCCCCGGCCGGAGGCATGTGTCCGGCGGGGAGCGCGTCGAGACAGGCAGACCGGGAGCCCTGGCTCATTGGCCCGGGGGGCGCTGGGGGCGCGTTTCCGGCATCGACATGATGTCGAAGGCGTCGAAGCTGCGCCACCGGCTGTTGCGGCCGCCCGCGCGACCCGGGGGAGGCGGCGGCTGGGCCCGGTCGCCGTCCAGCCAGCGCGAAACGTCGTAGTAGTAGAACTGCTTGCCCCAGAGCAGGCCGCCGAACGCCTGCCGCATCACCATGGCGGCCTGGCCGTCCGGGCTGTAGTCCTCCCGGACCGTTCCCCACTGCCGTTCGCTGACGTACGGCCCCCACCGGTACCAGTCGCCCCTGGCGCAGGCCCTCCTCCAGGTGACCGAATCCCGCCACGCGATCCTGCTCAGCTCCCACGTGCCGGATCGTACTGTGCCGCAGCCCTCTCCGTTCGACGGGCCGCTACGCAACGTCCCTCGGCTGGCCGCGCCGGCACCGGGCTGGACTCGGCATGCCGCAAAGTTGCAAGATCGGGACAAGCCGACCGCCGCAACCCCCGCCGAGGAGGCACTGTCGATGACCGAGCTGAAGGCTGACACGGATCCGGCCGAGGTGGGTTTCGACCCGGCGCGGCTGGGCCGGGTCGACCGGCACTTCCGGCGCTACGTGGACGATGGCCGGCTGCCCGGGTGGCTGATCACGGTGAGCAGGCGGGGGCGGCTCGCGTACGTGTCCAGCTACGGCTCGCGGGACGTGGAAGCGGGGCTGCCGGTCGAGACCGACACCCTGTGGCGGATCTACTCGATGACCAAGCCGATCACCTCGGTCGCTGCGCTGATGCTGTACGAGGAGGGCGCCTTCGAGCTGACCGACCCGGTGAGCGCGTTCATCCCTTCGTTCGCCGACGTCCGCGTGTACACCGGGGGATCGGACGTGAAGCCGGTCACCGTGCCCGCCACCGAACCGGTGCGGATCTGGCACCTGCTGACCCACACCGCCGGTCTCACCTACGGCTTCCACCGCACTCACCCGGTGGACGCGATGTACCGCCAGGCCGGATTCGAGTTCGGCTGGCCGCGCGGCATGGACCTGGCCCAGTGCTGTGATGCCTGGGCGGCCCAGCCGCTGCTGTTCCAGCCGGGCGCGGAATGGAACTACTCGGTGGCCACCGATGTGCTGGGCCGGGTCGTTGAGGTGGCCTCGGGTCAGAGCCTCGACGAATTCTTTTCCAGCCGGATCCTCGGCCAGCTGGGCATGACCGACACCGGCTTCTGGATCGAGGAGGCCGAGGCGGGCCGGGCAGCCGCGCTCTACACCCCTGACCCGGCTGGGTCGCTGCGCCGACTGGACGAGATGGGGCGGATCGCGCACCGCTCGCCGCGGGTGCTCAGCGGCGGCGGGGGGCTGATCTCCACTGCCGCCGACTATCACAGGTTCACGCAGATGCTGCTGGACCGGCCGGGCAGCCCGGGCGGCGAACTGGATGGTGAGCGCCTGCTCGGACCGCGCACGGTCGCCTACATGACCCGCAACCACCTGCCGGGCGGAGCGGACCTGGAGACCTTCGGTCGGCCGCTGAACGCGGAGGCGCCGCAGCGCGGGGTCGGGTTCGGCCTGGGCGTCGCGGTCGTCATCGACGCGGCCGCCGGCAAGATGCTCGGTTCGGAGGGCGAGTGCTCCTGGGGCGGCCTGGCCTCAACGGCATTCTGGCTGGATCCGGCCGAGGAGCTGACCGTCTGCTTCTTCACCCAGCTGATGCCGTCGAGCGCCTACCGGATCAGGCCACAGCTGCGCCAGCTGGTCTACCAGGCACTGACGGACTAAAAGCTGACCGAAAGAGGCCTAGGCGTTCGGGTCGCGCGCCTCGCGGGCGGCTGATTCCTTCCTTACCTCGCGCAGCCGGTACGCGACGAACGCGATGATAGCCAGGACCACAACGACGACGATCACGTAGCCGCCGATCGAGACGTAGTGCGAGACGCTGTGCCAGGTGCTGCCGAGCTCGTAGCCGATGAGCGAGAACGCGACGACGTAGAGGACGGTGCCGACGAGGCTGAGCAGCCCGAACTGCAGCGCCGGCACCTCGACGAGGCCGGCCACGATCGACGTGAACGCGCGGATGACCGGCAGCATCCGGCCGACGGTCACCGTCCACGCGCCGCGGCCGGCGACGAAGCGCTCGGCCCGGTCCAGGTCCTTGTTGGTGATCAGCGCGTACTTTCCGATCCGCTCCACCAGGGGCCGTCCCCCGACCCGGCCGACGCCGTACGAGGCGTACGAGCCGGCGAGCTCGGCCAGTGACCCGATGATGATCACGAGCGCCAGGTTGAGGTGGCCCTGGTAGGCCAGGACGCCAGCGAAGCCGAAGGTGATCTCCGAGGAGATCGGAATGCAGCACGCCTCGAGAAACCCGAAGACGATGAGTGCAGCGTAGCCCGCGTGCGTCAGGAAGCTCTCCACGCAGTCTTTTGTACCGCATGCAGCGGGGCGGGACGTGCCGGTCCGCGCTACGCCTGCGCATCCGCGCCAGGCGGCAGGCCGTTGGCCCAGCGGATAGAATCGCCGTCGCTAAAGCATCAGAAGGGTAATTAAAGAAACTGGATTGAACGCGCAGCCCGGTGCGGGTCGGCTTGGATGAGTCCGTCGCGGTGACCCACGAAACCCGCCGCCCGCATGTCTTGGCGGCCCGCCGCACATGAGCGGTAAATCATCTAAATCATGAAAAACATGACATCTTGACCTAATCGACGTGATAATCGGGGGTAGGTCTAATTTACCGGTGCTGAGCTGCGAAGTTGTGCGCTTGACATGGTTCTGAATCGTTGTTTAAATACTTGAACTCGCGACGAGCTAGTGAGCTCGTCTTGTCGCTAGTCAGCGACAGTATTAGTTCCCCGGGGGTGGAAATCTTGAGGTTTATTTCAGCGTTTTCTAAACGCAGGCCGATACGCTGAGTTAGCGTACAAGCAGTCGGCGGGAAGCGAGCCTGGCACTGCAGCTAGGCGGTCGGCACGATTCCCCCAAGCGATTAAAAGAGCGTGGCGCGAACCCGAGCCCAGTTCGGCGTCTGATCGGGCCGCGTCCCAGCTTTGCTGTTGCCAGAGACGGGTTATCCCGTATCCGGCAGCGACGTCGTTCAGCCCTCCCTGACGGCCCCGTACCCCGAGCAACGACCATCACGAGGCTGACATGTTCCCTAAATCCAATGCGAAATCCCAGCGGCGCTGGCAAGACCCCGGCGCTATCGACCTGCGGACGCTCCGTGAGTTGTGTCACGACCTGACGGTGCCCGCGACAGCGATAAAGCTGCTGACTCACGTGGCCGCGGCAGAGTCGGATCCGGGCCCGGCCATGCTGGCCAGGCTGCGGCAGATGTCCGATGAGGCCAGCAGGATCGCAGATATATGCAGCTACTTCCTCGACCAGCCGACGGACGCGGGCGCACCTCCCGCGGCCGAGGGCCCAGCCGACCTGCACATCCTGGCCGCAGAGACGGCCGACAGCATGCGCTGGCGGTACTCCGGTGCAGTCACAGTCAGTGCTGATCCCGTCACCGTGGCCGCGCATCCGGTCGTGGTCATCCGAATCCTGAACAACCTGCTCGACAACGCGTGTCGGGCGGCGGGACCAGGAGGACGGGTTCAAGTGACCGTCCGGCGAGACGGCGAGCAGGCCAGGCTGGTGATCGCGGACTCTGGCCCGGGCTTCGGCCAGGCCGAATCCGGCAAGGCGTCGCTCGGCCTGAGCATCGTGGCGGCCATGGTGCGCCGCGGCGGCGGCAGCCTGCGGATGGGCGCCAGCGACCTCGGTGGAATCGCGGTTACGGTCACCCTCCCGGGTGCTGAGCCGGATAGCCAGGAGCCCAGCCTCGCCTCGGCGAAGGGAGCGGCGGGATGAATATTGTCATCTGCGATGGTCACCGGGTGTTCGCCGATGCCCTCGCCTCTCTGTTGCATGGTGCGGGCCACGAGGTGGTCGGCAGCGTGGTCAGCCTCGAGGAGGCGGCCGAGACCTGCGCGCGGGTCCAGGTCGACGCTTGCATCGTCGACCTGCGACCGACGCGCACGGGCAGACGGCCCGACATCGAGCAGGCCGTGCGTTCGGCCCCCGGCACCGCGTTTGTCGTGCTGAGCGCGTCGGCGGATGCGGCCGCGCTGCAGCAGGCGGCCGCGGCTGGGGCAGGTGGCCTGGCCCTGAAGGGTGACGACTTCGGCGAGTTCCTGCGCGTCGTCACGGACACTGTGTCCAGCCACGAACACCGCACCGGGCCAGCGCCCGCCAAGCAGGTCGTCTTGTCGAGGTCGGCCAGGGCTGCCCTCCGGGCGGGGCAGGGCGTGACGGCGGGCCCTTCCCAGTTCCTTACCGAGCGCGAATGGGAGGCACTCGGCCGGCTGGTGCGCGGGGAAAGCACCGCGGGCATGGCCAGGGCGATGGGCGTGCGCGTCTCGACCGCACGCACGCACATCGATGCGGTGCTGAGCAAGCTGGGCGCCCACTCGCGCCTCGAGGCCGTGGCCTACGCGGTCAGGGAGGGACTCGTCGACACCGGCGGCTGGCAGCGTGAGCATCGCCCGGTGGCCATGCATGAGCAGCGGGCGGTGGGTATATGAGCCCGGCCAGGCTGCTCGTTGTGGATGATCATCGCGTCTTTGCCGAGGGACTCGAGGCGCTGTTCCGGGCGGAGCCGGACTTCGAGCCCGTGGGGACCGTCTCCGATCCCGGCCAGGTCGTCGGTACCGTGCGGTCCCGCCAGCCGGACGTCGTGATCATGGATGTCCACCTCGGCGACGGCAACGGCATCGAGCTCACGGCTCAGCTGGCGGCACTGCCGATGCCGCCGGTGGTGGTGGTGCTGACCGCCTACTCGGACGCCGGGACGGCTGCCGATGCCATCCGGGCGGGCGCGATGGGCTTCGTGTCCAAGGACGGCCCCGCCGGGCACATCGTGACCGCGGTCCGGGCTGCTGTGCTCGGCGGGACCTGGTTCCCGGCCGGCCTGCTCGGCGTCATGCTCGCCACGGCGCAGGACTCGCTCGCTGAGCCGTTCGGGCAGCCACTCAGCCAGCTGACCGAACGGGAGCGGGAGGTGCTCAGGCTGATGGTCAGCGGGCTGGACCGGAAGAGCATCGCGACCCGCCTCTACCGTTCTCCCGACACCGTCAAGACCCACATCCGCAACATCGCCGCGAAGCTCGGCACGCAGAGTGCGACCGAAGCCGTGGCCGTGGCCCTCAGCGCGGGCCTGCGGCCCGAGTTAATGCGGTACCGATGCCGATGGCACCGCCGGCTCAGGACGCGTTCCAGTTGTCCGGGTCTGCGGTGCCGGTGGGAGCGGTCGCGGTCGAGGCGGGTACCGCGGAGAGGCTGACGAACGTGCTGCCGCTCGGCCCGGCCTCGACGGCGTCACCCAGCGCGCTGCCCTGCACGTACTTGGTCCATGGCAGGAACCACATGGTCCACCCGTTGTCCCAGGTGCCCGCCTTCGGGCTGCCGGTGACCGTCACCGGATCGCCGGGGATCTCCATCTTGTAGTACATCTCGGCATCGGCTGGCGCCATGTTGACGCAGCCGTGGCTGACGTTAGTGAAGCCCTGCTCGCCGACGGACCAGAAGGCGTCGTGCAGGTAGTCGCCCGACCACGTAAAACGCACCGACCATGGCACCTCGAGGTTGTAGCCGGGCCCCTTCATGTCGACCGGGTTGCCCTTGTCGATGGTCAGGTACGTGCCGTTCGGCGTGTTGTCGCCGGGGCGGCCGGTGCTGATCGGCCACGTGTCGATCAGCTTGCCGTTCTGGTAGAGCTCCATGTGGTGCCTGGTCGTGCTGGCGACGACGATCAGCGATGGGCCGATGGTGAACGTCTGCGTGAGCGTGTGGTAGCCGTACACGCCGGGCGCGGCCTCGACGCCGTTCAGGTGCGCGGTGAGGCTTACGGTCGTGTTGGCCGGCCAGTAGTTGCGCGGCCGGAAGTACAGGCAGACGGTCGCCATGTTGCACGGGTCGTCCCAGTACCAGGATCCGACGACCGGCTTCGACGCGGTGATCTGCAGGGCCCGCTCCACCGCTGCCTTGTCGGTGACCTGGTGGTTGAAATACAGAATGATCGGCATGCCCACGCCGTAGGTCTGGTCCGCGGCCTCGTAGATCTGCGTCGTGAACGTCTGCGATGGGTTGAGCGTCTTGAACGATGAAGTCCGGGTGATCGTCTTGCCCGAGGTTCCGGCAGCGCTGGTTCCTTCGGCCTTGGCCGTGACCGTGTAGCTCTGGGCGACGTCGAGCGCCCAGGTGCTGTGCCAGACGGTGCGGGCGGTGTTCATCGAGCCGGTGACCTGGTCGCCTCCGGTGGTCACGGTCACGCTGCTGAGCTTGCCCTTTGCGGCCGTGACCGTGATGCCATTGCTCGGCGTGGCGGCGCTGCTGCCGTTGGCCGGCGTGATCGACACCTGCAGGCCGGCCGGAGCGGCCGACTTGCCGCCGCTCGCCGTCGTGCCGCTGCTTCCCGAGCACGCGGAGACGGCCAGGCTTGCCGCGCAGCAGATCACGGCCAGGACCAGCCACAGGTGCCTGTGCGCGGATGAGGAGGACCCCACGACTGAATCTCCCACTGCGGATCGTTGACGGCTCATGTGTTTCCCTGTTGCCCGGGCTCACCAGGGCAAGGTTCACTGCTCGGAGCGGGGCGCGGCCGCCGGGCTGCCACCCTCGAGCCCAGAGCCGTTCGTGGCACCGTCCTGCTGGGAGGTGCCCGTCACGGCGCCGGACCGGTCGCGCCGGGGAGTGCCGTCCCAGACTATGTCGGCCGGGCGGCGCGGACGACCCGTTAGCGAACGTATTCGGCCGCTTCGCAGCAGCGCGACCGCTGCCGCCAGCGCCGCGATCGCCACCGCCGTCCACGGCACATAGTCGCCAAGCCGGTCATAGAGCGTGCGAGCGGAAACAGGCGGAAGGCCGAGCCGCACCAGTGCGACCCCGCGGAAGTCCGAGCCCTTCCAGGCGAGCAGCCGTCCTCTGGCATCGAAGGCGACCGAGTCCCCGGTCAGCGCCGCTTGCACGACCGGGCGGCCGGTCTCGGCGGCGCGGAGCGCGCTGAGCGCGGCGTGCTGAGCCTGTGCCCACTCCCAGCTGGCCTGCCACGTCGAGTCCGACGTCTGGTACACGATCAGCTGGGCGCCACGGTCGGTGTCCACCCGCGACATGTCGGGGAACGCGGATTCAAAGCAGATCAGCACGCCGATCGTGAGCGGTGGCTGGCCGTTCGGCACGGTGACACTCAGGACCTGCGCCCCCGTGCCCGGGACCATGTTCTGCGCCGCGGCCTTGCTGATCTTGGTCAGCCAGCCAAGCTCCTGCCGGAACGGGATGTACTCGCCGAACGGCACCAGCCGGGTCTTGACGTACCGGCCGTCAACGCCGTTGCTGCCGATGAGCAGCGCGACCTTCGAGTGGTCGCCCTCAGGGGCGATCGAATCCTGGTTCACCAGCAGCTGGGCGTCGTCGGCCGCCGACAGCGCCTCCAGCTGGCGCAGCCGCCGGGCGGAGCTGGGCAGACTCAGGTCAACCGCGACGCTGCTCTCCCCCCACACGATCAAGTCGGCGTGGTCGCCGCGCAGGCCGGTGGACAGCCGCTGGCTGGCGTAGGCGCTGATCTTGGAGTTCCGCACAACTCCCGGCTGCACGAGCGCGATCGTCACGTGCCGGCTGACCGGCGAGGCCGACGTGAGCGCGAAGGCGGCCGGGCCGGCCGCGAGCGCGATGAGAGCGCATGCCGCGCCCATCAGCCGCACCGGAATAGGCCGGGCGGCCAGCGCGATCAGGATCCCGGTATTCGCCGCCACGAGCGCGAAGCCGACCAGCCAGACGCCGCCGAGCGCGGCGAGAGCCAGGATCGCGGGGTGCTGCCACTGGCTGGCCCCGTACACCGCCCACGGGCCGCCGAACCCCTGCCAGGAGCGGACCCAGTCGGCCACCAGCCAGCAGCTCGGCACCACGGCGAGCGCGGCGAGCGCGCGCAGCGGCGTGATCGGCGGGCGCAGCAGCCACCAGACCACGGCGCCGAACATGGTCCAGAGCGCGCCGATGAACGCCGCGATAAGCAGCAGCCCGGGCCCCAGGTTGGGTGCCAGCCAGTCCAGCGAGGCGAGCAGGAACCCGGTCCCGAACCACCACCCGCGCACCGCCGCCTCCCTGGCCGACGGCGCTGAGCGGAACAGCAGCATGCCGGGGACCAGCCCGAACCACGCGACGAACTCCAGGTTCGGCGCCGGGAAGGCCAGCGCGGGCAGCACGCCAGCGACGAGCGCCGCATAGCGGACCGGCCTGCCGAACGCGCGCCAGAATGCCACAGTCCTATTGTGCGGCCCCACTCCTATCGTGCGGCCCCACTGCCGGCCGGCAGCGGCGGTTCGCCGCGCCGCGGCCGCCGCCGCTCGGCGATCGCGCTGGCCACACCCGCGGCCAGCGCCGCGACGGCCAGCGCGCTGAACACGATCTCTGGCCACTCGCCGAGCCGTTCGGCCAGCGTGGCTTTGCTGAGCAGCGGTACCCGCGCCTCGAGCAGGGTCCGCTGCCAGGTCCGGCTCTGGCTGATCAGTATCCCGTCGGGCGCGATGATCGCGCTGACCCCGGTCGTGCCCGCGACCACCATGGAGCGGTCGAACTCGATCGCGCGGATCCGGGCCATGGCGAGCTGCTGCAGGGTCTCACCGAGCTGGCCATCCAGCTCGAAGTCCGCGTCGTTCGTCTGCTCGGTGAGCAGGTTCGCGCCGGCGGTGACCTCGGAGGAGACCAGGTTGTCGAAGCCGACCTCGTAGCAGATCACGTCGCCGAGCCTGACCTTGCCTATGTGGAACACCACCGCCTTGTGCCCGGCGGTGAAGTTCACCGGCTGCAGCGACGGCAGCGAGGAGAACGAGCTGATCAGGCCGCGGAACGGGATGTACTCGCCGAACGGCACGAGCTGGCGTTTCACGTAGATCGCGACGGGCCCGCGGCCGGGCAGCCAGAGCTGGCCGGCGTTGCGCAATGGATTCTGCAGCAGCGTGCCGATGAGCACCGGGCGGTCGATCGCGGCGACCGCGTCGGAGATGGTGGCGTAGATGTACGGGTCCGTGCTGGGATCGATGTCGGCCGAGTCCTCCGGCCAGATCACCACGTCGGGAGCCTGCCGCGAGCCCGCCTTGACCTGCGCCGCCAACTGCTCGGTGGCTGCGGCGTGGTTGCCGGTGACGTCCGTGTCGGCCAGCTGCTTCGCCAGCGTCCGTGAGTGCGGGACGTTGCCCTGCACCGCGGCCACCGCGGCAGTAGGCACGCCGGCACCCGGCTCACCCGACGGCAGCAAGCCACCCGCGAGGACCAGCCCGGCTGCGGCGGCGAAGCAGAGCGCGGGCACGATCCGGCGCCGTACCGGATAAGGGGCCAGCACCAGCCAGGCCAGCGTGGCTCCGGCGAGCGCCAAGAAGAACGTCAGCAGCGGCGGGCCGCCAATGGCCACCCAGCGGGCGGTGGGCGCCTGGGCCTGGCTCATCGCCAGCCTGCCCCATGGGAACGCGTACGGCCAGCGGCCTCGGAAGGCCTCAACACCGACCCACCAGCAGCCGACCGCCACCGGCCACCCGGGCAGGCGCAGCATCAGCCGCTGCCCGATCGCGAACAGGCCGAAGATAACGGCCTCGGCGATCGCGAGCGCGGCCCACGCATACCAGGCCACGTTGATCAGCCAGGACAGCAACGGAACGAAGAACGCCAGGCCGAACGCAAGCCCGACCAGGAAGGAGCCGCGCAGGCTCCGGCGCCAGAGCGCAATCACGAGCAGCGCCGGGGCAATCACAGCGAACGGCCAGATCCCAGCGGGCGGGAACGCGGCCTCGAGCGCCAGCCCTCCAACGATGGCGATCACGAGCGCCAGCAGGGTGGGCACACCCCGTCGGCGCACGGCGGTGGCCTCTGCCGCAGCGGCCGCGGCCTGTGCCGAGGCGGCTGCCTCGCCGGTCTGCGGCACGGTACCTCCCACCAGGCATCCTGGGTCCGACAAAGCGAGAGTAGCCCGACCTGCGGGGGGCTGCGCTCCCCGCACTGCCCCCAAAACGGCACCCACCCCCAGCGCAAGCGCGCCTGCACTCTGCCTCTCGCCTCCACTCGCCGCGAACTAAATCATTTGTCTTCTCACGGGTTCGGTAATCCCAAAACGGGTCAAAACGGGTTAGCAAATGACTGGACGGCGTGAAAAGACGCGGTGATCGGGGTGCACGCGGCAACCGAGAGCGCACACGGTGACCGGGATGCAACCGGGAGTGCACCCCCTCGGGTGTGAGGCTTGTTGAGCAAGGGCTCAGGCGACTCGCCTGCGCTCCCGGCGGTGCACTGCACGGGGAGCGGATTGCGAAATGCAATTTCCTGATTCGATGGGATTGCAGCTATCCTTCGTGATAGCCTCGTCACCGTCTGTTGATCATGAATAGGGTAATAGCGGTTTCCGGCATAATTTGCGAGGTCCACGGCACGTGATCAAGATCCGTTACGCAGACCTGCCTGCCGGGTTACATATCCGGGCGGAGGCCCGCGGCAAGGACACAATCATCTACCTGCTGCCCGGGCTGACCGCAGCGCAACGGCAGGCTGCCCTGCGCCGGGCGCGGAGCAGCGCCCGCATGGGACAAGGCCCACGGCTGCCGGTCCCGGGCGTCTTGGGCGCCGTCATGGTGGACCGGATGCGGACGACGGTCCGGAATGGCGCCGCGGCCATGCGCGGCCACCCGGCAATCCTCGTCCCGCCACTCGTGATCGTCATGTCTGCTGCCGTCGCCTACATCCTTCTGGTGTCGGTCGACATCAGGATTCACGATCCGCAGGCCAATGGGCCCGCCGGGCCAGGCACCCCCATCGCCGCGGCGGTCGCTCCGCCGGGAGGCAACGCGGACGACCCAGGCGCGCAGCCGGGCTCGACATGGCGGAACACCCCGGGGCAGTCGCAGCGGCCGACGCACAAGCATTCCGGGGGTAGCCAGGGCGGCTCGCGGTCCCCCTCACCCACGCCGTCTCCCGTCAAGTCAACGTCGGCCCCGAGCCCGGGCCCGAGTCCGAGTCCGTCGCCGCCGGCCGCCGCGTCGCCGACCCCGACGGCGGGCGGGGTCAACTCGACGGGTTCCGGCTCGGGCTTGCCCGGTGCCGGCGGGGTGTGCCTGGATCCCGGGCCGCCGGGCGTGTGCCAGTCTCCGTAGCCCCGGCCGGCCGGGGCGCCGCGCAAGAGCGTTCAAGACGGCTCGGCACATCTTCGGTCAAGATGGCAGCAAGCCTGATGGGCCCCGGCCCTGACTGGCGACGTCATCGAGCCGACCGGAGGGAGATCAGCGGTGAGCCGCCGGGGCTGGACGCTGTTCGCAGCGATGAGCATCATCTGGGGCATTCCCTACCTGCTGATCAAGGTCGCGGTTGGCGGGGTGCCGGTGCCCGTGCTCGTGCTTGCCCGGGTCGGGGTCGGTTCGGCGCTGCTGCTGCCCGTTGCCATCAGCCGAAAGCAGATCGGCGCGCTGCTGCCGCACTGGCGGTGGCTGCTGGCGTTCGCGTGCGTCGAGATCATCGCGCCGTGGCTGCTGCTATCCGAGGCCGAGCGCAAGCTGTCCAGCTCGATGAGCGGTCTGCTCGTGGCGTCGGTACCGATCGTCGTGGTCGTGCTCGCGAGGCTGACCGGTGGCACCGACCGCCTGAACGCGACGCGGTGGGCGGGCCTGCTGGCCGGCCTCGGCGGCGTAGCGCTGCTGGCGGCTCCGACGGCGGCGGGCGGCGACGTGTTGTCGATCGTCGAGGTGCTGCTGGTCGCGGTGTGCTACGCGACCGGTCCGCTGATCGCCAGCAGGAGGCTCGGCGACCTGCCGCCGCTGGGGATGACCGCGGTGTGCCTTGGCTTCGCCGCGGTCGTCTACGCACCGCTCGCGGCCCTGGCCTGGCCGTCCGCGGCGCCGTCCTGGCGGGTGATCGGTGCGCTGGCGGGCCTCGCGGTCGTGTGCACGGCCGCTGCGTTCCCCATTTTCTTCCGGCTCATCGCCGAGGTAGGCCCGGCCCGGGCCAGCGTGATCACCTACGTGAACCCGGCGGTCGCTGTTGCGCTCGGTGTGTCCGTGCTCGGCGAGCGGTTTACGCCGGCGATGGCCGTGGCGTTCGCGCTGATACTCGGCGGCTCGGTGCTGGCGACCCGCACCGGAGGACCCCGTGCTGCGGTGCCGGAACGCGCCGCGGGGCAGGATCCGGTATGCCTGCCGGAGCCGGGTGCCGCCTCGACGCCCGGCCAGCCGTAAACCGCTCGGCCGTGCCCGGACCGCACCGCTAAACTCGCCAAGGTGATCGATCTGAAAGCGGCCCGGCAGGAGCCCGACCGGTACCGCACCGCGCTGGCCCGGCGAGGCGCAGCAAAGGACTTTGACTCGCTGCTCGCCGTCGACGCCAAATGGCGTGAGCACACGGAGCGGGCGGAGACACTTCGCGCCGCGCAGAAGAGGTCGTCGAAGGGCAAGCCAGGACCCGACGAGCTGGCCGAACTGCGGCAGCTCGCCGCGGAGTTCGCTGCGGCGACCGAGGAGCAGGCGCACGCCGCCCGCGAGAGGGACGAGCTGCTCGCCAAGATCCCGAACCTGCCCGATCCCACCGCCGCCGACGGCATCGACGAGGATGACGCCGAGCTGGTCCGGACCTGGGGCGAGCAGCCGAAGTTCGGCTTCGAGCCAAAGGATGCCCTGGACCTGGGGTCGTCCCGCGGCTGGATCGACATGGCTAGGGGGGCGCGGCTGTCGGGCTCCAGGTTTGCCTACCGGATCGGGGACGTGGCGCTGGCCGAGATGGCGCTGTACCGGTTCGTCATCGACACCCTGGCCGACAAGGGTTTCCTGCTCGTGCTGCCGCCGGTCCTGGCCAGCGAGCGGTCCATGTACGGAACCGGCTTCCTGCCGACCGAGGAGTCCAACCTCTACCACCTGGAAAAGGACGACCTCTACCTGACCGGCACCTCCGAGGTTGCGCTCGCCGGGATCCACGCGGAGGAGCGGCTAGAGGAGGAGCAGCTGCCCGCCCTGTACGCCGGGTTCACCACGAACTTCCGGCGCGAGGCCGGGGCGGCCGGCAAGGACACCAAGGGCATGTTCCGGGTGCACCAGTTCGACAAGGTCGAGATGTACGTCTACTGCACTCCGGAGCAGTCCGGTGAGTTCCACGAGCGGCTGCTGGCGTATGAGGAGGAGATCGTCCAGGCCCTCGGCCTGCCCTACCGGGTGATGAACATCTCCGTGGGCGACCTCGGTGCCCCGGCCGCGAAGAAATACGACATCGAGGCCTGGTTCCCGACCCAGGGCCGGTACCGGGAGATCACCTCCTGCTCGAATACCACGGACTACCAGGCGCGGCGGCTGAATATCAGGTTCCGCCGCGACGGGAACCTTGAGTTCGTGCACACGCTCAACGGCACCGGCGCGACAGCCCGCGCACTGCTCTCGATCATGGAGAACTTCCAGGATGAGGGCGGCACGGTCACGGTCCCCGAGGTACTGCGGCGCTACGGCGCCCGGCGACGCTCGGCGCGCCGCGCTAGAGCGCGGCCGTCGCCGCCTCGCCGGTTGCGGAGGTCAGCTCGGTCAGCAAGGCGGTGCCGTCCGGTGACCCCAAGCCGGAGCACGCATCCCAGCCGGGCCCGGCCGAGTACGCACCGTTGCTCCCGCTCGTGATGTCCCGGAATCCAGGCGCGGCCTCGCCGGAGACGACGCCCGCGTACAGATGCTCCTGGATCAGCCCGAACGTCTTGCCCGCCCCCTGTGCCAGCCGGGCGATCAGCGCGGCCCAGAGCGGGGCGACGGCGCTCGTGCCGCCGATAACGGTCGACTGGCCATCGACGAGGACCTGGTAGCCGGTATTGGGGTCGGCGTTGCCCGCCACGTCAGGCACGCCGCGGCCGGAACCGCCGGACGCCGTGTCCGGCACGCCGGCGCTGGCCTGCCAGGTCGGCAGCGGGAACTCGTCGCTCACCCCGCCGCCGGTCGCGCCGCCGCTCGAGCCGTCGTTCCACACGGTCTCCGAGCTGATCACCCCGGTGGCCGGATCGGCCTGCAGGCTGGTGCCGCCGCAGGCCAGCGCGTTCGGGCTGGAAGCAGGGAAGTCAACGTGTGGCTGACTGCCGGTGACGCCGTCGCTGCTGCCGCCATCGCCGGCCGCGACGCACACGGTCACGCCGAGCGCCACGCCGTCGGCGCACGCGGCGTCAAGCGCGGACCTGGACTGGGCGGTCCAGGAGTCCTCCGACTGGCCCCAGCTGATGCTCACCGCCGCGGGGGTCGGCGTTGCATGGACCGCGGTGGTCACCGCGTCGATGAAACCCTGGTCGGTGTTGGGCGCGAAATAGACCACGATGGCGGCTCCGTGTGCCACGGAGCCGGCCACCTCGATGTCGAGCAGTACTTCGCCGTCCGCGCCGTTGGGTGCCTGATCCGGCACGTTGCTGGCGCCATCAACACCCTGCGCGGTCACCGAGGGGACGGAAAGGCCCAGGCCGGAGAAGTAGCTGTCCAGGTCCGTGTCCGAGTAGCCACCGCCAAGCTCGATGATCCCTATCGTCTGCCCGGTGCCGTCGGTTCCGGCTGGGAACTGATAGATCTCGGCCACCTGGGGCGGCGTGTAGGAGGTCCCGGCCGCGGCGGGGTCGGCGCGTCGGGCCATGAACCGGGACTGCGGCCGGTTGTCCAGGCCCAGCACGGCGACCACGATGCGGTCGAGCTCGGGGGGTATCTGCAGGGCGCCCTGCCGGTACCGGTGCGCCACCCGCTCCGAGCCGCCCGGAAACGGGCTGGTGACCATGGACAGCTCCGCGCCGAAGGTGGAAGCCAGCGCCGAGACCGTGCCCGCCACCGTGACCCGGCGCGAGCCCGCGTCCTGCCCGGTGACCTCGTGGCCGAGACCGGACAGCGTGTCGGCGACGAGCTCGAGGTCGGCGGGGTCGGCTCCGTAGCTGTGCTGAAGTTCCCTCCTGGTGAGCCTGACCGGCACGCCAGCGTCGTCGAGCGGCAGCTCGGCACGCCGGCGGGTCACGATCGTCAGCTCGATGCGTTCCGACCCGTCGATGGCCCCGGCAGGTTCAACGTCGGCCAGCGGCCCTCGCTGGCTGCCGGACAGCTGCACGAAAGAGTCGTCGCTCATGTCGCCCCTTCACCTAGTCCCTGGCCGCGGTGGCCCGGCAGAAGGTTACTCCCGCGTGACGACTCTTTTACTCGGCGGCTTGCTCACCTTTTAACCCGGCGCCGGCTCAACCCGTTACCCGGCTAGCGGGCGATGGGACTGCGGCTGTGGCCATGCAGCGGGAAGGCCTGGGCGAGCGCGTCGGCTATGGCCTGGGCGCGGGCCGCGCACCCGGCGGAGTTGTAGTGGATCCCGTCCGCCAGGAACCAGCTGGGCTGTGCGACGGCGGCCCAGTCGAAGATCCGCATGTTCGGATACATGGCGAGGGCGCGCAGCAGAGTGTTATCCCAGAGCTGCTCGTTGGCCTCGGCGTAGGGGCCGCTGCTGAGCTGGGTGACGGTATTGACCCACATGACCGGCTCGCCGTGGGCCACGGACATCATCTCCTGGATGCGCGCCATCATTCCGAGGCTGGAGCCAGCGGCCACGTTCGCCGCGTCGTTGGTGCCGAGCGCGAACACCCAGCAGCCGCGATACCCCCCATTCCACCAGGAGAGGGCCACGTTGTAGCCGTTCACCTGGCCGGGGAGCGTCTCCACGATCGATCGTCCGCCCGAGGCGTCGATCTGCAGGTGCCGGACGCCGACGTCGGCGTAGCGAGCGGGCAGCTGCTGTGCAGGGTCGGGCAGGTCGGCCGATGAGATCAGGTCCGCCGACGTTGAGTCACCGATGTGGGCCACCGAACTGCAGGACGTGCGCCGTGCGGCTGCGCGGGCCGGAGCAACCGCGCGGGACCGTGGTGCGGCCACGGTCCGCGGCGCAGCGGCGCCGACGAGCGCAAGCACGAGCGTCGCGGCGATACCGGTCACGGCCGCCAAGCCACGCCAGCGCGGCCAGCTGAGCCGGGGAAGGAGCGGCCAGCTGAGCCGGGGAAGGAGCGGCCAGCTGAGCCGGGGAAGTATGAGAACCCACCGTCCTTGTCGGGTGACGGTCAGTATCTGGCCATGCCGAGGGCGCATGGAAGGAACTCCATTCGTGTTGGGCTCTGGGCATGCGTGGCTTGACTTAAACCGCGCTGGGTGAGGGGCTGCGGGGGCTAACGAGGCGCCTACTGAATAACAGCCGCATAAGTAACAACACCAGTTGCAGCCGCCATGATTCCGCCGCGGTGATCGTGATAGACGGTGGCCGTAATCCTCGATGGCTGGAGCAGGTCCCGATCTGCCGCGTCAGGCGTTCGCGGTAACCGGCGTGGTGTCCCTGGGATCGACGGCCTCTCCGCACGACTCACACACCAGCCGTGCCTCGAGGCGATGCCCGCAGTGGTGCTCGAGGACCAGGGGTGGGCCGTCCTCGCCCGCTAGGTACTTGTCGCCCCAGCGCATCAGCGTGACGATCACCGGGTAAAGATCGCGCCCGGCCTCGGTAAGCCGGTACTCGTAGCGGGCCGGGTGCTCCGAATACTGCCTGCGCTCCAAGATCCCGCTGGCGACCAGCGTGCGGAGGCGGGCGGCGAGCGTGTCCCTTGGGGCGCCGGTCCGCCTGATCATCTCATCGAACCGGCGGTTGCCGAGGAACACCTCGCGCACGGCGAGCAGGGCCCACTTCTCGCCGACGATGTCGAGCGCGCGCGATCGAGCACGCACGCGGCTGGCTGGTCACGGCGGTCATGGCGCTAGTACGGCCTGCTGGCCGCGGCCGTGGCGCTGGTCGCCCTGGCGCTGGTCAAGGCGCCGGACTGGGGATGGGGATCGGCCGGATTCGTGGGCCTGCTCCTTGCGTCGCTGGCATGCGGCGCGGCGATGGTGGTCCGGTCACACCGGCACCACTCCCCGGTGATCGAGCTCGGGCTGCTCCGCTCGCGCTCCTTCAGCGGCGCCTTTGCGGCCTCGATCCTTTATTACGCCGCATTCGGCACTTTCGTGCTCAACTCGGTCGAGTTCCTGACTGGGGTGTGGCACTACTCCGCGGTTCGGGCCGGACTGGCCATCGGGCCGGGCCCGCTCATGGTTCTGCCGTTTGCCCGGGTGGCCGCGCCGTGGCTGGCGGCCAGGCTCGGCGGTCCCGGCCGGGTCGCGGTGATCGGCTGCCTCGTGAACGCCGGCGCTCAGCTGCTCTGGCTGAGCCAGATCCAGACCCACCCGGCGTACCTGACCCACCTGCTGCCGGCCCAGCTGCTCGGCGGTGCCGGGGTCGGCCTGACGATCCCGTCGCTGCTTGGTGCTGGCACGGCCTCGCTGAAACCAGACCGCTTCGGCGCCGGGAGCGGGATCCTCAACATGGCCCGTCAGGTCGGCACCGTGCTCGGGGTCGCCAGCCTGGTCGCGGTGCTATCCCATATCACTCCTGGAGACCCGCTGGCTGCGTACCGCAACGGGCTGGTGTTGATCATCGCGTTCTTCGGCGCCGCCGGCGTTGTCAGCGCCGGCCTGCTGATCACGCGGGCCCGGCGGCCGGAGCCGCCCGCGGTAACGTTGGGCGGGTGAGCACTCGGGTCGTGCAGCGCGGCGAGGGGGAGCGGCGTTACGACGCCCGCGGCAGCGTGATGCTCTTCAAGGCCCTGGCCGAGCAGGACGGCGGCGACTTCTCGCTGATGGAGCGCACGCTGCCGGCCTGCGGCCGCCGCCCGCCTCCGCATCGCCACACGAACTGCTCGGAGGCGTACTTCGTCCTCGACGGTCTGGTGTCGGTCACCGTCGAGGGTGAGGACCTGGAGGTCGGGCCCGAGGGGTTCGTTCTGGTTCCCCGCGGCACCGGGCACACCTTCGGCAATGCCGGAGAGCAAGAGGCCAGGCTGCTGGTTATCCATGCGCCGGCCATGGACGCGTACTTCGCTGGGCTCCACGAACTATGGCTTCGTGACAAGCCGCCAACTCCCGATGAGGAGCGGCAGCTGATGGCCAGGTTTGGCATGAATCCGGCATAGGCGATGGCCCGGTTTGGCACGGATCTGGCATAGCTGGTGGTCAGGTTTGGCATGAATTCGGGATAGCCGATGCCCTGATTTGGTATGGATTCGGCATAACGGTCGGCTTAACTCATTAAATCGATAGGATTTTGCTCTGGCTGGACGGCGGATTGCCAGCGCACGTCGACCGATGCAAGGCCGGAGCTCAGGTGTATCTGAACCGTGAGGCGGCCGGATCCGCTCCTGCTGCGACTTCAGCGGAGCCGGGCGCCGTGCCCGCAGGCGGGCTCGCCCGTGTGCGAATGGCACTGCGGCGGAAATCCCCGGAGCACTTGGCAGTGCTCGCGCTCGGGTTGCTCGTCGTCGTGGTCCACAACGTGACATACCTGCTCCGGCAGCCGTTCTGGACCGACGAGGCCTGGGTCGCCGTCACCACCAGGTTCCCGCTCTCGCAACTGCGGGAGACAACCTCGAGCACGCCGATCGGCTGGTCCCTGCTGCTGCGCTTGTTCACCGAGCGCGGCGACCCGACTTTTATCAAGGTTGCGGGTTCTCGGGCGCTGTAGCTTTCTGACCTGCTGGTTTGCCGTGGCTGGGCGCGGAATCTGTGCACTAGCCGGGGCGGGCGGCCGTAGGGTTGGCGGGTGCCGTATGTGCGCACGGTGAAGACGTCGTCGGGCGCGACGGCCGTGCAGATTGTGTTTTCCTCGCGCCGCGGATCGCGGCAGATCGAGCATCTAGGGTCGGCGCATACGGCGGCTGAGGTGGAGCTGCTAAAGGCAGCCGCATGGCAGAAGCTGGCCGCCGGGCAGGGTGTTCTGGACCTGGGCCTGGATGCGGGCGCGCCGGGCGGGCCGCTGCCGATCACCTCGTCGCGGATGGGGCACTTGCTGGATGCCTTGTCGCATGCCTATGACGTGCTCGGCTTCACCGCCGCTGCGGGCGGGGATGAGGTGTTCTTCCAGCTGGTGGCCGCGCGGGTGATCGAGCCGGTCAGCAAGCTGGACAGCCTGCGGGTGCTGGAGGAAGCCGGCGTGGCGCCGGCGTCGTATCCGACGCTCAACCGCCGCCTGCCGGTCTATGCCAGGGATGCGTGGCGGCAGCGGCTGTCGGCGGCGTGCGCCGCGCATGCCGCCTGGGCCCGGCCAGCCTGGTGCTGTATGACGTATCGACGCTGTATTTCGAGACCGACGCCGGTGACGGGTTCCGCGAAAGCGGGTTCTCCAAGGAACGCCGCCTGGAGCCGCAGATCACCATCGGCCTGCTGACCGATGCCACCGGGTTCCCGCTCATGGTGTCGGCCTTCGAAGGCAACCGCGCAGAAACCAAGACGATGCTGCCGGTCATCGAATCCTTCATGGCCGCGCACCAGCTCCCCGACGTGACCGTGGTCGCCGATGCGGGGATGGTGAGCGAGGCGAACCAGAAGGCCATCGAGGCCGCTGGCCTGTCGTTCATTCTCGGCGCGAGGATCCCGCACGAGCCGTATGTGGTGAAGCAGTGGCGGCGCGAGCACCCCGGCCAGGACATAGGCGACGGTCAGGTGTTCACTCAGCCCTGGCCTGCTGGGCCGAACGGCGGCCGCCGCGACCAGGTCATCTACTACCAGTACAAGGCTGACCGGGCCCGCCGCACACTGCGCGGCATCGATGAGCAGGTCGCCAAGGCAGAGAAAGCGGTTGCGGGCCAGGTACCGGTCAAGCGCAACCGGTTCATCCGCCTGACCGGCGGCACCCGCACCGTCAACCGCGACCTCGAGGCCAAGGCGCGCTCACTGGCGGGCCTGAAAGGCTACGTGACCAACCTGCGCGCCTGCCCCGACGGAACGCCCGTGACCGCGGAGTTCGTGATCGGCGCCTACCACCAGCTATTCCAGATCGAGAAGTCGTTCCGGATGGCCAAAAGCGACCTGCAGGCCCGGCCCATCTACCACCGCACCCGCGACTCGATCGAGGCCCACCTCACGATCGTGTTCGCCGCCCTGGCCGTCAGCCGCTGGATCGAGCACGCCACGGGCTGGTCGATCCGCAAGTTCGTGAAGACCGCCCGCCGCTACCGAACCATCCAGATCCAGGCCGGCGACCACATCATCACAGCCGCAGACCCGCTACCCGACGACATCCGCGACGCCCTGAACAACATCAGCGAGGCAGGAAGCGGTGCGCACTAGTTTGATAAAAGTCAGGTCTCGCAACTGCGGGAGACAACCTCGAGCACGCCGATCGGCTGGTCCCTGCTGCTGCGCTTGTTCACCGAGCGCGGCGAACAGACGGGCCGGTTGCTGCCACTCGCGTTGGCCGGAGTCGCCGTAGTGATCGCTTACTGGCTGGGTCGCGGAATCGGCTGGCGACGGCGGGAGATCTCGGTCGCCGCCGGCCTGCTGACGGCGGTCGCTGTGCTGCTGGTCCCGGCGATGCTCGTGCGTGACGACCTGAAGCAGTACACGGCCGACGCCTGCCTGTCGATGCTGGTGCTGGTGCTGACCTCGCGGCTGGAGCGGGACTGGTCGCGCGGCGGGCTGGCCTGCCTCTCGGTGGCCGTCTGGGGCGGCATGCTGTTCAGCGATCCCGTCGCGTTCGTCGGGGCCGCGGCTTTCGGGGCGCTTCTCGTGGTCCAGCTGTGCCGGAGGGCCTGGCGCCACTTGGCGGAGACCGCCGTCACTGCTGCGTGCACCGCCGTCCTCATGCTTGCGGTTTACAAGGAGTTTGACGCGCGTGCGGATTATCCGGGTCTCAAGTCCTACTGGAGCGCCTTCTACCTGCCGGTCGCCAAGGGCCTGCACGCAGATCTGGAATTCGTGACATCCAGGTTCCACGCGGTTGGCGCCTATTTCGGCCTCGGGCCGGTCTGGCTGGTGTTCCTGCTGGTTGTTGCCGGCCTGGTCACGATTTTCAGGCTGGGCAGGCCGGCCACCGCGGTCGCGGTGGCCGTCTTGTGGCCAGAACTGCTCGCCCTGTCTGCGCTGCGCCAGTACCCATTCCTCGACGAGCGGACCTCGACCTTCCTTTTCACGATCACCGCCGCGGTCGGTGCGATCGGGCTGGCCGGGGTCTGTTCACTCCTCTTGCCGCGACTCAAGGGCCTGTTCGCCGGCGCGCTTGCCGCCATCGCACTGGTGCTCTTCGTCGCGGGAGCCGCGCCGTACGTGCGGATAAGGACGATCCCGAACGAGGACGTGCGCGACCAGGTGAGCTACATCGCCGCTCGGGAAGCGCGCGGTGACATGATTCTGGTGAATCTCAGCAGTAACTGGGGGTTTGCCTACTACTGGCGGGTCGGCGACCCGGCCGCGCGGCCCTCTACCGTGGTCGCGCAGGGATACGAGGCATATTTCCCTGATCAGCGGGACATCGTCGTGGTGCGGAACCGTAACCTGGACGCGATTGACGAGGCGCTTGCACAGGCACTGACCGAGGCGAGGCGGCATGCCTGCGCCCGGATCTGGGTGGTCCGCACCCACCTCTCGCCCCAAGAGCAGCTGGCCTGGAGGGTAGCGTTGCGTCAGCAGAAGGTAACTCTTGCGCGGGCGGGTCGAGCCGGCCTCGGCGTGATACAGGCTGGCGGCCCGGGCTGCCGGTGAGGCTGGCCGCGGCCGGGCGGGGGTATGACCACGCCGTCCGATCTTGAAAGGCGCAGGTATCCCATGTCTGATGTTGCGGGTACGAACCGGTACCTTACCGGCCCAAGCCGCGGTTTGGTCGGATAGTCTCCGCAGCCATGGGCACCGGAACGACCACGGAGGGCACCCCGTCGGCTCAGCCCAGCCAGCCGGGGCAGCCGGAGCAGACCGGGGCCCAGACAGACGCGAACCGGGGCGCTGGCAGGTGGCGGAATCCGCACCTGATAGCGGTCGGCGCGCTGACTGTGGTGATGGCCGCCCTCTACTCCGTGTTCGCGCTGGCGCAGTTCTACACGTTCCGGACCTCGTCGTACGATCTGGTGATCTTCGACGAGGCGGTGCGGTCATACTCGCACTTCCTGCCCGGAACCTCGATCATCAAGGGCCTGCACAACGGGTTCGGCCCGCACTTCTCCGAGCTGGGCGATCACTGGTCGCCGATCCTCGCGGCGCTGGCGCCTTTTTACTGGATCTTTAGCGGACCGCAAACCCTGCTGGTTGCGCAGGCGGTGCTGTTCGCGCTCGCGATCCCGCCGTTGTGGGTCTTCACGCGGCGGGCTTTCGGCGGCGGGAAGGGCCGGGCGGGCGGGCGGAAGGCAACCGTTGCGGCTTACCTCGTCTCGGTCGCCTACGCGCTGAGCTGGCCGATCGCCTCGGCCCTGGCGTTCGACTTCCACGAGGTGGCGTTTGCCCCGCTGCTCATCGCCATCGCGCTGGAGCGGCTGCAGGCGGGCCGGCTGCGGACGGCCCTGATCGCGCTCGCGGCCCTGCTTCTGGTCAAGGAGGACATGGGCCTGCTGGTGGTCGGCATCGGCATCTATCTCGCCGCGGCGCGGCCCCGCGTCGTGCGCAGGCAGGTACTGGTGGGCTGCCTCCTGATCGTCGGGGGCCTCCTGGACACCGTCATCGCGACGTACGTCCTGATCCCGGCCTTCGGCGGGCGCTCGGACTACTACTGGGCGTATACCGCCCTTGGCGCCAATGGCCAGCAGGCCGTCGGGCACCTGGTCACCCACCCGCTCAGTTCGCTGAAACTGCTGATCACGCCGCGGGTCAAGCTGGTCACGATGCTCTGGCTGTTCGGCGCGTTCTGCTTCCTGCCGCTGCGGTCACCGATCGCGCTGGCCACGATCCCGCTGCTGCTCGAGCGGATGATGGCGAACCTGTTCGGTAACTGGTGGGTCACGTCATACCAATACAACGCCTACCTGGTGGTCATCCTGGCGTGCGCGGCCGTCGACGGCGCCGCCCGGCTGGACCGGTCGCTGCTCTTCCGGCGTTACTTCGCCGGTGGGCGGGCGAGACGGCCGGCCACCGAGGCGGTACCGCCCGACACGGCGACGGTCACGGCCAACGGTGCGCGGGCGGCTGGCGCCGGGGCTGGGTCGCCGGGAGCCGCCGCCGCGGACGGGCAGGACACGACCCGGGTCGCCGAGTCGCGGGCCGCCCGGGGCACGCCGGGGACGGTGGCGCTTGGCTGCGCTGCCGCGATGTGCGCGGTCGCGGTCTTTCTCGTCCCCCGTTTCGCCTTCGGGCCCGCCGTGCACCCGTCGTTCTACCGGCGCACGCCGGCCGCGAACGTGGAGGCCGCGGCGGCGGCCGCGGTCCCGAGCGGCGTCGTCGTCGCGGCCACGAACTTCGTTGGCCCGGCGCTGTCGTCCAGGGACACGGTGCTGCTCTGGGACGGAGACGGCGGGACCCCGCCGTTGGGGGCGCCCTGGGTCGTGGCGAACATCCGGGCGCGGCAGTTCACCTTCCGCAGCGTGCTCGAGCAGAAGCAGCGCGTCGCGCTGCTCGAGCGCAGCGGCTACCGGGTCGTCTTCCGGCGCCGTGGCTACATCGTGCTGCATCGGAGCGGGCCGCCGAGAATCGCGGCCAGCGTTCCGTTTAAGGTGAAGCCGCGATGAGCGTTAGGGCCAGGTCGGACGCCGGTTCGGCGGCGGGCAACGTCGCCGGCGGTGACCAGGCGGGAGCGCCGCCAGACGCCGCGGGGCGACTGCTCGGGCGGCTGTCCGTGCTGCCCGCGCTGCTGGTGATGGCGTGGCTCCTGGTCGGCCTGCCGCTGCTGCTCGCCGGTGTTTTCACCCCCGAGGCCATGCTGCTGCTTTCGGTGCCGCTGGCGGCTGTCCTGGCGGTGATCGGCCTGCGCTGGCTGCCCGCCCGGTGGCCGGGTGCGGGCGCGGCGCCGTCGCCCGGGCAAGCGGGCACGCCATGGTGGGCCGTTGTCGCCGTGGTTGCGATCGCGATCGCGTTTGGCGTCGATCAGATGATCTACCACTCCCAGTTCATCATCGTGACCCGCGATCCGGCGTCCTACATCCAGTTCGCGAACTGGATTTCCAAGCACGGCTCACTGCCGATACCGCAGGACGCCGCGGCCTTCGGCGGCACCCATCATGGGCTCACGTTCTCCAGCTTCGCCTACTACCAGGTCGGGAGTTCGGTCGTGCCGCAGTTCATGGCCGGCCTGCCGATGGTCCTGGCCGGCGGGTTCTGGATCGGCGGCGTGACCGCAGCGGTGCTGATGGCCCCGATTCTTGGCGCGTGCGCCGTGCTCACGTTCGGCGGCCTGGCCGCCCGGCTCGCCGGCCCACGCTGGGCCCCGCTCGCAGCCCTCGTCCTCGCGGTATCCCTGCCCGAGGAGTTCACCAGCCGCTCGACCTACAGCGAGCCGCTCGCGCAGATCCTGTTCCTCGGCGGCCTCTGCCTGGTCATCGACTCGCTCGGCGAGGACAGGGCAGGCGCCAGGGTGATCGCCGCGCTCGGCGGCCTGGCCCTGGGCCTGACGCTGCTGGTGCGCATCGACGGGGCGAGTGACATCCTGCCGGTGATTCCGTACTGCGGCATCCTGCTGGTCGGCCGCTCACGGCAGGCAGTGCCGCTGATCGGCGGGCTGGTGGTCGGCGGGCTGTACGGCAGCGTCGATGGACTGGTGCTGAGCAGGCCGTACCTGGCCAGCATCAAGAGCTCGCTGGTGCCGCTGGCGCTGATCACCGGCGTCGTGATCATCGCCACGCTGGCGTGGATGGCGTGGCGCTGGGACAAGGGCCTGCCCAAGATACGCGGCAAGTGGCTGCCCAACGCCGCGGCCGCGCTCGCCGTCGTGGTCGTGATCGGCTTCACCCTCCGCCCGTATTTCCAGACGGTGCGCGGCAACTCCGGCAAGTTCTTCGACTCCATCATCGCGGGCTACCAGCGGGCCGATCACCTGGCGGTCCAGCCGCACCGGCTGTACTACGAGCTCAGCATGCACTGGGTCTTCTGGTACATCGGCGTGCCCGCGGTGGCATTCGGCACCCTCGGGGCCGCCCTGCTCGCCCGGAGGTGCCTGCGCGGGCAGGCGCCGACCTGGGTCTTGCCCCTGATGATCTTCGCTTGGGCCATCGTCACGACGCTGTACAGCCCGTCGATTACTCCGGACAACCCGTGGGCGAGCCGCCGGCTCGTGCCCACCGTGCTGCCCGGCTTCATCCTGCTGGCGGTCTGGGGCGCGGACTGGCTGCTCGACCGCGTCCGGCGGATGGACATCCCCCGGAGCCTGTACCTGAGCCTCGCCGCCTGCGGCGTGGTTCTCTTGGTGCTGCCCGCCACGATCACCACATTTGGCCTGCGGGCCCGGTCGGGTGGCCCGGTCGGGATCCGCATCGCCGCGGTAGGCCTGGCGTTCAAGACCACCTACGGCGGGGAGATCCCTGCGGTGAACGCATTGTGTGCGGCGATCCCGCGCGACGCATCGGTCGTCTTCATCGACAGCGGTGGTGGTGGCGAGGCCAGCAGGCTCGACGAGGTCGTCCGCGGGATGTGCGGCGTGCCGGTGGCAGAGATCGACCGTGCGCACGTGGCCAGCACGGAGCAGGTCGTGCGGGGCATCGAGCGGGCGGGCAGGCGCCCGGTCCTCCTGGCCGGCACGCGAAAGCCCCTCGTCCAGTTCGGGGCCCCGATCCGGCAGGTCATGAGGCTGCGCAGCACCCAGGACATGAACGCGCTCACCGCCCCGCCGTTGCACACGATTCCGTTCAACGTCAACGTCTACATGTCGGAGCCCACACCATGACCGCCTCTCTCAATGGCTTCGATGCAGAACCTTCGCAAACGGTAGTAACCTCGGCGGCTGTGAATGTTCCGCCGGAGCCCCAGCACGACAGGCCTTATGTCTCAATCGTCCTGCCCTGCTACAACGAACAGGACCACGTCGTCGCCGAGGTGACCCGGATCTGCGCCGCCATGGACACCAGCGGCTACAGCTACGAGCTCCTTGCCTACGATGACTCGTCAACCGACGAGACGCTCGCTCGCCTGTACGAGGCCGCGCCCAGCTTCCCGCATCTGCAGGTCGTGCACTTCCATCGCAACGGGGGCGCGGGCACCGTGCGCCGCATTGGCACCCAGCAGGCCCGCGGCGAGATCGTGGTGTGGACCGACGCGGACATGAGCTACCCGAACGAGCGCATCCCCGAGCTCGTCCAGATGCTCGAGAAGGAGCCGACGCTGGATCAGGTCGTCGGGGCGAGGACCAGCGAGGAGGGCACCCACAAGTTCCTGCGGGTGCCAGCCAAGTGGTTCATCCGCAAGCTCGCCGAGCGGCTGACCAATTCCTACATCCCGGACCTGAACTCCGGCCTGCGCGCGTTCCGGCGCGAGGTTTCCCTGCCCTACCTGAGGCTGCTGCCGCCGGGATTCTCCTGCGTCACGACGATCACCATCGCCTTCCTGTCGAACCAGCACGACGTCCGTTACATCCCGATCGAATACTCGACGCGGGCGGGAAAGTCGAAGTTCCGTTTTGTCAGGGACGCCTACCGCTACATCCTGCAGGTGCTGCGGATGGTGATGTATTTCAACCCCCTCAAGGTGCTGATGCCGCTGGCGCTGTTCCTGATCGGCCTCGGCATCGCCAAGGGGATCTACGACATGGTCGTGCATCCCCTGCTGTTCGCGGTCAACACCGTGTTGATCTTCGTGAGCGGGCTGATCATCGGGTCGCTCGCCCTGCTCGCCGACCTGATTGTCCGATCCAGGGGGGATACGTGATCCTGGGCGGCAAGGCCGCGCGGTTAGGGAGGGCGGTAAGACTTGCGCCTAGAGGACACGCTGCCGCCCGTTCCTGATGCAGCGGAGGCGGGATCTGTGGCTGCGCCGAGAGGCTGGCCTGCCGCGCTTGGCGGGGCCATCCGGCGGCGGCTGACGCTGGAACATCTGCTCGCGCTGATGCTCGGGCTGCTCGTCCTGGTCGTCCACGACGTCCCGTACATCCTCACGACGTCGTACTGGAACGACGAGTCCTGGGTGGCGATCACCACCAGGTTCCCGCTGTCGCAGCTGCGCGCGGTAGTGGACAGCACGCCGCTCGGCTGGGCGGCGGTGCTGCGAGTGATCAACATGCCGGGTACCCAGTCGGGCCGGCTGATGCCGCTCGCGTTCGCCGGCGTGGCCGTGGTGATCGCGTACTGGTTCGCCCGGCAGCTCGGCTGGAGGCAGCGGGAGTCCGCGGTCGCCGCAGGGGTGCTGGCCGCGGTCGCCGCGCTGCTGGTCCCCTCGATGCTCGTCCGCAACGACCTGAAGCAGTACACGGCGGACGCCTGCCTGTCGCTGCTGGTGCTGGCGCTGACTGCGCGGCTGGAGCGCGAGTGGTCCCGGCCCCGGCTGGCCGCGCTGTCGGTGGCCGTCTGGGGCGGCATGCTGTTCAGCGACGCCGTCGCGTTCATCGGCACGGGGGCTTTCGCCGCGGTGTGCCTGGTCCAGCTCGCCCGCCGGGCCTGGCGCCGGCTCGGCGAGTCGGTCGCCGTCGGCGCGATCACCGCCATCCTGATGCTCGTGGTCTACAAGGCGTTCTACGCGGCCGCGGTCAACGCGGGTCTCGTATACAGCCCGCATTTCCGCTACTACTACCTGCCGCTCCGGCAGGGCCTGCACGCTTCGATCACGTTCATAACCGGTGCGTTCACCGCCGTGCACAACATCTTCGGCCTGGGGCCGGTGTGGTTGGGGCTCCCGCTGTTCTTGGCCGGGGTGGTCACCGTGTTGTGGCTGGACAGGCCCGCCACGGCTATCACCCTGGCCGCGCTGTACCCGGAGATGATGGCGATCTCGGCCGTGCACAAGTACCCATTCCTCGACCTGCGGACTTCCACGTTCCTTTTCGTTATCACGGCCGTCACAGCCGCGATCGGCGTGGTCGGGCTGTGTGCAGCGCTGCAGCCGTTGCTCAAGGGGTGGACGCCGGTCTTGGTGATCACGATCTCGGTTCTGGCCATCGCGGGCTTCACCGTCAACAACGCGTCGTACGTTCGCATCCACTCGATCCCGGCCGAGGATGAGCGTGCCCAGACGCTGTACGTGGCCCACCACGCCAGGCCCAACGACGTGATCCTGGTGAACCTGAGCAGCAACTGGGGGTTCGCCTATTACTGGACGCAGGGCCAGGCGGCCCGCCGGACAGATCCGTACGTGGCGCAGGACTATGAGGCGTACTTCCCGGATCAGCCGCGCATCGTGGTGGCGTTCAACCGGACCAACTCGGCCGTTGCCGCGGCGCTGTCGCAGGCGGTGGCGCGGTCACGGCAGCGGTCCTGCAGCCCGATCTGGCTGATCCGCACCCACGTCTCCGCGGGCGAGTACGGGGCGTGGAGCTCGGGGCTGCGGAAGGAAGGGCTGAGGGCCAAGTATGCGGGCGTGCACGAACTGAGAATCATCCAGGTCCGGGGGTCGTCGCAGTGCCGGTGAGCCCGGTGGCCGTCGACGTCGAGACGCCCGACGACGGCGGCTCGCACGGCAGGGTCACAGCCACGGCCCGGCGGGCACGGAACTGGCTTGCCAGGGACGTCTTCCCGGCGGATGACGCGTCCGCTCGTACCGCGACGCTGGCCGCTCTCGCGGTCGGCCTGGCGGCCGCCCTGGCCGCCGGGCTGCGGCTGGGCGCGCAGGGCATGAACACGCTCTGGGCCGAGGACGGCCACGTGTTCTACGCCGCGGCGAAGCACGCCGCGCTCCCCGACATCTTCTTCCATACCTACCGCGGGTACATGCACGCGGGCCCGCGGACGGTCGCGGCCGCCGCCGCGCTGTTCCCGGTCAAGTGGGCCGCCGCCGGCATCGCCGTCGGCGACGCGATCGCGCTCGGCCTGCTCGCCGCGATCGTCTACCGCGCGTCAGCGCCGTTCATCCGCAACCCGTGGCTGCGGGTCGTCCCGGCACTGCTGATCGCCGTGTGCCCGGTCGGGCAGGAGACGATCGGCTCGATAGCGAACCTCCAGTGGTTCCTTTTCTTCGCCGCCGTCGTGGTCCTGCTGTGGAACCCGGGGCGCCCGTTGCCGATCGCCATCGGCGTAGTGACGGTGCTGTTCGCGACCATGAGCAGCCCGTTCGGGATCCTCCTGATCCCGCTCGCTGGCCTGCGCCTGCTGGTGTTTCTGGCCAACCGCGCTTCGGTGATCCCCGTGGCCGCGGTGGCCGGGTTCGGCATGCAGACGCTGATCATGGTTGGCGCGACCGGGCGCACGTCGTACACCACCGTGGTTCCGGGCAAGCTGACGAGCCTGTTTGTCTCGGGCGTGGTCGGTCAGGGCTTCTTCGGTGCCCGGTACTCCGCCCCGTGGCCGGCCCTTGGCACCGTCGCGGTGATCGCCATCGCCGCGGCGTGGGCACTGGTCGTCGCCACCGGCAGGCTGCGCTCGTTCGCCGCCGCGTCCGTGATGCTCGTCTATGCTCTCGTTTTCTTTGCCGTGCCGGTTGTGCTCGACGGCATGACCGTCGGGCAGCCGCCCGCCTACCGGTACTACGTCGGGCCGCTGCTGCTGATCGTGCTCGCCGTGACCGTCATGCTCGACGGCGCCCTGCGCCGGCCGGATCACCTCCGCTGGGCCGAGGCCTACCGGCCAGTCCCGGCGGTGCTGTGCGCCGCGCTGCTGGTGTGCCTGGGCTACTCAGCCGTCACGACGTACCGCGCCCCGGACCCCGCCCGGTCGGCACCGACCTGGTCGGCGGCCCTGAACAACGCGCGCATCCGGTGCAGCCACGGCGCAACCAGGGCGGCGGTGCCGATCACGCCGGTGTCGGTGCACCACTGGAAGGTCGTGCTCAGCTGTTCCCAGATCTCCCGCGGCTAGCCGGCTCGGCCTCTGCGGCCGCCGCAGCGGCCACGCCGTGCGCCGCGCCAGGTCCCGGAAGCGCGCGGGCAGGGTCGATATCGAGGTAGGAGTAGCGGCGAAGCTGGCGCTGGTGCAGCCGGTACTGAACGGAGGTCTGCAGCACGCCCACGCCGTACCGGATGCTCCTCCTCAGGTTTATCGACGACGAGTCGGCCTGATAGCGGGTCGGGCAGGACAGCTCACCGATGCGGGCGCCCGCCGCCAGGGACTGGACGAGGATCTGGTTGTCGAAGACGAAGTCATTGGAGTTGCGCTCGAATGGCACGGCGGCGAGCAGGCTGCGGCTGAACGCGCGCAGGCCGGTGTGGTACTCGGACAGCTTCTGGCGCAGCACGAGGTTCTCGGCCAGGGTCAGAAACCGGTTCGCGGCGTACTTGTAGCGGGGCATTCCGCGGGCGACCGGGCTCTGGGCGAGGATCCGCGAGCCGAGCACCAGGTCGTACTCGCCGTAGGCGATCATCGAGGCCATCGCGGGGACGAGCAGCGGCGAGTACTGGTAGTCCGGGTGCACCATCACGACGATGTCGGCGCCGAGTTCGAGCGCACGCCGGTAACAGGTCTTCTGATTTCCCCCGTAGCCGAGGTTGCGCTCGTGGCTGATCGGCTCGAGGCCGAGCCGGCCGGCCAGCGCGACCGTCTCGTCGGTGCTGGCGTCGTCGACGAGCACGACCTCGTCTACTAAGGCGCGATCCAGCTCCGACAGCGTGCGCGCGAGCGTCGCCTCGGCGTTGTAGGCCGGCATCACAACCGCGATCCTGTGACCGTTCAGCACCAGGGCAGCATAGAAGGGATAAACCCAACTAATGGTAAAGAGCAGCCCAATCTGCGGTATAGGCGCCCGATGCGAATTTCCTCCGGCTGCACTTGGGCCCGATGCCGTACATACTGGGCGCCGTGAAAACCGTCTCGAACCAGCCTGGGCCCGCCGACGCCGACGCCGGCGTCCGCAGTCCCGGGCCTTACGGCGGGCCTGCTCGGTTGAGCCCGGGCTGGGCGAGGGACGCGTCGATGAGCCAGGCCGCCCCGCCAGGCAACCTCATATCAGCCCAAATCTTGATATTTCAATCCTTCTAGGATCGCCTGTGCAAACTCCCGTAAGCTTGCCCACCGTGAAACTGTCGATCCTGATGCCCGTATATAACGAGCACGCCACTCTAATCTCCGCGATCAAGGACGTGCTCAACGTCAACTTCCCGTGCGAGTTCGAGCTCGTGATCGTCGATGACGGCAGCACGGACGGGACGAGGGAGTTGTACCCGTCCCTTGCGGGTGACCCGTGCGTGAGCATCCACCTGCACGAGCGCAACCTGGGCAAGGGCGCGGCGATCCGTACCGCCGCCGCCGCTGCCACCGGGGACTACGTGATCATGTGCGACGCCGACCTAGAGTACGCGCCCGCCGAGATCCCCTCGTTGCTCGCACCCGTGCTCGCTGGCCAGGCGGAGGTGGTGTACGGAACCAGGACGTTTGGCAGTCACAATGCCTACTCCTACGCCTACGTACTGGGCAACAAAGGGGTGACGACCTTCGCGAACGTGCTGTTCAACTGTTATATCAGCGACCTTGAGACCTGCTTCAAACTGATGCCGACCGCGCTGTACCGCAGGCTGAATATCCGCGAGACCGGTTTTGGCATGGAGGCCGAGGTCACCGGGAAGCTGCTGCGGCGCGGCTTCCGGCCTTACGAGGTTCCGATCAGCTATAAGGCGCGGAGCCGCGAAGCAGGGAAGAAGCTCACCTGGCGGGATGGCGCGGAAGCGCTGTGGATCCTGCTTCGGGAGCGGTTCGCCCGGCGTCCCAGCTGACTGGTTGCCGGGCTCATGTCGTCGGCGGCGATTACCGCGCTCGTGCTCGTGATCTGCACGTGCGCCTCGGTCCTGGCGCTGTGGCGCGGGTGGTCGCCGCCCCTTATGGTCACTCTGGGGATCGGGCTCGCTCTGCGGCTGCTCGTCGTGTACCTGGCGTATGGGCACACGCCAATGGACGTGGCGGTGATATTCCGGCACGTCGCCCACGCCGTGCTGCGGCACCGAGATCCGCTCGCGACGCTCCCCAGGTACCAGTGGAACTTCCTGCCCCTGTCCGACTACCTGCTGGCTGTCGAGCTCAAGACCGGATGGCCCTGGCAGGTTGCGGTGAAACTGCTGCCGGTCGCCTGCGACGTCGCCACGATCGGGCTGGTCGGATTCTTTGCCCGGCCGTCGGCGCAAAACAAGGCCCGGCTTCTCTACGCCCTTAATCCGCTAGCCCTGCTCGTGTCTGCCTGGCACGGGCAGATCGAGCCCATTGCAATCATGCTTGGGCTGTCGGCCCTGCTGCTGGCCCGGCAGCACCATGGTCTGTGGGCCGGAATCGTGCTCGGGCTCGCCGTGGCGACCAAGACCTGGCCTCTGCTGTTCGCGCCTGGCGTGTTTCGTGATATCCCGCGCGGCCGCTGGTGGCAGACGGCTCTTGGCGCGGTCGCGGTGCTCGCCGCGGTGGAGGCGTCGAGCCCGCTGCTGCTGCATGGCAGGGTCCGCCATGACGCGACGGTAGTGCTCGGCTACCGATCGCTCGTGGGGTGGTGGGGCTGGACGGGTATCCTCAGGTACCTGCACTTGGCTGGCTTCGGGTATGCCGGACCGAATATCGACGCCATCCAGCGGCTTGGCACGCTGATCACCGCGGTGACGCTCGTGGCCGTGGTGTTCGTATTCCGTCGGTGCTCCGGGCCCGATCTCACCGTGGCCGTCCTGCTGGCCTTCCTCGCTGTCGCGGCCGGCTTCGGCCCTCAGTACCTGCTCTGGCCCGCCGCCCTGCTGTGCGCGTCTCGTCGGCCTGCCGGGTACGTTTACCTGTTCCTGGCCAGCGTCTATACCGCTGTCTTCTACCTGTATGCCCTTCCGGGCCACGTGGAAATCAGTTCCTGGCCCGGAGCGCTGCTCCAGGTGTGCTCGGTTGCGCTGATCATCGCAGCGGTCGCCAGCATGCCCTGGTCTGAGCTGCGGTCGGACCGTGTGGGTCCGGCGCAGTACCGGCGTGGGCACAGCACGTCAGCCCCTGCGCTCCACCAGCCATGATGCCGCTAGGAACGCTGACCTGCCGAGCCCGAAGCTCGGGACTTTGGCGACGAGCGGCCGGGCTTACCGTCCGGCGACGGTAGCCCGGGCGCCGGTGCAGGCGCTCCGCGTCAGCATCGTGAGCCGTCCGGTGCCCGGATAGCTGAATCTGCGGGTCGCGCAGTAGCCGAATCGCCGGAGGGTGCGCAGCGACTCTTTGTGCAGTGGATCGCTTCCGGCGAGCTCCAGCAGGAACACGGCCGGGCTGTGCGGGTGCGCGCGGAAGAGCGCATCGACGGCTGCCGGGGTTACGTACATGACCGAGATCGTGTTGGCCGCTGGTATCGCCGCGCCTGCAGCGATCCGGGCCGGGTAGCCGCCGTAGCCGTCCATGTAGTACAGCCACGCGTCGCCGTACCAGGCCGCGTCGGACCTGATGACGACCATGTCGCCCGCCGTTGCCAGCGTGCGGGCCCGCGCCGCGGCCGCCTTGTAACCCGAGCCCACGGGCGGCTGGTACTGGAGCTGGGTGGTCTGGGTGAGGGCGTGGGAGGTAGCGACCCCAGCGGCGGCACAGGCCGCCGCCAGCACAACCGCACCGGTACCGAGCGCCGCGCCGCGCCACCAGGCCAGGTGGCCGGTCACATGCCCGGCGGCCAGGCGGGCGAGCCGGGCGGCCCCGATGGCCATCAGGATGTACAGCAGCGGCAGCAGGAAGATGCTCACGCGCTGCATGCCGAACGGCCACCGATGCACCACCGATGCGACGAGCTCCAGCAGTACCGCACCACCAGCCGCCACCACGAGAGACCGCTCGGCGGCCTCGCGGGCGGCGGCCGCGATCCCGGCGATCAGCAGCACCGCGAGAACGACGGCAAGCAACTCGTGCGCCGGAGCCGGCAGGGCGTAGGCGGGAGTCGCGTTCGTGGCCCCGGCTACCCCGGTCACCATTCCAGGGAAGAACGACGCCACACCCTGGACGGTGAAGCGGACGAATGCATCCAGGCGGTGGGGCGCGTACGCCCCGGCCCAGTACGCGATGTTGGCTACCGCTGACTGCGGGCGGATAAACACCGCATAGTTACCGAGCGCAAGGCCGACGGCGACCGCCTCGCCGGCGACGTGGACCAGAAGCTGCCGCCGGGACCGGATCGACGCCGCCAGATCCAGCGCCAGCAGCGGGCCCACCACGAACAGGTTGGGCACGGAGAACACGCACGTGAGACCGAGTGCCGCGTACAGGCCGAGCAGCGCGGCCGGATGCCGGCCGTCACGCCGTATGAGCAGGTACAGACCCACCGCCGCGATCGAGAAGAGCGCCTCGTAGGTATAGGACTTCAGCTGGAGTGCGTTGTTGACCACCCAGCTGTTGACCACGAGCAGCATGGCGGCGGCGGCGCTGACCCAGGTGCCGAGCCAGCGCCGGGCAAGCAGGTAGGTCGCGACTCCGACGCCTGGCAGCGTGAGGAACATGGGCAGCCGCAGCCCGGACTCCGTGCTGCCGAACAGTGCACGGGCGCCGTCCTCGATGGCCAGCCAGCCGGCGGCCAGCGGCGCACCGGACGTATTCAGGTGATGCAGGAATCCGGTGCCCAGCGCGATGTCGTAAGCCCGCCACCCCTCGTCGCCCCAGAACGGCCGGGTGAGGAGATGGCGGAGGAGAAACACGAGCAGGCCGGCCACTGCGATCAACGCGCCGATGGCAGCTATCTCGCCGATGCCGACGCGGCTCTGCCGCACCGGCCGGGCTGGCACCTCGCGGGCCGCAGCCGGGCTCCTGATCGAGCCGCTCATGGCAGTGCATCCTATGCCCGCCGGATTCTGGTTTGTCCTCGCGGCACTGCCCGGAACCGGACGGTCCCCCCATTTCGTGGAAAGACCGCGGGCGTGGCAGGCTGGTTGGAGGAACCGGCCCGACCCGGTGGTCCGCTCGGCAGCCGACGTGGTTTCCGCCCTAGCCGCACCATCCCGCGCTAAGGTCTGGTGGAATTGTGGTAGCTGGGCACGGAGGAATGGTGAACGACACCGATCTGCCCATAGAGAACTCCCCGCGTCGGCAGGCGGCAGCGCCCTGGCGCGCCTGGCTCGGCTGGTTCGCGGCCTTCCTGCTGCTCGCGGCAGGCTGGGCGCTGGTGGCGCCGCTCGACCAGGTTCCCGACGAGGCAGACCACGTCTGGCGCGCCGCGGCCGTGGTGCGCGGCGAGGTCTTTCCGCAGCTCGTCACCTATGACCACGGGACGGGAGCGACCGAGAACGTCCCGGTGGGCCTCGTGCGCCCGGCCTACCCCGGCCCCTGCGGCACGTTCCCGCACGCCTGGTGCTCGTTCGCCGCGGCGCCGCGGGGCCAGGTCACGGTCGTCAGCGGCGAGGGCCGGATGTTCCCGTTCTACTACGCCCTGGTCGGCTGGCCTTCCCTGCTGTCCGCCGACCATACCGGCTGGTACCTCATGCGGCTGGACAGTGCCGTCCTGTGCGCGCTGATGCTGGCGACGGCGGCGATCGTGGTGATGTCGCTGTCCCGGCGGCCACTGGTGCTAGCCGCCGCGTTGTTCGTGGGGCTGACTCCCGACGTTCTCGCGCTGACCGGAGCCGTGAACTCGAGCGCGCTGGAAGCGTCCGCGGCGGTGTGCTACTGGGCGGTGCTGCTCGCCCTGATCCATGGCAACTCCGCCTTGAGCCGCCGGCTGCTGGCCTTCGTCGGTGTGGCCGCCACCGTCGTGCTGAGCCTGACCCGCGAATACGACTGGCTGTGGGCCATGCTGGCGATGGTCCTGGTGCTCGCCACCGCGGGCCGGGAGCAGCGGCGGTCGTTCCTGCGGTCGGGCGTGGGGCGGGGCATGCTCCTCGTGATCGTCGCGTCCGCGGCCGTGACCGAGCTCTGGTCGTTCCGCTTCAAGGCCTACCAGGTCTTCCCCATGTTCCCGAAGCCGCTGAGCCTGGCCGAGGCGGTACGGCACAGCGTGGTGATGGCGCCGATCCAGCTCCGGGAGACCCTCGGGTACCTCTCCTGGGACACGGTCCACCCCCCGGCGGTGGCGGTGGCGTGCTGGGGTCTCGCCGTGGCCGCGGTGGTGGTGATCGGCTTCGCCGTGAGTCGGCGGGCGGGCCTGCTTGTCATCGTGGGGCTGGCATTCGTCGTTGGCATACCGTTCGTCATGACCCTGGGGGGCTCGCTGCATCCCACGATCGGCGAGTGGCTGGGACGATACACGCTGCCGCTGGCGGCCGGCGTCCCCCTGCTGGCCATTGCAGGCGGCCGCGCCGCCCACGCCGAGCGCAAGATCGTGATCGTGCTGGCCTCGGCCGTCCTGATTCTCGTCCTCTGCGGTCAGGCGGCGGTCTACTCGCACGCTTGGACGGTGTTCCTCACCAAGCCCCCCGCGACGCCGTTCGTCGCCGCGCCCGGGCCTACGCCGCACCTGGACGCGCTGATCGGCTCGCTCTTCCTGCTCCTGGGCGCGCTGGGCATCCTGGGCAGCATCCTGCGGGCAGAGTACGGCGGCCCGTCGGCGAACCCGGCGCCGGAGGCGCCGGAGAAGAGCCGTTCCGGCGCGGCATCCCCCGCACCCTCATAGCCGGACTAGGGCGCCAGCCCATAGCCGGACTAGGGCGCCAGCCGGGCCAGGACGACGATCCCGGGACCGGTACCGGGGAAGGCCCGCTGCATTACCCGGAACGGGACGGTCCCCCACCGTGTGGCCATTGCGCGCGCGCTGCTGGTCGGCTGAAGCAGCCTGCCGGATCCGGCCGTGCGCTCGGCCACGGACTGGCTTCCCGCCGCAGCCAGCCGCCTGCGGCCGATCAGGTTGCGGCCGGCCTCCAGGGCGTAGCCCAGCGGGAAGCCGTAGTGGCGCACCTCGGTCTCGCCAAAGCCGCAGCTGCCCAGCAGGGTGACCAGCGTGTCGGGGTCGTAGCGGCGGAAATGACCGACGAGCTCGTCGGCCGGGCCGTACCGGCGCTGGTACGCCGGGACCGACAGCAGCAGCCAGCCGCCGGCCCGCAGCCGCGACGCCCACTCCTTCACGGCGGCTGCGTCGTCCTCGATGTGCTCGAGTACCTCGAACGCGCACACCAGGTCGAACCGCTCGTCGTCAAGCGCGTCGACCGTTACGTTGCGGACCTCGCCCCGGCCGACCGCGGCGATCCGCCGCCTTGCCACCTCCCAGGACTGCGGGTCCGGCTCGACGCCCAGGTACCGGTAGCGCTGCGCCAGCCGGGCACCTGCCGCGCCCTGCCCGCAGCCGACCTCGAGCACGTCGGTGACGCCCGCGGGCAGCATGCGCTGCACCAGGTCGTACCGCAGCGAGGCATTCGGCGTCAGCGGGGCCACCACGTCGACGTCCGGGGCCGGCCCGCGTTGGATGTCCGGGATCATGCCGAGCTCCTCATCATGCGGGTGGCGGGACCGCGGCGTTTCATCATGCGGGCCGAGGGACCGCGGCGTCGCCGCTGGCAGACGCCCGGCCAGCGGGGCCACGATCCGCTCCGGTGCGAATTGGCCCCGAGCCAGGCCGCGGGCCTGCCCGCGCAGCCGGGCCAGCTCCGTGCGGTCATCGGCCAGCCGGCGCAGCGCCTCGGCCAGTGCCCCGGGATCGCCGGGCGGCACCAGCACCGCCGCGTCGCCGAGCGCTCGCCGCTGCGGTGCGGTGTCGGACGTCACGATCGCGCACCCGGCGGCGGCGCCCTGGAACACCTTGTTCGGCACCACCCGCAGCGCCTTGTCCCCCGTGCCGAAGATGCCGAGGCAGACGTCGTGACCGGCAACCAGCGCGGGCAGGTCGGCCGCGGGAACCCAGTCCAGCCAGCGGACCGCCGGGTTGCCCGCGGCTGCGGCCCGCGCAGCGGGCGCGTCCTGGCCGCCGCCCACCATCGTGACCTCGATCGGGGCCCCGGCGATCTGGCTGAGCGCGGCGCCGATGACCGGGGTGCCCTGCAACGGCGTGTACAGGCCGTAGAACACGACCCGCAGCGGCGCGGACGGGTCGTCACCGGCCTGCGGGTCGCTCGCATCCGGCGGCGCGGCCCCGTACCAGGCCGCGGGCGCGCCCACCGGGATCACGACCGCACGGGCCCGGTGCCGCGCCGGCAGCGCGGCCAGGTGCTCGTCGGTGTCGACGACGACGATGTCGGCGGCACGCAGCGCCGCGGAGTCGATCATTCGCAGCAGCAGCTGGCGCGGGCCGCCGTCCAGCCGCCGGTCCCGCGCGGTGTCGCTGGCGCCGACCAGGTGGTCGAGCACCACCGGCACCCGGCGGAACAGCGCTCGCGCAAGGTGCACGTCGAAATGTCCGAGATAGCCCACTACCACCGCGTCCGGGGCCGGCATCCGGCGCGCGGCAACGGCCAGCGTCGTCCACCGCTGGGCGAGCCGGGCCAGCAGGGCGGGCGCCCGCCACGGGTAGGCCAGCATGTCCACCCTGGCCGCCGTGTCCAGGCCCAGCGGCGCGTTGCACTCGGCCACGTCCGCCCCGCGTGCCCGCAGGCCCTCCGCGATCGTGGCGACCCTCGGGTGCATCGAGGTGTCATAGGTGCCGAACAGGAGAACACGCATAATGTGTGTACGGTACCGGCCCGTGTCCCGGTATGGCCCGCCGGATCGGGATCGCCGGGCCGGGGATACGGCGGAACGTCTAGGCTGTGCCGTATGTCTGACCGCCCCGCCGCGCCGCCGGCTGACGCCGCCGTGGCCGACGGCCCTGCTCAGCCCAGCGGGGCTCAGGCTAGCGGGGCTCAGGCCAGCGAAGCCCAGCCCAGCGAAGCCCAGCCCAGCGGGGCCCCGGCCAGCGGACCGCCGGGCCGCGGCCGCGCCTGGCTGGCGCTGGCCCTCCGGCTGCTCAGCAGCAAGCCGGTGCGCTGGGGCTTCGTGGCAGTCGCGGTCGGCCTTGGCGCGTACGTGGTCGCCGACGAGTGGACCCAGGTACGGGCCGGGCTGGCCAGCATGGGGTTCCTGGCGATCGCCGGCGCCCTGGTCGCCGTGCTGCTCGGCCTCGTGGCGACCATGCAGGTGTGGCGGGTGCTGCTGGCCGCGCTCGGCTCGCCGCTGGAGGTCCGCCCCACGGCTCGGGTCTTCTTCCTCGGCCAGCTCGGTAAGTACGTGCCGGGCTCGATCTGGCCGGTCGTCGCGCAGATGGAGCTGGGTACCGCGCACCGGGTGCCGCGGCACCGCTCGGCCAGCGCCTCGGTGCTGACGATGCTGTTCTGCCTGCTCGCCGGGCTGCTCGCGGCCCTGGTCACGCTGCCGTTCGCGCCGGGTGCCCGGTCCTACCGGTGGGTGTTCCTGGTCGCCCCGGTCCTGCTGATCTGCCTGTTGCCGCAGGTAATCAACCGGATCCTGGACCGGCTGCTGCGGCTGGCCAGGCGGCCGCCGCTGGAGCAGCCGCTGGCCGGGCGCGCGGTCGTCGGCGCCCTGGCCTGGGCGCTCGCCTCGTGGGCCCTTTTCGGGCTGCAGATCTGGCTGCTGGCGATCAGGCTCGGCGCGCCGGACGGGCGAGCTGCACTGCTCTCGGTCGGCGGGTTCGCGTTCGCCTGGTGCGTGGGGTTTGTCATCGTGTTCGCCCCGGCCGGGGCCGGCGTCAGGGAAGCGCTGCTGATCGCGACGCTCAGCCCGATGCTCGGCGTCGGCAAGGCCACCGCGGTGACGCTGGTGTCCCGGGTGCTGATGACCGCGGGCGACCTGATCACCGCCGGGACGGCGGCCACGCTGGCGCGTGCGTCAAGCCGCCCCGGAAGGGAGTCGGCACCGTGAAGGCGCTGGTCCTTTCCGGCGGATCGGGGAGCAGGCTGCGCCCGATCACGCACACGTCGGCCAAGCAGCTGGTCCCGGTCGCCAACAAGCCGGTGCTGTTCTACGGCCTCGAGGCGATCAGGGATGCGGGAATCACCGACGTCGGGATCGTGGTGGGGGAGACTGAACCGGCGATCCGCGACGCGGTCGGCGCCGGCGCAGCGTTCGGGCTGAACGTCGCCTACCTGCGCCAGGACGAGCCGCGCGGTCTCGCGCATGCGGTCCTGATCGCGCGTGACTTCCTCGGCGACGACGACTTCGTCATGTACCTCGGGGACAACTTCATCGTCGGCGGGATCGCCGGGCTGGTCGATGAATTCCGGTCCGGCCGCCCGGACGCCCAGATCATGCTGACCAGCGTGCCGGACCCGCGCCAGTTCGGCGTCGCCGAGCTCGACACCACTGGCGAGGTCATCGGGCTCGAGGAGAAGCCCCGCGAGCCCAAGAGCGACCTGGCGCTGGTCGGCGTCTACATTTTCACGCCCGCGGTGCACGAGGCCGTGGCCGAGCTCAAGCCCTCGTGGCGGGGCGAGCTGGAGATCACCGAGGCCATCCAGTGGCTGATCGACCACGGCCGGAAGGTGCGGTCGACGACGATCACCGGCTACTGGAAGGACACCGGCAACGTCGCGGACATGCTCGAGGTCAACCGGATGGTGCTGGAAGGACTGGAACCGGCCTGCGGCGGCGAGGTCGACGCCGAGACCGAGCTGATCGGCCGGGTCGCGATCGGCAGCGGCGCGCAGATCAGCGGGTGCCGCATCGTCGGGCCGGTCGTGATCGGCGCCGGGACGCGCGTGTCCGGGTCTTACATCGGCCCGTTCACCTCGGTGGAGCGGGACTGCGTGATCGCGGACAGCGAGATCGAGTACTCCATCGTGCTGCGCGGCGCATCCATCAAGGGTGTCCGGCGGATCGAGGCGTCGCTCATCGGCCACGACGCGGAGGTAACGCCGGCGCCGATGGTCCGCAAGGCACACCGGCTGATTCTGGGAGACCACAGCAAGGTGCAGATATCGTCGTGAGAATCCTCGTCACCGGCGGCGCCGGTTTCATTGGCTCGCACTACGTCCGCACGCTCCTCGGCGGCGGTTACCCGGGTTTCGGCGATGCACAGGTCACCGTCTTCGACAAGCTGACCTATGCCGGAAACCTGGCCAACCTGGAGCCCGTAACGGGTAGCCCCGGGCTCACCTTCGTGCGCGGAGACATCTGTGACGCCGGGCTGCTCGCCACCGTGGTACCCGGGCATGACATCGTGGTCAACTTCGCGGCGGAGACGCACGTCGACCGGTCGATCTCGGGCGCGGCCGACTTCGTCACCACCAACGTCGTGGGGACCCAGGTGCTACTGCAGGCGTGCCTGGACGCCGGGGTGCCACGGGTCGTGCAGGTGTCCACGGACGAGGTGTACGGCAGCGTGGCGACCGGGTCGTGGGCCGAGGACGCGCGGCTCGAGCCGAACTCGCCGTATGCGGCCGCGAAGGCCGGCGGCGACCTCATCGCGCGGGCATACGCCCGGACCCATGGGCTCGACGTCAGCATCACGCGGTGCTGCAACAACTACGGCCCCTACCAGTTCCCGGAGAAGCTCATCCCGCTGTTCACCACGAACCTGCTGGACGGGAACAAGGTCCCGCTGTACGGGGACGGGCAGAACGTCCGCGGCTGGATCCACGTCGATGACCATTGCCGGGGCGTCCAGCTGGTCGTCGAGCAGGGCAAGCCCGGTTTCGTCTACCACATCAACGGCGACACCGAGCTGACCAACACCGAGCTGACCCGCGAGCTACTGGAGATCTGCGGGGCGGGCTGGGACATGGTGACCCCGGTCGAGGACCGGAAGGGCCACGACCGCCGGTACTCGCTGGACGACTCGGTGCTCCGGGGCATGGGCTACGCGCCGCGGATCCCGTTTGCCGAGGGCCTGCGGGCCACCGTCGACTGGTACGCCGGCAACCGCGCGTGGTGGGAACCGCTGAAGCAGCGCACACAGTGACGGGGGAGCGGAGCGGGCAGGGTGGCTGGGTGGGGGGCGGCGAACCGCGGCGGTGGCTCGTCACCGGGTCCGGGGGCATGCTCGGGTCCGATCTCGTCGCCGCGCTCGCGGGTGACGGCGCGGATGTGATCGGGCTGTCCCGCAAGGAACTCGACGTCAGCGACGAGGCGGCGGTCGCCGCGGCGCTCGCCGACTGCCGGCCCGACGTGGTGGTTAACTGCGCGGCGTGGACCGCGGTCGACGACGCGGAGGCGCACGAGGACGAGGCGCTCGCGGTCAACGGCACCGGCGCGGCCCGCGTCGCGGCGGCGATCGCCGCGGGAAGCGCAGCGCCGGGATGCCGCCTGGTGCACCTGTCCACCGACTACGTGTTCGCCGGGGATGCCGCGGCGCCGTATGCGGAACATGACGAGCCCGGCCCGCGAACCGCGTACGGGCGCACCAAGCTGGCCGGGGAGCAGGCCGTACGCGGGCTGCTGCCGCAGGCTGGCAGCGTGGTGCGGACGGCCTGGCTGTACGGGGAGCACGGGCCCAACTTCGTCCGCACGATGATCAGGCTGGAGCACGAGCGGCCCGCCGTCGACGTCGTGGCCGACCAGCAGGGCCAGCCGACCTGGACGGCCGACGTCGCGCGGCAGGTGATCGCGCTGGCCGGGTCCGGCGCCCCGGCGGGCATCTACCACGCGACGAGTTCGGGAGTGGCGACCTGGTTCGACTTGGCCCGCGAGGTGTTTATGCTGCTCGGCGCCGACCCGGACCGGGTGCGGGCCACCACAACGGACGCGTTCCCCCGCCCGGCGCCGCGGCCCGCCTACAGCGTGCTCGGCCACGACGCGTGGGCCTCGGCGGGCCTCCAGCCGATCGGTGACTGGCGCATCTCCCTGCGGTGCGCCTTCCCTGCCCTCTCGCAGGAACTCCCGTAACCCTTCCCGAAGCCCCGGAACCCTCCCCGAAGCGCCCGCAGGCCGTTCCCGAAGCGCCCGGAACTCTCCTGAAGCGCCTTGAACCCTCTCAGAAGCGCCGGGAACCCAAAATGATCTTGATGGTGGGAGGTTTGCTGTTGCTGTTACAGCAGCGGGGACCCTTCACACTGTTCGGCGAAGGGATCAGGCACGCAGCTTCGCTACGTAGGCCTGGCATTCGGCGTAGTCGGGGAGGATGGCGGCCGTCTGCGCCTCGGCCAGCGTGGGGGCGGCGGCGTCCTTGGCGGAAAGGACGGGCTCCATTTCTGATGGCCAGGCGATGCCGATAGCGGGGTCCAGCGGGTGCACGCCGTGCTCCCGGGACGGCGCGTACGGGGTGGAGCACAGATAGAGCACCGTGGCCTGATCGCTCAGCGCGACGAACCCGTGGCCAAGCCCCTCGCCGAGGTACAGCGCGTGCCTGTTCTCGTCGTCGAGCCGCACCGCCTGCCAGCGGCCGAAGCTGGGGGAGCCGACCCTGAGGTCGACGGCGACATCCATGATCGCTCCGCTGGCGCACGTGACGTATTTCGCCTGACCGGGCGGGACGTCGGAGAAGTGAATGCCGCGGACGACCCCGCGCCGGGACACCGAGCAGTTGGCCTGGGCCAGGTCCATGCGGTGCCCGACGTCCTCGCGGAACTCGGCCTCCCGGAACCACTCGAGGAAGCTGCCCCGCCGGTCGCCGTGGATCTGAGGGGTGAACAGCCAGGCACCATCGACGTCGAGAGCCTTCATGGGGTCAAGGTACCGTCACGCGGCCGCGGAGCGTGGGCAGGGTGCGGTGCGCGCAGGAGCGGAGCGTGGGCAGGGTGCGGTGCGCGCAGGAGCGGAGCGGGCAGAGTGCGGCGCACACGGTCGCGGCCGCGAAGGCGGGCCGCGCGTGCGCGTTCACCAAGCCGAGGCAGTTTGGCGGAAGGCAGGGTTGATATTGAAGTAAGTATGCGCCCACTATGAAACTATGCTCGCAACCGCAGACACCTCCCGTTCCGCCCACCTCGCCATTGCTGCGCCGCGGCGCTTCCCGGTGGCTCTGGCCACCGCCGCCAGCGTCGGTGTGTTCGCCACGTCGCTGCGCGCGCTGCCCGCCGTCGTCCTGTTCCCGGTCGCGGCGGTATGGCTGGCCGCGTTCGCCGCCGGCGCGCTTGCGCCCAGGACGGGCGCGCTGATCCTTACCGTGCTCGCCGCCCTGACCAAGACCGCAACCGCCGTCATGATCGTCTGGGCGGTCGCCCACCCGCACTCGCCTATCGGGCCGCACGGCGTAGTCGACTGGGTTCCGCTTGGCATGCTCAACGCCGCCACCGGCCTGTGGCTGCTCGCGGTGCTCCGGCACCGCGCCCGGTGACGAGCGTGCCCTGTCAGACCCTGCACGATCAGAGCCTGCACAATCAGAACGTGCCCAGTCAGAGTCCGCCCAGCCAGAGCCTGCCCAGCCTGAGCCCCGCTGGCCGGCGGCCGCGGCGCCCGGCCGCCGAACGGCGGCGCCAGATCCTGGCCGCCGCCCGGACGCTGTTCGCCGAGCGTGGCTTCGACGCCACGACCACCCGGGACCTCGCGGCCGCGGCGGACATCAACGACGCGCTGATCTACCGGTACTTCCCGGACAAGCACGCGATCCTGGCGGCGCTCGTAGATGAGGCCATCGCGGTGTTCCAGGGGCTGCCCAAGCCGCCTGACCAGGCAGCGGCGCCGCTAGAGAGTCTCCTCGAGCTGCTGGGGACCGGGTTCGTGGACACGATCCGGGCCAACCTGGACCTGGTCACGATCCTCATCAGCGAACGGCAGGCGCTGGCCGGTGACACCAGATTCGTCGAGTTCGTCGATGACGCCGCCACACAGCTCGGCCGCCTGATCGACGCCACGGTCGGCGGCGAGATTGATGGGCAGGGCGAGCGGCAGGGGTACCTGACCGCGCGGGCCTACCTCGGTGCCCTGATCGCATTCGTGCTGCTGCAGGACCAGCTCGGGCTCGGCTCGATCCGGCAGGTTGACGCCGCAGAATACGTCCGCCACCTGGCCCAGGTCACCGTGCGGGGGATTACGTAGACGGCAGCAGCCGGACCGGGATCTCGGCGTACCGGGAACGCAAGTACTCGCCGAGGCCCTTGGCCTGCGGGTCGGGGCGGGTCGACGCGGCCACGCCGAGGCCGAGCAGGCCGACCACGACGAAGTTCAGCGCGCACAGGTTCGGCAGCTCGTAGCGGTGCACCTCCAGGTCGGCTGCCTCGGGCAGCAGTTCCTTGAACCGCGCGACGTCGAGGTAGCCGCGCAGCCAGCCGTACGCCTCCGGCCGCCTGGCCCAGAGGCCGACGTTCGCGTTGCCGCCCTTGTCGCCGGACCGTGCCCCGCACACCAGGCCGAGCGGGGCCAGGCGGGTAGGGACGTCTGTCGCGTCCGGGTCGGTCGGCCCCCGGTGCGGCGTCGTCCCGGCTGGATCAGCCGGCACGCGGCCCGGCGCTGGTTCGTCGGCGAGGGCGGCGCGCCCGCGGTCCGGGGCGGCGGCGGCGTCAGCGGCCGGCGGCGGGATCGTCAGGCGGCTGCCGTCGGGCAGCACGACCACGTGCTCAACCACTGTGGCCGGCACGAACGTCGGCCAGTACACGCCGTACGCGGTCTCCGGCGTCGGCGGGGTCGTGGTGTGGAACCCGGCGTAGGAGGCCAGCGCGAGCTCGATCGCGGCACCCGAGAACGACCGGCCGACCTTGGCCGGGTCCTGATCGGCGACCGTGATCCGCAACTGCGCCGTGGCCTGCTCGTTGGTCGGCGCGTCGGGCCGATCGGAGCGGATCAGCCGCACGTCGGCCTCACTGAACCGCTGCTTGCCGCCCAGCAGGTCGAAGAGCATGGCCTCCGCCCTGGCCGCCTTCTCCTCGATATCCAGGCCGGTCAGCACCATCGTCATCGTGTTGCGGTACCCGCCGAGGTAGTTCAGCGCGACCTTGAGGTCGGCCGGCGGCGGGCCGCCGCGGGTGCCGCTGATCCGCACCCGGTCGGGCCCATCGGCGTCCAGCCGGATCGTGTCGAACCGCGCGACCACGTCGGGGTTCGCGTACCCGGGCCCGGCGATCTCGTACAGCAGCTGGGCGGTGACCGTGCCCACCGACACCAGGCCCCCTGTGCCCGGGTGCTTGGTGATCACGCTGCTGCCGTCGGGCCCTACTTCGGCGATGGGAAACCCCGGATAGCGCAGGTCGGGCAGCTCGTCGGGGAACGGGTAGTTGCCGCCGGTGGCCTGCGGGCCGCACTCGATGACGTGCCCGGCCACCACCGCTCCGGCGAGCGCGTCCAGGTCTTCCGGGCCCCAGCCATGCCAGGCCGCGGCCGACCCGACGACCAGCGCCGCGTCGGTGACCCGCGGGCAGACGACGACGTCCGCTCCGGCCCGCAGCGCGGCCGCAATCCCCCAGCCGCCGAGGTAGGCGTTCGCGGTGACCGGCGTGACACCAGCCTTGGCCAGCGGCTCGCCGGTGTCGGCATTGGCCAGTTCGTGACCGGCCTCGGTGAGCTCGCCGAGCCGGCCGAGCAGGTCGTCGCCCTCCACGTGGGCGATCTTCGGCGCCAGACCGAGCCGCGCGGCGATCTCCCGCAGCCGGTCAGCGAGCCCGGCCGGGTTCAGGCCGCCCGCGTTGACCACGATCGTGATGCCACGGTCCAGGCAGGAGCCGATGACCTGCTCGAACTGGCCGAGAAAGGTCCGGGCGTAGCCGCCGCCGGGATCCTTCTGCCTGGCCTTCCACAAGATCAACATAGTGAGCTCGGCCAGGTAGTCGCCGGTCAGAACGTCGATCGGCCCGCCGTCGACCATCTCCCGCGCCGCCGCAGCCCGGTCGCCGTAGAAACCGGAGCAGTTGGCGATCCGCACCGGCAGCCGCTGCGTCATCTTGAGCGTCTGGTCATCGTCAGTTCAGCATGCGCTGCCAGCCGTGCGGGACACGGCCGGTGGGTCCCGGAACGGGCTGGTCGAGCGGATGGTGCTCGGGCGGGGCTAGGTCGGGGCCGTCGTAGGTTTCCTCGGTCTGGTAGCTCCAGAACCAGTCCTCGCCGGGCTCGAAGCTACGGATGAACGGATGTCCCGTGGCCTTCGCGTGCGCGGTCGCATGCTGTGAGGGCGAGGTGTCGCAGCACCCGATGTGCCCGCACCGCGCGCACCGGCGCAGGTGCAGCCACCAACCCTCGGCCGCCTCACATTCCATGCAGCCGGTCCCGCTCGGCGGGACGGCTGGGTCGATTCCCGGCACCTCGGTCATGAAGCCTCCCTGGGTGGCGTTACGGAGCCAGGCTGGAGGTCGACGTCCCGTTCCGGCCCGATATCGGGGTCGGGCTCGGTCAGCGGGAGTCGCACCTCGAACCGAGTGTCACCGGGAACCGACTCTACGTGCAGATCCCCGTGGTGCTTGTTGACCACGATCCGCCAGGAGATGTCGAGCCCGAGCCCGGTGCCCTCGCCCACCGGCTTGGTGGTGAAGAACGGCTCGAAGATCCGGTTGCGGATCTCCTCGGGCACGCCGGGGCCGGTGTCGCCGAACTCGATGATCGCCTGGTTCCGGTCCCGGTCCCAGCTGGTGCGCACGGTGAGCGTGCCGGTTCCCTTCATCGCCGACACCGCGTTGTCGATCAGGTTCGTCCACACCTGGTTGAGCTCGCCCGCGTAGGCCGGGATCGGGGGCAGCGACGTGTCGTAGTCCTTGACCACCGTGACCTCCGGCGGGATCTTGCCGCCGAGCATCATCAGCGTGCTGTCCAGGAGTTCGTGCACGTTCACGTCCTGGTGCGGGGCGCGGTCCAGCTGTGAGTACTGCTTGGCCGCGCCGACGAGCGTCGAGACCCGCGTGGTGGAGTCCTCGATCTCGTTCATCAGCAGCTCGGTCTCGACCGTGTAGCCGAGCCAGCGCAGCGCGCTGTCGAGCGTCGCCTCGTCGACGGTCGCCGCGACGGTCTCCAGCCAGGCGGTGTCCAGGCCGGCCTGGACGAAGATCGGGGCCAGGTCCCAGCCGTTCGTGACGTCGTGGTCGTCGAGCCAGTCGGTGATCGCGTCCTCGCGGTCGGACGCCTCCAGCGGCGTCAGCGCCGGCGCCTTCGCGACCAGCTCGACCGCGCGCTCCTGCACCTGGACCAGGGTTTGCATGGTTTCCACGGTGAATTTGGCGGCCGCGAGCATGCCGAGCTTGTGCCGCATCCCGGCGACCCGCTCCCGCAGCGCCGCCGTGGCCCGCACCGCGGCGGCGGCCGGGTTATTGAGCTCGTGCGTCAGGCCCGCGGACAGCGAGCCGAGCGCGAGCAGCCGCTCCCGCTGGCCGATCGCGTCCTGCGTCCTGCGCTGCCCGAAGAACAGCCCCTCGAGCAGGTGCACGGCCATCGGGAACCACTCGTGCATCAGCTTCGCGAAGTCCGCGGCGTCCAGCACGAAGAACTTGGACGGCTCCGAAACCCGGACCGAGTTGTTGTAGACGTGCGGGAGCTGGTCGATGTAGGCGTTGAACGCCCCCGAATAGGTGCCGCGGCCAGACGTGCGGTTCACCTCGACGTCGTCGTTGCCGACCCGCCGGTACATCACGACCGTGCCCTCGATCAGCACGTAAAAGCAGGTCGCGGGGTCACCCTCGGCGTAGACCGGTCCGGGCTGGATCAGCTCGACGTGCCCGTGGCTGCACAGCCAGGCCAGCTGCTCGTCGGTCAGCTTCTCGAAGAGGAACAGCGTGCGCAGCTCCTCGGGGCTGCACGTCATCTCCTCGCCGTGGACGCTGCATGCCAGTTCCTGCTGGGTTTGTTCGGTCACAACTTCTCCAAATACCGGTGCACGAGCATGACGGCCATGGCGCCCTCGCCGACCGCCGATGCGACACGCTTGGCCGACTCGGCGCGTGCGTCGCCGGCCACGAACACCCCGGGGACGCTCGTCTCCAGGTGATAGGGGGGCCGGTCCAGGACCCACCCCTTTGGCATCTGCCCTTCGATGGACAGGTCCGGGCCGGCGATCACGAAGCCGCGCATATCGCGCTGCACGACGCCGTCCAGCCAGTCGGTGAGCGGGGCGGCGCCGATGAACAGGAACAGCCACTGCGCGTCGACGGTTTCGGTCGCGCCGGTCGAGGTGTGCCGCAGCGTCAGCCGCTCCAGGTGGTCGGAGCCCTCGGCGCCGATCACCTCGGTGCAGGTCCGGACCGATATGTTCGGGATGCTCTCGATCTGCTGGATCAGGTAGTAGGACATCGACTGCTCCAGCGACGACCCGCGCACCAGGATCGTCACCGACTTGGCGCCGCGGGACAGGTAGACGGCCGCCTGTCCGGCGGAGTTCGCGCCGCCGACGATGAAGATGTCCTGCCCCGAGCAGGCGGCGGCCTCGGTCAGCGCGGATCCGTAGTACACGCCGCGGCCGGTCATGTCGTCCAGGCCGGGCGCGCCGAGCCTGCCGGTACGACACGCCGGTCGCCAGGATCACCGTGTGCGCGTCGATGGCGCTGCCGTCGGCGAACCGGACGCTGCGCGCAGAGCCGTTGACATCCAGGCCGATCACGTCGCGCGTGGTGAGCACCTCGGCGCCGAACTTGGCGGCCTGCCGCCGGGCCCGGTCGGTCAGCTGCGCCCCGGACACTCCGTCCGGGAAGCCAAGGTAGTTCTCGATCCGCGAGCTCTGGCCCGCCTGGCCGCCGGTCGCGGTGCGCTCGACCAGCACGGTACGCAGCCCCTCGGACGCGCCGTACACCGCCGCGCCAAGGCCGGCCGGGCCGCCGCCGATCACGATCAGGTCGTAGAACTCCTTGGACGGGGTGGTGGCCAGGCCGACCCGGCTTGCCAGTTCGCTGTCGGTCGGCTCCACCAGCGCCTCGCCGTCCGGCGTGATCACGACCGGCAGCTTCTGCCCGTCGGCCTGCGCGGCCTCGAGCAGCCGCTCGCCCTCGGGCTCGTCCGACGCGTACCACCGGTACGGCACCTGGTTGCGGGCCAGGAACTCACGGACCTCCGACGACCGGGCCGACCACCGGTGGCCCACGATCTTGGTTTCGGGGACGCGCCGGTGATCGGTGGCCAGCCACGCCTCCAGCAGCCCGTCGACCACCGGGTAGAGCTTCTCTTCCGGCGGATCCCACGGCTTGAGCAGGTAGTGGTCCAGGTCGACCACGTTGATCGCGTTGATCGCGGCATCGGTGTCGGCGTAGGCGGTCAGCAGCACCCGTTTTGCCCCGGGATAGATGTCCATCGCCCGTTCGAGGAACTCGATCCCGTTCATCTGCGGCATCCGGTAGTCGGCCAGGATCACCGCGACCTGGTCGCCGCGCAGCTTCATCTGGCGCAGCGCGTCGAGCGCCGAATCCCCGGACTCGGCCCGCACGATCCGGTGCTGCTCGCCGTAGCGGCGCCGCAGGTCACGCGCGACCGCCCGGGAAACCCCCGGATCGTCGTCAACGGTGATGATCGCGGTGCGCGGCGCGGGGTCAGGTGTGGTCACGGACATCCCAATCTCGCCAGGTTTTCAGGCTCACAGCCAGGGCGCTCCATTCCCCCCATGCTAAGTACAAGGCCCCGTGGTAGCGCTAGCCCACAGGGTCACCCCGGAAGTGGCTCGCCCGCCGCGCGGCAGCGTCATCCCCGGCATTGTCAGCATTCTCCGCCGCGCTGGGGCCAATGGGCGGGCAGCACACCCCGGGTGGGAACGGCGCCTGCTCGTCGCCGGCGGCAGCCGCAGCAGCCGCGTCATGCCCGGTGCGAGCGCGGCGGATGCCGACGGCTAGGCCGGCCGCGGCGAGTACGTCCAGCGCCGCGACCGCCAGGCCGTACACCTCGGCGGTGTCCCGCAGCCCCACGTGCGTCGCTGCGATTCCGGCTGCGATCACCGGCAGGCTGAACGCCAGGTAGGACACGATGTAGATCGCGGTGATCAGGCCCGCGCGCCCGGCCGGAGGCGCCAGCGCGACCAGCGTCCGGAACACGCCAAGGAACGCCAGGCCGAAGCCGGTCCCGGCAAAGGCAGTACCGATGAAGAACCCGGCCGCGCTGCCGGCCGCGATGGCCGCCACCGTCCCGCCGACCCCCACGGCGAGCAGCAGGCAGCCCACGCCCATCGCGGTCGGCGGGTTCCAGCCGCGGCAGACGATCGAGGTGACCGCTCCTACCCCGGTCAGCAGGAATATGACCGCCCCGCCGGCCACGGGGTTCGTCGAGTGCAGCAGTTCCGCCGCCAGCGACGGCCCCAGCGCGAGGTACAGCCCGCCGAGCGCCCAGCCGGCGGCGAGCGCGGGCACGCCCGCGACGAACGCGCGCAGGGCTGGGTGGGGAACGCCTACCTGCGGCCGCAGTGACGCCAGCGCTCCCGGCCGACGCTGCCCGGGTTCGGCGACGGCCAGCGTGCCCGCGATACCGGCGGCGAACGCGGCCAGCAGCAGCCAGAACACCAGGCGCATCGGTGCAGGCCCGTACTGCACGAGCAGGCTCGACCCGAGCGCACCCGCGGCCAGGCCCATCGTCGGCGCCGCGCTGTTGACCAGCGGCGCAAGCCCTGGGTTCTGGCGCGGCGCCAGATCCACCAGCGCGGCGCTGATCGCGCCGGTCGCCGTGCCCGTCGCGATCCCCTGCACCACCCGCGCCGCGTACAGCCACCCGGTCGAGTCCGCCGCGGCGAAGCACGCCATCGCTACGGCCTCGATGAGCAGCGCGACGACGATCACTGGCTTGCGGCCGAGGTGATCAGACAGCCGCCCGGCCACCAGGAACGCGGCGAGCAGCGCGATGGCGTAGACGGCGAACACCGCCGTCAGCGTGGTGGCCGAGAAGTGCCACTTCGCCTGGTACACCCCATACAGCGGCGACGGCGCTCCGGCCGCGATCATGAGCGTCCCCAGCAGGCCGCCCATCAGCCAGAACGCAGACCCGCGCCGCAAGCTCATGGCTCTCCCGTCGTGCTTCCGCGTGTGGGTGCTACCTCCGCGATCTCACCCGCGACGACCAACAACAATCCGCGATGCAGCTCACTTCCCGGCTACCGAATCAGGTTCAGTCCCTGTACCTATCCGCAGCTGAGCTGGGCTCAATGCCGGCACCCGCGGGATGCACGGGATGCATGCGTCCGGCAAGTGACCTGACGGGGCATCAGGCTCAGACGATGACCCAACGCCAGTCGGTTCCTGAGCCCTCGGTATTGGAAATCTACTGTTCCGTCTGGGGCCGAACTCGGTCCTCTATGCCAGAATCAAGCTTCAGCATTTCCGCCGCCGACTTAATGGCTTCGAAGCCTGTCTGGCTTATCTTCGCACCTGAATCCACGAGTGTTTCAGGTAGCATCCCTAGGGCGACGCCAGACTTATTGGCATTCACCAGCTCATTAAGCAGCAAAAGCTGCTCAAGCAAGATCGGAGAGCCAACCTCTATTAGAATAGGTCGTAGGCGTGCTTGCAGCCCTTCGTAATAATTAACTTCGGCTGAGCGAGGCGCAGCGCCTCAATCAGGTCCAGTCGAACTCGATGAAATCCTCAACGGCCTGACGGAACCACGCGTAGAAGCCAGAAAATTCTGCTCGTTGCTCATGACCTGGCGAGGCGAAATCATGTACAATAACCACTTTCCCGGTACTGGCATCCCAGCACGCCACGTCATCGTTATCCTGCCGGACGGCAAACGGGCCAGTGGTCGACTGCCGTAACGCTCCTGCAAGCCCAAGAAAAGAGTCCGTAGACGGTCACCATCTATGATCCACCATGGCTCGATGTTCACCAGACTTTAAAGGATGGGTTGCTCTGAAACCAAGGCGATCATCCTTGATTCACTCCGAACGGCGTCGTTTGTAGATGTCTTCTCGAAGACCTGCGCGACTGTCGGCCACGTCATCGTAGCCAAAAGCCACCGCCAGCCTCCTTAGTCATTCGGCTTCACAAAGCAAGGCGCTGGAGATTCAAGTGATGGTGAGGTTCGCGTAATCTGCAACCCGGGAACATCTTCGAGCAGCACTCGTTCGTGTCGCTGCAACGCGGGATGCGCACCCAGTTCGCTCATGCTCCGTTTGGCCCGCACATCGCGAGTGCCGCTCACAAGATCTGATGCAGCAGCTCCGCTGGTAGCAAGCTGCGGGCACCCACGACCTCAACGCCCACTAGGTGGCCGTCACTGTCGAAGTCCAAGTTGATCATGCCTGCTTCGATCGGATCGCAGGGATATGTTTGGCTACGCCGCCGACACCGACTTCGACTACTAGCTGAATGTATGCCGCGTCAGCATCCTGATCGTAGGTGATTTTCATCGTATGACCGCCTTAAGGCTATCTGTAGATATTCCGTGATGATCTCAATCAATTGATCTCAGTCGCAATCGTCAATCCTGGCCTCCGTTGGCGCATCCAAGACCATCTTCTGGTGTAGCCTTCTCGAATTCTACGGCGTAATAACGAGAGTGCTTTGTTGCCAGGTACCGAAACGTAAGCTGGCTCTTTACTTTCCTTCGGACGACTTATTCGTATGGCGAATCGATCCTAACTCCGATATTCGATGACGCCCATCCGTTGGCTTGTAAGCCCAGCATTGTGATCAGAGAAGCTATCGTCGATCAACAGTTTACGTGCCAAGTTAGAAGACTGGACGGCTTCCTCTAGGTCATCCCTCTAACGTCACCACAAGGAGGCCGGACCGCCAATGATCGCTAGCGCGACTTGAATCTCTGGCTTGCAGCCCAGAGGGCCTTGATTAGGTCCGGTCCGGCTGCGGGGACGAGCTCTCGGATCTCGGCGTCCGCTTCCAGGGCAGTAGTAGAGCGCGAGAGCGGGCCGAGGAGCCGGGTGGCAAGATCATCGTACTCGTCGTGCGGTGCATCGATTGATCGGCCTATTCCGTCGGGGTCGTAGTCGTACAACAGGCTCATTACAGCCTCCAGGAATTCACTATAGGCGCGCCTGGTCTCACGGTTGGTCACGGTGCCCCCATAGCATCTCGCAGGATCTGTTGTGTTGTAGCGTTGAGGTGAGAAGCACCCCACACGGTCACTACCTGTCCATCAGATCGTATGACCACAGCGGCATTTTCGCTGATGTAGAGATAGCTCGCTCCTCCGTTCTGCTCTGGCACTACTGTCGGACTCCTGATTGCGTTCACTATGTCCTGAGGTGACACGCCCCGAATGATCGCGCGATCAAGAGTGTGGAAGGGAGTGCTGGGGTTTGATGAGCCCCGGAATCCGGTGATCTTGATCTGGGGATCTTCGACAACGACACGGCCTCCATATGACTGGCCGATATTAGCTGGACTGTATCCGCTGGCGGAGTCGTCACCGAAAGGGCAATTGTCGTCGACTATGAGGCCGAGAGGGTCGATGTGGGTGGTGGGGTTGGGGACGTAGGTGTGGGGGTTAGGGGGCGGGGGTCAGGCCTAGGGGTCGGGGGTGAGGTAGCGGCCGGTGACTGGGTCGTAGTAGCGGTGGTGGTTGTAGTGCAGGCCAGTTTCGGGGTCGTTGTACTGGCCGGGGAAGCGCAGTGGGGTGGCGGCGCCGTCCGGGTGCCAGAGCCTGGCGCCCCCTGGCCGATCCGCTGTGGGGTGGCGAGGGTCAGTGACGCTGACCGCTTTGGCACTCTCGGGCGGCGAGTCCTTCAGGTCGGCAGTGAGGCCCAGGCCCCTCAGATCGGCCTTGCGCTCATCGAACCACGTCCTTAGATCGCCGATCACTTCAGGCATGATCCTCATTTCGTCAGCCGCAGCTCGATGTTGAGCGCTGGCGGCAGAGGTGTGTGGTTGGGAGCGGTGGCCCGGCAGAGTGGGTCGGGGGTTTGAGGTGGCGGCCGGGTGACCGGATCGTAGTAGAATCTAGTTTCCTTTATGTGGCTGAACCCGGTCTACTATGGCAGAGTCAAGCTTCATCATTTCAGCTACCGTTTTAATGTCTTCGAAATCTGCCTGGCTTACCTCCGCGTTTGAGTCCGCGAGTGCTTCAGTTAGCATATCTACGACAACGCCGGGCTCGTTGGCGTCCACTAGTTCATTGAACAGCGAAAGCTCCTCGGGTGAGATCGAGGAGCCAACGTTAATCAGAATAGCTCGCACTCGCGCTTGCAGCTCTTTGTAGTAATCGCTGGTGAAGTTCTGGCCTGCTGTCACGGGTTCCTCGGCAAGTTTGTTGGATGAGCCGTTATGATCTCGTCGGTTCTCGGGTCGTAGATTACGCGAATGTCAACTCCGCTGAATTCTCCGGTTATAACAAACCGGACACCTTGCGGAGTCCACGTCGAAAATGGGCTGGTGACAACTTCGGATATCGCGTGCATCACTTGCACGCCTGACCAGTCACTAGGGAAGGGAGTCTTGCCCGGAAGCCCAGGCCACAAGTGTCCGCCACCTGTCGCATCTCCGTACAGTATGTGCGTGGTTCGCTCAGGACTTGCAAGGTTGACTTGCTCAGGGCCTGCAAGGTTCACCGGGCTTTCGCACGGGTCCATGAGGCCGAGGGGGTCGATGTGGGTGGTGGGGTTGGGGACGTAGGTGTGGGGGTTGGGGGCGGGGGCCAGGCCGAGGGGGTCGGGGGTGAGGTAGCGGCCGGTGACTGGGTCGTAGTAGCGGTGGTGGTTGTAGTGCAGGCCGGTTTCGGGGTCGTGGTACTGGCCGGGGAAGCGTAGCGGGGTGGCGGCGCCGTCGGGGTGCCACAGGGTGGTGCCCCATAGGGTGCGCTGCTGGTAGCCGGCCAGGGTGCCGTCCGGGCCGACGAGTTCGGCGGGGGCGCCGATCAGGTCGGTCACGATCGCGTAGAAACGCTCGTCGACCTGATCGTGCGGGGCGTCGGCCAGCGTACGGCATTCGGTCTGGGCGAGCGGCGTGAACGTGCCGGGCTGGTAGTCCCAGGTGGTGATCAGGCCGGGCTCTGCGGTGCCCACGTCCGAGGCTGGGACGACGCGTAGCCAGGCTGGAGCGGGCTCGGCGGGGAGGGTGATCTGCTCAGCGAGGGTGGGGCCGTCCCAGGTGAACAGGGTCTGCTCGACGACGTGGCCGGCGCGGGCCAGGCGCTGCTTGGCGACGCGCCGGCCGAGGGGATCGTAGCGGTAGCGCCAGGTGGTGTGGTCGGGAGTGGTGACCGCGGTGAGCCTGTTGTCGGCGTCCCAGGTGTACTGCCAGGTGTCGGGCTTGCGGGACAGGCGGACCTGCCGGCGGGAGGTTACCCGGCCCTGGGCGTCGTGGCGGTAGCGGATGCCGCCCGCACGGGAGATCAGCGTGCCGGTGTATTCACGGGGACCTTGCGCGTCGCTTCCGGCCCACGGGGCGGGCAGGCCGGGTGGCGGGGTGGGCCAGGTGGCGGCCGTGACGTTCCCGGCCGGGTCGTAGGCGTACTGCTCGGCCCAGTCGGCGCCGGCAACGCCGGTGACCCGTCCCGCGGCGTCCAGGCTGAACCGGCGGGATCCGGACAGCAGGTCGTCCAGGCCGGCCAGGCTGCCGTCGGCGCGATAAGAGTAGCCGCGGCGCTGCAGGACCCGGTGCGGGCTTGACGTGCCGGACTGGGCGAGCCTGGCGGCCGTCGTCCCCGGCTGGGACAAGACGGCAGCCCTCGAGCTGAGTATCTGGGAGGCCAGGCGGCCCGCCGGATCCCAATCCTGGGCCATCCTGACGCCGCCGGGCAGATCGCGAACTGTCTCGTGGCCTGCCGGGTCGTAGCCGAAGCCGATCGACTGACCAGCGGCTTGCAGCGTCACCGGCCGTCCCGCCTGGTCAAAGACCCAGGAGGTTTCCGCGCCAGAGGGGGTGACCCGCAGGACGCGGCGCCCGGCCGCGTCGTACACCGAGCGGACGGTGCGGCCGTTGCAGGTCTCCGCTATGACCCGTCCCGCGGCGTCGCGTTCCAGCCGGATCTCGGCATCGTCGTTGCTGGCCCAGACGAGCAGCCCGGCCGCGTTATATCCGAAACGGGCCGCAGCGTCGTCGGCGCGGCGCTCGATCAGGTTGCCGAGCACGTCGTAGGCGTAGCTGACGTGCTGACCGGCGGCATTGACCTGGCTGACCAGCTGTCCGGCACCGTCGTGGGCGTAGCGGGTCGTCGCGCCGTTGTAGTCCGTCTCGGCGGTGAGCCTGCCGGCCGGGTCGTACTCGTAAGACCAGGCCAGCCCGCCGTGCCTGACTTCTGTCAGCCGCAGCGCGTGATCATAGGAGAACTCGGTTCGGGTGCCGTCCGGGCCGGTACGCGCGGCGACCTGGTCGAAGCATCCGTACTCCACCTTGGTCAGCCCAGCGGCCGGGCTGACGTGTGCGACCAGGTTCCCCTCGCCGTCATAGGCGTACCGCTCGGCGCTCCCGTCGGGGAACGTCTGTGAGGCCAGTTTGCCTTCGGTCGTCCACGAGAGGCTCGAGACCGAGCCGCCGGGACCGGTGATCTTGATGACCCGGCCGAACGCGTCGCGGGCGTATCTGGCGGGTGCGCCGTCCGGGCCGGTGACCGCGACCGGGAGGCCCGCCACGTCGCACGTCACTGTGGTCACGCCCCCGGATGGGCCGGTGACGCCGGCCAGGTGGCCGCGCTCGTCGTAGCCATAGCCGGTGACGGTGCCGTCGGGACCCACGAGACGGACGAGGTTCCCGGAGGGGTCGAACTCCTGCTGCCAGGTGCCGCCACCCGGCTCGGTGACCGCGACGGGCAGATTCCGCTCGTCGTAGGTGGCCGTGGCCCGCAAGCCGTCCGCGCGGGTGATCGCGGCCAGGTTCCCCGCATCGTCGTAAGACCAGGTGGTGCTGCGGCCCAGTGGGTCGGTACGGGATATTAACCGCCCGAACGGGTCGTGCTCGGCTCGGGTCGTGTTGCCGACCGGGTCGGTCACCGCAGCGACCTGCCAGCCATCGGTCAGCTGGTAGGTGGTCACGGCGCCGGCCTCGTCTGTCTGGGTGGTCACCCGGTTAACCGGGTCGTAGCCGAACGTGTCGCTCAGCGCTCCGCCCGGGCCCTCGCCCCGCACGCACCGGCCCTGATCGTCGTAGCGGTACCGGTACGACCAGCCGTCGCGGTCCTCCCACCCGGTCAGCCGGCCTTCGTCGTCATACGACAGCCGCTGCGGCCTGCCGGAGGAGTTGACGATCTCCGCCAGATTCCCCGCGGCGTCGTAGGCGTACCTGGCCAGCGGCACGTCGGCGCCGCCCGGGCCGGCGCCAGCCAGATCCAGGCCGGCGACCCGCCCAGCTGCGGTCTCCACCCGGAGCCGATAGCTGCCGTCCAGGGCCACACTCAGCGGCGCACCGTCCAGGGTGTAGCTCACCGTGATCTGGCGCCCGGCACGGTCGGTAACCGAGACCAGCGGCAGCTCGCCGCGCCCATGAGACGACAGGTAATAGCCGGACCGGGGCTCGAACCGCCACACCAGGCCGGCCTGCGGGTCGGTCACCGTGTAGCCGTCGCCCGGCTGCCGGGCCAGCGGCCAGCGCGCTCCCGCCAGCGGCATTACCGGTTCGCCGTTCTCGCCGGGATGCGGATAGCACAGCACCACGGTGTCGGCCGCCGCGAAGAACACTCCCTGCTCGGTGACCTCGAGCCGCTGATCCAGCGTGGACGCCCACGACCGGCCGAACCACCGGCCCGCGCGATACGAGGACCGGTGCGCTCGCGAAATGACCAGCGAGAGTGCCCCGGCCAGCCTTACGTCGGTCTGGGCCAGCACGACATCACCCGAGGCCACGTCGACCGGGTCGGCCCCCGTGGTCATGTCCTGCAGCGGCCGGCTCGCGTCCTCCGGATCGGTGAGCGCCTCCGGCAGCCGCGCGACCGCGTTCTCGCTGCCGTCAACGATCGTCTGCTCAGTGACGCCGGTCGCCGCTGTGTCGGCCGTGCCCGCCCCATCGCTCAGCGCGGCCAGCGCCAGGTTTGGCAGCAGCTCTCCTGCTGCTTGGGCGGGATCGCTGCCCCACCCGGTCCCCACCAGGCCCTTGACCGCGTCCATTGGATGCAGGTCGTCGTTCACCAGGCCTGCCGCGGTCGCCGACAGCCCCTCGGTGTACTCGGCCAGGTGGGTCATGTTCCACGGATCCATGGGGTTCAGGGCCCGGGCGACCTTGACGATGTTCGCCACGCCGTCCAGCACCCCGGCCGAGAAGCTCGTGTCCGCCAGCTGGCTGGCCTGCACGGTATCGGACAGGTCGTCGACAAGCTGCTGGCCAAAGGAAGGCTCGGCCGGTGCCAGGTCTGCCGCGGCAGAGACCTTGGCCGCCGCCCGCGCGCCGGCCGCGTCGCGCTCCTGCCGCGCCGCGGCCAGGACCTGCTGGGCTCGCGCGCGCGTCGCCGCTCCCGGGTCAGTGAACGGGCCGGGCTGCACCGGCCGCTGCCCGGGATTGCGCCCGGCCGACAGCGCGCTGTCGTACGCCTGCGCGGCCTGGTTGTACGCCGCGACCTGGCCGTTGTAGGCCGCGGTCGCCGCTGACGTGGCGCGTCGCCCCGACTCGTAGAGATCAATGGCCTGGCGCGCCTGGCCTTGCGCCCATTGCACCGTGCCGGCAAAGGACTCGAGCGCGTCCGCGCCGTCGCCGCAGCCGGCCGAGGCGTTCCGCCACTTTCCTGGCTCCGGCGCGTACCTGGCGCGGAACGCGTCTGCGGCCGCGCCGGTCCAGTGCCCCGTGTTGATGCCGGCCAGGCCGGCCGCCGTCTCGCCGAACGCCGAGGAGAACTCCCGTAACCGGCTCGCTGTCGAGCGCAGCGCCGCTGGGTCACCGTGGATCAGCTCGGCCGGGTTGGTGGTCTGCCCCAGCTGCTCCTCGGGGACCTGTGCCCCGAGGAAGTTCGCCACGTCATCCCCGGCCCGGTCCACCCACTGGCCGGCGCCCCCAAGGCCGACGTCGGAGAGCGCCCCGCCCACGGCGTGCGCGCCGTCGTCCAGCCAGCCACCGACCCGGGCTTCCGCGCCGGACAGCAGGCCGCCCGGGTCGACCACGTCGTGCAGCACACTGCCGAACCAGCCGCCCACTGCCGATCACCGCCCCTCGGGGTCGACGAGGTCCCTGAGATCGCCCGAGAGCGTCTTCGCCGCGTCGTGGCCTTCTGCCTGCCAGGTCTGCCCCATCTGGCTGCCGGCCTGCCGCCACGCGGAGGAGCTGAAGTCGTTCGGCGCCTGGCCGGGGGTCACCCCCGCGGCCTGGGCCCACGAACCCTGGGCTACCTGTGAGTCACTCAGGTGCGGATCACCCACCCCTGCGTCGACCAGGTTCTTCACCGAACCGATGATCGACTGCTCGGCGTCGGCGTATATCCCGGCGCTCAGCCCGAGCCGCTGGGCGAACTGGTTGCCGTCCTGCACCAGCGTGCGGACTCCCCACGACCAGCGGTCGCAGAACCCGGCGAACGCCGACTGCAGACCGGCGTAGCCGACCTGTAAGCCGCTCAGCGCCAGACCGGAAAAACCGCGACCAGTCTCGGCAGCCTCATCGAGCCCCAGGCCTTCGAGCGCGCCGATCGTGTCGTTGATGCCTTGCGCCGTCTCTAACAGCGCTGCCCGATCCACGGTGAACCCGTCGGCCATTCCGCGACCTCCCGCCCTGCCCCAAAAGGCGCACTTCCGGTGGCTCCAGCCGGAAACCACCAAACGTGATTATGCCGACATGAACGTCTCGGCGCGGCAATCCGTTCAAGCCCGCGAGTGACTCGGGGAAGACCGCGTGGTCGGACCGCCTTAAGGGAAGTGGTGACCGGAGGATCCCGTACGAAGGCAGGAGGCAGCAACATGCGCATTGGCGTGGTGTTCCCGCAAACGGAGATCGGTGCCGACATCGGCGCGGTGCGCGCCTACGCGCTCCGGGTCGCCGAACTCGGGTACCGTCACGTGCTGGCCTACGACCACGTGGTCGGCGCGGATCCCGCGGTGCACACTGGCTGGGATGGGCCCTACGACGTGACCACGACGTTCCACGAGCCGTTCGTGATGTTCGGCTACATGGCCGCCATCACCGACCTGGAGATGGTCACCGGCATCATCATCCTGCCGCAGCGGCAGACCGCGCTGGTGGCCAAGCAGGCCGCCGAGGTGGACCTGCTCACCCGCGGCCGGTTCCGGCTGGGCATCGGCCTTGGCTGGAACGCGGTGGAGTACGAGGCGCTCGGCCAGGATTTCACCACGCGCGGGCGGCGCGTCGAGGAGCAGGTGGACCTGCTGCGGCGACTGTGGACCGAGCGCTCGGTCAGCTATGAGGGCAGCTTCGACCGGGTGACCGGTGCCGGGCTGGCGCCGCTGCCGGTGCAGCGGCCGATCCCGGTGTGGTTCGGCGCCCAGTCGGAGCGGGCGTACCGGCGGGCCGGGCGGCTCGCCGACGGCTGGTTCCCGCAGGTCCGGCCGGGCCCGGAGCTCGATGAGGCGCGCCTGGTGGTCGAGCAGGCCGCCGTCGAGGCGGGCCGGGACCCGGCGCTCCTTGGGATGGAGGGCCGGGTGAGCTGGCGCGATAGCCAGGAAAAGCTCGCGGAGCACGCCGCGACCTGGCGCGACGCCGGGGCCAGCCACATCTCTGTGAACACCATGGGCTCCGGGCTACGCACGGTCGAGGACCACCTCGCCGCGCTGGAAGCCGCCGCCGAGGTTCTGAAGCCGTTCGACGAGTAGCCGACGGCGGCCCGGCCCGGTAGCTGGCCCCGGCGGTCGCGGGGCTCAGCGCCCCGGCTCGTGCAGGCCGAAGATCAGTTTCGGGTCGCCGGGCCGGAACGTGCCGGAGAACTGCGAGCTGTCGCCGATGTCCCTGGTTCGGGCGAGCAGCGCCCGGCCGACCTTGAGCTGCCGGCGTTCCCACGCGGCCAGCGCCGCGGGGACGTCTCCGCCGCTGGCGGTCAGTTCTTCGGCCAGTGCCCAGGCGTCGTCCGCGGCCTTGGCCGTGCCGGCGGCGGCGTGCGGGCGCACCGCGAACGCCGCGTCGCCGATCAGGCACGTGCGGCCGAACGCCATCCGCGGCACCCCGAGGTCGTAGATTGCCTGCACGAACGGCTCGGCCATGCCGGTCACGACTTCGGCGATCGGCGGTGCGAGCGCCGCGGCGGCGGCCCGCCGCATGCCAGCCACCGCCCGGTCGGTGGCCGCGCCGGGGGGCAGCGATACCGCACGCCGGATCCCGTCCCGGCCGGTCATCAGCTCGTCGAGCTGAGGGCCGGCCGCCACGTTGACGTACCAGACGACGTTGATCAGCCTGTCGCCCGGCAGCAGCGACCCGTCCAGGGCCGGGATCGGGTAGACGAGGATGTGGCTGCCGTCCAGCACCTGGTAGGTAATCGCGTCGTCGAGCGCCCTGCGGGTGCCGGGCGAGGCGTCCCGCTCCGGCAGCGTGCCGCGCCAGGCCACGTAGCCCGCGTACGCCGGGGCGACACCGGGGACCAGCCTGGCCCGGGCGGCCGAGCCGACCCCGTCGGCGCACACCAGCAGGTCCGCGCGAGCGTGAGATCCGTCGGCGAGGGTGACGCTGGCGCCGTCGTCGTCCTGGTCGAACGAGACCACCTCGCGGCCGAGCAGGTAGTGGTCCGCGTCGAAGAGCGGCAGCAGCGAGCGGTAGATCGTGTTCCAGGACGAGAACCGGTACCGGTGCCGCTGCTCGTGCTGGGTGCTCCCGTCGCCACGCAGGAAGCGGATCCAGCCGGTCGACGAGCACACGTCCTCGGGCCGGAGGCCGCCGCGCTCGGTCAGGTAGCGCAGCGTGACGTCGAGCGCGGCGATCCCGGCCCCGCGCGCCTGCAGCGCCGATGCGGAGCGCTCGAACACGCGGACGTCGCAGCCGGCGTCGCGCAGAACCAGCGCCGCGGTCAGCCCGCCAAGCGAGCCTCCGACAACGACGACGCTGGGCATCCGCGCTAAGGGCGGCCGAACGTGGCGACCCGCACGACGTCGAGCTCGAACAGCACCCGGCGCTCCTCGAACGACGGGTCACGCAGGGCGTACGGCGGCTCGTTCCCGGTGTACTTCACCCAGATCCGGTCGAGCTGCGCGGTCACCCGCGGCCCCTCGACCGGGTCGTCCTCGGAGATCTCCCTGGACACCTTCGTCTTGATGCTCAGCCAGTGGTAGGTGTTCTCGGGGTTCATCAGCAGGAACGTGGCGTGCGGCGTCTTGCGCAGCCAGGGCACCTTCTTGCGGTGCGTGGCCAGGTTGAGCAGGACGGTGTCGCCTTCGTAGTCGAACCACACCGGGGTGAGGTTCGGCAGCCCGTCCGACCCGAGCACCGCGACCACCGCGGTGACCGGCTCGTCCAGCAGCCGCTTGAAGCTGGGGTCGAGATCGGCCAGGCTGGCCACGTTCTCCCGGTCCCCGATCGTGAACTGGCCGGGCTGGGTCCCCTCGGCGACGTCCTTGAACTTCGCGACGGTGATCGTCATTGAGCACGCTCCTGTTCGGTGTACCGGTCGACGAGCTGGCGGATGATGACGTTGCGCTGGATGTCGTTGGTGCCCTCGCCGACTACCATCAGCGGGGCGTCGCGGTAGTAGCGCTCGATGTCGAACTCGGCGGAGAAGCCGTAACCGCCGTGCACCTTGATCGCGTCGGCCGTGACCTGCAGGCAGGTCTCGGACGCGAACAGCTTGGCCATCCCGGCCTCGAGGTCGCTGCGCCGCCCGGCGTCGAGCGCGGCGGCGGCGCGCAGCGTCATCAGCCGCGCGGCGTCGACCCGGGTGGCCATGTCGGCCAGGCGGTGGCCGACCGCCTGATGCTTCCAGATCGGCTGGCCAAACGTCTCCCGCTGCTGCGCGTACCGGATCGAGTCCTCGAACGCGGCCCGCGCCACCCCGACCGCCCTCGCCGCGACGTTGATCCGGCCGAGCTCGAGCCCGCCCATCATCTGGCGGAAACCCTGGCCCTCCTCGCCGCCGAGCAGCGCCTCGCGCGGGCACTCGTAGCCGTCGAACACGATCTCGCAGCTCTCCAGGCCCTTGTAGCCCAGCTTGGGCAGGTCGCGCGAGACCGTGAACCCGGGCCCGTGCTCGGCGAGCAGGAGGCTGATCCCGCGGCTGGCCGGGACCGCGCTCGGGTCGGTCTTGCACAGCACGGCGATCACGTCGGCCCGCCGCGCGTTGGTGATCCAGGTCTTGACGCCATCGAGACGGTAGCCCCGGCCGTCCGCCGCTGCCTTGGTTGTGATGGCCTGCAGGTCGGAGCCGCCGGCGGGCTCGGTCAGCGCCATGGCCGCGCGTACCTCGCCGGTGGCCATCCGCGGCAGCCACGCGTCCCTCTGGGCCTGCGTGCCGAACAGCGTGACCAGCCGGGCGATCACGCTGTGGCCGCCCATGGCCCCGGCCATGCTCATCCAGCCCCGTGACAGTTCCTCGGTGACCAGCGCGTAGCACCGGGTGGAGACACCGGAGCCGCCGTAGGCCTGCGGCACGGCGAGCCCGAACACGCCGAGCTGCTTCATCTCGTCGATCAGCTCGCCGGGGTAGGCGTTGGCGTGCTCGAGGTCGCGGGCGACCGGAAGCAGGCTGTCAGTGACCCAGTCGTGCACGACCGCGACGATGTCCTGCTCGTCGGGTTCCAGGTCCAAGATCTCCGGTGCTGCCATCGTTTCCCCTGCGTCGTCGGGTTCTTAATTTTCTGGCCTTGCGTGAACCGCCGTCACCCCAGCTTCGCGACGAATGCCGGCCGGTGCTGCCGCGGGTCAGGTCGAGCAGGGCGGGATAGCCCGCCGGATCGACTCTGGCGTCGATGACCGTGGGGCCGTCGCGACCGAGCGCCGCGGTGAGGGCGCCCGCGAGCTCGGTCCGTTCGCCGACCGACGCCGCCGCGGCGCCCATGGCCTCGGCGACCGCCGCGAACGAGGTCCGGCCATAGCCGACGGCCTCGTCCCCGCCCTGGCCCGACGCTCGCTGCTTGATCTTGATCAGGCTCAGCGCGGAGTCGTTGAACACGACCACGATCACCCGCAGCCCTAGCCGGACCGCCGTCTCGATCTCCATCAGCGTCATGCCGAGCCCGCCGTCACCAGTGAACGCGATCACCGGCACTCCGGGTGAGCAGAGAGCAGCGCCGATGGCGGCGGGCAGCGCGTAGCCCATGGTGGCCAGGCCGCTGGAGATCAGCAGCCGCTGCGGCTCGTCCACCGGCCACAGCGGCATGACCGCGAGCATGTGGGCGCCGGAATCCACGGTCGCGATGGTCTGCACCGGGGCGATGCCCCGGGCCGTGGTCACGACGTCCTGCGGCGTCATCTGGCCGGGCGCGGCCACCGCCACCCAGCCGAGCCGGTCGATGACGTCCTGCTTTGCCGTCCGGCCCGCAGCCTCGGGCCACCGGTGCCCGGCCCGGTGCGCGGCCAGCATCTTGGCGGCAGCGGGCAGTGGCGTGACGATCTCGGAGCCACCGCTGAAGTACCCCGCGGATCCGGCCGGGTACTCGGTGGCCAGGAACGTGCGGCCTTGGTAGTCCCATGGAGCCGGAATCAGCTCGACCGGATCCACTCCCAGGCCGATGATCAGGTCGGCGGCGGCCAGCAGCGGCGACTCCATCGTGCCGCCGGTGAATAGCCCGGCAGCTTCCGCCGAGCAGTCAGGCACGATGCCCCGCGCCCGGTAGGTGTGCAGGACCGGGATGCCGCTGCCGGCGAGCGCGGCGCGCACGGCCGACGCGTGCCGCAGGGCGCCGAGCCCCAGGAGCATGACCGGGCGCCGGGCGGTGCGCAGCGCGTCGCCGAGCGCAGCGAGCGCGTTCCCGTGGACCCCGGCCGGCTCGTCTGCGGCGGCGTGCCCGTCAGCCGGCGGTACTGGGGAGCGCGCGCCAAGCGGGTCGGAGGTACCGTCCGGGTCGACGTTGACCACGACCGGCCCGGCCGGCGGGACGAGGGCCAGCCGGACGGCGAGCTCGGCGGCCCGCTCCGGGTCGTCGCTGTCGGCCGTGACCGTCGCCTTGGCCACGGAGCCCGCGAGCGCGTCCTGGTCGAGCCGCTGGTGGCTGATCCGGCCGGCGTCCCGGGCCGGGACGGTGTCCGCGACCACGACGAGCGGGAGCCGGTCCAGCGAGGAGTGCGCGATGCCGTTGATCGCGCTTGCCAGCCCGGGTCCTCGGGTCACGACCACGGCACCCGGGGAGCCGGTGAGGTCCGCGCAGGTGGCGGCCATGATCGCCGCCGAGGTCTCACCGTGCGCGAGCACGAACCGCAGGCCGGCGCCGGCGGCGGCCCCGACCACGTCGAGATTCGGGCCACCGCCCGGTACCCCGAACACCAGCCTGGTCCCGGCCCGTTGCAGCGCCCCGGCGATGGCCGCCGCGACGGCCTGCGAGGCCGTCGCCTCGCCGGCCGGGTGCCGGAGCACGTCCCCGGTCATCGCGGCCCGGTCTGGGGCCCTGCAGGGTCCACGCGCCGTAGCTGCAGCCGGTACGAGTAACGGTCGGGGCGCAGTGAATGACTTATGACTTCTGCGCGTTGAACGAGCGTCAGTTGCATGCGGGCTCATTAGTGATCACTGGGCTTATGCGCCAGCGGAAACTGTCAGTCTCTGCCAGTAGTGTCCATATATGACCCCGTATGCCGTACGTGATGGCTGGACTCTGCAGGCCTACCGGTATGCGCTCGACCCCAAACCATGGCAGGAGCGGCGGCTTCGCTCGCATGCGGGGGCACGCCGGTTTGCCTGGAACTGGGGGCTGTCTCGCTGCCGGGAGCGGTATGAGACTGAGCGCAAGTGGTACTCGGCTGCTGACCTGCACAAGCTGTGGAATACCGCCAAGAAGGCCGATCCGCACCTGGCTTGGTGGGACGAGAACTCCAAGTGCGTCTACCAGGAGGCGTTCCGGGATCTTGATCGGGCACTGCGCGACTACATCAAGTCGAAGGAGGGCGAGCGCAAAGGCCGTACGCTCTGGTTTCCAAGGTTCAAAAAGCGCGGAAAGTGCCCGGACTCCTTCCGGTTCTCGACCGGGACTATGCGATGCGCAGACTCCACGGTGACGCTCCCGCGACTGGGCACCATCCGCACCCACGAGTGCACCGGGGAGCTCGGGAGGCAGCTGGAGGCTGGCACCGCCCGCATACTGTCGGTCACCGTCTCGCGAACCGCCCAGCGGTGGTCTGCCTCGTTCCAGGTTGAGGTTAGAAGAGAGGTACCTGCCCAGCATCGGCGGCCAGGTTCGGCGATCGGGATCGACCTCGGCGTGAAGACGCTGTTGACTGGCGTAGACGATCGCGGCCAGGTGGTCACGTTGCCAGGGTGCAGGCCACTGCGAACTTCGCTGCGCGGGCTGCGGCGCGCCAGCCGGGTGCACTCGCGCAAAGCGCGGGGATCGGAGAACCGCCGCAAAGCTGCCGCCAGGCTCGCGCGGGTGCACGCCCGGGTCGCGAACGTTCGGGCGGATGCGCTGCACAAGGTCACCACCCGTCTGGCTGCGCGGTACGAGACCGTGGTCGTCGAGGACCTGAACGTCACCGGCATGGTCGCCAACAGGCGGCTGGCCAGATCCGTGTCCGATCAGGGTTTCTACATAACCCGTCAGATGCTTGGCTACAAGACGACGTGGAACGGCGGCCGGCTGATCACTGCTGACCGCTGGTATCCCTCCAGCAAGACTTGCTCGGGTTGCGGATGGCGAAAGCCAAGCCTGACGCTCAAAGAGCGCGTCTTCTCCTGTGCGGTGTGCGGCCTGGTCCTCGACCGGGACGTTAATGCCGCCATCAACCTGCTCAGACTTGGTACCGCCAGTGGGGCGGGAACTGGTCCCGGGGACGGGGCCTACGCCTGCGGAGCCCAGGTAAGACCTGCAAACGGCAGGCGCCGGGCGATGAACCAGGAACCCGGCATCCCTTTCGGGAGTGAGACCGGGACCGTGGCCGGACAACCGGCGGCTCCAGATAAGTGTCCCCACTGAAGTCACTTACCTGGAACGGAAGATGGCTCTGTCCAAAAAGACCCCTCCTGCTCGTGGCGAGATGCTTTAGACGGCCATATTGCGGACCGCCGATGCAGTCCGTCAAGGTAGCGTTCCACCGCTGACCAGGCATCAGCCCTCCGGCCACGCACGACACGGCTTCCGCTGACGTCGCTAGGCTTCCCTGGTGTCGGCTGCGCTTTCGCCGGTCGAATCCGTGACGTCCCGGTCGCTTCGGCTCGCTCCGGGTGACCCGCAGGAGCATGCAGTGGAGATCGTTCCCGGTGCCCGCCCGCTGGACGGGGTGCTCGTAGTGGCGCTGGAGCAGGCGGTGGCCGCTCCGTTTGCCACGCGGCACCTGGCCGATCTTGGCGCGCGGGTCATCAAGATCGAACGCCCCGGGCGCGGCGACTTCGCCCGCGACTACGACAGCGCCGCCGGCGACGGATTCTCCAGCTGGTTCGTCTGGCTGAACCGGTCCAAGGAGTCGGTGGTGCTCGACCTGAAGACCGGCCCGGGGCGGCAGGCATTCGGCGCGCTCATCGCGCGAGCCGACGTGTTCGTCTGCAACCTGGCTCCCGCCGCGATCCGGCGCCTCGGCCTGGAACCCGACCGGCTGGTGGCCAGTCACCCGCGGCTGGTGGCGTGCCAGCTGAGCGGTTACGGCGAGGACGGTCCCTATGCCGGGCGCAAGGCGTACGACCTGCTGGTACAGGCCGAGGCCGGCGTGCTGGCCGTGACCGGCTCGCAGGACGCCCCGGCGAAGGCGGGGCTCAGCGTCGCCGACATCGCCGGGGGGATGTACGCCTACAGCGGCATCCTGGCCGCGCTGCTGCAGCGCGAGCGAACCGGCCGCGGCGGCACCGTCAAGGTGTCCCTGTTCGACGCGCTCGCCGAATGGATGTCCAACCCGCTGCAGCAGGCCCGGCTGACCGGGAAGGCGCCGGAGCGTACCGGCGCGCGGCACGCGACCATCGTCCCGTACGGCGGCTACCTCACCGCGGGCGGCGACGAGGTGATGCTCGCCGTGCAGAACGAGGCCGAGTGGGCCCGGCTGTGCGGTGACGTCCTCGGCGTGCCGGACATGCTCGACGGCCGGTTCGCCGGCAACCAGCGCCGGATGGAGCACCGCGAGGAGGTGGAGCAGCGCCTGGCCGAGGCCGTGGCACGGCTGTCAACCAGCGACCTGCTCGGCCGGCTCGAGCGGGCGGGGCTTCCTTACGCATCGGCGAAGAGCGTCCAGGAAGTGGTGGACCACCCGCAGCTCGCGTCGCGGTGGACCCCGGTGGCCGCGGGCGACCGCAGCATCGACGTGCTTCCGCCGCCGGTCAGGCACGGCGGCTTCGGCCCGGTGCTCGGGCCGGTTCCCGCCTATGGCCGCGACACCGAGGCGGTGCTGGCCGAGTTCGTGGCCAGCCGGGCGGCCCCGGACGCCCCGGATACCCCGGACCCGGCGTGAACCTCGGCGCGGACGCGGACGGCGTGGTACGGGCCGCGCGCCCGGACGACGCGCACGCGATCGCGGCGGTGCACGTCGCGACCTGGCGGGACGCCTACGCCGGCCTGCTGCCGGACGAGCTCCTCGCCGGGCTGGACTCCGGCGAGTGGGCCGAGCGGTGGCGGGGCAGGCTCGCCGCGCCGGCCGGCGGCGTGTTCACGCTCGTCTTCGAGGCCGACGGCCACGTGCGGGGCTTCGCGTCCGGTGGGCCGAGCCGGGATGAGTTCCCGGGCGGCGCGGTGTACGCGATCTACGTGGACCCGGGCTGCCAGGGCCGCGGCGCGGGCATAGACGCGGCCAAAGGTCCATCGACGCTAGGGCTGAGGCCTAGTTCGGGCTGTACGGGGCGTACCTGAACTCGGGGGCCGGTGTCGAGGTGAGCGAGCGCAGCATCGACGTCTCCCTGGACAGCAGGGTGCGCTCCGCGGCGAGCCGGCGCAGCCCATCCGGCTCGGCGAGCAGCGCCTGCCGGTCGTGCAGGTCGGCGATGATCGACGCGGCCACCAGGTACGACAGCGCGAGCGGATCATCCGGCAGCTCCGGGATGCTGACCTGCGTTGCGCCGCGCGCGTTCAGCGCTTCGACGTACCCGTGGAACGCCCGCTGCACGGCCTGAACCGCGATGCTCGCCGCGGCCTCGCCACCGGCGTTCTCGGGCAGGAACTCCACGTCGCCCTGAAAGTACGGCTTCGAGTCGTCCAGCGCGATCAGCCGGAACCGGTCCGCGCCGACGGTTACCAGGTCATAGCCGCCGTCGTCGCGTTCCGAAACTCGTCGAACGGTGGCGGTGCAGCCGATCTCGTACAGGGCCGACACGCCCTCGAAGCCGGTCTCCCGGCCCTCGCGGATCGCGACAACGCCGAACCGCCGCGGCTCGGGCTGGCTCACCAGGTCACGGACCAGCTCCCGGTACCGTTCCTCGAAGATGTGCAACGGCAGCAGCAGGCCCGGGAAGAGCACGGTGCCAAGCGGGAACAGCGGCAGCGTTTCGGACATGCTTTGACACTACGCGTTACCAATGGCGTATCTCGCGAAGGCTTATCCTTCGTCTTCGTCCTGAATGTGGACGGCGGCTTCTTCGGCGCTCGCGGCGCCGCCGTCGATCCCGACGTCATGGGCGACGAGATCCTCCTCGTCGTCCGCGTGGGCACCCTCGTCGTCTGCGACCAGGCGCCCGGACCTGGGCTCCGGCTCGTCGTCACCCCACAGGTCGTCGGCGCGGCGATCCTCGTCGTCGTCCTCGCCGCCGCCGGAATCCGCGTACGGGTCCCGTTCCGGCTCCTCCTCGGCGAGCAGCTGGTCGAGCGACTCGCCCTCCTGCTCCTCCTCGGCCGTGGTGCCGAAGCCCTCGCCGGCCGACCAGCGGTCGGGAGGCGCGACGCCCTGGTCTAGCGGGTCGTCTCCGGGGTCGCCGTCGAGCGTGTCAGACGCGTCCAGCGCCGCCGGGTCGTACATCTCGTTTGGCATGGCGTTCGCTCACCCACTTCCGCTCGTCCGGTGCCATGATCTCGCCTGCCCACACTACCGAAGCCGCAGCGTGGCCCTCAGACCGCGTACGAACGCCCTTCGGGGGTAGCCCTAGCCCATGAACAAGTCGCGCCGCAGACCAGGCAGCCAGGTGGAACGCGCCGGGCGGGCGTCGGACGCTCTGCCCGAGCAAGTCGCCGAGCTGGTGGGAGAGGTGGCCGAGGCTCCCACCCCGTCGTGGCGCCGCAGGCTCACCGGCGAGTTCTCCCGGCTCGCGGGCCGCAGCGGGCGCACCGGCTGGCGCGGGATGAGGTCCGGCGGCCGCTGGCTGACGGCCGAGGTGCTGGCGATGGCCCCGCGCCTGCCGGTCCGGGACCAGCAGCGGCTCCGCGAGCAGTTTCCGGGGCTTGGTCCCGAAGAGCTCGCCGAGACGCTGATTCACGGCGCAGGCCGGGCCGCCGCGGTGGTCGGTGCCGGGGCCGGAGCGGCCATGGTCCTGCCATTGCCCAGTGCCCCGGTCGAGATCGCGGTCGAGACCCTGGCGCTGGTGGGCATCGAGATCAAGCTGGTCGCCGAGCTGCACGAGGTGTACGGGATGCGCGCCCCAGGCTCGACCTCCGAGCGCATGCTGGCCTACGTCGCGGCGTGGGCGCACCGGCGTGGCGTGGCCCTCGCCCCCGCCGGGCTCGTGGTGGCGGCGGGCTCGCCGCTGCGCAGGTTGCTGCGGCGGCGGCTCATCGCCAGGGCTGCGCGCGGCGCCATTTCGCTCGGGCCGCTGCTCACCGGCGCGATCGCGGGCGCGGCGCTGAACCGGATCGAGACTCGCCACCTCGGCGACGACGTGCGCGATGATCTCCGCCGCCGGTCGCCGTACGCGGCGAGCTGGGCCCGCTGACCTGGGCTTCCATACTTTGACCTAACAATTCATGCCGCGACGCGCCTGTATCGAACTCATGTTTGACACGAGCCTGGCCGTGCGGCATGGTTGGGGCGACGTGCGGACACCAGATTCAGGAGGCGGGCTCAGTGGGCCAGAAGACCGTCAGTTTCAGCGACCTCAGCGGAGAGATCATCACCACCGACGATTCGGTGGCGCGCATCGTGGTGCACGAGCATCCTGAGCTCGGCGACGGCCCGGTCGAGATCGAGGCTCTTCTCGATGAGGCCAGGGCGATCGAGAAGGCGGCGTTGCGGGTGGCCGTCGTCGACCTCTACCTGCCCGGCGACCTGCCGCACCGGGTGACCATGGACCTGGGGTCGTTCGATGAGATGGCGAAGGACAAGCCAATGAGCGAGCTGCTGGCCGCCGCCCGGCCTGCCAGGCGCGGCTCCAGGGCAGCCACCCCGGCCCCGGCGCGCGGCGACCGCACCAACTACGCGGACCTTGCCCATGCGGGCAAGCCCCACAAGGGCAAGGTCACGGACGCGGAGAAGCGGCTCGTGCGGGAGAACTTCGACGAGATCAACGCGCGGCTAACCGGCGAGGGCATGCGGGCGATCAGCCTGGCCGACCCGGAGCACGTGGAGCGCTACGGTCTCGAGGAGCTCGCATCCAGCCACAATGCCGACATTAACGGTGACAGCCAAGATTCAGACGATGACTGAGAGCAATGGGCGGGAGCCGGGCGGGTAGTGGTCGGGGAGGGGGCTCGCCACGACGCCGGGCGGGCATGACCACGTTCGGGGGCAAATGTGGCGACCGACCGGCAGTCAGCGACGTCCACAGGCCAGGCGCGAACGTCCGGGGCGCCCAGCGAGCAGCCTGCCGGCGAGCACCTGGCCAGCCATCCGGTCGTTGGATTCATCCCGTGGATCGTGTTCTGGGTGATCGGCGGCCCGTCGACGTGGGAGACCGGCACCCTGGCCGCCCTGCTGGCGGCGATCCTGGTGACGATGCTGAGCATCGACTACCGGCCGCTGGTTGCCTGGGCGACCGCCCAGCCGGAGCGCCGGCGGGAGGGCATGCGGCCCGAGCTGAGCCGCCTGAAGCTGCTCGACATCGCCACGGTGGTGTTCTTCGCCGCGCTGTCGCTCGCAGCGGTGGTGACCACCCGGCAGAACGTCAGCGACCTGGACAGATACTCCCAGGCGATCTCCAGCGGGGCACTGGGGATTATCGCGCTCGGGTCGATCGTGTTCCGGCACCCGTTCACGGCCGACTACGCGAAGGAGCAAGCACCGCCCGAGGTGTGGCACACGGCGGTGTTCAAGCGGATCAACCTGGTGCTGAGCTCGGTGTGGGCGGCGGTGTTCCTGATCTGCGCACTGCTCGGCGTGGCCGCCGAGCAGAACGTGGCTAAGGGCCTGCGCGACTGGCTGAACTGGTACATCCCGATCGCGGCGATCTTCCTGGCGTTCCGGTTCACGAAGTCGTATCCGCAGCAGGTCAGAGCCGAGCAGCAGGCGCAGGGGGCGGGCCGCGCCTGACCAGGCCGCGCCCGGCCGTCTGCCGACCGTGGACCCGGCCGGCTATCTCTCGATGACCTGGGCCAGCGTGGCCTTGGCCAGGGTCTCGGTGGCGAGGGTCGAGGCGGGATCTAGCGCCAGGTCACCGAGAATGGCGATCGCCGCTGCGCGATCGCCGCGCTGGTTCGCCACGAGCGCCTTGTTCAGCAGCAGCATTCCCCTCGTCTCGGGGTCGGGCCCCGCCGCGAGCCCGCTCTCGATCGCGCGGAGCCGGTCGTCCGGGTCGCGCAGCATCGCCGCCAGCTCTTTCCAGGCCGGAGCGAACCCCGGGAACCTGGCGACGAGGCCTTCCAGAACGGCCTGCTTCCTGGGCAGGTCGTCGAGCGACTCGAGCGTGGTGAACGCCCTGCAGAATCCCGCGGGCAGTTCCCCGGCCCGCTCTCGACGCAGGCAGTCGAGCGTGGTCTTGCAGGTGAAGAACCCCCGCGGAGCCATGCGGTCGACCTGCGTGTAGCAGCGCTCGGCAGTGTCGGTGTCCCCCTGGAGCAGGTACGTGAACGCGGCGTCGTACACCGGGTACGGCCAGCCAGGCGCCAGGGCGTGCGCGGCGTCGAGCAGCACCAGCGCACGGTCGTACTCGCCACGTGCCCCGGCCGCCCGCGCCTCCTCGTGCCGCCGCACGGCGTCGGTCGGCACGGTGTGCCCGCCGTTGATCTGCCAGTCCACCTGGCCGGTGAATTCTTCGAGATCCCGCGTGGTCAGGACCCGCCCCGCGGCGTCCTGAAACACGAGGCGTTCAGCCATGCGTCCCCCGTATGCGTCCCCCGTGAACGCATCACGATAGCTGCGGCACTACCTCCGCTGCCAGGCGTTCCATCTGCTCCTGGTCGTCGAACAGCGGGTTGAGCAGGATCAGCTTCGCGCCCGCGCTGGCGACGTCCTGCACCCCCCGTACGCAGGCGTCCGGCGTTCCCCACACCGATACCGGCGTCATGTCGCCGAGGTTGAAGAAACCGTAGAGCCGGTCCAGCGCGGCGCGCATCCGCTCCCTGGCTCGCTCGGCGTCATCGTCGACCGCGATGTACACGCGTTTGGCGATGGGGAACGTGGCCGGGTCTCGGCCCTGGTCCGCGAGCTCGGCGCGCACGATCTGCACTTGCTTGGCGAACTGCTCCGTGCTGTTCGACCCGGCACCGAAGAAGCCGTCCCCGTGCCGGACGGCGCGCCCCAGGGCCGTCGGGTGGCTGCCGCCGAACCAGATCCGCGGACCGGGTTTCTGGAACGGCTTGGGTTCCATGGCGGCGCCGTTGAGCTGCCAGAACCGGCCTTCGAAGTTGACCGTGGGCTCGGTCCACAGCGCGCGCATCAGCCGCAGCTCCTCGTTGAACCGGGCGACGTAGCTCGCCCGGTCCACGCCGAACGCGGAGAACATGCGATGCGGTCCGCCGGTGCCGATCCCCACCTCCAGCCGCCCCAGGCTGAGCTGGTCCAGCGTGCTCAGGCTCTTCGCCAGGTGCACCGGGCTGTACAGCGACGTGATGAACACGGCACAGCCGAGCCGGATCCGGCTGGTGCACGCGGCCGCGTAGGTCAGCGTCTCCACCGGGCCGAGGTGCGGGATCGTGCCGAGGACCTGCTCCTGTGTCCAGGCGCTGGCGAAGCCGAGTTCCTCGGCGCGCGCCAGGTAGCCGCGCATGGCCCCGGGGTCGAAGGTGCCGTCAGCAACGTGCTGGGGAATGGAGATCGCGTACTGCACGCTGGCAAGCCTAATCCGGGCGCTGGTGCAGCGCACCGCAGCGGATGGGTTAGAGGAACCCGGCCAGTCGGTACAGCACCAGGGAGCCGGCCACCGCAACGTTCAGGCTTGCGCCGGTGCCGACCATCGGGATCTCCACGGCAACGTCGAGCAGGTCGATGGCCTCGGGCGGGATTCCGGTCTGCTCGTGCCCGAGCACCGCGATCGTGCGCTGGCGGGCGGCCGTGCAGCGGCCACAGCGGCGCGGCGATGATGTGGTCCCAGCACGGGTGGCCGCGGGCACGGCGCTGGCGGGTGATATCCCTGCGGGTCCTTGCCCGGATTTGCGGGCCGCTCACCGGCCGGCAGGACGCTCCGGGACGAAACGAGGCTCAGCGTTGCTCATCTACGCGGTGCTTCGCGGCGCACCGGGGCCATCGCCGAGATGGGTTGATCGCTGCCAGCGTACGCCCGTGGGACGTACGGTCGCAGGGTGACATCGTCGCGATTCGTCGTGCAGCTCCATGACGCCACCGCGCTGCACTATGACCTGCGGGTCCAGATCGGCGATGTGCTCCGGTCGTGGGCGGTGCCCAAGGGGCCCTCGCTGGATCCGGCGGTCCGGCGGCTGGCCGTGCCGGTCGAGGACCATTCCCTGGAAGCCGGGGACTTCGAGGGCGTTCACGAGGGGCAGTCGCGCGGCAGCGGCGCGGTGATCATCTGGGACGAGGGGCCCGCCGAGATCATGCGCGACGAGCCGGATCACCTGTCGTTCGACCTGCGTGGCGCCAAGCTGCGCGGCGGTTTCGCGCTGACCCGCACGGGCCAGCGCCGCTGGATCCTGATCAAGGTCAGGGACGCGCAGGCCAGGCCGGGCTCGGACGTCACCGCCGAGCGGCCGGGGAGCGTGCGCAGCGGAAGGCTCTGGCAGGACCTCGCGGGCGAAGCGGGGGTCGGTCCGGCTTAGGTCAGGCACGCCCGCCGGCCAGCAGGGCGTCTGCCTGCTGCTGGCACAGGGACAGGCCTATCGCACCCGACCACCGCCTGACCTCCTCCGCGATCGCGGACCCGGCGACGGTCCTTCCCTCACTGATCGCAAGCTGGGCCAGCAGGAGCTGCTGCGCCAGCACGCCGGTGGTGTTCCCAATCCGTGCCCACAGCTCGGCGGAGCGCTCCCACCGCATCCGGGCCCGCTCCAGGTCGCCTGCCTCCATGTCATGATCACCGAGGTGCCGGAGCGCCTCGCCGGCCAGATAGTCGTCTCTCGTCTGCTCGGCAGCCTCGAGCGCCCGGGTGAACCAGCGCCCGGCATGGTCGCGGTCGCCGATCAGGTTGTCGCTGATCAGCCCGCGATAGAACGCGGCCCATCCCGCATTGGCATCGTCCGGCGCCGCGTGCACCAGCGCCTCGGCGCGCTGGGCCAGCGCTGCGAGTTGACCGGGGTCGTGCCCGCCGGGCCCGAACCGGGGGCTGCCGTCCTCGCCGATCAGCTCACGCCCATAGTCGTGCTCGACTTCGAGGAAGTCGAGCCGCCACCGCTCCTGCGGCCCGGTGACGGCTTCGGCGGCGGAGATCGCGTCCGGGGCCCAGCGGGGGCCTGCCGTGCGGAAGTCGTGGTGAACCGCGGTCTGTGCGGCAGCCAGCGCGAGCCGCCGGGCGGCTGGCCCGCGGGCTTCGGCGGTCCGTGCGGTCTCCAGCAGCCGACGGGCATCGTCCCACCGCGCGGCCCAGGTGAGAGCGGCAGCGGCGGTGACGATCTCATCGGCGCCCACGAAGACCCGCTCGGCTGCGGCGGCTTGAGTGCTGATCTTCTGCTCGATCATGCAGCGCACATTACTTCGCCGGAAAAATTTCGTCTATCGAAGTATTTTCGCTAGGCTTGCGCGATGCGAGATCTGGTCGACGAGCACATCGAGCTGTGGTCCCGCGAGCTGCCGGACCTGGATCCGCGGGTTGAAGGCATCGTGACCAGGCTGCAGGTGCTCGACCGGCACCTGCGGCATGAGCTCGAGCAGGCGCTCGCAACCCAGTCGCTCAAGATGTGGGAGTTCAAGACGCTGCACATTCTGCGCCGCGGCGGCCCGCCGTACCGCGCGACCGCGACCGAGCTCGCCACCGCGCTCGATCTGTCGCCTGCGGCCATGACCAAGCGGCTGGACAACCTGGAGCAGGACGGATACCTGCGCCGCAGCCACGACGATGCCGACCGGCGCCGGGTGCTGATCACTCTCACCGAAGCGGGCATGCGCGCCTGGGAAACCACGATCAGCCTGCAGGACCGGGTGGAGCAGCAGCTGGTCGACGTGCTCCGGCCGGACGAGCAGGACCAGCTCGTCTCCCTGCTCCGCAGGCTCCTGCTGGGCGCTCGGGGACGAGGCTAGGTCCAGCCGCCCGCCCCTGCCGCGAGCCCTGCTACCTTGACCGCTTGATGGAACCCACAGTCCCGGAACTGGTCGCGGCGGCGGTCGCCCGGGCGGCCTCGGCCAACTTCGGCCTTTCGTGCGACCCAGCTGTCGGCGGCCTGCTGGCCGTGCTTGCGGCGCACCTGCCCGCCGGGAGCCGCGTGCTCGAGCTCGGCACCGGCGCCGGGGTCGGCACGGCCTGGATCGTTTCGGGGCTGCTGCCCAGGACGGACGTGACCGTGACCACGGTGGAACGGGACGCGCGCACCGCCCTGCTCGCCGCGCAGGGCGACTGGCCCAGCTTTGTCGACCTGCGGCTGGCGGACGCGCTCGACGTGCTGGGCGAGGGCGGCAGCTTCGACCTGATCTTCGCCGACGCGCAGGGCGGGAAGTGGGACGGGCTTGACCGCACGATCGCCGCGCTGCGTCCTGGCGGCCTGCTCGTCGTCGATGACATGACGCCGCTGCCGGACTGGCCAGCCGAGCAGCACGCCAGGCAGGCCGGGGTCAGGCAGGCACTGCTCACCACGCCGCGGCTCACCGCCGTCGAGCTCAGCCACGGCTCCGGCGTCATCCTCGGCACCCGCCGCCCGTAACCATCAGCGGCCGCGGCTCACCCGCCGTCGAGCAGCCAGAACCAAGCCTCCGCGCCCCGCGATCTTGCCACGCGGCGATCGCCGCAGCGGTGCGTGCGTCAATCGCATCTGGCGTAAACCAGTGTGACTCTGATATCCAGCGAAGCTTAGTTACTGGTGTAACTCAGGGGGCGGCGGCCATGGCGAAGGCAAAGCTAGGGAAGGCAGCGCTGGATGCGCTGCAACAGAAGTTCGATGAACTGGTGCGGGAGCGGCTTGCCGGCGCCGTGATCGATCGGGTCCAGGTGCTGCAGTACGGCGATGATCCGGAGATCGAGCCGGGCGAGCTGCTGGCGCGCGTCGTGCTGCAGGCGGGGGAGAGCGGGGAAGAGCGCGAGCAGGCCATGCGGGCCTTTGACGAGGCGCACCGGGACGCGATCCACGAGCTGCGGCGCGACCTCGACCGGGTTCGCGAAATCGGGCTGCTCGAGATCATCGTCGGTGACAAGGACGCGGAAGGCCCTGTCCCAGTCCGCAGGATGCGGCTGGTGGGCCCGCCCCGTGCGCTGGACGCCGCAGAAGGGCAGCTCACCCCCGTCATGGCCCGGCTCGGGTCAGATGACCTGGAGACCGTGGACACGCTGATCACCGCGGGCATCGCGGGCAACCGCGCCGACGCCGTGCGCTGGGCGCTGACCCGGATCCGCGAGCGCCCGGCGTACGAGAAGCTCCGGGAGCGGGCCCGCGAGATCGAGGAACTGAAGGCCCAATTCTAACCGCCGGCCGCGTGCGGCTAAAACACCCCGGCCGCCTCCCGCTGCCCCGGCGGTTCGTCTAAGACGCTGGCCGAGCTTGCCGGCACGCGCTCGGAGCGCCGGATCTTGACCCGTGACCAGCGAGCGGCCAGGAGCAGCGCGATCAGCAGCACGGCCGCGCCGATGGACAGTACAAGGCCGGCCCGGAACCCCGGCCACACGTAGCTCCAGGTCAGGATCCCTTGCCCGGCCGGAACGTCCACCACCTGGACCAGGCCGGATCGCCCGACGTCCAGTTTGGTCGGCGTGCCGTCAACGGGATGCCAGGTGGCGGTCCAGCCGGGAATCGCCGCGACCGAGCGAACCACGCGCACGCCGCGCGGGGAGCGCACGGCGACAGCGGCCAACCCGGCGACCGAGTCGGTGGCGTCGTCCACCCGCCGAATCGATGCGCCCATAGTGGACCGGCCCGGGAGTGCCTCGAGGCTGAACATGGCGCGGGCGAAGTGGTTGACGAACACGGTGAACGAGCCGTCGCGGCAGGCTAGTCCCCACTGCGGTGCCGTGAGCGCGTCCTGCAGCTGGCCGTTCGCCACAAATACAGTTGCTCCCGCCTCGGTGACGGACGGCGCGCCGAGGCGAGACGGATCGCCGCCCGCCTGTCCGATCACCGCGACCGCGGTCACCGGGCGGCGGAGGTCGATCGTGAGCACCGACGCGCTCGCGGCCCGTGCCGGGAACCAGCGCGTCGACCCGCCCGGCGTCTCCAGGCCGATCCGGATCCCGGCGTCCTTCCTCGCGTCCGCATCGGGCATGTCGAGCCTGGACACAGTCAGCGACGTGCCGAAGTTCCAGGTGGTCCGGCTGTGCGCCGCGATGGAACGGTCGCCGGTGCCCGGCGGACCCGGAGGCGCTGTGGATCCGCTCGAGGTGATCAGGTATGCGGGCACGGTGAGCAGCACCGACGTGTCCAGCTGATCGAGGATCCCGCTGGCCACGGCGTTCGGGGAGAGCTCGTCCTGTCCCTCGCCCATCGCCTGATGTGAGCCTGTCGCGGACGCGTACGTGCCGTCAACGATCGACGAGTACCCCTGGACCGATTGCGCGCCGTCGATGTCGTTGAGATCAGGCGAGCCGAGCGTGGGCAGCTGGCGAGCGTCGATCTCGTTCGGATCGTAGATCGCGAAACGCCCGCCAAAGCCCAGCGTCTTGACCGGGCGCGTGGCCGGTGCGCGGGCCGCCAGCCCCGACGGCTGGCCCGACGGCTGGCCCGACGGCTGGCCCGACAGGATCTCACCGGCTGTCTGGGCGTGACCGCTGGCGGACTCGTCCCTGGCCGAGGCCGACGTCGACCGCGACCACCCCGAGGATGGTGAAGATCACCAGGTCCATCATCGACGAACGCGCCGAGCTACCCGCGAGCGCAGCCGCGGGGCAACGCGGCGCCCCCAGATCACGAACGCGATGGCCGCGGCGCCGATCAGCGCGTAGGGGACCAGCCACGGCTTGAGCTGCCCGTCGACGTGCGTCGCGGCCAGGCCGACCCCCAGCCAGCGCAGCAGGCCCGCGCCCCAGCACAGCCCGGTGACGACGACGGCGATCATCGCGAGCGGGGGCAGCACGCCGAGGATCGTCTCCAGGTCAATCCGGCGCATGAGCGCGGACCCGGAGGAACCACCGGCTCTTCTCGGTGAGCGGGTTGTTGGCCCAGTACGCGAGGAGAACGGCGAGCGCCAGGTCGGTCACGAGGATGTTCCGGCTCTGCAGCCGCTGATCGCCGAAGAGCGGCAGGTGAATGAGCAGATGCCCGAGCGGCGTCCGGCCGCCGAGCGCGAGGAGCACCCCGACCAGCGCTATCTACGTGCCACACCAGCCACTCGGCGGCCTGCGCCGCAGCCGTACGCGGCCCAGGAGTACGGCCGCGGCCGACGATCGGCAGGATGCCGACGTAGTCGGTCACTTCGGTCAGGTTGTAGGTCGCGAAGAAACTGAGCTGGCCGAACGAGCCGGACCCGCCCAGTAGGTCCGGCACCAGCATCAGCAGCAGCCACTTGGTGCGAAGCGAGCCGGATCTCGAAAAGCGCCATCGAAACCGCCCCGCGCTGGGAGGTGGCGACCGCGGCCAGCCCCGTCAGCCACTGAACGGCGCCGAGGCATGCGCCCAGCGCAGCCGCCTCACCGCGACCGAGACGCCCGCCTGCCTCCAGCGGCGCCGAGCCGCGCGACCCGCCACACCGCGTAGATGGCAACGCTCACGCAGGCGTCGTCAACGGCGCGCGGCTCGCCGGCCAGGATCACCAGGCCTAATCGCGGCAGCCAGCACGCCGGTCCAACCGGAGCCGGGAGGGCATGCTCCGGGCCTCGGAGAGCCGGAACACGCTCAGCAGCGCGACCGGGACCCAGCTCATGCCCGCGACCAGGCCGAAATGAGACACCTGCGCCGACATCGCCCCGGCGAAGGCGAACGAGAGGCCGCCGAGCAGGCTCGGCAGGCTGCCGAGGCGCAGGCCCGCAGGAAGCAGAACATGCCAAGCCCGGCTACCGCCCAGGTGATGATCATGTTGACCGCCCACGCCGCGGCCGCCGGCAGCACGGCGAACAGGAACGTGAGCGGTACGCGGCGCCGGCGTTCCAGCCGGCCAGCAACGGGGCGCCGCTCCAGATGTATGGGTCATACAGCGGGAGGTGGCCGCTCCGGATCTCCCGCCCGGCGAGAACCCGCAGCGGGAAGTTCTGCGAGAGGTCGTCGCCGGGCAGCACCGAATGCCCGAGCAGCGCGGAACGCCGAAGACGAGGACCGGCAGCGCAACGAGGATGGCGACGGCCCAGACGTCGCCGCGCCGCCAGCGTCCGAGCGCCCGCGTCTGCGGCGCATCCGAGGCCTTTGTCCGGAGGCTGGATGACAGAACCGTCCCCATGATCTGCAAGCCTTGCAGGCCAAGGCTGAATGAATCCTGAGAGGCGCCTTCTTTCAGCAGCGAGTCGGGCCGTGTGGATTAGCGGCCGGGACGCGGGCTGCGGAGCACGGTCACCGACCGGGGGCCAACGGTGACGCGATCGCCGGCCTCACGCTCCCGATGACGCGGCCGCGGCCGGATCGTGGCTGTCGATCTCGGCCCGCCATGCCTGCCCGTCGCGGGTGGTGGGGATGACGAAGTCCAGCGGCTCCCACCACGCGTTGAAGAACACCAGGAAGTCGTCATCTAGCAGCAACGTGCCGTCCCGTGCCGGGTCAGGGTCGTCCGACCCATCGAGGTAGATGCCCAGCGACAGCGCGCCGGAGTCGGCCCAGTCTTCGGCGGTCATCGGTGTCCCCGCCGGGGTGAACCAGCGGAGCTCGGAGGCCTCGGCACCGGCCAGGTAGCGGCGGCGCCGGAACACCGGGTGCTGCGTGCGCAGCGCGATCAGCCGCCGGGTGAAGGCGAGCAGGCCCTCGTCCACCGCCGACCAGTCGAACCAGGTGATCTCGTTGTCCTGGCAGTACGCGTTGTTGTTGCCTTGCTGGGTGCGGCCGATCTCGTCCCCGCCGAGCAGCAGCGGCACGCCGAACGACAGCAGCAGCGTGCTGAGCATGGCCCGGCGCTGTCGCCCGCGCAGCGCCAGGATGGCCGGGTCGGTGGCGGGGCCCTCGGTGCCGCAGTTCCAGGAGCGGTTGTCGTCGGTCCCGTCGCGGTTGGCCTCGCCGTTGGCCTCGTTGTGCTTGCCGTCATAGGAGACCAGGTCGGCCATGGTGAACCCGTCGTGCACGTCAGCAGGTTCACCGACGCGGTCGGCTTGCGCCGTTCCGTGCTGCCGTACAGGTCCGACGAGCCGGCGAACCGGGTGGCGAACTCACCGATCCCGATGGGGTGGCTGCGCCAGAAGTCGCGCATGCTGTCCCGGTACTTCCCGTTCCACTCCCGCCACAGCGGCGGGAAACGCCCGAGCTCATAGCTGTCCATCTGGCCCACGTCCCACGGCTCTGCGATGAGCTTCGCCCGGGACACCACCGGGTCCTGCGAGACGAGGTCGAAGAACGCGGACACCTGGTCGAAGCCGCTGCCGTCCCGGGCGAGCGTCGGCGCGAGGTCGAAGCGGTAGCCATCGACGTGCATCTCGGTGATCCAGTACCGCAGCGAATCCATGATCAGCTGAAGGGTCACCGGGTCGTCGGCGTTGAGCGAGTTGCCGGTGCCCGTGGTGTCGAAGTAGCGGCCGGGGTTGCGCTGCCGCGAGCCGATAGTACGCGGCGTTGTCCAGGCCGCGGAAGCAGAGCGTCGGACCGCGGTGATCCGCCTCGGCTGTGTGGTTGAACACGACGTCGAGCAGCACCTCAGGCCTGCCGCGTGCAGCGCGTTCACCATGGCCTTGAACTCGGCTACCTGCCCGCCCTGCCCGCCTTGCTCGGCGCGCCCGTCGCGCACCGCCGCCGAGTAGCCGTTGTGCGGCGCGAAGTACCCGATCGTGTTGTAGCCCCAGTAGTTCGTCAGGCCCTGCGCCACCAGGAAGGACTCGGGCACGCTTTGGTGCACGGGCAGCAGCTCGACCGCGGTCACTCCGAGGTCAACCAGGTGCGCGATCGCGGCCTCGTGGGCCAGCCCGGCGTAGCTGCCGCGCAGGCCGCCGGCACCCCTGGGTGGCGTTCCGTGAACCCTTTGACGTGCACCTCGTAGATGATCGTGTCCGAGTAGCGGCGCCGCATCGGCCCGCCGTCGGTCCAGTCGAACGCCCCATCCACGACATGCTGCGCGGTACGTGCCCGGCGGAATCCAGCGCGCTCCGCTGGTCCGCGTCGTCCACCGCGTAGCCGAACACCTCCGGCCCGAACGCGACCTGTCCGCTGATCGCCCTCGCGTACGGATCGAGCAGCAGTTTGGCCGGGTTGCAACGCAGACCACGCGCTGCGTGGTCAGGGGCCCGTTCGCGATATCCGTAAGCCTGCCCGGGGCCGACGCCCGGGACGAAGCCGTACCAGACGCCCGCGTCATAGCTCGGCAGCGGGAGCCGGGTCTCGGTGCCTGCGCTATCGAACAGGCACAGCGCCACCGCGTCGGCCACCCCGGACGCCACGGCGAAGTTCGTGCCACCGGCCTCGGGCGTCGCGCCCAGCGGGAACGGGCTGCCCGGCAGCACGCGGTCAGCCTCGGCACCCACGAGGCAAGTATCGCGCGGGCGCGGATGCCATGCTCGGTTGGGTACATCTGCGCCGGAAGGGAGCACCAGCATGCAATCAGCTCCGCACGTCGAAGTTCTCCTCGAGGGTTTCGGGATCAACACCAGCGCAGGCCGCATCGCCATGTGCCAGGTCACGCTCATCGAGGGACCTGGCCTGAACGGGGAACCGGTGCGGATCCTGGTCGACCCGGCGCACGTGGGGAGACGGACGGTCCTGGTCGAGGCGCTGGCCAGCCGGGGACTGACCCCGGCCGACATCGACATGGTGGTGCTGACGCACGCGCACTGGGATCACGTGCAGAACGTCGACGTGTTCGCGCACGCGCCGGTGTGCCTGCATCCGCGTGAGCGCCGCTACAGCGATGGCCCGCACCCGAACGACTGGGCCACCCCCGCCTGGACCGGCGCGATCCTGGGACGGATGCAGGTCCGCGAGATCGCCGAGGGGGACGAGCTCATCCCGGGTGTCGGCGTGCTGGACCTCCCCGGCCACTCACCCGGCAGCATCGGCATCACCGTGCAGAATGAGCAGGGCCTGTCGCTGATCACCGGTGACGCCGTGCACCGCTCGGCCGTGACGCTGAGCAGGCAGAGCCCTCTCGTGTTCTGGAGCGCCGACGAGGCCCGGGCCAGCATCGACCGCGTGGTCGCGATGGCCGATGTCATCTACCCAGGGCACGACCAGGCGTTCCGGCTGACCTCGGCCGGTGAGGTCGAGTATGTCCGCCCGTTCCGGCTGACGATCACCGGCACGGCCGCCGACCGGCCCGGGCTCAGCTTCTCCGCCAAGATGCCGGACCCCTGGGTAATGCCCGGCATCGAGGAGCAGCCCGGGCGCGTCTAGCGAGCTGCCCCGAGGCTCCCTCGGGCTGCCCTTTCGGCTCTCGGGCTGCCCCGAGGCTCCCTTGAGCTGCCCATTTCGGCCTCCTCGGGCTACCCGTATCGGCGGCCGATTTGTCCCGTGGCACAGTTGGAACTGACCGAAGTCGAGCCCGGAGGATTGCCATGACCGTGCAGAGCCTCGCCGATATCCACGAACTGGCCCAGCAACTGCGGGTCGATTCGATTCGCTGCAGCACCTCGGCCGGGTCCGGCCATCCAACCTCGAGCATGTCGGCCGCTGATCTCATGGCGGTGCTGATGGCCCGCCATTTCCGTTACGACTGGCAGCAGCCGGACAACCCGGCCAACGACCACCTGATCTTCTCCAAGGGGCACGCATCCCCGCTGCTGTACTCGATGTTCAAGGCGGCCGGTGTCGTCAGCGACGAGGAGCTGATGAACGGGTACCGGCGGTTCGGCTCGCGCCTGGAGGGCCACCCCACCCCGGTGCTCCCGTGGGTCGACGTGGCCACCGGCTCGCTGGGCCAGGGGCTGCCGGACGGGGTCGGCGTCGCGCTGGCCGGCAAGTTCCTGGACGAGCTGCCGTACCGGGTGTGGGTGCTGTGCGGGGACAGCGAGACCGCCGAGGGGTCGATCTGGGAGGCGCTGGACAAGGCCTCCCATTACGGGCTCAGCAACCTGACCGCGATCATTGACGTGAACCGCCTGGGCCAGCGCGGCCCGACCGAGCTGAGCTGGGACACGGACACGTACGCCAAACGGGTGGAGGCGTTCGGCTGCCACGCGGTCGTCATCGACGGGCACGACCTGGGCGAGATCGACAAGGCGTTCACTGGCGCGGCCGGCGCGGACCGGCCAACGGTGGTCGTGGCCCGCACGCGCAAGGGCCGCGGGTTCGACGAGGTCGAAGACCGCGAGAACTGGCACGGCAAACCGCTGCCCGAGCCGATGGCCGAGCGCGCAATCATCGAGCTCGGCGGCCAGCGCGATATCCGGGTAACCGGTCTGAAGCCCGAAGGCGGGTCGCCCCGGGCCTGGCCCAGCGCCGAGGTGAGCCTGCCCCAGTATGGGCCCGACGACAAGGTCGCCACCCGGCTGGCGTTCGGTCAGGCGCTGGCCGCTGTCGGCGCCCGCGGCGACGTCGTCGGCATGGACGGCGAGGTGAGCAACTCGACGCACATGGAGGAGTTCTCCAAGAAGTATCCCGAGAAGTACTTCGAGATGTTCATCGCCGAGCAGCAACTCGTTGCCGCCGCTGTCGGCGTGCAGGTCCGCGGGTACGTCCCGTTCGCCTCAACGTTCGCCGCGTTCCTCACCCGCGCGTACGACTTCATCCGGATGTCGGCCATCTCCCAGGCGAACATCCGGCTGTCCGGGTCCCATTGTGGCGTCGAGATCGGCGCGGACGGCCCGTCGCAGATGGCTCTGGAGGACCTGGCCATGATGCGTGCCGTGGGCGGCTCGACGGTCCTGTACCCCAGCGACCCCAACAGCACGGCGTACCTGGTGGCGCAGATGGCCGAGACCGCCGGCGTCGTCTACATGCGCACCACCCGCGGCGCCTACCCGGTCCTGTACGGGGTGGACGAGGAATTCCCGATCGGCGGCTCGAAGGTCCTCCGGGCCAGTGACAACGACCAGGTGACGCTCATCGGCGCGGGCGTGACCGTGCACAACTGCCTGGCTGCGGCCGACGAGCTGGCCGGGGACGGCATCAGCGCCCGGGTCATCGACCTGTACTCGGTCAAGCCGATCGACACCCAGGCCCTGCTGGACGCGGCGGACCTGACCGGGGACCGGCTGGTGGTCGTCGAGGATCACTATCCGCAAGGCGGCCTCGGCGGCGCGGTCCTCGAGGCACTCAGCGACGCGGGCCACCCGGCCCGCATTCACCACCTCGCGGTCCAGAGCCTGCCCGGTTCCGGGACCCCGGCCGAGCTGATGGACGCGGCCGGAATATCCGCCAGCCACATCGTTCAGGCCGCCCGCGAGGCGATCAGCGGCTAGCGCGGGCCTGTCTAGCAGCCGCGGCCCGGATTGCGTCGACCGGGCCGCGGCTGGTCACCGGCCGCTGCCGGCCGGGCTGTCGGCGCTTACGCTGCGGCAGTCACCAGCCGCGTCCGGCGTAGCGCTGCTCGGGCGCGAGCGTGTCCAGGCTGATCCCCACCATGGGCTCGCCAAGCCCCCGCGACACCTTGGCGATGACGTCGGGATCGTCGTGGAACGTGGTCGCCTTCACGATCGCGGCAGCCCGGGCAGCGGGGTCACCTGACTTAAAAATCCCCGACCCCACAAACACCCCGTCGGCACCCAGCCCCATCATCATCGCCGCATCCGCCGGGGTCGCAATCCCGCCCGCCGTAAACAACACCACCGGCAGCCGCCCCGCCGCCGCCACCTCAGCCACCAGCTCATACGGGGCCTGCAGGTCTTTCGCCGCGGTGAACAGCTCATCGCCCGGCACGGTGGACAGCCGGGCGATCTCACCGCGGATACGGCGCATATGCCGGGTCGCCTCCACCACGTTCCCGGTGCCGGCCTCCCCCTTGGACCGGATCATCGCCGCGCCCTCACCAATCCGCCGCAGCGCCTCACCCAGGTTCGTCGCCCCGCACACAAACGGCACCGTGAACGCCCACTTATCCACGTGATACGCCTCATCAGCCGGGGTCAGCACCTCCGACTCATCGATATAGTCCACCCCGACCGCCTGCAGCACCTGCGCCTCAGCGAAGTGACCGATCCGGCACTTGGCCATCACCGGGATCGACACCGCTCCGATAATCGAATCGATCATGTCCGGGTCACTCATCCGGGCCACCCCGCCCTGCGCCCGGATATCGGCCGGCACCCGCTCCAGCGCCATCACCGCCACCGCACCCGCGTCCTCAGCGATCTTCGCCTGCTCCGGCGTGACCACATCCATGATCACACCGCCCTTGAGCATGTCAGCCATCCCCCGCTTCACCCGCTGCGTGCCGCTCTCGACGCCCGGGCGAGCGGAGGTGGAGGAAGTGGTGAGACCGGCGAGAGTGGGGACGGTAGTGGGACCGGCGGGAGTGGCCGGAGTGGTACCGGTGGCGGGAGCGGCGGGCGCGTCGCTGGCCCGCTCTGAGTAGGGGACTGCCATGTGAACCTCCACTGGGGTGCGGGACCGCTAACCGATCCCGAGGCTGAACACGTTGTAGATCGTCCCCGGCCGGTAGCCGGGGACGGGCGGGCCGAGGCGCATCCGGCGCACGCGCCGGGCCAGCTGAAATCCGAGCGACACCGCGAGAGCGCCACCGTGGGCGTTCACTTCGGGGAACGCGAGCCGCGACCCCGGGCTGGCCCGGATCATGTCGACGATCAGCGGTCGTGCGGACGCCGGGCTGGCCGCGATGATTGGCCCGCCGCCCCACGGCAGCCCAACCCGGTACCCGTCCCGCGCGGGGCCGGCCGGCACCCGGGCCCGGTCGGCAAAGGGAGCCAGGTAGCTGCGGCGGTCCTCGCCTGTTGCCGCGGTGTCCTGCCTTATGACGTCGTCCATCCCGCTGGGCTGGACCGTACCCGGGCGATCGCAGACGAGGGCGGGCACAGCGCGCTGCTCCCAGAGGCCGTAGGAGACGCCTTCGTCGGTAAACCCGAGCCGCTCGTAGATGGGCTTGCCCAGATCCGTGGCGGTGAGCAGCACCGTTTGCGCCCCGGCCTGCCGCACGCAGTCCACGGTCTGCTGGCTCAGCGCCCGGCCGAGCCCCTGGCCGCGTGCGTCATCCTCGACCGCGACGTTGCCGATCCAGCCGGTGCGGCCGAAACAGACGCAGCAGGCAACGCCGACCACACGGTCGCCCTGGCAGCCCACGAACATCTGGGTATCGGGGTTGGCCAGGTTGAACTCGAGGAGCTTCGGCCGGCCCGAGGAGAGCCCGGCGCGCTCAAGGACGCCGCTCATCTGGCTGATGTCGCCGACGGCGGCCGGGCGGATGGTGACGCGCTCGCTGCCCACGATCGCACTGTCGCGCGCTTTGAGCATGCCAATCAACTCGGGATTGGCATGCGCCGTCAGCGGCTAAACGATCACGTCGATCCGCTGTGGCCCATGCGCGTCGAGCACGCCGCGGTAGGCCTGCCACGCCCGGCCGAGGCGACCGATGCCCTGTTCGAGCGTTTCCTGGCGATAGCCGAACGGCAGCCGGACGTATTCATCAAACCGGCCGGTGGGGGACATGACCGGGCCGGGCGCGATCAGCACACCGTGCCTGCTCGCGATCTGGGCCAGGTCGGTTGCGCTGCCGTCCGGCAGCCTGGCCCACAGACACAGGCCGCCGCCCGGAGTCCGCCACGTCCACCCGGGCAGGTGGCGCCCGAGCAGGTCCTGCAGCAGCGCGAGCCGCTCGGCGAGCTCGCCGCGGCGCAGCTCCCGGATGCGGTCGGCGTCGGCGAGCAGGTTGACCGCGATCGCTTGACTGACCAGCGACGTGCCCAGGTCGGTGACGGCCTTGAGCCGGCCGAGCTGCGCGATCACCTGCCGCGGGGCGCGGATCCAGCCCACTCTCAGCCCGGCCCAGAACACCTTGCTCATTGAGCCGACCGACACGATCGGGGCGTCACGCGCGTAGGCCGCCAGCGGAAGCGGCGGCTCGCTGCCCAGCGCCAGGTCGGCCACGGTGTTGTCTTCGATGAACGGAATCCCGCTGACTTGGCACAGCCGGGCGAGCTCGCGCCTGGCCTGGGCCGGCACCACGGATCCGGTCGGATTCTGGAAGGTCGGCATCAGGTAGACGGCCCGCACCGGGCTCTGCGAGACCGTCGCGGCGAGCAGCCCGGCGTCGGCACCCGTCTGGCCAACCGGCACGGTCAGGATCCTGGCGCCCGCAGTGCGGAACGCGTCGATCGCGCCCGGGAACGTGGGGTCTTCTACCACGACCGTGGAAGTAGGGGTGACATAGTAGCTGGCCAGGAGGCTGAGCGCCTGCTGGGCCCCGGCCGTGACGAGGGTCTCCTCCTCGTCGGTCGCCAGGCCGCGTGCGGTCAGGTGGGCTGCGATCGCCCGGCGCAGCGGCGGGTAGCCGAGCGGCAGGTAGCCGCGCCCTTCAGCCAGTTCCCCGACGCTGACCGCGGCCCCGGCGCGGGCCAGCGCCTCCCGGATGGCTGGGCCAGGTACCTCGTAGCTGCCGAGCAGGTCGACCGCGTCCGGCGGGTCCTCGCCGAGTCGGCGGAACAGCACGTTGCGCTGGAGCGAGGTGGTCAGTTCCGCGGCCCGGCCCCCGGCCAGCACGCCGTCGGCGCCGGTCACGTGCGTGCCCCTGCCCTGCCGGCGGTCGACCAGGCCGCCGTGCTCGAGCTGCTTGTAGGCCGCCGACACGGTGGTTCTGGCCACGCCGAGGTGGGCGGCGAGGTAGCGCTCGGGCGGCAGCCTGGTGCCGGGGAGCAGCTCCCCGCGTTCCGCCGCGCCGGCGAGCGCCGTGGCAAGGCGCTGGTGCAGCGGGCCGCCGCCACGCCGCCACCCGTCAAGGGCGCCCTGCAGCTCCACGGGCGATGACAGGCCAAGACTGAACCTATTGGACCTAGACATTGGCTCCATTGTGGGCCGCGCCATGCCGGGCCGCAACAGCGGCCGGACACCAAGATCAAACTGGGGTTCGGGCCTGGCTGGTGGAACGGTCGGTTCTGGGCCCGGGTCGTGGAAGCGGTCGGGGCCGGGGTGGCGGAAGGGTTCGGGACCGGGACCGCGGAAGGCCTCAGACGGACATCGCGGGTGGCGCGGTGGCCGGGGCGGACGGCGGATGGTAGGCGCGCCACGCGTCGGCAAGCCGGCTGACGGCCTCGGTCAGCACGTCCTCGGGCGCCACAAAGTGCAGCCGCAGGTGGTCCTGGCATTGCCCGGAGGCGTCGAGGCCGCTACCTGGCAGAACCGCGATGCGGTACCGCAGCGCCGTCTGCGCGAATGAGGTCCCGTCGCCATAGGGCAGGCGCACCCACAGGGTCTGGCCGCCAGGCACCGGCGGCGCGTCCCAGTCCGGCAGGCGGCTGGCAAGCTCGGCGCGCAAGTGGTCGTGCCGGGCTTGCCGCCCGGCGGCCTGCCGCAGCGACAGCGCATCCAGCCGGGGCACCAGCTCGGCCGCCGCGAGCTGGGCGGGGACGTTGCCGCCTAGGTCGTACACGGCGAGCAGCCGGGCCAGCCGGGCGATCAGCGGCTCGGGGGCGCGCACCCACCCAATGCGCAGGCCGCCCCAGATGCTCTTGCTGAGCGAGCCGACCGAGATCACGGCGCTGTCATAGCTGGCCAGCGGTGACGGAACCGGCACCCCGGGAAACCCCAGATCGCTTAGCACCTCGTCATCGACCAGCGAGACCCCGGCCGCGGCGGCCGCGTGCACCAGTGCCTGCCGGTCCAGCGGCGACAGCACCGAGCCGGTCGGGTTGTGGAAGGTGGAGATCACGTACGCCATCACGGCGCGCTGCCCGCGCGTCGCGGCGGCGAGGCCGGCCAGCCCGACCGGAAGCGAACACGGCACCGCCGCCTGCTCCCGGAACGCCTCGAGCGCTCCCGGGTAGGTGGGCCCTTCCACCAGCACCCGGTCGCCCGGCGCCAGCAGCGCCCGGGCCAGCAGCGACAGCGCCTGCTGGCCGCCGTTGGTAACCGCGATCTGTTCCGGCCCGGTGCGGATTCCGCGCCCGGTGTACCGGTCGGCGATGGCCCGGCGGAGCGCCGGGTGGCCGGCCGGGTAGTAGCCGATGTCTCCGGAGGTGTGCGCCAGCGTGGCCGCGACTCCCGCGTACGCCTCGGCCACTTCGGGCGGCGGCGTGTCCGGGGCGGCGCACGCGAGCGGGATTACGCCGTCACCGGGCTCCAGCAAGTGCAGGAACAGCGGCGCGCTGGTGGTCTGGCGCGGGCCGGCCTCGGCCCCGGCGACCCGGGTGCCGCTGCCCTGGCGCCGGATGATCCGCCCGTCCTGGCGGAGCAGGTCGTACGCGGCGACCACGGTGCTTCGGCCGACCGCGAGCGCCAGCGCGAGGGCCCGGTCCGGCGGCAGCGGTTCGCCAGGCGGCAGCTCACCCTCGTCGATCAGCTGCCGCAGCCGCGCCGCCAGCAGCACGTGCAGCGGCCCGCGGCCCGACGACCACCGGCCCAGGCGCTCGGCAAGCTCAATTGGCTTCATATCCAAACCAATTCTGCGGCATTGGCTCTTCCGGCGCCAGCCCCGCCCGGCAAACATGGCTGGGTAACCACCCGCCAGCCCGACGAGGTCTCCGCCCGATGAGGACCTGCCCGATGAGGCCTTTGCCCGATGAGGTCTCCGCCCGATGAGGACCTGCCCGATGAGGCCTTTGCCCGATGAGGCCTTTGCCCGATGAGGACCCTGCCATGCGACAGTTTCCGGCCAGCCCGATCACGGCCCTGATCGACGAGAAGCCGAGGTACAACCTCGGTGAGAGCGTCGCGCCCGACCTGATCGTGGCCGAGTTGCTTGGCCCGGCTGGCGTGGCGGACCTGGCCGACGTGAAGCTCGGCTACGGCACCTCGGCCGGCAGCGCCGACCTGCGCGCCCTGGTCGCCGCGCGGCACGAGATCGCCGACAGCCAGGTGCTGATCACGACGGGGGCGGCGGCGGCGCTGTTCCTGGTCGCGCTGCTGGTCGGCGACGGCGAGATCGTGATCGGGCGGCCCTGCTACCCCCCGGCGTTCGACGCCACGGCGGGCCTCGGCGCCAGGGTGGTGACCGTGACGTCGCGATTCGAGGACGGCTACCGCATCGACCTCGACGCGTTCGCCGCCAGGCTGTCCTTCCGGACGCGGCTGGTCAGCGTCGCGTCGCCGCAGAACCCGTCCGGCGTCGCGTTCAGGCACGATGAAATTGAGTGGATGCTCGCCGCCATGTCTCGCACCTGCCCCGAGGCGCTGCTGCTGATCGACGAGACGTACCGGGAGGCCACCTACGGGGACGCGGTGCCGGTCGCCAGCTTCGCCGGGACGTCGCCGCGGGTGCTCACCTGCGGCTCGCTGTCAAAGGCGCACGGCGCGCCCGGCCTGCGCATCGGCTGGCTGACGGTCAGCGACGCGGCACTGGCCGAGGAACTTCGTCTGGCGAAATTCAACTCCTCGCTGGCGTGCGGGACCCTCGACGAGTTCCTCGCCGTCCGGCTGCTGGCCAGGGCGGACCAGGTCCTCGCCGAGCGCGGCGCGTTCCTGGCCCAGGCTCGTGAGATCGTCGAACGGTGGATCAAGGGGCACGCCGGGCGGCTGCACTGGCTGCCGCCGGAGGCCGGCGCGATGTGCTGCGTGCAGCTTGACCCCGGAGTCTTCGGGCCCCAGGACGTCGACCGCTTCCACGCCTACCTTGGGCGGGAGCGGACCCTCGTCGCCCGCGGTCCCTGGTTCGGCGACACCGGCCACGTCTTCCGGCTCGGCCTCGGCTACGAGCCGCTGGACCGGCTGGAGCAGGGCCTCGGCATCATCAGCGCCGCGCTCGCGGCATGAGAGAAAGGACTCGCTGACCATGACACGCGACGCCATCACCAGTGACAAGCTGCCGCCCTCGATCGCGCCGTTCTCGCTCGGCGTGCGCGGTGGCGGCCTGCTGTTCCTCAGCGGGCAGGTTGCCCAGGACCCGGCGACGGGCGAGCTCATCGACGGCGACGTCCGGAGCCAGGCGCACCAGATCCTGCGCAATATCGCGACGGCGCTGGAGGCGGCGGGCAAGGACCTCGGGGACGTGCTGCGGGTCGGCGTCTACCTCACGGATATGTCGGGCTTCGCGGCGATGAACGAGGCGTACCGCGAGCACTTCGCCGAGCCGTACCCGGCGCGAACCGCGATCGGCGTCGCCGCGCTGCCGCTGGGCGCGGCGATCGAGATGGATGTGGTGGTGGGCTGAGCCATGGGATTCGACTTCGTCCTGGTCGACGTGTTCAGCGACCGGGCCTTCGGCGGAAACCAGCTCGCGGTGTTCCCCGACGCCACCGGGATCGCCGACGAGACCATGCAGCAGCTGGCGCGGGAGTTCAACTTCTCCGAGAGCACGTTCGTGCTGCCGCCCAGCGATCCCTCGTGCACCTGCCGGGTCCGGATCTTCACCCCGGTCCGGGAGCTGCCGTTCGCCGGTCACCCCACGGTGGGCACCGCCGCCGTCCTCGCCAGCCTGCACGGCGAGAAGCAGTTCGTGTTCGAAGAGGGCATCGGCCCGGTCGCGGTCGCCGTCGACGGCGACGCGATCCGGTTCAGCCTGCGGTCCCCCCGCTATGAGAGCAGCCCCGAGGCGCCGCCGGCCGCCGCGATCGCCAGGGCCCTGTCGCTGCCGCAGGACGCGATCGCCGACTGCTGGTACGGCGGCGTGGGGTTGAAGTTCTGCTTCATCCGGCTGGCCACGCCGGAACTGGTGGACCGCGCCGTGCTGGACATGGCCGCGTGGTCGGACGGGGTGGCCGGCGGCTGGGCGCAGGAGATGTACTGCATCGCCGGTGACTTCCGCGACGGCGCCCGGCTGCACGCGCGGATGTTCGGGCCCGGCGTCGGAGTCACCGAGGACCCGGCTACCGGATCGGCGTGCGCGTCTCTGATCGCCAGCCTCGCCGCCCGGTCGCCGGAGCCGGACGGCACCTACCATCTGCTCATCGACCAGGGAGTGGCCATGGGCCGCCCCAGCATGCTGGAGGGCACCGCCCGCAAGGAAGCCGGCCAGATCACCGAGGTCGCCGTCGGCGGCAGCGCCGCGATCGTCGGCCACGGCACGATGACGCTTCCCGCTGGGTAACAGCTCGGTTTCATCATGTGAGCATGGATGCGAGAACCCGCGACGCCGGGCTGGGCTCACCGGACCGCTTTCTGCACTGCCGTGTGGTCTGGGACGACGCCGAGGAAGTCGGCGTGTGGGTGGCGAACGGCGATAAACCGGAGTTGGTCTGGCGGGAGCGCGTCGAGGTCATCGAGGCGGTCGCCGACCGGGCCTTAGAACAGGTCCGCGATGAGGCGCGCGGGGCTGACCTGGCCCTCGACGCCGTCGAGGTGCTCCGCGACCCTCAGCGACGCTCGCCAGGCGCCGGTACGCCGCTCGCTCCCGCTCCACAGGCGCCGAAAGGTGTGAAGGGTCCCTTGCTGCTGAAACAGCAACAGCAATCTTCCGCTATCAAGATCATCTGCAGGACCGGCCGGGGAACGCGTGTGCCAGACTGAGCCGGTGGTGCCGGGGCTGGGAGAGGTCCGTCGTGCGATCGCCGACGACGTCGGTGACATCTTGCGGCTTGATCGATTTGCTACCCACGGGGATCGCGGGCGAGCCGAGTTCCTGAGGCGCTGCGTGGATCTCGGGGAGTGCCTCGTTCATCTCGACGGCGGCTCGGTTGGCGGTTTTGCCGTTGTCAGGTCGGCTCACTTCTTCGGCCGCGACTTCGTTGAGCTGGTCATGGTCGACCCCGCGCGCCGAAGGGCCGGGATCGGTCGCGGGTTGCTGCGGGCAGCGGTGGTTACCGCCGAGACCGAGCAGGTGTTCACGTCGACCAATACGTCCAACCTGCCGATGCGGTCGCTGCTGCGGGCCGAGGGCTGGTCGTTCAGCGGCGAGCTCGACGGCCTGGACGAGGGCGACCCGGAGTTGGTGTTCTACAAGTTCCGGCCGGGTGTACCCGGTTAGCGGGCGAGCAGGTTGGTCTCCTCGAGGATCAGCTTGACGGTCTGCTCGAGGGTGCTGGTTTCTGGGATCACGCGCTCGTGGATCGATGAGAGCAGGTCGTGCTGGCAGTACCAGCCTCGCCGCCGGGCACGTCTTTTTCCTTGAGGATGATGCGCCTGATCAGATCCTGGGACACCCAGGCCAGGCCGCGCCCGTATGCGTCGCGCAGCGCATCGGACACAGTGCTCTTGCCCGAGCCGGAATTCCCTCGCAGGACGATGAGCGTCGTCTGGTCCGAGCCGACAGTCACGCTTGTCAGGTTGCCCCGGCTCGCGCGGCCGTGGCTGGAAGTACGCGTTACTCGCGCAGCGGCGTGTCGGCCGCCACCTCGCGGGCGGTCTCGCGGTCTCCCGGGTCCGCGCCGTCCGGCCAGGGCCGCACCCAGTCCTCGGCGATGTCGCCGAACTGCTCGAACCGCGCCCGGCCCGTCGCGCCGAGTTCGTCGACCAAGGATGTGATCAGCGTCTCGACCACGGCCATGGCCGGCGTGAGGCTCTGGAACGGTGAGGGACCGGAAACCTGGGCGGTCAGCACCGCGTCCGCGATGTCGGCGACCGGGGACAGCCACGGGTCGGTGACCAGGAGAATCCGCGCGCCGACGCCTCGCGCCGAACGGGCGATCTGCAGGGTATCCCGCTCGTAGCGGCGGAAGTCGAACAGGACGACGGTGTCCCGCCTGACCACATCGGCGATCGCACCCGCGCGCTCGCTGGGCGACGGCCCGATCAGCCGGACCCCGGGGCGCAGCTCGCGCAGCACCGACGCCAGGTATGCGGCCAGCAGCTGGCTGAACCAGCCCCCGGCGATCAGCACCTGCCGCCCGGCGTCCGCCAGCGTGGTCACGGCCCGCCGGAACTCGTCCGGGTTGACCCCGGCCACGCTCGCGGAGACGGCCTCGATCATCGTCTGCGCGCTGGCGCCCAGCACGTCGGCAGACCGGTGCTCGGCCTGATGCCGCCGGTACACCTCGACCGGGGGCATCATCCGCGCGGCGATCTCCTCGTGCAGAGCGCGCTGGAACGCCGCGTAGTTGGCGAAGCCCAGCTCGGAGATGAACCGGCTGACGGTGGGGCCGCTCACCCCCGCGTGCTGCGCCAGCCGCGCGGACGACTCGAGGCCGATCGTCGGCGGCCCGGTCAGCAGCGTGCGGGCGACCCGGCGCTCGGACGGCGACAGTTCGCCGAGCCGCTGGCGAATCTGCTCCGACACACTGGGCGCCGGCTGGGGGGACTGCCCGCCCGGCTGCCGACTCCCCGGTCCGCCGGTGTCTGCGGGCGCCACGGATTCGGGCTCGCTCACGGGATCCGTCGGCTCGCCCATTCGCCCCCCACGTGACACGATTGAAATGATTCGTTCATGATAGGCGCTTGACCCCAATTTCTGAATCATGTTGTACTTCCGGCATGCTTCCCGAAGCGATCTCTGCGGATCGGGAAGCCGGAGTGCCGCACCAGGATCTGGCCAGGGCCGCGGCCCGGTTCGGCACACCCGTCTACGTGATCAGCATGGCCGATGTGACCGCCGCGGCCGGCCGGCTCGAGGACGAGTTCGGCGCGCCGTGGCTGCGGCTGTACTCGCTCAAGGCCAACGACCTTCCGGCGGTCACCTCGTTTTTGCACGGCCGGGGCTGGGGCGCCAGCGTGGTCTCGACCGGGGAATGGCAGCACGCCGCGGCGGCCGGTGTGCCCAACGAATCGGTGGCGTTCGAGGGCCTCGGCAAGACCGACGCGCAGCTCGCGTTCACGGTCGGCGAGGCCGTCGCGGGCCGCCCGCTGCGCTGGCTCGCCATCGAGTCCGCGCAGGAAGCCGCCGTGCTGGCCGGGCTCGCCGAGGACGCGGGCCTCGGCGTCGGCGGGCTTCCCGCGCTGGACGTCCTGCTCCGGCTCAACCCGGAGGTGGCACCGGAGACCAGGCCCGAGTTCGCGGTCGGCGCCCGGCTGAGCAAGTTCGGCATGAGCCAGGGGGAGATCCTCCGGCTCGTCCAGGGCCCCTCGCTGGCAGGCCCGGGCCTGCGGTTGCGCGGCATCCACGTGCACGTCGGATCGGATCTGGGCCACGTCCGGGCTTTCAGCAGGGCGGGAGTGCGCGCGACCCAGCTGCTGGCCGGCCTGCGGGTCGCGCGCCCGCGCGATCGCCGCTGGCTGGACACCATCGATTTCGGCGGCGGATTCCCGCTGCCCGGGCCCGGTGCACCGGTTCCGGAGAGCTTCCGCGATGCCCTGGTCCGGGCGCTGGACCGGGCAGGGCTCGAGCTGCCGCCGCGCCCGGCGATCGAGCCCGGCCGCTACCTGGTCGGCGCGGCCGGCTGGCTGGTCGCCCGGGCCTTGCACACCAGGCCGGCGGGTGCCCAGGCGCAGCAGGTCGTGCTCGACGCGGGGATGACGGAGCTCATCCGGCCCGCCCTGTACGGCAGCCGCCACCCCGTGCACCTGCTGCGCACGGCCGGCCCAGCGACGCCATCCGGGGACGATGCCCAGGTCGACGGCGCCCAGCTGGACGCCAGTCTGCTGGACACCGCGCTGGAGGGGCCGGTGTGCGAGTCGACCGACACGTTCGGCCTGGCACTCGCTGCCGCCGCTGCACCGCGGCGACCTCGTTGCGATCGGGCACGCCGGTGCGTACGGCGCGTCGTTCACATCCCGCTACAACGGCAGGCCCCCGCCCGTGGAGGCGGTGCTATGGCCCGGGGGCGTGCTGCAGCGATGCCGCCGCCCTGGGCCGGTGCAGCCGTCCCGACGCCAGACCCAAATCCTCACGCCGCTCGCGGATTCCCATCCCCCCCGCTGACCGAAGGGAACCCCCCCGTGATGCACCTCTCAACCGGCCGGAAGCGGTCACGCCTGACGGCTCTGTGCGGCACCGCCGTGATCGTGCTCGGCGCCAGCCTGCTGGCCGCGTGCTCGTCGTCCGGAACCATTGCCCAGTCGAACGGGCAGGTTGCGATCGTCCCCACGCAGCAGGGCAGCACCGCCGACGACATCTTCCCGATCGTCAGCGGCCCGCAGATCACGCCGTTCAACCAGCAGGACTTCCAGTGGCTCATGTACCGGCCGCTGTACTGGTACGGCGGCCAGCCAGGCAACGAGTTCGGCCTCTACCAGCAGATCAGCCTCGCCTACCCGCCGCTCTACAGCGACAACGACACCGTGATCACGGTCAAGCTGAAGAAGTACTACTGGTCGGATGGCACCCCGGTTACTGCCAGGGACGTGACGTTCTTCGTCAACCTGATCAAGGCGAACAAGGACTACTGGGGGTACTACACGCCGGGGGAGTTCCCGGACAACGTGAAGAGCGTCCAGGCCGTTAACTCCTCGACGGTCAGGTTCACCCTCACCAGATCCTTCTCGCCGCAGTGGTACAACGCCAGCGAGCTCTCAGACATCATCCCGCTGCCGCAGCACGTGTGGGACAAGACCTCGGCCAGCGGCAAGGTGGGCAACTACGACGAAACCGCGGCCGGCGCGGTCTCGGTGTTCAAGTACCTGCTCAGCCAGGCACAGTCGGTCAACACCTACGCCAGCAACCCGCTCTGGCAGGTCGTGAACGGGCCGTTCCGGCTCAAGTCCTACTCCACCCGCGGCGACATCGTGCTGGTGCCGAACAAGCACTACTCGGGATCGCCCAAGCCGCGACTGAAAGAGCTGATCGAGCGCCCGTTCACCTCGCCCACCGCCGAGTTCAACTCCCTGCTCGCCGGCACCGGTCTCACCGAGGGTTCCGTGCCCAGCCAGGACGACAGCCAGATTCCCGCACTCAAGGCCGCCGGCTACCGCGTGTTCAACACGCTCACCTACGGTTTCAACTACGTCGTGATCAACTTCAACAGCCCGAATGCCGGTTACCTGTTCCGTCAGCTCTACATCAGGCAGGCGCTGCAGCACCTGGTCGACCAGCCGCAGGATGTGAAGTTCGCCTACCACGGCAACGCGACGGCGAGCTACGGCCCGGTCCCGCTCGCCCCGACGAGCCCGTTCACCACGTCCTACGAGCGCTCCAACCCCTACCCGTTCAGCGTTGCGGATGCCGAGAGCCTGCTGCGCAGCCACGGCTGGGCGGTCCATGCCGGGGGCACCGATACCTGCGCCAAGCCGGGCACCGGCACGTCCGAATGCGGTGCCGGGATCCCGGCCGGCAAGGCGCTCAAGTTCAAGATCCTCTACGCCAGCGGCGATCCCGGCTACCAGGTCATGATGGAGAATTTCCAGTCCGACGCCCGGTCCGCTGGCATCACCCTCGAGCTCAGCCAGGGACAGTTCAACCAGATCACCGGGGTCACCGGCGTCTGCGCGATGGGCAGCAAGGCCTGCAACTGGGACGGGGTGATGTACGGCGGAACGACCATGGACATCTACCCGACCGGCAACGGGATGTTCAACACCGACGCCAACGGCCAGGGCAACTACAGCAGCAGCGAAGCCAACCAGCTCATCAACGCCACCGAATACGAGGCCGGCCTCAGCCACTTCTACACGTACGAGAACTACATCTCCCAGCAGCTTCCGTTCATCTTCATGCCCTGGGAGCAGGTGGGCATCAACAACGTCGTGGCGAAGAACCTGACCGGGTTCACCGCGGACGAGGACAATCCGTTCGCCGACACGTTCCCCGAGAACTGGTACTTCAGCAAGTGAGCGGGAGCCGGCCGGCCGCCCCCGGCCGTGGGGGCCTGCCTTGATCACCTACACGCTTCGCCGCCTCGCGCAAGGGCTCGCGGTCGTCGTGGTGGCGACGTTCGTCACGTTCCTCGAGGCGCACCTGCTGCCGGGCAACCCGGCCCGGGCCATCCTCGGCGTGCACGCGAGCAGCGCGCAGATCACCGCCTTCGACAAGGCCAACGGGTACGACCTGCCGCTGCCTGTGCAGTACGTCGACTACATCGGGCGGCTGCTGCGCGGGAACCTCGGCTTCTCCTACCAGCTCAACCAGAGCGTCGCCGCGCTGCTGAGCGAGCGGCTGCCCGCGACCGTGATCCTGGTCGGGCTGTCGGTCGTGGTGGCGCTGGTCTGCGCGGTGCCGATCGCCGTGCTGCAGGCCGTCCGCCGCAACAAGCCGGTCGACTACACGCTGACCAGCGCGTCGTTCGCGTTCTACTCGACGCCGACGTTCTGGCTCGGCCTGATGCTCATCATGCTTTTCGCGGTCAAGGTCCACGTGTTCCCGCCGGTCGCGCCGCAGGGCACGGCGATCCAAGTGCTGGCGCACCCGCTGGGGCTGGTGCTCCCGGTGGCCACGCTGGCATTCACCAGCATCGCCGCGTTCAGCCGCTACCTGCGGTCGTCCTTGCTGGACAACCTCGCCGAGGAGTACGTACGCACGGCCCGGGCAAAGGGTGCTCCCCGCCGCGTCGTGCTGTACCGGCATGTGCTCCGCAACGCGCTCGCACCGCTGATCACGCTGATCGGGCTCAGCCTGCCGGGCATCCTGAGCGGGGCGCTGATCACCGAGACCGTGTTCAACTACCCCGGCATGGGCCTGCTGTTCTGGAATTCCGCGCAGTCGCAGGACTACCCGGTACTGCTCGGGGTGACGATCGTCATAGCCTTCGGCACCGTCCTCGGATCCCTGCTGGCCGACCTGCTCTACGCGGCCCTCGACCCGCGTGTGCGCTACCAGAGGCAGGCACGATGAGCCAGGTAACGGTCGGCACCACCGCCTCAGCCCGCCCAGCCACGGACGAGCCGCCGTCCGTCGGTAACCCGTTCCGGCTCGCCCTGGGGGTCATGGCCGAGAACCGGGTGGCCCTGGCGGGCGTGATCGTGATCCTGCTGATGGCCGGCTTCTCCTTCATCGGCCCGATGCTGTACCACACCAACCAGATCAGCACCAACCTGCCGGGTTCGCTCCGGCCGCCGAGCGCCGCGCACCCGCTGGGTACCGACAACGAGGGGTACGACGAGCTCGGCAGGCTGATGCTCGGCGGCCAGACCTCCCTGGAGGTTGGCCTCGCCGCGGCCGTCGTGGCCACCGTCATCGGCATGCTGTGGGGGTCGGTGTCGGGCTACGCGGGCGGGTTCGTGGATGGCGTGATGATGCGCATCGTCGACGGCCTGCTGGCAATACCGTCGCTGTTCCTGCTCGTCTATCTCTTCACCGTTTTCCAGGCCAGCGTCGTGCTGATGGTTCTGGTGATCGGCCTGGTGGCATGGCTCGTCCCGGCCAGGCTGGTCCGGGCCGAGACGCTGCGGCTGCGGACCCTCCACTACGTGGAGGCGGTCTGGATGATGGGCGGGTCGCGGCGGCGGATGATCATGCGGCACATCATCCCGAACGCCATCGGCACGATCATGGTCAACGCCACGTTCCAGGTAGCTGACGCCATTCTGGCCCTGGCCAGTCTCAGCTTCCTCGGCCTCGGGATCCCGCCGCCCGCGGCGAACTGGGGCGGGATGCTCTCGACCGGCATCAACTACGTCTACGCCGGGTACTGGTGGCTGATCTACCCGCCGGGAATCGCGATCGTGCTGACCGTCATGGCGTTCAACGCGGTCGGTGACGGCCTGCGGGATGCCTTCGAGACCAGGCTGCGGCCTCGTTAGAGCACTGGCCCTCATACGATCCCTACGACGCTGGGAGTACCACATGCTCGACGTCCGCATCGTCAACGGTGAGGTGTACGACGGAACGGGCGGCGACCCGTTCCGCGCCGATGTCGGGATCGATGGCGGCCGCGTCGTGCAGATCGGCGGCCCGGCCCCGGATGCGTCGGTCACCATCGACGCCGCCGGCAAGGCGGTAAGCCCGGGATTCATCAACATCCTCAGCCATTCGAACCTGAGCATCCTGCACGACCCGCGGTCGCTGGGCGAGCTGACGCAGGGCGTGACCACGGAGGTGTTGGGCGAGGGCAGCTCGATGGGCCCGCTCACCCCCCGTATGAAAGCGGAGCTGGAGCGCGATCGCGACGGCTTGGACTACGAAATCTCCTGGACCCGCCTGTCGGAGTACCTCGGTCACGTCGAGAGCCGCGGCAGCGCACAGAACGTGGCCTCGTTCATCGGCGCGGGCACGATCCGGGCGGGTGTGGTCGGCTACCAGAACCGTCCGGCCACACCGGCCGAGCTTGACCGGATGCGCGCGCTGGTGGCCGAGGAAATGGCCGACGGCGCCGTGGGGATCGCCTCGGCGCTGATCTACCCGCCGGGCAGCTACGCGGGCACAGCCGAACTCACCGAGCTGTGCCGGGTCGTCGCCGGGTACGACGGCTGCTACGCCTCGCATATCCGCAACGAGGGCGCGGACCTGCACGGTGCGCTCGCCGAGTTCCTGACGATCTGCCGCGAGGCCGGCCTCCGCGGCGAGGTGTTCCACCTCAAGGCGGCCGGCGGACCGCACTGGGACAAGATGGACGGCGCGATCGAGCTGATCGAGCGGGCCCGCGCCGACGGGCAGCCGATCACCGCCGACGTGTATCCGTACCCGGCCAGCTCGACCGGGCTGTCCAGCATTATCCCGGACCGTTACCACGAGGGCGGCGCGGACGCGCTGTACGACCGGCTCGCCGACCCGCAGACCCGCGCTCAGATCCACGCCGAGCTGGCCGCCTCCGGCCGGTGGGGAGACGTCACCGAGGCCGGCGAGGTCCTGATCCTGCAAGCCAACGCCGAGGAAAACCGGAAGTGGCAGGGCCGGACGCTGGCGGAGATCGCGGACGCGCGCGGCGTTGACCCGGCGATGGCGGCGCTGGAACTGATCGCATCGGACCGGTCCAGGGTGGGCTCGGCTTTCTTCTCCATGTCCGAAGCGAACCTGCGCATGGCGCTACGCCGGCCGTGGGCCGCGGTCAGCTCCGACGGGGTGTCCATGGCGCCGGAGGGGGCGTTCCTGCGCGCGCCGATCCACCCCCGGTCCTACGGCAGCTTCGCCCGGGTGCTCGGCCACTACGTGCGCGAGGAGAAGGTGCTCTCGCTTCCCGAGGCCGTCCGCAAGATGAGCGGGCTGCCCGCCAGCACGCTCGGCCTGCGCGATCGCGGGCTGCTGCGCGAGGGGTACGCCGCCGACGTAGTCGTGTTCGACCCGGCGACCGTGACCGACCGCGCCACGTTCGCCGATCCGCACCAGCTCTCCGGCGGCGTCAGCGAGGTCCTGGTCAACGGCCAGCTGACGGTGTCCGGCGGCGAGTTCACCGGCCGTCTGGCTGGCCGCGCCGTCGCCGGGCCCGGCGCGGCCGCCAGCTCAGGCCGGTGAACTCAGAGCGCTACAGCTCGGTGTCCTCGTACCCGGCTGGCCGGCCTTCGAGGATCACGGTCTTGGTCTCCAGGAACGGCAACAGCCCCTCGCGTCCGCCCTCGCGGCCGATGCCGGACTGCTTGAACCCGCCGAACGCGACGCACCTGGACGGTCGAGGAAGTCGACCTGCACTCCGACCTGGCCGACCTCGGCAAGCTGTCACCCGCCGAGCGGCAGCTGACCGCACAGGTCCGCGAGATGCTGGCCGAGGCCGTGGAATGCGAGGTCCAGTTCGCCGGGGACCTCCTGGGCCAGGGCGTCGCCGGGCTGTCCCTGGCCGACATGCGCGGCTACCTGCAGCACGTCGCCGACCGGCGGCTCGCCCAGCTTGGCATCGAGCCGCTGTACGGCTCCGCGAACCCGCTGGCCTTCATGGACCTGCAGGACGTCCAGGAGTTGTCCAACTTCTTCGAACGCCGCGTCTCCGCCTACCAAGTAGGTGTCACCGGAGAGGTCTCCTTCGACGACGACTTCTGAACGCCGGGGTCCGCGCATCAGGATCGCCGTCCATGCCGACATTTCACGCGCTCCAGTCACCGCGTAACCCATTTTGACCTAGTTTGTACTTACCGAAAACGTGAGAAGAGAGATGATCACGGTCGTCCCCGGGGCGGGCGATGGGGCGGCCCGTGCTCGGGTCCGGGACACCCGGGCGCCGGGAAGCCTGGCATACTGCGCACGTGCATCTCTTGCCGGCGGACCGGTCCGACCATCGGGTGATCGATGGCGAGCGCGTCTGCCAGGCGATCGAAGCCCTGGATGATCGGGAGACGATCCAGGCGCGCGCCCGGCGGTTCTCTGTGCTCGGCGATCCCACCCGGCTGATGATCTTGACGTGCATCAAGGCCGCCGAGCCGATCAGCGTGTCCGACCTCGCCGCAGCCACCGGCCTCAACGACACGACCGTTTCGCAGACGCTGCGCTACCTGCGTGCCAGCGAGATCGTGGCCACCGAGCGCGACGGGCGGGTCATCCGTTACCGCCTCGCCAGCGACGCCGTCACGGCGCTGCTCGCTTGCCCGTAGCAGTCGGGGCGCTCTCGTAGCCCTGCTCGGCTGCGGGCGTCGGCTCGTCTGGCGACGCTGTCGGCTACGGGGCGCCGGGCGCCCCGGCCATGCTCGCCAGCTGGTCGGCCAGCACGGACCGGATGTGCTCGCGCATCAGGGCTTCGGCCCCGGCGCCGTCCCGTCGCGCTATCGCCTCGTAGATGGTCTGGTGCTCGGCCACCGACTTGGCCAGCCGGCCGGGAATCCCGGTGGTCAGGCGGCCAATGCGCTGCACGTGGCCGCGGATGTTGCCGACCATCTCGTCGATGCGGCTGTTTCGCGACTGGGCGTAGAGGGCCAGGTCGAACTGCTGGATCAGCCGGGCCAGCTCCTCCTCCTTCCCCGGGGCCGCCTCGCCGCCGCACAGGCATGCCGCGCTGGCCCGGACGATCTGCGCCAGCTCGGCCAGCGCGTCTCCGCTGATGTGCAGCGCGGCCTGCCGGGCGCACGCCCCCTCGAGCAGCTCGCGCAGCTCGTAGATCTCGCGCAGGTCGGTCTCGCTGTAGCCGGTCACGACCGCGCTGCGGTACGGCGGGATGCCGACGAAGCCGTCCTTCTGCAGGCGGACGAGCGCGTCTCGCAGCGGGGTCTTGCTCACGCCGAAACGGGCGACCAGCTCGACCTCGCGCAGCACCGCGCCGGCGGGCAGGGCGCCGCTGATGATGTCGTCCCGCAGCTGCAGGTAGACGGCGTCCTTGAGCTGCCGGTGCAGTCCGTGGTCCAGCCCCTGCGTCATCACGTCTCAGCCCCGGGCGCCCGCTGCCCGGTGGCGGCGCCACGGCGCGACCCGGTCCTGGCCGAGCGGACCCAGCGCCCGCTCGCACGACTCGGCGAAGTCGAGGACCCGGCCGTCGTGTGCCCACGGGCCGACGATCTGCAGGCCGACCGGCAGGTCACCGGGTGCCAGGCCGCAGGGGATCGAGATGGCCGGCTGGCCGGTGATGTTGAAGGGATAGGTATAAGGCGTCCAGGCGACCCAGGGCAGCGGCGCGTCGGCGTCACCGCCGGGCGGCACCTCGGCGTCGGCGGCGAACGCCACACCGGGCATGGTCGGCATCAGCAGCAGGTCCCAGTCTTCGAGCACGCCGAACATCCGCGCGTTGAACGCTCGCCGTGTCCCCATGGCTCGGTAGTAGTCGGCCAGGCTGTAGTTCCCGGCCAGCGGCCCGAGGCGGACCAGGCCGGGATCCATGACGTCGCCCCGGTCGCGGATGCGGTCGGCGTAGCCGAGCGCGCGGCCGGTCACCCACATGGCCTCGAAGACGTCGCGGGGCAGCGCCGCGCCCAGGTCGGCGACGTCGTCCAGCTCGGCCAGGCCCGCCGAGCGGACCAGCTCGCAGGCGCGGTCGAATATGGCGGCCACCGCGGTGTCCGGCGCCACGCCGAACGGCTCGCGCACCACGCCGACCCGCAACCGCCGGCCGGGCGGGTCGGCCAGCGGTTCCGGGAAGAAGGACTGCGGATCCCGGGCGTCCGGCCCGCGCGTCAGCCCGAAGACGGCCCGCGCGTCCGAGACCGAGCGGGTGAGCGGGCCGGCGTGCGAGAGCGTCTCGTTCACGGTCCCGGGCCAGACCGGGATCGCGCCCAGCGTCGGCTTGAACCCCACGACGCCGCAGAACGACGCCGGGATGCGGATCGAGCCGCCGCCGTCGGTCCCGATCGCCACGGGCACGGCCCCGGACGCCACGGTGGCCGCCGAGCCCGCACTCGACCCGCCCGAGTTCCTCGCCGGGTCCCACGGGTTGCGGGTCACGCCGGTACGCGGCGAGATCCCGGTGCCTTTCCAGCCGAACTCCGGCGTGGTCGCCTTCCCGATCACGATCGCCCCGGCCGCCGTGAGCCGCGCTACCATCGGCGCGGAAACCGGCGCCGGCTCATCGGAGCTGGTGAGTGATCCTTTCCAGGTCGGCTCGCCCACGTAGTAGAAGTTGTCCTTCACGGCGATCGGGACGCCGTGCAACGGCCCGCGTACTCGTCCGGAACGGGCCTCCGCCTCGAGTTCGGCCGCCTCGCGCAGCGCGCGTTCGGGCAACAGCGCGGCGTACGCGTTGATGACCGGCTCGGCTTCGCGGGCGAGGTGCAGCGCGCACTCGGTGAGCTGCACCGGCGAGAGCGACCCGCCGGCGACCCGCCGCGCGAGCTCGAGCGCCGTCGAGGCCTGGTACTCCTCGACGTCCAGCGCGGCGAACCGGGAGAGCTCGGTCATCGCCGCCCGCCCTCGTCGTGTGGCCCGGCCGGCCAGAGCTCGGCCCAGGCGGCGGCGAGCCGCTCCGCCCACAAGGTCGGCACCGACGTGCTCACCTTGACGAATCTCTCACCGAACGCGGGTGACTGGTACGTGCCAGAGCGGATGAACACGTCCCGTTCCAGCAATTCGGCACAGACACGATCGGCGGTCCAGTCCTGCCCGCTGACGTCGACGGCCAGGAAGTTGCCCTGGGACGGATCCACGAGCACGCGCCCGAGGGAACTGTGCCGCACGGCCCCGGTGACGATCTGCTGGTTGCGCCGGTTGATCTGCCGCAGCCGGTGCAGCCAGGGGTCCTTCACCTTCAGTCCCGCGATCGCGGCCCGCTGCGCCTGGATGTTGGCGCCGAGCGGGTTGGACGGCGTGGCGGTCAGGCGGTCGAGCAGTTCGGGGCGGCCGACGACCGCGCCCAGGCGCAGGCCGGCCAGGCCGAGCCATTTCGAGAAGCTGTACGTGGTCAGTGTGGCCTCGGGATAGAGCTCCGCAACCAGCGTGTGCCCGTCGGCGAAGTGCCGGTACGTGCAGTCGTGCACGATCATCGCGCCGTGCGCCCGGGCCACCGCCACGATCGCCTCGAGCTCGTCCCGGTCATACGAGCTGCCCAGCGGGTTCAGCGGGTCGATCAGGTACAGCAGCGCCGCGGGCTCGATGACCTCGGCCAGCGCCGCGGCGGTGAGCTTGTATCCGGTCTCGGCGGAATACACCTCGACCGCGGTCACCGGCACGCCTTCCAGCTCGACGAAGCGGCCCGGCCATGGCCAGCCGGGGTCGGTGGTGATCAGCCGGGACAGCCCGGGCGCCAGGGCCGTGCAGACGTGGTGCAGCCCGCCGACGGCGCCGTCCGTGATCATCGCCGTGCTGCCCGTCAGGCCGAGGTCGGCCACGATCAGTTCCCGCAGCTCGCTGAAGCCGAGGGCGGGGGCGTAGAACTGGAACTCGCGCTGCATGGTGCTGTCGACCAGGGCCCTGATCACCTCGGGCGGCGGGTCGAGGTGCGTGGTGTTCTGGCCCATCCAGGCCAGGTCCGGCCGCTGCAGCAGGGCCTCGAACGACGGCGCCGGTGCGGTGCCCGCGGACGGATGGCTGATGGTGGGCGGCATGTTCCCCCCTTGCCTGAGCGGCCTGCGCCGGCGCGATCGCGCCGGACGTCGCGGAGGCCCGGGTGGCCTCGATCTTACACCTTAGATCTTAGATCTTAGAGCAAGATGCCAGGTCAGGGGCCTGCGTTACGCGGCGTTCTGCGGCGGCTGGGCCGGTGCGGTGGCCACGTTCGAGGACCACCGGGCCTCGACGTCGCCAACGCGCCAGTAGATCAGGGCCACGGCCCAGACCGTGACGAACAGGCCGGCGATGCAGAAGCCCGCGACGTTGATGTTGAAGTTCGCCATCGTGTCCCAGAACGCGCCTTGCAGGTGCAGCTCGGTCGTGAGGACGCCGAGGATCTCGATGGTGCCGATGATGAATGCCGCGCCGATGGACAGGGCGGTGATGACCAGGTTGTAGTAAACCTTGCGGACCGGACGGGCGAACGCCCACCCGTACGCGAAGTTCATGAACGCGCCGTCGAGCGTGTCGAACAGCATCATGCCGCCCGAGAACATGAACGGCAGCGCCAGGACGGCGAAGTAGGGCAGGCCCTGGATCGCCGCGTACGCCGTCGCGGCGAGCAGCACGACCTCGGTCGCGGTGTCGAAGCCGATGCCGAACACGAGCCCGACGAAGTACAGCTGCCAGGTGTGGTTGATGGACTTCATGAACCGGCCGAAGAACCGGTACATCAGCCCGCGCGCCTGCAGTTGCGCCTCGAGCTGCTGCTCGTCGTAGGCGCCGGACCGCATTCGTACGAACACCTTGAAGATGCCGGTCAGCACGATGAGGTTGAGCAGGGCGATCAGGTACAGGAACCCGGCGGACAGCACGGTCCCGATCGCCCCGCCCGCGGTTTCATACACCGAGCTAGGGTCGACCACGGCGCCGAACACCGCCCGGGCCGCGACCGTGATCCCGACACCGACAGCGACGATGACGGTGGAGTGGCCGAACGAGAAGAAGAACCCGGTGCCCAGCGGCTTCTTGCCATCGGCCATGAGCTTGCGGGTGGTGTTGTCGATGCAGGAGATGTGGTCGGCGTCGAACGCGTGCCGGAACCCGAGGAGCCAGGCCGTGATCGCGACCCCGACGCCAATGCCCAGGCCGCGGCTGCCGCCCTCGCCTCGGTAGTCAAAGTGGTGCGGCAGCACGTAGAGCACGAAAATGCCCCAGCCCGCGACGTTGATCGCCAGGACGAAGGCGAGCATCGCGGCGAGCCGGCCCGACTCACGTGTCCCCATCGTGGCTCGAACAGCGCGCAGACGCTGCCTGGCCGTCGTCATGCGAACCGCCCTTCCTCCGAGGACCGGTGCTCGCTGGGCAGACCAGGCCAGGCGACCGGACTCGCTCCCGGGAAGGAGCATGACCGTTGCGGGACAGTGCCGGACTCACACCGGACTTCGCTGGACTGGCTGCCATCCCGGCCAGCGCGGCCGGGACTTTGGGAAACCTATAAGGCCTGGGCCAATATCGTCAAGGCTCACCAGATGATTAGGTATAGGCGCGCCGATTTGGCCGCGAAGTACGTGTCTATCGGCCGAGCCGCCATCTGATCGCTCAGCGCCGAGGCTGGGAGCTGAACGGTGACTGTTTCTGTTTCGCGGCACTGCCCGTTTGCGCAGGTATGGGACTTCGTCTCATTGGGCTGGCCCATGATCACGTAGACGGTGCCGGCGGCCGAGGTCGTGAGCGGGGCGGCTCATGGTCTTTCTGCCGCCATGCCCCTCCCGTACGGGGCGGGGCGGCCAAACAGTTCAAGATCGCTTCAATCCGCTTTTTGCCGCCGAGGGCTAGCGGATCACCAGATAGGTGATCTTCATCGTGCAGGGGTCCGGACCGGGATCTGGGCGCGAAGAAGCTTCATTGGTCGATTCGGTGTTGCGGATCAGGCGTTACGATCTCGGTCCGACGAGCTCACGCTCGCGTTCCTGGGCTTGCTCCTCCCGACCCGGCGGTTCCAGGAGACTGCCGATGGTCAGGGATTCCAGGACGCGCCTGTCGCTCACTTTGCCGCCTCCGGGCGGTGTCGGTGTCGGTTCGGGCCGCTTCGGCCCGCCGCCGCCACCCGAATTGCCGCCCGAGTCCTTCGAACCCAGACGAAAACCCCAGATGCCGAATACCACCAGGATGACAATAGGTGCGAGGTAGGCCGCGAAGACGACGAACAGGTTTGCCTGAACCAGGATCGGTCCGCCGATGGCCTGGTGCGGCAGCACGGCGGTCATGTCGGCATCCCGGGCTCAGATCGCGTGGATAGCTGCAGCGCCGACGTGCGTGGCGACCGCCACTGAACCCCAATGTTGCAAAGCATTCAAACCTCCTGCCCCCGGCGTCAAACCCTTCTACCCCCGCTCCCCACGCTAACCCTGCCGCGGCCTGACCAGTAGTCCTGGGGTGCCGCCGGGCGAGATGCGTCCACCGGCCACGCTGCGTATCTAGTCCGTTTGGCCGTCGTGGTTGCGGTCTGGCAGCAGAAGTGCGGGCACGAAGGACAGGGCGGTCAGTCCGAGGACCCACGCGAATGTCGTGTCGAATGCGTGGGCGATCACGTGAGGGTTGGCCGAGATGGCGTGCTGGAGGATGACGGCCAGGATTGCGGTTCCGAGCGCGCCGCCGACCTGCTGGAAGATCCGCACTCCGGTGGTCACTGAGGGGATTGCGCTGTGCGGCAAGCCGATGTACGCGGCGGTGGTGATAGGAATCAGCGCGAGACCGAGCCCGGCGCCGCGGACGACGAGCACGGCGCTGAGTAGCGCTTCGCTGGTGTGGGCCGAAGCGAACACGTAGGGGACCGTCGCGATAGCAAGCAGCGCCATGCCGGTGACAGCGACGACGCGTACGTTCAGGCCCATCTTCCCGACGAGCCGGCCGGCGCCGAGCGAGCCGATCGCAACGCCGACGCCCTGGGGAGCGAGCAGCAGGCCCGCCTGCAGAGCGGACGCGCCGCGTGCCTCCTGGTAGTAAAGCGGGAGCAGGAACAGCCCGCCGAAGAGCGTGACGCCAGAGAGGAACATCATCGCCGAGGACGTCGCGTAGCCGCGGAAACGCAGGAAGCGCAGATTGAGGATCGGCTCGACGCGCGAGCGCAGCCCGTGCACGCAATACCCGGCGAGGATCGCTAGGCCGGCGGCCAGGGGTGCTATCACCTTGGTGTGGCCAAACCCGCCGGTCATGCCTGCCTCGGAGAACCCGTAGACGAGCAGCGCCAAGGCGGGTGAGAGCAGCGCCAGGCCGCGAATGTCGATGCGGCGGTCGGCGTTGATCTCGGTCTCGGGCACGGTGCGCCAGGCGAGCACGAGCGCGACCAGGACGATGGGGACGTTGACGTAGAAGATCCAGCGCCAGCTCACGTTGCTGAGGATCAGCCCGCCGATCACCGGACCGAGGACCGGGCCGGCCTGGGAGGGGATGGCGATGAACGGGACGATGCGCGCCAGACGCTCGCGGCCGGCGGCGTTGGCGAGGATCGTCTGCGCGAGCGGGAGCAGCATCCCGCCGCCGATGCCCTGGAAGATGCGGAATGCGATGAGGCTGCCCGTCGACCACGCAACGCCGCAAAGCGCCGAGCCGGTGACGAAGATGATCAACGAGGCCATCCAGGAGCGACGTGCGCCGAAGCGCTGGAAGGCCCAGCCGCTGACGGGGATGGTCATCGCCACGGCCAGCAAGTAACCGGTGCTGACCCACTGGATCGTGGAGACGCTTGTGTGCAGGCGGCGCTGCAAGGTGTCGATCGCGACGTTGACGATCGTCAGGTCGAGGATCGCCGCGATGACCCCCACGACGATGACGAGCGCGAGCTTGACGAGCGCGGGATCGAGCGGCTTACTGCGGTTCTGGCCGGGCGGGCTTAGATCAGTTCTGGTAGACACGAACACTATTCTTAACACGAACACTGATCGTGTCAACACGAACATCAATCTGAATTACTAGAAGGGCGTTCTAGACTCTTGCTACACTGACCGCATGCCACCGGTTCCACAGCGACGGCGCGCCGCCCGTCACCTGCAGCTCAGCAGTGACGCGAGCACACCCGTGAAGCGCCGCGGACCGTCCGGCGGACGGAAGAAACCGATCACGGTCGATGCCATCATCGACACCGCCTTCGGCATCGTGGCAAGCGAGGGATACGAGGCCCTGACGATGCGCCGCGTGGCCACTGCGCTCGAAACCGGCCCGGCGTCCCTCTACGCCCACGTCGTCAACAAGGACGACCTGGACGATCTGCTCCTCGGCCGTCTCTACGCTCAGATCGAGCTCCCCGAACCGGACCCCGGTACCTGGCGCCAGCAGATCACAAGCGTCTGCACGCAGATGCGAGATCAGTATTCGCGTTACCCCGGCATATCTAGAGCGGCGCTCGCCATCATGCCGACGAACCTTGAGACGATGCGAGTCAACGAGGGCATGTTTGCCATCGTGCTCGCCGGGGGTGTCGATCCGCAGACGGCCGCGTGGGCCATCGACGCCCTGACGCTCTACGTCAACGCCTACTGCCTCGAGACCTCGCTGCGGGACCGAGTCACCCGAAATGGCGACAACTGGCTCGTCAGCCGTGACGAGCTACTGCGCCGATTCGCAGAGCTACCCGACACGTTTCCGCAGACCAAGCGGTATGCGGCGGAGCTCACCTCAGGAACGGGCCACGATCGCTTCGACTTCACCATCAACCTGATCCTCGACGGCCTCCAGCGTTAAGGAACTGGGGTTTTTCTGGCGTGTCACGATGAGTGTCCGGTCCAGAGCCGCGGCGCCGACGTCTCTCCGGAAGCACCACTCAGGTGCTCAGCGAAGAGGAGATCCCGATGAAGTACATGATCATGGTCAATGCGTCCCAGCGGGACTACGACGCGATGGCGGGGAAGCCCGGCGAGGCTCCGGGCTGGACACCGGCCGACTTCGCGGCCATGGGCGAGTTCATGGAGTCGTTCAGCAAGGAACTGGCCGATTCGGGCGAGCTGGTGGACACGCGGGGCCTGACCGCGCCGGCGCACGCCCGCCGCATTCAGCTGCAGGACGGCGTCCCCGTGGTGACCGACGGGCCGTACTCCGAAGCCGAGGAGGTGCTGGCCGGGTACTGGATCGTCGAGTGCGACAGCTTCGACCGGGCGACCCAGATCGCGGCCCGGCTGACGGATACGCCCGGCCCGGAGCACGTCCGTTCCCGCGCCTACGCGGACGTGCGGCCCCTGGCCGAATCCCGGCACGAGCTGGACATCTGACACCATGCCGCCTCCCGGGCCCGAAGACCTGCTGCGCCAGCTGGCGCCGCAAGTTCTCGGCGCTCTGGTCCGGCGCTTCGGGCACTTCGGCACCGCCGAGGACGCTGTTCAGGAGGCACTGCTGGCAGCGGCCATCCAGTGGCCCGCCGAAGGAATCCCGGCCAGCCCGCGCGGCTGGCTGATCACGGTCGCCTCCCGGCGCCTGACCGACCTGCTCCGGGCCGAGCAGGCCCGGCGGCGCCGGGAGGAAACCGCCGCCCGTCAGGTCCCGCCGCACGAGAGGCATGACTTTGCTGCCGACTCCCAGGCCAGCGCGGCTGACGACACACTGATCCTGCTGTTCATGTGCTGCCACCCCGCGCTGTCCCCGGCATCACAGATCGCCCTCACGCTGCGTGCGGTCGGCGGCCTGTCCACTAACGAGATCGCGCGGGCCTTCCTGGTACCAGAGGCAACCATGACCCGGCGCATCACCCGCGCCAAGCAAACGGTCAAGGACAGCGGTATCCCATTCGCCCTTCCGGCTCGCCACGAGCGGGCCGGCAGGCTGGCCGCAGTTCTGCACGCGCTGTACCTGATCTTCACCGAGGGCTATGCCGCCACCACGGGCCCCGGGCTGATCCGCCCGGACCTGTCCGCCGAGGCGATCCGGCTGACCCGGATCCTGTACCGGCTGCTGCCCGGCAACGCCGAGGTGACTGGGCTCCTGGCGCTGATGCTGCTCACCGACGCCCGCCGCCCGGCACGCACCGGTCCAGCCGGGGAACCGGTTCCGATGGCCGAGCAAGACCGCACCCAGTGGGATGCCGCACTCATCGGTGAAGGCGTGGCGCTGCTCACCAGCGCCCTGCACCTGGGACCGCCGGGGCCCTACCAGCTGCAGGCAGCCATCGCCGCGGTCCACGACGAAGCTCCCTCCGCCGCCGAGACCGACTGGCCGCAGATCGTTGCCCTGTACGAGCTGCTGCTGCAAATCTCCAGCAACCCGGTAGCAGCACTGAACCACGCCGTCGCGGTAGCCATGGCACGTGGCCCCCACGCCGGGCTGGACCTGCTCAACGGCCTGGCCGCCGACCAGCGGATCGTGACCGGGCACCGCTTCCACGCCGTCCGGGCCCACCTGCTGGAAATGGCCGGGGACTACGCGGCCGCCCGGGAAAGCTATCTGGAAGCGGCCAGCCGTGCGGGCAGCCTGCCGCACCAGCGTTACCTGAACGCTCAGGCCGCCCGCCTTGGCGAAACCAGATCCGACCCCGCCGTCGCCTGTGACAGCGGGGCCGGACGATCGACTCCCCGGCGACTACCCTGCCCAGCCACTGACCCTCGGACTTAAGCCGGGACCTATCCGTCGCCCTCAGCCCGAGCCCTTCCCTACCTGGAGAGCCACGTGACCGACCTGCCCGATGCGCCAGACGGGCCGCACACCTCCGATCGGCCCGGCAGCGAACCGGTCGTCTCTGGGGATGTTCTCGCCACGCCCGCCCCCGTCATGCGCACGGACCGGGTCGCCTCCTTGGTGCAGGACGTCTGGGGGCTGCGCGTCGACACGGTCCGGCCGCTGTCCTCAGAGCGTGACGCGAACGTCCTTCTCGATGGCCGCTACGTGCTCAAGGTGTCGAACCCGGCCGAAGATCCCTCCGTCATCGACATGGAGAACGCGGCGATGTCGCACGCGGCGCGGGTAGCCGCCGACCTGCCGCTGCCCTCGGTGATCTCCACCGCCTCCGGTGCATCCGTCGCCGGCGTCATCGACGACCTCGGCGTAGCGTGCCTGGCCCGGCTGTTCACCGTCGTTCCGGGTTCTCCGGCCGAAGGCAGGCCCGTCACCACGGAGCTCGCCGGGCAGGTCGGCGCCCTCGCCGCCCGCACCAGCCTGGCTCTGCAGGGACTGTTCCACCGCGCCGGCGGCCGCGTCCTCGACTGGGACATCCGCCGTACCCATCACCTGCTCGGCGAGCCGGATGTTCTCGACCGTCTCGGCCCTCTCGGCCCTGGGGTCGCCAGGGTCCTGCCGCGCCTGGCCGCCGCGGCCGACGCGACTGCCGCTTTGCCCGCCGGCCTCAACCATGCCGACCTCACCCTGACCAACATCCTGACCAGCACCGCCCCGGGCGAATCCGCCATCACGGGGCTGATCGACTTCGGCGACATGCACCACACAGCGCACGTCTGCGACCTGGCTGTCACCCTGACCTCCGTCGTGCGGAACACCGCCAGACAGCAGCTGGCGGGCACCTGGGACCTCGCCGGAGCCGTCCTGACTGGCTACCAGCGGCACCGCCCGCTTACTCCGCAGGAGGCCGACGTCCTTGGCGACCTCATCATCGGCCGTCTCGCCCTGACGCTGGTGATCTCGCAGCGTCGGTCCGCCGCGCACGAGGACAACCAGGCCTACATCAGCCAGTACGACACCAGCACAAGCCGCATCCTCGGCGAACTCCTCGACCTCGGCCCCGACCAGGTCACCCGCCGCCTGCACACGCTCACCGGCACCAGCCGCGTGATCCTCCCCGGCACCCGCGGGCCCGCCGCAGACAACCGCGCGGGCGGCGCGGACAGCGCAAGCCGCGTAGACGGCGCGGAGCCGGGAGATCTGCTCCGGCGCCGCCGCCGGGTCACCGGCGATGCGCTCAGCCCGCTGTTCTACTCCCGGCCCTTGCACATCGTCCGCGGCGAAGGGCCGTGGCTGTTTGCCGCCGACGGCACCTGTTACCTCGACGCCTACAACAACGTCGCGGTCGTCGGGCACGCCCACCCCACGGTGACCCAGGCGGTCAGCCGCCAGCTCCGCGTTCTCAACACCCACTCCCGGTACCTGCACCACGGCATCGTCGAACTCGCCGAGCGACTGCTCGCGACCATGCCCGGGCCACTGGACACCTGCCTGTTCACCACCTCCGGCACCGAGGCCAACGAACTCGCGTGGCGGATGGCCACCGCCTGCACCGGTGGCAACGCCGCCGTCATCGCCGAGCACGCCTACCACGGGTCAACCAAATGGATGGCCGACCTGAGCTCCAACGAATGGCCCGCCGGCTACCACCCCGACCACGTCGCCACCTTCGCCGCGCCCCGGCGCAGCACCGGCGGCGTCGACCGCCAGACCGCTGCCGAACGGGTAACCGCGGCTGCCGCCCGTCTCGCGGACCATGGCGACAAGGCCGCCCTCGTCCTGGCCGACCTCGGATTCACCAGCGAAGGCATCCTGGACGCCCCCGCCGACTTCGTCGCCGGCTTGGTCGACGGCGCCCACAGCGCAGGCGCCCTTTTCCTCGCCGACGAGGTCCAGGTTGGCTTCGGGCGGGTCGGCCCCGCCTTCTGGCGCTTTGCCGCCGCCGGCGTCACCCCCGACTTCGTCGCCCTCGGCAAGCCGATGGGAGCCGGCTACCCGATCGGCGCCCTCATCACGCGCCGGGAAATCGCCGAGAGCCTCGCTCGCGACTACGAGTACTTCTCCACCTTCGCCGGCACCCCCGCCGCCGCGGCCGCCAGTCTCGCCGTCCTCGACGTCCTGGAGAACGAACGCATCCCCGAGCGCACCGCAACCGTCGGGGATCATCTGCGCGACAAGCTGCGCGACCTAGCACGGCAAGACGCCCGGCTCGGCGAGGTCCGCGGGACCGGGCTGATCGCAGGCATCGATGTCAGCGGCCAGCCGCACACCCGGGACCACGCAGGCCGTCGCGCCCTCGCCCGAGCCCTGCTCGACGCGCTCCGAGATCATCATGTCCTGGCAGGACTTACCGGACCCGACGGCACCGTCCTAAAGGTCCGGCCGCCGCTGATCTGGCATACGGACCAAGCTGATCTCTTCGCCGCCGCTGTCGCGGAGTCCCTGGCCACGATCGGCTAGAAACAGAGGCCAGAAAACTGAACGGGCCGCGCCAGCCACACCAGCAACATATGTCAGACCCAGATGCGAAGATCACCTACGCCGAACATGAACGAGCCTTCACTGAAACGTGAAGACCTCTTGGTGGAGCTGAGGGGATTTGAACCCCTGACCCCCTCGATGCGAACGACTTACCGCTGCTCCTGCTGTCACTGACGATTTGCGAAAGGCCAGGTCAGAGGCTCCTCTTCAACATCGTTGGGAGCGCTTTGGGACGGGTCATCTAGAAGATGATCTCCCAAATTCCTCCCAGTTGATCAAGGAGGAGCAGCATGTCCGAAGATCAGTCCCGCCAGGCCGATCGTGGCGAATTCGAGGACGACTTCCAGCCGCCGGACTTGGGCCCGCTGAGGGCGCTCGCCGAACGCGAGGAACTAGCCGACGCTCGTGCCGGCCTGGCCTACGGCTTGGGCCGCCCTCTGCCTGCGGGCGACCCTAGCGCGCCGCTGGCGCGCGATGTGGCCGCGGCGCTAACCGAGGCCGGATTCACCTTGCACAACTGCGCACCGCATCATCCGCAGTATCGGCTGGGCGGAGTATGCCTGCTGCCGATTCCCAGCAGCCACAACCCGGACGGCCAGGGCGGCATCGCAGTGTCGTGGACCACCCACAACCTGCTCGCACTGGACTGGGACCGCGGCCGCGAGCGTGAAGGCACCCAGCAGGCCATGAACCGCGCGCTCGCCAGTGTGCTCAAGGCGCTGGGTTACAAGGTCAGTCCCTTCGGCACCGGCGGTGCCTCCCTGGTGACCGAGCCGCGGTGTAGCGCCCCGATGGCGACTTCCCGAAATCGGCCCTCGAAGGGACTGCGGTGAGTGCCACCGACCGTGCCATCCGCGCCTCTGCCACCGTCGGAAGACAACACGCTGTCCGACGACGAGTGGGCGCAGATCGCCGCCGACGTCATGCACCGCACCGGGCTGGCGCCCTACGGCCAGGACGACGACGCCGTCCGCTGGATCGCCGTCCGCCACGGCGCTGACCACATCCACATCGTCGCGATGCTGGCCCGCCAGGACGGCGGCAGGCCCCGGCTGTCGAACGGGCGCTACCGGGTCCGCGAGGCATGCCGGGCTGCCGAGGAACGGTACGGGCTGCGGCGCACGGCTCCCGGCGACCGGACTGCGGCACGCCGTCCGACCCGAGCCGAGAACGAGAAGGCCCGGCGTCGTGGATGGCGGGAAACGCCGCGGGTCACGCTCAAGCGTGCCGTCAGCACCGCTGCAGCCGGAGCATCCAGCGAGCAGGAATTCTTCGCCCGCCTCGACAGCGCCGGGGTGCTGGTCCGCAAGCGGCTGAGCGCGCATAACCCTGCCGAGGTCACCGGATACGCCGTCGCGCTGCCCGGCGACGCCGCCCAGGACGGCGGTCCGGTGTGGTTCGGCGGCGGGAAGCTCGCCCCCGATCTGACCCTGCCCAAGCTGCGCCCCCGCTGGGAACCTTCCCGCGTCACACCCGAGGAGAAGTTCACAGCGCTGGAACGGGACGCGTTGTGGGAAATCGCCGCCCGGACGGCAGCTGACGCGTCCGCGCAGATTCGCTCCCATGCCGCCACAAACCCGGCCACTGCGGCCGACGCCGCCTGGGCCGCCGCGGACACGATTCGCGCCGCCGCTGCCGCCCTCGGCAGCCGGATACTCCGCCAGGCCGCCGACAGCTACGACCGTGCCGCCCGCGCCCCGTACGGCCGGATCCCCGTCTCCACGCCAGCAGGGACCGCCTGCGCTGGGCTGCGCGCCAGCTAGCTGCATCCGCCGCTGTCAGCAGCGACAACACGCTGGCGGTGGTAACCATGGTCGCCCGGCTTGCCGCGCTCGCCGAGGCCGTCGCTCAACTGCGAGATGTTCAGCAGCGGGCCGCCCAGGCAGCCAGCGCTCGCCGCGCGGCCGAACGCCTACACATGGCCCGAGCCGCGTATGCCATTTGGCCGCCGACTTCGCGTCCCCGGGCCCGCACGCCAGGGGAGCGAATCCACCTAGAATTCCCCGCCCCGCCAGGCTCGCGGCGTGAGGATCCCGCAGTGCCACCACCAACGCCAACACGGCCCAGTCCCCGCGCTTCACGCAGCCCTACCTCACAGCGCCCGCGCGGACCCACCCGCTGACCCAGTTCGGTGCCAGCGCATACCTTTCGAACAGTGCCCGGTCGTCGTAATAGAACGGGCCAGGCCGGCCGCTCAGCCAGAGTGGCGCGCTTTCGCGCGATGGACATTAGCGCTGCGGATCGTGGCCCTCGAGGGTAGCCTCACCCGCGTGCGATCTGGCGTGTCGGGATGGTGCCGGCGGATGACTACGTCCAGTGCTTGCCGCGTAAGCGCATGGCTGCGGGCGCGTTATTCGTCGACAGCGCGAGCAGAATCCTGCTGGTGGATCCGGTGTACCGGGACACCTGGGACCTGCCGGGCGGGGCTGTGGAGGCAGAGGAGTCTCCTTGCGCCGCATGCCGCCGAGAGGTAGCCGAGGAACTCGGGCTGGACCGGCCTCCCGGGCGCGTTCTGGCAGTGGACTGGGTGCCGTCGCGGCCGCGACGGCACGAGGGCCTCGTTGTGGTGTACGACGGCGGGATGCTCACGACCGCAGAAATCGATGCGATCACGCTGCCCGAAGATGAGCTTGCCGTATTCGCGTTCGTGGCCGCAGAAGAGGTGGCCACGCGGACTACGCCACTGGTCGGTCGCCGGATCGCGGCGTCCCTGGAGGCTAAGGCAGCTGGCACGGTGGTGTCGCTCGAAGACGGTTGCGTAGTCGGGGCCCCTGGGCTCAGCTCGCGCAAACGGATGAACGCAACGGCCGCGGCTTGCTCATCGTCGACCAATTGGCCCGCGCCTGGGGGCGCGATGGGAATGACCAGATCGGGTGGACGATCTGGTTCGAGATGGAGTGCTGGTGAGCCTCAGCCAGGCCGCCAACATGCCGGAGCCTGCCACCAAGGGCAGTCGGCCAGTCCCGCCACACACCTTCCTACTCGACGGCCACCGGCTACGGCGTTTACGTCGCCAGCGCGGCCTGTCACAAGAGGATCTGGCTGATCAAGCCGGGATTAGCCTTACCACCGTCGCGCGGCTGGAACGCCAGCTCTACGCTCCCTGCCGGGGCTGGACTCTCGGCCGCCTGGCCCGAGCACTCGGCGAGCCCTCTGCGACCATGACTCTCCAGCGGCCTGCTGGCCACAGAGACTGATGGGCTCGGATCAGAAACTCCGTTCAGCGTCCCACTTGTAGGTCGTTCTCCCAGCTGCTGAATTCGTGTCGCATCCTGGTTATCTGTTCCTGGCTTGCACCATAGGCGACGAACTCCCGGTCGGGAATGCGGTGCAGATATGAGAGCGACTCAGCGAACGCTTCGGGGTCGAACCCGGGATTGTGCTCTGCGGCGACCGACATGAGCTGCTGTCGCGTGTACCTGCCGCTAGCCAGGATCGTGCCCACATCCAGGAAATCCCGCGGGGCCCACCGGTTGAACAGCGCGTCCATCTTCCCTGCCACCGCGTCATCGGGATGGAGCACAGGGCCGACGTCGAGGAGGACGGGAGCACGCGCTCGCCAGAACACCCCCAGATCGACCTTGCAGCCCTGGCCCTGGGCGTTGGTTACCTCCATCTGCACCAGATCCGCAGTGCGGAGTCCGACGATGACCGTGAAGCCTGCGCGAGTGAATGCATCCAGTACGTCATCCGCGACTGCGGTCGGACTGCCGCGTTGAGCGCTGAACAGATCGATGTCTTCGGAGGGGCGGTCGCCCATGCCGTGCAATTCGATGGCATGGCCGCCGCCCAGGACAAATCCCCGGCGCCCTATGACCTGCAATCCGATACGCGCCAGTTGCTCTTGCAGTGGGTCCATCAGCCCGCGCGGCGAAGCTCGGGGAAGCGCGCTTCCCACAGGGCGCGGACCTGACGGGCAGGCAGGATTTCTCGCCAGTAGCGCCGCAGCAGCCAGCTGTTCAGGTAGCGACGGAAGTGCTCTTCCCGCCCCTCCTCAAGGATGATCTTGTAGGCGGCGGCGCGATCGTAGTCGTCGTCTAGATCGAACCGGCGTCTGCCGCTCCAGGCAAGCTCGTGCGGCAGTTCCAGGGCACCGTGAACGGGACCGTGGAGTTCATCCAGCGACTCCGCGACCGCATATGGCCGGATCTCCGCGTATGTAAACGGCACGCGCGCATCGCTGCCCATGGTCTTAGTGTGCCCGATCGGCAGTCCGAATATTGCCCGCCCGCCGCCTGGGCCAAGGCCAGGCTCCCACCACGAGACCCAGCGCTGCCCTGTCAACTCGCGAGGTGGGTGGCCGTTTAGGGGTGGAAGTTTCCGACCAAGGCGGCCCCTGGGCTCAGCCCGCGCAAACGGATGAACGCAACGGCCGCGGCTTGCTCATCGTCGACCAACTGGCCCGCGCCTGGGGGCGCGATGGGAATGACCAGACCCGGTGGACGATCTGGTTCGAGATGGAGTGCTGGTGAGCGTCAGCCACACCACCAACAGGGCGGAGTCCGGCACCAAGAGCAGCCGGCCAGCCCCGCCGCATTCCTTCATACTCGACGGCCACCGGCTACGGCATTTACGTCGCCACACGGCGCAAAACCATTGATGATTGCGTTTCTGTCGTTTGACACGTGTGCGGTTTATTGGCGTAATTTGGCCCATGCCAGCGTCGGCTCAGCTAAATGATCAACGGCGTTGCCGAGGCAAGTAGGGCGAGCCGAGGCGGGATGGCAGATGACGGGTGAGCTGCACACGGTCGCGGAGACGGCGCAGATTCTTAAGGTCGTGAATCCTGGCTCAAGACGAAAGCGTCAGTCCGCTTGGTGCCGTGCACGTTTGTCGGCAAGCATCTGCGATTCAGCGATGACGACATTGCCGAGATCATGCGGGCGGGAGCGCGGCAGCCGCTCACACGTCGGCACCGCTCACCAGCAGCGACAGCTGAGGAGAAAGAGCGTGGCATACGCGGAGAGGCGCGGGCGAGGGCGGCAGCCGTGGCGGGTGAAGTACAAGCTGCCCAGCGGCGTCGAGACCAGTGAGTCTGGGTTCGAGACCAAGGCCGCTGCGCTCGCCTGGGGGCGCGACCAGGAGGCCCGAATCCGCGAGGGCCGGTGGAGCGACCCGGATGCCGGGAAGATCACGGTCAGCGAGTGGATCGACCGGTGGCTGGCCATGCAGGACGTCGGGATCAGCACGGTGGAGACCCGTGAGTACCTGATCCGGCGGTTCATCCGGCCCGCCTGGGGCGAAAGCGAACTCGGGTCGCTCACCACCGAGGACATCACCAATTGGGAGAACGCCATCCCAGCCCGGACCGGCGTCTGCCGGCGCACGGCCCGGGATGCTCGGGCACTGCTGTGCACCATCCTGGGCGACGCAGCGGCCGCCAAGCCTCCGCTGATTCCCTATAACCCCGCGATCAGGCCCCGTAACCGCGGGCGCCGGACCGGGCGCAAGCTCGACCGCGGACCGCAACGGGTGTGGGTGACACCGCTGCAAGCGTTGCTGGTCGCTGAGCGGGCCGCGCTGCTGTCCGGCCGGGACGAGGACTTCACCATGGTCATCACGATCGGCTACACCGGGTTGCGGTGGGGCGAGGTGATCGGGCTGGAGCGCGAGCACGTGCAGCGGGACGAGATGCATGTCGAGTGGCAGCTGCGTGAGATCAGGAGCGCGTTTCACCGGCTGCCGCCAAAGGACGACTCCTATCGCAGCCCCAACTGGGAGCCATGCCTGCCCGTCGACCTGCCGCCGTTTCTCGCCGAGCTGCTCGCCAGGGAGATCCAGGGCCAGCCCCGGCAACGATGCGCCTGTGCCGCGCAGCACGGCGGTAGCGGGCACTATGTGTCCCTCGGCGCCGATGGCGGTCACTGCCGGCGCAGCAACTACGCCCGGCGCGTGTTCCGCCCGGCATGCGACGGCCGGTATCACCCGGGGACAGGCAAGCCCGCCCGGCTGGTCATCGCCGACGCCTCGGCATGGCCGGGTGTCCCCGTGGCCACCTGGCCGTCAGCCCAGCCAGGCGCTGGCGCTTTCACGCAGCCTCGCGGCCGGGGAATCCAGCCGATCGCCGAGGACATCCCGCTCACATGCTGGCTTCCGGTCAAGTTCGGACTAACGCCGCACGGGCTCAGGCATAGCCACAGGACATGGATGGCTGAAGATGGCATCCCGGAGATCCTGGCCGAGCAGCGCCTGGGTCACGAGGTGCCCGGCATGCGCGGCCTCTATGCCCACGCCTCGGAAAGGATGCGCGACGACCTCAAGCACTCTCTGCAGGTCCGCTGGGAAGAATCGCTGCGCGCCCGAGCCGCCATCCACGCCCACTCACCCGCCCCGCTACTAGACGAACTACTGGCCCCGTTCCGTGACCGAGGCCACCAGAAATCAGAGCCAGAAGCACCGCGCGACACTGTCAAGCAGCCGACGACACCGGGAGACAGGGAGAAGATGATCTCCCAAATTCCTCCCAACCATGCCGAAAGCCCCAGCCAGGGAACTAGGCTGGGGCTCAAGGAACGAGCTTCTGACCAGGTCAGAGACCGGATCCAGCGGGTGGAGCTGAGGGGATTTGAACCCCTGACCCCCTCGATGCGAACGAGGTGCGCTACCGGACTGCGCTACAGCCCCAAGACCGGCAGTCAGCGTAGCAAACGCTGAGGCCTGTTCGCTCCCTGGTGGCCGCCGGAGCGGGTCCGTGCGGGCGGGGCGCGACCGACGCCGGGCATACCTGAAGCCTGTGGCGCGTCGGTCGGCACACCAAGCCAGGTGTCTTGTCAGTCGCCGACGGCGCGGATCTCGGCGTCGGCGTACTGGTCGTAGAGCTGGTCGTCGTCCCGGCTGGTTGGTGTGGTGAGGGTGATGATCTGGGCTGTTGGCTCCGGCGGGGTAACCGCCTCGGCCTGGCGGGCGCGCTCACGGGCGAGTTCGTCCCGGCGGGCGGCCCGGAACGCCTCGGCCTCGGCCCAGCGGTGGGCGTGCTCGGTGTCGGCGCGGGCGGCCTCGCGGAGCAGCAGCAGGTACGCGCCGAGCATCAGGAACGGGGGGACGGCGGTCCACCACGGGGTGAGGCCGATGAAGGCGGATCCCATGACCGCCACCGTGATCAGGAGCACCATGCTCAGCGTCCGCCGCCGGGCCTGAACGACGTGCGGGGACGGGCCGGGTGCGGCCGCCGGAGCGTATGACTGCTGCCAGCCGTCCGCCGGAGCGTCATGGTTTACGTGCCCGGGATGCGAAACGTGGCCAGCGTGCGGCGGGGCGTCGTAGTCGTAGTACGTGTCCTGTGCGGCCTCGTCGGTGGTCGTCTCGGTGGAATACGTGACCTCGGCGGAGTAGGTCGCCGTAACCGAGTAGGTTGCCTCGGCCGGGCCGTCCGCCCACTCGGGCACCGGCGGGTCTTCCCAGGCGACCGGGTCGCCATGGGTGACCGCGCCCTGCTCACGCAGCGTGGCGAAATCAGGGGCTTCGGCATACGGGTCGCCGTCGGCGGGCTCACCGGTGTCGGCGACTTCGGCCTGGCCGGAATCGTAAGACTCGAAGACGGTTTCCTGATCCGATGACTGCTCATGCGGTCGGCGCAGCCAGCGGGGAACGAGCACGCACGCCCAGATGGCGACGATCGCGAGATAGAGAATGGCGCTGCTCACCGGCTTACCCCGCGCCCGTGTCGTCGCCCGTTAGCCGGATCGCCGGGAACGGGCACGAGAAAACCACGAGCGTGCTCACGTCACGCACGGTAAAGGTCATGGTCCGCTTTGACGAGCATTCGGCCCGGTGTGTCGCGAGATCGGCGCGGAGCCAGATTGCGCAGCGACGATGAGGAATTCAGCCGGTGCGCGACTGGGACGCGGAAATGCGCCGCCAGCGGGCCATTAGGCCGCCCGCCGCGTCCTCGGCGGTCATCGCGTAACAGAGGTGGTCGCGCCAGGCCCCGTCGATGTGCAAACTGCGCCGGCGCAGGCCTTCCTCGCGGAATCCGAGCTTCTCCACAACCCGCCGGCTGGCGTGGTTCTCCGGCCGGATCGTGGCCTCCACCCGGTGCAGGCCGACGACAAAGAAGCAGTGGTCCATGGCCATGGCCAGAGCCGTGGGAATGATGCCCCGGCCCGCGTACACCTCGTCGATCCAGTAGCCCACCTGCGCCGACCGGGCCGAGCCCCACACGATGCTGCCGACCGTGAGCTGGCCGGCGAACTGGTTGCCGTAGGTCACCACCCAGGGAATCGTCAGCCCCTGCCGCCCCTCCCTGCGCATGGTGCGGGCCATCGAGACGTACGGGCCGAGGCTGGACCGGTACAGCGGTGTCTCGGGATTGGTTGGCTCCCAGGCCCGGAGCCAGGCCGCGTTGCGCACCCTGGTGTCGCGCCAGGTCGCGGCGTCTTTCACGCGGACCGGGCGCAGGGCGACCGGAAGGTCGAGAAGGTCAGGCTCGGTCAGTGTGGCCGGCCAGCCGCGCATGCGTCCCACGGCACCATCATTCCCTTGCTAGGGTCCAGTTCGCCATTAGGCAAACTAACCAATACCCACGAGATATGCCCGCGCAGTCTCTCGTGATTCAGTCCTGGCGCGGGTGATCGCCGCCTCTTGCCTGGTCAATGGCGTGGGGGAGCACCCGCGACAGCACCGCCATGCCGTCGCGGACACCGCCGGTCGAGCCGGGCAAATTGATGATCAGCGTCTGGCCGGCCAGGCCGGCGACGCCCCGGGAGAGCACGGCCTCGGGAACGCCCGCCGCATCGCCCTCCCAGCGGACCGCATCCGCGATGCCGGGAACCTCCCGGTCGATCACCTTCCTGGTCATTTCGGGTGTCAGGTCGAGCGGCGTCAGCCCGGTCCCGCCGGTCGTGACGATGACGTCGTACCCGGCCTTGAGCCCGTCCCGCAGCGCCTTCTCCACCGGGTCGCCGTCCGCCACCACCTGCGGCCCGTCGACCTCGCACCCGGCGGCCTGCAGCAGCTCGACAAGCACGGGACCCGAGCGGTCGGCGTAGACGCCGGCCGAGGCCCGGTTGGAGACCGTGATCGCCAGTGCCCTGATCATGGTTCCCGCCGCCAGGTCCCGGTCTTGCCGCCCGTCTTCTCCTCGACCCGCACGTCGCTGATCACCGCCGCGGGGTCGACCGCCTTGATCATGTCGATCAGCGCCAGCGCGGCCACCGAGACCGCTGTCAGCGCCTCCATCTCCACGCCGGTCCGGTCGGCCGTCCGCGCTGTGGCGGTGATCTCGACCCCGTCGTCCAGCACCGAAAGCTCGACGGCCACCGAGTGCAGCCCGATCGGATGGCACAGCGGGATCAGGTCCGGGGTGCGTTTAGCGCCCTGGATCCCGGCGATCCGCGCCACCGCCAGCGCGTCGCCCTTGGGCACGGTGCCGTCGCGCAGCGCGGCCACGGCGGCGGGGGAGAGCAGCACCCGCCCGGACGCGGTGGCGGCCCTGGCGGTCACCTCCTTGGCCGACACGTCGACCATGCGCGCCTGCCCCGCGGCGTCGATGTGCGTGAGCGCGGGGCCGGAGCCAGGCTGGCCGGTCATGGCAGCATCAGCACCTCGACGGTCGCGCCCCCGGGCAGCTCGGTCACGGACTCGGGCACGACGATCAGCGCGTCGGCCCTGGCCAGCGACGCCAGCTGGTGCGACGACTGCCCGGACACCGGCGCCACGGTCCCGGCAGCCGAGTCCAGCACCGCGCGGAGGTACGACCTGCGGCCGGACGGCGACCGGACCGGCCCGGCTAGCTCGGCCGAGGTGGCGGCGAGGCGTTCAGGCCCGAAATCTTGAAGAGCACTGGCTGCTGGCCTGACGAACAGCTGGAATGACACGTACGCGCTGACCGGGTTTCCCGGCAGGGTGAAGATCGGGGTACCCGCGGGGCCGACCACGCCGAAGCCCTGCGGCATACCTGGCTGCATCGCGATCTTGCGGAACGCGACCGTGCCGAGGTCCTGCAGGGCCGCCTTGACGATGTCGTGCTCGCCGCCCATGCTGACCCCGCCGGTGGTGACCAGCAGGTCGGTGTCGGCCAGCGCCTCCTCGATCGCGGCCAGCACCGCCGCCTTGTCGTCCGGGGCGATCGCGTGGCGGCGCGCCGGGTAGCCGGCCTGCTGCGCGGCCGCGGCCAGCATGCGGCTGTTGGACTCCCAGATCTGGCCGGGCCGGACCGGCTGGCCGGGCTCGATGAGCTCGTCCCCGGTCGACATCACGGTGATCCGCGGGCGGGGGCGGGCGGCGACGGTGCCGCGCCCGGCCGCGGCGAGCAGGCCGATCTGCACCGGGCCCACCCGCGTTCCCGCCGTCAGCAGCACGTCGCCCACAGCCGCGTCGCCGCCGGCCCGCCGGATCGAGTTCCCGGGCTCGGGGGCGCGGCTGATCGTGACGTGCGCGCTGCCGCCGTCGGTCCACTCCACCGGGACGATGGCGTCCGCGCCGGACGGCACCGGCGCGCCGGTCATGATCCGCAGGCAGGTCCCCTGGCCGAGATGGTGGGTCCGGGTGTCGCCGGCCGGGACCTCGCCGCGCACCGGCAGAGTGACCGGCCGCTCCGGCGTGGCATCAGCGACGTCGGCGGCCAGGACCGCGTACCCGTCCATGCCCGAGTTGTCGAACGGAGGCAGCGCCCACGCCGCGGTGACGTCCTCGGCGAGCACCGCGCCGCCGGCCTCGTCCAGCCGGAGCTCGCGCGGCGGCAGCGGCCGGATGGCCGCGAGCACCTCGTCCAGGTAGCTCTCCACCGGCTGCATAGCGGCCTGCCCGGTGTGCTGGGCCACGCTCATTCGAGGCTGTCCAGGTAGCTGCGCAGCCAGGGCACGAACTCCGGGGCCACATCCGGGCGGTCGCAGGCGAACTGGATCTGGGTGCGCAGGTAGTCGAGCTTGTTGCCGGTGTCGTAGCGGCGGCCGCGGAACAGCACGCCGTGCACGCCGCCGCCGTCGCGCGCGGCGCTGCGGTCGTCCATGGCCAGCGTCCGCAGCGCGTCGGTGAGCTGGATCTCGCCGCCGCGCCCCGGCGGCGTATCCCGCAGCACGTCGAAGATCGCCGGATCGCAGACATAACGGCCGATAATGATCCAGTTGGACGGCGCGTCTTCCGGGGCCGGCTTCTCCACCAGGTCGGTGACGGCGACGACGTCCTCTTCCTCGGTCGGCTTGATCACCGCGACCCCGTACGCCGACACCTGGTCCGGCTCGACCTCCATCAGCGCGACGATGCTGCCCCCGTACTGCCGCCTGACCTCGATCATGCGCTGCAGCAGCGGGTCGCGGCGGTCGATCAGGTCATCGCCCAGCAGCACGGCGAACGGCGCGTCGCCGACGTGCTCAGCGGCACACAGGACCGCGTGGCCTAGGCCCTTGGGTGCACCCTGGCGGACGTAGTACATGTCCGCAAGCTCGCTGGAGGCGCGGATCAGCCGGAGCCCGTCCTCGTCGCCCTTGGCCTCGAGCACTTCCTCGAGCTCCTGGTTGCGGTCGAAGTAGTTCTCGATCGAGCCCTTGCCCCGGCCGGTGATCATCAGCACGTCGTGCATCCCGGCCGACACGGCCTCCTCGACCACGTACTGGATCGCCGGGGTGTCGACGACCGGCAGCATCTCCTTGGGCGTCGCCTTGGTCACCGGCAGGAACCGGGTTCCCAGGCCCGCGGCGGGAATGACGGCCTTGGTGATCGCTTCCTTGGCAGTGGCTGTTGTTTCGGCCATGCTGAGAACCCTAACCGCATCCCGGAGGACGCAGTGGACCGCACCGACCCCGATGAGGTCACCACGCGGTCGCGTAAGATGGTGCTGCGGCGTCAACTGCTTACAAAGCGTAACAACATTGACCATCCGGAACGCGGCGCCACCGCGAGCCTGCTTCGTGATGCGGTGCTCTCGCTGCCGGAGATTCAGATGGCCGGGACTGTGGCCGCCTATGTGTCGGTGGGCAGCGAGCCCGACACCAGAGGCCTGATCTACGCGCTCTGGAAGCGCGGCACGTACGTACTGCTGCCGCTGCTGCGTGCCGATGACGACCTGGACTGGGCGTCGTATGAGGGGCCGGATTCGCTGGACCCGGGACCGCGCGGGCTCCTCGAGCCGACCGAGCCGCCGCGTGGCGTGACGGCGATAACCAGCGCCGACCTGGTGATCGTGCCGGCGCTGGCGGTGGACCGCGGCGGCATGCGGCTGGGCCGCGGGGGAGGCTCCTATGACCGCGCGCTGGTCCGGGTCGGCGCCGCGATTCCCACGATCGCGCTGATCTACGACGACGAGCTGCTCGAGGAGGTTCCGGCCGGCCCGCTCGACCAGCCGGTGCGGATGGCGGCGCAGCCGCGTCAAGGAATCACCAGGCTGCGCTAGCTGTTGCTAACATTTAGCAGTTGCACGCGGCGAGTGCTAGCCGCAGAGGGAGGAGCTGTGCCGACGTATCAGTACGCCTGCACCGATTGCGCAGATCGGCTTGAAGTGGTGCAGAAGTTCACCGACGACTCGCTGACGGTGTGCCCGTCATGCGGCGGCAAGCTGCGCAAGGTCTTCTCCCCGGTCGGCATCGTCTTCAAGGGGTCGGGCTTCTACCGGACCGACAGCCGCGCCAGCCAGAAGAGCTCCGAGCCCGCGGCCGCATCGTCGAACGGGTCGTCGGACAGCAAGAAGGCCGACTCCGCGACCTCGTCCGGCGACAAGTCCTCCGGCAGCGGCGACAAGAAGTCCGGGGAGAAGGTCAGCTCCTCCTCGTCTTCGTCATCGTCGTCGTCCTCTTCTTCATCCTCATCCTCCTCCTCGGGCTCGAAGGTCGCCTGACCTGCCGTGGCCGGAGATCTGGCCAGCATCGGCGTCATCGGCGGCTCCGGGCTGTATGAGTTCCTCGACGCCGCCGAGGAGGTGGTGGTCGAGACCCCGTTCGGCCTGCCGAGCGATCCGCTCACGATCGGCGAGGTGGCCGGCCGCTGGGTGGCGTTCGTGCCACGGCACGGCCGCGGCCACCAGTACCCGCCGCACCGCATCCCGTACCGCGCGAACCTGTGGGCGTTGCGCTCGGTCGGCGTCCGCCAGGTGCTCGCGCCCAGCGCCGTGGGCTCGCTGACCACGACGTACGGGCCCGGCACGCTGGCCGTGCCGGACCAGCTCGCGGACCGGACCTCGGGCCGCGCGCAGACGTTCTACGACGAGGGCACCGCGGTGCACGTCCAGTTCGCCGACCCGTACTGCCCGGTCGGCCGGTCGACCGCGATAGCTGTCTCCCGGTCCCTGGGATGGGAGCCGGTGGTGGACGGCACGCTCGTGATCATCGAGGGCCCGCGGTTCTCCACCCGCGCGGAGTCGCGCTGGTACGCCGCGCAAGGCTGGACACTGGTCGGGATGACCGGCCTGCCCGAGGCCGTTCTCGCCCGTGAGCTTGCGCTCTGCTACACGACGATCGCCCTGGTCACCGACACCGATGCCGGGATCGAGGAGGGCGAAGGCGTCACCCAGGCCGAGGTGTTCCGGGTGTTCGCCGAGAACATCGGCCGGCTCAGGGACGTGCTCATGAGGGTGATCGCCGACCTCCCCGACGACCGGGCCTGCCCCTGCCCGCACGCCCTCGATGGCATCAAGCTTCCGTTCGAGCTCCCCTAGCGTCGTTCGCGCCGTCCTCGGGCCCGGGTCCACTCTGGCGACGCGCCGCAGTGCCGCGCAACGGCCGCCACGCGGCGCAACGGCCGCCGCGCGATCGCCGATGACCGGTTAGGCTTGGGTCCGGCCAGCAGGTTGCCGCCCTGGCCAGGTTGGCCCCGATAGCTCAGCGGATAGAGCAACTGCCTCCTAAGCAGTAGGTCGCGCGTTCGAGTCGCGCTCGGGGCGCTCCCCTTACACCGCAGGTCAGAGGCTGTTTTCAGGTCTACGCGGATGATCTTCATGAGGCCCGTTTCCGGCTCCGTGCCCGTTGCGTGCCCGATCGTTTCCCGGCGCCCCGTCCTCCCGCGCTTCCAGCTCATCCTTCGCCAGGTCGCTCAGCGTCTTCGCGATCTGTTGCTGGCGCTCGCATCGCTGCCGTGCAGGTAGACCATCGCAGCGCGTTCGCTGTCGTGGCCCATCCGGTCCATCAGCTCGCGGAGATTCGCTCCTGCGCTGGCGGCCAGGGTGTTCCCGGTGTGCCGCAGATCATGGAAGTGGATGGCGGGCAGTCCGGCCGCTGTGAGCGCTGGCAGCCAGACCCGCCGCCGGAAGTTGCTGTGATGGAGCGGCATTCCCGTCGGGCTGGTGAACACGAGCCCTTCGTCTCCATGCCCGGCGAAGCATGCCAGGTGCCACCGAATGACCGGGACGATCAGCGTCGGGAATCGGCACGACTCGCTTGCCCGCCTCTGGACTTGGGCGGCCCGAACGCGAAACCGCCGCCGCGGACCAGTCGGCGATCTGCCGGGTCACCCGCACCGTGTGGGCCGCCAGGTCGATGTCGCACTGCCGCAGTCGCGCCCAGCTCGCCCCACCGCAGGCTGCTGAACATCGCCAGCAGTACGAGCGCGCGATAACGCTGGTCGACCGCCTCGGCCAGCGCGTAGACCTGGGTGATCGTCGAGCGTCGGCCGCTCGGGCGACTTCTCCTGCCGGCGCCCTTGATACGGCACGGGTTGCGCCGGATCACCCCGTCGTCCAACGCGGTGTTCAGTACGGCTTTGAGCAGGCGGTATGCCTTGGCCACCGTGACCGCGCTCACGCCAGCGTCGAGAAGTTGCTTGCGCCAGTGCCGGACATGGCTTGGCCTGGATGTCGGCGATGGGCATTTTGCCGAAAATCGGGAGACAGGTGCCTGCGCAGTAGGTAGCTGGTACAACTCGACTGTCTTGGGCCGGAGGCCCGGCCGCTCGCTCGATCCATGTCCGCGCGTATTCGGCGAACGCGACCTTGCCGTCGTCGGGGTTGATCCAGTCGCCGTTAAGGATCTCGGCCTCCTTGAGCGTCAGCCAGATCTCCGCGTCGGTCTTGCTGGCGAACGTTTCGTCCGCTGGACGGTCATACCGTCCGGCCCGCGTACCGTGCCTGCCAGCGGCCGGACGACAGTTGCCGGACCCGCCCGAAGCGTCGCTTTCTTACCATCATGCGACCTTTCTCCTTTTCCTGGTGGTGACCGGCTCGACGAGCCCGGCCTCGATGAACTCGCGCAGTGCGGATTCGGGGATGCGGACATGACGGCCGACGCGCACGAACCGGATACGCCGCTGCTCGATGAGCCGCCGCGGGAACCGCTCGCTGGTGCTCAGCACCTCGGCGGCCTCGGCGACCGTCAGCAGCCGTTCGGGGGCGGGCGATCGCTGCCCGGTCATGCCGCCCTCCCGGTTGCCGAAAGATCCGGGGCCGGTTGGCCGCTGGCTCTCGCGTCTGGCCTTGGTCGAGCGCGGCATGCCATTCGATGCGCTCGGCGACGACGTGCAGGAGCCGCCGGGCGGGGGGCATGTGGTCGGGGTCGCCGGGGGTGACGGGTTCCCAGGTGTAGCGGGCGCGGGTCGGTCGTCGGGGATGCCGAGGGTGGCCAGGAGCCAGGCTTTGCGGTCGGCGCGGTGGTCGGCGAGGGTCTTGCCGGACCATTTGCGGGAGACCAGGACGCGGCGTCCGGCGTAGCCGAGGTGCTCGCGGCGATGGGCCTTGCCGTTGCAGCGGCCGGGCCGCAGGCCCTCACGCGGGTTTTTGGGCTGGATGCCGTAGCGCAGCCAGTTCGCGCAGGTCGGCGAGCACGGCTCGTACCGCAGCGCGTCGGCGAGCCGCTCGGCGTGGGCTTGCTGGGCGTCGGTGCTGGCCTGGTGGCAGTCGGCGACGTGCTTGGTCAGGTACTTGGTGAGGTAGCCGATGCACCGGGCCGCGTCGCGTGATCCGGCCAGCACGCCCTGGGCGTCGAACCGGTCGCCGAACCGGGCCACGTGCAGCGGCTCGTCGTCTGGCGCCGATGGCGTCGAGGGCCTCGTCCCAGGTGGGCAGGACTTCGCCGGTCGCGGGGTCGAGGTAGCGGCCGGTGGTCTCGTGCCAGACCGGCAGGTGCGCGTCGTCGTGCTGGACGTGGTCGGTGGCTGGCCACCAGACCTGGTGGTAGGTGGCGGCGAGCACCTGGCGCAGCTCGGCGCGGGACACGGTGCCGCGCATGCGCGATGTGGATGTGCGGAGCGAGGCGCCGCTGTGGTTCGACGGCGGCGAAATACTGCACGTCGTAGCCGAGGAACCGGCGCAGGTTCTGGATGAACCGGTCGAACAGCGCGGCGAAGTGCAGCGCGTCACGGGCGGCCCGCTGGTAGTCGTAGCTGTCCGGGTCGGCCGGAGTGCCGTCGCGCTGACCCGGCCGTAGCTGGGGCAGGTCAGGGTGACGAACATGACGGGCGGAAGGTCTTGCCGTCCGGCGCGGTGTAGGTCTTGCCGATCGTGCGCGGGGCGACGGCGCCGGGGCAGGTCGGGGGCGTCTTGGCGGCGCCGGGTGGACCGGTGGCGCCGGGCGGGCCGCGTCGGGCAGGACGTTGCCGCGGATGCCGAGCGGGTGATCTCCTCGTCCAGGTCGGCGATCAGCTCGTCAGCGTCGGCGGTGTCCTGTCCGGCGGTGCTCGGCGTGGTCGCGCTCGCTGGGCGTCGGCGCGGTGTTCGATCCACATGCGCTGTCGTCGTCGGGCTCGTCGGGCTCGATGACGGGTTCGTGGTCGAGGTGCCAGCCTTCGCGGCATTGCGCGGCGCGCAGCGTCTTGGCCCGTTCGGCGCAGGCGGGCAGACGGTGGCGAGGGTGTGCCCGCACGGGACGAGCACCTGTTCGACCTGGCCGGTGTGCGATGTCGGTGCGGCGGAGCTGGACGGGCCGGATGCAGGCGCCGTGCTCGACGGCCAGGTCGCGGACGACATCGCGGGCCAGCGGCATGGCCAGCCGCTGCGGCCCGGGTGGTCTGGCGTGGGGTCATTCAGCCTCCAGTCCCGCCGGGGTCGGCGGTCCGGGTCGGGGTCGGTGGCGTCGCCAGCGTGGCGCGGTAGCCGCAGCCGGGGCAGGCCAGGATCAGGAGCCGGTCATCGGTGCTGATGTCGAGCAGGGGGCCGCCGCAGTCGGGGCAGGGCTCGTCGGTGCGCCAGCCAGTCCGGTGATCATGCGGCCTCGCCGCCCGGCGATCGCCAGCAGCGGCGTGGTGTAGGCGGCCATGGCGCGGATGTCGTCGTCGGAGACGAACGCGGCGCGGACCCGTACCGGGTCGGGGCTGGCTTCCAGCCGGACGAACCCGACGCCCGCGCCGGTGGCGGGGTCGGTGGAGATCTCGTCGCAGCAGCGCGCCGCGGTCGCGGGCGCCGTCGCCGAGCACCATGTCCACCTGGGACGGCTCGTCCAGCCGCAGCGCGATCTTGTCGGGGAACAGGTTACGGATGTTCAGGACTTCCTTGCGCGGGTCTTGCAGCGCGGCGACCACGCAGTAGCCGACCGCGCGGCCCTGGGTGGTGAGGGTGGCCAGGGCGGCGAGGGTGCGGTCTTTGAGTTTGCGGTCGGCCTGGTAGGCGGTCAGGAACGCGATCTCGTCCACCAGGACCACCACGAACGGGTACTCGGTGGTCGGGGTGTGGTCGCGCTGCTTGCCCGCGAACCGGGCGGCCCGCGCCTGCATGTCGGCGACCGCTGCTTCGAGCAGGTCGGCGATGTCGGCCGGGTCGGCGGCGTACCGGCCGTAGCGGTCGAACAGCGCCCGGCCGAAGGCCAGCTCCATCAGCTTCGGGTCACACGCCCACACCTGGACCAGCCCGGCGGCCATCAGCGGCAGCATGCGCCCGCACCAGGCCCCACAGGTAGGAGCCCTTGCCCGCGCCGGTCGCGCCCGCGATCAGCAGGTGCGTCCCGTGCAGCCGGATCGTGAACACCGACCCGTCCTCGCACCGGCCCACCGGCAGCGCCCGCAGGTCCGGCTCCGCCGGGATCGGCAGGGCGGTTATCGGCTCGGCCAGGGCGTCGCGGCGGACCAGCTCGAGGACCACCGTGCCCGGGCGTGGCGTGCGGACCCGGCACAGCAGCGCGCCGAACCCGTGCGCCAGGTCTCGGCCTTGTCGGCGAAGTCGGCCGGGGACTGGCCGGACACCAGCCGGACCGTACCCGGTCGGTGCACGCACCTGCCTGACCTTGCCGAGGACCGGGACGACGAGCGGCCCCGGTAGGCGGGGGCGAGCCCGGCGATGGTGAGCACGGCTGCCAGCGCCGCCGGTAGTACCACCACCGCCACCGGCACCGCGCCGGGCCGGTGACGAGCCGGGCGAACCAGTGCGGCCAGGCCAGCCGCAGCACCACCAGCGCCGCGACGGTCAGCCGCCAGGCCAGCCACGCCGGGCCAGCCCGCGTGCAGCCAGACCAGCACCAGCACCGCCGCCACGCATCCAGCAGCGGGTGGCGACAGGAACCAGATGACCCGCCCGATCAGGCGGACGAGCTGGACGAGCCAGATCAGCGGCTCGGGGGTGCGGTGGACCGGGGAGCGCCAGACCGGCGGGGCGAACGGGTCGGGGTTGTCGACCTGGGCGAGCTGCTCGCCCGGGAACGTTTCCGCGCATACGATCGGACACCTCTTCCTTGCCTTGGATGTGGGGAGAGAACCGGGGACGGCCGGGAGTGCGAACTCCCGGCCGTCCCGCCTGCTGATCAGGCCGCCGCGGTTGCCGCGGGCCGGGCCGCTGTGTGGCGCGCTGGCCGCTCGACTTCGGCGGCGTAGCCGCTCGCTCTCGGCCGGCAGCCGTGCGCGCCAGCTGCGCGTCTTCGGGCTGACCGGTGACCGCGCGGGACGGCGCATGTCCTCCTGGCCGCTCGCCGATGCGAGATGCACGACGCTGGCCGGTCCCGCGCTGGCCGACGCACGATCGGAGCGTCGACTCGTCGAGGTAGAACGAGCACCCGATCCGGTCGGCTCGCCGGGCGCGCGCTGATCGTCGTGTACGTGTAGCCCTCATGCCGCTCACGCCGCCGCCTCCTGCCCTCGCGCCGCGCGCCCGCCACGGCCCGGCGCGCGGACCCCGGTGGCCTTGAGCGAGTAGGCCAGCCGCCCGGCCTGGTTCACATACGGGGTGACCGTCAGCCCGGCGAACTCCACCGGCACGAACGGCAGCCCGGCCGGGGCCGCGGGCAGCACCGGCTGATCGGCCGCCGCCACCTTCACCTTGGCCGTCTTGTCCCGCGCCTCCGGGTCGGCGTCGATCACCTCGACCGCCCACAGCGGCAGCCCGGTCGGCTTGTCCTTGGACTGGACGAACCGGTCCCCGCCTTCGACGCGTCGAAGTCCCGCACCGGCTCGAAGCCCCCGGCCGCGAACACCCCGTGCGGGAACACGGCGGCGAACTCGACCGGGATCGGACCCTGCAATGCCATCTGACTTCTCCTGTCTGCCTTACGGCACCAACATGACTTATCAAGACACTAAGCACAATTACGTCGCAACCTGACTTGTCAAGTAGTTCAGAATCGAGACACCTGACAGGACTGGATGGTCTAGGTGAAGGGGTAGGCGTCCCGCAGCTCGTGCCGCTGGCCGGGCAGCACCAGGTCGCTGACCTGGATGGCCGGGCCGGCGCGTCGTAGGCGGTCACGATCACGCTGAGCACCGGGGCGTCCGGCGCGACGCCGCAGCAGCGCCGCCTCCTCGCCGGTCGGGTGGCGGGCGGTGATCTGCTCGACCGCGTGGTCGAGGCGGATCTTCTTGCGGGCCTGCAGGTGGTGGCGGATGCTCTCGCCCAGCAGGTCGGGCGAGGCCAGGTCGGTGCCCGCCGCCAGTTCCAGCGGCAGCCACGCCGACGCCAGCTCGACCGGCTCGCCCTCCTCAGTCAGCAGCCGCTGCCGCACGAACGCCCGGGCACCCGGCTCCAGGCCGAGCAGCGCCGTCACGTGCGGCGGGGCGAGCTTCACCCCGGCCTGGACCAGCTCCCCGGACAGCTCGGCCTCGGGCAGTTCCAGCACCTCATGGGCGGGCCGGGTCCGCTCGGCATCGGCCAGGGCGGGGCGGCCGCGCACGAAGCTGCCCTTGCCCTGCTGGGTGTCGATCCACCCGTCCTGCCGCAGCGTCGGACAGCGCCTTGACGATCGTCGGCCGCGACACCCCGAACTCGCCACGAGCTGATGCTCGGAGGGCAGCAGCGACCCCGGCGGGTAGCTCGCCGTTCTCGATCCGCCGCTTGATCTCCTCGACCACCTGCGCGTACTTCGGCGGCGCGTAGTCGTATGCCATCGTGTCCGTTCGCCTCTGGCTGCTGACTTGTCAAGTCAGGTTACAACGGAATACCACAGGCTGTCACGTCATGACAAGCGTCAGCCTCATCATAGCACCGGCCCTGCCCCCGGCCGCCGGGTAGCTCACGGGTCATCCATGCTCAGGTCACGGTCGATCAGGTAGGGCAGGATGGCCCAAAACCTTGCACCTGGCGCGGCTGCTGCCGTGCGGCGCGTCCAGCGCGGCGCCGAGATAGCGGCGCACGAGCGTGACCCGGCCGGGCAGTTCTCACCCGGCGGCACGTCGAGCGATGTCGATCGCGTCGATCAGCGGCAGGCGCCATCTCTCCGCTGCCGGCCGGGCGCCGCCGACAGGGGGTCGCTGGTTCATTGATGACGTCAGGCTCCTATCGCTCGCCGCTCAGGCAGCACGCGCCTGCCGGTGTGTGGTCCTCGTCCTGGCCGGGCTGCCGGCTGATCGCCTCGCGCAAAGCGCGGGCGTCGTCGGCGGCCACCGTGAGGGCATAGCCCTGCGGCCAGCGCGACGGGGGCAGCGGATCGTAGCGGGTGGCCCACAAGCAGCCTGCGTCGCTGCGCCAGACGTTCCACCGGGGAAACGCCGCACGAAGCCCCGTGACCTCCCCGGGCCCGGACCCGGCACCGGTCCCTGCCCGGCCGCGCGGTACCTGATCAGTCAATTCCGGGGACATCTCTCACCTGCACCGCGCCGCTGGCGTCCCGCTCGGCATGCACGGCGAATCCGTACCGCAGGTACCTGCCCGCGCTCGGGGTATACAGCGAGTAGATGACCCACCCGCGGGCCGTGACGCCCGCCGGAACCGCGCCCAGCGCCATCAGCATCCGCTCTCGCGCCCGCTGCTTCTGGTCGCTCACGCCCATCGCCGCCGATTCCTGCCCCCGCGGGGGCCTCGGTGGCGATAGCCCAGTCGTAGACGATCCTCACGACCCGTCACCCGCAGCCCGCGCCGACCCCGTGCCGCCGCAGCCAACACAGTCCACACGGGGCCGCCGCAGTCGGGCCCGCTCCCCGGAGTCACCAGCGTTCTCCGGGTCACGCCGCAAGCTGAGGAACTTCCATCCGCGCCCGCCGCACCAGCCGCACGCGTCCGTGCCCGTCACCATCACTATCAGCGCTCCCGCACCTGCCCGGCCTGCCGACCAGGCAGGCCGCCTGGTCATGATCCGATGCTGGCCAGGAGACGCGTTGCATCGCTATACGCATCTTCGACGTCACGTCGCGTGATGCATCGCGATGTCTCGCCATGACGCGCATGCGATGTCTCATGGTGTCTCGCCATGACGCATATCGGTCACACCGGACGGCTATCCTGGGGTCACGCACGCAGCGCGCCCGGGAGAGCACATGCCGCAACCCCCGATCTTGCTGAAAGCCTTACTGCGCCAGCACCACTGGCACCAGTACGCCACGTTCTGCACCCAGTACGACAAGGCCGCGAAGCGGATCGATGACGACCTGGCCGGGCGCTTCCCCAGCCGCGCGCAACTGCACCGCTGGCTATCCGGCGCGGTCCGCAGCCTGCCCTACCCCGATCACTGCCGCGTGCTCGAAGAGATGTTCCCCGGCTGGACCGCCGAACAGCTCTTCGCCCCCTGCCCGCCGCAAGCGTTCACGGCCAGACCAGCCGCCAGGACCAGCAAGCCACGTCGCCGATCCCGGCCAGGACGCCGCCACGCCCTCGATTGGCATCCGTCCCTTCATCGAGCGCGCGTTCACCGGCCGAGCACGTCACGATCGACTTCGCCGGATTCTCCGGCGAGACCCTGCACGGCGTTATCCAGGAACCGCTGGACAAGATCCGCGTCGGCCACGCCAAGCCGCGGTCCCTGGCCATCCGGCTGCTGCTGCCCGACACCGCCCGGCCGATGGTCCTGCCGTGCCGCGCCGACGACCACGCCGACGAACCGGCCTTCCGGGAACGCGCCCACCAGCTCACCGCGCGGCACGCCCGTGCGATCATCGACACCGTGCAAGGGCTCACCGACCTCGGCCTGATCGAGAACGCCACCACCGAGATCCGCGTGCACCCCTGCGTGCCGCTGTTCAAGCTCTACATCCTCAACAACGAGGAAGCGTTCTTCGGCTTCTACCCGATCGCCCGCCACAACGTCCAACTCCCCGCGGCCCCCTGGCCATGTACGACCTGATGGGCAAAGACGCCCTGGTGTTCCGCCATGCCGCCGACAGCGGCCAGCCCGCCGACGGGCCCTGGATCGAGCAGGCCCGGAACTGGTTCGACGCTATGTGGCAGACCATGAGCTACGAGCCCGCCGGATGACCAGCCCCCAAGACGACGCCTCGGCGAGATCATCACCGTACCCGGCACCTGTTCCTCGACTTCGACGGCCCCATCTGCTCCATCTTCGCCGGGCTCGAGTCCGCGACCGTCGCTGCCAGCCTCCGCGACCTCATCACCGGTCATGGCATCACTCTGCCCGCCGACATCGAGGCCACGATCCGACCCGTTCGACGTGTTCATTTACGCGGCCAGCATCAGCCCGGACCTGGCCGCCGACGTCGAAGCCGCCATGACCGATCTCGAAGTCGCCGCGGTCCCAACCGCCGAGCCCACTCCCGGCGTCCACGCCGTCGTCACCGCCTGCCGTGAATCCGGCCGCACCCTGACCGTCGTCAGCAACAACTCCGACCAGCCGTCCGCGCCTACCTCATCCGCCACGCGCTCGACGGCCCGATCGGCTCCGTCTTCGCCCGCACCAGCCCGACCCCGACCTGCTCAAGCCCTACCCGTACTTCCTGCGCCAGGCCATCACCGCCAGCGACGCCGAACCAGCGCCTGCACCCTGGTCGGCGACCAGATCACCGACATCGACGCTGCCCGCCAGGCCGGAACCCACAGCATCGGCTACGCCAACAAACCCGGCAAAGCCGAAACCCTCGCCGACGCCGACGCGGGCGCCATCATCACCAGCCTCGCCCCGCTAGCTCTCGCTCTCCGAGCACGGCCACTGCCGAATTAAGCCATACTGGATCAAGGCGGCGCCTGCGGCGCCGCTGGCCCGGCGTCAGCGCCGGGCTCTGCCTCTCCGAGGCCCGCCCGCCGCACGCCGGGCCACGCATATCCGCTCAGATCGCTGCCGAGGCGGATAGGTTGTCTGGTCCCGGTGGTGCGCCACGAGGTCTTACGACGCGGGATATACGTCGGATGAAAGGACGTTCTCGCGGTGCACACTACCGAATCTGTACTGATCGGAGGCAATCCGTGGGCCGGAGCAGCGATCGTCTGTAAAACCATCGGCGCTGGGCCTTGCGATATGGCTATGGCTCCTCGAAGAAGTTTTCATCTACCCGTTTGAGCACGAAGGACTGTTCGATGATGATGCTGCAGTCATGCTCGATCATGAGCGCGGCAAGTTCGGGTCCGTCGATGAGCACCAGGCGGGCGTTCACGCGATCGGCGTAGTCAACGGCCTGGGAAGTGAAGCGGGATGTGGTGATGAAGATCCCGCGGCTGGCTTGGGCGCCGTGGAGCGCTCCGACGAACGCCTGGATGTCGGGTCGTCCAACGTGGTGGTCGGTGTAACGCTTGGCCTGCACATAGACGACATCCAAGCCTAGATGATCGAGGCGGATCAGCCCGTCCAGGCCCGCATCGCCGGGACCGCCGAGGTGCTGAGCGGGGGATTCCAGGCCGCCGAAGCCGATCCTCACCAGCAGCCTGAGCAACGAAACCGGCTCCAGGAAGACCGGAGGTTGCTTCAGGACGCGGGCGAGCAGATCTGCGGCTACGGCTGAGTGCGCCGAGTCGATCACCTCTTCTCGATGGCCTCGCGCGGCGCCATCTCGTCTTGCACCGGAGCGCTGGCCGTGTCAGCGGCGGGCTCCGGCTGGCCTTTGCGCTGCCTGGTCCGGGTACTGTAAACTCTTCGTACTCAGGGAACTGGCGCAGGACTTTCATGTCGTCACTCGGTCTGAGCACTGCTGTAAGACCTCGTGGCCCCTGGCCGTGATCTGTGTTACTCCGCGCGCCGGACGGTCCAGCAGCCCGGCCTGAGCCAGATGGGTCACTGCCCAGGCAACACGGTTAGTGAACAGAGGCTGCGATCCACTCAAGTAGACGGCCCGGTCTTCAGCGGTGACGTGCATCAACTCAGCGAGGCGATCGCGCAGTTGGCCCACGTATGCGGCTCGCCGTCCTGATGAGCTGCCAGACAGGGACGCATCAAGGACTGAAAATCAGGGACAGCCACGAGAATCTCCGAGGGAAAGCTGAACGCAGGTGCCGGGGGTCCACACGTACCTTGGCACGGATTAGATGTCGCCACCACAGAACACTGCTGGAAGCGGTTGTCGTCCTATGCGGCGATCAGGAACTGCCGCACCGCTTCCAGTCCTCAGTCGCTGGCGCTCCCTGCGGTCCGGGTCGGCTTGCCACCGGGTGACCCGCGTAACCAGGCAGGATCGGGACGAGTCGCCGAAGATCGCCGGGCCATTAGCGGGCCACTAGCCAGGGTGAGGAGGGGCAGCCACGGTCATGAGCGGACACCTGTACCGGCAGATCAGCGCCGCTAGCGGCCGTGACTGCTGCTCTTCCCAAGCTGATAGTGCGAGTTCGATTCTCGTCACCCGCTCCAGTTTCCTTGCAAGTCAGCGCGGCCGAGCAGAATCGCTAGCCAGCAGTCACCCCAGGATCTGGACCGAAGCCTCCCCCTATCACGTCGTATCGCAACGTGCATGCAGCTAATCATCGGTGGCTACTTGACCCTCATGGCATTAGGCAGAAAGCGGAGCCCATGGCAAGTCGTCTCCAGCTTCCCAATGCGCTAGGAATGGCGTGTTCCAAAGATGGATCAAGATTCCTCGGATGTGTGTCGGCTTTTTAGGTAGGAGGTAGTCCCCGTTTGCAGGGCCTCGTGAAGTAGCTGAAAAATCACCTGATCGGCCGGGCACGTATAACCGTATCCGTCGACGAGGCCGCAGGTGATGACAAGTACTTCGTTACATTCCTTGTCTTTGGCATCAATGCGGCTTTCCAGTGCGGCGACGGCCTCGGACAAATAGACCTGTGACTGGCTAGTGGCGGAGATCACAATTTCAGTGCTGCCGTCGACACCAGGATTTACGATTACGTTGAATGGTCCGTGATCGCCATAGATTCCTCGCGTACCCAGCTGTGCCGGAGGTCCTTGGCTCAGATCTAGGTCTTCGCCTACGAAGCCTTTGTCTTCGGCTAGGGCTGCTTCAAGGTTGTTGAGCAGCTGCTCATGCTCCCTAGGCATCGGTGGAGCAGGCAGCTTGGACAGAGTTACTATCCGGCCTTGCAGATCTGGAAATTCGGAGGCGCGCTCACGCATTCGTTCCTGGAGTGCTCTTCCGAACCGCCGCACGGGGGAAAGGTCTTGGCGGACGTCCTGCACCGTTAGCTCGGTCAACTCCGTTCCCCAGGTCCGGCTGCCGTGAATTAGATACCGGTCTGGAGGGTCTTCGCCTTGGCGCACGCCGAGCGGATGACATGCTGCACCTGTAGCGGCAAGGGCTTGGAGCAAGGACCACAGCTAAAGGTCTTCGCGGCGGTCCTTATTGATCGGTCCTGGCGGGAAAATCTAGTCTAGCGCGGCGCCAGGATCACAAACGGGTCATCCTCGGCACCTGGCGAATGCCCGCCAAGGCCAACATGCATCACGTCATGTCCTGTCGAAAGAGGTGCGCAATCTGCTGGTGTTCCAGGCTCCAGCATCACCGAGAGTATATCGCCTGAGGACCATCCGTAACGACGGACTCGACGTAGGCTTCCAAGCTGGAGGTTCGTCTCCCTCTCCGCTCGATGATCTTGGCCGATGCCGCCGAGTCAAGGCCAAGCCCGCTGGCCGGGGTCGCTTCGCGCGCCTAGAGACGGCGGCCCGCGGTTAAGGCCGGGCAGCTACGAGGAGGACGGGGAAGAGTAAGCGCGCAGGGCAGCTCTGATCGCTCCGTGTGGTTCGGCCAAGTAGACGGCCATGAACGTTCATCTGGGCAAGGTCATCGTGCCCGTGGCATGCCCGATCAGACGGTGATCAGCGGTGAATTCACAGTCGCTCACGGGCACGTCACATGCGGCCTGATCTGCGTTAGGGCAGGTCAGGACCGCCGGGCACACGATCTCCTAAGCAGTAGGTCGCGCGTTCGAGTCGCGCTCGGGGCGCCACGCAGAAATCCCAGCTCAGGTCGCAGATCGCAGCTCCGTGGGGCGATCATCTAAACGGCTCCCTTGCCCCGTCGTGCCAGATCCGTGCCAGATGCTCCGCGATTCCGGCCTGTTTTGGCCCTGCCTAGCGCTGTACGGGCCGCCGCATCCACGGCATCCGCCACCGCCCGCTGACGCTCATCGGTGGCGTGGAGATAGATCAGAGCGGCGCGGGTGGTGCTGTGGCCCATTCGTTCCATCAGCTCACGCAGAGTCGCGCCCGCTTCAGCTGTCAGATGGTTCCCGGTAGAAGGTCGGACAGTCGGCTGCCGCGCAGACGGCGTGCCACATGCGTGCCAGAACGAGCGGAAACCGCAGTTGCCGGGGGTCACTTACGGGCAGCCTGAACGGCCCTTGACTTGGGCACGAGCAGGCCAGCGCCCGATGCGAGAAGGGCTGATAAGGAAGAAATCGGCCTATCAGGCTGGCTCCCAGCGCCAGCCGTCATTGTCCTCGCAGATTATGCTCTCGCCATCACCGGCCACCCCGGATGCCCCGTGGTCGCTGTCACGACAGTATTCGCCGGGCTCGTAGCAAGTGTTCTCGTCACTTAGCGGATAGCAGCCCGATGACGTCGATGGTGCGGCAGCAGGCGCAGTTGTCGAGGACGATGGCGCCGGGGCCGGAGGGGCGCTGCGGGCTTGCACACGATGCGTCCGCGGCGGAGGCGGGCGGAGCTCGCAGCGACAGTTGAAGAAGTAGCAGACGAGGGCTGGCTATACGCTCCAGGCCGGATCCTCAGGGCAGTATCCGCCGCTGGCTTGAGCAGGGGCACATGGGAAGCCGTTCTTGTCCATATACGACGTAGGGATAGGGGCTGCCGGGGTGGCGGGCGTCGTGGTGGTTGTGCTGCCGCTGCTGGCGCAAGCGGTAATTCCCATGGTTATAGCCGCGATACCGGCGAGCATGCAAGCGGTCGACTTCCTCATTTGATTTCCCTTCCGGAAGTGAGACGCCCGGGTAGGGCTGGCCAGCGCGCCCTGAACTCATTCCCAAGCTGATGGTTCGGCGTCGGCTTTGCCTGCGGACCAGGCATGAACCGGGAACGCGGAGATGTTGGCCTCCAGTTTGGAGCTACAGGTTGACGGTGACGCCGCCAGAGAACTCGGAATCATGTAGCTGTAGTCGGGTAATGCTGTCGCCGGATGGGATATTGAACGGCACCAATGCTGTGATCGAAACTCCAGGATTGAGTTGAGTGTCGTCCTTATCGCCTGTCAGATACATGCCGTTATTGTCGGCGCTGAACTGCTGCCCCTTAGCATCGTAAGCATACTGATTAGAGTCGAAAAATGCCTGTGCTACGCTCTTATCATCAGTAACCCGTAATTTAATGATGCATTCTTGGGTGCCCGGAGGTAGCGTGCCAGTGATATCTGGATCGGTATATACGGCCTGTGCTTCCGCCTGACCGCACGCGATTGCCTTGACCTGAAAAGCGAAGTCACCATCACGTGCGACCTCGCTGCCGCTGGCAACCTGCGCCGTCTCAGATCCGCCACTTCCTGATGATGCCTGTGAAGACCCGCCCCCAGTACTGTCATTGTTGCTGTTGCCGGTGAGCGAGGTGATCACAATGAGAGCCATCAGCCCTGCGACACCTATGCCGAACCAGCCGATACATCCGAGCTTCCGGCGTGGTGGCTTCAGCTGACCTGGCGGCATCATTCCCGCATGTGGCAGCTGATATCCCGGTAACTGTTGCGGCTGCCAGGCTGGTGGAATCGGCGTGCTGCGGTGAGCTTGTCGGCTGTGTACCTCTCTTGTCCTGGCCTCCCAGCACCTCTGCCACCAGGTCGTCGATCCCGGCTTGCGCGACCTCCGTGATCGCGGCATTTGGGGTCGGTAGCCGGGTGGTGGCTGCCAGCTCGGGGAGGGCCCGGGGCCGGGTGGCAAAGGTGCGTCTGGTGGTGGCGGCGTCATGACTGAAGGCTATACGTGATTGAATGATTACGTATAGTTAACAGGCGTGACTCGGACACCACTCCGAGTGCATGCCTCCGCTGGTGACCAAGATGCTGGTAGATCGTGTTCGCGTGAAGCGGACTGCCGGGCGCAGATCGTGCCAGAACCGGCCCGTTATGGTGGTCGTTCACGTGCACTGAGAGGCCAACGAGACGCCTCCTGACCTCGCCAGTCGCTGGTGGGCGAATGATTTGAAACGACCTCCTAAGCAGTAGTCGCGCGTTCGAGTCGCGCTCGGGGCAGACCGACGACTCTCACGGCTGGTCCTCTATCTTTCGCATGGCGTCACGCCACAGCTTCAAAGCTGGGGGATGACGCGTCGAGAGCAACCTTTCGGGCCGTCCCTCCGGGCAGACCCCTTGACCGGCGACCACTCACAAAGGGTTCGCGCCTGCGGGGAAGACGGAGGAATATTGGCGACAGTTACGCCACTGCTGGCATGAGATCGAAGAATACGGACTCAACTCGTTTCAGCCGGACCACTCGCCACTGTGGCTGTTCCTAGTTCCGCGTCCCAGCGTTTTACAATCTCGTTCCCCTCCCTCGAGGCGCGGCCCGCATCGATGAAGATGGCAAAACATTTTTGGAATATACGGCCGAGATGCTTCATCTCTTCGAAATGAGACGCAATAGTGTGATAACCGGGTTCAGCCTTAGCCTGTTCGGCCTTGTTGATGACTGTAATCGCTTGATCGATGGCCTGTTTGATCGGCTCAACCAATTCAACGCTGTCCGGATGTTGTGCCACCAGTCTTGCCAGAGCAGTCATTAGGGGATCAAGCTGAATACTTCGGGCCAGATAGATCCGGGCGTCTTTTTGAGCGCGCTCCGCGAGAGGCAGCATTTCGCGGGCAAACCGCGTTTGTGCTGCCAGGACGGCCGACGCGGGCGCATGCGACTCCTTCAGCTTATAGACAGGGCGAAGCAGCCGGTGAATCGTCACATCCATATGAGCGTCATTTATTTGCTCACCCTGTACCACATCCAGCCACTCTGGAAGGATACTTGTTATTGCCTCTATGACTTCCACCATCCCCTGTGTGTCTTCGCTTTCCGAGTCGGCAGAGACTTCTCGCGCGAATTGCTTCTGCGCGACATCCTTGGCAATCTCCAAAAGTCGCCGGGCAAGGGCATTAACGGCAGTCCTGTACTCTCGTGATTGCGGATCAAGAAGTCGGTTGTGACGCCAATCTTGATACTGAGTGGCAGCAACAAGAGCAACCGCTTCGTCTTGGCTATCCGTGCCGAAACCCTCCACGTCAACATACAGTATAGGAAGGAGGAGCTCCTCTACCCCGAGGCTCTTCGCTTTACCCGCAAACTCAAGAAGTTCCCTGCGACATTCAGCCCGTGTGAAGTATCGTGGCGTAACGATCGGTATCAGAAAAGTAGTCTGAGATAAAGCGGCATCAATACGCTCTCGCCATTTATCTCCCCAGGAGATACTCGTCTGGTCCCGAAAAAGCTCCAGAGACTCGCCAGAGAGAAGCTCATATTCGTCCACGAGTAAGCTGGCGAGCTTTAGAACTGCACCACCATCCAATCTGTCGTCATCGCGGGCATAACTCCAAAATCCTACAACGGCTTCAGGCGGCATGGCTGTATTGTAGCGACCCTCATGATGGTCGCGCGTTACCGCTGGCATTGCAGTCGCGGTGATCTTAGTGATCAGCAGAGTGCGAGCATCCAACCTGGCAGTATCCTTGATCACTTGTCGGTCTGTTCGTTGTCACTCTTGGGCTCATCGCTAGCCCGGGCTGGGCTGGTCGCGCAGCCTCTCCTGAATAGGGTCCGCCGACTGATGACCGCAGCCGAGATCGGCAGGCCGCGTACCTGCGTGCATGACCCTTATGGACCAAGCTGCCGGTAGTCCGCATTGAGAGCCGTCCGGCACTACCGGCGCGGCCGTGCCAGATCCGTGCCAGAACGTGTCCGCCGCGGCGGTCATCCACAGGCAATGAGAGACCAACGACGCGTGGCCTGATCTGGACAGTCGCAGGTGGGGGAGTGGGCCCGAAACGACCTCCTAAGCAGTAGGTCGCGCGTTCGAGTCGCGCTCGGGGCGCAAATGTCAAGGTAGATGACTACTTTCCGAGTGCTCCTGGCGCACTGTGCAGATCGAGTCTTTGTGCCTATCGTTCGGACTGCAGCAGGCCGCGTCGGTGCGCAGATGTGCCAGTTCTGGCGCTGTCAACCAATAACGATCATTTCGGCGTGACGGTACCGGCTACTGCCGGGCGAACCAGTCGAGGACAAGCTTTGTGACCGCCTGCGGCTGCTCGCGCTGCAGGAAGTGACTGCTGTTCGGCACGAGCTCGAACTGGTACGAGCCGGCAAAATGCCGGGCCTGGCCTTGCATCACCTCGGCCCGCTTGTCCTCGGCGCCGCACAGGGCGAGGGTTGGCACCACGATCGGCCGACCCGCCGCCTGCCGCACCTCCGCTAGGTCTGGGTCCGCTCTGGCCGGGTCGAACATGGCCCGGTAGTAGCCCAGTGTCGCCTCCAGCGCACCGGGTACGGCCAGCATGCGCTTCACCTCGGCCAGGTGCTCCTCATCGGTGAAGCCGGGCGCGGTCCAGTAGTCCCATAGCCAGTCCACGAACGCGTAGTTGTCGGCGCTCAACGCCCGCTCCGGCAGTTGCGGGAGCTGGAAGAAGAACCAGTGGAAGGACCGGTGAACATGCTCGGCGCGCAGCATTGACTCCTGAGTCGCGGCCGGATGCGGCACGGCCATCACCACGGCGCTCCGCACGACCTCAGGGAAGGCGGCGAGCACCTGGTAGCCGATCGACGCGCCCCAGTCCTGACCGACGAGCAGGCATGGATCGCCGCCGCCGAGCACCCGGATCAGCTCGCGGACATCCACCGCCAGCGTGCCGATATCGAAGTAGCCTGACCGCGGGATCTCGGTGGGCGGGTAGCCGCGCAGCCACGGTGCTGCCACCCGGAACCCAGCCCCGGCCAGGGCAGCCAGCTGGTGGTCCCATGTATGCGGCGTGTCCGGCCAGCCGTGCAGCAACACGACCAGCGGCCCGCTGCCCCCCTCGAGGTAAGCGAACCGCAGCCCGTTGGCCGTGACCCGGCCTTCCCTCAGCAAACCAGGCACCAGCCCATTATCGGCCGGCCCGCGCCCCGGCACCCATGGCACCACCAGATTATCCGGCTCTGGGCGTGGTTAACTGCTGCGTGGCGAGTTGGCGTGCGTGCTGGCGGCAGCCCGGTGGCGAGTGCCCGGGCTGTAGGTGTGGCTAGGGGGCTGCTGGCGCCGGATGGTGAGGGTTATACCGATGATCACGAGGGCTAGTCCGGTGAGCTGCCCTGCGGGGGGCCATTGCTGCCTGGCGGCGTAGACGTAGGCGAAGCCGGCTATTGTCTCGACGTTGACGAGCTGCCCGGCGAGCGTGGGGGAGAGTCGGCTGGAGGCGAGGTTCCACAGCCAGGTGCCGGCCCAGGAGACGACGACGCCGAGGATGACGGCTGCTGCGATCAGTTTCCCGGTTCCGGCGTTCCCGGCGGCCGGGGTGGTGAGATCGCCGGTGGTGGCGGCTATCGGCAGCCCGGCCAGGGTAACGGCACCGGTCGCGACGCCCACGGTAGTGGTCCAGTGTGCTGATGAGATGTCAGGGTGCCGGGCGAGGAACCGGGCGTTGGCCAGTGCGTACCAGGTCCAGAGAATGACGGCACCGCAGGCCGCGATGAGCCCGGCAGCCTTCTGGCCGGCCGGACCGGGCAGGTAGGCGTGGACACCGGAGATCTCCAGCACGCTGACCAGGGCCAGCCCTGATGTGACCAGGGCAAGCGGCAGCGCCAGCCGCCGCCATGAGTAGGCGGGCGACAGCCAGTTGCCGACGATCGCGACCACTACGGGGATGGCGCCGATCACCATGTCGGTCAGCGGCGCGCCGGCGGTGTGGATTCCGATCACCAGCAGCAGGTAGTAGCCGACGTTACCCGCGGCGGCGAAGGCCAGGGCGATGCGCCAGTGCCGCGCCGCCTGCCGCACTGCGCTGCCGCCCAGGGCGAACAGGACTGCCGAAAGCAGGCCGTAGGCAAGGTAACGGCCGATCGTCACGATCACCGGGTTCCAGCCGCCGAGCAGGACGGGCAGCAGGAACGCCAGTCCCCATACCAGGCCGGCCGTGACTCCGGCCGCCGTCCCGGCCGCCGACGCGCCGAAGCGTCTCGTCACGGGCGCCGTTGGTGGCCCGGGGGTGACTTGCTGGCTCGGTTCCTGGTCCACGATGCGCTCCTTACCGCCGAAACGTATTTCGGTGGTTACGGCTACCCATAGGTCACCGGTGTAACCTTCTAATATCGTGTTGAGGGTTATCAGGGCCGAATGGAGCAGGCGAGCCAGTGACGGAGATGCCGAGGCTGATCGGGGGCGCGCTCGCCCTGGACTTCGTGAACACCGTTGACCCGCGGCACGCGCCCGGTCGGCGTGAGTACCTCGGCAGCTATCCCGCTTTGCTTGCCTGGAGCCGCCACGCCGGGACGATCAGCGCCATTGAGGGAGAGCGCCTGCTCAACGCGGCCGCAGCCGACCCCGGCCAGGCCCGGCGGGTGACGCACCAGGCGATCACGCTGCGCGAGGCCTTGTACCGGGTACTCGCCCAGGCCACCGCCGGCCAGCCGCCGGCTGGCGATGACCTCGCCGTCCTGCACGGCGAACTGCGCGAAGCCATGACCCACATCCAGATCAGCTGGTCGGCCAAGGGCTTCACCTGGGAGTGGGAACACGCCCAATCTGCGCTCGGCCGCTTGCTCTGGCCGGTGGCCCGGTCCGCCGCCGACCTGCTAGTAGCCGGACCGTTCGCGCGGATCCGGGAATGCCCGGGCGACGACGGGACCTGTGGCTGGCTGTTCCTCGACCACAGCAAGAACGCCACCCGGCAATGGTGCGAGATGCGCACCTGCGGCAACCGCGCCAAGGCGCGTCGCCACCACAGCCGCGCGCGGGCAGCCTCGCAGGCCTGAACTTGCTCATAGCCGCGCTCAATGTGGTTCTACGATACGTGCGTTGCCCCACGCTACAGAAATGGCCCAACCGGCCGATGGGGATTGACCGGAGCCGAAGCATTCGAGTTGGAGGGTGTGGAGCCCGGTTACATTGACATCGACAGTTTTTGGCCTAAGGGCGCTGACGTTAAAGGTCTGGAGAGTGTGCCCATCGCCAACTAGTATTACGTACGCTCCGAAATGTGGCGGAAGTTTGGTGTCAAGTCCAATAGTGGCTTGGAACCGGCGAGCGTTGTGCTCCAGCTTATATGCAGGAAAGGCAGTTGGGTCGCCAACGTTGCAATAGAACGAGATACTCTTGGGGTAAATTGATCCGTCTATCTTGACCGGACCCGAGTTCACTAGCTCGCCGAGACTCCCGGAAGGCGCCAGATCTGACAGATATGAGAACGAGGACGTGCTGGAAGTCTTCGGAGTCACTACTGGGGCAGACACGCTAGCCGGGGAGCTTGCACTGGCCGAAATGGATGGTGCGGGCGAAGAAGCTGCCTTTGGCGGCGCGTCAGAGTTGACGAGAATGAATGCTATTACCACCGCCAGTACAGCTGCTGCGCTTCCGATAATCGTCCAGAAGAGTGCCCGCCCTCGCTGCATGGATCCTCCGAGGCGATCGTGCCTAGCGCTAGGCAAACGTAACATCCCCCTCTATCCGGTAGCACTGGCTCAGCTTGACAGTCGTCGCTTCTGGACCGTCGCGGTCATCGGGCCGCAGGCAACGGCTCCCATAGATGAGCGGCGCCACCGCACACCGTCGGTGCTTGCTATGCCTGCTGACCTGGAATCGGTCAGCCCAGCCTGCAGTCGCGGGCGGACCTCTCTCATCTCGGCCAACCCCGGCGGCCGACCGCGGCGGGCAACTTAGCTGGATGAGACCAGATCAGCGCACAGGTAGGTTCAGTTGTCAGGCGAATGAGGCCGCACAGCTTACAAACATTCCCTCATTCGGCCTGCGGCATTACGCTTAGCGAGGTCGACTCAGCTAGCCAGCCAAGCCGAGACAGAAACGGGTACCCATGCTGCAACCAGCCGCCGAGAAGCTCTGGGCCTTGTTCGAAACAGAGTGGACGTATCAACTCGAGCACAGCCCGACCTTTGCATCCGTATTGGGCGACCGCCGTTGGAACGACCGATGGGACGAGCGGAGCCTGGAGAGCATCGAAGCGGATCGCCAGCACAGTCTTGACGTGCTGGCCGAACTGCAGGACATCGACCGGGCGCAGTTGGGACCGGATGACCAGCTGAACTATGACCTGTTCCGCAGCGATTACCGCTCCTGGGTCGCTCAGTACGAGTTCCGGTGGCAGCTGCTGGCCGTCAACCAGCTCGGCGGGCTCCCCGAATGGGTCAGGCAGCCACCGAGTGTCCAGACTGCCTACCAGCTTGCTGATGCCATCCGCTTCGAGACCATCCACGATTACGAGGACTGGATCGTGCGGCTGGAAGGCTTCGGCGGCTATGTCGACCAGGTGATCACGCTTTTGCGTCGGGGTATCCAAGAGAGACGGATGAACCCCGAGATAATCATGCAGCGGGTGCCGCCACAGGTCAGGAAACAGATTGTGGACGACCCGAAGCAGAGTGGTTTCTTCAGCCCGTTCACACGATTCCCGGTCAGCGTCGCGACTGCCGAACAGCGGCGGCTGTCCGCGGCGGCCGAGGCGGCAATCGTCTGGAGCGTTGTGCCGGCAATGCGTCGGTTCCACGACTTCCTGACCGACGATTACCTTCCCGCCGCGCCGGCGACGGTCGGCGCATGGGGGTTGCCGAACGGGCACGAAGCCTATGCCGCCGCGGTGAAGGCGTACACCACGCCCGACACGACTCCGGAGGCTATGTTCGAGTTGGGGCTGGCAGAAGTCGCCCGGATCCGCGGGGAGATGGAGATCGTCAAATCCCGGACGGGCTACGAAGGATCGCTCGAAGACTTCTTCACGTTCTTGCGTACGGACGAGCGGTTCTATTGCGCGTCCGGCGAAGAACTGCTCATGCGTTACCGCGCGCTGTGCAAGCAAATCGATGGACGCCTCGGGAGATTGTTCAAGACCCTGCCACGTCAGCCTTATGAGGTTGAACCAACCCCTGCGGACATGGCCCCGGACGTCACCACCGGCTTCTACTACCCGGCCGCCGCTGACGGCTCGCGGCCCGGAACGTACCTGGTCAATCTCTATCGTCCGGAGACACGGCCCATTTGGGAGATGGTTCCCCTCTCCTTGCACGAAGCGGTTCCCGGACATCACTTCCAGACCTCGCTTGCCGCCGAACTCGACGACATCCCGGCCTTTCGACGTTTCGGCTACTACATCGCGTTCGGCGAGGGGTGGGGACTGTACTGCGAGACACTCGGAGACGAGCTGGGCCTGTACGACGACCCCTACGACAAGTTCGGGCAACTGACGTTTGAAATGTGGCGTGCCGTCCGGTTGGTCGTGGACACCGGAATGCACGCAAAGCGGTGGAGCCGTCAAAGGGCGATCGACTACTTCATGGAGAACTCGCCTCGCCAAGAGCTGGACGTCGTGAACGAGATCGACCGGTACCTCGCATTGCCGGGGCAGGCGCTGGCGTACAAGGTGGGCCAGCTGAAGATCCGGGAACTTCGGACCCGAGCCGAGCGGGAACTCGCAGACGACTTCGACGTAAAGGGGTTCCACGATGCGGTGCTACTGGGCGGCTCCGTTCCCCTGGACATACTCGAGCGGCGGGTGACCGCCTGGATTGCCAACACGCTGGCCGGATAGGCCCGGCTCACGGGCCGTGGTCTCGGGCCGAAACACGCGGGCGGACCTCTCAGTGCTGACAAGCTCCGTCACGAGATGTATCTTGTCTTCCAGGAGGCCCTGGTCGTGGCTGTACGGAGGACTCTCACCCATGAGCACACTTGATCCACAAGAGATCCGCGCCGCCGCCGAGACGCACAGGGAACTTGGCCCCGAATACAGCGACGCGGTGATCGAGTCCTTCCTGGAGCGAGTCGATCGGGAAATCACCGCACGTATCGACGCACGCCTCGGGCCTGTGCCCCGCGAGCAGCCTGTGCAGCCAGCGCAGTCGAATAGCCGCCGCACGCTGCTTACCGGTGTGATGATCGGCGTCTTGGTCGCCGGTGTGCCTTCCTATTTGGTCGCGGCGAGCGCGGGTGGAGTCATCGCCGACGATGAGACACAAGTTCTTCTCGTGATTGCCATCCTCTGGGCGATAGCGGTGGCCGTAGGAGCTTTCGCGAGTCGTGTTCCCCTTGAGCTGCGGCGCAAGGAGCACGGCGCTCGCCAAACCAGACGCCAGGCCCCCTAGGACTACCGCCTGACGCGTGCAGACTGAGCGGCGTCCAGATAGCCCACACCGCTAGTCTGCTTCGGGATGAAGAGGCCGGTCGTGCCACACACCCCGTGCCGCCGCATGCTGATGATCTTCATCACGCGTCACGCCGCTTTCGTGCCCGACAGGGGTATGCGTGGGGGGTTAGCGCCCGGGTTATAGGGGGGTCTACCGGATGGTCTAGGGCGGGCCTGCGTCGCCAGACTGGACTAATACAAGCTGCGATACAAGATCAAGCCATTCAGCCCGGGTGCTCCTCCCCTCTTGCCCGCGCTGCCTCGCCTGAACCGGCCAAATTGGCGTTTCAGATAACAGGACCTGATCTCACATAGAAAGCCGACATCGCCATGTACGAAGACGACGAGGACCGCATCGGCGCGGCCGAGCAGCTCGCCGAACACGACCCGCAGGCCGCCGCCGAAGAGTTCTCGGCCATCGCCTGCGACCGGACAGCCGGCGACGAGGTGCGCCTGTCCGCTGCCGAGTTGCTTGCGAATGCTGTCCCGGCGGCGGCTGGCCCGGCTTGCCTGGCGATCGCCAGTGACAGCGGGGTCGGCGATGAGGTGCGCCTGTCCGCTGCCGAGTTGCTTGCCAATGCCGTCCCGGCGGCGGCTGGGCCGGCTTGCCTGGCCATCGCCAGTGACAGCGGGGTCGGCGATGAGGTGCGCCTGTCCGCAGCTGAGTTGCTTGCCAATGCCGACCCCGTGGCGGCTGGCCCGGCTTGCGTGGCCATCGCCAGCGACAGAGGGGTCGGCGATGAGGTGCGCCTGTCCGCTGCTGAGTTGCTTGCCGATGCCGTCCCGGCGGCGGCTGGGCCGGCTTGCCTGGCCATCGCCAGCGACCCTGAGGTCGGCGATGAGGTGCGCCTGTCCGCTGCCGAGCAACTAGCGGCCCTCAGTCCCAGCGCCTGAACTGAGACCAACGGAGCGGGCACCACCAGTCGCTTATGACCGGTCGTACTCCCACCGGTACATGCCTTAGGCCCGTACGGTTATCTGCGGTCCAGGGGGTGTGCGTCCAACTGGTGCCGCTCGGGTGGGGCATGGCACCGCCTCTACCGCCGCCGCGGCCCAGATCGTCACGCCGGCGGGGGACGGAGATCGAATACTTACTCGTGTAACGTCGGCTGCAGACTCCGTCTGAAGCGGGGTGTGAGACCTAACCAGTAAAGGTGCCAGATGGCCGAGCTCCCACCGCCCCCAGACGGAATTGTGCTGACCCACTTCATAGTTTCGGACGATGTCGAGCGCTCTCGGCGCTTCTACACCGAAGTGCTCGGCGGCAAGGTTGAACGTCCTGGGGATCCGGTCAATGTCGCGCTAGCTAACAGCTGGATCGTCATCAATGGCGGCGGAGGTCCGACCGATGACAAACCTACGGTCATCCTGGAGACGCCACGCGATCCCGACCGGGTCAGCAGTTTCCTTAATATCCGGGTTAAAGACATCGACACCGTGTATGCCGAATGGAGCGCCCGTGGTGCTCAATTCCTGACACCGCCGAAACAGCACAAGTACGAGAAGCGCTGCTACATCCGCGATCCCGACGGTCACCTGATCGAAGTAGGGCAAACCACGGACCCAGAGGGTGACTGGTCGCCCGCTCACTGGCCGTCGAGTACGCCCGCCGAGGAGTCCGACTGAACGCCGAGATCACCCGGGAATCCCGGCAGTGCCTGCGTCATGGTGTCCGGCAGACGGGGGGCGCCTGCTGTGCTGCCTGGGCGCCTCGCGTTGAAGATCTCTGAGTGTGTCGTAGGGCGGTTCTTAACTGGTCGTTTGGAGATCCACTGCCCTCGGCGCTCCGACACCAGGAGCACCTTAGCGACGTCGTCGCCGGCTACGGCACCGACGTCGACCTCGACGTGATCCGCGCGTGGTGGTCGCTGCTTTGGCGGCTTGCGGATGCGGCTCGATGACGTCGGTATGAGCTTTTTACAACTTTTAAAGGCCTGTTCACGTTGACGAGATGCAGTGCAGGCTTTACTGTCTGTAATTAATAGGAAACTTTCCTATTAGTTCACCCTTGGAGCGGGGTAAGGAGGCCATGATGTGACTGGCTTATTACTGCAGGTTCCACGCGTTCTCGTGCGCGCCGCACGGCGGAGGCGTCCCGCCAGACGGCTGGTAGTCGCCACGATGGTCGTCGGCCCGGTCTTCGCCCTGGTGGCCGTCGCGCTGCCCTCGGCTCCTTCTGCACTCGCGGCACCCACCGCGTCCCCGCAGACAGTGCCGCCACCGCCGTCTGGCTGGACGACGGTATTCAGCGACGACTTCAACGGCGCCGCGGGCTCCGGCGTTGACTCGCAGTGGATGTACGACACCGGACCCGGCTCCAGCTTCGGCACCGGTGAAATCGAGACCATGACGAACTCGACGAGCAACGTCCATCTCGACGGCAACGGCGACCTGGACATCACCGCCCTGGGCAGCGGGACCTCGTGGACATCCGGCCGGATCCAGACGACATCCGCCAACGTCGGTGCGCCGGCCGGCGGCGAGTTGGAAGTGACCGCGTCGATCGAGCAGCCGAACCCGGCCAGCGGGCTCGGCTACTGGCCGGCCTTCTGGATGCTCGGCCCCGGCCAGTGGCCCGAAAATGGCGAGATTGACATCCTGGAAGACGTCAATGCCCTGTCCGAGCATTCGAGCACCATTCACTGCGGCACCGACCCAGGAGGCCCGTGCAACGAGCCTGACGGCATCGGCAGCGGGCTGCTGTCCTGCTCGGGCTGCCAGACCGGCTACAACACGTACACGATGATCCTCAACCGGACGAACACTTCTGATGAATCGATCACGTTCTACCTGAATGGCACCCAGACATTTAGCGTGAGCGAGAGCCAAGTTGGCACCTCGACCTGGCAGGCCGCGTACGACCACAACATGTCGATCATCTTCGACCTGGCCATGGGCGGCGGGTACCCGGACGGCGTCTGCGGCTGCACGTCCCCGACCAGTTCGACGAGTTCTGGCGGCACGATGAGCGTGGCTTACGTCGCCGCCTATGAGACAAGTGGTGCCAGCTCCACCTCGACGGGCCCGATCACGGGGTACGAGGGACTGTGCCTTGACGACCGCGGCGCGATCACCACGGACTACAACCCGATCCAGGTCTACACCTGCAACGGCACCAACGCCCAGCAGTGGACGGTGGAATCCAACAACACCCTCGAAGTGCTCGGCAAGTGCCTGGACGTCGACGGCGCAGGCACCGCCAACGGCACCACCGTCGACCTGTATGACTGCAACGGCACCGGCGCCCAGGTCTGGGAGCCGCAATCCAACGGCGAACTGATCAACCCCAACTCCGGCAAGTGCCTCGACGACACCGGATACGGAGGGTCGGGCACCCAGGTCCAGATCTGGGCCTGCGCCGACACCTCCAACCAGCAGTGGACCCTGCCGTAACCAGCCCTGCCCCGGCTTGCGCGCCGATTATCTCGGCCGCAGCCGGGGCAACGCAGTGCCGCTCCCTCGTTCCTGGCTCCTGCCAAAGTAGTTTCGCTCGCTGGCAGATGACGAGATGCCGAAGTCCAGCTGGGGAGGGCAGAATTAATCGTGGACGAGGGCACTGACGGGCAACTGCGTATTATCCGCAAGGTCATAGCCACCACGGAGGCAGCCGGTATCCCAGCGTGGCTGTTCGGCGGCTGGGGCCTCGACGCGAGGATCGGCCGGATCACGCGCGAGCACGGCGATGTCGAGTTTTGGGTTGAGCGCATCCACGCCGAGCGATCCAAGGCGGTGCTCGTGGAAGCTGGCGCCACGGCTCTGACGACCCAGCCACCAGAGGAGGCCTGCGAGTTCACGTGGGACGACGTCCCGTTCAGCACCGCTTATTTTGATCGGCAGCCAGACGGATCGTCTATTCAGCTCCTGGGACGATGGTCCGACTGGCTATTCCCGCCAGGATCCTTCGGCGACGAGTCCGCGACCCTCGATGGCACACCAGTACGGGCCATGAGCGTCTCCGGCATGCTCGCCATGAAGGAGCAGTTCCCGCACCTGCGCAACGGCCGGCCATGGCGGCAGAAGGACATCCGCGATATCGAGATACTCCGGGAGCTGGCCGCTGGAACGCCCCCCGCTGACGACACTCGGCCAGAACGGCCCTAGTCACGGCAGACCTGGACGATATTTCGGCAGAGAACGCCGCTGCTCACCCACGCGGTGGCGGGCGCCGCATCGATCACGAATCGAGAAGCGCCAGCGGTCGTGGGGGGCCTAGCCTTCGTTCAACTGGCCGGTATCGCGCCGAGCCTGTGGAAGTCGAAAGGTGGGGTGACAATGCCCGCGAAGAGTTCCCAGACCGGGTCCGGCGGCTTCACTGCTGCAGAGCGTGCCGCGATGAAGCAGCGCGCCGCGGAGCTGCGCGCTGAGGGCAAGCAGGGCGCGAAAAAGGCCGATGGGCTGCAGGCGGTCCTCGACGCGATCGCAAAGATGACGCCAGAGGATGGCGCCGTGGCCGAGCGCGTCCATGCGACGGTGAGCAGTGCCGCCCCGGAGCTGTTGCCGAAGACCTGGTACGGGATGCCCGCCTACACCAACGAGGACGGCAAAGTCGTCGTCTCCTTCAAGAACTCGGGCAAATTCAACATGCGGTACTCGACACTGGAGTTCCAGGACTCGGCGAACCTCGACGACGGGGACGTGTGGCCCGTGTCGTTCGCGATACCGAAGTGGACCCCTGCAGTAGAGCGGAAGGTCGCCGAACTGGTCAAGGCCGCGGTCTCCTGAGGAGCGGTATCTGGCCGCCGGACTGCCGTGCCAGACTGCCTGCATGGCCGATGATCGTTCCGCGGCAGCGCTGAGCGTCGGTGACCGCGACCCCGTGGTCGCCGAAGTCCTGGACAAGGCCCTGGACGAGCACAACTTCGCCGCCACCGGGACGAGCGAGAAGGACCAGGGGTCGTTCTCGGTCAAGGTCACCGGGGCGGACGGGGAGATCATCGGCGGGCTGACCGCCTGGACGTGGGCCGGACTGTGCGGGTTCAGCATGATGTGGGTTCACCGGGATCACCGCAAGGATGGCTGGGGTGCGAAGATCCTGGCCGCGGCCGAAGAGGAGGCCCGGCGGCGCGGCTGCGACCGGGTGTGTGTGTCCTCTTTCACGTTCCAGGCCCCGGGCTTCTACCAGAAGTACGGCTATGTCGAGACAGGGCGAACGCTTGGCATCCCCGGTGGAGGCGAGGACGTCCACATGTTCAAGCGCCTTTAGCTGGCGGTGTGATGCGGCACCTAGCTGGCGGTGTGGTGCGGCACCGCTGGATCACGGATCAGCCGCGGCCATCCGCTCGTTCGCGTGAGTATGTGGCGGGCGACCTGCGCGACGTTCTGGCTGTCGGTGTCGACGCACAGGTCCGCGAAGTCGGCAGCGTCCAAGTCGGCAGCTTCCCGGACGGCTTCTGCCCGCCGCGCGGAACTGACCCGGCAGGCGGCCAGCGAACTGACCCCGGCCGAACTGCGCAAGGCGGAGCAGCGCGGCGCCACGAAGACCCTCGACACCGCAGCCGAGTTCGTCCTGATGTCGGCCGCTCCACGCCAGCAGGTGCCGGCCACCGCAGAAACGCCGGAGGAGCCGGACCTCCAGCTTGGGCTCAGCCGCCGCGAACAGGAACTGGTGGCTTTGGTGGCCCAGGGCCATACCGACGCCCAGATCGCTGGGGACCTGCACATCAGCGTGAGCACGGTGCGTTCGCACCTGGACCGGATCCGGGACAAGACCAGCTGCCGCCGCCGCGCCGACCTCACCAGGCTGGCACTGCGAACCGGCCTGGCCTAGTACGCAGCGGTCGCGGCCTGCGATGTTCCGCGCACCACTCTTACCAGCGTGACGGTGAAGCCAGCGGCCAACGCAGCCGGCCCGGCTGGCGTGGGCACTGGCCTCGGCGCCGAGGAGCGCAGCGGCCCGGGTTCCTCTATATGCGCGCTGCCCGACGGCGCAGGGCTGAGATATGCAGCGATCAGCCCGATGGCGGCCAGCAGCACCGCCCAGGCCAGCAGGTACGCGATCGAGCGGATCAGGTAGTGCGGATCGGTGAGCTGTGCACTGCTGCGGGACCGGGCGTACATGGCCGCCTCCTGCCAACCTGCTGGCGGTAGTCGAATCTCGCAATCGATCACAGGTTCCCCCGCGGAGCCGGCCCGTCGGCAGGGGCCGAATTGCCCAATCTCGGCGAATACAGTGGGCAGGTGCCCGATCTCAGGGCCTTCTGATGTGCTTGTTCTGCGGAAAGAGCCAGCAGCAGGTCAAGAAGCTGGTCGTCGGAAGGGACGGAAGCATCTGCGACGCTTGCGTGAGCCGCGTGCACACGGTGATGGGCGAACCCGGCCGGACGGTCAGCACGCCCATCGCCGCGATCCAGCAGGTAGCGCACGAGGCCGGGACAGAGCCGTGCAATTTCTGCGGGAAGCACCGGTACCAGGTCTCCGCCATGGCATCGGCCGGTGACACGCGGATCTGCAACGAGTGCCTGGAGCTGTGCGACGAGATATTCAGGGAGGAACCACCGACAGCTTCGCCGTGACCGGTCCGGGCTAGACGACGCGGGGAGCCAGGATGCCGCGTGCTGCCCTTGACGGCGCACTTATTAAAGTGATATCACTTTAACATCATGATCAGGCAGTCGGCAGGAGGCATGCCAATGCGTGCACCGGATGACAACACCGGCTCCTCGCGCCCCGCGCTAAGGCGCCTGATCTCGCCGTGGGAGTACCGGCATCTCCGTTTCGCCGCGGGCGTGCGCTTCGCCGGCGGTGGCTTCAATCTGGGCGTCGGCCTCGTCCTTGTCTCACTCGGGCGTAAAGCGGGAACTGACCGAGAGCGGCGCAAATGCTATGGGTGGGCAACATGGTTCCTGGTGCACGCGGCGCTGCTCTTGGTGGGCGGCTACCTGGATTCGATTGCCGACCGCCCCGCCCCTCCCCGAACTTAGCCGTGACGCCTGTCCTGGCGGGTCCGGTGGCCAGCCGGGCGGGTTAAGTCTCGCCGGTCGTAGCCCAGGCGCTGAGCAGAATGGGAGGCGCAACTACCGCCGAGGTCTTCTCCAGCTCGGATTGGAGCCGCTGGGCGAACGTGCCCACGCCTATCTGCTCGGCCGTGGCCACTCCGGTGCGCTCGATCAGCGGCGCGATCGTGCGGATGATCCCGGCCAGCAGGCCGACGGCGGCCGGGTCACCGGGACCGAAGTGCGGCTGTACCCCGGTCATCCCCAGCGGGCGCAGCCCCGCCTCGCGGACGACGGCCCATAGCCGCGCACCAAGCGAAGGCTGGATCCCGCCCCTGGCAAACGCTTCGCCGACCCAGGCGACGGCCTGGCTCAGCAGCGGGCTCGCGGGCAGCGCCCGGGAGGTCGGGACGTCGAACTCTATGGGCACGACCAGGCCACCGGCGCGCAGCACCGTTGCCTGCCGCAGCACCGCCGCCGGGTCAGGGACGTACATCAGCACCAGCCGGCCGACGATCGCATCGAACGGCCCGCCCGGCGCCGGGTCGTGAATGTCACCCTCAACGAACTGCACGTGGGTCAGGCCCCGTTGCTCGGCCCTGAGCCGGGCGCGGGCGAGCGACCCCGGCGAGCTGTCGAGGCCGACGACGCAGCCCTGGGGCCCGGCCAGGTCAGCGGCCACGAAAGACACGTCCCCCGCCCCGCAGCCCAGATCGAGCACCCGCATGCCCGGCCTGATGCCGGCCTCAGCGAAGATCATGCGCGTCGCCGGGGCAAGCGCGCGGCCCTGAAGCTCAAGACGCGCGAGCTCCTCGTCGCCGCTGCCAAGCTCGTAGCCAGAGTCGCTGTCACCCATCGTTCCCCCTCGATCTCGCGATGAGTATCCCTCCGCCGGCCCCTGGTCTGGCAACAGCCCGAACGCGGCGCGCGGCGGTTCAGCCTCCGATAGGGCTTCCGATCAGCGCACGGCTTGATCGCTCATGAAGTGGGCAGTTTGAGGCGATGTTCATGAACTGTTCCGTGCTGGGAGCGTGAAGCCATGGTCCTGGCGCTGGCCGTGATCGTGACGCTCGGTGTCGCTGTGCCGATCGCTGCCTAGAGCTGGACCCGGCTGCACCCGCCTCCGGCGCCGGGCTAGAGGGCCCGGTTAACCGGCGGGCGGCGGGTGTGCTCTGATGGGTATGGGGGCTTTTACTCGACTAGATCGGGGATGGCGCCATGGCCAACACCTCAACGGACAATCAGCCAACCGGAGCATGGCCACAGCTGAGCTCCGGCCCGCTCATCGCGGGCGGGGTCTTGATCGGAGTCGGGGCCGTCGTGGCCCTCGTGGGCGCCGCCGTGGCCGGCTCTCACGTGGTAGCGGCGACCCGGAGATGGGCCGGCGAGCTGGAGACACCGCCGGGCCAGCTCGCGAGGCTCAAGTGGGAGCAGGCCAAGTCGGCCGCGTCCGCCGGGGCTGACACCTGGCGGACGCACCCGCACAACCAGGTGCGCCTGGTCCGGCGGAGCAGCTGACGGTCAGTCGGGATTGGTGTAGTCGCCGCCCCAGGTCTCCGGCGCAACATCGGCGAGCGTCTCGGTAAACGTCCACTGATGACCCGCGAGGTCCTCGGCGGTGTACTGCCGCTCGCCGAACATCATGTCGGTCGGTTCCATCAGGATCTGCGCGCCGTGCTCGCGTGCCCGCTCGCAGTGGGCTCGTGCGTCCTCGACCCGCACCATCACGGACTGGGTGACCTCCCCCGGGCGTGGCGGGCGGCGATCTCCGCGCACATCGGCCGCGATCACCGCGCCGTCACCGACTCTGAGCTGCGACCGGTGGTCGTCGCCGATCCGCAGCCGCTCCACAAAGCCGAAGGCCGCGCATAGCCAGCCGACAGCCGCGCGGACGTCGGGATAGACCAGGACGGGGATGACGGTCACCGGGGGAACGGACCGGTTGCGCTTCATGCTGGCCAGGCTAGCGGCCATGGGGCCGCCAGCGCGGCACCCTTGATCCGTGGCCCGCCGGTCAGGGCGTGGAGATCTTGAAGTACGGGTCGAAGGTGTCGATGACCGAGGCCAGCGACTCGAGGACGGCCAGGTCGCCTTCGGTCTTCAGCGCGTCTTTGGCGATGATGTACTCGGCCTGGGTGGGCTGCAGCAGCAGGGCGGCCAGGTCGGCCTTGGGCCCGGTGATCGTGAGCTGGACCTCGTCGGCGTGACCGCGGCGGGCATTGAGAACGCCGTTGCGGATCCACATCGTCCACTCGTCGCCGGTGTCGTCGAAGGTGACGTTGAGCCGGATGTCGATCGCCGCGGCCTTGTCGCCGATCACGTGCACGGCCATGAAGTCGAACAGCAGGTCGATCGGCATGGCCAGGATGGTGTCGAGCGTGTCGGTGTTGAGCTGCCCCAGCTTTGCGATGCCTTCGCGCAGCTCCTTGGCGGCGGTCAGGAAGATGGCCCGGTACTGCGGGACTTCCTGCTGGTAGCCGAGCTGTTCATACGCGTCGGCCTGGAGCTCCCTGGCCTCGGTGTCGTCGGGATCGGCGAAGACGAGGTGGTGCAGGAGCTGCACGGCCCAGCGGTAGTCGGCGGCCTCGATGGCCTTGCGCCCCTCGGCGAGGATCTTCTTGCGCCCGATCAGGGCGACGTGCCGCGCGGCGTTGTCCGCGGGCAGCAGCGGCAGGATCGTGGCCGGGTCGCCGTCCCAGAACCCGAGTTCCTTGTGGAAGACCGCGCGGACGTTGTGGTGCAGGCCGCCGTGGTAGTAGCGGTTGGGCCACTTCTGGCCGATCGCGTCGGGCAGCCGGACGACCTCGGCCGCTTCCAGCGGGGTCAGGCCCTGGTTGGCCAGGCGCAGGGACTGGTCGTGGATGTACTTGTACATGTCGCGCTGGCCTTCGAGGAAGGCGACCACGCTGCCGTTGCCGAACACCGGCCAGGTGTGCGGGCCGTAGTGCACCTGGGCCTGATCGCCCCACCGGACCAGGGTCTCGTCGATGTAGCGGGCGAAGTTGCGGGCGTCACGGGTGCGCGCGCCGCGGATGGTCTGGATGTTGTGCATCGAGTGATTGGCATTCTCCGCGCAGGTCAGCGCCTTGATCTGCGGGATCCAGATGTGCATTTCCTCCGGCGCCTCGGTGTCGGGCGCGTACAGGAACTCAAAGTCCCACCCGCCCAGCGTGCGGGTCTCCCCGGTCCTGGTGATCGGGTCGGTCGGCGGAAGGTAGCTCAGCCGCATGTTCTGCGACAGCTCGTCCACGGTCGTCAGCCCGAGGGTGATCTCGCCGGTGTCGCAACGAGGCAGCAGCAGGCCGAACGTGTACGACATGCGCCGGGACATCGCGTTCCCGGTGATGACGTTCTCCCCGATCGCATGCTTGTTGAAGGACTCGATCGTGCCCGGGGCGACAATCGGGACCTTGCCCGAGGTGACGTCGTCCTCCTCGACCACGCCCTTGACCCCGCCGTAGTGGTCGAAATGGGTGTGCGTGTAGATCACCGCGGCTACCGGCTTCTGGTTCCCCGTGTGGCGCCGGAACAGGTCCATCGCGGCCCTGGCCAGGTCGATGCTCACGCCGGTGTCGATGATCACCAGCCCGTCTGGCGCGTCGACGATGGTGACGTTGGCGCTCAGCCGCACCTGGTACAGGCCCTCGGTGACCATGAACAGCCCACCGCGCTTGATCAGCTGGGACTGCCGCCACAGGCTCGGGTTCACCGCGGCCGGAGCGGGCGCGTCATCGGTGATGTAGTCCAGCTCCGCATGATCGCGGATCAGCAGGCCGGTGTCATTGTGCAGTTTGACCGGGAAGCCGGCGATGAACCCCCGGCCGACGTCGGTGAAGTCAGCCAGGTCATCCATCGCATACTGGGCCAAAGCCACCCGGTTGACCTCGGACGTAGCGCTCGTGGCCGGCTTCATCTCGTCCGCCACAGCCGCCCCCTCAGCCTGTCGCCAGTCGAGCTGTCGCCGCCAAGCTCACACGGCGCCGGCCGTCGGGCATCCCCCGCCGAGGGTGATCCGGGGCTAGTCGCCCACGGCGGCCCGCAGGACCGTGCCGGGCCCGGTTGCCACGACCCCGCCGCAGCTGGCCGACAGGTAGGCGGACTGGCCCCGGCGCAGCGCCAGCTCGGCGCCGCCTGGCGCGCTGAGCAGCACCGTTCCGGCGGTGCAGAGCAGGATCTGCGGAAGCGAGCCCGGCAGCCTGACGCCGTCGGCGCCGGGCCGCATGCGGCTGAGCCTGAAGTCCCCGACCGGCACCGGGTAGGTCTCCTCGTTGCCGTCGGGCTCGGGCCGCAGGATGTGCAGCGGGGCCGGGCGGAAGTCGAGGACCCGCAGCAGCTCGGGCACGTTTATCCGCTTGCCGGTCAGCCCGGCCCGCAGCACGTTGTCGGAGGAGGCCATGATCTCGGCGGCGAACCCGTGCAGGTAACAGTGCGGGACGCCGGCCGCCACGAACAGCGCGTCGCCCTCGGCGAGCACGGCGTGGTTCATCAGCAGGGCCACCAGCACCCCGGGGTCGCCGGGATAGGCGTCCGCAACGCGGGCGTACGCCGCGCAGGCCGCGGCCCAGCGGCCGTCGCCCGCCGCCAGGCGTGCGCAGCTCTCCCGGACGGCCGCGATGACCGCGGCGTGGTCGGCCCGCGCGGTGAGGATCTCGGTGACCAGCGTCCGCAGCCCGTCTGCTCCCGGCGAGCCGGCCAGCTGCTGCCGGGCGGCCGTCAGCCCCGGCACGGCGAGATCATCGAGCAGCGCGATGGTGTCCGGCACCGGGCGGAACCCGCAGAGCACCTCGAAGCCGTCGCGCAGCGCGCAGGGCAGCTCGGGCTTGTGATTGTCGTCCGGGTAGTCGCGCTCGCCAGTGCCGCTGCTGATCTCGGCGGCGTAGGCGGCCTCGGCGTGCCGCTTGTCCGGGTGGACCTGCAGGGACAGGGGCTTGGCAATGCCCAGGATTTTGAACAGGAACGGCAGCCGCGGCCCGTATCGCTGCAGCACGACGGGCCCCAGCTGGCCGGCCGGGTCCTCGGCGATCAGCTCCGGCAGCGGCGTGGCGGTGCCGCCGCGGAGCACCGTGGACGGATCCGACGGATGCGCGCCCATCCACATTTCCGCCTGAGGCTTGCCATCCGGCGCAAGCCCCAGGAAGTCCGGGATGTCGTCGGCAGATCCCCACGCGTAGTCGCGGATGGGATTGTCCAGGCGGTCCATGCGCTGACGTACCTGCTCTCGTTCCCTCTACCGGCGCTCACCGCCGCGCACCCCAACGAACACTAACGCCGCGATGGGGATGGCGTCCTCCACCTGGAACGTGGCGCCGACGGCGATCCGGCGAACAGAGTCGCGTAACGTGTGGCCCCGCGCCGGTCTATATGGTCAATTGACATGACCTTTTTACCATGTTACGGTCCCGATACTTCACAGGGCTCTCGAAATATCTCTGGCTTGGCCAAACGGGCGCAGAACCAGCGGAAGGAGCAGCGACGGTGACAGCTGGGCGGGAGGGCGGCCGATCGGCTGCCGGCGGATTCATTGAGCGGCACGGGCTGTGGACCGACGCGCAGTATGAGGCGGCGGATCAGATACGGCAGACGCTCGACGAGGGTGACATCCGGCAGATCCGCATCGGCTGGGGGGACCAGCACGGCATCATGCGGGGCAAGTCTCTGACCGTCCCCGAATTCCTGCGCAGCTTGTCGGACGGGAAAGACTTCCAGCTGGTCACGACCATCTTCGACACCACCAACCACCCGATCGTTTCGCCGTTCGCGGCGGGCAACTTCCCCGGCGTGCCGGAGCTCACCGGGCTGCCCGACGGCATCCTGGTTCCCGACCCGACGACCTTCCGCCGGCTTCCCTGGGTCGACGGCGCCGCTTCGGTGCTGTCCGACGCCTACTTCCAGAACGGCAAGCCGGTGCCGTTCTCGACTCGCGGCCTGCTGCGCGGGCAGCTCGATGAACTGGCAGCCGAGGGCTTCGAGTTCGTCGTGGGACTCGAGATCGAGCTGTACATCATGCGGCTCCTCGACCCCATGCTGAAGCCGGAGGACTGCGGCTGGCCGCCGACGCCTCCGCGGGTGGAGGGTCTCTCGCACGGCTTCCAGTACCTGACCGAAAGCCGCACGGACGAGACGCATGAGCTGCTGGAGGCGCTTTCGACGCAGCTGACCGACCTCGGGCTGCCGCTGGCTACCGTCGAGGACGAATGGGGACCGGGCCAGGTCGAGTTCACGTTCGAGCCGCAAGAGGCGATGGCGGCGGCCGACAGCGCGCTGCTGCTGCGGACGGCCGTCAAGCAGATCTGCCGCCGCCTTGGCTACCACGCCACCTTCATGGCACGTCCCGCGTTCCCCGAGTTCTTCCCGAGCGGGTGGCACCTGCACCAGTCGCTGCGCGAGCCCGGGACGTCCGGGAACGCGTTCGCGGACCTCGACGGGGCGCAGAACCTCTCCAAGACGGGCATGATGTGGCTGGCCGGACTGCTGGAGCACGCCGTCCCGGCATCGCTGTTCACCACGCCCACGCTCACCGGCTACAAGCGGTACCGGCCGGACTCGTTCGCTCCCGACCGTGTCGCCTGGGGGATCGAGAGCCGGGGGGCGATGCTGCGGGTCATCGGCGAGCCAGGATCGCCGGCCTCGCACATTGAGAACCGGGTCGGCGACTCGGCGGCCAACCCCTACCTCTACATCGCATCCCAGGTCGCGTGCGGCCTCGACGGGCTGCGGCGCGGGCTCGAGCCGCCCGCGCCTTCGCTCGAGCCGTACGCGGCGTCGGCGACGCCGCTGCCGCGCAGCCTGATGGACGCGGTAACCGAGCTGCGCCAGGACAAGTTCTTCCGCGAGGCTTTCAGCGACGTCTTCGTCGACTACCTGCTGCGCATCAAAGACTTCGAGATCGGCCGGTTCCTCCAGCACGTGACCGACTGGGAGCACCAGGAATATTTCGAGATGTACTGAGCAAGGCGCATCCCTGCCAGCGCGGGCATGAGACACAGAGGTGCCGATGAAGGTCGCAGTCGTCCAATCCAGGCCGGTCTGGCTCGACAAGGAAGCCACGACGGCCAAGGTAATTAAGCTTCTCGAGGAGTGCGGCAGGCGCGGCGCCGACGTCGCGGTGTTCCCGGAAACGTTTTTGGCCGGGTACCCATTCTGGGTCTGCCGGACGAACGGCGCCGCGTTCAACGATCCTGCCCAGAAGCATGCGTACGCGCTGTACGTCGAGGCGGCCGTCGAGGCCGACGGCCCGGAGCTCCAGCTCATTCGCGAAGCAGCGGCGGACCTGGGCATCTTCGTCTTCCTCGGCATGACCGAGCGTGGTGACGGCGGAGCCTCCGGCACCGTGTACTGCTCGATGGCCGCCATCGATCCCGGCCAGGGCATCGTGGGCGTGCATCGCAAGCTGGCGCCGACCCACGACGAGAAGCTGGTGTGGGGCCGGGGCGACGGTTACGGCCTGCGGACGTACAGCCACCGCGGCCTGAGGCTCGGCGGCCTCATCTGCTGGGAGAACTGGATGCCGCAGGCCCGGTTCGCCCTGTACGCCCAGGGCGTCGACCTGTACGTATCGGTGTGGCCGGGCTGGTCGGGCCTCACCCGAGACATCACCAGGTTCATCGCGCAGGAAGGCCGGACGTACGCCGTGGCGGCGAGCGGCCTGCTTTCGCTCGATGACGCACCCGCGGACTTCCCGATGCTCGACGAGATCAAGGCCCAGTATCCCAACGAGCTCTTCGACGGCGGCTCGGGCATCGTCGGCCCCGACGGGAACTGGATTGCCGGGCCCGTCATCGGCAGCGAGGAAGTGCTGGTCGCCGACATCGACCCGCACGTCGTTGCCGAAGAACGGCTGATGTTCGATGTCGCCGGACACTACTCGCGGCCCGACGTCTTCGAATCGCGCGTGCGCCGGACGCGGCAGCGAGCGGCGATATTTGATACTGAAAGCTAACGGAGCCAGCAAAGCGCCAGATGGTGAGGTCAGGCACACATTTCCGACTCCAGCGTTGACCGCGTACTGCAGAGCCTTGAGCTGCGTCCGCTGAAGGTGGCCAATGCCTTTGAAGAGGCACTTGCGCAGATCCTGCAGCTGATCAAGCTCGGCATCGTGCTGCCCGGCCAGCGGCTGCTGCCAGAACGGGAGCTTGCGGAGAGGCTCGGCATCAGCAGGCCAACGGTTCGTGAGGCCATCCGCGCGCTGACCCAGCTCGGGTACCTCGAAATCCGCCGGGGGCGCAACGGCGGCGCCTACGTAAGGGAAGTGTCGGCGGATCCGTCGTCAGCGAGCGTCCGCCGGGCAGCCGCGGCACTGGGCCCCGAGCTTGACGAGACGTTCGATCTCCGGATGGTGCTGGAACCCGGGGCCGCGATGCTGGCGGCGGACCGGGCCACCGAGGCCGACAAGGACCTGCTCGACGACGCGTTGCGGACGCTCGCCACGGCACCACGGCTGACGTACCCGCCGAGCGAGCGGCCGGTACGGGACGGCCCGCCCGTCGCCGCGGTCCCCGTTCCTGAGGCGCCCGTTCCTGAGGTCAGGGACCAGGCCAGCACCGTGCTCAGCTACCGGCTCGCTGACCAGCGGCTGCACCTGCTGATCGCGGAGATAGCCCGTGCCCCGGCGGTAGCGAAACTGATCGTAGAAGTGAACGTGCGCCTGGTTGACCTGGTCCGGCAGACTCCGCAGATGGAGGCGGCACTGCGCCACTCCGATGACCAGCATGACCGGATCGTCGCTGCCATCAAGCGGGGCGACCGCGACGCCGCGCGGGCGGTCACCGAGGAGCACGTCGCCTCGACCGCCACCTACGTACGGGGTTTTCTGGAGTAAGCAGGGGCCCGGCGCCGGTGCCCGGCGCCAGATCAGCCCTGGCAGCGGCTTGACGCCCGTGCGTGAAACGCCTCAGTATCCCAGGAACAGGGACAAGGCATCGTGATCACGTCCGTGAGGCGGAGGATCTGATGACGGAGGAAAGCGCCGGCGCACCCGGCAGCAGCAGGCACCGGAGGGAGGCCCGGGACGGACCTGACCGCAATCGTGGCCGACGTGCGGCGCGGCCTGATCCCCGCTCACATCTACAACGACCCGGAGATCTTCACCCTGGAGCGCGACCGGCTGTTCGCGCGCGCCTGGATCTTCGTGGCGCACGAGTCGGAGATCCCCCAGCCCGGCGATTATGTGGTGCGGCGGGTGCTCGCCGACTCGTTCATCGTGGCCAGGGATGAGCACTCCACCGTGCGGGTGATGTTCAACATGTGCCTGCACCGCGGCATGCAGGTGTGCCGGGCGGAGATGGGGAACGCATCGCACTTCCGGTGTCCCTATCACGCGTGGACCTACCGCAACGACGGGCGCCTGGCCGGGCTGCCGTTCCACGACGAGGCCTACGGTGGCGAGGACGGCTTCGCCCGGCGCGGGCAGGCGCTGCTGCCCGCCCCGGCCATGGACCGATACAACGGCCTGATCTTCGTCAGCCTCGACCCAAATGCGCCGCCGCTGCGGGACTGGCTCGGGGACTTCGCGTTCTATCTGGATCTCTACACCAGGCAGAGCCCAGCCAAGGTGGAACTTCGGGGCCCGCAGCGGTGGCGGGTGCGGGCGAACTGGAAGATCGGCGCGGAGAACTTCGCCGGGGACAGCTATCACACGCCGCATACCCACGCGAGCGTCGTGGACATCGGGCTCTTCCGCGAACCGCGGGCCAGCAAGCGCAAAGAGGGCGCGCTCTACATGGCGGGCCCGGGCGCCGGAACTACCTACAAGCTGCCACCGGGCGGATCCTTCGGCGAGCAGCTGCGCTACGTCGGCTACCCGGACGAGATGATCCCGGCGATGGAGTCGTCGTGGTCGCCCGGTCAGCGCGCGCTCGTGGAAGACAGCGGCTTCATGGTGTCGGCCGCCACCCTGTTTCCCAATCTGAGCTTCGTCCACAACTGGCCGCAGGTCGACGAGAACGGCACCGTCGCGCCGTTCATCTCGATCCGGCAGTGGCAGCCGGTGTCGGAGCGGGAGACGGAGGTGCTCTCCTGGTTCGCCGTCGACGCGAGCGCGCCCGAGTGGTTCAAGCAGCGTTCCTACCGGGCGTACCTGATGTGTTTCGGCAGCTCCGGCATGTTCGAGCAGGACGACGTGGAGAACTGGGTGTCGATCACGGACATGGCCGCCGGCTCGATGGCCAGGCGGCTCCTGCTGAACAGCCGCATGGGCCTGACCTCCGCTGACAAGCCGATCAAACCGGCACTGGCCGGGTTCTCCGGGCCCGGCACGGCGTACCAGGGATTCGGTGAGTTCAACCAGCGGCACTGGCTGGGCATGTGGAGCGATCATCTGGCGGGCGCCGCGGGCGGTGCCCGGTGACCGGCGAGCGCCCGCTGCCGTACAGCGACCCCCAGCACCAGGCCGCACACCAGTTCCTGGTGGAGGAGGCCGCCCTGCTCGATGCCGCGGACTACACGGCCTGGCTGGACCTGCTGTGCGAGGACATCCGGTACGTCATGCCGGTGCGGGTGACGACCGCGCGCGGCGCCGGCTTCGACGCGCTCGCCGACATGGGCCACTTCGACGAGAACCTTTACGCGCTGCGCAAGCGCGTGCAGCGGCTGGCCACCGATCACGCCTGGACGGAGGACCCGCCGTCGCGCACCCGGCATTTCGTCTCCAACGTCCGCACGTTTGCCGGCGGCGGAGCCGGCCTCAGGGTCGAGTCGTCGCTGCTGCTCTTCCGCAGCCGGGGTGATACCCGGCCGCCGGAACTGCTGTCGGCTGGCCGGACCGACATCCTGCGCCCGGGTGAGGACGGCTACCGCCTGGCCCGGCGCGAGATCATCGTGGACGAATCGGTGCTCCGCACCCAGAACCTGGCGGTGTTCCTGTGACCGAGAACTCGGCGGCAAGCGCGGGCGATCCGGTTCTCAAGATCGCGAACGAGTTCACCGAGGTCGAGGTCGACCGGGTGCGCACCCGCAACGGGGTGCGCCTGCGCATCTTTGTGCCGAGCTCGGGCCGCCAGATCCTGTTGTGCCCGCTGGAACTCGAGGCGCTGACCTGGCAGGACCACGAGCTGTTCAGCCACCTGCTGGCCACGCCGGGCGAGCCCGCGGAAGCCCAGGCCGACCCCGCGCAAGCCCTCGGCGAGCACGCTCCAGCCTCGGGCGACCCCGCGCAAGCCTCGGGCAACCCCACGGAAGCCCCGGGCGGCACGCGCGCTGGCGCTGGGGGGACCGAGCCCGGGGCCGCGGGCTGATGGGCTGGCTCGACGGCAAGCGCGCGCTCGTGGCGGGTGCGGGCTGATGGGCTGGCTCGACGGCAAGCGCGCGCTCGTGGCGGGCGCGGGGTCGGGGATTGGCCGCGCCGTCGTCGGCGCCTTTGCCGGCGAGGGTGCCACGATGGCCGCGCTGGAGATCGACCCGGCCAAGTGCGGCCGGCTGGCCGCCGAGCTGCCCGGCTGCGTCGTGCACCAGGGCGACGCCACCTCGCCGGCCGACGCCAGCGCCGCCGTCGAAGCCGCGCGCGCCTCGCTCGGCGGGCTCGACGTGCTGGTCAGCTGCGTGGGAATCTTCGACTTCTACCGGGGGCTGGCGGACCTCGACGCCGATGATCTCGACGATGCGTTCGACGAGATGTTCCGGGTCAACGTCAAGAGCCAGCTGGTGCTGGTCAAGGCCGCCCTCGACGAGCTGCGCCGGTCGTCGGGATCGGTCGTGCTGACCGTCTCAACGTCCGGCTTTTACCCGGGCCGCGGCGGGATCCTGTACGTGGCGTCGAAGTTCGCCGTCCGGGGCTGCGTGATCGCGCTCGCGCACGAGCTGGCGCCGCAGGTCCGGGTGAACGGGGTCGCGCCAGGCGGAACCCTCGGCACGGACCTGGCCGGCCCGGTCAGCCTCGGGCAGGCGCAGCGCCGGCTGGACACGGGGCCGGAACGGGAAGCGGACCTGCGCAACCGGACGCCGCTGCGGGTGGCGCTGACCGCTGAAGATCATGCGGGCAGCTACGTGTTCCTGGCGTCGGAGCGGGCCCGCGGCATCACCGGCACGGTCGTGCACTCCGACGGCGGCACCGGGATCCGGTAAGGCGCAGGGCTGTTAGGGCTCGGCGGCCGGCACCGCTAAGGGGGCACGGCCAGGAAGGATGTCTTCGGCCTCCATGACGCATCAGATCGTCGAGCCCCCAGTGGCGGTGCTGGTCGGCGGCAAGCCGGTGAGCGTGCCGGAGCCGGGCCCGCTCCAGCTCGTTGCGGACGCTGCGGGCGTTGGCGAACAGGGGCTGGTGCATCCGGCGCATGAGGTATTCCCGGAACGCGGCCTCTGCCCCGTCGGAGAGGTAGTAGCTGGCCCGTTCCAGCATCAGCCGGCCGATGGCCACCAGCTCTTCCAGGTCGTAGTCGGCGAAGTCGAGATGGTGCGCGACGCGGGATCTCAGGCCGGGGTTGGACTCGAAGAGGACATCCATCCGGTCCTTGTAGCCCGCGAGGATCACGATGAACTTGTCCCGCTCGTTCTCCATCACCTGAAGCAGGATCTCGATCGCCTCCTGGCCGAAATCCTTGCTGTTATCGGGCTGGTAGAGCGCGGAAGCCTCGTCGATGAACAGCACCCCGCCCATCGCGCGGTCAATCACCCGCCTGGTCTTCGGCGCCGTCTGGCCCGACGTACTCGCCGACGAGGTCGTCGCGCATGGCGTGCACAAGCTGTCCCTGCTCCAGGTAGCCGAGCTGGTGCAGCAGGTCGGCCATGAGCAGCCCGACCGTCGTCTTCCCGGTGCCTGGGGCGCCGGTGAAACACATGTGCAGGTTGGGCCGGGGCGCCAGCAGGCCGAACCGCTGCCGCACCCGGTCGACGAGAAGGAGCGAACCGATCTCGTCCACCTGCTTCTTCACCGGCACCAGGCCGACCAGCTCGCGGTCGAGCGCGGCGAACACGTCGTCGATGGCCGCAGCCTTACGCTCGGCGGCGAAGGTGACCATAGCGTCCAGCGGAAGCTGGGTGCGCCGCCGAGCGGCCTTGCCACTCCTGCCGGTCTCGGCGCTGGGCGGCCGCTGGATCGCGGGCAGTTTTCCCAGTCCCTCCTGGGACGGCGGAGCCGTGCCGACGACGCGAACCGGTGGCGAGGCGGCATCCAGGCCCACCGCCGGGCCAGCCCGGCCCGGCCGGTCCGCCTTCTTGTCCGCACTCTTGCCGTGAGTCCCGTGCAGCAGGATGTACGCCGCCCCCGTCGCGAGCGCCCCGGCGATGAGGATTGCACCGATCGCAAGGATCACGCCGCTACGGTCCCTTTCACGATTGGCCCGCTCATCAGGCCATCCTGACAGCCCACCGGGTCGTCAGCCAACCGTGCGGGCGATGGCGGTGGCGATTTCGGTTGCGCGGTCGGTGAGAATGAGGCGGTGACCGACGCCGCATCGAGCGCCGTGCTGACCGCTCGCGAGAAGCAGGCCGCCGAGGCCGTGCTGACCCGCGCCTGGGGCGAGAGGGCCCAGGTCCGGGCCACGGAGAAGATCTGGGACCGGGACCACGTCCTGCGGCTGGAGCTTGCCGACGGCCGCTCGGTGGTGCTGAAGCGCCGCGGAGACCAGGATGAGGACGGCGACGCCGGTGACCGGGGCTTCGAGACCGAGCTCGCCGCCCTTGAACTGCTGAGCGGCATGCCCGTGCCGGTCGCCCCCCGCCTGCTGGGCGCCGATGCCGCGGCGGGCATCCTGCTCATGGAAGACCTCGGCCAGGGCGCCTCGCTGGCCGATTCGCTGCTGACCGGCGAGCGGGAGCGCGCCGAGGCCGACCTGATCGCCTACGCACGGGCGCTTGGATCGATGCACGCCTGGAGCATGCAATGTATCCCCGGCGCGGCCGGAGCGGGGGCTCACCCCGCGATGGAGCGCGACCCGGGGTGGCTGACCGCGATCGCGAACGGCAAGGAGCCGTTTCTCGCCGCGGCCGCCCGCATGGGCCTGCGCACCGAAGGCGTGGCGAGGGAGATTGACCAGATCCCAGTGACGCTGCGGGAGGGCGGGAACGTCGGCCTGGTTCATGGCGACCCCTGCCCGGACAACGTGCTCCTCTTCGACGGCGCCTGCCGGATCTTCGACTTCGAGATGACGGGCTGGGGCTCAGTCGTCCTCGACGCCGCGTACCTGCTGGCACCATTCCCGAGTTGCTGGTGCTTTGCCGACCTTCCCGCCGAGGTGGCCGCCCCGGCCGTCGATGCCTACCGCGAGACCCTCGACGCCGCCGGGATCGGCCTGAGCACGGAGTGGGAAGCGGGCGTGGCCGCCGCGCTGGCCGGCTGGATCGTCGCCAGGGGACGGGGGATCACCCGGCTGCTCGATGAGGATCCCCAGTGGGGTACCACGACCATGCGGCCCCGGTTGCTGGCCTGGTTGCGCAACTTCATCGAACGGACCGGCGGCGGCCAGGCCCTGCCCAGGCTGCGGGCTCTCATGGCCCTGATGCATGACCAGCTTTTGTCGCGCTGGCCGGAGGTCCGCGTGCCGGAGTACCCGGCCCTGGCCCGGCCCGGCTCGCAGGCGGTCCCGGTGCCCGACTGGTGGCCTCCGCGCCCCGGCCAGGAGGTGGATCCGTGACCGGCGACCGGGAAGAGCGAAACCGGGTCCTGGGCTTCCCGGTGGACCGTCACCCCAATACCCGGCCGGCCAGCAAGCCGCGGCAGGCAGCGCAGCCACAGCGCCGGCCGCAGGACGCGGAACCGCAGCGGGTCCTCGGCCTTCCCGTTGACTGGCTCGACGGGTTCGTTGACGACGTGCTGCGCCCGCTGCTGCGCCGCATCCGGGGCTTTAGAGATCACGGGTGAAGTACAGGGCCGTCTCGTCTGGCAAGATATGCGGCTCCGGCCGGTACAGAGTCTGGTCCAGGCCGCACAGCCGGAATCCCATCCGCATGTAGAACTGCACAGCCGGGAAGTTGACATTCTGCGTCTCCAGCCAGAGGCAGCGCGCCGATGGGCGGCGCGCTGCCTGCTCGGCTAGCGCATCGATGAGCGAGCGCCCCACACCCTGACCGCGCCGGACGGGGGAGACATAGATGTGCTCGATCGCCGCCCGGTCATTCCAGGGCTCGAACCGCACCTCGCCATAGCCAACGATCTCGCCGTCGGCGCACGCCACGAGCAGGTCATCGCTCAGGTCCAGCGCCGGGCGCGGGTAGGTCTTCGTAACCGGAGGGTCGACCCGCTCTTCCTCCAGCCGGAACGCCAGGCCGGCGCGGTGCACGCGGTAGATCCGGTCTGTGGTGAACGACAATTCGACACGGCCGATCGCGTCGAGATCGGCCCGCGACTGTGCCGCCCGCACCGTCACTGCCATGCCCCCAGCCTGGCACCGATTGGTCAGAAGACCACGAGGTCCTCGGGCACAGCGCCGGTCAGCTGGTATTCGGCCGGCTCGGCCGGCCGCCCGGCGATCAGCCGCATCAGCGTGGCGCGCCCGGTGACCAGGCTCGCCGGCGGGCGCCCGGCCACCGGAACGCCGAGCCGCAGGGTGGCGCCGGGCAGGGCGACTTCGACCAGCGGGACTTTCCGGCGGCGCGTGAAATCGCCGAGCACCGCGCAGGCGTCCTCGAAGCCGTCGCTCTCGTAGGCCAGCGGCTCGCCGAGGGCGCCCCGCACGTCGCCGCCGTGTATCCATTCGCCGAGCGCGAGCGGGTCGAGCCTGCCGCCCGCTTCCCCGATCACCGGCCCGGCTTCGAGGTAGCCGCGCTCCAGCTCGGACAGCAGCCGCGGCAGCGGCCAGTCGCGCCGCTGCGCCACGTCGATCTCGTTGAGTTCCGGGGTGAAGGTGTGCAGCGTGCCGGTGGCCACCATGGTCAGGGCGGCGGCGCAGTGAGCGAGAACGTCGCGGACCGACCATCCGGGGCAGGCGGTCGCGAACCCGAAGGCCTCCTCGGGCGTCTGCCGCAGGATCGGCAGCAGCGCGTCATGCTCGGCGCGCAGCAGCCGAGCCGGGCGCTGCGGATCGCGGGCCGACGTGGCGTCATCCGGTCGCGTCTCGGTCACGTTGCCATCTTCTCAGCGCGCGCTTGGCTGCTGCATCCCCGGCGCCAGACGATCTATGGCGGCCGGTCCGGGCTCGGCGCCGCGTTCAGGCCAGTCAACGAGGTGCCGGAGGGGCCATCGAGGATGAAACCTAATGAAACTCTTAATACATCATTAAAAAGGACGTATCGCATTGACCTCTGCCGCGCCGGAAAGCCACGATCTGCGCATGGGATGGGCGAATCACGTAGCGCGCACGAGGGTCTCGTGATGATGGTTCTCGCGTCGTCCGGATACCTGGTCCTCATCGCCGTGCTCGGGTTCTCCGGCGCGGTCAAGCTCCGGCACCCGCGGGCCTTCGCCACGGCGATCGAGGGTTACCGGATCCTGCTGCGTTCGCTGGCCAGGGCCGCCGCTCTGGCGATCGCGCTGGCCGAGGCGGGCTGCGCGGTGCTGCTCGCCGTGCCGTCGGCCAGGCTGGCCGGCCTGGCGGTCGCCGGCGGCCTCGTCGGCGCCTTCCTCGCCGCGATGTCGCTGGCGCTGGCCCGCGGCCAGCGAATCGGCTGCGGGTGCTTCGGCGGGTCCGCGGAGCTGGACACCGTGGGGCTGCCGTCGGTGCTGCGGGCGGTGCTGCTCGAGATCATCGTCGTTGCGTCGGTGCTGGCGCGGCCCGCGGCCGTTCCCGCGGCCGGTGTCCGGGTGCTCGCGGCGGCGCTGATGCTCGTCCTCGTGTTCGTGCTGGCCGAGACCGCGCGGTTGCTTCCACGCTGGCCGGCCACCGCCGCGCCGCCGGGGGGAGAACGCGCATGACCGCGCTGTGGACCGTGATCGTGCTGCTGTCCGTCATCGTGGCGGTCGACTCCCTGGCCGTCATCGCGCTGGCCAGACAGGTGGGCCTGCTGCACCTGCGCTCCGGGCAGCATCCCGCGCCGCTCCCGCGGGCCAGGCCGGGTCCCCAGCCCGGCAGCAGCCTGCGGCTCGACGTCCCGCCCGGCCTCATCGGCAGCCAGCACGAGCTGATCCTGTACGGATTCGTCCGGCCTGAGTGCGGCGCCTGCGCCTCCGCGCTGCCGGCCTTCACCGAGGTAGCCGCCGGCCTGCCGGGGAACGAGCGGGCGCTGCTGGTCAGCGATCGCGACGAGGCCAGGACCCGCGCGTTCCTGGCCGCGAACGGGGTCAGCCTGCCGGTGCTGACCGGGCCGCATCTGCTGCAGGCCAACGGCATCCCCGCTACCCCGTATGCGGTGGTGGCCGACCGCGTGGGCCGGGTCATCGCCGCGAGCACCGCGAGCAGCGCCGAGCAACTCGCGGCGGTGCTCGGCGAGGCCCGGCACGGCGGGCAGATCACGCGGGCATCGGCGCCGGAAGGGGCGCACTGAGCAGGGTGGGGGCCCATCAACCACGCCAGGAGGAACGCGATGTCGTTCGACAGCATCACCGAGGCGGCGACCCGGCGGCTGGCCCGCCTGCCCAGCCGCCGCAGGGTCCTCGGCCTGTTCGGCGGCGCCGCGGCCGCCGCCGGGCTTGGCGCCCTCGCCTGGCCCAGTCGGGCCGCAGCCCAGGGGACCGCCACGTTCACGTTCGTCAACAACACCGGCCAGACCATCTGGCCGAGCGCGCTCGGCAATGCCGGGCAGGAGATCCCAAACGGCGGCGGATGGGAGCTCACGGCCGGCCAGAGCCTCACGGTCACCGTGCCGGACACCTGGGCGGGCCGGTTCTGGGCGCGGACCTACTGCACGTTCGACGCCCCCGGTCAGGGCTCCTGCGAGACCGGTGACTGCGGCGGCGTGCTCGCCTGCAACGGCGCGGGCGGTACCCCGAACGTCACGCTGGCCGAGTTCACCCTCGGCGGCGGCACGTCAAGCGACTTCTACGACGTGAGCTTCGTCGACGCGTTCAACGTCCCGGTCACGGTGGCCCCGGTGGGCGGCGCGACCAGCTCATCCGATCCGTATCAGTGCACCACTGCCGGGTGCACGGCCAACCTCAACCCGGGCTGCCCCGGCGTGCTGCAGGACGTCGACTCCAGCGGCAACGTCGTGGCCTGCCTGTCCGCGTGCTCGGAGTTCGACACCCCGCAGTACTGCTGCACCGGCGCGTACGGCTCGCCATCCACGTGCAACCCCGACACCTGGCCGGTCGACTACGCGGCGTACTTCAAGTCGAGCTGCCCGAACGCTTACAGCTACGCGTTCGACGATCCGACGAGCACGTTCACCTGCTCCGGCGCGAGCGGTTACGTGATCACTTTCTGGCCGTTCGGCGCCACGTCCGGCGGGAGCGGCGGGGGTGGCGGATCAGGGGGCATGGTAAGTGCCCGGTCGACGATCCAGGCCAGCGATTACACCGCCCGCAGCGATACGCAAACCGAGACGACCAGCGACGCCGGCGGCGGCCTCGACGTCGGCTGGATACAGAACGGCTCGTGGCTGCAGTACGACGACATCGACTTCAGCTCCGCCGCGTGTACCCAGTTCACCGCCCGGGTGGCCTCGGGCGCGGCGACCGGGATCAGCGGCCTGGTCGAGGTGCGGCTGGACAGCCTGTCCAGCGCCGCGATCGGCAGCTTCGCGATCGGGAACACCGGCGGGTGGCAGGACTGGGAGACCGTGCCGGCGAACATCGCCGCCACGACCGGTGTGCACACCGTGTACCTGGCCTTCGTGTCCGGGCAGCCAGCGGACTTCGTGAACGTGCACTGGTTCACGTTCGCTTAGGCACCCGCCGCGGACCAGGCGGGATCGGCTGCCGCATGCGGCAAACGTCGCATGCGGCAGCCTCGAGGAAAAGTGGCCCGGGGGCGGTGGCTCAGCCGAGGCGGAGCCGGGTCAGGCCCGGACCGCGGCTCCGGCCGACACCAAGTTCCCGGACCAGCAGCGCACGATGTCCCGCATCGAGAGCAGCCCGACGACGTCGTGGCCTTCGACAACCACGAGGTGACGGAAGTTCCCGCGGACCATCGAGTCTGCCGCGTGGTCGAGCGTCCACTCGGGCGATGCGAACACCACGTCGCTCGTGCGGTGATCCGCCACAAGCTCGGCGTCCGGGTCCTGCCCGGCCCCGACCGAGTCAAGGATGTCACGCTCAGTGAGAATGCCGATCCCGGCGTGCTCGGAATCGGTCACGACCGCTGCCCCCACGCGCCGCGCTGACATTTGGCGGGCCGCCTCGCGCAACGTGTGCGCCGGTCCGAGGGTGAGGACCACGTCGCTCATTCCGTCGCGTACGTTCATGGATCGCTCGCTCCCTCCTGCTTGTGCGTTTGTGACAGGCATCTGCCCAGCATCCGCGATGTCGGCGTGCGGAGCAAGACCCGTAGGGGCTGTTAGTCCCCCCGTAGGGGGAGCAGGTCCCCCGTGGGGGATATCGCTGGGAGCCCGCCAGGCGTTAGCGCTCTTTCAGAAGATCGAGCACTTCGGCGTGCATGCGGCCGTTCGTGCAGATCACGCTGCCGCCGTCGGGCGTGGGTTTCCCGGTCAGGTCGGTGAACGTGCCGCCGGCTTCTTCGACGATGACCTGCAGCGCAGCGAGGTCCCAGAGTGAAACCTTGGGCTCGGCGGAGATGTCGACGGCGCCCTCGGCGACCAGCATGTGCGACCAGAAGTCGCCAAACGCGCGGGTCCGCCAGACCGAGCGGGTCAGGTCGAGGAACCCGTCCATCCTGTCGTTCCAGCCGTTCAGGCTGGCGTACGAGAACGACGCGTCCTGGAGGCTGGCCACGTCCGAGACCCGGCACGGCGAGGCCTTGGTCAGGCTGCGGCCGGTCCAGGCGCCGCCGTCCCTGGCCGCCCACCACCTGCGGCCGAGCGCCGGCGCCGAGACCACCCCGACGGTGACGTCGCCACTGACCATCAGGCCGATCAGCGTTGCCCAGACCGGCACGCCGCGGACGTAGTTCTTGGTCCCGTCGATCGGGTCGAGCACCCAGCACCGATTCCCGACGCCGGTCATGCCGGATTCCTCGCCGAGCACCGCGTCGCGCGGCCTGGCCCGGCTCAGCACGTGCCGCAGCGATTCCTCCGCGGCAAGGTCGGCGTCGGTGACCGGGGTCAGGTCGGGCTTGGATTCGACCCGCAGGTCCAGCGCCCGGAACCGGCGCATGGTGATGTCATCCGCCGCGTCGGCCAGGACGTGGGCGAAGCGCAGGTCGTCGTCAAATCCCGCCATCGCGGGCAACGGTACCGTGAGGGGCTGTGCCGGGGCCACGTCCGGGGCCGGCCCATCCCGGCGGCGCTTCCCAGGCAACGGAACTGTGAGGGGCTGTGCCGGGGCCACGTCCGGGGCCTGCCTATCCCGGCGGCGCTTCCCAGGCAACGGAACTGTGAGGGGCTGTGCCGGGGCCACGTCCGGGTCATGGCACGGGTCACGGCGGTCGTAGCGTGTGCGGCATGGATTACACGCATCTCGGACGCAGCGGCGTCTCGGTCAGCCGGATCTGCCTGGGCACGATGAACTTTGGCTCGTTCACCGACGTTCCCGACGCTCATCAGATCATGGACCGCGCGCTCGACCAGGGCATCAACTTCTGGGACACGGCCAACACCTACGGACGGCCGCGCGCCGAGGGCGTCACCGAGCAGATCATCGGGGAGTGGCTCGCCGCCGACGCCGGGCGGCGCAACAAGATCGTCCTGGCCACGAAGCTGTACGGCGGCAAGGGGGAGTGGCCGAACGACAGCCTGCTGTCCGCCGTGAACATCCGGCGGTCCTGCGAGGACTCGCTGCGGCGGCTGAGGACCGATCGCATCGACCTGTACCAGATGCACCACGTGGACCGGGCTACGCCGTGGGAGGAGATCTGGGAGGCGATGACGGTCCTGCGGGACCAAGGGAAGATCATCTACGTTGGGTCGTCAAACTTCGCTGGCTGGCACATCGCACAGGCGCAGGAGGCGGCAGGCCGCCACGGGTCCTTCGGGCTGGTGAGTGAGCAGTCGCTATACAACCTGGCGGTGCGCACGGTCGAGCTCGAGGTGCTGCCGGCCTGCCAGGGCTACGGCCTCGGTGTGCTGCCCTGGAGCCCGCTGCACGGCGGCCTGCTGGCTGGGATACTGCGCAAGCAGGGCGGCTCGGGGCGCAGCGGCGGCGGGCGCGCCGCCGAGACCCTGGCCGGCCTGCGTCCCCAGGTCGAGGCGTACGAGGCGTTCTGCGACGAGATTGGCGAGGACCCGGCTCACGTCGGGCTGGCCTGGCTGCTGCACCAGCCCGCGGTCACCGCGCCGATCGTGGGGCCGAGCAGCCTCAGCCAGCTCGACGGGGCCCTGCATGCGCTGGAGATCAAGCTTGACGCCGCCGCCCTTGAGCGGCTCGACAAGATCTTCCCAGGCCCCGGCGGCGCCGCTCCCGAGGCGTACGCGTGGTGAGCGCGCGCCGCGCAATGGGGATGCGTCGTGACCGCGTGCGCGCCACAGAAGCACGCACGGTGAGCGCGCGTCACGCCGCTTAGCCGTCGTCGCGGCCTTCGCGGCTGCGCAGCAGGCGCCGCAGTGAGTCGAGCCGCACCGCCAGCGCGCCGCTGCTGTCGTGCTCGCTGACCCACGCGTCGAGGCCGCAGTCCTCGTCCAGGTGGGCGCACCCCGGCCGGCAGTGGGCGAGCGCCTCGGCGAGGTCGGGGAACGCCGCCGCGACCCGGTCCGCCGAGATGTGGCCGAGGCCAAAGCTGCGCAGCCCGGGAGTGTCGATGATCCAGCCGCCGCCCCGGAGCCGCAGCGCGACCACCGACGACGAGGTGTGGCGGCCGCGGCCGGTTACCGGGCTCACGGTGCCCACCGCCCGGCCCGCGTCCGGGACCAGGGCGTTGACCAGGGTCGACTTGCCAACCCCGGAATGGCCGACGAGAACGCTGATCCGGTCGGCCAGCAGGGCCCGCAGCTCACCGGTGACGGCTTCGGTCAGCGGCCGGCCGCTGACGAGGTAGCGGATGCCGAGCGGGGTGTACGCCGCGAGCAGCTCGTCGGGATCCGCCAGGTCCGCCTTGGTCAGGATCAGCAGCGGCTCGAGTCCGGCGTCGTACGCGGCGACCAGGAAACGGTCGATCAGCCGGGGCCGGGGCGGCGGGTCCGCCAGCGCGGTCACGATCCCGAGCTGCTGGGCGTTGGCCACGATGACGCGTTCCACCGGGTCGGTGTCGTCGGCCGAGCGCCGCAGCACCGACGTGCGGGGCGCAACCCGGACAATGCGGGCCAGCGATCCCGGATCGCCGGAGGAGTCGCCGGCCAGGCTTACCCGGTCGCCGACCACGACGCTGCCGCGGACGAGCTCGCGGGCCTTCATGGCCGTGACCTGCAGGCCGGCGTCGTCACCGCCGGTGAGAACGCAGGTGTACCTGCCGCGGTCGACCGCGATCACGAACGCGTCGGCCGCGCCCTCGTGAGCTGGCCTGCGTCTGGTGCGCGGCCGCGAGCCCCGGCCCGGGCGCACCCGCACGTCGTCCTCGTCGAGGTCGGCGCGCCTGGCTTGCCTGCTCAGGGCGAACGCTCCGCCATGACGGACCAAGTCGTGGTGAAGGCCGGGAACGTCTTGCCGACGGTTGCGGCGTTGCCGACCGGCAGACCGCCCGGCAGGGCGAGGCCGAGCACGGCGGCGGCCATGACCAGGCGGTGGTCGTCGTGACTGGCGAAGACGACACCGTCCGCCCGCAGTGGCCTCGGCCTGATCTCCAGCCCGTCGTCGTGGTCCCTGACGTCGCCGCCGAGCGCGCCGATCTCGGCGGCCAGCGCGGCCAGCCGGTCGCTCTCGTGCGTGCGCATGTGCCCGATGCCGGTGAACACCGACGGCGAATCGGCCAGCGCCGCCAGCGCGGTGAGCACCGGGACGATCTCGCTGACATCACCCAGGTCCGCCGTGATGCCGCGGATCGCTCCCGTCCCGGTGACCCGCATCCCGTCGGCCGTCATCGAGCAGCCGGCGCCCATCTGGGTGAGGAAGTCCAGGATCTGGTCGGCGGCCTGCAGGCTGCGCCGTGGCCAGCCCGGGATCGTGACGGAGCCCCCGGTCACCAGGGCCGCCGCGAGGAACGGCGCGGCGTTGGAGACGTCGGGCTCCACGGTCACGGCCCACGGCCGCAGGTCGCCAGGGTGCACCTGCCACCGGTCGGGGACCGACGACCCGCGCCCGGTCACCCACGTCTCCACGTGCGCCCCGGCCTCGCGCAGCATTTGCACCGTCATCGCGATGTGCGGCGCCGAGGGGACCCGGGGACCTTCGTGGCGCACCTCGGCGCCCTTGTCGTACCGCGGCGCCGCCAGCAGCAGCCCAGAGACGAGCTGCGAGGAACCTGAGGCATCCAGCGTGACGGTGCCGCCGCTGATCGCGCCGCGACCGCGGACGACGAACGGCGCGCTGCCCCGGCCGTCATCGTCGATCACCGCGCCGAGTTCGCGGAGGGCGGCCAGCAGTGGTCCGATTGGCCGCTGCGCCACCCTCGTATCGCCCGTGAACTCAACGCTGACCCGGGTCAGCGCCGCCACCGGCGGAACAAAGCGCATCACGGTCCCGGCGTTGCCGACATCCACCACCGCTGCGCTGTCCGTTACGCCCGGCGTCACTCGCCAGACGGTGGCCTCGCCGCCTCCCATGGCGGCGCCGTCGCGGGCCGCGCCCTCCTCATTGATGGCCGTGCCGAGCCCGCGCAGCGCATCGGCCATCAGCCGCGTGTCCCTGGCCCGCAGCGGATTGGTGATCACGGTCGGGCCGTCGGCAAGCGCGGCCAGGACCAGGGCGCGGTTGGTCATCGATTTCGACCCGGGCGGCCGCACATGAACATGCACCGGCCCGGTTGCCGCTGGCGCACGCCAGTCCGAGGCCGGCTCCCGTTCCGGCTCCACATCACGCTGCATGATGCCGAGCGTACTGGCCGGCGCTGAGCCTGCGCAGTGCTGCGGGCGCGCATCTGAACCTGATCTGCATGCATGACCGGCGCCTGGGTGGGCAGTGGAGCTTGATCATGAAACTGTTGGCCCGGCTGGGGCGATAAACCTCCCACAGAGGTTTGGCAAACCAGGATGTTGGCAATTAACTGGCACAATCTGTGCTCGCCACTGCCGCGGAGAGCACGCACGACTGCGGGGAACCAGCACCCCGCTGACCCCCTAGCGGTCAAGGTGAGGACATGTGCGGTCGGTATGCGTCTGCGCGTAAGCGCATAGAGCTCCTCGAGGAGTTCCGCATCGAGCGCGACCGTGCCTCCGAGCCGCTCGAGCCCGATTACAACGTGGCGCCCACGAAGCGCGTTTATGCCGTGGTCACCCGGGAAGCCCGGCACTCGGACGGCGTCGGCACCGAGGCCCGGGGCGCCGCGGAAGCCGCTTCGGAGCCCGACGCCGGCCAGGCCGGCGTGGCACGCGAGCTGCGCGTGGTCCGATGGGGTCTGGTGCCGTTCTGGGCGAAGGATCCCAAGATCGGCAGCCGCATGATCAACGCCAGGGCCGAGACCGTGGATTCCAAGCCGGCGTTCCGGCACGCATTTAAGCGCCGCCGGTGCCTGCTGCCCGCGGACGGCTACTACGAGTGGCAGCGCCCGGATGGCAGCAGCGAGGACAAGCCGGTCGGCAAGGGCGCAAAACAGCCGTACTTCATCACCAGCGGCGATGGCGGCCCGCTGGCATTCGCCGGCCTCTATGAGCTCTGGCGGGATGCCGCGCTGCCGGATGATCACGAGCGGGCGTGGCTCTGGACGGCCACGATCATCACCACGAGCGCGCCGGACGAACTCGGCAAAATCCACGACAGGATGCCCATGGTGATCGAGCCGCCCAGCTGGTCGGACTGGCTCGATCCGGGGAACAACGACCCCGCGGACCTGCGAGCTCTGCTGGCTCCCGCGGCAGTAAGCGGATTGATCTCGTATCCCGTCTCGACGGCCGTTAACGCGGTACGCAACAACGGCCCGCAGCTCATCGAGCGCGTCGCGTCAGGCCCGGAAGGCCGGGACCTCGACGGGAGCGCACCCGACGGCCGCTCCCCTAGATCCCGGAGCGCGGCGTCCCAAGGAGCCTCTGGCAGCGCTCCCGACAAGCTGCTGTAACGCCAGAGCCGAACAACCCGGCCTGGCGGCAATGACGCCGATCGGCGCTGCTGGGCCATATCCGGATAGGAGGTGGTATCGGATGGATACCGCCATCGCTCGCAAGCACTTGGAAGAGATCCAAGCCGAGCTCGAACGGTCCATCGCGGTGCTCAAGGGAGAGGCGGAGCAGGACGAGCGTGTCTCGGACTACCCGCAGGATCCAGCCGACGCCGGTGCCAATCTTTCCGAATCGGAGCGCACCCAGGCCGTCCTTCACGTGGCCAGGACGCAGCACTCCGAGGTGCTCGATGCCCTGAACCGCATCGAGATCGGCACGTACGGGACTTGCGTGGCCTGCGGCGGCGGGGTTCCCGAAGGCCGGCTCGAGGCCAAGCCAGAGGCCGCCCGCTGCGTGCCCTGCCAGGCGAAATGGGCCCGGCTACGGCGGTGAGGCCCCGGCTGGAATGAAGCCACGACGGAGCGTGTTGCAACGCGTGTGTCGCTAGTAACCTGCCCGCCGCGTGACCACGCCCCGACTGTGGATGGCGCCTCGATGGTGATGGCGCGCGAGTTCGGCGGGCCAAACGTTGTATCCTCCGGCCGAGACAATTGGCAGGGCGGAAGGTGGCCAGGCGGTCGCTCGCAGCCAGCAATCGCGGAGGAGGTGAGTCCGGTCCCAGAGACACTCGAGGAGCGCAGCGAACGCTTCGAGCACGATGTCTTGCCGTACCTGGATCAGCTGTACGCGGCAGGGATGCGGATGACCCGGAACCCCGCCGACGCGGAGGACCTCGTGCAGGAGACCTTCGCCAAGGCGTACGCGTCCTTCCACCAGTTCCAGGAAGGGACGAACCTCAAGGCCTGGCTGTTCCGGATCCTCACCAACACCTTCATCAACACCTACCGCAAGCGGCAGCGCGAGCCGCAGCGCGCTGGCAACGAGGAGATCGAGGACTGGCAGCTCGCCAGGGCTGCGTCGCACAGCTCGGGAGGCCTGAAGTCCGCCGAGGCCGAGGCGCTGGAACGGCTCCCGGACTCTGACGTCAAGGAAGCGCTGCAGGCTCTGCCAGAGGAGTTCCGCATCGCGGTCTACCTGGCCGACGTCGAAGGCTTCGCCTACAAAGAGATCGCCGACATCATGGGCACCCCGATCGGGACCGTGATGTCACGCCTGCATCGCGGGCGTCGGCAGCTCAGGGACATGCTTCAGGACTACGCGGCCAAAGAGGGCCTGGTCAGGGCAGCGTCGAGCGCCCCCACCGAGGCGTCCTCATCGGGCGACGAGCCCGGGAAGGACGCGGAATGAGCTGTGGTAAGCCGCACGAGGTGCCGTGTAGCGAAGTGCTGGCACGCGTGTACTCGTACCTCGATGGCGAGATCGAAGACAAGAGCTTTGCCCAGATCCGCGAGCACCTTGATGAGTGCGGGCCATGCCTGCGGGAGTACGGGCTGGAAGAGGCCGTGAAGCGGCTGGTGCAGAAGTGCTGCGGCTCCGAGCCTGCCCCATCCGGGCTGCGCAGCAAGGTGCTCGTGCGGATCCGGACCATCCGCGCCGAGCTCGAGGTTTCCGAGTACCGGGTCGATTAGGCTCGAAGGCACGTTGCTGCGGCTCGAATAGGCCGCAGCGTGCGTCCGCTCGCTTTCATTACGTTCGGGCCTGAAGCCACCGGTCGCTTGATTACACATTGCATTCGGTCGTGTACATGTTGTGCACATTATCGCTGAGGTCTTCGCGGAAGCGTTCTAGCGCGTTACTCTGAGTGGCGGCGTCCGGCTAAGCGCATTTCGCTAGTAGCAATTTGCGGATAATCTGCGCTTCGCTTGGGTGCCGGCATATCGGTGGCGGTTGCCAAGGGCCGACGGCGAGGGGGGCATGGGCAGGGTCTCGCGGGCTGCGTGGATCTACATAGCGGCAGTCGTGGTGGCGGCCGCCTCCGTTGTCGCGCCCCGGCTCTCCGGGCCGCCGATGGGCACCGGCTGGTGGCTGTCCCTCGGCGTGCTCATGCTGCTGTTCCTGATCTGCGATTCGGTCCCCACCCCGCTTGCGGAACGCCAGTCGGCATGGTCGCCGAGTTCGTCGGCCACACTGGCCGCCGTGGTGCTGCTCGGACCCGTCGGGGCGGCGCTGGTCGGGGCCGTCTCCGTGCTGGGGCTGCGGCGCAAGCTGCAGCTGGCCGAACGGGTTTTCAACGGCGGGATGAGCGCCGTTTCCGGCTTCGCGGCGGGACAGACGTTCGTCGCGCTCGGCGGCCACATCGGGCTTCCCCGGCCAGCTGACTTCCCGTCCATTGTCTGGCCGTTCGCCGCGGCCGCGGCCGCTCACGTGATCGTCAACCTCGGCCTCATGTGGGGCGTGCTGCAATTGACCCGCAGCGACGGGCCACGGCGGATCCAGATGGAGTCCAGCGTGCCGCTGCTGCTGGCGTCCGACCTGGGTTACGCGGCCCTCGGGCTGGTGATCGCGGCGCTATGGACAGTGATGGGACCGTTCGCCGCCGCGCTGGTGCTCGTCCCGCTGTTCGTGGCCCGCTGGGCCATGGGGCAGTTCGCCGAGCAGCGCCGCGCGTACGGGGCAACCATGGAGGCGCTCTGCCAGGCGGTGGAGACCAAGGACTACTACACGCGCGGCCACAGCGAGAGGGTGTCCCGCGGGTCCGGCATGATCGCCCGCCAGATAGGGATGCACGGCGACCGCACCGAGGCGATCATGTTCGCCGGGATGCTGCACGACGTTGGCAAGCTCGGCGTGCCCACCAAGGTGCTGCAGAAGACTGGGCCGCTGACCGAGGAGGAGTTCGCCGCCATCCAGCTGCATCCGCTGCGTGGCCTGGAAATCGTGCGGGAGATCGGCTTCCTCAACGAGGCTCTGGCCGGCATCATGCACCACCACGAGAAGATCGACGGCACCGGTTACCCGATGGGGTTCGCCGGCGACGAGATTCCCGAGTTCGCGCGCGTCATCGCCGTCGCCGATGCGTTCGACTCGATGACCTCAACGCGCTCCTACCGGGAGGCGCGCCGGATGAGCGAGGCGATCGAGGAGCTGCGCAGGGGCGCTGGCAGCCAGTTCGATCCGGTCATGGTTGAGGCCTTCATCGCCGCGCTGCACCGGGAAGGCTGGAGGCTTCCCGACCGCGCCGCCGCGCCCGCCGACCGGCAGACCGTGACCGCACAGGACCATGACGACCCGACGGCGCCGCTCCGGGTCATCGAGAGTCTGTAGACCGCAGGAGGATCCGGTGGCGATTCGCGAGGCCGACGATCGGCTGCCGTCGTGGCAGGCCATGGACTCGGGCCGGCTGCTGCTCCTCGCCGCGGTGGGGATGATGGTGGTGGCGGCGGTGGCGCACACCGCCGCGGCGCGGCTGACCGAGCCGCAGACCGCGATCGCGTTTGGCTCGGTCATTGCCATCGGGGAGCTGCTCAGGCTCAGGCAGCAGGGCGGCAGGGAGGCGGCGCCGGTCGCCACCGCGGCGGCACTGGCCTACGCGCTGCTGCTGCGGGTCGGCGCGCTGCCCGGCAGCCATCCGGTGCCCCACGTCGCCGCGCTCCAGGTGATAACTGTCACCGCGGTCGGCATGACCATCGGCGCCCTGCCGCACATGGCGGCCGGCCGCCCGGCCGGGCTGACCGGGATGGCCACCCGGCTCGTCGCGGTCGCGTGCGTCGCCTTCGCGTTCCGGCCCATCGCCGGCACCGAGATCATCAGCGGCCCTGGCCACTGGTGGATCGCGTTCATGGTGATGACCGTCCTCGTCGTCATCGGCTGGCTGGCCGAGGCGATGATCGCGTCGCTGATCAGGGCGGATGACCTCGGGGCGAGGTTCTCCGTCGCGCTGTGGGACGAGATGCGAATCCAGCTGCCGCTGGGGGCCGCGGTGGGCGTCTCGGCCATGATGATCACGTTCGCGGCTGAGGTCATGGGCCTCGCCGGGCTCGCGGTCTTCATGGGGCCGCTGCTGGTCACCCAAGTTGCCTTCCGCAGGTACGCGGGCATCAGCGCCACCTACCTGCAGACCGTGCGGGCGTTGGCACGGGTGACCGAGGTGGGCGGCTACGTGGAGAGCGGGCACTCCCGGCGGGTCAGCAGGCTCGCCGTGGCAGTCGGCCGGGAGCTCGGGCTTGCCGAGGCGGACCTGCTGGACCTGGAGTACGCCGCGCTGATGCACGACATCGGGCAGCTGGCGCTGCCCGACCCGATACCGGGCGGAGCCACCGTGCTGGTCTCGATCGAGGACCAGCGGCGCATCGCTGAGCTCGGCGCGGACGTGATCAGCAAGGCTGGCGTGCTCGACCGGGTGGCCGAGCTGGTGCGGTGCCAGAGCTGGCCGAGCCGGGGACACGATCCTGAGCCGCCGGTCGGCAGCAGGATCATTCGCGCCGCGAACGCGTTCGACGACCTGGTGGGCGGATCTACCGACCGGGACCGCACCGCGGCGGCGCTGGAGCGGCTGCGCCTGGACACGGCCTCCGAGTACGACGCCGGCGTCATCGAGGCGCTGAGCGAGGTCGCGGGGAAGCGCCTGGCCAGTCGGCTGGAGTAGGCTGCGCGAGTGATCGAGTCGGTCCTGGTCGCCAACCGGGGCGAGATCGCGCGCCGGGTGATCCGGACGGCCAGGCGGTTGGGGATCCGCGTTGTCGCGGTCTACTCCGAGGCGGACGCCGCCCTGCCCTACGTCCGCGAGGCCGACGAGGCCGTGCCGATCGGCCCGGCCGCTCCGGCGAGCAGCTACCTCGACGTCCCTGCCGTGCTTGGGGCGGCACGGGCGACCGGGGTGGCCGCGATCCACCCGGGCTACGGGTTCCTGTCCGAGAGCGCCCACTTCGCGGCGGCAGTGATCGACGCGGGCCTGACCTGGATCGGCCCGCCGCCCGCGGCGATCGAGCAGATGGGCGACAAGATAAACGCCAGGAACCTTATGGAGCAGGCCGGGGTGCCGGTCGCCGCCGGCACCAGGGAGCCGGTTGCCGACGTGACCGCCGCGATCGCCGAGGCCGGGCGGATCGGCTACCCGGTGATGATCAAGGCAGCCGCCGGTGGCGGCGGCATCGGGATGAGCGCCGTCGCGAACGAGACCGAGTTGCGCGCGGGCTTCGAGACCGCACGCACCCGCGCCGAGCGGTTCTTCGGCAATCCCTCAATCCTCCTGGAGCGGTACGTCGAGCAGGCCCGGCACGTAGAGGTGCAGATCCTCGGGTGCAGCGACTCCGCGGTGCTGGCGCTCGGCGAGCGGGACTGCTCCGTGCAGCGGCGCCATCAGAAGATCGCCGAGGAGACCCCGTCGCCGGGTGTCACGCCCGAGCTCAGGGCGCGGATGCTGGCCGCGGCGGCCCGGGCCGGCGAGACGGTGAACTACCGGGGCGCGGGCACCGTTGAGTTCCTGCTGGACGCCACGACCATGGACTTCATGTTCCTGGAGATGAACACCCGGATCCAGGTGGAGCACCCGATCACCGAGATGGTCACCGGCATCGACCTGGTGGAGCAGCAGTTCCGCATCGCGGCGGGCGAGGACGTGAGTTTCCGTCCGGCGTCCGTCCGAGCAGAAGGACATGCCGTGGAATTGCGCGTCTATGCGGAAGATCCGCGCCGGTTCCTGCCCAGTCCGGGGCTGATCACCGAGTGGGTGGAGCCGTCTGGTCCCGGGGTCCGCGTGGACGCGGGCTACGAGGCCGGAAACGAGGTGACGCAGTTCTATGACCCGCTGCTTGCCAAGCTCTGCGTGCACGGGGCCAGCCGCGACGAGGCGCTGCAGCGGGCCCGCGCAGCGGTGGATGACTTCCACGTTCGCGGGCCAAAGACTAACCTGCCATTTCATGCCGAACTGCTAGCCAGCGACGAATTCACCAGCGGCTGCTACGACACATCCGTGGTTGCCCGGCTGAGGGCGTGACCGGCAGCGGAGCGAAAATGGTGGTGGCGCTGCCTACGGCTGCGATCGCCGGGGAGCTGAGCGAGGAGGCAGGTGTGACCGAGGTCCGCGCGGAGATGGTCGCGAACGTATGGCAGGTTGTGGCGTCCGAGGGCGATCAGGTAGCTGACGGGGACACGCTGGTCATCCTGGAGTCCATGAAGATGGAGATCCCGGTCCTTGCCGAGAGCCAGGGCACCCTCACCAAGCTCGCCGTGGCCGAGGGTGACGTGGTTCAGGAAGGCGACCTGATTGCCGTCATCGAATAGCGCTGGCGTGCCCGGGGACATGCCAGGCCTGGCGGCAGGGCTGCGCGCGACCGTGCGCGCGGTCGTGACCGGCGCCGACACCGCCGAGGCGATGGGCAGCGGGAACCTGCCCGTGCTTGCCACCCCGCGGCTGCTGGCGCTCGCCGAGGCGGCCACCGTCGCCGCGGTGGCCCCGCAACTCGCTGACGGTCTCACCACGGTCGGCACCGCGGTCCGCCTCGAGCACCGCAAGGCCAGCCCGCTCGGGGCCGAGATCATCGTCGAGGCCGAGCTGACCGAGGTAGACGGCAGGCGGCTGGTGTTCGGGTTCATCGCCCGCCCGGTCGGCACCGAAGCGGCTGGCACTGATGCGGCTGGCACTGATGCGGCCGGCGCTGATGCGGCCGGCACTGATGCGGCCGGCGCCGATGCGGCCGGCGCCGATGCGGGCGTGGTGGTCGGCGCGGGCACCGTCGAGCGCGTCGTCGTCGACGGGGCGCGCTTCCTAGCCCGGGCACAAGCGAATCCTTGATCATCCCGCGACTTCTCACGGGTTCCAGTCATTCGGTGTCCATATTTGTACCGTTTTGCGGTTACCTTGCGCGTGATAAGTGCAGGCGACGACGATCTGGATGGGCCTGAGGACGACGGCGCCTGTCCGAAACCGAGTTTCGGTCTGGGGTGACCCCGGCCGGCGCGCGCGAAGTCTTGGCGGGCGGTTAGACGCCGGTGGTGGACCGCGGGTAGGCGTTCTTTGGGTCCGTGGCGATGTTGACCAGGTAGGGGACGCCGGAGTCGAACGCCCTGCGCAGGGCCGGGCCGATGTCGGCGGGTCTGGTGACGAGTTCCCCGGCCCCGCCGAGCGCGGCGACCACCTGGTCGTAGCGGCACTGCGGCTGCAGGTCGGCGGCGACGTCGTAGCCGTACAGCGCCTGCATGGGGTGCTTTTCCAGGCCCCAGATCCCGTTGTTGCCGCAGATCATGACCACCGGCAGCGCATGCCGGACCAGGGTGTCCGCGTCCATCAGCGAGAACCCGGCCGCGCCGTCGCCGAGCAGCAGCACGACCTGCGCCGAGGGGCGGGCGATCCGGGCAGCGATCGCGTAGCCAAGGCCGGTGCCCAGGCATCCGTACGGCCCGGGGTCCAGCCAGCCACCTGGGCGCCGGGGCTCGACGTACTTGCCCGCGTAGGAGACGAAGTCCCCGCCGTCCCCGATCACCACGGCATCCTCGTCGAGGATCCGGGCCAGCTCGCCGTAGATACGCATCGGGTGAATGGGCTCCGCGCCACTGCTCAGCAGCGGGGCGTCGGCGGCCGTGGCCTGCCTGCTGGCGGCCTGGAGCCGGGGCAGCCAGCCGTTGTCCCCGTCGGCCTCCCAGGCCCACGTTGCCCGGCCCGGACCCGAGCCGGCAGCCGCGCGGCCCGGACCCGAGCCGGCAGCCGCGCGGCCCGGACCCGAGCCGGCAGCCGCGCGGCCCGGCCCCGCCGGCAGCCGCGCGGCCCGGACCCGAGCTGGCAGCCGCGCGGCCCGGACCGCCGGCCGCCGCGCTCGTGAGCTGAGTGAAGAAAGCGGTCAGGCTGCCAGCGGCGGCCGCGGCCAGCTCGCGATGCCGCGCGAGCTGCGACGGCGCGTCGGCGACGTGTACGACCTGAGCTGGGGGTGTCCCGTTTTTGCCGCCGAACTCGCCGTAGCTGAGCCGGAAGTCGAGCGGGGTTCCGGCCACGATGACCAGGTCCGCCTCGCCGAGTGCGGTCGACCTGGCCCGTGAGACGAGCAGTTCGTGGCCGGCCGGAAGGATGCCGCGGCCCTGCCCGTTCGCGATCACGGGCAGCCGTAGTTCCTCCGCCGCGGTGCGGGCTGCCTCGTGCGCGCCGTCCAGCCACACGTCTGAGCCGAGCACCAGCACCGGCCGGCTTGCCCGCGCGAGCAGGCCGGCGATCTGGTCGATCGCTGCCGGGTCGGGCAGGCCCGGCTCGGTGCCGGCGTGCGCGGTGGCGGGCAGGCCCGGCTCGGTGCCGGCGTCCGCACCGGATGGCCGCCCGGGCTCGGCGGGTGCGGCGCCGAACAGCGCCTCCAGGCTGGCGTCGAGGAATACCGGGCCGCGGTGGCGGGCCGTGGCGATCCGGAACGCCTCGTCGGCGGCCGGCCCGATCCGTGCCGTCTCATGTTCGGTCCAGGCGCGCTTGGTGATCGCCTGGAGCAGCACGGGATGATCAATTTCCTGCAGGCTCCCCGAGCCCCAGCGATAGTCCGGGGCACGGCCGGCGATCACCACCAGCGGCGAGCCGTTGAAGTGCGCCGTGGTGATCGCGCTCATCCCGTTGGTCACCCCAGGGCCGGCCGTGAGCACCGCCAGGCCCGGGGTCAGCGAGAGCCGCGCCGTGGCCTCGGCGGCGAACACCGCGGTCTGCTCGTGTCTGACGTCTACGATCCGCATCGGCGGGTCCGCCGTGACCGCCCCGTCGTAGAGCGGGAAGACGTGCCCGCCGGAGAGCGTGAACATCGTCTCGACGCCGTGCCGGCGGGCGGCGGCCACCGCATGCGCACCGCCGTGGGGCACCCGCGCCCCACCCACCTCCCCTGCCCTCTTCACTGGCCCTTCACCTTCAGTCACGGACGCGACGTTACCAGCAGGTATCGGGCCACTCCAACGGTGCCAAAACGGGGCACGGGCTACGACTCGGGCGCCGGCCACGACTCGGGGGCACGGGCTACGACTCGGGCACCGGCCACGACTCGGGGGTACGGGCTACGACTCGGACGCCGGCCACGACTCGGGGGCACGGGCCACGACTCCGGGCAGTGGCCCGACTGATCACGCAGCCCGCGGGCTCTGGGGGCGGGGCTGGGCCAGGGGCCTGGAGCCGGCCGGCCCGAGTGGTCGCGGTCGGCGACAGGCTGAGCTTGCCGCCGCGGATGCGATGATGGCGGCATGCCGACCCTGACCGACCTTGCGCTGCGCCAGGCCGGGCTGGCCGAGGCCGACGTCGACTGGCTGCACATGCTGCTGTCTGACTGGCAGCTGCTGGCCGACCTGTCCTTCGCCGACCTGGTGCTGTGGGCGCAGCTGCACGACGGCTCCGGCTGGGTGGCACTGGCCCAGATCCGCCCGGTGACGGCGCCGACGGCGATCCCCGACGACATGGTCGGCGCCGTGCGGCCGGCCGGCGCCAGGCCGTTCCTCGACGTGGCCATGCAGGAACGCAGGATCAGCCGGGAAGGCGACCCAGAGTGGACGACCGGGGTTCCGGTCCGTCACGAGACCATTCCGGTCATCCGCAAGGACCGGGTCATCGCGGTCATCGAGCGGTCCACGAACCTGTCGGCCGCCCGAACGCCGAGCCGGATGGATCTCGCCTACCTGAGGGCAGCCGACGATATGGCCCAGATGGTGGCGGCCGGCATTTTCCCCCGCCCGGGCGAGCAGCCGACCCTGGTCAGGTCGCCCCGGGTCGGGGACGGGCTGCTCCGGCTCGGCCGGTCGGGACGGGTGACGTACGCGAGCCCCAACGGGCTGTCGGCGTATCGCAGGCTCGGGCTGACGGCCGACCTCGTGGGAGCCGAGCTCGGGCCGCTGACCGCGCGGCTGTGCGCGACCGGCGGGCCGCGCGACGACTCGCTGATGCTGACCGCGAGCGGCCGGGCGCACATGGAGACCGAGGTGGAGGGCAACGGCTCGGTCGTTCAGCTGCGCGCGATCCCGCTCGTGGTCGGCGGCGCACGATCCGGCGCGCTGATCCTGCTCAGGGACGTGACCGAGCTGCGGCACCGGGAGCGGGAACTGATCACCAAGGACGCCACGATCAGGGAGATCCATCACCGGGTCAAGAACAACCTGCAGACTGTGGCCGCCCTGCTGCGGCTGCAGGCGCGCAGGCTCAAGGCAGCGGAGGCGCGGACGGCTCTCGAGGAGGCGGTGCGCAGGGTGGGCTCGATCGCCATCGTCCACGAGACCCTCTCGCACGCTCCGGACGAGGTCGTTGACTTCGATGACGTCGCCGGCCGGGTGGCGATGATGGCCGCGGAGGTCTCCGCTCCCGAGGCCAGGGTCAAGCCCGGCCTTTCCGGCAAATTCGGGCTGCTGCCTGCCTCGGTCGCGACCCCGCTGGCCCTCGTCCTCACCGAGTTGCTGCAGAACGCGCTGCAGCATGGCCTCACCCGGCCGACGGGCGCGGCCCTGCGAGGAAGTCTGGACGTCACGGCAGAACGCCTCAACGGCCAGCTCACGGTCACGGTTGCCGATAACGGCGTGGGGCTGCCCGAGGATTTCGATCTTGACTCGGCTGCCAGTCTTGGCTTGCAGATTGTGCGTACGCTCGTGGTCGCGGAACTTGGCGGGCGGCTCGAGATCGCGCCGCAGGCCGACGGCGGGACCAGGGTCCTAGTCGAAGTTCCGGTGCAACTGCCTGCGGGCGGGCCCCCGGATGGACCGCAGCAGCGTTCCTGACCGGCGCGGAACTGGCCGGCCGTCAGGCGTGTGCCCTGGCCCTGATCCGGGCGGACCTGCGCTTGAGCGCGCGCCGCTCGTCCTCGCTCAGCCCACCCCAGACGCCAGAGTCCTGGCCACTCTCGAGTGCCCACTGCAGACATGGCTCCATCACGGCGCATCGCTGGCAGACTCGTTTGGCATCGTCGATCTGCAGCAGCGCGGGACCCGTGTTCCCGATCGGGAAGAACAGCTCCGGATCTTCGTCACGGCAGGCGGCGTGGTGACGCCAGTCCATGAGGTCCACTCCTTTATGAGGCCGGAGCCTTGGCCAGCGGCTCCGCTTTCCTCAGTCTTGCTTGTGAAGGTTTTCACGAGCTATGCCGTATGTCAGGACCTATAAGTTCCCGAACCTGAGAGTCGTAATCAGAGGCTGCTGCCTTCGATTGGCTCCCCGGCGAGGGCCGTGGGTCATAACGGTTCATAACCCCGCCCAGCACGACGCATGGCTGGTGCGCCGCTCGCTAGGAGCGATATAACCCTCTCAAGGTCGGCGATGAACCGCAAGAGGCTTTGGCAAAGGTTCGTTCGGATTTCAGTGTCAGATGAGTCACATTGTGGGCATGGGGTGTCTGGCGCTGTTCATGTGGCCTCCTAACAGGCCCTTAGCATGTCGAACGCTGTTCACTTGGGCGATGCTAGCTGCGGCCCCGTACGGCCTGCAAGCAGGCGCTCACGCAGCGAGAAAGTTATTTTGGCGCCCGGCCAGAAACGGCACCCGGGGGTGTCGCGCTATCGCCCATCGAAACGGCGCGGCGGTGCCGGGAACGAGCCTTACGCAATGACCCGCAAGGCATCCGGAACCGACCGGAACTTGACGCATTCGTGCTCGCCCATGTACTCGCCGTCGACCTGGAACGCGAGGGGCCGGCTCGATCGCAGCGTCAGCTCGGCTTGATCGTGGAGGGCCAGGACGCTGCGGCCGCTCGGTGGCCGGGCCGGGGACAGCATCTGATAGATGGTGCGGAACGTGCTTATCGTCCGGAGGCTGCGCAGCGCGAACACGTCGAGGCCGGAGTCGAAGGCCGCCTGCGGGCTGGCGTACACCGGGCGGCTTCCCAGATACGTCCAGGGCGCCGTGTTGGACACGATCCCGAGGAACAGCGGGCCGACCGGCGGGCGCCCGTCGCGTTCCAGCGTGAGCGCGGGATGACGCCGGTCGGTCACCCGGTAGTACTGCCGCAGGATCATCCGGACATAGAGGGCGGGTGTGGCGGTCCGGCCTTGGGCCCGGTGACCGTCCACGGCGCGCACCACCTCCGCGTCCAGGCCGAGGCCCGCGTTGAAGGTGAAGTACCGGTCGCCGGCCAGGCCAAGACCGATCGTGCGGTAACGCCCGGTGGTGATCGCCTGGAGAATCTGCCCGGCCGCGTCTACGGGATCGGGGGACAGGCCTACGTTGCGGGTGAACACGTTGGCGTTGCCGGCGGGCAGCGCGGCCAGCGCCGGAAGGCTGGCCGCGTCGGCGGACGGGCCGCTGGCAGCGAGATGACCGGCGGTGGCAGCGCCGTCGGGAGTGGCCGCCGGGCCGAGGATCCCGTTGACCGCCTCGTTGACCGTACCGTCGCCGCCCAGCGTGAGCACGAGCCCGAAGCCGTCGCTGCGGGCGGCAGCGGCAAGGCTGGTCGCATGCCCCCGGTAGCGTGTCTGTTCGACCTCGAGTTCGACGGCAGACGAAAGCGCCCGGACGATAACATCCCGCCGGAGCCGGGTCGTGGAGGTGGCGTGTGGGTTCACGATCAAGAGCGCGCGCACGCGCTCAGGTTAGCGAGGCGGCGGAGCCGGAGCTTGCGCAGCGTCCGAGCACGCTGACCTGGGCAGCCGCGATACAGGCCGTCGAGGCGGCCGGAATACTTATTGCCTCGGTACTGGCGGGGGTCGACGCGGCTACCGGCAAGTCCTATCACGTCAATAGCGGGATCGCGCTGACGGTGATCGGGCTGGCAGCCGCGATCGCGCTCGGATACGTCGCACTGGGGATCATCCGCCTCAAGGCGTGGAGCCGCACCCCGGCCGTGATCACGCAGCTGTTCTGCGTCCTGATAAGCGTCTACCTGCTGCAGGCACACCGGTATGCCTGGGGCGTACCGGGCATCCTGCTGGGACTCGCCGGGCTGGCCACGCTGTTCGTCCCGCAGAGCTTCCGTGCCCTGGCCAGCCTGCCGCCCGAGCCGCCGGCCGACGGCAGGGGGTAAGCCCGGGCTACTCGTCTGTGGTGAGCCCCTCGCGGAGCTGCGTCAGCGTCCTGGCGAGCAGCCGGGAGACGTGCATCTGCGAAATGCCGAGTTCGGTGGCGATCTGCGACTGGGTCATGTTGCCGAAGAAGCGCAGCATCAGGATCCGCTTCTCCCGCGGCGGCAGGCGCTCGAGCAGCGGCTTGAGCGATTCCCGGTACTCCACGCCCTCCAGGGCGTCGTCGAGCATTCCCAAGGATTCGGCCACTGCCGGGGCGTCCTCGTCACCCGAGTCCGGCGCGTCGAGCGAGACCGTGGAGTACGCGTTGGCCGACTCCAGGCCCTCGAGCACCTCTTCCTCGCTCATCTGCAGGTGAGCCGCCAGCTCGGCCACGGTGGGCGCCCGGCCGAGCCGCTGGGCGAGATCGCTGATCGCCTTGGTCAGCGCCAGCTTGAGCTCCTGCAACCGCCGCGGAACCCGGACAGCCCACCCCTTGTCGCGGAAATGCCGCTTTATCTCTCCGACAATGGTCGGCGTCGCATATGTGGAGAACTCGACGCCACGGCTGAGGTCGAACCTGTCGATGGACTTGATCAGCCCGATCGTGGCCACCTGGGTAAGATCGTCGAGCCACTCGCCGCGGTTCCTGAACCTGCGCGCCAGGTACTCGACCAGCGGCAGGTGCAGCTCGACCAGCTCGCCGCGGAGCCGCTGCCGCTCCGAGTCGTCCTGGGGCAGCGTCGAGAGCTTTTCGAACAGCTCCCTGGCCCGCCCGCGCTCGCGCGCGGCGTGCTGGATCTTCGCGGTCCCGAGCGTTGCGGCCGCCTCGCCGGCACCCTCGACGAGGGCGTCGATGTCGACGGCCTCGCCTTGCCCCGCCTCCTGGAAATCAATGACCGCCGAATCGCCGGCGGTCTCACCGACCGCCAGGTCTTCGGCCTGTTCGGCCACTGTGGTCTCGAACTCCTCGGTCAAAGCGACCTCGATCTCCCCCGTCACACTGACCCCGACGACTCTCTTGTCTTCCGCAGCACGATGGTCAGCACGTCGTCGGGGCCTACGCTCGCGTCCACGCTTCCGGCCAGCGCGGTAAGCACGGTCCAGGCGAAGGTGTCGCTGGCTGGCTGCTCCGGATCCAGGCAAGGAACGGACACGGCGATCGTCATCGTGTCCTGGCTGAGCGTGAAGCCGCATTCCAGGTTGCTTCCCGGCACCGCCTGGCTGAGCAGCATGGCGCAGGCCTCGTCCACCGCGATCCGCAGGTCCTCGATCTCGTCCAGGGTGAAGTCAAGGCGAGCGGCCAGCCCGGCGGTCGCGGTACGCAGCACCGACAGGTACGCCCCCTCGGCTGGCAGGCGCACAGTGACCCTGTCCTGTGCCTCGCGGCGCTCGGCTGGCTTTCCTCGCGATGCCGCGGCGGGCTGGCCGGTTTCGGTCGCGCCGGCCCCGCCCGCTGCCAGTCCGCTCGCCGCCCCCGTGACGGCTGTACCGGCTGCCGACGTGGTCGTTTCTTCCCTCACGTGTGCCCTCCCACACCGCCAGGTATTGGCCCGCGGCTGCGGACTAGTTGGCTGTCCCGCCACCGCGGGCTTGTGGCTTTACCCGCCTCGGCGGGTTCTTGGCTCTGCATGTTCTTGGCTCTGCATGCAACCTACCGCGAGCGGGCCGTGACTCTGACGCGGCGCGCGGCCCGCGGCGGCACCCCAATGCAGCGGAGGACCGCGACGGGCAGTAGCCCGCGTGGTCCTCCGCTTGTGGTTCTGGCTGGATACCGTCGGTATCAGCCCTGCTTCGTCTCCCAGAAAATCTTGCTGATGTCGTCGATCTTGCCGAGCAGCTTGTCTGCCACGGCCGGATCGCTGCTCGCCTTGGTGCCGCCACCGCCGCCCGCGAGCTTGGTCGCCTCGTTGAACAGCTGGTTCAGCTGCGGGTACTTCTCGAAGTGCGGCGGCTTGAAGTAGTCGGTCCACAGCACCCAGAGGTGGTGCTTGACAAGCTCAGACCGCTGTTCCTTGATGTCGATGGCGCGGGCGCGGAACTCGGGATCGGTGTTCTGCTGGTACTTTTCGCAGATCGCCTTGACCGATTCGGCTTCGATCCGTGCCTGAGCGGGGTCGTAGACGCCGCAGGGGAGGTCACAGTGAGCGTGCGCAGTGGCCCTCGGCTCGAGAAGACGTGCGAGCAGCCTCATTGATCTCCTTCTCTCCTCTTCAGATCATGGTCTCCGGACCGACACTACCCCTTGACCTACGGACCATTCAGCGGAGGGAGGAGGGATGTGCTGGGTGTTCTGGGGCGGGTTGCGGTGACGGGCTGGTCTGAGAGAGGGAGGCTGGATGCGCTGGCCGCTGTGGCGGGTTGCGGTGGCAGAACGGTCCATGGAGCCGTCGCTGTGGCCCGGGGACTGGCTGCTCGTGCGGCGCAGCATCCGGCCGGGGCGCGCGCCGCGGATCCGGCCGCGGCAGCTCGTCATCGCGCAGCATCCGGGGCGGCCGGGGCTGCTGCTGGTGAAGCGTGCCGCGCGGCCCGAGGCGGACGGCTGGTGGCTGGAGTCTGACAACCCGGAGGCCGGGGCCGTGGACAGCCGCGCGTTCGGGCCGGTGCCGGCCGAGCTGATCGAGGGCCGGGTGCTCATGCGCTACTGGCCGGTGCGCCATTCCTGACGGGGCCGGATTTTCCTGGCGCGCCTGGCCCGGGCCCAGGTGCGGCGGGCAGAGGCTAGCGAAGCCGCGTGGAGTGGTATAGAACTGCTCTCAACATCAACTTCCGAGCCCATCTGGGGGCGAGTCTGGTGAGCGGTAATTCTGGTAATGGACGCATTGTCGTAGGAATTGATGGATCGCCGCTATCGGCGGCGGCGCTTGCCTGGGCGGTCGAGGAGGCGCGCCTTCGCGGGCTGGGGCTGCAGATCCTGCACGCGTTCCCCGCGCTGGTCTCGATCATCGGCACCAGGGCGCATGAGTACTACCCGGAGGTCGAGAAAGAGGCAGAGAAGTCGTTCGAGGAGGCGCTGGCGAACGCGCCCTCGACCGACGGTATCGACGTTGTGCGCACGCTCAAGGCGGGCAACGCGTCCGAGGCGCTGGTCGAGGCGAGCCGCGGGGCCAGCCTGCTGGTCGTCGGCTCGCACGGCCGCAGCAGCTTCCGCGGCATGCTCATGGGCTCGGTCTCGCTGCATTGCGTGACTCAGGCGCACTGCCCGGTCGTGGTGGTCAGGCAGAGCGGCTGATCAGCTCTGGGCCAAAGAGTGCGGGGCGGTCACGGCTAGGCCGTGACCGCCCCGCACTTTCGGGCGAACCGGGCGTCACCCGGCGACGGTGAGCTCCTCCGCCGACGCGGCTTCGTTTTCCACGTCGCGCACGGCGGCCTGGACCTTGTTCGTGGACATGGTGACCGCCACGGCCCAGTAGTAGACCACCGTGCTCCAGAAGGCGATCACCAGCAGGTCCCACCAGGTCGGCAGGTTCTTCGTGGGGTCGAGCGTCAGGCCGAACACCGTGCTCGGCGAACTGGTGTACTGGCCCTGCCAGGAGATGAGTGCCAGGCCGATCAGCCACGGGACGAGCCACGACGCGGCGCGCCAGTCGATGATCGTGCGGCGCTCGGCCGGGATCGAGACCTGGTAGGCCACGAAGATGATGAAGCCGAGGACGATGAACATGTACAGCCAGAACACCGTGGACCAGCCCGCGAAGTAGATGATCATGTTCGCCAGGGCGAACGACAGCGGGCACAGCACCTTCGCGGCCGGCAGACGGTAGGCCCGCGGGCGGTCCGGATCGGACTTGCGCAGGCCACCGAGGGAGAGCGGGGCGAACGCGTACATGAGCACGGTCGCCGACGTAACCAGGCCGACCAGGCCGGTCCAGCTCGGGAACGGCAGGAAGCACAGCATGCCGACGACGAAGCAGATGATGATGGAGGTCACCGGGACGCCGGTCCTGCTGATACGGCTGATCTCCCGCGGGAAGTAACCGTTCCGGCCCAGGCCGTAGGACAGCCGGGAGGAGGTGCCCAGGTACACCAGCCCGGTCGCGGCCGGCGACACGACCGCGTCGATGACCAGCAGCGTGGACAGCCAGCCCATGCCCGCCGACGTCGCCAGCGTTGCGTACGGGCCGAAGGCACCCAGGCCGGGGATCGGGTTGGCCCAGCCGTGAACCAGGTTGGCCGGGTCGAGCGCACCGATGAACGCCACCTCGAGCGCCAGGTAGATAATGATTCCGATGATCATGGACCCGACGACCGCGAGGGGGATGTTCTTCTGCGGGTTCTCCGCCTCGCCGCCGACCTGAATGGCCTGCTCGAATCCTTCGGCCGCGAACACCACGCCCAGCGGCAGGGCGGCGAAGATGCCGTGGAAGCCGTACGGCGCGAACCCGCCGCCGGCCGAGAAGTTGCTGGTGTGGAACACCACGATGATGAGCGCGAAGATCGTGATCGTGGGGATCAGGAGCTTCCAGACGAGCGCGATCGCGTTGGTCTCCGCGAGCCAGCGCACGCCGACCAGGTTGATGATCGTGAACACGATCATGAAGCCGAGGCCCAGCAAGATGCCGTTGCCGGTGAGCGTGCCGTTGGTGTGCAGCAGGCCGAGGCTGGGGAACTTGGAGTTGAGGAAGCCCTCCGCGGCTTCTATCTCGATCGGCGGGATCGTCACCGCCTGGACGAACGCCATCCAGCCGCCGGTGAACCCGCCGAGCGAGCCGAACACCATGTACGGGAACCGGGCGGTGCCGCCCGACACCGGGTAGGTAGAGCCTAGCTCGGCGTGCACCAGCGCGAGCACGGCGAGCACGATACCGGCGAGCACCCACGAAATGATCGACGCGGCGCCTGCCACCTTAGATGCATTGAGCGCACCGAGCAGCCAGCCCGAGCCAATGATCGAGCCAAGCGAGATCATAGTCAGCGCGCGCAGGCCCACCGCGCGCTTCATTACGTGGTCTTGTGCTGGCGCCGCGCCGGGCTGAGCTGTCGCCATGATTCTTTCCCTCCCGTTAAGGCGAGTCGGCTGGCCCGCCAAGAGGTCATAGGGGCGTTGTAACCCATACGACGGCCATACGGCCATGAGTAGGTGTGATCCTAATGATCGTTTCTGGGCCTGAGAAGGAGGCGTTCGGTGTCTTTTCGATAACGGAGGTGACGGCTTAGCTGCCTACAGAAGTAGCTGGCCGCAGATCAGCGGGCGGCACGATGTCTACCGTGCAGGAAGTGATCGGCTGCCGTGCTCTAGCCCGCGGCCGAGTAGCCGTTCGCCGAACGCCGGTGACTGGGAAGCGCGGTCACATTCGCCTTGCTGCCGCAATGCTTGGCGCAGCAAAGGCTGGCCCGGCCTGCGCTGGCATCGATGAAGACGCAGCGGCAGTCGGGGAGCTTGCAGATGCCGAGGTGGCTCATTCCGCATTGCGCGGCGACCGCGGCCGCGCCGGCGATCGCGCCCGCCGCGTACCGGTCCGAGAGCGACCCGCTCTCGTCCAGGTGCAGGTGCCAGCGCGAGCGGTCGTGGCGCACCAGCGTCGGGCGAATTGGATACTGCACGAGCAGCGCGTTGAGCCGCTCGGCCGCGGTGGCGTGATCGCGCTGGGCGGCCGCGACAAAAACGTCGGTAAGTTCGGTGCGCAGCATCCGCAGTGCATCAAGGTCATGATGGGTCCACGGCCCGCGCAGGAGCGGATAATCGCCCACGAACGCGCGGAAAGCTCCAGTGGTGCCGAGTTGGTCGGTCTCGCTGTCAACGCCAGCGGCAGAATTCACGAGACGCACCGCGAGCTCGGCATAGGACGTGAGATCCACTGCGGTCCTTAGTGCGGGAGGTTGGAGTGTCGCGGCCCGCCGAAAAGTATGGCACAACCCCAGCCGACCCGCTGTCGCAATTGAGGCACATATCCGACACGAAGCGTCGCGATTGAGTGACTCTTCTCTTCCCGCCCCGTGCACCCACCCCTTCCGCCCACGTGCACCCATCCCTTCCGCCCCGTGCAGCCACCCCTTCCGCCCCCGTGCACCAGCCCTTCCGCCCCCGCACAAATCCCTCTCGCACCGGTACGCCCGCGCGGCGCATCCGTCCCCGGCAGCGCTAAGGTCCAGAACATGTTTGCTGTCACCGCGGCGCGCATTGACGCCGAAGATCCGCTGGCCGGCCTGGAACTCGGGGAGCACGCGGAGCCCGCCCCGCCGGACGGGTGGACCACGATTACGGTCAAGTCCGCCGCGCTCAACCACCACGACGTATGGACGCTCCGCGGCGTCGGCATCTCGGCCGACCGGCTGCCGATCGTGCTCGGCTGCGACGCCGCGGGCCTCGACGCCGACGGCAATGAGGTCGTGGTGCACGCGGTGATCTCCGAGAACCCCGCCGGGGACGAGACCATGGATCCGGCCAGGTCGCTGCTGTCCGAGCGGTACGACGGGACGTTCGCCGAACGGGTCGCCGTGCCCCGGCGGAACCTGGTGCCCAAGCCGGCCGGGCTGTCCTTCGCCGAGGCCGCGTGCCTGCCGACGGCGTACCTGACCGCCTACCGGATGCTGTTCACCCGGGCCGGGATCGCGCCCGGCGCCACGGTGCTGGTGCAGGGTGCCGGCGGCGGCGTCGCCACCGCGCTGATCCTGCTCGGCCGCGCGGCCGGGTTCCGGGTCTGGGCGACCAGCCGCAGCGAGGAGAAGCGGGAGCGTGCCCTCACGCTCGGCGCGGACCAGGCGTTCGCGTCCGGGGCGCGGCTGCCGGAGCGGGTGGACGCGGTGATGGAGACGGTCGGCGAGGCCACCTGGGCGCACTCACTGCGCGCGCTCAAGCCCGGCGGGCGGATCGTGATCTGCGGCGCGACCAGCGGCTCGGTGCCGCCCGCCGACCTGAGCCGGGTGTTCTTCCTGCAGCTGTCCGTGGTCGGCTCGACGATGGGCACCAGGGACGAACTTGCCCGCCTGGTGCAGTTCTGCCAGCAGACCGGGGTGCGGCCGCTGATCGACCGCACGCTGCCGCTGGCTCAGGCCGCCGACGGCCTGGCCGCGATGATCTCCGGGGAACTGTTCGGCAAGGTCACGCTCGAGGTGTAGCCAGGCCAGCCGTCGGCGTCACGAGTCGGCGGGGGCGCCGCGTTCCTGGTCCTCTTCGGGGTCATCAGGGGGAGCCCCGCGGAAGACCTCGTTCTTGACCCTGGCCAGCGCTTCCTCCAGGATCGAGCGCAGGTCACCGAGCGCGTTCTCGCCGATGGATTCGGTGTTCCAGGCGGCCTTGCGGAGTTCACGCCCGAAGTCGACGGCGAGCCGCTCCAGGTCGCGGAACATGCCGACGTCCAGACCCGGCGTGCCGGGCCAGCCGCGGCCGCCCTGGCCCCAGGGCCGCTCCCGCCACCCGGTCCAGCCGGGCCACTGCGACGACGCCCAGTCGGCCCACTCCTTGCGGGCGCCGCGGGCGCGCTGCTGGCCCTCGCGGGCGGCCTGCCTCGCGTCTTCGCGCTGCTGCCTGGCCCGCCTGGCCTCCTCCTGCTGCGCGTCGGCCGCCTGCCGGACCTCATCGCGGCTGTCCGCCGAGCCGTCCGCACCCCGTCGCGCCTCTTCCCTTGCCCGGCGGGCGCTCTCCCTGACCTCGTCCCTTGTCCGCCTGGCCCGGTCCCTGGCGTTCTCGGGCTCCTGCGCCTGCTCGTGGCCCTCCGCGGCCGTCCGGCGGACGTCCCGGGCCGCCCAGGTGAGCTCCTCGCGCAGGTTCCGGACCGTGTCCCTGACGTCCTCGCTCACCTCGCGAGCGATGTCGCGGACCGACTGCGTGAGCTCCTCCTCGAGCTCCGCCAGGTCGTCGAGGCGCGCGTTGATCTCCTCGCGGCCCTTGTCGGTGATCCGGTACACCTTCTTGCCGTCCACCTCGTCGTGGGTGACCAGGCCCTCCTCTTCGAGCCTGGCCAGCCGCGGGTAGATGGTGCCCGGCGACGGTGAGTAGACCCCGAGGAAGCGGTCCTGCAGCAGCCGGATCACCTCGTAGCCGTGCCGCGGCGCCTCATCGAGCAGCTTGAGGAGGTAGAGCCGGAGCCCGCCATGCCTGAAAACTGGGCTCACGCCTGCTCACCTTGCCCTGTCGGCGCAGAAGTCGGACTGGCCTTAACGCTACCCTCCTGCGTCTCTGGCGAGCTTGATGGCGGCTCGTCCGCGCGAGCAAGCAGCGCCACGTCGCCGGTCATGCTGGTGATGCTGATGTCCGCCGAGCCGGAACCCAGCGTGGCGGTCAGCACCGCCCGTCCCGGGGCCGGTGCGGGGCTCAGCGGCTCGAAGTTGCTGCGCAGGTGGCCGGATGTGGACTTGAGGTCCACCCGGGCGCTCGCCGACGCCGGGACGCGCACGGATACGTCGCCCGAGACCGTGCTGATCCGCAGGCCGCCGCGCTCGGGCACGCCGACGTCGGCGGTCACCTGGCCGCTGAGGGTCCTCGCGGTGAGTTTCCTGGCTGCGGCGTCGGCCAGGGTCAGGTCGCCGGAAACCGAGTTGAACGCGAGGTCGCCTTTCAGGCCGCGCGCCTCGACGTTCCCGGAAACCGTCTTCGCGTCCACGCTGCCGGTCACGCCATCTAGGGTGATGTCTCCGGACACGGTTTTGGCGGATATATTCGCGGAGATTCCGGACACGATCAGGCTCGCGTTGACCACGCTGACTTGCGTCGGGCACCCGGCCGGCACGGTGATCGTGACGTCGGCCGAGTGCCGCTGCGGGCGGAGCCAGCCGCGCAGGCCGCCGGGCTGCAGGTCCTCGTAGGTGACGGTCAGGATCCCGGCCTCGTGGGTCACCAGCAGCGGCTGGCCGCTCAGGCTGGCGACGTCCAGCGATGGCGGGTCCTGGCTGGCCAGGACCGCGACGGATCCCGAGATCACCCGCACCCGCAGGGCCGCAATGTCTGGCAGATCGATTGTCCGCGGGGAGTCGATGGTCCAGCGAGGCATCGCCGTCCCGCCTCCCTTCGTCGCATGAGCTCTTACATACATACGATATATCGTGTCTGCAAGTGGTCCCGGACACCGGCGCGGCGGGGCTGCTCCCCGCCTACGCCTCGTTGGTCAGGTCCTCCAGGTCTGCCACGTCGCCCGCATCGGCCAGCTCGTCCGGATCGGCATCGCCGTCGAGTTCGTCCGGGTCCTCGTCGAGCCGCGCGAGCCAGATGGCCAGGGCGTCAACCGGGGACGCGGCGTCCGGGTGCAGGTCGATGAACTCGCGCAGCCGTTCGGCCAGCCAGCCCAGCGTGACCCGGTCCTGGCCGCGCCGCTCCTCGAGCTCCTCGAGCCCGCGGTCGGTGAAGTACATCGGCAGCGGCCCTTCAGCCGGTTACGGACAATGCGGTCTCGACCAGGCGAGCGTGCTCCTCGGCGTGGGCCTTGGCGGACCCGATGGCCGGCGCGGACGAGGCCGGCAGCGACACGACCTGTATCGGCCGGCTCAGCAGCCCGGGCAGCCGCATCGCCATGTACGGCCAGGCGCCCATGTTGGCCGGTTCCTCCTGCACCCAGGTCACCGCCTCTGCCGCCGGGTACCGTGACACCTCCGCCGCGATCTCGTCGGCCGGCAGCGGGTAGAGCCGCTCGACCCGGGCGATCGCGACGTCGGCGCGGCCCTCGGCCCGGCGGCGTTCCGCCAGGTCGTAATAGACCTTGCCGGAGCACAGCAGCACCTGCCGCACCGCCGACGTGTCGAAGTCGGCCGGCTCGCCGATCACCGGCCGGAATGAGCCGCTGGTGAAGTCCGCCACCGCCGAGGTGGCCGCCTTCAGCCGCAGCATCGATTTCGGGGTGGCCACGATCAGCGGCTTGATCCGGGCGGACAGGGCCTGCCAGCGCAGCAGGTGGAAGTAGTTCGCCGGAGTGCTCGGCACGGCGACCGTCATGTTGTCCTGCGCGCACTGCGAGAGGAACCGCTCGATCCGGGCGGAGGAGTGGTCGGGGCCCTGACCCTCGTAGCCGTGCGGCAGCAGCAGCACCACGCCGGAGCGCTGGCCCCACTTCTGCTCGCCCGAGCTGATGAACTCGTCCACGATCGTCTGGGCCCCGTTGATGAAGTCGCCGAACTGGGCTTCCCAGCAGACCAGCGCGTCGGGCCTGGCGACCGAATAGCCGTACTCGAAGCCGACCGCCGCGAACTCCGACAGCAGTGAGTCGTACGTGTGGAACCGCGTCGTGGCGGAGTTGAACGTGCGCAGCGGCGTGTACTCCTCGCCCGTATGCCGGTCCACGATGACCGCGTGCCGCTGGCCGAACGTGCCCCGCCTGGTGTCCTGCCCGACCAGCCGCACCGTGTGGCCGTCGATGAGCACGCTGCCGAACGCGAGCAGCTCGCCGGTGGCCCAGTCGATCTCGTCCTGCTCGATCATGGTCGCGCGCCGGTGCAGCTGCGGCTGCAGCCTCGGATGCGGGGTGAAGCCCTCGGGCAGGTTGAGCTGGGTGTCGACGATGCGCTTGATGATCTCCTCGGAGATCGCCGTCGGCGTGCCGTCGTGGTCCGCGGGCTGCGCGGCGGGCGGCCGCGGCAGCACCGCGCCCGGGTCGGCGGACTGCCGGGAGGCGTCCCTGGTCTCGGTGAACGCGCGCTCGAGTTCCTGCTGGTAGTTGCGCAGCGCCTGCTCTGCCTCCTCCAGCGTGATGTCACCGCGCCCGATCAGGGATTCGGTGTAGAGCTTGCGCACCGACCGCTTGGCGTCGATCAGGTCGTACATCAGCGGCTGGGTGAACGAGGGGTTGTCCGCCTCGTTGTGGCCCCGCCGCCGGTAGCAGATCATGTCGATGACGACGTCCTTCTTGAACGCCTGCCGGTACTCGAAGGCCAGCTTGCCCACCCGGACGACCGCCTCGGGGTCGTCGCCGTTGACGTGGAAGATCGGCGCCTGGATCATGCGGGCGACGTCGGTCGAGTACACGCTCGACCGCGAGTACTCCGGCGCGGTGGTGAAGCCGACCTGGTTGTTCACCACGATGTGCACCGTGCCGCCGGTCCGGTAGCCGCGCAGCTGGGACAGTTCAAGGGTCTCGGCCACCACGCCCTGGCCGGCGAACGCGGCGTCGCCGTGAATCAGGACCGGCAGCACGGTGAACCCGGGCTCGCCCATGTCGATGACGTCCTGCTTGGCCCGGACCACGCCCTCGAGCACCGGATCGACCGCCTCCAGGTGGCTCGGGTTGGCCACCAGCGAGATCGGGATCGCCAGGCCGTTGCCGGGGGAGTAGCTGCCGTCCGCGCCTAGGTGGTATTTCACATCCCCGGAACCATGGGTGGTGGCCGGGTCGAGGTTGCCCTCGAACTCCTGGAAGATCTGGCCGTACGACTTGCCCACGATGTTCGCGAGCACGTTGAGCCTGCCCCGGTGCGCCATCCCGAGCACGGCCTCGTCCATCCGCTGCTGGGCGGCCTCGGTGAGCACGGCGTCGAGCAGCGGTATCAGCGCCTCGGCGCCCTCCAGCGAGAACCGGCGCTGGCCGACGAACTTCGTCTGCAGAAACATCTCGAACGCCTCGGCGACGTTCAGCCGGGACAAGATCCGGACCTGCTCGTCGTGCTCGGCCCGGGGATGCGGCCGCTCCACGCGGGCCTGGATCCAGGCCCGCTCCTGCGGGTTCTGGATGTGCATGTACTCGATGCCGATGGTGCGGCAGTAGGAGTCCCGGAGCACGCCCAGGATCTCCCGCAGCTTCATCCGCGGCTTGCCGCCGAACCCGCCGGTGGCGAAGTCGCGGTCCAGGTCCCACAGGGTCAGCCCGTGCTGGTTGATGTCCAGGTCGGGGTGCTTGCGCTGTTTGTACTCCAGCGGGTCGGTGTCGGCCATCAGGTGGCCGCGGACCCGGTAGGCGTGGATGAGCTCGTGCACCCTGGCGGCCTTCGACAGGTCGTCCTCGTGGCCGGCCGGGATGTCCTTGACCCAGCGGACCGGCTCGTACGGGATCCGCAGCGACTGGAACACGTCGTCGTAGAAGCCGTGCTCGCCGAGCAGCAGCGAGTGGACCACCCGCAGGAATTCGCCGGACTGCGCCCCCTGGATGATCCGGTGATCGTAGGTGGAGGTGAGGGTGACCGTCTTGCTGATCGCCAGCCCGACGAGGGTCTCCTCGGACGCGCCCTGGTAGGCGGCCGGGTACTCCATGGCACCCACGCCGACGATGCAACCCTGGCCGGTCACCAGCCGCGGCACCGAGTGCTCGGTGCCGATCGTGCCCGGGTTGGTCAGGCTGATCGTGGTGCCGGCGAAGTCGTCGACAGTGAGCTTGCCGCCGCGGGCCTTGCGGATCACGTCCTCATACGCCATCCAGAAGTGGCGGAAGTCCATGGTCTCGGCGGCCTTGATCCCGGGCACGAGCAGCTGCCGGGAGCCGTCGCTCTTGCGCACGTCGATGGCCAGGCCGAGGTTGACGTGCTCGGGCTGGACCAGAACCGGCTTGCCGTCCTCCTCGGCGAACGCGTAGTTCATCTCCGGGGACCAGGCCAGCGCCCGCACCACCGCGTAGCCGATGAGGTGGGTGAACGACACCTTGCCGCCGCGTCCCCTGCCGAGGTGGTTGTTGATCACTATCCGGTTGTCGACCAGCAGCTTGGCCGGGATGGCGCGCACGCTGGTCGCGGTCGGCACGGTGAGGCTGGCGGCCATGTTCGCCGCCGTGCGGGCCGCGGCTCCGCGCAGCCGGACCTCGATCGCGTGCTGCGCGTCCGGCGGTGGTGGCGCCGGCCTGGCCGGTGCCGGGAGAGTCGACGAGACCGGGGCCGGGGTGCCCTTCGCGGGGGCGGCCGGCGCTCCCGGCGCGGGGGCTGCCGTGGCCGGGCCGCCTGCGGCCGGGCCGTTTGCTGGCCCGCCTGCGGGTGGCCCGCCCGCTGCGCCGCCTGCGGCAGGGACGGTGGGCGCCGTCGGTGCCTGGCCCGGCGAGGCTGCTCGCGCAGCGCCGGCCGGCCGCGCCTGCTCCGGCGGCTTTGGGTGGTAGTCGGCGAAGAAGTTCCACCAGGCCCGGTCCACCGAGCCGGGGTCTGCCTGATAGCGCTGGTAGAGCTCGTCAACCAGCCATTCGTTGGGCCCGAAATCGGTGCTCGCCGAATTGGCTCCAGACGCTGCACCCGCCGGCGTGCCACGGCTGCCGTTCGCTGGAGCGGTCAGATCCGCGGCCGACTCTGGGGCATCAGCAGACACGGAGGACATCCCCCTCTTCCGACACTGGATTATCTGTCATTTCCGCACACCAGGCTACCCGGCAGCGCGCCTGAACTGCGTCCTTGTCTAGCGGACCGTCTAGCGGACCGCATCTGTCCGCTTACCCGGAGATGCGATCTCTGCCATGCGGCTCGAGCCAGCTGATATACGGGCCCTTAGGCACGATTCGCGACGGGTTGACCCAGCTCTGCGTCTGATAGTAGTGGCGTTTGATCTGATCGAAGTCCGTGGTATCGCCGAAACCCGGTCGCTGGTAAAGGTCGCGGGCGTAACCCCAGAGGTACTGGTAGTCGATCAGCCGCCGCAGGTTGCACTTGAACAGGGTGTAGTAGACCGCATCGAACCTGGCCAGCGTCGGGAACAGCCGCACGTCCGCCTCGCACGGCTCGCTGCCGAGCAGGAACCTGCGCCGGGCCAGCCGCTCGTCGAGCGCGTCCATGGTCGCGAACAGCGCGTCGAAAGCCTCCTCGTACTCCGCCTGCGTGGTGGCGAGCCCCGCCTTGTACACGCCGATGTTGACCGCGTAGTAGATCAGGGTGGCGACCGCGTCGATTTCGCGCCGCATGGCGGCCGGGTAGAGGTCGGGCGAGCCCGGCCGGTGGTAGCCGGTGAACTCGGTCTCGAACATGATCGTGATCTGCGCCATGTCGTTCGAGATGATCCGCTGCGTCTCGGTGTCCCACAGCATCGGCAGGGTGCACTTGCCCTGATACCCGGGGTCCGTGACCAGGTACAGCTCCGACAGGAAGCGGGCCCCGGTGACCGGATCCACGCCGCCGTCGGCGTCGGGGAACCGCCAGCCGTGCTCGCCCGAGATCGGGTCGGTCAGGCTCAGGCCGATGACCCGGTCCAGTCCGAGCAGACTGCGCACGATCAGCGCCCGCTGCGACCACGGGCAGGCGAGTGATGCGTAAAGCTGGTAGCGCCCTGGCTCCGCAAGGAAGCCGCTTGATCCATCCCCCGTGATCCGCCCCGTGAATGTGCCCTGATGGCGCACGAAACCCCCGGTCGAGGTCGGCTGAGGCATGGAGGGCATCACCATCCCTTCCGGGGCCGAGCGGGACACTGCGTGATTTCCTATCTACTAGACCACGGGTTACACCGGACCACGGCCGGCTTGGGCAGATCCCTGTGCCGCCTCGGTGTTTGCCCGTATTCAGGAACCTGACGCGGCGGCGGCGCGGCGTCTCGGACCGGGAAGGGGCTGCCGGTGAGCTCGATCGTCAGCGGGCTGACCCACCTGTCCGGGTGGGTGGCCTACGCAGTGATCGCGGCGCTCGTCTTCGGCGAGACGGCGGTGTTCCTCGGGTTCGTGCTGCCCGGTGAGACGGCGGTGGTCCTGGGCGGCGTGCTGGCCAGCCGGGGTCACCTGTCGCTGGCCACGCTGGCGGCCGTGGTCGTGGTCGCCGCGGTGACCGGCCCGATCGTCGGCTACGAGATCGGCAGGCGGATGGGTGACCGCCTGTTCGCCGCGCGCGCCATGCGCCGGCTGCCCGGCGGGCCGCATCGGGCCAGGCAGGCCCTCCGTGACCGCGGCGGCCTGGCGGTCATGCTCGGCAGGTTCGTCGCGTTCGTGCGTGCGGTGATGCCCGCGGCGGCCGGCGCCGTCCGCGTGCCGTACCGGACGTTCCTCATCTACAACGTCCTCGGCGGGCTGGTCTGGGGTATCGGCTACTGCCTGCTCGGGTACCTGGCGGGCTCGGCGTACGGCGCGGTGGAGCGCCGGGTCGGCACCGGTCTCGCCGTCGCCGTCGCCCTGATCCTGGTGGCGGCCCTTGGTGTCTGGGGCGTGCGCCGGCACCGCGCGCTCGCGTCCGGCGGCGATACCGAACCCGAAAGCGCCGCGCCGGCCAGCCAGGCGGGCGACGACCGCCTGCCGGACGCCGGTGACCTGCGTGCCGAGCCGAGCGGCGACTGCGCCGGCCGGGCCCCTGCGCCGGGCCGTGACCGGGCGGCCTCGCGCCGGGCCGTGACCGGCCGCGCCCCGCGCCGGGCCGTGATCGGGGGACGAAACATCGCTGCGGTGCAGCATTCATCCCCTATCGCTCGCGCCGGTCCCGGGAACCTGTGCTTACCTGAGCGCACCGGGAGGTGGGCGGCTTGCGCGAGTTCGGCCAGCTCGAGAGCGCAATCATGGATGGTCTGGTCCGCGGACCGGCCGCAGAAGGTGCGGGAGGTACGCGAACGGCTTTGCTACGGCCGACCGGTGGCTTACACAACCGTGATGACGGTCATGGGCATCCTGCACGGCGAGGGAGTCCTGCGGCGGCAGAAGCAGGGCCGCGCCTGGCTGTACTGGCCGGCCGAGTCCAGGGAGGATCACGACGCGAGGCTGATGGCCGAGGCGCTGCGCTCGGGAGGAAATCACCTGGTCACGATGCGCAGGTTCGTCGAGCGGGTCAGCGACGACGAGATGGCCTGCCTCCGTGAGGCGCTCAGGGGCGGCCGAACACGTCCGCGCGCTGGTGCAGCAGGCTCGGCAGGTCGGCCCTGATCTCGGCGGTCACCGCGGTGTCCGCGTCGCCAACGCCGACGCCTGCCCTGGGCCCGAGCTCCAGCCGGACCACGCCCATCGGGTCGACGAGCATGCTGCGCCCGCTGCCCGTTGGCGCGCCGCTGGGAGGCTCAGAGCGATCGGGAACCTGATCGGCCGCGGCCACCCATACGGTGTTCTCGATGGCCCGGGCACGGACGAGCGTGACCCAGTGCTCCTCCTTGAACAGTCCCGCCGCCCAGCAGGCGGGGACGACGACCAGATCGGCGCCACGGGCGACCAGCGCTCTTGCGTGCTCGGGGAACCTGATGTCGTAGCAGATCAGAATCCCGATCCGCAGGCCGCCGATCTCGGCGATCACGACCTCGTCCCCGGGCGCGACCTTGTCGGACTCGCGCTGGCCGAGCGCATCGAACAAGTGGATCTTCCGGTACGCCGCGACCAGATCTCCGTGCGCGTCGAACGCGACGGCGGTGTTGTAGACCCGGTCGCCAGGCCCCGGCTCGAAGACCCCGGCGACCACGGCGATCCCGTGATCGCGCGCGGCCTCGGCAAGGCCCGTGCAGAACGCGCCGTCGGTGGGTTCCGCGACCGCTCGCAGGTCGCTCCCGAAGTGCGCCTGCGTCCCTTCGGGGAAGACGGCAAGCTCGGCGCCCGCGGCCGCCGCGTCGCCAAGCGCGGCCTTGGCCCGGCCGAGATTGACCGCCGGATCGGAACTGATCGGTACCTGGCAGAGCGCGACCCGCATGCCCGCAGCGTATGACAGGAACTGCCCGAGCCGCATCTGCAGATCTGCCGGGAAGGGCCACAGGCGCGCTCCCTGCGGCCCTTCCCGGGCCCCCGGTTCCCCCCGGCCCGTTACCGAAGGGGCAATGACCCTCCGGCCAGGGCTGGGCCGCCGATGGGATCTAGGTCATCGGTGAGCTCACCGGCGAGCCACACCCGGCTTCGCGGTTCCGGGCCGCGGCACGGGCCGCCGGCCGGGCGATGCCGATGGCGCGGAACCCGAGCAGACTTCTCGCGGCGCCGGTCAGGACCCCCCGGGGCGCGGCCGGCAATGCTGCGGGCGTGTTCCTCGTGCCTGCTGGCAAGCGTGACGAGAACTACGGCAGTGAGCGGTACGCCCGCCCGGATGCCGGACGCGCGGGAGTTCGAGTTTTTGGCCTGACCACGGGCACGCCGGTGATCGTCGTCGGCCGAACGGCCTACAGCACGTCCCGGCCAATCCGGATGACCCGTTACGTCTACCGGGCTGACCGGGTGCGGCTGGCCCACGAGGTGGCCACGATCCCGGAGAAGTACCAGGACGCCAGGGGCTGAGGCGCAGCCCGCCGCTCAGTCCAGCTCGATCGAGCCGAGGATCCGGGCCGCCTGGCGCTGTGCCTGGATCAGCTCGGTCCCTGGCTCGATGGCGGCAAGCAGCAGGTCGTGCAGTTGCCTGCGCTGAGCAGTGGACAGCCGCGCGAACGGCGTGCGGGTTGACTCCATGCACGCCACGAGCTGTCGTCTGGTCGCGGCGCCTTCCGCGGTGAGTTCCACCCGCTTCACCCGCCGGTCGCCGGCGTCTTCACGCCGTTCGACCAGGCCGCGGGCGGCGAGACGGTCGGCGATCCCGGTGGCGGTAGAGGCGTGGCCGCCGAGCCGGGCCGACAGCTCGCGCATGGACATGCTGTCGTCGATCTGCAGCAGCGCCGACGCCTGGACCACGGACAGCCCGCACTGCTCGGCGCACTGCGACATCTGCGTGGCCGTCTGGCCGACGAGCGCGACGAGCAGGCCGACTATCTCGCGGGTCTCGGCTAGATCGGGCATGGCGCTCATCGTAGGGGCGCAGGATTGCGATGCCAATATTTGACATCGCGAATATTGGTATGCGAATCTTACTGAACCTGCCGCTACCCGAGAGGAGAGGGCCATGCCGAGCGAGCAGATGCTGGCCTTCATCGACGCCTTGCGCGATCACCTCCCACAGGACGGGAGCCTGACGGTTGAACAGCACCGGGCCATGCATGACGCTCTCCTCGCCCGGCGCCCTCCCGGCGAAGACGTACGGCTCGAGGAAACGACGCTCGGCGGGGTCGCCGCTGAATGGGTCTGGGCCGAGGACGTCCCGGCCGGCCGGGTGGTTCTGCACTGCCACGGCGGCGGCTTCCGCGCCGGCTCGCCGCGCGGTTCCCTGCAGTTCGCGGGGCGGCTCTCCCGAGCCGCCAAGGCAAGGATCGCCGTGCTCGACTACCGGCTGGCACCGGAGCACCCGTTCCCTGCCGCGCTCGACGACGTGATCGCCAGCTACCGCGGGTTGCTGGACGCCGGGCACGCGGCCGCGTCGATCGCGTTCGGCGGCGAGTCGATCGGCGGCGGCACCCTGGCCCTGGCGGCACTCACGGCCGTAAGGGAGAGCGGCCTGCCGCTGCCAGCGTCGGTGTTCGCCCTGTCCCCCCTCACCGATCTCACCCTGAACAGCCCGGCGATTTCGGATTCCGGCGGCCGCGATCCCCTGGCCCGCGACGCCCGCCAGTTCGCGGAAGCGGTGCGCGACTACCTTCCGCCGGGCCAGGATCCAGCAGCACCGCTGGTGTCGCCGCTCTACGCGGACTGGTCCGGGCTGCCAGCGGTGCACATCGAGGTCGGCAGCACCGAGCGGCTGATCGACGATGCGCGACGGCTGATCGAACGGGCGCGGCTGGCCGGGGTGCCCGCAACCCTTGACGTCACCGAGGGCGCTGTGCACGCCTTTCCGGCCACGGCACCGGAGACCCCGGAGGCCGAGGCGGCAATCGAGCGCATCGCGTACCACCTGATCGCCGACCTGGGATTCCCAGACAGCGCAGCTGGGCTGTCTCGGAGCGCCGGGCACGGCTAGACCACTGTCACCTTCCAGACCTCGCAGGAGAACGAAATGTTCGCACGTGTGATCACAGCCCAGACAGGACCCGACGGGTTCGACAGCGTCATAGGCCTTGGCCGGGAACAGCTTCCCGGCGCCAGCCAGCAGCCTGGGTTCAAGGGCTTCTACCTGCTTGCCGACGCTGAAACAGGCAAGGTCGTAGTCATCTCGCTGTGGGAGACCCGCGAGCAGATGCCGGCCGGCATCCGGGACGAGGGACTGCCGGCCTCCTGGCTGACGCCGCCGCACCTCGAAACTTACGAAGTCATGGCACATCTAAGCGGCGGCCGCCAACGCGCCATGGTGGACGTGGCCGCGCTAAGCCGCGGCGGTCAAGGCGGGCCATGGCGTACGTGGCTGCGCTAAGCCGCGGCTGCCAACGCAGGCCATGGTCTACGTGGCCGCGCCCTGGCCTGGGCCTGGCCTGGGCCTGGCCTGGGCCGAAGCGGCCACCGGGCGCCTATCCGCCGAAGATGTGGCCGGTTATCGTGAATGTGTGATCGCACTCTTGCTTGCTGCGGTTGCGGTAGGACTGTCTAACCTGGCCGCGTCTATCGGTATCGGTGTGACGGGCGTGACCGCGAAGACGCGGTTGCAGGTGAGCCTGGTCTTCGGCGTCTTCGAGTCCGGGATGCCAATAGTCGGCCTGCTGATCGGCCAGCGAATCGCCAGCGATCTCGGCCAGGCGGTGCGCTGGCCGGGCGCGATCTTGCTGATGGTCGTCGGCGCGTTTGGCCTGGTGCGGTCGCTGCGTGACAGCCGCAAGCGCGCGACGGGCGAATCGCCGCAGCCCGCGGCCGCCCCGGCCGTCCCCCCCTCCCGGCTCGGTCGCCTCCTGATCAGCGGGTTCGTGCTCAGCCTGGACAACCTGGTCGTCGGCTTCGCGCTTGGCACGTACCAGGTCGATATCCTGACGGGCGCGATCCTGATCGGCGCGGTAAGCGTGGCGATGTCGCTTGCAGGCCTGGAACTCGGCGGCCTGCTCGGCCGCTGGGCCGGTCAGCGCAGCGAGCAGGTGAGCGGCCTGATCCTCATCGTGGTCGGCGCCGCCATCGCCGGCGGCGCCTTAAGCTAACCGCTTGCCTGGGTGGCCGGGGGTGGCGGCCGGAGCAGCGGGCTGGCCGGGGGGTGGCGGCCAGAGCAGCGGGCTGGCCGGGGTTACTCCTCCAGGCGGAGGGCGGCCTTTGGGCAGGAATTCACGGCGTGCCGCACAGCGTCGGCGAGGCCTGGCGGGACCTCGGTCACCAGGATGTGCAGCTCGTCCTCGTCGTCTACCTCGAAAACCTCGGGCACGAGGCCTGCGCAGACCGCGTTCGCCTCGCAGGCGTCCCGGTCGACTGAAACCTTCACGTGTCTCCCTGGGATTCGGTGTAGTTCGGAGTAGAGCATGTCCCGGTGCGCGCGGGCAAGCGCGAGGCGAGACACTAGCGGGCATGCAACAGAGCTTCCCCGCGGACCTCGCCGGAATGGCCGAGTCGGCCCGGGGTTTCATGCCGCCGCCCGAGGGTCTGGCGCTCTACGAGACCGCCATGGTGTATGCGCCGCAGGGTCCGGTCGCCGAGATCGGAACCTACTGCGGCAAGTCGACGATCTACCTGGCGGCTGCCGTCCGCGAGGCGGGCCAGTTCGTGGTCACCGTCGATCACCATCACGGGTCGGAGGAAAATCAGGCGGGCTGGGAGTACCACGATCCCGGCCTGGTGGATCCGGCGACGGGGCGGCTGGACACGCTGCCGCACTTCAGGTCCACGCTCGCGGCGACCGGCCTGGAAGAGCACGTGATCGCGATCGTGGGCAGGTCCGCCGATGTTGCGGGGCTGTGGCGGACGCCGCTCGGGATGCTGTTCATCGACGGCGGGCATACCGATGCCGCGGCCACGACCGACTACGAGGGCTGGGCGCCGTGGGTGGCGGTCGGCGGCGCGCTGGCCATCCACGACGTCTTCCCTGACCCGGCCGACGGCGGCCAGGCTCCGTACCGGATCTATCAGCGCGCGCTGAAGTCGGGCGGGTTCGCTGAGGTTCGGGTAGAGGGCTCGCTGCGGGTGCTGGAGCGCGTCGGTGAAGGTATCGGCTGACCGAACCCGCCCGCAGGGTCGCGGCGGATGGTGGCGCGGCTCAGACGGCGCCGGCCGGTTGGACCGGCGGCCGGCCGCTCTCCGGCTCGCAGCCGCACGCGGCTGCGTCGACCGGTGAACCAACGCCCCACCTCGCGGAACCGGCGGTGAAGATTCCCGATCCCCCACTGGCCCCGGACAGCGCGTCGGCGGCCAGGACCACCGCGGCCGCAGTCCAGCTGCTCTGCTCGTTCGGGAAGTGCATCCGGTTGGCGAACTGCCAGCCGGTCCAGTAGCTGCCGTCCGGATCGCGCAGGTGCTGCATCTCGTCGAACAGCTCCAGGGCCCGGGAGTGATCGCCGATCGCGTCGAGCGCCAGCGCGAGCTCGCACGTCTCCGCGCCGGTGACCCAGGGCTGGTCGCTGACGCACCTGACGCCGAGGCCGGGTACCACGAACGTGTCCCAGCCCGCGGCGAGCCGGTCGGCCGCGGCGCGGCCGCGCAGTGGCCCGCCGAGCACCGGGTAGTACCAGTCCATCGAGAAGGTGCTCTTGTCGGCGAAGGCCTCGGGGTGGCAGGCCACCGCGTGCCCGAGCTGGCCGGCCGCGAGCTCCCAGTCCGGCTGCGGCTCGCCGACGTACTCGGCGAGCGCGATCGCGCACCGCAGCGCGTGATGCATGCTGGAGCTGCCGGTCAGCAGGGCGTAGGAGCCAGGCGTGCCGTCGGCCTGGCGCTGCCAGATGATCTCGCCGCGGGGCTGCTGCAGGCCCAGCGCGAACTCGATCCCCATGCGGGCCACCGGCCACATTCGCTGCGCGAAGGCGTCGTCGCGGGTGACCTGGAGCTCGTGCCAGACCCCGACCGCGCAGTAAGCGGCGTGATTGCTCTCCACCGCGTCATCGAGGACCGAGCCGTCCTCGGCACACTTCGGCCACGACCCGTCCGGTCGCTGGGTCGCCCGCAGCCACTCGTAGCCGCGGCGCGCCGCGCCGCGGAGTCCGCACACGCTGAGCGCCATCAGGCACTCGACGTGGTTCCAGGCATCTACGTGTCCGTCCGGCCAGCCGATCGCGCCCTCGCGCTGCTGCATGGCGGCGATGCTCTTGCCCGTCGCCAGCACCTGGTCAGCGGTCAGGATCCCGGGAACCGAGGGAAGCCTGGCGCCGGCCACACCTGCCTTTTCCGGGCTTGAGCTGGTGACGCTCGCGCCGGCCAGGCTCTCAGGCTGCCGCATGTGCTTCCTCAGGCCGCGCCGACCCGGTCGTTTTCGTTTTCCGCGGGCTGCCAGCGCCGGTGCCCGCGCCGCTCGCGGCGGGCTTGGCGGCGTATACGACGACGCTCTTGCCGATCAGCGGGTTGAGCGCACGGTCGGTCAGGCGCATGATTGCCGGTTGCTTCATGATTTCCCAGACCAGCAGCCGGTGATAAGTACGGGCCAGCGGATGGTCGTCGTCATGCACGCCGACCGCGCATTTCAGCCACCAGTACGGCGAGTGCAGCGCATGGGCGTGATGGTGGCCGCCGACGGACAGGCCTGCCCGGGCCAGCTTCGCCTCGAGCTCACCGCGGGTGAAAATCCGCAGGTGACCTCCTGGAACGGTGTGGTAGTCGTCGGATAGCCGCCAGCAGATTCTCTCCGGCAGCCAGGCGGGCACGGTGACGGCAGCCGCCCCGCCCGGCCGCAGCACCCGCGCGATCTCGTTCATGGCGGCCTGGTCGGCCGGAATGTGCTCAAGCACCTCGGCGGCGATCACCCGGTCAAAGGACCCGTCAGGAAACGGCATCGCGGTGGCGTCCGCGAGCACCACGCGGGCGGACGCACGCGCCGGGACCTCGCCTGCCTCGCTCATCGCCGCGAACATGCTCGTCACCTGCTGCAGCTCGCCCTCGTCGGTGTCCAGCGCTACCACGTGCGCGCCGCGGCGCAACGCTTCGAACGCGTGCCGGCCGGCGCCGCAGCCCAGGTCGAGCACGCGGTCGCCGGGACCGACCGGGAACCGGGAGAAGTCGACGGTCAGCACGGCGCAGACCCGGCCCGCGCCGCGGCCGTCTCGATCGCGCAGCGGTACTGCTCAACGGTGGCCCGGGCAACCGCGGGCCAGGCGAACCGCTCCTGAACCCGGCGCAACGCCAGCGCGGAAAGCCGCTCCCGCTCCGCGGCCGAGTCGTGCAGCAGCCGCAGCGCAACCGCCAGTTCTTCGGCGTCGCCGGGAGTGACCAGAAGCGCGGCGTCGCCGGTCACCTCCGGCAGCGCCCCGGTCCGGCTGGCGATCAGCGGGGTGCCCGACGCCATGTGCTCGACGGCGGGCAGCGAGAAGCCCTCGTAGAGCGACGGCACCACCGCGATCTCAGCGCTCGCGATGAACTCGGCGAGCTCGTTGTCGCTGATCCCGCTGACGAACCGGGCCTTGTCGCCCAGGGCGAGCTCGGCGACGAGCCGTTCGGTCGGCCCGCCAGGCGAGGGCTTGCCGACCACGGTCAGCTGAACGTTGCGTTCCGTGGTGACCTTGGCCACCGCGCGCAGCAGCGTCGAGATGCCTTTCACGGGGGAGTCGGCACTGGCCACGGCAACGATCCGGCCGGGCACGCGCGGCGCCTGCCGGGGGTGGAACAGGCGGGTGTCCACCCCGAGCGGGATCACGTGCACGCTGGAGCGGGGCACGCGGAAGTCGCGGCAGATGTCCACACGCGACGACTCCGAGCCGGTGAGCACCGGGCCGACGCGGCGGGCAACCCTGCCCTGCATCCGGACGAACCCGTACCACCGGCGCTTGGACAGCCGGGAAAAGCCCTTGGCCGCGGCGAGCTCGATCCGCCGGTCCACGCTGATCGGGTGGTGGATGCTGGTGACCAGCGGCAGGCCGAGGCGGGCGATGCCGAGCATGCCATAGGCGAGGACCTGGTTGTCGTGGACGACGTCGAAGTCGTCGCTGCGTGCGCGCAGCGCGCGCAGCGCGCGCAGGCTGAACGTCAACGGCTCGGGGAAAGCTGCGGTCCACATCGCGGCGACCTCGAGCGCGTCGATCCAGTCTCGGTACTCGCTCGGCCGTGGCGTGCGGAACGGGTCGGGCTCCCGGTAAAGATCGAGGCTGGGCAAGGCGTGCAGCAGCGGGCCCGGCTCGAGCTCGGGATACGGCTGGCCGGAGAACACTTCGACGTGGTGGCCGAGCGCGGCCAGCTCACGGGACAGATGCCGCAGATAGATTCCCTGGCCGCCACAGTGCGGCTTGCTCCGGTAAGAGAGCAGCGCGATCCGCAACGCGCGGTCGGCGCTCGCTGGGGGTCCGGGGGCTACTCCCCGGGTCGGCACAGCGCTCACGCAGGTTTGCCTCCTCATCAACCGCTGGCAGCCAGCATGCTAGAAGGCGTGCCCGCGTGACCCCCTAAGCAGCGAATATTACCAGGCGGTATCTTGCGTTCTCTTGCGCCCCATAGGTAAAGGCGCGAGGGTGCTCGTGCGGCTTCTAAGTCGGTAAGCTGCCGCGACGTGACCGATGCTCCGCCGCGGTCGCGGCCGGCCAGGACGATGGGGAGACTCTGCTGACGAAACGGGCGCTGATCACCGGCATCACCGGCCAGGATGGCTCCTACCTGGCCGAGCACCTGCTCGCCGAGGGGTACGAGGTCTGGGGCCTGGTACGGGGCCAGGCCAACCCGCGGGTGCGCCGGGTGCGCGAGATCCTCGGCGACGTCAGGCTGGTCCGTGGCGACTTGCTCGATCAGGGAAGCCTGATCTCGGCGGTCGAGCGGGTGCAGCCCGACGAGGTCTACAATCTGGCCGCGATCTCGTACGTGCCGATGTCCTGGCAGCAGGCCGAGCTCACCGGCGAGGTCACCGGGCTCGGCGTGCTCCGGGTGCTCGAGGCGATCCGGGTCTGCAGCGGGATAAATGGGTCGCGCAGCCCTGGGCACGGTCAGATCCGGTTCTACCAGGCGTCGTCCTCGGAGATGTTCGGGAAGGTGCGGGAGTCGCCGCAGACCGAGCAGACCCCATTCCATCCGCGCAGCCCCTACGGTGTGGCCAAGGCCTACGGCCACCATCTGACCCAGAACTACCGCGAGTCGTACGGGATGTTCGCCGTGTCCGGCATCTTGTTCAATCACGAGTCGCCGCGCCGCGGCGCGGAGTTCGTCACCCGTAAGGTGTCGCTCGGCGTCGCCAAGATCAAGCTCGGCTACGAGAAGCAGGTGCGCCTGGGCAACATGGGCGCCAGCAGGGACTGGGGGTTCGCCGGCGACTTCGTGCGCGCGATGCACCTGATGGTCGTGCGGGACGAGCCCACCGACTACGTGGTTGGGACCGGTGTCACGCACAGCGTTGGCGAGCTGGTGGAGCTGGCGTTCGGCGTGGTGGGCCTCGACTGGCGGGACCACGTGGTCACCGACGCCGCCTTCATCCGGCCCGCCGAGGTAGACCAGCTGTGCGCGAACCCGGCCAAGGCCGCCGATGAGCTCGGCTGGGAGCCAGAGATTGGCTTCGAGGAGCTGGTGACGATGATGGTCGAGGCCGACATGAAGCTGCTCAGCGAGTCTGGCGGGCACGCCGAAGACTCGTTCGGGCCGGACGCCTGGTAACCCGAGACCGGCCTGTCGGCCGGGCCGGTTACGTCCGGGAGCCGGGCGCGGCTGTGCTCGCCTGGCCGACCGACCGGCGCGCCCGGAACCCCGCCACCTTCGCCCGGTTGCCGCAGCCGCTCATCTCGCACCACCGCGAGCGGCGGCGGCCGCGGCGTTGACCACGTCGATGTCGTGACGGCTGCGCGGGCGGTAAACGGCCTCGCGCGGTGCGAGCGCGCGGCCAGGGCACGACGGCTCAGGACACGACGGCGCCGACCGCGGCCCCGATCCCGTAGGTCAGGCCCGCGGCGACACCGGCCAGCAGCAGCTGGCGCAGCGCCCCGCGCAGGAACGGGCGGTCGGTGATCCGGGAGACAAGGCCGCCGCCGACGAAGGCGGCGACCGCGGCGAGAACGAGCGACACCCCTAGCACGCTGAACCCGGCCAGGTACGGAAGCAGCGGGATCAGCGCGCCGATCGCGAACGTCACCAGCGAGGCGCCGGCCGCGGTGAGCGGGGACGGCAGCTCCTCGTAATCCACCCCGAGTTCCTCGCGCACGTGCACCCCGAGCGCCTCGTCCGGGTGCCGGGAAAGCTGCCCAGCCACCTCGTAGGCAAGGTCGGCGTCCACGCCGCGCTTGCGGAACACCGCCGCCAGTTCCCGCCGCTCCGCCTCGGGGTGGTGCTCGAGCTCATACTGTTCCTTGCGGACCTCGGCTGCGATCAGCTCGTTCTGCGAGGACACCGAGACGAACTCGCCAGCGGCCATCGAGAACGCCCCGGCCGACAGCCCGGCGAGGCCAGCGAGTACCACCGCGTGCGACGAGCCGTGACCACCGCTCACCCCGGCGATCAGCGATACGTTCGTGACCAAACCATCCATGGAGCCGAACACAGCAGGGCGCAGCCAGCCGCCGGACACGTCCCGGTGGTGGCCGTGCGCGTCGTGGCCATGGACGTCGTGGCTATGCGGCCTGGCGTCCTGCCCGTGCGGCCTGGCGTCCTGCCCGTGCCGCCTGGAGTCCTGGCCATGCCGCTTGCCGACGGAGAACATTTGCCCATTATTCCCTGCCCGCGTCGCTCACCAGGCCAGAGCGCCGGTTCGGAGCGCGCCGAGGATGCGCTCGATGTCCTCACCGAATGGCCGGTCCCCGCCGACCGGGCCCACGATCCCGGCCAGCCGCGTCAGCAGCTGATGGCATCCGTCCGGCGCGGCCCGCTGGGACAGCGAGCAAGCCTGGTAGCCGGCCAGCAGCTCGCAAGCGGTGACCGCTCCGGCGTGGTGCAGCGCGCCACGCAGCGCCTCGGCAGCCTCCCAGGCGAAGGACTGCACATCCTCCTGGCCGCCGGAGGTCTCGGCGAGCCCGACCGGCGCGGGAACGGAGAGCCGGCGCAGCACGTGGACCTCGCCGACGGCGCGCTTGTGCACGGCGACGAGCCCGGCGTCCGGGCCCGGCCGCGCAGCGAGCTGGGAGGGCAGGCCGGTCACCCGGGTGTCGAGGAGCCGGTGCAGGCGCGCAGCCGAGACCTCGGCCGCGTGCGCGAGCGCCGCTGTGAGCAGGTCGCAGTGCGCGGCAAGGTCGATGCCGTGGAACCCGGCAGTGCCCAAGAACGTACCGTCGAGAAACGCCGGCGAGTCGGTCACTCCGGTGAGCGCGCGCTCGGTCGCTGCCGCCAGCGCTTCGCACGCGCGCAGCACGTGCGCGAGGACCGGGCCGGCCACCCGGAATGACACCGGCGCCTGCAGGGAGCGCGGCTCGGGCAGAGCGCCGACCGCCGCGCGGAGGCGCCCGAGCACGTCAGCCAGGATGTCGTCGCCGCGCGCGCACGCGGCGGCGTAGGGGTCGCGGGGCGCGCCGGCCGCGGCGATCGATAGCGCCGCCGCCGATTCCATCGCCCCCTCCAGCGCACCGGCCTCGGCCAGCCGCATCAGGCACAGCGCGGTTGTCCCCGGCACCCCCGCTAGCAGCGCGTGCCCTTCCCGCGGGCCCAGCCGGTACTCCTCGTGGCCGCGGTCGCGCAGCGCCTCGCAGGCGGCCACGGTGCGGCCACTTCGGTCCAGCACTTGGCCGATCCCGACGAGGGGCCCGAACGCATGAGCGAGGGGGATGATCTCGCCCGCGCTGCCCACCCCGGTACGCGGAATCGCCGGGACGACGCCGGACTCCAGCAGGCCGGCCAGCTCCAGGCACAGCGCGGCGGACACGCCCGAGTCGCCGGACAGGAACGTGCGCAGCCGGACCGCGATGACCGCCCGCGCGTCGGCCGCGTCCAGCCAGGGCGGGCCCCCGGTCGCCCGGGCCAGCAGCAGGTTGCGCTGATGCGCGAGCTGCTCGGGGCCGGTGAGGCGGACGCTGGCCAGCGCGCCCATGCCGGTGTTCACGCCGTAGACCGGATCGCCGCTGCGCAGCACCTCCCGTGCCGCACGGCACTGCCGGTCAACCTCGGCAAGCAGCGTGGGTGCGAGCTCGATCCGCTGCCCGGCTGCGGTCCGCCGGATCAGCCCGGCGTCCAGCTCACTGGACGCCGCGATCACGATGGTCGGCGTGGCAGGGACTCCGGCCGGTCGCATGGTCCAGCACCCGCGCGTCCGGCCGGGCCAGGTACCTGGCGCCGACGGCGGTCATCGCGCCGGTCCGGCACGCGGTGATCAGCGTGGCGTCCATGATCGACAGCGGTATCCCGGTGCCGGGATCGTAGAGCGTCAGCAGCCCGAGCTCGCTGGGCAGTCCGCGGGCGTAATTGTCCACGAAGTCGCCGACCACCTTGACCCCGGACAGGCCGCCCGCCCCGAGCCCTGGCAGGTGCCCGCGGAGCAGGTTGAAATGGCCGGCCCGTCCGTCGCCGGGCACTAGGTGCACCCGCGGCTCGAACACGGCGCGGCCCTCGCCGTGAGCGAAGACCGCGCCTTCAACGGCAGCGACGATCTCGGCGCCGGTCAGGCCGAGCGCGTCGATGTCAGGACCGGACAGGAACCGGATCCACAGACCCGAGTCGGCGACCTGCTGGTCCACGACGGCGTGCGCGGGTCAGCTCTTGGTCGCGTTATACAGGAAGATGTGGCCGATCGCGGTGGGGTAGGCGCCGCTCACGGTCTTGGCGGTGGCCGTCAGGTAGTTGTAGAAATACCCGAAGATGATGGGCGTCTGGTCCAGCAGCAGGGTCTCTATCTTCCCGGCGATCGTCTTCTGGGTCGACAGGTCGACGGTGGCGATGTACTGGCTGACCAGGCTGTCGTACTGCGAGTTGCTGAAGTGCGCCGCGTTCCACGGACCGGTCCCGGTCTTGGCGTTCGTCGTCTCCAGCGGAGCGGTCAGGAACACGTTAGGCACGCTGCGGTGCCCGTAGTCCACCAGGCTCATCGTGGCGTCGAGCCAGTCCGAGTTCCCGAACGTGGCCTTGCCGTAGTAGGCGGATGAGCTCTCGATCGTGAGCCCGATGGTCACCCCGATCGCCTTGGCCGACTCCGCGACGATCTGGGCGTACTCCGGGATCTCCAGGAACTGCTCGGTGGTGAGATGGGTGCTGAACCCGTTCGGGTGGCCGGCGGCCGACAGCAGCGACTTCGCCTTCGCGATGTTCTGGGTCCGCTGCGCGACGGTGGTGTTCGTCGACGGGAAGACCGGGGCGAATGGGCTGTCGTTGCCGACGTCCGCGTAACCCTTGAACAGCGCCTTGACGATAGCCGGGCGGTCCAGCGTCAGCGCGATCGCCTGGCGCACCCGAGCGTCGGTGAACGGTGCCTGATCGCAGCGCATGGACAGCTCGCGGTGCGCACTCGACTTCAGCCTGATGATGTTGTAGGGGGCGCCGGAGGCGAGCAGCTGCTCCGCGCCGGCCACCGCGAACTGCCCGACCACGTCGATCGACCCGTTGGACAGCGCGAGGATCTCCGGCGTCTGGTCGGCGTAGAACGTGAACTGGGTCTCCGCCGGCATCGCCTTGGTGCCCCAGTACTGCTCGTTCCTGGTGAACGACGCGCCGACCTTGGGCGTGTAGCTCTTCAGGACGAACGGCCCGGTGCCGATGAACGAGCTCTGCCAGCTCGCCGGGTTGTAGCCCTTCGGAATGATGATCATGTTGTAGTTGTCGGACGAGGTCAGGTACGGAAAGTTCCCGTTTGGGGCGGCGAGGTGGAAGGCGACAGTGAAGTCGTCGACCTTCTTCACGCCGGAGGGGGTAAGCACGCCGCCGAAGTTGGACAGCGCGTTCGAGGCGTTCTTCGGGTCCGACTGAAGCTGGTAGGTGTACACGACGTCGTCCGCCGTGAGCGCCTTGCCATTGTGGAACTTCACGCCTTGGCGGATCTTGAACGTCCACACGTCCGCGGTGGAGTTCGGGGACCAGCTCTCGGCGAGCACCGGCTTCAGCACCAGGGTCTGGGTGGACAGGCAGAGGTACTCACCGGTCTGGGCCAGCATGTCCAGGCCGCCCTGGTCGGCCACGGTCAGCGGGTTGATCGCCGCGGTCGGCGTGACGATTCCCACCTTGATCGTCGCCCCGGCCTTGCCGGCTGACGTGCTCGGCGACGACGACGAGCCCGTGCTGCCGCACGCCGAGACGACCGCGCCGAGCAGCGGCAGCGATATCCCGACGACCGAGCCGCGCCGGATGAAGTCGCGGCGCGACATCCTCCCGGCGGCGAACTCGTCGATGACATGGTTCGCGACGTCGCCCTGGCCTTCTCTCAGCCTGCTGAGGCGGCGGTGGTCTGCGTTCACGGGGATCCTCCCTTAACTCACCGGGTGCGCGTGCGGCCGGTGTGAGTGAGAAAAGCTACGTTCATTGCGAGGGATTGTCACGGCGCCTGCCCGACGCGCTGCAGGACTGTTAGCTGATCGATGGGAATGTGACAGCTCATCAGGTGGCCCGGCGCGACCTCGCGCAGCGGCGGCTCGGTCGACTCGCATTCCCCGGTGGGCAGCCTGCGCGGGCAGCGGGTGTGGAACACGCAGCCGGACGGCGGGTTCGCCGCCGACGGGATCTCGCCCTGCAGCCGGATCCGTTCTGGGCGCTGACCATCGAGACTCGGCACGGCCGACAGCAGCGCCTCCGTGTACGGGTGATGCGGCCCGGCGAACACGGTCTCGGCTGGGCCGACCTCCATGATGCGGCCGAGATAGAGAACGGCGATCCGGTCGGACAGGTACCGCACCAGGCCAAGGTCGTGCGAGATGAACAGGTACGTGACCTGCTCCTTGGCCTGCAGGTCGACCAGCAGGTTGAGGATCGCCGCCTGCACCGACACGTCCAGCGCGGAGGTTGGCTCGTCGCAGACCACGATGCGCGGGCCGCCGGCAAACGCCCGGGCGATCGCCACCCGCTGTTTCAGCCCGCCGGAAAGCTGGCTGGGGCGCAGCGACAGCTGGCGGTCCTCCATGCGGACCGACCGGACCAGGTCGGCCAGGCGCTCGCGCAGGCGCGCCCCGGACAGGCCGGCCAGGCGGGATAGCGGCTGGCTGATCAGGCGCCGCACCGTGTGACGGCGGTTGAGCGCGGAGTCCGGATTCTGGAACACGATCTGCAGCGCCTTCAGTTGCTCCCGGGAACGACGCCGCGCGTCGGGAGCCACCGGCTGGCCGTCCAGATCAATGACCGAGCCTTCGTCCGGCGGGATCAGGCCGAGCAGCGCGCGGGCCAGGGTGGTTTTGCCGCTGCCGGACTCGCCGACCAGGCCGAGCGTCTCGCCGAGCTCCAGGCTCAGGTCGACGCCGACCAGGGCCTTGACCGCCTCATCTCGCGAGCCGAACGTCTTCGACAGTCGCTCCAGCCGCACGACCGGCCGGTCGGCGTCGCGTACCGGGGGGATATCCAGGTTGACCGGGGTGTTCCTGGGCAGGTCCTCGGTCTGTTCGTGCAGGTAGCAGCGTGACGTACGGCCGTCGCCCACGGGGAAGGCTGGCGGCGGGGCGGCCCGGCACTGGTCCTCGGCGATCGGGCAGCGCGGAGCGAAGATGCATCCGGAGGGCTCGTCGCCCGGCGTCGGCAGGAAGCCAGGGATCGTGTCGAGACGCCCGTGGTCCTTACGCTGGCCGCGCCGGGGGATGCAGCGCAGCAGGCCGACCGTGTAGGGGTGGCGCGGCTTGTCGAACACCTCGCGGGCCGGGCCCTCCTCGATCAGCTCCCCGGCGTACAGGACGCCGACGCGGTCGCACATCTTGGCGATCACCGCGAGGTTGTGGCTGATGAACAGCACCGAGGTGGCGAACTCTTCACGCAGCCCGGCGATCAGGTCGAGCACCTCGGCCTCGACCGTCGCGTCGAGCGCGGTCGTCGGCTCGTCCAGGATCAGCAGGGACGGCTCGGCGGCCAGCGCCATCGCGATCACAACGCGCTGCGCCATCCCGCCGGACAGCTCGTGCGGGTAGCGGTCCATCACCCGGTGCGGGTCCGAGATCTGCACCTTGCGCAGCATCCCCTCAGCCCGTTCCAGCGCGTCGGCGCGGTGCAGGCCGGCGATCTCGTACACTTCGGCAACCTGCCGGCCGACCCTGATCGATGGGTTCAGCGCCCGGCCGGGCTCCTGGTACACCATGGACACTGTGTGGGCTCGCAGGTCGCGCAGGGCCGCGTTGCCCATGGCCAGCGGGTCGGCTCCGTTGATCCGGATCGTGCCCGCGCTGACCCGGCCGTTGCGGGGCAGGTACCTGGTGAGCGCGAGCGCCACCGTGGACTTGCCGGACCCCGACTCGCCAACCAGGCCGTAGGACTCGCCGCTGTCGATCTGGAACGACACGTCGCGCAGGGCGCGCCGGTCCTGGCTGCGCACCCGGTAGGTGACGTCCAGGTGCTCGACGGCCACGGCCGGGCCAGTCCCGCCCGCGGCGCCAGGAGCCGCCGTGGTATCCGCCGCGGTCACGACGACAGCACCTGCTCGATCGAGTCGGTGACCAGGTTGACGGCCACGACAAGCGAGGCGATCGCGAGCGCCGGGAACAGCGTCTCCCACCAGTAGCCGGCCGGCAGCACGCCGTAGTTCGCGGCGATGTCAGCCCCCCAGTCTGGCGTCGGCGGCTGCACCCCGAAGCCGAGGAACGACAGCGTGGCCACGGTGAAGACGGCGTATCCGATTCGCACAGTGAACTCCACGAGAACCACCGGCAGCACGTTCGGCAGCACCTCCACGGCCATGATGTGCGCCGGTTTCTCGCCGAGCAGGCGGGCGGACGACAGGTAGTCGAGCTGGCTCTCCACCAGCACGGCGGACCGGACCGTACGGGCGATCAGTGGCGTGAACACGATCCCGATGACCACGATCAGCGTTCCCGTCGAGGGGCCGACGGCGACGATGAACAGGAACGCGACGATCGCGATCGGCAGCGCCAGGACCGCCTCGACGACCCGGCCGATCAAGATGTCGAAGATTCCGCCGAAATAGCCCATGACCAGGCCGAGCGCCGTCCCGAGCACCGTGCCGAGGATGGTGGCGGCCACGGCGATCAGCAGGATCTCGCGCGCTCCGACGATGACCCGGGACAGGACGTCGCGGCCGAGCTGATCGGTGCCGAACCAGTGCGCCGCCGACGGCGGGGAGTTCGTGGCCAGCAGCTGCTGGGCGGTCGGGTTGTGCGGGGCTATCAGCGTGCCGAAGATCGCGCAGACGATCCAGAACAGCAGGATCACCGCGCCGGCGATAAACGTGGGGCGGCGAAGCAGCAGCCGCCAGGGCGGCACGGGCCGGCGCATCGCGGCGTGCGCGGCCGTCAGCTCCGGAGCCTCGGCGGGTGTGGGGGAGCCCAGATCGCTGGAGCCGACCATGCCGCTCATCCGGCGCCCCCGAGGCGAAGCCGCGGGTTCAGCACGGTGTACAGGACGTCGGCGATGAGCGTGGCGACCATGTAGACGACGCCGATCGTGAGCACACCGGCTTCGAGCATTGGGAAGTCCTTGGCGGTCGCAGCGGTGAAGATCAATTTACCGATGCCCTGGTAGTTAAACAGCGTTTCCACGACGACGAGCCCGCCGATCAGGTAGCCCGTCTGGGTGGCGATCACCGTGATCGTCGGGAGCAGCGAGTTGCGCAGGATGTGCCGCCGGATCACCACCGACCGTTTCAGCCCCTTAAGCGTGGCGGTGCGCGCGTAATCGGACTGGAGCGCCTCGATAGTTCCCGCCCGCGCCATCCGCGCGATGTACCCGAACAGGATCAGCACCAGCGGGATCGCGGGCAGGATCAGGTGGTCGAGCTGGGACCCGAACGACGCGCCCGCGCCGGCCGAGGCCGAGACAGGCAGCCACTTCAGCTCGACGCCGAAGATCACGATGAGCACGATGCCGGAGACGAATTCGGGCACGGTCGTGGCCGAAAGGCCGGTGACCGAGATGACGCGGTCGGTAACCCGCCCGTAGTTCAGCGCTGCGACCACTCCGCCGATGATGCTGAGCGGCACGACGATGATGAAGGCCAGCCCGCCGAGCTTGACGGAGTTCACCAGCGCGTTGCCGATGAACGGCGCGACCGGGGACCGGAACTGGTAGGACACGCCCATATTGCCGTGCAGGACGCCGGTGATCCAGCTCCAGTACCGGGTGAGCAGCGGCTGATTGACGCCGAGCTGCTGATCGAGCGCGTGCACGGCGCTCTGCGCGGCCAGCGGGCCGAGGATCGCGCGGCCGGGGTCGCCGGGAAGCACCTGCCCGGCGAAGAACACGATAACGCTGAGCAACCATAGGGTGACGACAGCAAGCCCGAGGCGCCTCAGGATGTATGTCGCCACGACTCCCCCTGGACGCTATGGACGGCATCGCACGCGTCATCGGATCTGCCAAAGCCTAGTTACCTGTCGGAAACGCTGCAACGAATCGGATGTCGTTGGCCCCCGAAACGTGACCTATTCCCGTCGGGCCCGTCGCGGTTTAGCCTCAGCGTCATGGCGGACACTGTGATGCTCATCAGCGAGATCGTCGTCGGCGCCCGGCCGTGAAGATCACAGCGATCCGGCTTGACCGGCTGCGGCTGCCGCTCGATCCGCCGTTCCTCGCGGCCTGGGACCCGGTGCCGCGCCGCCACTTCGACGCGACGCTGGTCCGGGTGGAGACCGACGAGGGCGTGACCGGGTACGGCTCGGGCGACACCATGGACGGCTTCGAGCCGTTCGCGGAGCTGTTCGTCGGCCGAGACCCGTTGCGGATCGCCGCGCACGTGGCCGTGCTCGAGACGATCAGCTTCCACGCCGGGCGGTACTGGCCGCTGGAGGCCGCACTGTGGGACATCATCGGCAAGGTGTCCGGGCTGCCGGTGTCGGTGCTGTTCGGCGGCGCCGGCAGCGGCCTGCCCGTGTACGCGTCGTTCGGTGAGATCCGCGGCCCCGAGGGGCAGGCGGAGGCGGCGCTGGCCGCCGTGGCGGCGGGTTTCCGGGCGGTGAAGATCCGCATTGCCGCCCTCGGCCTCGCCGCCGGGCTGGCCGCGGTGCGGGCCACCCGCCGTGCCGTCGGCGACGCCGTCGACATCATGGTTGACCTGAACCAGTGGTGGCGGATGCCCGGCGACATCTCGGCCGCACTGGACGCGGCCGCGGTCCGGCGGCTGGCCGGCGAGCTCGCCGATCTCGGCGTGCTGTGGCTGGAGGAGCCGCTGCCCGCCCGCGACACCGCCGGCATGCGGGTGCTGCGGGAGCAGACCGGGATCCGGGTCGCCGGGGGCGAGATGGCGCGTACCGCAGGTGAGCTGCTCGACACGCTGGCGGCCGGTGCGCTGGACGTGATCCAGCCCGATGTCGTGCTGGCGGCCGGCCTGCTGCGGGCCCGCACCGTGGCCGAGGTAGCCATGCTCGGCAACCACTGGTTCACCCCGCACACCTGGACCAACGGGCTCGGCCTGCTCGCGAACCTGCACGTTGCCGCCGGCGTCGGCGGCGGCCCGTACCTGGAGTACCCCTACGACCCGCCGGGGTGGACGCAGCCGCGACGTGACTTCTTCCTCGCCGAGCCGTTGCTCATCGACTCCGCCGGGTTCCTGGCCGTGCCCGCCCGGCCGGGCCTTGGCGCCGAGATCGACGAGGTTGCGGTCGCTCGGTGGGCACGATGAAGGTGGGCTTCGCTGGCATCGGCCACATGGGCGCGCAGAATGAGTCGGCACGTCCTCGTCGCAGGGCCATCGACGAGACCATTGAATGACTGGGGGTGACCGCGATGATGACCGTGCACTCAGCCGTCGCAGGGACCGAGATCGCGATCACACCCGCGCCTGCCGCCTACCTCGGCAGCGGCGCGGTGGCCAAGCTACCCGGGATCCTCGGCGGCACCGGGAGCGACGCAGCGGTCGTGGTCACGGACGCCGGGCTCGCCACCACCCCGGTAGTCGCCCGCGTCACCAGCGTGCTGGACGCGGCCGGGATCCCGGTGACGCTCTTCAGCGGGGTGCAGCCCAACCCGACCACCGGCGACCTGGCGGCGGGGGCGGATGCGGTCGCCGCGACCGGCCCGGCGCGGGCCCGCGTCGCGCTGGTGGCGGTGGGCGGCGGGTCGCCGATCGACGCGGCCAAGGGGATCGCGCTCGCCGCTGTAAACCCGCAGCGCGGCCGCGACCTGGACTACCGAAGCCAGTTCGCGCGCCGCGCGCTGCCGATCGTCGCGGTACCGACGACAGCAGGCACCGGGGCGGAGACGAACGCGTTCGGTGTCGTGACCGATCCGCAGGCGCGCCGCAAGTTCTACGTGGGCCACGCCAGCTCGCTGCCAGCGGCCGCGATCCTCGACCCGGACCTCACGACTGGGCTGCCGTCGGCAGTGACGGCTGCAACCGGCATGGACGCGCTGACCCATGCGCTGGAGTCCTACCTCTCGGTCCGCGCGAATCCCTGGTCTGATGGCATCGCGTTGCAGGTCATCCGCATGATCGCGACCCACCTGCCCCGGGCGCATGCGGACGGCGGTGATCTGGAGGCCAGAGCGCAGATGCTGCTGGCCGCGCACATGGCGGGCGTCGGGATGGCCACCACCGGCCTCGGCCTCTGCCACGCGATCGGCCACGCGATCGGTGGCCGGTTCGGCATCGCGCACGGCGTCGCGCTGACCGCGGTGCTCCCGCAGGTGCTCCGGTTCAGCGTGCCGGCCTGCGCGGGGCGCCTGGCCGACGTCGCGTTCGCGCTCGGCATCGGCGACCCAGCCAGCGACACCGGCCGGAACGCGAGCGCGGCCGTCGATGCGGTGGCCGGCCTGGCTGGCCGGGTCGGGCTGACCCAGGGGCTGGCTGGTCTCGGGATCACGCACGCGGACTTCGGCCGGATCGCCGCCGACGCGCTAGACGACGAGGTGCTGGCCAACACGCCGCGCCAGCCGACAGCCGCCGACATCCGCTCGATCCTGCTCGCCTCCGACAAGGAGTAAGTCGCCGGCCGCGGCCCCCGCCCCCCCCCGCCCCCCGGCCCTCGCCCCCGGGCGCCGCGGCCCCCTGCTCGCCAGCAGCATGGATGTACCAATGGGCTTGTTCTTTGCAGCCCATCGGTACATCGATGAAGCCGATCGGGTGGTCGGGGCGGGGCGGGTGAGACCGATTAGGCCTGTGGGGATTTCGGGGCAATTTGCGGGGCCGGGGCAGGGAGCCCGTGCCCCCGCGGGACGAGGCCGGGCACGGACAATGGATGATGAACCGGAAGCGGCGGTGACCCGCCGTGGCTCGCGATCACCGACTCGACGAGGAGGCGGCCATGACCGCTGCGCCCACACCCGGCCGGCAGGCCGCTGGGTCCCGCCCGGTCCGCGCGCCCCGTGGGACCACTCTGACCTGCAAGGGGTGGCCGCAGGAGGCTGCGATGCGGATGCTGATGAACAACCTCGACCCCGAGGTGGCGGAGCATCCGGACGAGCTGATCGTGTACGGCGGATCCGGCCGGGCGGCCCGCAGCTGGGACGCGTTCGACGGGATCGTCGCGTCCCTGCGGGACCTGGAGGCTGACGAGACGCTGCTGGTCCAGTCCGGCAAGCCGGTCGGCGTGTTTCGCACCCATGAGTGGGCGCCGCGGGTGCTGATCGCCAACTCGAACCTGGTGCCGCAGTGGGCGACCTGGGAGGAGTTCCGCAGGCTGGAGGCCGCTGGGCTGACCATGTTCGGTCAGATGACGGCCGGTTCCTGGATCTACATCGGCACGCAGGGGATCCTGCAGGGCACCTACGAGACGTTCGCCGCCGTGGCCGCCAAGCGCTTCGGCGGGTCGCTGGCCGGGACCATCACGCTCACCGCGGGGCTCGGCGGGATGGGCGGCGCGCAGCCGCTCGCGGTCACGATGAACGGTGGCGTCGCGATCTGCATCGACTGCGACGCGTCCCGGATCGCCCGCCGCATCGAGCACGGCTACCTGGACGTGGCCGCCGACGGAGTGGACGACGCGATGCGCCGCGCGGTGGCAGCGCGGGACGCGGCGGAGCCGCTGTCGATCGGGCTGCTCGGCAACGCGGCCGAGCTGGTGCCGCAGCTGCTCGAGATGGGCGCGCCGATCGACATCGTGACCGACCAGACCTCCGCGCACGACCCGCTGACCTACCTGCCGCGCGGTGTCAGCTTCGAGGACATGGCGGCGTTGCGGGCCGAGGACCCGGCCGGGTTCACCGCCCGGGCGCGGGAGTCGATGGCCGCGCACGTGGCGGCGATGGTCGGCTTCCAGGACGCCGGAGCCGAGGTGTTCGACTACGGCAACTCGATCCGCGGCGAGGCCGAGCTGGCCGGGTACGAGCGTGCGTTCGCGTTTCCCGGGTTCGTGCCCGCCTACATCAGGCCGCTGTTCTGCGAGGGCAGGGGCCCGTTCCGGTGGGCCGCGCTGTCCGGTGATTCCAAGGACATCGCGGTGACCGACGCGGCCATCCTGGACCTCTTCCCCGGCAACGAGGCCCTGGCCAGGTGGATCCGCATGGCCCAGCAAAAGGTGCACTTCCAGGGCCTTCCGGCCCGTATCTGCTGGCTCGGTTACGGCGAGCGCCACCTGGCCGGGATGCGGTTCAACGAGCTCATCGAGCGCGGCGACGTCCAGGCCCCGATCGTGATCGGCCGTGACCACCTGGACTGCGGCTCGGTCGCTTCGCCGTACCGCGAGACCGAGGCGATGGCCGACGGCTCCGACGCCATCGCCGACTGGCCGTTGCTGAACGCGCTGGTGAGCACCTCATCGGGTGCGTCCTGGGTGAGCATCCACCACGGCGGCGGCGTCGGCATCGGCCGGTCGATCCACGCCGGCCAGGTCTGCGTGGCCGACGGCACGCCGCTCGCCGCGCAGAAGCTGGAACGGGTGCTGACCAACGACCCCGGCATGGGCGTGATCAGGCACGCCGACGCCGGCTACGACCGGGCCACCGAGGTCGCCGCCGAGCGCGGCGTCCGCCTCCCGATGTCCGGCGCGGAGGCGCCAGTTTCATGATCCCGGAGGATTCTTGGTCGTATTCGCTGACAATCCTCCGGGATCATGAACGGTGGGCGGGGGAAGTGCGGTGAGTTTTGGCGAGCTGTGGGAGTCGCTGCTGCCGATTGGGCGGGATCCGGCGACGGGCGGGTACCGGCGGTTCTCGTTTACCAAGGCGGACCTGGCCTGCCGCGAGTGGTTCGCCAGCGCCGCCGCGCAGCGCGGCATGCGCGCCAGCACCGACCGCAACGGCAACCTCTGGGCGTGGTGGGATGTGCCTGGCGGGCCGGGTGCGGAGCTTGGCGGGCCGGGTGCGGAGCTTGGCGGGCCGGGTGCGGAGCTTGGCGGGCCGGGTGCGGAGCTTGGCCGGCCGGGTGCGGGGTTTGGCGGGGCCGGCGGCGCCGTTCTCACCGGGAGCCATCTTGACTCGGTCCCCGACGGGGGCGCCTTCGACGGCCCGCTCGGCGTTGTGTCGGCGTTCGCGGCGATCGATCAGCTCCGGGCGCAGGGGTTCACCCCGGCGCGGCCGGTCGCGGTCGCCGCGTTCTGCGAGGAGGAGGGCGGCCGGTTCGGCCTGGCCTGCCTGGGCAGCAGGCTGCTCACCGGCGCGGTACAGCCCGCCGCCGCGCGCGAGCTGCGCGACGGCGACGGCGACGGCGTGACCCTGGCCGAAGCCATGGCAGGCGCCGGGCTCGACCCGGACGGGCTCGGCGCCGATGAGGAGCTGCTTGCCAGCGTCGGCGCGGTCGTCGAGCTGCACATCGAGCAGGGCAGCGCGCTCGACGGGCTCGGCGCCGCGGTAGGGATAGCCGAGGGCATCTGGCCGCACGGCCGCTGGCGGCTCGATTTCACCGGCCGGGCCGACCACGCGGGAACCACCCGGCTGGCCGACCGCCGGGATCCGATGCTGCCGTTCGCGGCCGCGGTGCTCGAGGCCCGGCAGGCGGCTTCCGCGCACGGGGTGCTGGCCACGTTCGGGAAGGTCACCGCGGAGCCGGGCGCCGCCAACGCGATCAGCTCGGCGGTCAGCGCCTGGCTGGACGCCCGGGCGCCGGACCAAAGCGCGCTCGATCACACCGTCGGCCAGATCGAGGCCGCCGCGCGGCGGGCCGCCGACGTCCAGGGGGTCGGGGTCGGCGTGCGCCGTGAGTCGTTCACGCCGCCGGTGGAGTTCGACCCCGCGCTGCGGGCCCGGCTGGTCGCGGCGCTCGCGGCCCAGGGGGTGCAGGCCCCGGTGCTGCCCACCGGTGCCGGCCACGACGCCGGGGTGCTCGCGGCCAGGCTGCCGGCGGCGATGCTGTTCGTGCGCAACCCGACCGGGGTGTCCCACTCGCCAGCGGAGCACGCCGAGGCTGCTGACTGCGAGGCTGGCGTGGCCGCGCTGGCCGCGGTCCTCGCGGAGCTGGCGGGCCGATGAGCACCCCGGCGCGTGCCTGGCACGCCGAGCTGGCCTGGCTGCCGGGCAGCGGCGTGCGCCCAGACGTGCTGATCGAGGCGTCCGGGGACCGGTTCACCGCCGTCACGCCGGACGTGCCAGCCGCCGATGTCCCGGATGGCCTGCGCGCCGGCCTGGTCCGGCTGGCCGGCCTGACCCTGCCCGGCCTGGCCAACGCGCACTCGCACGCGTTCCACCGCGCGCTGCGCGGCGCCACCCAGGTGGGCCTCGGCACGTTCTGGACCTGGCGGGAGCGGATGTACCAGGTCGCGTCCGAGCTCGACCCGGACAGCTACCTGGCCCTGGCCCGCGCCGTCTACGCGGAGATGGCCCTCGCCGGTGTGACCTGCGTGGGCGAGTTCCATTACCTGCATCACCAGCCCGGGGGCGTCCCGTTCCAGGATCCAAACGAGATGAGCCGGGCGCTGATCGAGGCGGCCGCGCAAGCCGGCATCCGGATCACCCTGCTGGACACCTGCTACCTAGCCGGCGGGCTGGGCACGGACGGCGCGCCGCAGCCGCTGGAAGGCACCCAGCTCCGATTCGGGGACGGCGACGGCGAGGCGTGGGCCGCCAGGGCGGAGCGCCTCGGTGCCGACGAGCACGGGCTGCTGGGGCCGCTGGCGCGGGTCGGGGCGGCGATCCACTCGGTCCGCGCCGTGCCGCTCGGCCAGATGCACCCGGTGGTCGCATGGGCGCAGCGCTACGGCGCGCCGCTGCACGTGCACGTGTCCGAGCAGCGGGCGGAGAACGAGGCGTGCCTGGCCGCGTACCGCCGGACCCCCGCCGAGGTGCTCTACGACGCCGGCGTGCTCGGGCCCCGGGCCACGGCGGTGCACGCAACCCACCTGGTCGGCCGCGACGTCGACCTGCTCGGCGGCAGCCGCACCTATGCCTGCCTCTGCCCGACCACCGAGGCCGACCTGGCCGACGGGATCGGCCCGGCCCGCGAGCTGGCCGGGGCGGGCTGCCCGCTGACCCTCGGCAGCGACAGCCAGGCGGTGATCGACCTGTTCGAGGAGGCGCGCCGGGTGGAGCTCGGGGAGCGCCTCGCCAGCGGTCAGCGCGGGCACTTCCGCGCGGGCGAGCTGGCCCGGGCCGCGACCACGGACGGGCATGCCAGCCTCGGCTGGCCCGACGCCGGGGAGATCGCCTCGGGCGCGATCGCCGACCTGGTCACGGTGGGGCTCGATTCGCCGCGGCTGGCCGGGGCGACGCGTACCACGGCGCTGGCGTCGGTCGTGTTCGCCGCGTCGGCAGCAGACGTCCGGCACGTCGTGGTGGGCGGCAGGGATCTGGTCGCGGACGGGCGGCACCTGCTGATCGACGACGTGCCCGGTGCGCTGGCAGCCGCTATCCGGCCCCTGCTGGGAACCTAGCCGTTACGGCGGCGTGCCGGGGTCGGGGTTGGCGTCCGGCATACCCGAGCAGATGTTCTCGGCGGCGTTGCGCGACTCGACGCCCGCCGACTGCCCGGGAACGGCTGGCTGCTCACCGGAGGGCTGCTGGCCAGCGTCGGGCGCCGTGCTGGCGGCGGTCCTGTGGCGGTGGTGCTTGGCCGCCGGCTGCGGCGGCAGGATCCCGCCGAAGCCCGTGCCGAGCGTGAGCGTCACCCGCCCGGAAACTCCGTCCTCGATGCTGCCCGGGGCCTGCTCGAGCGCGCCCATCAGGGTGTAAGCGCCGCTGGCCTGCGCCGGGCCCGGGTAGCTGACGGTCGTCGCCGACGTGTACGGGGCGTTGCCGACTGCGGCGACGCGGAAGCCGAGCTGCCGCAGGCTCGCCGCGGTCTGGGCGGCCAGCCCGCTGACGCCGCTGCCGTTGAGCACGGTGACGTCGACGCGGCCGGCCGGCAGCGAGGACAGATGGCCGGCCCACGGCTTGTTGCTGTCCAGCGTCTGCCAGATCATGTCGTCTTCGGGTTCCTCGGGCAGCAGCCGGTCGTTGTTGGCCGGGTCCACGACCGTCGGCATCGTCACGAAGTTGACGTCCTTGGTATGCAGGTGGCGCAGGGTTTCCGCCAGCGAGAGCAGCTTGGAGATCGACCCGAGGCCGGAATCGACGGTGACCGCCTGCGTGGCCGTGTTGGCGATGTCGTAGAGCTGGACCGGGTTCCCGAGCACTCCCTCGCTCTCCACCTTCTGGATCAGGGAGGAGAAGAACTCCTGCTGCAGCTCGATGCGGCCGAGGTCGCTCCCGTCGCCGACGCCGTGCCTGGTCCGGACGAACGCGAGCGCCTGGTTGCCTGTGATGAGGTGCTTGCCCGCGGTGATGTGCAGGTTGCTGTAGGGGTCGTTGATCGCCTGCGGCACGCACACCTCGACGCCGCCGAGCGTGCTGACCATCGTCCGGAACGAGTTGAAGTCGAACTCGATGAAGTGATCCATCCGGATCCCGGTGAGGTGCTCGACGGTGGCCACCGCGCAGGTCGGGCCGCCAAGGTTCATCGCGCCGTCGATGATCGCCTGCTGCTGGGCCGGAGCGGTGGTGTTAGTGAACCTGGACTTGCAGGCGGGCTCGTAGACCATCGTGTCCCGCGGGATCGATACGACGGTCGCGTGCGTGTGCGCCGCGTTCAGGTGGACCAGGAGCAGGTTGTCCGACAGATCTGTGTTGGGGTCGTAGCCGAATCCCGGGCCCTGGCCGTCACGGGTCTGCGAGCCCAGGATCAGGATGTTCTGCACGCCAAAGTCGGACCGGCCGGTCAGCCCGCCGACGTTCGTCACGTGCAGGTTGCCGTCCAGCTTCAGGTACAGCCCGTAACCGACCAGGCCGATCACTACCGCCATCGCGGTGAGCAGGGTCGCACTGACGTAACCAAACTTCGCGAGCCTGCTCAGCCCGCGCCAGCGTGCCCGCAGTGACCGCTTGGGCTGCCGCCGCGCCGGAGGCCGCCGCGGCGACTGCCGCCGCAGCGACTGCCGACGTGGCGACTGCCGACGTGGCGACTGCCGCCGCGGCGCTGGCTGACGTGATGGCGACTGGCTCGGCGCTAACTGGTGCTCCGCCGACCGCCGTGGTGGCTGGCGCTGGGTGCTCGCCCGCTCGGGCACGCGCTGGCGGGGCACGCCCTGGCGCGGCACTCCCCGCGCCGGTGTTCCCTGGCGCGGCAGGTCCTGAGGCGGCACTCCCCGGGCCGACGTCCGCTGGCGTGTCGAGGCATGGCGTGGCGGGGCCTGGCCGCGGCGCCGTGACTCCTCGCCGCGGTACCTGGGCTCCCGGCCGTCCGGCGCCGGCAGGCGTGGGCCCTCGGCACCGCGGTCTGGCCAGTCCTCGTTCATCCAGTGTTCCCCGCTGGCCTGCGGGACGCCCCCTTCGGCTGGTTCATGCCTTCCTCCCCGGCGTCCGAGGCAGCGCCCGGGACCGCGGATCCGGCTTCTTGCAAAGCTGCGCAACTGCGCGAGTCGAAATACAGCCCCCACTGTCGCCGACGGGCAACGCCACCGCGCTGAAACGGGCAGGTCACACCCGCGGAATCCCGCCCGGGGTACCAGGACCTGGCGCCGACGACGGCAAGAGCGTAGCCGGCCAGCACGCTGCGGGCGGCGGATAACAGATCAGTTACAGCGCCTGCTCGAGAGTTGCCGCGAGTTCCGGGATGAACTGGGTCGTGTTGCCCCAGTAGTTGTGGGCCTGCAGCCCGCCTCCCGAGCTGTACGTCAGGTTGTCCACCTGGAAGTCGGCGATCGGGTGGGGCTGCTGGGAGCCCTCGTCACCGAGCGCCCAGAACAGCCCGAGATCGCGGATTGCCCTCGGCGCGACCGCGTTGTCGAAGTGCCAGCCCGCTGGCTGGTCGAGCGGATCGGCGACCGGGTCCTTCGGATCCCAGAAGTTCAGCCACTTGCCCACGGACGCGGTCGCGCCGACATCGCCGCCCCAGGAGAACAGGTCGGCGTACTTGCGCAGCGGGCTGCCCGGCCGTCAACAGGGCGTTCACCCGCGACGTCACCTGCGGCGAGCTTTGCTGCAGTGCGTCGTAGCTGGCTACGGTGCCCTGGCTGTGCGCGTTCACGACGACCGTGCGCACATCGGGACGCGCGACCAGGCGCCGCACGGCTTCCCTGATGAATGCCTTGACACTCTCACGCAGGTCGTTCCGGCAGACGTACGCCACGACGTCGTCCTCGAGCGTCATGACCGTGCCGAGCAGGCTGCCGCCCGGCTGGTTGGCCGCCAGGTCCGGGTGCAGGAACCTGAAGATCGAGAACTGGTGCGCGGCGACCAGGTCGGTCCGCGGTCGCAGCGATGCCTCACCCGCCGGGCCGCCCTTCTTGTGCAGCGCGGCCCAGGCGTCACCGCACAGCAGCCGCATCGCACCGGCGACCGAGGCGTACTGGCCGAGCAGCAGCCCGGCCTCGGAGACCGTCCCCGTGCCGCTGCCGAACCGCGGGCCGACGTTCTCGAGCGAGGTGTAGATCAGGGCCACGTGCGCGATTGGGCGGTCGGGTTCGCCCAATGGCGTCCCGGCGACGTCGATGGCGCCGTCACGCCAGCTGCCGAGCCGGCTCAGCCCCCACTCGTGGTCGTGGGTCTTCGGCTTCGCGCTCATCACGTAGACCGGCCCGTCAGTTTCCGGCTGCCGGTTCGGATCGTTGCCGAGCTTGTCGCCGAGCATCTCGGCGAGATTGCTGTGCAGCCCGTCAGCGTAGCCCGGTATCCGGGGTTGCGGCGACTGCTGAAACCCGATCCCATGCACGGTGAGTATGCAGATCTTCGGCGTAACGGCCATGACGTGCTCCTTGCCCCCGCTGCTGCGCTGCTCCATCCTCTCCAGAGGGCCGCCGGCCGTCCACTGATACGCGGAAACGAGGGATCGCGCACGTGAGCGTCCTGATCACGAACATCGCAGAGCTGATAACCAACCGGCATGAACGCGACGCCACCCCACACTCGCCCGCCGCCGGGCCCGACGCGTTCGCCGCGATCGCCGACGCCGCGCTGGTGATCGAGCAGGGACGGGTGGCCTGGACCGGCCCGGCATCGCGGGCGCCCGCCGCCGACGAGATCGTCGACGCGGGTGGCCGGGCGGTGCTGCCCGGGTTCGTCGACTCCCACGCGCACCTGGTGTTCGCCGGGGAGCGCGGCGCGGAGTTCGCCGCAAGGATGGCCGGGCAGCCCTACCGGGCGGGCGGCATCCGCAGCACGGTGGCAGCGACCAGGAAGGCCACCGACGATCAGCTTCGGGCCAACCTGCGGAGGCTGGCTGCCGAGATGCTGGTCCAGGGAATCACCACGTTCGAGTGCAAGTCCGGGTACGGCCTCACCGTGGGTGACGAGGAGCGCAGCGTGGCGATCGCCGCCGAGGTCACGCTGGAGGTGACCTACCTGGGCGCGCACGTGGTCCCGCCGGAGTTCGACGGCGACCCGGCCGGGTACGTCGACCTGGCCTGCGGCGCGATGCTTGACGCGTGCGCGCCGCATTCCCGGTGGGTGGACGTGTTCTGCGAGCAGGGCGCGTTCAGCCGGGACGAGGCGGCGGCGGTGCTGGCGGCCGGGATGGCGGCTGGGCTGCAGCCACGTGTGCACGCCAACCAGCTCACGGCCGGGCCTGGGGTGCAGCTCGCGGTAGGCGTCGGCGCGGCCTCGGCTGACCACTGCAGCAATCTCACCGATGCCGACGTCGAGGCGCTCGCTACCTCGGCAACCGTGGCGACGCTGCTGCCCGGGGTGGAGTTCTCGACGCGGCACCCTTACCCGGACGCGCGCCGGCTGCTGGACGCGGGGGCAACCGTGGCGCTCGCGACCGACTGCAATCCGGGTTCCTGCTTCACCTCGAGCATGTCGCTGTGCGTCGCGCTGGCCGTGCGGGAGATGCATATGACCACGCAGGAGGCGGTGTGGGCGGCCACCGCGGGCGGGGCCCGCGCGCTGCGCCGCACCGACGTCGGTCATCTGGGCGTCGGCGCGCGGGCGGACGTGGTCATGATCGACGGGCCCTCCCATGCCTACCTCGCGTACCGGCCGGGTGTGCCGCTCGTCGCCGCGGTGTGGCGGGCGGGCGAGCGGCTGGTGTGACCGCACCCGCCCGCGCGCCACGCCACGCCGGCCGCACCCGTCCGCGCGCCACGCCACGCCGGCCGCACCCGTCCGCGCGCCACGCCACGCCGGCGGCACCCGCCCGCGCGCCACGCCACCCCAAACCCGCGCGATGACTGATAGGGGTCAGTTCGTCACTCTGCGTGCTGCCTCAGGTAGCGTTCCCGCATGCGCAATCGGAGCGAGCCCGCCCGCGAGCTGACGCTTGAGCTCGGTGAGGCCGACGAGTTCTTCGCCGGCAGCGAGTCCAATGTGGCGGCGGGCCGGCCGCCGCTGCGGCCCGGTATCGACCAGATCCGCGAGGAGCTGGACGCACACTCGCTGCCGGAGGCGCTGGCCACGGTGATCGTGCTGCCGCCTTCCCAGGTGAAGCCCGGGCTTTCCGCCGATATTGCCAGGGCCGTGGACCGCTATTGCGAGAAAGGGATCTGCAAGGCAGAGAACGAGATGAGGATGCTTCGCCGGGAGGGCATCAAGACGCTGCTGATCGGCTTGTCTCTGTTCGTCGTGTTCGGGATTCTCGCCGAAACCGTGGTGCGCACGAGCCTGCCCAGCCCGGTCAGGGACTTCCTCGGCGAGGACGGGCTGTTCGTCGTCGTCGGGTGGGTCGGCCTGTGGTACCCGATCGAGACGCTGCTGTACAGCCACCGGCCGTACCGTCAGGAGATAGCCGTTCTCCAACTGATCCGCCGGATGCAGATCGAGGTCCGCCCGGCAGACTGAACCGGGGCGGACTCAGTTAGATGGATGTACCAAAAGACGGGCAATAGGCCGTCGAACGGTACATCCATGCGACGAATCATGGGTGTGCCTGGGTGGCGGCGGCAGGGTTGTGGGCGGCCGGCGGGTGCGGGGTGGTCGGGATCAGGGCAGGTAGCGGCCGGCCGGTGCGCGGGGGGTCAGGGGAGGGGCAGGGCGGGATATTTGCTGCGAAACCTGATCAGGGGCTGGCCGCCTTCGGCGAGGTAGGGGACGTCCAGCACACGGGCGATCACCAGCAGGTGATCGCCGGCCGCGACCCGCTGGGTTGCCTCGCACTCCATGGCGGCGAGGCCGCCGGCCGGGATCAGCGCCCCGGTCTGCGCGCCGCGCTGGTGCGGCACACCGTCGAGCAGCAGCCGCGCGCCCGGGCGACCCGCCGCGGCGAACCGGCCCGCCAGGGTCCGCTGGTCAGCCGCGAGCACGGTCACGGCGAACCGGTCAAGCCGGCCGAGCAGCTCGGCCGGGTAGGAATCGGCGATCAGCGAGACCAGCACCAGCGGCGGCTCCCCGGACACCGGGCAGAACGCGCTCACCGTGGTTCCAACGTCGTCCCGGCCATCGGCGACCGTTACGAGCGTGACGCCCGACGCGAACGCGGTCAGCACGTCCGCGACGGCCGGGCCAGACCGGGGAGGAGCTACCCGTTCTGTCACTCAAATGTCCACGGGCCCGGCAGGATCAGCGGCCCGTACGGCGTGAGGCCGGCCTGGGTCGCCAGCCGCCACACCGGTCCCCAGGCCTCGGCGAGCAGCGAGGCGCCGGGGGCCAGGGCCGCGGCACGGTCGCTGGACGGGCGCAGCCGCTCGAACGGCGTGTTTCGCGGGTAGATGCGCAGCGGCGCGGCGGCGGGCAGGCCAGCGCGCCGGCGCGCGATCGCAGCGGCCCTGTCCATGCCGCCGAGCTCGTCCACCAGGCCGTTGGCGAGGGCGTCCGCCCCCGTCCACACGCGTCCCCGGGCCAGCTCGTGCACCCGGTCGGGCGACATCCGGCGGCCCTCGGCGACCTTGCCGGTGAAGTCCGCGTAGATGTGGTCGAGCCAGTCGTTGACCAGAGCCCACTCGTCCTCGCTGAACGGGCGGGTCGTGTTGAACATGTCGGAATGGGCGCCCTCGGTAACCGAGTCCGTGGTGATCCCGGCCCGGCCGAGCAGCTCGCCGAGCACCGGCTTGCCGGACAGCACGCCGATTGAGCCGGTTATCGTGCCGGCCTGGGCGACGATCGCGTCGGCGGCCATGGCGATGAAGTAGCCCCCCGAGGCGGCGACGTCGCCCATCGAGACCACGACCGGCTTGCCCGCGTTGCGGGCGCGCACCACCTCGCGCCAGATCGTGTCGGAGGCGACGTAGGAGCCGCCCGGGCTGTTGACCCGCAGCAGGATCGCCCGGGCGCCGTCGTCGGCGGTGGCCGCGCGCAGCGCAGCGCTGATCGTGTCCGAGCCCATCGCGCCGCCGGACAGCGGGCCGCGGCCGCTGCGCCCGCGCCGGATCGGGCCGGTCGCGTAGACGAGCGCGACGTGCCGCTGCTTGGGGTTCGGCAGGCTGCGGGCCCGTTCCGCCAGCGCACGTGAGCGCTGGTAGCGGCCAAGGTTCAGCAGGATCGCGTCCGGGCCGGCGTGCCGCTTCACCCGGGCGTACACCTCATCCCGGTAGCCGAGCTCGTCGACGAGCCCTTCCTCGCGGGCCTGCTGCGCGAGGAACGGGCCGCGGTCGATCAGCTCCCTGACCTTGGCCGGTTCCAGTCTGCGGCGCTCCGCGATCGCCTCGGTGAGCTGATCGGTGACCGAGGCCGCCATGCGCTCGGTCGCCTCCCTGGCCGGCCCGGAGAAGCTCCGTTCGGTCAGCTGCTCGGCCGCGCTCTTGTACTCGTGCCGCTTGGCCACCTGGAAGTCGACCCCGAGCTGATCCAGCGTGCCGCGCAGGAAGTACCGCTCCATCGCGATCCCGGTCAGCCCGAGGTCACCCGATGGCTGCAGGTAGATCGTGTCGAACGCGGTGGCCAGGTAGTACGGCACGTTGCCGGCCGAGAACTCGCCGAAGGTCTCGGCCCACGCGACGGTTAGCTTGCCAGCGTCCCGGAATTCCTCTACCGCGCGCCGGATCTCCTGCACCGTGGCCAGCCCGATCGGGCGGCCGCCGAGCTTGACGACCAGGGCCTTGACCCGCTGGTCGTTGCGCGCCCGGCGCAAGCCTTCCAGCAGGTCGGCGAGCCTGGACCGGCGCATCGTCAGCACCGCGGACAACGGGTCGGCCGGCGGCTCCTCGGCGATGCCATCGGTCAGGTCGAGCTCCAGGACCACCGGGGCCGTGCGCTGGCGGCGCAATCTCGCCAGCTGCTCGGCAATCATCGACTGCGGCATGTGCCCCAGCCTACGGCGCATCTATTCAAGCCGGTCCATAGCGGGGCTGTGGCCAGGGGCGGGTGGGCTGATCCGGGTGGGTCCGGGGCGTGGGCTATCGTCGGCGCGATGGTCAATCGGGATGGGAACGGCTGGACAACCTGCGGCCAGGGCCACCGTCACTGGGGCCGGTTCGGCGCCGCCGGGCTGCTGGCGTTCGCTCCGGACGAGGGCCAGACGCGCGTGCTGCTGCAGCGCCGGAGCTGGTGGGGTAATCACGGCGGCACCTGGGGACCGCCCGGCGGCGCGCGGGACAGCCACGAGTCCGCCGTGACCGCCGCGCTGCGCGAGGCCGAGGAGGAGTGCGCGATGCCGGCCGACGCGGTCAGCGTGACCGGGATCTTCCGCGACGACCACGGCGGCTGGTCTTACCAGACGGTGATCGCATCGGCGCCGTGGCCGTTTCCGGCGCGCGCGGTGAGCAGCGAGACCAGTCAGGTCTCGTGGGTGGCGGCGGAGGATGTCGCGGCCCTGGACCTGCATCCGGGCTTCGCGGAACAGTGGCCGGTGCTGCGCGCGGCGCTGCAGCCGATGGAGTTCATTGTCGACGCGGCCAACGTCATGGGCTCACGGCCGGACGGCTGGTGGCGGGACCGGGCCGGGGCCGCGCGGCGGCTCCGCGATCAGCTGGCCGTGCTGGCCGCCGACGGCGTGCCCGCGCTGCCCGACGAGATGCGGGCGCCGCCGCTGGAACGCTGGTTCCCGGAATTCGTTCTGGTCGTGGAAGGTGCGGCGCGCTCGGTCGCCGCCACGCACGCGGCAGCCTCACGTCACACGGGTGTGCGTGACACGGGTTCGGGTGACGCGGGTTCGGGTGAGGCCGAGCAGGCTGGCCAGCCGGGTGGCCGGATCCGGGTCGTTGCGGCCCGTGGATCGGGCGACGACACGATCGCCGAGCTGGCCCGGGATCTGCCGGGACGCCGGCTGGTGGTGACCGCCGACAGGGAGCTGCGCGGCCGGTGCACGGCGGCGGGGGCGTCGGTGGCCGGCCCCGGGTGGCTGCTCCGCCAGCTCTGAGGCCGTGTCCCCGGCGCATAGGGACTGGAGCGGGCCTGGGAGGCTGGTGGTCGGGTAGCGTCGGGACCATGCCAGGTCCGCCCGGCTCGTTCCCGCTCGGCACGGCCGTGACCATGCGCGACCTCGACACAAACCTGCATCCCGTACTGCGGCGGCTCCGCGCGAGCGAGCCGGTGTCGTGGCTGCCAGTCCTGGGCGGCTGGCTGGTGACCCGCCGGGACCTAGTCCTGCGCGTGCTGCGGGACAGCCGCACGTTCACCGTGGACGATCCCAGGTTCTCGACCGCTCGCGTAATCGGGCCGAGCATGCTGTCGCTGGATGGTGCGGAGCACAAGCGGCACCGCGACCCGTTCGCCGAGGTATTCCGGACCGGTGCCGCGGCGGCCCGGCTGGAAGAGGCCGCCGAGGCCGAGGCCGCGCGGCTGGTGGCGGGGTTTGCCACGGCGGGCGAGGCCGAGCTGCGGCGGAGCCTGGCCGGGTCGCTGGCGGTTGCGGTCGTCGCCGACGTGCTCGGGCTTGGCCAGACGGATCCCAAAGCAATCCTGGGCTGGTACGACGAGATCGTTGGCGCGGTGTCGGCGCTGGCCGGGCAGTCGGGGGAGGACCACGAGCCAGGCCGGGCGGCCGGGGGCTCAGCGGCGTTCGCCGAGCTGAGCGCCAGCTTGCGGGCGGCGATGGCTGGCGCGCACGGCGCTTGTGAGCCGCACGGGGCTCACGGGCCGCACAGGGCTTGTGGTGCGCACGGAGCCCACGGGGCCCATGGGGCCCACGGGGCTCGCGGGGCCCACGGGGCTCGCGGGGCGCATGCGCACGCGCACTCGCTGCTCGCGGCCGCCGCCGGGGCGGGCGGGCTTGGCGACGCCGAGGTCGTGTCGAACGCGGCCGTGCTGATGTTCGGCGGGATCGAGACCACCGAGGGCATGATCTGCAACGCCGTTCTGCACCTGCTCGGTCATCCGGCCCAGCTCGCCGGCGTGATCGCCGACCCGGGGCTGGCGGCGAACGCCGTGGAGGAGTCGCTGCGGCTCGAGCCCGCCGCCGCGGTTGTGGACCGTTACGCGACCGCCGACGTCGCGCTCGCCGGCGCGTCGATTCGGCGCGGGGACCTGGTGACGGTGTCCCTGGCGGGAGCGAACCGGGACCCTGCAGTGTTCGCAGATCCGGACCGATTCGACGTCAGCCGGGCGAACGCCAGGCAGAACCTGGCCTTCGCGCACGGCCCCCACTTCTGCCTCGGCGCGCACCTGGCCCGGGCCGAGACCCGCGCCGCCGTGGCCGCGCTGCTCCGGCTGCCGGGGTTGCGGCTGGACCCCGCCAGCCGCCCGGTGCCGCGCGGAGTCGTGTTCCGCAAGCCGCCCGCGCTGCACGTGCTGTGGGACGTCCCGGCGCCGTCCTGCCGCTAGCCGTGGCTAGGCGAACTCCGAGCCCAGATCCGACCACAGCCATCGCTGCGGACGCAGGTAGATCGCGACCTGCGGGCCGAAGTTCGCCCTGGCGAACTCGATGTAGGCCTTGGCCTTCTCCGGTGGCAGGTACCGCTCGGTGATCTCCCGCAGCAGCTCGTCGGTCTCCGGAACCGTACGCGTGACCGGCCCCTCCACCGAGACGTACCGGACCGTCGGCGCCACCCGGTCGACCATCAGGGTGAAGCGCCCGGCCGCCTCGATCAGCCGGGCCTTCCGCGACACGGCTTCGGTCAGGACCCACGCTTCGCCACCGGGTTCGTACTGGTACCAGATCGGCATGGTCACTGGGCCCCGGTCCGGCCCGGCCGACACCGACAACGCCGCTATGTGCGGCTCGGCCAAGAACAGCTCACGGTCGCGCACCGACAGCCTGCCATCCGCCATGTCTCAGACAATAGAAACAGGCACCGACAGTCTTGTCGTGCCGAGTATCTACATGATCACGCCACCTGGATTGACCGTTTGGCCAGGCCCAGCCAGTAACCGGTGATGGTGGTCACCGGCGCCGGGGATCCGCCGGCCGCGCCGAGCGTCACGAACAGCGGGGCGAAGTGCTCGGTCGTCGGGTGCGCGTAGCGCGCGGCGGGTGCGTCGCGGAAGTCGGCAAGGGTGTCGACATCGCCCGCGTCCAGGGCCTCGGCGGCCCAGTGATCGAACTCGGCCGACCAGCCCGGCGGCTGCGCGTCGAAGCGGAAATCCTCCAGGAACGGCAGCCCGTGGGTGAGGAAGCCGCTGCCGACGATCAGCACGCCCTCGTAGCGCAGGGGGCGCAGCGCCGCGCCGATCCGCAGCAGCCGTTCCGGATCCAGGCTCGGCATGGAGATCTGCAGCACCGGGATGTCGGCTTCGGGGTACATGACCGTCAGCGGCACGTAGGCGCCGTGGTCCAGGCCGCGTCCGGGCAGGTCGGCGACCGGCTCCCGCCCCGCCAGCAGCGCGCGGACCTGCGTGGCGAGGCCGGGCGCGCCGGGGGCCGGGTACCTGGCCCGGTAGTACCGCTCGGCAAACCCGCCGAAGTCGTAGACGAGCGGTACGCCGTCGTCGGTCGCGCCGATCGTCAGCGGCGCGGATTCCCAGTGCGCCGACACCATCAGGATGGCCCGGGGCCGCGGCAGGGCGCCGGACCACGCCGCGAGCTGGACCACCCACAGCGGGTCGTCAACCAGCGGCGGGGCCCCGTGGCCGAGGTAGATCGCGGGCATCCGGCCCGGCTGCACCGCCGCCGCGGCGACGCTGGTGACCTGGTCGGCCGCGCCGGGCGTCACCGGTTCGTGCTCGGGTTCCCGCGCACTTAGTTCCTCGTCCATGTCTCCTCCAGCGCACGGTGGGCGGTCTTTGGTCTCGCGGTGCGGGTGGTGTTGGTCTCGCGGGTGCGGGTGGCCTTGGTCTCGCGGGTGCGGGCGGACTTGGTCTCGCAGCGCGGGCGGTGTTGGTCTCGCGGTGCGCGCCTCGTTGGTCTCAGGATCTGTGGTACCCACGATCTATGGTGCCGACATCCCGGATCCCGGAGGTGACCGGGCGCGCGCTACGAGTGGTGGTGCTCTCGGACACGCACGCGCCGCGGCGGTGGAAGTCCTGCCCGCCCCCGGTCGCTGCTCAGCTTCGCCTCGCCGACGTGATCCTGCACGCGGGGGACGTGTGCACCGCCGCGGTGCTCGAGGAGCTGTCCGGGTACGCCCCGGTGCTGGCCGTGGTCGGCAACAATGACGGCCCCGACGTCGCGGCCTGGGGCGCGACGCCGACGCTCGAGACGGACCTTGGCGGCCTGCGGATCGCGATGATCCACGACAGCGGCCAGGCACATGGCCGGCTGGAGCGAATGCGCCGCCGGTTTCCCGGCGCGGACCTGGTCGTGTTCGGCCACTCGCACATCCCCCTGGACGCAGAGGAGCGCGGGCTGCGGATCTTCAACCCCGGCTCGCCCACCGACCGTCGCCGTCAGCCGCGGGGCACCGTCGGCGTGCTGCGCATCGAGGCCGGACGGCTCGCAGCCGCCGACATCGTCGCGGTCACCTGACCGCCGGGCCGGTGACCCGCGGCTCGCGGGAGCCGATCCCGTCGCGGTCACCTGAGCGTCGGCCGGTGACCCGCGGTCAGCTGTCCCGAGCCAGCCAGAGCACCCCGAGTGGCGGCAAGCTGAGCGACACCGAGGCGGGCTGGCCGTGCCACGGCTCGTTCACGGCCTCGACGGCCCCCAGGTTGCCGACGCCGCTGCCGCCGTAGTCGGCGGCGTCGGTGTTGATCACCTCGCGCCACCGGCCCGCGGCGGGCAGGCCGATCCGGTAGTCGAGGTGCGGGCCGCCGGAGAAGTTCACCACGCAGGTGATGGTCTTCGCCCCGGGCCCGGTCTCGTCGGGCTCGGCGAACCGGAGGAATGCCAGCACGTTTCCGTCGGCGTCGCTCGCGTCGATCCAGTTGAACCCGACCGGGCTGAAGTCCAGTTGCCACAGCGCCGGGCTGTCGTCGTATACCCGGTTCAGGTCCCTGACCAGCCGCTGCACACCGCTGTGGAATCCGCTGCCGTCCTGCAGCGCCTGCCAGTCGAGCCCTGCCTGCTCGGACCACTCGCTGTCCTGGCCGAACTCCGACCCCATGAACAGCAGCTGCTTGCCCGGGTGGGCCCACTGGTAGGCCAGCAGCGCCCGCAGGCCGGCGAACTGCTTCCACCGGTCGCCCGGCATCTTGCGCAGCAACGATCCCTTGCCGTGCACCACCTCGTCGTGCGACAGCGGCAGCACGAAGTTCTCGCTGAACGCGTACACCATCGAGAACGTGATCTCGTTCTGGTGATAGTGCCGGAAGAGCGGGTCCTTGGACAGGTAGGACAGGGTGTCGTGCATCCAGCCGAGGTTCCATTTGAGGCCGAACCCGAGGCCGCCCAGGTGCACCGGCTTGGTCACCCCGGGCCAGGCCGTGGACTCCTCGGCGATCATCATGATGCCCGGCACCCGCTTGTAGCAGGTGGCGTTCGCCTCACGCAGGAACGAGACCGCGTCCAGGTTCTCCCGGCCGCCGAGGGCGTTGGGCGACCACTGGCCCGCGGAGCGTGAGTAGTCCAGGTAGAGCATGGACGCGACGGCGTCCACCCGCAGACCGTCGGCGTGGAACTCCTCCAGCCAGTAGATCGCGTTGGCCACCAGGAAGTTGCGGACCTCGGGCCTGCCGTAGTCGAAGATGAGCGTGCCCCAGTCCGGATGCCCCGCGCGCCGTGGATCGGCCGGCTCGTAGAGCGGCGTGCCGTCGAACCTGGCCAGCGCCCAGTCGTCGCGGGGGAAGTGCGCCGGCACCCAGTCGAGGATGACGCCGATGCCGGCCTGGTGCAGGCGGTCCACCAGGTAGCGGAATTCATCCGGCGTGCCAAACCGCGCCGTGGGCGCGTAATACGAGGTCACCTGGTAACCCCAGGATCCGCCGAACGGGTGCTCCGCGACCGGCAGGAGCTCGACGTGCGTGAACCCGAGCCCGGTGACGTAGTCGGTGAGCTGGTCGGCGAGCTCGGTGTAGGAGAGCCCGGGCCGCCACGATCCGATGTGCACCTCGTACACGCTCATCCGCTGGCTCAGCGGGTCGCGTCCGGCCCGCTCGGCCAGCCACGCCCGATCGCCCCACTCGTAGGTGGAGTCGTAGACCACCGAGGCGGTGGCCGGCGGCCGCTCGGCGAGCGAGGCCATCGGGTCGGCCTTGCTGTGCCAGCTGCCGTCCGGACCGCAGATGTCGTATTTGTATCGGGTGCCCGGGCCCACCTCAGGCACGAACAGCTCCCAGACGCCCGATCCGCCCAGTGAGCGCATCGGGTACGCGCGCCCGTCCCAGTGGTTGAAGTCGCCGATCACCCGCACACCGCGCGCGTTCGGTGCCCAGACGGCGAACGCGGTGCCGCCGGCGTCATCGCTGACGTGGGCACCGAGAACCTGCCACAGCTGCTCGTGCCTGCCCTCGGCGATCAGGTGCAGGTCGACCTCGCCGAGCGTCGGAAGGTGGCGGTAGGGGTCGTCCATGACGGTCTCAGGCAGCGTCTTGGCCCCGTCCGTCCCCGGTGCCGGATAGGTGACGGCCAGCCGGTAGTCGGGCACGCTGGTAACCGGGAGCGTGGCCGCGAACACCCCTTGGTGCACGTGCTCCATGGGGAACCTGCGGCCGTCGGGCAGCACCGCGGCGACCGAGCTCGCGAGGGGGCGCAGCGCGGCTACGACGGTCCCGGCCTGGCCTTCATGCGCGCCGAGGACTGAGTGCGGGTCGTGATGCGTTCCCGCGACGATCCTGTCGATCTCGGCATGGCTGATCTGGGTGGCTGGGCCGGCCTGTTCGGTGGTTTTCTCCATAAGCACGCCGCAATCGAGTCGAGTGGCACCGATAGCCAGGACGGGCGGTGCCTGGCCTCGTACACCACCTCATATACCGCCTTGTCCAGCATCAGGGCCCGCAGCAGTGCGCCGTGGACCTGCGGATCCATCCCGCCAGCCTCGGCGTAGCCCTTACAGAACGCCGCCTGGCTGCGCTCCACCCACTCGTCGGCGAGGTCTCGGAGCTTGCCGGCATCCTGGCGATCAAGTAGCTGATGCCGGGCAGCGTAGTCGAACGAGCGGAGCATGCCGGCCACATCGCGCAGCGCGACCGCGGGAGCCCGCCGCTCCTCGAGCGGAACCGCTGGCTCGCCCTCGAAATCCAGGACCACCCAGCCGGTCGCCGTACGGAGGACCTGGCCGAGGTGGTAGTCGCCGTGCACCCGCTGCACCGGCACGCGGCCGCCGGTTGCGGCCAGGTCGGCGTAGTAGCCGCGGAGCTTGCCAGCATACGGGTGCAGCTCGGGCACCTCGGCCTCGGCGACCTCCAGCCTGCGGGCCATCTGGCCGGCCAGGTCGCGAAGCGCCGCCGGCGGGAGCTCGGCGACGCCGAACACCGCGGCCAGGTCGGCGTGCACCTCGGCGGTCGCCCTGCCTAGCCGGAACGCCTCCCCGGCAAAGTCGCCCCCCGCCTGATCGGGCCGGATCGTTCCCGGATCTGCGGCGCCGTCTCCGGAGTAGAGATCGCGCAGGCTGGTGGCCGCCAGCGACCAGCCGTCACTGGCCCCGGGCAGGTACCTGGACAAGATCGCGAGCAGGACCGGGACGCCATCGCCGGTGGTGGTCCCGATCCACCCGAACGGCTCGGCGACGTGCTTCGAGCCGCGCCGGGCCAGCGCGCTGGTCACCTCGAGCTCGGGGCTGCTACCGGGGAAGACCCGGCGCATTACCTTGAGGATCGCTGAATCCCCGAAGATCAGGCTGGTGTTGCTCTGCTCGACGGTGAGCATCAGGCTGTCCAGGCTGGTGTCGATGACCGCTCCGGGCTCCGTGGCGAAGCGCAACCGGCCGATGGTCGCCTGATCCGCCATGGCCCGCAGCAAGATCTTGGTCAGCTCGGGGTCGTGCAGCGCCTCATAGGCGGTCCCGCCGGAGTCGGCCGGCCCCATGACAGCGTGCCGCAGCGAGTAGGGCAGGCGCTTGCGGATGCCGACCAGGACCTGGTAGCGCGCGGTTTGTCCGTCCGAGGACACGGTGACGATCAGGTGGCGCAGTTCCGGGTCACCGGTGGCCAGGGTGGTATCGGCCGTTATGGAGAGTTCACGCACTGTAGCGCTGCCTGAGTACCAGCGCTGAGCCGGCAACCACGCCGCTAGCGTGTCCTCAAATGTCATGACTCCAGGTCTACCCCGCGGTTAGCCAGTCATCCCGCAAACGGCGAACTGCCGCCTTACGGTCCAGATCAGTCAATCAGACCGGAACTGCGCCGCAGCGGGGCACGGGGGCCTACCGCTGCGGGCCGGGCGGCGGGAGCAGGAACCAGTAAAAGCCGTGGCCGGGCAGGGTGAGCAGGTAGCTGAGCTCGCCGATCGAGGGGAAGACCACGCCGCCCATGCATTCGACCGGCGAGATCCCCTTGAACCTGCGCAGGTCGAGCTCGACCGGCTGCGGGAACCTGGACAGGTTGTTGACGCAGAGGACCATGTCGGCTTCCTCCGCTTCCGGGTCCGGAAGCTCGGTCGGAGAATGCTGGTACTCGCGGACGAAGGCCAGCACGCTGGGATTGGACGAGCTCAGTTCCTCGTAGCCACCACGGCCGAAGACCGGGTGCCGCTTCCTGATCTCGATCATCCGCCTGGTCCAGTGCAGCAGGGACCCGCCGTTGCGTTCCTGCGCCTCGACGTTGAGGGCCTGATAGCCATAGATCGGGTCCATGATCAGCGGCAGGTACAGGCGGGCCGGGTCACAGCCGGAAAACCCGGCGTTCCGGTCCGGGGTCCACTGCATGGGCGTGCGGACGCCGTCGCGATCGCCGAGCCAGATGTTGTCACCCATGCCGATCTCGTCGCCGTAATAGAGCACCGGCGAGCCGGGCAGTGACAGCAGCAGCGCGGTGAACAGCTCCAGCTGATTGCGGTCGTTGTCGAGCAGCGGCGCGAGCCTGCGCCGGATGCCGATGTTGGCCTTCATCCGCGGATCTCTGGCGTACTCCGCGTACATGTAGTCGCGCTCGTCGTCGGCGACCATCTCCAGGGTCAGCTCGTCATGGTTGCGCAGGAAGATCCCCCACTGGCTGCCGGAGGGGATCGGCGGCGTCTGGGCCAGGATCTCCGAGATCGGGTACCGCTGCTCCCGCCGTACCGCCATAAAGATCCGGGGCATTAGCGGGAAGTGAAACGCCATGTGACACTCGTCGCCGCCGACCTCCGGGTCGCCGAAGTACTCGACGACGTCGGCGGGCCACTGGTTGGCCTCTGCCAGCAGCACCCGGTCCGGGTAGAGCCGGTCGACCTCGGCCCGGACCCGCTTGAGGTACTCGTGCGTCTCCTTGAGGTTCTCGCAGTTGGTGCCCTCCCGCTCGTACAGGTACGGGACGGCGTCAAGCCGGAAACCGTCGATCCCCAGGTCCAGCCAGAACCGCAGCACCTCGAGCATGGCGTCCTGAACCTTCGGGTTCTCGTAGTTCAGGTCGGGCTGGTGCGAGAAGAACCGGTGCCAGTAGTACTGCCCGCGAACCTCATCGAACGTCCAGTTGGACCGTTCGGTGTCGACGAAGATGATCCTGGCTTCGCTGTAACGGTCGTCGGTGTCGGACCACACGTAAAAGTCACCGAATGGACCCTCAGGGTCGGTGCGGGACTGCTGGAACCACGGATGCTGATCGCTGGTGTGGTTCATCACCAGGTCGGCGATGACGCGGATGCCGCGCTCGTGGGCCTCATCGACCAGCTCAACGAAATCGCCTATATTCCCGAACTCGGACAGAATTGACATGAAATCTGAGATGTCATATCCGCCGTCGCGGAGCGGCGAGTCATAAATGGGCAGCAGCCAGATGCAGTCAATGCCGAGCCATTGCAGGTAATCGAGCCTGGATGTCAGGCCGCGGATGTCGCCGGTGCCGTCGCCGTTCGAGTCGTGAAAGCCGCGGACGAGCACTTCGTAGAAGACGGCGTGCTGGTACCAGCGGGGGTCACGGGGCTTGGCGAACGAGAACGAGTCGGGCACCGGCTCGCTGGGCGCCGCCGCCGTGCCGGGTTTGAAGGCAGGCAGTGGCTGGCCGATCGTGCCCAGTGACGTTGGCCAAGGCTGTGTGCCCACTACTGACTCCCAATATCTCCGCCGGCCGGCCTGAACTCAAGTTACGAGGGTGTCGTGCTGCTGTTCGTTACATGTCTGCAAATCGTTACGTCCCTGGTCCGCTGGCCGCCTGGCCGGTTTTCACGGTGAAGATGTGCGCAGGAGTCACTCCCGGATCCAGTCGCACGTAGTTCCCGTGGCCCCACCGGAACTCCTGGCCGGACAGCTCGTCCGCCACGACGAAGTCCTCGCCCGCACCGACGCCTAGGGCAGCGAGGTCGAGCCAGACGGTGGCCTCCCGGGGATGGTGCGGGTTGATATTTACCACGACCAGAACCGTGTCGCGTTCGCCGCCCCCACCCTCCGCTAGGACGCTCTTTGAGTAGCAGAGTATCTCCGGCTGGTCGCTGTAGTGAAAACGCAGGTTCCGCAGCTGATGGAGTGCGGGATGTGACTTGCGGAGCATGTTGAGGCGGGTGATGAACGGCGCAATATCGGCCAGCGGCAGGGGAATGCTTTCGGCGTGTTCCCAGTCCCGCGGGCGGTACTGGTACTTCTCCGAGTCGAGGTATTCCTCGCTGCCGGGGATCAGCGGGGCGTTCTCGCACAACTCGAAGCCGGAGTACACGCCCCACGTCGGGGACAGCGTCGCGGCCAGCGCCGCCCGGACCCGGAACGCAGGCGGGCCGCCGTGCTGCAGGTACTCGGTGAGGATGTCCGGGGTGTTGACGAAGAAGTTGGGCCGCATGTACGCGGCTGCCGCGCCGCTCAGCTCCAGCAGGTACTCGGTGAGCTCAGCGCCCGAATTGCGCCAGGTGAAGTACGTGTAGGACTGGTGGAAGCCGATCCGCGCGAGGTTGTGCATCATCGCCGGCCTGGTGAAGGCCTCGGCCAGGAAGAGCACGTCCGGATCGGTGCCCGCGATCTCGGCCAGCAGCCGCTCCCAGAACGGCAGCGGCTTGGTATGCGGGTTGTCTACGCGGAAGATTCGGATCCCGTGCGACATCCAGTGCCGGACGATGCGGAGCACCTCGGCGTAGATCCCCTCGGGGTCGTTGTCGAAGTTGACCGGGTAGATGTCCTGGTACTTCTTCGGCGGGTTTTCCGCGTATGCGATCGTGCCGTCGGCTCGCTTGGTGAACCACTCGGGATGCTCGGTGACCCACGGGTGGTCCGGCGAGGTCTGGATCGCCAGGTCCATGGCGGTCTCCAGGCCCAGCTCCCCGGCCCGCGCGACGAACGCGTCGAAGTCGGCGATAGTGCCCAGGTCAGGGTGGATGGCGTCGTGGCCGCCCTCGGCTGACCCGATCGCCCATGGCGACCCAGGGTCGCCCGGCGCCGCGTTCAGGGAATTGTTTGGTCCCTTTCTGGCGGTGATCCCGATCGGGTGCACCGGCGGGATGTAGACCACGTCGAAACCCATCGCGGCGATCGCGTCCAGCCGCCGGGCGGCCGCATGCAGCGTCCCCGACTTTGGGCGCTGCCCTGGCCCCACGTCGACGACGGCCCCTTCCGACCTGGGGAAGAACTCATACCAGGAGCCGTAGAGCGCGCGCTGCCGGTGCACAATCACGGGGCGCCTGCCGGACCGGGTGAGCAGATCCTTGAGCGGGAACGCGGCGATCGTCGCCGTGATCCCCTTGCGGTTGGCCGCCGCGAGCCGGTCCAGGGCGGGGATGGCGGTGTTCCGCAGCGTCGCGGCCAGGGCGGTAAAGGCCGTTCGTGCGAGGGCGGCGTCGCGCTTGTCCGGGCTTGCGGGCGAGCGCGGGAGCCTGGTGGCGTGGGCGGCCGCGCGCTCGAAGAGCAGCGCGCCTTCGGCCAGCGTCAGCTCCACGTCCTGGCCGAGCGGGACCTTGATGTCCGCGTCGTGCAGCCAGCGGGCTATGGGGTCTCCCCACGCCTCGACCTCGAAGTGCCACAGGCCCTCCGAGGTGACGGTCACCTCGGTTCCATAACGGTCGGTGCCAGGGGCGAGCTCGGTCATCGGCACGAGCGGGCGGCGGCGGCCATCCGGTCCGCGCAGCACCACGCCCGTCCCGAGCATCCCGTGGCCCTCGCGGAATACGGTGGCGCTGACCGGGAACGACTCGCCCACAACGGCCTTAGCGGGATACTCGCCGCCGACCACGACTGGCTGCACGTTAACGATGGGGATCCTGCCGATCACTTAGCACAAGCTACCCGCGGAGGCGGCGGTCATGCGATCGGCTTGGCCAGCGGGGGCGCGTCGATGTCCAATCAACTCCAGACACCTATTAGGGTCGCTGTCCGTGAGAGCTATCCGCCGGTTCACCATACGGCCGCAGCTGCCCGAGCCGCTCTCCCCGCTGCGCGGGCTGATGCTGAATTTGCGCTGGTCCTGGCATGCCGAGACGCTGGACCTATTTGCGGCGATCGACCCCGAGGGATGGGAGCGCGCCGGGCATGACCCGGTTGCGCTGCTGGCCGAGGTCCCGCCGGAGCGGCTGGCCAGCCTCGCGGCTGACCCAGAGTTCCTCAGTCGTTTGAACGGCGCAGTCGACGAGCTGGACGCGTATACGACGGGCCCGCGGTGGTACCAGACGGACCCGGACCTGGCCGGTGCGCCCGCTGCCGTGGCGTACTTCTCGCCCGAATACGGCATCACCGAAGCACTTCCGCAGTACTCGGGGGGCCTCGGGATCCTGGCCGGCGATCACCTCAAGGCCTGCAGTGATCTCGGGGTGCCGCTGATCGGTGTCGGCCTCCTGTACCGGCACGGCTACTTCACGCAGGCGCTGTCCGCCGAGGGCTGGCAGACCGAGCGCTACCCGGCGGGCGACCCGAACGGCCTGCCGCTGACCCTGCTCAGGGAAGGCGGGGAAGGGCTCAGGGAGGGCGGGCCGCAAGAAGGCGTGCCGGTCAAGGTCAGCGTGGCGCTGGCCGACGGCGCGGCCATCGCCGCGCAGGTGTGGATCGCGCAGATCGGCAGGGTCCCGCTGCTGCTGCTCGACTCGTACGTCGAGGAGAACGACATCCCGCTGCGCGAGGTCACCGACCGGCTGTATGGCGGCGGCAGCGAGCACCGGCTCCGGCAGGAACTGCTGCTCGGCATCGGCGGGGTCAGGGCGGTCAGGGCATTCTGCGCGATCACGTCGCATCCGGAGCCCGAGGTCTTCCACACCAATGAGGGCCACGCCGGGTTCCTCGGCCTCGAGCGCATCCGCGAGTACCTTGGCCAGGGCCTGACCTTCGATGAGGCCCTGCTGATGTGCCGGGCGGGCACGGTGTTCACCACCCACACGCCGGTGCCCGCGGGGATTGACAGGTTCAGCAAGGACCTGGTGACCGCGCAGTTCGGCGACGTCGCTGACCCGGAGCTGCCGGCCGACCGGGTCCTGGCCCTTGGCGCTGAGACCTTTCCGGGCGGGGATCCTGACGTGTTCAACATGGCCGTCATGGGCATGCGGCTGGCGCAGCGCGTCAACGGCGTCAGCGCCCTGCACGGGCAGGTCAGCAGGCAGATGTTCACCGGCCTGTGGCCCGGCTTCGACACCGCGGAGGTGCCGATCGGCTCGGTCACCAACGGTGTGCACGGCCCCACCTGGGTTGCCCCGGAGATCCTGAGCCTGGCGCGGGGCGGCGAGTCGCAGGAGCTCGCCGAGGACGAGGCCGCCTGGGAGCGCGCGGCGGAGGATCCTGCAGCGATCTTCGCCGTTCGCAGCCTGCTGCGGTCCCGGCTGGTGGCGGAGACCCGGCGGCGCCTGCGCGCTTCCTGGATTCAGCGTAGAGCCTCGGCGGCGGAGCTGACCTGGATCGACGATGCGCTCGACGAGAACGTGCTGACGATCGGGTTTGCCCGCCGCGTCCCCTCCTACAAGCGGCTGACGATGATGCTGCACGACCCCGAGCGGCTTATCGCGCTGCTGCTCGACCCGGACCGGCCGCTGCAGATCGTGATAGCAGGGAAGGCCCATCCGGCCGACGACGGCGGCAAGCTGATGATTCAGCAGATGGTGCGCTTCGCTGACGACCCGCGGGTGCGGCACCGGATCGTGTTCCTGCCCGACTACGACATGGCGCTGGCCGGCGCGATGGTGCAGGGCTGTGACGTCTGGCTGAACAACCCGCTCCGCCCGCTGGAGGCATGCGGGACCTCCGGGATGAAGGCGGCACTGAACGGGGCGCTCAACCTGTCGATTCTGGATGGCTGGTGGGACGAGTGGTTCGACGGGCACAACGGCTGGGCCATCCCGTCAGCCGACGGGGTCGCCGACCCGGAGCGCCGGGACGAGCTCGAGGCGTCCGCGCTCTATGACCTGCTTGGCCAGTCGGTGGGGCCGCTGTTCTACGACCGGGGCCCGGACGGACTGCCCAGCCGGTGGCTGGAGATGGTGGCGCACACGTTGCGGACGCTCGGGCCGAAGGCCCAGGCGACGAGCATGGTCCGCGAGTACGTCACTCAGCTGTACCTGCCAGCCGCGCGGTCCTCGCAGGCGCTGGCCGACGGCGGCCCGGAGTTCGCCGGTGCACGAGAGCTGGCGGCGTGGAAAGACCGGGTCAGCAAGGCGTGGCCCGGTGTGGCCATCGAGCACGTCGAGGCCGACGATGGCGAGCAGAGCCCTGGAGCGAGCCTCGTGGTGCGGGCCAGCGTGGCGCTGGGCGGGCTGTCCCCCGACGACGTGACCGTGCAGGTGGTCTACGGCCCGGCCGGGGACGACGACGAGATCGCCGCTCCAGCATTCGCCGACCTCGAGCTCGAGGTGGAGCCGTCGGGCGGTTCGCCCGCACGGTTCGTTGGCGAAGCCGAGCTCGGCCGTCCCGGGCCGTTCGGCTATACGGTCCGGGCGCTTCCACGTCATCCACTGCTGGCCTCACCAGCGGAAATGGGGCTCATCGCGCTGCCGGACGCTCCGGCCGGGATGACCAACGGCGATCTGCGGTAATCCCCTGTTTTGGCTCTGTCGGCTGTTTTGGCTGCGTCGGCCATTGTCATGACGTAACGTATCTGACTAGTTACGCGCAGCAAGATAGACCGCTGCGTCGGCTGTGGCGTCCAGCTAAGTACGTCGGCCGTGCTGTCTAGTCAAGTAAGGACAACATGGCCTGGCAGGGAAATTTCTCCCCGTGCCACGCAGAACGCCAGCAAAACCCTGGCCGATGTGACATCCTGTGATAGAACGCTGGCGGTAAGTAATGGTCAAGTGTCGTTACTGTCCGTCATCGTGTAACTACCCCCAAGCGCGAGAGGACCATCCGTCGTGAGAACCCAGATCAAGCCGGAGAATCGTCTTCTGACCCCGGCCGAGGTTGCCGCGATGCTTCGGGTCGACCCGAAGACCGTCACCCGGTGGGCGAGGGGCGGCAAGCTGTCGTCGATCCGCACCCCGGGTGGCCACCGTCGCTACAGCGAGAACGAGGTCCGCGGATTCCTGAACGGCTGGCAGCACGTGTCCGTGCCGCGGCCGTCGGGCGAGTAAGCAACCGATTTTGCCGCAGCCTCTTCGGGCGCCCGCCGGCCGTGGCCGGGGGCGGGGGATACGACGAGGCCGGTCCCGGGCGGCGGTGGCCGCCTCCCGCGCAAGCCGCAGGTCCGGCAGCATCGGCGCCGCAGTGGTGCCGGTGCTGCCGGTGAGATGTCGGGTCCCAGCGCCGTCGGTGACACCGTGGCAGAGCAACTTCCGGTGTCACCGATGGCGCGCTCGAACGCTGAATGCCTGATCGCCCGCATGCACACTCACCCCCAGCGGCCATTTCCCGATGTTCCCCGAAATCCCCGTGCGGCGTGGGTCCGCAACGACAGCGCCGGCGCTGCGCTGTCGCTCCAGCGGCAGCCACCGACCGACGACACCAATCCCGGGCTATCCCTGCGGTGCGGAATGTCTTATTTGCGAAATTTCACAGCTCGCTAATGGCGACGGCGTGGCCGTTAAGGGCTCGGGTTGACGTGGCCGGTTTAGCTGACGTTGACGTGGCCGGTTTAGCTGACGTGGCCGGTTTAATGGCCAGCCGTTCCTGCTGCGGCTCCTGCGCCGGGCGAACCCGCGTGGCGGAACGCCGCGAGAAGTGCTACGTGCCGTAACGGCGCTCGTCGGCTCCGGTCCTGATTCCCAGTTGCACCGCGATCGCCGCCAGGAGGTCGCGTGCCTGCTCGGGGCTCATCTCCCTGACCCGCTGCAGCATCTGCTCATGACTGGCGTCCGTTTCCCGGCTCGCGAGCGCCTTTGCCGCGTCCGGGCGGCCGGCCCCGGTGAGCTGCGCCGGTGTAACTCCGGCCACCGCGGCCATCCGGGCCAGCGTCTGCGCTGGGCCGTGCACCGGCGCGTAAACCCCGCGACTGACGACCTGGTACCCGCTGGCGATCTGCCGCCAGCGCCCCTCACTGATTCTGGCGCGCCTGGATGCCTCCCTCGCCGAGAGGTGCGCGTCGGCGAGAGCCTTGGTAAGCAGAACCCCCCATGGCGGCGGGGATGGGCGTTCGGCCATGCGCCTACCTTCGCACGACCTTCGCGTAGCTGTCTAGTCATTCAAGCCGATCTCGGTACTTAGTGTGGGTCATCTGCCTGCACCTTTATCATAGAGACGAAGGCGAATGGCCTGCGAAGATCTTCGCGCGCCTCGTTGACCCTTCGCACACTGCCCACTAGGGTTGCTCAGGGGGATCCGCGGCGTGCCGCCCGGACGCTCCACCGAGGGGGGCAGCACAACATGGGAGTCATGCTCTCGCTGGACCGGCACCGGCCAGCGGGCGGCCGCCGCCGGGCTCAGCATGCGCGTCGCGAGGACGGCTGGGCGCGCGCCAGGGCACTGGCCACTGCGCGTCGCTGCGACGCTCCGGCCGGGGCCGGATTGCTGAGCAGGCTGATCCGTCTCGTGCTGCCGTGGCGGGACAGATCTGCCGGGAGCCGGCCATCCAGCTATGAGCGTGATCGTTACCGCGATACTGGGGCGCCTCGCGATACTGGGGCGCCTCGCGGCGCTGCGGCGCCACCCGGCGGCCGGGACGCGGGCAGGGCGCCAGCGGCCTGACCGTGGTGCGGGATACTGGCGGGATGGCTGATTTCGTAGAGGTCGAGACCAATGAGGCGGTCGCCACAATCCGTCTCAGCCGCCCGCCGATGAATGCGCTGAACGCGCAGGTCCAGGACGAGATCGCCGCGGCGGCCGCGCAGGTTACCGCCGATGACGGGATCCGCGCGGCCGTGCTCTACGGTGGCGCGAAGGTATTTGCCGCCGGGGCCGACATCAAGGAGATGGTCGAGGCCAGTTACGGCCGGATGGCCGCGGACACCAGGCGCTTGCAAGAATCGTTCACCGCGGTGGCGAAGATCCCGAAACCCGTGGTGGCCGCGATCACGGGGTACGCCCTCGGCGGAGGCCTCGAACTCGCGCTGTGCGCGGACTTCCGGGTGATGGGGGAGAGCGCGCGTGTCGGGCAGCCCGAGATCCTGCTCGGCATCATTCCCGGGGCCGGCGGCACGCAGCGGCTGCCCCGCCTCGTCGGCCCGGCCAGGGCCAAGGACATCGTGTTCACCGGCCGGTTTGTCGGTGCCGAGGAGGCGCTGGCGATCGGCCTCGTCGACAAGGTGGTCCCGGACGCCGAGGTGCATGACGCCGCCCGTGAGCTCCTCGCGCAGTACGCTCGCGGCCCGGCGCTCGCGCTGCGCGCCGCCAAGCAGGCCATCGACGACGGGCTCGAGGTCGACCTGTCCACCGGGCTCGAGATCGAGCGGCTGCAGTTCGCGGCGCTGTTCGCCACCGAGGACCAGCGCGCGGGAATGCGGAGCTTCGTGGAGAATGGACCCGGGAAGGCAACCTTCACCGGGCGGTGAGAGCACCGCCACGGTGGCCAGGGCGCGTGCCGAGGAGTAGCCACGTTTATGTGCCGAGCAGCTGACAGCGACGGGCGGGACGGGCAGTGACCGAGCTGGACAACAGCCCGGGCGGGCCATCGCTCGACATGGTCACGGCCGCGCTCCGCGCGGACAGTGCCGACGTCACGCTCTACACGCGCGTGCTTACCAAGTCGCTGGGCGAGGCGCTCCCGGCCGAGTGGGTCACGGTCGAATCGGACCGGAGCATGTCCGACCGGATGCACGGCCGTCCCGGCCAGGTATCGAAGATCACCGTGCGGCTCGGGGACCGGGTGATGACGCTGGGCATTCAGCGCGGCGCGCCCGTCGCCGAGGTCTGCACCCAGGTGCGCGGGGTGGTGCTGTCACGTCAGCAGGTTCCGCTCGGTGTTTGGGCGGAAGAGCTGGCCAAGGCCCTTCTCGCGCATGCGGAGCAGAATGCCGAGGCAGCCAGGGCGCTGCGCCGGCTTGTGGCTGGAAGCTAGCTCGCGGCCGGCGGCGTGCGGCGGGGGACCGCTGAGCCGTTGGCTGCGGAATACGAGGGGACATGCAACACGCCTGCCAGGCCGCGCCCGTCACCACCGGTTGGTCGGCCGGCGCCACAGCCCGTCCGGGTCGGCCAAGTAAGGTGCGGCAGCAAGGAAATCCGTAGGCTGGTGGGGTCATGACAGCTCAGGACCACACGCCGGACAGGCTCGGGCCGTACCGCCTGCTGGAGCGGCTCGGCGAGGGCGGCATGGGCGTGGTCTACCTGGCTGCCGACCAGCAGCAGCGCCGGGTCGCTGTCAAGGCGCTGCGGCCGGCGATAGCAGCGGATCCGAATGCCAGGCGGCGGCTGGCCCGCGAGGTCGAGACCATGCGGCGGGTGCGCAGCCCGTTCGTCGCCGAGGTGCTCGACGCGGACGTGACCAGCGATCCGCCGTACATCGTGACCCGGTACGTGAGCGGCCAGACGCTCGAGGATGTGGTCGCCCAGGGCGGCCCATTGACTGGCGCGCAGCTGGCCAGGCTGGCCTCGGGACTGGCCCTGGCCCTGTCCGCGGTGCACGCGGCTGGAGTGGTGCACCGCGATCTCAAGCCGGGCAACGTCATGATCGCCAATGGCGAGCCGGTAGTGATCGACTTTGGGATAGCCCAGGTTCCCGACTCCACCAGGCTCACCCAGACCGGCATGTTCATGGGCACGCCCGGCTACCTCGCGCCGGAGGTGATCGAGGGGAAGCCGAGTGGGCCCGCCTCGGACGTGCATTCCTGGGGGGCCACGGTGGCGTTCGCCGCCACCGGCCGCCCGCCGTTCGGCACCGGGGCCTTCGAGACGATCTTTTACCGGATCATCAACGGGCAGCCGGACCTGAACGGCTTCCCCGCGCCGCTGGTGACGCTCGTGGGACAGGCGCTGTCGCGTGACCCGGGCCGCCGGCCGGACACGGCCGAGCTCTGCCGGAGAACCGCCTCGCTTGACCCGGCCTCCCTGGTGCCAGCCGCGGCGGCCGCGGCAGGCGCCGTGCCGTTCGTCACACCCGGAACCGTGGCCGACCGGCCGGCCCCGATGCCAGCCGCCCTGGCCGACCGCGCGGGCGCTGCGGCGCCTCCGACGGCCTGGCCGCCGGGCACCCGGCCGTGGCCTTACGCCGCGGGCGGGGTCGCGGGCGCCGGCGCGCCGGGTCCCGACGCCTACGGCGACGTGCTCCCCCCGGTGCAGTACGGTCCCCCAGGCCGGTCGTCGGCACCTGCGGCCTGGCCTGGTCCTTCGGCTCCCGGGGCCCCGGCCACCCCGGCTGCCCCGGCCAGCCGGTCACCGGCCGGGGCGCTGCTCGTCGGTGCCTCGATAGCCGCCGCCGTTGCCATCAGCCTCGTCTTCCCCATCGCCGGCACGGTGGCAGCGCTCGTCGCGCTGATGGCGCTGCGGGCCGGGGACCGGGCCGCCGGGGGCATGTCGCGCCGGCGGGCGCGCCGCGGCTCGCGGGCCAGCGATCCCCTGCTGGCCGCCGCGATGTTCCCGCCGGCCCTGGCCTGGTCAGTGATCCGCTCGGCGCTGCTCCTGCCGCTGGCGCTGGTGGCCGCGGCGATCGCGGCGGGTGTTGCCGTCGTCGCAGTGCCGCATCACGCGATCCCGGTGGTGTGCGCCTATGCCGCCGGCATGCTGGTCGCCTTCTATGGCCTCGGCCCGGGTTCCGCCGGCGCGCGCAGGCCGATCAGGGGCTTCTTCGACAGCGCCGCCGACTCGCCGCTGCGCGCAACGGCAGCGTTCATCGCGATCGTCGGCGTATTCGCCGCGGCGGTCGCCGTGGTGGCTGCGCATCCGCCGTTCTTCTGGCCATTCGGCAACCTGACCACGTGGCTCGGGCATTTCAACATCGTGCACACGGTGCTGCACCAGGCCAGGGTCAAGGTGCTCAGGGTCTTCGGCAGGTCCTGAGCTGTTCGCGCCGTCTGTCAGCCGGGAGTAGCGGCGCGCAGCCCTCCGGTGCGCCGCCGGCCGTGCGGGCCCGTCGGCGCGGCCTGCGCCGGAATCGCCGGCTGCGACGGCGCGACGGCTGCCAGTGCCTTGTCCGCCGGGGCCGGTGCCTTGTCCGCCGCGGGCTGCGTGCGCTCTGCCGGTGCCTGCACCCGCTCAGCCGGTGCCTGCACCCGCTCAGCCGGAGGCTGTGCCCGTTCTGCCGGGGGCAGTGGCCGGACCAGGCCGAGCGCTACCACCTCGTTGGCCAGCCGGACCCGGCGGTTTGCGCCCTCGGGGATCCGGAACTTCTGGTACAGGCGGAGCAGATGCTGCTTCACCGCCGCCTCGGTCACCACCAGGTCGGCCGCGATCTCGCGGGCCGTCGCCGGCGCGACGAACGCCTCGTCGGACAGGGCCGGCCGGCACAGCGAGGTCACCACGTCAAGCTCCCGGCGGGTCAGCTCGGGCGCCGCGGGCCGCCTGAGTTCCACCTCGGCGGCGAACTCCTCGGCCACGAAGCCGAATACCCGGCAGCGAGCTGCGCCGAAGCTGAGCACGTCGCCCTCATCGAGCACCCGGCGCGCCACCAGGCGGCCGTTCACCCGGGTCCCGTTGCGTGATAATCCCAGGTCGGTCACGTAGGCGTAGGCCCCGCGGCGGACGATCTCGGCGTGCAGCCGGGACACGCTCGGATCCGACAGGTGAACGTCGACGGACCTGCCGCGCCCGATGGTGGTCACATCCTCCCGGAGCGGCATCGTGAGCCCGCTGTCCTCGACTCGGATGTAGGGGCCATCCATAGCGCGTCCTCCCGACAGTCGGAGCAGCTACTGAGATCTCACTTTCCAGCTACCCTTTCCGCCGGTTGTTGTACCGCGTCCAGGGCAACGGATTACCGGGCGATGGCATGCAACTTGCTTTTTGCGGCTGTGCAGGCTGCGCACAGCGCGCGCAAGTACACTGCCGAGCGAGCCGTCCGAGAGGAAAACACATGCCCGTCTGGCTGCCCGTGGGCCCGGCGCGATGAGGCACTCGTCGCCTCCGGCGTCCCGTCTGCACCGGCACCGCCGGGCGGTGACGATGCGACCGGCCGATGCTCGCCAGACACGACCGGCCGATGCTCGCCAGTGGTGGCAGCAGCTTCCCTACGCAGTCGCGATCTGCGGCCTGGCCCTGGCGTTGGCCTGGATGCGGCAGAACGGACAGAATGTCAGAGGGGGTACGTTGGCGGTGGCCGGAGTCCTGTTCGCGACCGCCCTCACCAGGCTGGCGCTACCCGAGCGCCGGGTGGGCATGCTCGCGTCGAGACGCCGGCTGACCGATGTGGCGGTCCTGGCAGCACTCGGCACCGGCCTGCTCGTCGCGGGGCTGCTGCTGCCCGCACAGCCCTGATCCCCGCGAGCGACGGCGCTCGGACGATGAAGGGAAGTAGTGGCATGTCCAAGATCAAGGTAGTGAATCCCGTCGTCGAGATAGACGGCGACGAGATGACCAGGATCATCTGGCACTTCATCAAGGACCAGCTGATCCTGCCCTACCTGGATATCCAGCTCGATTACTACGACCTGTCCATCCAGAACCGGGATGCCACCGACGACCAGGTGACCATCGACGCGGCGAACGCCATCAAGCGGCACGGCGTCGGCGTGAAGTGCGCCACAATCACCCCGGACGAGGCCAGGGTCACCGAGTTCGGCCTGAAGCGCATGTGGCGCTCACCGAACGGCACGATCCGCAACATCCTCGGCGGGGTGGTTTTCCGCGAGCCCATCGTCGTGGCCAGCATCCCGCGGTTCGTGCCCGGTTGGACCAAGCCGATCATCATCGGCCGTCACGCGCACGGCGACCAGTACCGGGCGACGGACTTCGTCGTCCCCGGGCCCGGCACGGTGAACATCTCCTACGTGCCCGACGACGCGGCCGCCGAGCCGACCGAGCTCGAGGTGGCCCGCTTCACCGGTGGCGGCATCGCGATGGGCATGTACAACTTCGACGACTCGATCCGCGACTTCGCGCGCGCCACCATGCGCTATGCGCTGGGTCGCGGCTATCCGCTGTACCTGTCCACGAAGAACACGATCCTGAAGGCCTATGACGGCCGGTTCAAGGACATCTTCGCGGAGGTCTTCGAGTCGGAGTTCAAGTCCGAGTACGAGGCGGCGGGGATCAGCTACGATCACCGGCTGATCGACGACATGGTGGCCCAGGTCATCAAAGGCGAGGGCGGCATCGTCTGGGCGTGCAAGAACTACGACGGCGACGTGGAGTCCGACATCGTGGCCCAGGGATTCGGCTCGCTCGGCCTGATGACCAGCGTGCTGATGACGCCGGACGGCCGGACGGTCGAGGCCGAGGCCGCGCACGGCACCGTGACCAGGCACTACCGACAGCACCAGCAGGGCAAGCCCACGTCGACGAACCCGATCGCCTCGATCTTCGCGTGGACCAGGGGCCTCGCCCACCGCGGCGAGCTTGACGGCACGCCCGAGGTCACCGCGTTCGCGGAGACGCTGGAGCGGGTGTGTGTCGAGACCGTGGAGGGCGGCCAGATGACCAAGGACCTGGCGCTGCTGGTGGGCTCGGATACGCCGTTCCTGACCACCGAGGAGTTCCTCGCGGCGCTGGACGATAACCTGCGCAAGGCGATGGGTTAGTCGCGGAAAGCAACAAGAGAGCAGGAGACATGACCCGCACAGGCAAGGTGACCGTCGTCGGGGCCGGGTTCTACGGCTCGACCACCGCGCAGCGGCTCGCCGAGTACGACATCTTCGACGAGGTCGTGCTCACCGACATCGTGGAAGGCAAGCCCGAAGGGATAGCGCTGGATGTGAACCAGTCGCGCCCGATCGAGGGCTTCGAGACGAAGGTCACCGGGCAGACCACCAGCCCGTCGGGCGAGGGCTACGAGGCGATCTCGGGCTCGGAGATCGTCGTGATCACGGCCGGCCTGCCGCGCAAGCCGGGCATGAGCCGGATGGACCTGATCGAGACCAACGCGAAGATCGTCCGGAGCGTCACCGAGCAGGTCGTCAAGCACGCGCCTGAGGCCGTGCTGATCGTGGTGTCGAACCCGCTGGATGAGATGACCGCGCTCGCCGCGAAGGTCTCCGGGTTCCCGCACCACCGGGTGATGGGCCAGGCGGGCATGCTGGACACCGCCCGGTTCAGCTACTTCGTGGCGGAGCGTCTCGGCGCGGAAGTCGGTTCGGTCCGCACGCTCACCCTCGGCTCGCACGGGGACACGATGGTGCCGGTCCCGTCGGCCTGCACCGTGGACGGCAAGCCGCTGACCGACATCATGGGCGCCGACGAGATCGAGGCGCTGGTGCAGCGCACCCGCAACGGGGGCGCCGAGGTCATCGCCCTGCTGAAGACCGGGTCGGCCTATTACGCGCCGTCGGCCGCAGCGGCCAGGATGGCGCGGGCGGTTGCCGAGGACAGCGGCGCGGTGCTGCCGGTATGTGCGTGGGTGGACGGCGAGTACGGCATCTCCGGCGTGTACCTGGGCGTCGAGGCCGAGATCGGCCGTACCGGCGTGCGCAGGATCGTGGAGCGCGACCTGACCGAGTCCGAGCTGGCCTCGCTGCGGGCGGCCGCCGAGGCTGTCCGGGCCAAGCAGGCCGACGTCGCGAGCCTGTAGCGCCGTCTCAGCGGTCGGCGTCTGCCTCGCCGGGCAGTGACCTGGTCAGGGTGTATGACACGGCGTTGAGCCGGCGCAGGAACTCGGTCATCAGCTCGAGCTGGCGGTCGTCGTAGTCGCCGAGCACGGCGCCGAACCGCTCACCGAGTTCCGCGAACACCGCCGCCCGGGCCTCTTCGTGCCGGTGGGTCGGCGTCACGATCACCTTGCGGCGGTCGGCGGGGTCGGCTGTGCGCTCGATGACGCCGGCCCGCTCCAGCCGGTCGAGCACGGTGGTGATAGCGGACGTGCTCATACCGGTGAGCTCAGCGAGCCGGCCCGCCGCCAGCTGCCGCTCGTTTCTGGCCAGATCGAGGCACTTGAGGTCCGTCGAGTTCAGCCCGAACCGCTCGGCGATGGCCTGATGCAGCATCACCGCCCGGGTGGCGCTGTCGCGCATCTGGTCGGTGAGGGCTGCAATCAGCGCGGCCCGATGATCCCTGGACATGCTGCCCCCAAGAGCAGTAGCCTTCAAATAGTTCGATTCTTCGAGATTTCCAATTTCTAGGAAGAGTCTAGCAAAACTCGGAGGGGATAACGATGACGACCACGGCGGCCGACGTTCCGGTGCTGATCACGGGGGCGGGCCTGGCCGGCCTGTCTACGGCCATGTTCCTCGGCCTGCATGGCCTGCCTTCGCTCGTGGCCGAGCGGCATCCAGGCCTGTCCACGCAGCCCAAGGCGCGCGGCCAGATGCCCGCGACCATGGAGGCGCTGCGCGCCGCCGGCGTGGCCGAGCGCTTCCGGGCCGCGGCCCCGCCGGGGCGGCCGGAAACGGCGATCGTGGTCGCGCAGAGCGCATCGGGCCCGGTGCTGCACAGCTTTACCCAGGCCGAGCCCGACTTCGCGGCGTTCTCGCCCGAGCCCTCGGGACTGGTCAGCCAGGAACGGGCCGAAGCCATCCTTGCCGGGCGGGCCACGGAGCTCGGCGCGACGATCGAGTTCAGCACCGCCCTGGAATCCTTCCGGCAGGACGGGGACGGGGTCACCGCGGTCCTACGCGACCTGCGGACTGGCTCGCAACGGACCGTGCACGCCGGGTACCTGGTCGCCGCGGACGGGCACAAGGGCGCGATCCGCGACGGCCTGGGCATCGGCACCCATGGCCGCTCCGCTGGCGCCCCGCGCACGGCGGTATTCATGCAGTTCGATGCCGATCTGTCGGACACCTGGGGCGGCAGCGCCGCGGGAATTTTTTACCTCCAGAACGCCGCGCTCCCGGGTGGTTCGGCCACACTGGTGAGCACCGACACGCCCGGCCGGCACGTGTGCGCGATCTCGTTGGACGCCAACGATGATCTGGCCAGCCTCACGGAGCGGCGCTGCGCCGAGATCATCGCCGCGGCGGTGGGCGTGGCGGACCTGGCGGTCACCGTGGTCGACTGGAGCGAGTCGTCGGGCTCCTCGGGCACCAGGGTGGCCGACAGCTTCGGCCGTGGCCGCGCGTTCCTGGCGGGCGACAGCGCGCACCTGATGCCCCCGACTGGAGGCCAGGGCGGCAACGCCGCGGTCATGGACGGTTATCACCTGGCCTGGAAGCTGGCCGCCGTGGCCCGCGGCCAGGCCGGCGCCGGGCTGCTGGACAGTCACGACGCCGAACGCCGCCCGTTCGCCGACCTGCTCGCCGAGCAGCAGTACGCGAACATGGTGCACCGCTACGGGCTGCCGGCCGATGGCACCCTCGCCGAGCTCGTCGATCCGGCCACCGGGCTGTTCGGCTACTGCTGCCCGTCCGGGGCCTTCGTGCCCGAGCCCGGCACCGGCAGCGGGCCGTTCGAGGACCCGGCGGCGCCGTCCGGGCGCCCGGGCTGCCGCGCGCCGCACGTCCCGCTGCTGCGCGACGGCGAACCACTCTCCACCCGGGACCTGTACGGGCGCGATTTTGTGCTGCTCGCCGGCGCGGAAGGCGACGCCTGGGCCGCTGCCGGCGCCGAGGCCGCGCGACGCCTCGGCATCGCGATCGAAGCGTGGACGGTCGGCGACCCGGCCGCTTCCGGGCCGGTGCTGGCCGACTCCGGCCGCCGCTGGCAGAGCGCTTACGGCATCACGCCGTCCGGCGCCGTGCTCGTCCGCCCGGACGGCATCATCGCCTGGCGCGCCGCCGAAGCCGCGGATACCGGCCAGCTCGAGCGTGCGCTACGGGTCGTGCTGGACCGGGCCTAGCCGGCCAGCCTGCGCAGCGCCAGCTCGGCTAGCAGCGTCGCGCCGTCCGCCAGCACCGCGTCATCGAACACGGCCTCGGCCGAGTGGTTGAACGGCGCCGTGGCCGGGTCGGCGTCCGGCGGGCACGCGCCCAGCATGATGAACGCGCCCGGCACCTCGTTGAGCACGTAGGAGAAGTCCTCGGACCCGGTGATCGGGAACGGCGTGCGCACAAAACGCTCGCCGCCGAACAGCTCGGCGACCGTGCGCTCGGCAAAGGTCACCTCGGCCGCGTCGTTCACCGTCACCGGGTAGCTGTCGACAAAGTCGACGGTTGCCGAGAGCCCGTGCGCGGAGGCGATGTCGTGCACCAGCCGGTACGCGGCCTCCTGCATCGCGGTCCGGGTGCCCGCCGAGAACGACCGCATGGTCGTCGAGAACTGGGCCTGGTCCGGGATCACGTTGCTCGCCGTGCCCGCGTGGAAGCTGCCCACCGTGATCACGACCGGGTCGAACACGTCGAACCGGCGGGTTACCAGCGTCTGCAGCGCGGTCACGATCTCGCAGGCGGCGGGGATGGGGTCGGCGGCCCGGTGCGGCTGCGACCCGTGGCCGCCGCGGCCCCGGACCGTCACCTCCATCGTGTCGGCCGAGGCCATCATCGTGCCGTCCCGGCTGGTGAGCATCCCGAGCGGTAGCAGGCCCGACGCGACGTGCAGGCCGAACGCGGCGACTGGACGGGACCCGGCCGCGTCGAGAACGCCCTCGGAGATCATCCGCTCGGCCCCGCCGTAAGACTCCTCACCGGGCTGGAACATGAAGATCACGTTCCCGGCGAGCTCGCCCCGCCGGGTGGCCAGCAGCCGGGCCGCGCCGGCCAGCATCGCGGTGTGCAGGTCGTGGCCGCAGGCGTGCATGGACCCGTCGTTCCTGGAGGCGTACGGCAGGCCGGTGGCCTCGGTCACCGGGAGAGCGTCCATGTCGCCGCGCAGCAGCACGGTCTCGCCGGGCCGGGTCCCGCGCAGCACCGCGGTGACCGAGCTGAGCGCCTGCCCCGTGCTGACCTCGAGCGGCAGCCCGTCGATGGCGGCCAGCACCTTCGCCTGGGTCCTGGGCAGATCGAGCCCAAGCTCGGGGTCGGCGTGGATAGACCGGCGCAGCTCCACCAGCTCGCCGGAGATCTGCGCCGCATCGTCCCTTACCTCACCCATGACCGTTACCTCCTCGGCCGCGGCGCCATGCCACCCGGTCCAGGGTCCCATGAGCTGGGCCGAGGACGGCCGGCAGGAGGTCTTAACCGTGGATTTATATCCAGTTTCGCGGGAAACACAGAGACGCGGGAAACACAGAGAAATGACGGCAAGGTCTGCAGGCACGATCCGGGAGGCACTCACTTAGACTGTCCGGACACCGCGCCGCGCGGTGCCGAGTCAAATCCGGGCCAGCTGCCTAGGTCGGGGATCCATAGGTGAACACCGTCGGCTGGGACATCATCATCGTCCTGGTCATCGTCCTCATCGGGGGGTTCTTCGCCGCCGCGGAGATGGCCCTGGTGTCGCTGCGAGATGGCCAGGTACGGGCGCTGGCCCGGCGGGGCAAGCGCGGCCAGCGGGCGGCCAGGCTGGCCCAGAACCCCAACAGGTTCCTGTCCGCCGTCCAGATCGGCGTCACCTTTGCGACGCTGCTGTCCGGCGCGTTCGGCGCGGCGACCCTGGCCAGCGCCCTGAAGTCCTGGCTGCTCCGGAACCACGTGTCGGACGGCCTGGCCTCCACGATCTCGATCGCCGTGGTCACGCTCGCGATCTCGTTCCTTACCCTGATCTTCGGCGAGCTGGCGCCCAAGCGGATCGCGCTGCAGCGCTCGGAGCGGGTCTCGCAGTTCGCCGCGCCGATCCTGGACCGGCTCGCGACGATCGCCACGCCCGTGGTGTGGCTGCTGTCCAAGTGTGTCAACCTCGTGGTCACGATCCTCGGCGGCGACCCGAGCCTGGGCCGCGGCGTCATGACCGAGCAGGAACTGCGCGACGTGGTCGACGGTTACCAGGCGCTGAGCGCCGACCAGCGGCACATCCTCGGCGAGGTGTTCGACGCCGGGAAGCGCCAGGTCCGCGAAGTGCTGGTGCCACGGACCGAGGTGGAGTTCCTGCCCGCGACGATGCCGATCGCCGAGGCCGCGACCACGGTCTCGGCCGCGCCGCACACCCGGTTTCCCGTGTACCAGGAGTCCTACGACGACGTGATCGGCTTCGTGCACGCCAGGGACCTGCTCGGCCCGCACGCCGGCGACGGCGCGCTCCGGGTCGGCGAGGTTTGCAGGCCGGTGAAGTTCCTGCCGACGAGCAAGACCGTGCTGTCCGCGCTGTCGGAGATGCGCCGGGAGAACGCGCACCTGGCCATCGTGCTCGACGAGTACGGCGGCACAGCGGGCATCGTGACGCTCGAGGACCTGGTCGAGGAGCTGATCGGCGAGATCCAGGACGAGTACGACACCGATGAGGGCCAGCCACGGCAGCTGCGTGGCGGCGAGCTGGAGGTCGACGGCCTGCTGAACCTGGATGATTTCGCCGAGCAGACCGGCGTTGAGCTGCCCGAGGGACCCTACGAGACCGTCGCGGGCTACCTGCTCGCCGCCCTCGGCCACCTGCCCGGCGAGGGCGAGTCGGTGGAGGTCTCAGGCCGGAAGCTGGCCGTGACCCAGCTGGACGGGCGGCGGATCGCCCGGGTCCGGGTGGGCCAGGTGAACGGCGTCGCCGCGACCGACCGGGACGCGCGGACCGAGCAGCCGGTCCCGCAGGCCGACTAGACTGACCGCCGTGCACGCGCCTGAGGGGGACGGGACGGACACGCCTGACACCGTTCTCGTAGTCGATTTCGGGGCGCAGTATGCGCAGCTGATCGCGCGGCGCGTCCGCGAGTGCCAGGTGTACTCGGAGATCGTTCCCGCCTCGATGCCGGTCGCGCAGATGCTGGCTCGGCGGCCCAAGGCCATCATCCTGTCCGGCGGCCCCGCCTCGGTCTACGCGCCGGGAGCCCCGCCCGCCCCGGACGGGGTGTTCCAGGCGGGCGTGCCCATCCTCGGGATCTGCTACGGCTTCCAGCTGATGGTGTCCGGGCTCGGCGGCACGGTGCAGCGCACCAGCGGCGGTGAGTACGGCGCGACCGCGCTCGAGGTCCTCCCCGGCGCCGGCGGCGCAGCCGGCGCGCTGCTCGGCGGGCTGCCCGCCGAGCAGCAGGTGTGGATGTCGCACGGCGACACGTGCGCCGCCCCGCCGCCCGGGTTCACGGTCACCGCGCGCACGGCCGGGACGCCGGTCGCCGCCGCCGAGGACCCGGCCAGAGGACTCTACGGGGTGCAATTCCACCTCGAGGTGCTGCACACCGCGCACGGGATGGAGATGCTGCGGCAGTTCCTCGCGGCCGTGGGATGCCGCCCCAACTGGACCATGCGCGGCGTGATCGAGGAGCAGACCGAGCGGATCGCCGCGCAGGTCGGCGACGGCCACGCGATCTGCGGGCTGTCCGGCGGCGTGGACTCGGCGGTCGCTGCCGCCCTGGTCCAGCGGGCCATCGGGGACCGGCTGAGCTGTGTTTTCGTCGATCACGGGCTGCTGCGCACCGGCGAAGCCGAGCAGGTGGAGCGGGACTTCGTCGCCGCGACCGGGGTGGACCTGACGGTTGTGGACGCCACCGCCGAGTTCCTGGCCGCGCTGTCCGGGATGGTCGATCCCGAGGAGAAGCGCAAGATCATCGGGCGGGAGTTCATCCGCGCGTTCGAGCAGGCCGCCCGCGCGATCACCGCGGGCGGGCGCGGGGAGCACGCGTTCCTGGTCCAGGGGACGCTGTACCCGGACGTGGTCGAGTCCGGCGGCGGAGCGGCGACGGCGAACATCAAGTCCCACCACAACGTCGGCGGACTGCCCGATGACCTGGCGTTCGAGCTCGTCGAGCCGCTGCGGACGCTGTTCAAGGACGAGGTGCGCGAGGTCGGCCGCGAGCTCGGGCTGCCCCCGCAGATCGTCTGGCGGCAGCCGTTCCCCGGGCCCGGCCTGGCGATCAGGATCGTCGGCGAGGTGACCGCCGAGCGGCTCGCGATCGTCCGGGCCGCCGACGCCATCGCCCGCGCCGAGCTTTCCGCGGCTGGCCTGGACCGGGAGATCTGGCAGTGCCCGGTGGTGCTGCTCGCCGACGTCCGATCGGTCGGCGTCCAGGGGGACGGACGCAGCTACGGCTATCCGGTCGTGCTCCGCCCGGTGACCAGCGAGGATGCCATGACCGCCGACTGGGCCCGGGTCCCGGACCCGGTGCTCGCGAGGATCTCCACCCGGATCACCAACGAGGTTGCGGAGATCAACCGGGTTGTTCTCGACGTCACCAGCAAGCCGCCGGCCACGATCGAATGGGAGTAGTGGCCGTCATGACACCCTGGCCGACCGCTGGCCGGCTATTCACCGTCGACGACCTGGACCGGATGCCCGATGACGGTCGCCGGTACGAGCTCGTGGACGGGGTCCTTCTGGTGAGCCCCGCTTCCGGTATCCGGCATAGCTGGTCGCCTTCGAGCTGCGCGAGGGCCGCTACGAGCAGTCGCGCACGTCACCGGTGGCAAGCCGTTCCGCGCCACGCGGCCGTTTGACGTGGAGGTCGTCCCGGCGCGGCTGGTCGCCGGGCTGCTGCCAGGCTGAGGTGTGGCCAGCGCCAGGCGCCGTCAGGTCACCGTGGAGCGGGTCAGCGGGACGTCTAGGTAGGTCTGATCCGCTAGGATTTGCCGCAAGATGTCCAGCGCGTCCCAGACGTCGGTGAAGCAGGTGAAGACGGGGACGGGGCCAAGCCGGAGCCGGTCCGGCGTGCGGTAGTCGCCGATCACTCCCCGGCGGATCAGCGCCTGGCTGATCCGCCAGGCCTCAGGGTGGGCCAGGGTGACGTGCGCGCCGCGCCTCTCGTCCTGCCGGGGCGAGGCGACCGTAACGCCGTATTCGGCCAGCCACGCGTCGGCCAGGCCGATCAGGTAGCGGGTCAGCGCCACCGCCTTTGCGCGCAGCCGGTCGATGCCGGCGTCGGCGAGCAGAAGGACGCCCTCCTGCACCGCGACGGTGCCGATGATCTGCGGCGTGCCGGTCAGGTACCGGCCGATGCCGGGGACCGGGTGGTAGCCCTGGCCCATGTCGAACTGGTCCTGCTGCCCGAACCAGCCCCAGACCGGCTGCTGCAGTCCCGGCTGCAGGTCGCGTCGCACGTAGAGGAACGCGGGCGCGCCGGGCCCGGCGTTCAGGTACTTGTACGTGCAGCCGACGGCGAGGTCGGCGCCGCAGGCGTCGAGCTGTACCGGGACCGCGCCGGCCGAGTGGCACAGGTCCCACAGCGCGAGCGCGCCCGCCTCGTGCACGACGGCGGTGATCGCCGCCATGTCGGCGAGCGCGCCACTGCGGTAGGCCACGTGCGAGAGGCTGACCAGCGCGGTCCGCTCGTCAACGGCCGCGCGGACCGCGTCCGCGCCGATGCCCTGGTCTGGGTGGGTGTGGATCATCCGGAGCTCGCAGCCGCGCTGCGCGGCGATCCCCTCGAGCACGTACCGGTCGGTGGGGAAGTTGTCGTCGTCGGTGACGATCACGCCGCGGCCCGGCCGGGCGTCCAGCGCGGCCCAGGCGAGCTTGTACAGGTTCACCGTGGTCGAGTCGCACACCACGACCTGGCCGGGCCCGGCCCCGATCAGGTGCGCGCCGAGCAGGTCGCCAACCTCGAGCGGCAGCTCGATCCAGCGGTTCCAGGACCGGACCAGGCCGGCTCCCCATTCCTGGCCGACCACCTCGGCGATGCGTGCCTGGGTTGCGCGCGGCAGCGGCCCGAGCGAGTTCCCGTCGAGGTAGATCAGCCCCGGGTCGTCGCGTACCAGGCGGTCCCGAAAACCGGCCAGCGGGTCGGCCGCGTCAAGACCCTCGGCATGAGACCGCTCGGCGGGAAACGTCGTCACGGCCCCAACCCTATGGGCGGCTAGCCGCGAGCCTTCCTGCGCTTGACCCGGATCCGCAGCACGATCACGGTCGCGGCGACGACGGCGGCGGCGACCGGGATCGCGCGCTTGAGCACCGATGCGCCCGCGACGCTGAGCAGGTCGATCGCGTCGTCATCCGAAGCCCGGCCGACGTTGCTCGCCGCCGCGGCGGGACGCGGAGCTTCTGCTGCTGGCCGGGGAGCCACGGCTGACGGGACGGTGGGCGGGGGCTGGACGGCGGCCGACCCGGCGACGCCGTTGCCGCTGACCGGAGACTCCGTCAGCGTCAGCCCGCGGTCCGCGAGCTTCTGCCGGATCTCCTCGACCGACGCCGGGCCGATCCCCTCGATGGCCAGCAGCTGCTCCCTGGTCTGCGCCGCCAGGTCGTCGACCGTGTGGATGCCCGTGCGGCGCAGCCCGTTATAGGTCCGGACGGGAAGGACCAGGCTCTCCAGGGAGCGCTGATCTAGGTCGCCCTCCTGTTCGCCGTCGGCGCCACCCGAGTCCGCGGGCTGCGCCGAGTCCGCGGGCTGCGCCGAGTCCGCGGGCTGCGCCGAGTCCGCGGGCTGCGCCGAGTCCGCGGGCTGCGCCGAGTCCGCCGCGAGCATGTCCGCGAGATTGGACGCGAAGATCCCGATCAGCTTGCCGCCGACCTCGGCCATCACGCCGCGGCCGAACTGGGCGGGCCGGCCGGTCACGTTCAGCGTCGTGTTCACGATTACGTGCGTCTGGGCGCCCTGCTCTTGCAGGGTCGAGCGCACGGTGGCCGACGCGGTGCCCGCGCCCCTGGTCTCCTTGCCCGACGCCTCGAGGACGATGACGTGGTTCTGCTCATCACGCTCTTTGAAGTGAGCAGTGCCCGCGTAGGTCATGGCGATCGGGCCGACCTTGACCTTGATCCGGCCCTTGATGTCGTCGCCCTCGACCGAATCCAGGGTGGCGCCCGGCATGCAGGGCGCCACCCTGTTCACATCCATCAGCACTTCCCACGCCCGCTCCTCAGGGACCGGGACGGTGAACGAGTGCTCTAGCTCCATCTTTCAGACTCCTGCCGCCGCTGCCAGTGCCCGGCCGGTCAGCACCCGCGCGAGGTGACGCCGGTAGTCGGGAGCGCCGTGCAGGTCGCCGGGCGGCTCGGTGCCTTCGCCTGCGCGGGAAGCCGCCACCCGCAGGGAATCCCTGCTGGCGTGCGCTCCCGTCGCGGCCTCCTCAGCCGCCGTTGCCCGCACGGGCACAGGCCCCATGTTAGTCAGGCCGATCCTGGCGTTGGTCACCTGGCCGTTCGAGCGCTCCACCAGCGCCGCGACTCCCACGGTCGCCCAGGCCTGCGCGGTCCGGTGGAACTTCTCGTAACGGTAGCCCCAGTCAGGCAGCTTGAGCACCCGGATCCCGGTCAGGATCTCGGACGGCTCCAGCGCCGTGGTCAGGTAGTCGACGAAGAAGTCGGCGGCGGGGATCTCCCGCTCGCCGCCGGGACCGCTGGCGATCATCGTCGCGTCGAGGGCCAGCGCGACCGCGGGCAGGTCCCCGGCCGGGTCGCCGTGAGCCAGCGACCCGCCGAACGTGCCGCGGTGCCGGACTGCGGGATCGGCGACCGTCTCTGCGGCCTCGGCGAGCAGGCCGCAGTGCTCGGCGATCAGCGGGTCGTGAACCAGCTGGTGGTGCGTGGTCCTTGCGCCGATCAGCAGCGAGTTGCCCTCGTCGCTGACGCCCCGCAGCTCGTCGAGGCCGCCGATGTCGACCAGCAGCTCCGGGTTGGCCAGCCGCAGCCGCAGCAGCGGCAGCAGGCTCTGGCCCCCGGCGATCACCTTGGCGTCGTCACCGGCGTCGGCCAGCGAGCGGGTGGCCTCGTCCAGCGAGGACGGCCTGACATAGTCGAACTTCGACGGGATCATGCCACGCCTCCGCTCTGCTGTGCTTCGCCATCCGCGGGCGTGTGCTGCGGGCTGTTGCCCTGGGTTAGGTCGGTCTGCCGCGCCTCGTGCTGTTCCGCCGCGCTGGCCTGCTCGGCGCCCTGCGCGGACTGGATCGCCCGCCACACCCGTTCGGGCGTACACGGCATCGTGACGTCGGTGACGCCGAGCGGGCGGAGCGCGTCGATGACCGCGTTGACCACCGCCGGAGTGGAGGCGATCGTGCCGGCCTCGCCCACCCCCTTGACGCCGAGCCGGTTGCCGGCCGGGCTTTCGGTCCGGCTGGTGACGTAGGACGGCAGGTCGGCCGCCGACGGCAGCAGGTAGTCGGCCAGGGTCGTGGTGACCAGGTTGCCCGCGTCGTCGTAGACCGCCTCCTCGTACAGGGCCTGCGCGATGCCCTGCGCGATGCCGCCGTGCACCTGGCCCTCGACGATCAGCGGGTTGACCACCTTGCCCACGTCGTCGACCGCGACGTAGGAGCGGATCGTGACCTTGCCGGTCTCGGTGTCCACCTCGGTCGCGCACAGGTGGGTACCGTGCGGGAACGAGAAGTTCTCCGGGTCGTAGGTGGCCTCGGAGTCCAGCGACGGCTCGACGCCGTCCGGCAGGTTGTGCGCCGCGAAGGTGGCCAGCGCGATCTCGCCGATCGTGACGCCTTTCTCCGGGTCGCCGCGGACGGAGAACCGCCCCGGTGTCCACTCCAGGTCGTCGGCGGAAGCCTCGATCATTCCCGCGGCGATCACCTTGGCCTTGTCCACAACCTTGTCGCACGCGGCGACCAGGGCCATGCCGCCCACGGCCAGCGAACGTGAGCCGTAGGTGTCCATGCCCTTGGGCGAGACCTGGGTATCGCCGTGCAGCACCCGGATGTCCTCGAACGGGACGCCGAGCTGGTCGGCCACGATCTGGCTCCACGCGGTCTCGTGACCCTGCCCGTGCGCGCTCGACCCGGTCACCACCTCGACCTTGCCGGTCGGCAGCATCCGGATCGACGCGCTCTCCCAGCCGCCCGCCCCGTAGGACAGCGACCCGAGCACCCGCGACGGCGCGAGCCCGCACATCTCGGTGAACGTCGAGACGCCGATGCCGAGCCGGACCGGGTCGTTCCTGGCGATCCGCTCCGCCTGCTCCCGGCGCAGCTCGTCGTAACGGAACAGCGCCTTGGCCTTGGCCGTGGCCGCCTCGTAGTTGCCGGAGTCGTAGGTCAGCCCGGCGATCGTGGTGAACGGGAACTCCTCGTGCTTGATCCAGTTCCGCTCCCGCAACTCGAGCGGGTCCATGCCGAGCTCGGCCGCGAGTTCGTCCATGATCCGCTCGATGGCGAAGGTGGCCTCGGGCCGGCCCGCGCCACGGTAGGCGTCGGTGGGCATCTTCGTGCTGAAGACGCCGGTGCACTTGAACGCGAGCGCGTCCATCTTGTAGATCGCGTTGAACATGAACGCGCCGAGCAGCGGGATGCCGGGCGTGACCAGCATCAGGTAGGCGCCCATGTCGGCCAGCAGGTCGACGTCGAGGCCGCGGATCCGGCCGTCGGAGTCGGCGGCGACCCGGATCCGCTGCCACTGATCCCGGCCGTGATGCACGGTCATGTTGCCCTCGCTGCGGGACTCGGTCCACTTGACCGGCCTGCCGAGCTTGCGCGTCACCAGCATCGCCAGCACTTCCTCGGCGGTGACCTGCAGCTTGGAGCCGAAACCGCCGCCCACGTCGGGCGCGATCACCCGGATGTTCTGCTCACCGATGCCGGTGACCAGGGCCAGCATGACCCGCAGCACGTGCGGGATCTGGGTGGCCGACCAGATGGTGAACTCGCCGCCCACGCATGTGGCGACGACCGCGCGCGGCTCCATCGCGCACGGGATCAGCCGCTGCTGCCGGAAGGTGCGCTCGACCACCACGGGCGCGTCGCGGAACGCGGCCTCGATGTCGCCGTTGCCGAAGGGCCACTCGAAGCTCTTGTTGCCGGCCTCGTGCACCTTGGGCGAGCCCTCGTCGAGCGCGGTCCTGATGTCGAGCACCGGCGGCAGCGGCTCGTAGTCGGCCTCGATCGCCTCGACCGCGTCGGCGGCGGTGTACCGGTCCCTGGCCACGACCACGGCCACGGCCTCGCCCACGTAGCGGACCTCGTCGACCGCCATCGGCGGGTGGTTCGGGATCACGATGTCCTCGGTGACCGGCCACGCGCACGGCAGGCTGCCCTGCTCATCGGCGAAGTCGGCGCCGGTGAACGCGGCGATCACGCCCGGGAGTTCCCTCGCCGCGCTGACGTCCACCGACGTAATCCGCGCGTGCGCGTACGGGCTGCGCAGGAACGCCATGTGCAGCATGCCCGGCAGCACGATGTTGTCGGTCCAGTTCGTCTGCCCGGTGATCAGCCGCGCGTCCTCCTTGCGGGGGCGCGCCCTGCCCAGCTCTGGTGCCTGAGCTTCGGTCTGCGCGGTCATGACGTCGCTCCCGCCTGCGCCGTCGCGTCGGCGGCGCGCTGCACGGCACGGACGATGTTCTCGTAGCCGGTGCAGCGGCACAGGTTGCCCTCGAGGCCGTCGCGGATCTGCTGCGTGGTCGGGTGCGGGTTGTCGCGGAGCAGGTCGGCGGCGGCGATGATCATGCCTGGCGTGCAGTAGCCGCACTGCAGCGCGTGCTCCTCGTGGAAGGCGCGCTGCAGCGGATGCCACTCTCCGTTCGCGAGCCCCTCGATCGTGGTGATGTCGGCACCGTCCGCCTGGACGGCGAGCACGGAGCAGCTCTTGACCGACTCACCGTTCATCAGCACGGTGCATGCACCGCAGTTGGAGGTGTCGCATCCGATGGGCGTTCCGGTCTTGCCTACGACTTCACGCAGGTAGTGGACCAGCAGCATTCGTGGTTCGACGTCGTCCGCATAGCGGGCACCGTCGACGGTGACAGTGATGTGCGTCATACGCAGGCTCCTTGAAGACAGCCGGTGACGGCGGTTGCGCCTGATGCCCAACCTAGGGCCGCCGGAGTTCATGCACCAGACCCACCCCCCGGAGTCATCGCGCAGGCAGTGGGCCGGTCACCGGCCATTTCGGCGGGCAAAACGGGGCCAACCCGGCGTGATCCGGGCGGGTCAGGCGGTGTCGACGACGCGGAACGCCTCGGCCAGGCGGCCCTCGGGCAGTCCGGCCCGTTCAGCGGTGCTGGCCAGCCGCTGCCGCAGCAGGTCCTCGAGGTCCTCGCGCTGGCCGGTCTGGCTCACGTGCGCGCGCAGTGCCGCGAGCTTCCGCGGGAACGTCTCGGTCACGTCCACGTAGTGGTTGGCCATGCCGGGTCCGTTGATCCAGACCTCGCGCACGGTCCATTCCTTCAGGCCGTCGTCGGCGAGCAGCTCGGGGAACGCGAACGGGTTGCGCGCGTCGGGGTAGACGGCGTCCAGAGCCGCGGAGCCCACGGCACGGTGATCCGGGTGGCTGATGCCGGGCCGCACGTAGTCGCGTTCCGGGGACGGGCAGAGCACCCGGTCCGGCCGGACTTCCCTGATCACCCGGGCCAGATCCCTGCGGAGCCCGATCGTGGGCTCGACCTGCCCGTCCGGGTAACCGAGGAACCGCAGGTCGTGCACGCCGACCCGGTCGGCGGCCTCGGTCTGCTCGTAGCGGCGCAGCGCTGCCATGTCGGCGCGGGTGATGCTGGGGTCGCTGCCCCCAGCGTCGCCGTCGGTGACCAGGCAGTAGACGACGTCGATCCCGGCGTCGGTCCAGCGCGCCACGGTCCCGGCGGCGCCGAAGTCCACGTCGTCCGGATGCGCGACGATGACGAGTATTCGGCTGATCTCAGCGTCGTCAAGCACGGTCATGATCTTAGGGCCCCCGCTCCTGGGCCCCGCACCGTATCCGCGGGCAGGCGGCCGGGGAGCTCCGGTTCCGGCCCGCACCGTATCCGCGGGCGGGCGGCAGGGAGGCCCCGGTTCCGGCCCGCGCCCTATCCGGGCAGGCGGCCGGGAGCCCCGGTTCCGGGCCCGACCCTTATCGGCGACCAGTCGTGGGCGGAATATCCGGTAAAGCGGCCTGCAAGCCCGCAGCGCGGGCGCGGCGGGTGAAAAGATAGTGGCCGTAAAGCGGACATGTGATCGCATCGCGCACCCGGCGGTGAAGGAGGGCTCCATGGGACTGCTGGACTCGGGTTCCTGGCACGGCAAGATCTACTCGAACGGCTGGGTGGACGGCTCAGGCGGTGACTACCCGGTGACCGAACCCGCCACCGGGGCGGAACTGGGCCGGATCGGCCGCGCCACGCCGGCCGACGTGCGCGCCGCGGCCCGTGCGGCTAAGACCGCACAGCCGGCCTGGGCGGCGGCACCGTACAGCGAGCGGGCCGCAGTACTGCGCCGCGTCGGCGACCTCTGGCTCGCGCACGCCGACGAGATCAAGTCCTGGCTCTCGCGGGAAACCGGCGCGATCCCGCCCCTTGGCGACCTGCAGGTCCACGTGTCCTCCGACGAGTGCTACGAGGCCGCGGCTCTGGCCTCGCAGCCCTACGGCGAACTGCTGCGCACGCCGCAGCCACAGCTGAGCTTGGCCCGCCGGGTGCCGGCCGGCGTGGTGGGCGTCATCGCGCCGTTCAACGTCCCGACGATCCTGGCCATCCGCTCGGTCGCGCCGGCGCTCGCGCTCGGCAACACGGTGGTGCTGAAGCCGGATCCGCGTACCTCGGTCAGCGGCGGCGCGCTGCTCGCCGAGATGTTCGCCGCGGCGGGCCTGCCGGACGGCGTGCTGCATGTGCTGCCCGGAGACGCGGACGCGGGTGAGGCGCTGATCACCGATCCCGATGTCCGGATCATCGCGTTCACCGGGTCGACCAGGGCGGGCCGGGCGGTCGCGAAGCTGGCCGGGGAGCACCTCAAGCGGGTGCACCTCGAGCTGGGCGGCAACTCGGCGCTGATCGTGCTCGACGACGTAGACGTGGACAAGGCGACATCGGTCGGCGCGTTCGGCTCCTTCATCCACCAGGGCCAGATCTGCATGTCGACCAGCCGTCACCTGGTGCACAGCTCCATCGCCAAGGAGTACGCGTCCGCGCTGGCCGCCAGGGCCGAGCATCTGCCGGTGGGCGACCCGTTCGCCGACCAGGTCGCGCTTGGGCCACTGATCGACGAGCGGCAGCGCGACAACGTGCACCGGATCGTCACCGCCAGCGTGGATGCGGGCGCCGCGCTGCTGGCCGGCGGGACCTACGAGGGCCTGTTCTACCGGCCGACCGTGCTCGGTGACGTGCCCACGTCGGCTCCCGCCTACGCCGAGGAGATCTTCGGCCCGGTGGCACCCGTGGTCGGCTTCGACTCCATCGACGAGGTCGTCGAGCTCGCGGCCGGAACCGAGTACGGGCTGTCGCTCGGCATCTTGACCAGGGACGTCTACAAGGGCCTCGAGCTCGCCGAGCGGATCCCGACGGGGCTGGTGCACATCAACGACCAAACCGTCGCCGACGAGGCGACGATCCCGTTCGGCGGCGTCGGCGCGTCGGGGAACGGCGGGCGGCTGGGCGGAGCGCGGGCGAACATGGAGGCGTTCACCGAGACCCAGTGGGTCACCGTCCGCGGCGACCTGCCGGCCTACCCGTTCTAGCGAAGGCGATCGTCCCATGTATGAAGGGCCGGTTATCGACGCGCACACCCATCCGCTGCTCTACCCGGAGGGGCAGATCGGCGAGCCCCACCCGCCAGAGGACTACATCCGGCGGGCCAAGGGCTCGCCGGTAACCCAGGCCGCGGCGCTGGTCATCGCGCCGAGATGGGATATGGCCCAGACCCGGCGGCGAAACGACGCCACGCTCCAGCTGGCCGACGAGTCTGAGGGCTTCTACTTCCCGGTGTGCTCGGTGCACCCCAGCGACGGCGCCGAGGCGTTAGCCGAGATCGAGCGCGTCGCCGCGGCGGGCAGCCAGTGGCTGAAGCTGCACCCGAACAACCAGCGCTTCGACGTGGCCGACTCCGCGGTGGCCGAAGTCGTGCGCCGCGCGACCACGGCCGGGATGCCGGTCCTGTTCGACGCGTACGCGCCTTGGGACGCCGACCAGCCTGGCAAGTTCGTCCGGCTCGTGCAGGCGGTGCCCGAGGCCCGGCTTATCCTCGCGCACGCCCACGGCCCGTCGTTCCCGCAGCTGCTCGTCTATGACCTGCTGGCCCCTTACCCGTGGTGGCGGCGGCAGGTCTGGGTCGACATCTCGGCGACCGCGAGCCTGCTCGCAGGGGCCCGCTTGCGGAGCAGTTCGTCTGGGTACTGCGCAAGTTCGGCATCGACCGGGTCATCTACGGGAGCGACTACCCCGTCGGCGACCCGGTCGCGGACCTGGAGGCAGCCAAGAGCCTCGGCTTCAGCGACACCGAGCTGGCGGCGGTCCTGCACGACAACGCCGCCGCCCTGCTCGGCTAACCCGGTCCCGCCCGCCCTCCCGGCACTCAGTCGAGTGCCGACATCACGTGCTTGACCCGGGTGTAGTCCTCGAACCCGTACATGGACAGGTCCTTGCCGTGGCCGGACTGCTTGAAGCCGCCGTGCGGCATCTCGGCGACCAGTGGGATGTGCGTGTTGATCCAGACGCAGCCGAAGTCGAGCCGCCGTGACACCCGCATCGCCCGGGCGTGGTTGGACGTCCAGATCGACGAGGCCAGCCCGTATTCGGTCCCGTTCGCCCACCGAACGGCCTCGTCCTCGTCGCTGAACCGCTGCACGGTGATTACCGGGCCGAACACCTCGTTCTGGACGATCTCGTCGTCCTGCAGCAGCCCGTCGACGACGCTGGCCTCGTAGAAGTAGCCGCGGTCGCCGGTCTTGTGGCCGCCGGCCAGCACACGGGCGTGATCGGGCAGCCGGTCGATGAACCCGGAGACCCGTTCGAGCTGATTAGCGTTGTTCAGCGGGCCGAAGTCGGCGTCGGGGACGTCGGGGCCGCCCACGGTCTGGCCGCGGGCCTGCTCGACCAGGGCCTCGACGAAGCCGTCGTGCACGCCGGGCGCGGTGAGCACCCGGGTGGCCGCGGTGCAGTCCTGGCCGGCGTTGAAGTAGCCGGCGATCGCGATAGCCTCGGCGGCCTTTGCCGGGTCGGCGTCGTCGAACACCACGACCGGCGCCTTGCCGCCGAGCTCCAGGTGGGTCCGCTTCAGCTTCTCGCCGGCCGCGGCCGCGACCTCCCGGCCCGCCCGAACGCTCCCGGTGATCGACACCATCTGCGGCACCGGGTGCGAGACCAGGACCCGCCCGGTGTCCCGGTCACCGCAGACGACGTTGAACACGCCCGGTGGCAGGTGCTCGGACATCAGCTGGGCCATGAGCAGCGTCGAGACCGGCGTGGTGTCCGACGGCTTCAGCACCATCGTGTTGCCGGCCGCGAGCGCGGGCGCCCACTTCCAGGTCGCCATCATCATCGGGTAGTTCCACGGGGTCACCGCGGCGCAGACCCCGACCGGCTCGCGCCGGATGAACGAGGTGAACCCGCTCATGTACTCGCCGGCCGAGCGGCCTTCCAGCATCCGGGCCGCGCCGGCGAAGAACCTGATCTGGTCGATCATCGGCGGGATTTCCTCGGACATCGTCAGCCCGATCGGCTTGCCGGTGTTCAGGCACTCGGCCTGGACCAGCTGCTCGGCGTGCGCCTCGAGGGTGTCCGCGATCCGCAGCAGCGCCAGGCTGCGCTCGGACGGCGTCTTGTCACGCCAGCCCTCGAACGCGTCCGAGGCCGCCGCGAAGGCCGCGGTGACCTCGGCCTCGCTGGAGATGGGGGCGGTGGCGAAGACCTCCCCGGTACTCGGGTTGATCAGATCGAGGCGCTTGTCATAGTCGAAGTCCGTCTCCTGGCCGCCGACGAAGTTGCGCAAGTCTTCCACCACGAGCCTCCGTTCTGCTTATGCCGTGTTATTTCCCTGCGGGGGTTCGTTCCTCGATTGCCCACGGCGATCCGTACTCAGTGAGCAGGTCGAGGAACGGCTGCGGAGGAAGCGCCTCGGGGCCGAGCACGCCCGTGCCCGACCAGGCGCCGGAGTCGATCAGCTCCAGCGCGACCACGGGGTTGACGGCCGTCTGCCAGACCACGGCCTGGGAACCGTACTCGGCCATGGACCACGCGTTGTCCACGACGTGGTACAGGTACACCTCGCGCGGCGCGCCGTCGGTGCCGGTGCCGGTCACCCAGGTGCCCGCACAGGTCAGCCCCGTCATCCTGTCGCCGAGCGCGGCCGGGTCGGGCAGGCAGGCAGCGACCACATCGCGCGGCGACACCGCCGCCCCGCCGACCGTCACCGGCTCGGTGCGGTCGAGCCCGAGCTTGTGCAGGGTCTGCAGCACGCCGATAAACTCGCTGCCCAGGCCGTACTTGAACGTCACCCGGCGGGCCTGGACCCACCGCGGGATCAGCAGCACTTCCTCGTGCTCGACGTTGACGCACTCGACCGGGCCGATCCCGGCCGGGAACGTGAAGGTCTCGGGCTCGCTGAACGGCGCGGTGGTGAACCAGCCCCGGCCCGCCTCCCAGATCACCGGCGGGTTGAGGCATTCCTCGATCGTCGTCCAGATCGAGAAGGTGGGGGCGAAGTCGTAGCCGGCCACCTCCAGGTTCGCGCCGTCCCGCACCCCGATCTCGTCGATCTCGCCGAACAGGGTGTCGGCCGCGTGCCTGGCGAACACGTCCGACAGGCCCGGCTCAACCCCGATGCCCACCAGGGCGAGCTTTCCGCTCTCTTCCCACTCCGCGGCCATGGCGAACTGGTCGTCACCGAGCTTGACACCGGTCTCGGCGTAGGGCGCATCCTGGCTGGGATGAGACAGGGACATCGCCATGTCCAGGTAATTGGTGCCGGCCCGAAGCGCGGCGCTGTAGAGAGGCATGACGAACCGAGGGTCGGTGGCGTTCATCAGCACGTCGCAGCGATGCCCGGTCAGCAGCGAAACCGTCGCCTGCTCGTCGCGGGCGTCCAGCTGCACCGCGCTGAAACGGTCCGGTGCCGCCTGGGCGGCGCGCTGCGCCCGGCTCAGGTCGTAGTCGGCAATGACGAGGTCAGCGAACCGGCGGCGGGCGGCAATCTGGGCAAATGCCGTGCCTACGCCACCAGCGCCGACGAGCAGTATGCGCATAGCTGCGATCCTAGACCCAGCCTGACCTGGCATGAACGGTACCAGTTGTGATACATAGCTGTTACAACGGAAATCGTTGCTGTGACGGGCGGTTCGTGCTAGAACCGTCGCACTGGGGTACTAATGCGCTGTGCCCGTGTGCCCGAGATAATCGCACTGGGAGCGGCGGCCTCGCCGTCGCTCGCGTGCCAGACCCGGTGAGGCCGGGTCGCTGCCAGGAGGGGTGAGCCATGGCCACCATCCAAGAAGCCACGCAGCCAGGGGGATCTGGGGAGCAGGTTGCCGAGAAGGGCCTTAAATCAGGCGCGCTGGGACTGATCTCCAGCACCGTCATCGCGACCGCGTCGGTGGCTCCCGCGTACAGCCTGGCCGCGACGCTCGGGCTCATCGTCGTGGCCGTCGGGCTCAAGTCCCCGGCCATTGCCGTTGCGGCGTTCATCCCGATGATCTTCGCCTCGATCGGCTACAACGAGATGAACAAGGCCGACCCGGACTGCGGCACCACGTTCACGTGGGCGACCAGGGCGTTCAGCCCCGGCTGGGGGTGGACCGGCGGCTGGGCGATCGTCGTCGCCGACATCCTGGTCATGGCCAGCCTGGCCCAGGTCGCCGGGCAGTACATCTTCCTGCTCTTCAACGCGCACGGCATCGGAGATAACCCGGCGAGCGGCTGGGTGCTGCTGGTCGGCATCCTGTGGATCGTCTCGATGACCTACATCTGTTATCGCGGCATCGAGGTATCGGCGAACTTCCAGAAAGCGCTGCTGACGATCGAGGTTGGCATGCTGCTGGTGTTTTCCGTGGTTGCGCTCGTCAGGGTCGGCAACGGGCACCACCCGGCGGCATCGCTGCACCCGAGCGCGAGCTGGCTCAACCCGTTCGGCCTGCCGTTGAGCGCGTTCGCCTCCGGGCTGATCCTCATGGTATTCATCTACTGGGGCTGGGACACCGCGCTGTCGGTCAACGAAGAGACCAAGGACCCCTCCAAGACGCCGGGCCGGGCGGCGATCCTGTCCACGGTGATCCTGGTCGTCACCTACGGTATCGTGATCTTCGCCGCGCAGTCGTTCGCCGGGATCAGCACCAAGGGCGGCGGCCTGGCCAACCCCGCGCACGTGGGTGACGTGATCTCCATCCTCGGCACCTCGGTCTTCGGCGGCGGCACGCTGGGCAGCGTTCTCGGCCACCTGCTGATCCTCATGGTGCTGTCCTCGGCGGCGGCGTCCACGCAGACCACGATCCTGCCGACGGCCCGGACCACGCTGTCGATGGCGACCTACAAGGCGCTGCCGCCCGCGTTCGCGAAGATGCACCGGCGTCACCTGACCCCGACCGTGTCGACGCTGGTCATGGGCGGCATCTCGATCGTGCTGTACGCGGCCATGAACTACCTGTCCGGCGGCAACGTGATCTACGACGCGGTGACCGCCTGCGGGGTCTACATCGCGTTCTACTACGGGCTGACCGCCTTCGCCTGTGTCTGGTACTACCGCAAGACGCTGACCAGCAACGCGCGCGACCTGTGGATGCGGGGCATCATCCCGTTCGCTGGCGGGCTGATCCTGTGGGTGCTGGGCGGCTTCAGCCTCTGGCAGGACTACGACGTCGCGACCGGGAACAGCTACACGATGTTCACGGTGCCGGGGCTGCACTGGCAGATCGGCGGCGTGTTCGTGGTCGCCTTCATATCCGCGCTCATCGGAGTGATCCTCTTCATCTTCCTGCGGATCACCATGCCGCCGTTCTTCAAGCGGCGGACTCTCACCAGGGCCACACCGACCCTGGTGCCCGACGAATGACCGGCTGACGGACCACCGGCTGACCGACCGAGCGGCGGCTGTCGGCTGCACCGCCTACGCTTGGGCGGGTGACCGCCACAGCCGCCGACTCCTTGCTGGAAGGGCTTAACCCGCAGCAGCGGGCCGCCGTCGTCCACGAGGGCAGCCCGCTGCTCATCGTCGCCGGCGCCGGCTCAGGCAAGACCCGGGTGCTGACTCACCGGATCGCCTACCTGCTGGCCGAGCGCGGCGTCTCGCCCTGGGAGATCCTGGCGATCACCTTCACCAACAAGGCGGCCGGGGAGATGGCCGCGCGGGCGGCGGCGCTCACCGGGTCCCGGGCGCGGGCCATGTGGTTGCTGACGTTTCACTCGGCGTGCGTGCGGATCCTGCGCCGGGAAGCCACCAGGTTCGGCTACCCGTCCTCGTTCTCCATCTATGACCAGGCCGACTCGCAGCGGCTGATGGCGCTGGTCTGCCGCGAACTCGACCTCGACACCAAGTACCACCCGCCGAGGGCGATGACCAACCAGGTCTCCAGCCTCAAGAACGAGCTGATCGACTACGAGACGCTCGCCGCCAGCGCGACCGGCTACCGGGAGAAGGCGCTGGCCGAGGCGTACGCCGAATACCAGCGCCGGCTGGTCGCCGCCGGGGCGATGGACTTCGACGACCTGATCATGGTGACGGTCAACCTGCTGCAGGCGTTCCCCGACGTCGCCGCCGAGTACCGGGCCAGGTTCCGGCACGTGCTCGTGGACGAGTACCAGGACACCAACCACGCCCAGTACGTGCTCGTGACGGAGCTGGCCGGGCAGCTGCTGCCCGGCTCCGACCGCGCGGACCCCGCTAGCCCGCCGGCCGAGCTCTGCGTGGTGGGCGACGCCGACCAGTCGATCTACGCCTTCCGCGGCGCGACGATCAGGAACATCGACGAGTTCGAGCGCGACTTTCCCGGCGCCCAGGTGATCTTGCTGGAGCAGAACTACCGCTCCACCCAGAATATCCTCGCCGCGGCCAACGCCGTCGTCTCCCGCAACCCGGGCCGGGTGCCGAAGAGGCTCTGGTCCGAGGCGGGCGACGGGCCGCCGATCACCGGCTACGTGGCGGACAGCGAGCACGACGAGGCCGCGTTCGTCGCCGAGGAGGTGGACCGGCTCGCCGACGAGGGCCTGGCCCTCCCGGGGCAGGTGGCGGTGTTCTACCGCACCAACGCTCAGTCGCGGGTGTTTGAGGAGGTCTTCATCCGTGCCGGGCTGCCGTACAAGGTGGTCGGCGGGGTCCGGTTCTACGAGCGGCGCGAGGTCCGCGACCTGCTCGCCTACCTGCGGCTGATCGCCAACGCCGACGACGAGGTTTCGCTGCGCCGGGTGCTGAACGTGCCGAAGCGGGGCATCGGCGACCGCGCCGAGGAGTGCGTGGCGGCGAAGGCCAGCCGCCACCGGATCAGCTTCGCCCGGGCGCTGGCCCGCCCCGCCGACATCCCCGACCTGGCCGCGCGGTCGGCCCGGGCCATCGAGGCGTTCAACGAGCTGATCGGCGGGCTGCGGGAGAGCGCCCAGGCCGGCAGCCCGGTCGGCGACCTGGCCGACGCCGTGCTCGAACGCTCCGGGTACCTGGCCGAGCTGCAGGCCTCCACGGACCTGCAGGACGAGAGCCGGATCGAGAACCTGCGGGAGCTGGTCTCGGTCGCGCGTGAGTACGACAGCCGCAGCCCGGACGGGACCCTGCCCGATTTCCTCGAGCAGGTGGCCCTGGTCGCCGACGCCGACCAGATCCCGGACGGCGAGGACCACGGCGGCCTGGTGACGCTGATGACCCTGCACACCGCCAAGGGCCTGGAGTTCCCCGTGGTGTTCCTGACCGGGCTTGAGGAGAACGTGTTCCCGCACGAGCGGTCGAGCGGCGACGAGCGGGAGCTCGCCGAGGAGCGGCGGCTGGCCTACGTCGGCATCACCCGGGCCGAGCAGCGGCTGTACCTGACCCGCGCCGTGGCGCGGACCTGGTTCGGGCGGCCCGCGTACCACAAGCAGTCGAGGTTCCTCGGTGAGATCCCAGAGAACCTGATCGAGTGGCGCCGGGACGCTGCGGCCGCCGCGCCGCCGGCCTCTGAGCGGCTGGCCAGGCGGCCCGGGATGCAGGCGCTCGGCAACCGCGCGGTGCCGTCGCTGTCTCCCGGTGACCGGGTGAACCACGATTCCTACGGGCTCGGCACGGTGCTGTCGGTCGAGGGCCGCGGCGACGACCCCGAAGCCAAGATCGATTTCGGCGGCGACTACGGGATCAAGCACCTGGTGCTGCGGTACGCCCCGCTCGAGAAGCTGTAACCGCCGCGGACGGCCGCCCGGGGCGATGCGGCTACCCTGCCAGTAAGGCGACTACCTCGCGGGCCAGGCTGGACCGCGTTCCGGTGGAGGGCGTTCATGAGCAGCATTCGCGTGGTCATCGCGAAACCGGGCCTCGACGGCCACGACCGCGGGGCGAAAGTGGTGGCGCGGGCGCTGCGGGACGCCGGGGTGGAGGTCATCTACACCGGGCTGCATCAGACCCCGGAGCAGATCGTGGCCGCCGCGCTGCAGGAGGACGCCGACGCAATCGGGCTCTCAGTGCTGTCCGGCGCCCACATGACCCAGTTTGCCCGGGTACTCGAATTGCTGAAGGAACGTGACGCCACCGACATCGTCGTGTTTGGCGGCGGAATCATCCCGGATGAGGACATCGCGGAACTTAGCCGGATGGGCGTGGCCAGGATTTTCACGCCGGGAGCGGCCACGACCGAGATCGTGGACTGGGTCCGCGCGACGCTCGGCCAGCCGGACCCGCAGCGGTGATCGCCCGGAAACATCGCTAGGCTGCCTGCTGGGACGGGCCATAGCGAGTGTGGCCCAGCAGCCATCGGCGGGCAGCGCCGCACACAAGGACGGACCCGAGTGGACCTGTTTGAGTACGAAGGAAAGCAGCTCTTCGCTGACCATGGCGTTCCGATCCAGCAGGGCAAAGTGGCCACCACTCCGCAGCAGGTGCGCGAGATCGCGGCCGAGCTCATCGCGGCAGGCAAGCCCGGGGTGGTCATCAAGGCCCAGGTCAAGGTCGGCGGGCGTGGAAAGGCGGGCGGCGTGAAGCTCGCCAGCGACCCGGACGAGGCGGAGGCCAAGGCCGAGCGGATCCTCGGCATGGACATCAAGGGCCACACCGTGCGCTCGGTGCTGGTGGCCGAGGACATCGACATCGCGCAGGAGTACTACCTGTCCTTCCTGCTGGACCGGGCCGACCGCACGTTCCTGTCGATGTGCTCGGTCGAGGGCGGCGTCGAGATCGAGGAAGTGGCCAGGACCAAGCCCGAGGCACTGGCCAGGATCCCGGTCAGCCCGCTGGCCGGCGTGGACGCAGCCAAGGCCGCCGAGATCGTGGCGGCGGGCAGGCTCCCCGAGGAGGCAAGGGCTGGCGCGGCCGCGCTCGCCGAGCGGCTCTGGGACGTGTTCACCGGCGAGGACGCCACGCTGGTCGAGGTCAACCCGCTGGTGCTGACCGGCGATGGGCGGGTGATCGCCCTGGACGCCAAGGTCACCCTGGACGACAACGCGGCGTTCCGGCACGACTGGGGCCACTTCGCCGACCCCGGTGCCGCAGACCCGCTGGAGGCGCGGGCCAAGGAGAAGCACCTCAACTACGTCAAACTCGACGGCCAGGTCGGCATCATCGGCAACGGTGCGGGCCTGGTCATGTCGACCCTCGACGTCGTCGCCTACGCGGGCGAGGAGTTCGGCGGGGTCCGCCCGGCGAACTTCCTCGACATCGGCGGGGGTGCCTCGGCCGAGGTCATGGCGAACGGCCTGGAGATCGTGCTGGCCGACCCGTCGGTCCGCAGCGTGCTCGTCAACGTCTTCGGCGGGATCACCTCGTGCGACGCGGTGGCGAACGGGATCGTGTCGGCGATCGGGATGCTCAGCGCGGGCGGCGAGCAGGTGAACCGGCCGATCGTGGTCCGTCTCGACGGCAACAACGCCGCCGAGGGGCGGCGAATACTCGAGGAGGCCGAGATCGGCGTGGTCGAGCAGGTCGGGACCATGGACGACGCGGCGCGGCGCGCCGCCGAGCTGGCCGCAACGGGAGCATGAGATGGCGATCTTCCTGACCGGCGAGAGCCGGATCATCGTGCAGGGCATCACCGGATCCGAGGGCCGCAGGCACGGCGCCCGGATGATCAGGGCGGGCACCCAGGTGGTGGGCGGCACCAACCCGCGCAAGGCGGGCCAGACGGTCGAGCTAGCCGGAAGCGACGTCCCCGTGTTCGGCACGGTTGCCGACGCCATGGACGCCACCGACGCGGACGTCTCGGTGGTCTTCGTGCCGCCCGCAGGCACAAAGGACGCGGTGATCGAGGCGGTAGATGCCAGAATCCCGCTGGTCATCGTCATCACCGAGGGCATCCCGGTGCATGACACGGCGCAGTTCTGGGCGTACGCGAGCGCGCAGGGCAACACAACCCGGATCGTGGGGCCGAACTGCCCGGGCATCGCCTCGCCCGGCAAGTCCAACGCCGGGATCATCCCCGCCGACATCACCTCCGAGGGCCGTATCGGCCTGGTCTCCAAGTCGGGCACGCTGACCTACCAGATGATGTACGAGCTCCGCGACATCGGCTTCTCGACGGCGGTGGGAATCGGCGGTGATCCGATCATCGGCACCACCCACATCGACTGCCTGCGGGCGTTCGAGGCAGACCCCGAGACCGACGCAATCGTGATGATCGGCGAGATCGGCGGCGATGCCGAGGAGCGCGCGGCCGCGTTCATCGAGCGAAACGTCGCCAAGCCGGTCGTCGCGTACGTGGCCGGCTTCACCGCGCCCGAGGGCAAGACCATGGGCCACGCCGGCGCGATCATCTCCGGATCGGCGGGCACGGCCCAGGCGAAGAAGGAAGCCCTGGAAAAGGTGGGGGTTCGGGTCGGCAAGACCCCGAGCGAGACCGCCAGCCTGGTCCGCGAGGTCATGCAGGCCCGCTGACTCCAGGCAATTCGCCACGGCGCGCCTCCGCCGGTAGCCGCGCGGCAATTGCCAGGCTTGGTGGTTGTGTTGACTCGTTCCGTCGTCGGCAGGCGGCAATCGCGCGGTGACTCCGATCCCGTGCCGTTCGGTGCCGATCGTCCCCTGGCCATCACCGGGGCGATCGCAGCGTGCGCCGCCGCCGGCACCGGGCTTGCCGTGCTGACCATGCTCGCGCTCATCGGCTGGATCGCGGCACCGCACGCCGGACTCGGGCTGACCGGCGTGCTGCGAACCGCCGCGCTGCTGTGGCTCATCGGCCACCACGTGGGTTTCGCGCTGCCCGGTGCCGGCCGGATCGGCATGCTGCCGCTCGGGCTTGTCCTGCTCCCCGGCGCCCTGCTCTGGCGTGCGGGGCGGTGGGTGGTGCGTGCCGGGGGAGTCAGCAGGCTCCGCCACGTGGGCTATGCCGCGCTCGCCCTAGCCGTTCCTTATGCGCTGGTGGCCGCCGCGCTCGCCCTGGCCAGCAGTTCCTCCATGGCCACGCCCTCGCTCTCCGAGGCAGTGGCGTGCCCGTTCCTGCTCGCGCTCACGGCCGGCGGCCTCGGCGGCGCCCGCGCGCTCACCTCGTGGCCACGGCTGGTCGGCCTGCTCCCCGACCGGCTTCGCTCGCTGACCGTTGGAACGGCTGGCGCGCTGGCGGTCCTCGTCGCGGTCGGCGCGCTGATCGCCGGTTCCTCGCTCGCCCTGCACCTGAAAGAGTTCCGGGCCGTCGAAGGGACCCTGGATCCCGGCGCGGTGGGATCCGCGCTGCTGCTGCTCGCCCAGCTCGCTTACGTGCCGAACGCCGTCGTCTGGGCGATCTCGTTCACGCTCGGCCCCGGGTTCGCGTTCGGCACCGGGACGGTGATCGCACCGACGGGCTCCGCGCTCGGGCAGCTGCCGGCGTTCCCGATGCTCGCGGCCCTGCCGTCGGGGGTGCACTCCGGGGTACCGCCGTTGCTGTCGGGTGCCGTGCTTGTCGTCCCGTACCTGGCCGGGGCCTTCGGCGGGCTGCTGGTGGCGCGCGCGGCCCCGGTGCTCGCGCTGGAGGCCGCGCCGCTGTGGGGTTTCGCATGCGGCGTGCTGGCGGGGTGCGTCCTCGGGGTGCTCGCCTCGGTCGCCGGCGGCCCGCTGGGCGACGGCCGCCTCGCGGCGGTTGGCCCGTCGGGATGGCAGGCTGGCGTCGTGGCGGCGCTCGAGGTGGGCGTGGCGGCGGCGGTGACCGCGGGCGTCGTGAACTGGAGGCGGCTGCGCGCCGGCGCGAGGCTGGAGCCGGGGCCGGCTCGCAGGACCGCGCCCGCGCCGCTCGCCGACGCGACGCTGCCCGGCCGTGACCAGGCCGGGGCCGACGACGGGCACAGGATCTACCTTGACCCGTGGGCGGGCACGGCCGATCAGGGCCGCGCCGAATCGCCGGCAAGGGCGTCGCGGGGACCCGCGTCGCTGCCGTAGCTGCGCGACTGGTTAGCCACGCAGCCCGGGGAGTTAGCCACGCAGCCCGGGGAGGTTCGTCGACCTGGTCAGCTGGTCCGCGCACGCCTGCTGTGCGCTGGGGGTGTTCGCCTCGTTCAGGCACTTTGAGTAGGCATTCAGCTGTGGCCAGAACGCCGCGAAAAAGACCAGCACGCCGACGCTGAGCACCGCTCCGAGGACACCCAGCACGATCCCGGCGACCGCGCCTCGCGGGCGCATGGTCACCGCGAGCCGCGCCTTCCGCATCGCGGTGATGCCGAACCAGCACGCGGCGATGCCCACGGCCAGGGAGAAGACCACCAGGTAGATACCGCGGTGGAAGTTACTGCTGACGCCGAGCAGGGCGAGCAGGCTCAGCATGCCGAGGATCAGGGCGGCAACGGCGCGCTGCCGCATGACCGGCTCGGGGGGACGCAGCGGCTGCGCGGGCCGGGGTGGCCTGGGCGGTCCCGGGCCGCCGGGTGCGCCTGGCTGGGAACCCCAGCGATGGGCCCAGTCGGGCGGGGCGCCCGGCGGGCCAGGCTGGGCGTGCCCCGGTGGGGCGTTGCCGGGTGGGGCGGTGCCGGGTGGGGCGTTGCCGGGTGGGGCGTTGCCGGGTGGGGCGCTGCCGGGCAGGGCGCTGCCGGGCGGCGGAGCCGGAGGCGCATGACCGGGAGTTGGGGTTTGCCAGTCCTGTTGAGCTGGCGGGGGAGTCGGGTATCCCCCGGGAGCCGGGGCAAGGCCCTGACCGTCCGGCCGTTGAGGGAAGTGCAGCCGAGGCAGCTCAGGCTGCTTCCCATCGTCCTGCTCTGGCTTCCCGTCGCCTTGCTCCGGGAAGCTCAGCGGCGGCCGCGGGCTCTGGTCTGCTGACAGGGCCGGTTCCTCTCTCATGATCCCGTCGGGTTCTGGCGGCAAATTCCTTCCCTATTTCATCACCTCCGGCGACCGCCCACGCTCCTAGGCGCGCGGACAGCCCCCGGATCACGGCACGGTACGCTGAGCGTCCGGATGCCCGCCAGGACACCATCGAGGGAGTTTGAGAGTTAGCGGCAGATCACGGCTGGTCGTGCTGGTGTCGGGCGCGGGGACCAATCTCCAGGCGCTGCTGGACGCGTGCGCCGGCGACGGCTACGGCGCCCAGGTGGTCGCGGTCGGAGCCGATCGCGACGACATCGCCGCGCTCGCCAGAGCCCGGGACGCTGGCGTTCCGACGTTCACGCTCCCGCTGCGTGACTTTCCCTCCCGCGAGGACTGGGACCAGGCGCTCACCGCGGCCTGTGCCGGCTACGCGCCCGACCTGATCGTGCTCGCCGGGTTTATGAAGCTCGTGGGCGCGGCGTTCCTGGCCAGCTTCGGCGGGCGGGTCATCAACACCCACCCCGCCTTGCTACCGTCGTTTCCCGGCATGCACGGGGTGCGGGACACGCTGGAGTACGGCGCGAAGGTCTCGGGATGCACGGTCTTCCTGGTCGACGCGGGGACCGACAGCGGCCCGGTCATCGCGCAGGCGGCGGTGCCCGTGCACGATGGCGACGACGAGGCAGCCCTGCATGAGCGCATCAAGGTCGCCGAGCGTGCGCTGCTGGTGGATACGGTGGGTCGGCTTGCCCGCGACGGATGGTCCGTCCAGGGCAGGAAGGTGAGGATCGGACCGTGGCCAAGGTAGCCATCACCAGGGCGCTAGTCAGCGTCTACGACAAGACCGGGCTGGAAGAGCTCGCAGCGGCGCTGCACCGGGCCGGCGTCGAGATCGTCTCCACCGGCAAGTCGGCGGCGGCGATCTCCGCCGCTGGCGTGCCGGTGACCAAGGTCGAGGACCTCACCGGATTCCCCGAATGCCTGGACGGCCGGGTCAAGACGCTGCACCCCCGGGTGCACGCGGGGCTGCTCGCCGACACCACCCGGCCAGAGCATCGGGCGCAGCTCGACGAGCTGGGTATCGCCGCGTTCCAGCTTCTGATCTCGAATTTGTACCCGTTCGAGCAGACGGTGGCGAGCGGGGCCGGGCCACAGGAGTGCGTCGAGCAGATCGACATCGGGGGGCCCGCGATGGTGCGCGCGGCCGCGAAGAACCACGCCGAGGTCGCCGTCGTCACCGACCCGTCCATGTACCCGGACGTTGCCGCGGCCGCGGCGAACGGCGGCTTCACGCTGGAGCAGCGGCGGCGCCTGGCGGCACGGGCCTACGCGCACACGGCCGCCTACGACGCCGCCGTCGCTTCCTGGTTCGCGTCGGCCTACGCGCCGGACGAGACCGCGCAGGACACGGGCTTGCCGGACGTGATCGGCGGGTTCTGGACCCGCGAGAGCGTGCTCAGGTACGGCGAGAACCCGCACCAGCGAGCCGCCCTTTACCTGCCGGGCGCGCCGGGAGACGAGCGGAGCGGGCCAGCCGGGATAGCGGGCGCCGAGCAGCTGCACGGCAAGGAGATGTCGTACAACAACTACGTCGACGCCGACGCCGCGCGGCGGGCGGCCTACGACTTCGCCAGGCCCTGCGTCGCCATCACCAAGCACTCCAACCCATGCGGGATCGCGGTCGGCGCCGACCTGGCCGATGCGCACCGCAAGGCGCACGAATGTGATCCGGCGTCGGCGTTCGGCGGCGTGATCGCCACGAATGGCGTGGTGACCGTCGCGCTCGCCGCGCAGATCGCCGAGATCCTCACCGACGTGCTGGTCGCGCCCGGGTACGACCCCGACGCGCTGGAGATCCTCATGCGGCGCAAGAACCTGCGGGTGCTGCGGTGCCCGCCGCCCGGGGCCCCGGATACGGAGTGGCGCCGGGTCAGCGGCGGCATGCTGGTGCAGACCGCCGACCTGGTGTCCGAGCCGGGCGACGAGGCCGGCTGGACGCTCGCCGCGGGCCCGGCTGCCGACGAGGCCGCCATCCGGGACCTGGCGTTTGCCTGGCGGGCGTGCCGGTCGGTCAAGTCCAACGCGATCCTGCTGGCGTCCGGCGAGGCCTCGGTCGGCATCGGCATGGGCCAGGTGAACCGCGTGGACTCGGTCCGGCTCGCGGTCCGGCGCGCGGGCGACCGGGCGCGAGGGTCGGTCGCCGCCAGCGACGCGTACTTCCCGTTCGCCGACAACCTGGAGGAGCTCGCCGCTGCTGGCGTGCGCGCCGTGGCCGAGCCCGGCGGCTCGATCCGCGACAAGGACGTCATCGCCGCCGCCGAGACCGCCGGCATCTCCCTCTACTTCACCGGCGTCCGCCACTTCTACCACTGACCGCCCGCTGCCCGGCGGCCCGCCCGCGGTCGGCCGGCCCGGCCGCGGCGTCCGCCCGAGGCGGCCCGGCTTCCTTGATCACAGCCACTTTTCACGCGCTTCAGTCATTTGATCACCCATTATGGGATGATTTGCGGTTACCGAAGCCGTGAGGAGTCGCTGATGACCAGCGGTGGGGGCCGGGGAGGGGCTAGGCGTGGGAGGCGTGGAAGGCCGGGTTGTTCTGCTGCAGGACCCAGGCGTTGCCGTCGGGGTCGGCGAACGTCTTCCAGCGGCCCCAGGGCGCTTCCTGGATCTCGTCCTCGTTGAACGTGACCCCGCGGCCTGCCAGGTCCGCCAGCGTCTTCTCCAGGTCGTCGCAGCCGAGCACGGCGCCGCGCAGTGAGCCAGCGGCCATGGTCTCGAACCAGGTCACCAGCGTGATCGCGGTCCCGGCGCCGGGCGGGCGGAGCATCACCCAGCGCATGCTTCCGCCGGCGAACGCGTTGTCTATCTCGACAGAGAATCCGAGCTTGTCGACGTAGAAGCTCTTCGCCGCGTCCTGGTCGGTGACCGGGACCGAGACAACCTCGATGTTGGTAAGTGCCATGGAATATCCCCCTTGTCGCGACTGGATCTACCGGTTTGGCCGCCGGAAGGCGGCCAGCAGGGAATGCCCGCCGCCCTCGTCACACCGCGCGGCGGATGGCGTGGCGTCGGGGCCCGCGGTTGCCTGACCGAGGTAGGCGGGCAGCCGCTGGCCGAGAATCCGCGGATAACCGCCGGAGAGGATCCTGCGGGTCAGCTGGGCGCCGAGGCCGTCGAAGCCGACCTGGTGCATCCGCAGCCGGGTTCCCTCGTCGGTCTGCTCGAGCGTGAACGTGACCGTGGTGTCGATGTTGCCGCCCGCCCAGGACCAGACCATCCGCTTCGGCGGGTCGAGCTCGAGGACCTCGCAGCGCACGATGCCGTCGAACCCAAGGGCCCGGAACGGGCGGGCGCGGAACGTGAAACGGTGGCCGATGGCGGGCCTGAAGTCGTTCGGCATGAACCAGGCGGACAGCGCCTCGCTCGAGGTCAGCGCCGCCCAGACGCGGTCGGCCGGGTACGGGTACGTCGTCGTGACGTCGATGTCGGCCTTCACTCGGGTGCCTCCCTCAGGTAGTCGCCTAGCGCCGTGAGGCGCGCGCGCCAAAACTGCTCGAGCTCGTCCAGCCAGTCCCGCAGCTCCTCCAGAGCCGCCGGGCGCAGCTGGTAGTAGCGGTGCCTGCCCTGCTTCCGCGCCGTGACCAGGCCGGCCTCGCGCAGTACCCGCAGGTGTTGCGACACCGCGGCCTGGCTGATGTCCAGGCCGGTCACCAGCTCGGAAACCGGCCGGTCCGCCGTGGCCAGCTGTTCCAGCAGGTGCCGCCTGGTGCCGTCGGCCAGCGCGGCGAATCTGTCGGCCGTGGCAACCGTGCCGGGCGCCAGGCCGCGGTGCTTGCTCGGCCGGCCGGGTCGCTGCCCAGGCCTAGGCCGCGCTCGGGGCGTGCCCGGGACGCTGCGCCGCTCGGCCATGCGGGGAACATTAATTAGTTTTTATTTATGTGTCAAGGAAGGGGTTGCTGCGCCCCCGCCGGCGGGCCCTGCGAGAATCGGTGCGGCCACGCTGAACCGACGAACTGAGGCAGGGAATGACCGCACGCATCCTCGACGGAAAGGCCACGGCCGCTGCGATCAGGGAGGACCTCACCCGGCGGGTTGCCGAGCTCGCCCGCCGCGGCATTACGCCCGGCCTCGGCACCGTCCTCGTCGGTGACGATCCCGGCAGCGTTTCGTATGTCAACGGCAAGCACCGGGACTGCGCCCAGGTCGGTATCGCGAGCATCCGCAGGGACCTGCCCGCCGACGCCACGCAGGCCGAGGTCGAGGCCGTCGTGGATGAGCTGAACGCCGATCCGGCGTGCACCGGCTACATCATCCAGCTGCCGCTGCCCGCGGGGCTCGACGCGCAGTCGCTGCTGGAGCGGATGGATCCGGCCAAGGACGCGGATGGCCTGCACCCAATCAACCTCGGGCGGCTGGTGCTCGGCGAGCCCGGGCCGGTCCCGGGAACGCCGGAAGGGATCATCGCGCTGCTCCGGCACTATGACATTCCGGTGGCCGGCGCGGACGTGACCGTGATCGGCCGCGGGATAACCGTCGGGCGCTCGCTCGGCCTGCTGCTGACGCGGCGCAGCGAGAACGCCACCGTGACGCAGTGCCACACCGGCACGAAGGACCTCACGGCACACACCAGGAGCGCCGACATCGTCGTGGTCGCGGCCGGGCGCCCCGGGCTGCTGACGGCCGAGATGATCAAACCCGGCGCGGTGGTCGTGGACGTCGGGATCACGCGCACCGATGCCGGGCTCGTCGGTGACGTTGCCCCGGACGTCGCCGAGGTGGCCGGATGGCTGGCGCCGATACCCGGCGGGGTCGGCCCGATGACCCGGGCGATGCTGCTTTCGAAGGTGGTAACCGCGGCTGAACGAGATGGATGATTCGAGATGGATGATTTAGGATACTCTCCTATTTAGGATACTGTTTTTGCGCAAGAGGCTACCCGCTAGTAACCTATGCTGGAGGTCGTGGCCGGCACCCGGGGCTGCGCCCGCCGACGTGGTTTGGCAGGCTTAATCTTGCGCTCGCCTGAGTCGGGGTCACATGACACCGAGCCGGGCCGCACGTTTGCAGAAGGAGGTCGGCCGCCGGTTATGAACATCGTCGTCTGCATGAAGCAGGTTCCCGACACGTGGTCGGAGCGCACGCTGAGGTCCACCGACTCCACGCTGGACCGTGACGCGGCCGACGCGGTGATCAACGAGCTTGACGAGTACGCGATCGAGGAGGGCCTGCGCCTGGCCGAAGCGAACGGCGGCGAGGTGACGATCCTGTCCATAGGGCCGGAGAAGGCGAGCGAGTCGATCCGCAAGGCGCTGTCGATGGGCGCGGACAAGGCGGTCCATCTGCTCGACGACGCGCTGCACGGGTCGGACGCGCTGGCGACCTCGGCGGCGCTCGCCGCGGTGATTGGCCGGATCGGGTTCGACCTGGTGATCCTGGGCTCGGAGTCCACCGACGCCCGGATGGGCGTGATGGCCGCGATGCTGGCCGAGCGGCTCGGCGTGCCGCAGCTGTCGTTCGCCAGCAAGGTCGACGTGGACGGGACCGCGATCTCGATCAACCGGCAGTCCGACTACGGCTACGACCGGGTCGAGGGAAGCCTGCCAGCGGTCGTGAGCGTCGTCGAGAAAATCAACGAGCCGCGCTACCCGTCGTTCAAGGGGATCATGGCGGCGAAGAAGAAGCCGGTCGAGACGCTGAGCCTGGCGGACATCGGCCTCGAGCCCGGCCAGGTCGGCCTCGCTTCGGCGGCCACCGAGGTGGTCAGCTTCGCCAAGCGGCCGCCCAGGCAGGCCGGCACGATCGTCAAGGACGAAGGCGACGGCGGCGTGAAGGCCGCCGAGTTCCTCGCCGCGCAGAAGTTCATCTGAGCCTGGGTTCACGCAGGCTGCGTTCAATCCGAGGCTGGAGGGGCCCCAATACATGGCTGAGATCCTGGTCCTCGCCGAGCACGACGGCGAGACGGTCAAGAAGGTCACCTGCGAGCTGCTGACCCTGGCGCGCCGGTTCGGCGAGCCGTCGGTCGTCTGGGCCGGCCCCGGCGCCGACGGCGGCCGGGAGCGGCTGGCTGAGTTCGGCGCCGCCAAGGTGTACGTGGCGGGCGACGACGAGGTGAGCGAGTACGTGGTCGCGCCGAAGGCGGAACTGCTGGCTGGTCTTGTGGCGGACAAGTCGCCGCTGGCGGTGCTGGTCGCCAGTACCGCCGAGGGCCGCGAGATCGCGGGCAGGCTGGCGGTGAAGACAGGTTCTGGCCTGATCACCGATGCGGTCGACCTCGGCGATGACCTGATCGCCGAGCAGTCGATCTTCGGCGGCGCGATCGTCGTCCAGTCCAAGGTCCGCTCCGGGACGCCGATCGTGGCCGTGCGCCCGAACGCCGTCGCACCGGAGCCCGCGCCGGGAGCCGCCGAGGCCGAGAACGTCAGCTTCCAGGCCAGCGACGTGGCGAAGAGCGCGCACGTCATCGAGCGCGTGGTGCAGGAGCGCGGGGAGCGGCCCGAGCTCACCGAGGCCTCGATCGTGGTCTCCGGCGGCCGTGGGGTGGGCAGCGGCGACAACTTTGCGCTGATCGAGAAGCTCGCCGACTCGCTCGGGGCCGCGGTGGGCGCGTCCCGGGCGGCGACCGACGCGGGCTGGTACCCGCACCAGTTCCAGGTCGGCCAGACCGGGAAGACCGTGTCGCCGCAGCTGTACCTGGCGGTCGGCATTTCCGGGGCCATCCAGCACCGGGCCGGCATGCAGACGTCCAAGACCATCATGGTGATCAACAAGGACGCCGAGGCACCAATATTCGAGCTCGCCGACTTCGGCGTCGTCGGGGACTTGTTCCAGGTGGTTCCGCAGCTGACGGAGCAGATCCAGAAGCGGTCACAGGGCTGAAACAGGCCCATTCGCGGCACCTGTCGCTGGGCTGCCCCGACTAGGCTGATTCATCATGGGATACCTCGATGCTGGCGGTGGACGCCGGGCGCCGGCCTCGCCGGTGTACCTGGATCACGCGGCGACCACCCCGATGCTGCCCGAGGCCATCGAGGCGATGACCGAGGAGCTTGCTGAGCTCGGCAATCCCTCGTCGCTGCATAATGCGGGCCGCCGGGCGCGCCGGGTCGTAGAGGAGTCGCGCGAGCAGATCGCGGCCGCCTACGGCGCCCGTCCCAGCGAGGTGATCTTCACAAGCGGCGGGACCGAAGCGGACAACCTGGCCGTTAAGGGGTTGTTCTGGGCGCGGCGTGCCGCGGATCCTGGGCGGCGGCGGGTGCTGACCGCGGCGATCGAGCATCACGCGGTCCTCGACTCGGTCTCATGGCTGTACGGCCACGAGGGGGCCGAGGTGGGCCGGCCAGCGCTCGACGACGCCGGCATGATCACGCCAGAGGCGCTGCGCGAGGCCATCGAGGCCGACCCCGACGCCGTCGCGCTGGTCAGCATCATGTGGGCCAACAACGAGGTCGGCACCGTCCAGCCGCTCGCGGACCTGGCCGCCGTTGCCGGCGAGTACCGGATCCCGTTCCACAGCGACGCCGTGCAGGCAGCCGGGCAGCTGCCGGTCAGCCTGGCGGGCAGCGGCGCTTCCGCCCTGACGGTCACCGCGCACAAGATTGGCGGACCGGTCGGCGCCGGCGCGCTGCTGCTGGCGCGGGGGACCGACCTGGTACCGGTTCTGCACGGCGGCGGGCAGGAACGCGACGTGCGGTCCGGAACCCTGGACGCCCCGGCGATCCGGGCCTTCGCTGTAGCCGTCGAGATCGCGACCGGGCGCCGGGCCGACGAGAACAAGCGGCTCGCCGCGCTGCGTGACGACCTGATCGCGCAGGTGCTGGCCGCGGTGCCGGACGCCATCCTGAACGGTGCGCCGCCCGGCCCCGGCCGGCTGCCGGGCAACGCGCACTTCTCGTTCCCCGGCTGTGAGGGCGACGCGCTGCTGATGCTGCTGGACGCCAAGGGCATCGCCTGCTCAACCGGCTCCGCGTGCACGGCGGGGGTGGCGGAACCCAGTCATGTGCTGCTCGCGATGGGTGCCGACGAGGCGAGGGCGCGCGGGTCGCTGCGGTTCTCGCTGGGACACTCGAGCACCCAGGCCGATGTGGACGCGCTGGGCGCGGTCATCGGCGAGGCCGTGGAACGCGCCCGCCGCGCGGGCGCCCGCTGACGACTGGGCGGGCCGGTCAGCCAGGGTTGCGGGCGCGGATCAGGTTCATCGCGGTGAGCCTGAGCACGACCTCGTCGTTCTGATTGATCAGCTCGGCCCTAGTGCGGACCAGGCCGCGGTCCGGCTTGGACCGTGACCGGCGGGTCTCCACGAACGTGCACCGCAGCCGCAGCGAGTCGCCGGGACGGACCGGGGCGGGCCAGCGCAGCTCGTCGATGCCGGGAGAGGCGAGGCTGGCCACCTTGGACAGGCAGTGGTCGGCGAACATCCGCATCAGGATCCCGGCCGTGTGCCACCCGCTGGCGATCAGGCCACCGAACGGCCCGGCGGCGGCGAACTCCGGATCGACGTGGATCGGCTGCGGGTCGAATGACCGGGCGAAGTCGAGGATCTCCGCTTCGGTCACCGTGATGTACCCGTACTCGTAGACCGCGCCCTGCACGTAGTCCTCGAAGTAGCGGTCGTCGATGGGAACGGCGAAGTCGTCGGCGCTGAGGGTCTTGGTGCTGGGCGGGGTGGCTCCCTGCGGCATGCGCGCTCCTTGTCGTCGATCTCAGCACAGTCTGCCGGGGGCGCCGGGCGGCAGTGAAGGCGCCACCGGGTCCCCCGGAGGGCTCGCGGGCGCATACCCTCGAACCCGATGACTCCACTTCGCGTGCTCGCCGCGATGTCCGGCGGCGTCGACTCGGCTGTCGCCGCCGCCAGGGCCGCCGACGCCGGTCACGACGTGACCGGCGTCCATCTCGCGCTGTCCAGAAACCCCAGCTCCTACCGGACCGGAGCACGCGGCTGCTGCACCCTGGAGGATGCCAGGGACGCCCGGCGCGCCGCCGACGTCATCGGCATCCCGTTCTACGTCTGGGATCTGGCCGAGCAGTTCCACCGGGACGTGGTGCAGGACTTCGTCGACGAGTACGCGCGCGGCCACACGCCCAATCCCTGCCTGCGCTGCAACGAGAAGATCAAGTTCGCGGCCGTGCTCGACCGCGCGGTCGCGCTCGGCTTCGACGCCGTCTGCACCGGCCACCACGCGCGGTTGCTGCCCGTGGACGGCGACGCCGGCCCGGCGGGCGGCCAGCGGCTGCTGCGCAGCGTGGACCAGGCCAAGGACCAGTCATACGTGCTGGCGGTGCTGACCGGCGAGCAGCTGGCCAGGGCGATGTTCCCGCTCGGCGGCAGCACCAAGGAGCAGGTGCGCAAGGAGGCCGCCGAGCGCGGCCTCGGGGTGGCGGACAAGCCGGACAGCCACGACGTCTGCTTCATCGCCGACGGGAACACCAGGAAGTTCCTCGAGGGCAGGCTCGGCGCGCTGCCGGGCCGCATCGTCGACACCGAGGGCGCGGTCGTCGGCAGCCACGACGGCAGCTACGGCTTCACGGTCGGACAGCGCAAGGGCCTGCGCATCGGCACCCCGGCACCGGACGGCAGGCCCCGTTACGTCCTGGACATCGAGCCAGTGTCGAACACGGTCATCGTCGGCCCGGCCGAGGCTCTCGGCGTCACCGACATCGAGGCGGGCCGGCCGGTGTGGAGCGGGTGCGTGCCCCCGGCGGCCCCGGTCGGCTGCCTGGTTCAGCTGCGCGCACACGGCGAGCAGTACGGGGCGAGCGCGTGGCTGGACGGCGGCACCCTGCGGATCCGGCTGAGCGAGCCCGCCCGCGGCGTGGCCAGGGGGCAGGCTGCCGTCCTGTACGACGGCGACGTCGTGCTCGGCAGCGCCACGATCACCGGAACCCGTCAGGCAGCAATGACCCCCTGACGCCAGCGAGGCCCGCCACCTGGGCGGGCCTCGCTGGCCGGTAAGCGCGAATCCGGTCCCGTCAGCGGGGGTCGTAGTGCTCGTAGCGGTACTGCGCCGAAGGGCGCGAGTGGTACTTGGCCATAGCACCTCCTCCGTTCAACTCGTCGTAATCGGCAGCCCCGGACCGAAAGCGGCCCGCGACTGGCCTCGTCCGTGACCCGCCGCCGGGCGCGCCATGTAAGCCTGCGCCACCACCAAAAGCCCGGCGGCTCGGGCCGCCGGGCACCAACTGGGCTGCTAGCCGTCGCGCTCCGGCGCGTCGTCGGGAACCTTGCCCACAAAGACGGAGAACTGGTTGCGGTCGGCCGGGTACACGCTGATCGTCAGCCGGAAGGGCTGTCCGTGCTCATCGAAGGCGACGCGCTGCACCTCGAACACCGGGACCCGCCCGTCGCCGGGGAGCTTGAAGAATGCGGTCTCGTTGCTGTCCGGGGCGCGGACCGTGACCCGGTCGCGGTAGCCGACCTGGGTGAGCCCCGGCGTGGTCGCCAGGTACGCGACGGCGCCTCCATCGATGTTGGAGGCCTGGATGAGCTTGACCGCTCCGCGCTCGACGAGGCTCATCGGGTAGAACGACGTCTGCAGCGAGAACGGGACGTCGTCGATGTAGCGCTGCTGGTGCCTGCTGACCACCGTGGAGCTGTCCGGGAGCCTGAGCTCGCCCTGAACCACGCCGGTCGCCTGCTGGATTTCCACCCTGGGCACGGTGGAGGTCGGCCTGCGCAGCGCGGCTTCCACCTCGGCGATGTAGACCGGGCCCTCGTCGTCACGCCCCTTGCCAGGGTCCCCGGTCAGCGACGTGACGAACGGCACGATCTTCTCGACGACGAACGTTCCCTGACCGGGGCGGGTCTCCACCAGGCTGCGGGTGATCAGCCACTTGATAGCGTCCCGGACGGTATTGCGTGACGCGTCGTAGCGCTCTCTGAGCTCGATCTCGGTGGGCAGCTGGCTGCCACGCGGCAGTGCGCCTGACTCGATCTTGTCGCGCAGATCCTCGGCGATCCTGCGGTACATGGGATCAGGCATCGGACCTCCGATCGGACATCAGCATAGTACCAAAGGTTGGTACCGCTCGACCGGCAGGGTTCATGGGGCTCACCCTAGCAGTCCAGGTCCTTGGGTCAAGGATCTCGCCGCAAATATCTGGGCCGCCAGGGACCCGGCCGCCAGCCAGCGTCCACCCGGCCGCTGTCTCGCGACGGGACGGGCGCGACGCACTGACCTGCCATTCGGTGAGCCTGATGAGCGAATTACCACACCGCGATTGTCGGTGCCGCCCGCTAGGCTCTGCTGCGTGGGCGATGAGTCACAGCGGTTCGCATGGCCTCCAGGAACCGCCACCGGGGTTGGCTCCATGCCGGGCACCGACCCGGCCGAGGCCGTCGCGGTGGTGCTCGGCGAGCTGCCCGATCTTCCCCATCTGCCCGAGCTGCCTGCTCGAGGGGTGGGGGCCGACCTGACCGGGCGGACCGCGGCGCTGCTCGTCGACCTCCCGGTCGAGATGACGGCCGGCCGCTGGAAGCTGGCCGCCCGCCCGGGCCGCGATCAGCGCCGGGCCGCCGACCTGCTGTCCGCCGACCTGGACGCGATACAGGAGGCGGCCGCGGACTGGACCGGGCCGTTCAAGGTGCAGGTCTGCGGCCCGTGGACGCTGGCGGCCACGATCGAGCTGACCCGCAGCCAGAACCCGGCGCTCGCTGACCCCGGCGCGGTGGCTGACCTGATCGCCTCGCTGGCCGAGGGCGTAGCCAGGCACATCGCTGAGGTCCGCGGCCGGCTCCCCGGTGCCACGCTGCTGCTGCAGCTGGACGAGCCCGGCCTCCCGGCCGTTCTGGCCGGCTCGGTCCCGACGGCGAGCGGGCTCAACCGGGTCGGAGCCGTGGACAGGACCCTGATCACGGAGGGCCTGCGCTCCGTGCTTGCCGCCACGGGAGCGTTCGGGCTCGTGCACTGCTGCGCGACCGGCATCCCGTTCGGGCTGCTCAGGGAGGCAGGAGCGCAGGCTGTCGCGTTTGACATGGGCCTGCTGAGGCGCGAGGACGAGGACAACCTGGCCGAGCTCGTCGAAGCTGATCTTGGGATCTTCGCCGGTGTGATTCAGAGCCCGGAACGGGGCGCCGCGCCCGCTCAAGCTTCACCCCGGGACCCTGGTGCGAATGTGCTGGGCCTGTGGCACCGGATGGGGATCCCGCCCGGCGGGCTCGACCGGCAGGTGGTGCTGACCCCGGCCTGCGGGCTGGCCGGGGCGTCGCCCGCCGCGGCCAGGGCCACGCTGGCCCGGTGCCGGGAGGCGGCACGGCTGCTGCCGGAGCTGATCGAGGAGGGGCGGAGTGAGCGCACGATACAACATGACCGAGCCGCTGACGGCGGACCCGGCGGCCAGGCAGCGGCACGCGGCCCTGGCCGGCGAGATCACCGAGCACCTGCACCGCTACCACGTGCTCGATTCGCCGGTCATCTCCGACGCCCAGTACGACGCGCTGTACCGCGAGCTGGTCGAGCTCGAGGAGCGCTACCCGGACCTGCGAACCCCCGACTCGCCGACCCAGAGAGTCGGCGACGTGATCTCCACCGACTTCGCCCCGGTGGAACACCTGGAGCGGCTGCTCAGCCTCGACAACGCGTTCTCGGCGGAGGAGCTCGACGCGTGGGCGGCGCGCACCGAGCGGCTGGCCGGACCCGAGAACGCAGTGGGCCCGTATCTGTGCGAGCTGAAGATCGACGGCCTGGCGGTGGCCCTGGTCTACCGCAACGGAGTCCTGGTCCGGGCTGCGACCCGAGGCGACGGGGTGACCGGGGAGGACGTCACGCCGAACATCCGGACGATCGCCGCGGCCCCGGCCCGGCTGGCCGGGTCGGGCTGGCCCGAGGTCATTGAGGTGCGCGGCGAGGTGCTCATGCCGGTCGAGGCGTTCCACCAGCTGAACGAGCGGCAGGCCGAGGCGGGCAAGCCGCTGTACGTGAACCCGCGCAACACTGCCGCCGGCTCGCTGCGGCAGAAGGACCCGCGGGTTACGGCGACCCGGCCGCTCAGCCTGATCGTGCATGGCCTGGCCGTGCCCGGCGCCGGCGCGGAGAGCGGCATGCCGGCGCCCGAAGACGAGGCGGTGCCCGACAGCGCGCCGACGACGCAGTCCGGCTGGTACGAGCAGCTGCGTGCGTGGGGGCTGCCGGTCAGCGACGTGTACAAGGTCGTCGACGACCTGGACGGCGTGCGCGAGTACATCAGCTACTACGCCGAGCACCGGCACGACCCGCCGTACGAGATCGACGGTGTGGTGATCAAGCTCGACCGGCTCGAGATGCAGCGCTCGCTCGGCGCGACCAGCCGGGCGCCGCGCTGGGCGATCGCCTACAAGTACCCGCCGGAGGAGGTGACCACCCGGCTGCTCGACATCCGCGTCAACGTCGGGCGCACCGGGCGGGTCACCCCATTCGCGGTGATGGAGCCGGTCAAGGTCAGCGGCTCCACGGTGGACCGCGCCACCCTGCACAACGCCGACGAGCTCGGCCGCAAGGGCGTGCTGATCGGCGACATGGTGGTGCTGCGCAAGGCGGGCGACGTCATCCCCGAGGTAGTCGCGCCGGTCGTGGACCTGCGCACCGGATCGGAGCACGCGTTCGAGTTCCCCACGGCGTGCCCGGAGTGCGCCACCGTGCTGGTGCGGGGGGACGGGGAGGGCGGGGGGATGACCGCCGGCGGGAAGGCGAGCGTCGACTGGCGCTGCCCGAACGCCAGGTCCTGCCCTGCCCAGCTGCGCGAGCGCCTGTTCCACCTGGCCGGCCGCGGGGCGCTGGACATCGAGGTGCTCGGGTACGAGGCGGCCATGGCGCTGCTCGACAGCGGTCTTGTGGCCGACGAGGGCGACGTGTTCGCGCTGACCGAGGAGAAGCTGGCGAGCAGCCCGTTCTTCGTCAACAAGCAGGGCGGGCTGACCGTGAACGCGGTCAAGCTGCTGGCCAACCTGGAGGAGGCACGGCAGCGGCCGCTGTGGCGGATCCTGGTCGCGCTCTCGATCCGGCACGTGGGGCCGACCGCCGCCCGCGCGCTGGCTGCGAACTTCGGCTCGGTCGACGCGATAGCCGCGGCATCGGCCGAGCAGCTCGTCGAGGTCGAGGACGTCGGCCCCACGATCGCCGCCTCGGCGCGCGACTGGTTCACGGTCGACTGGCACGCGGCGATCGTGGACAAGTGGCGGGCGGCCGGCGTGGCACTGGCGCAAGAGGGGTTCGTCCCGCCCGTGCGGATCAAGGCGGATGAGGGGCCGCTGGCCGGGGTTACCGTGGTCATCACCGGCACGCTGGCCGGTCGCACCAGGGACGAGGCCGCCGAGGCGATCACCACCCGGGGCGGGAAGGTATCCGGCTCGGTGTCGAAGAAGACCGGCTTCGTGGTCGCGGGGGACAGCCCGGGGTCCAAGTATGAGAAGGCGCTGGCGCTCGGCGTGCCTGTGCTGGACGAGGCCGGCTTGGACGTGCTGCTTGACCAGGGACCGGATGCGGCGCGCGACAGCGCCGAGTCGCAGGATAATCGTGCTTGAGAGGGCGAGGTGAGGCACGCTGTAGAGAAGGCTGCGAGCAAGCGGCGGAAGTAGCGGGGGTGGTGCTGCCGAAACAGCGAACGAGCCAGCAGCCATCGGGCTATCTCAGGCTCGCAACTGAATAGTAGCCAGATGACTACAGCCCGACGTGTTGTAACGGATAGTATGCAATTGGCTTCGGGAAGTACGATTTTCGCCGTACGCTTCTGCCAATGCGGAGGGATCCGCGGCGCAATCGATTGCTCCGATGAGGACGGCTCATGAGGGATCCGAACGACACCAGGGACATAGGACCACGCGTCGGTTCGCCGCTGTGGATCCACATGACCTCGGTGACCGTTGCCGGATTCGCGGTGTTCGTCTGGGCCATGCTGCACCTGTCTGGCCTGCCGCAGCTTGTCCGCCACCCGCTGTTCTGGGTCATCGCCGCGCTGATCGTCGTCGGCGAGCTGCGGCCGATCGTCGCAGCGGGCGCGAACGGCGCCGAATCGCCGGTCGCGTCGCTCGCGTTCAGCTTCGCCGCGCTGCTGTACTGGGGCTTCCCGGTCGCGGTGCTGCTGCGGGTCACGTCCTCCCTGGTCGTTGGCCTGGCTCAGCGCAAGGCGCCGCACCGGTGTGCGTTCAACGCCGCCCAGACAACCCTGAGCATGGCCGCCGCCGGCCTGGCCCTGGCCCTCACCGGGCTGCATCCGGCGCCTAACCATCCGCTGGTCCCGTCGGGCGCCGACCTGCCCATGGTGCTGTTCGCCGGCGCGGCCTACTTCGCGGTGAACTTCGTCCTGCTCGGCGTGGCCATCGGGCTGCACTCCAGGGTTCCTCTGCTGCGAAGTCTCCGCCTGTCTCTGCCGTTCCAGGCACTGCTCAACCTGGTGCTGATCGCGGCCGCCCCGCTGGTCGCCGTCGTCATGGCGGCCGATTCCGCGTGGCTGGTGCTGCTGTTCGCGTTCCCGCTGGCCGCCATCTACATGAACGCGGCCATGTCGGTGCAGCGCGAGCACCAGGCTCACCACGACGAGCTCACCGGACTGTCCAACCGCAAGCTACTGATCCGGCAGACCAGCGATGCCCTGGCCGACGCGGGGCGGTCCGGGACGAAGGTCGGGTTCCTGCTGCTGGACCTGGACCGCTTCAAGGAGGTCAACGACACGCTCGGGCACCCGGTCGGCGACCGCCTGCTGCGGATCGTGGCGCACCGGCTTACCCACAGCGTGCGCCCCGGCGACCTCGTGGCACGTCTGGGCGGCGACGAGTTCGCGGTGCTGCTGCCCGCGGTGAAGGAGGTCGGCGCGGCCCGCGAGGTGGCGACGCGGCTGCGCTCGGCGCTCTCCGAGCCGATCCGCCTCGAAGGCATGTCGTTCGACATCGAGGCCAGCGTCGGCATCGCCCTGTACCCCGACGACGCGACCGGCTTCGAGCTGCTGATGCAGCACGCCGACGTCGCGATGTATCTGGCAAAGGAGCGACGCAGCGGGGTGGAGCGGTACGTCGCCGACTCCGACCGCAACTCCCCGGCCCGCCTTGCGCTCCTCGGCGACCTGCGCCGCGGCATGGACTCCGGCGAGCTCGAGCTGCACTACCAGCCCAAGGTGGTCCTGGAAACCGGCCGGACGGCGGGGATGGAGGCGCTGGTCCGGTGGCAGCACCCGGTGCGCGGGCTGATGGCGCCCGAGGAGTTCATCCCGCTGGCCGAGCAGTCCTATCTGATGCGCGACCTCACCTTCCAGGTCGTGGACAGGGCACTCGCCCAGGCGGCGGCCTGGTGGGGAGATGGCCTGCCGGTCCAGGTGTCGCTCAACGTGACCGCCCGCGACCTGCTCGACGCGAGCCTGGCCGAGACGATCGGCCGCGGGCTCGGCCGCTATGACCTGCCGCCCGCCGCGCTGCTGCTGGAGATCAACGAACGGGTGCTGACCAGCGAGCCGGCCTACGCCGCGACCGCTGTGGAGGCGCTGGCGGCGCTGGGCGTGGCGCTCAGCCTGGACGACTTCGGCACCGGCTACTCGTCCCTGGTGCGGCTCAAGCGGCTCCCGGTCAGCGAGGTGAAGATCGACTCGTCGTTCATCTCCAGGCTGCTGCACTCGGCGGACGACGAGGTGATCGTCCAGTCCATCGTGGACCTGGTTCGCGCGCTCGACATCGACTCGGTGGCCGAGGGCGTGGAATCGGCCGAGGTGGCGACCGCGCTCCGGGTCATGGGCTGCAGAGCCGCGCAGGGCTGGCACTTCAGCAAGCCGCTCAATCCGGTGTTGGCCACGGCGTGGCTGAGCGAGCACGGGGTGGCCGCCAGCGTGCGCGCACCCATGCCATCCGCCCGCCGCGCGGTGACCCCGTCGCCTTCCGCCCACGTCCCCGGCCCCCCACACGCGCCGGCCGTGAGCGGGCCTCTTCCCGGCGTGCAGCCGAGTCCGGCGGCGCCTCCGGCCAGCGTGCCCACGCCGGGCGTGCCGTCCTTATGGTGGCAGGCGGTTAATGGGTTCGGACCGCGGCTGCGCGGTCGATAGTCTTGCCTCCATGCCCATTACGAGGGACGAGGTTGCCCATCTGGCCAGGCTGGCCCGGCTGGCCCTGAGCGAGCAGGAACTCGACCACTTCGCCGGCCAGCTGGATGTGATCATCTCCTCGGTGGCGCGGGTGCAGGAGGTCGCGGCCGAGGGAATCCCGCCGACCACGCACGCGCTCCCGATCAGCAACGTGTACCGCGATGACGTGCTCACGGACTGTCTCGGCACGCGGGCTGCGCTCGACCAGGCCCCAGCGGCCGAGCAGGACCGGTTCCGTGTCCCGCGGATCCTGGACGAGGACTAAGCGATGGCATCCACCGAGCTAACCAGGATGACCGCGGCCGAGCTCGCCGCGGCGATCGCGTCCGGCGAGACGTCGGCCGTTGACGTCACCCGGGCGCACCTGGACCGGATCGCGGCCGTGGACTCCTCGGTGCACGCGTTCCTGCACGTGGCACCCGAGGCCGCGCTCGCCGCAGCGGGGGCCGTGGACGCCAGGCGTGCCGCCGGGGAGCCGCTCGGCCCGCTGGCCGGCGTTCCGCTCGTGCTCAAGGACCTGTTCACAACCACCGACATGCCCACGACCTGCGGATCACGGATCCTGGAGGGCTGGCGCCCGCCGTACGACGCGACGATAACCACGCGGCTGCGCCGCGCCGGGATCGTCATCCTCGGCAAGGCCAACATGGATGAGTTCGCGATGGGGTCGTCCACCGAGAACTCCGCGTTCGGTCCTTCGCATAACCCGTGGGACCTGAGCCGGGTGCCCGGCGGGTCGTCCGGCGGCTCGTCGGCCGCGGTCACCGCGTTCGAGTCGCCGCTCGGCCTGGGCACGGACACCGGGGGATCGATCCGCCAGCCGGCCGCCGTCTGCGGCATCGTGGGAACGAAGCCCACCTACGGTGGCTCCTCGCGGTACGGCGTGGTGGCGTTCGCGTCCTCGCTGGACACGCCGGGCCCGCTGGCCCGCAACGTGCTCGACACGGCGCTGCTACATGAGGTCATCTCCGGGCATGACCCGTGCGACTCCACCTCGATTGACGCGCCGGTGCCGCCCGTGGTGGCCGCGGCGCGGCAGGCCGACGTGAGCGGGCTGCGGGTGGGGGTGGTGACCGAGCTCGGCGGCGATGGGTACCAGCCCGGCGTGCTCGGCAGGTTCACCGAGGCCGTGGAGCTGCTGGAGTCGCTGGGCGCCAAGGTCACCGAGGTGTCCTGCCCGCACTTCACCTACGCGCTGCCCGCGTACTACCTGATTGCGCCCAGTGAGTGCTCGTCCAACCTGGCCCGCTTCGACGGGATGCGGTACGGCCTGCGGGTGGGCGACGACGGAACCCGCAGCGCCGAGGAGGTCATGTCACTGACTCGCGATGCCGGGTTCGGTGCCGAGGTCAAGCGGCGGATCATGCTCGGCACTTACGCGCTGTCCAGCGGCTACTACGACGCGTACTACGGCAAGGCCCAGCAGGTGCGCACGCTGATCGCCCGGGACTTCGACGCCGCGTTCGAGCAGGTTGACGTGCTGGTCTCGCCGACAACGCCGACCACGGCGTTCCCGATCGGCGAGCGGGCCGACGACCCGATGGCGATGTACCTGGCCGACCTGTGCACGATCCCGTCGGACCTGGCAGGCAACGCCGCGATCTCGGTGCCGTGCGGGCTCGCTCCCGAGGACGGCCTTCCGGTCGGGTTGCAGATCATGTCGCCGGTGCTCGCCGACGACCGGCTGTACCGGGTCGGCGCGGCCGTGGAAGCCGCGCTGGACCAGCGGCGCGGGCACCCGCTGCTCGACGATGCGAAAGGCCTGAACGGGGAAGGGGAGGTGGGCGGGAAATGACTGAGCTTGCGCCGGCACTCGTCGATTACGACGAAGCGATCTCCCGCTACGAGCCGGTGGTCGGCCTGGAGACCCACGTCGAGCTCGGCACCGTGACGAAGATGTTCTGCGGCTGCTCGACGGCGTTCGGCGCCGAGCCGAACTCGGCCGTCTGCCCGGTCTGCCTCGGCCTGCCGGGGTCGCTGCCGGTGGCCAACCGGACCGCGATCGAGTACACGATCCGGATCGGCCTGGCGCTGAACTGCTCGATCGCATCCTGGTGCCGGTTCGCGCGGAAGAACTACTTCTACCCGGACATGCCGAAGGACTTCCAGATCTCGCAGTACGACGAGCCGCTGTGCACGGACGGCTGGCTGGATGTCACGGTCGACGAGACCGTGGTGCGGGTCGGCATCGAGCGGGTCCACCTGGAGGAGGACACCGGAAAGTCGCTGCACATCGGCGGCGCCACCGGGCGGATCCACGGGGCCGACTACTCGCTGGTCGACTACAACCGCGCCGGGATCCCGCTGGTTGAGGTCGTTACGAAGCCGGTGCCGGGAACCGGGGCGCTCGCACCCGTGGTCGCGCGCGCCTACGTCACCGAGCTGCGCGACCTGCTTCGCTCGCTCGGCGTCTCCGACGTCCGCATGGAGGAAGGCTCGCTGCGCTGCGACGTGAACACCTCGATCGCGCCGCGCGGCTCGAGTGCCTGGGGTACCAGGACCGAGACCAAGAACGTGAACTCGCTGCGCTCGGTCGAGCGCGCGGTCAGGTTCGAGATCGAGCGGCAGGCCGGCGTGCTCGACAGTGGCGGCAGGGTCGTGCAGGAGACCAGGCACTTCCATGAGGAAACCGGCACCACCACCGCCGGCCGCAGCAAGGAAGAGGCACAGGACTACCGGTACTTCCCGGAGCCTGACCTCGTCCCGGTCGCCCCATCGGCCGAGTGGGTGGAGCAGATCCGCGCCAGCCTGCCCGAGTTTCCCGCGGCCCGCCGGGCCCGGCGGCAGCGCGAGTGGGGCCTGTCCGACCTGGACATGGCCGCGTTGCGGAACGCGGGCGCGCTGGACCTGGTGGCCGAGACCGTGGCGGCCGGCGCGTCGCCCGAGCAGGCCCGCAACTGGTGGCTCGGTGAGCTGGCCCGCCGCGCCAACGAGACCGGTGTCGACCTCGCCGCACTGCCGGTGACCCCGGCCCAGGTGGCCAGGGTGAGCGAGCTTGTCGCCTCCGGCGCGCTGAACGCCAAGCTGGCCAGGCAGGTACTCGACGGCGTGCTGGCCGGCGAGGGCTCGCCGGACGAGATCGTGGCCGCCCGTGGCCTGGCCGTGGTCAGCGACGATGGAGCGCTGCTGGCGGCGATCGACCAGGCCATCGCCGCCAACCCAGAGGTCGCGGACACCATCCGTTCCGGCAAGACGGCCGCTGCGGGCGTCCTGATCGGTGCGGTGATGAAGGCCACCAGGGGCCAGGCGGACGCCACCCGTGCGCGCGAGCTCATCCTGCAGCGCCTCGCAGAACCCGGCTGACCGCCCCGCCGCCCCACGGTTCATCCCGCAGCGGAATTTCCGCTGGGGAGGTCACGTTGACCAAGCCATGACGTCCCACGCAGTTCAGGTGATGATGCCCCGCTAGCGGGGCTACTTCACGCTGCCCGGACGACGTCCGACACGAGGTCCCGCTTCTTGGGGCCTCGATTCATCCTTCGTGGTTCGGAGCCCCCGCCATCCCAGGAGGTTCCGATGACCAACGAACGCGTCTACCTCAGTACCACGATCCCGTACGTCAACGCCCGCGCCCACCTCGGCCACGCGCTTGAGCTGGTGCAGGCCGACGTGCTGGCCCGGTATCACCGGCTGGCCGGCGACCAGGTGCGGTCCCAGACCGGCACCGATGACAACTCGCTGAAGAACGTGCTGGCCGCCGAGGCCGAGGGCATCGCCGTGGCTGCTCTGGTGGACCGCAACGCATCCGCGTTCGCGGCGCTGCGCGATCCCCTGTCGCTCTCCTTCGACGACTTCATCCGCACCGGCAGCGATCCGCGGCACCGGCCGGGTGTGGAACGCCTCTGGCGTGCGTGCGCGGCCAGCGGTGATCTGTACCGCAAGCGGTACGAAGGCCTGTACTGCGTTGGCTGCGAGCAGTTTTACCGGCCAGCCGAGCTGCCGGACGGCTTGTGCCCGGAGCACGGGACCAGGCCGGAGCGGGTCGCGGAGGAGAACTGGTTCTTCCGCCTGTCCCGCTACGCCGCCCAGCTGCGCGACTTGATCAGCTCGGGCAGGCTCAGGATCGAGCCCGCAGCGCGGCGCAATGAAGTACTCGGCTTCATTGCCGGCGGCCTCGAGGACTTCAGCGCCTCGCGTTCCACGGCGCGCGCCCGTGGCTGGGGCATTCCCGTGCCCGGTGATTCCGATCAGGTGATCTACGTCTGGTGGGATGCCCTGGGCAACTACATCACCGCGCCCGGCTACGGCACCGGCGACGAGGACTACGAATGCTGGTGGACCGCCGCCGACCGCCGGATCCACCTTGTCGGCAAGGGCGTGCTGCGGTTTCACGCCGTGTACTGGCCGGCGATCCTGCTCTCGGCTGGCGAGCCGCTGCCCACCGACATCCTGGTGCACGACTACCTGACGATCGGCGGGAGCAAGATCAGCAAGTCGGGGGCGGTGGCCGGCAACGAGACGGCTGACCCCGTGGAGCTCGTGCACCGGTACGGCACCGACGCGGTGCGCTGGTGGCTGCTGCGTGAGGTGCCGCGCGTGGGTGACGTCGACTTCACCGCCGCCAGGCTGACTGCCAGGGCCAACGACGACCTGGCCAACGGCCTGGGCAACCTGGTGAGCCGCGTGGTCACGCTCGTGCACCGCTACCGGCAGGGGAAGGTCCCGCGGCAGGGTGCGCACCCGGTGGCGCGGCGCCGGCGTCGCTGCCGGCGGGCGGGCTCTGGCGTCGGCTGCCGGCGGGCGGGCTCTGGCGTCGGCTGCCGGCGGGCGGGCTCTGGCGTCGGCTGCCGGCGGGCGGGCTCTGGCGGCCGCGTGCCAGCGTGCGCCCGAGCGCATAGCGGCGGCGCTGGCCGCGTTCGACTTCCGCGCTGCCACCGCCGCGATCTGGGAGGTTGTCGATGAGGCCAACCGCCATGTCGAGCGGGCCGAGCCCTGGCTGCTGGCCCGGGCCGAGCGCGACGGTGACCCGGCCGCTGGTCGGCTGCTCGACGAGTCGCTGGCCCTGCTCGTGGGCGCGTGCTCGGAGCTTGCCATCCAGCTTGCGCCGTTCCTGCCCGACCTTGCGGGGCGCATCAGCGCGGCCGTCGACGACTCGGCCGGGCAGCTGCCCGCGGCCAAGCCGGTGTTCCCCCGGCTTGACGCCGCCAGTGGCGGCGCCGCCGTGTGAGCGGGTCAGTGCGAGCCCGGGTCAGTGCGAGCCCGGGTCAGTGCGAGCCCGGGTCAGTGCGGCCCGGGTCGGCGTGGGCCGGGTCGGCGTGGGCCGGTCAGCGACCCGCGGTCGGCAGGCGTGCGCCCAGCCGGCCTTGGCGCCCGCCTTGGCTCCAGCCTTGCTGGACCGCTTGGCCAGCGCTACCTCGCGCCGCGCCGTCTTGGCCGCGTGACGGCCACGCCAGGCCAGCGACGGCTGCCCAGCGGTGTCGCCCGCGGCGATCAGCAGGCCGCCGAACATGGAGACGTTCTTGAGAAAGTGGATTCGCTGCTGCGCCCGGGTCTTGTCGTCCTCGGCCTCCCAGAACCTGTGCCCGGCAAGGGTGGTGGGTACCAGGGTCGCCGCGATCGCGAGGGCCGACAGCCGCGGCAACTTGCCAACGGCCAGCAGGGATGCGCCCAGGACCTGGACTGCGCCGCTGATCCGCACAGCCTGCTCGGTGCTAGTGGGCACGGCGGGCACTCGGTCCGCGACCGGCCGGACTACCGGCTCAGCCTGCTCGACCTTGCGTTCGGGATGCAGCAACGCGTCAAAGCCCTGGATGGCGAAGATGGAGGCAAGCATCGGGCGTGCGATGGCTCTCAGTACTGGCATAGGCCACCTCTGCCCGGCAACGCAGACTTGTAACACGCCAGCGTGCCTGTTGGGCCACGCTACGTGGCTGGTCGCCCCATGGATGCGAGGTACGCGGCGGCCACGCGCTTGGGCACGACCATGCGCCAGGCGTCGAGGACCAGTTCCCGTGCCTCGGTCGGCGAGATCGCGCCGAGACGCACGCCGACCCAGTTGTAGCGGAGGTCTGACGTGCGTGGCATCAGGAACCTGCCGGGCTCCGCGGCCACGAGCGCTTCCCGCTCATCCTTTGGGAACGCGAACTCCATCACGGTCTCGTCGGCGGAGAACGCCACGTAGACGATCCGGCCGACGCGGAATTTCACCCTGTCCCGCACCAGGACCTCGTAGGAGCGCGGCAGCCCGGAGGCGAGCTCCCGCACGTCATCGACGGTCGCCATGGCCGCTCAGCCGGCCAGGTCGTCCGGACTGTCCGGTGGGTAGAGCGGGGACTGGCCGCCGGGCGGGCGGATCTGGCCAAACCTCTGCTCGTACAGCGTCAGGTTCTGGTTGATGGTCCTGATGATGTCGAACACGGCGGTCGGCGGCACCCGGACCCTGGCCACCAGCCGGTGCGGCGCCTGGATCACGTCCTCGCCGTCGTCGGTCTTGGCCTGCCGCGGCGGTTCGCTGCTGACCAGGAAGTCGAACGTGAATTCATGTCCGGTGTGCCAGATCGCGAGCGCATTGGCGTAACTGCCCGCCTCGAGGGCGGGATCCGCGTGGGTCTCGAACGTCATCCTGGGCTTGGCAGGCGGTTCGCTCACCCCAGCACGGTACCGCCGAGCGGGCTATTCCCGGCCTCGCGCGGCCCAGCAGGCCAGAGGTTTGTCGCGGTGGGGAAGGACGGGCAAAAGTGATCACAGGAGACTGCTGAAGTTGTCTCCCGCTGTACGCACATCCTCAATCGAAGCGTGACCTTGCGCACGTACAGTAAATGCATATCGCTGATTGCGAGACCGCGTCCAGTAGTCCGACAAACCCCGCAACGCCTGGCGCTACGGGAAATATGTGCTGGCAGTCACGAGCCGCAGCGCTGCTCCTCGTGATGGGATGCGTACCTGGCTGACCGGTGGGCCGGCCAATGCAGTCGCTGTTCTGGAACGCGGCGAAAGGGAGGCTCTGGTGCGGTCGGATGGATCCGGCGGCCCGCGATGAGCATGGTCATCCTGCCGGGAGTGGCCGGGGCACTGGTGGCGGCTGCTGCGGCGGCCGGCCTGTGGCGCGGGTCGCTTCGGCATGAGCCGCCGGTCCGGAACGCCTACCGGTGGTTCGCGGTCGCGGCGCTGCTCTGGGGCGCGGGCTTCGTGGCGCAGGAAGCCACGGCAGCCAGCGGCGGCGGAACCTCGCTGACCTTCGCTGACCTGCTCTCGCTGCTGGCCCTGCCGGCGATCGGGATCGGCCTGGCGGGCCAGTCACGGGCGGCGGGCGGCGACAGGGCCGCCCGGCGGGCGCAGGCCCGCGGTGCGCTGGCGTGGCTGGCCGACGCCTGCCTGATGGCCGCCGCCCTGTTCGTCATCGCCTGGCTGGCTGTCTTCGGCTCCGAGTACCACAAGCTCGGCGAGTCGCCCGGGGTCTTCACGACCCAGGCGGTGCACCCGATCGCGGACATCCTCGCGCTCGGCGTGCTGCTGGCACTCGCGGTGCGGGCCGGGCGAGCGGGCCTCACGCCGTACCTCGCCCTGTTCGTGGTGGCCGTGGGCGAGTCGCTCGCCGTCGGCGCCAGGATCGGCGGGATGCGACCGGGGGCGTGGTCTGTGGTCATCCAGCTAGCCGGGTTCTGTCTGCTGGGGGTGTCGGCCCTGGCCGGAGAGCCTCGAGAGGCGGCGTCGCGGTGGCGGCCGGGCTGGCCACGGCCAGACGTCCTGCCGGGGGCAACCCTGCTGGCGGCGCTGGTCGCGGGCATCGCCGCGGCCATGACGATCGGCTGGGCGCTGGCCGGCGAATCGTTCGCCGAGCCGGCCGTGCTCGCGAGCGGGGGAGTAGCCGCGCTCGCGCTGGTCGCCAGGGTCACCGAGCTGCTGCGGCAGGAGCGGACGGCGGCAGCGATGTCGCAGGAATCCGAGCAGCGATTCCGGGAGCTGGCGGGCCGCACCAGCGACGTCGTGCTCATATGTGACCGCGACGGGGTCATCAGGTTCGCGAGCCCGGCCGTCGGCGAGTACGGCTACGCGCCCGCAGAGATCGAGGGCAGGTCGCTGTCCGAGCTCATCCACCCGGAAGACCGCGCCGCCGGGGCCAGGATCGTCCGCGCCGCTGGCAGTGGGCATGAGCCGGACAGGTTCCCCTGCCGCGTCAGATCGGCCGACGGAACGTGGCGGCACGTCGAGTCGACCGTGTCCCGGTACCGCGAGATGGGCGCACCGGACCGGCTGCTGATCACCGCACGCGATGTCAGCGACCAGATAGCGCTGCGCAGGCAGGTCACGTACCTCACCTACCACGACGGGCTCACCGGGCTGCCGAACCGGGCATACGTGGAAGACCGGGCAAAGGATGCGATCGACCGTGCCGCGGCGGCGGACCCGGACCGGGCACCCGCGCAGGCCGGCGCGATCTTCCTGGACCTGGACGGCTTCACCGGGGTGAACGACTCCGTCGGGCACGGCGCGGGCGACCTGCTGCTCGCCCAGGCGGCCCGCCGCCTGCGTGCCGCGGTCCCGCCCGAGGACACCGTGGCCCGGTGGGGCAGCGACGAGTTCGCCGTGCTCGTTGAGAGCGCCACGAGCGCTCCGGAGATCGTCGACATCGCCGAGAGCCTCGGCCGGGCCATCGCCGCCGAGCCGTTCCATGTCGCGGACCGTGAAGTCTCGCTGACCGCGAGCATCGGCGTGGCGCTCACCGGCGGCGGTGCCTCCGGGCACCTGCTGCGCAACGCCGACGTGGCCATGTCCCGGGCCAAAGTGTCCGGTGGCGGCCGGGTGGAGGTCTTCGCCGCGCACATGCACGCGGACGTGATGCGCAGGCTCGAGATGGCCAGCGAGCTGCGTGCCGCGATAACAGCGGGCAAGCTTGGTCTCGAGTACCAGCCTGTGGTCGAATTCGCGACATCCCGTGTGGTGGGGGTCGAGGCGCTGGTGCGCTGGTCGCGTGGGGGCCATCCGGTGCCGCCCACCGAGTTCCTCGGCGTGGCCGAGGATTCCGGGCTCATCGTCCAGATCGGCGAGCAGGTGCTGCGCGAAGCCTGCTCCCAGGCTGCGGCCTGGCGAAGCTCCGGCTGGAACATCGGCGTCTCGGTGAATTTCTCGCTGCGGCAGGTCACCGAGGCCGGATTCGCCGCCTCCGTCCTTTCGGTACTGGACGAGACGGGGCTGCCGCCCGGCGCGCTGACCCTCGAAGTTGCCGAGCGGGTACTGATCGAGGGCGGCGGGCAGATGGCCGACGGGCTGGACGAGCTTCGCCGTCACGGCGCGCGGCTGGCCATCGACGACTTCGGCACGGGGTATGCCTCCCTCGTCTACCTCAGGCAGCTTGCGGTGGACATCATCAAGATCGACCCCTCGTTCGTCGCGGGACTCGGCGCCGATGGCACCCTTGCCATGCTCACCCGCGCGATCATTCAGGTGGGACACGACCTTGGCATCGAGGTCGTCGCGGAGGGGATCGAGCGGCCCGAGCACCTTGAGCTGCTCCGGGAAATGGGCTGCGAGCTCGGCCAGGGGTTCCTGATCGCCAAGCCGATGGATGCGAGCGGGATCGAGGCCCTGGTCGGGAGCGGCTGGCCGGTTGGTGCCGCTGACTCGTTTGTCGGCCCCGACGGCGAAGTCGCGGCCGACAACCCGGTGGCCGCGGCCGCCGAAGCCGAGTTCGCGCCCGATCCCGGGCCGGCCACGGAGCCCGCCCTGAACCCCGGCGAGGCACCCGCTCCGGCCACGCCCGCCGCGGCACCGGCGAAATGACAGGACCTGGCGCCGGCATGGCCGGGGCGGCGATGCGCGCTTCCGCTGGGCCGGCGGTGGGCGGTCCAGCTGGGCCGTGGTCCGGCCGCCTCTTATCGCGCACGTGTATTCGTGCCATTTTGTGGTGATTCCATGAGCGTCGCCTACACTGTCATGCCGACCGCTGCCTCTGCTTTGAAGGGCTAACGTGTCCACGCCGATCGTCCTCATCACCGAAGAGCTCTCCCCCGCCGGGATCGCAGTGCTGGAGTCCGGTTTCGAGATCCGCCACGCCAACGGCGCCGACCGGGAGCAACTGCTGGCGGCGCTCGCGGACGCCGACGCCGTGATCATCCGCAGCGCGACCATCATCGACGCCGAGGCCCTGGAGCATGCGCCGAAACTCCGCGTCGTGGCCCGGGCCGGCGTTGGACTCGACAACGTCGACGTCGAGGCGGCTACCAGGGCGGGTGTGATGGTCGTCAACGCGCCGACGTCCAACATCGTGAGCGCCGCCGAGCATGCAGCCGCGCTGCTGCTCGCGTCCGCGCGGAACGTGCCCCAGGCGATGGCCTCGCTGAAGAGTGGGCAGTGGAAGCGGTCCGCCTTCACCGGCGTGGAACTGCAGGACAAGGTGGTCGGCGTTCTCGGGCTTGGCAAGATCGGCGTTCTCGTCGCCCAGCGCCTGGCGGCGTTCGGCATGACAGTGATCGCATACGACCCGTACGTGGCCGCGGCCCGGGGGGCCCAGCTCGGCGTCCGCCTGGTCAGCCTCGACGAGCTGCTCGCGGAGGCCGACTTCATCAGCGTGCACCTGCCGAAGAACGCGGAAACCGTGGGGATCATCGCCGACCGCCAGCTGCACATGGTCAAGCCCACCGTGCGGATCATCAACGCGGCGCGCGGCGGCATCGTGGATGAGGCGGCGCTCGCCAGCGCGCTGGCCGACGGTCGGGTGGCCGGTGCCGCGCTTGACGTCTACGCCACCGAGCCGTGCACAGACAGCCCGCTGTTCGCTATGCCGAACGTGGTGGTCACGCCGCACCTGGGAGCGAGCACCCACGAGGCGCAGGAGAAGGCCGGGACCGAGGTGGCCAGGTCGGTCCGGCTCGCCCTGGCCGGCGAGTTCGTGCCGGACGCGGTGAACGTCCAGGGCGGCATCGTCGACGAGCTGATCAGGCCGGGACTGCCGCTCGCCGAGAAGCTCGGCCGGATTTTCACCGCGGTGGCGGGCGGCATCGCGGCCAGGATCGAGGTGGAGGTTCGCGGCGAGGTCGCGGGCATGGACGTGAGCGTGCTGCAGCTAGCCGCGCTCAAGGGGGTGTTCAGCGACATCGTCGAGGACGCCGTCACCTACGTCAACGCCCCGCTGCTGGCCGCGGAACGCGGCGTCCAGGTAAGCCTGGCGACCGACAAGGAGAGCCCGGACTGGCGCAACGTGGTAACCCTGCGCGGCACGCTGCCTGACGGCCAGGTCGTATCGGCTGGCGGGACGCTGACCGGGCGGCGCCAGGTCGAGAAGCTCATCGAGGTCAACGGGTTCGACATGGAGATCTCGCCCGCTGAGCACATGGTGTTCTTCACCTATTCCGATCGCCCCGGCATCGTCGGCGTCGTCGGCAAGATCCTTGGTGACCGGGCAATCAACATCGCCGGAATGCAGGTCTGCCGTAACTCCAGGGGCGGGCAGGCGCTGATCGTGCTCACGGTCGACTCGGCGCTGCCGGCCCCGGTGCTCGATGAGATAACCTCCTCGATCGGCGCGGCGTTCGGCCGGGCCGTGGATCTGGACGGACGGTAAGTCTCCCTGGTCACCGACCTATAGATTCCGCGAGGTGGCCAGTAAGGTACGCGCATGGCCGCAATGCGGGGGGTTCCGGGCGAGCGTCCCCCCGGGCCGGCACAGCCCATCAGGATCGCCGTGATCGGCGGTGACGGCATTGGCCCCGAGGTGGTCGCGGAAGCGATCAAGGTGCTCCGGGCTGCGGCAACCGGCGTTGCAATCGAGACCACCGGCTACGACCTGGGTGCACAGCGCTGGCTCCGCACCGGAGAGATCCTTCCCGCTTCGGCACTCGCCGAGATAGCCGGGCATGATGCGATCCTGCTCGGAGCCGTCGGCGATCCGGAGGTTCCCAGCGGGGTGCTGGAACGGGGCCTGCTGCTGCGGCTGCGGTTCGAGTTCGATCAGTACGTCAACCTGCGGCCGGTCCGGCTCTACCCCGGCGTGGCCTCGCCGCTGTCCGGCCAGCGCTCGCAACTGGTGGACATGCTGGTGGTGCGGGAGGGCACCGAGAGCCCCTATATCGAGGCCGGCGGCGTCATGCGCAGGGGCACCCTCGAGGAGGTCGCCACCCAGGAGAGCATCAACACCGCATTCGGCGTCCGCCGGGTTGCCCGCTATGCCTTGCAGCGCGCCGCCGCGCGGCCGCGCAGGAAGCTGACCTTGGTGCACAAGTCAAACGTGCTGACCTACGCGGGAGACCTGTGGCGGCGTACGGTCGACGAGCTCGCGAAGGAGTTCAGCAACGTGACCGCCGACTACTGCCACATGGACGCGGCCTCGATCTATTTCGTCACCCAGCCGGAGCGGTTCGACGTGATCGTCACCGACAACATGTTCGGCGACATCCTGACCGCGCTCGGCGCTGCGGTGGCCGGCGGCATCGGGCTGGCCGCGAGCGCCAGCATCAACCCGGAACATACCGCGCCGAGCATCTTCGAGCCAGTGCACGGCAGCGCGCCGGACATCGCTGGCCAGCAGAAGGCGGATCCGACGGCCGCGATCCTGTCGGCAGCGATGCTCTGCGAGCACATCGGGCTCAGCGGCGAGGCGGCGCGGATCGAGCAGGCCGTTGCCGAGGACCTGGTTGACCGCCAGGGCGAGTGGACGGCCAGGACTACCTGGGAGATCGGCGACGACATCGCGGAGCGCGCGGCAGGCTAAGCTGCAAAATAGTAGGACGTCATAGCTTCGCCTGGCAACGCGGCCGATGTGAAAGGGAGCCCTTGATGACTGCCAGCACGAACACTGAGATCGACTTTGCGCTCCGTCCCTCCAGCAGCCCGATTCCGGCTGGAGATCGGGAGCGGCTGCTGGCAGATCCCGGGTTCGGCCAGATCTTCACCGACAACATGGTGACGATCCGCTGGGCGGACGACCGCGGCTGGCATGACGGCCAGCTTGAGCCGTACGGCCCGATCACACTCGAACCCGCCACCGCGGTGTTCCACTACGCGCAGGAGATTTTCGAGGGCCTGAAGGCGTACCGGCAGGCGAGCGGCCCGATCGTGGCGTTCCGCCCGCAGGCGAACGCGGCACGGTTCAACCGGTCGGCGCGGCGGATGGCCATGCCGGAACTGCCGGAGGCTGCGTTCGTCCGCGCAATCGACCTGCTCGTGGCGCAGGACCGGGACTGGGTTCCGGCGCAGGAGGGACACAGCCTCTACCTGAGGCCGTTCATGATCGCCACCAACCGCGGCCTCGGCGTCAACAGGCCCTCGGCCACGTACCTGTTCACGGTGATCGCTTCCCCGGCCGGGTCGTACTTCTCCGGGGGAGTGCGCCCGGTTTCGGTGTGGCTCGCGACCGAGTACACCCGAGCGGCGCCAGGCGGCATCGGGGAGGCCAAGACCGGCGGGAACTACGCGGCGGCGTTCGCCGGGCAGATGGAGGCCCTCGACAACGACTGCGACCAGGTTGTCTGGCTGGACGCCATTGAGCATCGCTGGGTCGAGGAGATGGGCGGGATGAACCTGTTCTTCGTCTACGGCTCAGGAACCGATGCGCGGATCATGACCCCCGCGCTGACCGGGACGCTGCTGCCGGGCATCACCAGGGACGCGCTGCTCACGCTGGCCCCGGATCTGGGCGTCCCGGCGTCCGAGGGCAAGATCTCGGTTGAGGAATGGCGCGCCGGCTGCGCGTCCGGTGAGATCTCCGAGGTGTTCGCGTGCGGCACCGCGGCCGTTATCACCCCCGTCGGCACGATCAAGGGGAAGGACGGCGGCTGGACGGTCGGCGACGGCTCGCCTGGCCCTGTCACCATGCGGCTGCGCGAGGAACTGCTCGGCATCCAGTACGGTCAGCTAGCCGACCCGCACGGCTGGATCCACAAGATCATCTAGCCGGGATCTGGCCGCCGGCCGGGATCAGCGGCGGGTGCGCGGGCATGGTCTGCTGGTATTTCAGCCCGGCGCCGGTGTTGACGACCACGACCTCGTCGCTTTGGGCGAGCCAGCCCGCTTCGCGCAGCTGCGCGACCGCGGCGAAGCACGCAGCGCCTTCCGGGCAGACCCAGGCCCCTTCGGCCCGTGCCGCCTGCCGCTGGCTCGCGAGCAGTCGCTCGTCGGTCACGGCCACCGCGGTTCCGCCGGTGGCCCTGATCGCCTCGAGCACCAGGAAGCCGCCGAGTGGCTCGGGAACGGTGAGCCCGAACGCCTCGGTCCTGGCGTCCGGCCACGGCTCGGTCTCGTCTGCCTGCCGCTCGAATGCGCGCACGATCGGCGCGCAGCCCGCCGCTTGCACCGCGACCAGGCGTGGCAGGGTCTCACCGATCCAGCCCAGCTGCCGTAGCTCACGCAGCCCCTTGGCGATGCCGACCAGGCCAACGCCGCCGCCGGTCGGGAAGATGATCACGCCTGGCACCCGCCAGCCGAGCTGCTCGGCTATTTCCAGCCCGATCGTCTTCTTGCCTTCCAGCCGGTAGGGCTCCCGGAGCGTGGACGCGTCCAGGAACCCCGGCCGGTCCGCCACGGCGGCCCTGACGAGACGTCCCGCATCGCCGATGAGCCCGTCAACCAGGTACGTCTCGGCCCCGGCCGCCACGCACTCGGCCCGGGTGATCTGCGGTGCGTCGGTCGGCATGACGACGAGGCAGGGCAGCCCGGCCCTGGCCGCGAAGGCCGCCCAGGCCGACCCGGCGTTGCCATTCGTCGGCAGGGCCACGCCGGTGGCCCCGAGCTCGGCCGCGCGCGACACTCCCACCGCCGCCCCGCGGGCCTTGAACGAGCCGGTGGGGAGCGGGCTCTCGTCCTTCATCAGCAGCCGGGGCACGCCAAGCTCGGCGCCCAGGCGTTCCATCGGCAGCAGCGGAGTCATGCCCTCGTCAAAGCTCACTACGGACTTGGCCGAGCCCACCGGCAGCAGCTCGTGGTAGCGCCACAGGCTCGGCGGCCGCGTGGCGATCTGGTCCGGGCCCGTCCATGAGGCGACCGCCGCCAGGTCGTAGCAGGCCAGCAGCGGGGCGCCGCAGGCACAGGTTCCCTGGATCCGATCGGCGGCGTAAGGGCCCTCGGAGCACCGGGAGCACTCCAGGACGGTGAGCGCCGAGTAGGCGGGGGTGGGGCCAGAGGAGCCGGTGGGGACGGGTTCGTTGCTGCGCTGCGTGATTTCCGGTGCCACGTCACCAATCCTGTATGGTCCGGACATCGGATCCTCCATCGCCCCCACCACTGCCGCCAGCGGCAGTGTGCCGGGCGTCCTGCGGCGTGCCCGCGTGGCCCTTCTGGTGTATTTCGGAATGTTCGGCCTGGCCGACGGCGTGTGGCTGGCCAGGCTCCCCGCGGTGAAAGAGCATCTGGGCCTCAGCGATGCGCGGCTCGGGGTGGCCCTGCTCGCCGCGCCGGTCGGGCTCGTGGTCGTCGCGGCGTTCGCTGACCGGCTGATCGACAGGTTCGGCAGCGCGCGGCCGACCGCGGCGGGCGCGGTGGCGATCTCGCTGCTGCCCATCGCGTTTGGGCTGGCCGGCAGCATGGCCGCGTTGATGGCGGTGCTGCTGGTCTACGGCATGTCCGGCGGCCTGACGGACGTGGCGATCAACTCTCAGGCGGTGCGGGTGGAGCGCGGCTACCGGCGCCCGATCATCAACTCGTTCCACGCGTGCTTCAGCTTCGGCGGGCTGCTCGGCGCCCTGCTCGGCGGGTTGTTCGCCTGGGCAGGCATCGGCGCTGCGCCGACGTTCGCGGCGGCCGGCGTGCCGATGGCCGTCGTCGCCGTGCTGGCCCGGCGCAGGTTGCTGCACGGCTCTGAGGCCAGCGACCCGGCCGCGGTGCCCGCCACGGACCGGGATCCGGCGGCCGAGAGCGCGGGCCAGGGCGCGGCGGGGCGGGCGGGGCGGCCCGGGCAGGTGCGAGCAGCAGCCAGCCGGCGCGCCGTGGCGCTGCGGATCGCCGCCCTGGGCCTGCTGGCGCTGTGCTCCCTGCTCGGCGAGGGTGCCGCGGGCAGCTGGAGCGCCGTCTACCTGCGGGACAACCTGGGCACGTCGGCAGCTTTCGCCGCGCTTGGCTACGCGGCGTTCTCGGTCACCATGGCCGCCGGGCGGCTGACGGGCGACCGGCTGGCCGCCCGGTTCGGCCCCGGTCGCCTGGTTAGCGGGTGCGGCGTCGTGGCCGGGATCGGCTTGGCCGCCGCGCTGATCAGCCGCAGTCCGGCCCTGGGACTGGTCGGGTTCGCGCTGTTCGGCGCCGGGCTTTCCAGCACCTTCCCGCAGTTGCTTTCCACGGCGGGCAACATCCAGACGTCCCGTTCCGGCACTGGCATTGCCCGGGTGGCTGGCGCCGGCTACCTGGGCCTGCTCGTCGGGCCGGTGCTGATTGGGAGCTTCGCTGGCCTGCTGGGCCTGCGGCTGGCGCTCGGTATCCCGGTGATCCTGATGGGGTTCATGGCCGTCGGCGGCTGGCTCGTGGTGGGGCCGCGCGGGGCCGGCGGGGGCTGACTGGGCGGCGGGGGCTGACCGGGCCGAACGGGCCTGCCGGGCGCTTATTTCGTCCGCGCCGGGCGCAGCTCGGAGATCGCGTGGACGAGCAGGTTCAGGCCGAATTCGAAGTCGGCGTCGTGGTCTCGCTGCATGATCTCCGCTGACATGCTCGTGACGAGCGGAAACTCGGACGGATCCAGACCAACCGGCCGGTCTGCCTCCAGAAAGGACTGATCGTGACCTAGCGGCCGTTGTGGCACCAGGCCGGGAGCCACACCTACCTCACGCAGCAGCGAGCCGATGATATAGCCGATGAACATGCGCACCACCCGCACCGCGTCTTCCTCACCGAAGCCCGCGCTCCGCAGCAGGGTCAGCGCACGCTCCATGGGCAGCAACTCGGCAGCCGAGGTGGCGGGGCGGCTCACCGTGACCATCGCGCACCGGGGATAGGCGCGCAGAGCCTGCCGGAACGCGCGCGCCTGGGCGCGCACCAGATCCTCCCAGCTCGCGTCCGGGTCGACGCTAAAGTCGATGCCGGACATGACCCGCTCGGCGACGCCCTCGAGCAACGCCAGCTTGCTGGGAACATGGTTATAGAGAGCCATGACCCCGGAATCGAGCTGCGCGGCAATGCGGCGCATCGATACCGCGTCAACCCCCTCGCGCTCGATGAGCTCCATGGCGGCGGAGATGATCCGCTCACGGGTCAGCTGCATAGGGCATAACGTACCCCTGATTACTCGCCGGTGATCCTCTGAGTCCACCAGCAAGCAAGGCGGGCAGGCGGTTCGGTCATGCGCCCGGGCGCCTCGTGCTGGCTGCCCGGGGCGCCGAATTAGCGGTTCATCGGGTGGCGAGAATGGGCCTCAGTTCCTTCATTAAAGGCGCGGCCATTGCCACTACTTTGCCGCACAATGCCTTTCGCCTGGTCTTAAGGCGCCCCTGCGGCGGGCACAGAATGGCGGAGAATGGATTTCGTCATCGGGGGAAGCCATTAATATTTATGCCAGCCGCAAGGCGCGCTCCGGGCGCGGCCGTGATATCCGTCGGCGCAGGCCCGCGGCACCCGGACAGCGCGCCCTTGCGATAACCGTCGGAAAAGCGGCCCGCGGCACCGTCCGCCGGCTCCGCCGCGGCAACGGGACAGCGATTCCCGGAATGGCCGCACTGGCCATCGACGCCCATCTGCTGTCCGGCCTGGCCAGCGAGATCCGGCTGGGTACCGTGATCGTGACCGGGACCAACGGCAAGGGGACGACGTGCCGCATGCTCGGCGGGGTCATGCGGGCGTCAGGGCTGCTTCCCATCACCAACCAGGAGGGGGCGAATCAGCCCAGGGGCCTGGCGACCACCCTGCTGGCCCACGCCGGCCCGGGAGGCCACCTGCCCGCCGATGACCGCGCCGTCGGGCTCTTCGAGGTAGACGAGGGGTCGCTGCCGGACGTTTTGTCGCACGTCAGCCCCACAACCCTGGTCTTCACGAACGTCTTCAGGGACCAGATGGACCGTTATCTCGACCTGGACTACCTCACCCGCCGCTGGGAGCACTGCCTGCGGTCGCTGCCAGCGGACACCACGCTGGTGCTCAACGCAGACGATCCCCGCCTCGCCTACCTGGGGGCCGATCTGCCGAACCCCAGGATCTTCTACGGCCTGGACGACACCGAGCATCGCCGCGGCCTGATCGACCACACGTCGGACTTCCCGCGCTGCCCGCGCTGCACTGGCGAACTCAGCTACAGCAGCGTGTTCTACGCGCAGCTCGGCCACTGGAGCTGCGCGCACTGCGGCCTGACCCGCCCGTCGCCGCAGGTCCGCGCAGCCAAGGTCGATCTCATCGGCCCCGCGTCCTCGCGGCTTCAAATAGTTACGCCCACCGGCGAGGCGGTGCTCGAAATCCCGGTGCCCGGGCTGTATAACGCCTACAACGCGGTCGCCGCAGTCGCTGCGGCGACCGCGGGCCAGCTTCCCGGCGGTGCGCTCCCCGCGGTCAGCCAGATGACGCCTGGCTTCTTCCGGATGGAGCAGGTGGCGATCGGCGGCCGCGAGGTTCACCTGGCGCTGGCCAAGAACCCGAACGGGTATACCGAGGTGCTGCGCGCCCTGCTCCGCGACGGGCGTCCCAAGCACATGCTGCTCGCGCTCAATGACCGTGATGAGGAGCCGGACGTCTCCTGGATCTGGGACGTCGACTTCGAGTCGCTGTGCGGGCTTGTGCCGTCGGCGGTGCTGTCCGGCAACCGGGCCTGCGACCTGGCGGTGCGGCTCAAGTACGCCGGCTGGAGCGACATCGACGCTGCCGGGATCACGGTCGAGCCGGACCCGGTCGGCGGCCTGCGGCTCGCGCTCGCCCAGGCTCCGGAGGGCCAGCCGGTGTGGGTCGTCGGCACCTACCAGGTGCTCTGGCAGCTCCGGGACTGGATGCGCCGCCAGGGCCTGGTGAACGAGCTGTGGGAGGCCTAGCGATGACCGGGCGCGCGATCACGGTCGGCTATCTGTACCCCGAGATCATGAGCGGCTACGGCGACCGCGGCAACCTCGCAGCGATCACCAGGCGCTGCGGCTGGCGTGGCATCGCCGCCGACGTGCGGGAGCTGCGTCTCGGCGACGCGGTAGACCCAGGCGAGGTTGATCTCTTCGTGATCGGCAACGGCGGGGAGTTCCACCAGCGGCTAATCGCCGCGGACCTGGCCGACGTCAAGGGCCCGGGGATCTGCGAGGCGGTCGACGATGGAGCCGCCCTGCTCGCGGTCGGTGCGGGCTTCGAACTGCTCGGGCGCTTCTACCAGCCGGCCCGCGGCGTGGAGCTGCCCGGTGCCCGGCTCTTCGACACCTGGACGATCCAGCAGGGTGCCGACCTCACCTCGGCGTCGTGCACGCTCACCGAGGCCAGGGCCGGGCGTGCCATCGGCGACCTGCTCGTTCGGTGGGATGCCGAACTCCTCGTCGGCTTCGAGAACCACAGCGCCCGCACCTATCTCGGGCCGGCGGCGCGCCCGCTCGGCCAGGTCATCGCCGGGCAGGGGAACAACGGCGACGGCGGTGAGGGTGTCCGCCTCGGCAACGCGATCGGGACCTACTTGCGCGGCCCGTGCCTGCCGCGGAATCCGGTGCTCACCGACTTCCTGATCCACGCTGCGCTGCGGCGCCGCTACGGAGAGGCCGAGCTCGCTCCGCTGTCCGACCAGCTCGAGCACGCCGCCCGGGACGCCGCGGTGGCGCGGCATCAGGGAAGCCGGCTGGGCCGGAGCCGGTCGGCGCGGGTCGTACATTCCGCCCGTTACGCTCCGGCCGGGGCTGGCCGCTGAACGCGGCCCGGTTCAGTCCGGGCGCGACATCCGCCGCTCCGCATCACCCGTCGGCCCGATTGCGTTTGTGCCGGGCGATTAACATGCGAGCTAAGCGTTAAGGCCACTCGAAATGAAAATCATGACGAATCCACCGTCCAGCACACGGCAGGGGACATGGACGACAAGCAAATCCTTGGGCATATTGACGAGCTCATCAAGACCGAGCACGAGCTGCGGGCAAAACTGGCCGCCGGCGAGCTGTCCACCGACCAGGAGCATGCCCAGCTGAAGGCCGCCGAGGAGGCGCTGGACCAGTGCTGGGATCTGCTGCGCCAGCGCCGCGCCCGGCGTGAGTTCAACGAGGATGCTGGCGACTCGGCGGCGCGGCCAGCTTCCGAGGTCGAGGGATACCTGCAGTAGCGCGCTCCGCGGTGCCAACCGGGCCGGCTTCCTCAGTAGGCTGACAGGCGTGCGTATCGCAAGGTTTGCCCATGGCGGCGACGTGGGCTACGGGATCGTGGAGGACGCCGCGCAGGACGGTGCCGCGGGCACCGTCACCGGCGCGGACGCGGACGGGCTCGTTGTGGCCGAGTTGCTGGGGCATCCGTTCGGGATCGGGGACGAGGCCATCCGGCTCACCGGGATCCGCTTCCCGCTGGCCGACGTGCGGCTGCTCGCCCCTGTGCTCCCGAGCAAGGTGGTGGCGATCGGGAGGAATTACGCCGACCACGCGGCTGAGCTGGGCAATGAGGTGCCCGACGACCCGATCATCTTCCTGAAGCCGTCGACGGCGGTGGTAGGGCCGCGGGACCCGATCGTCTACCCGGCCCAGCTATCCGAGCGCGTCGGCTTCGAGGGCGAGCTCGCCGTCGTCATCGGCAGGCTCTGCCGCCAGGTGCCGCCGGAACGGGTCGGCGAGGTCATCTTCGGCTACACCTGCGCCAACGACGTCACCGCACGCGACCTGCAGGCCAAGGACGGGCAGTGGGCCAGGGCCAAGGGCTTCGACACGTTCTGCCCGCTCGGGCCGTGGATCGAGACCGACATCGACCCGGACGACCTCGAGCTGACCACGATCGTGAACGGCGAGATCCGGCAGAACTCGCGAACCTCACTGCTCCTGCACAACGTGACCGCGCTGGTCGCGTACGTGACCGCGGTGATGACGCTGCTGCCCGGCGACGTGCTGCTGACCGGGACCCCGGCGGGAGTCGGCCCGCTCAAGGACGGCGACGAGGTGTCGGTCACGATCGAGAGCATCGGCACACTGACCAACGGAGTCACCAGTGACTGACAGCGCCGCCCCGGCCGGGCCGACCTCCGGCAAGCCCCCCGTGCGGGTCAGGTTCGCCCCCTCGCCCAGCGGGGACCTGCACGTCGGGAACATTCGCACCGCGCTGTTCGACTGGGCGTTCGCCCGGCATACCGGCGGCGTGTTCGTGTTGCGGATCGAGGACACCGACCAGTCCCGGGTGACTCCCGCCTACATCGCGTCGGCCCTGGAGACGCTGCGCTGGCTGAGCCTGGACTGGGACGAGGGACCCGAGGTTGGCGGCCCGTACGGCCCGTACCTGCAGAGCCAGCGGATGGACATCTACGCGGAATGGCTGGCGAAGTTCCTCGAGTCCGGGCACGCGTACTACTGCTACTGCTCGACGGAGGAACTCGCAGCGCGGCGCGAGGCTGCGCGCGCGGGCGGGGGCGGCCCGACCGGGTACGACGGGCAGTGCCGGTCGCTCACCCCCGATCAGGCGGCCGCGTACCGGGCCGAGGGCAGGAAGCCCGTGGTCCGGATGCGCATGCCCGGCGGCTCAACCACGTTCACCGACCTGGTCCGCGGCGAGATCACGATCGACAACGCCAACGTGCCCGACTTCGTCCTGGCCCGGTCGGACGGCAGCCCGCTCTACACGCTGGCGGTGGCGGTCGACGACGTGCTGATGAAGATGACGCACATCGTCCGCGGTGACGACCTGCTGTCCTCAACGCCGCGGCAGCTCGCTGTCTACCGCGCGATGGGTGTGGCCGAGTCGGAATTCCCGGTGTTCGCGCACCTGCCGTTCGTGCTCGGGCTCGAGGGCGAGAAGCTGGGCAAGCGCTACGGCGCCGCGTCCATTAGCTACTACCGGGACGAGGGCTTCCTGCCGGAGGCGCTGGACAACTACCTGGCGCTGCTCGGCTGGTCGCCGGGGGACAACCGGGAATCGTTCACGCTGGACGAGATGGCGGCCGAGTTCGACCTGGCCCGGGTGAACAAGAACGCCGCCCGGTTCGACGTCAGGAAGCTTGAAGCGATCAACGGCGACAAGATCCGGGAGCTGGATCCGGCCGACTTCGTGCAGCGGATCATCCCGTTCCTGGCCGAAGACGGACTAATCGGGGACCCGCCAGCCGCGGAGGAGCTCGCGGTGATCACGGCCGCGGCCCCGCTGATCCAGGGACGGATCTCGAAACTGTCCGATGCGCCGAACATGCTGCGCTTCCTGCTGGTAGACGACGCTCAGTTCGCCGTCGACCCGGACGACGCCGCGCGGGCGCTCGGCCCCGACGCTGTGCCGGCCCTCGAGGCGGCGCACGACGTCCTGACCAGCCTCGAGCCGTGGACCTGGGAAGCGATTAAGGACGCGCTGCAGGCAGCGCTCGTCGAGGGCCTCGGGCTGAAGCCCAAGGCCGCGTTCGGCGGGGCGGTGCGGGTTGCGGTCACCGGGCGGCGGGTCGGCCCGCCGCTGTTCGAGTCCATCGAACTGCTCGGCCGGGAGCGGACGCTGGCCCGCCTGGCTCAGGCGGCGGCTGGCGCTGCCGGGAGCTAAATGGCGACCGCGGCGGGGGCTGGACGGTGACCGCAGCCGAGAGTCAGATCTCTTTGGCAGCGGTGTCCGCGCTTCGGCTACACTGCACTGGCGCGCCCGGACTGCACGGGCGTTGCCGGGCCTCGCGCCCGATCCCATGGGGTATGGGGTAATTGGCAGCCCGACGGGTTCTGGCCCCGTTAGTCTAGGTTCGAGTCCTGGTACCCCAGCAAGGCGATATGAAAGCGCGGATGCCGCAGGCGAGCGGCATCCGCGTTCGTGCTTCCCGGGTCCCGGTGCTTAGATCCAGCGATGGCGGCGCGAGCGGGACCGGCCGCGGCCCGGCTCCATATGGAACAGCCGCAGCAGCACCAGCACGACGATGGCCCCGACGATCGACCAGATGATGCCGGTGAGGTGGAACGCGTGCACCGACAGCGTGTGGTACTCGACCAGGGTCGAGATGAACCCGCCGACGAACGAGCCAACGATGCCAAGGAGAATGGTGCCGATCAGCCCGATGGGGTCACGGCCGGGCACCAGCAGGCGGGCGAGGGCACCCGCGATGAGTCCGATGATCAGCAGGATGACGATGAATGCCAACATGGTCGTGTTAACTACCCCGCTGCACCAAAACATGCAACAGATCTTGATGTAGGCATAACTAGTTCTGGCCAGGTCGCCGCGGGCGTTGATGCTGTTGCTGATGTGCCGCGAGGGGCGCTGCCGTAGCCGGTCCGGCTGGGTTCGGCCCGGGTGGTGCGGCGACAGTGCCGCGTTTGGCGGGGCTCGGCGAGGTACGCTAGCCTTAGTGCCCGGCCGGGGCTTGAGGCTCTGGCCGATTTTTGCTCACGGGTCGCCCGCAGGTCACATGACTTGCGGCGCACGTGGTGCCTGGCCCCGTCGTCTAGTGGCCCAGGACGCCGCCCTCTCAAGGCGGTAGCGCCGGTTCAAATCCGGTCGGGGCTACAGATCGAAGTAGCAGGTCAAGGGCCTGACCACCGGTCATGGTGGTCAGGTCTGGATCTTTTTCATCGATTCGTCATCGAGCATGGCCGTCGCCAAGCGGCAGCGGGCGCCACCGAGCGATCATCATCGACAGCGTCTTGGTACTGAACTGGTGCTGTCGTGAATATGTTGATGAGCGCACGGGCCGTCAGGGGCCCACGGACCATGCGGGCCCTCGATGAAGGACACGGCCGGCCCCCGGGATCCACCATGTTGATGGCAGCCAGGATGATTGACGGGCTTTGATCTAACCGTTAGATTAGATCTAACGGTTAGATTGGAGTCCAGGGGTGCAGCAGGAAGTCGTGCTGGCGATGCTCGCCAAGGAACCCGCTCATCCTTACCAGTTGCGGGCCAGGCTCGATGGTGCCCTCGGCCCGCTCGGCGACGGGCTGAACGCGGGCCACATCTATGTCACGCTCAACCGGCTGGAGAAGGCCGGGCTGGTGGCATTCGACGACCCGGGTACTGCGGCCACGCGTTCGGAGCGCAAGCTCTACGGTCTCACGGCCGCCGGGCATGAGCGGGTGTCGCAGTGGCTGTCCGAGCTGAGCTGGCCCAAGCCCGACCTGGCCGAGTTCCACCTCAAGCTCATCGCGGCCGCAGCGGCCGGGCTGGCCGACCCGGTGGGCATGGTGGCCGCGCAGCGCCGTGAGCTGCTGCGCCGACTGCGCGAGGTGCAGGAGGCGGCGCTGGGAGAGCCAGAGGACTCCGACGCCTCGCTGCTGCTCGAAGGCATCGCGCTGCGGCTCCAGGCCGACCTGCGCTGGCTCGAAGCCTGCCAGAAGATCTGGGCCGCGCGCCGGGCCCCACAGCACGGGAGTGAACGATGACCAGCGACTGCCTGGTGCGGGCACGGGGCCTGCGCAAGGAATACGGCCGGAACGAGGGGATGGTCCGCGCCGTGGACGGCGTCGATCTCGACATCGGCCGGGGCGAGCGGGTGGCCGTGATGGGGCCGAGCGGATGCGGGAAGTCGACGCTGCTGCACCTGCTCGGCGGGCTGGACCGGGCCTCGGACGGTGACCTGTGGCTCGGCGGCCGGAAGGTGGGCGAACTGAGCGAGCGAGCCCTGGCCGGGATGCGGCGCAAGGACATGGGGTTCGTCTTCCAGGCGTTCAACCTGATGGAGGAGCTGACTGCCCAGGAGAACGTCGAGTTGCCTGCGCTGCTGGCGGGGTGCTCACCGCGGGCAGCCCGCCGCAGGGCCCGTGACCTGCTGGAGCAGGTGGGTCTGGGTGACCGGGCCGGTCACCAGCCCTCGGCGCTGTCCGGCGGACAGCGCCAGCGGGTCGCCATCGCCCGGGCACTGGCGAACGAGCCGCTGGTCATCCTGGCTGACGAGCCAACCGGCAACCTCGACAGTGCGGCCACCCGCGAGGTGCTGCGTATCTTCGCAGGCCTGCACGCGGCCGGCCACACGCTGGTGATCGTGACGCACGATGAGCGGATCGGAGCGACCGCGGACCGGCTGATCTACATGCGGGACGGCGTCTTCGTCGAAGAAACCTGGCTGACCGGCGGGACTCGCGGGCGGCTGAGCACGCTGATCGGCTTGGAGGACTCCGCACATGAATGAGCAGACTCCTCGCCTCAGCGAGCTGTGGCTGATATCCCGGCTCGCGGTCCGGGACCTCCAGCGCCGGCCCGGGCAGGCGGTCATGCTGGTCGTCATCATGGTCGCGGCCACCGCCGCGCTGACCCTGGGCCTGGTCCTGCGCGGCACCACAGCCCACCCCTACCAGACGACGCGTCAGACGACCGCGGGGCCTGACGTGTTGGCCACTGATTTCCCGTCCGGCGGCGGGGCCGCCGCCGGACGGGCCGCGCTCGGGCGCACCTCTCCGCTGGCTCACGCGGCCGGGGTTACCGGGCATTCCGGGCCGTTTCCCGTGGCCTTTCCCGTCCTCGCCTTTGACGGCCACACCGACGCCGTGCTTGCCGAGGGGCGCAGCAGCGCACCCGCCACCGTCGACCAGCCTGAGCTGACCGAGGGCCGCTGGGTGCGCCCCGGCGCGGTGGTGATCGAACGGAGCTTCGCCGACGCGCTCGGCATCCGCGCCGGTGACCGGATCACGCTGGACCGCAGGCCGTTCACGGTGGCGGGCGTGGCGGTCACCGCCGCCTTCCCCGACAACGGCGTCGGGTTCCTCGAGGGCAGCTCACGCTGGCCCAACCCGGGCCTCATCTGGACCACAGAGGCGACTGCGGACAGCCTGGCGAGCACGCAGTATCCACTCGGGTACGTGCTGAACCTGAGGCTGGCAAGCCCGGGCGCGGCCGAGAGTTTCGCCGACCGGTTCGATGCCGGCGGCTATACCGACAACACGGGCGGCCTTTACGCCATCCCGTGGCAGATGACCAGCCGTCAGGACGGCCTGCTCGTGGCGCACGAGCAGACGATCCTGCTCATGGGCAGCTGGCTCCTCGCGCTGCTCGCTATCGGCAGCCTCGCGATCGTCGTGGGCGGCCGGATGGCGGAGCAGAACCGCAGGGTAGGCCTGCTGAAGGCGGTGGGCGGGACACCCTCGCTCGTCGCGGCGGTGCTGCTCACCGAGTACCTCGCGCTCGCCGTCGTCGCGGCAGCGGCGGGCCTGGCCGCCGGCCGTCTCGCGGCACCCCTGCTCACCAGCCCCGGAGAAAGCCTGCTCGGCACGGCCGGAGCGCCGCAACTGACCGTGCCCGTCATCGCGCTCGTGCTCGCGGCCGCGCTGGCCATTGCGGCGCTGGCCAGTTACCTCCCCGCGCTGCGCGCGGCACGCACCAGCACCATCGACGCCCTCGCCGACGCGGCCCGTCAGCCCCGCCGCCACGCCTGGCTCACCACATGCTCCGCCCGCCTCCCCGTGCCGCTGCTGCTCGCGGTGCGCTTGGCCGCCCGCCGACCCCGCCGCGTCCTGCTGGGCAGCCTGAGCATCGCGGTCACCGTCAGCGGAATCGTCGCGATCCTGTTCGCCCACGCGACCCTGGCCGTGTCCGGGTCCGGAAACGCCGCAGCGCTGGCCAACCCCGGCCTGTCCGACGTCGGGTTCATCTCCCAGACCGCGCGGGAGAACCAGGTCCTGCTGATCATCACCGTCATGCTGGCCGCCCTGGCCGCGGTGAACGTCATCTTCATCACGTGGGCGACAGTCCAGGACTACAGGCACGCCGCCGCCATCACCCGCGCCCTGGGCGCGACCGCCGGGCAGCTCACCGCCGGCCTGTCCGCCGCGCAGGTCTTCCCCGCCCTGGCCGGCGCTCTGGCCGGGCTGGCTGGAGGCTACGGCCTGTTCCAGGCAGCCAGCCAGGGCGGCAGCGTCAGCCAGCCGCCAGCCTGGTGGCTGGTCGCGGCGGTGCTCAGCACGCTGATCGTCGTCACCGGACTCACATCCGTGCCGGCCCGGCTCAGCACCCGCCCGTCCATCAGCGCGTCGCTGCAAGCGGACGCGTGGTAACCCCGCGATTGCCACTGGGCCCGGCACTGAACGTTCAATCGATTCTCCCGACCCCGAACACAATCCCGCTGCGGGCCGAACTGCTAGAGGTGTCCGGCCGGGTAAGGTTCCGCGGCGGCACCGCTGCCGTACTGCCGTCGGCTGACGGTCCAGAAGCCGTACTGCGTGACCCGGATCCAGGCCCCCGGCTGTTGGCACCGCACGCAGTCGGGCAAGACAGAAACAATGACGACCTTGACCGTCCGGGCTGCGCAGCGGCTGACGCTGGCCGCTGCATGCCTGGCGCAGGGCATGATGGTCCTCGATGTCCTGATCGTCAGCGTTGCTCTTCCGGCCATGCAGCGGGAACTTCGGCTGTCGCCGAGTGGCCTGGAATGGGTCGTCAGCTCGTACGCCCTGGTCCTCGCGGCGCTGATTCCGTCCGGCGGGGCGCTCGGCGATCATTTCGGGCGCAAGCGCATCTTCGTGGCCGGGTTGGGACTGTTCACGCTCGCCTCGGTTGGCTGTGCGCTCTCGACCTCCGGCGGGATGCTGATCGCGTTCCGGGTGGTCCAGGGGATTGGCGGCGCGGTCATGTCGTCGCTCACGCTCGCGTTGATCTCCGCGGCCTATCCCCCGGACGCCAGAAGCGGGCCGATCGGGCTGTGGGCGGCGGTCAGCGGCCTGGCGGTCGCGGGCGGGAGCGTCGTCGGCGGCCTGCTGCTCGCCGTCTTCCCCTGGTCATCGATCTTCTGGGTCAATGTCCCGATCGGCGCGCTTGCCATAGCCATCTCCGTATTCGGAGTTACTGAGTCCCGGGAGAGCGCGCCTCGGCCGCTCGATGTGCGTGGCGTGGCGCTCAGCGCCCTTGGCCTGTTTCTGGTGGCTTTCGGTCTGGTCTATTCGGCCGATGCGACCTGGAACTCGCCGGCCGTGATCGGCTGCATCGCGGCTGGTGTGGCCGTCCTGGTGGCGTTCGCGGCATGGGAACGCAGGACCGGTTCACCGATGGCTCCGCCAGCGTTGCTGCGGACCAGGAGCTTCGCTGCCGCCTGCGGCGTGTACCTGCTGGCGTATCTCGCTTTCTCGGGCTTCATCTACTACGTGACCCTGTACTTCCAGAACGTGCAGCGCTGGTCCGCGCTCCACACCGGGCTGTCGTGGCTGCTGTTCTGCATCCCGTACTTCGCGGTAGCCCAGCGTGGGCGCCAGCTCGCCCGCTGGCTGCCAGAGGCCGCAGCGATCGGCTGGGGGTGCGTGATCGCGGCCGCTGGCACGCTCGGCATGAGCCAGCTGACGACCACCACCACGTTCGCGTTGGCTGCGGTCAGCTACGTCCTGGTAGGCGTCGGCTTCGGGCTCATGGTCCCGGCCGGCTCGGCTGCCGCCATGGCTGATGTGCCGCCGGATTCGTCGGGCATCGGCTCCGGGCTGTTCAACGCCTGCCGTCAAATCGGAACTGCGATGGGGCTGGCAATTCTCGGCTCGGTCGCGACCAGCATCATCGTCGCTGACTGGCGCAGCCAGGTTCGCTCCTTCACCCCGGCCGAACAGCCACGTGCCAGCGGGCTAAGTGCCGATGTCGCCGGTGGCCAGATCAAGGCAGTGACCGCCGCGCTGGGCCAGCACGCGCACAGCCCTGCTGTCGCGTCCTACTTGCACGGATTCGAGGCGGCGCTGATAGCAGCGAGCGTCATCCTGGTAGCGGCCGGCGTCCTCGGATTCCTCGGACTGAGGCGCCTTCGCCAGGCGCCCGAAATCGTCGGCGCCAGCGAGGTTGAGAATGTCGGCGGCGACCGCGGCGAACGCTCCTAGCTATTACGTCACGGGCGTCGGCACGAACTTGGCGATTAGCTGTTACCGCACGGGCGTCGGCACGAACTTCGCGATCGCGCCGGCCACCGCGTCCGGGTTGTCGACCGGGACCCACGTCCCGGCACCGGGAACGGTCACGAGGGTGGCACTGGGGAAATCAGCTGCGAGGCGCCGGGCGTATCCGGTGGGGAAGAACTTGCACGCCTCGCCCCAGATCACCAGGACCGGCCGGTCGAACCCGGGGATCGCCTTGGCCGCGTCGACGAGGAGCTGCGGGCGCTCGCCAGCCAGGGCCGCAACGAGATCTTCGGCCACCCGCCGGTCACGCAGGATCGGCCCGAAGAACGACTCCGCGCGTTCGTCGTCGAGCCCGCTCTCAGCCACGCTGGAGACGTTCCGGCGCCGGGCAGTCAGACGGACCGCCCCCCGGGCCAGCCCGGGCATCCGGCGGCACATTGCCGACGCCATCTTGAGTTTGTTGGGCGGGAACTGGTCGTAGCTTTCGCAGTTGGTCAGCACGAGACGGCCGATCCGCTCGAGCGCCGGATGGCCGGAGGCAAGCGAGAGCAGCAGCAGGCCCCCGGCCGTGTCGTTGGCGATCACCGTGGCGTCGGTCACTTCCAGCAGTTCCAGGCAGTCGAGCAGCAGGCGTGCCAGCGACGTGGCAGACCGGTCTGCTCCTGGCGACAGCGGCCACTGGTGCGCTCCGAGGGGGAGGTCGACCGTGATGCAGCGGTAGCGATCCTCGAGCGTGGCGACGACGTCACGCCACAGGTCTCCGTTCGCGAGCGCTCCGGCGAAGAAGACGAGCGTCGGCCCTTGGCCGGACGATCGGTACGCCAGCGGTCCAAGACGGGTTTCCAGCGTTTCGCATTCCATGCGTATCAAACATACTCGCGGTATGTGAATTCGGCAAGGTGCCTGGCCGTCGAAGCACGGCGGCCTGGTTGCTGAAGCAAGGTGCCTGGTGGCTGAGGCAAGGTGCCTGGTGGCTGAAGCGGATCAGTGCTCGGTGTCCGGAGCGGATCAGGGCTCCTTGCCGGGAGCCAGGCCTCGGAGCATCATCTCGAGTGCCTTTCCGAGTTCGGCCCTGGTCACGCCGGGGTCGCTAGCGCGCGTGATGAGCAGGGCGCCGAGCCACGCCAGGCCGCCGATGAGATCGGTGAGAACGCCGGGGTTCAGATCCGCGAGCTGGCCGTTCTCGATCGCCGTGGCGATGAACAGCCGCACGGCCTCGGCGTTCGCCTGCTGCTCCGCAGAAGGATCCGGCTCGTGGCCGAGCACCGCTGGCCCGTCGATCAGCGTGATCCGCCGTATCTCCTGGTCGAGCACGGCGTCCAGGTACGCGTTCATCTTCGCGACGAGCTGATCGATGGGCGGGTCCTCCGGGTCTCCGGCTACCACCGCGCGCCCGTACGCGTCGGCCTCCGCCTCGTCGTACACCGCGCGGAACAGCGCCTCCTTGCCGGCGAAGTGGTGGTAGACCGCGCCCTTGGTGACCCGGGCCGCGTCGGCGATCTCGTCGACCGACGTCTGCGCGTAGCCCTTGGCGCCGAACAGGGAGCGGGCGGCGGTGAGCACAGCCCGGCGGGTGGCCTCGGCGTGCTGCGTGCGGAGCGTGACCGAAGGTTCGGCGCCGCTTTCGCCTTTCGATGATCGCCGCGGCATGCGGTTCAGTATGTCACCGCAGGTTGCCGCTGCCTCGGCCCGATCAGCTGGTCTGGTCAGCCGGCTGGCGGCCCCTGGCTGACCGCAGGTGGGAGTCGCTCGCGCGGTGGTCTTCGGAGTCCGGCTCGCGGGTGCCGGTGCGGGTGGCGGCGATGCCGGCGATGACCACGAGGACGATCCCGGCGGCAGAGGATGCGCCCGGGACCTGCCGGAGCACAAGCAGCCCGGCCAGTATCGCGATGGCGGGCTCCAGGCTCATCAGGGTGCCGAAGGCGCTGGCGGTGAGCCGCCTAAGGGCGAGGAACTCCAGGCTGAACGGGATCACCGGGTGCAGTACCGCCATGCCCAGCATGATGGCGAGCAGCGGCCAGGTCACCCGGCCCAGGCTTGGACCGGCGGCGAGCAGGGCGATCGCTCCGGCCACCGGCATCGAGACGGCCAGCCCGGCCAGTCCGGTGACGTGGTCGCCGACGTGCTGGGTCAGCAGGATGTAGGCGGCCCAGCAGACCCCGGCGGCCAGGGCGAACGCGAGGCCAGCGAGGTCGGTGCCGCCGTTCCAGGGATGGGTCAGCAGCACGACACCGATGGCGGCCGGGGCTGCCCAGCGCCGGTGCCCGCCGCCGGGGCCGAACAGGGATACAGCCAGCGGGCCGAGGAACTCCAGCGCGCTGGCCGTCCCGAGCGGGATGCGCGCGATCGCGAGCAGGAACAGCAGCGTCACGCCGGCCGTGACCGCGCCCAGCACGCAGCAGGCCAGCAGGTCCCGGCGGGTGAAGTGCCGCAGCCGCGGCCGGACCAGGACCACGAGGATCAGCCCGGCCCAACCCAGCCGCAGGCCGGCCACGCCCAGCGGGCCCAGCTGGCCAAACAGGGGGACCGACAGGGCCAGCCCTAGCTGAACGCACGACATGGATGCCGCGGCCATGAGCGCCCCGCCCTGGGCACCGGCCAGGCTCGCGGCGTGGCGGCGGCATCCGGGCGGCGACGCGTTCATGGCCCTAGTAAAGCGCCGGCAACCGTCCACGTCCACGTGTCGAATATTGATTAACCATCCAGAAATCCTGAATAATAGAAGCATGGAGACGCGGCGGCTGGAGCTGCTGGCCGAGCTGTCCCGGCTGGGCTCGATGCGCGCGGTCGCGGACGCGCTCGGCACCACCACCTCGACGGTGTCGCAGCAGATCGCCGTGCTGGGCCGCGAAATGGGCACCCCGCTCATCGAGCCCGCCGGGCGCCGGGTCCGGCTGACGCCAGCAGGGCGCCGGCTGGCCGAGCACGCCGTGACGATCCTTGCCGCGGTCGAGGCCGCGCAGCTCGACCTGGGACCGCAGGCAGAACCCAGCGGCACGCTGCGGGTCGCCGGATTCAGCACCGCGTTCCGCGCCTACCTGCTGCCGGTCATCACCACTCTGGCGGCTACGCATCCCCGGGTGCGCGTGCTGCTCCGCGAGCACGAGCCCGCCGAGGCCATGCAGTTGCTGGCCACAGACCAGGTCGACCTCGCGCTCGTCTACGACTACAACCTTGCCCCCGCCGCCGCCGACCCCGCCATGCACACCGCGCCGCTATGGACCGCGCGGTGGGGCCTGGGCGTGCCCGCCAGCGAACCTGCCTGCGCCGGGACGACGCTGCAGATATTCGCCCGCTTCCAGGGTCACGACTGGATCGGCAACTCCCGCAACACAGCGGACGAGGACGTCATCCGCACGCTCGCGGCAATGGCCGGGTTCACCCCTCGCATCACCCATCAGGCAGACAGCCTTGACCTCGTGCAAGACATGATCACTGCAGGCCTTGGCGTCGGGCTGCTTCCGCTCGGCCACGCTGCCCGCGAAGGAGTGCGCCTCGTTCCCCTCAGCGGTCCAGACGTCGAGTTGCGGGCCTACGCCGTCACCCGCCACGGGCACCTGAACTGGCCTCCGCTCGCCCTCATCACCGGCCTCCTGGAGCGCGCCAGCCAGCGAACGGCTCCGTGATCGGCGGTTACGTCGATGCTGGCCGAAGCAGGTTGCGTTCGAGCACGACCGGCACGAACAGCTCGCGATAGCCGTGCTCGTCGAACAGCACCGTGACGTGGTCGCCGTCATAGCGCTGCACCGTGCCCTCGCCCCAGCGCTCGCTCACCACCCGGGCACCCACGGCGAACGGCTCCTCCGCCTGCGTGCAGTCGCCGGTCACATCGCCGGGCGCGAGGTCGTTGTCACAGTTACCGCAGGGCCCGGCGCGGTCAGATGGTGGCCCCACTGGCTGATCAGGTGCGCCTCGTCCACGACGAACAGGCCCGGTTGCGCGCGCCGCCCTTCCACCATGTCTTTCAGACCCCGCCCGCGATACTGGACGCTCTCGCCTCGGCCTACCAGAAGGCAGCGCCGGATTCGCCGGTCAACCTCTCGTCGCTGAAGCAGGCCCGGGACGCCTACCAGGCACTGTTCGACAAGATCGCCGACGGGATCCGCCAGGCGAGGGGGTTCAGCGAGCCTGAGCAGTGGGAGTTCGGCTGGGAGCGCATCTACACACGCGACGAGTGGCTGGACCAGCTGCCGACCCAGGGTCACCTCAACCTGCTCCCACCGGGCAAGCTGGCAGAGGTGCTGGCTGGCGTTGGGGCCGCGATCGACGCGATGGGCGGCAGCTTCACGATGCCGTACACCACCGTCGCGGTCACCGCGAAGACAAGGTGACCGGGTCTGGCTTGCAGCGGGCCGATGAGGGTTTGGCATGATCGAGGCGTGCCAGAGAGCAGTCTGATGGAGCTGGCGCGGGATGTCGACGCGCGATGCCGGCTGCACGGCCGGTTCACGCTGCGTTCCGGCCAGGTCAGCAGCGACTACTTCGATAAATACCTGCTGGAAGCCGATCCGGCGCTGCTGCGGCGGGTCACCGACCAGATGGCTGCGCTGGTGCCACCCGGTACCGGCGCGCTCGCCGGGCTCGAGCTGGGTGGCGTTCCGCTGGCGGTCATGCTCAGCCAGGCGACCGGGATTCCCGCCCTGTTTGTACGCAAGCAGGCTAAAAGCTACGGTACGTGCCGGATCGCTGAGGGCGGCGACCCCGCGGGCCTCATGGTCGCGCTCGTCGAGGATGTGATCACAACCGGTGGGGCGGTCATTCACGCAGCCGGCGCGCTGCGCGACCTCGGGGCCACCGTGACCACCGTCATCTGCGCCATCGACCGCTCGCAGCCCGGCCGCGGCCGCCTGGCCGCCGCGGGGATTACGGTCAGGCCGGTCCTGAGCAAAGGCTTGCTGGATTCCGTGACCGCGCATGCCTGACGCCTAGGTTGTCTTGGATGAGTCACTACAGCAGGCTGTCCAAGATCGTCGTTGACGTCCCGGCGGCCGAGCACGACCGCGAGGTGGCGTTCTGGAGCGCGGCCGTCGGGCAGGAGCTGACGCAGGGCTTCCGTTACCCCGAGTACCATGGCGCCGCCCTGCACGGCGGCGAGTTCGGGCTGCTCATCCAGCGGCTCGACGACGGCCCGGGCCGGGTGCACCTGGACATTCACACCGACGACCTGGACGCCGAGATCGCCAGGCTGGAAGCCCTGGGGGCGGAACGGGTAGCGATGGTCCACGCCTGGTGGATCCTGCGCGATCCCGCCGGGCTGCTGTTCTGCGTCGTCCCGGAGCCCGCCGGCTCGCTCAACGACGGCAACGCGCACCGCTGGGACTAGCTGCCTCGCAGCCCGGCAAGCGCATCCTCTGCCTCGGCCGCCGCGGTCCCTTGCGTAGCGATCAGGTCCTGAAGCGCCCGCTCGTAGGCGGTGTCGCGCGCCTGGTCCGCGGTGGTCTCGATGTCGGGCGCGACGCCGGTGCCCTCCCAGTTTCCGCCGGTTTTCGGGTTGACCGCCTCGGCGACGGAGATCGTTGCCTCCAGGTGAGGGTGCACGACGAATCCCTCGCGCGCGTGCGCGCCGCCGCGGGTTCGCCCCCCGACGATCGTCGCCCGGCCAAGCTGCTGCAGGTCGTAGCTCAGCTGCTCGCCGCCGGAGAACGTGCTGGCACTTGTCAGGACGTACACCGGCTTGGCCTTCCCGAACCTGCGGCCGGGAACGTACGGGAGCGTCCACGCCTGCCTGAGCAGGTTGTCCGTGCGGTCCCGGAGCCCGGTGAGCTGGACCGGTTCGTGGTCCCAGAGGAAGCTGGCGAGAAAGACGGCCATGCCCGGCTCGCCGCCCTGGCAGTGGCGCAGGTCGATGAGCAGTGCGTCGGTGGCCGCGAGCAAGCTCATCGCCGCCGTGATGAGCTCGCCGCAGATGACGGCCGGGAACAGTATCGGCCGCAGTTCCAGGTAGCCGACGTTGCCGGCGAGGCGCTGGACGCACGCCACGCCGCCGCAGGTCTGGCCGGCCCACCCCGCCAGGGCGGCGTACTCCTCGGCGTCGTTGCCGGGCGTGCGCTCCTGCAGGACCTCGTCGTGGTAGAGCAGCCGAAGGTGCTTGTCCCCGTTGACCGACTGCAGGTCGGCGGTGACCGCCGCGGCCAGCGCGCGGGCGTCGGCCGGGTACCGTCGTTCGGCCAGCCCCGTGGCCAGCGCTCCCGACACCGCCGTCGCGACCTCGGGGAAGACGTAGTGCTCCTCGACCAGCGCGCCGACTTGCCCGACGACGCGCACCAGCTCGGTCTCATCCATACCGTTAATGAAAACATACGCTTGACAAAGCGTCAATAGAAGTTAACACTAACTACGGTGGACGAAGACGCCATTGCTGTCGCCAGGCCGGAGCAGTTCAAGGCCCTGGGTCACCCGATGCGCCACCGGCTGCTGTTCGCGCTCGGTCAGGGCGAAGCGACCATAAGCCAGCTCGCCGCGACGCTCGAGAGCAACAAGGGGAACGTGGCGCATCACCTCAAGGTGCTCGCCGAGGCGGGCCTGGTCGAGCTGGCCGAGACGCGCCACGTGCGCGGCGGCACCGAGCAGTACTACCGGCGCGCCTTCGAGCGCCTGCAGTTCGAGAACACCGGCGGCCTCACCGAGGTCGCGTTCAGCGCGGTTGCCGCGGAGATCGCCACCGCGCAGGCTGAGCCTTTCCTGATGCTGCGGAATCTCAGGCTGACCGCCGAGCACGCGGAGCGGCTGACCGCCGCCCTCCGCGACCTGTCCGACGAGGCCGAAGACGGCAGCGACCAGCCCCGTTACGGCTTGCTGCTCGGTCTGTACAAACCGGCGCAGGCTCCCTCGCCGGGCACCTGAGAGCCTGCCCGGGATCGATATGGGCGCGCCGGTGGCTTCCGGCGCGCCCAGGACGTGGTGAGAGTACCGATCACGCGGTGATGTCGCGGTGGCGGAGCACGACCGCGCCGGCCAGCAGCGCGACCAGGGCGTAGCCGGCCAGCACCGCGGCGGCGGGTGCCTGGGCCAGCAGGTGGCTGGTGACCGGAAAGTCGGTCGTGCCGCTGGCGCCGGTGGCCAGGCCGCCGATGCCGAATTCCTGGACGGCGGGGCCCACGTGCGGGATGAACCCGAGCAGCGGCTCGGCCACGTACAACACGGACAGCAGGGTGATGATGGCGCCGACCTGGTTGCGGATGATCGCGCCCGCGCCGACACCGAGCGCGGCGCCGATCGCGGTCGCGGCAGCGCTGCCGATGATGATGGCGGCAAGCTGCGCGCCGTCGATCCCGCTGCCGATGTGCCGGCTGGCCAGCACCGGCATCGTGATCGCCGCCGCGATCCCGGAGGCGGTCAGCCCGAGCAGCAGCCCGGCTCCGGCCAGCGTGATCAGCTTGGCGGCCAGCACGCGGCCGCGGCGCGGGGTGATCAGCACCGCGGGGACGATGGTGTTGTGCCGGAACTCGGTGGTCACGGCCAGTGCTCCGGCGATCAGCGCGAAGGTCTGCGCCAGCCCGGCCAGCGCCAGCGTGGCCCGGGCCGGGCTGCCGCCGCCGGTGTACGTGGTGGCCAGCGCGGTGAGCGTCACCGCCGCGACGATCAGCACGAGCGCGCCGATGCCGAGTAGCCGGAACGTGCGGATGGTGGCGAGCTTGGCCACCTCGGCGCGGATGAGTCTGGTCATGACGGATCTGTCTCCATGCTCGTGCCGGTCAGGTGAAGGTAGATATCTTCCAGCGTGAGGCCGGGGTAGGCGGCCGCCAGGTCGTGCAGTGGCGCCTGCGCGACGCAGCGGCCTTCGTTGATCACCACGATGTCGTCGACGGTCTGGGCGACCTCGGCCAGCGCGTGGCTGGAGATCAGCACGGCGCGGCCCTGAGCAGCCAGGAACCGCAGCATGTCCCGCAGCCAGCGGATGCCCTGGGGGTCAAGGCCGTTGGCCGGCTCGTCCAGGACGAGCACCGCGGGGTCGCCCAGCAGCGCCGTGGCCAGGCCCAGCCGCTGGCGCATCCCCAGCGAGTAGCCCCCGGTCCGCCGCCGGGCCGTGCGGGCCAGGCCGACGCTGTCCAGGAGCGTGTCGGCCCGGCTGGCGGGCACCCCGGCAGCCGTTGCGAGCGCTCGCAGATGGTTGCGCCCGCTGCGGCCCGGGTGCACGGCCGAGGCGTCGAGCAGCGCGCCGACGGCGTGGGCCGGGTCGTTCAGCTCCGCGTACCGGCAGCCACCGATGAGGGCGGTTCCGGCGTCGGGACGGATCAGCCCGAGCATCGCCCGCAGGGTCGTGGTCTTCCCGGCGCCGTTGGGCCCGAGAAACCCGGTGATCCGGCCGTACGACACGGTGAACGACAGGTCGTGCACCGCCACCGTGTCGCCGAATCTCTTGGTCAGCCCGGCCACCTCGATGGCCGTGCGTGTTGTGGCCGGGCGGTCGTTGGCCGCCGGGGCGCCGTCGCCCGCAGGGCGCCTGCCAGGTGCTTTTGCTGCGTTCATGGCCCAAAGATCGCCCGGCGCCGCCGTCTGGCGCGTCGGCCCGACGGCCATTTCGGGGCCGCCTTTGGCCGGCCGGAGCACCGACTTTAGTAGCGGGCCGGCGGCCGGTGCCGACGCGTACCCTGGCGTCAAGATGGCCAGATTCCAGGCAGCCAACGGCCGCACCGCCCGATGGTGGCGGACAAGGCCGGCTGCAGGGTGGCCGCAACCGTTCGGACGCTGGCCGGCCGCCGACCGGCTGATCGACGCCGGACTGTTCCTGTTCGCTGTCGGGCTCGGCGGCCTGGCCATGAGCTACCTGTGGCACACCCATGGTGAGTTCCTCGACGCCGTGGACCTGGCTGCCGGTTCGGTGGCATGCCTGGCGCTGTGGCAGCGGCGCTCCCATCCGGTCGGCGTCTTCGTGCTGGCCTTTGCCGCGGGCTCCATTTCCCCGATGGCAGCCGGGGCCTCCCTTGTCGCCATCGCCGCGGTCGCGTCGCGCGTGCGGGGACGGGCCCTCATCGTGGTGGCGCTGCTGGCCGCCGCGGGCAGCATCGCGTTCCCGCTGGTCAATCCCCGTGCAGGGGAGATACTCCAGATTGGCTTCCCCGCCTTCCTGTTCACGGCGATGGTGTTCGGGTGGGGGCTGTATCTGCGCGCCCGGCGTGAGCTGGTTGCCTCGCTCCGGCAGCGGGCGGAGCAGCTGGAAGCCGACCAGATCCGCAACGCCGAGCTGGCTCGTGAGGCGGAACGGCGCAGCATCGCGCGGGAGATGCACGACGTGCTGGCCCACCGGCTGTCCCTGCTCAGCGTTCATGCCGGAGCGCTGCAGTTCCACCCGGACGCGCCGGCCGCCGAGATAGCCAGCGCCGCCACGGTGATCAGGACATCGGCTTCCGCCGCGCTCGATGACCTGCGGGAGATCATCACCGTGCTCCGCGAGGAGCCCGATGATGCCGCCGGGCCGCCCCAGCCCGGCTTCGGCCAGCTCGGCAGCCTGCTGGAAGAGTCCCGGTCTGCGGGGATGGCCGTGGAGGCCCGCATCGACGTGCCCGGTGCCAGCGCGCTGCCCGCGTCGGCCGGCCGGACCGCATACCGGGTCGTCCAGGAGGGCCTGACCAACGCGCGCAAGCACGCGCCAGGCGCGCCCGTCGAGGTGAGCGTCACGTGCAATGGCGAAGCTGGCCTGGTCGTCGAGGTCATCAGCGGTGCCATGACCGCCGCTCCCGGCGTGCCGTCACTCGCTGGTGCCGGGTCGGGCACCGGGCTGATCGGTCTCGCCGAGCGGCTCGCACTGGCCGGGGGTGACCTGGAGCACCGCACCACCGCCGACGGCGGGTTCGTGCTGCGCGCCATGCTGCCGGGCCAGCGATGACCCGGCCGATCCGGGTGCTGCTGGTCGACGACGACGCCCTCGTCCGGTCCGGCCTGAAAATGATGCTGGCCGGCGCCGGGCAGGTAGCGGTAGTCGGCGAGGCGCAGGACGGCCGAGGCGTACTGGCCGCCGTCGACCTGTACCACCCGGACGTCGTCCTGATGGACATCCGGATGCCCGGCCTCGACGGCATCGCGGCCACCCGGCTGCTGCACGGTCAGCGCAATGCGCCCGCGGTGATCGTGCTTACCACCTTCGATGCCGATGAACTGGTGCTGCGTGCCCTGCAAGCCGGAGCCGCCGGATTCCTGCTCAAGGACTCTCCGCCCGCCGACATCGTCCGGGCCATCCAGGCGGTGCACGCCGGCGAAGGCTCACTCTCCCCGTCGGTAGCCCGCCGCCTGATCGCGATGGTGGCCGGCGATCCCGATACCGCCGCCCGCCGCGAACTTGCCCACCGCCAGCTCGCCTCGCTCACCGTCCGCGAGCGCGAGGTGGCCGCCGCCATCGGCCAGGGTCAGTCCAACGCCGAGATCGCCGGCGGCCTGCACATGAGCGTGGCCACGGTCAAGGCGCACGTGTCCAGGCTGCTGGTCAAGCTCGGCGCGGACAACCGCGTCCAGATCGCCCTGCTCGTCCAGACTGCGGGCTATCCGCGGTAGCAGGCAGCGTGCTGTCCCTCGTCGACGCGTTCGTGCTGTCGTACGAGTACGGCGCGGTCCAGCACCGCCCGGCTGCGTGCAGATCTCGGGTGACCCGGGCCCACGTTTGACACTGGTCCCGGCAGGTAGCAGTCACAGCGCCAGATGAGCGAGCCGGACTGCGAGAGGGCCGAACAGTGCGCGATGACGGACATGCCGTGCGGGAGATCACAACCGCCGTCTACGTGATCCCGACCGATGCCCCCGAGGCAGACGGAACCCTGGCCTGGGATGCGACCACGATGGTGCTTGCCCGCGCCAGCGCCGGGACGGAGCAGGGCATCGGCTGGAGCTATGCTGCCGCGGCGGCACAGAGCGTGATCACCGATGTGCTGGCCGGTGTCGTTGTCGGGCGCAGTGCGCTGGACGTGCCGGGTGCCGCCGAGGCGATGACCCGGGCGGTGCGCAACATCGGCCGCCCGGGGATCGCGGCCACGGCGATCTCCGCGGTCGACATCGCGCTGTGGGATCTGAAGTCCCGGCTTCTCGGCTGCCCGCTGGCCCAGCTGCTCGGTCAGGCCCACGACAGCGTGCCGGTCTACGGGAGCGGTGGTTTCACCAGTTATGACGCCAGCCAGACCCGCGAGCAGTTGTCCGGGTGGGTAGAGAAGGACCACATCCCGCGCGTGAAGATCAAGATCGGCGAGAGCTGGGGCGCGCGCGAGGACCGCGACCTCGAGCGCGTGGCCTTGGCCCGCGAGGTCATCGGGCCGGGCACCGAGCTCTACGTGGACGCCAACGGCGGCTACGGGGTCGGCCAGGCGGTGCGGGTCGCGCACCGGATGGCCGAGTTCGGGGTGAGCTGGTTCGAGGAACCGGTCTCCTCCCAGGACCTGGCCGGGCTCGCGGCCGTCCGGCGTCAGGTTCTGCCCGACGTCGCCGCGGGGGAATACAGCTGGTCGTTGGCTGACTCGGCCCGCCTGATCGCCGCGGGCGCGGTGGACTGCCTGCAGCTAGACGTGACCCGCTGCGGCGGCGTCACCGAGTTCCTGCGCGGATCGGCCCTGGCGGCGGCGCACAACTTGCAGGTCTCCGGGCACTGCGCACCCAACCTGCACGCGCGCGTCGGTGCCGCCGTGCCCAACCTGCGGCACGTCGAGTACTTCCACGACCACCAGCGGATCGAGCGGCTGGTGTTCGACGGCGCACTCGACCCCGACGGCGGAGCCCTGACCCCCGACCCCGGCCAGCCAGGCCTGGGCCTGAGCCTTCGGGAGCCCGACGCCGACCACTACCGAGTCGGATGACGGGCCGTTACGCGACGCCAGGGAGCCGGACGCGTCGCGTAACGGGCTCTATTCCCCGGCGCGCTCAGCAAGCTGGCCGATAGCACTAGACGGGATCTTGCCGAGCAGGTCGGCCGCGTCGGCATAGACCTCCGTCGCGCCGGCGTCCCGGAGGTCCGCTTCGCTGATGCCTCCGGAGAGCAGGCCGATGCCCTGGATGCCGGCCCGGCCGGCGGCGATCATGTCCCAGACCGCGTCCCCGACCATGACCGCGCGGCCCGGATCGGTACCGGACTCGCTGAGCGCCTTCTCGACGATGTCCGGATGGGGCTTGGCCTGCTCAACGTCCCCGGAGCTCACCACCGTGCCGATCGAGTCCCGGGCGTCCAGCGCGTCTAGCATGAGGTCGATCTCCTCATCCTTGGCGCTGGTCGCCAGCACGACGCGCAGCCCGAGCGCGGCCGTGGCCTCGAGCAGGTCAGCGGCGCCGGGCAGCGGCCGCATCCGGCCCAGATACGGCGCGAAGTAACGGCTGTGTGCCTCGATCACCGACGGATCCGGCCGGCCGAGCACCAGCTCCACCAGGTCGGATGAGCCCATACCGAGCGCCCGGTGCACGTCAGCGCAGCGGATGTCGTGGCCGCGTTCGCGGAACGCGTCCCACCACGCCGCGACGTGCAGGTAGTTGGTGTCGAGCAGGGTGCCGTCCACGTCAAAGATCACGCCGCCTGCGTCAGCCATCACCGGAGCTCCTTTCGTTCCACCCTGCTTGGCCGCACCAGCGCCCGACGATTCCGGTGCGAAGCCGCCCGGGCTCCAGTTCCGGAAAGTGTGCGCCGACGCCGATGGTGTGCTGATCCTCTAGTTCCCGCCACAGGCGTTCCCTGGTCCGGGCGGCCAGAACGGGATCGACGTCACCCATTGAGTGCCAGGTCGGCTCGTCGAGCTGGATCGGGCAGGTGATGGCGTCGCCCAGCAGCAGAGCACGCCGCTCGCCGGAAGAGATCTCGACGCACAGGTGGCCGGGGGTGTGTCCCGGCGCGAGCAGCACGGCGATCCCGGCGGCGACGGTCGTGTCCCGGTCGATGAGGCGGATACGGCCGGCCACGGCAGAGGCGCGGAACCCCTCGCGGATGTGCGGAAGCATCTCACCAGCCCCGGCGACGAAGTGACGCCAGTCGCCCTGGCCAATCCAGATCGCCGCCCCGGCGAAGACCGGCCTGGCGTCGGCGTCGAAGAGCCATCCGACGTGGTCGGCATGCAGGTGGCTGCAGATGACGTCGGTGATCTCGGCCACGCTCACACCGAGGGCACGAAGGCCGGTGAGCAACTGGCCGCCCACCAGGTACATGCCGTGCGGCAGGCGCCGCAGCTCCGGCCCGAGGCCCGCGTCGACGAGTACCAGACGTTGTCCGGCCCGTACCAGGAAGCAGCCGATCGGCAGCCATGCCGCGTCGTCGCGGCTGAAGAACTCCGGATGCGAGCCGCGGAACCCACTGGCCCCGAAGTACTCCGGCCGGGCGACGAACGTCCCGTCGGATACCGGATGCAGACAGAGGGCCCCGATCTGCATGCCGACGCTCAAGCCGCGTCGCGCCGGGCGCTGAGGGGCGCGTCAGCGGGCTGCTTCCGGCTGTCCGGGCGCTGGTCATCGGTCACCAGTCGGCGCTACCCGAGGTGGGCAGAGCCAAACGACGCCCAGCCGGACGGCGTGGCACCGACCGCCCGGCCGGTCAGCTTTCCCCTTCGTCGCGCATCCGCAATCGGCGGACGTGGGCACGGGACTCGGATAAGCTATTTTCCAAGAGTATTCTCTAAGAGCATACTCTTGGAGTATTCTCTCGGTTATGAACGTGCCCCTGATGCTGCTCGGGCTCCTGTCCGACGACCGGCGCAGCCAGCTGCGGCGGGACCAGTTCGGTTTCGTGTTCCAGTCCGGTCAGCTCGTGCCCGAGCTGACCGCCGAGGAGAACTCGGTGTCCGGCGAACTGGTCACGAACCTGCTGACCGCCGCCGCCCGCGAGCGGGGCACGACGGTCATCGTGGTCACGCATGACGCCAGGGTCGCCGCCTGCGCCGACCGGGAGATCGTCGTGAGCGACGGCAAGGTCAGCACGCTGACCGGGGCGCAGGGATGAGCCCGCACGGCACGCTCCGCGCGGGCGACGGCGGGTCCGCGACCCGGCGCCCCGGCGGGGGTGGGCGGCATGCTCGGGCTGGGCCTGCGGCTGGCCGTCAGCGGCGGGCGGGAGGCCCTCGTCCGGCTGGTGGTCCTCGCCGTCGCGGTCGGCCTCGGCGTCGGCCTGCTGCTGATCGCCGTTGCCGGCATCAACGCGGTGAACGCGCAGAACGACCGGTACGCCTGGCTGGACACCGCGGGCAGCCCGCAGTCCCACAAGCCGGGCGCGCGGTCGGCCGGGGCTCACCCCGAGTCTCCGCCGCCAGCGTCCGCGTCCCGTGCCCCGACCTGGTTGCTGGTGACCACCGATGAGTTCGGCAGGCAGGACATCACCCGGGTCGACCTCGCCGCCACCGGGCCGTCCTCGCCCGTCCCGCCGGGCATCCCGGCCGACCCCGGGCCGGGGCAGTACTACGTCTCCCCGGCGCTGGCCGCCCTGCTGCGCGCCGCCCCGGCGAACGAGCTCGCGGACCGCTTTCCCGGCACGCAGGCCGGGATCATCGGCGAGGCGGGCCTGCCCGCGCCGGGCATCCTGCTGATCGTCATCGGCCACGCTCCCGCGCAGCTGTCCGGCACCCCCGGCGCCACCAAGGTGACGGCGTTCAACACCACGCCCCTCCTCAGCTGCAGCAGAGGGTGCACGGGCCATTTTGGCATCTCGGCGTCCAGCATGGACCTCATCCTGTCGGTGATCGCCCTGGCGCTGCTGGCCCCGGTGCTGATCTTCATCGGCACCGCGACCAGGCTGTCGGCCGCCCGCCGCGAGCAGCGGTTCGCCGCGCTGCGGCTCGTCGGCGCGACCCGGCGGCAGATCTCCGCGCTGTCGGCGCTGGAGTCCACCGTGGCGGCCGCCGCGGGCGTGGTCGTGGGATCCGGGCTGTTCTTCGCGCTGCGGGACCCGATGGCGGCCATCCCGTTCACCGGCGCCCCGTTCTACCCCAGTGACCTGTCCCTGACCGTGCCCGACATCCTGATGGTGGTGATCGGCGTGCCAGGCCCTGGCGGTGGTCGCGGCCCGGCTTGCGCTGCGCCGGGTGCGGATCTCCCCGCTCGGCGCGGCCCGGCGAGTGACCCCCAAGCCGCCGCGCTGGTGGCGGGTGATCCCGCTGGCGGCCGGGATCGCCGAGCTGGGCTTCTTCGTCGTGCACGGCCCGCCCGCCACGATCTCGGGGCAGGACAAGGCGTTCACGAGCAGCGGCGCCCTGCTGATCATCGGGCTGATTACGGCGGGGCCGTGGCTGACGATGGCCGGGGCACGGGCCCTGGCGCGGCGGACCAGCAGCCCCAGCGGGCTGATCGCCGCCCGGCGGCTCGCCGACGACCCGAGGGGCGCGTTCCGCGCGATCAGCGGGCTCGTCCTCGCGCTGTTCATCACCACAGTGGCGGTCACGCTCGCCACCACCGAGAACGCCAAGACCCCCATCGACTGGGTCGGCCCGGCGGCCTCCGGCGTCCTGATCCAGGACTTCACCAAGAACGTGCCCGTCATGGCCAACGGGCAGCCAGAGCCGCAGTACCTGTCCGAGATCGCCACCAGTGCCGTCCCGGTGGGCCAGCTCCGCCAGATCGACGGCGTCCAGGGCATCGTCGAGGTCTACGACGAGCCGAACCTGCAGATCCCCGCCTCGATTTTCGGCTCCCCCATGCAGGCCGGCGTCGTGTCGTGCACCCAGCTGGCGGAGATTCCCGGCTACGGCCGCTGCCCGGCCGGGGCGGCGACGGCCGCCTTCCCGGCATCCCTGTTCCGGAACCTCTACCTGTCCGGCTACCACGTCAACCTGACGCTGGCGAAGGTCACCTGGCCCGCGGCGAACGTCACCGCCGCGCCCGGAACGAGTGAGCGTTCGGCCTGGTGCCCGCCCGTTCCCGCCGACGCCGCGGCAGTACGGCGCGTGCGGGCTGGGCAAATGCAGATCAACCTCCGAGTGGGCGTTCAGGGAATCGGAAGGTTGGCTGGCCAGCGTTGGGTTGTGGGATCCCCTGGTGCTGTTGATGCTGCCGCCTGTCCGGCGGATACCGAGGCACGGCTGCTCGTTGTCGAGGACGAGCCCACGATCCTGGAGCTGCTGTCGGGGTCGCTGCGGTTTGCCGGCGGTGCACCCAGCGGCGGCACGGGCGGCGGCGGGTTCAGCGGGCCCGGGTCGTTCAATACGGGGAACACGGTGTCGGTCGACGGCGTCGACCTGGCATCGAGCGCGCAGGCGCTCGGCCCGCTCAGCAACGGCACTGCTGGAGAAGCTCTGGCGCGAGCATGGGCTCACGCTGATCGTGGTGACCCACGACAGCTCGGTGGCGCGCCGGGCACAGCGCATCGGAATCATGCGCAAAGGCCGGCTGACGATCAAGCAGGACACCCGGCCTGGCGTCTCCTGAGGCAGGTTTCGGCCGGGCCGGAGCAGGCAGGGAAACGGCCCGGCTCCCTGGTAGACGTCTAGAGGCCGAACGGGTAAATTGTGTTAACCCCCACGGTGTAGACCTTTGACCACGCCCTGCGATCGCCCAGCGTGCAGGCGGTGATATTGCAGGAAACCGTCAGAAGGGTGCCGTACTGTTACGGTCACTTGCGGGCGGGGAGGAGATGCACCATGACTGGCCAACCAGAGGAGAGGGGCCGAAATATGGCGTCGGCACCCGGCGGCACCGGACGCGGTCCGCGCGCCCTGCTGAGCGGGCTGGCTGGGTTACCGCGTCCCAGCCGGTGCCCCGTGCCCGGCTGTCACGCCCAGATCGACCCAACTCGGCTGATGTGCCGCTGCCACTGGTACCTGGTGCCAAAGCAGATCCGCGACCGGGTGTGGGCTACCTGGCGGTCCGGCCAGGGCGCGTTCAGCAGCGAGCACATGGAGACCGTCCGCATGGCGATCACTGCCTGCGAGCCCACGACAACGTAGCCCCGACCGCGCCCGCTCCATCGCGCCCCCTCCATTACGGCCTCGCCGCGATGGCGCCGCGCAGCAATTCCACGAACTGCCGGACCCGCGCGTCGCGCGTTGCCGCGGACTGCGTTGCGGAGCCGAACAGGCCCGGGTCGAGTTCCTCGGTGACGATCGCGTCCTGGCAGCGGTCCATCATCCAGTCGACCATGGACACGATCATCCGTACGTCGATGTCGGTGCGCACCTCGCCGCGGTCGATGCCGAACTGGACGAACTCCTGCGTGCCGTACGGGTCCTCGCGGAGCAGGAACTGGGTGATCTCCCGCCGCAGTTCCAGGCTGGAACAGTAGTTGCCGAGCAGGGTCACCCGGTACGGCAGCCAGTTCTCGTGGATGAGATCCGGGGTGCGCGAGATCCAGTGGCTGATGACCGCGAAGAACCCGTCGGCGATGACCTCGGGCGGCGCATCCAGATAGCGGCTGAACGAGCGCGCCGCGGCCTGGTAGGCGGCCAGGAATAGCCCCGCCTTGCTGCCGAAGTAGCCAAACACCGCCCCCTTCGCGACCCCGGCCTGGGCCGCGATCTCCTCGATCCGAACGCCGGAGTAGCCGCGCTCGGCGAACTGGCGCATCGCGGCGGCCACGATCCGCTCCTGCCTGGCCTGCTGACGCGCGGTGGCCCGCACGGGTGAGCGGTCACGCGCTCCCACAGTTTGACTAAGAGTCATACAAGGTCCATCGAAGGTCGGCGCTGATCTGTCTATTGACATATCCGGGCGCCTAACCATACTTGTCATCACGCTGGATCGTTAGATGACCGAAAGTCAAAAATGCTGACTGGCACGCAGGCGGGCACCCGATGGGACGTCATCGTCGTAGGTGCCGGGCACAACGGACTCACCGCGGCGGCGATGCTCGCCAGGGCTGGCCTGTCCACGCTGGTGCTCGAGCGCCGCGAGCTGGTCGGCGGGTGCTGTGTCACCGAGGAGATCGCGCCCGGCTGCCGCGCATCGACCACCTCTTACATCGCGTCGATGCTGCGGCCCGAGGTGATCCGCGAGCTGCGCCTCGGGCAGCACGGGCTGCGGATGATCCCGTGCGAGCCCGCGCTCCAGGTGGCCCTGGACGACGGCGAGGTGCTGGCCGCCTGGGGCGACACCGCGCAAACCGCCGCCGAGATCAAGAGGTTCTCGGCCGCCGACGCTCGTGCGTTCGTGGCCGCCGACGCCGAGCTGAAGGCGCTCGCGGCTCGGCTGCAGCCGCTGTTCACGCAGCTGCCGCCGGACACCAAGGCGACCGGGCTGCGCGGCTATCGCGAGCTGCTGCGGCTGGGTCGGAGCCTGCGCGGGGTGCGCGGCACCGAACTCGACGGGCTGACCCGGCTGCTGACCGGCAGCCTGGGCCAGTTCGTCGATGCCAGGTTCGAGTCACGGCAGGCGAGGGCGCTGGTGCTGGCCAACAACCTGTATGGCAAGCACGGCGGGCCCTACCAGCCTGGCACGCTGCTCGGCCTCGCCTTTCACCTGCTCACGGGCGGGGAGCAGGCGGAGCAGGGGTTCTTCGGCCACGTGATGGGCGGCATGGGCGCGATCAGCGACGCGATCGCTTCGGCGGGGCGCGCCGCCGGGATGCAGATCGCCACCGCGAGCCCGGTGGCCCAGATCCTGGTGCGCGGCGGCCGGGCGACCGGGGTCGCGCTCGAGGACGGCACCGAGCTCCGGGCCGGCACGGTGCTTTCCGGCGCCGACCCGAAGCGGACCTTCCTTGGGTTCCTCGGCAAGAACGACCTGCCCGAGGACTTCAGGACCGCGGTCGCCGGGATCAAGATGGACGGGCCGTGCGGCAAGGTCAACCTGGTGCTGGACGCGGAGCCGCAGGTCCTCGGCATGCCGGCCGACGCCGGGCCGCCGCGGCGTGCGCTGTTCACCCTCCCGCCGGATCTCGCGATTGCCGACGCCTGCTACGACCGGGCCAAGCGCGGCGAGCTGGCCGACGCCGATCAGCTGTTCATCGACTGCGTGGTCGCGTCCAACGTCGATGACTCGCTGGCGCCGCCCGGCCGCCACATCATGACCTGCTTCGTGCAGTACCTGCCCTACCGGCTCGCCGAGGGCAGCTGGGACGGCCTGCGGGACGAGCTGGGCGACCGGGTGCTGGCCAGGATCGGCCGCTTCGCGCCGAACGTGCCGGCCGCGGTGGTGGCCAGGCAGGTGCTGACCCCGCTGGACCTGGAACGCGACTACGGGCTCACCGAGGGCAACATCTTCCACGGCGACATCAGCCCAGACCAGCTCTTTCACATGCGGCCGGTGCCCGGCTGGGCGAGGTACGCGACGCCGGTCGCCGGCCTGTACCTGTGCGGCGCGGGCGCCCACCCCGGAGGCGGCGTCACCGGCGCGCCCGGCTACAACGCGGCCCGCCGGGTCCTCGCCGACCTCCGGCACGGAAGGCGGCACTCCCGCTCTATTGCCGAGCGCGCCTCCGGCACGGCCAAGCGAGGTACTCCCCGGCGCGCCTCCGGCACGACGCACCGCGAGGGAGGCAATGAACCGTGAGCGAGATCCCGCTGGAGAGCAGCCTGCCGGGGCCGAGCTACACGTCGGAGCGCGAGTTCGCCAGAGAGCGCGAGGCGGCGCTGTTCGCCGACTGGTTCTGCGTCGGGCGCGAGGAGTCGGTCCCCGAGCCGGGTGATTATCTCGCCGCCGACATCGCTGGCGAAAGCATCCTTGTGGTCAGGACCTCCGACGGTCTGGCCGGCCACTACAACCTGTGCCGGCATCGCGGCTCCCGGCTGGTTCCGGTGGCCGGAGCCCAGCCAGCCGCCAGCCCGCAGCCCAGCGGCTGCGTGGGCGGGACGATCCGCTGTCCCTACCACGGCTGGACCTACGGGCTCGACGGCACGCTGCGCGCCGCGCCGTTCCTGCCCGAGCTGCGCCGCTACCGTGACCGGCTCTCGCTGCACCCGGTCGCGGTCGCCACCTGGGGCGGGTTCGTGTTCGCGCGCCTGGCCCCGGACGGCGGGCCGCTGCAGGACCAGCTCAACGGGAGCGACGGCCGGCTCGCCGAGTACCCGCTGGCGGAGCTTCGCACCGGGCACCGGCTGGTCTACCAGGTCGCCGCGAACTGGAAGGTGATCCTGGAGAACTACAACGAGTGCTACCACTGCGGGCCGGTCCACCCGGAGCTGTGCGAGCTCGTCCCCGTGTTCGCCCGCGGCGGCGGGGATCTCGACTGGGACGACGGCATCCCGCACCGCGACGGGGCCTACACCTTCACGCTGTCCGGGACGACCACCCGCGCGCCGTTCCCGGGACTCCCCGATCGGGCCCGAACGCGGCACCTCGGCGAACTCGTGCTACCCAACCTGATGCTGAGCTTGTCCGCCGACCACGTGGCGGCGTTCACGGTATGGCCGCATGACGCCGGGCGCACGACGGTGGTCTGCGACTTCCTGTTCCACCCGGACGAGATCGCCCGGGCGGACTTCGACCCGGGGGACGCCGTCGCGTTCTGGGATCTCGTCAATAAGCAGGACTGGGCGATCTGCGAGCAGGTGCAGGACGGGATGCGGTCGCGGATGTTCACGGTCGGTTACCTCGCCCCGATGGAGCAGCCGAGCGCCGACGTGGGGCATTACATCTCGGTTAAGCTCCGGCCGGACCAGATACTAGACCATTGATCATTTGGCCCCATAGACATATCGTTTCTCGCAACTTCGTACGGAGTGCGGCTTAGGAGGCCGGGATGAGCGAGACTCGGGACGCAGCCGGGCAGCCCGCGGCGGCTGCAGAGGGCCAGGTCACGGCGCACGGCCTCAAGCGGAACCTGCACGCCTGGGAGGCGATCGGCCTGTCCGTCGGCGCGATGTCGCCGGCGCTCGCCATGTCGTTCTCCGGCCCCGGGGTTGCCGCCCTGGTCGGCCGCGGCGCGGCGCTGTCGTTCGTGTTCGCGGGCGTGACCTGCTGCCTCATCGGCTACGGGTACATGCTGCTGACACGGAAGTACAACCACGCCGGGTCGGTCTACGGGTTCGTCGGCGCCTCGCTCGGGCCGCGGACCGGGGTGTTCTCGAGCTGGGCGATGTGCCTTATGTACTTCGTGTTCGTGCCCGCCTCGGCCGCGGCGTCCGGCTACTTCCTGGCCGGGGTGCTGCAGGACATCGGCTGGTGGAAGAACGCCGACTGGATCTGGCTGGCGCTGCCGATCACGGCGATCATCTGGGCGTTCTGCGCCGGGGTGATCAGGCGGTCTACCCGGGCGCTGTTCTACATCGAGGCCGTCACGGTGACCCTGATCATCGTGCTGCTGGTGGTCATCATCGTGAAGGTCGGGCAGGGCCACGGGCTGAACGGCGGCACCCTCACCGGCAACATCTTCACGCTGCCGTCCGGGGTCAACATACACGCGCTGCTGCTCGGGTCGGTCTTCGGCTTCCTGGCGTTCGCCGGGTTCGAGGGCGCGGGGGCGCTGGGCGAGGAAACCCAGAACCCGGGGAAGGCCATTCCGCGCGCGATCGGCTCCTCGGTCGTCGTGCTGGCCGTGTTCTACATCGCCTGCATCGCGGTCCAGTCGCTCGGGTTCGGCGCCACCACCAAGGGCTCGGCCGCGTTCGCCGGCTCTGGCGGCCCGCTGTTCCAGCTCGCCGACGTGTACGTGGGCGGGGCGATGCGCGACCTGATCGAGCTGGGCGCTGCGTTCAGCGCGTTCGGTGCCGGCCTCGGGGCTGCCGTGGCCGGGACCCGGCTGATCTACGCGGTCGCCCGTGACGGCGCGCCGAAGACCCCGCTGGCGCGCGTGTCGCAGCCGTCGGGCTCGCCGCGCAACGCGGTCATCGTGGTCATGGCGGCCAACCTGATCTGCCTCATCATCCTGCGCGCGCTCAGCGCCACCGGCCTCGAGGTCTGGCAGTACCTGGGCACGCTCGGCACGCTCGCGATCCTGGTCGGGTACGGACTGGTCAACATCGGTGCCGCCCGGGCGGTCTTCGACCGGAGCCTGGGCGTACCGCAGTGGCGCGGCGTGCTGCCCTCGATCGCGGTGATCCTCGTTGGGTACGTGCTGTACTCGAACATCTACCCGGCGCCGTCGTTCCCGTACAACCTCTTCCCGTACATCCTGCTGGCGTGGCTGGTGATCGGCACGGCGGTCATCGCGTTCTCGCCGGCGCTGGTCCGCCGGGTCGGCGCGGGCCTGGCGCGGGACCTCGGCCTGCCGGCCGGGCGCGCCGTCGGCGAGGCGGAGCCTTACCCGGTGGCCGAGGACTAAGCCACCGGCGCTGAGCCGGCCGGTCGGCTACAGCGCGCTCGGCACGCAGACCGGCAGCTACGCCCTGGTGATTACCGTGAACTACCTGGCCTGGATTCTCGGTGTCGGCGCCGGCCTGGCGGCGCTCGGCGTTAACTACCAGCTTGCCCGGGTCGGGGCCGGCCTCTGCGAGGCGGCATACGTGTACGCGGCAATGCGCTGGCTGGTTTTCCGCGACGTCGGGGCTAGCGTTAGGTCACGACCCTGACCAACCCAGTGCACAAGCCAGAACGGGGGATGAGATGGCGTCCACGCTCGAGCAGGTCGCCGGGCTGCTGACCGAGGTTGGCGAGACCCACCACCGCGTGTACCGGATCGTCGAGGGAGCCGACGACGACTGGGCATCCTGGTATGCCCCGTGGCTCATCGAGCTCTCCGAACTCCCGGCCCTGCTCGGCACCAAACCCGTGCGCAGCGAGCTGATCTGGCTGCTGGTGAGCCTGGACAAGGAGTACGCAGCAAAGGGCTCCGAGGAACCATGGCAGTCCTACTACGCCCGCCGGATCGTCGACCACTTCCGGGGTTAGCCTAGCGGCGGACCCCGACCGTGAAGACGCGGCGGAACGGGAACGCCGTGCCGTACGGGGCGGGCGGGTAGGCCTCGCTCATCCGGGCCCGGTACTCGTCGAGGAACTCCGCCGCCTGGCCCGGCTGCAGCACGGCGAGCACCGGGCGCAGCCCGGTCCCCTTGTACCAGTCGAGAACCGGGTCCTCGCCGTGCAGCACGTGCAGATACGTGGTTTCCCACGCGTCGACCTCCAGCCCGGCCCGGGCCAGCAGGTCCAGGTACTCGGCCGGGTCGCCCGCCTGCCGGTTCAGCGGGACGTCGCCCAGCAGGGGTCGCCAGCGGTCGCTGGCCGCCAGTTCGCGCAGGACCGCGTGGCTGGGCTGGTCGTAGTTGCCGGGGACCTGGAACGCCATCCAGCCGCCCGCGCCCAGGAAGCCGGCCCACCGGGCCACCACGGCGAGGTGGTCCGGCACCCACTGCAGCACGGCATTGGAGACGATCACGTCCACCCGGCCGTCGGGCCGCCAGTCCCTGACATCACCGAGGGCGAAGCTGAGCCGCCGCCCCTCGGTGACCGGCAGGGCCCGCGCCGCGTCGATCATCTCGGGCGAGCTGTCGATGCCGCGGACCTCCGCGTCCGGCCAGCGGTCGGCCAGCGTGACGGTCAGCGTTCCCGGGCCGCAGCCGAGGTCGGCCACCTGACCGGGGTTCTCGGCCGCCACCCGGGCGAGAAGGTCGAAGAACGGCCGTGATCGCTCATCGCCGAAGTGCTGGTACTGGCCCGGATCCCACATGTCCGTCTCCCGCCCGGCCGTGCCCCGGCGGCCCGTTCCGGCCTCCGGTGCGCAATTGCCTTGATGTCAAGCTATTCGCTGCCCGCGGAAACCATAGGCTTGATGAATCTTGATGTCAAGAGATGCTGGGCCGCGCGGCGGTTGCTGCGTTATGCCCGTTCTGGCAATCTTGCGCTCGTGAGCGGCCGGCTCTGCGTTCCCCTGTCGGTCCTCGACCTGTGCCCGGTGCCGACTGGCGAATCGGCTGGCGAGGCGCTGCGCCGGAGCGTCGACCTGGCGCGGCACGCGCAGCGGTGGGGGCTGCGGCGGTACTGGGTCGCCGAGCACCACAGCATGCCGGGCATCGCCAGCTCGGCGCCGGCCGTTCTGGCTGGCCGCATCGCGTCGGCCACGTCGGCGATCCGGGTCGGCTCGGGCGGCGTGATGCTGCCCAACCACGCGCCGCTGACCGTGGCGGAGCAGTTCGGGACGCTCGAGGCGATGCATCCCGGGCGGATCGACCTGGGGATCGGGCGGGCTCCGGGCACGGACAAGGTGACCGCGCGGGCGCTGCGGCGGGGCGCGGACGGGCTGCCGCCCGCGGACTTCGCCGCGCAGCTCGCGGAACTGCGGGGCTACTTTGCCGACCGGGCTGGAGCGGACGGCTCGGCAGGCCAGGTCCGGGCGATCCCGGCCGAAGGCAACGAGCCGGCCGTGTGGCTGCTCGGGTCCACCGGTTACAGCGCCGAGCTGGCCGGCCTGCTCGGCTTGCCGTTCGCCTTCGCGTACCACTTCAGCGCGGCGAACGCCCGGCCCGCGCTTGCCCTGTACCGGCGGACCTTCACGCCGTCCGTGCGGCTGGCCGAGCCGTACTGCCTGATCAGCGTGTCCGTGCTGTGCGCTGAGGACGCCGCGGCGGCGCAGTTCCTGCACGGCTCGTCGCGGCTATCCATGCTGCGTCTTCGCGCGGGGCGTCCGTCCACGCTGCCGAGCCCGGAGGAGGCCGCCGGGCGCGATTACTCGGCGGCCGAGCAGACCGTGATCGCGGAGGCGACCGGGTCTGACGTCGTCGGTGACCCTGACACGGTGACCGGGCTGCTGGGCCGGCTCATCACGAGCACCGCCGCCGACGAGCTCATGGTGACCACGAGCACTTTTGCGCACGCCGACCGGCTGGCCAGCTACGAGCTGCTCGCCCAGGCGGCCCAGCCGGCCCGGGCGAGCAGCGCGCATCGGCCCCGCTAGAGGCCCTTCCCGCGGTAGTTCCGGAATAGATCGTCCATGCCGGCGGTCCCGTTCATGCTGGGGTTTCCGCCGAAGGACTGGGGTAGCGGCGGGTAGTTCACCGGCTCGGGGGACACCGACTGCACGCTGTCGGCCGAGCAGATGTCGGCCGGGTCGAACGACGCCGTGCCCTCGAGCACCTGCACCAGCGATTCCGACGGCGGGCTGATGGCCGGGCCGATCACGTCCGAGCTCGTCGGGATGGAGGACGGCCGCACCGCGTAACGGCCGGGCAAGGGCTCGGGGAGCAGCACGTCCCGCAGGTTTCGGGCGTGCCGGTCACGGGCGGTCAGCGGGCTCAGGCCAAAGGTCGACTCGATCAAGGCGAGACTGGAACAGTGCTCGAACGGGCCGTCGTGCACGACCCGGCGCGGCAAGGCCAGATTGGTCACCACGATGCCGGGAACCCGGAAGCCGAGCTGGCGGTAGTTGGGATACAGCTGGCCGTCGGTCGGAGTGCTGCTGTCGCCGGCGTGCATGACGTTCGCCGGGTTGGTGTCGTCGATGACCTGCGGCGGCGGAACGTGGTCGTAGAAACCGCCCCATTCGTCGAACGTCACGATGAAGACCGTGTCGTCGAGATAGCCGTTGTCGGCGAGGGCGTGGTAGGCGTCGGCGATAAACCGCTCGCCGAGCCGGATGTCCCCCTGCGGGTGGTCGTCCCCGGACGTCCCCGTCGTGTCGTTGTAAAAGGCAGGGTCGATGTAGGACACGTTCGGCAGCGTGCCGTTCTGGCAGGCGGTGACGAACGACGTGCCGGAGGACAGCGCGGCGGTGGAGGCATTGGCGTTGGAGAAGGGGTGCATGAACGCCTGGTACTTGAAGGTCGCGCCGATCTCGATCCCCGGGTCGGCCCACAGGGCGAGGAACGGCGCGTCCTGGTAGTAGTAGCCGCCGGTGGGGATGCCGCTGGAGTTCGGTATCGGGGACAGCTGATCCCAGATGGTCGGCAGGGTCGACGCCACGAACGAGTTGTGGTCCCGGTCGGTCTGCGCCGCGTGCTGGTAGAAGCGGTTCGGGTAGGTCTCGGCGGCGATCGCGCAGAAGTAGCGGTCCAGCGTCGTGTAGTGCTCGGCGAGCGCTCCGATGACCGGCAGGTCGGGCAGGGCCTTGCGGGCCCCATTGTGGTGGAAGTTGGTGTAGTAGCCGATCGGGAACGTGTTGGCCTTGGCCGGGATCACGCCCGCGTTGGCCACTTCCCCCGGGCGCTGCAGGAAGCCGTTCATCTTGCCGTAGTTGTACTCGACGAGCCAGCCTTCCCAGCTGTGGTCCGGGTCGCTGTACCCGCAGCCCTGGAAGTCCGGGGCCAGGGGGTAGTTCGGGTAGGTGTTGCCGTCGACCGCGGACACGAACGTCATGTCGTGCCGGCCATCGGCGCCGGGCAGCCAGCCGAGGAAATGGTCGAACGAGCGGTTCTCCATCATCAGGATGACGATGTGGCGGATACCCCGCGAGCCGCCGGCACGAACGGTGCTCGAGGCGTTGGCGACGGCCTGGTTCAGCAGGTCGGTGCCGGTGATGGCGATGCCGGACGAAGCGGCCGCGATTTGCAGGAACTTACGGCGAGAAAACATCCCATAATGGTAGGCCGCAAAGGCAGACAAAAGCTCTCCGATAGCCCGACGACCGCTGAAATTATGGCGAAATCCCCGGGCGCCGTGCTGCCCGGTCAGGGCCGTGACCTTCCCCAAGGCGTCGCCGGTGCCGTAGGATCGCCGATATAGCTTGATGTCAAGATAGCTGCGGGAGGTTGGGTGATCCATCACGTGCAGCTGGCCTGCCCACCCGGCAGTGAAGACGCGCTGCGTGAGTTCTACGGCGGGGTGCTGGGCTTGCAGGAACTGGCCAAGCCGCCGGTGCTGGCGGCCCGTGGCGGCTGCTGGTTCCGAGGGCACGGCATCGAACTGCACCTTGGTGTGGAGCAGGACTTCCGCCCGGCCCGCAAGGCGCACCCAGGCCTGCTGGTCCGTGACCTGGACGCATGGGCTGACCGGCTCCGCGCCGCGCGCGCTCCGGTTCGCTTCGACGAGGACTTCCCGGGCATGCGCCGTTTCTACAGCGAGGACCCGCTCGGCAACAGGCTCGAGTTCCTCGAACCCATCAGCGAGAGAATTCCTCGAACCCGTCGACGGCAGTAGGGAGCAGACATGATCCGCAACGTCGTGGTCGGGCGCCTGCGGCAGGCCGATAATCCGGCTCAGCAGGCGCGGCCACGCTCGTGATCGCCGCAGAGGAACCCCCGGCCGAACTGGTGGCCCGCCACGGCACGGCACCGGGCATCTACTCGGCCGAGATCAACCACTGGCTGTGGCAGGTTGCCGCGGACCTTCTTCATACGCGGGGCGATCTTGACCTGCTGTACGTGCACACCACCGACTTTCCGATGCACGCGTGGGCGCCTGGTGACCCCCGGTCGTCCAGCCACCCAAGCTCTCGACTGCCACGTGGGCGAGTCCCCAGCGAAGACGCCGCTGCAACCGCCGCGAGACCAGACTGCACTTCCGACGCAGCGACAGGTCCAGATCCAGGCGCGTCGGCGGTAATCGCGCGAGGGTGGGGAACACCACGTCGGCCGTCAGGTCCCGGCGGGCCGGGCCGGGGTCAGGCCGGTCAATTCCTCGCTGAGCTCCCACAGCCGTCGCGCTGTTGTCTCGTCCTGTGCCGCCTTGGATGGCTCACGCAACTGGCTCTTCACGTAGTAGCCGCCGGTCGCGTCCGCCACGTCCGGGGACGTGGCCAGGTACACAACCGTGCTGGCCCCGCGCTCGGGCGACAGCAGGAACGGCCGCGCGAACACCAGGCCGATCCGCAGCAGCGGGGTGGCATCGCGCCCGAACCCGCTCCGCACCACTCCTGGGTGGGCGCAGTTCGCGGTCACCCCGGTCCCAGCGGTCCGCCGAGCCAGCTCCCGGGTGAACAGGATGTTGGCCAGCTTGCTGTTGGAGTACGAGCGCCAGCTGTCCCACCCGCGTTCGAGCTGCAGGTCATCGAGATCGAGCTTGGCCGCTGTATGCGCGTCGGAGGTCACGGTGATCACCCGGGCCGGCGCCGATGCGGTCAGCTTGCCCAGCAGCAGGTTCGTCAGCAGGAACGGCGCGAGGTGGTTGACCGCGAATACCTCCTCGAAGCCGTCGTCGGTCGTCCCGCGCCGGCCAGCCACGAATCCCGCGTTGTTGATCAGCACGTCGATGCGGTCCATCGCGTTCAGCCGGTCCGCGAGCGTGCGCACCTGCGCCATGGAGGAGAGGTCGGCGATCTCGACCTGCGGCGGCGACGCCGCCACCTTGGCCAGCTCCGCGGCCGTCGCCTCGCTCCGGCCGCGGTCGCGACCGACGAGCACCACCTGAGCGCCCTGCTTAGCCAGGGCGGTTGCGGCCGCCTTGCCGATCCCGGACGTTGCCCCGGTCACCACGCATACCTTGCCGTTCATGGCCGCATGCTAGTCCTCGTGGCGAAGCGGAAGGAAAGGATCACCGGCCAGTCCGGCCGTCTGCACGGCTCATCCAGGCTGACTGCCTTGAACGCGACGCCATCCGCTCTCCCACGTGGCCCGGTAGAACTGGATCGCTGCGTCCAGAGTGTCGCCCGGCTGCGGCGTGTCGTCCGGGACGATGACGGTTTTCATGATCCAGGAGCGTTTGGTGCAGATGCTGCGCGAAAGGCTCCTGGATCATGGAACACCCCGCCCGCTCGGTAGTTTCCGTCGTCGACGAGTCCCCAAGTAGGCGGCATTGGGTCGCTGGAAGTCAGGCTTGACCTTGACGCTGGGTCAGGGTTGCAGCATGGGCCAATGACCACGAATTTGGCTCCCGGCACCATCCGATCCGCCGTGGTCGCCACCGGGCTGCGGAAGTCCTACGGCGATCATCTGGTGCTCGACGGCGTCGACCTGAACGTCGCCGAGGGCACGGTCTTCGCGCTGCTCGGCCCGAACGGCTCCGGCAAGACCACAACCGTCCGGATCTTGTCCACCTTGCTTCCCGCTGACGCGGGCACCGTCCGCGTGGCCGGCCACGATCTGCGCACGCAGGCTCAGCTCGTCCGGGCCGCGATCGGCGTCACCGGTCAGTTCTCCGCCGTGGACAACCTGCTCACCGCCCGGCAGAACCTGCTCCTCATGGCTGACCTGCACCACCTGGGCAAGGCCGAAGGCCACTGGCGCGCGGACGAGCTGCTCGAGCGGTTCGACCTCACCGAGGCGGCCGGGAAGCTGGCCGCGACCTACTCCGGCGGCATGCGCCGCCGGCTCGACCTGGCGATGACGCTGGTCGGCGACGTCCGGATCATCTTCCTTGACGAGCCGACCACCGGCCTGGACCCACGGGGCCGCCGCACCATGTGGCAGATCATCCGCGACCTGGTCGGCCGCGGGATCACGATCTTCATGACCACTCAGGACCTGGCCGAGGCCGACCAGCTCGCGGATCGCATCGGGCTCCTCGAGCACGGCCAGATCGTCGCGGAGGGGACTCCGGACGAGCTGAAGCGGCGGATCCCCGGCGGCCACATCCGGCTGCAATTCAGCGACCCGGCCGGGCTGGACTCGGCTGCCCGCTCCCTCGGCGACGCATCGCGCGACGAGGACGCGCTCACGCTGCATATCCCCTACGACGGCAGCGTCCGGTCGCTCCAGGCTCTGCTCGGCCGGCTGGACGAGCAGGCGATGCCGGTCGGCGGGCTGTCCGTGCACACTCCCGATCTCGATGACGTTTTCTTCGCCCTCACCGGCCACCCCAACGCGGAAATGGAGAACGCACGATGAGCACCATTTCCCTTGCCGCGCGTGATTCGGCGACGATGCTGCGCCGCGATGCGCGGCACTCGCTGCAGGCTCCTGCGATGCTGGTCAGCGGCATGCTGGTGCCGCTCATTTTCCTGCTGCTGTACGCCGGGGTCTTCGGTCACGCCTTGTCGGCGGGCATCGGCGCGCGTCCCGGCGCCAGGTATATCAACTTCCTCGCCCCCGGCATGCTGGTGATGACCGTCGGGTTCGCGGCCGAGGGGACGGCGATCAACGTCTGCAACGACATGGCCCAGGGCATCATTGACCGGTTCCGCACCATGGCGATCTCCCGCTCGTCGGTGCTCACCGGCCAGGTCGCCGGGAGCTTGATCCGGACGATGCTCAGCGGAGTCGTCGTCATCGGCGTGGCGCTGCTGCTCGGCTTCCGGCCCACGGCCGGGCCCGTCGAATGGATCGCGGCGGCTGGGATGTTCGCGCTGCTCACCCTCGCGCTCACGTGGCTGACCGTCGCGTTCGGGCTGCTGGCCAAGACCCCGGCGGGCGCGAACAGCCTGGCGCTGATCCCGGCGATCGTCCCGTTCGTCAGCAGCGCCTTTATCCCCACGGCCGCGATGTCCGGCCCGGTCCGCTGGTTCGCCCAGAACGAGCCGTTCACCTCGATCATCGACACGCTGCGGGGCCTGCTCACCGGGACCGGGATCGGCGACAGCGCGATCATCGCGATCGCCTGGTGCGCCGGCCTGACCGTGGCGGCATACTTCTGGGCCCGGGCCCTGTACAACCGCCGCCCGGCAGCCTGACTCCGGAGACGGCATGGCGAAGCTCACGATAAGCCAGCTCGCAGCGCACGTCGGGGTGACCGTGCGCGCGATCCGGCATTACCACCGGCTGGGCTTGCTTGAAGAGCCGGAACGGGACGCCTCGGGCTACCGTCGCTACGGCGCGCAGGCCGTGGTCGAGCTCATCAAGATCAAGACGCTGTCGGACGCTGGTGTGCCGCTCGCCCGCATCGAGGAGCTGCTGGGCGCCGACCCGCCGGAATTCGCCGCCGCGATAACCGACATCGACGCGGCGCTGAAGCAGCGGATCCGCGAGCTCACCCGGCACCGCCGCCGCATCGCCGAGCTGACCGAGGGAGACCGGCTGTTCCTGCCCGCCGACGTCGTCGAGATCCTCGATCAGCTCCGCGAGATGGGCGTCAGCGAGCGGACAATCCAGACCGAGCGCGACGGCTGGATCGTCGTGGCGGCTCTGTCGCCGGAGCAGATCCCGCCGTGGGCACAGGAGAAGCTGGCGGCCCTGGCCGATCCCGAGTTCCGCCGCCTGTACCTGGCCGTAGACCAGGCCCTGGACTGGGCCCTGGATGACCCGCGGCTGGCCGGCCTCGTCAGCGAGTTGCTGTCCTTCAAGGACAGGGCCGGTCGGGACCAGCAACGGGACCCGGCGGACGTTGGGCTGGACGCGGCCCTGGTCAAGCTCATGACCGAGCAGATTGCCGAGGCATCGCCGATGTGGCAGCGGCTCGACGAGCTCGCCGCGGAACAGATGCGGCGCGAACGGGACCGATGAACCTCAGAGCAGCAGGCCCATCACGATCGAGTCCCAGAGCTCGCCGTTCGCCCGCCGGTACTGCTTGACCCGCCGTCCTTCCTCGATAAAGCCGCACTTGGTGTACAGGGCGATCCCCGCCGCGTTGTGCGGGAAAACCTCCAGGCAGAGCTTGTGCAGGCCCTGGCCGCGGGCGAAGTCGATCGCCGCGCGCACCAGCGCCGTGCCCACCCCGCGACTGCGCCAGCCGCGATCGACGTCCATCCCGATCTCGCCGAAGCCGAATCGGCTGACCTCGACGTGGATTCCGCCGATGATCCGGCCGCCGGCGACAGCGACGATCGAGGCGTCGGCGCTGTGCGCGAACTGCGCGGCACGCTGGTCGATGTCGACCGGCGGCTCGGTCGCGATGCCGTCGCGTTCCTCGGCCACCGCGGCGAACAGCTCCGCGGTTGCCCGTCCGTCGGCCGGGCGGGCCGGTCTCACCACAAACTCCGCCACAGTCATATGGTCGCATCCCGGCCCATCACGGCGCGGCCCCGTGGCGCCGCGTGGCCCCGGTGCGCGGGCCGTTAGCCCACTGATTTACGGCGGTCGAAGACCAGCCGCCGGAACGCGTAGCCGACGATGAAAACGATGACGCCGAGCAGGATGCCGCCGCCGAGCGAGAACAGCACGGTGCCGCCCGTCGCGAACGAGATGATGATCCAGATGGCCGCGCAGATCAACGCGGATAGGGCACTCATGCCCAGGCTGCTTCGCACGGCACGACCGTAAGGCGTACACTTTCATTTGTAAAGGAGTTTCATTGGGAGAGTTGCCGAGTTCTGGCGTGATCGGTTCCGTCCAGGCCAGGGAGATGCTCGCCCAGGCGGCAGATCTCCGCAGGGTGGGCAGGCGGCCCGTCGGGCTGTGGCCGCCGCTGCTCATCTTCGGTGCGGTCACGGTCATCGACGCGCCGGTCAGCGTGCTCGGGCAGCTGGCCGCCAGCCTGTGGTTCGTCGTCGCCGCCCCGGTGGCGTTCACAGCGGTTGGCCGGTGCAGCGCCCGGCATGCGCGCCGCCGCGGTATGGAGTCGCCGGGCTGGCGGCTGTCGGTGCTGGGCGTGGCCAGCTTCGCCGCCTGCTGGCTGGTCTGCCTCGTCCTCGTGGCCGGCGCGCACCTGCCCGTGGGCCTGGTGTGGGTCATTGCCGTGGGCGCCGGTTACCTGGCCTGGAGCCGTTTTGCCCGCAGCGTGCCTGTCGCCGTGGTCGCCGTCGCCTTGGCAGCGGTGGGTGTGGGCCTGGCTCTGTCGCCCGCTCCCGGCTGGACGGTCCCGCTCGGCGTCGGAACCGTGATGATCCTCGGTGGCGTCGCGTTGCGATACGGGCCAGAGGCGCCATGAGCCACCCCTCACTGCGGCTCGACAACGCCGTGCACCAGAGGACGCGACTCGGAATCCTGAGTCTGCTCGCCGGGGCCAACCGGGTCGACTTCGTTTTTCTCCGCAACACGCTGGCCCTCACGGACGGCAATCTCTCCCGCAATCTGAGCGTTCTGGAAGGTTCCGGCTACATCTCGGTCGAGAAGGGGTTCGAGGGACGTCGGCAGCGGACCTGGATCGCCATCACCCCAGCCGGAGAGCGGGCCCTGTCCGCGGAGATCCAGGCCCTCCGCGAGATCGTCCAGGCCGTCGAGCGGGACACGGCTTCCCCTCGGGCTGTCCCCCGCGCCGATCCGGCGATGCCCTGACCGGCGCGGAGATACCCGATTGACGCTCCGGCCGGCAGCGGCCACGCTGGCCGCTGTGACCGAGACACCTGAGCACGTGCTGCGCAACCGTTCGATGTGGGATCAGTGGGCCGAGGAATACGTCGAGCCGGGCGTGCGCAACTGGTCCGCGGCCGAGCCGGTGTGGGGAATCTGGGGGATTCCTGAGGCGGAAGCCGGCGTCCTGCCCGCCGACCTGGCGGGCCGGGACAGCGTCGAGCTGGGCTGCGGCACCGGCTACGTCTCCGCCTGGCTGGCCCGCCGTGGCGCGAGGCCGGTCGGCCTGGACAACTCCGCAGCGCAGCTGGCGACCGCCCGCGATCTGCAGGACCGGTTCGGGCTGCGGTTCCCGCTCCTCCACGCCAGCGCCGAGCAGGTGCCGCTGCCCGACGCCACGTTCGACCTGGCGATCTCTGAGTACGGCGCGAGCATCTGGTGTGACCCGTACGCGTGGATCCCGGAGGCGGCCCGGCTGCTGCGCCCGGGCGGCGAGCTGATCTTCCTGGTCAACTCCGTGCTGCTCATCCTCACGAGCCCGGACGAGGATGACACGCCAGCGACCGACCAGCTGCTGCGGCCGTACTTCGGCATGCACCGAGTCGAATGGCCGGACGACGACTCGGTGGAGTTCCACCTCGGCCATGGCGACATGATCCGGCTGCTGCGCCGCTGCGGCCTCCAGGTCGAGGACCTGCTGGAACTGCGGCCCGCGGCCGGGTCGACGACGCGCTGGCCGCTGGCAACGATCGAGTGGGCCCGGCAGTGGCCGTGTGAAGAGGTCTGGAAGGCGCGCAAGGTCGGCCTCTAGTCTTTGCTCATCCCGGGCGATCGCCCGCGGGCGGAAGGAGGGCGCATGCCGCCGGTCATCAACTATCTGGACTCTTCTGGCCGCGACGACGTGCTGAGCGGCGGCGCTCGGCGGATCCCGGTGAGCACGCCGACGGGGGAGTACCGGGTGTGGGTCAAGCGGGTCGGCAACAACCCGGACGTGCGGGTGCTGCTGTTGCACGGCGGGCCAGGCGCGACCCATGAGTACCTGGAGGCCTGCGACAGCTACCTGCCCGGGGCCGGCGTCGAGTACTACTACTACGACCAGCTCGGCTCGGGCTTCAGCGACCAGCCGGACGAGCCGTCGCTGTGGGAGATCGATCGGTTCGTTGACGAGGTGGAACAGGTCCGCCGCGCGCTCGGGCTGGACCGGGACAGCTTCGTGCTGTACGGCCAGTCCTGGGGCGGGATCCTGGCCATCGAGTACGCCCTCCGCTACCAGCAGCACCTGCGCGGCCTGGTCATCTCCAACATGATGGCGAGCGTCCCGGCCTACAACGCGTACGCCGAGCAGGTGCTGATGCCGAGGATGGACCAGGCGGCGCTGGCCGAGATCAAATCGTTCGAGGCCAACGGCGACACCGAGAATCCCCGGTACATGGAACTGCTGATCGAGCAGCATTACGTGCACCATGTGCTCCGCATGCCGCCGGCCGAGTGGCCCGATCCGGTGCAGCGCGGGTTCGATCACATCAACCCCGCGATCTACGTGTCCATGCAGGGCCCGAGCGAGCTCGGGATCAGCGCCGACGCGAAGCTGGCCCGCTGGGACCGGACCGAGGAGCTGTCCTCGATCGAGGTGCCCACGCTGGTGATCGGCGCGCAGCACGACACGATGGACCCCGAGCACATGCAGATGATGGCCGGGCGGCTGCCCAAGGGCCGCTACCTGTACTGCCCGGACGGCAGCCACCTGGCCATGTACGACGACCAGCAGACCTATTTCGCCGGCCTCATCGACTTCCTGGCCAGCTGATCACCTCGACTTCCTGACCAGCTGATCACCGGCTTGCGGTGGCGTACCTGCGCACCGACCGCGGCACGAACACCGCCAGCAGCAGCGCCGCCCACATCAGGCTGGCCATCACCGGGTGGGCCAGCGGCCATGCACCCGCGGCGCCGGGCGGGCCAGGGTTCCGGTCAGGGCGTCCGCGCCGGTCTGCCCGAACGGCACCGCAAGCCGGGCCATCGGCATGGAGCGGAACCGGTCCATCACGCCCTTGGCGGCGTCGCCAGCGACGATCACGGTGGTCGCGATCAGGCCGGTGAACGCCGTCATCGCGAACAGCCCCGGCATCAGGTACTCGCGGTAGTTGCCGCCGGGCACGCTGATCGCGCTGCCGAACACGTAGCCGAACAGCAGTACCAGGAGCGCGGGGAAGATCAGGGCACCGGCCACTCGCCGGGCTGGTATTTCAGGTGCCGCAGGTCACGCCAGACCACGGTGAGGCCGTCGGCCAGCGCCCAGCGGATTCGGGCCGGCGCGGGTGCTGGGAGCGGCGGGCGCCAGGATCGCCGTCGTCATGCCGCAGTCCCCGCAGTCTCGGCCTGGGCCGCGTAGTTACCGGCATCATCCAACGAGCTGCCGGTGAGGCGGAGGAACACGTCGTCCAGGGTGGGGCGGCGCAGGGCGACGTCCTCGGCCACGACACCGGCGTGGCTGAGCTCGACCGCCACGCCGGCGAGCGTCACGGCGTCGCTGGCGACCGCCACGCTGACCTGCCGGTGGTCCGGGTCGGTCACCGGGTCGGCGCCGGTCATCCGCTGCAGCAGGCTCGCGACGGTGGCGAGCGCCGCGCTGTCGGCGACCACCACGGTCAGCGCCCCGCCGATCGCCGCCTTGAGCTGGCCGGGGGTGCCGGACGCGATCACACGGCCGGCATCCACGACCGCGATCTGCGCCGGCGAGCTGATCGGCCTCGTCCATGTACTGCGTCGTGAGCAGGACGGTCGTGCCGCCGCGGGCCAGCTCACTGATGCCGGACCAGATGTCGGCGCGGCTGCGCGGGTCCAGGCCGGTGGTCGGCTCGTCCATGAACAGCACCGGGGGCGCGACGATCAGGCTGGCGGCCAGGTCGAGCTTGCGGCGCATCCCGCCGGAGTATCCCTTCACCACCCGGTCAGCGGCCTCGGCCAGGCTGAACTGGTCCAGCAGCTCATCTGCTCGCCGTCGCGCAGCCTGCCGGGCAGGCGATACAGCCGGCCGAACAGGCGCAGGTTGTCCCGGCCGCTGAGCTTCTCGTCCACCGCCGCGTGCTGGCCGGCCAGGCCGATCAGCCCGCGTACCCGTGCCGCATCGCGCACCACGTCATAACCGGCGACGCGCGCCCGGCCGGAATCCGGCCGGGTCAGCGTGGCCAGGATCCGGACCGCGGTTGTCTTGCCCGCGCCGTTCGGCCCCAGCAGCCCGCACACCGTGCCGGCGGCCACCGTCAGGTCCAGCCCGCGCAGCGCCTCGGTGTGCTTGAACCGCTTGCGCAGACCCTCCGCGACGACGACGTCGTCACTCATCTCAACCATGTGCCGTCCCTTCCGGCCCGAACGAATCCGTCACTCCTGCCCCCCACCAATCACCCCTCCTGCCCCACGAACCCACCCCTCCTGCCCCCACTAACCCACCCCTCCTGCCCCACGAACCCACCCCTCCTGCCTTCATGAACTAGGTACGTTGTACGCAATTATTTGTGGACCTTAGCAAACTAGGTACGATGTACGCAACTGAAGCGAGGTCGAATGGCGAACTCGGCGGAACCGGCGCGCGATGGAGAGATCCCGCCGGTGGTGTGGATGCTGCCGGACCGGCCGGGCCGGGGGCCCGAAGCCGACGCACAGCAGGGAGCAGATCACGGCGGCGGCCATCAGGATCGCCGACGCAGAAGGGCTTGACGCCGTGACCATGCGCCGGGTCGCGGCCGAGGTCGGCAGCGGCACGATGACCCTCTACCGGTACGTGCCCACCAAGGACCACCTGCTGGACCTCATGATCGACGCGACGGAAGGCGAGGTGGTCTTTCCGGCCGCGCCGGCCGGGGACTGGCGGGCCGGACTGCGGGCGGTGGCCTGGATGCAACGCGACAGGCTGCTGCGCCACCCCTGGCTGGCCTCGCTCGAGGCCGGACGGCCCGCATTCGGGCCGAACAGCCTGCGGAACCTGGAGCAGGGGTTCGGCATGCTCGACGGCCTGGAGCTGGACATCGACCAGATGCTGGTCCTCGTCAGTACGCTGCTGGCCTTCGTCCGCGGCGAGGCCATCGCCGAACTCGCCGAACAGGAAGCGCAACGCCGCACCGGACTGAACACCCAGCAGTGGCAGGCGCGGATGGCGCCGTATATCGCGACGCTGATAGACAGCGGCAAGTACCCGGCGTTCAACCGGATCATCACCGACGCGAACCTGCCACACAGCGGCGTTGATGAAGGTTCACACGTGGGCTGGAACTGGTCCTGGACGGTCTCGCCGCGAGCATCCCGGCGCCGCACCGGCCTACCGCGCCGCCTCCCGGCTGACACCTTGCGCAGATAGGCGGCCGACTCTTCATAGCCGAGCGCGAGATAGAACGGCGCTGCCCGCCGCGTCGCGAGCGCGACCATCGAGCATTCGCGAGCAGCAGCCCACCTCTCGAACGCGCCCATCAGGTCACGGCCGATACCGCGGCCGCGATGCTCACGGCGGACCATGACCTCTTCGACCCAGCCGACTGGGCCGTTCGCGAAGAACGTGAGGTGCCAGAAGCCGAGCAGGTAGCCCATGCAGTCACCGTCCTGCACGGCAACGAGGACACAGGCGTTTCGCTCGGCGAGCAATGCTGGGTAGCTCACGTCGAAATCGGCCCTGCAGAACGCGAACGACTGCGCCAGCTCAGCCGCGAGTCCCGCGATCACGTCCGCGTCGGCAGGACCTGCCTGCCTGACTTCCGGCATCGGCACCCCTCTCGCTACGCCCTGGCTACAGCTGGGAGCGGGCGACCTCGATATGACGCATGATGCCGTGCGCCCCGCTGGCCTCGGCGATCGCGCGCGCTTCCTCGATAAGCGCCATCGCGTCGTCGCGGCGCCCCTGCGCTGCGGCGATGTAGGTCAGCCCGACCAGGTTCAGCGCGACGCCGGGCAGCCGGCCGATCTCCCGCCACAGCCGCGACGACTCCTCCAGGTACTTTCGCGCGGTGTCCATCCGTCCGGCTCGGTGATCGGCGATGCCGAGATGGCGCAGGTCCTCTGCCATCGTCCCCTTGTCGTCGGTCCGCGTCGCCAGCTCGAGGGACTGCTGCAAAACGGGCACCGCGACGGCGTTGTCGCGCCTGACAAGCTGGTGGAAGCAGCCGACCCAGAACAGCGCTTCGCCCTCGCCGCGGGCGTCGCCGAGTGCCCGGTACAGCTCTGCCGCGCGCTCGAACAGCGCCAGCTCGTCCGGATCCTCGCGCGCCAGGCCGGGGTCCTCTTCGCGTTGCTGCAGAAAACGGCCGTGAATGACCCGGCCGCGGGCCAGCGCGAGATCGGCCTCAACGGCGTCGAGTTCCCGGTCCGCCGCTGCCAGCGCTCCGGTATCCCCCTCGAACAGCGCACGTTCATAGAGCAAGCCGGATCGTTCCACGCGTTCGTCCATGCCGCAAAACGCTACCGGTCTGGCCGGAATGATCGCCGGCAGGCCGCGGTTGCGGCCTGCATGACAACGGTGGGATTTATCGGCAGCGGAATGATCGGCGGCACGGTGGCCCGGCTCAGCGTCGCGGCCGGGCACCAGGTCGTGCTCAGCAACTCGCGCGGCCCCGAAACACTGGAGGAGCTGGCACACGAGCTGGGACCGCTGGCCCGGCCGGACGGCGCCAGCGCCGCCGGAGACATCGTCGTGGTCGCGATCCCGTTGCGCGCGTATCCCAGCTCCCGGCGGCCCGGCGGCCCGCTGGCGGGCAAGGCCGTCATCGACGCCGACAACTACTACCCGCAGCGCGACGGGCAGATCACCGAGCTGGACAGCGGCGCGGTCACCAGCAGCGGGCTGCTGCAGCGCCATCTGCCGGGATCGCACGTCGTGAAGGCGTTCAACAACATCTTCTACCGGCACCTGCTCTCGCTGGCCCGCCCGGCCGGGGCGGCCGACCGCACGTTCCTGCCCATCGCCGGTGACGACCCGGCCGCCAAGCAGGCCGTCACCGCGTTCCTCGACTCGATCGGCTACGGCACGGTCGATGCGGGATCGCTCGCTGATAGCTGGCGCCAGGAGCCAGGCACACCCGTCTACGGTGCGCCCTACGGCCCGTTCTCGCTGGAGAAGGGCACGCCCGCCAGCGAGGACACCATCCGCGCCGCGCTCGCAGCCGCCACCAGGTAACCGGTCCGCTTTCGGGCGACTGCACGGATCTGGTGTCGCTACCGCGACACCTATCCCGCGCGGAGGGTCGATCCGGCGACCTTGACAACGGCACCGCATGTGGTTCGGTGTTGCATGGCGGGAGTGAGCCTGGCGGAAGGCGGGCAGACATGACCGAGTTCTCGATTGGAGCCAACGCCAGCTGCAGTGACGGGCCGTGCGGGGAGCTCACCCGGCTGATCGTCGATCCCGAAACGCAGGCGGTCACCCATCTGGTGATCGGGTCGAAGCATCCGGCGAGAGGGGACGGCTCGTCCCCATTGACCTTGTCGATGACACGGCAGGCGAGATCAGGCTCCGCGTGACCAGGGCCGAGTTCGGCAAGCTCGATTCGGCCGAAGAAACGGACCTGCTGCCCGGCGACGGCGGCTATGACCAGATCTACAACCCCGCGCTGGGCACGCTCGGCGGCAGCGCGCGCTTCCCGGTCTTGGCCTTGGCCAGCTTCCGCCCGAACCACAGGCAAGCGCCGCGACCCACGACAGCGTCCCATGGGAGAGGTGGACGTTCGGCGCGGCGAGCCGGTCTTCGCCACCGACGGCGAAATCGGGAAGATCCAGGGCCTCGTCATCGACCCGAGCAGCCGTCACGTGACGCACGTGCTGCTCGAGGAGGGGCACCTGTGGGGCCGCAAAGAGGTGGCGATTCCGATCGGCTCCATCACCAGGGTCGGGGACGTCATCCGGCTCACCATCGACAAGCAGCAGGTGCAGGACCTGCCGTCGGCAGACATCGACCACCTAGAGACGTAGCGGCCGATCAGGACGGCGGGCTCGCCGTCACAGCTGGTGGATCAGCGGCTGCGCGATGTGTCTGTCGTACCAGAACTGCGCCTCACGGCGTGACTCGAAGGGCCGCGGATTCCATGCCGCGCACCTGGGGGCAGCGCAGCTGATCCTGGTCTTCCCGTCTGCGGTTCCGTTCTCGACCGGCAAGTGGGCGGGTGCGCGGCGGAGGCGGGTGTCACCGACTGCGTGCATGGGTCAACACTGCCACCCGGCATGGACTTCAAACCGGAGGCGCGCCGGTGTCAGCTTCCCACCCAGAGTCGGACGGCAAGGGCAAGCCCGGCGAGCGCGGCGAGGACGCGCAGCACGTTGCCTGGCATCCGCCTGGTCAGGGCCGGCCCGATCATGCTGCCGACCAGGAAGCCGGCGGCCATCGGCGCTGCGGCTGCCCAGTCGACGCGCCAGCACGCGATGAACACGATGCAGCAGGAGACGTCCGCGATGCCGAGCAGCATGTTCTTGAGCGCGTTGCACTGGGCGGGCTGCTGCCCGGTGGCGATCATGAGCAGGGCCAGGGTCATCACGCCCGCCCCGGCGCCCCAGTAGCCGTCGTAGGCGGCCGACGCCAGCAGCCCGCCGGGCAGCAGCAGGCGGCGCCCGCCGCTGGCCGGGCGGCGGGCGAGCCATGCCGTGGCCAGCGGCTGCAGCAGCAGGGCGAGCGCGGCGAACGCGAGCAGGAACGGCACCACCCGGTCGAAGGCCGCGGCGGGGGTGACCAGCAGCAGCCCGGCGCCGGCGGCACTGCCCGCGGCGGTGAGCGGCGCCCACCGCAGCAGCCATCGCCCCTGCCCGCGCAGTTCGGGCCTCGAGCCGAGCGCCGAGCCCGGCCAGGCGGCCACGAACGCGACGGCGTTGGTGATGTTGGCCGGCAGCGGCGCCAGGCCGACCGCCAGCAGCGCGGGGTAGGAGATCAGCGAGGCGGTGCCGCCCGCGGATCCCACGATCCCGGCCAGCGCCCCGGCGCCAAGCAGCAGGGCGGCCCGCGCGACCGTCATCTTGCCGCCATCCCTGCGTCAGCGGCTGCCGTACTCGTCGTCGGTGACGTGCTCGCCCCAGTCCGCCTCGGGCCGGTGGTCCCCGGTGGCCTCGGTGATGGACAGGTGGGCCATGAAGCGGCCGGGTGCGGCACCGTGCCAGTGCCATTCACCGGGCGGTGTGTCACGACATCACCGGCGCGGATCTCCTCGATGGCGCCGCCGCGGGACTCACCAGGCCCGTCCCCTCCGTGACTCAGTCTGCCCAACAGCGTGGGAGTGCCACCGGTGCGGCGGCGGCGTGTGCCGCTACCCGCACCCGCGAGCTCTTCGCCACGGGCGATCGCGTCGATCCAGACGTCTCCGGTGAACCACTCGGCCGGACCCTTTGCGGTCGGCTGCCTTGCCGGAAATTCCACGGATATCTCCTTAGCGATGGATGCGGCGCCGTGCGCCGCGGGCATCTTCCTGCCGGTCATGGCCCAGGCTACGGAGGATCGACGAGCTGGAGATCGCGGCGCTACGGCCGAGTCGAACCCGACGTCCCTTACTTGGCCAGGGGTGGCGCGTCGCTCGGCGCCACGTAGGCGCCAATCAGCCGGAAGATTGTGTCGCTCGCGTTGGGCTCCACCCCTCGGAGTTGAACGCACGGCATCGAAGGTCGTCGCCACGGCGATGGCGATCTTCTGCGAGGGAAGGTACGCCTCCGTGGCGCTGTAGCCGCTCACCAGCGGGTTCTGCAGGATCCACGATCCGGACCGCACCACGCCCAGCCCGAAGTTGTAGGCGGGTATCTGCTTGAAGCAGCTGGGCGCGCAGTTGCGACTGCTCGTGCCCGAAGCCGAGCAGGTTGGGGTCGGTCATCGCGTGATAGCTCGATCTGGACAGCAGCTGGCCGGTGCCGACGGCTACCGCCGTCTTGGTCATGTCGTAGATGTTCGTGGTCTGGTTCGCCCCGACCGGCGTCCCCCAGTCGGCGTTCCAGTACGTCGCTTCCTCGTAGAAGTTGACCTTCGACGGGATATGGAGCGCCTCTTTCCGTTCGGAACTGTACGAGTGCAGCACGGGCTCGGGAATGGTGGACGTCTCGGAACTGGTGGTGTTGGTCAGGCCCATGGGCCCGAGGACCTTCTCCTGCAGCAGCGTCGCCAGCGGCTTCTTCCCGATGATGGACAGGATGTGCCCGAGGATCATGAAGTTGGTGTGCGCGTAACTCCAGTTCGTTCCCGGTTTGAACTGCATCGGCCGGTGAAGGATATTTGAGCCGCTGCTGGTAGGTGAAGATCTGGAACGGGTTGGCGTTGAAGGCCGCCGTCCAGGCCGGGTCGGTCTCAAAATCGGGATACCCGGTGGTCTGGTTGGCGAGCATTTTGAGCGTGACCTTGTTGGCTTCGGGCAACGTCGGATCCCACCGGTTAACCGTGTCGTTCAGGCTGACCTTGTGCTCGTCCACGTACTCCATGAGCAACGTGGCCACGTAGGCGAACGCGACGGCGCCGTTGCGGAAATGCATGGCCGGGGTGGCCGGCTCCCCGGTCAGTCGACGGCCCGAACGCCTGTGTGGTCACGACCTGGTTGCCCTTGGTGACCCGGACGATGACCGCCCGCAGATGATAGGTCGTCATCGCCTTGCGGACGATCGCGGCTATGCCGGACGCTTGCGGGGATTGGGCTACCACGGTGGTTGACTGCTCGGCTTTTGCGGCGGGCGACGGAGACGAGCACGCCGAGAGCGCGAGCGCGACGACGGTGGCCGAGGCCAGGCCAGCGGCGTTGATGCGCCATCGCCATCCAATACCGGGTTTTCTTGCCATTTTGCCCTTTTCGTTAAGAGCGACGGCCCTTCATTTACGGGTCCCAGCGAATGTCATCATGGGGCAGCTCATCAGCCCGAGAAAGACACCACGCCTCAGCGGCGCTAAATGGCGCGGCCAGAAAGAATAATTCGACCAGGTAAAGGACGTCTACGTTAGTTCGTTCTCGGTCGAGACGACTACTGCATCTACTCCGGGCGCGGAGTCCAGCGGCGCGGGTGCCTGCTCACGAAGGATGCCGGCACTGCCGCCGTACGCTGCCAAGGTGCCGCTCAGCTCGGTGAGCAGATCGCGCACCCACGGATCGGGACCCTTTCCGGTGAAGTCGACGGTTACGGTCTGGTCGATGACGAACTGCTGGATGCCCGAGGTGGCAGCGAAGTAGTAGCCCATCGGGATCCACCCGTCTCCTCCCTCCCTCGACGCGTGTCCATTCCCGCACCAGACAAGGAGCGGATCTTCGGGTGCCGCCGCGACGATCTGGCACAGGTTCTTGGCCTGCTCGCGTTCGCGCCAGTTGGTGAACTCAAGGCTGAGCAGCTCCGCCTTATCTTTACGGAACTCGATCCTGGCCTCGTAGGCCCACAGACTCCAGCCCAGTTCCAGCGCCGTGGTGATGAGCCTGCGCATGTCCGGCTCGGCGAGATAGCCAGGATCTCTGGATGGCATGTCCAGGATGGGTTCGGGTGCGTGGTTCGCGGGCGAGGGCAGCGCCTCCATCGCCAGCCGCCTGACCCCCGCCTGGTGGGCCGCCTGAATCATGCGCACTCCGACTTCGCGGGTACGCACACAGCGGGTCATGCCGTTGTGTGCCTCGTTCGCCATCACCACGGGCGATCGGGCAAACCCGAGTCGGATCAGCTCCTCCACCGAGCACCAGCCATCCACCGCTGGCCACCCTCCTGCCTTACAGGTGCCTGAGCGGAATCCAGGTTCCGTGATCGCTGAGGCGAAGCTGCGCGGACAGCCCGGCGTCACCGAAGGCCCTGGCGAGATCGTCGCGTCCCTCGCTGAAGTGGGCCCAGCCGTCGTAGTGGGCCGGGATCACCGCGGCGGGCCCGAACACCGCTGCCGCGGCCGCCGCGCGGATGCTGTCCAGGCTCAGCGCGCGATTCTGGAACTTGCTCGCGACGCGGGCGGCGCCGGCGTGCAAGATGGTCGCGTCGATGGCCGGGCCGCGGCGGGCGATCTCGGCGACGGTCTGGATGGAGGCGTTGTCCCCGCTGACGTAGATGGTGGGCAGGTCGTGTCCGGACAGGATGAAGCCGATGACCTCGCAGTTGACGAAGCCGTCGGCGTCGCGTTCTCCATCCTCGGGCCCGTGCACGGCGGGGACGGCGGTCACGGTCAGCTCGCCGCCATCGGGACGTGGCACGGAATGGCTGGTCCACGGGGACAGCCCGACGGCGGGCTGGCCGAGGCGCCCGGCTCCGCTGCGTGTGGTCAGCACCAGCGGGGCGGCGAGGGTCAGGGCCCGGCCGCGGTCGTCCAGGTTGTCGGCGTGGTTGTCGTGGCTGACCAGCACCAGGTCCACCGGCCCGAGCTGGTCCTCGGCCACCGCCGGGCCCGCGGTCTTGGTGAGGTAGCCATGCGGGCCGGGGGCGTCAAAAGTGGGATCGCTGACGATCCGCAGGCCACCGAGGTCCAGAACGGTCGTCGGACCGCCCACCACCATGGCCGCGCATTCCTGCCGCGTGATCACCGCCCCATCCTAAGGCGGTCCGCCCGGCTGAGCGCGTGCCGGCGCCGGGCCGCCTACGGCCGGCCCTGGGTGGCGAGTCTTTCGATGGTCTGGAGCTCCTGATCGATTTTCGCTTCGGCCGCGCGGCGGTGGTGTGACCCGCTCTGGCTGGGCACGGGGGCCGGAACGCGCCGGTGTTCGAGATGGGCCAGCAGGGTCTGGCTGCCCATGGGCCGGGCGGCGAAGGCGACGACGACCGTCGCCGACTGCATGAGGCACCAGCCCGGCCGAAGCTTCGCGTCCATCGCTTCCTCGCGGCCGGCGGTGTCTTCCACCAGCACGCGCAGGAGCTCACCGTGCCGTTCGATGACCCGCACGTGCGCGACGCTGGGTTCGTAGCGGGGGGTCGCCTGTTCCAGGTCTGCTACGACCCGCCACACGGCGTCGAAGGGGGCGGTGATTTGCCGCTGCCGGACCACGGCACCCGGCAGGGCGGCCGCGAGGATGGTAAGGCGGTCGATCGGGTCGATGTCGGGGGACACCACGGGATTGTTCACGATTCCCACATCTCCCGGAACGCGGCCCTGGCCCGGTGCAAACGAGATTTCACGGTCCCCGCCGGGATCCCCAGGGCGGTGGCGATCTCCTGCTCGCTGAGACCTTCCCGGGTACGCAAGACCAGCACCGCGCGCTGCGACGGCGGCAGTCGCGCCAGGGCATCGTCGATGTCCGCCAGTCCCTCGAAGGAGGGGACATAGCCGTCGGCGGGCGCTGGGCCCGCGGCGATTTCCTGGTCCGGCTCGCGAACGAGGCGCATCGCCGTCCGCACGGTGACCGACCGTACCCAGGCCATGATCGCCTCGGGGGCGTGCAGCGAGGGCAGGCCACGGAATATGGCCAGCAGGGCCTCCTGCGTCGCGTCATCGGCCGCCGCCGGGGCAATCCGCGCGCACAACCGGCGGACGTACGGCGCCAGCTCGTCGAGAAGCTGGTCCAGCGCGAGCGCGTCTCCCTGCTGAGCAGCCGCGACCTTCGCTGGGTCCACAGCAGCGAGATTACCGGGAACCTTCCCGGGGCCTCCCCCCACTTTTCTGTCAGGACGCCATAAAGAGGAGGCCTGTCCCGTGGAACCAGACCTGACCGTTGTCGGCGCGGGCGTTACCGGGCTTACCGCCGCGATCGAGGCAGCCGAGCGAGGCCGGCGCGTCGTCGTCGCCGAGGCGCATTCCCGGCCAGGCGGGCGTGCCCGCTCGCTGTCGGGTCCGTTCCGGGCCAACGCCGGGCCGCATGCGCTCTACGTGGACGGGCCGTGGTGGGCGTGGCTGGAGAGCCGGGGCCTCACGCCGCCCATCGTGGAGGCGCCGCGGCATGCCAACCTTGTCCGGGCCGGAGGCCAGCTCGGCCCGTGGCCAGCCGAGCTCAGCGCGGCCATCGCCGCGCTGCCCGCCGAGGCGGCGGCGGACGACCCGTTCCGGCTATGGCTGCTCCGGTACCTCAGCAAGAGCTCGGCTGAGGCGATCGTCGGATTGATGTTCATCGCCACCTTCGACCACGACCCCGGCCGGCTTTCGGCCGCGTTCGCCCGCGAGTGCCTTGGGCGGGCGCTGTCCGGCGGCGCGCGGTACGTGGTCGGCGGATGGTCCACCATGGTTGGTCTGCTCGCCGACCGGGCCGTCAGCATCGGGGTGCAGATACGCACGGGGACACGGGCGGCCGCACTGCCCACGGGCCAGACGATCCTGGCGACCAGCCTCGCCACGGCGCGCCAGCTCACCGGTGACAGGTCGCTGACCTGGCCCAGCGCCCGCGTGGCAACGTTCGACCTGGGCTTGCGTGCCGACGCCGGCATCGTCCCGGGCTGGTTCCGGGTGATGGACCTAGATGACCGGATCTACGCCGCTCGCTACAGCGCCGCCGACCACACCGTTGCCCCGCCTGGGCATGAGCTGATCCAGATCGCCGCCGCGTGCTCTCCCCGCGAGCGGAAGGCCGACGCCGAACGCCGCGTGCACCATCTTCTCGACCAGTCGTGGCCCGGCTGGCGAGCCGCGGTGCGATGGCAGCGCAGTTGCCTGCGCACGAACTGCACCGGGGCCATCGACCTGCCCGGAACAACGTGGCGCGACCGCCCCGCCATCAGCCGCAGCGGCACCCTTGCGGTTGCCACGGATCAGTCCGCCGCACCCGGACTGCTGGCCGAGGCTGGGATAACCGCCGCGCATCTCGCGGTCCAGCAGCTCAGCGCTGGGCCACAATAGGCCAATGGATTTGCACCTGACGGGAAAGGTCGTGCTGATCACCGGCGGGACCGATGGGCTGGGAGCGGCGCTGGCGGATCGGCTCGTCGAAGAAGGGTCGCGGGTCGCGGTCTGCGGGCGGGACCCCGATCGGCTGGCCGCCACCGGGCAACGGCTGCGGGACGCCGGGGGTGATGCGCTTGTGGTGCAGGCCGATGTCACCAATCCGGCTGACCTGGAACGGTTCGTCGATGCGGCCATCGCCCGGTGGGGCCGCCTGGACGGCCTGGTGAACAATGCGGGCAAGAGCGCCGCAGGACGGATCGATCAGGTCTCCGACGACGAGTGGATCGCCGATCTCAACCTCAAGGTTCTTGCCGCGGCTCGCTGCATCCGCCTGGCTGTGCCGCACCTGATCGCGGCCGGAGGCGGAGCCATCGTCAACGTGCTCAACGTGGGCGCCAAGGCCGCTGGTGCTGGGTCGTTGCCGACGACTGCCTCCCGTGCGGCCGGCCTGGCCATCACCAAGGCGGCGTCGAAGGATCTCGGCGGACACGGTATCCGGGTCAACGCCGTGCTCATCGGCCTGGTGGCCAGTGGCCAGTGGCGGCGGCGCGCTGAGGCAGCAGGTCAGTCCGAGGACGAGTTCTACCGTCAGATGGCCCGCAGTACCGGCATCCCGCTGGGCAGGGTGGGCAGGCCGGGGGAGTTCGCCGACCTGGCGGCCTATCTCCTGTCGGATCGCTCTTCCTACGTGACCGGCTCGGCCATCAACCTCGACGGTGGAACGAGCCCAGTCCTCTAGCCGGTGCGGGTTACCGAACGAGCAGAGGTAGCGTATGGGTTTGGCCCGGCTCCGATGGGGATGCTGGGACGGGGTCGCAGGACTAGGGGAAGGGCAGCATGAGCGTCGAAAAGCCAGAGGTCGACTTTCCCGGCGGCGAGCCGCCAGCCGAACTGGAGATCACCGACATCTGGGAGGGCGATGGTCCCGTGGCCAGCGCGGGTGACCGGGTCACGGTTCACTACGTCGGGGTCGCCCACTCCACCGGTGAGCAATTCGACGCGAGCTGGGACCGGGGCGAGCCTCTGTCCTTCCAGCTCGGCGCTGGGAGGGTCATCGCCGGCTGGGACCAGGGCTTGCAAGGCATGAAGGTCGGCGGCCGCCGTCAGCTGATCATTCCTCCGGGCCTGGCCTACGGGGACCGCGGCGCCGGGAACGCAATCGCGCCGGGCGAGACCCTCATCTTCGTGTGTGACCTGGTCTCTGCCTGATCGACTTTCCTGACTGAGCCGTGCGGGAGGGCGGCCGGTGCGGATCGATGACCCTTAGGCTCCTCTCATGGCCAGGTACTTCGACATCCATCCGGCCAGCCCGCAACGGCGCGCGATCGTCCAGGTCGCCGACATCGTCCGCGCGGGCGGCGTGATCGCTTACCCGACGGACTCCTGCTACGCGCTGGGCTGCCAGCTCGGCAACGGGGACGGCATCAGGCGGATCAGATCGATCCGCCAGCTCGATGACCGGCACCACCTGACGCTGGTGTGCCAGGACTTCGCGCAGCTCGGCCAGTTCGTGCAAGTCGACAACCCGGTGTTCAAGGCCGTCAAGGCAGCGACCCCGGGCAGTTACACGTTCATCCTGCCCGCGACCAAGGAGGTACCGCGGCGGTTGCAGCACCGGGGGAAGAAGACCGTCGGGGTGCGGATCCCGCGGCATGTGGTGACCCAGGAGCTGCTCGCCGAACTCGGTGAGCCGCTCGTATCGAGCACCCTGCTGCTGCCGGGCGAGGACGAGCCGATGACCCAGGGGTGGCAGATCGCCGACCAGCTCGGCCACGCCGTGGATGCGGTGATCGACTGCGGCGACTGCGGCACCGAGCCGACAACGGTCATTGACTACTCCCAGGACAAGCCCGAGATCCTGCGGCACGGGGCAGGTGCCACGTCCGCGTTTGAGTGAGCCGCGGCTGTTTGCGCAGCGCCGCGGCGTGGTGCGGGTGGCTAGGTCCGGCTGACTACGAAGGCCTCATCGTCGTCGGAGCTGGTCATGTAGTACCCGCCTGCCGCGCAGTAGCGCGCCGAGGCACACGACACGGACGTGACCTGCGCAGATCCGCCGGTGTTCAGCGCCGCCGATCCGGGCACCTCGATCGCGTTGCCCCACGAGCCGTTCTTCTCTCTGACCACGAACGCCTGGTAGGGACCCTCGATGCTGGGTGCGTAGCTTCCGCCGGCCGCGCAGCCATCTTTTGCCCACATAGGGGTGACGTGAGGGTGAATCGTTACCGGACGGGCTACTCGTTACTGCTGTGGCCGCGTTCGCCCTGTCGCTCGCCCTTCCAGGCAGGCTGGCGGCGGAGGCGAAGGGTAACGATGATCACGGCCGTCCCGACGAGCAGGGAGACGATGTTGGGGATCACCAGCGCCATGATCCGGGCCGACGCCCCGTAAGCGATCCACAGCAAGAATCCGATGAGCAAGATCGTGAAATAGCCCACCGATATCTGCCCGGAAGAGTGCTCGCGCAGCATGCGACGGATCTGCAGCAGTGGTGCGACGCCCATCAGCACCGCCCATGACGATGCGGCTGCTGCAAGGATGTTTTCAGCCATGGCACTCCTGCGGTGAAGCGCCCTGGCCTGCGGATCGTGCTCGCCAGCTGACTGGTGAGGGGCGCAAGCACGATCGGCTCATGTTAACTGCTATCTGGGCCTGTGCGCGGCGGGAGGCGTGACCCGCCCTACGTGAGCAGTCTGGCGAGTGAGCTCAGGCCGGCGTTGACGTCGGGGTAGGCGGGAATGAGCACCGCGTGGCCAGCGCCCCCATCGTGCAAGACGGCCAGCTGTTCCCGGGCCCGGGCTGGATCTCCCACGATGGCGAGACGGTCGATCCAGCCGTCGGGCAGGGCGGCTGCCAGGGCCGCCGCCGATCCGGTTTCCCGGCGAAGCTCGGCCAGCTCCGAGGCGAAATCGAGCACGGCCACATGCGGCTGCCAGTCTGGTTCCCCGACCACCGCCAGGGCACCGCGCACCTGGGCTCGGGCGACTCCCGGGTCATCGTCGACGGACGCGATGTTGTACGCGACGATCTCGTGACCCGGCGAGGCCGTCTGCTCAACGACCATCGACAGGTATTCGGGCGTTACCGGCTCAGCGAGAATGGTTCCCTGCGCGACTCTGCCGGACAGCCGCAGCGACCGAGGTCCCCGCACACCCGCGAAGACCGGGGGCACCACGGACGGCGCATGGGAAAGCTGCACGCCATTGAGCTGAATGTAGCGGCCGCTGAAGTCCACGCGCTGCCCATGGAGCAGCCACCGCAGAGTCTGGATGTACTCCTCCAGCAGCGTGAGCAGGCTCGACGGCCGGGCTCCGACTTGATCAAGCCAGCCCGGCATGCCATGCCCTACGCCCACCGTCAGCCGGCCCGGGTGCAGCCCCGCCAGGGTAGCGACCTCCATCGCGGCGAAGGCCACGTTGCGCGCTGCGGCCGGGATAATCCCCAGGCCCACGTGCAGTGACGTAGTCGACGCCAGGATCGTTGCCGCCTGCGTGAACGCGCCGTGCAGGAAGCAGTCCTCCGCCACCCACACCTCGGGGAATCCAAGCTGTTCGGCCTTCTGTGCATAGCCGACCAGGTGTTCCGCTGGCAGACGCGGCGGGACAAGGACACCAATCTTCAGCCCCATCAAGGCCGTCCGTCCATGACGTGCCTCCGCATCACTCGTTGCTTAAGCCGCGGTCAGGTGGCTGGGCCGTTCGCGGGAGCGAATTCCCGCCATGAGGCGGTGGCTTCAAATCCAAGCACGGACTTGGCGCGTGCTCCGCTGATCAGTGAGCTGTGAGTGCCCAGCTTCGCCCGGACCGGCACGTCGGGCAGGAAGCGCTCGATCAGCTCGCTGACCGGTGCTTCGGCAAAACAGTCCCGAGCGGCGATGAACAGCGTCTCGTTCCCGATATCCGGGACCTCGCAGGCCAGCCGGTAGGCGCGCGCGGCGTCGGTCGCGTGGACGTAGAGCCACAGCATGCCGTAGGCGCCGGCCGGGTCGGCGATGCGGTCGAAGCCGCCCAGCGACTTGTCCCAGACGTAGCACGTGCGCAGGCTGACCGTGGACAGGCTGCCGCGGGCCGTGTAGCTGCGGCACATCTCCTCGATGAGGACCTTCCCGAGGCTGTATTCATCCTGCGGCCGGAGCGGGTGCTCCTCATCGATCGGCAGATAGAGCGGCTGCATGTCGACCTTGCGGAAGGAGAAGCCCAAAGCGCCCTCGCTGGACGCGGCCACGAACCGGCCAACCCCGGTGGCGACCGCGGCCTCGAGCGCGTTGAACGTGCCGAGCACGTTGACACGGAAGAGCTCTTCGGGGGTCACGATCCCCGGATCCGGTACCGCCGCGAGATGAACGATGGCCTCGCACCCCTCGAAGGCCCGGAGCAGGCTCGCCGGGTCGGTGAGGTCGGCCTGCCTGAATTCGGCAGCGTCCGCCGGTGCCTGCGCGGGCGGCCGGATGTCCACGCCGACCGCCTCGTGGCCGTGCGCCAGTAGCTCGCGCATGACGTACGTTCCGACAAACCCAGCCGACCCGGTCACTGCGATGCGCATTTGCTCTCCTTGTTATTGGTCAGACCATTGGACCATTGGGCTTTTTGCACTGTCAAGATGGAGCCCGCCCGCACCGGCTGCGGCCTGCCCGGCGACCCGCCCGGAGTACAGGCTGGGGCCGAACATCGTCCCCTCGATGGCGCCCTGCCCGTTGATGCACCCGCCGGCCATCCCGGCGACCTCTCCCGCCGCGTACAGCCCGGCGATCTCGCCTCCCTCGGCCCGCCGGACCCGGCCGGCCGCGCCGGTGCGGACCCCGCCCAGGTTCTTCTGCACCAGCGGGAAATACTGAACTGCGCAGAACGGCGGCTCGCTGATGGGCTCGAGGCCGGCCAGCTTCCGCCCGAAACGGGGCTCGCGGGTCAGCCCCGGGCCAATCCAGTCGTTGTAACTCCCCACGCTGGCGCAGAGCGCGGCCTGCGGGAGTCCCGTGGCAGCGGCCAGCCCGGCTATGCTCGCGGCCCGCCAGGCATGACCCGAGGTGCGCCAGAAGCGTGCCCGCCCCTCCGCCGAGGTCACGAACGGCGAGCCGTAGCTTGCATCGTTGAGCAGCGTGAGCCGGGCAGCCTGCCGTGCGTCGAAGATGCCCCAGGCCGTCTGGCCAGGCTGGGCGAGCAGCGCTGGCGTTCCGGTGAGCCCTCCTCGCAGATCCTCGTCGTGGAAGCGCTCCCCTCGGCGGTTCACCCAGATCTCGCTGCGGACGTCGCGTACGACCAGGCCGCGGACGCCCGACGGATCGGCCGGATCCGGGGTTCCGACGGGATACATCCAGAGATATTCGAGGGGCCCGAACGCGGCGCCTGCCGCCTGCAGCATGGCGTGCCCCCGGCCACGGGCCGTTGGCGCTCCGCCGCACAGAAAGCGGGTCATGCCGCCGAGCGACGGGGCGTGCCGCAGAAGCATCGCGCGGTTGCTGGTGAACCCGCCGGTGCAGATGAGCGTCGCATCGGCCAGGATGCGGCAAGGCCCGCCGTCGCCACGTGCCTCGACACCGAGCGCCCGGCCACCGGCGCACAGGATGCGGGTCACCGGCGACGACGTGCGGATGGCGACGCTGAGCGACCGGCATCGGGCCAGCAGCGCCCCGATCACGGCAGGCCCGCCGCCGGCGGGCAGGTGCCATCGCGGCCGTGAGTTGCCTTCCTCCAGGCGCAGGTGCGACCACGTCACGCCCAGTTCCTCGCACCAGCCGAACACCTCTGTGCAGCTCGCGGCCAGGTAGCGAGCGGCCCAGCGCAGGTCCGCTGACTCCCCGCCCGCCCGGCGCCAGTCGTCGAGCGCGAGCTCGACCGTGTCCTCGATCCCGCAGGCCTCCTGAAGCGGCGTTCCGACGAGGCAGCAGCCGGCGCGGCTGATCACCGAGGCGCCGCCAGGCTCGGGCCCGGCCTCGAGCACGACAACGCGCAGGCCGCGGCCGGCCGCCTCGGCCGCGGCCGCCAGGCCGGCCACTCCCGAGCCCACCACGACCGCGTCCCACTGCGCGGCCGCGTTGTTCGGCGCCGCTTTACTGCCCAATTACTTCCTGCTCCTATCCCGGCTCTGAGTTATTATTAGATACCGGTCCGACGGGCCCGGAAAATTATCGTTTCTGAGTTACCGAAAGCGGTCGCCATGAAGCTAGCTCTCGATCCCTGCCTGCTGAGGGACCTAAGTGCCACCGAAATGTTCGCGTCCGTTGCGCAGGCGGGATACGAGGCGGTTGAGCTGTCGCCGCGCGACGGATTCCTGGAGCACCGTCACAGCGACCGCCCGGAGCCGGCGGTCGTCGCTGACCTGATGCGCGCGAGCCGCGAGACAAGGGTCGAGATCGCGTCACTGTTCATCGTCCAGCCCTGGGCCAGCGCGGATAGCGGGGAGCGCGAGGCCGGGGTGCGGGGCCTCAGGGTGGCCATCGACACGGCGGAGGAGCTCGGCTGCGCCCGGATCAACACGGAGTTCACCGGAACACCGGATAAGCCGGGTGAATGCAGGGATGCATTTCTTCGGTCCCTTGATGAGGTGCTTCCCGCGGCGGAGCGCCAAGGGGTGACTCTCACGATCGAGCCCCATCCCTACGATTTTATCGAGACCAATATGGAGGCCGTGGACCTTATCCGGGAGGTCGGCTCCCCGACCCTTCGCTACCTCTTCTGCACGCCGCACATTTTCCACCTGGGCGACGAGATCGCGGCAATGATTGAATACGCCGCGCCCGTTCTGGCGCACGTCCACCTGGCGGACACCTTCCGCCCGGCCAGGGTCATTCTCAACCCCCCGCATCCTGCGGCCCGGATCCATCAGCATCTGGACATCGGGCAGGGTGAGGTCGGCTGGGAGACGGTCTTCAGCGCGCTGGCGCAGGCTGGATTCGGCGATCTGGCAACCGTTGCCGTGTTCGCCTGGCCGGACCGCGCCATAGCCTCCGCGGAGCACAACCGCGCAGCACTCCGGACGTACCTGGGATCCTGACCGCGCTCGCATCGCCCGCCTACCCGGCCTGTCCGGCAGCCACGGTGATGACCGCTTTTCCGGCCAGCCGCCCGCCGCGCAGCTCCGCCAGGGCGTCGTTGATGTCCGCGAGGTCCCAGGTCTGGCAGTCCGGCGGGCGGATCGTGCCGTCGGCCGCGAGCTGCAGCACCCGGGCCAGGTCGGCGCGCGTCCCGGAGCGGATGCCGCGGATCGTCAGCTCACGCCGGGCCACGATCGCCAGATCCAGCTCCGGAACGGCGGCGTAGCCGACGCTGAGGTAGAGCCCGTGCGCGGCAATGCGGGCCAGCATCCCAGCGATGGCGCCCGCGACCCCGGCACAGTCGATGAGCACATCGGCCGGGGGCCCGGTCTCCTCCAGCGACGCGACCGCGCGCAGGCCGCGGCCGGCAGCCACCGCCCGGCGCAGCGGGTTCGGCTCGACCAGCACCGGGTCCACGCCCTCGGCTGCCAGCAGCTCGGCGAGCACGAGCCCTACCGGTCCGGCGCCGGCCACCACGAAGGAGCCCGATCTCGGCCGGCCGGCCAGGGCGACGCGGGCCGCGTTGTGCGCGGTGGGGCCCGCGTCGACCAGGCCGGCGGCGGCCACGTCGGCCAGCCCGGCTGGCACCTCGACGACGTGATCCGCGGCCAGGCTGAGGCGCTCGGCGAAGCCGCCCCAGAGGCCCAGCACCCCGGTGACCCGGGCGCCGTGCTCGCACAGCCGCTCGTCGCCCGCCTGGCACGCCGCGCAGCGGCCGCACCCTGTGAAGATCGCAGCGGCCACCCGGCGACCGACGACCGCCGGGTCGGCGCCGGGGGAGACGCTGACCACCGTCCCGACCGGTTCATGGCCCAGCACGAAGGGCAGCTCCGGGCGGTAGGAGGTGCCGCCCATGATGTGCAGGTCCGTCCCGCAGATGCCGCAGGCGCTGATCGCGACCTCGACCGAGCCGGGCGGCCGTTCGGGTTCGGGGATCTCGGCGATGTGCAGCCGCTCCGCTGGCAGCTCGCGCAGGACCGCGGCCTTCACGAGCCCGGGCCTGTCGGCAGCTTGAGCGAGGTGTCCATGCGCACTCAGCGGATCCGGTCGCCGGTGCGCGCGTCAAAGAGCTTCATCTGGGCGACATCCAGTTCCAGGCGGATCGAGCCGCCGACGCTGAGGCCCGCCCGGGCGGGGAACTTGCACGTCAGCGTCTCCTCACCGACACGGACCACCACGTGGGTCTCGGGACCCAGCGGCTCGATGACCTCCACCGTTCCGGTGACGACGGGCAGGTCGGCCGCGTCCAGGGCGGTCGGCCTGATCTCCTCGGGCCGGAAGCCGACCAGCAGCTCGTCCGCCGAGCCGTTCCGGAGGACCTCCCCGGCCGACCCGTTCACCGGGATGTCGCAGGACAGGCACGAGACCGCCACGGACGAACCGGTCTTGCGGAGCCGGCCGGGGATCAGGTTGATCTTCGGGGATCCGATGAACCCGGCCACGAACGCGCTGGCCGGTTCCTCATACATGGCCTGGGGAGCAGCGATCTGCTGCAGCCGGCCCTTGTCCATAAGCGCCACCCGGTCAGCCATGGTCATGGCCTCGACCTGATCGTGGGTCACGTAGATCGTGGTAACCGGGAACTGCCGGTGGATCCGCTGCAGTTCCGTGCGCATCTGGGTGCGCAGCGCTGCGTCCAGGTTGGACAGCGGCTCATCCAGCAGGAAGGCCTGCGGCTTGCGCAGCAGCGCCCGCCCCAGCGCCACCCGCTGCCGCTCGCCGCCGGAGAGCTGCGAGGGCTTGCGTCCCAGCAGCGGCTCGATGCCCAGCATGTCCGCTATCCGGGTGATCTCCGACTCTATGGTGGCCCTGGGCTCATGCCGGATCTTCATGCCGAACGACAGGTTCTTGGCGACGGTCATATGCGGGAACAGCGCATAGTTCTGGAAGACCATGGCCAGGTTCCGGTCCTTGGGCGGCATCGCGTTCACCCGCTTGCCGCCGATCACCACCGAGCCGCTGGTCGGCGTGTCGAAGCCGGCCAGCATGCGCAGGGTGGTGGTCTTCCCGCAACCGGACGGGCCCACGATGACGAGGAATTCGCCGTCTTCCACCTCCAGGTCGAGGTCGTCGACGGCGGTCGTGCCCTTGAACCTCTTGGTCACGCCCTCAAGAACGATCTTGGCCACGGTAGCTCCTAACCCTTGATCCCGCCGGCGAAGGCAAACCCGCCCTGCAGCCACCGCGAGCTGATCAAGTACAGGACCAGGACGGGAATCGAGAAGAGGATCGAGTATGCGGCCAGCGGGCCGTACTGGACCTGGGCGTTGGCGTCGAGGAACTGGTAGATCCCGACCGCCGCGGGAGTCTGGCCCGGGTTGCTGTCGAGGACCAGCGGGATCAGGAACGCGCCCCAGGCGTTGATGAACGTCAGGATGGCCGAGACCAGGACGCCGGGCAGGGCCAGCGGGATCACCACGCGCCATAGCGTCCGCAGCTCGCCCGATCCCTCGATCGCCGCGGCCTCCTCGAACTCCCGCGGCACCTGGTCGATGAAGTTCTTCAGCAGCCATATCGCGAACGGCACCGACGTGGAAGCCAGCACCAGCGAGGTCCAGAACGGCGAGTTGAGCCAGTTGAACGCCACGTACATCTCGTAGATCGGGACGAGCAGCATGGTCACCGGCAGGCCGGTCAGGAACAGAACCGCCACCAGCACGGCGCCCTTGAACGGAACGTGCCTGCGGGACAGCGAGTACCCAGCGAGCAGCGACACGGCCGTTGTGATCAGCGTCGACACGATCGCCAGATAGAGGCTGTTGGCGATGTCCCGGCCGGCTCCGGTGTGGAAGGCGCCGATGAAGTTGGTCATCGACAGCTGCGGCGACGCCAGCCCTGGCCCGGCGTTCGGGTTGAACGCCGCATCGAGCAGCCACGCCAGCGGCAGCAGGAACCAGATCCCGATGATGCCCATGATGAGGTTGACGACCCACCGGGACCGCCTGGACTGGCCGGGCGGCGCCTCGCCGCGCGTGGCCGCGTTCTCCGCCGATTCCCTGCGCCTGACGCCGGTTAGGACACTCATCGGCCGGCCTTTCCGCTCATTACTCCGCTTCCTTGGCCTTGGCCAGCTCGGGCCGGAGCTGGCGGATGTAGACGATGGACAGCAGCGCCCCGATGAGGACGATGGTCAGCGCGATCGCCGTGCCGTAGCCGAGCGCGTTGAACTGGAAGGCCTCGATGTACATGTAGACCGGCAGGATCGCCGTTGCGTTTCCCGGTCCGCCCTGGGTCATCACGAAGATCAGCGTGAAATCCGAGATGGTGCCCAGGGTGATCAGCAGCATGTTGGTCATGATCGTCGGCCGCATTATGGGCAGCGTGACCCGCACCAGGCGCCGCCAGTACGAGGCGCCTTCGAGCTGGGCCGCCTCGTCTACCTCAGCCGGGACGTTGCGCAGGCCGGCGCTCAGGACCAGCATCGAGAACGCCGTGCCCCGCCACGCGTTCGCCACGCACACGATGAGCAGCGGCGCCGAGGTCAGCAGGTTGGTCGTCGGGTGGCCGATCAGGTAGCTGAGCGTGCCGCCCGCCTGGGCGAACGTGTACCAGATGAACGCCACGGCGATCTCCGGCAGGACCCAGGCCAGGATCACGATCGCGCCGACGCTCGTCCGCACCGTGACGTGGGCGCGCTGGCCCAGCAGCGCCAGGGCGAGCCCGAGCACCGTCTGGGCCACGATCCCCGAGCCGATGACGAAGATCAGTGTCAGTCTGACCGACAGCCAGAAGACCGGATCGTGCACCATGCGGTCGAGGTTGGCCAGCCCGGTGAACGAGTAGTTCTGCGCGAACGGGCCGAGCAGCTCCAGGTTGGTGAAGCCGAGATAGATTGCATAACCGACCGGCACCAGGAACAGCACGGCGAGCAGGACAGCCGCAGGCAGAAGCCAGACGACGGTGGTCGGCTTCACCCGCGCCCGGTCCGCCGGGCGCGATGCCGTGCGCGCGGTCATCAGCGGGCCGGGCCGAACGCCAGCATTTTCCTGGCTTCACCGGGCGTGGCCACCGGCCGCCCCAGCGCCTCGGCTAGCCCGGTGAGCTCGGCGACCAGCTCGCTGGCCTGGGCAGGCTTGCCCCACCGGTCGTAGCCGTAGTCTTCAGTGCCCACCCGGACGTGGTCACCGCTGGTGATGGCCGCAGCCAGGATGCCGTAGCGCTCCGGGCCCATCACGCTCACGGTGACCACGCAGCCGTCCGGCATCAGCCGGCGCCGGGCCAGGTACTCCTCGATCGTCGGCGGGCTCCATGTCCCGCCCGGCCATCCGAAAAACAGGGTGTTGATGACCGGGCGGGCCAGTTCGGTGTGGTCCAGCAGGTACTGCAGGTTCCAGATGCTGCCGCTGTGCCAGATCTCGAACTCGGGCCGCACGCCGTGCTCTGCGCAGCGCCCGCAATACCCGAGCAATTCGGTCATCGGGTGCAGCACGTCAACGTCACCCTCGGGAAACGCCTCGGCGTGATGGCTGGCGATGATCGAGATCATGTCCGCGCCCTGCTCATAGATGTCCATGCGGTCCTCGAGAAGCATGCTCGACATGCCGCACTGGACCAGGGCGTCGCCGGCGACCGCGCGCACCGCGGCGATGAGCGGCACCCATTCGGAGACTGAGTGCAGGTGCAGGATCGAGGCCCCGCCGGCGACGCATCGCTCCGCCTCAGCGGCGACGTCGGCGATGGCCTCCGGGTACGCCAGCTCGGGGTTGAGCCAGCTCTTGTTCGGGGTGGCGGTGATAATGAGCGGCGGCATCTCGGGTGCCATCTATCTCATCCCTTCGTTTCGACAGCCTGAGGGCCAAGTTGCTGGGAAACGGATGAGCTGAGCGAGGACATGATCGTCGAGAGGGACGTGCTCGGGGTCTGGGCTATGGTGCCCGTGGCCTCGTTCAGTCCCCGCGCGTAGACGGTGAAGTTCTCGTTGGCCGGCAGCGCGACGCCGTACTGGAGGTAGCTGTTGAACGCTGCCTGGAACGGGGCCGCGAAGTTGAGGTTCTGTGGCAGGTTGGCCACCGTCGAGGACGGCGGAACGAAGCCGGACCACAGCGCCATGTCGAGCTGGTTGGTGGTCTCCAGGTTCATCTTCACCAGGTTCCACGCCGCGGTCGGGTCGCCCGATGCCTTGGAGACACCGAGGGCCCACCCGGAGATCTCTCCTGCCTGCCCGGGCGCCTGGCCGAACTCGGTCGGGATCGGGGCAATCCCGACTGTCGTCTTGGACTGTGGCCAGTAGAACGAGGTGTGCGGGGTGACCCACGCCTCGGGCATCCAGTTCGACGCGAGCGTGATCGCCAGCTTCTGCTGCTTCATGAGGTTCACCGGGCTGCCGATCGCCTCGGTGGTGAACAGCTGCGAGGTCGGGGCGCCCAGGCCCTGCGAGTACACCTGCTTGTAGAAGTTGAGCGAGCTGGTCAGGCCGGGGCTGTTCACGACCCACTTCTTCGACGACTGGTCATACATCGTGGGGGTGGACGTGCCGAACAGGAGGTTGGCCACGCCTTGGCCGACGTTGAACGGGCCCGCCTGCACACCAGCGCCCAGCCAGATCGGGATCACGCCGGGGTCGTGAGCCTTCACCTTCTGCGCGGCGGACAGTATGTCGGCCCAGTTCTTCGGGTTCCAGGGCACCGGAATTCCCGCCTGCTGCAGCATTTTCTTGTTGTACAGCAGGCCCTGGTCGTTGTTGCCCGCGCTGACGCCGTATTCGGTGCCGTTGTACTTGGTCAGGTTCTTGATGTTCGAAGAGAACGTTGACCAGAATGGCGCGCTGGATGGTGATGAGAGGTACTTGTCCAGCGGAAGCAGATAACCGGCCGCGGCGTACTCGCTGAGATAAGGGGTCTCCGTGACCACGACGTCCGGTGTGGTCGAGGCCTGCTTGAACCGCAGGGCCAGGGCATCGGCCTCGTCGACGTCCGTACCCGCGATCTTGATCACCTGGAGCTTGATCTTGGGGTACTTGGTGTCCCATTCCTTCGTGATCTGGGCGCTGTACTGGTTCATGAACTGCGTCGAGTCGAACATGTAGCCCGACACCAGCATGGTGATGCTGCTGCCGCCGCTGCTCTGATTTGATCCGCCGCCGCCGCCACCGCACGCTGCGGCGGCGAGAACGCTGGCGGTGACCGCCGCGGCCAGAGCGAGCGATCTGGATCTGGGTGCCTTAATCCTGGTTGCCACGTAGTCCTCCGTGAGATTCCCGCCCGTTGAGACCCGGGCCGCGCCGTCGAATGGGTTGTCTAGTTGCTGATCTCTGTTGGCTAGCGCGCTTTAGCGGGCCGCCACTGAATGGCCCACTAGGCGCCCTCGATGAGGGCGTTAGCGGTCGTGATGTCGGTGACCAGAACCGTGATGAGACCGCCCCGCAGGGCGGCCGTGAGCGCCTCGGTTTTGCTGGGGCCTCCGGCGGCGACGAGCCGCACCGGGATTTTCCGGAATTCCTCCAGGCTCAGGCCGATAACCCGGCGGTTCAGCTCGTGCTCGATCTCGCTGCCGCTGCGGTCGAAGAACCGTCCGCCGATGTCGCCGACCATGCCCTGCGCCATGAGGCTGGCCCACTCGGCGGGGGTGACCTGGGTTCCCTGCTGGAAATCGATGCGATCATCCCGCCCGCCGACGCCGACCAGGGCCACGTCGGCGGTCACCGCCTGCTCCAGCGTGCGGGAGATCGAAGGGTCCGCCCGCAGCACCTCCGCGGCCTCGTCACTTCGAACGATGACCGGGGCGTGCAGGTGCTCGGCGGTTCCGCCGAAGGCCGCCGCGAGCGCGTCGGTGGCCTGGTACGGATTGCCGCTGCCGTGACCCCCGGCGGGAAGGGCACCCGCGAGCGAGACAAAGCTGGCCCGGGCCGGTCTCGGGTGGCCCAGCCAGGCCGGTATCTCCGCGACGGTGCGGCTCAGTCCCACCGCGACGACCAGGCCATCGCGCACGACCCGTTCAAGGTAAGAGGCTGCGCCGCGGGCGAGCATGCTGCGGAGGGAGTTACCGGTACCGCCGCCCCCGGCTGGAACCACGATCGACTCCCGCAAGCCAACCGCAGCGGCCAGCCGCTCCTCGACCTCAGCGAACGGGCTCAGGTTACTCAGTACGGTGATCATGACAATCCCCGCCTCCCGGGCCTGTTTGAGCAGCCGGGTCACCTTGACGCGGGAGACCCCGAGTACCGCCGCGGTCTCCTGGTGCGTGAGGGAGAACTCGTAGTGCAGCCGGGCCGCGCGCGCGACGAGGCTGGGCACGGCCGGCGGCGGGCCGGCAGGCTTGAGTGCCGACGGTTCGGTCATCGTGGGCTCCGCTGATCCGCTGCCGTATCGCCTGGCGGCGCGACTGTGGCGTGGCGGGCAGTCCACCGCGCGCTCAGCTCGCGGTTCTTGATCGGCAGACCGTCCCAGGCGCGGCCGCCGTAGAGCCCGCGCACCGCGTCCAGGAAGATCTCGGACTGGTTGTCGGCGACCTCGGCGGCCGCCCCGGCCAGGTGCGGTGTGAGCGTGAGGCCGCGCTGCCGCCGGAGCGGGCTGGACGCGGGCAGTGGCTCCTGCGGGTACACGTCCAGCGCGGCGGCGGCGAGGGGGCCGGAGTCCAGCGCCTCGGCCAGGGCGTCGTAGTCCAGGACCGTCGCCCTCGCGGTGTTGATCAGTATGCTGCCCGGCTTCATCTGCTTGAGCTCCTCGCGTCCCACGATGACCATGGCGCTGCGGGCGTGGATGGTGACGACGTCCGCGCTGGTCAGCAGCTCAGGCAAGGACGCCGGGATGAATCCGGCAGCGCTGATGACCTGCGGGTCTACGGCTGGATCGGTCACCTGCACGGTGCGGGCAAGGCCTGCGAACCGGCGGGCCACGGCCCGGCCGACCGCACCGAAGCCGATCACGCCCACGACCAGGCTGGAAAGCTGCCTGCCCCGGTAGACGACATAGGGGACCGGGGCGTCCGGGTCGGCGGGGCGCCAGATGGCGTCACCCGCAGCGACCGCAGAGCCGTCTGCGGCGGGCTCACCGGCGAGGCCCCCGGTAGCGAGCAGGTGGTGAGTGACGGCGATGTTGCGCAGCGCGGCCAGGCTGAGGCCAAGAGTGAAGTCGGCCACAGCCTCGGCGTTGCGGCCCGGGGTGTACAGCACCGGAACGCCATGCGAGGTGGCCGCGGCCACATCCACGTTCACAGGTTCCGAACGCATGCAGGCGACTAGTTCAAGGTGGTCCAGGCGCTCCAGGAGCGCGGCATCCACCGGCTCGCTCTCCACGATGACCGCGCCCACCTGGCGCCTGACGCTGTCCGGCATCGCGGCCACGGCTTCGCGGACCTGCGGCACAGTGCGCAGATCCCAGGAGCGTTCCCGCTCCAGCCAGGACGCGACGTCCGGGCTGAAGGAGGCGTTGGCCAGGGCGATCGTCATCTACGCCCTCGCCATGCTGAGCTCGAGCTGCGCCGCGCGGTAGAGCTCCCGGTAGCGCGCGAACCCGGCGGCGTGCCCGGGCTCGGCGGCGGGAACCGGGACGAACGTGCGCCCGGCTTCGTCCGCGCTCCCGTATCCGGGCAGGGCCGGTGTTTCGCCGGTGACCAGGGCGGCGCCGGCCCGCCCGCTGACCGCATCCAGCGGCCGCACGAGGGCCCGCGTTCCGGTGGCGTCGGCAAGCATCTGCACCCAGGCGTCGCTGCGGCTCATCCCGCCGGTCACCACGATCAGCGACGCGGGGGCGCCTGAGCGCTGGGTGAGCGTGGCCAGCACCGACCGGACTGCGTAGCAGACCGCGCGCAGGCAGGCCTGGAACAAGTCGGAGCCCCGGTGGTGCTCGCGCAGCCCGATCACGGTTGGCGGCGGCGACGTGGCCCACCCTTCCGGGCCGAAGAAGGGGTTGCCGGCCAGGACGGTCAGCTCGGCAGCACTGGCCGCGATCGCGAAGCCGCGCCGCCGGAGCTCGTCCGCGAGCGGCTCGCCGGACTGATCGCCCAGGTCGGCGAGGCGGGAGAGAATTCCTCCGGTCAGGCCCGCGTTGGTCTCCAGCGCCCAGTGCCCGGCCGTCACGTGCCCGCTGACGAGGAGGGGGTACCGGGCGCCCGCCGAGGCGACCACTGCAGCGGTGTCCACGATGAGCTGCACCGGCGCGGTGGTGCCCGCGACCACGACCGGTACCGGGTCGGCGCCGCCGCCGGCCGATTCGGCAGACAGATGGGTGTCACCGCCGCCCAGGTGCACCGGGGTCCCGGGGGCGAATCCGGTGGCGTCGGCAACGGCTGGCAGCAGCCCGCCGACCCGGGTGCCCGCGAGCCGCAGCTCTGGCAGCATCGCGGCCGGGATGCCGAGTGCATCGAGCAAGGTATCTGCCCAGCGGCCCTGGCCGATGTCGAGCATCTGGCTCATGGCCGCCGAGGACGGCTCGGAGGCGACCATGCCGGACAGCCGGTAGATGAACCAGTCGTGCAGCTGCAGCACCCACCGCGTCGCGCGCCAGGCGGACGGGCTGGCCGCACGCGCCCAGAGCAGCTTGGGCAGGCCGAACTCCGGGGCGAGCCAGTGACCGGTGACCCGGTACGCGTCGTCCGCGCCGACCGCCGCCGAGATGCCAGCCACCTGGCGCGCGGCCCGACGGTCGCGGTTGAGCAGGCCGGGCATGGCGGGCGTGCCGTCGCGGTCGATGAGCACGAAGGGGATCCGGATCGCGGAGACCGTGATACCCAGGCAGCGCCGGCTCGGCCCGGTCAGGGCGAGCCGCAGCTCGGTCAGGGCGCCGACCGCCGCACGCCACCAGTCCTCCGGCTCGAACAACCCAGGGTCGCCGGCGTCGCCGTCCGCCGGGTACGGCACCGCGGCCGAGGCGACACAGCGCTGGCGGACGGCGTCGTAGGCCACCGCCTTGGCCCCGCTGCCGCCGATGTCAAGCGTCACCACAATGTTCGCCTCGGTAGCCATCTGCTCCTCGCCGAGCTGCCTGCCTGGGTTGGTCTGAACGATCACGCGCTCTGGGCTTGCCGTCGCTGCTCGTACTTGGCCATCACCTCCGCCATCTGGTCGGGCGCCAGGACGCGGGGCGTCCCAACCGCCAGCGCCTGGCAGTAGAGCCGAGCCAGCATCTCCATGGCTTCCGCGACGTCGGCGGCCTCCTGCAAGGTGGCGCCGCCGGCAACCAGCCCGTGGTTGGCCAGCAGCACGGCCAGCGCCGGGGCGGCGAACGCGTCTCGCACGTTCTGTGCCAGCGCGTCCGTCCCGTAGGTCGCGTAGCTGGCGACCTCGATCTGCGTGGTCCGCGCTCTCGCGATCATGTAGTGCACGGCCGGGATCGGCAGGCCCAGGATGGCCAGGGTGGTCGCGTACGGCGAATGTGTATGGACGATCGCGGAGATATCCGGCCGGCTGGCATAGACCAGGCAGTGCAGCGGCGTCTCCGACGACGGGGCGTGCCGGCCCTCGCGCAGCTTCCCGTCCGTTCCGGTGAGCACCATGTCGGCGGGCTCGAGCCGGTCGTACTCCATGCCGGACGGCGTGATGCAGACCTCGTCTGGGCTGACCCGGATGCTGAGGTTGCCAGAGGTCTGGCTGAGCAGCCCACGTGCCAGCAGGGTCCGGCCACACGAGACAAGATCGGCACGCGCCGAACTGACGGCGCTGGCCTCAGCCGGGCCTTCGGTCTGCGGAGCGGACATGACACCCCAAGGGCGGACAAGTGAACAATTGTTCACTCATTAAGCTAATGTTCACAAAAGTGTGGAGCGGCCGCGCGTTAGCGTCAAGAGATGATGCGGAAGTTTCCGTTTGGCCAGGACAACGTGATGGCGCGCGGCCAAGGGAACGCGATGGCACGCCCGGGCCGCCAGGAGGCGCGACGGCCTGCTCTGGTGGAGGTGCGAGGGCGGTCTAGTGGAGGTGCGCGGCGGCCCAGCAGGTGACGCCGTTGTGGCAGTTCTCCAGCGCCACGAGTGCCTTGCGCAAGTCGGGGGGAACGCCGCTGGCGGCGATGTTGTTCAGCTCCAGCGGGTCTATGGCCGTGTCGTAGTACTCCTGGTCGCCGTTGTCGTACAGGACGTACAGTGCATTCTCGGTCCGCACCGCCTCGTAGGAGGGCGGGTCGGCCTCCGGGTAATTCTGGGCGTCCGGATCGCCAGGTTGATCGTCGGGGCCGTGGTGCTCGATCAGGATGGCCTGCCGCCAGTCCTTGGGCCGCTTTCCGTGCCACAACGCGGCGAGACTGTGCCCATCGATGCTCTTGCGGATTTTGAGCCCGGCCAGCGTCTCGAACGTGGGCGCCAGGTCGATGTTGGACGCGAGCTCGGTGAGCGTGCGCCCGGCCGGAACGTGCGGGCCGCTGACGATCAGCGGGCACATTGATGTCGGTGTCATAGGCCGTCTGCTTTCCCGGTGTCAGCCGGTACTCGCCCATGTGGTAGCCGTTGTCGGAGCTGAAAACGAGATAGGTGTTCTTGGCCACGCCCTTGGCCCGAAGTTCGCGCTCGATGCTGCCGATCATGTCGTCGACTGAAAGGTCGGCCTCGACCCGCTTGCGGTAAATGCTGGTGATGCTCGACTCCTGCGCGGGCGTCAGCGGCTTGCGCTGGCCCAGCCAGGGCGACGGGGCCACTGGCAAGGTGTCGTAGGCGGCGTTCTTCGGGTACTGCAGATTCGCGGCGGCGTTCGCGTACCGCGGCGCCGGGACGTACGGAGCGTGCGGAGCGAACGTCGCCACCTCGAGCACGAACGGCTGGTGCGACGAGGCGGACGAGGCGATGAACGACCTGGCCCTGGCCGAGAGCACGTCGGTCAGGTAGTCGTCCGGTGCGTCCCCGTAATAATGTCGCTCGCCATTCTGGTTGAGGGTGTAGTTGAACTCCCCGTAACCGTCGCCTGCCACATCCCATGTGTCCCAGCCCGGCGGGACCGGGTCGCCGGAGGTGTAGCCGTTGAGGTACTTGCCCATCAGCGCGGTGCGGTAGCCGAACTTCTGCAGCGCCACCGCGAACGACTTCGACTGGTCGCCGTGGGCGTTGTAGGACTTGTACCCGCCGTCGTCACCGGTGTTGGTGAACACCCCGTCGTCGTGGGGGTACTCGCCGGTGAAGATCGCCGAACGCGACGGGCAGCACAACGAATCGACGACGTAGTAATGCGAGAACGTCAGCCCGGCGTTCTGCAGCGCAACCACGTGCGGCATGTGGCTGACCAGGTTCCAGGTCAGGTCGTCGGTGAGGACGAAGACGAAGTTCGGCCGTGGCGGGTCCGCCGCGTGGGCGCGGTCCGTTGAACTGCAGGCTGATCCCGCAAGTACGACACAAAGGGCACTGGCCACCACCAGAGCGATTTTCCTGTTCACCGCTGAACGAGGATAGAGCAATGGAGCGGCATAACCGCCCTCATATGCCGGGTCTGCGTGCCTAAGGCTGGCGGAAGCGGGCGGCTCGTACGATGGGGGCGTGTGCGTAGACGAGAGCCCGGCCAGCCAGGTGCCCGCGGTACTGCACGACTTTGAGCCAGACGTCGAGATCAACCTGGAGCCGGTTGACTCGGTCGTGGTTACGACGCTGATGGACAACGTCAGCGACATGCTCATGCCCGACCTGGGCCCGGCGCGGCGAGTCGGGATAGGGTCCGGCCCGTGGCGGCCAGCGGCGCTGATGGAGGACGGGCAGACCCCGGACACGCTGGTCGCCGAGCACGGCTTCTCGGTGCTGGTGACGGTCACCAAGGCCGGGAACGAGCACCGGTTCCTCTTCGACACCGGCGCCAGCCCCGACGGCGTGGCGGACAACATGCGCCGCCTGAACATCGACCCGTCCTCGATCGAGGCCATCGTCTGCAGCCACGGCCACTTTGATCACACGGCGGGGATCGACGGCGTGATCCGGGCCGTCGGCCGCGCGAACCATGCCTATCCTCATCCACCCGCACTTCCAGGTACGCGCCGGCTGACCGGCGGGCAGCCGCTCTACGCCCTGCCCGGCGGGTTCCACCTCAGCGGCGCCGCGTTCGAGCCCCTGATCCCGCGTGTCCTGGACGACCTGGCCGCCATGGAGCCAGGCGTGCTGGTGCCGGCGCACTGCACCGGCTGGCGCGCACAGCACGCGATGTCGGCGCGGCTGCCCGCGGCATTCGTGCCGAACAGCGACGGGACCAGCTTCCACCTCTGACCCCGGCCGTGGCGCGGCTCGCCTCGGCGCGGGCCGGGATGCGGTAACCCGGATTCGCCGGACCACGGCCTGATCAGCCCGTCCTTGCCGCGGACGCGCCGGGGGACCGTGGAGTACGCATCCGGGGCCTCGAGCGGCTGCAGGCTGCCTGGCCCGGACGTCGACCACCTTGTGCACGTGGCGGCCGCCCGCCTGCTGCACCCAGGAGACCCAGGCATGCCACGAGCCGTCGCGTTCATGCATCTCCCAGGCAAGTAGGTGCCCGACCATGCCTCCGCTCATCTGGACAATCGGCGGGCACCAGGGCGCATCACGGCTGCTCACCTGGCTAGTATTCGAACATAAATTCGAGCTGTCAAGGTAAACGCACGTGACTAATGGGACTAGATGAGAAAGACGAGCGGGGCGGTCCTAGGACTTGCCGTGACGGCGCGACGGGAACAGCCAGCGCGCGTGACTCATGAGCTCTTGCACCGCGCGCCGGCGGGCGTCGGCGAAGTAGCGATCGGGATCGCGCACCATCCGCTCGGGACGGTCGTCGTGGTCCTCGATGGTGATGTGGGGCGGCACCGTCGGTTCCTTCCTCACGACCTCAGTGTCGGCCGTCGCCCGGGGAGGGTCAACGGGCTGAGGGCTCCTTTTCGCCGTGGCACCGAGCCTACGCCAGCGCGTCGGCCAGCAGCCCGGCAAGCAAGCGAATCAGCGGCACGTCGGTGCGCCGGATCGCCCCGGGCTCTAACGCGTCCACCATCAGCATGCCGAACGCGTTCTGCCCCGCCGCGACCGGAACGGCAGCGAACGACTTGTACGTCTGCGGCGCGGTCAGGCGCCAGCCCGCCGGGGGCTCGGCATCAAGATCGGGGCAGAACAGATGCTGGTTGTGCCGGATCATGCCGAAGACCAGGTCCCCTTCCACCGTCCCGTCGGTGATCGGTTCCAGCGGGTCGTCCACGCGGCCGCTGTACTGAGCCGGAACCAGCGCCCTCGGCGTGCCCGGCCCGAACCGGAACAGGGACGCACGCACCCGCCCCGAGCCAGCGAGATGCGCCGCCGAGTCCACCACCATGGCGACCATCCCTTCCTGCAGCGCTTCGCGTTCGCGCCGGCCTCCCGCGGTGGCGACGCGGCCGAGCTGGCGGACGATGGGGTCCAGCGCGTCGTTCATCGTCACCTGCATCGCGACCGCCGCGTCCACCGCCGCCCGCTGCGCCTGGGCCCGCAGCCGCTCCTTGCGGATCTGCTCATACGCGGGCACGCCGGCCGCTGTCACGCTGGCGGCCACGGCGCCGAGCGTCCACCACTGCCGGTCCACCACCGCCGCGCCCGCCTGCATGCCGAGCCACGTTGCCAGGCCAACCGCGGCCAGGCTGATGGCCGTCGTCAGGTAGACGCGCGCGCCGGATGGAATGCGCATGCCGGGCAGGGTAGATGATCCACTGACCGTATTTGCCCACTACGCGTATATCCAGACATTCCAGAACGGGTCGTGCCCGGCGGTCTCGTCTAGTCGAACTCGGTCGGCAGGCCGGGATCGAGATGGTGCGCCAGGGCTCGCTCGAGCTGCCGGTGACTGACGCGGCCCAGGGACAGCGGCGGGAGCCCGTCCATGGCGAACCAGCCGACATCAAGCGTCTCCAGCGCCGCCGGCGCCTGCACGGTCCCGTTCGGCCGGCAGAGGAAGAACAGCTTGTACACGTGCACCGGCAGCGGCGGCGGGTTCTGCTGGATCTCCCGGTCCCAGCACGCGATCAGCTTCACCGCCGAGCTGTGGTACCCGGTCTCCTCGAGGATCTCCCGGGTCACCGCGGACGAGGGTGAGTCTCCCGGATCAGCCCAGCCGCCGGGCAGCGACCACCGTTCGTCCGTCTTCTCCTGCATCAGCAGCACGCGCTGCTGGTCGTCGAAGATGGCGCCGCGCACGTCGATCTTTGGGGTGGCGTAGCCGGAATCACGGCCGAGCTCGATCGCGAGCTCGTCGGCCGTCCGTCCGCTGAGCGCCGCGAGCAGGTCTATGGCCAGCCGGCGCACCTGCTGGTAGCGGTCCACTTCGTAGGGGTTGGCGGCGAAGGTCAGCCCGTCCTGCGCCAGCGCGGAGAGCTTGATCGCGATCCGGCGCACCGCGTCCGCGGTTGTCGTAGCCATCCGCGCATTATCGCGTCCGCCCTGACCACGCTCGCCGCTTGCCGTCAGCCGGCACCTGCCGTCAGCCGGCCAGCAGGCTGTCGAGCGCGCGGGCGTCTCCAGCCTGAGCGGCGATCACCGTCCGCACGCCGAGCCCTCGGCCGCGGGGCATGTGCATGGCTCCTCACGCTCGTCACGTCGCCGGGCTTTGCACCCACCTTGACCGGAGACGTCCCGCCCTGTGGGCAGATAACAGAAAACGGCTCAATCCACGCCGCAAGCCCTCCGGCCCGGCGCCGCAAGCCCTCCGGCCCGCACGGCAGGGCTGTGGTAGAAGGGAGTCAGGCCGAGAGGCGCTGCAACGGGACACGCGTCCTGCCACGCTCGGCTTTCTGTAAGCAGCAAGGGCGCCTCCGATTCACGGAGGCGCCGGATGAGTCACACCGCGACCAAGCCGCCTGCCGTGGGCGGCGATGACGACTGGCTCGTCTCGATGCCAAAGGCAGACCTGCACGTCCACCTCGTCGGCTCGGCCGCGCCGGCCACGGTCGCCGCGCTGGCGGCGCGGCATCCAGGCAGCGGCGTTCCGGCCGACGCCAGTGAGCTCGCCGCGTTCTACAGGTTCCGGGACTTCGCCCACTTCCTCGACGTATACAAGCTGGTCAGCGACCTGGTGCGAAGCCCCGAGGACGTGGTCACGCTCGTTGCCGGGATGGCCGGGGACATGGCCGGGCAGGGAACGGTCTACGCGGAGGTCACGGTCACGCCGGTGTCGCACATCAGCGCCGGCATCCACCCTGGTGAGCTCGCCCAGGCGCTCGACATCGGGGCCGCCGCGGCCCGGGGCCGCGGCGTCGAGCTGGCCTGGGTGTACGACATCTCCGCCTTGGTTGAGCGCGCAGGAGCCCACCGGACGCTGGACGCGGCGCTGCACCATCCGCCGGCCGCGCTGACCGGGTTCGGCCTCGGCGGCGCGGAAACCGGGGTCCGCCGGGCCGGCTTCCGCGGCGAGTTCGCCGCCGCCAGGGCCGCCGGGCTGCATAGCGTGCCCCACGCCGGCGAGAGCGTCGGCCCCGGCGAGGTGTGGGCCGCCATCGACGAGCTTGGCGCCGAGCGGATCGGCCATGGCATAGCCGCGGCCACCGATCAGCGGCTGCTCGGCAGGCTGCGCGAGGCGGGGATCACGCTGGAGGTCTGCCCGTCCAGCAACGTCGCCACCGGTGTGGTCCCCTCGCTGGCCGCCCACCCGCTGCCCCGGCTGCTCGCCGCCGGAGTGCCGGTCGTGCTCGGCAGCGACGACCCGCCGATGTTCGGCACCAGCCTGCTCGAGGAATACCGCCGCGTCCGCGATCACCTCGGCCTGACCGCCGGCCAGCTGCGCGCGCTGGCCCGGGCAAGCTTCGAGGCCAGCTTCGCCCCGGCCGCACTCAAACGGCGGCTGGCCGAGCCCGGGCCGGTGGGCGGCGAGCCGCCTCAGGCCCCAGCGGTCAGGTAGGCGACGTCGACCTCCCACTTCGCCGGGTCTGGCTCGGCCGCCGGGTTGGTGAGGTAGTGCTCGACGCGGCTGCGCCAGGCGGCGCCCTCGGGCGTGTCCCAGCTATCCAGCGCCACCCCGTGGTCGCCCGCCCACCGTTGCAGCGCCGCGTTGCTCGCGATCAGGCCGTCGTACGGCCCCGTGTGCCGGAGCACCGCGTACCGGCCGCCCGGGAGGATCCCGGGCCGGACGCGGGCGCCGCCGTCGGACGTGACGCCGGCGGGTACCCCCAGCTCGATGTCGAGCTCCCCGTCCATGTCGATCACGTGGTAGCGGATGAACGGCGGCCCCGCGGGAGTTATGGCGTGCTCGGCTAGCCACCCGAAGAGCTCGGGGAAGCCCCGGTCCACCGCGCCGGACAGGCCGTCCATCGTGACGCGCAGCCGGATTCCGGCGTACGGCTGCTCGGCGCGGTGCTCGACCTGCGGTTCATCGTTCATGACAAATGCCTCCAGCTCGTCCCTGTGTGCTTAGGACGGCGCGGTGGCCCCGTACTCATCGGTGAGCTTGCGCGCCCGGACGCCGAGCACGACCGGGACCGGCTCGCCGCCCTCGGTGAACCGCTCCAGCGCCAGGCCCGCGTCAAGGAACGCATGCAGCAGGCTGGGCAGCGGGAAGTGGGTGGCACCCACCTTGTCCCTGACGCCCTGGTCCGTCCACGAGGCCTTGGTCCAGTACCCGTCCAGATAACCGGCGCGGATGACCACGGCGCCGGGGTCGCCCCGGTCGGCGAACCCGCCGCAGAAGCACGGATGCACACCGATGTGCGCGAGCACCCCACCCGGGCGCAGCACCCGCGCGGCCTCGCGCAGCACCGCCGGGTAGGCGGGCATGTCGGTGTGCACCATCACCGCGATGACGGCGGGAAGGCTGCCGTCGGCGACCGGAAGCCGCGCGGCGTCGGCCATCGCGACCGGCAGCCGGCCGCGGGCGTGCCGCAGCATCGCGCCGGACAGGTCGATCCCGACCGGGGTCCAGCCCAGCTCGCTGACCTGCGCCGCGTGCACGCCGGTTCCGCAGCCGATCTCCAGGCAGGCGCCGCGACCCGGGCCCAGCAGGTCCTGCACGGCCCGCACTATGCCGAGTGGATCCGTGCCCGGCGCCGTCCTGGCGAGGAACTCCCGCTCATACCAGTCCGCGATCTCGTCGTACGCCGCCGTCGGTGTCATGACCGCTCAGGATGAGCTGCGGGCGGCCCGGGCGTGCCCGCCCTCGAGCTTGAGCAGCTGGACAGCGGCCAGTTCGTTGGTCACCAGGACGTCGAGGAATCCGCCGTGCAGCGCGCCCAGAATCGCCGGAACCTTATGCAGCCCGCCGGCCACGCCGACCACCTTGGGAATGTATTTCAGCTCCTCCAGGTCGATCCCGATGCGGCGGTCGTGAATAGGCACGTCGGCCACCTTGCCGTCCGCGTCGAAGAACTGGCCGAGGATGTCGCCAACCACACCCCGCTCGCGCAAGTCCCGGACGTCCGCCGCGGTCAAATAGCCGAGCTGCACGATCGTGGCTTCGGTGGTCGGCGTGCCGACGCCGACCACGGCCTGATCAACGCTGCACGCCTGCTTCAGCACGTCCTGGATGGTCGGCTCCTCGCGCAGCGCCGCGGCGAGCGCGGGCGATGAGGCGATGTTCGGCGCCGGGATGACGGTCGCGGTGGTGACGTCGGCGTCCGCACCGGGCTCGCCCACCGGCGACAGGATCGTCTGCAGGTATCCGTCCACGCCGCCGGTCAGCGTCACCATGTGCACCGGGCCCACCGACCCGAAGTTGGTGGCGGCGATGACCCGCGAAACCGTCTCGCCCCAGCCGACCCCGAGCGCCGCGCCGGGGCGCAGGTGGGTGCCGATGAACTGCGCGCCGCCGAGCCCGATGCGGGCGTTCAGGGCGTGCAGGTCTGCTGGCTCCTTGTCATGATCGGGGACCACGAGTGCCTCGGACAGGCCGAAGACCCGCCGCAGCTCGGCGCTCAGCTCGAACGCGTCAAGGTATTCGGTGTTCAGGTTGATGGTGACCAGGCCGACCCTGCGGGCTCGTTCGAGCATGCGCCCCACCGAGGCCCTGGAGACCGAAAGGCGCTTGGCGATCTCGTCCTGGGTCAGTTCGTCCTTGTAGTAGAACCAGGCCGCGCGCAGCAGGAGTTCCTCGGAACTCCACCGCTTGACGACGTCGATCCCTGTGCTGTTCATGAAGGCGCCTAGCTCCCGGCGTGTTGCAGGCTCAGGCCTACGGTAGCCCGGCCGTGTCCGGCGCCGGGCGCAAGCCTGGGTGAGCAAGTTCTCAGAGGCTTGACATGTGCGCAGCTGTATTTAATGATCTCACGACAAGTGCTGCCTCCCCGGCGAGGGCTGGCTGCGATCCGGGTGGCGGTCAGTAGGCGTCAGGAGGAAGCATGACCGGCAACAACGGCCCGCAGATCGTGGCCCCGCCCACCCCGATGAAGATCACGCAGATCGCCGTGGTGGTCCGGGACATCGAGGCCGCGCTGAAGACCTACACGGAGACGCTCGGGTGGGGCCCATGGAGCGTGTTCGACTACAAGCCCCCGCTGCTGCACGACACACGGGTGAAAGGCGAGCCGGTCGAGTACCGGATGATCGGGGCCGAGGCGTCCGTGGACGGGCTCGGCTTCGAGCTGATCCAGCCGGTCAGCGGGCCGAGCATCTACCAGAAGTTCCTCGACACGCGCGGCGAGGGCGTGCAGCACATTGCGTGCATGAAGCACTCGGAGGCGGACAGCACGCTGATGCAGGAGCACTGGCGGTCGAAGGGCGCCGAGGTTCTGATGAGCGGCCGGATCGGCGAGTCGATCGAGTTCTACTACCTGGACACCGCGCCGATGCTCAAGTTCGTGCTGGAATCCGGCAGCGGGCACGCGATCGACCTCAAGCCCACCTACGTCTACCCGTGACGAAGCGGCTGCTGCTGGCCATCGACGCGGGCACCGGAAGCTGCCGCGCGCTGCTGTTCACCCCGGAGGGGGAGCAGGTCGCGGTCTCGCTGCGGGAGTGGACCCACCACGAGCCGCGCGGCGTCCCCGGTGGCCAGGACTTCGACACCCACGCCAACTGGCTGCTGATCACGGCGTGCATCAGGGACGCGATGAGCCAGGCGGGCGCGACCGGCGACGAGGTCGCTGCGGTCGCCGCGACCAGCATGCGCGAGGGCATCGTGCTCTACGACCGGACTGGCGCCGAGATCTGGGCCTGCCCGAACGTGGACAGCAGGGCGGCGCGTGAGGCCGAGGAGCTCATCGCCGAGGGCTCGGCCGACAAGATCTACGCCGAGGCGGGAGACTGGGTCGCGATCACTTCGCCGGCCCGGCTGCGCTGGCTGGCCGCCCACCGCCCGGACATCTTCGGCGCAATCAGCGGCCTGTCCATGCTCAGCGACTGGATTGTCTACCGGCTGTCCGGAGTGCAGGTGACCGAGCCGTCCTGCGGCTCCAGCTCCGGGATGTTCCGGCTGTCCGCCAGGGACTGGTCCGGCCAGATCGCGCAGATCTGCCGGATCTCGCCCGACGTGCTGCCCGAGGTCGTCGACCCCGGCACCGTGGTCGGCGCGGTCACAGCTACGGCCGCGGAGCAGACCGGCCTGCGGGCCGGCACGCCGGTGGTGGCCGGCGGCGCGGACACCCAGGCCGGGCTGCTCGGCGCGGGCGTGCGGGAAGGAGAGTTCACGGTCCTGGCCGGGACGTTCTGGCAGAACACCGTGCTCACCGGCAAGCCGCTGATCGACCCGCAGATCAGGCTGCGCACGCTGTGCCACACAAGTCCGGGCGAGTGGATGCTGGAGGGCATCGGCTTCTACTGCGGCATGGCGATGCGCTGGTACCGGGACGCTTTCTGCCAGGCCGAGACCGCCGCGGCACGCAGCCGGGGCGTGGACCCATATGTGGTGATGGAGGAGGCGGCCGCGCAGATCCCCGCGGGCTCGAACGGCGTGATCGCGATCCTGTCGAACCTCATGAACGCGAAGCGGTGGGTGCACGCCAGCCCGTCGTTCCTGCAGTTCGACGTCGGCGACCCGGCAGGCTCTGGCAACGCGGCCTGCATCCGCGCGATCGAGGAGGCGGCCGCCTACGTGGTCCGCGGGCACCTCGAGATCATCAGGGAGCTGACCGGCGCGAGCTTTACCGAGATGACGTTCAGCGGCGGCGCCGCCAAGGGCGCGCTGTGGCCGCAGATCATTGCCGACGTCACCGGGCTGCCGACCCGCGTGCCCGCGGTGACCGAGAGCAGCGCGCTCGGCGCGGCGCTGTGCGCGGCGGTGGGCGCGGGGCTGCACTCCAGCCTGACCGAGCTGGAACCGCTGCTGCGCCGGCGGACGGCCACGTTCGAGCCGGGCCCGGCGGCCGTGTCCGCCTATCACGACGGCTACGCCACCTGGCGGCAGGTCTACGCGCGGATGCTGGAGCTGTCCGAGGAGGGCCTGCTGAGACCGCTCTGGCGGGCTGCCGGTGCCTGACGGCGCCCCGGGCCGTCAGCTAAGGCTCAGCACACGAGACAACGACAGGAGCACCGGTGACCGAGACAACGGCCAAGACGACGCCACCTGCGCGGGTAACGCTGCAGGAGTTCGACGAGATCTACGAGTCGGTCAAGAACTGGGGCCGCTGGGGCGAGGACGACGAGCTCGGCACGCTTAACTACATCACCGGAGCGACGGTGCGCGCGGCGGCGGGCCTGGTGCGGTCCGGCCGGCGGGCCACGATGGCGATCCCGATGAACACGGTGGCGGGCCCGGACAACCCGAGCCCGGTCATCCGGCACGTCGTGCAGGGCCACGACATCGACATCGGCTCCAGCTCGGTCACGTTCGCCACCGACTTCGTGGGCCTGGCCTTCCACGGCGACTGTCACACCCACATGGACGCGCTGTGCCACATCGCCTACAAGGGCTGCGTCTACAACGGCCGGCCCGCGCAGCAGGTCATGACCTCCCAGGGGGCGACGGCGCTCGACGTGACCAGCTACCGCGAGGGACTCGTCGGCCGCGGCGTGCTGCTCGACGTGCCGCGGTTCCGCGGCGTCAAGTGGCTCGAGCCCGGCGAGGCGGTGACCCGCGCCGAGCTCGAGGCGGTCGAGGAGGCCGAGGGTGTCCGGCTCGGCGAGGGCGACATCCTGGTGTTCCGTACCGGCCATCACCGCCGCCGGCTGGAGCTCGGCGCGTGGGACAACGGCTACCCGCCGGCCGGCGAGGGCAAGCCCGGCCTGCACGTGGACACGATCCCGTGGATGCATGAACGCCGGATCGCGGCGTTCCTGCCGGATGGCGACGGGGAGACGATCCCGAGCAACGTCGAGGGCATCTCATACCCGATCCACCCGCTCCAGATCACCGCGATGGGCATGTTCGCGTCCGACAGCCTGCAGCTCGAGGACGTCGCCCGGGCGTGCGAGGAAGAAGGGCGATTCGAGTTCATGGTCGTCGGCCTGCCGTTGCGGCTGCCAGGCGGAACCGGGTCGCCCTGGAACCCGATCGCGATCTTCTGACAAGGAGACAGCCAATGGACCGGCGCTTCGAAGGAAAGGTCGCGCTGGTCACCGGCGCGACGACAGGTATGGGGCAGGCCACGGCGGTGCGCCTGGCGGCCGAGGGCGCGCTGGTGGGCGTCAACACGCTGCCGACCACGGACCCGGGACAGACGCTGCGCCGGGTCGATCAGGCCGGCGGGCAGGCGTTCGCCGTCACCGCGGACATGCGTGACCCGGAACAGGTGACCGCGATGGTGCGCACCGTGGCCGAGCGCGGCGGCCGGCTCGACTACGTGGTATCCAACGCGGCGATCAACCCGCTGATGACCTGGGACAACACCAGCCTGGACGACTTCAACAAGCTGTTCGAGACCAACGTCCGCGGCACCTGGGTGGTCTGCACCGAGGGCGCCAAGCGAATGATCAGCGAAGGCCACGGCGGCGCGATCTGCTGCGTGAGCTCGATCTCTGCGCACGTCGGCGCGCCGGGCCAGACCGCGTACTGCGGCACCAAGGGCGCGATCAGCATGCTGGCCAAGGCGCTCGGCTGCGACCTCGGCCCGCACGGCATCCGGGTGAACGCGGTCGAGCCGGGCTGGACCAAGACACCGATGGCCGCGCCGCTGCTGGACGATCCCGAGGTGCTGAAGTACTACGTCGACCGGATCCCGCTGCACCGGGGTGCGGAGCCCGAGGAAATAGCCGCCACGATCGCGTTCCTGCTGTCCGACGACGCCAGCTACGTGAACTCGGCGACGCTGCTGCTCGACGCCGGCTTCATCGTGAACGCGGAGCTGTAGTGGAACCTGACCGGCGCGGCCGGCTCAGGGAGGCGATCCGGCGGCCACTGCCGCTCGCCTACCACCCGCTGTACCGGTTCTACGAGGGCGGCTCGCTCACCCGGCGCTTCCGCGGCCTGCCCGACCGCCCGGACGACTGGTGGTCGGAGGACTGGGTGGGCTCGTGCACCCAAGCCGGCAACGACGACCCCGCCGGCCGCCCGCAGGGCCTGTCAACGATCGACGTGGACGGCTTCGGCACGGTCACGCTCAGCGAGCTCGTGCAGGCGCTGCCCGAGCAGATGGTCGGCGCTGACTTCGCCGGGCGCTGGGGTCCGGTCACTGGCGTCCTGGTCAAGCTGCTCTCCCCGGCTGGCCCGGTGCCGCTGCACGCCCACCCAACGCGGGACTGGGCGCGGCGCCACCTCGGCTCCCCGTTCGGCAAGACCGAGGCGTGGATCCTGCTGGACACGCCGGGGGACGGGGCGGAGCCGGCGCACGCGGGGATCGGGTTCGCGCCCGGCATCGACCGGGACTGGTTCGCCGGCGCGGTGCGCCGCCACGACAACGCGGCGATCCGCGGCACGCTGCACCGGACGGAGGTCCGGCCCGGCGAGGTATACGTGGCACACGGCGGCGTGCCGCATTACCTGGGCCCGCGGATCTCGTTCATCGAGGTCCAGGAGCCCACCGACCAGATCGTGATCCCGGAGTCCGGCGGCGGCGACGACGCGGGCGCGACCATGGGGCTCGGCTGGGACCTGGCCCTCGACATGATCGACTACACCGGCACTGACGCCGGGCAGGCGCTCACCCGGGCCTGGCAGCGCCCGCGGGTGCTGCGCACCAGCCACGGCTCGCGGGAGGTGCGGCTCTTCAATGACGACGTGCTGCCGTACTTCGACGCGACGGCGCTCGAGGTCGCCGGCGAGATCGAGGTCGCGGACGGGCGGTTCGGCGTCGTGATCGTGGCCGCGGGCGATGGAGCGATCGAGGGTGACTTCGGCAGCCAGCCGATCCGCCGGGGCGAGACGTACGCGCTGCCGGCCAGCCTGCCGTTCCGGATCCGGGCCGCGGCCGCCGAGCCGCTCCGGGTAATCCGCTGCCTGGGGCCCGCAGTGCCGTGATACAGGGCCGTGAGGCAGCGCCATGACACCGCGCCCTGACGCAGGGCCGGGAGACACAGGAGGTAGACCATGCCGGATTACGCGCCGCTGCTGGACCAGGCGCGCGAGCGCGTGGCGCGCCAGTACGGATATGCGATCGGCCGACGCCGCGACGAGCTGGTGACGCCCGCGCTGGTGCTGGACATCGACGCGGCTCAGCGCAACATCGACCACATGGCCGGGTCGCTGCGCGAGATGGGGGCGGCCACGATCCGGCCGCACTACAAGACGCACAAGAGCCCGGAGATCGCCCGCCGCCAGCTTGCGGCCGGGGCGGGCGGGCTGTCGATGGCCACGGTGTGGGAAGCCGCGGTGCTGGCCGGCGCCGGCATGGACGACCTGTTCGTGGTCAACACCGTGTCGCATCCGGACAAGATCGCCCTGCTCGCCGATCTCGCCCGGGACCACACGATCCACGTCGCCGTGGACGATGCGGCGAACGCGAACGCGCTGTCCGCGGCGGCCGTCAAGGCCGGAGCAACGTTCGGGATCCTCGTCGAGGTGGACACCGGCATGGACCGCTGCGGCGTGGACACCGCGCCGGATGGGCTGGCGCTGGCCCGGCACGTCGCCGGCCTGCCCGGGCTGCGCTTCGAGGGCCTGACCGGCTACGAGGGGCACTGCTCGATGACCATCGACAACGACCTGCGCCACGAGCGGCAGCGCGACGCCATGACGTTCTTCACCGGCGTCGCCGAGCTGATCGAGGACAGCGGCATCGACTGCCCGATCCGGTCGGCGGGCGGGATTGCCACCTGGAACTGGACCGCGGCGTTCCCCGGCATCACCGAGATCCAGGCCGGCACGTACGTGATCATGGACAACTACCACGGCCAGATGGTGCCGGGCTTCGAGCACTCGCTGACGGTCCAGGCCAGCGTGATCAGCAGGCAGAGCGACAGGGTGATCGTCGACGCGGGCAACAAGTCCGTCGCCGCCCCGTCCGATGTCTCGCTCGTCGGTCACGCGCTGACGCCGTTCCGGTTCGACGAGGAGCACGGGATCTTCGCCGCGCCCGAGGGCTCGCCGCTGCGCGTCGGCGACTCGGTGGCGCTCGTGCCCGGGTACTCACCCACGACCGTGAACTGGTACGACGCCTACCACGTGGTCCGCGACGACGTAGTCACCGACATCTGGCCGATCATCCCGCGCGGCCCCGGGCACAACGGGCTGGCCGCGCTCGGCGCGAGTCTCGCCGCCTGATCTGGGTCAGGACGCGGGCGGGACCTGGCTGGTCAGCACGTTGCCTAGGACCGCCACCGACCGCAGTCTGATCACCGGCGTCAGCGCGCCCGGCCGGCCGGGCGGGATCACGGCGGACGTGCGCCCGAACACGGCGGCGGCGAACCCGGTGTCCACCCGGAAGCCGGCCGGGATGACGATACGCACCTCGCCGGCCAGGGCCACGGCTGTGATGTCGGTCACGAACGAGGTCACGGCGGTGCGCCTCAGGTCGATCATGACCTCGCCGAACACCGCGGCGGCACGCACCCGGCCGGCCAGCGCCCGGAACGGCCGCCAGCCGGCCGGGCTCAGCAAACCAATGATCAGCCGCCGGGCGCGGGGCCGGTGCCCGGCTACCGAGGCCCACCCCGGGCCTGGAATGTCGGCGATGACCGCATTCAGCGCGGACGGCGTGGTGGCCTGCTGGGCCGCCTCGGAACGCGTCGCCAGCTCCGACGGGTCCAGGCTGCCGTCGGCGCACGCGGCGACGATGCGGTCCAGCACCTTCGCGCGGTACCGCTGCACTGCTCGCGGATCGTGCCCCGGCACGGGTCCTGGGCCTGGACGCATCACGCCTCCGGATCGCTCGGTGCCTTGAGTTTGGCATCCCCTGCCCGGTTCCGCTCCAACCTTTGCGTTCAAGCGAAACTCACCCGGAGATGTCGCCGGCCATGTACTACGCAGCGTCGTGGAACACCAGTCCGAGCGTGAAGCGCCGGCCTGAACGGATAGCGGACACCCCATGCCGTACCGGCCCGGACGACCAGCCGCGGGCGGACTTCACCGGGCGGTCCCTGGTCGTGAAGATCAGGCCGTGGCCCTGCGGGATCAGCGTGGCCGTGCCGCGGGACTGAGCCCGGGGCCGCTGCTCGAGCAGCAGGAACTCGCCGCCGGTGTGATCCGCACCCGGGTCGCTCAGGTTGATCACGACCTGCAACGGGAAGACCAGGTCGCCGTACAGGTCGCGGTGCAGCGCGTTCCAGCCGCCGGTCTCGTACTTCAGCAGGATCGGGGTGGACTTCGTCTGCCCGGCCGCGTGGCACTGCTCCAGCCACTCGTCCAGCGTGCCCGGCCACGGGGCCGGCGGCCGAGCTTGGCGTGCCAGTCGCGGGCGATCGGCAGCAGCCGCGGGTAGAGCGCCTGCTTAAGCTGCTCGACCGGCTCGGGGAACGGTCTCGCGAAGTACTTGTACTCGCCCTCGCCGAACCGGTACCTCGCCATCTCGACCGTGGACCGGAACAGCTCACCGCGGTCGTACAGGCCGGCGATCCGGCCGCACTCGGCCGCGGTGAGCAGCCGCGGCGTCAGCGCGCAGCCCACGTCGTTGACCTCGGCGGTGATCGCGGCCCAGTCGGCGCCGCCGACACGCTGTTCCCACGTCATGCGGCCGCCTCCAGGTCCAGCAGGAAGCGCTTGGCGTCCGGGCCGCCGCGGTAGGGGCCGATGTCGCCGTTGGACCTGATCACCCGGTGGCAGGGCACGATGACCGGCAGGGGATTGGTCGCGCACGCCGTGCCCACCGCGCGGAATGCCCGCGGGCTGCCCACGGTGGTGGCAACCGTGGCGTACGAGGCGGTCTGCCCGTACCCGATGCCGGGCAGGCGGGTCAGCACCTCACGGCGGAACCCCGAGGAGAGGCTGTAGTCGAGCGGCAGGTCGAAGCTGCGGCGCCGGCCGGCGAAGTACTCGTCGATTTCGTGCGCCGCGGCGTCGAGCCTGGCTGGTGCGCGCAGCACCCTGGGGCTGATCCGCGCGGCGAGTGCCTGCAGGACCTCGTCGTGGCCTTCGATCGGGAACGCGACCCTGACGAGTCCGGCCTCGGTCGCGGCCAGCAGCAGCGTGCCGACCGGCGTGTCCAGCGTCCGGTAGGCCACGTCGAGCACGCCGTCGGCCGCGGCGCGCGCGGCCAGCCGGGCGTGCAGGGCGGCCAGATCGGCCTCAGTGGCGGCGGGCAGGTCGCGCAGCACGTCGGCGTCGTGGTTGGTGTTCATGAGCTTTCTCCGTCTGCTTGATAGGTCCGGCGAAGCCGGGCGATGCCGTCGGCGGCCGCCCGGCGGGCGGCGTCGGTGCTGCCGCCGGTCACCGCGGCGACGTCGGCGTAGGGCAGCCCGGCCAGGTAGTGGTAGGCGACAGCCTCCCGCTGTCGGCGGGGGAGCGCGGCAAGGGCGGTCGCGAGGTCCAGGTCCCTGCCGTCCTCGACCGGTTCGGCGGGAACGTCGGCGAGCGGCACGGCACGGCGGGCCGCCGCGCGGGTGATGTCGATCGCCTTGCGGTGCGCGATCGTCACCAGCCAGGCCTCGACGTTGGCGTCGGCCGGGAGCTGCGGGTAGGCCTTCAGCGCGGCCAGAAACGTCTCCGACCAGGCGTCATCGGCGTCGGCCGTCCCGAGAACCGCCCGGCATACCCGCAGCACGGTCGCGCCGTGCTCGGCGACGATGGTTTCGAACGGCTGCTTGAGCGTCACGTCATGTAGACGTCCGGCGCCGGCCAAACGTGAGGTGCTCATGGCAGCAGCCTTGCCGATCCGCCCGGGCCGCGCTGCCCGGGATGGTCAGCCGGCCGGCGGCGTTCCCGGCGGCCTGGGAGCCGGCTCCCATGGCGGTGCTCCGGTCACCCTTGGCGCGCGGGCCGGGCGCGCGGCGTGCCGGGGGCCGCCGGGGCCTGCTGGGCGCGGGCTCGCTGGATAGGCACCGGCGCGGGGCGTCCGCGGGATCGGGAAGGTCGCATCGTTCGCCCCGCCATGTGATCGCGGGCCGGTGTGCGCGGGGCCGCTGTGCGCGGGGGCCGTGGCCGCCAGATCGTCGGTGACCTGCCAGAACTGTGGCATGAGGGCCCAGAACAGCACGACCAGCAACACCAGAGCGGCCGCCGCGGACAGAACCCCATCATTCGGTGCTGCGGAAATGTTCAGGTACCGCCCCAGGTCCATTCCGCAAGTATCGGCCGTACTCACAACATCGTGCATGCGAAAGTGCGTTTCACGTGTTATGTCACCCAGGCAGCGGACTGACATGCGGGTTTCCGGGTTCTGCGGCGTGCCCCGCACCGCGGCGCGTTTGACTGCCGAGGGGCAGACAGTCCAAGATCTTCAAGCGTGAGCACCGAGGTTGCCGTGTACGTCGCCGTCGGTGGACGGAACGTGCTGGCCGGCCGGCTCCAGCCGGACGACAGCGGGCGGGTGGTGGCAGGCTTCGCCTACGACGATCGCTACCTCGCAGATCCGGACGCCTACCCGCTCGATCCCGAGCTGCCACTTGTCCCGGGCGAACTGCAGCCCGGCCAGGGCCGCCCGACCTTCGGGGCGTTCGCCGACAGCTCGCCGGACGGGTGGGGCTGGTCGCTGATCAGGCGCGCCGAGCTCGCGCGGGCCGAGGATGAGGGTACGGAGCCGGTCCCGATCGGGGTGCTCGACGTGATCACCGGCGTGCGGGACGACCTGCGTCAGGGGGCACTGCGCTACGGCCGGGGCGACGAGGGGCCGTTTCTCGCGGACGTGACCTCGGCTCCGCCCGGCCTGGAAGACCTGCCGGGCCTGCTCGACACTGCCGCGCGCTTCGAGCAGGACGCAGTCACCTACGCGGACGTCGAGCTGCTGGTGCGGGCCGGCGCCTCCATCGGCGGCTGGCGGCCGAAGGTGCACTTCGCTGACGCGGCCGGCCGGGCCGCGATCGCCAAGCTGCCGAAGGCTGGCTGGGACACCTGGGACGTGATGACCTGGGAGAAGGTGGCACACGACCTGGCCCGCGCCGCCGGGATCTCGCTGCCGGACTCCGAGCTTGTCGAGGTGGGCGACGCCCGTGTGTTCATCGTGACCCGCTTCGACCGCCAGGCCAGCATCCGGCTCGGCTACGCGAGCGCGAGGACGATGCTCAACGCGGTCTACGGAGAACAGCGCAGCTACCTCGAGATCGCCGAGGTGATCGAGGAGCACTCCCCGGACGCAGCCGCCGACCTGGCCGAGCTCTGGCGCCGCATCGCGTTCTCGGTGCTGATCTCCAACACCGATGACCATCTCCGCAACCACGGGTTCCTGCACCGCGGAGGCGGCTCCTGGGCGCTGTCGCCAGCGTTCGACATCAACCCCAATCCCGCTGCCGGCCCGAAGCATCTGAGCACCGCCATCGACCTCACCGACACGGCCGCGAGCGTCGACACGCTGATGAGCGTCGCCGACCGGTTCGGGCTGGATGCCAGCGCAGCGGTGTCGGTCCTCGCCGAGGTCACCCAGGCCGTCGCGGCCTGGCGGGATGTCGCGCTCTCCTGCGGGCTGCAGCAGGAGGACCTGGACGCGATGGAGCCCGCGTTCGAGCATGCCGAAAGCGAGCGCGCGCGGGCGCTGACCGCCGGCCTGCTCGGGGACCTCGCCTGACCCTGTTATCCGCTGTCACCGGTTCCCTGCTGCCCGCCCCACTCCGCTACCGCCCGCCCCGGGTCAGGGCGGGCGGTAGCCTTCGTAGCAGCGCTGCCACCCGGGCAAAGGAGCCGATCACCCATGAGTCTCTTCCAGCGGGCCCACGACATCGTCGCCGCCAAGACCAACAAGGCTCTCGATGCGGCCGAAAAGCCCGACGAGATGCTCGACTACTCCTACGACCAGATGCTGGATCAGATCACCCAGGTCAAGCGCGGGCTGGTGACGATCGCGGCCTCACGTAAACAGCTGGAACTACAGGAGCAGCAGTTCCAGCACACCGTGGACCACCTGAACGACCAGGCCAAGGCCGCGCTCGGCCAGGGCCGAGAGGACCTGGCCAGGGAGGCACTCTCCCGCAAGGCCGCCGCGCAGCAGCAGGTCGACGCGCTGGAGCCGCAGCACCAGCAGCTCACCGAGGAAGAACAGAAGCTCGAGCAGACCCTCGCCGCGCTGCAGCAGCGGGTCAACGAGTTCCGCACCAAGAAGGAAACGCTGAAGGCGCAATACACCGCGGCGCAGGCGGAGAGTTCCGTCAACGAGTCGGTCACCGGGATCTCGCAGACCTACGGGGACGCTGGTGCCGCGCTGCAGCGGGCCCAGGACAAGATCGCCAATATGCAGGCCCGTGCCGATGCCACGGACGAGCTGCTGCAGTCTGGGGTCCTCGAGGACGTCGGCGGGGACACCGACGACATCCAGAAGGAACTCGACGAGGCCGGAGCGAACGCGCAGGTCGACCAAGAACTCGCCGCGCTCAAGGCCCAGATCGGCCCGGGCAGCGCCCCCGCCCCCGAGCTCCCCAGCGGCAGCAGCAGCACGAGCTAACCCGGCAGGAACTCGCATCGGCGGGCCTAACAAGGTCTGCGGCTACTCCACGCCCACCCCGCACCGCTTCTCGGGCCTCAGCTCGGGCGGCCGCCGGTCTGACCCTTTCCCGCGCCCTTCCCGCGCGCCATTAGCGTCGTCGGTCCCTTGCTGTCGCTAGAGCGACAGCAATCTTCCGTTGATCATGGTCGGCGCAGGGTTCACGAGGGCTTTTCCGGGGTTTTGCGGGGTTTCGGACGCATAATCTGGGTTCCGGCTGCCTCAGTAGCCGAGCAGGTTGCAACCCGTCGCGGAGACGTTGTGCACCGTGAACAGCACGCCAACGTGCCCGAGGCCGGCCCCGGTCCCGTGGTCCGCGACCCGCACGTCGCCGGCGGAGCACCGCGGCCAGGACGCGCTGGCCGCCGACGCAGCCGGGAGCACCCGAACCGCGGCGCTGACGCCGTTCAGGCCGGGAGAGCCGGTCTCGCCGCAGATGCTCGCGGACGTCACTTCGGCGGTGAACTGCCCGGCCCGGCGGTAGGAATGGATCAGCGTCAGCCTCTTGGCCGCCGGAGCCTGGTCGCCGCCCGAACACCGCTGGGTCACCGTGGCGGAGGTGCCGTCTCCGAAGCTGACCGTCACGCTGGCCAGCCGGAGCAACCCCACGAAGCCCGGGTGAGCCGATGCCTGCGCCGTAAGAGTCACCCCGTCTCCGGTGAACGGCACCTGCTCGCTGGTCTGGAGGTAGAGCGTCGCCGCGGCCGCGCTTCCGCCCGTGGGGGTGGCGTCCGCGGGGGTGGCCGCCGCAGCGACGCTGGTCGTTGGCGCTGGCGGGTGGGAGCCACCCGGTGCCTGGCTCGGTGCACCAGTCGGATGGCTGCCCCCGCAGCCCGCCAGCGCGGCCGCCGTGACAGCCGCCAGGATGATCGCCCGCCAGGCTTTCACGGCCGACCCCCTTAACTGCTTGCCTGACTCTCCAGACGCCAATGGCAGCGGGATGGTTGGGCCCGATTGCGGCCAGAGTCGGTAGGACCGTTACGTTCCAGCTGATGTTCGTGATCTCATGGCGTCGTGGACCGACCGTTGCTGAATAGGCGGATGGCCGGGATGGGCTCGACGATCTTCGCTGAGATGTCGGCGCTCGCGGTCTCGACCGGATCCGTGAACCTTGGCCAGGGCTTCCCCGACACCGACGGGCCGCGGGAGGTCGCCGAAGCGGCCGCCGCCGCGATCCTGGGCGGCCGCGGCAACCAGTACCCGCCGGTGCCCGGTATCCCCGAACTCCGCCGGGCGATCGCCGAGCACCAGCGGCGGTTCTACGGCCTGGAGTTCGACCGGGATACCGAGGTGCAGGTGACCGCCGGGGCTACCGAGGCGATCGCAGCCGCGCTGCTCGCGCTCGTCGAGCCGGGTGACGAGGTGATCGCGTTCGAGCCGTACTACGACTCCTACGCGGCATGCATCGCGCTGGCCGGCGGGACCCGCGTCCCGGTGACGCTGCGGGCGCCCGATTTCCGGCCCGACCTGGACGCGCTGCGCTCCGCGGTCACCGGCCGGACCCGGCTGATCCTGCTGAACACGCCGCACAACCCGACCGGCACGGTCTTCACCCGCGATGAGCTCACCGCGATTGCCGAGCTCGCCTGCGAGCGGGACCTGCTGGTGATCTGCGACGAGGTCTACGAGCACATGGTGTACACGGGGGAGCATGTGCCGATCGGCTCGCTGCCCGGCATGCGCGAGCGCACGGTGTCGATCAGCTCGGCGGGCAAGACGTTCTCGTTCACCGGCTGGAAGGTCGGCTGGGTGACGGCCACGCCGGAACTGGTCTTGGCCGTCCGCGCGGTCAAGCAGTTCCTCACGTTCGTCAGCAGCGGCCCGTTCCAGTACGCGGTGGCCGAGGCGCTGCGGATGCCCGACGCCTACTTCGCCGGGATCAGCGAGGGGCTTCGGGCCAAGCGCGACCTGCTCTGTGCCGGCCTGGCCGAGGTGGGCTTCGTCGTATACCCGCCGGACGGCACCTACTTCGTCACCACCGACATCCGCGAGCTCGGCGCCGCGGACGGCGTGGAGTTCTGCCGCGACCTGCCGCGCCAGGCCGGGGTGGTGGCGATCCCCAACTCGGTGTTCTATGACGACGCCGAGGCGGGCCGGACCCAGGTGCGGTTCGCGTTCTGCAAGCGGCCCGAGGTCCTGCAGGACGCGCTCGCCCGCATCGAGAAATGGGCTTCGGGCAGGTAGCCCGGGTGCGCTCGCAGGCGATTTGCGTTGGAGTGCGCTCTAACGCTTAGGGTCGTATGCGTGACCGGCTGGACCACCAGGGAGGCCGCCGAGAAGTGCGGGCTGACCCAGTACACGTTGCGCTGGTATGAACGCATCGGCCTGCTTGACCGGGTCGAGCGTACCGCCGACGGGCGCCGGCGCTTCAGCGATTCCGACCTCGATTGGCTGATGCTGCTGAGCAAGCTCCGTGCGACCCGGATGCCGGTGCGCGACATGCTCACCTATGCCGAGCTGGTGCGGTCGGGAGCGCGCGAGCAGGAACGGATCGACCTGCTGCGGGTGCACCGCGAACGGGTCCGCCAGGCCCAGCTGGAACAGCAGGAATGCCTGGACCTGCTCGACGCAAAGATCGGGCACTACTGCAGCAGCCTGGCTGCAGCCGGATAAGGACAGAGCGGAGCTGACGTGCGCAAGGTTTCACTGGGTGAACTGACGGTCTCGGCGCAGGGCCTGGGCTGCATGGGGATGAGCGAGTGGTACGGCCAGCCCGACTGGGACGAGTCGATCGCGACCATCCACCGCGCGCTCGACCTCGGCGTGACCTTCATCGACACCGCGGACATCTACGGCACCGGCCACAACGAGGTGCTCGTCGGCCGGGGAATCGTCGGCCGGCGTGACGAGGTGCAGCTCGCCACGAAGTTCGGCATCGACCGCTCCGGCGGCGACGACAAGCGGGTCATCCGCGGTGAGCGCGGTTACGTGAAGCAGGCCTGCGAGTCGTCGCTGACCCGCCTGGGCGTGGACGTGATCGACCTGTACTACCTGCACCGGCCGCCGCAGACCGCGGAGATCGAGGAAACCGTGGGTGCCATGGCGGAGCTGGTCGCCGAGGGCAAGGTGCGCTACCTGGGGCTTTCCGAGGTGGACAGCGCGTTGCTGCGCCGGGCCTACGCGGTGCACCCGATCACGGCGGTGCAGAGCGAGTACTCGCTGTGGGCAAGGGACCCGGAGACCACCGCGCTCGACGCCCTGCGGGAGCTCGGGGTCGGGCTGGTGCCGTACTCGCCGCTCGGCCGCGGCTTCCTCACCGGCACGGTCGACGTTGCGGCGCTCGACGCGAGGGACTTCCGCAGCCACAACCCGCGGTTCACCGGGTCCGCCCTCGAGGCGAACCAGGCCATCGCCGACGCGGTGCGCAAGGTGGCCGACGCCAAGGGTGTCACGCCGGCCCAGGTCGCCCTGGCGTGGGTGCAGGGCCAGGGCGAGCGGCTCGGCATCCCGGCGGTCCCGATCCCCGGCACCAAACGGGTGAAGTGGCTGGAGCAGAACGTGGCAGCGGTCGACATCACGCTCACGCCGGACGAGCTGGCCGTGCTGGATCCGCTCGGCGATCAGGTTGTCGGCGCCCGCTACTGACCCCCGCTCGCCCTTCTCGGCTCTCCATGCGGGGTTCACCTGGCCAGAGCGGGTATGGCTGGCTAGCGGGTAGGGCCGACTGCGGGGGGAGCGGGGGAGATGAGGCGGATCGCCCTGGCCGGTGCGGCGGTGACGGCCGGGCTGGCCGTCGCCGCCAGCGCCGCGGGCTGCGGGCCGGGACCGGGCCATGCCGCGGCTGGGGCGCCCAGCGTCGCGGGCGGCCATCCAGCGCCGGTCTCGGCCATCCAGCTCGACCGCAGTGTGGCCGGGGCTTACGCGTTCCTGAACCTGATGATGGATCGGTACGCCGCCGGTTCCACCCCCCGCCTGGTGCAGAGCTTCACCGGCGGGGTGCTGGGACAGCAGAGGTTCACCTCCTCGGTGACGTACGACGACGCGGTTCTGATCGACGCGTACCTGGCCGAGGGGACCCGCGCCGGGCGGGCCAGGGCGGAGGTGATCGGCGACGGGCTGCTGTACGTCCAGGCTCACGATCCCGCGCATGACGGGCGCATCCGAGCGGCCTACGCGCCGAGTCCGCTGCTCGGTCCCGGCGACGTGGACGCCACCGACCCGGCGACGCTGGCCGGCAACATGGCCTGGGCCGGGCAGGCCCTCGCGCAGCTCTACGCGGCCACCGGCCGGACCGCCTACCTGGCCGGGGCTGAGGCGATCGGGAACTGGGTGCAGGCGCACTGCCACGACACCAGGGGCGCAGGTGGCTACACCGGCGGCGAGACGGCGGGCGGCCAGCAGATCGAGTGGAAGTCCACCGAGCACAACATCGACCTGTACGTCCTCTTCACGCTTCTGGCCAGGGAGACGGGAGCGCAGGGAGCCCAGGTGTGGTCGGCGCGGGCGGCCTGGGCGCGGCACTTCACCGCCGCGATGTGGGACGGCCAGCAGCATCACTTCTACGTCGGGACCACCAGCGACGGTGTGACGCCGAACAAGGCGGAACTGCCCGAAGACGTCAACAGCTGGTCGTTCCTGGCCCTGCGGGACCCCTCGTACGCGGCGTCGGTCAGCTGGATCGAGCAGAACCTCTCGGTGACCGCCGGGGGGTTCAGCGGCGTGAGCGCCTGCCAGGCTGACCGGTCGGGCGTCTGGTTCGAGGGGACCGCGCACCTGGCCGATGCGCTCGAGTTCCGGGGCGATCCCGCGGACGATGCGCTGGCGGCCCGGTACCTGGCCGATATCTATCACGCCCAGGCTCACGGGCCGAACGGCGACGGGCTCGGCATCATCGCCGCGTCGAGGGACGGGCTCAGCGACTGCTCGGGCGGCAGCTACTACGCGTCGCTGCACACCGGGACCACCGCCTGGTACATCCTGGCGGCGAAGCGGGTCGACCCGTTCTTCCCGATCCGGTAGTCAGGGATCAGGGGCCCGCGGCGAGCGTGTAGTGCACCTCAAGGTGCTCGGCGGAACGGTTGGCAGTGATCGCGACGCTGTCGCCGGGCAGCAGTGCGTGGTCGTCGATGACCGGATCGCCGGTCACGGTGAAGCTGATCCTGTGGCTGAGCAGCGCGAGGCTGGCCGCTGGCCGGCCGAGTTCGCTGGCGTCCAGCTGGCTCAGGGCCGTCGGGGTGATGGTCTCGCTGGCCCGGGTCACCGCCAGCCCGTGCTCGGCGAGCAGGGTGTAGAGCCCGCGCTGATCGGGATCGCCCCTCTCGATGGCGCGGATCAGCGCATCGGGCAGCAGCGGGGCGGGCAGGTAGGACGTCTGCAGGATCAGCGGCCTGCCGGCGACGAGCCGGAGGCGGCGCAGCTGGAGCACCACGGCGGGGCCGCCGAGGCGGGCGCCTACGGACTCCGGCGGGGCTACCTTCTGCGCGGAGAGCAGCCTCGTGCTGATCTCCGCGCCCTGCCCGGCGAGGTCGGTGGCGAAGCTCCGAAGGTGGCCGAGATCGTAGGAATACCGGGCGGCCACGTAGGTTCCGCTTCCGTGCCGGGTGTCCACGAGGCCGTCGTCGATCAGCAGCTGCAGGGCCTGCCGCAGGGTCATCAGGCTGACGCCGAACTCGTCGGCGAGCTCGCGCTGGGACGGCAGCGAGCTCCCGGCCGGCCACTGGCCGCTGGTGATCCGGTCGTGCAGGCGGGCGTGGATCTGCAGGTACTTGGGCTGCCGCTGGGCAGCGCTCGGCCTGGCCGGGCCGGGCGCCTGCCGGGCCCGGCCGCCCAGCTGGCCGCCCACCTCGCTGCTCACCCCCAGGCCTGGTCCAGGGCGGCGCGCAGGTCCGCGACGGCCCGCGAGATGTCGCTGACCGTGGCGCCGTCCAGCACCTGGTGCATCAGCGCGGAGGCGACGACCACGCCGTCGGCGTGCTCGGCCGCCGCGGCGGCCCGGCCCGGGGTGTCGATGCCGAAGCCGATCAGCACGGGCTTCGGGGTGTGGCGGCGTGCCCGGGCGGCGACGCCCCAGCCGCAGGTGTCGTCGCGCCCGCGCGCGGGTCCGGTCGTGGCCATGACGCTCATGACGTAAAGGAAACCGCGGGATCGGCCCGCGATGAGCCGGATCTGCTCATCTGGGGTGGCCGGGGTGACCATCAGCGTGGCGTCGAGCCCTGCGGCCTGCGCCGCGCCGAGGTAGTCGTCCGCCTCGGCGACCGGGAGGTCGGGGATGATCGTGCCGCCGATTCCGGCGTCGGCGAGCTCGCGGCAGTAGCTGGCGAAACCGCTGCGGTAGGCGTGGTTCGCGTAGGCCATCGCGATTAGCGGAACGCCGCTGCCCGCACTCCTGCCCAGCCGGGTGAGGATGGCGGTGGGGGTCGCGCCGCGAGCGATCGCGGCGGCCGAGGCCTGCTGGATGATCGGGCCGTCGAGCATCGGGTCGGAGAACGGCATCCCGATCTCGACCGCGTCGGCGCCCGCGTCGGTCATCGCGGCCAGCAGGTCCGTCCAGTCGTCCCGGATCCCGCCGGTGACGTACGTGATGAGGATGGGCCGCCCGGCGGCGCGTGCCGCGCCGAGGGCGGTCTCAACGGCGGCCACGGGTTAGCTCCTTCAGGATCGCGGCGTCCTTGTCGCCCCGGCCCGACAAGGTGACGAGCACCGCCGCCCCGGCCGGCAGCTCACCGGCGCGCGCCGCGCGCGCGACCCAGGCCAGAGCGTGGGCCGACTCCAGCGCGGGCAGGATGCCCTCGGTGCGGGCACACAGCTGCGTGGCGGCGATGGCCTCCTCGTCCGTCACGGTGTGGTACTCGGCGCGGCCGGCCGCCGCGAGATGGGCGTGCTCGGGCCCGATGCCCGGGTAATCCAGGCCCGCGGAAACCGAGTGCGCCTCGGTGATCTGGCCGTGGTTGTCCTGCAGGAACAAAGACAGATAGCCGTGCAGCACGCCGCCGCGGCCGTTGGCCACCGCCGCGCCGCCAGCCGCCTCGACCCCGACCAGCCTGGCCGTGGTGTCGGCGAAGCCGGCGAACGTCCCTGCCGCGTTCGAGCCGCCGCCCACGCACGCCACGACCACGTCAGGAATCTCGTCCGGCAGCAGTTCGGCACACTGGGCGCGGGCCTCCTCGCCGATGACGCGCTGGAATTCGCGCACCATCCACGGATAGGGGTGCGGCCCCATTACCGATCCGACGCAGTAGTACGTCGAGTCAACAGTCGTCACCCAGTGCCGGAACGCCTCGCTGGTGGCATCCTTCAGCGTCCGGGAACCCGAGCCGACGGGGATCACCGTCGCGTCCAGCATCTCCATGCGGAACACGTTCAGTTCCTGCCGTTCCATGTCCCGCTCACCCATGTAGACCGTGCAGCCGAGGCCGAGGCGCGCCGCCGCCGACGCCGCGGCGACTCCGTGCTGCCCAGCGCCGGTCTCGGCGACGAGGGCGGTTTTGCCGATCCTGACGGCCAGCAGCGCCTGCGCCATCGTGTTGTTGATCTTGTGACTGCCGGTGTGCGCCAGGTCCTCGCGCTTGAGCAGCACCCGCACGCCAAGCGCCGCGGACAGCCGCACCGCCTCGGTGACCGGCGTCGGCCGGCCTGCATAGTCCCGGAGGGTGCCTGCCAGCTCGGCGCGGAAGCCCGGATCGGCCCAGGCGGCCCGGAAAGCCCGCTCGAGGTCCTCGCACGCCGGAACCAGGGCTTCGGGGACGAAGCGCCCGCCGAATGGACCGAACCGGCCCTGGTGGCCAGGATCGCCCATCATCACCGGCCCGGCCGGTTCCTGATTCATCCCGGCCGGTGCCTGCGCCACCAGGGTCATCGCTCGCCGCCTTCCGTCGTCAGGCCATTGCCTGCCGCGCCGTCCGTCTCGCCACACTCGTTTACCACTCTTATTCTAGAGTTCTAGAATTCTATCATGAGGCGTACCGCGATCGTGGTGGCGTGCCGTGATCATGATGGCGCGCTGCGGCAAGGCCGGTGGCCGGGGCCTGGCGCGGCGGGAGCCTCGGCGCGGGGGCTGGTTCCAGGGCAGGCTCAGCCGCGGCATCGGTGCGAGAACGCTGGTGCGGGGAAGGAAGCAGCCATGCGAGTGATCATTGTGGGCTCGGGCATCGTCGGGGCAAGCTGCGCCTACACCGCGAGTTCCCGCGGTGCCGAGGTCCTGCTGGCGGACGCCGCGCTGCCGGGCCAGGCCACGGCCGCGGGCGCGGGAATCGTATGCCCGTGGTCGTCATCGCTGGCGGACGATCCGGTTTGGTATGACTTCGCCTCCGCCTCGGCCCGGTATTACCCGGGCCTGATCGCCGAGCTTGCCAACCACGGCGAGGTCGACCTGGGATACCGCCGGGTCGGCGGCCTGATCCTGGCTGGCTCCCCGGAGCAGCAGGAGATCGTCGCACAGCAGCTTCAGGCCAGGCGCGCCGGAGCACCGGAGATCGGCGATGTTGCGGCCCTGTCCGCTGCGGAGGCCCGGGCGCTCTTCCCGCCGCTGCGCGCCGACTGCGCCGCGGTCCGCGTTGCCGGCGCGTGCCGGGTGGACGGCCGGCTGCTCGCGAGCTCGCTGGTCAGGGCGGCGACGTCCGAGGGGGCGGCCCTCACATCGAGCCGGGCGGAGCTGGTGTGCCGCTCGGGCCGGGCCATCGGGGTGATGCTCAAAGGCCAGTTCGTCGAAGCTGACGCCGTGGTGGCCGCGACCGGCGCCTGGACCCCGTCTTTCCTGGAACCCGCCGGCGTGACCGTGGCCGTGACGCCGCAGCGCGGGCAGATCGTCCACCTGTCGATCGAGCCGGACGACACCAGCAACTGGCCGGTGGTGCTGCCGACCACGAGCAGTCACTACCTGCTGGCGTTCGACGGTTCCCGGGTCGTCGTCGGTGCCACCCGCGAGCCCGGGACGGGCTTCGACTACCGGGTGACGCCCGGCGGCCTCGCCGAGGTGCTGGGGCAGGCGCTGGCAGTGGCGCCCGGACTTGCCACGGCCACGTACCTGGAGACACGGGTCGGGTTCCGGCCGATGAGCCCGGACGCACGGCCGTTGCTCGGCCCGGTGCCCGGCGTCGAAGGCCTCGTTGCCGCGACCGGCCTGGGCCCGAATGGGCTGACGATGGGGCCGTACGTGGGCGCCATCGCGGCTCGGGTCGCGCTCGGCGAGCCGTCCGGCGTGGACCTGGGGCCGGTCAACCCGCTCCGCGCCGCTCAGTCCGCGGCGGTGCCCCAGCCGTGCCCGGCTGACGCGATTGACCTGGACTGACCCGGCTGGCCCGGGCTGCGCGTAACAGGCGGTGGGCCCGGGTCAGGATGCCAGCAGATCGAGTTCCCCGGACAGGACGCGGGCGGTGACCGTGTGGGCAGTTCCGGCGGTCACCGGAATGCCGACGTGGACGTAGCCCGAAGTGACCTGGTCGCTGACGGCGTAGGCAACCGAGCCGGGCAGTGACAGCGTGGCCTGGGCGGAGGTGAGAGTGAGGCTGACCTGCCTGGGCGGCGCGGTGAACGTCGCGGCCAGATGGCCCGACGTGATTACGGCCTGCAGCGAGGGAGAGCTCAGCCGCGTCGCGCTGACGTCCACGCTCGCGGCCGTGATCCGCAGCGGCCCGGCGAGGCCGGAGACGATGACGTGACCGGAGGGCTGGCTGAGCACGACGGCGGTACGCCGCGGCACGACCAGCCGCCAGTGCGCGGTGCACGGGCTCGCCGTGGCACAGCGGTAGCGCAGGCGGAGCACGTGAGCGTTGACCATCCGCGTCGTAGCGGCCGGGGCGTGACGGGTCCAGTCCAGCTGCCCGGTCAGCGCCACCCTTCCGGTCGCCGAGCCGACGATGGTCAGCTGCCCGGGTACCGCTTGCAGTTCGACCGTGCGCACCGAGCCGGCGCTGACTGAAACCGTGGTCGTCCCGCCCAGGCCATGGCTGCCGTGCGCCGAGGCGGCAGAGACGGTCGCGGCGACGGTGACCGCGAGCAGCGCAACCGCGCCGGCGACGACGGCCGGCGAGCGCCACGGCTCGCGCCGAGCGCCAGGCTCCGCCGCGGCCGGACCGGGGTCGCCGGCCGGGGAGCGGGGGATCATGAGCGTTGCCTGCCCGTTCGGGAGAAAACCATGCGGATGCCCGCCGAGTCTTGCATATGCGGCCATTACGTGTCGTGTTGTCAGCAGCCCGTCGGCGAAGATCGCGAAGTACTGGCCTCCGTCCGGGCCAGCCGTACTAGCGCTGCGCTAGCGAATCGCCGCCGCAGGCTTGACGGCGACCACTGGCTGGTATTTCACTGTCGCGCGTGCCCCGCTGCCCGGCCAGGCCCCGCTTCTCCCCCGTGGTCTCCTGGCGGCGGGCACCAAAATCTTTGCGGTGCGTCCCGGCGTGCCGCCGGATGCGAATGGCTGCAGTAGCGCAGCCTGAACGCTGACCTGACGTGCGCTGGCCGTTCCCCTCAGCCGGGGAAGCGGCCAGCGCCGTGCTGTGCCCGGGCCGGGATGTGACCGTGAACCCCGGTGGGCACCAGTGGTCATCATCTAGAGTTCCGGCATGATCTCCGAAGAAACGGTGGCGCAGGTAGCCACCCTGATGCCGCAGCCCGACCGCAGCGTCCTCGCCATCGCGCCGCAAGGAACTGGGCCGGGAACATGGGCGGGCGCGCCGAGCGCCGCTCGCGGCGACGAGGAGATCTATCTGGCCTACCGCCTGCGCCGCCCACAGGGACGCGGGCGCGGCTACGCCGTGGTTGTGGCGCGTTCGGCTGACGGCGTGCACTTCGAGACCGTGCTCACGATCGGCAGGGAAGAGCTCGGCGCCGAGTCACTGGAGCGCCCGGCGCTCGTGCGGGCCCCGGACGGTGGCTGGCGGCTGTACCTGAGCTGCGCCACGCCGGGCACCAAGCACTGGCGCGTTGAGGTGCTCGAGGCGCAGCATCCGGGCGCGTTCGAAGCGCGGCGCAGCCGGATGGTGCTGCCCGGCGACGCCAGCACCGCGGTCAAGGACCCGGTCATCGTCCGCGACGGGGACCTGTGGCACCTCTGGGCGTCGGTGCACCCGCTCACCGACCCGGACCAGACCGACCGGATGGCGACCGATTACGCCTGCAGCACCGACGGCCTGTCCTGGACCTGGCAGGGCACCGCGCTCAGCCCGCGGCCCGGCGAGTGGGATGCGCGCGGCGTGCGGGTGACCGCCGTCCGGCTGTCCCCGGGCAGCGTCGTCGCGTACTACGACGGCCGGGCCACGGCGGCCGAAAACTTCGAGGAGCGGACCGGGGTCGCGGTCGGCGACCGGCCCGAGTCACTAACGGCGCGGGGACCGATCGCCCAGTCGCCGTACCGGGACGGGGGCCTGCGCTATCTCTCCATCCTCGACCTCGGGGACTCCCACGAGCGCTACTACTACGAGATGACGCGGGCGGACGGGTCGCACGAGCTGCGCACCGAGTACCGCTGACCGCGGCTCTGGCCAGGCTCGGGCCAGAAACGAGACTCGGGCCAGAAGCGAGAGTGCCTCAGAGAGCGCGCGGCTGGCCGTTGCGCGCCTGGCGCTGGCCCTCGGGCCTGGCGCCGACCAGCCCGCCCGAGTCGCCGCGCGGCTGCAGCCAGTCGCCGAAGTCCTCGCCGGTGATCTCCTCGAGAAGCTTGATGTCCTTCTCGAATTTGGGGATCAGCGCCTGACGCTGCTCCCACGTCAGAGGCTGCCGGGGTGGGCTGTCCCGCTGCAGGATCCGTTCCAGCGATTCGGTGACCGCGCCCGCGCCGCGGCAGACGGTGGCTCACCGCTGCGCTGGCGCGCAGCACTCTGGACACGGCGCGGTGCCGCAGCGATCCCTGCGGATGTGCGGTGACGTTCTCCCGCGGAACCTCGGTGAGCACGCCCTGCGGCACCCCGAGGAAACCGCAGATGCGGTCCAGCACCTGGGCAGGGTTCTCGATCAGGGCACGGTAGCGGAACACCAGAACGTGCTCCGGGGCGAACATCGTGTACAGGCGCTCCAGCTGCTCCCCGTAGCGCCCGAGCGCCGTGTAATGCCAGAAATCCGCCCAGCCAGCTGCGATCCGGCGCTCTTCCTCGGCGCAGGCTAGGACGAAGTCGCTGACCGGGTCCAGGCCGGCCGACCAGAGGTGGGTCCAGTTCGAATGCGCCCGTTCCACTGGGTCTCGCAGGATCGCGATCAGCTTGGCATCCGGGATTAGCGTCTGAATGCGGCGCTGCGCGTCCCGGTCATACAGGTAGAACGGGGTCGACTCGCCGCGCAGGGTACCGGCGGGCGCCGGGTCGAACAGCGCCTCGTAGTCATCCCGCCGCCACACGTGCTCGCGGTACGTCTGCACGTCACCCGGCCCGCCCTTGGTCGGCGGCGGGCCTTCGGTGAGGAAGAACTTGGGCTCCTTGACCGCCGACATGTAGAGCGACGGGTGCCGGGCAAGCGCAACGTGGAGGGCCGTGGTGCCCGCCTTGGGCGCGCCTGAGATGAAGAAGTCGGGCAGGGCCATGGCTTCTCCCGAGTTGATGGCCCGGTCGGGGCGAGGGGAAAGACTACTATACCCACTTTATTTATAGGCATAACCTCTACTGTTTTTCTATACCCTGCGGGCGATTTTCGATTCATGCGCCGAAGCCGCTGATCTGGACCGCCACGTTCTTCAGCAGCGGGTTGCGGCGCTATGGTCCCGGACCACGCCGCCCGAACGGGAGCCGCCCGAGCCGTGGTTCACCGCACCGCCGCCCGGCCGGCGGGCGTGGCGTTCAAGGGGCGCAGCGACGCCGAGGCCGCGGGCGGTCCAAAGGGGACCGTCGTCCGCGTGATGGGCCCGTTCCTGGCCATCGAGGCGGCCATGCCCGCGGTCAGCACGCCCAGCGCGGCAATGACGAGGTTGTAGCGCCAGCCGAGCCAGCCCGCCTCGGTCATCGACAGGTGCGCGAACACCAGCAGGACCATGCCACGGCCGATGATGGCGATCGCCGAGATCAGGCACTCGTCGCGGCGGGCCGCCGGAGCGGCGGCCAGCTTGCGCAGCAGCCAGAGCGCCCCGCCCAGGCATCCCGCCTCCGCGGCCAGCAGCGCAGCAGTGGGCCGGTGCACGGCAGCTGACCCGGTCGATGGCCTCGTCCGCGAGGTCGTTGCAGGCCACGGAGAACAGCAGAAACGCGCAGACCACGACCAGCGCTCTGGCCAGCAGGACCTGGCTCTGCCCGTGGCCCGCTTCGGCCAGCCCCGTCGCCGTGAACATCGCCAGCAAGACGATGACGGCCGGGCGGGCCAGCAGGATGATCAAGCGCAGCCGCTGGGTCATTTGTTGCTCCCGTAGTGACTCAGGCTGACGAAGAGCGCCACCGTGACGCCGACCACGGCAAGGCCGCCGATGGTCAGTAAGACGGCGAGCGTGATGCCGATGACCGTCCAGATGGAGTGTTCCCAGTAGGGCCCGTGGCCGCCTGGCGTGATGTGGTGCATGCCGCTGATATCCATGCCTGCCAGCATGATTCGGCCGCCCGCGCCGCGCATGAGCGCGATGACCCGGATCCGGCTGAGTACTTGTACCTATTCGGTGCCGCGGTACGGCGGTGCCCGTGCCGCGGTGCCCGTGCCCGCGGCTCTCCCGGCGGAGCGGCCTTACGGCCGGGCCACCAGCCGGCCGACGTCGAGCGGGGGCGCCGCAAGCGGCGGGCCGTCGTAGTCGGCGACCGGGGCGAACCGTCCCGCCCGCCAGTCCGCCGCCGCGGCGGTGATCTCGTCCGGGGTGCGCGCGACCAGGTTCCACCACATCAGCAGCGTCTCGCCGAGCGGGACGCCGCCGAGCAGAAACAGCCTGCTCCCGGCCGGAGCGGACACGCTGACCCGGTCCCGCCCGGTGCCTAGGTACATCAGCTGCCCGGGGCGCAGCACGGTCCCCGCCACCACCGCCGACCCAGCTGCCGCGAAGACGACGTGCTCGTGCGCGTCGGCGAGCGGGATGTTCCCCGACGCATCCCGCGCGGCCACGAGCTCGGCCCCGACGATCTCGGAGAACATCACCGCCGGGGACTGAGCACCGGCCAGCGATCCGACGAAGACGGTGACCTCGAAGCCGCCGATGCCGACCGCGGGCAGCTCCGCGTGATGCGCGAACGCCGGCTCGGTGTGCCGGACGGCGTCGGGAAGCGCCACCCAGAGCTGAACCCCGTGCAGCAGCGGATCATGCTCGACCGGCGACTCCTCGGAGTGCGCGATGCCCCGGCCGGCCGTCATCAGGTTGAGCTGGCCCGGCCTGATCATCTGCTCGCTGCCAAGGCTGTCCCGGTGCAGTACGTTCCCCGAGAGCAGCCACGTCACGGTCTGCAGCCCAATGTGCGGGTGCGGCGGCACCCGCATCCCGGCCACCCCGTCCACGGACATCGGCCCGTAATGGTCCACGAAGCACCACGCCCCGACACTCCGCCGCAGCCGCAGCGGCAGCAGCCGGCGCACGGTCATATCCCCGACGCGTGCCTCCCGTGCAGCCGTCACCTCAAGATCAGAGCCTTGAACGCTAGGCTCCGCGATCTCAAGCTCCGCATCCACCGTGCTCACGGGTTTCTCCGTTCGGGGCCTTTGGCGTTCTCCGGCATACTAGGCAGCGCAGTCATCGGCGCCTACGCCGTCGATAAGAGCCAGTATCGCTCGCACGTGCCAAGCGGCAGCTATGTCTCCGAGCGGTCGGCCACGAATGTGCCGCGACCGTGCATGGTGTTGATCAAGCCGCGTTCTCGGAGCACCTTCATTGCCCGGCGCACGGTCAGGTAGGCGACTCCGTAGTAGGTAGCAAGCTCGCGTTCAGCCAGGAGGCGAGCACCAGGGCGAAGTTCGCCCGATTTGATCCGACTCTCGATGTCATTGGCCACACGCATGTAGGCCAGCTCAGCGTCACTACCGCCCTCGGCCTCGATGTCGGAACGACCTGACATGGGATGAGCGTAACCAGACGCTAAGCTGTGCAAACTGCTTAGAAAGCTATGCAAGTCCTATGTAATAGCTATACTATTGAGCGCTATGGAGGCGTGGGTGGAATTAGCGGTCGTGGTCCTGAGCCGCTACTGGAGCAGCAGCTACAAGATCACTTATGCCGACGGCTGCTTCCAAGCAGAGCGCCGTGGTGACGACCACGACGTGCTGCTGGACGAGACACCTGAAGGTCTCTTGCGCCTGATCCAGATGGACCGCTCCCGATGAGCGAGCGCACCAGTAATGGAGAGATCACGCGGCTAACCATCTGCTGTGAGTGGGTGACGCAAGACGGTCCTCGGCAGCGCTACTTCTCACTCGCCCAACTGCGGCAGTACATGAGCTGGGAACGGATGAACGAAGTGCTCGATTACCTGGAAGCCGTTTGCCGCGAAGCCCAAGCTTCGCGCGACCGGCACGAGCCCCCTGAACGCCGGATACGGCTCCTCTGACCACTTGGAGCTACATGTCAGCAGCCTGGTGGCTTCCTGGCGACCCCTCGGCGGCTTGCGCCAACCCTTATGACGAGCCGCCCTGCTCCTCGAGTCGCTGATCCTCGGCGCATAGCGAATGAGCAACTGCCTCGGCAAGAGCCCGGTACTGCGCTCTTGTCAGCTCACCTCGGTCATAGGCGGCCGTCACTTCGTCGAACGAGCCAGGTACGTCTGGCTGCGGATCTTCCAGCGCGTCGGCCGCCATTTCCAGGTAGTTCGCGGGGGCGGGTTTTCTGGTTCGTGGCCAAGTGCGCTCCCTGAATCGTTCCGCTACCTCCTCGAGGCTGAGTGACCCGTTCCGCAAAGCGGCGATCAGTTCTGTGACCTCAGTAGTGATCATGATCTTCTTTCCTGCGGTCGGACTCAGCGAGGATTGGACTGGAACCGGAGTTGTCGTACCGGTACCAGCAGTCAAAATGATCCTTCACGTTCTCGAACGTCTTCCTATTGCAGCTGCCCCACTCGGGATCGGCCTTCGCCCTGATGAGCTCGGCGGGGATGAACCTGCCGCCGTATCCCTCGCCTGCACGGTAGCTGTCGTCTCCTTCGCGATGCCTGCTCTCCGTCCTGGCGACGCTGACGTCCATCGTTACGTCGATAAAAACGCCGTCGATCTGCTCATAGCCCTGCGTACGAAGCGCGGTGACGCGGTTCTCCGTGGAGACCCGGGATGCCATGGTGATGTCCCAGATCACGTTTTTGCCGTCCGCATACGCACGGTGGGCGAGGCGTTTAGCTATGTGAGACGACTCCTCATGGACCAGATCGCTTGCTTCCATGGGGGAGAGGCCGCTCACGGGAGGGATCATGTCGCGGCGGGCCATCTCCTCCTTGACGTCGTCGGGGTTGATGGTCAGATATTGCGACCTGTCGATGCCCGCATAACGTTCCAGGACCGTCGATTTGCCGGCGCCGGGAAGCCCGCCAGCGATGATGGCCCGGCGCTCGCAGGGCACGTCACTCGCCCTTGCATACAGATCATCGATGATCGAGTCGTGCATCGCGTCACGCTGGTCTGACCAGACCTCGCGTGCAGGGTCGATCGTGTGCTGCTGGTCTGTGGCGAGGCCGTCGGCGCGGGCCTTATCGAGGCGTGCCCGAACCTCGCTGACGTGCTCAGCGTGCTCGGCGTCGGTCAGCGGTTGGCGGTCCGCCTCGCTAGGGCCGCCGGAGTCCAAGCGTTCTCGGCAGGCCAGTCCCCGCTCGGGCGGCCTCGGCGTGCCGTCAGCTTCAAGGGGCGAGGACGGGTGGCCGGGCGGGAGTCGCTGCAGCCGCTGCCGAAGTTCGTCTCGGTCGCCTGACCGCTCCGGTAAGGACTTGAGGTCCGCCGGACCTCCGGCGACCCCGGGCTGATCTGTCCGCACCGTACCGTTCCTTCGCCGCCGGGGCCGCTAAAGCTCGTCGTGCGCCCTGGCGTGGCCGTCACGTAATCGTCAGGCTAGGGGCAGATGACGGCGTCTGTCACCGTGGAAGTTGCCGGCACCCGGTTCGTCGTGGCCATCGGCTAAGTCAGCTGCCGAACACTTCCTCGAGCGAGGCCGCAGTGACGGTCCTGTCGGCCCAGATGTCGAGTTGGCTGACATCAGTGCACGACAGAACCCGTTCGCGGACATCGGCTGGCGCCTCAAGCCCTCGAGCGGCCAGCACACGCAAGATCGTGCGTCCCTCGCCCCTGGCCTCGCCCTTCGCTTCACCTTCGGCGAGGAGCCGGTCTACGAAGGTGTCCCTGAACTTGGTGGTCATCAAGTCCTCCAGCGCCTGCCGCGCCGACTCGGATACGGCACTTCGGACAAGCACAGTGTAGGTCGCGAGTCGGCTGTCATCGAGGTTCGCCAGACTGGCCAGGACGAGTCTTCGTACGCTGTCCTGATCCAGGTCGAGCGCACCCGTCAGCACGGCGAGCACGGCCAGTTCCGGCCGAGCTGTCTCCGCGGCGGGGCCGTTCGGGTCCGGGATCGTGACTGCGTCGATGACCAGCGGGACAAGGTCGAAGCCGGGGTGGCCCGTAACGATGGGCGCCCGGCAGTGGGCCGCGGTTGCGGTGCTCAGGCAGATCACCAACAGTACGGCTGGGCAGCGATGTGCAGCCCTGACCTGGGTCAGGTAAGACGGCCAGCTGAAGCGCTTGCGAGGGTCGTAGCGCAATTGGATCTCTGCGACGACGGCCAGCCGGGCACCGTCTGCGCCGGACAACATCACCACGGCGTCGGCTCGCAGTTCGGTCGGCACGCTGGCGGTCAGGTCGGAGGGCGCCATTGCCGCACCGGCATCGGCGGGAATGGGAATGTCTAAGCCACGGAGGAGGACCGCGGCGAACCTCGGGTCACCGCGAAGCAATTCCAGCGGAGCTGGGCCTGACCCGCTTCTGCGGTACTTGCGGTCGGTCACGCGGGTGCGTCTGTGCCGATTGGGAATCCCGGCTGCAGTGGGGGCCGACTTGGCGACCTGCCATCGACGGCGGCGCCGCCAGCCTGCAGTGCTGCCAGTGCCTCGTTGAGGTCACGGCGCCAGCGCCCGCTGACGTTGAACCGTTGGGTGCGGCCGTCGATACCTGGGCCGCTGTATCTAACAGCTCCCCAGTTAGGCATCCTGCCGCCGAGGTTCGTCACTCGGACGGCTGCCAGCGGCGCGCTGAAGAGCAGGCGTGAAGGCTCGCGCCCGAACCTGGACATGCCGTAGCAGATGAACTGTCGCTGCGTAACTGCGACGAACACTGGCTTGCGCCGGAGTTGCAGTGGCCACGCAAAGAGGAATGGCACGAAGACGAGGACGGGCCCGAGCAGCAGCTGTGGAGGGTTGAAGTTGCCGAACAGGTTCGCCGCACCGGCCACACCGCCCGCCAGGGCCGGCAACGTGAGAAGCATTTCCCAGGCGGGTGAAGGGCCCGTCATCGCCAGGGCTCCGGCCATGATCTGGTCGCCGGGCTCCATGGCCTCGTAGAGTGCAGGGCCGACCCGCCTCCTGACGACGTCCCTGCGCACCGGCGATCGGTGAGGGCTTGGTCAGCCGACGAGGGTTTTGACGGCGGACGTCAGTTCGCTCAGCGCGGTCTTGGCGTCGGCAAAGTACATGCTGGTCTTGGGGTTGCTGTACAGCTCGTTGTCGATGCCCGCGTAGCCGTGACCCATGGACCGCTTGATCACGATGATGCTCTTGGCCTGGTCCACGTCCAGGATCGGCATGCCGGAGATCGCGGTACCCGGGCGGCGCGCAGCCGGATTCGTGACGTCGTTGGCCCCGATCACCAGCGCTACGTCGGTGCGGGCGAACTCCGGGTTGACGTCGTCCATTTCCTTCAGCTGCGGGTACGGGACGTTGGACTCGGCCAGCAGCACGTTCATGTGACCGGGCATGCGGCCGGCCACCGGATGGATCGCGTAGCTCACGTCGACGCCATGCGACTCCAGCACATCCGCAAGCTCGGCGACCTCGTGCTGGGCCTGCGCCGCAGCCAGGCCGTAGCCCGGCACGATGATCACCTTCCCGGCGTACGCGAGCTGGATCCCGGCGTCGTCGGCGGCGATCGCCCTCACGTCGGCCCCCGCGCCCGCTACCACGGCGGCTGCCGCGTCACCGGTGCCGAACCCGCCCACGATGATGTTGCCGATCGAGCGGTTCATCGCGTCGGCCATGAGCTTGGTCAGGATCCCGCCGGACGCCCCGACCAGGGCGCCCGCGATGATCAGCGCCCAGTTGCCGATGACGAAGCCGGCCATCGCCACCGCGGTGCCGGTGAACGCGTTCAGCAGTGAGATCACCACCGGCATGTCGGCCCCGCCGATGGGCATCACCATGAGCACGCCGAACACGAGGGACGCCACAACCACGATCCACAGCCCGGCCAGGCTGGGCGTGGCGAGCACGTACCCGGCGGCGGCGATGCCGAACGCGGCGAGCACCACGTTGACCACGCGCGCGCCGGGGAACGTGACCGGCGCTGACGTGATCACGCCCTGGAGCTTGCCGGCCGCGATGATCGACCCAGAGAACGTCACCGATCCGATGATCACGTCAAGCAGCGTGGTGATCGTCGTGGACTCCGCGGGCCCGACCACGGCGCTGGCCACGCGAATGTAGTCGTGGATTGCGACCAGCGCCGCCGCCCCGCCGCCCACCGCGTTGAACATGCTCACCAGCTGCGGCATCGCGGTCATCTGCACGGTGCGCGCCGCGTAGAGGCCCACGCCGCCGCCGATCAGCGCGCCGACGAGCATCACCGTCCAGCCGGTGGCGGTGATGACGCCCGCGTGGGCGATCAGCGCCAGGGTGGTGGCGATGGCGATCACCATGCCGGCCGTGGAGAACTGGTTGCCGCGGCGCGCGGACGCCGGGTTGTTCATCAGGTGCAGGCCGAGCACGAAGCACGAAGCAGCCAGCACGTAGATCAACTGGCTGGCGAAGCTGAACCCGCTCATGACGACTGCCCGTCCCGCGCCGCGGCAGGCTGCGCCGGCGCGGCGATCGGCGCCGTAGGCCGCTTGCGGAACATCTTGAGCATCCGGCCGGTCACCACGTACCCGCCGACCACGTTGGCGGAGGCGAACACCGCGGCCAGGAACGCGATCACGTAGCCGATCCAGCTGTTCGTGGTGGCCGCGATCAGCATCGCGCCGACGAGGACGATCCCGTGGATGGAGTTGGCCGCCGACATCAGGGGTGTATGCAGCGTGGCCGGCACCTTGCTGATCACCTCGAAGCCCACCCAGAGGCTGAGCACGAAGATGACCAGGTCAGTGAGAAGCGCCGTCGACATCGGCGGGACCTCCAACAGGATCGGCCAGGGCGGGATGAACCACCTGGCCTTCATAGGTGATCACGACGCCCCGCTGCAGGTCATCGGAGAGGTCGACGGCGAGAGCACCGTCTTTCACCAGGTATAGCAGCAGGGAACTCATGTTTCGCGCGTACATTGCCGACGCGGCGGCCGGCATCGTGGACGCCAGGTTCGCGGCGCCGACGATCGTCACGCCGTTCTCGGTGACCACCGTCTCGCCGGCTTGCGATCCTGCCACGTTGCCGCCGAGTGCGCTCGCGCCCATGTCCACGATGACGGAGCCCGGTGCCATCGCCTTGAGTGCGTGGCCGGTGACCAGAAGCGGAGGCCGGCGGCCCGGTACCTGTGCGGTGGTGATGACGACATCGTGCCGGGCGATGTGGCCGGCCAGCTCGTCCTGCTGGGCCTGGCGCTCTTCCTCGGTCAGCGCCCGGGCGTACCCGCCCTCGCCGCTGGCCGAGCCGACCGACGTCAGCTCGATGAAGGTAGCCCCGAGCGACTGCGCCTCGGCCTTGGTTTCCGGGCGCACGTCGTAGGCGCTGACCACGGCACCGAGGCGGCGGGCGGTGCCGATGGCCTGCAGGCCGGCGACCCCGGTCCCGAGTACGAGCACCTTGGCCGGCCTCGCGGTGCCCGCAGCGGTGATCAGCAGCGGGAAGAAGCGCCCGAACGTGTCGGCGGCCAGCACCGCCGCCTTGTAGCCGGCGATGTTCGCCTGAGAGGAGAGGGCGTCCATCTGCTGCGCCCGCGGCAGCGTCCGCGGGATCAGGTCGAGGCTGATGGACGTGACGCCGGCGTCGGCCAGGCGCCGCGCGAAACTGGGATCCCCCAGCGGCGCCAGCATCCCCAGCACAGCCTGGCCCTGCCGGAAGCGGGCGATCGCCTCGTCATCTGGCCTGCCCACCATCACGATCGCGTCCGCTGTCTGCTGGATCTCGCCACGGGTCGCGATGCTGGCGCCCGCCTCGGTGAACGCGTCGTCGCTGAGCCAGGCGCCGCCGCCGGCGCCCGACTCGACCAGAACCTCAAGGTCGGCCGCGCGCAGCTTGGTCACAGCCTCGGGTACAAGCGAAACCCGGCGCTCGCCCGGCGCTGTCTCCCTGAGAACGGCAACCTTCATGCTCGTGACCTCGTGACTAGAAAGCCTGACCATAGTGGCATGCGCGGGATCGGGCAGACGCCAAGTCCGGTGCGCTCCACAGCAAACCTACAGAATGGACATTACCGGGAGCCCGTGACCTGCCCGAGGCCGAGATCGCTGATGCGCTCGGCTGCAGCGCGGGAACCGTGAAGAGCCAGGCCGCGCGTGGGCTGGCCAAGCTGCGCGAGGTCAGCGGGCCGCACCCGGCAGCGGCCAGCGAGGAGGTGCGCCAGCGATGAGCGAGATCGAGCAGCGACTGCGGGCCGCGATGCACGCGGCGGTCGCTGACGAGCAGCCCCCGGCGAACCTGCTGCAGCGGATCAGGGCCCGGCGCAGGCGGCACCGCGCGGCCACGACCATCGCCTGCATGGCCGTGGTCGCGGCCGGCGCACTCGTGGTGTCCCCCGCCGGATCGGCGCTGCGTGGCGGGCATGCGCCCGGCCGGCCGCCGGCAGCCAGACCCGCTCCGCGAGCGGAGCCTCGCACCGTGCTGCAGTCCTGCAGCAGGCAGATCGAGGTCCTTAACGGGCCGGACATGAGCCAGAGCATCCGTGTTGGCCCGCTCTTGCTGGTGGGCCTGCGCCAGGCCGTCGGCATCCAGTGGGTCCACGAGTTCGGCATCGGCGGCCTTGAGGTAGCGGTCAGGGACAACGCGAAGGCCCGGGTCACCGTGGCCGGCCCGGCCAGGCTGTACTTCCGGTTCCTGTTCGGCCGGTCCGACTTTGCGAATGGCGTTAACGGCCGGTACACCATCAAAGACGGCGAATCGGGCGTGACGTTCGCCGGCTGCCCGGCGGACGCGGCCTACAACAGCCCGCCCGGCTACACGCTGTACGGCGGTTACTTCCTGGTCAGCAAGCCGCCCCGGTGCGTCTCGCTGGAGGTCTGGACCACCGGGAGCGGCAAGCCCGCGAGGATCACGTTCGCGGCCGGGCGCGCGGTCTGCGGCGGCCGGCGCTGAACGGGCGCCGGCGGGGCGATACCGTCGTCGGATGCCGGCCAGCACCGGGGAGGGTCCGTTCGACTCATGGACCGGCCGGGCCGTCTCGGCCCGGCCCGGCCACACACCTGCTGGCGTCCCATCGGAAGCGACGATCCTGATCGCGAGCCCGGGCTGCTGGCCCCAGGGGCCCGGTGACGGCGCGGCGGCGGCATGGCCAGGGCTCCGGGTGATCCTGGCTGCGGAGCCCTTCGGGCCGCAGAACCATAAGCTGATAAACACTGGCATATTGCCCGCCCGATCGCGGCTGCAAACCATTGCGGAACTGCAGGCAGTGGTCGATTCTGACACTGGAATTCTGCTAACCGTTGATATTTGCCGGTGCGATGTGCGGGCGAGGGGAGGAGTTCTGGGGCGATTCCAGCCCCCGCCTTTCTGGTTCGGGCAAGGCGGCGATGGGATGGCCAGGAGGCTGCTTATGGTGCAGCGACTTCTTGGGTCAGCTGACCTTGCGGGCGACGACAGGATCCGGTTCCAGCGCCGTTTCGCGGCGATATGCGATGCGATGAAGACGCCCGGTGCCGATGTGGCGCGCAGCGCCAGGCGGCTCGACAGACTCCTCGCCGACATCGCCGGGAATCCCTTGGCCGACCAGCCTGTCGGTCCTGCCGGGCCTAATCGCACCCGGCCGGCGTCAGGCGGAGGCGCGCGGGATTAGTCGCGCGGCGCCACTCCATCCAACGGCTTTCGTGTACCCCGGTGGTTGATGAATTTCCTATTCCCGTAGCATTACGAGTGATGCAAGCGTCGACACGCCGCGCTTTTAAGCGGATGTGATTGTGCCGGGACGCTGGATCGCCTAATTTCAGGCACATCAGAGGTCGCGAGAAGCCGGCTGCCCTGTCCGCGCGACCTCCCGTTGGGGGAACCGCAGGAGTGATGAATGAACAAGCGTGACCTGATCGACGCGATTTCGACTCGGATGGGTGACAAGAAGACCGCGACCGAAGCGCTCAACGCGGTGCTCGACACCATCCAGGCCGCCGTCGCGAAAGGCGACAAGGTCGCTATAACGGGATTCGGGGTGTTCGAGAAGGCTGTCCGGCTGGCCCGCACGGCCCGCAACCCCGCCACCGGCGCGTCCATCAAGGTGCCGAAGTCGTCGGTGCCCAAGTTCCGGGCTGGCGCCGACTTCAAGGCGATCGTCAACGGCGAGAAGAAGGTCGCGGCAAAGAAGTAGCCGACGTAGTGCGCTGGCGGGCGGAGCGGACAGCGCCGCCCGCCAGACGCGCTGGCCTCGCCGTCGGCTCACGGCGAGGCGAACAGCGACACCGAGGGATCTAGCTGCGCGATCGCCAGCCGAAGGGCGTCGCGCAAGCCGGGGCGGGCGCGCAGGTTGTACACCGGCCCGGCGCCATCGGTCAGCAGCACGCTCGCCGCGGCGACGCCAGCGGCCGACACCGGAAGCGGCGTCCGCAGACAGGCCGCGATCTCGCGTACTTCGGGCTCGGCCGCGACGATCCAGTCACGATGCAGCGCCATCTTGCCCAGGGTCGGCCCTGGCGCATGCTTTGCCCGGTCCAGGACATACTCCCAGTCATCCGCCAGGGCCTGCCGGGTGGCCGGCGAGACAAGTTCCTGAGCGCGGGCAGCAAGCAGCCTGGCCGATTCAGGTGAGCGCCCGGCCGCCAGGCGACGGTCGAGTCGACCGCCGAACGCGCGCGCCAGTGCCCGGTCGGTGATCCCGCACGAACGCCAGGCGAGCTGGCGCCAGCCGGGCCCGTCGGTGAAAACCAGCGTGCTCCGCCGCGGGTGCCGCGCCACCCGGCGGCGGGCGTCGTCTGCCACGGAAATTCCGCATGAACTTCGCATACCTATATGTTGCGGCTGCCGCCGCGAATCCAAAAGTGGCATCATTGACAGCGTGCGCGACAAAGCTGCCAATCTTCACGTGAGCCTAGCGGGGCCTCCACGGCCGGACACGCCCGCGCGCTGGACCCATGAGGTCGCTGTGATCGTCTACGACGGCATTCCAGCGTTTGAGCTTGGCGTAGCGTGCGACATCTTCGGGCACGACTACTCGGCCGCGTTCGGCGTTCCCTGGTACAGCCTGACCATCTGCGGCCCCACGCCCTCGGTGACGACGGACATCGGCATGCGGGTGCAGATCCCGCACAGCCTGGAGGCGCTGCGGGCAGCCGATACCGTGATCCTGCTGCCAACCGAATTCCCCGAGAAGGTCCCCTCCGAGGTGCTCGCGGCCCTGCGTGAGGCAAGTCAGCGTGGGTGCCGCATGGTCTCGTTGTGCACGGGCGCGTTCGTGCTAGCCGCCGCGGGGATCCTTGACGGCCATCCCGCCACTACGCACTGGTCCGAATGCGCCGACCTGGCCAGGCGCTATCCCGGGGTCCGCGTCGATCCCGGGGTGCTGTACGTGGATGACGGCGACGTGCTGACCTCGGCGGGCAGTGCCGCCAGCATCGACCTCTGCCTGCACGTGGTGCAGCGCGACTACGGAACCGAGATCGCTACCAGGCTGGCCAGGGACCTCGTGGTCCCGCTGCAGCGCGACGGCGGGCAGGCCCAGTACATCGAGGCGCCGGTGCCCGCGCTCGACAGCACGAACCTGTTCGCCGACACCCTGGCCTGGCTGCAGGAGCACCTGGACCAGCCGGTGACCGTCAACGACCTGGCGGCTCGCGCGGCCATGAGCCCGCGGACGTTCGCCAGGCGCTTCCTCGCCGCCGTCGGAACGACCCCCTACCAGTGGCTCGTGCGAGAGCGCATCCGGCTGGCGCAGCGGCTGCTCGAAACCTCCGACCTGCCGGTCGAGATTGTCGCCGAGAGGAGCGGTTTCGGCTCGGCGGACAACTTCCGCAAGCACTTCGCCCGCGGGCTGCGCACCAGCCCGCAGGCATACCGCCGTGCCTTCCAGCAGCGGAAGGCCGGCTGACTGCGGCGCGGTTACCGCAGGCCAGAGCGTCTGGACAGCGCGGTCTGCAGCAGCCGGTCGATCAGGTCGGGGAACGCCAGGCCGCTCGCCTCCCACATCTTCTGGAAATAGGACGCGGGGGACAGCCCGGGGATCGTGTTGATCTCGTTGATCAGGATCTCGCCCTGCCGGGTGTAGAAGAAGTCGACGCGTGCCAGGCCCTCGCAGGAGACGGCCTCGAACGCCTGCGCCGCCATCCGGCGGATCTCCTGCTGATGCTCGGCCGGGATCGGCGCCGGAATCGCCATCCCGCTCGCGGCGTCCAGATACTTCGCCTCGAAGTCCCAGAACTCCTCGCCCCCGTCGATCAGCAGCTGCCCGGGAAGGCTGGTGTCGGGCGGGCCACCGTCCCGTCCCTCCAGCACCGAGCACTCGATCTCGCTGCCCTCGACGGCGGCCTCGACGATCACCTTCGGGTCGTAGGACCGCGCGACGGCGATCGCCTCGTGCAGCTGCGCCAGGTCCGAGGCCTTGGACGTGCCGATGCTCGATCCGCCGCGGGCTGGCTTGACGAACAGCGGCCAGCCAAGCTCGGCGATGGCGTCGAGCACCCGCTTGTGCTCGGCGTCCGCGGGCGACCAGGTGATGCCTTCCGCCTCCTCCGGGGACCAGTCGCGCTCGCGCACCACCACGTGCGGCCCGACCGGCAGTCCCTTGGCCTGGAAGATGATCTTCATGTACTCCTTGTCCATGCTGACCGCGCTGGCCAGCACGCCGGCCCCGACGTAGGGCACGCCGGCCATCTCCAGCAGGCCCTGGATGGTGCCGTCCTCGCCGAACGGGCCGTGCAGCACCGGCAGCACCACGTCGACGTCGCCGAGCAGGTGGGGTATCTGGGCGGGTGCGCTGGTGGTCAGGGACTGGGCGGGCTCACGCAGGGCAGCAGCAGATCCGGCAGCGCTGGCGGCTGGATGGCGGCGGTCGGCCCAGGGGACGACCTGCGCGCCCGTCCCGGCGACGGCCTCCACCGACGGCAGCTGGCCCCCGGTGACCGCGAGCCTGGCCGGGTCGTCCGCGGCCAGCACCCAGGCGCCGTCGCGGGTGATGCCGACCGGGACCACCTCGTACTTGTTGCGGTCGATCGACCCGAGCATGTTGCCGCCGCCCATGCAGGACACCGCGTGCTCGGGCCCCCTGCCGCCGAAGACGACCGCGACCCGGATCTTGCGCTGCTTGTCCACACTGCTCCCTCAGATGCCGTAACGCTCGGGCTTCGCCGACCGGCTGGTCAGCAGGGTCGCCACCTTGCTGACTTCCAGGCCATGGTGCATGACCCCGACCATCACCTCCGTGATCGGCATCTCCACGCCGTGCCGTTTAGCCAGTTCCAGCACGGACAGCGACGACTTCACCCCCTCGGCCGTCTGTCTGGTGATAGCGATCACGTCCTCGATGGCCATTCCCCGGCCGAGGTTCTCGCCGAACGTGCGGTTGCGGGACAGTGGTGAACTGCAGGTCGCGACCAGGTCGCCCATGCCGGCGAGCCCAGAGAACGTGTGCGGGTCTGCCCCGAGCGCCGCGCCCAGCCTGGCGGTCTCGGCCAGGCCGCGGGTGATCAGCGACGCCCGTGCATTATCACCGAGCCCCATGCCGACCGACATCCCGACCCCGAGCGCGATCACGTTTTTCACCGCGCCGCCCAGCTCGCAGCCGGTCACGTCCGGGTTCGTGTACGGGCGGAAGTAGCCGGTGTGGCACGCTTGCTGCAGCCGCTCGGCGGCGGAGTTGTCGGTGCACGCGACGACCGTCGCCGCGTGTTCGCGCCGTGCGATCTCGCGGGACAGGTTCGGGCCGGAGACCACGGCGATCCGCTCCGCCGGAGCGTCGGCGACCTGGCTGATCACCTCGCTCATCCGGCTGCAGGTGCCGAGCTCGATCCCCTTCATCAGGCTGACGAGCAGCGCGCTGGACGGCAGCAGCGGCGCCCAGCGCGCGAGGTTCTCGCGTAGCGACTGCGCCGGAACGGCGAGCACCACCAGGTCGGCTCCGTCCAGTGCTTCGGCTGGATCGGCGGTCGCCCGCAGCGCGTCGGTGAGCTTGATCCCCGGCAGGTACGCAGGGTTCTCCCGGGTGGTGCTGATCACCTTCGCCAGTTCCGCGCTGCGGGCGAAGAGCACCGCCGGGGTACCCGCGTCGCAGAGCACCTGGGCGAACGTGGTTCCCCACGACCCAGCGCCCATGACCGCGGCTCTCACGTCGAGCTGGCCTCGGTGCCAGAGTCGGCGGCGGCTTCCGTTACGGCCCCTTCAGCCTCGCGCGCTGCCTGCCGGGCCCTGCGGCGGGCGATCGCCGGATGGTACGGCTCAGCGGGGGGAGTCTCGCCGCGGATGCCGCCCAGCAGGCCGGTGACGTCCTTCATGATCAGTTCGGTGGCTTCGCGGAGTACCTGCGTGGTCAGTGGCTTGCCGCTGAACGCGGACAGGTCGACGGGCGGGCCAGCGGTGATTTGCACAAGCGTGCGCGGCAGCAGGTGCGGGTGCATGCTGCCGTAGGGCAGGATCCGCTGCGCCCCCCACTGTGCGACCGGGATCACCGGGACTCCGGTAGCCAGCGCCGCCCTGGCCACGCCGGTCCGCGGCACCATCGGCCACAGGTCGGGATCCCTGGTCGCGGTGCCCTCCGGGTAGAAGATCACACAGGCGCCGTCGCGCAGGCCCTGCTCGACGTCCCTCAGGACCAGGGCCGCGTCGGACTGACCGCGGTAGACCGGCAGCTGGCCGGTGCCACGCATCACCGCGCCAAGCCCTTTGATCTCGAACAGCGACGACTTGGCGAGGAACACCGGGTAGCGGCCCGCCCTGTGGGTGAACAGGCACAGCGGCAGCGGGTCGGCGTAGGACAGATGATTGGCAGCCAGGATCACCCCGCTGCTTGATGGGACGCCCCTGATGTAGTCCTGGCCGTGCCACTCGTGTTTAGTGAAGGCGGCGAGCAGCGCTGGCACGACGATCTTGGTCAGTCCGCGCCATGCGGATGAGTAGCTGCCGTCCGCGCGTTTGCTCATAGAGGCAGCCTCCCGCTCGTGCCGCTCGTCACTGGAGCCAGTGTCGCGGCTCGCGCAACACCGTGTCGAGGCAGGATCAGGTGCATATGCTCGAGACCTCGCTCCGCTGGTCGCTGGTGATCCCCGTCAAGGTACTTGCCCTGGCGAAGTCCAGGCTCACCGGACTGCCGGGCGGACGCCGCGCCGAACTGGCGCTGGCCATGGCGGCCGACGCCGTCACGGCCGCCTCCGCCTGCCCGGCCGTGCACTCGGTAATCGTGGTAACGGATGACGCCGCGGCCGGCGCCGAGCTGTCCGGGCTCGGGGCGCTCGTGCTGCCCGACGAGCCTGGCGATGGCCTCAATCCCGCGCTGACGTTCGGCGCTGCGTACGCCGACGAGCGGTGGCCGGGCCGGGGGAGGGCCGGGATGGCAGCCGACCTGCCAGCGCTCGGCGCCGCCGAGCTGGCCCGGGCGCTTGGCGAGGCGGCCCAGGCCAGGCAGGCTTTCGTGGCCGATACGGCCGGTACCGGCACGACGCTGTACACGGCGGGGCCCGGGGTCGCGTTCTCGCCGCGGTTCGGGCCGGGATCGCGCGAGGCGCACCGGTCCGCCGGGGCAGTGGAACTGCTGCTGCCGGGGCTCGACGGGCTGCGCCGTGACGTGGACACGATCGCCGACTTGCGTGACGCAGCCCGAATCGGCCTCGGGCCGCACACCTCGGCAGCCGCCGCCGCGCTGACGTAGCCCGAGCAGCGGAAGCAGCCGGAGCGATCCGTTAGATGTGGACGATCGGGCAGGTCAGCGTCCTGGTGATCCCGGAGACGCCCTGGATCTGGGCGACGACGAGCTTGCCGAGGTCGTCGACGTTGTCCGCCTCGGCCCTGACAATCACGTCGTAGGGACCGGTTACGTCTTCCGCCTGGGTTACCCCGGATATCTGCCCGATCTGCACGGCGACGTCAGCAGCCTTGCCGACCTCTGTCTGGACGAGGATATAAGCGTGAACCATGCCGTCCTCCCAGCCGCCATCTGAGGTAGCAACGCTACCTTAGGTACCCGGCGGTTGGCTTCATGATTGTGCCCGGACTGAACCTGTCAGGCATGCGGGCCGCGGGCTGGCGATTTCGGGAGGCTCTCCATCACCGTCGCAGATCTGGGTGAATTCGGTCTTATCGCCGCGATCAGGGCGCTGCTGCCGCGCAGCGACGGCGACATCGTGGGCAACGGGGACGACGCGGCCGTCCTGCCCGCCCCCGACGGCCGGGTGGTCGCGACCACGGACCTGCTCGTGGAGGGGCGGCATTTCCGCCGCGACTGGTCGGGCCCGTTCGACATCGGCTGCAAGGCGGCGGCGCAGAATCTCGCCGACGTCGCGGCCATGGGCGCGTCGCCCACCGCGCTGCTCGTGGGGTTCGCGACCCCGGGTGACCTGGCAGTGGCCTGGGCGGAGGACCTGGCCCGCGGGATCGCCGAGGAATGCAAACGGGCGGGGGCGCACGTGGCCGGCGGAGACGTGAGCAGCGCCGATTCGATCATGGTCGCGATAACGGCCCTCGGTGACCTGGGCGGCCGGGAACCCGTCACCAGGGGTGGGGCGCACCCCGGCGACCGGCTGGCCATCGCTGGCCGGCTCGGCCGTTCAGCCGCCGGCCTGGCCCTGCTCGAGGCCGGGCTCGCCGGGTCCTGGCTTGCCGGGCCTGAGCGTTCCGGGGCGGGGCTTGCTTGGCCTGAGCCTCCCGGGGCCGGGCGTGGCGGGTCCAGCCGCACCGAGGGCAAGGAGCTGGCTGAGCCTGGTGGCCTGGCTGGTCTGGTGGCCAGCCACCGGCGGCCGCGGCCACCGTATCCATCCGGGCCCGAGGCGGCCGACACCGGCGCTACCGCGATGATCGACATCAGCGACGGCCTGCTCGCCGACCTGCATCACGTGGCCGATGCCAGCGGAGTGCTGATCGACGTCGAGACCGCGCGGCTGCCGGTTGATCCCGCGTTCCCGGCGGCCGCCAAGGCGCTCGGGGCGGACTGGCTGCGCTGGCTGCTGACGGGCGGCGAGGATCACGCGCTGGCCGCCACCTTCCCGCCGGGAACGGAACTGCCGGGCAACTGGACGGTGATCGGCACGGTCCGTGCGGGGCGCGGGGTGACGGTGGATTCCAGGCTTCCCGAAGGCAGCGGCGGGTGGGACCACTTCCCCTGACGCACGAAATCACGGTAAGTAATGGTCTATAACCTCTGCGTGACTAGCCGCAGGCCGCATTGCTTGGTATAAACCCCTTGATGCCAAGACATCGCCGGGAGCGTGGGCGCTCGCGCCGGGCGCTGCGCGGGGAGGCTGGCTCCTGGCGCAGGGCTCTTTCTGGCCGCCGCGCTCTGGGCGGACCAAGTGGGGCAAGCGGGATAAGTGAAGCCAGCGCGCCGGGCGGGGCCAGCGCGCCGGGCGGGGCCAGCGCGCCGGGCGGGGCCAGGCGGCCCGGTGGGGTGCACGGGCGGCGGCGCAGCAAGCCCGCCCGCGGCTCCTGCCGTCAACGGTTCAGGCTGGCGCGGTCGCTGCTGCTGACCCCGTGGTTCGCGGCAGGGGCGGGCATTGTGATCGCCGCCGCGGTGGCGGTGGGCTCGCCGGCGGCGCTCACCTACAGCCAGGCTGGCCCCAGCGTGCACTGCCCGGTGGGCAGCTGCGCTGGCCCGGCACCCCAGCGGCCCGACGTGGCCACCGCGAGCCCTGGCGTGGCGCTCAAGGTTGGCGGGCACCGGCGCGGCGCAGCCGCGGCCGGTTCAGCGCCGTCACGCGCAGCGACGTCCGGCGGCGGAGCCCGGATCCAGGTCGGCTATCAGGTGATCGGGCACCGGCGCCGCGGCTTCATCGCGATCATCACGATGCCCGGTGACCTGAGGCCTGGGACCTGGAGCCTGGCATTCGGCTATCCCTCGGCACGCGTGGAACGGGTCTGGGGAGCGCTGTGGCAGCCGTCGGGCAACGGCAACGAGGGAACGGCACTCGGGCCGGTGCAGTGGGCCGCGCGTCCCCCGGGAGCAGCAGGTGCCCGTCAGTTCGTGGTTCTGGCGAGGGGCGCGTCAAAAACCCCGTCGAGCTGCACGCTCAACGGGGTCAGCTGCAGCTTCGGGTGAGGTGCGGACAGGTCAGCGCTCGACCTTGCCGGCCTTGATGCACGAGGTGCATACGTTCAGCCGCCTGGGCGACCCGTCGACCTTCGCGCGGATGCGCTGAATGTTCGGGTTCCAGCGGCGCGGGGTGCGGCGGTGCGAGTGCGACACGTTGTTGCCGAAGCCGGGCCGCTTGCCGCAGACGTCGCATACGGAAGCCACGAGACGCTCCATTTGGGTGATAGCCAGCTAGGTCATCGTCCCGGTCGCTGCCGGAACGGTCGCTGAAGGATATCCGACGAACCGGCCGTCACGCGAACCAGGCGCGGATACCGGGCCGGGTCAACCGCCGCGTTCGTCGGTGTCAGCATCTAGTCTGCCGGTATGGCGGCGGAGGTCCTGGACGGCGAGACCGTGATCGGCGTGGAGTACGTGGAGTAGCGGCCATGGCGATCCTTGAAGACCCGCTGCGCCTGGTGATCGGCGACAAGGCGGCCAAGCAGCTGGAGAAGGCGCTGGAGCTGCGGACCGCGGGCGACCTGATGCGGCACTACCCGCGGCGGTACGAGACCAGGGGCGAGCTGACCGATATCGCCTCGCTGACCGACGGCGAGTACGTGACCGTGCAGGCCGAGGTCGCGAAAGTGACCAGCCGTCCCATGCGCAACAGGCGGGGCAGCATCTTCGAGGCGACCGTGACCGACGGGCACGGGACGCTTGTGCTCACTTTCTTCGGCCGGGGCCGGCAGGACTGGCGCGAACGGCAGCTCACGCCCGGGGTGCTCGGCCTGTTCTCCGGCCAGGTCTCGACCTTCCGGGGCAAGCGCCAGCTAGCGCATCCCGAATACGAGCTGCTCGATGCGGGCGAGGACGCCGCCCACGCGGCGGCCGAGTACGCCGCCGAGATGATCCCGGTCTACCCGGCGGCGAAGGAGATCACCTCCTGGCAGATCGCCCGCTCGGTGCGGGTCGTCCTCGATGTCCTGGATGTCGAGGACCCGATGCCGCGCGCGATCAGGGACCGCCACGGCCTGTGCGGGCTGGCCGACGCGCTCCGCGGGATTCACCGCCCGGTGGACTGGGCCGACGTCCAGCGCTCAAGGCACCGGCTGAAGTGGGACGAGGCGTTCCTGCTGCAGGTGGTGCTCGCGCAGCGGCGGCTTGCGGCCGCCGCCTACTCGGCGACGCCGCGCCCGAGGGCGGCCGGCGGCCTGCTCGACGCCTACGACGCCCGGCTGCCGTTCGAGCTGACCGTGGGGCAGCAGCTGGCCGGCGCTCAGATAGCCGATGAGCTCGCTCTCGACCACGCCATGCACCGGCTGCTGCAGGGCGAGGTCGGTTCCGGCAAGACGGTCATCGCGGTGCGGGCGATGCTGCAGGTCGTGGACGGCGGCGGGCAGGCGGCGCTGCTTGCCCCGACCGAGGTGCTGGCGCAGCAGCACTACCGGTCGATCACCGAGCAGCTCGGGCCGCTGGGCCAGGCCGGAGAGCTCGGTGGCGCCGAGACGGCTACCCGCGTCGCGCTGCTGACCGGTTCCCTGGGCGCCGCGGCGCGCCGGCGCGCCCTGCTCGAGGCCGCATCGGGCACGGCCGGAATCGTGATCGGCACCCACGCGCTGCTCGAGGAGCAGGTGCAGTTCGCCGACCTCGGCCTCGTCGTGATCGACGAGCAGCACCGGTTCGGCGTGGAGCAGCGCGATGCGCTGCGGGCCAAGGCGGGCGAGGGCCGTCCGCACCTGCTCGTCATGACCGCCACCCCGATACCCCGCACGGTGGCGATGACGGTCTTCGGCGACCTGGAGATGTCCACGCTGACCGAGCTGCCCGCCGGGCGCTCGCCGATCGCCACGCACGTGGTTCCGGCGGCCGAGAAGCCGCACTACCTCGAGCGCACCTGGCAGCGGCTGCGCGAGGAGGCGGAACACGGCCGCCAGTGCTACGTGGTCTGCCCGCGTATCGGCGACGGCCCGGGCAGCGGTTCCGGTCCGGATACCGAGGACGCCGGCCAGGCCGATACCGCCCAGGACGACGCCGAGCAGGCAGGCGGCGGACGCCCGCCGATCGCAGTCCTGGACCTGGCAGACGACCTGGAACGGGGCGCGCTGGCGGGATTGCGTGTAGCAGTGCTGCACGGCAGGCTCCCGCCCGACGAGAAGGATGCCGTGATGCTCGCGTTCGCGGCCGGCTCGGTCGACGTGCTGGTCACGACCACAGTCGTCGAGGTAGGCGTGGACGTGCCGAACGCCACCGTGATGGTGATCATGGACGCCGACCGGTTCGGCGTCTCCCAGCTGCACCAGCTGCGCGGCAGGGTCGGCCGGGGCCGGCACGAGGGCCTGTGCTTGCTGGTCACCGAGGCCGAGGCGGGCGGCAAGTCCCGGCAGCGCCTCGACGCGGTCGCGGCCACCCTGGACGGGTTCAAGCTGTCCCGGCTCGACCTCGAGCAGCGCCGCGAGGGCGACGTGCTCGGCGCCGCCCAGGCGGGGCGCAGGTCGAGCCTCAAGCTGCTGACGCTGCTCCAGGACGAGGACCTGATCGGCGACGCCCGCAAGGAGGCGCAGCATCTGGTCGAGGCGGATCCGGCGCTTGCCGGGCAGCCGGGGCTGGCCACCGCCGTCCGCGTCCTGCTCGAACGAGAGCAGGCGGAGTACCTCGAGAAGGCCTGAGCGACGCCGTGACCCGCATCATCGCAGGCGCCGCCGGCGGCAGGCGGCTGGCCGTGCCAGCCGGCCGCGGGACAAGGCCGACGTCGGACCGGGCCCGCGAGGGCCTGTTCGCCACGATCCTGGCGATCCGCGGCCCGCTCGGCGGGGCCAGAGCGCTCGACCTGTACGCCGGCTCGGGCGCGGTGGGGCTCGAGGCGCTGTCGCGGGGTGCGTCCGACGTGATCCTCGTGGAGGCGGACGCCCGGGCGGTCCGGGTGATCCGTGGCAACATCGAGGCCGTGCGGATGCCGGGCGCGCGGCTCGTCGCGGGCACGGTCGAGCGGGTGCTCGCCCGCGGGCCGGGGGAGCAGCAGCCCCGCGACCTCGTCTTCGCCGACCCGCCATACGCCGTGAGCGACGCAGAGGTGTGCCAGGCGCTGGCGGCGCTGCGCGAACGTGGCTGGCTCGCGCCCGGCGCCCTCGTCGTCGTGGAGCGGGCCACCAGAGCCGGCCCATTCACCTGGCCGCCCGGGTATACGCCCGACCGGTCCCGCGGTTACGGTGAGGCCACGTTCTGGTACGGTCTGGCCGCAGGCGCGGGGCCTTCGGCAACGTCACCGCCAGGAGGGGGAGTCAGCGTGCGCCGTGTGGTCTGTCCAGGATCATTTGACCCGGTCACCAACGGACATCTCGACATCGTCACCCGTGCGGCGAAGCTCTATGACGAGGTCGTCGTCGCCGTCCTGCGCAACCCGAACAAGAGCCCGCTGTTCAGCGTCGACGAGCGGGTGGAGATGCTGCGCGAGGTCACCAAGGAACTGGACAACGTCCAGGTAGCCAAGTTCGAGGGCCTGATCGTGGACTTCTGCAAGTCCAACGACGTCTCGGCGATCGTCAAGGGCCTGCGCGCGGTCAGCGACTTCGACTATGAGCTGCAGATGGCCCAGATGAACTACAACCAGGCAGGGGTGGAGACGCTGTTCATCTCCACGAACCCGCTCTATGCGTTCCTGTCGTCGAGCCTGGTCAAGGATTTCGCCAAGTATGGCGGCGATGTCACCAGCCTGGTGCCCGGCCCCGTGCTCGACCGGCTCAAGGTGCGGGCGGCCGACGCACCCTGAAGGGCCGGCTGACTGGGGCGCGGCGGGGCGGGTTGCCGGCGCAGCGTGACGGCCGGTGCTGCGCCGCAGCACAGCGGCCTGGCGCCGGGCGTACCCGGTGCCGACTTGGGTTTCGTGCAGGCAGCCAGGTATGCTGACCGCCCGAATGCCCGTCCGTACCTTTGCCTGCCATGCCTAAAGCCAACCCCAACCATTCCAAGCGGCTCGACCCGCGGTTGCCGTTCGTGTTCGACACGCGGAGCCTCGGTTTTGCCGACGTGCGCTCCGTGAAGCGGACCGCGCCGGCGCCCGCGAGCCTTGGCGTCGAGTTGGTCAGCGTCCCCGAGGGTGCTGATCTCGAGCTGGATGTCCGGCTCGAGAGGATCTCCGACGGCGTGGTGGTGACCGCAACGGTGCGGGCACCGCTGGTGGGGGAGTGCGCGCGTTGTCTGGATCTGTTCACTTCTGCGACAGAGATCCAGCTCACCGAGCTGTTCTCTCATGACGCGAGCGACGAGGACGCTGACGGGTATCTTCTGGACGGGGACCTGCTCGACCTCGAGCCGGCCCTGCGCGACGCGCTGGTGCTCGAGCTGCCGCTCGCGCCGCTGTGCGCCGAGGATTGCCCGGGGCTGTGCTCCGAATGCGGTGTGCGGCTTGCGGACGCGGGAGCTGGACATGCCCACGCCGACGCGGGCACCACAGAACCAACGCCGGACGGTTCCCCCGTGCCGGAGACGAGGAAGGAGAGCTGACGTGGCCGTTCCCAAGCGGAGAATGTCGCGCAGCAACACCAGGTCACGCCGTGCCCAGTGGAAGACCGCGGCACCGCAGCTGGTGACCTGCCCCCAGTGCCGTGAGCAAAAGCTGCCGCACACCGCGTGCCCGACCTGCGGCACATACAACCGGCGCCAGGTGATCACCCCCTCCTGATCCCGGAGAGTCGGGGCGCGCGGGCTCGGTGACTCGGGCTCGGCGGAAAGGAGGGACGCGTGATTGGTGCAGCAGGTGACGGCAGCCCGGCAGTTCCCGACGCCGCGGGTTCCGTCACCGCCGAGTTGCTGGACGCCCTCGGGGCGCGGCTTGACCCCGAGTTGCTGGAGCGCGCCCTCACCCACCGCTCGTTTGCGTACGAGAACGGCGGGCTGCCGACCAACGAGCGGCTGGAGTTCCTAGGCGACTCCGTCCTCGGCCTGATCGTCACCGACACCCTCTTCAACGAGTATCCGGACCTCCCCGAGGGGCAGCTGGCGAAGCTGCGTGCCGCCGTGGTCAACATGCGGGCGCTGGCCGGGGTGGCCCGCGGGCTGCATCTCGGCGAGTACATCCGCCTGGGCAAGGGTGAGGAGGGCACCGGCGGCAGGGACAAGTCGTCGATCCTGGCGGACACGCTTGAGGCAGTGCTCGGCGCCGTCTACCTCGACCAGGGGCTGGTCGAGGCCGACGCGCTGGTGCATCGCCTGTTCGACCCCGTCATCGCCCGCTCGGCCCGGCTGGGCGCGGGTCTTGACTGGAAGACGTCGCTGCAGGAGCTGACCGCAGCGGAGATCCTCGGTGTGCCCGAGTACCACGTCGAGGAGAGCGGGCCCGACCACCAGAAGTCGTTCCGCGCTTCGGTCAGGATCGCCGGCCGCACCTACGGCGAGGGCGAGGGGCGGTCCAAGAAGGAAGCCGAGCAGCAGGCCGCCGAGGCGGCGTGGACCTCGATCACGGAGAGCAACTCCATGGCGGCCGGGGCCGCCGCGGGTGACGGCGATGCGGCCGCTGATTCGGACGACCGCAACGAGCCCGGCGCCGGCGGCCGCGGCACGCCGCGCCGGAGCTGAGTGTGCCGGAGCTCCCTGAAGTCGAGGTCGTCCGGCGGGGGCTCGAGCGGCATGTCGTAGGACGCACCATCGACTCGGTGCAGATGCTGCATCCCCGGGCCCTGCGCCGCCATGTGGCCGGGCCTGATGACTTCGCCGCTGCCGTGCGCGGGCGCGAGATCACGGGTGCGCTGCGCCGCGGCAAGTACCTGTGGCTGCCGGTCGGTGATGACGCGGTGCTCGCGCACCTCGGCATGAGCGGCCAGCTGCTGGTCGGGGATCCGTCGCGCCCGCTGTCGCCACATGTCCGGGTCCGCCTGACCTTCGCCGACTCCGGGCCTGACCTGCGCTTCAGCGATCAGCGGACGTTCGGCCACCTGTCCCTGGCGGTGGGGGGAGCGGCGCTGCCCGCCGCGATCGCGCACATCGCCCCCGATCCGCTCGAGCCCGCCTTCGACCTGGCGGCGGTGACGGCCAGGATCCGCGGCCGGCGCACCGGGATCAAGCGCGCCCTGCTCGACCAGTCGCTCGTCAGCGGCATCGGCAACATCTACGCCGACGAGGCGCTGTGGCGGGCGCGGCTGCACTGGGCGCGCGAGTCACAGACGCTGCGTCCGGTCCAGATCACCAAGCTGTTCGCGGCGGTCCAGGAGGTGTTCGCCGAGTCGCTCAGCGCCGGCGGCACCACGTTCGACAGCCTGTATGTCAACGTGAACGGCCAGAGCGGCTACTTCGAGCGGTCGCTCAACGTATACGGGCGCGCTGGCCAGCCGTGCCGCAGATGCGGCACGCCGGTGCGGCGGGATCCGTTCATGAACAGGTCGGCTTTCAGCTGCCCCAAGTGCCAGCCGCGACCGCGGACGCGGCTGTGACCCCGGGAGAGCAGGCCCGGCTCACCGCGTGGGTGGAGGGCCGGGTTCAGGGCGTCGGCTTCCGCTGGTGGGCGCGGGCGCGGGCGCTGGAACTCGGCCTCGCGGGCTGGGCGGAGAACCTCGAAGACGGCCGGGTACGGGTGATAGCCGAAGGCGCCTCCGCGGCCTGCGGGGAGCTTCTGGCCCTGCTCGAGGGCACCGAGACCCCGGGGCGCGTGGTCCGGGTGACGCACCGGTGGGACGAGCCGCACGGCGGCCTCACCGGGTTCTCCGAACGGTGACGGTCCAGCGCCGTAATTTAGCGGCCGCCTGACCTGCGCAATTGTCAACTTGACCGGATACCCGTCGCAGTGGGACGATGGATATCGTTACCCGCGCGCAAGGCTGCGCTTTCTCCGCGTCTGTGCATGCGCGCCCACTCTGGTCACTCAGTGTGGAGGACCTTACAAAATGGCGAAGGCTCTATATGGCCACGTCGGCGGCCCGGATCCGCGCATAGTCTCAGAGATGCGCCGCCTGCAACAGCGAGTACGCGATCTCGAAGCCGAGCTAGCCAGGCTGCACGAGGAGAACGATGTGCTTGCCGCGGAGGTCAGGCACGACTTGATGCTTCCGGTCCGCGAGCCCGCGCTCACCTGACGAGCGCCGGCTGGCCGTACGTACGGAGGGACGCCTGCACCAGGCGTCCCTCTTTGGCTGCCCTGGCCGGAAATTCCATGATCCAGACGCATAACCTTCGCCATATCCGTCATCCGCACACCAATCGTGAAACATAGGTGCTTCAGCCTGCGGGGGCGCCAGCGCCGCGCCGGGTCGGCCTGGGGCGGCGTGGCTGGCCCGCCGTGCCGCGTTTTGGCCGCAGAATGGGACATAGGCTGACCGGTCCTGGGCAGTCTGCTGCTCGAATCCAGAGGAGCGACACCCGCTCGCGGTAAGGTGCGAGCGGAGCCGCGCCGTGGCGGGCAGGATCGGCGGCGCTGCCGGGCGAGGGGAAACGCGGCCGGTGCGGCGGCGCGAACGGGCGCGCAGGCGGGGCGACCACATGAGGAGGAGAGCTGCCAGGTGTACCTGAAAGCGCTCACTCTGCGTGGGTTCAAGTCATTCGCCTCCGCCACGACGCTGCGGTTTGAGCGGGGGATCACCTGCGTCGTCGGCCCGAACGGCTCCGGTAAGTCCAACGTGGTCGACGCGTTCTCCTGGGTCATGGGCGAGCAGGGCGTCAAGCCGCTGCGCGGCGGCAAGATGGAGGATGTCGTGTTCGCGGGGACCGCGGGCTGCCGCCGCTGGGCCGGGCCGAGGTATCGCTGACGATCGACAACAGTGATGGCGCGCTGCCGATCGACTACGCCGAGGTGACGATCAGCCGCCTGCTGTTCCGGTCCGGCCAGAGCGAATACGCGATCAATGGCGACCAGTGCCGCCTGCTCGACGTCGCCGAATTGCTCTCCGATACCGGCCTCGGCAGGGAAATGCACGTGATCGTGGGCCAGGGCCAGCTGGACCAGGTGCTGAACAGCGGGCCCGACGCGCGGCGGGCGCTGATCGAGGAGGCTGCCGGGGTACTCAAGCACCGCAGGCGCAAGGAGAAGGCGCTGCGCAAGCTGGAGGCGATGCAGGCCAACCTCACCCGGCTGGTCGACCTGACCGCGGAGATCGGCCGCCGGCTCAAGCCGCTCGGCCGGCAGGCGGAGATCGCCCGCAAGGCCGCCGTGATCCAGGCCGACCTGCGCGACGCCAGGCTGCGGCTGCTGGCCGACGACTATGCCACGCTGGCCGCCGAGCTCCAGCGCGACGAGACCGACGAGGCAGCGACCGCGGCTCGGCGCGCCGAGCTGGAGACCGGGCTGACCGAGGCCCGCGCGACCGAGGCTGAGCTGGAGACCGCCGAGCAGCAGCATGCGCCGCGCCTCGCCGCCGCGCAGGACGCGTTCTTCGGGCTCTCCAGCCTGTCCGAGCGGCTGCGCGGCGTGCTCAGCCTGGCCAGCGAGCGGCACCGGCACCTTTCCGCTCCCCCGGAGCCGCCACGGCCCGGCCGCGATCCGGACGAACTGGACCGAGAGGCCGTAACGCTGCGCGAGCAGGAGGCCGGGCTACGCGAGGAGCTTGACGTCGGCCGCGATCAGCTGGGCGAGGTCGTGGCCGGGCGGTCCGCCGCCGAGGCCGCGCTCGCCGAGACGGAGCGGCGTCTCGCCGCCGAGTCGCGCGCCGCCGCGCAGCGCGCGGAGCGGCTTGCCCAGCTGCGCAACCAGGTCGGTTCGTCGCGCAGCAGGGTGGCCGCCGCCCAGGAGGAGGCCGGCCGGCTGAACGCGGCCTACGAGCAGGCGCTCGCGCGCGCCGAGCAGGCCCAGCGCGATCACGCGGAGCTGCAGGACGTCGTGTCCGGCCGTGCGGAGGGCAGGGCCGACCTGGCCGCCACGCACGAGATGGCGGCGGCGGCGCTCGCCCAGGCCACCGACCGGGTAGCGCGGCTGCGCGCCGCCGAGCACGAGGCCAGCGACGCCCGGGCGGCGCTGGGCGCGCGGACCGAGGCATTGCAGGAGGCGATCCGGCGGGGCGCCGACGCGTCGGGCGCGCTGCTGGCCCAGCCGGGCAAGTTCGCCGGAGTGCTCGGCTCCGTGGCCGACCTGCTGACCGTGCAGGACGGAGCGGCCGACGCGGTCGCGGCGGCACTCGGCGCCGCTGCAACGGCCGTGGCCGTCGCCGACCTCGACGCCGCCGTGACCATCCTGGCCACGCTGAAGAGCGAGGACGCCGGGCAGGCGGCGTTGATGATCGCCGCCGACGGGTCGCTGCCCGGGCGGCCGGCGGCACCGGATGAGTGGGACGGCGCACGGGAGATCGCGGCGCGGCATTCCGTCCCTTACGCGCTTGACCTGGTCAAGGCACCCGCGGAACTGGCCGGGGCGGTCGAGGCGGTGCTGGCCGGGATCCTCGTTGCCGAGGACCTGCCGCAAGGCCTTGACCTGGTACGGAAAGATCCGCAACTGCGGGTGGTCACCAGGGACGGCGACCTGATCGGCGCGCACTGGGCTCGCGGGGGATCGGCTGGTGCGCCGAGCCTGCTCGGGCTGCGCGCAGCCGCCCAGGACGCGGCCAGCCAGCTCGCCGAGGCCGAGCGTCGCGGCCAGCGGGCCGAGCGGGAACTTGCCGACGCGGTCGAGGACGAGAGCTCGGCCCGGCAGGCTCTGGCCGAGGCGCTGGCCGGGCTGCAGCAGGCCGACTCCGCCGCGGCCGCGACGTCCGGCAAGCTGGGCACGCTGGCGGGGGCCGCCCGGGCGGCCCAGGACGAGGCCGGGCGCCTCTCCGCCGCGATCGCCTCGGCAGAGCGTGCGCGGGAGAAGGACCTTACCCAGCTCGCCGCCCTCCAGGGCAGGCTCGCGGCCTGCGAGGCCGAGACCCCGGATGGCCGGGAGCCCCCCGGCGCCGGAGCAGAGCATGGCGCCGAAGAGCCACTCGAGCGCGACCCAGTCGACAAGAACGCCCTGGCCGCGGCCGCCGTGGCGGCGAGAAACGCCGAGATGGAGGCCAGGCTCGGTGTCCGCACGCTGGAGGAGCGGCTGCGCGCCGTCGCCGGGCGCGGTGACGCGCTCGCCGCCGCGGCCGTGGCGGAGCGCCAGGCAATCCAGCGTGCCAGGGAGAGGAGCGAGCGGCGGGCGCGGGAAGCGGCCGTCGCGGAAGCGGTCGCGGCGGGTGCCACGGTTGCCCTGTCCGCTATCGAGCGATCACGGGCCATGGCGGACGCGGAGCGGCAGGCGGCCGAGCGGGACAGCCACGGCCGCGGCGAGAAGCTCAAGGTCGCCCGGGCCAGGATCCGCGAGCTGACCGCCGAGCTCGAGACGGCGGTGAGCACCGCGCACGGCGCCGAGATGGAACGGGCCGCCCGCCGGATGAAGCTCGAGCAGGTCGCCACGCGCGTAACCGAGGAGTTCTCGATCGACCCCGACGCGCTGCTCGCGGAGTACGGTCCCGACGTCGAGATCCCTGGCGCCGACGAAGGCCAGATGCCGACGCCGTATGACCGGGCGGTGCAGGAGAAGCGGGCCGCGTCCGCGCAGCGCCTGCTCGATCAGCTTGGCAAGGTGAACCCGCTGGCCCTCGAGGAGTTCTCCGCGCTCGAGGAGCGGCACGCGTTCCTGTCCACGCAGCTCGAGGACCTCAAGAAGACCCGGCGGGACCTGCTGACCGTGATCAAGGAGGTCGACGACCGGGTGCAGGAGGTGTTCGCGTCGGCCTACGAGGACACCGCCAGGGAGTTCGAGGACATCATCGGCAGGCTGTTTCCCGGCGGTGACGGCAGGCTCATCCTCACCGAGCCCGACGACCTGCTCGTCACCGGCATCGAGATCGAGTGCAGGCCTCCGGGCAAGAAGGTCAAGCGGCTGTCGCTGCTGTCCGGCGGCGAGCGTGCGCTGACCGCCATCGCGTTCGTTGTGGCGATCTTCAAGGCCCGGCCGTCCCCGTTCTACGTCCTTGACGAGGTCGAGGCGGCGCTGGACGATGCAAACCTGCAGCGGCTGCTGCAGATCTTCGCCGAGCTCAGGGACGCCTCGCAGCTGATCATCGTCACGCACCAGCAGCGGACCATGGAGGTCGCGGACACGCTGTACGGAATCAGCATGCGGGGAGACGGTGTCTCCGCGGTCGTGAGCCAGCGGCTGCGGGAGCCGGAGAGCGCCTGACCCGCCTGTGGGCGGGTGGAGCGGGCCGTGAAGGGGGGTGGGGAAGTGGGCGGGTTGTCTGGGAGACTGGGGCGGTCATGGTAGAGCTAATCATCATCATCGTTGCCGTCGTCGTTGTGGTCGGCGGTGGCGGCACCACCTTGCTGCTCCGCTCGCGCCGCGGCGCTCCACCCAGCCTCCCCTCCACCGCGCCGGATCGCGGCGTCGGCTACGGCGGCGCCGCAACGACGGCACCCGGGCCGGCCAGCGCCACCGGGACCGCTGAGCGCGGCGAGGCCGATACCTCGGCCGCGCCGACGCTGGAGCCGGATGTGGCGGCCCCGCCTGCCAAGCCGGCTCCGCCCGCCGAGAAGCCGCCGCCATCGGCCTGGCTGGTCCGGCTGCGCAGCAGGCTCGCGCGGTCCCAGTCCGCCCTGGGCGGCGCCCTGCTCGGCCTGCTCTCCTCCGATCGCCTGGACGAGCAGACGTGGGAAGAGGTCGAGGACACGCTGATCACGGCCGACATGGGGGTCGCCCCGGCCCGGCAGCTCGTGGATGAGCTACGCACCGACGTCAAGGTGGAAGGCACCAGGGACCCCGAGTCGGTCAAATCGCTGCTGCGCAAGCTGCTGCTCGAGCAAGTCGGCGCGGACATGGACCGGACGCTGCACACCGCCAGGCACGGTGACCGGCCAGCGGTCGTGCTCGTAGTGGGCGTCAACGGGACCGGCAAGACGACGACGGTCGGCAAGCTTGCGCGCGTGCTGATCGGGGACGGGCAGACCGTGCTGCTCGGCGCGGCCGACACGTTCCGTGCCGCAGCCGCCGACCAGCTGCAGACCTGGGGGGATCGCGTAGGCGCCCAGACGATCCGGTCCGACCGGGAGGGAGCCGACCCGGCTAGCGTGGCGTTCGACGCGGTCAACGCCGGCATCGAGCGCGGTGTTGATGTGGTCATCGTGGATACCGCGGGACGGCTGCACACCAAGGCCGGGCTGATGGACGAGCTCGGCAAGATCAAGCGGGTGATCTCCCGGCACGCCACGGTCGACGAGGTGCTGCTCGTCCTCGACGCGACGACGGGCCAGAACGGCCTGCGCCAGGCTCGGGTGTTCGCCGAGGTCGTCGACGTCACCGGGATCGTCCTCACCAAGCTGGACGGCACGGCAAAGGGCGGGATTGTGATCGCCGTCCAGCGCGAGCTCGGCGTGCCGGTGAAGCTGGTCGGTCTCGGCGAGGGCCCTGACGATCTGGCTCCGTTCGAGCCCGAGGCGTTCGTCGACGCCATCGTCGGCGCCTAGCCGTATCGGGCATCGCGCCGTATCGGACGTCGCGCGGTATCGGACGTCTCGCCGTATCGGACATCGCGGCGTATCCGGGCACCTGCCGCTAGCCGGTCAGGAGCCGCCAAGCCGAATTTTCGTATTCGCCTCGTCACTTTACGGTTACTTGCGTGAGTCAGGCGGTCGGGCGATATATCCTGCAAGCGGCTGGATGCAATTTGCGTTAAGCGTTGAGCTCGTCCCTTCCTGGGGGGGAGGACTGTTGGATACAGCGCGCCTGAAGGAGTTCTTCGCCCGGGTTGCCATGCACGGCGACGAGGTGGCCCTGTTCTTCTACTCCGACCTCTTCCTCAGGCACCCGGAGACGAGGGACATGTTCCCCGCCACCATGGCGGAGCAGCGCGGTCACCTCCTGCGGGCCCTGGCCACGATCGTCTCGGACGTCGAGAACACCGGCCAGCTCACGGACTTCCTCCAGGCATTAGGCCGCGACCACAGGAAGTACGGGACGCTCGCTGCCCACTACGAGCCGGTCGGCAGCAGCCTGCTCGCCACCCTCGCCCACTTCAGCGGGCCTGCCTGGACACCGGAGCTGGCCGCCGACTGGCAAGAGGCGTTCGGCCTCGTGGCGAGCGTCATGACCGAGGCGGCGGCCCAGGACGAGAAGCTCAACCCGCCGTTCTGGGAAGGCACCGTCCTGTCTCGCGAGATGCGGACCTTCGACGTTGCGGTCTTCCGCGTGGTAACGCTCGACACTCTCAGCTTCCTGCCGGGCCAATCGGTCGCGATCGAGTCCGAGATGCGGCCGAGAATCTGGCGCCTCTACTCCATCGCCAACGCGCCTCGTGAGGACGCGACGATGGAATTCCACGTCCGCGTCATCGACGGCGGCGCGCTGAGCCTCGCGCTGGCGCGAGGGCTCACCCCGGGCTCACGGCTGCGGCTGGGCCCCCCGGTTGGCTCGCTGACCCTCGATACCGGCTCGACCCGCGACGTGCTCCTGGTCGCCGGGAGCACCGGCCTCGCGCCGCTGAAGGCGATCGTGGGGCAGATCGCCGAGCGTGCAGACCCGCCCGAGACCCACCTCTTCGTGGGCGCCCAGGACGCCAGCGGGCTGTACGACCTGCAGGATCTGAACAAGATCGGCGCTGAGTGTCCCTGGCTGACCATCACGGCGTGCGTGTCCGACGACCCGGACTACCGCGGGGAGCGCGGGACGCTGCCGGATGTCGTTGCGCGGTCGGGCTCGTGGGCCAGCCACGAGGCCTACATCGCCGGGCCAACGCCCATGGTGGAGGTCATGACCGAGCGGTTCTCCTCGCTGGGCGTCCCCGCCACCCAGGTTCACGTCGAAGACTTCGGTTGGAGCTAGCCATGTCCGTGATCTCACGTACCGATAACAGGCTGACCCCGGACGCGGTGCAGGCGGTCACGTTCCCGTCTGCGCGGCTCGGCCGGCGTGGGCTCGACGAAGAACACGTCAGGGCGTTCTGCGGTCAGGTCGAGAGAGAACTGGTCAGGCTCTTCAACGAGCGGACGGCCCTGGCTGATGAGGTTCAGCGGCTGCGGCGGCGGGTACTGGGCCTGTCCGGGGACGACGCCGAGGCCGGCTACCGGCAGGACGACGCCCACGTCCAGGCGGTGCGCATCCTGTCTAAGGCGCAGCAGACCGCCGACAACTACGTGGCCGATGCCCAGGACTACAGCAGGCAGCTCGCGCAGGACGCCAGGCGCCGCAGGGACGAGATACTGACCGAGGCCAAGAAGCACGCCGCCGTGATGCTGGAGGAGGCGCACACCGAGGCCAGCAGCGCCGCCGAGGCCGCCCTCGTGGCCCCGGCGACCCAGCCGGACGCCGATCGCAGGGAACTCGAGGCCGAGCTGGCCTACCTGCGCACGTTCAGCGACGTGTACCGCACCCACCTGCACGCCTACCTCGACGCGCTGCTGCGCAACGTCGAGGAGTGGGAGCGCGCCGAGAAGACCTCCCTCGCCGCGGCGCACGGCAGCCTGCCCCGCCTCCCGCACCATCCCCAGCCTCCGCCGCCGACCGGATAGCCTGGGACAGGGCCAGTGCGACGTGCATGCCCCAGGCAGTACGAGCCGGGGCGCGGCGTCCAGCACGCGCCCGGTGACCGACAGGCCATGCGCGAGGACGGCAGCCAGACGTGTTCGAGACACTTTCCGATCGACTAAACAAGGTCTTCTCGTCCCTGCGCGGGCAGGGACGGCTATCCGCTGCCGACATCGACGCGACCACCCGTGAGATCAGGATCGCGCTGCTGGAAGCCGATGTCGCGCTGCCGGTCGTGCGGCAGTTCATCGCGCGGGTCAGGGAGCGGGCGTCCGGGGCCGAGGTCTCCGAGGCCCTCAACCCCGCGCAGCAGGTCATCAAGATCGTCAACGAGGAACTCGTCGAGATCCTCGGCGGCGAGGCGCGGCGGCTGCGATTCGCCAAGGTCCCGCCGACCGTGATCATGCTGGCCGGGCTGCAGGGGGGCGGCAAGACGACGGCCGCGGCCAAGCTTGCCCTGTGGCTGCGCCAGCAGGGAAACACCCCGATGATGGTGGCCGCCGACCTGCAGCGGCCCAACGCGGTGCAGCAGCTGCAGGTACTCGGCGAGCGCGCCGGGGTGCCGGTTTTCGCCCCGTCGCCGGGCAACGGCGTGGGGGACCCGGTCGAGGTGGCCCGGGCGTCGATCGACGAGGCCAAGCGGCGGATGCAGAACATCGTCATCATCGACACCGCGGGCCGGCTCGGCATCGATGAAGAGCTGATGCAGCAGGCCGCCTCGATCAGGGACGCCGTCGACCCGGACGAGATCCTGTTCGTGGTCGACGCCATGATCGGGCAGGACGCGGTGACGACCGCGCAGGCGTTCCTCGACGGCGTCGGCTACGACGGCGTGGTCCTGACCAAGCTCGACGGTGACGCGCGCGGCGGCGCTGCCCTGTCCATCGCCCAGATCACCGGCAAGCCGGTCATGTTCGCGTCGTCCGGGGAGAGGCTCGAGGATTTCGATCTCTTCCACCCGGACCGGATGGCGTCCCGGATTCTCGACCTCGGCGACATCCTCACGCTGATCGAGCAGGCCGAGCGCACCTTCGACCAGGACCAGGCCGCCTCGATGGCCGAGAAGCTGGCCTCGGGCGAAGGCTTCACGCTGCAGGACTTCGTCGAGCAGCTGGCCATGGTGCGCAAGCTCGGGCCGATCGGCAACCTGCTCGGCATGCTGCCCGGGGCCGCCCAGAACCGGGAGATGCTCAGCCAGATCAATGACAAGGATCTGGACCGCGCTGAGGCGATCGTGAACTCGATGACGCCCGGGGAGCGCCAGAACCCGAAGATCATCAACGGTTCGCGCCGGGCGCGGATCGCGGGGGGCTCGGGAGTCACGGTCGGTGAGGTGGGCTCGCTCATCACCAGGTTCCTCGAGGCCCAGAAGATGATGCGGCAAGTGATGGGCATGCCGGGCATGCGGCGCGGCGCGCAGAAGGCCCGCAAGGGAAAGAAGAAGTCCAAGGGCGGGCGCCCCGGGTCGGGTGGCGTGGCCACGCGGCCCGCAGCCGGGCCCGCGGGGCTTCCGGCCGGCAACGGGCCGGCCATGCCGGGCTCGATACCAGGGCTGCCCGACGGGTTCGGCGCGGGCGACGGCGGATTCAAGTTGCCGCCGGGATTCGGCGGGCCGCAGCCGAACCTGCCGCCCGGGTTGCGAGGGCCGGTGCCCAACCGCCGCGGCCGCCCGGGTAAGAAGGGCAGGTAGCCTGCTCGTTGCCAGCGGCCGGGCGGTGATGACGCCTTAGCTCGCGGCATCTGGCAGAATGTGAGCGCGACAGCGGCAACGCGGGGCCCTCTCTCCCCCGCTGGGCCGCTTCCAACTGGCGGCGCCGCCAGTGTTCCCCACCTGACGCGTGCGCCACCTGCCAATCAATGTTTGGGAGAAGACCGCACCCGTGGCTGTAAAGATCAAGCTGAAGCGCCTGGGCAAGATCCGGGCGCCGTTCTACAGGATCGTCGTCGCCGACTCCCGCACCAAGCGGGATGGGCGCGCGATCGAGGAGATCGGCAAGTACCACCCGAAGGCAGAGCCGTCGTTCATCGAGGTCAACTCGGACCGGGCGCAGCACTGGCTGTCTGTGGGAGCTCAGCCGACCGACCCGGTGAGGAAGATCCTTGAGATCACCGGCGACTGGCAGAAGTTCAAGGGCCTGCCCGGTACCGAAGGCACGCTGAAGACGGCGGCGCCCAAGGAGGACAGGAAAGAGATCTTCGCCGCCGCCGTCAAGGAGACCCTTGGCGACGCCTCTCCGGCACAAAAGGGCCGGGGCAGGTCCGCCAAGGACTCCGGCGCGACCGCCGAGAAGGCAGGCAAGCCCGCATCGAAGGACGCGTCGTCCAAGGCCGAGAAGCCCGCTAGGGCCAAGGCCGACCAGCCTGCCAAGGCGAAAGCCGATGACAAGGCCAAGGCCGACGATAAGGCGAAGGCTGATGACAAGGCCAAGGCCGGCGACGAAGCCAAGGCTGATGACAAGGCCAAGGCCGGCGACGAAGCCAAGGCTGATGACAAGGCCAAGGCTGACGACAAGCCGAAGGCTGACGACAAGCCGAAGGCTGACGACAAGCCGAAGGCTGACGACAAGCCGAAGGCTGACGACAAGGCCAAGGCCGGCGACGAAGCCAAGGCTGACGACAAGGCCAAGGCCGCTGGCGACGGCAAGGCGAAGGACGCGAAGGACGAGGCCGCCGAGGCGGCGAGCGACGCACAGGAAGCCGAGGCCGACCCGGCCGCTGTCGCTGCCGACTCGGACTCCTCGGGCAGTGACTGACGTGCTCGAAGAGGCTCTCGAGCACCTGGTTCGCGGCATCGTCGAGTTCCCTGACGATGTCCGCGTGGACAGCCGCGGACTGCGCAGGGGCCGAGTTCTCGAGGTCCGCGTGCACCCGGACGACCTCGGCAAGGTCATCGGGCGCGGAGGGCGGACGGCCAGGGCGCTGCGGACCGTGATCGGCTCGCTGGCCGGCAACGCGTACGTCAGGGTCGACCTCCTGGACACTGACGAGATTCGCTAGCCGGCCATGCAGCTGGTCGTCGGCCGCATCGGTCGGCCGCACGGGCTCCGCGGTGAGCTGACCGTGCAGGTGCACACCGACGAGCCGGACTCCCGGTTCGCGGCTGGCTCGGTTCTGGCAACCGAGCCAGCCGCGCGGGGTCCGCTGACCGTGTCGTCGGCTCGCTGGCACTCCGGCCGCCTGCTGGTCAGTTTCGCCGGTTACGCCGACCGGACCAGCGCCGAGGACCTGCGTGGGACGCTGCTCGTGATGGACTCGGCTGAGGTGACCCCGGCCGAGGATCCGGACGAGTTCAACGACTTCGAGCTGATCGGGCTCGACGTGGCGACCGTTGCCGGCGAGCCGGTCGGGGTGGTGGCCGACGTGCTGCACCAGGGGCAGGATCTGCTGGTGATCAGGCCGGACCGGCCGGGTGCCGAGGAGGTCCTGGTGCCGTTCGTCGCGGCCCTGGTGCCCGAGGTCGACGTCAAGGCCGGCCGTCTGGTCATCGACCCGCCACCGGGGCTGCTCGACCTCGGCGCGGTCGGCTAGCGGAGGTCGCGATGCGCGTAGACATCATCACGATCTTTCCCGAGTACTTCGCGCCGTTGCGGGTCTCGCTCATCGGCAAGGCAGCGCAGCGCGGTGACATCGAATTCGGGGTTCACGACCTGAGGACCTGGGCGCACGACCCGCACCATTCGGTCGATGACGCCCCGTTCGGCGGCGGCCCGGGGATGGTGATGAAGCCCGAGCCGTGGGGTGAGGCGATCGACGCGGTGGTGCCCGCGAGCGCCGCCGCCCGGCTGGTGCTGCCGAGCCCGGCGGGGGTGCCGTTCACGCAGGAACTGGCGGCCCGCTACGCGCTGGAGAGCCACCTCGTGTTCGCCTGCGGCAGGTACGAGGGGATCGACGCGCGCGTGGCCGAAGAGGCGCGCGCCCGGCTGCCCGTCGACGAGGTGACGATCGGCGACTATGTGCTCGCGGGAGGCGAGCCGGCCGTGCTGGTGATGATCGAGGCGGTGTGCAGGCTGCTGCCCGGCGTTATCGGCAATGCCGACTCCGCGCCAGACGACTCGTTCGGCGGCGGCTCCGGGCCGATGGCCGGGCTCCTTGAGGGGCCCGCGTACACCAGGCCGCGGGTCTGGCGGGGGCGGGAGGTGCCCCCGGTCCTGCTGTCCGGCGACCACGCCGCCATAGCCCGGTGGCGTCGCGATGCCGCGCTGCGCCAGACCGCGGCGAACCGCCCGGACCTCGCCGCGAGGCTGGCCCGCGGTCACGGGGCGGCGGCCAGCGGTCTCGATTCCCGCGATCGTGAGGTACTCTCTGAGGCTGGCTTTCCTTTCAGCGGCCAAGATATGGCAGACTGAATGCGCCGCCCCGCACATGTGAGTTAGTAGGGCGTGGCCGGGCGCCTGGCGCCTTGGCTCCCAGAGACCGAATGAGCGCGTTCGCAGGCGTGCGCGTGATGAGAACGAGGAAGCGCAGCGATGCACACCGCGATTGCCGAGCTTGAGCAGGCACAGATTCGATCGGACATCCCGGAATTCCGTCCGGGTGACACGCTGAAGGTTCACGTTCGGGTCGTCGAGGGCAGCCGCTCGAGGATTCAGGTGTTCCAGGGCGTGGTGCTTCGCCGCCAGGGTGGTGGCGCCCGCGAGACCTTCACGGTCCGCAAGATCAGCTACGGCGTGGGCGTGGAGCGGACCTTTCCGGTGCACAGCCCGTCGATCGACAAGATCGAGGTCGTGACCCGCGGCCGGGTCCGCCGGGCCAAGCTTTACTACCTGCGCTCGCTGCGCGGCAAGGCGGCCCGGATCAAGGAACGGCGCGAGCCGGCCCGTCAGGGCTAGCCGACCGCGCGAGTGGCCGGAGACGGTTCCTCCGGAGATGCGCGGGGGTCGCAGCACCGAGTGCCCGGGCCAGACCGCGGCAACGGGCATGCCAGGTTCGATTCGGCGGTGCGCCGGATGCGGAAGATCCCGGAACTAGGGTCGGAGTCAGCGGTGGATGGCGGCGAAGACGACTTCAAGTACATCCTGGCTGGCTCTGACGGAACCGACACGGCGCAAGACGGTGGCCCGGGGGAACGAGTCGGCGTAGCGGGACGGCGGACCTCGCACACGGCGGTCGGCAACGGCGCAGACGGCGCGGACGCAGGGCCTGAGGACTCGGGAAAGAGACGCCCACGAGGGCGGTCCTTCTTGCGCGAGCTGCCGGTGCTGATCGTGATCGCCCTCGTCATCGCGCTGATAATCAAGACGTTCGTGGTCCAGGCGTTCTTCATTCCGTCATCGTCGATGGAGAACACCCTCGACATCGGCGACAAGGTACTCGTCAACAAGCTCGTCTACCATTTTCGCTCGATCCAGCCCGGCGACATCATCGTGTTCAACGGAGACGGTTCGTGGGAGCCGGAGCCGTCGAGCTCGGGCAGCTCCGACCCGCTGGTGAAGCTCTACGACGTGACGCTGAACCCGCTGTTCCACGCCATCGCGGGTCTGTTCGGTACGTCGCCGGGACAGACGGACTTCATCAAGCGTGTGATCGGTGTGCCGGGTGACCATGTCGCCTGCTGCAACGCCAGCGGGGATGTGACCGTCAACGGAGTAGCCCTGCACGAGCAGTCGTATCTGTTCCCGGGTAACCCGCCGTCGATGCAGCGATTCAGCATCACGGTACCGCCGGGCCGGCTGTGGGTCATGGGCGATCACCGCAGCGTCTCCTGGGATTCCCGAGGGCACGTGGATGATCCCGGCAACGGCACCATTCCCGAGAACATGGTGGTCGGCCGGGCATTCTTGATCGTCTGGCCGCCGAGCCGGTGGCGGATCCTGCAGATTCCCTCGACGTTCGGCCAGCCCGGCATCGACTCGTCGAGCGCTGCCCGCGCGGCGGGCGCCGCCGCAGCGGCCGGCACGGCCATCGCCCCGGCGGCGCCCTACCTGCCGCTGGAAGCCGGTTTCGTGATCGCGGTGCCGCTGACCTTGGTGCAGCGGTGGGCGCGGCGCCGCAGGATGCTGAGCGGCTTGCTGCGGCGCGGCCGCGCGCTGCTGCCCGCCTGGCGCCCAGGCGCGCTGCGCGGGCGCATGAGGCACCGGTGAGGCATGGACAGGGCGGTGCAGCGGAATCCGGGCTATACGCCAAGGCGGGATGGCGGGCTGGCCGGGTACGAGCGGGTGCTGGCCAGGGCGGGCCTTGCCCCGGTGGCCGGGATTGACGAGGCAGGCCGCGGAGCCTGCGCCGGCCCGCTCGTGGTGGCCGCGGTCACGCTGAACCCGCGGCGCAAGTCCGACCCGGCCGGGATAGCCGATTCCAAGACGTTGACCGCGGCAGCCCGCGAGGCCGCCTACGAGCAGGTCGTGGCGCGCGCCCTCGCCTGGCACGTGGTCGTGATCCCGTCCACTGACATCGACCGGCTTGGGCTGCACGTGTGCAACGTCGCCGGGATGCGCCGGGCGCTGGCCGGGCTGGCCAGCCGGCCCGGCTACGTGCTGACCGATGGGTTCCCGGTCCGTGGCCTGGCCGTTCCCGCGCTGGCCATGTGGAAGGGCGACGAGGTCGCAGCGTGCGTGGCCGCCGCGTCGATCGTGGCCAAGGTGACCAGGGACCGGATCATGAAGGATCTCAGCCACGAGTACCCGGAATACGGTTTTTCCCGGCATAAGGGGTATTCCACACCGAGTCATATGGCCGCCCTGGCCGAGCACGGCCCGTGCCCCCAGCACCGCGCTTCCTTTGCCAACGTGATCGGGGTAATGCGGGCCCGTGCTGGCGAGCCGGCGGGCGCCGTGGAGGACCTGGCCGCCGAGGAGGCGACGCCCCTGGCTGACATTGAGGCGTTCCCTGGCAGCGAGACGGGGGAGCCGGCCGGGGCAGGGGCAGAATTGTCTTATGGTTGACGTCATCCGGCCCGCGCTCGGTTGGCGCGGGCCGTGACCGGCGCCACCCGGCAGCCCCGGCGCAGGGCGAGCGGTCAGGACGGAGGGAGCGCATGAGCGCGGAGGATCTCGAGAAGTACGAGACGGAGATGGAGCTCCAGCTCTACCGCGAGTACCGCGACGTGGTGGGGCTGTTCAGCCACGTAGTCGAGACCGAGCGCCGGTTCTACCTCACCAACCAGGTCGAGCTGAACGTCCGCACCTCGGACAACGGCGAGGTGTTCTTCGAGGTCACCATGCAGGACGCTTGGGTGTGGGACATGTACCGCCCGGCGCGGTTCGTGAAGAATGTCCGGGTTGTTACGTTCAAGGACGTCAACGTTGAAGAGCTCGCCAAGAGCGACCTCCAGCTGCCGGACCCCGACGACAAGCAGCAGGGATTCTCCTGACCCCGCTCGCCTGAGCCCCCGGCCCCGTGCCGTCGCCTAGCCGCGCCGTCAGCCGGCGCCGCCGTCGGCAGAGCGGCCGTTGGGGTACTTCGCGGGCCGTGACGGGTCGAACGTCAGCATGTCGGGGAGCAGGCCTTCGGCGTCGGGCGACGCCCCGCCGACCGGCCTCAAGCCGCACACCGACACCCTCGGTGAGTTCCCCTATCTCGGGAACCCGCATCCGAAGACTGGCTAGTTACCAGCCAGCGCGGCCGCCGGATTAAAGCACGCGATGCCGACAGTTCGGACCTGGTCGTCCACAGTCCGGCCCTCGCGTCCCGTTCCATCCACAACGAATTCGCGCCCTCAGCGCGCCACCCTCCGGTTCCGTCAGTGTCGGAACCGGAGGTGGTGAGATGAACGCCAAGGACGAGCTCGGCAAGTACGGAGAGCAGCTCGCCGCGGATTACCTGCAGCGCGCTGGGCTCCGGATTCTGGCCCGCAACTGGCGGTGCGCCGAGGGGGAGATCGACCTCGTCGCCGCAGACCGGCGGGTCTTGGTCGCGGTTGAGGTGAAGACCCGCTCCAGCACCGCGTTCGGCACCCCGCTGGAGGCCGTGACACCGAAGAAGCGCAGCAGGCTGCGGCGGCTGGCCGTGCAGTGGGTGGTCGCGAACGGGGTCCTGTTCGACGAAGTGCGGGTCGACGTCGTCGAGGTGCTGAAGGACGAGCAGGGCGGCTACTCGCTCGACCACATCAAGGGAATTGGCTAGATGCCGCTCGCGCGGACCCATTCGATCGCGCTGGTGGGCGTCCAGGGCCATCCGGTCGAGATCGAGGCGGACATCGAGAACGGGCTCGTCGGTCTCATGCTGGTGGGCCTGCCCGACACGGCGCTTCGCGAGGCGCGCGACCGGATCCGGGCGGCGATCGTGAACAGCAACGAGAAGTGGCCCAACCGCAGGATCACCGTTGGCCTGTCGCCCGCCAGCCTGCCCAAGCGCGGCAGCAGCTTCGATCTTGGCATCGCGATCGCGATCCTGGCCGCCGACGGAGCCATTCCCCCGGCGCGGGCCGGCGATCTGATGTTCGTCGGTGAGCTGGGCCTCGACGGCAGGCTGCGCCCGGTCCGGGGCGTGCTTCCCGCGGTTGCCGCCGGCGCGGCAGCCGGGTTCCGGGCCGTCGCCGTGCCCACCGAGAACGCGCCAGAGGCGTGCCTGGTGCCGGGCATGCGGGTGGTTGCGGCGCCGAGCCTGGGTACGCTGCTCGAGTGGCTCCGCTGCCAGGATCCGGTCCCCGGGAGCGTCGGCACCGTCGCGGTGTTCGAGGGCGGGGCAGCGCCCGAGCCGCCCCCGCGATGCGGATCAGGAGCCGGAACGCGACGCGATCTCGCCGATGTGGTCGGCCAGCCGACCGCGAGGCGGGCCGCGGAGGTCTGCGCGGCCGGCGGCCACAACCTGTTCCTGCTCGGGCCGCCGGGAGTCGGCAAGACCATGCTGGCTGAGTGTCTGCCGACGATCCTGCCCAGGCTAGATATTGATGCGGCGCTTGAGGTTACTGCGATCCACTCGATTGCTGGACAGCTCCCCTCAGGGAGCCCACTCCTGACCGAGCCGCCATTCTGCGCGCCGCACCACACCGCGACCAGGGCGGCGATCGTGGGCGGCGGTACAGGTGCCCTGCATCCGGGCGCTGCTTCGCTTGCCCATCATGGCTGCCTGTTCCTCGACGAGGCTCCGGAATTTTCGGCTGACGTACTTGACGCACTACGTCAGCCACTGGAGTCCGGAGAGATACAGCTGGCCCGCTGCGGTTTGTCGGCCCGATTCCCCGCAAAGTTCATGCTGGTGATGGCGGCCAACCCGTGCCCGTGCGCCAGGGCCTCGGGCAGCCGCGCGGGATGCTCCTGCACACCCATGGTCCGCCGCAGGTACCTGGCCCGGCTGTCCGGGCCACTGCTGGACCGGGTGGACGTCAAGGCCGAGTTCCTGCCGGTGTCCAGGGCCGAGCTGCTGAGCGACAGAAAGCTCACCGAGCCGAGTTCGGTGGTGGCCGAGCGAGTGGCCGCGGCCAGGCAGCGGATGGCGCACCGGCTGCGCGGTTCCGGCTGGCGGCTGAACGCGGAGATACCCGGCAGGGAACTGCGGCGGCGTTACGCTCCGGCGCCCGGCGCGCTGGCGCCGCTGGAGCGGGCGATGGACCTGGGTGAGATCAGCGCGCGCGGGGTCGACCGGGTCATCCGGCTGTCCTGGACCGCTGCGGACCTTGGCGGCGTTGACCGTCCGACCGTGGCCGAGATCAGCTACGCGCTGGGCCTGTGGCTGGGCATCTCCACTCAGTGAGCGCCGCCAGTGAGCGCGGCCGCCGCCCGATCGCCGTTCAGTCCTGGCCGAACCCGTCGCGGCCCGTCGAGGCCCGCGCCGTCGAGGAACGCCCGCCATTGGCCAGGACGCGGACCTGGTACGGGGGCAATCGCGCTTCTGATCTCGCGTGATACCGTCTATTTGTTGCTCTGGACCTCGGTGACTGATGGCGTGTACTGACTGCAACGTCGCCGAGGTGGTCGGAGCTTTCGATGCGGGGATTCGGTAAGACCGGCACGGTTCGCGCCCCTGCCATGGCTAGCAGCCGGGCCGAGGACATCTACGACCATTACGCCGTCGGCCTGTACGGGCAGGCGTTGCTGACTCTTGGGGATCCCGCTCTGGCCGAGCATGTCGTCTCCGACGTCATCACCGATGAGTGCGCGCTCTTCCCGCCGCAGGGGCGCGGTGAAGCCGATGCACGTCATCGCCTGGCAGAGTCGGCCTTCCGGCGCTGTCAGCAACTGGCCGCCGGGCACGGCCGCAGCCCAGAGCGCCCACTTTCAGCGGGAGTTGCCGGCTGCATAGATCCTGGCGGGCTACTGAGCGGGACCGAGCGGGGAGCGCTCGGGCTCGTGCTGTTTGGCGGCCTTGGATACGTACGGGCCAGCAAAGTGGTGGGGATCCGTCCGCGGGACATGGCTGCCCTGCTGCACGCGGTCTTGCGTCGGCTGACAACCTCACCAGCCGGCGCCGTTGAGGGCGGCAAGCAAGTAAGCAGGTCGGTCGCAGGCGGGCCTTGCCTCGGCGAAGGCAGCCGGGCGGCTGCCAGTGCAGGGCCGCTGCCTCCTCCGGAGTGAGGGACATCGCGTCCCGGGCCTGTTGCGGACCGGTGAAGGGCAGAAGGTGAGTCATGCGGACACTCGGTTACGTCACGTCAATCACCATCGCAGTCGGCGCAGCCGCGGTTGGGCTGCTGGCGATCAAGTCACTGCCGGACATTCGGCGGTACCTGAGAATGCGGAAAATGTGACACGTCCCGGCAAACCCGGCGCGACGTTTAGGCACCACGCCGACGGCGAAATCGACAAGAACCGTCAGGGTCCTGGCTACTAGGACCTGGATGTTGTGGCTGTCAGCCCGGCCGGAAGACCGTGACCGGAGAGTTCGCTGATGATCTAGCTGGTGGGTCAGGTGGGCTGGGAGGTCATGGCGTTCGTTAAGCCGGTGAGGAGGATGTCGAGGCCGAGTTCGAGTTCGGCGGCGCCGTCGTAGGCGGCCAGGTCGGGGGCGAGGCTGCGGAGCATGGGGAATTCTTTGAGGGGCAACCGGTGCAGGCCGAGCCGCAGCAGGTCGTCGGTCTCTTCGGGGTTGTCGATGAGTTCCTGCAGTTCGTTGAGGATATGGCCGTTCAGGAAGCCGAACAGGGCGCGGTAGATGTGCAGGGCGTCGGGTCCGCTGAACCCGGCCCGGGTGAGCAGGGCGAGGATGTCTTCGAGCGGGCGCAGGGTGCCGTGCGGGCGCAGGGCGAGCGGGGTGGCCAGGGGTCGTGTGACCAGCAGCGGCACCACGTGCGGGTGGGCTAGCGCCAGGGCGCGGTAACGGCGGGCGACGGTGCGCAGCTGAGCGTTCCAGTCGGGGTCGGCGGGGTTGACGTTGACCTGGGCGAGGACGGTCTCCGCGACGCCGTCCAGGACAGCAGCTTTGTTCGAGGCGTGCCGGTAAAGGATCATCGGGTCCCGGTTCAGGGCCGCGGCGAGCCGGCGCATCGACAGCCCTTCCGCGCCTTCGCGGTCGATGATGTCCAGCGCTGCGGTCAGCACCATGTCACGGGTGAGTTTGCCTCCCTGGTTCGCGGCAGGTTCACCGGCGGCGGCAGGCACGGGCGGGTTCGTCACCGGTAACGCCTTCTCTCGTCCTGGCCTGGGCGCGGGCACGTCGTGACAACACTGTTTGTCAACACCGTATAGCTATGGTGTTGACACTACTCTAACCAGGTGTTTAACTGTAGGTCTACAGCGTAGTTCCCTGGAGAGCACCTCGTGATCGTTTCGCCGGGCCCGTCGTCTTGACCCCGGCCGGCGTGCTCACGGTGGCGGCTCAGGCTTGGCCCGCGAGCGGACGCCAACCATAAGCATTCCCGGGAACGTGTTACCCGCGTCGCCTCAGCTGAGGCTTCCGGTTCCGCTAGCGAAAAGAGACAGCACGATGAGTGCCGACAACAAGGCCAAGAACACCGCCGAGAAGGCCAAGGGCAACGTCAAAGAAGGCCTCGGCAAAGCCACCGGTGATAAGTCCCTCGAAGCCGAGGGCCACGGCGATCAGGCCAAGGGCAATCTCAAGCAGGCCGGCGAGAAAGTCAAGGACGCCTTCAAGAAGTAGCTAGCGCCGGCCCGCCGCGACGCCCCAGAACCTCCCGACAGGCCGCTGCCACCCCCGGCCAGGCCTCGTGCCTGCCCGAGCAGTTTCATCAAGCTCCGTCACGCAAGACGGCGCACCCGAGAGGACCCTCATGTTTATCGGCATTGGAACCATCGTCGTGATCGTGATCATCGTGCTCGTCGTCTTGATGCTGCGCCGGCGCTGACCCGCTGGCTCGCCGCTCCCGACACTGAGCACCGCGGTCGGCTGTCGTGCTGGCCAGGATCCCCTGCCAAGCTCGCGTCTGGCCTCCTCTGCAGGCCTTTACTCCTGCTTGAGGCTCGCCGTCGGCGGCCGACCTCGGACCGGACCCATTGAGGGCGGCCGCCGGTGAGCGCGGCCGCCGGTGAGCGCGGCCGCCGCCCGATCGCAGTTCAGTGCAGGCCGATCCCGCTGCGGCGCACGCCGTCGAGGAATGCCCGCCATTCGCCCGCCGTGACGATGAGGCTCGGCCCGCAGGGGTCCTTGGAGTCCCGGACGGCCACGACGCCGAGCAGGTTGCGGGCGACCTCCACGCACTGGCCGCCATTGCTACCGCTGTAGCTGCTCTTCTGCCAGGCGGCACGGGATAGGTCCACGACCGGGGAGGTCATCCCGCACCTCCTTCTGCATCAGGTCGTCCTTGTTCGGCCGCCACACCCGCGATCAGATCGATCGACGCCACAGTGCTGAGCGCTTCGGCGCGCAGGTGGTCAAAAACCACTGTATAGCGGCTGACCTCTTCGTCTGCCTCCAGAAACAGGCTGCCGGTGAGGTGTTCGGTATAGACGACGGTCGGATCGGCGGCGTCCGGGAACTCGAGGATCGTGAACGGGCTGATCGGGTGCACGTGAGCTGCGGTGGTGAACGGGAGGACCTGCAGCGTGACGTTGGGGCGCTCGGCCACGTCGATGAGCCGCCGAAGCTGGGGGCGCATGACCGGGGGCCCGCCGACCTGGACCCGGACCACGCTCTCGGTCAGGACCAGCCAGAGGTCGGGTGGGCTGGGCTGGGCGAGGATGTTCTGACGTTCCATGCGCAGGGCGACCTGCCGGTCGATGTCGTCGGCGCTGCCGGGGTAGGGCGCGGCCCGCAGCACGGCCCTGGCGTAGTCCTCGGTCTGCAGCAGGCCCGGTATGACCATGGACTGGAAGTCGCGGAACCGGACCGCCGCCGCCTCCAGCCCGACATACGCCTCGAACCAGGCCGGCAGGGCCCGGCCGTACGTATGCCACCAGCCCTTCTGGCGAGCCTCGCGGGCCAGCTGGACCAGCAGGTCGGCCTCGCCGCCGGTGACGCCGTAGATCTCGAGTAACTCGCGGACGTCGCCGGGCCTGATGCTGATCCGCCCGGTCTCGATCCGGCTGATCCTGGTGCCGGAGCAGTCCAGGCGATGGCCGACGTCCTCGCAGGTCAGGTCCGCTTGCTCACGAAGGCGGCGAAGCTCGAGGCCCAGTCGCTTGCGCCTGACGGTCGGGCTTGGGCTGGCTGCCATGATGCCTCCGATCGTGACGCAATTGCGCTCGTTACTATTTTTCGCATCATACGGACACGTATCTTGCCAGTGCGCATGATGCTGGTGCATGCTTTAGCGCATGATACCGGCACGAATCGTACGTGAGCGTGTCGCTGAGCTCTCCGCCGCACCCGGACGTGGCTGACCGGCCGCGTCGACGTGCCGCCTGGGCGCTGGAGAGTTATCTGGAACTCGGCGCCTACCCCACGGCCGTCCCGTGCGCCCGGCTGCACGCACGCCTGGTGGTCACGGAGTGGGGACTTGGGGCTCTCGCCGGCACGGCTGAGCTCATCGTCTCGGAATTGGTGACCAATGCCGTGCGGGCCGCCGACGGGTTAATACGCAGCGTGTACGAGGGAAGGCGGCGGGCGGGGTTGCCGCCCGTGCGGCTGTGGCTGCAGTCCGACTACCAGTGCGTGGTCGTGATGGTCTGGGACGGGAGCGATCAGATGCCGCGGCGTGCGGCCCCGGACGAGGAATCCCAGGGCGGCAGAGGGCTCTGGCTGGTGGAGGCCCGCAGCGACGAATGGGGTGCGTTCAAGCGCGAGCACACCAGCGGGAAGGTGGTCTGGGCGAGGATCACCCGCGGGTGAGTGCGCGCGGCCTAGCATCCGGGACCGACAAATCGGCAGGGGTTTTGCACAGCTTCGTCGGTGCCGTCGCGCCGGTCCACAGCAGGCGACTGGGGCGAGCGGCCTCGGCCAGGCCTCCGGCAGGCTCAGATGCCGGAGGTGGTGACGGTGAACAGCAAGATCGGGCGGGTCGGCCCGGATCGGCAGGCCCGGGTGATGCTCAGCTTTCTCGCCGAGCCGGGGGAGCCGGCGCTGGGGGCGCTATTACGCATATGCACCCCGGCCGAGATCGTCGCCGCGTTGTCATCGGAGCGGGAGCCGCGCACGGTGCTGCCCGCGGGTGGACGCGGCATCGTCGGCGTGGACCGTGCGTTCGCCCGGTGGCGCGCTCGCCTCGGCCAGCTCCCGCCCCCGGAGAGGCTGGCCGGCTGGCAGCGTGACGGCATGCGGCTAGTGTCCCCGGGCGAATCCGAGTGGCCAACGCGGCTGGACGACCTCGGCGACGCGCGACCCCTGATGCTGTGGGCGCAGGGCAGTGCGGACCTGCGGTTCGCCTGTCTGCGATCGGTCTCGGTCGTGGGGGCCCGCGCCGCGACTGGCTATGGCCAGCACGTGGCGACGGACATGTCGGCGGCACTTGCCGAGCGCGGCTGGTGCGTGATCTCTGGCGGCGCCTACGGCATCGACGCCGGGGCGCACCGCGGGGCGCTCGGAGCCGAGGGGGTGACGGTCGCGGTGCTGGCCAGCGGGCTCAGCTACGGCTACCCAAAAGGCCACCACGAACTGTTTGCCGCCATCGCCGGGCAAGGAGTCATGATCAGCGAGTGGCCGCCCGACCGAGCGCCGTCCAGGCCCGGTTTCCTGGTCCGCAACCGGGTCATCGCGGCCCTCAGCTGCGGCACCGTCGTGGTGGAAGCGGCGCTGCGCAGCGGGGCGCTGAGCACCGCTCGGCACGCGAGGGACATCTCCCGGCCGCTGATGGCCGTACCGGGGCCGGTTACCTCGCGCCAGTCCGAAGGCTGCCACGAGGTCATCCGTGAGTGGGGCGCCGTGCTGGTGACCCGGGCCCAGGACGTCATCGAGAACGTGTCGCCGGCCGGGGAGGGACTGGCCACCAGGCGCCGCGGCCCGGCCTGCTCCCGTGACAACCTGGATCCGGAGACCACCGCTGTCCTCGAGGCCATCCCGGCACGCGGCGGCGCGGGCACAGCCGCGATCGCAATCACCGCCGGGGTCGACCTGAACACCGCGATCCGCTGCCTCGGCTCGCTGGCAGCCGCCGGCTTCATCGAACGCTGCCCACGGGGCTGGCGGCTGCGGAAGAACGCCTGACACGCGCCGCTGCTACCGGAACCCAGCGGGAAATCACCGCACACTTGGGACATGACCGCCACCGTGCCCGCCGCCGCATCCGAGCCAGGGCTGCCCGACTGGGCGGTCAGCCGCCTGGCCGCGTTCGAGCGGCACCTGACGGCCGAGCGCGGTCTGTCGGTGCACACGGTGCGTGCGTACCTGGGTGACGTCGGCGCGCTGCTGGAGCATGCCTGCGCGTGCGGCCTCGACGACGTCGCCGGGCTGGACATCCACGTCATCCGGGCCTGGCTGGGGGCGCAGCATGCCAGCGGCATGACGCGAGCCACGCTGGCCCGCCGGGCCGCGGCCTCCCGGGCGTTCACCGCCCTCGGGTACTCGCGCGGGTGGCTGGCCAGCGACCCGGGGCCGTTGCTCGCCACCCCCAAGGCAGCTCGTCATCTGCCGGACGTCTTGGGCCAAGACCAGATCGCCGCGGTGCTCGCGGCCGGTGAGGCTGCGCCGCAGGCCGCAGCAGAACCAAGCGAGGCCGCAATCGCGGCACGGGACACCGCGATCATGGAGCTCCTTTATGCGTCCGGGATCCGGGTCGGTGAGCTGTGCGGGCTCGACGTCGGCGACATCGACGACGGGCGCCGGACCGTCCGCGTCCTCGGCAAGGGCAACAAGGAGCGCGTCGTCCCGATCGGCGTTCCCGCGGCGCGGGCAGTGCGGCGGTGGCAGGAAACCGGGCGTCCGCTGCTGGTCACTGAGCGATCGGGCGCAGCGCTGTACCTTGGCGCTCGCGGCGGCCGCCTCGACCCGCGGACGGCGCGCCGGGTTGTGCACGCGAGGATCGCCGCGGCCGGGTCCGTCCCTGACGCCGGGCCGCACGGCCTGCGGCACAGCGCCGCAACGCACCTGCTCGAGGGCGGCGCGGATCTGCGCAGCGTGCAGGAGATCCTCGGTCACGCGTCGCTATCCAGCACCCAGATCTACACGCACGTGTCGGTCGAGCGCCTCCTGACGGCCTACCGCCAGGCACACCCGCGGGCCTGAGCCTCTTTCGCCGTGCGCGCTTTACACTGGGCCGGGCCGCGCTCCGCCCGCGCGCCTCGCGCCCACTCCCGCGCGCCTCGCGCCCACGCCACGTGCCGCCCGCTCTCTTCTGCGCGAGGGGCAGCTTCGGCGAACCGGCGTCCGCGCCTGCGGGCATGTAGACTACACAAGGGCTGTCAATGTCGCGCAGAGCCGCGCACGGCGACGGCCCAAAATTCGCGCGCCCGCCTTGCCGCTCACGGTGTCGGATACCGGCATCCGGCGGAACGCAACTCACCGGTCCGCGGGATCATCGATCCCGCGGCGAGTGCGTACGGGCGCCAGGCAGCAACCGAGAGGCGCCCAGGCCTGCGGGCGGGCGCACGAAAAGGAAGGGGACACCGGCATGGCACCGGTCGTCACCATGCGACAGCTGCTCGAGAGCGGCGTGCATTTCGGGCATCAGACCCGGCGATGGAACCCGAAGATGAAGCGGTTCATCTTCACCGAGCGCAACGGCATCTACATCATCGACCTCCAGCAGTCGCTGGACTTCATCGATCGCGCCTACGAGTTCATCAAGGAGACCGTCGCGCACGGCGGCTCCGTCCTCTACGTCGGCACCAAGAAGCAGGCGCAGGAGGCGATCGCGGAGCAGGCGCGCCGGGTTGGCATGCCGTTCGTGAACCAGCGCTGGCTCGGCGGCATGCTGACCAACTTCGCCACCGTGTACAAGCGCCTGCAGCGGCTCAAGGAACTCGAAGAGATCGACTTCGACGACGTAGCTGGCTCGTCCCTGACCAAGAAGGAACTGCTGCACCTTAAGCGGGAGAAGGACAAGCTGGAGCGCTCGCTCGGCGGCATCAGGGACATGGCCCGGGTCCCGAGCGCGCTCTGGGTGGTCGACACCAAGAAGGAGCACATCGCCGTCAGCGAGGCTCGCAAGCTCGGCATCCCGGTGGTCGCGATCCTCGATACCAACTGCGATCCCGACGAGGTGAACTACCCGATTCCGGGAAATGATGACGCGATCCGGAGCGTTGCACTCCTTACCAGGGTGGTCGCCGATGCTGTGGCCGACGGCCTGATCGCACGCGCCGGAGCGGCGGCGGGCGAGGAGAAGCCGGCCGCGTCAGCGGACGGTGTGCTGGGCGCCGAGGAGCCGCTCGCCGAATGGGAGCGCGCGCTGCTCGAGGGCAGGCCCGCCGATGGGAACGGCGCCGCCGCCACCAACGGCACGCCGGCCGCAGCCACCGACACGGTGGCGGCGGACAGCGTTCCTGCGGGCATCGATGCGGCGCCAGCGGACAGCGTTCCTGCGGGCACCGATGCGGCGCCAGCGGACAGCGTTCCTGCGGGCACCGATGCGGCGCCAGCGGACAGCGTTCCTGCGGCCACCGATGCGGCGCCTGCGGAGACCGCGACCGCAGCCACCAACGTGGCGCCTGCGGACAGCGCGACCGCAGCGGCTCCGGCTGCCGAGGTCGCCGCCACGGACAGTGCGGCTGTCACCGAGGACGCGCCGGCCGAGTCCGCGGAGCCAGCGCCAGAGTCGGCCTGACCCGCGGGTCCGCAGGGTCGCCCCGGGCGGCCCGTCGAGCCCCTGGCTGCAACTACAGCGTGAGAGATAGAGATGAGGACATGGAATACAGCGCAGCGGATGTAAAGCGGCTCCGTGAGCAGACGGGCGCGGGCATGCTCGACTGCAGGAATGCGCTCGTCGAGGCCCCGGACTACGAAGCCGCAGTGGAACTCCTGCGGGTCAAGGGGGCCAAGGACGTTACCAAGCGGGCCCAGCGCACCGCGGCCCAGGGGCTGGTCGCCGCCGCACTCGCGGGGAACAGCAAGGGCGTCCTCCTCGAGCTCAACTGCGAGACCGACTTTGTCGCGAAGACCGAGCTCTTCCAGCAGGTGGCGGCCGACATCGCGAAGGCGGCGCTGGCCTCAGATGCCGTGGACAGGCTGGGCGTGCTCGGCCTGGAAGTCAGGCCCGGCCAGACCGCCCAGCAGCTCATCGAGGAGGCAGGCGCCTCGCTCAAGGAGAAGGTGGAGGTCGGCAGGTTCGCCCGGTTCGAGGGCGGCTACATCACCAGCTACCTGCACAAGTCCGACCCCGCGCTGCCGCCGACCCTCGGCGTGCTGGTGCAGCTCGAGTCGGGAGCCGCTGACGTGGCCCAGGACGTAGCACACCAGGTCGCCGCGATGCGGCCGCGTTACGTCACCCGCGAGGAGGTTCCGGCGGACGTCATCGAGCAGGAGCGCAGGATCGCGGAGCAGGTGACCCGCGAGGAGGGCAAGCCGGAGGCTGCGATCGGCAAGATCGTGGAAGGCCGCGTGAACGCGTTCCTGAAGGACATCGTGCTCGTCGAGCAGGCGTCGGTCAGGGACCAGAAGAAGCCGGTCAGCAAGCTGCTGGCGGAGCACGGCGCCCGCGTGCAGGCGTTTGCCCGGTTCCAGATCGGGCAGGCCGGCTGACCCACCAGGCGAGGATCCAGCGCGTGGCCAGCCGTCAGGAAGGATGGGCCCGTGCAGCAGGCCAGCACCCCGGCGGGGAACAGCATCCCGGCAGAGGAGGTCGCTGTTGCCAATGGAACGGCGCCCGCTGAGGACGCGGGCGCCGTGCTGCGGGCGGCAGCCGGCGACGCCGCTGTGCCAGGGGAGGCGCATCCGCCTTGGCACCGTGTGGTGCTGAAGCTCTCTGGCGAAGCTTTCGCCGGCGGCGAGCCGCTTGGAATCTCCCCGGACGCTGTGGTGCACATCGCCAAGGAGGTCTCGGCGGTCGCCCGCGAGGGCATCCAGGTAGCGGCCGTGGTCGGCGGCGGGAACATGTTCCGCGGCGCCGTCTTGTCGCAGCGCGGCATCGACCGGTCCCGTGCCGACTACATGGGGATGCTGGGCACGGTCATCAACTGCCTGGCTCTGCAGGACGTGCTCGAGAAGCTGGGCGTGGAGACCCGGGTGCAAACGGCGATCACGATGGGTCAGGTCGCCGAGCCCTACATACCGCGGCGGGCGATCCGGCACCTGGAGAAGGGCCGGGTCGTGATCTTCGGCGCGGGGCTGGGCGCGCCGTTCTTCTCCACCGACACCGCCGCGGCCCAGCGCGCACTGGAGATCGGGGCTGAGGCGGTGCTCAAGGGCACCGAGGTCGACGGCGTGTACGACGCCGACCCCCGGGAGATGCCGGACGCGATCCGTTTTCACCGGCTCGACTATGGCGAGGTCCTCCGGCGCGAGCTAAGGTTCATGGATGCCACGGCGGTTAGCCTGTGCATGGACAATGACCTCCCGATCGTGGTCTTTGACCTGATGCGCGAGGGAAACGTGGTGCGGGCAGTGCGAGGTGAGCGGATCGGAACGCTCGTGAGCCGGTTCGCGCACTGAGTGCCCGGCGTGGCATGATTCCCGGGCCGGGGCGCACCATGAGAACAGGCGGTGCGCGGGCAGTGTGCGCACCGGACGCCAACGCAAGGCAAGGGGTGCCGGAGTGATTGACGATACCCTCCTCGAAGCCGAGGAGAAGATGGAGAAGGCCGTCGCGGTCGCCAAGGACGAGTTCGCTGGCATCCGCACTGGCCGCGCGCATCCCACGATGTTCAACAAGATCACGGCCGAGTACTACGGGACGCAGACGCCGGTGAACCAGCTCGCGTCGTTTCACATGCCCGAGCCCCGGATGATCATCGTTCAGCCCTTCGATAAGTCCTCCATGGGAGCGATCGAGAAGGCGATCCGCAGCAGCGACCTGGGCGTCAACCCGTCCAACGACGGCGTGATCATCCGGGTCATCTTCCCCGAGCTCTCCGAGGAACGCAGGCGCGAGTACATCAAGATCGCCCGGCATAAGGCCGAGGACAGCCGGGTATCCATCCGGAACATCCGCAGGCACGCCAAGGACTCACTGGACAAGCTGGTCAAGGACGGCGAGGCGGGCGAGGACGAGGGCCGCCGGGCGGAGCGGGAACTCGAAGACCTCACCCATAACTACGTCGGCCAGATAGACGAGCTGCTCAGGCACAAGGAAGCCGAGCTCCTCGAGGTATAGCTTGCGCGAAGACACACAGTGGGACGCACTAGGGCGAGGACGCCGGTCCGGTGTCTGACGATCCCGGCGGGCAGCTTGCACAGGGCACGGCCGACCCGGCGAGCGAACCCAAGCGGACCAGAACCGGCCGCAACCTCCCGGTGGCCGTGGCCATCGGCGTCGCACTCGGCGGCCTGGCGCTAGTCACCCTGTTCACGGTCAAGGCCACATTCCTCGCCTACATGGGCGCCGTGGTCGCGGTGGGCCTGTGGGAACTGCGGCACGCGCTGGCCGACCGCGGGATCAGCATCCCGCTGATCCCGATCGTGGCGGGCGGCGCCGCGATGTTCACGCTGGCTTACTGGTACGGCGCGCAGCCCGCGCTGGCCGCCCTGGCCGTCACCGTCCTGGTGCTGATGGCGTGGCGGCTGCCCGGCGGTGCGGCCGGCTACCTGCGCGACCTGACGGCGAGCGTCTTCACGCTGGCGTACCTGCCGATGCTCGGCGTCTTCGTGCCGCTGATGCTGTCGGCGCCCGACGGCGCGCGTCGTACGCTCATCTTCCTCCTGCTCGCCGTCTGCAGCGACGTCGGTGGCTACTTCGCCGGGATATTCACCGGGCGCCACCCGATGGCTCCCGGCATCAGTCCGAAGAAGACCTGGGAGGGCTTCGGCGGGTCCGTGGCGGCCTGCCTCGCGGCCGGGGCGATCACACTGCCGTTGCTGCTGCACGCGCACGTGTGGCAGGGCCTGATCCTCGGTGCGGTCGCGGTCGCCGCGGCGACGCTCGGCGACCTGGTCGAGTCCATGATCAAGCGCGACCTAGAGATCAAGGACATGGGCCGGATCTTCCCCGGGCACGGCGGAGCGATGGACCGGCTCGACTCGCTGGTCTTCGTCGCCCCGGTGACCTGGCTGCTGCTGGCCGTCTTCGTGCCGCACGCCCTCCACTGACCCGTTAGCTCACGACCCAGCTACGGCGCTGCGCCGCGAGATGCGTAACCAGGCTGGTCGGCCCGCGGTCCGCCGCCAGCGCGCGTTCGGTGTCGCTGATCGGGACCAGCCACAGCCACCGGACCGCCTCGCCGCCGAACGAGAAGCCGGACAGGTCGGGCACGTCGGGCCCGAGCAGGCTGCCGGGCTTGTCGAGGAAGAGCACAGCCTCATTGCCGCCACCGAGCGGGAACGTGGACGGCTCGTGGTACCACGGCACGCAGTGCCCGTCGCCCAGCCACGTCGCCTCGCGCCACGGGTACTGGCCAAGCCACAGGAAAATCCGTGCGGCATCGGTGCTCGGGATCGTGGTCGCGATCGCCAGCTCGATCCGCGCACCGCCCTTCGCCAGATCGCCCATCTGCTCGATGACCGGCATCCGCTGGCAGCTCATCCCGACCGTGGACAGCACTGTGTAGGGCCGCTGCCCGGTCGGGGGCCGCTCGGAAACCCCGACCAGCGGCTGCTTGCCGCCGCCCACGTCCCAGTACCGCTCGCCGGGGCCGAGCTTGCCCAGCAGATGGCCGAGCACCGCCTGCTGGGTCCCGGCCCAAGCGCCTTGGTCCGCCCGCCATCGCCAGAAATCCTCAGCCTGGGTGATGCGGGGGCCGAGACCCTCCATCGCGTCGTCGAGCGACCAGCCGAACGGGGTCTGCCCGATCACGTCCCGGCAGTAGCCGGGCAGCCCCATGGTCATGTCGCTCCAGCCGGGCAGCGCCGCGAGCGGGCCGCCGTACTCGAGGATCACGACGCCGTCGCCCTCCTCTAGCCACAGCGCCCGAAGCGCGTCGGGCTCGGGGACCGGCCTGCCGTCCGGGTGTTTGGTGTGCGCCGCGGGCATCAGCGGCACGTGTCCCGCATCCAGCCGGCCTTGGTCGATGGTCTCGGGTGCCGGCGCGTGGTTTGCGATCCAGGTGGCCGCGATCGACCCGGCCGAGGAGTGCAGGTAGGCGGCCGTTGTGGCGCCGTCGCACTCCACGACGACCCGTCGGCTGGCGTACGGGCTCTCGCTCTCGAGCAGGATTCTGGGCTGCTCCGGACTGGCGGATATCCTGGTTTGGCCCGCCCCTCGGCGCAGCGTCGGCATGGTACGGAATCTACCGACTTACGGCAGGTCAGCGTGCCGGTTTGCGCCGAGTCGCATGTTCATCACCCTTTACCGCCAGGAACGGAGCGCCGCGTGCCGATCCCGCAGCCCATAACGGTCGGTCAGCGGCCGCGCGGCGCTGCCCGCCCGCCGCTGCATCTCGCCGACCTGGATCCCGGGGAGCGCCGTGCCGCGGCCGAGCGGCTCGGCGAGCGGGGCTTCCGCGCCGATCAGCTGTCGCGGCACTACTTCGCCAGGCTCACCGACGACCCCGGCGACATGACGGACGTGCCCGCTGCCGTCCGCGGCCCGCTGGCGGCAGCGCTGCTGCCGCGGCTGCTCACCGCCGAGCGGGAGTTCGGCTGCGACCAGGGCCAGACCCGCAAGACGTTGTGGCGCGCGCTGGACGGGGCGTACGTCGAGTCGGTGCTGATGCGCTATCCGGAGCGGGTCACCATGTGCGTCTCGTCGCAGGCCGGATGCGGGATGGCGTGCCCGTTCTGCGCGACCGGCCAGGCTGGGCTGACCCGCAACCTGTCCACCGCCGAGATCGTGGCCCAGGTAGTGGCCGGGGCCAGGGCGCTGGCCCGGGGCGAGATCCCCGGCGGATCCGGCCGGGTCTCCAACGTCGTGTTCATGGGAATGGGCGAGCCGCTGGCCAACTACCCACGGGTGCTCGCGGCGGTGCGGCGGATCACCGACCCGGTTCCAGGCGGGCTCGGCATCTCCAGGCGCGCGGTCACGATTTCGACTGTCGGGCTGGTCCCCGCGATCGGCAGGCTGGCCGGCGAGGGCCTGCCGGTGCGGCTCGCGGTGTCCCTGCACGCGCCCGATGACGCGCTGCGCGACGAGCTTGTCCCGGTGAACCAGCGGTGGAAGGTCGCTGAGGTGCTGGACGCGGCGTGGGCGTACGCCGACGCGACCGGGCGCCGGGTGTCCGTCGAGTACGCGCTGATCCGCGAGGTCAACGATCAGGCGTGGCGGGCCGAGGCCCTCGCCGACCTGCTGGCCGGCCATCTGGTGCATGTGAACCTGATCCCGCTCAACCCGACCCCGGGGTCGAAGTGGACAGCTTCAGAGCCCGGTGTGATGCAGGAGTTCGAGGACCGGCTGGCGCGACGCGGCATACCCGTGACCGTCCGTGACACCCGGGGCACCGAGATCGATGGCGCTTGTGGCCAGCTGGCCGCCACCGGCCGCGCAGCGGCGTCAAGCTAACCTCACGAATACCGCTTCGCCGCGACCTTCCGGATCTCGACCTGACCGCTGACCGCCGTTCAGGCGGCTGCGGCGGGTGGCGGTCCGTGGCTGTGCAGGGTCTTGTCGCCGTCGGGGCTGGTCGCGGTGACGGTGCCGTCGGGGTGCAGAACGATGCCCCAGCCCCACCGGTGGACGGCGATCAAATGGTGGAAGCTACACAAAAGCATCAAATTGGTCAGGCAGGTCGGGCCGCCCTGGGCCCGCGGGACGATGTGGTGCGGCTGGCATGCCGCCGCCGGCTGGTCACAGCCCGGGAACCGGCAGCCGCGGTCGCGCACGGCCACCGCCCGGCGCAGGTGCACCGGGATGGTCTCGGTCAGCGCGCCGACGTCCAGCGGCAGGCTCACCGACGCGACCGTCCCGGGCGCCAGCCGGGTCCGCAGGTAAGACGCGAGGCCGCCGGGCCCCGACAGCAGGCCGGCCGCGGTCTTCACGATCATCTGGCGGGCGGCGCGCTCTGCCCGGGCCTGCCGCGCCGTACCGGTGCCGCCGGGCTGGTCTGGGCCGGGCGGCGTGCCGTGCAGGAGGGCGGCGGCGAGGCGGTCCAGGACGCCGGGGTCGACGCGGCCGGTGACCACCGGGACGATCTGCGCGTCGCAGTCATCACCCGGCCCGGCGGCCGCCTGCCCCGCCCAGGCAGCTTCGGCTTCGGGGGCGCCGGGCAGGCCGCGGAGCCGGTCCAGGTCCAGGTGCAGCATGATCTGTGTCGGCTGGCCCGCCCGCTCGGGCAGGCACCCCGACCCGATCAGCCGCCGGCAGGCGTCTTCGAGGGCGTCGTGCAGCCGCTGGCCCTTGGTCCGCTCATCTTCCGGGCCGCGCCGCTTCCCCAGCGCGTCCAGCACCGCCTGCAGTGCGGTGGCGCACTGCGGGGTCAGGTTCCCGTTCAGCTTCCCGGCGCCCTGGAAGGTGGTGTCCAGCGCGACGGACCGCCGGGCGAACCCGTCGTCGCCGTCGGTGTCCGGCCGGGCGCACTGCCGCGCGATCTCCTCGGCCAGCTTGCCCAGATCACGAAGCTCGGCGCCGCCGGCGGCCGCACCCAGCAAGATGACATCCGCGTCGCCGCGGACATCGCTGGGCAGTTTGTCGGTCCAGCCGCAGATGTGCTGGGCCCAGGATTCGGTGATCTCCCCGGCACCCAGCGCGTCACCGACCGCGCGGTGGGCTGCGAGGCGGTGCATCCAGGCCAGCGCGCCATAGGCGGCGCCGCCGGTGATGCGGGTCTGCCACTTCAGCCACGTCCGCGGCGAGCCCTGGCCATCGTCTTCGTACCCGCCCTGGGCGCAGAACGCCGACAGCACCCGCGACCGCGCCGCGGTGTGCATCGACGCCGCCCGTTCCAGCCCGCGCAGGCAGTCCGCCTGCTCGATGGTGGTCAGCGAGGCCACGTCGGTGCTGGCCAGCCAGCCCAGCCCGGCCGCCACCATCGCCACCGCGTCGGCGGTGCTGGCGGGTGCGGCGGGCATCTGACCGGGCAAGCACATGACCCCGGGACCCTCCTCATCGAGCACTATTCGACCGTTAGTTCGATGATAGAAAGAGGGTCTGACAGTCCTGGGGCTTTGGCGGCTGAGCGAGCAGGATTCTCTAGATTTCTTTTGCGGCGGCAGTTGGCTCGTCGCGCCTGTTGCGACGGCGGGCGGCTCGGGCGGGGTGGCGCGTAGCCGTAGTCCGGTAACAGGTACCGTTATCGGCCATGTCCTGGAGGCGCACGGTCGGCCGGTGGCGCCGTGACGCGCTTTTCGCCTCCGTGCACGCCGCCTGGCGGGCCATGCAGCAGGCCGGGACGATCACCGCAGAGTCCGCGGCCGGTCGCAGGTTCGCTGCGTTCGGCCTGCACTCGCTGATGGCGTTTCCCACCGGCGCGGTATTCGGCGAGCGCTGGATCGAGGTTGGCGAAGAGACCATGTTCGCGGAGCAGGTGACGCTCTGCGCGGGCATGATGCCCGGCCACGACCTCGGTGACAAACCGGTGTTGCGGGTCGGCGACCGCTGCGTGATCGGGCGCGGCAGCCACATCGTGGCCCATTATTCGATCGTGATCGGTGATGACGTGTACACCGGACCGTACGTCTACGTCACCGATCAGAACCACAGCTACGCCGACCCCGACATGCCGATCGGCCGGCAGTGGCCGGTGAACACCGCCGTGTCGATCGGCGATGGCGCCTGGCTCGGTGCCGGGACCGTCATCCTGCCCGGCGCGAGCATCGGCCGGAACGTGGTCGTCGCCGCCGGGTCTGTGGTGCGTGGCACGGTGCCCGACCGTTGCGTCGTGGCCGGCGTTCCGGCCCGGATTGTCCGGGAGTATGTCTCGGAGACCGGCTGGTCTCGCCCAGCGGGCTGAATTGGCCTGCCGCTTCTAGCGGTAACGAGCTCACAATTCTGTCACGATGGGTAATGGATGATTTACTTAGAGGCACGAGACGATCTCGTGGCGACCGCTGCCTACCAGCCTGTGCCCGCGGCCGCCGCGGCAGCGCGCCGTTTCGTGCGCGACACGCTGCGCTCCTGGGAGCTGGCCGGCGATCGCGGCAGTCCTGGTGAGCGGGCCGAGTGGACCGATCGAGATGCTCTTGTGGACGACGCGGTGCTGCTGACCAGCGAGCTCGTCACCAACGCCGTGCTGCACGCGGGCACGCCCGTGCAGGTCACGTGCAGGCTGCTGGGAGATCTCTCGGACGGCGCGGTCGAGATCGCGGTGCTGGACCGGCGCCCGGCCCAGCTGCGCCCTGACCGCCCGCACACCGCGGCGGAAGCGGCCGAGCGCACCAACGGCCGTGGGCTGCAGCTGCCGTCCGAGCTCGCCACGGCCTGGGGGGTGACGTACGCGCGGGCCGCCAAGGCTGTGTGGTTCCGGCTGAACCTCGCCGGCCGGGGCCAGTCTGCCGTTCCGGTGCCGCCGCCGGTCTCCGTCCCGGAGCAGCCGGACGCCGCAGCCGGCGGGCCGGTTGCGGAGAACTCGCCCGAGCCGGACGTCCCGGCTCCCCGAACTGGAGAAAGCCCGGGTACGAACAGGTTCGATGACCTGCTCGTCAGCACGGTCGAATCGGCACGCGACGCCATCGGCGCCGACGCTGCCTACCTGCTGCACGCGGGGAAGGGCGCGGAGCTGCACGCGGGGGAAGGCGGTGCGCCCCACGCGGGGGAAGGCGCTGAGCTGCACGCCCGGGAAGGCGCTGAGCTGCACGCGGGGGAAGGCGCTGAGCTGCACGCGGGGGAGGGCGCTGAGCTGCACGCGGGGGAGGGCGCTGAGCTGCACGCGGGGGAGGGCGCTGAGCTGCACGCGGGGGAGGGCGCTGAGCTGCACGCGGGGGAGGGCGCTGAGCTGCACGCGGGGGAGGGCGCTGAGCTGCACGCGGGGGAGGGCGCTGAGCTGCACGCGGGGGAGGGCGGTGCAGCCTGCATGCGGGGGAGGGCGGTGCGCCCCATGCGGGGGAGGGCGGTGCGCGTCGGGTGCGGGCTGCCGCAGCCGACGGAGGCCGATCCGTACCGGGCCGGGCCGGGTTGCCGGCCAGCGCGGCAAGGGCCCTGGCCCGCGGGGCGCTCTCGCTGGTGACGGTTCCGCTGATGGTCGACGGCCGGGTGACCGGCGTGCTCGCGGCGGCCGCGGCAGAGCCCGGCCGGTTCAGCGAGAGCGACGCATCACGGCTGCAGGACCTCGCCGACCGGTCGGCACCGCTGCTCGAACGGGCCAGGCTCAGCGCTGCTTGGCCGACGTAGCCTTGCGGGAGCCGCCGCCTCGCTTGGCCGGCATAGCCCCGCCGGTGCTGTCAGCCCGCTTTGCCGGAGCTGCCTTGCGGGGGTTGGCGGCTTGCTTGGTCGACAGTGTCCCGCCGGGGTTGGCGGCTTGCTTGGCCGGCGTAGCCTCGCCGGGGTTGGCGGCTTGCTTGGTCGACAGTGTCCCGCCGGGGTTGGCGGCTTGGTCGGCGTAGCCTCGCCCGGGTTGGTGGCTTGGTTGGCCGGCGTAGCCTCGCCCGGGTTCGCGGCTCGCTTGGCCGGCGGTGTCTCGCCGGGCCTGCCAGTCTGCTGCTTTGCGTCGCGCCGCCGCGTGGAGTCGCGGTTGGCGGCCGCGCTGCGCCGATCGTCCTGGGTGCCGGCCATCTGCGGCGTGAAGACCTCGCCGCGCAGCGCCCGGCCGACCAGGTCCACGGCGCGTGCGGTCTCGACCAGCCTCCTGCCCTCGGTCCGGTAGGCATCAAGGACGGCGTCCAGGCTGCCGGGCGGCAGGCGGTCACCGAGTTCGGCGCGGGCCGTCCGGTAGCCCTCCCTGGCGCCCGCCACACACGCAGCCAAGTGATGCCTGGCGAGCGCGGCCAGCGCCACCGGGTGCCTGCGCAGCACGCCGTGCAGCCGGTAGTCGGGCGGCACCACGTCGAGCAGCCAGGCCACCGCTGTCTGCTCGAACTCTTCGCTGCCCGGCGGATGAACGCCGGTCGGCCACCCAGGCGGAACGTACTCTGCCACGCGGTAACCCTACCGAATGTCGAACACACATTCTAGTTACTAACCCAACGCGACCTTCGCGAACCTCGCTGCCGGCTCGGGCATGACCGGCCTGCAAGGAAGATCGAGCCCGCAATTTACGTTCTGGATGAATGAGCGAATAAGCTGGTAGCGCCGTACTCTGGCGCATCCCTTGTCCAAACACGGAGCCTTCCTGCATGCCCACCACTGCTGCCCGTCTCGCCATCCGCGATGACCTCCGCAACGTCGCGATCGTCGCGCACGTCGACCATGGCAAGACCACACTGGTGGATGCGATGCTGTGGCAGTCCGGCGCGTTCCGGGCCGGTGCCCAGGTGGCCGACCGGGTGCTCGACTCCGGCGACCTGGAGCGGGAAAAGGGCATCACGATCCTGGCCAAGAACACCGCGGTGACCCACGGCGGCCTGACGATCAACATCGTGGACACCCCGGGCCACGCCGACTTCGGCGGCGAGGTGGAACGCGGGCTCTCCATGGTCGACGGGGTGCTGCTGCTCGTCGACGCGAGCGAGGGCCCGTTGCCGCAGACCAGGTTCGTGCTGCGCAAGACGCTCGAGGCGAAGCTGCCCGTGATCCTAGTGATCAACAAGGTGGACCGGCCCGACGCGCGCATCGCCGAGGTCGTGGATGCCTGCTACGAGCTGTTCCTCGACCTGGACGCCACCGAGGACCAGATCGAGTTCCCCATCGTCTACGCGTCGGCGCGCGCTGGCCGGGCCTCGCTGCAGCGGCCCGAGGACGGCACGCTGCCCGACTCGCCCGACCTCGAGCCGTTGTTCGCGGTGCTGCGGGACACCGTGCCCGCCCCCGCATTCGACCCGGACGAGCCGCTGCGGGCGCACGTGACTAACCTCGACGCGTCGTCCTACCTGGGCCGGATCGCGCTTTGCCGGGTGTACAGCGGGCAGATCAACAGGGGCCAGCAGGTGGCGTGGTGCCGCAGGGATGGTTCCATCCAGCGGGTCAAGATCTCCGAGCTGTTCCGCACCGAGGCGCTGGAACGGGTGCCAGCGGCGTCCGCGTCGGCCGGTGACATCATCGCGGTGGCGGGCATCAGCGACATCATGATCGGCGAGACGCTGGCGGACGCGGACGACCCGCGGCCGCTGCCGCTGATCACCGTCGAGGAGCCGGCGATCTCGATGACGATCGGCGTGAACACCTCGCCGCTGGTCGGCCGGGAGAAGGGCAGTAGGGTCACCGCGCGGATGGTGAAGGACAGGCTGGACCGGGAACTGGTCGGCAACGTGTCGATCATGGTGCTGCCCACCGAGCGCCCCGACACCTGGGAGGTGCAGGGCCGCGGCGAGCTCGCCCTCGCCGTGCTGGTCGAGACCATGCGGCGGGAAGGTTACGAGCTCACCGTAGGCCGCCCGACCGTGGTGATCCGCGAAGTAAACGGGGCCAGGCATGAGCCGGTGGAGCGGCTGACCGTGGACGTGCCCGAGGAGTACCTCGGCGCGGTTACCTCGCTGCTGGCCCAGCGCAAGGGGCGGATGGAGAACATGACCAACCACGGGACCGGCTGGGTGCGGCTGGACTTCGTGGTGCCCGCCCGCGGGCTGATCGGCTTCCGCACGCAGTTCCTCACCGACACCCGCGGGACCGGCATCGCCCACCACGTCTTCGAGGGCTACGAGCCATGGTCGGGCCAGATGCGGATGCGGCCGACCGGGTCGCTGGTCGCCGACCGGTCCGGGCCGGCCACGCCGTACGCGATGTTCTCGCTGCAGGAGCGCGGCACGATGTTCGTGGAGCCGGGCACCGAGGTGTACGAGGGGATGATCGTCGGCGAGAACAGCCGTTCCGACGACATGGATGTCAACATCACCAAGGAGCGGAAGCTGACCAACGTGCGCCAGTCCTCGGGTGAGGAACTCGAGCGCCTGATCCCGCCGCGGCTGCTGTCGCTGGAGCAGGCACTGGAGTTCTGCGGCGACGACGAGTGCGCCGAGGTGACGCCGTCGACGGTCCGGCTGCGCAAGACCGTGCTGGATGGCAAGGAACGCGCCCGGACGCGCGCCCGCCGTTCCCGCGGGGAGTCGGTTTCCCCGGTCGGCTGACAGGGCGCCCGTGAGCGGTCGCCGGCGATGTCAGGTGCGAGGGCGCCAGGCCTACTTGACCGACAGGTAGATCATGCTGCCGAGGCCGAACACCAGGCAGTAGATGGCGAACGGGGTCAGCGTGCGCGTCTGGAAGTACTTCATCAGGAAGCGCACGGACAGGTAGGCGCCCACGCCGGACAGGATGCTGCCCACCAGGATCTGCCCGTGGATCCCGTTGCCGAGGTGACCGGTGAGGTCCGGCACCTTGAGCACCCCGGCCGCGAGAATCACCGGGGTCGAGAGCAGGAACGAGAAGCGGGCCGCATCCTGCCGGGACAGTCCGTCGAACATGCCGGCCACCATCACGACCCCATCGCGGCTGATCCCGGCCAGCAGCGCGAGTACCTGCGCCGACCCGATGATCAGTGCATGCCAGAAGCCGACCTTGGTAAGCCTGCGGTCGGCCTGTACCGCGCGTGAGGCCTCCTGCTGGCGCACGGCTCGCTGACCCGAGGCGTGCGCCGCGACCCCGGGCCTGGCGGGAACGCGCGTGGCGCGCGTGTCCGCCGCGACAGAGTCCGCCATGACGGCGTCGGCCACCACCGTCGACGTGCTGGCCGGCTCGTTCTCGGCGGCCTGTTCCGCATCAGCGGCCAGCGACTTCTTGGTCCGGAACCGCTCCCCGGCATACAGGATCAGGCCATTGATGAACAGGAAAATCGCCGCCCGGATCGGCTTGCCGAACAGCACCCGGAACTCGTGCTCGAAGACGAGACCGACCAGTCCGACCGGGATCGTGGCCAGGATGATCATCCAGGCCATCTTCTGGTCGACGGTCACGATCTCGCGGTCCCTGATCGAGCTGAAAAAGCCGCCGATGATCCGGACCCAGTCCCGCCAGAAGTAGATCAGCATCGCAAGCGCGGTCGCCACATGCAGCCCGACGATGAACGCCAGATAAGGGGACTGGGGCGCGGCGACGTTGAGGTCACTGGCCCAGCTGCCGCCGATCAGCGCCGGGATGAGGACGTTGTGGCCGAGGCTGGATACCGGAAACAGCTCGGTCACGCCCTGGATGAGGCCCACAACCGAGGCCTCAAGGTACGTAATGTGCGACATGGCAGCCTTCCCGCTGCTGGTCCTGGGGCTGGTCCTGCGACTGCGCGACGCCGCCCATCAGCCGGGCCCGCTTCCCGCGCAGGCTTCATAGTACGGACTCCCGCGGCTTAAAAGTCGCGCCAGACTTATCCGATCACGAATTTCCATGATCAGGTGTCTGGGCGCTTGGGCCGTGGTGGTCCTTTGCCGGGGGCGCAGTGCCTTAGCTCTTACCGGGAACGGCCGGCGTGTCGTCGGCGCCGCGCGGACGACGGGTGATCTTGGAGCCGAGCCAGACCAGCGGGTCGTACTTGCGCCCGGCCACACGCTCCTTCATCGGGATGAGCGCGTTGTCGGTGATCTTGATGCCCTCCGGGCATACCTCGGTGCAGCACTTGGTGATGTTGCAGTAGCCGAGCCCGAAGTCATCCTGCGCGATCTCCCGGCGGTCGGCGGTGTCGGCCGGGTGCATCTCGAGTTCGGAGATCCGCATCAGGAACCTGGGGCCCGCGAACGGGCGCTCGTTCTCCGGATGGTCGCGGATCACGTGGCAGACGTTCTGGCACAGGTAGCACTCGATGCACTTGCGGAACTCCTGCGACCGCTGTACGTCCACTTGCTGCATCCGGAACTCGCCGAGCCCGATCGAGGGATCCGGGGTGAACGACGGGATCTCCCGCGCCTTCGCGTAGTTGAACGAAACGTCTGTCACCAGGTCCCTGATCACCGGGAACGTGCGCAACGGCGTGATCGTGATCGGCTGGCCCGGCTCGAAGATCGACATCCGGGTCATGCAGGCCAGCCGCGGCCGCCCGTTGATCTCCATCGAGCAGGAGCCGCACTTGCCGGCCTTGCAGTTCCAGCGGACGGCCAGGTCACCGGCCTGGGTCGCCTGCAGCCGGTGCAGGACGTCGAGGAGGACCTCGCCCTCGTTGGCCTCGACTTGGTAGTCGGTCAGCTGTCCCTGCCCGGCGTCGCCTCGCCAGACCCGGAGCGCTACCTTCTCGCCCATCAGCTCTTCTCCTCGCTGGCCGACGACTGCGCCGTTTCGGTTTCCGACGGCAGTTCCGCATCGGTGTAGTACTTCGACAGCTCGCCCCGGTCGAACAGGGCCAGCAGGTCTGAACGCATCGGCACCATGGGCTGCTTCTTCAGCACAACGTGGTCGCCGTCCAGCACGGCGATCAGGTTGACCTTGCGCCATTCCGGCGACATCCCGGGGAAGTCGTCCCGGGTGTGCCCGCCACGGCTCTCCTGGCGCTCGAGCGCCGCCTCGGCCACGCAGTCCGCGATCAGCAGGATGTTGCGCAGGTCCAGGGCGAGGTGCCAGCCCGGGTTGTAGGCCGGGCCGCCCTCGGCGCTGACGTTCGCTGCCCGGGCGCGCAGCTTCTCCAGCTCGGCCAGCGCCGCCTTGATCTCGTCTTCCTTGCGGATGATGCCGACCAGGTCACTCATGGTCTGCTGGACCTCGGAATGCACCGTGTACGGGTTCTCCCCGCCGGAGCGCTCCAGCGGGGCGACCGCCTCCGCCCTGGCCGCCGCGAGGTCCGCGTCGCTCGCCGTCGGCCGATCATCGCCGAGTGAGTTCAGGTACTCCACGGCACCCATCCCCGCGCGACGACCGAACACCAGAAGGTCGGAGAGGGAGTTCCCGCCGAGCCGGTTGGAGCCGTGCATCCCGCCCGACACCTCGCCGGCGGCGAACAGGCCGGGGACGATGGACTCCCCGGTGTCCGGGTCGACCTCCACGCCGCCCATCACGTAGTGCTGGGCCGGGCCGACCTCCATCGGCTCTTTGGTGATGTCGACGTCGGCCAGCTCCTTGAACTGGTGGTACATGGACGGCAGCCGGCGCAGGATCTCTTCGGCGGGCCGGCGCGACGCGATGTCGAGGAACACTCCACCGTGCGGCGACCCACGGCCGGCCTTGACCTCCGCGTTGTTCGCCCGGGCCACCTCGTCCCGGGGCAGCAGCTCCGGCGGCCGCCGGTTGTGATCCGGGTCGGTGTACCAGCGGTCGGCCTCTTCCTCGGTCTCCGCGTACTGCGCCCGGAACACGTCGGGCACGTAGTTGAACATGTACCGCTTGCCCTCGGAGTTGCGCAGCACCCCGCCGTCGCCGCGGACCGACTCGGTGACCAGCAGCCCGCGCACCGAGATCGGCCACACCATGTGCGTGGGGTGGAACTGCACGAACTCCATGTTCAGCAGTGTGGCCCCGGCCAGCAGCGCGAGCGCGTGACCGTCCCCGGTGTACTCCCAGGAGTTGGAGCTGTACTTGAACGTCTTGCCGATCCCGCCGGTGGCCAGGATCACGGTGGGCGCCTCGAACAGGACGAACTGCCCGCTCTCGCGGATGTAGCCGAACGCGCCGGCGATCCGTTCCCCGTCCTTGACCAGCTCGGTGATCGTGGTCTCGGCGAAGACCTTGATCATCGCCTCGGGGTCACCGTGGGTGCGGGCGTCCTCCTGCTGCAGCGCGACGACCCGCTGCTGCAGGGTCCGGATCATTTCCAGGCCGGTCCGGTCGCCCACGTGCGCCAGCCGCGGGTACTGGTGGCCGCCGAAGTTCCGCTGGCTGATCTTCCCGTCTTTGGTGCGGTCGAACAGCGCGCCCCAGGCCTCGAGCTCATAGACCCGGTCCGGGGCCTCCTTGGCGTGCAGCTCGGCCATCCGCCAGTTGTTCAGGAACTTGCCCCCGCGCATGGTGTCGCGGAAGTGCACCATCCAGTTGTCGTTGGGGTTGGCATTGCCCATCGCGGCGGCGCAGCCGCCCTCGGCCATGACCGTGTGCGCCTTGCCGAACAGCGATTTGGAGATGATCGCGGTCTTCTTGCCCGCGTGCCGGGCCTCGATCGCCGCGCGCAGCCCGGAGCCGCCCGCCCCTACCACCACGACGTCGTAGGGGAGCCGCTCTATGTCAGTCATTGCCTCGCCTGCCTCAGTTGAAGAACCTCGGGTCGCTGAACACCCCGGCGGCGACGAGCCAGATGTAGAGGTCGGTCAGCATCAGGGTGCCCAGCGTGATCCACGCGAGCTGCATGTGACGCGCATTCAGCTTGGAGACCTGGGTCCATATCCAGTATCGGACCGGGTGGGTGGAGAAGTTCTTCAGCCTGCCGCCGGTGATGTGCCGGCACGAGTGGCACGACAGCGTGTATGCCCACAGCAGGACCACGTTGACGAGCATGATCAGCGTGCCGAGACCCATCCCGAAGTCCCCGTTCGGGCCGCGGAACGCCTGCGTCACGTCGTAGGTGTTCAGGATGGAGATCAGGATCACCATGTAGAAGAAGAACCGGTGCAGGTTCTGCATGATGAGCGGGAACCTGGTCTCGCCGGTGTACTTGCCGTGCGGCTCGCGCACCGCGCACGCGGCGGGCGCACGCCAGAACGCCCGGTAGTAGGCCCGTCGGTAGTAGTAGCAGGTCAGCCGGAAGCCGAGCACGAACGGCAGCGACACGAGCGCGTACGGGATGATCGGCGGCACCGCCGGGAACCACTGGCCCAGGCTGCTCGAACCCGCCGCGCACTCGCCGCTGATGCACGGCGAGTAGAACGGGGTCAGGTAGTGGTACTGGGGCACCCAGTACCAGCGGCCGATGAACACGTGCACGGCCGCGTACGTGACCCAGATCGTGAGCAGCACGGCGGTGATTGCCGGAGCCCGCCACCAGGGATCCTTACGCAGCGTCCGTGCTGAGATCTGCGCCCTGGTTTTGTTCGGCGCCACCGGTGCCTGCGTCATAGACGTCTCCGCCCTGAGACCATCAGAATAGCTTCGCGGCTGGCGTAAGCGCCTTGTCCGCCAGGCGCTCGCCCGCATGCCGTGAGAACCCTATTCCACTGAATACCACTTCCGTGCCGTGGGGCGGCGTTCCTGGCGTGTGACTCTCACTACACCAGCCAGCCGAGCGGGATTTGGCTGCGATGCGTAAAGCAGCTAATCCCTGGCCAGCAGCACCCCGCGTGCCGAGCAGAGCCGGAGCACCCGGTCAAGCAGCACGGCCTGCCTGACGTGACCGCGCAAGCCCGTCACGGTGTCGGCCATGAACAGCGAGTTGAGAATGGCTTCCTCGGTGACGTCTATTGCGGCGACGAACAGCGGGTCGAGAGCGGAATCCGGCAGCGGCTCGGCGTCCGCCGGAGCAGTAGAAAAGGCGAGCGCGTAGTCACCGCTGCGGCCGGAGAAGTCAGAGCCCGTGCGCGCCATGCCGATGATCGAGCGCCACGCGACCCGGCTGAGGCGACGTGAGTCCAGCGGGGCGTCGGTGGCCAGCACGATCACGCACGAATTGCCCGGCTCGTTCCCGTCTGGCATGGTCGCGCCAGGGTCGACCGGAGCATTCGGATTTGTGGCTGGCTCGGGCGGCACCGGCACACCGAGCACGGTCAGCGTGCCGGTGAAGTTGGCTTGCACGAGCGCGCCGATCGTGACCGGGCCAGACGCCGCCGCGCAGTCTACGATCCGCGAGGAGGTCCCGATCCCTGCCTTGTACCCGAGCGCACCGGTGCCCGTGCCCGCGCCGACGGCGCCCTCGGCGACCGGGCCCGGCGCGGCACCGTTAAGGGCAGCCAGCACGTGTTCCGCGGTAACGGGCCGGCGGCGCATGTCGGAGAGGAACCCGTCGTTGGTCTCGGCGACCACCGGGTTCACCGTCTCGAGCCTCTCGTTCCCCGGAAGCGAGAGCATGTAGCTGACCAGCGCGTCGGCGGCGCGGAACGTGCTCAGCGTGCCGGTCAGCACGACCGGCGTCTCGATCACGCCGAGCTCGCCGAGCTGCGTCGTGCCAACGATCTTGCCGTACCCGTTGCCCACCGCAAGCCCGGCGTTCAGCGACTTCGCGCCGGTCAGACCATCGTGGACGATCGCGGTGACGCCGGTCCTGACGTCACTGCCCTCGATGAGGGTGACGTGGCCCACCCGCACGCCCGCCACGTCGGTGATCGCGTTGTGCTCCCCTGGCGGCAGCGAGCCGGGGATGACGCCAAGGTCTCGTGCCCTCGCCCGGCGGGTTTCGGTCACGACCAGATCCTCGCAGGTCGCGGTTGCCAGCCCGTCGCTAGGCTCGCGATATGAGCGCAGCAAACAGCGGGGGCGGGGGCGGGCAGGCCGGTGCGGGCCACCGGATGCTGCTCGTGCACGCACATCCCGACGACGAGTCGATCGGGACCGGCGCGACGATGGCCAAGTACGCCGCCGAGGGCGCCCACGTGGCGCTGGTGACCTGCACGCTCGGCGAGCTGGGCGAGGTCATACCCCCAGAGCTCGCACACCTGGCCGCCGACGCGGACGGCGGTCTTGGCGAGTACCGCATCGGTGAGCTCGCCGCCGCCTGCGCGGCGCTCGGCGTCACCGATCACCGGTTCCTGGGCGGCCCCGGCCGGTGGCGTGACTCCGGGATGATGGGCGAGCCGAGCAACGACGCGCCCGACTGCTTCTGGCAGGCCGATGTGGACGAGGCGGCGGGCGAACTGCTCCGCGTGATCCGCGAGGTTCGGCCGCAGGTGCTGATCAGCTACGACGACAACGGCTTTTACGGGCATCCGGACCACATCCAGGCGCACCGCGTGGCGGAGCGCGCCCTCGAGCTCGCGGACGGACTGGTCGGCAAGTTCTACGCCACGGCGCTGCCGCGTTCCGTGCTGGCGAATGCCATCGCGGCCATGCGGGGCAGTGACAGAAGTCTCCCCGGTGGCGCGCCCAGCTTCACCCAGGTCGAGTCCGTGGACGACTTCCCGTTCGGGGTCCCTGACGAGGTGGTGACCACGGAGATCGACGCGACCGCGTACCTCGAGCAGAAGCTGGACGCGATGCGTGCGCACGCTACGCAGATCGCCGTGGACAGCCCGTTCTTCGCGTTTTCGGACAACGTCGGCCAGCAGGCACTGGGCCTCGAGTACTACACCCTGCTGGCCGGGCGGCGCGGGCGGGGGAGTTGGCCGCACGACCGGGAGAGCGATCTGTTCGCGGCGATTGACTAACCTTTCTGGCGTGAACAACGAGCCAGGCAAGCAGCGCTTCGCGGAGCCAGACCCGCGGGGCGGCTCGCCGGGAACCGGTGATGGCCGCATGGTGGTTATCGGCTGCTATTTCCTGCTGTTCGTGTTTGGCGTCCTGCTCGGCATGATCGGTTCTTTCCAGTACAACAGGGCTCTTGGCTCCTTCCCAGTAGCCGCGCCGGCGTTCGCTTTGGGCACTGGTGTGGCATGCGTGCTCGGCGGCTGGGGAATGCGCAGGCCCCTCGGCGCTCTTATGCCCGCTGTGGGATGGTTCGTCGCATCGTTCGTGCTGGCCATGGGCACGGCTGGGGGGAGCGTCTTGATCACTAATACCAGCGGAGGCAAATGGTTCCTGTTCGGCGGCGCGCTCTGCGCCGTGGCAGGCGTGCTGGTCTCCTTCATGCTGTGGTCACCGGCACGGGCCGGCGCGGCACGACGCGGCGGATCCCGTTCTCATGGCGGCTGACGTCACCGCCTTCCGGCGGGCAGCCGGAACGTTCCCCACCGGCATCGTCGTGGTGTCTACCAGCCTGGACGGCGCAGCCCACGCGATGACCGTGAGCGCCTTCACCTCGGTTTCGCTGGAGCCGCTGCTGGTGCTGTTCTGCGCGGAAAAGATCGCCCGGTTTCACGACACCGTGCTGGAGGCGGGGCAATGGGCGGTCTCCATCCTGGACGAGACGGCAGAGAAGACCGCGCGCTGGCTGGCGACCCGCGGTCGGCCGCTGGACGGCCAGCTGGACGCGGTCACGCACCATCCCGGGCCAGTGACCGGGTCCCCGATTCTGGACGGCGCGCTGGCGGCGATGGAATGCCGGACCAGCGCGGTACACGACGGCGGCGATCACAGCATCGTGGTCGGCGAGGTGCTCGGCGTCACTGGTTCGGTGCAGGAGGATGCGGCGGGCCCGCTCATCTACCATGCCGGCCGATACCGGCGGCTCGCCGCGGACTGACTAGGGCGTCTGCGCCCGCCGCGCCGCCCAGTTGGGATCGCGCTTCCCGGCGAAGGCCGCAATACCCTCCTGGGCTTCCTCGGATGCGAACCGCGCGGCGGAGATCTCCGCCATCCGCGCCAGCTCGTCGGCGACCGGCATCGAATTGGCCTCGCGGAGCACGGTCTTGGTCACCGCCAGCGCGCCAGGCGCACCGCGCAGTAGCAGATCCGCGTACCTGGCAACTTCCTCGTCGAGCTGGATCTTGGGTACGGCGCCGGTGATCAGGCCGACCTCGACCGCGCGCTGCGCATCGAAGGGCTCCCCGGTCAGGAAGTACTCGGCGGCAGCGCGCGGGCTCATCCGGCGCAGGCAGGGCACCGCAATGATCGCGGGCGTCGCGCCGATCCGCACCTCGCTGAACGCGAACGACGCCGACTGCGAAGCCACTGCTATGTCGCAGGCAGCGATCAGCCCGATGCCGCCCGCCCGGGCGCTGCCGTTCACCCGGCAGACGACCGGTTTGGAGCTGTCCCAGATCAGCTGCAGAATCTCGGGGAACAGCTCGGGTGCTGCGACGCGCCCGTTCCGGCTCTCCTTAAGGTCGGCCCCTGCGCAGAACGCCGGATCGGCACCGGTGAGAACCACCACCCGGCAGCCCGGATCATCCAGCGCGTCGGCCAGTGCCGCGCGCAGCTGCGTCAGCAGCGCGGTGGACAGCGCGTTCCTAGTGGCTGGCGAGTCCAGCGTGACGGTCGTGACCTCTCCGGCCGATGCCTGGCTGACCAGTTCCATTCCCGTGCTCCCTTTCCATTCCGCGCTCGCTTCCGATCCCCGCTGCCCCCTTCGATCCCCGCGCTCCCTTGGCCCGCGCTCCCTTTCGATCCTCACCCACCCGCCCTCATGGGCGCGCCGCGTCCGCTCCGGAAGCCGTCTCCTGCGCCGTCGCGTCCTGCCCGGTCACCGTGGCTAGCACGTCTCCGGCCTGTACCTGGTCGCCGGGGCCGACCAGGACCTCGGCCACCAGCCCGTCGGCCGGTGCCCTGATCTGGTGCTCCATCTTCATCGCCTCGAGCACGAGCACGGGCTCCCCGGCGTTGACCCGCTGGCCAGCGGTGGCCTCGACGCGGACCACGCTGCCCGGCATCGGCGCGATCAGCGATCCGGGCTCTCTGGCCGCCACGGGCTCGGGCAGGCGGGGCAGGTTCGTAAGCGTGACGCTGCCGTGAGCGGAGTCCACCCAGACAACGTCATCGGCCCGGGAGACGTCAAACCGGTACCGCACGCCCGCGACGTCGAGCACCGCGTGATCGGGCGCGGCCTTTGCGACGGCGACATCGGCACGCCCGGGCAGCGCCAGGCTGCCGTCGCGCTGCCACAGATAGCTGACCTCGATCCGGCCACGCGGCCCGTCGAACGCCGCGTGCTGCGGCTGGGATGTCACGTTCCGCCAGCCGCCGGGCAGGCCCGCCGCTGCCCGGGCCGCGACCCGGTTCGCCGCCGCGCCTGTGACGGCGGCGGCGGCCGCCGCCAGCAGGCAGGTCTCCTCCGAGGGGACGAGCCCGGCCAGGTCGTATGAGTCCAGCAGCGACGTGTCCGCCTGGCCGGCCAGGAACGCCGGGTGCCGCAGAACGCTCACGAGCAGGTCGCGGTTGGTGGCGGGTCCGTGGATCCTGGCCCGGTCCAGTGCGCTGGCGAGCAGGCGCGTGGCGGCGTGCCTTGCCGGAGCCCACGCGATCAGCTTCGCCAGCATCGGGTCGTAGTGCGGGGTGATATCGCTGCCGGCCTCGACGCCCGAGTCCAGCCGCAGCCCCTGCTCGGTCCCGGCGGCGGGCGGGGCGAACCGCGTGTCGGAGTCCGGGACGTCCAGCGCGTGCAGCAGGCCGCTGGACGGGCGGTAGCAGTCGGCCGGGTCTTCGGCGTACAGCCGGGCCTCGACCGCGTGCCCCGCTGGCGGCGGCGGATCCGGTGGCAGGGCCAGCCCTCCGGCGATACCTAGCTGCAGTGCGACCAGGTCGATCCCGTGCACGCACTCGGTGACCGGGTGCTCGACCTGCAGTCTGGTGTTGAACTCGAGGAAGTAGAACTGCCCGTCGCTGACGAGGAACTCGGCGGTGCCGGCGCCGAGGTAGCCCACCGCGTGCGTGACCGCTGCCGCCGCCGCGAGCAGGCGGGCACGCAGCGGCTCCGTCACCGCCGGGGACGGTGTCTCCTCGATGACCTTCTGGTACCGCCGCTGCACCGAGCAGTCGCGTTCGGCCAGCGTCCAGACCGTGCCGTGGGCATCGGCGAGGACCTGCACCTCGACGTGCCGGGCGCCGATCAGCAGCGGCTCGCAGAACAGCGTGCCGTCGCCGAAGGCCGACTGAGCCTCGCGGCGGGCCGACTCCAGCGCAGCAGGCAGCTCGGCGGCGCTACGGACCACGCGCATGCCGCGGCCGCCCCCGCCCGCCGACGCCTTGACCAGCACCGGATAGGCATTGATCGCCTCCGGAGCGAGCTCGGGCAGCACTGGGACGCCCGCCTCGGCGGCCAGCTTCTTGGAAGTGATCTTCGAACCCATGGCTTCGATCGCGTCGGCGCCCGGGCCGATCCAGGTCAGCCCGGCCGCCTGAACGGCCCGCGCGAAGCCGGCGTCCTCGGACAGGAAGCCGTAGCCGGGGTGCACCGCGTCGGCGCCGGCCGCGAGCGCGGCCTGGACCAGAGCCGGAGCGTTCAGGTAGGTGTCGGCCGAACTGGATCCGGGCAGCCGGACCGCGGCGTCTGCCTCGGCGACGTGCGGTGCGCCGGCGTCCGGGTCGGAGAACACCGCGACGCAGCCGATTCCCGAGCGGCGGCAGCTGCGGAAGATCCGGCGGGCGACCTCCCCTCGGTTGGCGGCCAGCACCCTGGTGATCACTGGATGCCCGGTCACAGCCGGAACACGCCGTATCCGGCTGCCGCGGCCGGTTCGCCGGGCGGAGCGCTCCCGATCGCGGACAGGCACATGCCGAGGACGGTGCGGGTGTCACGGGGATCGATCACCCCGTCGTCGTAGATCCGGCCGGACAAGAAGAACGGCTGCGACTCGGCCTCAATCTGCTCCTCGACCGCCGCCCGCATCGCCGCGTCAGCGGCCTCGTCGTAGGCCTCGCCGCGCGCCGCTGCGGCATGGCGGCCGACGATCGACAGCACGCCTGCCAGCTGCGCCGGGCCCATCACCGCCGACTTCGCGCTTGGCCAGCTGAACAGGAACCTCGGGTCGTAGGCGCGGCCGCACATCCCGTAGTTTCCGGCGCCGTATGACGCACCCATGACCACGGTCAGGTGCGGCACCCGGCTGTTCGATACCGCGTTGATCATCAGCGCCCCGTGCTTGATGATCCCGGCCTGCTCGTATCGGCTGCCGACCATATAGCCGGTGGTGTTCTGCAGGAACAGCAGCGGCACGCCGATCTGATTGGCCAGCTGGATGAACTGGGCGGCCTTCTGCGATTCCTCGCTGAACAGTACGCCGCGCGCGTTGGCCAGGATGCCGACCGGGTGCCCGTGCACCGCGGCCCACCCGGTCACCAGGCTGCTCCCGTACAGCGGCTTGAACTCGTCGAAGTCCGAGCCGTCGACGACCCGGGCGATCACCTCACGCGGGTCGAACGGCACCTTGAGGTCTTCGGGCACGATGCCGAGCAGCTCGTCCTCGCTGCAGCGCGGCCCCGGGCCGGCCCCGGCCGGCGGCGAACGGCGGGCCCGGCCGAGCCTGGCCACGATCGACCGGCCGATCCGCAGCGCGTCGCGCTCGTCGGCCGCGAGATAGTCGGCGAGGCCGGACTGACGCGCGTGCATCCCGGCACCGCCGAGCGACTCGTCGTCGGACTCCTCGCCGGTGGCCATCTTCACCAGCGGCGGCCCGCCCAGGAACACCTTGGCCCGGTCCTGGACCATCACCACGTAGTCGCTCATACCCGGCAGGTAGGCGCCGCCGGCCGTGGAGCTGCCGAATACCAGGGCGATCGTGGGGATGCCGGCCGCCGACATCCGGGTCAGGTCACGGAAGATCTGGCCGCCCGGGATGAAGATCTCCTTCTGGGTCGGCAGGTCGGCGCCGCCGGATTCGACCAGGTTGATCAGCGGCAGCCGGTTGCGCAGCGCGATGTCGGAAGCCCGGAGCGTCTTGCGCAACGTCCACGGGTTGGTCGATCCGCCGCGGACGGTCGGATCGCTGGCGATGAGCACGCACTCGGTGTCGCAGACCACGCCGATGCCGGTCACCACGCTTCCGCCGACCGGGAACTCCGTGCCGTAGCCCGCTAGCGGTGACAGCTCGAGGAACGGGGAGTCGGGATCGACGAGCAGCTCGATCCGCTCGCGTGCCAGCAGCTTCCCCCGGTCCCGGTGCCGCTGCACGTAGCGCGGCCCTCCGCCGGCCAGCGCCCTGGCGTGCTCGGCGTCGAGTTCGGCCAGCCGGGCCAGCATGGCGTCGCGCCGTGATGCGTACTCGGCGCCGCGGGTGTCGAGCGCGCTGGCCAGGATGCTCACAAGCCGAACCATATTCGCCCCGGAGCCCCGCCGACCAGGCACCCGCCGCTGCAGCCGGCCCGTCAGATACGGGCGACCTCTATCCTCTCCGGCTTGGGCGTCCCGGGCTCCTCGGTCAGCCGGCGCATGTCCTCGCAGTCGCTGGTAAGCAAGACGACAGGTCGCGGCTGGGCCAGGGCGACCACTGCGAGGAGCGCGTCGAGCGCGTGCCTGTGCCCGGACAATCCGGTCCGTCCTAGCAGCTCGCCCGCTGCCCGGCCCTGCTCCGCTCCGATCGGGACGACGGTGACCCTGCCCAGGACCCGGTGCACGGGTGCGTCTCTCGGGCCTCCTCGCAGTACCTCCGCGAGAGTCGGGGCCGAGGTGACGATCTCCGCCTGGGCCCGGTAGGTGTCCTGAGCCAGCGACAAAACGAGCGGATGGCCGCTGGCGAGCTTGGCGATGCCCTCGGCATCCAGAACGAGCGTGCCGCCTACTCCTCGTCGTCGTCTTCGTAGTTTGGCCACATCCGCCTCGTCTGCTCGCGAATCTCAGGGGGAACCGGACCGTACTCGGCCTCAAGCTCGTCGAGCAGTTCGCCAAGGCGCTCGTGCCTGATCTCGCGCTCGACGACCTCGCTTACGTAGCGACTGAATCCGCCGGCACCGGTGCGGGCGCGCACCGCATCGGCCAGTTCCTCGGGCATGGACACGCTCACCTTCCGAACTTTGCTCTCGTGCAGCGGGGCGCCCTGGTCGAGAAAGACCTCGACCGGAAGGGCGGCCGCGATGCACTTCACTACCTGGTCGCGCGACGCCGAGGCCAGCGCCTGCCGGAGCGCTACCTCGAGGCCGCTCAGCGCTGCGGCCACCTCCGTTCCGCGGTCGGCCGCACCCCCTTTCCAGTCTGCGCTCATGAAATTATGCTACCGCCGGTAGCAAGGTTCGCAACCGATTATCCCGGGGCTCAGGCAGCAGGTAATTCCAGCCCTCCTGCCAGCCACCAGCCCACCGTAGGCTGGGCAAGGAACTTCGGGAGGTCGGCGACATGGGCCAGGCGGGCGCACCTCCAGTCGCAATGGCGGCCATGCCGCAAGCGCCCGGCGTCTATCGGTTCCGTGATGCTCGCGGCGGTGTGCTGTACCTCGGCCGCGCGGTCAACCTGCGCCGCCGCGTCGCCTCCTACTGGGGCGACCTGGGATCGCGCGGGCGCCTGGTCCCGATGGTGAGGCGCATCGCCCGGGTGCAGGCGCTGGTGTGCGACTCCGAGCACGAGGCGGCCTGGCTGGAGCGCAACCTTCTGGAACGGCGGCGGCCCCGGTGGAACCGGACCGCCGGCGGCCAGGAGGTGCCGGTCTACATCCGGCTCGACCTGCGGCCGCGGTCGGCGGGCCTGAAGGTGGTGCACGCCGCGAACCCGGCGCCCGGCGCCCGCTACTTCGGGCCCTACCTCGGCGGCCTTCGGGTGCGGCTCGCGGCCTCGGCCCTGCACCGGGTGCTGCCCGTGGCGTACGCCGCCGACGGCCTGCGCGGCTCGGACCGCGGCATGGCGGCGGCCCGCGGGATCAGGCCCGGCGACCGTTCCGCGCTGACCGAGACTATCGTCGCGGTGCTGGAACGGGACGCCGCCGCTGTGACTTGGTTCCGTGCCGAACTCGAGCGGCGGCGTGACAGCGCAGCCGCGGAACTCGCCTTCGAGCTCGCGGCCCGGATCCAGGCGGAGATCGAGGCGGCGGACTGGGTCACCGCCGCGCAGAAGGTGACGCTGGCCAGCGGCGACGACGCCGATGTGCACGGCTGGGCGGCGACGGGGGAAGGGGAGATGAGCGGGGTTCTGGTCAGCCTGGCCGTCAGGAACGGCCGGCTGGGCGAGTGGTGGCAACGATCTTGCGGCGAGGTCGCGGCAGCGGCGCTGCTGGCCGCGACCCCGCCCGCATGGGCGCCGTTCGCCCGGCGCAACGCCGAGCTAGCGGCGCGGCTCGCCGGGCCGGTCGGCGTGCGGAGCTGACCAGGGGCGTCAGCGGGCGATGTCCGCCACGCAGTCGAGAGCCCAGTCCAGGTCCGCCTCGTCGATCATGAGCGGCGGCGCCAGCCTGATCGTGGAGCCGTGGGTGTCCTTGGCCAGCACGCCGCGCCCGGCGAGCTGCTCGCACGCCTCCCGCCCCGGCAGCGAGGCGAACTCGATCCCCGCCCACAGGCCGCGGCCCCGGACCTCGCGCACAACGCTCTCCGGCAGCGTGGCCAGCCGGTCGTGCATGTGCGCGCCCAGCTTGGCCGAGCGCTCCTGGAATTCGCCGGTCTTCAGCATCGCGATCACCTCGCGCCCGATCGCGCAGGCCAGCGGGTTCCCGCCGAACGTGGAGCCATGCTGGCCGGGCTGGAACACGCCGAGGATGTCGGCCGAGGACACCACGGCGGACACCGGCACGATGCCGCCGCCGAGGGCCTTGCCGAGCAGGTACATGTCCGGGACCACGTCCTCGTGCTCGCAGGCGAACGTGGTGCCGGTCCGGCCGAGCCCGGACTGGATCTCGTCCGCGATCATCAGCGCGCCGCGCGCCGAGCAGATCTCGCGCACGCCCGCCAGGAACCCGGGCGGTGGCACCAGCACGCCGGCCTCGCCCTGGATCGGCTCGACCAGCACCCCGACCACGCGGTCGTCGACCGCGGCGGCCAGCGCCTCCAGGTCGCCGTACGGCACGACCGTGAATCCCGGCGTGTACGGGCCGAACGAGGCGCGGGAGTCCTCGTCGGTCGAGAAGCTGATGATCGTCGTGGTGCGGCCGTGGAAGTTGCCGCCGAAGGCCACGATGACGGCCTCGCCCGCGGGCACGCCCTTGACCTCGTAGCCCCACTTGCGGGCGGTCTTGATCGCGGTCTCCACGGCCTCGGCGCCGGTGTTCATGGGCAGCACCATCTGCATGCCGGCCAGCTCGGCGAGCTCCGCGCAGAACGGCCCGAACTGGTCGTGCTCAAAGGCCCGGCTGACCAGGGTCACCCGATCGAGCTGCCGAAGCGCGGCGGCTATGAGCCTGGGGTGGCGGTGCCCGAAGTTGATCGCCGAGTAGGCGGCGAGCAGGTCCAGGTAGCGGCGGCCATTGACGTCGGTCACCCAGGCGCCCTCGGCCTCGGCGATTACGACCGGCAGCGGGTGGTAGTTGTGCGCGCCGTGCGCCGCGGCCAGCTCGCGAAGCCGCTCCTCCGTTGCTGTGCCGTCGCTGCTCGTCATGATCATCTCCCCTGAAGTGCGTGGGTTAGGCGTGGGTTAGCCGCAGTTCCCGCAGCTCCAGGGTGCAGCACTTCGGGCCGCCCCCGGCCTTGCGGAATTCTGACATGTCGACCGGCACCGGCTCGTAGCCCTTCTCCGCGACCTGGGCCGCGAGCCCGGTCGCCTCGGCGGGCAGCACGACGTGCCTGCCGTCGCTGATCGCGTTGAGCCCGAGGACCTCGGCGTCCTCGTCTTTCGCCTCGATCAGGGTAGCGAAGTGGCTGGTCAGCAGCGCCCGTCCGGCGTCGTCGAATGCCGACGGGTAGTAGGCGACGGTGTCGGCGTCCAGCACGCACAGCGCCGTGTCCAGGTGGTAGAACCGCGGGTCCACCAGCCGCAGGCTGAGCACCGGCAGGCCGAACAGCGCCTCGAGTTCCCCGGCCACCGCGGGGTCGGTGCGGTAGCCGTGGCCGGCCAGGATGACCCGCCCGGCGAACACTATGTCGCCCTCGCCCTCGTTCACCGAGCGTGGCGCCATCGGCCGGTGCCCGCCGCGAGTGAACCAGGCCATGTAGGCCTCGCCCTCGGCGGCGCGCTGCGGGTACCGGAACCGGGCGCCGAGCACCTTGCCGCCGATCACGGTCGCGCCGTTGGCCGCGAACACCATATCCGGCAGTCCAGGCACGGGATCGATGAAGTGCACGGTGTGCCCGAGCCGGGTGAACGTCTCGCGCAGGCCGTGCCACTGGCGCATCGCCAAGGCCGCATCGGATGGCTGGTCTGGGTCCATCCACGGGTTGATCGCGTACTCAACCGTGAAGTAATCGGGCGGGCACATTAGGTAAGTCCGGCCACGCCCGGCATCATCCGTCTGGGTGGTGCGGTCTCGTGCGTTCGCCACCAAGCCCCTCCCCACACCCGGTCGCCGCGCAGCCAAGCCTGGCGGATCTCCAGCGTAGGAGCGCGCGGTGGCGCAAGTCTCCCCGCAACATTTGTGCGCTCGCGGAGATCCGTTGCGTCCTGTGCGTTCCGGGCATCGATCTGTTGCGCAGCGGCGATGGGCCGGTCGGCGCGCCTGGCTGCGGCGATGTCGGAGCGGCAGCCGTGCCGGGCCGGGGTGATGTCGGAGGGGTCGGCGTGCCTAGCCGCTTCGCGTCCGGCCGATCTCGCGGGGCAGGTCCAGCGCTAGCAACTGGTCGGCGTGCAGGAACGACTCGAACTTCGATCCCGGCGGGATCTGCGAGTCCTGCTCCAGCCCGCGCAGGGCCCGCAGCGCCGCTGGCGTGTCCAGGTCCCCGTCGAACGCCGCCGCCACCTGGGCGCTCACCTCCGCGCACATCGGCCTGCTCGGCGACTCGGCCCACTCGGCCACCAGTTCACGCCACCGGCGCAGGGTCTGGTCCGCGTCGGCCAGGACGTCCCAGGTGAGGTCCGCCTGCTCGCCATGGTGGTGGGACATGAGCGCGAGCCGCACGGCCAGCGGGTCGAGCCCGCGCTCCGCCAGGGCGGAAAGGGACACCACCGGCTCCTCGTGCGGCGCCAGGCCATTGGCGTCGCGGCCGGCGAACGTCACCGGGCCGACGCCCACCGTGCGCCGCACGGTCGTCTGGCCAGCTGCGGGCCGCAGCCGTGCCTCAAGGATGATCTCTGCCGGGCCCACCGCGCCGACGCCCGGGCCAGGCTGAGGGGCGGGCATCGTCCGCTGGGCAGGCCTGATGTTCAGTGCCGTGGCATCGCCGGCCGGCGGCTCGTCGTGTCCGGCATCGGGTATGACGAGGCAGGCCACGACCGTCAGTCCGTGCCGATGCTCGGCGTTGCGCAGGATCAGGTCCGCCACCAGCAACGAACGCAGCTCGCCGAAGTGGGCTGGACGGCCAGGCGCCGGGCCGCGGGCGTACACACGCAGGACGCTGCCGGGCTCGAGGCCGACGTCCTCGAGCTGCCCGGTCCGCGTGTCGTAGATCCGGAACACGGCTCAGGCCATCGCGGCAAGGCGCTCGGCGGCGGCGGCGATCCGCTCGTCGGTGGCGGTCAGCGCAACCCGGACGTGCCGCGCGCCGCCGCTGCCGTACACCGATCCCGGCGCGACCAGGATCCCGGCCTCGGCGAGCGCGGCGACCGACTCCCAGCAGTCCCGGCCGCGATGAGCGGCCCACAGGTACAGGCCGGCCTGCGAGTGCTCGACGGCCCAGCCCGCCGCCTCGAGCGCCGGCCGCAGGACTGCCCGCCGCGCGGCGTACCTGGCCTCCTGCGCGTCGGCGTGGGCGTCGTCGTTGAGCGCGGCCGCCGCGGCCGCCTGCACCGGTCCCGGCACGATCATCCCGGACTGCTTGCGTATCGCCAGCAGCTCGGCGACCAGCGACGGGTCGCCGGTCACGAAGCCGAAGCGGTAGCCGGCCATGTTGGACCGCTTGGACAGGGAGTGCACGGCGAGCAGTCCCTCGTGCGAGCCGCCGCACGCGTCGGGGTGCAGCACCGAGAGCGGGCGCTCGGTGAAGCCGAGCGAGATGTAGCACTCATCCGAGGCGACCATGGTGCCGCGCTCGCGTGCCCACGCGACGACCTTCCGCAGGTGCTCAGCGGGCAGCACCCGGCCGGTCGGGTTCGACGGCGAGTTCAGCCAGACCAGCCGGACCGGCTCGGGGCCGAGCGATACCAGCCCGTCGGCCGCCACCGGCCTAGCCCCGGCCATCCGCGCGCCCACGTCGTAGGTCGGGTAGGCAAGCTCGGGATGCACGACCACGTCGCCCGGGCCAAGGCCGAGCAGCGTCGGCAGTCCTGCGATGAGTTCCTTGGTGCCGATCACGGGGAGGACGTCATCCGGGTCGACGGTGACCTGGTGCCGTCGTGCCAGCCACCCGGCCGCCGCCTGGCGCAGCGCGTGGGTGCCGACGGTCGCCGGATAGCCCGGGGCATCGGAGGCAGCAGCCAGCGCCTCGCGCACTACGTCAGGAACGGAATCGACCGGCGTGCCGATGGACAGGTCGACGATGCCGCCGGGATGGGCAAGCGCCTTCGCCCGGTAAGGCTCGAGCGCGTCCCAGGGGAAACGGGGCAGTCGTGCGGCTAGTGTCGGCACCCGGCGGTTATGGTCGGCGGCCGTGATCAGTGCGGCTGCGGTGGGTAAGACGCCACGAGCGGGTGATCACCGTGGATCTTGCCAACCTTCGACGCGCCACCGGGCGAGCCGATGTTCTGGAAGAAATCGACGTTGACCCGGTAGAAGTCCCTCAACTGGGCTGGCACGTCGTCTTCGTAGTAGATCGCCTCGACCGGGCAGACCGGCTCGCAGGCACCACAGTCAACGCATTCGTCTGGATGTATGTACATCATGCGTTCGCCCTCGTAGATGCAATCCACCGGGCATTCCTCGATGCACGTCTTGTCCAGCAGGTCAATGCAACCCTGGGTGATGATGTACGTCACTTCGTCACTCCTTTTCCGTCCCCACGGCACGCAATCTATCAGCCAAGCTGGATGCTTCCCGGCGGAGACGGAGAATCTGACGGAGCCCATCCTTTGGCACCGTCGGCGGCCGTCCAGCGGTAGCCCGCATACGCTACGTAGCTGATCCGATACTGCTGGGCGTGTGACACCAGCCACGCCGCAATTACCCAGCCCCGGCGGGCGCCCGTGACCTGCACGATCAGCCCGGGATCGGCGCGGGCGCGGGCCCGTTGCGGCCCGAAGGTCTGCGCGAGTTCCGTGGACGCGGCGTCGGCACGGGCCGTGCCGCTGATTTTGCGTGAGTACCAGCACCAGACCGCGTGCGGATCCTGCCCGGTGAACGCGCCGGTCATCTGCGCGGCCATCAACCCATACTGTGCGTAGGCAAATCCATCTGCGCTGTGCTGCACGTCCTGCGCAGCCTGGTAAATAGGGATCCGCCGGTATCGGGGAACCTTCACCAGCGCGCCAAAGAACTTTGACGTTGCGTATACCGGATTTTCAAGTTCGCTTCGCGGTCCCCAGCCCTCCGAAGGCCGCTGCTGGAACACTCCGACCGAGTCGCGATCGCCATAGGTCAGGTCCTGCAGTTTCGACTCCTGCAGCGCCGCGGCGTACGCCACGGTAACCGCGCGGGCCGGGAGCGCTTCCCGCTGTGCGACGCCGGCGATCGTGGCGGCGATACCCGCCTGGCCGGTGCCAAGCGGTATGTCCTTGCCGCCGCTTGCCGCTGTGCACCCACTGCCGGAGAGCAGCGGCTGGAGCCGCTGATAGGCGATGTACCCGCCCAGCACCACGATCACGGCCATGAGCAGGCTTATCCCCGAGATCCCACGTCGGGTGCGGCGGGTTTTCGGCACAGCACCGAAGTTACCCGCTGGCGCAGTCACTGCGTCCGGGTACCGTTAAGGCCCTCATATCAGGCTCCATCGAACCTCCAAAACGGGCCTTTACGCTAATCGGCAACCACCCTGGCCACTGATATATCCACCCTGGCCACCGGCTACGTTATGGGATCATGAGCACCAACTCGGAGGCGCATCGTCGGCTGCGCCGTCAGGGGCCGGCGACGTTGCGGGGCAAGCACATTCCGAAGACCACCACGGACCAGCGGCTGCTGGACCGGCGCGGCCCGAGCGACTGGGTGCATACCGATCCGTGGCGGGTGCTCCGGATCCAGGCCGAGTTTGTCGAGGGCTTCGGGCTGCTGTCCGAGCTCGGTCCGGCGGTCACGGTGTTCGGGTCCGCGCGGACGCTCCCCGGCACCGAGGACTACGACCGGGCGGAGCGGATCGGAGCGGGGCTCGCCGCGGCGGGCTACGCGGTGATCACCGGCGGCGGCCCCGGGATCATGGAGGCCGCCAACAAGGGGGCGGTGAGCGCCGGCGGTGTTTCCGTGGGCCTCGGCATCGAGCTGCCGCTCGAGCAGGGCCTGAACGACTACGTCGAGATCGGCATCGAGTTCCGGTACTTCTTCGTCCGCAAGACCGTGTTCATCAAGTACTCGCAGGCGTTCGTGGTGCTGCCCGGCGGTTTCGGCACCCTGGACGAGACGTTCGAGGCGCTCACGCTGGTGCAGACCGGCAAGATCACCAAGTTCCCCATCGTCCTGGTGGACAGCGGCTACTGGTCCGGCCTTATCTCGTGGATTCACGGGACGCTGCTGGCCGAGGGCAAGATCTCGGCCGCCGATCCCGAGCTGTTCCGGATCGCTGACGACCCTGAAGAGGTCATGGCGATCATCAAGGAGGCCCACGCTAACAGCTCGGACCGGCCGGGCGGCGACAGCCCGGTGGCCTGATGGCGGATTGCGTGCCTGGCGGAATACGCCATTTGGCGTCTGGCATGGCACGATTCTTGTGTGCTCGTGGTGTTGCTGATCGTGGCCGTCGCCATCCTCTGCGGCGTGGTTGTCGTCGCGATGGGTCGTGGCGGGGAGTTGGCGCGGCCGACCGCTGATGTCCGGCCGCTCGACGGAGAGATCATGACCGCCGCGGATGTGGCGCTGTTGCGCCCGCCCGCCGCGCTGTGGGGCTATGACATGCGGTCGACCGATGAGGCGCTGAACATGGTCGCGCGCACGGTGACGGACCGGGACGTAGAGATAGCCATCCTGCGGCGCCAGATCGCCGATCTGGAGGCTGCGGCGAAGGAACCGGGGGTTCCGGCCAAGGCGCCGCCTGCGGCCAAGCCGCAGGCTCCCGCGAGGCCACAGGCTCACGCCAGACCGCCCGTCAAGGGCATTTCCGGCCCGCTGCCGTCGCCGTTCTCCCGCGGCGCCGAAGCCGCCCGGCCGGCTGGGGAACCGCCGTCGTGGTCGGCTTGGCAGCGGCCGGCCGCGTCGCCGTCACCACCCCCGGAGCAGCCCCCGGCGGAGGAACCCGGCGAGCAGAGGGAGCGGGAGAGGGGGACCGGTTGAGCGCCGCGTCTGCAGGGGCCGAGCCGGGGCCGGACGGCCTGCTGCGATGCCCGTGGAGCCTGGGCAGCACCGAATATCTCGCCTACCACGACGGTGAATGGGGGCGGCCGGTGCGCGACGACACGGGCATGTTCGAGCGTCTGTGTCTCGAGGCGTTCCAGTCAGGCTTGTCCTGGCTGACGATCCTGCGTAAGCGGGAGGCATTCCGCGGCGCGTTCGCCCGCTTCGACATCGAGGCCGTCGCGGGGTTCGGCCCCGCCGACGTGGCGCGGCTGCTCGCCGATTCTGGCATCGTCAGGAACCGGGCCAAAATCGAGGCGGCCATCAACAACGCGCGGGCCGCGCTCGCGCTGCCGGGCGGGCTGGCCGCGCTCGTCTGGAGCTACGCGGATGGGCAGGAACGCACCCCGGTCACCCTGGCCGACGTGCCGGCCTGGACGCCGGGGTCGAAGGCGCTGTCCAAGGAACTACGGCGGCAGGGCTTCACGTTCACCGGCCCGGTGACCGCGTACGCCACCCTCCAGGCCTGCGGCGTGGTCGACGACCATCTCCAGGCCTGCTTCCGCCGCGGTGCCTACGCCGGGTAGCACCATCCCCTGAACAACGCGGTTGCTGTCCTTGTGCGCTGCCCGGATCATGCCAGACTTGGTAATTGGGGGGCGGAGGCAAGAATGACCGCGTTCCCAGACGTTCCCCCTGGGGTAGACCCGACAAGGCCGAGCCCGGCTCGTGTGTATGACTACTTCCTGGGCGGCTCGCACAACCTCGCGGTCGACCGGGAGGCGGCAGAGCGGTTCAGGGCCGTGGTGCCGGAGATCGTCGACGTTTCGCCGAGCCGGCCGGGGTGCTGATGACCGCGGTCCTGCATTTCGTGGCCGACGACGCGGACCCGTGGGGCCTGGTGGCCCGGTACATGGAAGCGGTGGCGCCGGGCAGCTATCTGGCGCTGTCGCACGGAACCTACGACAAGATGCCGCCGAACTCGATCGAAGCGGGCAACCAGACCTACACGAGAGCGGCCGAGCGGGTCTATCTGCGCTCCAAGCCCGAGGTGGAGCGGTTTTTCACCGGGCTCGAGCTCATGCCGCCCTATCCGGGCGCCGATCCGATGATCACCTATGTGGGATTGTGGGGCGCCGAGGACCTCGACGCCGCCGACACCGACGGGTCGCGTGCCATCTACTGTGGCGTCGCCCGCCGTCCGTGACCGACGGTAACCGAGTGAGGAGAAACCTGTGAATGCCAAGCCGACCGTTGCGGAACTCGGCATCGATCTGGTCGCACAGGATTGGCAGCGGTCCGGCGACGGCGATGGCGCCCTCGAGATCGCGTTCATCAATCAGCACCTGGGAACCAGCACGGAGTGGGTGCTGATGCGGGTGGCCGGCGACCCAGACGACCGGGTGCTCGTCTACGACCGGAACGAGTGGGAGTGCTTCCTGGACGGCGTACGGGCAGGCGAGTTCGACGACGCGGGTTGACCGCTGACCGCTGCCGGGCACCCTGCTAACCGCTGCCGGGCACCCCGCTGACCGCTGCCCCACACCTCCTTTACCGACCATTAGCAGGCCTTTCTCGAATACCGAGGCGAACCGATACGCAACCGATATCCAAAAGAAGCACATCCGATGATGCCATCGTTTGTGATTCACAACTTAAGTAGGGCTATGCTGAAAGGGACGTCCTGTCAAGGAGGCAATCGCCGATGAGCGACGAGGCCTGTGGGGCAACCGTTGCGAAACGGCGGCTATCCCGCCGCCTCACGGAGTTGCGGCGCGCCTCCGGGCATACCGCCAACCACGTATGCGACCTGCTCGACTGGGGGCGGGGCAAGGTGGGCCGTTTCGAGGCCAACCACTGGAAGCGCCCCGAGATGAGCGACATCAGGGATCTGCTGCGGGTCTACGGGGTCGGCGAGGAGGAACGGGCCGAACTCGAGGAGCTGGCCATCCGGGCCCGGGCAAGGCCCTGGTGGCGGGAGTACGCCACGATCTTCGAGAACGAGTTCCCCGGGTTCGAAAACGACGCGGTCCGGATCCGGGTATTCATGCCGCTCCTGCTGCCCGGCCTGGTGCAGACGCCCGCCTACGCCGAAGCCGTGATGCGGGTTGGCTCGCGGCCGCCCGCCTGGCGGCGCCGGATGGTGGAAACCCGGCAGATCCGGCAGAAGATCCTTGACCGCACCGATGGCACCGCGCCCGAGCTGATCGCGGTGATCACCGAAGCGTCGCTCATGTACCGGTGGGGGACGAAGCCGGACCGGCGCGAGCAGATCATGAAGCTCGTCGAGCTCGGCGCCCGGCCCAACATCGAGCTGCGCATGCAGCGGTTCATCGATGGCCCGCCCACCGGCATGCATTCCATGGTCAACATCTTCGACCTGCCCGACGCGGAGCCCAGCATCGTCTACGTGGAGACCGATTACTCGATCGAGGAGGTGACGACCCCGGAGTCCGTCAGCAACTACGTCCAGTCCTTCGCCCGCGCTAGCGACGCGGCGCTGGACCCCGACGACACCACGCTCTATCTGAAGCAACTCGCTGATCAACTGGAGTAACTCATGATCGACCTGTCTCGAGCCACGTGGCGTAAGGCCACCCTCAGCTCCCAGAACGGCGGCTGCGTTGAGGTCGCGTCCAATCTCCCTGACATCGTTGCCGTGAGGGACAGCAAGCGCCCGGAGGGCGGCGCCCACGTCGTCGGCCGGGCGGCATTTGCCGCATTCCTCGCTGATGCGAAGATCGGCCGGTACGACCTGCGCTTCTGACCCGGCTGAACGCGATCTATCGCATGTGAAGAATCCCCCGGGCTCTCCTCCCGGGGGATTCTTCACACACTCAGCCTGTCTCGAGGCCCGGCAGTCCGACCTGGTCAGGGTCTGGCCGCCGCGAATGTGACGTTACCGTCAGGATCGTGCGTATGCCACCAACTGCTGTTCGTTCCATCTACCCTGAAGGCCATGGTTCCGTCACTATCGCGTCGCTAGCGCGGGGCCGGAACGTGCCATTGGCCCGGACTTTTTCGCTCGTTACCATTGCGTAGGCTTGTACCCGACTCATAATCTGTGTTTCACAGATATCTGAGTCCGAAAGGCGGAGGAGATGCTACCTTCGCCCGCCGAGGGCGGGCCGGACCGCCGCGGCGGAACCGGCCATTCCACCGCGGAGCACGCCTTCATGGCGGCGCCGGTGGCGGAGGCGTTCGGTAACTCGGGCTCCCTGGCAGAGGCCAGCGTGAGCGCCGGGGGCTGCTTCGCGCGTCCCCTTCCGCTGGATCCTACGTGCGCCGGGGCGGCCAGGAGCTGCTTCCGCGAGGCGGTTGCCGGGATCGGACTGCCGGGTGACCTGGTCCACGACGGGATCACGATGGCCAGCGAGCTGGCCGCGAACACGCTGCATGCCCAGGGAAATGTGGAGTTCAGCGGCTCCAGCCAGCGTCCGGTGAGCGGCTTTCCCGAGTTCTGGCTCTACCTGCGCGGCACAGGCGCGCGGTGTGAGCTGGTGTGCAAGGTCTTCGACTCCCAGCCTGGCTGGAAGACGGGCAGCCTGCCGGACGTGAAGATCCGGTCCAAGGAGGGCGTCAACGGCCGGGGACTGCAGGTCGTGGACGGGCTGTCCGCTGGCGAGTGGGGTGCCCACCTCACCCGGGGCCGGCTAGGCAGCTGGAAGGTCTCCGGCAAGGCCGTATGGTTCGCGCTGCGGGTACCGCCGGGCTGCGACGCCGCCCGCTTCGGCCGGACCGAGTTCAACCCATGGCAGGCGGTGAACGAGCTCGAGGCGATGCTGGCAGGTCGCGGCCTTGGCGGTCGCCTGGTCCGGGCCGACGAGCCAGGCGCCTCCATGTCGGTGCTGTCCGTCAGCCGCGACTTGACCGTTTGGTGTCATTCCGGCACGGCCTCGTGGCGGGCGGCCGACGGGAGCTACCAGCGGATGCCGCTGAGCGACCTCGTTGACGTGGAAGAGCACATCGTGTGGGCTCACGAGGAGCTGCGAGCCGCGGCGAGCGCGGACGACTGAGTCATCCCCCGGACCGCAGGCAGCGGTCCACGAAGCGGGAAGCAGGGGGCAGCAGCCTGGCTGACTCGGCATCGAACACCTCTGCCGCCCGGTGGCCGGCCCAGCGCGCGGGGAGCAACTCGGCGGGCAGCCCCGGGTCCCGGAACAGGAATTTCCGCCACTCATGCACGAGACGGCTCCGTGTAGCGAAAACCACCTCGTCGGGCGCACCAGGGCCGACGTTGGCCACCAGGTCGTCGGTGACGGCCAGCCACCGCTGGTAGGCATGTGACAGGCCGTCAAGGTCCCAGGCCCTGGCGACCAGCCCGCGGGCGTCGCCGTCATAGCTGGCGAAGAAGCGCTCGGCCCTGACGCGCTCGGTCTCCAGCAGGGCTTCGAGCTCGCCCGACGGGCGCGGGCTGACCCAGGTCGTCTCGTCGATCGGCGCGTATCCGAGATAACCGAGGGCGGCGCGCACCCGGTCCCGCCGCGCCCGCTCCTTCACCCGCTCGACCACCACGACGTGCCAGTGGCCGTCCCAGGCGGGGTCACCATGGTGGTAGATCCGCTCCGCGGCATCGTCGAGCCTGCGCACCGCGCGCGGAGTGAGTTCGTAGCCAGCCCCCTCCGGCAGCCGCAGGGCTACCAGCCAGCCCTGCCTGGCCATGCGGGACACGGCTGTGCGCACCGCCGGCGCGGTGACGCCGAGCGGAGCAAGCAGCCGGACCAGCGCCGCGACCGGGGCACGAGAGCCCCGAGACCGCAGATGGTCCCCGTAGAGGTCGAACAGAGCCGATCTAGCGTCCATCGTGTCAGTGTCGTCCGGCGCTCATGGGGCCGCGAGGGCACCGGGCGATGCCGGGGCGGGAAGACTGATCGTTAGCACTGCGGGCCGGAACTCTGGATAATAGAGGTACTGATCGACATGGTTGTGGCTGGCCGGTCCCGCCAGGCACCGGAGCAGGCGCCGTAGCCCCTGTGGGTTGCTGCGGCCCCCAGGCAGGAAAGGGGATGGCGGATGGCGGCGATGAAGCCGCGGACAGGCGATGGTCCGCTCGAGGTCACCAAAGAGGGTCGCGGCATTGTGATGCGCGTCCCGCTTGAGGGCGGCGGGCGGCTGGTCGTCGAGTTGTCGCCCGATGAGGCGGTTGCGCTGGGCGAAGCCCTCAAGACGGCCGTCGGCTGAGCCCTGCCGATCGCCACCAATGCTGCCCGCCTGCCCGCTCCCAGGCGAGGCCTGCTTGGTGGCCGCCCAGCCCGGCATCTGACCGCGACGCGAGCCCGTAACCTGGCCGCCATGCCGATCATCACCTAGTTATGAAACGGGACATTTTATTCAGCCATCTCTATGACCCCGCTTGCGCGGGGCGTTTCGAGGGCCGGGGCAGCGAAGCCCGTTACTCCGGCCGCTTTACCGCGGCGAGCAGGCCGTCCCCAACCGGCAGCAGCAGCGGCACCAAGCGCTCATCGATCCGCACCTGCTCGCACAGTTCCCTGACCGCGACCACATCGGGATCGCCGCAGGCGGGGTCGGCGACCCGGTCCCGCGCCAGGGCGTCGTCAAAGATCATCACACCGCCGGGGCGCAGCAGCCGGAGCGCCGCGACCAGGTAGTCGGGGTACTCGTGCTGGTCGGCGTCGCAGAAGACCAGGTCGTACGCGCCGTCGGCGAGCCGGGGCAGGACCTCGAGCGCACGGCCGCTGATCAGCCGGTAGCGCCCTGCCGGGAACCCGGCGTCAAGGAACACCGACCGCGCCAGGCGCTGATGCTCCGGCTCCACATCAACGCTGGTCAGGGCCCCACCGGGGCGCATGCCGCGGAGCAGGTAGAGACCCGAGGTGCCGCAGCCGGTTCCTATCTCGACCACGGACCTGGCACCGGTCGCCGAGGCGATAAAGCACAGCGTCGCGCCGGTGACCGGCCCGACCGGGGCGGCGCCGCCCACCTCCGCGGCGTTCCTCCTCGCGGTCAGCAGCGGCTCGTCCTCGGGTAGGAAGTCATCGACATAGGCCATCGCGACCTGCGCACTCACGGTGTCTGCCTCCCGGGCGGTCGGGCTGTCCTGCGCAGCCTAGCGTCACCGGCCGTGATCCCGGGAACTGGCCGGGTTGTCTCGGCCGTTGACGTTACGCCGACGTGTACACCAATTGCGCGCGAGTGACGGGGGACGGGAGCCGGGCGATGAGCCGTGGCCACCGGGAAGCCTCGGCGGGCAGATGGCGTTGCACAGGCTAGGGGAGCAGTGGGAGGAGTTGCACGTGGACGAGGGCCAGCCAGTGCAGGCTGCCACTGCTGACTGGACGCCGCCCAGCTGGGACGACGTGGTCCGGGAGCACTCAGCCCGGGTTTACCGCCTTGCTTACCGGCTCACCGGTAACAGCCACGACGCAGAGGACCTCACCCAGGAGGTCTTCGTGCGCGTCTTCCGGTCCCTGTCCAGCTACACGCCAGGAACCTTCGAAGGCTGGCTGCACCGCATTACCACCAACCTGTTCCTTGACATGGCCCGCCGCAAGCAGCGAATCCGGTTCGAGGGCCTTGGCGACGATACTGCGGCGCGTCTCGGTGACGGCGCCCGGTCGCCGGCGGACGCCTTTGACGATCGGCACCTGGACAGCGACATCCAGGCCGCGCTCAAGGCGCTCGCGCCCGAGTACCGGGCCGCGGTCATCCTCTGTGACATCGAGGGCCTGTCCTATGAGGAGATCGCCGACGCGCTAGGGATCAAGCTGGGCACCGTCCGCAGCCGGATCCATCGTGGCAGGGCACAGCTGCGCGCGGCACTAGAGCACCGGCGCCCGCGGCACCTCGGCGAGACGCGGCTCCCGCCACAGCGTGCTCCGGTAGCCGCCAGACTCGCACCGGGGAGACAGGCATGAGCCACCTTGGGCATCGCCTTTCCGCCCTTATCGACGGAGAGCTCGATGGCATGGAACGCGACCGGGTGCTGGTGCACCTGGCTGGATGCGATTCATGCCGCGAGGATGCCGTCGCGCTGCGCACCCTGAAACGGCGGATGAACGCGCTGGGCGAGGCCGCGGCAGACTCCGCGCTGACCCGGCGGCTGATGGGGCTGGCGCAACCGAGTGGCGCAGGTCTGCAGGGTGGCCAGGCCCGGTGGTCTCACATGGCGGCGGCCGGCTCATTCACGTCCCACGGCGGGCGCGAGGTGCGGCCGTCCTGGTACGTGGCGTTCGGTGCCACCGCGGTCGTCCTGGTTGGCGTCGGTACCGCGGCGTTCCTGGCCGGCGGCAGCCGGGAACAGCCCGAGCCAAGGGTCACGCCGGCAGTGGACACCTATGTGCTGCAGCACGATCTGATGACGGGCGTCGTCCCCGCTGGCTCCGCTCGATTCGGGCCGCACCCCGGCAAGAGCCTTTCGTCGCCTGCGCCGTGAGCCATCGGGTCGCATCTGGCTGGCGGATCGTCGGCCTCGCCGCGATACTCGGACTGCTGGGATCGGGCGTCGCCGGGCTGGCGTTCGCGGACTCGTCGGCCGGGCCATCGGTCACGAAGCGCCTGGGCGGCGGCCCGTTGCGGCTCGCACGCCCGGCGCGGACGGCGGCGAGCGGCGCTGGGCTGCGGCTGCTCCAAGAGGCTGCGACGGCCTGCCAGGCTACGTCGTACCGCGGTGAACAGGTCGTGCTCTGGTGGGGCCCCGGCGAGACCAGCACATCCCTGGTCGACGTATGGCATCAGCCGGGCCAGGCCACCCTGGTGCAGGCGGCCAATGTCCCGCCGGACAAGGCGGTCGGCTCCGGGATCCTGGCCGGCGCCGTGGACGATCCGGACCCGGACGGGATTCTCGGCGTATCGAATCAGCTCCTGGTCTTGCTTCAGTCCAACTACCAGATCGCGTACGTGGGCCGCGGATCGGCGGCCGGGCGCACCGCGCTGGTGGTCGAGGTCCGAAGGCCCGGCGGCGGTGGCCTGGCCGCACGTTTCTGGCTTGACGCCGCGACAAAGCTCCCGCTGCAGCGGGAGATCTTCACCTCCAGCTCGCACATGATCAGCGAGGACTCGTTCGTCAACCTCCAGCTCGGGGCCGGTGCGGTCGGCGCCATGCCTGCCCCGGCAGGCGGGCCCTGGACGGCACGCCTGGGCTCGGCCACGCTGACGGCGCTCAGAACCAGGGGCTGGCCACTTCCCGACCAGCTGCCCGGCAACCTGGTCTTGTTCTCCGCGACTCAGACATCGCCCCGTTCCGGCCGTGTGATTGATCTCTCGTATTCGGACGGCCTGGCAGTAATATCCGTATTTGTCCAGCGGGGCGAGCTGGGCAGGCCGATGCCGGGCTGGCGGCAGATCGGGATCGGCGGGCAGACCGTCTACTCGATCGATCCGGACGAGCGCAGCTTCGCCTGGTCTTCAGGCGGGTTTGTCTACACCGTGGTCGCCGACGCCCCCGCGGCGGTGGTCAGCCAGGTGGTGGCCGCCATGCCAAACTCCGCCCGGCCCGGATTCTGGGGCCGGATGGCCGTCGGATTCCGCCGCCTCGGCTCGTGGCTCAACCCGTTGCACTGATTAGGCCTATCGCGTCCGGCTCTGGGAAATGTATCCCTGAAGCGGCGGCCGCGCGGCAATAGCCAACGGGGAGGCCGCCTCGGGGGAGGCGCACCATGTCCGACGGGTCTGTGCGCGAGGGGGCGCCCGGTCCGGCCAGCCCGGCGGGCCCGGCCAGCCCGGCGGGCCCGCCTGGCCACGCTGCGCGGGCGGGCGACCCGCCCGGCCGGGCCGCGCCAGCGGCCGACCTGGCGGCCACGCCCGGTGTGGCTGGCTCCGCGCATCCTCCAGATGACGACCCTTCCCCCGCCGCGAATCCGCCCCATCCGGCGGATTCGTCGTATTGGCTCGACCTGGACCGTTCGCCCGGATCCAATGGCACTTCGGCGAATGGCATCCCGGTGGACCACGCCGACAAGCCCGCGGCCGAGGGCCGATTGGGCGGATGGCTGGCCGGATCCCGGCTGCTGGTCGTCATCCTGGTCATCGCGGTAGCGTCTGCGGTGGTTGGTGGCGTGATCGGCGGGTTCGTCGGCTCGCGCCCGCTGACCGGAACGCAGCCGAGTTACAGCCTCGGCACCACGGCGCCCGCGCTGACCAACAGGCCGGCGGATTCGGTCGCGGGCATCGTCGCGCGCGTTCTGCCCAGCGTGGTCATGATCAAGGTGAACGGCGACGAGGGCACCGGCTCGGGCTTCATCATCAGCGGCGGCTACATCGTCACCAACAACCACGTCGTCACGCTCGACGGCGCGGTCAGCCACTCCTCGCTGCAGGTCGTCTTCAACGGTGGGCAGACGGCGTCCGCGCGGCTGGTCGGCGCCGACCCATATTCGGACATAGCGGTGCTGAGGCTGGCGCAGCCGGCTCGGCTTCCCGCGCTGTCGCTCGGGAACTCCGCGAGCGCCGAGGTCGGTGATCCCGTCGTTGCCTTTGGCTCGCCTCTCGGGCTTGCCAACACCGTGACCAGCGGCATCGTCAGCGCGGTGAAGCGCCCTGTCCAGCCCAGCATCGATAGCAGCGGAAACGGTCCGCAGGTGTACTACGACGCGATCCAGACCGATGCGCCGATCAACCCTGGCAACTCGGGCGGCCCACTGGTGAACGCGCGGGGCCAGGTCATCGGGATGAACGCCGAGATCGACACGCTCGGCGCCGATCCGGTCAGCGGGGTCCAGAGCGGGAGCATTGGCCTTGGGTTCGCGATCCCGGTCAACCAGCTGCGCATCGTGGCAACGGAACTCATCCAGACCGGCCGGGCCGCGCACTCGGTGATTGGCGCGCTGGTCAACACCGACTACGCGGGCAACGGCGCGCAGCTCGCCCCGTCGCGCTCAGGCTCCGCCCCGTCGGTGACCCCGGGCGGTCCCGCGGCCCAAGCGGGCCTGCAGCCCGGCGACGTGATCATCCGGTTCGCTGGCCAGCCCATAACCGACGCGACGGCCCTCCTGGATGCGATCCGCTCCGAGCAGCCGGGCACCCGCATCTCGGTCGCCTTCATCCGCTCCGGCACCAGCCACACGGTGGACATAACCCTCGGCTCCGCCGAGTCGTTACAGATGACCGCAACGTAGCAACCGGCGCAGCCGCGAAACCGGACAATCCGCTCGCCAGCGCGGCGTGGCGAGGGCGACGCCGCTACTTCTCACGGCTTCCAGTCAATTCGTACCCCATTTTATGCCGATTTGTGGCACCGAACCCGTGAAGACTTGGGCTGAGCGCCGGTGCGCGGGCTTGCATGGGATGGAGCGCAGGCGGGGGCGGTGCCGGAGCGGAGGCGGGGCGGTGCCGGAGCGGAGGCGGGGGCGGTGCCGGAGCGGAGGCGGGGACGGCGCCCGGGGTGAGACGGCGGGTGGAGCCGGAGTGAGAGGGCGGGTGGAGCCGGAGTGGGACTGGCGCGGGCTTCATGGCAGGCGCCCCGACGGTCTACATTGGGAGGGAGCGGACCCCACCGCGAGTTCTCCAAGACTGGAGCAGTCTCGTGTTCGACCTGTCCATCGAGAAGATCCTGGTTCTCGTTGTGCTGGCGCTAATCATCTTCGGTCCTGACCAGCTGCCGAAGATCGCCGGGCAGGCCGGACGGGCCCTGCGTGACCTGCGCCGCATAGCCGAGAGCGCAAAGGCGGACCTGCAGGAGGGCCTCGGCCCGGAGTTCCGCGACTTCGACATCACCGAACTGCACCCGAAGAACTTCGTGCGCAAGCACCTCTGGGACGAGTTCGAGGGGAACGGGCACGGGATCGGCAACGGCAACGGCAACTCCGGGACCGCACCAGAGGACACCGCCGCGTTCTCCGCGGCCAACGGAACCTCGATGCCGACGCCCAGCGAGCCCCCGCCGTACGACTCCGAGGCCACCTGACGGAGCCCGCCCAGGCCGGACCTGGCGCCGGGAATCCGGCAGGTACTGTACCGCGCAGCCTGCTGGACGGCCGGGGATGCTGTCCCCGCTCTAGCCGCCGGGGAGCCGCATCAGGCAGGTCAGCGCGATGCCGACGGTACGGTCATACCGGCGTGAGGCCGAGCGGGCGCCCGGCCAGGCCACGGGACTTGCCGGCCAGGCCATCGGCGATCTTCGTGAGCTCCAGCGCAGCGGGCGAGTGCGGGTCGGCCAGCACGAGCGGCTTTCCTTCGTCGCCTGCCTGCCGCAGCCGCACGTCGATCGGCACCTGGCCGAGCACGGGAACCCGCGCGCCGACGATCCGGGTAAGCGCTTCGGCCACGGCCTCGCCGCCGCCCGAACCGAACACGTCCACGTGCTCGCCGCAGTGCGGGCACGGCAGGTATGACATGTTCTCGATCACGCCAACGACCCGCTGGTGCAGCTGATTCGCTAGCGAGCCCGCCCGCTCCGCCACCTCGGCCGACGCGAGCTGCGGCGTGGTGACGACGATCAGCTCGGACCCGGGGATCAGCTGGCCGGCCGAGATCGCGACGTCCCCGGTGCCCGGCGGCAGGTCCATCAGCAGCACGTCAAGGTCGCCCCACCACACGTCGGCAAGGAACTGCTCGAGCAGCCGGTGCAGGATCGGCCCGCGCATCGGCAGCGGCTCGTTGCCGTGCTTCATCATGCCCGCCGAGATCGCGCGCACGCCGTTTGCTTCCGGCGGCATGATCATCTGCTCGACCTTGGTCGGCCGCCCGGTCACGCCGAGCATCCGCGGCACCGAGTGGCCATAGATGTCCGCGTCGAGCAGGCCCACCTTCTGCCCGGCGGCGGCCATGGCCGCGGCCAGGTTGACCGTCACCGACGACTTGCCGACGCCGCCCTTGCCGCTGGCGATCGCATATACCTTGGTCAGCGAGTCCGGCTGGGCGAACGGGATGACGCGCGCCGGGGCGCCGCCCCTGAGCTTGGCCTGCAGCCCGGCCCGCTGCTCCTCGCTCATCACGTCGAGCTCGACCTGTACCCGGGAGACCCCATCGAGCTTGCTCACGGCTGCCGTGACGTCCCTGGTGATCGTGCCGCGCAGCGGGCAGCCGGCCACCGTCAGCCAGACATCGACGCGTACGGCCCCGTCCGCGGCGACGGCCACATTCTTGACCATGCCGAGTTCGGTGATCGGGCGGTGAATTTCTGGATCGTTGACGCCCGCAAGCGCCTGCGTGATCTGATCAATCGTGGGCGGCGATGACAGCGCCGACGGGGTAGGCATGGCACCCATGCTATTGAGCAGTCCCCGGCCAGTCGAAACGAACGCCGGTGCTCGCGGTACGAAAACGCCCTGGGGGTAGGGGACCGGGCGGCGCGGGAGGGCCGGGCAGGCGAGATGATGCCGTGCATGGCGGAGTTGCAGCAGGTCGGCCGCAGGCACCCGGCGGCGGAGCTGGTCCGGGACATCCAGCACAACCGCACCGGAATTCCGCGGCGCACGTTCGTCGCCGAGGGCCTGTTTGAGAACAATGTGGTTCTCGAGGCTGGTGTGACCATCGACACGTTCCTGTGGTGCCCCGAGGCCGCTTACTCCGACGAGGCAAAGACGCGAAGCTCGCAGCTTGCCGCCCGGGCTCGCCGCGCCTACCGGATCTCCGAGAAGACCCTCGCTTACCTGACCGAGCGGCCGAACCCGGACGGCCTGATCTCGATCGCCCGGCTCCCGGAGCCCGACCCCGGGGCGTTCGCGTTCGGGCCCAGCGCCCTGGTCCTGGTGATCGACGGGATCGAGATTCCCGGAAACCTCGGCACGCTGATCCGGACCGCCGACGCATGCGCCGCCGACTGCCTGGTGCTGACCAACCGGCGGACCAGGCTGACCCACCCCAAGGTGCTCCGCAGCAGCCAGGGGATGAGCATCAGGGTGCCCGCGATCGAGTTCGATGCGGTGCCCGACGCCATCGCCTGGCTGGGCCGGCACGGCTTTACCGGGTACCTGGCCGACACCGACGACAGCGAGAACTACCGGGGCTGCACCTACACCGGGCGCACCGCGCTGGTCGTGGGCAGCGAGCGGTACGGGATCTCGCCTCCCTGGCAGGCGTCCGGCTACCGCCGGATCGGGATTCCTATGCTTGGCTCCGCGGACTCGCTCAACGTCGCGGTATCCGCGGCGGTGCTGTTGTACGAGGCGAGGGCGCAGATGAACGGATGGGGAGGCGGATGACCCGGCCACGGCGGTCGTGCATTTCGGTGCCTGGCAGTAGTCCGAGATTCCTGGCCAAGGCCATGGGCCTTAACGCTGACCAGGTCCTACTCGACCTGGAAGACTCGGTCGCGCCAGATGCGAAAGACGAGGCGCGGGCCAATGTGGCCGCCGCGCTGCAGACCGGGGACTGGGGCGGCAAGGTCCGGTCCGTGCGAGTGAACGGCGCCACCACCCGGTGGGCCTACCGGGACGTGGCCGACGTTGTTGAGCGCGCCGGGCAGCAGCTGGACACGCTCATCCTGCCCAAAGTGACCGGCCCCGATCACGTCGCCTGGCTGGACCTGCTGCTCGGCCAAGTCGAGCAGGCGGCGGGCCTGCCACCGGGCGGGATCGGGATCGAGGCCCAGATCGAGGACGCGGCCGGGCTGGCTGGCGTTGAGCAGATCGCCGGGTGCTCGGCCAGGCTCGAGGCGCTGGTTTTCGGGCCCGCCGACTTCATGGCCAGCCTCGGGATGCGGTCACTCGAGATAGGCGCGCAGCCGGCCGGGTACGCGGGCGGCGACGCGTTCCACTATCCCCACCTGCGGATCCTGGTCGCCGCGCGGGCGCACGGGCTGCAGGCGATCGACGGCCCGTTCGCCGCGATCGGCGACGCCGACGGCCTGCGCCGGTCGGCTACGTCGGCGGCCGCGCTCGGGTACGACGGCAAGTGGGTGATCCATCCGGGCCAGATCGAGATCGTGAATGACGCGTTCTCTCCCACCCAGGCCGAATACGACCGTGCCGAGCTGATTCTCGAGGCATACGAGTACTACACGTCCGTGCGCAAGCGCGGCGCGGTTTCACTGGATGGCGAGATGATCGACGAGGCTTCGCGCAAGCTGGCCCTGACCGCGGCGGCGCGAGGGCGCGCCGCGGGCCTGGAGCGGACCTCGGTGTTCCGGCCCCCGGACTAGGCCAGCGGTGCGATCAGCGGGCGCGTGTAGGGGTCGCCGTTGCGGCGGCTGCCGCCCACGCCGCCGACGGCCCAGCAGCTGCTGCCGCAGGCCAGGCTGCTCAGGTACCCGCGGTGGGGCACCGCTGGCACGGTTACAGCGACCCAGTCGTTTCCCTGCCAGCGCAGCGCCAGTGGCTGGTGCTTGCGGGTCATGCCGAGCAGCCAGCACCCTTTGCCGCCGGAACAGGTCAGGCCAACCGGGTAGGTAAGCGCGGCGGTTCTGACCGGCGTCCAGGTCCTGCCGTTCCAGACATCGGTGACCAGCTTGCTTCCGTCGTACGCCGCCAGGCACAGGGTTGGCCCGGTGCAGCCGAACAGCGACGGGATCGCGGCGGTACCAGCCGATGAGGTGGGCGGCGCAACCGCCGTCCAGCCGCCCGCGCTGAAGGCTGCCGCCGCGGCGGCGCCGTTCCGAACGCCAAGGGCGAGGCAGTAGCCGCGTTCCGGGCAGGAGAACTGCTGCGGATGCAGGCCGCCAGCCACCGAGGTGACGATGGCCCACGCTGATCCGTTCCAGTGCTCGAGCAGGTCACCGGTGACGCCGGAGTGTACCTGTGTGCCGCCGGTCGCCCAGCAGGCGTTCGGCGACGCGCAGCTGATTGCGTCGAGCTGGCCGCCGCCTACGGCCGGAGAGGGCGCGAGCTGCCACGCCCCGCCCGTCCAGTGCTCGATGAGCGGCTGGCCGCTCGTCGCGCTGCCGCCCACGGCCCAGCAGTCCGTGGTCCCGGGACACGCGATGGCCTGGAGCGCGTCCCTGGGCCCGAGCGCCGCCACGGCCACCGTGTGCCAGTGCCCGGCCGTCTCGTGCTTCAGCAGTGGATGACGGGGCTCCGACAGCGTGTTCCCGCCCGGCGCCTCCGCTGTCTGCCCGACGGCCCAGCACTGCGCGGGGCTCGGGCAGGCGACCGCGTTCAGATAGTTGTCGGGGTAGGTCTTGGTGGCTTCGTTCTTGCCAAAGTGATGCACGGCCAAGACGTCGATTCCCACGATCAGGAGCGCAGCAACGACCGCGACGAGGCCGATCAGCTGCCGCCTGCTCATCGGGAAACCGGCCTCCATCCGCCCCGCGAGTGGAATCTGGAGGCGTCGGCCGCCATCCGCCCGGCGAGTAAACCTGGGCTCGCCGGCCGCCATACACCGGCGAGTAAATCCGGACTCGCCGGGCTCATCCGCCCGGCGAGTGAAACCTGCCCGCCGGGCACGGTCCGCCCGGCAAGTGAAACCTGCCCGCCGGGCACGGTCCGCCCGGCAAGTCCGTCTTTGCTCAGGAATGATATCGGCGGCTGAGGCTGGCTCAGCCGCGGCGACTTATGCGGGGTATACGCCCCAGGCGGTGAGATACCCGGTCAGGCCGCTGGTAAGCGGCAGGCTGTCCAGATCCGCGGTCGCGACCCACCGGGCGTCGGCGGCGTCATCGCTAGCGGCGAGCTCACCTCCGGTGACGACCGCCAGGTAGTCGCTGACGTCGATGACCGTCCCGTCGGCTCCGGACAGCTCGACGGTGCCGAGCAGGCGGCGGCATTCCACCCTCAGGTTCGTCTCCTCGAGGACCTCTCTGGCCAGCGCCTGCTGGTGGGTCTCGCCAGGCTCGATCCGGCCGCCCGGCAGCGACCACAGCCCGGCGCCGGGCTCGTGACCACGCTTGATCAGCAGCAGCCTGCCAGCCGGATCCTTGATCACCGCACCGACGCACGGGATTCGCCTGGCAGCCACCCGCTCAGTATGCCCCGGCCCCGGCGGCGGCTTCCCGCGCCGTGCCCGTGTCCTGACCCCGGGGCGGCGTCTCTTGATCCCGCGCCCATCTCGTTAGCGCCGCGCCTCGCGCGGACGGTGCTTGACGTTCGCGGCCAGCCGCGTAACGGTCGGTAGTCATGAGGACTGCGCCTACCTGCCCCCGGTGCGGCGGCCCGGTACGCGAGCCCAGCGCCTGGACCAGCGCGTGGCACTGCGACGTGCACGGGCAAGTGCATCCGCTGCGGTCGGCGCACAGCCCAACGACCGCGGGGCTCGAAGGGCTGCTGCGGGGCGTGGCGGTCCCGGTCTGGCTGCCGTGGCCGCTGCCCACGGCCTGGCTGGTCACCGGATTCGTCGGCGCCGGTGACGAGCGGACCGGCACCAGGGCCTGTGTGGTCGCGCTGTCCGGCCCGGCCCCGGTCGGCGGGCCCGGCGAGATGTTGCTGGTCTCCGAGGAGCTCGGGGTTGGCCTTGGCGCCAGGTTCGCCGGGCTGGACGGGCCGGACCCAGGCAGCGGCTTCGCCTCCGGGCCGTCGCACGCGCTGGTCAAGTTCGACAGCCACGAGTTCCCGCTGTGGCACGTGGAGTCTCCGGGGCGCGCTGCATTCGCCGGCGAGATCATGGGCAACTGGCTCTGGCTGATCCTCTGGCCGGACACTGCGGGCATGCTGCTCATGGATCCGATGGAACTGCGGGACCTCCGCGATCCCGGCCAGGATCTCGACCTGCCGTTCGGCGCGCCATCGCCACGGCTGCCCTAGCCTTTCGAGCCATGCGCGCGGACATGCACAGCCACAGCACGGCCTCGGATGGCACCTGCCCGCCCGAGGAGGTCATGCGGCGGGCCAGCGCCGCCGGGCTCGACGCGATCGCGCTGACCGACCACGACACCGTGGCGGGGCACCGCGCTGCCGCCGGGGCGCTGCCGCCGGGTCTGACGCTGGTGCCGGGCATGGAGCTGTCCTGCCGTCTGCAGGGCCACAGCGTGCACCTGCTCGGTTACCTGTTTGATCCTGCCGACGCCGAGCTGGCGGCGGAGTGCGCCAGGATCAGGGAAAGCCGCATGCACCGGGCCAGGGCGATGGTTGAGCGGCTGGACGAGCTCGGCGTGCCGGTCACCTGGGAACAGGTCAGCGCGCTGGCTGGAGACGGCGTGGTCGGCCTGCCGCACATCGCGCGGGCGATGGTGGCGGCAGGCGCGATCTCGTCCCCGGACGAGGCGTTCGGCCCGGACTGGATTGGCACCGGTGGGCGGGCCCACGTCACCAGGTACGCGCTCGATCCGGCGCGCGCAATCGCGCTGATCAGGGCGGCCGGAGGGGTGACCGTGCTGGCGCATCCGCGAGCCGGGGCGCGCGCCTGGCTGATGCCGGACGACGTGATCGCCGACCTGGCCGCCGCTGGCCTGCACGGGGTCGAGGTGTGGCATCCAGACCAGGACCAGGCGCAGCGTGCTCACCTGACGGCACTGGCCGCGGACCTTGGCCTGGTCGCCAGCGGGGGAAGTGACGACCATGGGGCGCTGACCGGCTACCGGATCGGCTGCGAGACGATCGCGCCCGAGGAGTACCAGAGGCTGCTGTCTCAGGCCACCGGTGCCGCTCCGGAACGGGGGCGATGAGCTCGTTTCGCTGTGCCGGCTCGGGCGGCAGGGCGCCACACGCGCAGGCTCGCTATTGTCGCTGTGACCGCCACGGCAACTGATCACCGCGCGGTCCTACGCTCATCATGCAGGGCTGAGAGGAAGGCAGGCCGCCATGGAGGCGCGGATCGAGCGCGCTGGAACCAGCGCCAACAGCTGGATTGTCGGTGACGACGAGGAGGTCATCGTCATCGACCCGGGCGACGACGCGGCCGCGGTGCTCACCGCCGTGGGCGATCGCGAGATTCTCGCCGTCATCTGCACACACGGGCACGCGATCCACACGGCCGCCGCCATGGAGGTGGCGGCCAGGGACGAGGCCCCCGTGGCGCTGCACCACGCGGACCGCGTGTACTGGCGAGAGGCGCACCCTAGCGACAACCCCGATATCGACATGGAGGATGGCGGCATTTTCGAGGTCGCTGACGTCTCGCTCGAGGTGCTGCACGCCCCGGGGCACAGCCCGGGCTCGGTGTGCATCTACAGCGAGGACCTCCGCTCGGTCTTCGCCGGTGACGTGGTGTCCGCCACCGGCCCGGTTCCCCATGAGAAGGAGTTCCCCGACTTCGCCAGGCAGCTCAGCTCGATCGGTGCGCACGTGCTGACGCTGCCAGGAGAGACCCGGGTCCTGCCCGGGCACGGCGATGAGTTCACGGTCGCCGCGGCGGAAAAACGGTTCGATTCCTGGGTGACCGCGGGCCCCAGCGCGCTGGCCAGCGATCCGGGCGAGCCGTAGCCGGAGCGCCGCTCGGCCTGCCGCAGCCGGGCCCGCAGCTGTCCGACCGCGACGCCGGCGCTGGGCAGCCCGATGTGGATCGGGTGGACAGGCGGCCCGTGTGGCTGCGGATGCCCGGTAATGTCGGTGGGCCGTGCCAGGATGAGACGCGTGCAACAGCTTGGCTTTGAGGGCATGCCGAAGCGGCTGTATGCGTGCACGCCGACCAGGCTGGGCACCTGGCTGGACTGCCCACGCCGCTACCGGATGACCTACCTGGACCGGCCGCCGCCAGCCAAGGGCCCGCCGTGGGCGCACAACAGCCTGGGCGCCAGCGTGCACAATGCGCTGGCCGGGTGGTGGCGGCTGCCGCGAGCCCGGCGGACCGTGGCCGCGGCCGGCGACCTGCTTGATCAGGGCTGGATCGGGGAGGGCTTCGCCGACTCGCTGCAGTCGGCGCGGTACCGCCACTGGGCCAGGGGTCTGGTGGAGGCGTACGTGACCGGCCTCGACGCCGCCAGCGAGCCGATCGGGGTTGAGCGCACGGTAGCCACGCGCACCGACCTGATCACCGTGTCCGGCCGGATCGACCGGCTCGATGACCGCCGCGGCAGCGACGGCAGCGGCGAGCTCGTCGTGGTGGATTACAAGACCGGCCGGCACGTGCTCACCGTGGACGACGCTCGGACCTCGCTGCCCCTGGCGCTCTACGCGCTTGCCGCCGAGCGGGTGATGCGCCGGCCATGCCGCCGGGTCGAGCTGCACCATCTGCCGACCGGCCGGGTGCTCGCCTGGGAGCACACGGACGAGTCGCTGGCCCGGCAGCTGCGCCGGGCCGAAGACATCGCCGCGGAATGCGCAGCGGCCGACGAGCAGTTCCGGGCCGAGAAGGACGGCGGGCAGGCGCCCTCGGTCACGGACCACGGGCAGGCGCCCTCGGTCACGGACGGTGGGCAAGCGCCCGCGCTGACGAAGGGCGGGCAGGCGCCTGTGCTGGCGGACGGTGGGCAGGCGGACGCGTTCCCGCCGCGCCCGGGATCGTGGTGCGGATGGTGCGACTACCGGGCCTGCTGCCCCGAAGGCAGCGCGGCGTCGGAGCCGCGTCGGCCATGGGACGCGCTGAGCACCGAAGTCGCCGGCCCACCGCGCGACGGCGCTCAGGCCGACGTCGCCCTGGCGGAGCGCGGTGCGGTCGCCCACACAGCCATGCCGGAGTGATCGCCGCCCGCCGTCTGCTCGCCGCCCGCCGTCTGCTCGCCGCCCGCCGTCTGCTCCGCCGCCCGCCGTCTGCTCGCCCGCTGGCCGCTTATCGTCCGCACGTCGGCGGTGTTCACCTGCGCGTCGGTATTCACCCGCACGGTGGTGCTCGCCGTTCTCCGCCTGCCGCCAGAAGGCCGTGAGCGCGCTGGCCGTGGTCTCCGGCGCCTCGACGGGGGGCGAGTGCCCGGCGCCCGGTATGCAGACCCGTTGGGCGCCGAGCCGCCCGGCCATCAGTTCCTGGACGGCCGGGGGCCACGCGTCGTCGTTCTCGCCGTACAGAACCAGGACCGGCGGCCCGTCAAGGTCAGCGAGCTGCGCCGTACGGTCCGGGCAGGCGAGCAGATACCTGCCCATGGCCACCAGGCCGACCGGGCTGTTGCCCATCATGCGATCGTGCAGGAAGGCGATCACGTGGTCGGGCACGGCCTCAGCCCTGGCCTCGGGCTCCAGTTGCTCCCGCCAGATCTGCGCGACCGTGGCCCGCAGGCCCGCGTCGCCAGACGAGTCCATCATGGCCAGCATGCCGCGCAGCATCTCGGCGCGCTGGCCGCTGATGCGGCCGGGTCCGGAGCTGAGCAAGGTGAGCGAGATGATCGGTGCCGTCCCCGCCAGCGCCGCCTCCCTGGCGATCAGCCCGCCGAGGGAGTGCCCGAGCAGATGCAGGCCCTGGCCGTCGGCGATGGCTTCGGTGATCGCCGCGATGTCTGCGGCAAGCTCACCCGGCGCGTATGCCTCGGCGCCGGGTGCGCCCGGGCTCTCGTACTGCCCCCGCATGTCGATTGCGAAGACCCGGCGGCCTGCCGACGCCAGCGACTGCAGGACTGGGATGAAGTCTTCCTTGCTGCCGGTGAAGCCGGGAATGAGCAGCGCCGGCCTCCGCTCGCACACACCCATGGTCGGCTCGGCTTCGAGCGCCGCGAAGCAGCCGCGGCGGCTCTCGATCGTCACCCGCCGGACCCGTTCGGGCAGCTCAAGTGTTTTAGGTATGCTCACGGCCTGGCAGCCTAACCCAGCGTCGGTTGCATCCCGGTCGCGTCAGAATCTAGCCCGGCCGTTTTGCACGGAGATGACGCTGATGTGTCGGCTCTGTTAGCCGACCGGGACGGAGCCCGCGTGGCCTCGGGTCAGGCCTCCCCACCCGTCGGCTCGGCGGTACCGGTGGCGGTGGCCTGTCCGACTGCGTCTGTCCGGCCGCCGCGGCGACGCGATGGCCTGCGCCGCCTGCGGGCGGGCTCGCGCCGTGCCTGCCCGGCCTCGTCGGCGGACGCAGCGTGCCGCTCGGCAGCGGCGGGCCCGTTCCCCGGCTCGCCGGCCTCGCCAACGGCTACCCCGGCCCTGGTCCTGCGCCGGGGGCGCTTCTTGGCCTGCCCCGCCTCGCGATTCCTGGCCGGCTCACCGCGGCCGCCACGCCTGGCGGTGGGGTCCTTCGTGCCGCGAGCGGCACGGGACCGGATCCGGCCGGTTTCGCCGATGTCCTCGAGATCCTCGGCCTCAAGGCCGAGGCGGCCTCGGTTGGCCACGGGCAGCGTGCCGGTGACACCCTGCGGGATCCGCAGCGCGCCGTACAGGTGCGCCGATGTCGAGTAGGTCTCCCCGGGCTCGGGCTGACCGAGGCCGAGTGACTCGTCGATGAGCTTCCAGCGCTGCAGGTCGCGCCAGTCCACGAACGTTACGGCCACGCCCGTGCGCCCGGCCCGCCCGGTCCGGCCGGTGCGGTGCAGGTAGGTCTTGTCGTCCTCGGGGCACTCGTAGTTGATCACGTGCGTCACGTCGTCAACATCCAGCCCGCGCGCGGCCACGTCGGTCGCGACCAGCACGTCGACCTTTCCGCTCCGGAACGCCCGCATCGCGCGTTCACGCTGTCCCTGCCCGAGGTCGCCGTGGACGGCGGCGGCGGCGAAGCCACGCGTCATCAGCGCGGCCGCGACCTGGTCGCAGGCCCGCTTGGTCCGGCAGAACACGATCGTCAGACCGCGGCCCTCGGCTTGCAGAACCCGGGCCAGAACCTCGATCTTGTCCATCTGGTGGGCGCGGAACACGTGCTGCTCGGTGCTGGGCACGTGCGAGGGCTCGTCGTGCTGCTCAGCGCGTATGTGCGTGGGCCGGGTCAGGTGGCGGCGCGCCAGCGTGACGACCTCGCCGGGCATGGTGGCAGAAAACAGCATCGTCTGCCGCTGCGGCGGGGTGTACTTGAGGATCTTCTCCACGTCAGGGAGGAACCCCAGGTCGAGCATCTTGTCGGCCTCGTCGAGCACCAGCCCGGTGACCTGTGACAGGTCCAGGTGACCCTGCCGGACCAGGTCGAGCAGCCGGCCGGGCGTGCCGACCACGATGTCCACGTTCGCCAGCGCCTCGATCTGCGGCTCGTAAGCGCGGCCACCGTACAGCGTGACCACTCGGCTGCCGAGGCGGGAACCCGCGATCCGCAGGTCGTCGCCGACCTGGATGGCCAGTTCCCTGGTGGGCACCACGACCAGCGCGCGGGGCGCAGAGCGCTTGCCTCCTGGGTTCTCGTCCAGCCGCTGGAGCAGCGGGATGCCAAAGGCCAGCGTCTTGCCGGTGCCCGTCCTGGCCTGCCCGATGAGGTCCTGCCCGCCCAGCGCGATCGGGAGGGTCAGCGCCTGGATCGGGAACGCTCGCAAGATCCCCGCGGCCTCGAGCGCCGCGCAGATCGGCTCGACAACCCCGAGGTCGCGAAATGTCATGGCGCCGTCGCCGGAGTCGGCTTGGCCGGCTACCTCAACCTGCGCCTGGTTGTCGTTGGTCGTGTCGGGCATGTCGCGCTCTTCGTCCGGCGCGGTCTGCATGCCGCATGTATCTGTTGTCAGGGCTTCCGCCTCCATCAAGGCCCGCTGTCCGCGGAGCGCTGCTGCGCCCCAGGCCGACGTCGCGGGCGGTAATCCAACCCTCCAGTGGGAGCTCAGTGCCGTCAGGCGAGGCACACAGCCAAACGCTCACGGAGGAAATCAGCGCGGTGTTTGAGGGGGCGGTCGCCGCTCCCGGCAATCGCCGCGCCTTACGCTTCGTGTAACGACGAGTGGGGGTTACCGCATTCCACATGCGGATTACGCAACAGTCTAGCAACATCGAGTGCGCCAGCGGCGTCAGGCATGCCGGTTGCGCCGCGGCGACTTGTTACGCTGCGCTCGTGACGCAGAATGACCCGCACGGCGCGACGGCGGACAGCGCCGCCGGGTCCACGGATTCGGAGTCGGATCGCAGGATCCGTGGCGCGATCGACCTGCTCGGCGTGCTGGCTTACGCCCTGCTTGTGGCTTTTTTCCGTCTTGTTGAAGATGCGGCGCTCGCTGAGTCTCTGGCCGACAAGGCGGCGCTCGCCGAGATGGCCGCCGCCGAGTTCGACAATTTCAAGCTGATTCGCGGTCGGCTGGAGGAACTGAGAGTAGATCCCGACGAGGCGATGCGGCCTTTCGTCGCCGCGATCGACGAATTCCACGCCAGGACCGCGCCTTCCGACTGGCTGGAAAGCCTCGTAAAGGCTTATGTCGGAGACGGCATAGCGGTTGATTTCTACCGGACCGTCGCTGAGTTGCTCGATCCGCAGACGGCAGAGCTTGTCGCCGAGGTTCAGAAGGACACCGGGCACGCCGCATTCGCGGTGGCGCGGGTGCGGCAGGCCATCGAGGCCGACCCCGCGATAGCCGGACGGCTGGCGTTGTGGGCCCGGCGACTGGTGGGCGAGGCACTGGGACAGGCGCAACGCGTTGCCGCGGAGCGAGAGGACCTCGCCGCCCTTCTCGGCGGTGGTGACGTCACTCAGCTAGGCGCGATAGGCCGGATGTTCGCGCTGCTGACGGACGCCCATGCGCAACGAATGGCAGCGCTCGGCCTCGGCGATTAGCGCACTCGGCCTGCTGCACTGAAGCTGGGGGCGCCCGTGGAGCCGATTTGCGTCTGGTATCAAAGGGTGTTGCCGAAGCCAATACGGCGTTGCTCGCTGCCGCCGACTTCCACGTAGGCAATCTTGTCCGCCGGAATCAGGACCCTGCCGTTCCGCTCGTCCCCCAGCGTGAACACACCGCCATCGGCGACCGCAGCGGCAAGCGCGCGCTGCACCTCCTCAAAGGAGGACTTGGTCTCGATGACTAGCTCTCGCGGCACGGACTGAATGCCGATCTTGATTTCCACGGCGCTCCTCTCCGCAACCGAGGCTAGCCTCAGGCTAGCCCGGGTCCGGGTGGTTCAGGTCGTGCGGGGCCAGCCGCTGATACCGCGCCAGGCGAGCCGCGCCAGCAACTGCTCGGCGGCGTCCTTGGGTATCGCCCGGCCGGTACTGAGCCAGTACCTGGAGCTCACCTGGGCCATGCCGACCAATGCCATGCCCAGCAGGTGCGCCTCCTCGTTGGACAGGCCGGCGTCTTCGCGGATGAACTGGCTGATCATGTCGGCGCATGCACGCATCGTGCGGTCCAGGCGGTCCCGGACGGCGGGCTCGTTGCTCAGGTCGGACTCGAACACCAAGCGGAATGCCTCGCCCGAACTGCTCACGAAGTCGAAGAAGGCCTGGAAGGTCGCTGGAACGCGCTGCTTGTTGTCGGTGGTCGAGGACAGCGCCTCCCGCACGATCCCCACCAGCTCGTCCACGCTCTCGTCCAGCAGCGCGAGGTACAACTCCAGCTTGCCGGGAAAATGCTGGTAGAGCACGGGCTTGCTGACGCCTGCCCGCTCCGCGATTTCGTCCATGGCGGCCGCGTGATACCCATGGGCGACGAAAACTTCCTGGGCGGCGCCGAGTAGCTGCCTCCGCCGGGCCGGCCGCGGCAGCCGGGTACCGGCCGACCCATGCGATCTGGCCTGCGGCGTTGCGGTCACGAGTATCTCCGGATATCTGCTGTCACATCAAGGCGCGTTCATGCAATCTTACGTGTCAGCGGTAGTCATCCTCGTCGAGGCTAAGCTCCCGTTCCTGCTCCGCCGTGTCCGCCTCATCTGCCTCGAGCGGCACTTCGTATGACAGATTGACCTCGTCCAGTTCCTCGCCGTCGGGGATGACATCCTGATTCTGCTCGACGGAATCGTCCACAGGCCGCTCAAGATCCATCTCGCTCATGCGTGCCTCCTAGTCCAAGCGATGCATCGAACGTAGTGCCGAGAAGAAGATTCAGGACACACTGTGGTATCAGTACCCGAGCTAACGGGGTAGGGAGACACCATGCGCAGCATGTGGAAGGGCGCGATTTCCTTCGGCCTGGTCATGATCCCGATAAAACTCTACGCTGCGACGGAACAGAAGGATATTGCGTTCCGGCAGGTGCATCGCGAAGATGGCGGCCGGATCCGGTTCCGCAGGGTGTGCTCGATCGACGGCCAAGAGGTTCCGTACGAGGACGTGGCCAAGGGCTACGAGCTGCCGACTGGCGAGATGGTCGTGCTCACCGACGAGGACCTGGCCGAACTGCCCCTGCCCACGACCCGGAGCATCGAGGTACTGCACTTCCTGCCAGCTGAGCAGCTTGATCCGATCCTGCTCAACCGCAGTTACTTCGTGGAGCCGGAGGCGGCCGGGGCGAGAGCCTATGTGCTGCTGCGCGATTCGCTCGAGCGCTCCGGCAAGGTGGCACTGGCCCTGGTGGCGCTCAGGCAGCGGGAGTCGCTGGCGACGCTGCGTACGAGGGACGGGCTGCTCGTGCTCGAGACGCTGCTGTGGCCCGACGAGGTCCGCACGCCCGACTTCCCGTTCCTCGAGGACGACATCGAGGTGCGCTCGCAGGAGCTAAAGATGGCGGGGTCGCTGATCGAGTCGATGACCGTGGATTTCGATCCCGACGAGTTCCACGACAACTATCGCGAGGCGCTGCAGGAACTCGTGAACGCGAAGGTCGAGGGGCGCGAGCTGGTCCAGCCGGAGAGCCCGGCCGAGGCTGCCGAGCCGACGAGCCTTGCCGATGCCCTGAAGGCGAGCCTGGCCGCCGCCCGGCAATCGCCACGCCAGGCAGGCGAGGTCACCGCCGAAGTGAAGGAGCCGCGCCGCGAGATCGAGGGCGGCACAAAGGCCCGCCGGTCGGGCGCGGCCCGCAGCGGCGGGGCGAGCGCCAGGACCAGGGCGGGCGCCGGCAAGGCGGGCGAGGGCAGCGCCGACGGGAGCGGCGCCGGCCGGAGCCGCGGCAGCAGCGCCAGCCGGACGAGGGCAGGAAGCACGAAGGAAACCGCGGGCAAGGACGGTCAGCCGGCGGCGGCCAAGGACGACGCCGCGTCGAAAACAAGGACCAGGCGCCGGGCTAGCTGACCGGCACAGGTGGCGCGCATCGCGGCGGAGCCGCCCGCGGGTATCTTTTGTGCATGACTGATCCGGTCGCCGCATGGCCTGGGGAACTCGTCTCGGCAGGCGCCGGCCAGCTCTTCGTGCGCAGCGCGCCAGCGCCCGCGGGCGCCGAGCCCGCGCTTTTCGTACACGGGCTCGGCGGGTCGGCGACCAACTGGACCGACCTGATGGATCTGCTGCGCAAGCCGCCGGCCGACCGCCCGGACGAGCCCGCGCTGGCCTGTGAGGCCGTTGACCTTCCCGGGTTTGGTTTCTCGCCGGTGCCGCCGGGCGGCGAGTACTCCATCGATGCGATGGCCACCGCCGTCGGCGAGCTGATCGACGAGCGCGGGTACTGGCCGGTGCACCTGGTGGGCAACTCACTGGGCGGCGCCGTCTGCGTGCGGCTGGCGGCGCGACGGCCCGACCTGGTGCGGACCCTCACCCTGATTTCCCCGGCCCTGCCGGACCTGCGGCCACGCGTGCTTCCGATGCGGCTGACGCTGTTGTGCGCGCCGGGAATCGGCCCCTGGCTGCTGAGCCGGGTGACCCAGCGGGTTCCCGCACAGAGCAGGGCCTCGATGTCGGTCCGGGACGTGTTCGCGGATCCGGGCCTGGTGCACCCCAAGCGCCTGGCCGAGGAGGTCGTGGAGCTGACCCGCAGGGATGGGCTGGGATACGCCGACACCGTGCTGCTGGCCGCCGCGCGCGCCATCGTGACCGAGTACATGCGCCGGGGGCCCCGCTCGCTGTGGCACGACGCGGCCAGGGTGAAGGCGCCGACGCTGGCGATCTACGGCAGCCATGACCGGCTGGTCAGGCCCGCCATGGCCGCGCTCGCGGCACGCTCCTTCCGTGGCGCGCGAGTGGTGGTGCTGTCGCGCACCGGCCACGTGGCGATGATGGAGCGCCCCGGCCTTGTCGCAAAGGAGATGCGGGACCTATTCGCCGCGGCCAGGCGCCCCGCCCAGGCCACCGGGTAGAACGGGTGCCACGCTGACCACGCGAGAGGTGCTGATCGCCGCGCCGCGGCTGATAACCGCCACCGCCGGGAGCCGGATCGCCGCTCCGGGCTACGTCACGATGGCCGGCGGAGTGGTCACGGCGGTGGGTCGGGGTGACCCGCCACGTGCCCCCGACGTCGCGCTGCCGGGCGGCGTGCTGCTGCCCGGCTTCGTGGACCTCCAGGTCAACGGTTACTTCGGTGAGGAGTTCCTGACCGCGGGCGCGGACGGCTGGGCCAGGGTCATCACGCGGTTGCCGCAGACTGGGACCACCGCGTTCCTGCCCACGTTCGTCACGGCGCCCCCTGGCGTGCTCACCGCGGGCCTGCGTGCCGCGGCAACCCTGATCCCGGCCCTCCCCGCCGGAGCGCGGGTGCTCGGCGTGCACGTCGAGGGCCCGTTCATCTCGCCTGCATGGAAGGGCGCGCACAACGAGGCCTGGATCACCGAGCCCTCCGCCGATGCCGTGGCCGAGTTGCTCGACGCCGGCCGCGGCGTGCTCAGGCTGGTCACGCTGGCGCCGGAGCGCCGCGGCGGCATGGCGGCCGTCACCGCGCTGACCGAGGCCGGTGTGCTGGTCAGCGTCGGCCACAGCGACGCCACCGCGCAGCAGGTCGCCGAGGCCGCCGACCACGGTGCCCGGATGGTGACGCACCTGTTCAACGCCCAGCGCCCGATGCACCACCGGGAGCCTGGTGTGGTCGGCCAGGCGCTCACCGACCTGCGGCTCACCAGTGGCCTGATTGCCGACATGCACCACGTGCACCCCCAGGTGTGCGTTCTGGCCTTCCGTGCGGCGCCCGGACGGATCTGCGCGGTCACCGACGCGGCGACCTGTGCCGGGATGGCGCCGGGCAGCTACAGGCTCGGCGGCGAACCCATCGAGCTGCCGCCCGACGACGGCGAGCCTCCCGTGCGGAGCGACGGCACCCTGGCGGGCTCTGGCCTGCGGATGGACGCCGCCGTGGGGAACCTGGTGGCAGCGGGGATCGGGCTGGTTGAGGCTGTCTGCGCCGCCACCCGCGTTCCCGCCGACCTGATCGGCAGGCCCGACCTCGGCCGGATCGCGCCGGGTGCAGCCGCCGACGTGGTGTGGCTCGGCGACGACATGCGGACGCGGGCAACCTGGATCGCCGGCGAGCTGGTGTTTGCGCAGGACGGAGCGGACGGAGGACCCGGGTGAGCGCTCAGCAGGCCACGCACATGCGGACCGAGATAGGCGAGCAGCCCGCCGCGATCCGGGCCACGATAGGCGCGCTGCTGCCCAGGGCGGCCGAGGCGGCGGCGCTCGCCTCCGGCACCCGGCAGGTCCTGTTCATCGCCCGGGGGACCTCGGACAACGCGGCGGTCTACGGCAGCTACCTGATCCAGACCCACGCTGGCCGTCTCGCCACCCTGGCGTCGCCGTCGATCGCCACCACCTATCGCAGCCGGGTCGACCTCGGCGGCGTGCTCGCCGTGGCGCTGTCCCAGTCCGGGCAGACCGAGGAGATCGTCGATACGCTGGCGTGGGCGCGCGACTGCGGCGCCGCCACGCTCGCGATCACCAACGGTGACGGCTCGCCGCTCGCCGAGATCGCCGAGGTGGCGTTCGTCACCCGCGCGGGGACGGAGCGCGCGGTGCCGGCGACGAAGACGTTCACGACGCAGCTCGCTGCGCTCGCCGTGCTCGCCATCGGCCTCGGGGCCGACCTTGACCCCGGGGAGCTGCGCCGCGTCCCTGACGAGGTCGAGGCGATGCTGGAGGCGCCGCAGCCAGAGCTGGATCCGATTGTCGCCGAGCTCGCCGGGGACCGCGGGGTGGTCGTCTCCGGGCGCGGGTTCGCCTACGCGGCAGCGCTCGAACTGGCGCTGAAGCTGAAGGAGGCGTGCTACCTGCACGCGATGGGCCTTTCCTACGCGGACCTGCTGCACGGGCCGATCGCCGTGGTCGACGCGCAGACACCGGCAATCTTGCTCGCGGCGGATTCGGGGCCGACGTTGCAAGGCACGGTCGACCTGGCCCGGCGGGTCACCGGGGTCGGGGCCCGGGCCTACGGGATCGGCGGCGGCAGCAGCCTGGCCGCCGCGTGCACCCGCGCTCTGGCCGGCCCCCGGCTGCCAGAGTGGCTGGCGCCAATGGGGCTGATCGTGCCGGGCCAGCTGCTCACCGAGGCGCTGGCGCGTCGGCTCGGTCTCGACCCGGACCACCCGCGCGGCCTGAGCAAGGTCACTCAGACGGCCTGAGGAAGGTCACTCAGACGGCCTGAGGAAGGTCACTCAGACGGCCTGAGCGAGCGGCGCCCGGGAGGCGAGCGCGGCAGCGCCGCTGCTGACGAGCGCGCGGCCGGCCCGGTCCGCCCACGGCTTCAGCACGTCATCGAGCCGGCCCAGGTCCGACTCCAGCACCGCGAGCCCGGGAACCGGCACGGTCGCGCCGAGCTCGATGAGCAGCGGCCTGAGGTAGGCGTCCACGGCTGGTGCGTGCTCGGGTACGCCCATCAGCATCAGCGGCAGGGCCACCGCCCGGCCGAGCGCTCGGTGCGGCAGCCGGTCAAGGAACACCTTCAGCAGCCCGGTGTAGGTGCCCTTGTAGGTCGGGCTGGCCACGAGCAGCAGATCGGCCTCGGTCACCTGGTCGAGCGCCTCCTCGACGGCTGGAGAGGGCTCGGGCAGCAGCAGGTGCCGCGCGAGCACGCAGACGTCGATGGTCTGCGGGCTGCCTGCCAGCCCGGCGGCGCGCGTGATCGCTCCGGCCGCCGCCGTGGCCACGGCCAGGGTCCGCGACGCCGGCTTGGGGTTCCCGACAACGATGACAAACGACAAGGTTCCTCCTGCAGCGGGTCTGGCGCTCGCTGGCGCGAGCGTCGCGAACGGCCGGTGGTCAGGTACTGGCGGGCACGCGGGTGCGGTCATGAAGGATGGCCGGGGAGGCGACGGCGCCACGGGCGCGCAGCACGGGCAGGACGCCCTCGCCGAACCAGTAGGCCTCCTCCAGGTGCGGGTAACCGGACAGGATGAACTCCTCGATGCCCAGCGCGGCGTACTCCTCGATCAGGTCGGCGACCTGCTCGTGGCTGCCCACCAGCGCGGTGCCGGCGCCGCCGCGGACGAGGCCGACGCCGGACCACAGGTGCGGGTAGATCTCGAGTTCCCTGGCGGAGCCGCCGGCCTGGTACCCGGCGTGCAGCGCCAGCATGCGCTCCTGACCGACCGACTCGCTCTTGGCCAGGACTCGCTGGGCAAACTCGATCTCCCCCGGGTCCAGGTAGCTGAGCAGCCGGCTCGCCTCGGCCCAGGCCTCGGCCTCGGTGTCCCGCGTGATCACGTGCAGCCGGATCCCGAACCGCAGCTCCCGGCCTTCGGCCTCGGCCAGCCCCCGCATCCACGCGATCTTCTCGCCGACCTGAGTGGGCGGCTCGCCCCAGGTGAGGTACACGTCCACGTGCCTGGCGGCCACCGGCCCAGCCGCCGGTGACGAGCCGCCAAAGTAGATGCCGGGCGGCGGGTCCGGCGGGCGCATTACGGTCGCTTGCTTGACCTGGTAGTGCTCGCCGGAGAAGTCGAACGGATCGCCGCTCCACGCACCGCGCACGATCGCCAGGAACTCGCCGGTCCGCGCGTAGCGCTGGTCATGCGACAGGTAGTCGCCGAACCTGGCCTGCTCCTCGGCCTGGCCGCCGGTGACCACGTTGAGCAGCAGCCGGCCGCGGGAGATGCGCTGGTAGGTGGCTGCCATCTGGGCCGCGAGGGTGGGCGATACCAGCCCAGGCCGGAAGGCCACAAGGAACTTCAGCCGCTCGGTCTGGCTGATCAGCGCCGCGGTCACCAGCCACGCGTCCTCACACCAGGTACCGGTCGGCGTGAGCACGGCCTCGAATCCGAGCTGCTCGGCCGACCTGGCGATCTGGCCGAGGTACTCCAGGCTCGGCGGCCGCTCCGCCATCGCCGCCCCGGTCACCCGGGAGCCGTTGGTCTCAGCGGCCGTGGCGGCGGCCCCGCCCGAGCTGCCCAGCGGCAGGCTGTGGCCGCGCCCGATGATCGCCCGGCCGTCGCCAGACGTGGGCAGGAACCAGTGGAACCGCAGGCTCATGACGACCCGCCCACGAAGTTGTTAAAGGCGGTGTCGGAAAATTTCCCGAAGTCCACCTTGGTCGGGATTAGGCCCGCCGAGTAGAAGTCGTCCGTGATCCGCTGCTCGGCATTGACAACGGCCGGGGTGATCGCCACCGCTGTCTCCGTGTCGTCGCCGGCCGCCTTCAGCATGACGTTGTACGGCAGCCGAACCAGCAGGGCGGGGCCGGAGCTCATAGGGGCTATCGTGCGGCGAAATTCCTATAAAGTCAACTGGAAATATAATAATTACGATCACTAAACGTTCGGTGTGTACATTGCGGCTGTTCAGAGCTTCCTGTGCACTTTGTCCGCGTGGTCGGGGTTCGCCGTGGCCAAGGTCCGTCGGCTGAGGGTTCGCCGCGCACGGTCTGCGGTTGAGGTTCGCCGCGCACGGTCTGCGGTTGAGGTTCGCCGCGCACGCGGTCTGCGGTTGAGGTTCGCCGCGCACGCGGTCTGCGGTTGAGGTTCGCCCGCGCACGCGGTCTGCGGTTGAGGTTTGCCGCGCCCGGGTCCCCGGCTCAGAGTTCCCTGTGCACCTTGTGCTGAGCGGCCTGGGCGATCGGGCGCATGACCATCAGGTCGATGTTGACGTGCTGCGGCCTCGTCACGGTCCAGGCGATCGCGTCGGCGACGTCCTCATCGGTCAGCGGCTCGGCCACGCCGGCGTAGACGGCGGCCGCCTTGTCCGCGTCGCCGTGGTAGCGGTTGAGCGCGAACTCGCCGGTCTTCACCATTCCGGGCGCGATCTCGATGACCCGGACCGGCTGGCCGGACAGCTCGAGCCGCAGCGTGGCCGCGATCGCGTGCTCCGCGTGCTTGGCGGCGACGTAGCCGCCGCCGCCCTCGTAGGCGACGAAGCCCGCGGTGGATGAGAGCACGACGATCGTGCCCGCCCCGCTCGCCACCAGCTTGGGCAGCAGCGCCTGCGTCATGTGCAACGTGCCGAGCACGTTGACCTCGTACATGGTCTGCCATTCCGCCGGGGACGAGTCCTGCACGGTATCCGCGCCGATCGCCCCGCCGGCGTTGCTGACGAAGACGTCGCAGCGTTCCAGGGACTCGGCGAACTTGTCGACCTCCGGGCGGTCGGTGACGTCGAGATGATGGGTTTCGGCCTGGCCGCCGCGTTCGGTGATCCCGTCCGCCACCTCCTTGAGGCGGTCGGTCCTGCGGGCGGCCAGCACCACCCGATACCCGGCGACGGCCAGCTTCACCGCTGTGGCCGCTCCGATCCCGCTGCTTGCTCCGGTGACGACGGCTGTTCGCTGCATGCTTGGGATTGTGCCAGCCGCGCTCCGGCAACCGACACGGCCCCGTGATCCATGCTGCTGGCGGATGGCCGCGCGCCCATGCCGGCGGCCGTGCGAAGGTTGCAACCGGGGCGGGTTTCGCTGCGAAGAACAGGTTGTCCGCATCAAGGAGGAGATCATGCGACGGGCCGCCGATGGCTGAGGTGACCGATAGCTCCGGGTCGCAGCCGGGCTACGGCATCGGCGCGCTGGCCCGTCGCCTCGGTGTCGCGCCAGCCACGTTGCGTGACTGGGAACGCCGTTACGGCATCGGTCCGGACGGCCGCAGCCCAGGGGGTCACCGGCGGTACCGGCCCGCCGACATCGCGCGGATCGAGCACATGCGCCGGCTCGTTCTCGACGGGATCCCGCCGAGCGAGGCCGCCCGGGCGGCCCTGGCTACCGAATCAGCGCCGGCCGCGGAATCAGCACCGGCCGCGGAGCCGGCGGCGCAGGCACCCAGGACCGAACCGGACCTGGCGGCGCAGGCACCCAGGACCGAACCGGACCTGGCGGCGTGGGGCGCGGGCGGGCGCTCGCTGCCGCTGCCAGGCCAGCTGCCGCAGGCGCGCGGTCTGGCCCGGGCCGCGCTGGCGCTGGACGGCCCGGCGATCGCCGGACTGCTTGATCGCGCGCTGGACTCCAGCGGCGTCGTGCCCACCTGGGAGCGGCTCGCCGTGCCCGTGCTGATCGCGGTCGGCGAGCGGACCGCGACGACCGGTACCTGTATCGACGTGGAGCACTTGCTCTCAACCCAGTTGCTGGCAGCCCTGGCCGCCAGGGTGGGCAGGCTCGCCGAGCCATTGAACGCGCGGACGGTGCTGCTCGCCTGCGCCGACGATGAAGAGCACAGCCTGCCGCTGTACGCGCTGGCCGCTGCCCTAGCGGAACGTGACGTGCGGACGACGATGCTCGGCGCGCGGACACCACCGCCCGCGCTCGCCGACGCGATCTCGCGGATAGGCCCGGCGGCGGCGTTCGTCTGGTCCCAGACCGCGGCGACCGGGGACCCGGCCAAGCTCGAGGGCCTCGCCCGGCAGCGCCCGCCGCTGCGCTTGTTCACCGCCGGTCCCGGGTGGCGGGGGACGCCTTCGGGCGGCCGCGCGGTCGGCAGCCTGTCCGAGGCCGTCCAGCAGGCATCCGAGGCCGTCGGCCTGGCCTGATCCGGGCTCCGGCGAGTCCCAGCGCACCTTCGCTTCCGGCGGGTCCCCGCGCCGCCTCGGTTCGGCGGGTCCCTGGCGCCACATCCGGGCTCGAGCAGGTCCCCGCGACGACCCCGGCCTCAGCACGCCCGCGGACCACCTCGTTCTGGCGCGCCCAGCCCAGGTTGCAGGTTCTGCGGAGTTATGAATAGTATTTGAATAAGTTTTGAGCCCGCGAGAGGCGGGCCTGGCGCGGACGGGCCAATCGAACGGGGGCCATGTGCGGAAGCGGGCGATCGATGTACCAAAGGGCTTGTTCTTTGCAGCCCATCGGTACATCGACGACGGGGCGGCGAGCGCCGCGGTGACTGGCGGCTCTCAGCGGTTCGCGGCCGGGCGGCGGTTCGCACGGGACCAGCTGGAGCCCCAACGGGACCCGCTGGAGCTCGCGGGTGAGCAGCCGCTGGCGACGTCGGACTGCTACGCCCGGCTGCGCCCTTTCCTGCGGAGCTATCTGCGGCACCTCGTGCCGGCCGACGACGTGGATGACGTCGTCCAGGCCTCGTTCGTCGACCTGTGGCGGACCCGGGCGCGCTACGACCCGGCCCGCAGCGTGGAAGCGTGGGCGCTGACGATCGCGCGCAGGCGTGCCATCGACTACCTGCGCTCCCGGCCGCTTCCGGCGGCCCCGCTCGGCGGCCTGGCCGAGCCGCCCGGCGACGACGGGCGTGACCACGCCGCCCGGCTCGCGGACGCGGCCGAGCTGCGCAGCGCGCTCTCGGCGCTGCCGTGGCCGCAACGCGAGGCCATCGAGCTCGCGTACTACGGCGAGCTCAGCCAGCGGGAGATCGCGGAGCGGCTGCGGGTGCCGGTCGGAACGATCAAGGCGCGGACCGCGCGCGGACTGCGCCGCGTGCGGCAGACGCTGACGGCGGCGCGAGCGTGAGGCGGGCGGTGGCAGCGATGAAGCCCGAGGTCAGCGTCAGCGAAACGGCGCCAGCGGAGGTCAGCGTCAGCGAAACGGCGCCGGGCGAGGTCAGGCCGCGGCTCGGAGTGTCGAGCTGCCTGCTCGGTCAGCCGGTCAGGTTCAACGGCGGGCACAGCCGCAACCGGTTCGTCTCCGACGTCCTGGCGGGGTATGTCGAATGGGTCGCGGTGTGCCCGGAGATCGAGATCGGCCTTGGCGCGCCGCGGGAATCCCTGCACCTGACCAGCGAAGGCCAGCTGGTCAGCACCAGCGGGCAGGACCACACCGCCGCGATGACCGCCCTGGCAGAGCAACGCCGCACGGAGCTGGACGGTTTGGCCGGCTACGTGGTCAAGTCACGCTCGCCGAGCTGTGGCCTGTACAGCGTGCGCGTGCACGCCGGCGGCCGGATCGTGACCGGGAACGGGCGCGGGGTCTTTGCCGAGCGGGTACTCGCCGCCGACCCGCTGCTTCCCGCCGAGGAGGAGGGGCGGCTGAACGACCCGCTGCTCCGGGAGGCCTTCGTCGAGCAGGTCTGGGCCCGGGCGCGGCTGCACCAGCTCTTCGGCGGCCCGTGGCGGCTCCGCGACCTGATCGGCTTCCACGCCAGGCACAAGCTCCAGCTCATGGCCCACGACCCGGTCCGAGCGCACCAGGCTGGGCACCTGGTGGCGGTCGCCCACGCCAGGCCGGACGACCAGGTAAGCGCCGAGTACGCGGCCCTGTTCGGCGCTGCGCTCGCCCGCCGGGTCAGCCGCGCTCGGCACTGCAACGCCATGCACCACGCGTTCGGGCTGGTCAGCGACCATCTGGACGACACCAGACGGCACGACATCCTGGCCACGATCGAGGCCTACCGGCGCGGCGAGGTCCCGCTCAGCGTGCCGGTCACGCTGCTGCGCCACCACGCGGACGGCTGCAGCGCGGTCTACCTGGCGGCACAGACCTACCTCGACCCGTTCCCGGCCGGCCTCGGCCTGCGCAACCACGCGCCGGGTCCCTCGGCCCCGTCCGGCAAGTCCGGCCAACCCCGCCAATCCGACCGCGCCCCAGCTCCGAAGACGACAGCACATGCCACGAAGGGAGCACCCGGATGACCTCACGGCGGATCGCGGTCATCGGCGGCGGGGTGAGCGGCCTCACCGCCGGGTACCTGCTGGCCCGCGCGAACGAGGTGACGGTGTTTGAGGCGGACGACCGGCTGGGCGGGCACGCCCACACCCACCACGTCGCAGCGCCAGACGGAACCGAGCTCGCGGTGGACAGCGGGTTCATCGTCTCCAACGAGCAGACCTACCCGATGTTGACGAAGCTCTTTGCGGAACTAGGGGTAACCACCCAGGAAGCCGAGATGAGCATGTCGGTGCGGTGCGCGGGCTGCGGCCTCGAGTACGCAGGCCACCGCGGCCCGAGCGGCCTGCTCACCGGGATCCGCCGCGGCCGACGCCGGTACGTGCGGATGCTGGGCGAGATCCTCAGGTTCCACCGTGAGGCATCCCGGCTGATCGCGGGCGGCCACCCAGCGCGGGCGGCCGATCTCACCCTCGGCCAGTTCCTGGCCGCGGGGGGCTACTCGCGCTACTTCACCGCGCACTTCGCGCTTCCGTTCGTGTCCGCGGTGTGGTCCTGCCCGCCGGGCACGGCGCTGGATTACCCCGCGGGCTACCTCTTCCCGTTCCTCGCCAACCACGGCCTGCTCTCGGTGACCGGCTCGCCGCGGTGGCGGACCGTAACCGGCGGGAGCCAGACCTACGTCGACCTTATCGCCAAGCAGCTCACCGCGATCCACACGGACGCGCCGGTTCGCAGCGTCAGCAGGCACCCGGGCGGCGCGGAAATTACCGCGGGGCCCGGTGCCCCGCAGCGGTTCGACGCCGTGGTCATCGCCACCCACCCGGATCAGGCGCTACGCCTGCTCGCCGACCCCACAGCGGCCGAGCGCCGGGTGCTCGGCGCGTTCCGGTACACGCGCAACGCCGCGGTACTGCACACCGACGCGAGCGTGCTGCCGGCCAGCCCTCGCGCCCGGGCGTCCTGGAACTACCACCTGAGCTCGTGCGACGCAGCTGCGGCCCAGGTACGCGTGAGCTACGACATGAACCGGCTGCAGCGCCTCCCGGCCGGCCGGGACTACCTGGTCACACTGAACGCGGCCGACGGTATCGACCGCCGCCGGGTGCTGGCCGAGATGGATTACGCCCACCCGGTGTATACCCGGGCCTCGGTCGCGGCGCAGCAGGCGCTGCCCGGGCTGAACGACGGCGTCACCGCGTATGCGGGCGCGTACCACGGGTGGGGATTTCACGAGGACGGCTGCCGGTCCGGGGTGGCCGCCGCCGCGTCGCTGGGGAGCCGCTGGTGACCGCGTTTCCGGCATCGGCGTTCCTCTACGAATGCCAGATCAGGCACGTGCGCGCCGCGCCGGTGCGGAACGTGTTCAGCTACCGCACCTACCAGTGGCTGGTGGACACCGACGAGCTGCCGGAGCTTCCCCCGAGACTCCGGCAGCTGGCCGGGTTCCGGGCCGCCGACCACCTCGGCGACCCGCGCCACAGCATCAGGCAGAACGTGGACCGGTTCCTCGCCTCCCGCGGGATCGACACCGGCGGCGGCCGGGTCACGATGCTGGCCCACGCCCGGGTGCTCGGCCACGTGTTCAACCCGCTGACCGTGTACTGGTGCCACGGCCCGTCCGGGTCGCTCGAGTGCGTCGTGGCCGAGGTGCACAACACCTACGGCGAGCGGCACTGCTACCTGCTGCGCACCGACGAGGTCGGCCGCGCCGACACGGCCAAGGAGTTCTACGTCTCTCCGTTCTACGCCGTCGACGGCTGGTACCGGATGGCGCTGCCCGAGCCGGGCCCGCGGCTCGCGCTCACCATCACGCTGCACCGGCCCGATGGCACCACGTTCGCCGCAAGCGTGCGCGGTAACCGCGTGCCCGCCACGCGGGCAAGCCTGCTCCGCGCAGCGGCCAGGCACCCGGCGTCGACCGCCGCGGTCAGCGCCCGGATCCGCTGGCAGGGAGCCAAGTTGTACGTCCGTGGCCTGCGCCCGCAGCCCAGGCCAGCCCGCGCCCCGCAGGAAGGTGTGCGATGACCCAGACCATGAGTGCCCTGAACGTGACGCCCGCCGCCGACCCGGGCCGCTGGCCGGATATCGCCGCGGTGCCGCGCTGCCCCTTCCGTGGCGCGGTCGCGCGCGCGCTATTCACCCGGAACGCCGACCGGCTGCCGGTTCGCGTGACCGGCCCCGGCGGCGTCGCGTTCGGGGCGGGTAAGACAGGTTCGCCGGTGCTGACGCTGCACCGTCCCGCCGACTTCTACCAGCGGATCGGCGCCGCTGGGCTGATCGGGTTCGGCGAGTCCTACATGGCCGGCGACTGGGACTGCGACGACCTGACCGGGCTGCTGACGGCCTTCGCCAGCCAGGTCGGCACCCTGGTGCCACGCCCGCTGCAGGCGCTGCGCCGGTTCTACGTCCGGCGCGCGCCCGCGGCCAATGACGCGTCCGAGGAAAACGCGCGGCGCAACATCCACCACCACTACGACCTGTCCAACGAGCTGTTCGCGCTGTTCCTGGACGAGACCATGACGTATTCGGCCGGGCTGTTCCGCGAAGACGACGACGGCGCGCCGATCGCCGCCGGCATCCTGCTCGCCGACGCGCAACGGCGCAAGATCGACCGGCTGCTCGACCTGGCCGAGGTGGGGCCGTCCAGCCGTGTCCTCGAGATCGGCACCGGCTGGGGGGAGCTGGCCATCCGGGCCGCCGCGCGGGGTGCGCAGGTGCTCACGGTCACGCTGTCCGAGGAGCAGCGCGCGCTCGCCGCCGAGCGGATCGAGCGCGCCGGGCTGACCGGCCGGGCGGTCGTGGAGCTGCGGGACTACCGGCAGGTGACCGGCGAGTTCGACGCGATCCTGTCGGTGGAGATGATCGAGGCGGTCGGCGCGCGGTACTGGCCGGACTACTTCGCTGCGCTGAGCCGGCTGCTGGCGCCCGGGGGCCGCATCGGCCTGCAGTCGATCACGATGCCGCACCGGCGGATGATGGCCACCCGGTACACCCAGACCTGGGTGCTGAAGTACGTCTTCCCCGGCGGCCTCATCCCCTCGGTGACCGCGATCGAGCGCAGCGCCGCCCGGGAGGGGCTGCGGGTGGCCGGGCGGCGCGACTTCGGCGCCCACTACGCGGAGACGCTCCTGTTGTGGCGGGAGTGGTTCTGCGCCGCAGAGGCCGAGGTCGCGCTGCTCGGCTTCGACGAGGTGTTCCGGCGGATGTGGCTGCTCTACCTGTGCTACGCCGAGGCAGGCTTCCGGTCGGACTACCTGGATGTCGCGCAGTTCCTGCTGGTCAAGGGGAGTTCAGGATGACGGAGCTGGAGATCACCTCCCGCGTCGTGGTGCCGGCGGAGCCGGACGCGGCGTGGGGGCTGGCGATGGACTGGCCGCGGCAGGGCGACTGGATGCTGGCCACCCGGGTGTCCGGCGGGCAGGGCGTCGGCGCCACCGTCACCGCGCGAACCGGCCTGGGCCCGGTCGGCTTCACCGACACGATGGTCATCACGGAGTGGTACCCGCCGCACCGCTGCGTCGTGCGGCACACCGGTCGGGTGGTGCGCGGCATCGGCGTGTTCGAGGTCGCGTCCAAGGGGGCGATGAGCGAGTTTTCGTGGACCGAGCGGTTGCGGCTTCCATCCCGCGTGCCCGGGTGGCTGGCGCGGTGGCTGGCCGGCGGCCCGGGCCGCTGGGTCATGGGCACATCCCTGCGCCGGTTCCGGCGGCTGGTCTGAGGCGGCTGGTCTGAGGCGGCAAGGCTAGGCGGCAGAGTCAAGGCGGCAGAGTTAAGGCGGCAGAGTTAAGGCGGCAAAGTATGGCGCATTACCACGCAACGATCGACTCCCCTCGTGGTCCGGCGGAGACGTTTGACTACCTGGCGACGTTCAGCAACGCCGAACAGTGGGATCCGGGCGTGCTCTCCGGCGAGCAGCTGGATTCCGGGCCGACCCGGGTCGGCACGAGGTTCCGGCTGGTGGTGCCGTTCCTCGGCCGCCGCCTGCCGCTGACGTACGTGGTTACCCGATACTCGCCGGCCGGCATGATCGCCCTGGAGGCGGTGACCGGGCTGTTGCGGCTGGTCGACTGGATCGAGGTCGCCGCCGCGGGAAATGGCGCCACGGTCAGCTACGACGCTGATGTCCGGCTGCGCGGGCCGCTGCGGCTGCTCGACCCGATGCTCCAGCGCGGATTCGGCGCGGTCGGTGACCGCGCCGCTGCCGGGCTGGCCGCGGCTCTGGCCGGACGGCCCCAGGGTGCGGCGGGCGGGGCCGGCAGTGCTGCGGACGGGTCCGAGGCAGCCGGATGAGCCCGCTCGCGCGGGCTGCGGACGCCCTGCTCGAGGCGAGTGTCGTGGGCAGCTTCTCCCGGATCGGCATCTCGGTCCGCTCCCGGCTCCTGCCGGAGTTCAGCGACGGCTTGCGGCCAGCGGCGGTGGGGCGGGTCGCGGTCGTCACCGGGGCCACGTCCGGCATCGGCCTGGCGGCCGCCAGCGAGCTGGCCCGGCGCGGCTGGACCGTGTATTTCCTGGCCAGAAGCCGCGACCGCGCCGAGCGGGCGCGGGCCAAGATCGCCGCCGCCGGCGGCGGCGACATGGTCGGCTATGGCCTCGCCGACATGGAGGACCAGGACTCGGTCCGGGGGTTCGCCCGCGAGTTCCGCCGAACGCACCACCGCCTCGACGTGCTCGTGCACGCGGCCGGCGCGATCCACGAGCGGTTCGCGGTCAACCAGGCCGGGATCGAGCTCACCGTCGCCGGGCAACTCGTCACGCCGTTCCTGCTGACCAAGCTGCTGTTCCCCGCGTTGCTCGCCGCCGCGCCATCCCGGGTGATCACCGTCTCCTCCGGCGGCATGTACGCGCAACGACTGGATCCGGCGACCCTGGAGATGTCCCCGTCCGGTTACCGCGGCGCGGTCGCGTACGCGCGCGTCAAGCGGGCCCAGGTCGTGCTCAGCCGGGAGTGGGCCCGGCGGATCGACCCCGCAGACGTCGCGTTCCATGCCATGCATCCGGGCTGGGCGGACACGCCCGGCATCGCCGCCGCGCTGCCGCGGTTCCGCTGGGCAGCGCGGCCGATCCTGCGCACGCCTGAGCAGGGCGCGGACACGATCGTCTGGCTGGCCACGGCCGCCCCCGAGCGCCTGGGCAGCGGATGCTTCTGGCACGACCGGCGGCCGCGATCGGAGTACCGGCTGCCGTGGACCCGGGAGGAGGACCCCGAGGCGGCCAGGCATCTCTGGGAAAGCACCGACCTGGCGGCGGGGAGTTGAGCCCAGCCCGGGGGCCCCGAGACCAGGTCCGCAGGCACGCGCATGAACGTGCATGGAACGGCCCGTCATGGGCAGCATGCCGGGCACGAAGACGACCTGGCCACGGCTGGGCCAGGGAAGGAATACCTATGTCAGAACAACCGCGAGTCTCCGGCCAGATGACACAAGACGGCGGGCAGCAGGTTGGCGATACGACCCAGCCCGCGCAGCAGGTCGGCGACACCGCCCAGCCGACGGCGCAGGCCAGTGGCAAAGCCCAGTCCGCGCAGCTTCCGCAGCATGTGGTCAAGCGCACCAGGCTGGGCGGCGTATGGTTGGCCAGCGCATCGTTCGCGGTGGTGCTGCTGCTTCTGCTGATTTTCATCCTGGAGAACGGCAAGGGCGTCGACGTCGCCTACTTCGGCGCGCACGGGCACCTGCCGCTCGGTGTCGCCCTGCTGCTTGCCGCCGTGCTCGGCATCCTCATGGTCGTGATCCCCGGCACAGCGAGGATCGTCCAGCTGCGAATGACCGCACGCAGGCACCGCCGCACGGACGCCGCCCGGCTCGGCGCGACTCAGCAGCAACCCGCCACGGCGGGGGAGACGCCGGCGCCGGGCCGACGGAGCAGCCGCTCAGGCTGAGGGTGGCGGACTGCCGGTGACCTGACGGGTCGCCAGACTGACATTCGCGGTCCGCTGCATCAGCAGCGTGATGAACTCCTCGAGCTGGGACTTCTGCAGCGGGGTCCGGGGCGTGCGCAGGTTGGCGAACTCTGCCCAGACCAGCACCAGGTAGTGGCCCTTGATCTCCGCGGCCTCGATCCCGGTCCCGTTGGTCAGGTTCTTGGTCAGCCCCCTGGCGCCGGGCAGCTGGGCGATGAACTCGGACGGGCCAGTGGCCTTCCCCGCCCGCTCGGCCGCGGTCACCGTGATCAGGTTCAGCACCCCGATCGTGCCCATTAGCTTGTGATCGGATGACAGGTAGCTGGCGCGCATGGCCTGGGTGCAGCCGGCGTGGCTGACCGCCGCGACGAGCTGGCTGCCGGACAGCGCTCCGGCGCAGTGCACCTTCCCCTTTTGCGCGGTCCTGACGTAGCTGGTGGTCCCGTTGGTGAAGCTGGCTGGGAACAGCTCGGCCAGGGTGAGCGGCGCCGGATCCAGGGCGCGGGTCGCGATGTGTCCCCACGTGCCGAGCGCGGGGCTCGGCGACGGATCGGTGGACGGCCGGGCCGATGCGGTAGACCGCGAGTCCGCCGCGGGCGACGGGGACTTGTGGTCCCTGGTCAAGAAGACATAGGTGGCGCCGACCACGATGATCAGGGCGACCGCACTGACCAGCATGGCGCGGAGCTTGCCTCGCCCGCGGGTCCGCTTGCGGCCGCGGGAACCACGTCCGCGCGTGCCGCCCCCGCGGCCTGGTGCCGGAGCCGACCTGGGACCGGTCACGTCCGTGCCCCGTCCCGTTGCAACGCGCTGGGTCGGGCCGGTGTTGAACGGCGCGGGCGTGGCCAGCTCGAACGGGCCGGTGGCCGCGCGCTGGGAGCCGGTGGCTGCGGACTGCGGCCCGTTGGCTGAGTGATCGCCGGACCCGAGCTCATCGGCATCGGGGCCGTGCCCGGCCGGCGCGCTCAGGTCGCTCCAGCCGCTGCCCGCCGCCGTATCGTCGACAAATCCCCAGGCCTGTGTGTTCGCCGCTCCGTCGGGGACACTCCAGGCCGGTCCCTGTGTGTTCACGGCCTCGTCGGGAACGCTCCAGGCCTGTGTGTTCGCCGCTCCGTCGGGGACACTCCAGGCCGGTCCCTGTGTGTTCACGGCCTCGTCGGGAACGCTCCAGGCCTGTGTGTTCGAGGCGTCCTCGGGGACACTCCAGGCCTGTGTGTTCGAGGCGTCCTCGGGGACACTCCAGGCCTGTGTGTTCGAGGCGTCCGCTGCGCGGTCGGTCACCGCGAGGGCTGAGTACCCCGGGTCGCCCGACCCGCCGTCGGCATATCCGCTGTCCGCATACCCTGCCGTGGCATAGCCCTGGTCGGAGTAGCCCGTATCGGCGTACCCGGCGTCGGAATACCCCGCGTCGGCGTGCCTGGCCTGCGACGAAACAGCCGTATCCGGATAACCCGCCTGCCAGGTGCCGCTGAGTGGGCCGGTGAGGCCCGGGTCGTACCCGTTCTCGCCCGGAGCGGGTCCCCGGTTCCAGGCCGCGAACGGTCCCGGCGGGTAGAGCGGCGGCGGTTGCCCCGGCGCGGGCGGGAAGCCCCGGGCCGGGCCCTGACTGGCCGCGCTGCCGGGTGATCCCGGCCACCCGCCCCCGGCCGGGGCCTGGTCGCCCCGGGGGGGCCGGCCGCCGGTGTACCCGGGCGCGAAGACGGACGCGTCGCCGGCTGCCTTACCGCCCGCTGCCGCCCTGCCAGAACCGGTGCCGCCCTCCGCGCCTGCCGCATGCCGCGCTGGGGGCGGCGTGTTACGCCCGGATGGGTTCTGCCGCCGGCCTGGCGCACGGCCGGCGGTGTTCTCACCCGGGTAACGCATGCGGCGAGCGTATCGCCCCGCGCATGGGTTAGCCCCCGTCATGCGTTTTGTCACCCTGGTTGCGCCGTTGGCCGCCCGGCGAGGGCGCTGCTGGGCAGCCGCTTCGTCCTTGCTTTGACCGTCATCGGTCGCGGCCGGTATCCTGCACAGGCGTCTGTGTGCATTGGCATGCCCGCACGGCCCGCATAGCGGGCAGGCAAGCGGCAGCCGATGCCCGGATTCCCCCGCAGGGCGGATCACCCGCGCGGGGCCCAAGTTTCAGTACTCAACATGCGAAGGCCTACATCCGTGCGCACCTTCAGCCCGAAAGCCGGGGACATCCAGCGGCAGTGGCACGTCATCGATGCGTCCGACGTGGTACTCGGACGCCTGGCAAGCCAGGCGGCGATCCTGCTGCGTGGCAAGCACAAGCCGATCTTCGCGCCGCACGTGGATACCGGTGACTTCGTGATCGTTATCAACGCCGACAAAGTCGCGCTGAGCGGGACCAAGCTGGAGGACAAACGCGCCTACCGGCACTCCGGGTACCCGGGCGGGCTGCGCTCGATGGCCTACCGCGACCTGATGGCGAAGAACCCTGAGCGCGTCGTCGAGAAGGCGGTGCGCGGCATGCTCCCGAAGAACACGCTGGGCAGGCAGATGCTGCGCAAGCTCAAGGTGTACCGCGGCCCGGACCACCCGCACCAGGCGCAGCAGCCGGTCCCGTTCGAGATCACGCAGGTCGCCCAGCTTGACTCCGGCCGCGCCGCGGCCAAGGCTCCGGCCAAGTAGCCGCGGGCGACGTAACCGAGAAGGAACCACGAGGAAGACATCGTGACCGAGTCCACTGACGTGCAGGAACCCAAGACTGAAGCAGGCGCCGAGCCGGAAGCGGAGCACCTGTCGGAGTACACGACCCAGACCGGCGATGCCAGCGCGACCGCCCCGGCGCGGACGCCGGCGCGCAAGCCGGTGGTGACCGGGAACGCCATAGGCACCGGCCGCCGCAAGGAGGCGATCGCCAGGGTCCGCATCTCCGCGGGCACCGGAAAGTGGCTGATCAACGACCGGTCGCTAGACGAGTACTTCCCGAACAAGGTGCACCAGCAGCTGATCAGCGAGCCGTTCGTGACCCTGGGCGCCGACGACGCGTTCGACGTCGTGGCCCGGATCACCGGGGGCGGCGTAACCGGGCAGGCGGGAGCGCTGCGGCTCGGCATAGCCAGGGCGCTCCAGATCGTGGACCCGGAGAACCGCCCCAGCCTGAAGCGAGCCGGCTTCCTCACCAGGGATGCCAGGGTGAAGGAGCGGAAGAAGGCCGGGCTGAAGAAGGCCCGGAAGGCCCCGCAGTACTCGAAGCGCTGATCTGACACCAGCGCCGTCCCAGCGGAAAACCAGGAGCGGGTTCCCATGGGTCGTCTTTTCGGTACCGACGGTGTCCGGGGGGTTGCAGGCCGTGGCCTCACGGCCCAGCTCGCCATGGACCTCGCGGTCGCAGGTGCCGCGGTTCTTGCCGGCGCGCCGCCTTCTCCGGCGCGCCGTCCCCGGGCCGTGGTCGGCCGGGACCCGCGGACGTCGGGGGAGTTCCTCGAGGCTGCCGTCGTGGCCGGGCTGGCCAGTGCCGGCGTTGACGTGCTGCGGCTGGGCGTCATCCCGACCCCGGCGGTCGCGTACCTGACAGAGGCGCTCGGCGCCGATTTCGGTGTGATGCTGTCCGCCAGCCACAACCCGGCGCCGGACAACGGGATCAAGTTCTTCGCCCGCGGCGGCCGCAAGCTGCCGGACGCGGCCGAGGACGAGATCGAGCGCAGGCTCACCGCCCCGCACGGCGCCGGCAGCAACGGCACGCCCGGTGGTGTGCCTGAACTCGGCTTCGGCCGGGTCACCGATGCGTCCGGCGAACGCGAGCGTTATCTCGATCACCTGCTCTCCTCGCTGCCCGCCGAGGCCGGCGACAGGCCGCTGGCCGGCCTGCGGGTGGTGGTGGACTGCGCGCACGGGGCCGCGTTTGAGATCGCGCCGATGATGCTGCGCCGGGCCGGCGCCGAGGTCATCGCCATCGGGGTGGAACCCGACGGCGACAACATCAATGAGGGCTGCGGCTCGACGCACCTCGACACGCTGAAGGCCGCTGTCGTTGAGCACGGCGCCGATGCCGGCATCGCCCATGACGGCGACGCCGACCGGTGCCTGGCGGTGGACGCGGACGGCCAGGTCGTCGACGGCGACCAGATCATCGCCGTGCTCGCGTTCGCGCTGCAGGAAGCGGGGCTCCTTGCGGACGACACCGTGGTCGTGACGGTCATGTCCAACCTGGGGCTGCGGCTGGCCATGCGAGATGCGGGCATCTCGGTGGTGGAGACCCCGGTCGGCGACAGGTACCTGGTCGCCGCGATGCGGGAGGGGCCGTTCGTGCTCGGCGGCGAGCAGTCTGGCCACGTCATCCTGCTCGACCACGCCACGACCGGGGACGGGCTGCTGACCAGCCTGCACCTGCTGGCGACCGCGGCCGGCCGTGGCCAGCCGCTCGGCGAGCTCGCGAAGGTGATGACCAAGTACCCGCAGGTGCTCATCAGCATCCCCGGAGTGGACAAGTCCCTGGTCGCGTCCTCCCCGGAGCTTTCGCGAGCGGTTCAGGACGCCGAGACGGAACTTGGTGACTCGGGCCGGGTGCTGGTGCGGCCGAGCGGCACCGAGCCGGTCGTGCGGGTGATGGTCGAGGCGGTCGACTCCGGACACGCGCATCAGGTGGCCGGCGCGCTCGCGGACACTGTGCGCGGCCTGGCCTGAGCGCGCAGCCTTCCTGAAGCGCCGGGCCCGCCCGCGCGCCCCTGGGACGTCGCGCAGCCCGGCTTGAAGGGCGGTCTGGTCACCCCGCGGCGGTTTCAGATCACTGCCTGTCATGTATAGCCGCCGGGCGAGTCCGGCTGTGGCGCAGGCCTCACGATTTTCTCAGCGATATCCCGAATGTCTCCCACCTCACGCACGTAGTGTCTTGTCACGGCCGTACAGTAAATGCGCAGGGGGGAGGCGTGAGGACATGGGGGCATGGGGCGTCGCAGCGGCGGTCCTGAGCGCCCATTCGGCGGCGAATCTCCGTGCCGCTCACCCGCCTGCCCCAGACCCCGAAATGCCGTGCTGTGCAGGCGAAGCCCGGCCTCGCCCGGGCACTCAGCGCTCATGCTCGGCCGCTGTGGGTAGATTTCCTCACCCTGATGACGGATGTTCCGGGCTAACGCAGCTGGCACAGTTTTATCTCACGTGCCGCGTAGCGCGTGATGACTGCCATACCGCCAGGGGGATTCACAGTGTCCGTACCCGAGCCCACGCGGCCGGTGCGCTGATGAGCAGCGACAACGCGCGTGCCACCGGGACCACGCCGACGGTGGTGCTGAAGTTCGACCCGAACGTCATGCACCACGGCGGCCTGGGCGTCATCCGCAGCCTAGGGCGACTCGGCGTGCCCGTCTACGGAGTGCACGAGGGACCGTGGGCGCCGGCGGCAAATTCCAGGTACCTGCGGGGCCGGTTCTTCTGGCAGCCGAATCCGGACGAGGTCGAGCGGGTCCAGGCCGGGCTGCTGCGGCTGGCGGACCGGATCGGCCAGCCGGCCGTGCTGGTGCCGACAGACGACGCAGGCTCGATCTTCCTGGCCGAGCACGGAGACGGCCTTCGGGAGCACTTTCTGTTCCCTGCTCCGCCGCGGGATCTCCCCCGGCGGGTTGCGGGCAAGTACTCGCTGCACGAGCTCTGCCGCGAGGTCGGCATGCCAAGCGTGCAGGCAGCGGTGCCGGAGTCGCTGGAGGCGGCGCGCGCCTTCGCGGCCGACGCTGGCTTTCCGCTGATCGCCAAGCTGACCGCCCCCTGGAGCGGGCACGGCAGGATCCGCAGCACCTCGATCCTGGCCGACGCCGGTGAGCTCGACGACATCTACCAGACCTGCGCTCAGGCGGGCGTGGGGCTGATGCTGCAGGAGTTCATCCCGGGCGGGCCGGGCCAGGACTGGTTCTTCCACGGCTACTGCGACGCCAGCTCGAGGTGCCGCCCGGCGTTCACCGGGGTCAAGGAGCGGTCCTACCCGGCGCACGCCGGACTGACCTGCCTCGGCCGCTCCGAGCCCAACGACAAGCTGCGCGACCAGATCACCGGACTGCTGCAGCGCATCGGCTACCAGGGGATCCTCGACCTCGACATCAGGTTCGACGCCAGGGACGGCCAGTACAAGCTGCTGGACTTCAACCCGAGGATCGGCGCGCAGTTCCGGCTCTTCCGCGACGCGGCGGGCACCGACGTCGCCACCGCCTGCTACCTCGACCTGACCGGGCAGGCCATCCCCGAGCGCGAGCAGGTGTCCCGCAGGTTCGTGGTGGAGAACTACGACCCGATCGCGGCGTTCCGGTACTGGCGCGGAGGCGAGCTCGACCTGCGGTCGTGGGTGGCGTCGGTCCGCACGATCGATGAGACCGCGTGGTTCGCGCGGGACGACCTGCGCCCGTTCGGCGTGATGTGCCTGCGCATGGGCTGGCGCGTGGCGACCAGACCGCTCGGCCTGCCGCAGGGCAAGGCATCAAGCACGGACTTCCGTTTCTCCGGCGGCCGCGGCGCTGCCAGAGCCGGCCGGGGCGCACCGCGCCCGCAGCCGACCACCACCGCAGTTAGTCAGACCGAGACCACGCGGCAAGAGGAGCCGCGATCTCCCAAGGAGGGGACAAGAGTATGAGCGACGCCGTTGAGGTGGCGATAGTCGGAGCCGGCCCGTACGGGCTGTCGCTCGGCGCCCACCTACGCAAGGCCGGCGTGAGCGTACGTCAGTTCGGGCTGCCGATGCAGCTCTGGCGGGACTTCATGCCCGAGGGCATGTACCTGAAGTCGCAGGGGTTCGCGTCGAACCTGTCCGACCCCGACCACACGCACACGCTTGAGGCCTTCTGCAAGGCGACCGGGCGGCCCTACCGCGATTACGGCCTGCCGGTGGCGCTGGACACGTTCGTGGCCTACGGCCAGTGGTTCCGTGAGGCGCTCGTGCCGGACATCGACGAGGTGCTCGTCACCGACATCGCCAAGGCCGGTGACGGGTTCGAGGTCACGTCGGCAAATTCTGAGCAGGTGCGGGCCCGCAAGGTGGTCGTGGCCATCGGCGTCGAGGCGTTTGCCTACACGCCCGAGCCGCTGTCCGCGCTGCCCGCGTCCGTGTGCACGCACGCCTCGGCCCACACCGACCTCGGGGTCTTCAAGGATCAGGAAGTCATCGTCGTGGGTGCCGGCCAGTCGGCGCTCGAGTCGGCCGCGCTGCTGCACGAGAAGGGCGCCAACGTCCAGCTCGTCGCCAGGAAGGACGTCATCCGCTGGAACGGCGTGCCGCTGGCGCTGGACCGCCCGCTGATGCAGCGGCTCAAGGAGCCCGAGTCGGGCCTCGGGTCCGGCTGGGCCACCTGGTTCTACTCCAACCACCCCGGGGCGTTCCGGCGTCTGCCGCGGTCCACCCGGATCTACCGGGCCAGGACCGCGCTCGGCCCGGCCGGTGCCAGCTGGCTGCGTGAGCGAGTGGAGGGGCAGTTCCCGACCCTGACCGGCCTGTCGATCAAGTGGGCAAGAATGCAGGACGGCGGCGTCCGCCTGGGGCTCACCGGAGCCGGCGGCACGCGCGAGCTCGCCGCCGACCACGTGATCGCGGCCACGGGCTACCGGTGGGACATGACCAGGCTGCCGTTCTTCGGCGAGCAGATGCTGGCTGGCCTGCGCAACGTGCCAGGCACCGGCAGCTCAGCGGTGGGCAGCGACTACCAGACCACCATCCCTGGCCTGTACATCATGGGCCCCGTCGTCGCCCCGACCATGGGGCCGGTCATGCGCTTCGTCTTCGGCTCCGAGCACGCCGCCACCACGGTGGCACGGCAGCTCATCGGCGCCAGCACTGGCAGCCGGTCCCGGGCAGCAGTGGCGGCGGGCCGGTAATGACCGGGGACTTCGGGCAGCGCAGCGCGGACACGGACCCGTTTGGGCGTGTCCCTGCTGCGCGGCCCGGTGACGGGGGATTTTACCTGGCCGCCCAGCGGGCGCGTCCGCAGCTGCAGACGCGCCCGGCCGGGCGGGTCAGCCGGGTCATGCCGGTCGTTGCGCTGCCGCTTGCCGACATCCTCGCGCTGGCTGCCGCGGTTGGCGTGGTCGGAAGGGCGGCCGCGCCGGAGGTCTTCTACGCGCTCGCGGTCTTGGGGGTCCTGGCCGCGATGGGGCTGCACCGGCTGCGGATCTGCCTGCGCGTCGCCGATCAGGCCGGGCGGATCATCACCGCTGCGGCGCTGCCGCTCTTGGCGCTGCTGCTGTGGATCCCGGCCGACGTCGCGGTCCGGCTGGCGCTCTGGTCGGCCGGCCTGGTGATCGCCTTCCGGATCGCCGTGTGCGCGGTGCTCCGGACTGCGCGCCGCGGCGGTCTGCTCGGTGAGCGCGCTGTTGTGGTCGGTGCCGGGACGTTCGGCGCGCACATCGGCGAGCTGATGCGCGCGCATCCGGAGCTCGGGCTCCGGGTGCAGGGCTATCTGGACTACGGCCCGCCGCGCCGTGACCTTTCGCTGCCGTCGCTCGGCGCGCCCGCCGACCTCGCGCACGTGGTCGCGCGGCTCGGCATCCGCCGGGTAATCGTCTGCTACGCCGCCTGCAAGGACGAGGACCTGGTTACCGTGCTGCGCGCGGCCAGGCCGCTGCGCGCCGACATCTGCGTGGTCCCGCGGCTCTACGAGGTCGGCATGGCGGTGCCGCGTGCCTGCCTAGACGAGATCTGGGGCATACCGCTGATCCCGCTCCGGCGCCTGGGCCGCTCGGTCGTGAGCCTGGCGCTGAAGCGCACCCTCGACGTGGTCATCGCGGCGACCTTGCTGATCACGGCCGCCCCGGTGCTGTTCATCCTGGCCGCGGCGATCAGGCTGCAGACCAGGCAGACCCCGTTCTTCCGGCAGCAGCGGGTCACCGGCCGCGGCCAGACCTCGTCGGTCGTCAAGCTGCGCACGCTCAGCGGCAGCGCCGACCCCGACACCTCCTGGGGAGTCTCCGGGCATCACAGCAGTGCCATGGGCCGCTGGCTGCGGGACACGCACCTGGATGAGCTGCCGCAGCTGTGGAACGTGCTGCGGGGCGACCTGTCGCTGGTTGGCCCCAGGCCCGAGCGGCCCTACTTCGCCGATCAGTTTGGCCACGAGATCCTGCGGTACAGCGACCGGACCAGGATGCAGGCCGGGATGACCGGCTGGGCACAGGTTCACGGCCTGAACGGGGACACCTCGATCGTCGAGCGGGCCCGTTTCGACAACCAGTACATCGAGTACTGGTCGCCATGGCTGGACGTCGTGATACTCGCCCGCACGCTTGCGTCCTCGATCACTCGCAGATCGGAGGGAGAGCGATGACCACGGGGACCGCTCGCGCCGCACGGTGGCTGGAGGACGGCCAGCTCAAGCTGCGCGACACTCCGATGATCTTCATGTACCACGGCGTTGCCGACGTGGACGAGGACCCGAACCAGCTGTGCGTGTCGCCCGCCCGGTTCGCCGAGCAGATGGCCTGGCTGGCCCGCCGCGGCCTGCGCGGCGTCGGCATAGCGGAGCTCGTCGAAGCGATGCGCGCCGGCCGTCAGCGTGGGCTTGTCGGCCTCACCTTCGACGATGGATACACCAACGTGCTCGAGACCGCGCTGCCGGTGCTGCGGCGGCATGGCTTCGGCGCGACCGCGTACATCATCTCCGACCGGCTCGGCGGCACCAACGAGTGGGACGAGGGCCCGGTCTGGCAGCTGATGACCGGCGACCAGGTCCGCGAGCTCGCCGCGGCGGGAATCGAGATCGGCTCGCACGCGGCCACCCACATGCGCCTGGCCGGGGCGAGCCCGGTCCAGCTGACGGCCGAGATCAGCGAGAGCAGGACCAGCCTCGGCGCACTGCTCGGCACCGAAATCCGCGGATTCGCCTTCCCGTACGGGTCGATGGACGCCGCTTCCCGGCAGGCGGTGCGCGACGCCGGATACGAGTACGCGTGCGCCGTGGAGGCCTCGACGGCCGAGATCGGGCTGATGGCGCTGCCCAGGCTCTACGTCGGCGAGCAGGACGATGCGAGGCGGATGACGGTCAAGCGGCTGCTCTACCGGGGCCGTATCGCGATGCGTTCCCGCCCGGGGGGACAAATTCCCGAGAACCCCCCGCCTGGCGGCTCGGCGGGACAAACGTCCCGAGCCACCAGCTAAGGAGGAGATGTTATGAAAGTGCTTCACGTCATCACCGGTCTCGATGCGGGCGGCGCTGAGCTGCAGCTCGCCATGATCCTGCGGCGCACCCGGCACGAATCGGACGTCGTGACGCTCTACAACCCGGGCCCGGTCGCCGACTTGATCACGGCGCAGGGGACCACAGTCCGCAACATCGGCATGCAGCGCAACACAGAGCTGCCCGCGCTGATGCGGCTGCGCAAGCTGATCAAGGACGGCCAGTACGACGTGGTGCACGCGCACCTGTACCGGGCGCAGATCTACGCCCGCCCTGCGGCCCGGCTGGCCGGTACGCCGGTGGTGCTGACCACGGAGCACTCGATCGGCGAGACGCACATCGAGCGGCGCAAGATGACCAGGGGAGTCCGGGCGCTGTACCTCAGCTCCGAGATGTTTTCCGACGCCACGATCGCCGTCTCCGACATCGTCAAGGACCGCCTGGTGCGCTGGGGCGTGCGGCCCGGCAAGGTCACCATCATCCCGAACGGTGTGGACACCGATGAACTTGGCTTTGATGCCGAAGCGCGAGAGCGGGTCCGGGCGCAGTTCGGCATTTCCCCGCAGACCTACGTGATCGGTGCGCTCGGCCGGCTGGACCCGAACAAGCGGGTCGACCTGACCATGGAAGCGGCCGCGCCGATGCTCGGCGAGAAGTGCAAGATCCTGGTGATCGGGCGTGGCGAGGACCAGCCGAGGCTCGAGGCTGCGGCCAAGCGGCTCGGCGTGACCGAGCACGTGATCTTCGGCGGCTACCAGTCCGACACCACCGCGATGCTGGCCGCCTTCGACCTGTACGTGGCCGCCTCACTGCAGGAGACCTTCGGGCTGTCCGTGCTCGAGGCGCTGGCCAGCGGCCTGCCCGTGCTGTACACGACCTGCCCCGCCCTTGACGGCATTCAGACCGAGCGGGCCCGCATGGTGGCGGGCACCCCGGATGCACTGCGGGACGAGATCCGCAAGGAGTTCGACACCGGCCCAAGGCCGCGCGTGGCAGACAACAAGGTGTTCGCCCGGTACGGCATCGAGTCCGTGGTCAGCCGGATTGACGACCTCTACGAGAAGATCCTCGAGGCCCGGCCGTCCCGGGCACAGCGGAAGGTCGCGCGCCGCAGGCCGGCGGCCGCGTCCCGGTAGGCAGACCCGGCTGCTGTGAGCAACAAAGGCACAGGCTGACAAGGAAGGCAGCTAAGGAGAGCTTGCTACCCCTCCCCGCGCACAAGACAGGAGTACACAACCTCAAGTCAGGTGACAGAACTACATGGATGTCGCACTAATCGGAGAAGGCACCTACCCGCACCAGTTCGGTGGGGTCAGCGTCTGGTGTGACCAGCTTGTCCGCGGAATGCCGGACTATGACTTCTCGCTGGTTGCCCTGACCGCGACGGGTGCCGAGCCGGTTCGGTGGTCGCTGCCGGACAACGTCGTCTCGGTGCAGAGCATGCCGCTCTGGGGCCCCCCGCCCGCCCACCGGCGCGGCAGGCGGGCCCGGTCGGTACCCTGCCCCGCGCTCCCCGAGCTGATCGATATTCTGCTCGCCTCGCCCTCCGAGGCGCAGGATCGCTTTGGCGATGTGCTACGGGAGGTATTCGAGTTCGCCCAGACCGAGAACCTCAGCGCCAGCCTGTCCAGCAACTGGGCCGTGCGGCTGCTCAGCGAGACGTGGCGGGACTGGCGGCTCGACTCGACCGAGGCGATGCCCTCGCTGCACGACGCGGTGACCGCGATGCAGCTGCTCGAGCACTCGCTGCGGCCGCTGTCGTACCCGCCGGTGCGGGCCGACGTCGCGCACGCGGTGACCAATGGTCTGGGCGCGCTGCCCGCGCTGGCCGCCAAGTGGCGATACGGCACGCCGATGGTGGTCACCGAGCACGGCATCTACATGCGGGAGCAGTACCTGCACAGCCGCGACGTCCCGTTCCGCTGGCCGGTGCGCGCCCTGCACCTGCGGTTCCTGCGCCGCATGTGCTCGCTCGGCTACAGGGAGGCCGAGCTGATCACACCGGGCAACGTCTACAACAAGCGCTGGGAGGAGCAGCTCGGCGCCGACCTGTCCAAGGTGCGCACGGTGTACAACGGCGTGGATCCCGCCGACTTCCCGGCCAGCCAGAGCGAGCCTGACGTCCCGACGATCTCGTGGGCCGGCCGCGTCGACCCGGTGAAGGACCTGGAAACGCTGCTGCTCGCGTTCGCGCTCGTGCGCCGGGAGATGCCGGAGGCGAAGCTGCGGATGTTCGGTTCGCCCCCGCAGGGCCAGGAGGCCTACCTGGAACGCTGCAAGGCGCTCGCGGCCGATCTCGGCCTCGAGGGCGTCGCGACGTTCGAGGGCCGGGTGGAGAAGATCCGCGACGCGTACGACTCCGGGCAGATTGTGGTGCTCTGCAGTATCTCCGAGGGCTTCCCGTACACCCTCATCGAGGCGATGACCTGCGGGCGGCCGTGCGTGGCCACCGACGTCGGCGGCGTCACCGAGGCGGTCGCCGACACCGGCATGATCGTCCCCCCGCGCAACCCCGAGGCCCTGGCGCAGTCCTGCCTGAGCCTGCTGCGTGATTCGGGCCTGCGGCGGAAGCTCGGCGCAGCGGCGCGGATGCGGGCGCTGGAGTACTTCACTGTCGACCGCGCGATCAGCGCCTTCGACGAGATCTACATGTTCGTCGGCACCGGCCTCGAGCTGCCGAACGCGGAGCTCGCGGACGAGTCGGACGACCTGACGGTGTCCGCGCTGCCTGGGCGAGACGAGCAGACCGAACTGCTCGAGGCCGCAGGGTGATCGGAAGCACGGCATGAGCGTTAACAACGGGCACGAGCCGATGTCTCGGTCACGGCTGGCCGCCCCCGCCGAGGCGCAGCGCCCGGCGGCCCCGGCCAATGGGCAGCACCACCGGGTGCCGCGTACCGTGGCGGCGCTCTGCGAGCAGTTCTCGGCGGTGTGCGCGTCCGCCGTCGATCCGCTGGAGATCGCCAGCGCGCTCGAGTTCGAGGGCCTGGGCGATCAGATGGCCAAGCGGCGCTACGGCTATCCCGACGTGTTTGCGCTGGCCCAGGACATGTACTTCCGGGTGAAGCGCCAGCCCGCCGAGCCGGAAGCGCCGACGGATCCGTGGGCGGCCAGCGGCAAGCTCCGGCCATTGCTGCACGGCCTGCTCTACGCCCTGCCCGGAGTCTGCTTCCCGGCCGCTGTCGGCCTGCTCATCGGCCCCGGCGTGGAGATCGCGCTGATCGTGGCGCTGCTCGCGGCATGGTCGATGGGCCAGGGGCTCGCCTACCTGGGCTACATCAGGCTCGGCCGCACAACCGACATGGACCAGACGCGGCGGGTGCTGCGAGTCGCCCTGGCGGGCGGCCTGCTGGTGGTGGCCGCAGCCCTGGCCGTGACCGGCCGCCTGGTGCACGCACCGCCGTCAGCGCTCCTGTTCGGCCTCGGCGAGGGCATCTACATGCTCGGCGCCGGCACCTTGATGGTGCTCGGCGCCGAGGCGTGGCTCCTGGTGGCGCTCGCTCCTGGCGTGCTGTACAGCGCCGCGTTCCTGGCCCTGGGCAGGCCTGTCTACCTGCAGCACGTGGCGTGGGGAACGATGGCAACCACCCCGCTGCTGGCCTTGGCGCTCGCCTTGATCTTCACGCACCGAACCGGCCCGAGGACCGGCGCGCTGTTCGACCGGCAGGAGTGGCTGGGCACACTGCCCGCTGTCGGTTTCGGGCTCGTGGCGGCCGGCCTGCTGATCTTCCCCGTTGCCGCGGGCCCGCATGGCCACGGCGGCATCAACTACGCGGCGCTGCTTGCCGGGCTGCCGCTCTCCCTCAGCATGGGCGCAGCCGAGGTGAGCTTGCTCTGGTACCGGCGCCGCTCGCAGCGGCTGCTGCGCACGACCAGGGAGATGCGCGGATTCGGCACCCGCGCGCGGCTGATCCTGGTGGCGGCGGTGCTCCAGTACATGGCCGCAGCCGCGGTGCTGACCCTCATGGCGGCCGCAATCGCGAGCAAGACCGGGCTGCTTCACCCGAACCTGACGTTCCTGCCGCAGCTCGTGGCGTATGGGGCGCTGGGCGCGGCCATGTTCATCGCGCTGACGCTGCAAGCGCTCGGCTCGCGCATCTTCCCGCTCGTCGCCTGCGCCGTGGCCCTCGCCTTCGAGATCAGTTTCCGCGGCCTCGGCGTGACCGCGCAGATCGTGGCGTGCGTGGAGCTGCTCGTCGTCGTGGGCGGGTTCGCGCTCGTCGTGCTGGGGAGGGCGGTGCGCCACGCCTATTAAGCAGAAGGCCGCAGCGCGCGGCTGATTGCGACGTTCGTAATACAGATTCGGAAGGAAACACCCATGACGGATATCGCTGCGGTCACCGGGGCCGAGGGATTCATCGGCTCCCACCTCGTGGAGGGACTGGTGCGGCGCGGCTACCGGGTCAGGGCCATGGTCCTCTACAACATGTGGAGTTCTACTGCGTGGCTGGAGACGCTGGATCCAGAGATCATCGACCAGGTTGACGTGGTGTTCGGGGATGTGCGCGACCCGGCCACCGTGCTTCAGCTCGTGGAGGGCGCCTCGGCCGTCTATCACCTCGCCGCCATCGGCTCGGTCCCGTACTCCTACAGCGCGCCGCGGTCGTTCATCGACACCAACACGATCGGCACCATGCACGTGCTCGAGGCCGTGCGCTCCTGCCGGACCCCGCGGATGGTGCACACCTCGACCAGCGAGACGTACGGCACCGCGCGCACGGTTCCGATCAGCGAGTCGCACCCGCTGCAGTCTCAGTCGCCTTACGCGGCGTCAAAGACGGCCGCCGACAAGCTGGCCGAGTCCTACCACCTGAGCTTCGGGCTGCCCGTGGTCACGCTGCGGCCGTTCAACACCTTCGGCCCGCGCCAGTCCACCCGCGCGGTGATCCCGCAGATCATCACCCAGCTCGCGAGCGGTTCCAAGCAGCTGATGCTGGGCGCACTCGACCCGACCCGCGACTTCTCCTACGTCCTGGACACCGCCGGGGCGTTCATGACACTCGGCGAGGCCCCGGCGTCGGCGGTGATTGGCGAGCTGTTCAACTGCGGCCCCGGCGACGACATCGCGATCGGCAAGCTCGCGGAAGATATCGCCAGACTTATGGGGGTCGAGGCGGATATCGTGGAAGACCCGAAGCGGCTGCGTCCCAAGGACTCTGAGGTGATGCGGCTGGTATGCGACGCGACGAAGCTGCGCGAGCGCACTGGGTGGCGGCCTCAGTACACCAGGGATGAGGGCCTGGCCGAGACCATCGAATGGTTCCGCGACCCGGCGAACCTGGCCCGGTTCAAGACAGGTGAGTATCACCAGTGAGCTGCTGCGCAGAGCGCGAGTCATGCGGCTGCTGATCCTCGGCGCGAGCGGGTTTCTCGGCGGTCACGTGTGGCGCCAGGCCGCTGCGGCGGGTGTGGAGGTCGTCACCGCGGGCCGGGCCGCGCTGCCCGGCTCGCCCGGGCACCAGCGCCTGGACTTGGCGGGGGATGGCCCGGCCCGGGTCGCCGACGTCATCGCTGCGGTAGCGCCCGACGCGATCGCCAACTGTGCCGGGCTCACGGTGGGCGGCCCGGACGTGCTGGCCGCCGCCAACATAACCGGCACCTACACGCTGGTACGGGCGATGCTGCTGGCCGGGATGCCGGCCAGGCTCGTTCACCTCGGCTCGGCGGCCGAGTACGGGGGTGCCGAGCCCGGCGTGCCGCTGGCCGAGTCGGCGCCGCCACGGCCCGGCGCGCCCTACGGGGCAACCAAGCTGGGCGGCACCCGGCTGGTCGAGCTGGGCCGGGCGTCCGGGCTCGATGCCGTGGTGCTGCGGGTGTTCAACCCGGTCGGTGCCGGGGCGCCGGAAACCGGCCTGCCCGGCAGGGTGGCCGCGCAGCTGCGCCGGGCCCTGGCCGGTGACGCAGAGGTGCGGCTCGGCCCCCTGGACGCGGTTCGTGACTTCGTCGACGCCCGGGACGTCGCCACCGCCGTGCTTGCCGCCGCCGCCGTGCCCGCGCTGCCGCACAGCGTGCTCAACATCGGAAGCGGCGCCGGGGTGCCGACCCGGACGCTGGTGAAGGAACTCGTCGCGATCACCGGGTACGCCGGCCCGGTGCACGAGGACTCGGCGGGCTCGGCGCGATCCGGCGACCTGGACTGGCAGGAAGCCGACATCGGCCTGGCCCGCCTGGACCTTGGCTGGCGGCCGCACCGGGGCCTCGCGGCCTCGCTCGACGACCTGTGGGAGGCAATCGGTGCGCCGGCGCCACACTGACCGCATGCAGCTGGACACGCCCCAGCTGGTGGTGCCCGCGTACTTCCGCCCGGACCTCAAGCCGTCCGACTGGGAAACGCTTGCGCAGCACGGCCCGCAGGTGCGGCTGGTCATACTCAACGTGGCCAACGGCCCGGGCACCGGGCCGGACCCCGCCTATGCTCACGCGCTCGACCGGCTGCGCCGGGCCGGGGTGGCGATCGCCGGGTACGTGGACACCAACTACGGCCAGCGCAACCCCCGGGAGGCGCTGACCGAGCTCGAGTCTTTTCTGAAGTGGTACAACGTGGCCGGGGTCTGCTTCGACCGGGTCTCCATCACCGCCGAGCATCTCGACTATTACGCCGGGCTGTCCCGGGATGCCCGCTACACCGGCGCCCGGATGGTGATGTTCAACCATGGCGCGCACCCGCTCGAGGCCTACGCCGAGCACGCCAACCTGCTCGGCACCTTCGAAGGCCCGTGGCGGTCCTACCTCCGGCTCGCCGTGCCACGGTGGACGCGGTCCCGGCCGGCTGACAAGTTCTACCATGTCGTCTACGCGGTGCCGCGGGAGAACTACGACCACGCGTTTCTGCTGGCGATGCGGCGCCGGGCGGGCAGCGTGTACATCACCGACCGCGCCGGGGCCAACCCGTACGACGGCCTTCCTGCCGGGGGACTTCAACCGGAGTCACCGTGGCTTCGTTAATACTCATAAGAACTGCCGATCAGGGCTGATGCAGATATGTCTACAACCCCCCAACGCCGGGGCAGTCAGCGGAGCAACCTTGCGTGGATCACCAGGCCGGTGACGGTCGTGGTGATCGTGGCCATCCTGGTGCTCGGTGTCGCAGCCGGCATTACCGCGAAGCTGACCACGCAGAACAAGGTCGCCATCACACCGAGCACCAGCTGCCATCCGCAGCGTGCCTTTGTGCCGGCGTTTTTCTACGCGTCGGGAATCTGGCAGCAGGCGGCCGACACCAAGCCCGTGCCCAGTTACATGATCCTGGACATCTCAGGGCTCGGGGCGGGCAGCAGCCCCGTGGGCCACTTTCAGAGCATTGTCAGAAAGGAACGGGCCGCCGGCGTGACGATCCTCGGCTATTCGTCGACGGGCTACGGGAGCCGGCCGCTTTCGCAGATCGAAGCGGACGTCCGGCATTACAAGGCCTGGTACGGCGTCACCGACATGTTCCTTGACGAGGTCAAGGGCATCACCAGCCAGCTTCCCTACTACCGGAAACTGGCGCGTTACATTCGCGGCTTTGATCCAGGGACGTCGATCTGGATCAACCCGGGAGCGTATCCGGATCCCAGCTACATGTCGGTCAGCAACGTGGTGATGGCGTTCGAGGGTTCGTACGCCGAATACCACAACATCGACGTGCCCAGCTGGGCCATGTCGTACAAGTCCGACCGGTTCGCCAACACCATCTACGCCACCTCGGGGTCACAGGTCAGCAGCGCGATCAACCTGTCCAAAACCCGGAACGCCGGCTACGTGTACGTGACCGACGGAACCGGCGGAAATCCGTACAGCTCGCTCCCGAGCTACTGGTCAGCCGAGGACAGCATCATTACCCAGGGCTGCCCGAATAGCGCGCCCTGACCACGCCGCAAGCAGGCCTGCCCGGCCATGCCGTGCAGCCTGCGGCATCCGCAGAGTAGTTGATTACGCACGCCAGGTAGCCAGGGTTAGACGCCGGGGTTCACTCCCCCTTATCAGGAGGAGGATTACTCATTCATATGTATGAGGACAATGCAACGCGGTCCCGGCACAGTGGAGTAGTGGACGTGCGGCGACTGCTTCTTGTAGACGACTACAGGATGGTGACAGAGGCGCTCGCGTCCCGCCTGTCCACCGCGCCCGACCTCTGGGTGGCCGGGTGCTGCAGCACCGATGACCCGCAGCTGCCCGAGGTGGTCCGCTGGCTGCGGCCGGACGTCATCCTGATCGAGGTTGAACCGCTCGGCTTTGCGGTCGGCGAGGTGCTGACCCGGCTCAAGGCGGCGTGGCCGAGTGCCCACGTGGTGGTGGTCAGCGGCGATCATGACGTGGCCCACGCGGTGGACGCCGCCAGGGCAGGGGCGGATGCCTGGGTGTCCAAGGAGCAGGGCGCCGACGATCTGGAGACTGTGCTGCGCGGCGTCTGCCAGGGTCATTCCTGGTTCCCGCCGGAGATGCTCGGCGAGATCCTGCGTGAGCTGCGCGAAGACGTCCGCAAGGCAAAGGAGGCGGGGGACCCGCTCGACGTGCTGAGCCCGCGGGAGCGGGACGTGCTCGCGAGCATGGCGGAAGGCAAGCGCGGTCGGCAGATCGCCGAGGAGCTGCTAATTTCCACCGATACGGTCCGCACCCACACCCGCAGCATCTTCAACAAGCTGGACGTGCACAGCAGGCTAGAGGCGGTCCGGGTCGCCCGGGCGGCGGGCCTGCGGCCACCTCCCGAGCGCAACGGGATCATCGGCGGGTCGACAACGGTCCCGTTCCGCCCGACGGGCCCGGGCCGACGATGATCGGCCACCCTGCCCGTGCCGGAGGGACAGCGAAGAGGGCAGGGCAGGCGGATCAAGGCCGGGCGGCACCCGAGCCCGTGAAGGGGGATGGGGAAGTGGGTGCGGGGAGCCGTGCGCTGCGGGTCGCGACGGTAATCACCAGGCTCGAAGGCGGAGCAGGTGTGCTCGCCCTGCGCGGCGCCCAGGTGCTGGACCCCGAGGTCGTGACGCCCACGATCGTGACCGGCAGCGGGGGACGGCTGATCGAGGAGGCCGCCGCCTCCGGCATCGAGGTGCTCGTCGAGCCCCTGCTCCGCGAGGTGATCGCCCCGCGCAGCGATCTGCTGGCAACCGGCAGGCTGGAGTCGATCTTCCGGGAGCGGGATTTCGACGTGGTGCACACCCACTGCGCCAAGGCGGGCGCGATCGGCCGCATAGCCGCCCGCCGGGCCCGCGTGCCCAGGGTTGTGCACACGTACCACGGCTTCCCGTTCCACCAGTTCCAGTCCCCGGTCCGGCGCGCGGCCTACGTGGCGATCGAGCGCCGGCTCGGCCGGATCACCGACATGGCGCTTTGCGTAGGCAGCGCGGTGGCGGCCGAGGCGGTGCAGCGCGAGCTGATCGCGCCGGAACGGGTCGCCACGATCGGCGTTGCGGTCGACGGGCCGGAGCGGCTGCGGGCGAGCATGAATGCCGGGCTGCCGGAGGCACGCAAGCGTGCCCGCGTCGTGCTCGGCCTGCCCGAGGACGCCTCGGTCGTGGGCGCGGTCGGCCGGCTCACCTACCAGAAGGCGCCCGAGGATTTCATCGCCGCGATGCGGGAGATCGGCCGCCCCGGCGTGATCGGCATTTGGATCGGCGGCGGCGAACTGGCCGATCGCGTCGCTCGGCAGGCCGCCAGCCTGCCACCCGGCGTGCGCGTGGTCCTGGCGGGCGAGCGCACGGACGTGCTTGATGTGCTTCCCGCACTCGACGTTTTTGCCATGCCCAGCCGTTACGAGGGGCTGCCAACCGTGATCGTCGAGGCGATGATCTGCGGCGTCCCGGTGGTCGCGACTGCCGTCAACGCGGTTCCCGACCTGGTCATACCGGGGGCGACCGGTCTGCTGGTCCCGCCGCGCCGGCCGAGCCAGCTGGCCGCGGCCGTTCGTCACCTGCTCGATTCGCCTGAGGCAGCCGCCCGTATGGCCGCCGTCGCGCGCGCCCGGGTGGCCGACCAGTACGGTGAGCCGGCCCTGCGCGCCGCACTCACCACCGCGTATGCGCCGGCTGGCCTGGCCGAGCCGGCAACTTCCCGTAGCCCTGTCGGCCGTCACTAGTAGTAATTTTCCGATCACAACGGCACATCGTCGTAACTTCCTGTAAACGTGCGCCGGGGCGCACGCGTCTTCAATCGTGGGCTGGTTCAACCGGGAAGGCCGCCGGGCCGTTGTCTCTAAAGTCGGCAGCGATCGGCGTTCGGGCGTCCTTAAGCCCAGATATGCCAACATAACCGACCTGGAAACTCCAGATCAGCGATCGAGCTGCCACGAGGTTCCGCCGGCCGGGGGGGAGAACGCATGAGCGCGTTGTTCGACGGGTGTGACCATTGCCGGGATGTCGCGGGCCGGGGCAAGCCTGCGGCCGTCTCGGCAGGCACTGAGATGGGGGAGTGACCGGATGGCCACTGTAGTGCTGGGCGACGACCACGTTGTGTTCCTCGACGCGCTTTCGACGGTGCTCAGCCAGCACGGGCACATTGTGTGCGGGGTGGCCCGCAGCGCCGCCGCGATGGTCACTCTCGTGAGTGTCCATCAGCCGGATGCCTGTCTGATCGATCACAACGCGCCGGAGGGCGAAGACGCAGAGACCATCCGCAACATCCTCGCCGCCTGCGCGGGCACCAGCGTCATCGTGCTCGGCGCGAGTCCGCGCAGTGACGCAGTCGGCAGGGCGCTTCGCGCGGGAGCAACCGGTTATCTGCACCAGTCCCGCGGGCTCGGCGCGCTCGTCTCCGCGCTCGAGCGCGTGCTGGACGGCGAGACCGTGATCGACGTTCCCGATGCTCCGTCAGCGCGGCGCTCCGCAGAGCCCAACCTGGAGCTCCGGATGGCCTCGCACTTGACCAGCCGTGAGCGGGAATGCCTCATGATGCTGGTGGAGGGCTTTGACACGGCGGCCATGGTCGATCTGCTCGGCGTCTCGCGTACGACGGTGCGCACGCACCTGCAGTCGGTGCTTACCAAGCTCGGGGTGCACTCCCGGCTCGAGGCCGCATCGTTCGCAGTCCGGCACCGCCTGCCCGATCTGTGGTCCGGTGAGATGCCGGCGGCCATGGTCGGCACCGCGCGCCCGAGCAGCGTGCGCCCGAGCGCCGCGCGTCCGAGCGCCGTGCGCACCCCAAGCCTGCTGCAGGCGACCAGCACGGTGCGGCAGATCCGGCCGCGGCAGGTCGAGGCTATGCGCGAGCGCGCCACGCAACAGGATCTGCCGGTAGCGGCAGGCCAGGAGGCCAGCGCGGGCTGATTCATGCGCCGTGGCGCGGCATGCCGCGCCACGGCGGCCGCGGGCCTTTCCGGGCGGCGTGGCAGGCTTGGCACATGATCGTGGGCATCGGCGTCGACATCGCGGACATCTCACCGGCGGCCCAGGCCTGCCCAATGGGACCGGCGGCGCAGGCCCGCCGAATGGCATCGGTGGCGCAGGGCCGCCGAATGGCACCGGCGGCGCAGAGCCGCCCAATGGCACTGCCGCGGGCTGACCTCTTGTTCGCCCAGCGCGAACAAAAGAGGTCGGCAAGGGGCCTGGCATGAGGAACGCTCACCACGTCGCCGCGGTCCGGGCGGCCGAGAGAGCGCTGATGGCCACGGTGCCGGAAGGCGCGCTGATGCAGCGCGCCGCGGCGGGCCTGGCGTCGGTGTGCATCCGCCTGCTGCCCGCCGTCTACGGGTCCCGCGTCGTGGTGCTGACAGGCAGCGGAGACAACGGCGGCGACGCCCTTTACGCCGGCGCGCGGCTGGCTGCCCGCGGCGCTGTGGTCGCGGCGGTCGCCGCCGCCGCACGCGTGCACGAGGCCGGTGCCGCGGCGCTGCGCGGCTCCGGCGGGCGGGTGATCGAGGCGGCCGATCCCGACGGGCGGACGGCGGCCGACCGCGCGATCGCAGCGGCCGATCTGGTCATCGACGGGCTGCTCGGCATCGGGGGGCACGGCGGCCTGCGTGAGCCCGCCGCCTCACTGGCAGCCTCGGCGGAGCGGGCACCGGGCCCGGTGGTGGCGGTCGACCTGCCCAGCGGAATCGATGCCGACACCGGCGAGGTGGCGGGCGCCGCCGTGACGGCCGACGTCACGGTCACGTTCGGAACCCTCAAGCCTGGCCTGCTGATCGACCCCGGAGCCTCGCACGCCGGAGTCGTCGAGTTCGTCGACATCGGGCTCGGCCCCTACCTGGGCCCGCCCGACGTGGCCGCGGCACAGGCTGCCGACATCGCGGAATGGCTGCCGCGCCCGACGGCTGAGTCGGACAAGTACCGGCGCGGCGTGCTGGGGATCGTGGCCGGCAGCGACCGGTTCACCGGTGCCGCGACGCTGGCCGTCGGCGGCGCAATCCGCGGCGGGGCCGGGATGGTCCGGCTGGTGTCGTCGGAGATCCCGGTGGGTTTGGTCAGGCAGCGCTGGCCGGAAGCGGTGCTCACGACCGCGCACGCGGGCCAGCAGAGCGGGGCGGCGATCGAGCAGGCCGGCCGGGTCCAAGCCTGGACGGCGGGCCCGGGCATGGGGACCGGCGATGCCTCGCTCAGCCTGCTGAGCGCCGTGCTCGCGACCGATCTCCCGGTGCTCGTCGACGCCGACGGGATCACCTTGCTGGCCGCGCACCGTGATCTGCTGCCGCGTTCGGCGCTCACCCTGCTCACGCCGCACGCGGGCGAGCTGTCGCGGCTGCTCGGCGCTGACCGGGCCGACATCGAAGCGCGCAGGCTCCACTTCGTCACTCAGGCCGCCGCGGAGCTCGGCTGCACCGTGCTGCTCAAGGGATCGACCACAGTGATCGCTTCTCCGGACCCGGGCCAGGAGGTGCTGGTGAACCCCACCGGCACCAGCTGGCTGGCGACCGCAGGTTCGGGTGATGTGCTGTCCGGGCTGGCAGGCTCGCTGCTCGCGCAGGGCCTCGACCCGGCGCGCGCGGCCGCCGCCGCCGCGTACCTGCACGGCATCGCCGCCCGGCTGGCCGCCGAGGGCGCGCCGATCGGCTCCGAGGACATCATCACCGCGCTGCCCGCCGCGATCCGCACCGTCGAGGCTCACTAACCCGCCACCCCGGGAGCGCGCCGTTCCATGATTGTGGTGGGTTTTGTTCGCTACCTGGTCGTTATCTACCACGATCATGAAAAACCAGGCGATCCAGCCAGGTTGGTGCGCCAGGGTGTGGCGCAATGTGATCGAGTGCGGCGGGTTCGGCTACGGAGGGTAGTAAGAGAGGGGTGGTCGCGGCGGAAGGCGGGTCGGCGGGCTGGTGCGGCGAGTGCGGGTGTGCGGCCGACGGCGGTGCGGCGGGCCGGTGCGGCCGACGGCGGTGCGGCGGGCCGGTGCGGCCGACGGCGGTGCGGCGGGCCGGTGCGGCCGACGGCGGTGCGGCGGGCCGGTCGGCGAGTACGGATGGGCTGACGGCAGCCCGGCGGCCAGTGTGGCGTGGACCACATTAGTTGAGTTAATAAAAGATTGACTTGCTCACTCGAGCCGGTCTATGGTTGAGCTACTCAACTATTGAGTGACTCGGGCTTTCGCCCGGGAACACGGTGCGACGCAAGCCGAGGAGGTGACATGGGAACGCCATCCGGAACCGATCAGCTCGACTCGGAGATCTTCGAGGCGATGGGCGAGCTGGTCGAGGGTGTGATCGGCAAGGTCGAACAGCTTGGGCAGGCGTTCGGCGTTCCGGGCTTCTGCGTCAAGGCCTTGCAGGCGCTAGCGTCCCCCATGGCCATGCGGGACCTCGGCAAGCTGATGCACTGCGATCCCTCATTCGTGACCGCAATCGCTGACCTGCTCGAAAAGCGCGGGCTGGCCCAGCGGGAAGCCAGCACGGTGGACCGCCGGATCAAGAACCTCGTGCTCACAGCGGCCGGCCAGGCCCTGCGTGAGCAGGTGCAGCAGGAGTTCATGGCCCGCATGCCGTGGCGCAACCTCGACGACGAGGAGCGCGTCTGCTTGCTGGCACTGACCCGCAAGATGATCCGCGCCGAAAGCGGCGCGGATGACGGGAGCACCACTACCCCGCCGACGACCAGGGGACAGCGTGCGGGGGAGGTGAGCGAGACCCTAGTCACCGCGCAGCCGGGCGGCTGACCGGTTAGCCGCGAACCCCGCGGCCAGCGGAGCCGCCGCCGGACATAGACCGACGGCACGTGCCTGGCTGAAGCCTTCCCTCAAACCAAAAAACGTCGAACGTCTCGCCGCGCCGCGCCGGGACGCCTGCCAACCGCGCTCAGCAAGGAGACTGTCATGTCCACCGCACAGCCCGATACCGGCAGCCGGGCGGCGCCTGGTGTTGTTGCCGGCCGCGACGGCCAGGCTACCGGCGGGAATCGCCGCCTTGGCCTGGCGCTCGCTGTCATCGCCACTGCCCAGCTCATGGTGGTGCTCGACGCCACGATCGTGAACGTCGCGCTGCCGCACATCCAGACCGCGCTCGGGTTCTCCGGCGACGGCCTTGAGTGGGTGGTGAACGCCTACGCGCTGACCTTCGGCGGCCTGCTGCTGCTCGGCGGCCGGGCCGGCGACATCCTCGGCCGGCGCCGGGTGTTCATCGCCGGGATCATCCTGTTCTCCCTGGCCTCGCTGCTCGGCGGGTTCGCCACCTCACAGGCGTGGCTGCTTTCCGCCCGCGCGCTGCAGGGCGTCGGCGGCGCGATCGTGGCACCGACCGCGTTGTCGCTGGTCACGACCAACTTCCCGGAAGGGTCGGAGCGCAACAGGGCCATGGGCGTCTACGCCGCCATGTCCATCGGCGGCGCCGCGGTGGGCCTGCTGGCCGGCGGCATCCTGACCACGTACGTGTCCTGGCGCTGGGTGCTGTTCGTCAACGTCCCGATCGGGATCATCGTCGCGCTGCTGGCCCCGCGGGCGCTCTCCGAGTCGGAGCGCCGCCCGGGCCGGTTCGACCTGCCCGGCGCGATCACCAGCACGCTCGGCCTGGTGGCGCTCGTCTACGGCCTGACCGAAGCGGCCACAACCCCGAACGGCGTCTCGCACTGGGGCGACACCAAGGTGCTGGCCTCGCTGTCCGCCGCCGTGTTGCTGCTGGCCACGTTCGTCGTCATCGAGTCGCGCAGCAAGTACGCGCTGATGCCGCTGCGCATCTTCCGCAACCGCGACCGGACCGCCGCCAACCTGGTGCTGCTCTGCGTGGGCACGGCCATGTTCGGGATGTTCTTCTTCCTGACCCTGTTCGTGCAGCACGTGTGGGGGTACAGCGCGCTGCGGACCGGCGTCTCCTACCTGCCGATGGTCGCGATGATCATGGCCATGGCGGGCCTGTCCACGCAGCTGGTGCCGCGGATCGGGGCTCGGCCGCTGCTGATCGTCGCCTCGGTGATCAGCGTCGGCGGGATGTTCTGGCTGTCCCGGATCAACGAGCACAGCACGTACGTCGGCGGCCTGCTCGGCCCGATGCTGGTCACAGCGGCCGGCCTGGGCCTGATCTTCATGCCGGCCACGCTGGTGGCGTTGTCCAAGGTCGCCGACCGGGACGCGGGCCTGGCGTCCAGCCTGCCCAACGTCGGTCAGCAGGTCGGCGGCGCGATCGGGCTCGCGATCCTGGGCACCGTGGCCTGGACCGTGGTCGCCAACACGGCAAGGCACGCCGCCACCGTGGCCCATTCGGCCGCAGCGGCTGCCGCAAAGGCCGGGCACCCGCTGCACGTGACGGCGGCGCAGGCGAAGGCGGCGCAGGTCTCGATCTACGACCACGCGCTGTCGGTCGGGTTCTCCCGCGGCTTCGTGGTGTCGGCGGGCATCATGCTGGTGGCCCTCGTCGTGATCCTCATCATGGTCCGGGTCACTCGCGAGGACCTGGCCGGCGTCCAGCCGATGCCGAGTTAGGGCCGGAACGTTACGCAAGCGGCCGGGTCTGGCAGTCCCACCACTGCCGGCCCGGCCGCTGTCACGCGGTGAGCGCGGCGGACGGACCGCCGGGCGGGTCGGCGGACTGCCTGACGACGTCGTCCAGCGGGATCGCGAGCGCCTCGGCCAGCGCGGCAACGGTGAAGAAGGCGGGCGTGGCGATCCGGCCGGTCTCAATCTTGCGCAAGGTCTCGATGGGCACGCCGGACGCGGCGGCGACCTCGGTCATGCTGCGCGGCCCGCGCGCCGCACGCAGCAGCCTGCCGAGCCGCTGCCCACGCGCGCGCTCCTGCGGGCTCAACGGTGGCCGTACCATGCCGTCATTATAATACCGGTATAGTTATACCGAGACCGCGTGGGCCGCGGCGGGTCTGGGCGCGCGGGCCGCGCAGGCCCAGGAGCGCGGGCGCGCGTACCCGTGCTGTGGGAGCCGACCTGCCCGCCGGCGGGGCTGAGCGTTCAGGAGGTGCCACGTGGTGGAGATCAAGACGCCCGGTGAGATCGACGCGATCGGCGCCGCCGGGCAGGTGGTGGCGCGGATCCTGGCGGCGGCGCGGGCCATCGCGACGCCGGGCACGCGCCTGGCCGAACTGGACGAGGCCGCCCGCGGGGTGCTGGCGGACGCCGGGGCCTTCTCGCCGTTCCTGGGTTACCAGCCCAAGTCCGCGCCGGTCCCTTACCCCGCAGCGATCTGCGTGTCCGTCAACGACGCCGCGCAGCACGGCATCCCCGGCCGCCGCAAGCTGCACGAGGGCGATCTGGTCAGCGTCGACGCGGGGGCCGTGCTGGACGGCTGGACCGCCGACGCCGCGTTCTCGTTCACGATCGGCCCGCCGCGCCCCGCCGACGCCCGGCTGATCGGCGTGACCGAGGACGCGCTGCGCGCGGGCATCGCCGCCGCGGTCGCCGGCGCGCGGATCGGGGACATCTCGGCGGCCATCGGCGCCGTCGGCCGCGCCGCGAGCTACGGGATCTGCCCGCACTTCGGCGGGCACGGCGTGGGCCGTGCCATGCACGAAGACCCGCACATCCCCAACGAGGGAACCGCCGGGCGCGGCCACCCGCTGGTGCCCGGCATGGTCATCGCCATCGAGCCGTGGTTCATGGCGGGCGGCAGCGACGTCTGCCGTATCGACCTCGACGGCTGGACCGTGCGCAGCGCCGACGGCAGCCGCGCCGCACACGTGGAGCACACGGTCGCGGTCACGCCGGATGGCCCGCGCATCCTGACCGCCAAGGCACCGGGGGGCGTGGCGTAACAGGCTCTATTCTTCGGCCCGGCCGCCGAGGTGACGGGCCAGGAACCGTTCGGCAGCGGCGTAGAACTTCAGCCGGTTCTCCGGCTTGGCGAACCCGTGGCCCTCGTCCGGGAACAGCAGGTACTCGTAGTCGATCCCGGCCTCCTTCAGCGCGGCCACGATCTGCTCCGACTCGGCCTGCTTTACCCGCGGGTCGTTCGCTCCCTGGGCGATGAGCAGCGGAATCCTGATCTCGCTCACCCGGGACAGCGGGGACCGGGACCACAGGAAGTCGGCGTCGGTCGCCGGGTCGCCGACCCTGCGGTGGAACTGGGCGATCATCGGGGCCCAGTACGGCGGGATCGTCTCGATCAGCGTCTTCAGGTTGGACGGGCCGACGATGTCGACGGCGCAGCAGTACAGCTCCGGGGTGAACGTCGCGCCGGCCAGCGCCGCGTAACCGCCGTAGGAGCCGCCGTAGATGGCCACCCGCTTGGGATCGGCCCAGCCCTGGCCGGTGACGAACGCGACGGCGTCGGTCAAGTCGTCCTGCATCCGGCCGCCCCACTCGCGGTCGCCGGCGTTGACGAACGCCTTGCCGTAGCCGGTCGAGCCGCGGTAGTTGACCTGAACGCAGAGATAGCCGCGGTTGGCCAGCCACTGCGCCTCGGGATTGAAGCCCCAGGCGTCCCTGGCCCACGGGCCGCCGTGCACGTCGATCACGGTGGGCAGGCCGGAGCGGTCGGCACCGGGCGGGAACGTGGCATAGCCGTGCACGGTGAGGCCGTCGCGGGCGGTGAACGAGAACGGCTCCATCGAGGCGAGCTCGTACTGGGCCAGCGCGGGCCGGTTCTCGAACAGGAAGCGCCCGGCCTTGTCGGCCCGGTCGTAGGCGTAGTAAGGGATCGGGCCAGAGTCGTTGGTGAACGCGACGAGCCACGTCGTGTCGGAGTCGTCGGCGCCGGTGAACACGGGATCTCCCGGGTGCAGCGCCCGGATCGCGGTCACGTCGTCGGCGACCGAGGGGTCGAGCACCAGGTACTCGGACCTGTCCTTGGCGAAGGTCACGATCTGCGGCTGTCTGGTGTCCGGCTGGATCCTGACGTCGCTCACGTCGGCCTCCGGATCGGCTGCCAGCACCTCCTCGGCGCCGGTCGCCACGTCGATCCTGACCAGCCTGCCGGTGTTCGCGCCGACCGAGCTGACGCCGAGAATCGAGCCGCCGTCCTCGCTGAACGCGATCGGGTCGCTGGTCAGCGCGTCGTCGGCGGGAACGGTCAGCAGCGGCCGCCAGTCCGCTTCCGCGCTGTCCCGCACCAGCAGCACGAGACTTCCGTCCGGCTGCGGGGCGATCGTCGCCCTGACCGCGAGCTCCGCGTCGGCGAGAAAGCCGATGAAGCCGGGGTTGTCGACCACCTTGGTCAGCTCGCCGGTGACGAGGTCGAGCTTGTAGACGTCGTGCAGTTCGGGGTTGTCGCGGTTCAGCGCGACCAGCAGGTCGGTCGGGAACTTCCGCTCCATGGCGACCACCCGCGCCTGCACGCCGTCGAACGGGGTGAGGTCGCGCCGCTCCATGGTCTCGAGATCGACGTCGTGCAGCCGCCAGTTCTCGTCTCCGCCGGTGTCCTGCAGATACAGCAGGTGCCGGGCATCGTGGGCCCACTCGAACATGCGGATGCCGCGGTCCTGGTCGTCGGTGACCACCCGCGCCGCGGACCAGTCCACCCCGGAGCCGGCGCTCGCCGGGGCGACCCAGACGTTGAGGACCCCTTCGTGCGGCGCGATCCACGCCAGCCGGGCGCCATCGGGAGAGATGGCGGGGCTAACCCGCTCGGGATTGCCGAAGAGTACTTCCCGCGGAATGAGTTCGACCATGTGAAATACAGTATTGCCTCGGGGGGACTACCCCCCAGACCCCCCGGGCGGCATCCGCTCGGGCCGGCCTGCGGCCGGCCGTCGCGGTTGCCCCGGCTAGCGCCGCCCCACACACTTGCCATTCCAAGTCCACGTCCCGCCGGACCCGCACACCGCCCCACCTACGGGCCATTTCAAGCCCACGTCCGACAACTGCCTCCCTGTTCCGTCCCGCCCCACCTCCCCTTCTGCCTCGGCGTTATCCCCTGCCGCGGGCTGGCAGACTGTGGGGTCATGGACGGTCACCCGGAGGCGCTCATCGAGCTGGGCGCGATCAAGGACAACGTCTCCGCCCTGGCCAGGCACGTTGGCGGGGCGCAGGTGATGGCGGTGGTCAAGTCCGATGGCTACGGCCACGGCATGATCCCCGCGGCTACGGCGGCCGTTGACGGCGGAGCGAGCTGGCTCGGGGTCGTGCACGTGGCCGACGCGGTGGCGCTCCGGCAAGCCGGGCTGACCGTGCCGGTGCTGTGCCTGCTCGCCGCGCCCGGCGCGCCGCACGAGGACGCCGTCCGCCACGACGTGGACCTGTCCGCGGGCTCGGTTGACCTGGTCACGCAGATCGCGGCCGCGGCGTCGCGGGCCGGCAAGCCCGCCCGGCTGCACCTCAAGGCGGACACCGGGATGTCGCGGGGCGGCGCGACCGCCGCCGACTGGCCGGGTCTGGTGGCCGCCGGACTGGCCGCCGAGGCCGCGGGCGACGTCCGCATCGTGGGGATCTGGTCGCACTTTGCCTGCGCCGACATACCTGGGCATCCGTCGATCGCCGCCCAGCTCGAGGCGTTCCGCGACGCGGTTTCGGTGGCGGAACGCGCCGGGGTCAGGCCCGAGGTGCGGCACCTCGCGAACACCCCGGCCACGCTGACCCTGCCAGAGGCCCGCTTTGACCTGGTGAGGCCCGGGGGCGGGGTCTTCGGCCTCTCCACGCTTCCAGGCGGGTGGCTACCGCCCTGGCTGCGCCCCGCGATGACGGTCAGGGCGCGGCTCGTGCAGACCAAGCGTGTACCGGCCGGGACCGGCGTGTCCTACGGGCACCGCTACGTCACGGCCGGCGATGCCACGCTCGGGCTGGTGCCGCTCGGGTACGCCGAGGGTGTGCCGCGGTTGGCGACGAACACAGCGCAGGTGCACGTCCGGGGGCGGCGGTGGACGATATCCGGCACGGTCTGCATGAACCAGTTCGTCGTCGACTTCGGCGATGAGGCCGTGGCAGCCGGTGACGAGGTCGTGCTGTTCGGGCCAGGCGACTCCGGCGAGCCGACCGCGCAGGAGTGGGCCGATGCGCTCGGCACGCTGTCGTACGAGATCGCGGTGAGATTCGCCGGCCGCCTCCCCAAAAGCTACCTTGGAGTAACACAGAGCATGGATCCGGCCCAGGCCCTCGTGCCCGGTGCGCCCCCGGCGCCCGGTGCCGCGGCCGTGGCCGGATCTGCGGGGGCGCCGGGCGCTTCCCGGGCACCCCTGGAGAGCTAGTTGACGAATTGGCGGCGGATCACCGGCCTCGCCGGACTGGCCGCGGGCGCGGTGGTGGCGGCGGGGGCCGGAGGCGTCATCGCGGCCGAGAAGGTCGCCGTGGGGCGGCTGCGGCTGCGGCCCGATCCGGAGGCGGATGAGCCGTTCGGCCAGCTGCACGGCCGGCCGCTGACCGTGCTCGCGGACGATGGCGTGCCGCTGCACGCCGAGATCAACGGGCCGGACGACGCCCCGGTCACGATCATCTTCAGCCACGGCTACGCCCTCTCCCAGAACGTATGGCACTACCAGCGCCGGGATCTGGCCGGGTCGGCCAGGTGCGTGTTCTGGGATCAGCGGGGCCACGGCCGGTCCGGGGATTGCAGCCAGGAAAGCTGCACGATTCCCCAGCTCGGCGAGGACCTGCACGCGGTGCTGCAGGCGACCGCCCCGGGCGACTCTCCGGTCGTGCTCGTCGGGCACTCGATGGGCGGCATGACGATCATGGCGCTCGCCCGCGAGCACCCCGAGCTGTTCGGCACCAAGGTGATCGGCGTTGTGCTGATTTCGACCGTGGCCGGCGGCGTCGACCCCACGATCTGGATTCCCGTCATGCTGCGCCCGATCGCCCGGCAGACCGCGGCGCCGATGCTGCGCGGCGTCAGCCGCGGCCCGGCCGCCAGCCTGGTGGAGCGCGGCCGTCAGGCAGCGGCCGACCTGGCGTTCCTCAGCACGCGCTACGTGGCGTTCGGCGACCCATCGGTCAGCCCGGCGGTGGTGGACTTCCTCGAGCGGATCATCCGCGCCACTCCCGTCGGGGTGGTGGCCGCGTTCTACCTGGCGCTGCTGCGCCACGACGAGCAGGCAGCGCTTGCCACCCTCGGCCAGGTGCCGGTGACCGTGATCGCCGGTGAGAGCGACCGGCTGGTCCCGCTGGCGCACAGCGAGGAAATGGCCGAGCAGATCGCCGGCGCGGAGCTGGTCCGGGTTCCGGGTGCCGGCCACGCGGTCATCCTGGAGCGGCCCGAGTTCGTGAACAGTGTGATCAGCGACGTGGTCGCGCGCTGGGTGGCGGGCACGCCGCAGCGCGCGAGCATGGCATAGCCGTGGCCGCACACACCTCGATGCTGGCGGAAGTTGCCGTTCCCGCCGCCGCGGAAATGCGCGCCCTGGGGCAGCGGCTGGCGGCGCTGCTGCGTCCCGGGGATCTCGTCGTGCTCACGGGGCCGCTCGGCGCCGGCAAGACCACGCTCGTGCAGGGGATCGGCCAAGGCCTGCGCGTGCGCGGGCCGGTGACCTCGCCCACGTTCGTGATCGCCCGGGTGCACCCGGCGCTCGACGGTAGCGGCCCGCCCCTGGTGCACGCGGATGCGTACCGGCTTGGCAGCCGGGCCGAGGTCGACGATCTCGACCTGGACGCCGACCTGGACGCCTCCGTGACCGTGGTCGAGTGGGGTGAGGGTCTCGTCGAGGACTTGGCCGACAGCTACCTGGAGATAACGATCACGATGGAGCGGCCGGCCGCCGGGTCCGATGAGGGGGAATCAGGCCCCGAGATACCCGACGAACCACGCACGGTCCGGCTCGCTGCTCGCGGCCGGCGCTGGGAGGAGACGGCCGAATCCGCGCGTCTGGCCCTAGTCGAGGGCGCCGACGTTCTATAGTTCCGTTCTGTCCGGCGGCAGCATCGTTCGCGCCGTCAAGCTCCGCGGTCGCGTCAGCCTGCCGTCATCTAGACGCACGAATACGTTCCGGAGGCGCGCCGTGGCTCAGGGGGTTCCGCCCCGCCGGTCTAGGCAATCGGACGACCAGGGAAGGCACGGTCGCGGCGAGCGATCCGGCCGGCCGTACCCCGACGCCTTCGATGACCAGGCTGACGACGATCCGCCGCCCTGGGCGGGGCTGGGCATCTATCCGACCGGCCCCGGCGGCCGGGAGCGCCGGCCGCGTCCTGCCGAGGCCGATGACGCCCGGGCCGGCCGGGCAGGGTCGGCCCGCACCGCATCGGTGCGGCCCGGGTCCACGCCCAGCAACTGGAGCGGGCCGCAGGACACCGACGAAGACTGGGCGCCCAGTGAAGGGGGAAGGGGAGGTGGGGGGGCGCCGGTACGCAGGCGGAGCCGCAGGGCCGCGGCGGCCAGGGCAAGGAAGGCCCGCCGCGAGATCGTCATCGCCGGCCTCGTGGTCGTGGTCGGGGTCGTGGTGGTGCTGGGGGTTCTCGGGAAACTGCCGTTCCAGAGCAAGCCCGCGTCGGCGTCCAAGGGCAGCGGGCTCGTGACGACGTTCCAGCCCGGGGAGTTCCGCTCCGTCCCCAACGCCTGCGGCATGGTCAGCTCCACGACGATCGGTCAGTATCTCCCCGGCAAGGTCGCCCGGGTTTCCCAGGACCTGGGGAGTTCCACCCAGAGCCAGTGCTACTGGACGCTGGACGCGAAGCCCGACTTCCGGGTGCTCTCGGTGACCGGCGAGGCGTTCTCGCCGAGCCTGCTGGCCAGTGGAGACGGCAGCGCCACGTTCAGCGCCATCGACGCCTTCGACACTGACTTCAAGAACCTGCAGCACCCGGCGAAGAAGACCAAGGCCCCGAAGGCTCAGATCGGCGAGGCGGTGGGACTGGGCACCACCGCGTTCACCGCGCTGCAGGTCTTCCATCAGGGCGGCGGCGACATCACGGACGAGGTCACCGTGGTGGTGCGGGACCACAACGCCCTGATCATTGTCACGATGCAGGGCCAGGAGCACGGCCACGGCTTCGGTCCCGTGCCGGACGCCACCCTGCGCGCCGGCGCGCTCGCGGCCGCGCACGAGGCGATCGCCGCGCTTCGCTGAGCGGTGCGGCCAAACCAAGCCACCGCGTGACCTACGCTGGTCAACCGTGCTGCTGCTCGCCTTCGATACCGCCACCCCCGCGGTGACGGTCGCCCTGCACGACGGGTCGCGTGTGCTCGCCGCCGACGCCGTGGTGAGTTCTCGCCGGCACGGCGAGCTGCTCGCCGCGATGATCGAGAAGGTGCTCGCGGACGGCGGCGCGGCGCGCACCGACCTGGACGCCGTGGCTGTCGGGACGGGGCCCGGCCCGTACACCGGGCTGCGGGCCGGGCTGGTCACGGCGCGGGTCCTGGCCAGCGCGCTCGGCGTTCCGGCCATCGGTGTGTGCACCCTTGACGTGATGGCGCGGGCAGCGGCCCCGGCGGCCGCGGGCCACGAGTTCATCGTCGCCGCCGACGCCCGCCGCAAGGAGGTGTACTGGGCGCGCTATGACGCCCAGGCGCGGCGCATCGGCGGCCCGGCGGTCAGCCACCCCGCGGAACTGATCACGGCAGAGCTCGCCACGTCATGCCCGGTCGCGGGCGAGGGGCCGGTGCTCTACCCGGAGCTGAGCGCCGACCTGATACCGCCGCGCTACCCCGAAGCCGCGCACCTCGCCGAGATCGCGGCTGCGAGCCTGGCGGAGGGGCGTCCCATCCCGCCTCCTGAGCCGCTGTACCTGCGCCGGCCCGATGCCAGGGTGCCCGGCAAGCCGAAGCGGGTGACGGCATGAAGGGGGAGGGGAGAGGGCTGGGGAGCTCGGTGGGGGGCAGGGGCACGCTGCGCACGATGACGGCCGCCGATCTCGGCGCCGTGCTGCTCCTCGAGCACGACCTGTTCGGCGAGGACGCGTGGTCACGGCGGATGCTGGAGGGCGAGCTCGCTGAGCAGCCGCGCAGCCGCTACTACCTGGTTGCCGACGACGGCGGTGTCATCTCCGGCTACGCGGGGCTTCTGGTGGCCGCGGCCCAGGCCGATGTGCTCACCCTGGCGGTCGCCGCCGACCGCTGGGGTCAGGGAATCGGCTCTGCGCTGCTCGAGGCGCTGCTCACCGAGGCGGCGCGGCGGGACTGCACCGAGGTCTTCCTCGAGGTGCGTACGGACAATACCCGGGCGCAGCGGCTGTACCGCAGGCACGGGTTCAGCCAGATCGGGATCCGGAAGGGCTACTACCAGCCATCCGGTGCCGACGCACTGGTAATGCGGCGCGACCTGAAAGTGGGCATCTGATGGCCGCCCCGCTTGTGCTCGGCATCGAGACGTCCTGCGACGAGACCGGCGCAGGCCTGGTCCGCGGGCACGAACTGCTCGCGGATGCGATCGCCTCGAGCGTCGACGAGCACGCCAGGTTCGGCGGCGTGGTGCCCGAGGTGGCAAGCAGGGCGCACCTGGAGGCCATGGTCCCCGCCGTGGACCGGGCGCTGGCTACGGCCGGGGCAAAGCTCGCCGACGTGGACGCGATCGCGGTCACTGCCGGCCCCGGCCTGGCCGGGGCGCTGCTGGTCGGGGTCTGCGCGGCCAAGGCCTACTCGCTCGCGCTCGGCAAGCCGCTCTACGGGGTCAACCACCTCGCCGCGCACATCGCCGTGGACCAGCTCGAGCACGGCGCGCTGCCGGTTCCCGCGGTCGCTCTGCTCGTCTCCGGCGGCCACTCCTCGCTGCTGCTCGTCACCGACCTGCCCGGCGAGATCGTCCCGCTGGGCGCCACCATCGACGACGCGGCGGGCGAGGCCTACGACAAGGTGGCCAGGCTGCTCGGCCTGCCGTTCCCCGGCGGCCCGCCGATCGACGCCGCGGCAAGGGACGGCGATCCCGCCGCCGTTGCCTTCCCCCGGAGCAAGTACCGCGACCACACCTTCGATTTCTCGTTCTCCGGGCTGAAGACCGCGGTGGCGCGCTGGGTCGAGGCCCGCGAGGCGGCCGGGCTGGCGGTGCCAGTGGCGGACGTCGCCGCTTCGTTCCAGGAGGCGGTGACCGACGTCCTGACCCGCAAGGCGGTGGACGCCTGCCGGGCCAACGGCGTGGATCAGCTCGTGATCGGCGGCGGTGTGGCGGCAAACTCGCGGCTGCGGGCTCTCGCGCAGCAGCGCTGCGAGGCCGCGGGCATCAAGCTGCGCGTGCCCAGGCCCGGGCTGTGCACGGACAACGGGGCTATGGTCGCCGCGCTGGGCTCGCAGCTGCTGGCCCGGGAGGTGCCACCATCGTCGCTCGACTTCCCCGCCGACTCCGCGATGCCGGTGACCGCGGTCGTCGCCGCGTAGCCAGGTCAGCGGGCCGGAGTTGACGCGGTCGTCCGGTACGGATAATGTGCGGAACTAGCACTCGACAGTGTAGAGTGCTAATGCGACGAGGTTGGTCTGGCACCCGCGACGACAGGCCGCCATGGTCGCCCTCTCTAATAATTTCTCTGCTAGCCCTTTCCGGAGGGGGAGGTCAGATCGTGACGACCGCCACCAAGGTTGTTCTCAAGCCGCTCGAAGACCGGATCGTGGTGCGCCCGCTCGAAGCCGAGCAGACCACCGCTTCTGGCCTGGTTATCCCGGACACCGCAAAGGAGAAGCCCCAGGAGGGCGAAGTCCTCGCGGTTGGCCCCGGCCGGTTCGATGATGCAGGCGCCAAGCGCGTCCCCATGGACGTCAGCGTCGGCGACGTCGTGCTGTACAGCAAGTACGGCGGCACCGAGGTCAAGTACAGCGGCGAGGAGTACCTGGTGCTCTCAGCCCGCGATGTGCTCGCGATCATCGAGAAGTAGCAATGGGCGCGCATCAGCGCGTCCAGCACCGCCCCGGGCTGCCAGCAGGCGAGCCCGGGGCGGTGGCATGAAGCCCATCCAGAACACGTAGGTATTGAGGTACCCAATGGCCAAGAGCTTGGAGTTCGACGAGGACGCGCGGCGGGCGCTGGAGCGCGGAGTCAACCGCCTCGCCGACGCCGTCAAGGTGACGCTGGGCCCTAGGGGCCGCAACGTCGTTATCGACAAGAAGTGGGGCGCTCCGACCATCACCAACGATGGTGTGACCGTCGCCCGTGAGATCGAGCTGGAGGACCCGCACGAGAACCTCGGCGCCCAGCTCGCCAAGGAAGTCGCGACCAAGACCAACGACGTTGCCGGCGACGGCACCACCACGGCGACCGTTCTGGCGCAGGCGATGGTGCACGAGGGACTGCGTTCTGTCAGCGCCGGCGCCAACCCGATGTCGCTCAAGCGCGGCATCGACGCTGCGTCGGCCGCGGTGTCCGAGGCCCTGCTCAAGTCCGCCCGCGAGGTGGAGGAGCGGGACGAGATCGCCAACGTCGCCACGGTTTCCGCGCAGGACAGGAAGATCGGCGACATCATCGCCGAGGCGTTCGACAAGGTCGGCAAGGACGGTGTCATCACCGTCGAGGAGTCGCCCACGATGGGGCTCGAGATCGAGTTCACCGAGGGCATGCAGTTCGACAAGGGCTACATCTCGGCCTACTTCATCACCGACCAGGACCGTATGGAGGCCGTCCTCGAGGACGCCTATGTGCTGCTGAACGGCGGCAAGATCTCCGCAATGGCCGACTTCCTGCCGCTGCTCGAGCAGATCGCGCAGAGCAGGAAGCCGCTGCTGGTGATCGCCGAGGACGTGGACGGCGAGGCTCTGTCCACGCTGGTCGTCAACAAGATCCGCGGCCTGCTTCCCGTGGTCGCGGTGAAGGCGCCTGGCTTCGGCGACCGGCGCAAGGCGATGCTCGAGGACATGGCCGTGCTGACCGGCGGCAGCGTCATCAGCGAGGAGGTCGGCCTCAAGCTGGAGAACGTCGGCCTGGACGCCCTGGGCCACGCCCGCCGGGTCGTGGTGACGAAGGACACCACCACGATCATCGACGGTGCAGGGGACCAGTCGGCGATTGACGACAGGGTCCGGCAGCTTCGCACCGAGATCGAGAACTCGGACTCCGACTGGGATCGCGAGAAGCTGCAGGAACGGGTCGCCAAGCTGTCTGGCGGCGTGTGCGTGCTCCGGGCGGGCGCGGCGACTGAGGTGGAGCTGAAGGAGAAGAAGCACCGCCTCGAGGACGCGATCTCCGCTACTCGGGCCGCGATCGAGGAAGGCATCGTTGCCGGCGGCGGCAGCGCGCTGGTGCACATCGCGGCCGACCTCGGCGACCTGGGAAAGAAGGGCGACGAGGCGACCGGCGTACAGGTGGTTCGCAACGCGCTCCAGGCGCCGGCCCGGTGGATCGCGGAGAATGCGGGCGCCGAGGGCGGCGTGGTCGTTGCGGCCATCGCCGAGCTCCCCCTGGGTCACGGCTACGACGCGGCGACCGGTGAGTACGGCGACCTGATGGCGCACGGCGTCATCGACCCGGTCAAGGTAACCCGCTCGGCGGTGCAGAACGCAGCGTCGATCGCGGGCATGTTGCTGACCACGGAGGCCCTGGTCGTGGAGAAGCCCGAGCCAGAGGCGGCCGCCGCCAATGGTCAGGGTCACGGCCACTCGCACTGACACGGTAAGCCGCCGGCACGGCGGCAGAACGCCGGAGTCCCGCGGCCGCGCTCGATTGAGGAGCGCGGCCGTGGGACTTTTTTCGTCACGGCTGCGCTCGCGGCACCGCCGCGCCTCGGGCTGCCATCAGGCCCCGCGTGACCGCCGTGTCTGCCCGGGACGGCGCGCGCCCGGCCCGCCCGGCCCACCCTGCCGGATCCGGGCGTGCGGGGTTGATACCGGTGCCAACCGCCTCGGACGATGCGCCTGGTGCGAAGTCGGCAATGCTGCGTTTCTTCCCGTTGTATTGCACGCTGATTCAATTGCCAGCCAAAAGCAGTCCTAATTACCATCGTAATTAAGGCATTGAATACGTAGCGTAGTTAGGCGATTACAATTCGTAGTGAGAGCCACTCCGCATATCTCTGCGTCACGTCAATGTGACCTTTCCGTTGCTGTATTCATGATGATTCTCATCGCTTCTCTGAGGCATGATTAATTCGTGACTCGAGAGTGCGAAGTCCGGCCACTGGCCGCGGCAAGACGGGCAAAATACCAGGTAGGACCGCATAGGACCACCGTAGAGGCGACGAGTCTCCCCGACTTGATCGGCCTGGCGGCTCGCGGCCAGCAGGCGGCGATCGAGTCGTTGCTCGAGGAGATCCGGCCGATGATCGTCCGATATTGCCGTGCCCGCCTGGGCCAGATAAGCGGCCAATACCATATTGCCGACGACGTGGCCCAGGAGGTGTGCATTGCTGTCCTTTCCGCGCTTCCCCGCTACCGGGACATGGGTCGGCCGTTCGCGTCATTTGTGTTTGGCATAGCCTCGCATAAAGTGGCGGACGCCATGAGGAACGCGGCAAGGCTCGCGATCCCCACCGAGGACCTGCCCGATGGCCCCGACGGCCGTCCCGGGCCCGAGGAGACCGTCGTCGCCTACATCGAGGCCGAGCGGGTCCGGGCCCTGCTGGCGCGGCTCCCGCTGCATCAGCGCGAGCTCCTGGTCCTCCGCGTGCTGACCGGCATGTCGGCCGAGGAGACCGGCCAGGCTCTCGGCATGTCGCCGGGGGCGGTCCGGGTCGCACAGCACCGCGCGCTGGCCAGGCTGCGGGCGATCGCGCGCGAGGAGTGGATCGCCTGACCGCGAGGCCGGGCCGAAGGTGACCCGGCGGCCGCAGGGGCGGGTGTGGCGGGACGCGGGGGAGCGTGGCGGGACGCGGCGGTGCGTGGCGCGGACCGAGCTGCCGCCGGAGTCACTAGGATGAAACATGGCCAGAACCGAGCAGCCGATAACTGACATGACCGAAGCCGCCAAGTTCGACCCGCCGGCCCTGACCTTCGACGACGTACTCCTGCTGCCTGCCCACTCGGCCATCATGCCGAGCGAGGCGGACACCACTGCAGCGCTGACCCGGCGCATCATGCTGCGGGTGCCGCTGGTCTCCGCCGCCATGGATACGGTCACCGAGGCCCGGATGGCCGTCGCCATGGCCCGCCTGGGCGGGGTGGGGGTGCTGCACCGCAACATGTCCGTGGAGGACCAGGCGCAGCAGATTGACATGGTGAAGCGGTCCGAGGCAGGTATGATCACCAACCCGGTGACCTGCGGCCCCGACGCGACCGTCGCCGATGTCGAGCAGCTGTGCGGCCGCTACCGGATCTCCGGGGTGCCGGTGACCGGGCCCGACGGTGTGCTGCTCGGCATTGTCACAAACCGTGACATTCGTTTCGAGACCGACCACGGGCGCCGGGTCACCGAGGTGATGACGCCGATGCCGCTGGTCACCGCGCCCGTCGGGGTTCCGCCCGACGACGCCCTGGCGCTGCTGGCCCAGCACAAGGTCGAGAAGCTGCCGCTGGTCGACGCGGCCGGGCGGCTGCGCGGCCTGATCACGGTCAAGGACTTCGCTAAGAGTGAGAAGTTCCCCAACGCCACCAAGGACTCCGGCGGGCGACTGGTCGTCGGCGCAGCCGTCGGGGTGGGCGAGGACGCCAAGCGCCGGGCGCAGGCCCTCACCGACGCCGGCGCCGACTTCCTCGTCGTGGATACGGCGCACGGCCACGCCCAGGCGGTCATCGACATGATCACGGAGGTCAAGGCCAACGTCCAGGTCGACGTCATCGGCGGCAACGTGGCCACGCGGGCCGGCGCCCAGGCACTCATCGATGCCGGCGCAGACGCCGTGAAGGTGGGCGTTGGGCCCGGCTCAATCTGCACCACCCGCGTCGTGGCCGGGGTGGGCGTGCCGCAGGTCACCGCGATCTACGAGGCGGCCAAGGCGGCGCGTCCCGCGAACGTGCCGGTGATCGGGGACGGCGGCCTGCAGTACTCCGGCGACATCGCCAAGGCGATCGCCGCCGGGGCCGACACCGTCATGCTGGGCGGCCTGCTCGCCGGGTGCGAGGAGGGGCCGGGCGAAATGGTCATCATTCAGGGCGAGCAGTACAAGCTGTACCGGGGAATGGGGTCGCTCGGCGCGATGCGGAACAGCGAGCGCGGCGGGTCCTACTCCAAGGACAGGTACTTCCAGGACGACGTGCTGCGTGAGGACAAGCTCGTGCCGCAGGGCGTCGAGGGCCGGGTACCATACCGCGGCCCGCTCGGCGCCGTGGCCAATCAGCTCGTCGGCGGGCTGCGGGCAGCGATGGGGTTCGTCGGCGCCCGCACGATCGCCGACCTTCAGGAAGCGCGGTTCACCCAGATCACCGGCGCCGGGCTGGCCGAGAGCCATCCGCACGACATCCAGATGGTCACAGAGGCGCCGAATTACGGTGGAGTGGGCCGGGGTGGGTGGGGGCGGGGGCGCACGTGACCCAGATGGAGATCGGGCGCGGGAAGAGCGGCCGCCGCGCCTACGCGCTCGACGAGATCGGCATCGTGCCGTCCCGTCGCACCAGGCACCCGGAAGAGGTGTCGATCGCCTGGCAGATCGACGCCTACCGGTTCGAGCTGCCGCTGGTGGTTGCACCCATGGACAGCGTCGTCTCGCCCGCGACCGCGATTGAGATTGGCCGCCTCGGCGGCCTGGCCGTGCTCGACCTCGAGGGTCTCTGGACCAGGTTCGACGACCCAGAGCCGCTGCTGGCCGAAGTCGCCGACCTCGATGACGACGCGGCTACCAGACGGCTGCAGGAGATCTACTCCGAGCCGATCAAGGATGACCTGATCGGGCGGAGGATCGAGGAGATCAGGGCCGCCGGGGTGACGACGGCGGCACGGCTGTCGCCGCAGCGGACCGTCCGCTACCACAAGGCCGTCCTCGACGCCGGGGCCGACATCTTCGTGATCCGCGGCACCACGGTCTCGGCCGAGCACGTCTCGGGGATGGCCGAGCCGCTGAACCTCAAGCAGTTCATCTACGAGCTAGACATCCCGGTGATCGTGGGCGGCTGCGCCACCTACACCGCGGCGCTGCACCTGATGCGGACCGGGGCGGCTGGGGTTCTGGCCGGGTTCGGCGGCGGGTCGGGTCACACCACGGCGGCGGTGCTCGGCGTGGCCGTGCCGACCGCCACCGCGATCGCCGACGTTGCCGCCGCCCGACGCGACTACCTGGACGAATCAGGCGGCCGCTACGTGCACGTGATCGCCGACGGCGGGATGACCCGCAGCGGCGACATCGCTAAGGCCCTGGCGCTGGGCGCCGACGCGGTGATGGTCGGATCGCCGTTCGCTCGCGCTGTCCAGGCGCCCGGCCGCGGCTACCACTGGGGCAGCGAGGCGCATCACCCCGACCTGCCGCGCGGCACCCGCCTGGCCGTGGGCACGATCGGCACACTCGAGCAGATCGTGCACGGCCCGTCGAGCAGAGCCGATGGGTCGATGAACCTCATGGGGGCGCTGCGCAAGACCATGGCCACGTCCGGCTACTCGGACCTCAAGGAGTTCCAGCGGGTCGAAGTCGTCGTGACATCGCGCCGGCCGACGTGATTGCCCGCCGCGCCCGGTAGCGTTCAGAACGTGATGTCTGGGGCGGGCGTGTCGGCGAGGCTGGGCCCCGCCGAGCGGGAGGCTGCGATAAGGGCTCTGGTGAACACCGAGCTCCAGGTCTTGGTCGTGGGCGGCGGCGTGGTGGGCGCCGGGGTGGCCCTGGACGCGGCCACCCGCGGGCTGTCCGTCGGCCTGGTCGAGGCGCGGGACTTCGGCTCCGGGACCTCGTCGCGGTCGAGCAAGCTGATTCACGGCGGGCTCCGCTACCTGGAGCAGCTCAACATCGGCCTGGTCAGGGAGGCGCTGGGGGAGCGCTCGCTGCTGCTGCAGCGGATCGCGCCGCACCTCGTGCATCCCGTCTCGTTCCTGCTCCCGTTCACGCACCACGCCTGGGAGCGCGCCTATATCGGCGCCGGGGTCAGCGCGTATGACGTGCTCGGCTTCTCGCTGGGGCAGACCAGAGGCCTGCCCAGGCACCGCCAGCTGACCCGGCGAGGCGCGCTGCGGATCGCTCCGGCGCTCAAGCGGTCCGCCCTCACCGGAGCGCTCATCTACTGGGACGCGCAGGTAGACGATGCCCGGTACGTGATGACTCTGATCCGGACCGCCACTGGGTACGGTGCGCACGCGGCCTCGCGTACCCAGGTGACCGGCTTCCTGCGGGAAGGCGAGCGGGTGACCGGCGTCCGGGCCGTGGACCTGGAATCCGGGGCCGAGCTGCAGATCCGTGCCCAGCAGGTGGTGAACGCGACCGGTGTGTGGACCGACGAGATCCAGGCCATGGTTGGCGGCCGCGGCACGATCAACATGCGCGCGTCCAAGGGCGTGCACCTTGTCGTGCCCCGGGACCGGATCCACTCCGGCAGCGGGATCATCCTGCGCACCCCGTTCAGCGTCCTGTTTGTCATCCCGTGGGGCCGGCACTGGATCATCGGGACCACCGACACCGACTGGTCCCTGGACAAGGCGCATCCGGCCGCGAGCAGGACCGACATCGACTACGTGCTCGGGCAGGTCAACCGAATCCTCGCGGTGCCGCTGACCAGGGACGACGTGGAAGGCGTGTACGCAGGGCTGCGGCCGCTGCTGGCCGGTGAGTCCGAATCGACGTCGAAGCTGTCGCGGGAGCACACGGTCGCCCACCCGGTGCCCGGCCTGGTGATGATCGCTGGGGGCAAGTACACCACCTACCGGCTCATGGCGCGCGACGCCGTGGACGCGGTGGCGCACGGCCTGGATGGCCGGGTGGCGCCGTCCTGCACCGACGTGGTGCCGCTGGCCGGCGCCGACGGTTACGTCGCGCTGTGGAACGCCAGGTACTCGCTGGCCCGGTCCTCCGGCCTGCACGTGGCGCGGATCGAGCACCTGCTGGGCCGGTACGGGTCACTGACCGGGGAGGTGCTCGACCTGATCGCCGCCGAGCCCGGCCTCGCCAAGCCGCTGGCCGGCGCCGACGACTACCTGCGGGCCGAAGTGGTCTACGCCGCGTCACACGAGGGCGCCCGGCATCTGGACGACGTGCTGGCGCGCAGGACCCACGCGTCGATCGAGACCTGGGACCGGGGGCTGTCCGTGGCCGCCGAGGTCGCGGCGCTGATGGCCGGGCCGATGCGGTGGAGGTCCCGGCAGGTGGCCCGCGAGGTAGAGAACTACCGGGCGCGCGTGGAGGCCGAGCGGGCATCCCAGGACGCCGAGACCGACCAGGACGCCGACGCGATCCGGCTGGGGGCTCCCGAAATAGTGCCGGTCGTCAACAACGGTGCCGTCGGCGTCTGACCGCATCCGGCCGAACTAGAATTCCGGGCATGTCCCGACCCCGAGTGCTCTCCGGCATCCAGCCCACCGCCGACTCGTTCCATCTCGGCAACTACCTGGGTGCGCTGCGCCAGTGGGTGGCGATGCAGGACAGCCACGACGCCTTCTACTGCGTCGTCGACCTGCACGCGATCACCGTGCCGCAGGACCCAGCGCTGCTGCGCCGCCGGACCAGGGTCGCCGCTGCGCAGTTGTTCGGCGCGGGGCTCGACCCGGACCGCTGCACGGTCTTCGTGCAGAGCCACGTGCCCGAGCACGCGGAGCTCGCCTGGGTGCTCAGCTGCCAGACCGGGTTCGGCGAGGCCAGCAGGATGGTTCAGTTCAAGGACAAGTCGGCGAAGTCTGGCGCGGACACGGCCAGCGTGGGGCTGTTCACGTACCCGATCCTGCAGGCCGCCGACATCCTGCTGTACCAGACCGACGAGGTTCCGGTCGGCGAAGACCAGCGCCAGCACCTGGAGCTGACCAGGGACCTGGCTCAGCGCTTCAACCACAGGTACGGCCGGACGTTCGTGATCCCGCGGCCCTACATCCTCGCCGACGTCGCGAAGATCGCCGACCTGCAGGACCCCGCGATCAAGATGAGCAAGTCGTCCTCGTCGCCGCAGGGAATCATCGACGTGCTCGAGGACCCGGTGTCCATCCGGCGGAAGATCGGCCGCGCGGTCACCGACGCCGGGAGCGAGATACGCGCCGACGACGAGGCCAAGCCGGGCGTCACCAACCTGCTGCGGATCTACTCGGCGCTGACCGGCGAGAGCGTCGCGGCCCTGGAAAAGCGCTACTCCGGCGCTGGCTACGGCACGCTCAAGAAGGACCTGGCCGAGGTGGTGGTCGACGCGTTCGCCCCGATCCGGGAGCGGACCGAGCAAATGCTCGCCGACGAGGCGCAGCTTGACCAGATGCTCGCCCACGGCGCGGCCCGGGCCAGGAAGGTGGCCGGCCCGACCATGGCCGCCGTCAGGGACCGGATCGGTTTTCTCCCCCCGGCCTAGCGGGGCGGCGGCGCCGCATCAGCAAGGCGCCACCCAGCCCGGTGGCGAAGGCGAGGCATCCCGCCGCAGCCAATGGCGCCACCGGCAGCGCCGAGCTGGCCACGGCAGCTCCGGCAGCGGTCTTCCTGGCAGCCGTTCGCTGCGCCGACGGGTGCCGTGCCACGTGGCTGGTGGTGACGGCAGGCAGCGGCGAGACCAGCTCGCCGACCGGGCGCACCTTGCCGTCCATGGCAAAGCCCCAGTTCAGCAGCTTCTCTCCCGAAGTGACCTCCTGCAGCGACGTGCAGTGCAGCACGGTAACGATCAGCGTGGTCCCGTTCCGCCTGGCCATGCCGATGTAGGTGGCCTCCGCCGCCTCGGTCCAGCCGATCTTGCCGCCGATGCCGCCCCGGTAACCGGTCAGCAGCGTGTTCTGGTTGACCAGGGGAACCGTCCGCTTCGGCGTGATCGGGAACACGGCGGTGCGTGTCGAGTCGTACTTCATGAAGGCCGGAATCGCGAGCGCCTGGCGAGCGATCAGCGCCTGGTCATATGCGGACGCCACCTGCCCGGCGGCGGGCAGGCCGTTCGGCTGCTTTGCAACCACGTCGTAGGCCTGCAGGTGATGGGCCTCGGCGTTGATCATGGCCATGCCCTTGGCCAGCGATCCCGTCGCCTGGGTGAGCGCGACAGCGGCGTCGTTGGCCGAGATCAGCAGCAGCGCGTTGAACAGGTCGGAGACCTTGTAGCGGTGCCCGGCGACGAGCCCCACGTCGTACTCTTCGGTGTTGGCGGCCTGCTGGGTGGCCAGCACCGCGGCGTTCGGGTTCAGCCGCGGGATCAGCGTGATCGCGGTCAGCATCTTGAGCGTGCTCGCCGGCGGGAACAAGCCGTGCGCGTCCTTGGCGGCGAGCACCTGCCCGGTCTTCGCGTCCGCGATGACGTAGGCCGAAGCCGGCACCCGCGGCAGCCGGATGGCGCCGCTCGCCGGGTGGTGAACCGCGATGCCGGGGCTGGCGAGCTCGGCTCCCCCGACGTCCTGCCTGGTGACAGACGATGCCGGGGCGGCCGACTGCCCGCCGCCTTGCTGGGCGGGAAGGCTTGCGGACGCCGTGCGAGCGGCGGCAGCGCCGGCCGCTTGCGGCATTGTGGCCAGGCCAATTGAAACGGCCAGTCCGGCGAGCATGACCGCAGGCCTACTCAGCCGTGATCTCATTAGCGACAGGCCCCCTGTTCCCGCCACGCCGGCGGCAGGGCCGGCCCTCCGGTTGGCCGGGTCTGAGCGTGTAATGGCTCTTTGCCTCAGCCTGGATACTGTCGGTGACTTTCCCCGCTCCGGCCGTGGCCCACACGCGGCACAATCATGGGCTAAGGCGCATTCCGGAAAACCTCGGTGAGCCTTTGCGGAAATTTGAATCGGACAGCAATGGCGGCCATTTCCGGTAGCGCTGCGCCGCTTGCTGTTCAGTCCTCGTGGGCCAGGTGCAGGCGCGCCGGGTGCCGGGCCGGATCGGCCATCGGGGCGTGGGGGTGATACGGGGATCAGTGCCGTGATCCGGAGCCAAGGTAAAGAATCTGTAATCTTGGGTTACACTCCCGACACTTGCGCACGTCAGGATGTGCGCCTCGGCTACTACGCACCGGAGCACACCTGATGACTGATGTCCTCGAGATAGAGACCGTCGCCGCCTCGACCGAGAGACGGAAGCTGCAGCGTCACTTTGGCCGTTTCGACATCCTCTTCTTCCTCATCTGCACGATCGTCGGGGTGGACACCATCGCCGCCGTGGCCCAGGGCGGCGGTCAGGCCTTTACCTGGATGATGATCTTCGCGGTCGTGTTCTTTGTCCCCCAGGCGCTGCTGTTCGCCGAGCTGGGCACGGCCTTCCCGCAGGAAGGCGGCCCGTACATGTGGACCCGGCTGGCCTTCGGCCATCTGGCCGGGGCGGTCAACAACTTCCTCTACTGGATCACCAACCCGGTCTGGATCGGCGGTTCGCTGACGATCTCGTGCATCGGCGCGATCGAGGTCTTCTTCAATCACGGCGCCAACCTGCCGACGGGGGCCTCGTACGTCGTGTCGCTCGTATTCGTCTGGGTCACGATCGTGGCGGCCATCACGTCGTTCCGCGTCGGCAAGTGGCTGCCGACGGCGGGCGCGTTCGCCCGGTTCCTGCTGCTCGGCCTGTTCACGATCACCGTGATCATCTACGCGGCCAAGCACGGCGCCCACGGACTGGGCGCCAGCAGCTACTCCACGTCGTTCGCTGGCTTCGTGCTCCTCACCGGCGTGCTGCTGTTCAACTTCGTCGGGTTCGAGCTGCCGAACAGCGCGGGTGAGGAGATGATCAACCCGCGGCGCGACGTTCCGTTCGGCATCGCGCGCTCGACGGTTCTCAGCGTCCTGCTGTACGCGCTGCCGGTGATCGGCATCCTGGTGGTGCTGCCGTCTAGCGCCATCACCAACTTCAGCGGGTTCGTCAGCGCAATCCAGGACGTGTTCACCGTCTACGGCGGGCACGTCGCGGCCGATGGCACGGCGACGCTCAGCGGGGCGGGGCTGGTCCTCGGCGACTTCTGCGCCGTCATCTTCATCGTGTGCCTGCTGACGTCGGGCGCGACGTGGATCATGGGCTCGGACCGCGCGCTGGCTGTCTCCTGCTATGACGGATCCGGGCCGCGGTTCCTTGGCGTGATCAATGCCAAGCTCGGCACGCCGGTGCGGGTGAACGTGTTCAGCGGGATCGTCGCGTCGATCGTCGTCGTGCTGGCGACGCAGATCACGAGCGGCAACGCCGCGAAGTACTTCGACGCCGTGCTTGGCGTGACGATCTCGACCACGCTGATCAGCTACCTGCTCATTTACCCCGCGCTGTGGAAGCTGCGCCGCAGCCATCCGGCGGTCCCCCGCCCGTTCCGGATGCCGCTGTACCGGTGCCTGACCGTCGTGCTGATGGTCCTGGTGGCCATCGCCAGCGTGCAGCTCATCGCGCCGGGCCTCGGCGACTCGTGGTTCGGCAGCAACTTCGCCCCCGACGGCTGGACGTATGCGGAGCGGTTCACGTACCTGTGGACCGAAGCCATCCCCGTGCTCTCGTTCATCGTCGTCGGCGTGCTGTTCTGGTGGCTCGGCAGGGGCACCCGCGCCCAGACCGTCAAGGCGTCGGCCGCCGCCAGCGAGGCGGACTGACCAAGGCCCAGGGAGGCGGCGATCGCGTCGAGCGGCAACATAACCTTGGGATATGGCCTGCGACGCATTCCAGCGCAGGTCAGCGGGGGGAGTCACACCCGTGTGAGAGCCAGAATCGGGAGCCAATGAGGTCCTCGGCGACGTTCACTTGGCGTCTCCGGCTGGGTAGAGCCGGTCCATTACCGTGGCTGTCTCGCTCACGGTGTCGGCGATCTGGTGCCGGTAGACCGTCCGGGTGACGCTGCTGTTCACATGCCCTACCGCATCGGCGATCTTCTCGATGTCCACGTCGGCGTCTGACAGCGCGCTGACGAACGTGAGACCCTGTCCTGTTCCTCCGATGGACGTCGCGGTGATCTTGGCGTACGTCTCCGGGTCAATTGGCTCGCCCGCGATGACCGTGCGCAGGCTGTTGAGGTAATCAAGGCGAGCCCGGAAACGGCCAAGCTCGTTCGCCGCAGCCGCTGCAGCCTGGTCCGCCTGGGCGGCGGCCGTGTGGGCCACGTCCCGTTCGGCCTGGGCGTGCCGGTACTGTTCCTGCACCTTTGCCCAGCGCTCCTCGAGCGTGTCGAGTTCTGCCTGGACGTCTTCTGCCTTGAGGGTGATCGGCGCGATCAGCTGGGTGACCGGGATGCCGAACAGCCCGGCGAGCGCGATCGCCTCGTTAAGTCTCAGCGGCCTGGTCGCCAGCTCGGTTTTGCCCACGGTCGTCTGGTGCCAGTTGCTGTGGCCGGCGGCCGACATGCGCCGGGCGACCTCCTCCTGGGACCAGCGGCGCGCCAGGCGCAGACGGCGGACCTCCTCCCCGGCTAGTTCCTCTGGATTCCAAGCCGCTCACCTGCTGTTCTGGCCCGTGACCGCGGCGGCGAACGGCAACTGCGCTCGGATTGGGGGCTGTGGTCACCTCGCCCGCGCTCGCCCGCGCGGTCCTGACCGAGATGAGCGTCTTGGCCAGGCGCCTCGCGCCGCTGGGTGCCAGGCTCGCGCTAGGCCCGGGCTCACATGGCAGCCGAGAGGAGCGGCAGAAACTGAACGCGGTCCCAGCGGCTCTGGATCGCGGACTCATCTATAACCGCCGCGGAACGGCGGAACCGGTACCCGGGAGCGACCTCGAGCTCCTGCACGCCATCCCGCCCCGCATGCCCCCGCCCCGCCGCCTCCCAGCCCCGGCCGAAACGGTCGCCGGGCTGTGCACAGGAGTGATCAACAGCGCCGAACGAGTCCGCCACCTGGCCTGGGAAACCAGCAACCGGCCGGCGTCATCGGCGGACCTGACCATCAACTCGCTGCGCCAGGTCGCCGCCACCAGCACTCTGACCAGCCACCACTGCGAAATCCTGCTCCGCGCCCTGGCCGAACGCGAAACTGCGCACCGTCCGGGCGGCGAGGCCGCCGGGCTGCTGCAGGCAGCCGACGCCGCCGGGCGTACCCGGCAACGATGGCTGGACGTCGCTCACACGCTCGACCGGGTCACCAGCACCTCTCAACCGACGCCGCCGAATCAGCTGACCTGGCCCTGTGGACCGGGCGGCTCGCCTACGCCGACCCCGAATGGACCCTGGCCAGCGGACCCGGCCACCAGGCACGGCCCGCCGAAGAACTGGTGCCCCGGCCAGGTGACACCCGGCTCCTGGTGGCCGCTGTGCACCATGCGTGCGAGACGCTGACCAGCCTCGGCTACGCCGAACGCGAGCAGATACGCGCCGCGGGCACCGCACACCGGTATCCTGGTTACCACACGAACCCTGCCCGACAAGATGAACATCCCGCGCCCGTTCGCCCCAGCCCTCCCGGACCGTGTCGAGTCCATCGTGTCGGCCTGCGACCAGACCGCGCGGACCGCCGAGGAAGCCACGGCGGTGTAGCCGACATCGCCGCAGCCATCGCAGCGCCGAGCCGGGTGCTCACCGCGGCCAGGCATGCAGCTGACCCATCTCGTCACGGGGAGCCAAGCCCAGGTGGCCAGATGCAGGAAACCGCCAACGCCCGGCCTTTCGCCAGCGAACACCCAGAACTCCCTGGCCCGGTAGAACAGACCCTCTACGACCTCGGCATCACCAATCCCGATCTGCTCCAGCGCGGCACCGACATCGACCGCGCCGGGCGAACGGCTGATCATCGACGCCGCCGCAGAACTGGGACCAGCACGCGCCCGGCCCAGCGCCATCACACTGAGCAGATCAGCTGGCACAGCATCGATCGTCAACCACGCGCTGGCCTCCGGCGATCCGCTCGCCGCCGCGCTCCTGCACCGCCAGGCATCCGCGGAAAGAGAACCTCCGCAGGCAGAACCATAAGAGCGCGGGCACTGCCGTGGTCGAATGGCCAGCAACTCTCAGGCCGCTAATGCGGTTTGGTTTCACGCCCATCCGGGGTTCATGTAAGGAACTCCGGCGCTTGATCAGCGCGGGGTTCCAGGGTTGCATGAGCATCCCCGGCTGGTCCGGTAGGTGGCGACGCGTAGGTTCTGAGGCTGGTGTCCTTCACCGGGCCTCGCGGATTTGATTGCCACTGCTGGCCTGGCCACGGATGACCCGCATGAGGGAAGTGGATCAGGCTGCAGGGCCTGGTCCGGTTGCAGCACATCAATGGGAGCCGTTGCCGGGCTCCTGCGCCCTGGGACCGTGGCCGTTGGTTGCTGCCTGCTGTGCCGCCGGAGCTGACATTGCGACTATGCGCGGAGAGGGTGCTGATGGAGAAGGAGGACGGGCAGCCGGTATCGCGGCGCCTGGTCGGGATTGACCTGGGGATCGCGTCCCGGCATTCGGTGCGGGTGCTGGAAGCCGACGGCCGGGTGGTGTGCCGGTCGTCGTGCGTGCCGACCGTGGAATCGCTGACGCTGGTGGAGTCAGCGGCGCTGGCCGGGGCACCGGAGGGCACGCGGCTGGCGGTGGTGTTCGAGCCGACCGGGCCTGCGTGGATGCCGATCGCGGTGTTCTTCGCCCGGCGCGGCCACGCCGTTTACCGGGTGTCCTCGGCGAAGGCCGCGGACCTGCGGCAAGTTCCTGCGCCGGCATGCGAAGTCGAACGGGATCGATGCGGAGACGCTGGCCCGGATGCCGCTGGCCGATCCCGGCGGGTTGCAGCAACTCGAGCTGCCTGGCCCGCAGGCCGCAGCGCTGGACCGGCGGGTCCGGGCGTGCGAACGGCCGACGCGCGCCGGCAGCGAGCACAAGGTCCGGATCAAGGACCTGGTCCGGCAGCTGATGCCGATGACCCCGCTGACCGGAGACCTCGGCAAGGCCGACCTGGCCATGCTGGAACGCTACGCGGACCCCCGCGCCCTGCTGGCCGCCGGGACAGCCGAGCTCACCCGCCTGATCACCACGGCATCAGGCAAGCAGCAAGGCCAAGAGCGGGCCCGGGAGTGGCGGGCCGCGGCAGCAGCCGCCGTCGAGCTTTACGATGACCACCCCGCCGTGCCGTATGACGAGCTGGCCGCCGAGGTGGTCACCGAAGTCCGACTGCTGCGCGCGATCCAGGGCGAGCTGGTGGTGCACGCCGCGGCCCGCGAACAGCGCTACCGGCAGGTCGTCCCGGTCAGCTCGCCCGGTCGCTGCCCGGGTTCGCCGAGATCAGCGCCCCGGTCCTGGTCGCGGTCATGGGCCGCCCGGGCCGGTTCCGCGACGGGACCCGGTTCAAGTCCTACGCCGGGCTCGCGCCGCGGGCCAGTGAGACCGGGGACACCGACCGCAAGGGCCAGCCGATGAGCAAAGCCGGGCCATCGCTGCTGCGGGCCACGCTGTTCCGCGCCGCGGACACCGCCCGCCGCCACGACCCGCAGCTCGCCCGGATCTACTACCTGCAGATGACCGAGCGCGGCGCCACCCACCTCAAGGCCTGCTGCGTCGTCGCCGGCCACCTCGCCGAACGGGCCTGGACCGTGCTGCACCGCGGCACCCCGTACGTCATCTGCGACAACAACGGCACCCCCGTCACCGCGGCAGAAGCCAAGAAGATCATCGCGGAGAAGTGGACCGTCCCCGAGGACGTCCGCAAACGCCGCCGCAGCCGCAAGACAGCGGGGAAGGCCCCTCAGACGGCCGCAACCGGGCCGCACCGGCGAGGCGACCTCCCCCGCCCCCGATCGTCTCGGTCACCAGCCCAGAACGTCAAGCACCCCCCAGCCCCCCACCGCTAAGCGCCGTTCTGCCACGTCACAAGGCCGCCTGCCAGCTTCCCCGCCGGCGGGCCATCCCAGCCTGCCCCGAAACGGAGACCACCATGCCCACCCAAACGATCACCCTCACCCCAGACCAGGCCGACGACCTGCGCGAACTCCTCAGCTACGCCGAGGTCCTCGAAGACTGGCTGCTGCACGCCCCCGACGACATCCTCGACGAGCTGGCCCGCTTTGCCTATCACGACCACTTCCACCCCTGCAGTGCCGCCTGGTGGCTGATCGAAGACCTCGGACACCTCCGCTGCCGGCTCCGAAAGACCCTTCCCGGCCATCACCACGAGCAAGACCAGCCTACGGTTGCCCCAAGTGTCAGGGCCATCGCAGAGACCGGAACAAGCTCAACGGCCGCATCCCGCGATCGTCTTGACACAGCAGCCTCCATAGGGAATCAAATCCCCGAGCCTCCGCCCCTGATCAGGCACTTTGCCGAACAGGCAAGGTGCCTGATCCATTTTTCAAAGATCGTTAAGGCCCATGCAGGCCCCGTGCAGGCCCCAGCGGACACTCAGCCGGAATCGCCGGCAGTTGCGGGTAGCTGCGGACCTCAGCCGCGCCGTCGACGCCGGGCCCGGATGCTTGTGGAGTGTGAGCGAGTGCTCGGCCCGGACCAAACCACATCGGGGATGCGGTCACGGAGCCTCTGCCAGTGGCAAGCAACAGGTCGGCACGCTGATGGCCCGGCAGGACTCTTCCCGGTGCGGCCTGGTGCCAGATGCGTCGGCGACTCGCTCAGGGGCGACGTCAGCTGCCTCAGGCGAACCGCCCGGTCCCGCGGCACGTCGATCTGGACCTGCCCCGTGCTGTCCGTCAGCACCCGCTTGGGACGGGTCCCGTTGCGGACGTTCCCGCTGCCCGCGCCCTGGCCGCGGCCGGGTCGTGCTTCTCATAGCCCAGGTGCTGGGTGATCTCCTCGTTCAGCGCAGTCTCGATCACGGTCTTGGTCAGCTGCTTCAGCAGCCCGTCCGGGCCGGTCAATGACAGGCCCTGCTCCGGGCCAGCCGCACGAGCTCCGTCGCGGCCGCCTCCTCAGCGGTCGGTTCCGGCCGCTTGCTTCTTGTCACGTCGTCCAGTGTCGCGATCATCACGGCACCTCTCGCGCCAGACCATCAGGTCTGGCGTGATCGGGCCGGAAACGCCTTTAGATCCACAGGCCCCAAAGAGGACTCGTTATGCATGGTTCTGGGCTTGCCCCGCTTTGACGGTCAGTTCTCGATGTGCTGGCTGTCGGTGAATGGCGCACTTGAATGGGCGATCTGTGCGCTCAGGTAAAGCCGCCAGCAGCCGCTGCACGCTTGCGGACGTGGCGGCGTCGGTGCGGGCGCTGGTTCGCGTCAGCCGGTCCGGTCGTGATCGGCGTCGGGGAGCGCGGGAGCGTCGGTGGGGTAGAGGCCGGCGGCGTAAGCCGCAGACCTGGTCGCCCGCCCGGGGGATCTGGGCGAACCGGCGGGTGAGTTCCTGGACCTGCGCCCAGAAGTTCCGGACCTCCTCGACCGGGATGCGGGCGTGCACGAGGGAGCACCGCAGCTGGTCGGCGGCGTGGGCCGGGGCGGCCTCCGCGGCTGCTTCGGCGAGCCCGTTGATGGCGGCCACGACTTGTTTGTCTTGGGGGCGGCTGAGCGCGCCGATGTAGACGGTGCGGGCGACCCGGCCGTAGTACCGCTCCTGGATTGCGCGCACCCGCCGGGTGCGCACGACGCGGAGGAGACCGGTGTCAAGGAGAAGGTTGACGTGGTAGGCGACGGTGCTCTTGGGGCGGTCGACCGCCTGCGCCATCTCGGTGACTGTGGCGGCTCGCTCCAGAAGCAGCCCAAGGAGGATGCGGCGCAGCGGGTCGGCCAGCGCGCGGAGCTGCCGGGCGCGGTGACCACGACCATGTCGTCGAGGTCGTAGTCGGGGAATGCGCGGATGCAGCTGAGGATGTTCCCGTAATTTCCTGCGTTGGTGAACTCGTTGGCGCCGGAACGCAATAGAGAAGCGACGACGATGAGTTGATCGGTCGCGATGGCCGTGTGGCCGGAGACCTCAGACGACTGGAGCGCCCAGAATGCGAGGAGCCATCTATGGAGGCCGAGAACCAAGGAGCCGCGCGGGGGAGGGCGGCTGGCTCCCCGGGCGAACGACGGGCGCGATCGCGGACCGCGTGGCGTCTCAGGTCTCGCTGGCTTGTGCACCTCGGCCTCCTGGTCTTCGCCGCCGCGGCACTCGGAACCCTGCAACTCCTGCACATCCGCAACGCCATCCATGCCGACGTGGGGCTGGCCTTCGCAGGCCTGGTCATTGTCCACCTGGCGCAGCGCCGCCACCGGATCGCTGGCATGTTCACGCGGCTCCGGGGCTTTCGCCGGCGGGTCGTGCGCGAGCTACGTCTCTTGGCGTCGGATGCGATCCTCGCCTTCGTCACGCTCAACGTCGTGGTTTCTGGGATTCTCGACTGGAATCGGGGAGCCCCACTGCTCCTGCCCGTCCTCCCACTACCTTTCGACAGGTGGCACTTGCTCTCTTCTGTCGTGCTCGTCGTGTACCTGGTAATCCACGTCTCGCGCCGGTGGAGACGCCTTCGGCGATCCACGATCCGATAGCCCTGCGGAACGTTGGTGCACGGGGCGCAGCGCATTGCTCCCGCGGCGGAACCACAAGAGGGCCGCGCCGCACAGGTGGTCGCGGACGCGGTCCCTCGCCGGCCTCCTGACCAGCCCTTGTCAAGCGGCCACAGGGCGGCGGACAAGGGGACATCGGCAGACTCAACGGCTGGATGGCCCTAACCACGCGCAGCCCCGACTTGGTTCACGATCGCTCCCAGTATCAGCACCGCGACTACGCCATCAGGCGGTGCGCCCACCGGTGAGGTACCTGTTCGCCCGGGCAAGCACCGGATCACGGCCTGTTGCGACCTGCGGAAGAGCAAGGCCAGAGATCGCTCCACGCTCAGTGACTGAGCCTGGTCGAAACGGGTCATGTCCCCCCGGCTGACCGTCCGCGGTGGTTCGAGGCGAGGAACGCCCGGTACCGGACTGGCGCGCTTGCCGCCGCGTGCAGGAACAGGTGAGATCATGCTTGGAAGGTCACCCGGACAGCGCGTCCCTGGCAGGCCACGCTGACAGTGCTGCCCTGCAAGGCAGGCTAAGCGCAACCGTCCTCGTCGCCGCTGACCGTCGTCACCCGCATGAGGATATGCAGACCCCCGGGCCGGGCGGGAGGGCCCGGCGTGACCCAGGCGCTGCTGCTGGCCCGCCTCGACGACGCCAACGCGCACGTGCGCCGGGCGACGGCACACGCTAGCCGGGCGGAACGCACCTCAAGGCCTCCTCGCCTTGGCCAAGGGGACAGGCGTTTGAGTTAGTCGTCGCTGGTGGGCACGTTCTATGCGGCGGAATGCAGCTCTTCGCGAAGGATTGGCTGCGCTGCAACCTCGCACGACAGGCCAACGCGAGGAGTCTGGGAAAATTGCCGTCTGGGCACGTGCACGTTCAGCATCGAAGGCAAGCGTCGCGCTGGCCCCCTCTGCGAACGCGTCGTATCTGTCGGCGACAGGTGCGACACTTCCAAATCAATAGCCTTGAGCGAACGAGGGCGCCCCGGGTTGATGACGGCCGCAGTTTCCGATGTCCCTTGACACCGGGTGCGGCCATTGCGGTCCCTCAGAGGGGGGATCGTCCGGGCCACCGGCGAGCGAGCGGTGGCCAGATGACATGAAACCGCAGCTCACGGGAACGGGCGGGGAACCGCCTCCGGAGCCGTGTGCCCCGCCAATCCTTAGGGATTGCTGAGTAGCCTACTGATGATCATCATGGGGCCGCCAGAATTGGTTAATCTGTCCGCTCGTCCCTCGTGCGACTTCAGCTTGAGGACGCGCGCCGAGTCGGCGAGCTATTGTCGCACTGGCCCGTGGAGCCGATCACGCTGTGTGATTCGCGCTCGATCTCGGCGGAGAGCACAGTCCCGCCTGCGTGGCGGCGGACGCTTGGCAGACTCGCCCGGAGTTCGTGCAGAACTAGTCGATCTGTGCGTGGAGGTATGGGCGCTGCTGGGGGTCCGTGCGATTATAGAGCGATGGGGTCTGCCGGGGGGCCCGAGTCCGGTGCCATTGCTGCTGTCTCCCCCGGTGCGGGAGGAGTCGTTCCGCGTATTGAGCTGTTCGGGCGGCTTGGAGCGCGGGCGCGGGTGACGGTGGTGTCGGCGCCGGCGGGCAGCGGGAAGACGGTCCTGCTGCGGTCGTGGATCGGTCAGGCGGGGGTGGCGGACCGGGCGGCGTGGGTGCCGGTGGGGCCAGATGAGCGGGATCCGCAGCGGTTCTGGGCGTCGGTGCTGGGGGCGCTACGCGGGACGGCTCCGGGGTCGGGGCTGGTGCGGGAGCTGACGGCGGCGCCGGACCTGGACGGGTGGGCGGTCGTGGAGCGGCTTTTGAAGGACCTGGCGCCGCTGGCGGAGCCGGTCTGGCTGGTGGTCGATGACGTCCACCTGCTGGGGCCGGACCAGGCGCTGCGGCAGCTGGAGCTGCTGATGATGCGGGCCCCGGATGCGCTGCGGTTCGTGCTGTGTACCCGGCAAGGCCTGCGGCTAGGGCTGCACCGGCTGCGGCTGGAGGGTCAGCTGGCCGAGATCCGGGCCGGGGATCTGCGGTTCAGCGTGGCCGAGGCGCGGGAGTTGTTTGCCGGGGCCGGGGTGGAGCTGGCCGATCCGGCGGTGGTGATGCTGCATGAGCGGACCGAGGGGTGGGCGGCCGGGCTGCGGCTGGCGGCGCTGTCGCTGGCCGGGCATCCGGATCCGGGCCGGTTCGCGGCGGAGTTTTCCGGCAGTGAGCGGACGGTGGCGGAGTACCTGCTGGATGAGGTGCTGGACCGGCAGCCGGAAGAAGTCCGGCGGCTGCTGCTGCGCACCAGCGTGCTGGAGCGGGTGTCCGGCCCGCTGGCCGATGCCCTGGCCGGAGGCTCGAGCGGGGAGCGGGTGCTGCAGGAACTGGAGAGGGCGAACGCGTTCGTGGTCTCGCTGGACGCGGGCCGTTCCTGGTTCCGTTACCACCGCCTGTTCGCCGACCTGCTGCAGCTGGAGCTGCGGCGCGCCGCGCCGGGGGAGGTCACCGGGCTGCACGGGGTGGCAGCGCAATGGTTTTCGGAGTACGGGTTCCCGGTGGAGGCGATCCGGCACGCGCAGGCGGCGCAGGACTGGGGGCTGGCCGCCCGCCTGCTCGCCGGGCACTGGCCCGGCCTGCATCTGGGCGGGCAGGCTGCGACGGTGCACGCGATCCTGACCGGGTTCCCGGCGGGGGCCGCGGCGGCGGATGCTGAGCTGGCGGCGGTGGCGGCGGCCGATGAGCTGGCGCAGGGATCGCTGGAGGCCGCGGAGCGGTATCTGGAGGTGGCGGCGCGGGGGGCGGCGTCGGTGCCGGCGGCCAGGCGCGGGCAGGCGCAGGTGCTGCTCGGGATCATCCGGCTGCTGGTTGCCCGCCACCGCGGGAACCCGCCGGCGGTGGCGGAGGAGGCGCGACGGCTGCAGGCCACGGCCGAGGCTCCGCAGGCGCCCGGCTTGGGCGAGGAGCTGCGCGCGCTGGCGCTGATCAGCCTCGGCAGCGCCGAGTACGGGGCGGCCCGGTTCGAGGATGCAGCGGCGCACCTGGAGCAGGGCGCGGTGCTGGCCCGCCGGGTCGGGCGGCCCTATCTGGAGTTCACGGGCCTGGCGTACCAGGCGCCGGTCGAACTCGAGCGGTCGTTCGCACGGGCGGCGGAGCGCGGCAGACAGGCGGTCGAGCTGGCCGAACGGCACGGCTGGACCGACGAGCCGGCCGCCGGAAGCGCCTACATCGCACTCGCAGGCGCGCTGATCTGGCAGGGGCGGCCCGATGAGGCAGAGCCCTGGGTCCAGCGGGCCGAGCGCACCGTCGTGCCGGAAGCCGAGCCCGCGGTGGGGGCGGGGATCTGCTTCGTGCGCGGGCTGCTGGAGCTGGCGTGCGGCCGCGTCACCGACGCGCTGGCCGCCTGCCGGGCCGCCGAGCGGCTTTCGGGGCACCTCGCCGCCCCGCACGGCAGTTATTTCGTCACATCGACGCGGGCATTGCTGCTGCACGCCCTGGTGCGCCTGGGCGCCATCGACCGCGCCGAGCAGACCCTGGACGGCCTGCGTGACGAGGACCGCGACCGCGGCGAGATCCGCGTCGCCGAGGCGGTGCTGCGGCTGGCCCAGGACAATCCGCGCGCGGCGACCGCCGCGCTGGCACCGGTTCTGGACGGCTCCGCTCCCGTGGTCTGGCCGAACTGGCTGGTTAACGTTTTCGTGCTGGAGGCGATCGTCCGGGACGCACTCAGCGACCGGGCCGCCGCCTGGCGCGCGCTCGAGCGTGCCCTCGATATCGCCGAGCCCGATCGCATGCTCTTTCCGTTCCTCATCTACCGTGCGCCGGGGCTGCTGGAGCGCCACGCCCGGGACTGCGCCAAACACGCGGCCCTAGTCTCGGAGATCCTCACCCTGCTTCCACCACTGGAGCCAGGCCCCGCGGAACCGGCCCCCGATGGGTATCCGGGGCCCAAAGCGGTATTGGGAAGCGGGAAGCCCCCCCGTGGCAAAGAGTGGTCTGGGGAAGATCGTTCCCCCGAGCTGATAGAGCCGTTGAGTCGCAGCGAGATGCGGGTGCTGCGTTACCTGCCGACGAATCTGTCCGCCCCGGAGATCGCCCGGGAACTATCAGTGTCGGTGACCACCGTCCGGACCCACATAAGCCACCTGTTCGTCAAGCTCGGCGCCCACCGCCGCACCGAGGCCGTCGCGCGGGCCCGCGATCTGGGCCTGCTCGCACCATCCCCCGTGCGCCGCGCTGGTCAGCCCCGCGCAACCGTATTATGACCGGGCCACGCTGCTTGGCGTGAATGTCGCACGATCTGGCCGACTTCGGCCTTAGCACCCGGCTTGGCGAACCACCACGCACGCTGGCCGCCTGGGTCGGCTACCACGACCTGGGCGCGGGCTACTACGACGAGCGGACCAACAAGCAAAAAAAGGTCCGCAACCACATCCGCCAGCTCGAAGCGCTCGGGTACGCCGTCACGCTGGCGCCCTGCCGCATGACATCACCGCACGCGCAAACCGACCGGGCGTGCTTGAGGGCTTGGGTTCGCTGCCGCGCACTCAGCTGGGGTAGGTGATTTTCCGGTTAGGAGCACCCAGGGGTGAGTTATCCGAGTGGGGCGCCCTGGGATCCCCGCGCATGGGGAGACTGCCCGTCCCCCATATCCCCTGGGCCCACGCCTGGCTGGAAGCAGTCGGGGTCGTCCTGGGCCAGCTGCAGCCACCGCCTCCTGCGGCCAACGCCTCGGCGACGCGGATCTCTCCGCGGTCACGGTCCTGGTCACAAGGTGTCGGCTCGCCGGGGGATGATGCTCATCAAGCGTGGCCCGGGGGCGGGCAGGAAATCATCGCAATCGTATGACGATGATTCATCCAGGCAGGCGCGAGGCTCACAGATACAAGCCGACAACGGCATCGTGACCCAGTGAATCAAGATTGGCCTGGCTATGAACAGCAGCAGCACGGTATCAGCCGAACTCGGACTACGGCTGGTCACAACCCGCCGACGATCGTCCCGCTGACGGGCAGCCTTTTCTACTCCCTCAGGACCCCACGCCGTCCGGATCGCGTTCCACGTCGGGCTGGAAGAGCCCGTCGAGTGGATCTTCGCCCGCAACCTGCTGTCGCGGGGGCATACAGGGCCGCCCGGCCATCGGGGACGTGCAAGTGTGGCCGTCGCCTGGACCCGCGGGCGGCGAGCCCGGCAGCGTGCTGAACATGGCTACGGGGTGGCCGGGTTCGCCACGCCAGGCCGACGCCCTGGCGGGAGCGGAGGCACGCCCGGAGCTGCCTGGTGTCAGCCCAGTCGCTCAGCACGTGGTGCCCGCGCTCGCTCGGCGACGTGGGCGAGAACCGGAGGTATCCAATGGCTAGATATCAGGGAGAAGAGTCATGAAGACGATGAGCGAAAACGAGAAGGCAACGGTCCAGGCCGCGTCGGCCAGCCGGATGAATATGCGCCGCGAGGCCCGGAACCAGCTCGTGTTCCTGTCAGCACAGTTCCTGCTCGGGATGGCGGTCAACCTGATAGGGCAGCCGTCGGAGACCACCGGGGCTGCTCACGCCGTCAGCACCGTGCTGCTCGGGCTGCACGTCGTGGTCGCGATCGGCCTGCTCGCCGGGGCCGTCATGGTCATCCGGGCCGCCCGCGGCGGCGGGGACCGGCCGCGTCAGCTCGCACGCTCGGGCGCCGTCCTGATCGGCCTCACTGTCATCGCCGGGGTGATGACAGTGATCACCAAGAACAACTGGTGGTCCTACACCATGGCAACCGGCTTCATCGCCTCCGTGCTGCTGTACGGGAGCCTGCTGGTGCGGGCGCAGAGCCTGCCGCCGCAGCCAGGGCAACCGAGCTGATCCAGGTCCGCTCCCGCGGTGGGCATCGCGCACCTGCCCGGCCTCGCCCATACCGGGCTGACAGAGCTGCCCGCTAGGCGCGATCTATCAAACTCGCTGCCAGGGCCGTCCGGCCCCGGGGTGCGGGGGCCGGGAAGGCGACGACCTGGCCGCTGGGAAGATCGCCGCAGGGCTAACGGCCGGATGGGACGAGGTGTTCTCGCGCGAGGCCGGACTGGCCGCAGAGCCGGCGCCAGGTCCGCCTCTGCGCAGGCCTCCAGGCTGCAGCAGCTTCCGCGCTGTCTGCCGTGGTGGCTCACGGCGTCTGAGTGCCGGTACCACGCTGGTCCCGGACGATGGCTACCGCCTGCTGCTGGGTGAGCCCGGAGCCGGCGGAGAACGCCTGATCGAACCGGGCTGCGCCCAGCCTGTGGCGGAGCTGGGCCACCAGATCGGCCTCGACCCGCCGCAGATGCGGCCATGCCCGCAGGCCGACCCGCCGGCGCAGGCCCTCGGCCGCGCCTGCCAGCAGCGCCGCCCGGTCCGGGTCGCCGTCTGCGAACGCCAGCTGGGCGTACCCGGCCAGGCACAGGGTCACGAACGAGGTGCTGCGGGCCGCCAGGCCCCGGTCCAGCGCCTCCTCCAACAGCGGCCGGGCCTCATCGAGGCTGCCGCGCACGACATCTAGGATGCCCAGCTGTACCCGGGAGCCCGCGGCGAGCCAGTCACCGCGGACTCGCTCCGCCAGGTCACGCGCCTCACGCAGGTGACGCAGGGCGTCATCGTAGCGGCCCAGCGTGGTCTCCAGGGAGCCGACGGTCAACGCGGCCATGGCGGTGAAGACAGGCTCGTCCTGGCCGCGGAGCTCCTCCAGCGAGGCCGCCGCCTCCCGCAGCGCCCCGCCGTAGTCGCCGGCGACCGGCAAGGTCCACGCCATCGCCAGCCGGGCCACCGCGTGCAGGAAGGGATCCTGGATCCCGGGCAGCAGCGGCGCCAGGCGCTGGCGGGCCGCCAGCGCCGCCGCGTCGTCCCCGATGTCGTCGGCGAGCACCGCCGCCGCCCAGGCCAGCTCGGCCCGGGCCTGCGGGTCCAGCGTGCCAAAACCGGGCAGCAGCTGCTCCACCCAGGACCAGGCCTCGCGCCCGAGGTCCCGCTGCGACCAGAACAGATACAGGACCCGGAACAGGTGCGGCAGCGGCCCGCGGTCGTGCGTCAGGTACCAGCGCACCGCGGCGGCCAGGTTGCCCGCCTCGGCCTGCAGCCGCTCCGTCCATTCGCTCCACCCGGGGCCGCGCAGCGGCCGGTCGGCCTGCTCGGCCAGCGCCCCGTAGAAGCCAGCGTGCCTCCGCCCGACCTCGGCGGCGTCGGGCCGGGCCGCCAGCCGCTCGGCCACGAACGCGCGGACGGTCGCCAGCATCCGCGGCCGGGGCCCGAGCTCGGTGCTGTCGATAGCGACCAGGCTGTGCCGGGCCAGCGCCTCACACAACTCCAGCGCCCGGTCCTCATCCAGGCCCGCCACCTGGGCGGCGGCCGGGATGGTCCAGCCGTCGGTGAACACCGCCGTGACCTCCAGCAGCGAACGCTCGGCGTCTTCCAAGAGGCCGACGCTCCACTCCACGGTGGCGCGCAGGGTCCGCTGCCGCTCGGGGAGGTCCACCGCGCCGGTGCCGAGCGCGTCCAGCGAGGCCGCCAGCCGGTCCAGCAGCGCGGGCGGGTCCAGCAGCCGGGTGCGGGCGGCGGCCAGCTCGATCGCCAGCGGAACTCCGTCTAGCCGCCGGCAGATCTCCGCCACCGCCGCCGCGTTGCCCTCGGTGAGGGCAAAGCCGGGGCGCACCGCGCGGGCCCGGTCCACGAACAGCGCCACCGCGGGCGAGGCCGCCACCTCCGCGACCGAGGCGGTACCCGGATCTGCCGGCAACGCCAGCGGCGGCACCGGGTACTCCCACTCGGCGCGCAGCCCCAGCACCGTGCGGCTGGTGGCCAAGATCGCCACCCCTGGGCAGCGGGCCAGCAACTCGCCCAGGTCCAGGGCGGCCTGGATCACCTGCTCCAGGTTGTCCAGGACCAGCAGCCACGCGCCGTCGCCGAACGTCTCGGCCAGCGCCTCCAGCGGCGCGCCGGCACCAGCGAGGTCGGCGCCCGCGGCCCGGCCGATGGCGGCCAGGACCTGCCGCGAGTCGGTGACTGCATCCAGCGGCACGAAGGCGGTGCCCGCGCCGAACCGGTCTCGCAGCCGCTCGCCCACCGCCACCGCCAGCCGGGTCTTGCCGACCCCGCCCGGCCCAGTCAGCGTCACCAGCCGCACCTCAGGACGCTCGAGCAGCCCGGCCACCTCGTCGACGGCCCGCTCCCGCCCCAGCAGCGACGTCGTGCTCACCGGCAGCGGGCGGGGGCCGCGGACACCGGGCGGCGACGCCACCGCGGCCGCTGCCTGGCCGGCGGCGGCGAACCGCTCACTCAGCAGCACCGCCAGGTCATCACGCACCAGCCGGCCCAGCTCGGCGGGGGTGCGGAAATGCCGGTAAGACGCCGAGGCGTCATCCTGGATGCGGGCCAGCAGATCGCCCAGGCGAGGGTCGCGGCCGGCCGCCGGCGCCTTGACGTACAGCAGCCGGGGCAGCGCACCGGACAGGTCGAACTCCTCCTCCAGGCCGGAGACCTGCATGCCTGGGGCGGGCTGCCCGTACCGTTGCCAGTACAGCCCGACGAACACGTCGCTTTGCGCCAGGTACTGCTGGTACACCTCCCGCGGCGGGTACGGCCGGGCCCCGAGCTCAAACATCACCGGGGTCAGGCGCAGCGCCTCGATCGCGCGCGAGACGGCCCGCCGCTCGTCGGCTAGCTCGCCCAGCGTGGAACTCACGAACACCCGCAGACGCCGGTCAGGAGTCCGGATCACTGGCTCATCCCGCGGCCCCTGGCTCACCGACCGCCCCTGAGCTGGCCCACCACGCAAGTCTGCAACCAGCCATCCCCGCCAGCAAGCCCGCGTCAGCACCCAATCCGTCAGCCAGCACCGGCTAGCGCAGGCGACCAAGTCCTCGGCGCGCAGCTACCAGGGCCGCAGTCCCGACCATCAGCTCAACGGCGGCTCAAACCCCGTTGACGCGCGAGTCTCTTGACCAGGCCTCTGCCCAGGTCAATGCCGCGCATAACAGGCAATCTGGCAACCTCGCTGGTACTGAATCACCAAATGAACACGCGAACCAGAATCGGCGATCCGGCGCTACGACAGGCTCGAAGCCCGAGTCACGCTGAGTGACCGGGCTGGTCGGTGGCCTGTGCGCGAGATCCGCCGTTCGGTGCGCTGACGCTCGCCCGCGCTCGCGCCAATACCCGCCCGCTCCAGCACCTCACCGGCCGGGCGGCTCACCGCGAACAGGCTGGCGGTGTACTGAACCGTCTCAGCCATCGTGAGGTCCTTAAAGCAACCCCCCCGCCTGCATGACCGCGGACACCAGGCCCTTGCGAACCGCGTGGCGCGGCGCCATGCCGTAGACCTCGACCGCACCAGCATCCGGGCGGGACAGGCCCAAGATCATGTCGATCGTCGAGGGCTTCCCGGCACCGTTGGGCCCCAGGAAAGCCATGACCTCTCCGGAACCGATGGCCAGGGCGACCCCTTGCACGGCCCGCACCGAGCCGAACGACTTATGCACCCCCCGCAGGTCAACGGCAAGCGGCAGCACGGCCCCATCCCGCCGCACCGGCGCCCCGGCAGCCTTCGCGCCGTCCCGGGCCATCCGCACGGTCACAGCCGCCGGCCTCGCCAGCGATCCGGGGCTCCTACGCATCCCGGCCCCCCTTGCCACGCCACCACCATGGGGCGAAAGAGCCCGTACGCACCTTGCGCCCTACGGCGATCCCGATCGCCACAAGCACTACAACTATTGCGATAATTAGCTCCATACTCATGCTGATGCCTCCCCGCGTGCCCGCGGCCCGGAGCCAGTAGCGCGTGCGCAAGAGATTTCCTGTCGTGCATGCCTGCCTCCTGTTTCTTATCGGCGGCCAACCTCCGGCTGCCATTTCGAGCATGACCAGGCCGTCCGGCGGTGTCGCTAGGGAAGGCCCTGGGGTTCGGCCCTAAACTTTGCCGGCCGCGATGCCACAGGCGCTAGGCCGGCAGGCCGCGGCACGGTCGTGCCCGAGCGCGGCCTAGGCCGCCAGGACTAACCGGCCGTCCGGCTCGAGCCCGGCGAGTGGCAGGACATCATCCGCCACCTGAAGATCAAGCAGATGTCGCAGGGCCAGGGACACCCGCAGAATGTGCCCGCCGAAAGCAGCGCGGCCTACCCCAAAGGCCCTACCAGCGGCGCACTCGACGGCACCGGTGAGTTCGGGTCAGCCCGGCGAGGCGGGCCGCCTGCGCGTTAAGTGCGTGCCGGCTGCCGCAGCCAAGCTCCGTGGCGCCACTCAGGTCTTCGGATTCCAGCAGGTCGGCAGCGCGCGGGGCATTGCCTGGCTGGATCTGCAGCGTGCCGGCTTCGCGCGGCGGCGGCGTCATGAGGCCAGGACGGCCGCCGGCCTTTCCCTGGCAAGGCCGCCGAAATGGTTAGCCAGGGCAACGGTGGGGAGCGGAGTGAGTCAGCGGGGCCGTGGACGGTGGCGCCGGCCACGGCAGAAAACCACCGGAGGAGGTTGTGGTGAGTACGCGAGGCGGCCCGGACCCGGTGAACGGCGCGGCAAGCCTGCCTGCTGCGCGGTGGAAGCGGCTGCTCCCGGTCGCCTTCGTCACTTACAGCTTCGCGTACCTGGACCGTTCAAATTACGCGATTGGGGCACCCGGCGGCCTTGAGAAGACGCTGCACATCACCTCGGCGGAAAGCGGGCTGCTGGGCGGGATGTTCTTCATCGGCTACTTCCTGTTCCAGGTGCCGGCCGGTGACTACGCAGAACGGCACAGCGTGCGCCGGCTGGTGTTCTGGTCGCTGCTGGCCTGGGGTGTGCTGGCCGCGCTGCAGGGCGTGCTGCCCTCCTTCGGCTTCCTGCTCGCGGACCGTTTCCTGCTGGGCGTGGTGGAGGCCGTCGTGCTGCCAACGATGCTGGTGTTTCTCAGCCACTGGTTCACCCGGCCCGAGCGCGGCCGCGCCGACGCCATCTTGATCCTGGGCAATCCCGTCACGCTGATGTGGATGTCGGTGGTGTCCGGCTACCTGATCACGGCGACGAGCTGGCGGTGGATGTTCATCATCGAGGGCGTGCCGGCCATTGGCTGGGCGTTCATCTTCCGGGCGGTCGTCGATGACCGCCCCGCGGACGCCGGATGGCTGTCCGAGCGCGACCGGGACGCCGTGAGCAGGGCCCTTGATGCGGAAGACGCGGCCACCCCGGCACCGGGCAACCGCTGGGTGCTGCTGCGATCGCCCGCCGTCGTCGTGCTGTCCGCCCAGTACCTGCTGTGGAGCATCGGCGTGTACGGGTTCGTGTTCTGGCTGCCGACCATCGTGGCGGGGCTGACCCGGCAGGGTATCGGCACAACCGGCGCCCTTTCCGCCGTGCCTTACGCGGCGGCGGTCCTGGCCATGCTGGCGGTCTCGAGGCTGTCCGACGGCTCTGGCAGGCGGCGCGGGTTCGTGTGGCTGCCGCTGGCCGCGGCGGCCGCGGCGTTCTACGCGTCCTACCTGGTCGGCAACGGCAGCTTCACGACCTCGTTCATCCTGCTCATCGTCGCCGCCGCGGCCATGTACGCGCCGTACGGTCCGTACTTCGCGTTCATTCCCGAACTGCTGCCGCGCGCCAGCGCCGGGCCGGCGGTCGGCCTGATCAACGCGTTCGGCGGCCTCGGCGGGTTCGCGGGCACATACCTGGTGGGCTGGCTCGGCGGTGGCACCGGGGCTTCCTTCATCTTCCTCGCCAGCTGCCTGCTGGCGTCGGCGCTGCTGATGTTCGCGGTCCGGCAGCCGGCCGCGATGACACAAGCGCCAGGCCGCCAGGCCGCGGCACGCTCGCGCCCGAGCGCGGCCTAGCCCGCCAGGACTAACCGGCCATCCGGCTCGAGCTCGGCGAGCGTGACCGATGGCCATGCTGGCGATGGCGGTCTGGTGCTGGACGAGCTCGCCGCCGGGTGGCAATAGCCGCAGCTTTTCTCGCGGCTTTCTGTACGTTATCCGAGTGTCAATTCCAGTTTCTGAGTTCCTCCGGCCATGAGTTCCTCTTGACCTCCGTTCCTGTGTGCCTGAGTGCGTTTCTTTTAGCGTTTGCATCGGGTTTCCCGGTGCGTTTACGCTGGAACCACAACAGCAGTACCCACCAGACCATTGCACTCATAGTGAGCTTCGGTCGGCGCGGTCGGCCGGAAAGTGGAGGAGCCCGAGGTGGCAAGGGGCGCGGTGGGCCGCTAGCCGGACTTGGCCTCGGCCGGGCGGTGCTGCGGAGTGCCGGGCATCGGTCACGCCGGTGCAATGTGTGGGGCTGGCGGGAGCCGGGAGAGTTGCCGTTTCTAGCCTGGCTGCCGGGCGGTGCGGCACCTCGCGATCGCCTGGAGTACTGCCTGCTGATGCTCGGGCGCCGTCCCCGGAGTGCCAGGTCGCCTGCGCGCCTTGATGACCGGACTGCTGCACGCCCCCTGCACCCCAGCCAGATGACCTACGACCTGCGGCGGCTCCGCCTCACCGGGCTCATCCGCCGGATCGAGCACACCAACCGCTACGTCCTGACCCCCGACGGCGTCAAGGTCGCGGTCTTCTACACCAAGCTGCTGCGCCCACTCCTGGCCGCCGACCAGCCCCAGGCCCCACCCGAACTCCGCGCCGCCTTGCGCGCCATCGACCAGCACATCGGCACCCACATAACCCGCGCCCGCCTCAGCCCGGCCGCGTGAAAACTTGACACAAACGTTCAGCTCCTAGCGACCAAGAATCGCTAGGCGGGCGGGATTCCCGTCGGCCTGCTGGCGGTAGGCGGCCAGCGGTCCTGACCCGCTGGCTAGCACGGTCGAGATGAGGGCGCGCACGGCCGGTTCCTGTTCGGTTCGTGGGTTGGCCAGCATGACGAGGTCGATCGTGCCGAGTTCAGGCAGCCGGTGTCCGGGGCCGAGCATGGTGAGCTGGGGCGGGACGAGGCTGGCCGCCATGGCCGAGATGCCGATCCCGGCGGCCACGGCGGCGATGAGGCCGTTGACGGCATGGCAGACGCAGACGCTGCGGAACGGCAGCCGGGCCCGGTTCAGGGCCTGGCCCATCTCGGTGCGCGAGAGGCTGGGCTTCGGATAGACGACGAGCGGCAGGGGCCTGGTCACGTCGAGCCGTGTCGACGGGGTGCCGACCCATACGAGGCGGTCCCGCTTGACCAGCTGACTGCGCGCCTCGCCGCTGGGGCGGTAGCCGATGAACACGTCGAGCCTGTGGTCGGCCAGGCGGTGGTGGAGCAGGCTGCTCTGGTCGAGGGTGAGGACGAAGTCGACAAGTGGGTTGTCCCGGCGGAAGTCGCGCAGGATCTGCGGCAGGCGGGTGAGGGCGAGGTCGTCGGAGATGCCGATGCGGAGCCGTCCGCGCGGGCGCGATCCGCTGAAATAGGCCTCCGCTTGGTCGCTGGCGGCGAGGATGTTGCGCGCGAATCCAGCCATCGCCTCACCGTCGGCGGTCAGGGCTACCGAGTGCGTATCGCGCAGCACGAGCGTCCGGCCGATCCGCTGCTCGAGGCGGCGAATGTGCTGGCTGACGGTCGGCTGCTGGATGCCGAGCCGGGCGGCGGCACGGGTGAAGCTGCCGGTCTGCTCCACGGCAAGGAGGGTCGTCAGCAGCTGTGGATCGTACCCAGTCATAAGGATTCATAATAACAGTTAGATAAATGATTGCGGTTCTGTATGGACCGCTGGCCGCCGAGAATGGGGGATCAGAACTCGACAGGAAGGTTCTCCAGTGACCACCGCCAAGGCGATTCGGCGGCAGGGGAGCGCTCGAGGTCAGAGCTGGCTGGTGGTGGCCGGCATCGGCTGGTCCTTCACAGTCGGCCGGGGCCGGGCTGGCGTGCGCTCGCTGATGGTCCCGGCCTGCGGCGGAATCTGCGGTAGCTAGGCGATTCCTGCGTGTCTGGCTCCCATGCTGATTCCTGTATGCCTGGCTCTCAGGTTGCGGCATCGGCGCCACGGGTGTCACCGTCCCTGGCACTGGCAGCAGTGTCGCTGACTGCGTTCTTTGTCGGCCTGAGCTCCACCATGCTCATCGTCGCGGTCCCGGCGATCGTCCGGCATTTCCAGGCCGGCGCGCTGGCGGCTGTCTTTGTCATCCTCGCGCCGTCAGTCGCCAGCACCGCGCTCATGCTGAGCATGGGCCGTGTCGGTGACCTCGTCGGCCGCCGGAATGTCTACCTGTTGGCCCTCGGCGCGTTCACCGTGGCCAGCATCTTCGCCGGGGTTGCTCCGTCCGTGTGGCTGCTCATCGCGCTTGAAGCCTGCCAGGCCATCGGGACCGCTGCGATCTGGGCCAATAACGCTGCTCTTGTGCTTGAGCTGGTGCCAGAAGGCCGCGCCAATCACGCGCTCGGCCTCTACTTCGCGTCCGTCTCCGTCGCGCAGCTGATCGGCCCGTCGGTCGGCGGCGCGATCGCCAGCGCGGCGGGCTGGCGGTGGATCTTCCTGCTTAGTGTGCCGGTAGGGATCATCAGCCTGCTGGCGTGCTGGGCCGTGCTGCCTGGCGGTACCAGGCCGCAGCGGGGCCGGCCGGTCGACCTTCCCGGGAACCTGCTGGTGCTGACCGGTCTCGCCGGGCTCGTCATCAGCCTCTCGCTCAGCCAGACCAGCGGCTGGCTGGCCCCGCCGGTTATCGGCGGCGCCGGCGCGGCGGCCGCGCTGCTCGCCGGCTTCGCGGTCCGCGAGCTCAGGATTCGCGCTCCGCTGCTTGACCTGCGGATGTTCGCCGACCGCTCGCTGTCGCTCGCGATGGCCTCCGCCTGCGCCAACGCCATGGCACAGTGGAGTCCTGTCCTGCTCATGGTCTTGTACTTCCAGGCCGTGTCGGGCGACAGCGCCCTCGATGCCGGCCTCAAGATAACGCCGCTGCCGGTGGCCACTGTCCTGGCCGCCGTCTCAGCCGGGAGGCTCGCCCGGCTGCTGCGCTCCGACACGCTCGCCGTGGCCGGTTCGGCCCTGGCCTTCGCCGGTATCGCGTTGCTCGCGGTTACGCTCGGCGGTGGGTACCCGGCGATCCTGGCCGCGCTCGCGCTGATCGGCCTCGGCAGCGGCATCTTCGGGCCCGCCAACGCCAACGTCGTCATGTCCAGGGCGCCACGGGTGACTGGCGGAGTGATCAACGGTGCCAGGCTGATGCTCTCGGAAGTCTTCTACCTGGTCAGCACGACCGTCGTGCTGGGGATTGTCACTGCGCCGCTGGCCGCCGGGCTGCGCCGCCAGTTCTACGCCGGCACCGCGTCCCGCGCATCACACGCGGTCGTAATGCAGTTGCTCACCGGCTACAAGCACGCCATCCTCGTACTCGCGGCACTGGCCCTCCTGGGAACCACCACAGCCTTCGCCAGCCGCACACGGGTATGAGCTGCGCGTCCTCGCGGCCAACGGCCCGAAGGGCATCCGGCTCGCCGTCGACCGGGCCGAGGGCTGGACCACCATGGGCACGGCTGGCCGGGACGCTGAAGAGGCGGCCTGGTGGGCGGGTGCGCGCGAGGCGACTTTCCGGCAGGCACCTCACGAAATTACCGTCTGTCGCGGACCGTCACTGTGCTCTGCGACGGCATGCGCGGGTAACCGTTCTGCGCGACCCCCCATCAGATCACGCAGATGCAGAACTGACCATGATCGTCCGATCTCATGCTCAGATCCCCCGACCGGGCCAGTGTTACTTTACGAAGTACCAGGACTCCGGGGTGATGCTGAGCGTCGGGCTCTGCGGGAGGACTCCCTTCAAGTTGTTCGTCACCTCGGTCAGGGTGAAGGCGGCGTTTGGCTGGTACATGACGGGCAGCTGCGGGGCCAGGTAGTTCTGCCAGTTGTAGAAGAGCTGCAGGTTAGAGCTGGTCAGGGTCTGCTCGATCATCGCATCGTTGGTCTTGTCGCAGTACCCGCCCGAGTTCGCCACCGCTCCGCACTGGAACAGCGTCTCGCCGGTCGGCAGGTAGTTCGGGGAGAACGACCAGCCGAAGCCCCAGTTCGCCATGTCCCAGTTGCACGGGACCTTCGTGACCACGCAGTTGCCCACGGCCTGCGCTATCACATCGGCGAACGGTTTGGGCTGCAGGTTCAGCTTCATCCCGATCGACGCCGCGTTGGACTGCAGCTGCGCCACTTCCGACTGGACCCACGACACCCCGGACTCGTAGACGTAGCTGAAGGTCAGAGGCGTGCCCGTAGTGATCCCCGCGCCGCACTCGTCCGGCGCAGTGCCCGGCTTCACGCAGGTACTGGTGCCGTTCGGGACCACCTTCCAGCCGTGGCTGGTCAGCAGGCTCTTGGCCTTGGCCGGGTTGTAAGGGTACGGGTCACCGTGCCTGCCCTTGGCCGACAGCCACTTCGACGCCGGGGTGGCGGCGACCGGGCCGACGGTGGCTGTCCCGTACCCGCGCAGCGGGCCGGAGATGATCGAGCGCTGGTTCATCTCGTACTGCATTGCCTGCCGGAAGTAGAGCTGCTTGAAGATAGCGCCGTGATCGCCGTTGCTGGACTGGTAGTTCAGCACGTAGTAGTTGATGCCCCACGGGTACAGCGGGGACATGGTATAGCCCGATGCGGGGTTGGAGCCCACGGTCGCGTTGGCCGGCTTGGCCGGGGCGTCCTGGGTCGGCAGGTACCCCACGTCGATCTTGGTGCTGGAACTCGGTGAGCGCAGCACGTCGTACTCGGCCGCGTCCGTGGTGAACGGCACCTCCACGAACTCGGAGAGCTTCGGCTTCACCGGTCCGGTGTAAGCCTTGTTCGGCACGAAGGTGTTGTGGCCGTCGGCGTTGAACGAGCTCAGCTTCCACGGCCCGTCCACGATGCTCCAGATCGGCGACGTCGCATACGTGGACAGGTCCTTGGCTTGGCCGGCCAGGTACTTGGTACACCGCCGCGCAGTCGCTGACCGTAGTGTGGCAGTGACTCGGGCCCGATGCAGTGCGGTCCCAGGCGGGCGGCATCGGCGTGACCTGGCTCAGCTCGTTGTACAGGAACCAGGTCAGCGAGTACGGCTTGTCCATGGTCATCTGCAGCTCGGTCGCGCTGACCACCTTGATGTTGGTCGTGTTCGCCGGGAACCCGGTGTAAGAGCCGTAGTCCTGCGGCACGGCCAGTTCCATATTCAGCCAGAACTCCACGTCCCGCGCGGTGACCTGGGTGCCGTCGGACCACATGTAGTGCTTGAGCGTGATCGTCAGGGTCTTGCCGTTGAGCGTCGGCGGGTTGGCCACGCTCAGCGAGTAGTTCACCACTGGCTGGCCGTTCTGGCCGAACCAGTACAGGGGCCGGTACATAAGGTACTGGAATTCGAAGTCGTTGAGATTGCTCTCGTCGGCGCTGTCCGTGTACGGGAAGATGTACGTCGGCGGGCTGGCCGGGGGCTCCGCCCAGACCGCGGTGCCGCCCTTGACCGGGCCGTTCCCCGAGGACGAGCTGCCATTGTTGCTGCTGCAGCCCGCTGCGGCGAGCGCCAGCGCTACGGCACCCGCCGCCAGCAGGCGGTAGAGCCGCGGTCTTGATCTAGGTTGCTGCGCGGCCAATGACCTCATATCTCGCGTTCCTTCCGAAAGCTCGGACTCAGCTGGCAGGACTGGCACTAGAGCTCGTTCTTGTAGACCGCGCCTTCTTTCATGATCAGCCTGAGGGTCTGGTCCGGGGTGGTGAGCACCCGGATGTCGTCGAGCGGATTGCCGTCGAGCACCAGCAAATCCGCATAGGCGCCGGGGGCGATGGCGCCGAGCTGGCCGTCCATGCACAGGAGCCGGGCGGCCGTGGTGGTCGCCGAGCGGATGAGGTCGGCGGGGGGCTGGACTTCGGAGCGGATGATGAACTCCTGCAGTTGCTGGCCGTGCATGTCGGCGAACAGGTCGGTGCCGTACACGATCGGCACCCCAGCCTGGTGCGCCATCTCCAGCGCGCCGATCGCCCCGCCGATCACCGTGTGCAGCTTGGCGTCGATGTCAGCAGGCAGCAGCCCGGCCCGCGACTTTTCGGCCAGGGTGTGGTAGGTCACGATGGTCGGCACGTAGAACGCGCCGTACTGCAAAAACAGCGGGATGCTGGACTCGTCCATCAAGTTGCCGTGCTCGATGCTACGCACCCCGCACTCCAGCCCGCGGTTGATGGCCCGCGAGGTGTAGGCGTGCCCGGCCACGTAAATGTTGGCCGCAGTGGCTTCTTCGACGATCGCGTGGAGTTCCTCGAGGGAGAACTGGGTGGAGTCCACCCGGTCGCTGGGGGCGTCGACCGCCCCGGACAGGTACACCTTGATGTGATGCGCGCCCCGGCGCACCTCCTCGCGCACCGCCCGGCGAACTTCGGGGACGCCGTCGCAGACCACCCCGATCGTAGGCGCGTAGTAATTGTCCTCCCAGACCCGGCGGCTGGGCGCCCGGTAGTCCCCGGCGCCGCCGGTCTGGGAAAGCTGTTTGCCGCCGTAGAAGATCCGCGGCCCGGTGAAGTAACCCTCCTGCACCGCCTGCGCCAGGCCATGCTCGCCGCCGCCAGCGTCCCGGATCGTGGTGAACCCCCGGGCGAGCATTCCCTCCAGCGCCCGCCCTGCCCGTGCCGCCACGTAGGTCGGCGACCACTCGGACGCGGCGAAGTCGATCGCCACGGACATGGGGTGGGTGTGCGCGTCGATCAGGCCGGGCATGAGCGTCTTGCCGGCGACGTCGATGACGACGGCGTCGCCGGGGCCGGACAGGCCCGGGCCGACGTCGGCGATCCGGCCGCCTTCGACCACCACCGACTGGCCCTCAGCCAGCTCCGCCCGCTCGGCGTCCAGGACCGACGCATTCCGCAGGACCGTTACTGACATCACAACCGCCTTCTCTTTCGCTCGTGCCGACGCGCTTGTCTCAGCGCAAAGCGTGGTTGTGTCCTCGACCCAGAAATGCCTCAGCAGCTACCGTGAATCAGGTCAGCTGCTCGAGTGCCTCACCCGCTAGCTATTGCTGGGCAGGTCAAGGACGTCCTGTTAGGTGGGGAACCCCTAACCAGTCGAACTCCACGTCGGCGCCGAGCCGAGAGAAAAGGCGCACTACTACACCATAGGGTCCCGCAGCGTGCAGATCACGTGAGGCCAAGACCATGTCATCGACCTCGCGACCCCGCTTGCGGACCTGCAGGCGGTGGGCACAGCTCAAGCGCAGCGAACCCACCCCACATCAGCAATCAGAACGTGCAAGTGCCCTCGTGCTTCTAGATGATAGGGAAACCTACTCCCAAGAAGGTCATCTGACAACTCCAAGCCTTGCGGGACCTGCCAGCGGAATCAGCCGAGTTCGTCGACGGCGGCGAGTAGCCGGTCGACGTCGGAGCGGTCGTTGTAGGGCACCAGGCCGGCACGTACCGCCCCACCTGCGTCCCGCAGGCCGAGCGCACCAGCCAGTTCCCAGGCGTAGTTGTCACCATCCCACACGTTGACCTTGTGCCGGGCCAAGTGCTCGGCGACCTGCAGCGGTGAGTGGCCGGCCACGGTGAAGTAGGCGGTAGCGGTGCGCCGCGCGGCCTTGCCGTAGGTGGTGACGTGCCCCATCGCATCCAGGCCTCCGAGCAGCACCTTGAACAGCTCCTGCTCGTGCGCCTCGGCCGCGGCCATGCTGGCCAGGATCCGCTCCCGCCTGGCCGCGGAACTGGCCGCCGGTCCGGCCAGGCCGGCCAGGTGCTCGACGGCGGCGCTCACGCCGGCCAGGTCGGCGAACGCCAGCGTGCCCTGCTCAAACCGGTCCGGCACATAGCCGGGCGCGGGCGCCAGCTTGTCCGGGGCCAGCGACTCGAGCAGCGCCGGATCGGCGACCACCGCGCCCACATGCGGCCCCGACCACTTGTAGGCACTCGTCGCGTAGAAGTCGGCGCCCAGCGCGGCCACATCGACCGGGACATGCGCGGTAGCGTGCACGCCGTCCACATAGGCCAGCGCACCGGCCGAGTGCGCCAGCGCAGTAATCGCCGGCACATCCGGGCGGGTCCCGATCAGGTTGCTCGCCGCACTCACCGCGACCAGCCGGGTCCGCTCCGAGATCAGCCCGGCGATCTGCGCAACCTCCAGGTCACCCTCGGGCAGCCGCACGTCGGCCCAGCGGACCGTGGCCCCGGCCGCGGTCGCGGCCTGCACCCAGGGCCGCACGTTCGCGTCGTGGTCGAGCCGGGTGACCACGACCTCGTCGCCGGGGCGCCACTTCGCCGCCAGCGTCCGGGCCAGCCGGTAGGTCAGCGTGGTCATGTTCGGGCCGAGAATGACGCCGCCGGGGTCGCCGCCGGTCAAGTCGGCCACCGCCCGACGGCACTCATCGGTGATCACGTCGGAGCGGCGGCTGGCCGGGAACGCGCCGCCAGAGTTCCCGAGCCCGGCGCGGTACGCCCCGGCGATCGCGTCGATCACCGGCTCCGGCACCTGCGTGCCCGCAGCCCCGTCCAGGTAGGCATAACCGTCCGCCAGCGCCGGATAGCCGGCGCGCACCTTGCCCACGTCAAAGGTCACATGGCCGGACGCTACCAGACTGCGTTGAACACGACGCCGCCACCCGAGCCGCGCACGGCGACCGCAGAACTCGCCATCCTCATCCCGGTCATCATCTGTGGATCACCGCCCGGAGACGATCCCATGCAGGCCGGCGCACCGGAGCGCGGCGTGCTCAAGCGCCTCGCGGTCCGGACCGGCAGCAAGGAGGTCACTGCCGGCCACTCGCGCACCGTCGCGCCCACCGCTGCCGCTCAGCCAGCCGGGACCCCGCACACTGACCCGGCTCTCGGCGAGCGCGGCTGGCAGGCCGATTCTCACGGCGTCTACGTCCGCAACCCGGAGGCCGAGGCGAGTTCTGGGATTTCGTCGCCGGGCCTGACCCAGAGCAGGGCGCCCCCGGCCCGGATGCGGTCTACATCACGATGAACGCCGACCCGCCACACCCGCCGCGCACCCTCGCCGACTACGAGCGCCTGGCGGGACCGGAGGCAGGGTCCTGAGCCCCCATGCGTCCGGCCGGGACTTCCCCGCCCGGTCGGGCCACGGGTGCTCAGGACGCGACCCGGGATCAAAGGAGGCAGTCAGTGAACGAGCTAAGGCAAGCCGCCGCACCAAGCACAAGACCAGATCGGAGGACGGACAGTGACGCCGGCCTGCGAGCGGCTCGCCGCGATCTGGGACGTCCCGCACCACTCACCCGAGGCGGTGGCAGACGCGCTTGAGGAACTCAAGGCCGAGATCCGGCACCTGGCCGACGACGACCTGGCGCAGTGATCCTGTGGGCGTTCGGCAACGTGGAGGACGGCCGCTACCAGTTCTGGATCATCTACGCGCTCAGCAACATCGAGCGGGACTCCAGGTATCTCGCGTGCAAGGACTGCCCCAGCGAGGTCCGCGGGTTCGCGGGCTCCCGGTGGCGGTACCGCGTCGTGCACGAAGCAATCTGCCCATGGTGGAGGGCGTACCGGGCCGGGCAGATCCAGGGCGCCGTACCATGCGGCGCGGAGGTGACCCACCGGGGACCGTACAAGCTGCGGCCGCCGCTCTAGACGACGGGCGCAGCCTCCGCTACTCGCCGTCCTGCAGAGGCCGTATCGGGTCGACGGTGCCCGGCGCGCCGTCCGGGCGGGCGGCGTCGAGGAACTCTGTGAGCCCAGCGGTGAGCCGGTCAACGGCGTTGCGGAAGTCCCGCAGCTCGCCGCGCGTCGTCTCCTCACGCTCTTCGAGTTCAGCCACGCGGGCGAGCGCTTCGTCCCGCTCTCTGCGCAGTCGATCGATCTCCTTGAGGAGCTCTGGCATCGTGGGCTGATCATGACTCACTGCCCGGCCTCCGTGTCCCGGCCGGTGGTCGGGCGCCGCGGTCACTGGCCGGCCTCCGGTTCCGCAGGTTCGGCGGTCCGGGTGAGCACACCGCCGGGGCGCGCCCACATGTCGCACTCCGGGTACGGGGCATTCGCCAGGCCTTTGTCATACAGCACGTGACCAGCCTCACGCCGGGCCTCTTTCGGCCCGCTGACCACCACTGAGGTACTGCGCTGCCCGGTCTCCGCGTTCGTCCACACGGCGTAGTCGTCGCGGATTTCCAGCGCAGAATGGTCGACCCCCGCCCGGGTCAGCATGGCCTTGAGCCCGCGGGCGGTCAGCGGCCGCCGCGCGGTCACTGCCCTGCCTCCAGGTTCCGGTTGCCGGACAGGATGCCGATGGCGGCAGGATCACCGATGACGCCGGGGTAAGTCTCGGGGTCGGCCGCCCGGGCGTATGCCGCGGCGTAGTCGGCGTCTGCCATGCCGAACTTGCCGTCGCCGTGGCTGAGCAGGCTGTGCTGCCCGTCCGCCCATGCGCGGTAGTCGGCCCGCGCCTGGTTTGCGCTGGTGCCGCGGGCGGCGCCGATCTGTTCCCAGCTCGCCCCTGCTTTCGCGGCCTGGTCGAGCATCGCGGGTGCCGGTAGTGGCGGGCGAGCACTTCGCCGATGGCCATGTGCTCGAGGCGCTCCTGCGCGGTCAGCGGTTCCGCTTCGGCGAGCATCTGGTGCCCAAGGTTGCTCTTGGGGTCGAACTCTCCGCGCTCCTGCAGGATCGAGGCGGCGCGGGTGCTGAGGTCGCGCTGGCTCAGTTCGGAGAACCGCTCGTCGGCACCGCGTGAGCCGGCCGGGTAGAGAGTCTCGGCCTGGTCGTAGGTCAGCGGCCGGGTGTCTGCCGGCTGCTCGTTGTGCTGGTGTGGGATGGTCATGCTGAGGCTGTCCTTCCGGTTGCGCGGATGGGTGACCAAGGGCCGCCGGATGCGTTCACGCGCATGCGGCGGCCCGGGCTGTAAGAGAGGGTGGGAGCCCCGGGAGCCAAGTCCGGGAGCCACCCGGAGCGGATCGGACCGGACCGGGGCGGCCTGGCGTGGACACAAGGCCAGTTACGGCAGACCCGGCCGGACCAGTGAGGGCTGCCGTGGACGGCCTGCCCGTACCCTTGGGCTATGACGCACATGTCGGAGTCGGGGTCGCCAATCGAGCCGCTCTACGGGCCCGAGTCGCTGCAGGGCTTCGATCCTGACGGGGAACTAGGGGAGCCCGGTGAGTACCCGTACACCCGGGGCGTCTATCCCGGCATGTACACCAAGCGTCCCTGGACGATGCGGCAGTACGCGGGCTTCTCGGCCGCTGCTGACTCCAACCGGCGCTATCACCAGCTGATCAAGGCCGGCACCACGGGGCTCTCCGTCGCCTTCGACCTGCCCACCCAGATGGGCTATGACTCGGACGCGCCGGCGGCCCGGGGCGAGGTGGGCAAGGTCGGCGTGGCGATCGACTCGATCGAGGACATGCGGCTGCTGCTCGACGGCATACCGCTCGACTCGGTATCCACGTCGATGACGATCAATGCCCCTGCCGCGCTCCTGCTGCTGCTCTACCAGCTTGTGGCGGAAGAGCAGGGCGTCAGCGCCGACCGGCTGACCGGGACGATTCAGAACGACATTTTGAAGGAGTACATCGCGCGCGGCACGTACATCTACCCGCCGCAGCCATCGCTCCGGCTGGTTGCCGACACGTTCGCCTACTGCCGCGAAGAGATCCCGAGATGGAACACCATCTCGATCTCCGGCTACCACATGGCCGAGGCCGGCGCCACGCCGGTGCAGGAGATCGCGTTCACGCTGGCGAATGCCAAGGAGTACGTGCGAGCGGCGATCGCGTCCGGCCTCGCCGTCGACGAGTTCGCGCCGCGGCTGTCGTTCTTCTTCGTGGCTCGTACCACGCTGCTCGAGGAGGTCGCGAAGTTCCGTGCGGCGCGACGGCTGTGGGCGCGGATCATGCGCGAGGAGTTCCGCGCAGCCAACCCCAAGTCGCAGATGCTCAGGTTCCACACCCAGACCGCCGGAGTCCAGCTCACCGCCCAGCAGCCGGAGGTGAACCTGGCCAGGGTCACCGTGCAGGCCCTCGCCGCCGTGCTCGGCGGCACGCAGTCGCTGCACACGAACGCCTACGACGAGGCGATCGCCCTGCCGTCGGAGAAGGCGGCTCGGCTTGCGGTGCGGACGCAGCAGGTCCTCGCCTACGAGACCGACCTGACCGCGACCGTTGACCCGTTCGCCGGGTCTTACGCGATCGAGTCCATGACCACCGATATCGAGCGGCAGGCCGATGCGCTGATCGGGTCCGTCGAAGAGCTCGGCGGCGCCGTGGCAGCGATCGAGCAGGGCTTCCAGAAGGCCGAGATCGAGCGGTCCGCCTACCAGGTGGCGCGGCAGATCGATGCGGGAGAGCGCGTTGTCGTCGGCGTCAACAGGTTCGGGATCGACGAGGAAGAGCCCTACCAGCCGCTTCGCGTCGATCCGGCGATCGAGCAAGCTCAGGCGGAGCGCCTTGCAGCGCTGCGCGAGGATCGGGACCGGGCGGAATTCACCCGTCGCATCGATGACCTCAGGCAAGCCGCAAGCGGTTCGGAAAACCTGCTTTACCCGATCCGCGAGGCGCTGCGGTCGCGTGCCACTGTTGGTGAAGTCTGTGATGCGCTCCGTGATGTCTGGGGTGTGTACAAGCCGCCGGACGTTTACTAGGTGCCATTTGCTATTTGCGTATCGCCCGCATGGGTAGGGAATGCGTCGGCATGGGTAGGAAATGACCGGGCGGAGTGGGACGGCTCGATCATGGGCGAGGGTGGGCGGAGCGCGGCGCACCATACACCGGGCTGATCGCTGGTGACGAGCATGTTGGCCGCCGATGGCGTCCTGCAGGGCGCAGGCTGGGCCGGTGCGGCACCCTGCGCCGGCGATCCCGGCGACAGCGTGGCCGCTGGTCGGCCCGGTCTGCTCCGCTTCCGGCACGGTTCGCTGCGCGCACCTGCGCGCGGAAGACAGCCTATGGAGGCTCACGGTGGCCATCAGTTGGAACCCATCTCGCGGCGCGACGCTTGGAATCGAGTGGGAACTGCAGCTCATAGACGGCCGCAGCAGGATGCTGCGGCAGGACGCCCGGGAGGTTCTCGCCGCGCTGCCAGCGCTCAGCAAGGGCGGCGATCACCCAAAGATCCGCTATGAGCTCATGCAATCAACGGTCGAAGTGGTCACCGGCATCTGCTCCACCGTATCCGAGGCCAAGGAGGATCTGACGGCGACAATCGCGCAACTTGAGCGAATCACGGGCAGTCGCGGTACGATGCTGGCCTGTGCCGGAACGCATCCTGTCAGCGACTGGCGAGATGCCAAGATGGCCCCCATTCAGCGCTATGCCGAACTCGTCGAGCAGTTGCAGTGGCTTGCCCGAAGGATTCAGACTTTCGGAGTCCATGTCCATGTGGGCATCCGCGACGGGAGCAAGGCGATTCCCATCGTCAATGCTCTCGCTGCATACCTGCCGCACTTCCTGGCGCTGACCGCGTCGAGCCCGTTCTGGAGCGGGCACGACACGGGGCTCGCCTCGAGCCGGGCGGTCATCTTCGGTGGCCTGCCGACCTCGGGGCCGCCGCAGCCGCTCGCGGACTGGAGTGAGTTCGAGGAGTACATGGACACGCTGCTTCGAGCCGGAACGATCCGGAGTATCAAAGAGGTGTGGTGGGATATTCGGCCACACCCAGATTTCGGCACGGTCGAGATCAGGATGTTCGACGGAGTTCCGACGCTCCGCGAGATCGGCATGGTCGCGGCGATCTCGCAATGCCTGGTTCAGCAGTTCGACACCCAGCTGGACCGTGGCTACCGGCTGCCCGCTCCTTCCGCCTGGGTCGTGCGTGACAACAAGTGGCGCGCAACCAGGTACGGGCTGGATGCGATCGTGATCACCGATGACTCAGGTTCAACGGCGCCGCTGCGGGACGAGCTGTTCGAGCTGGTGCATGAGCTTGAGCCAGTGGCGGACCGGCTGGGCTGCGCGCAGGAGCTCGAAGTCACGTCCGAGGTGCTGAATCACGGAGCCTCTTACGAGCGCCAGCGGGCCCTCGTAGCCAACGGGGGAGGGCTCGAGGACGTTGTCGACGCGCTCGTCACCGAGTTCGCGGAGGATCGTTTCGTGATACCGGGGGAGGCGGCGTATGGCCGAACATGACCTTGAGGGCGAGCTCGACGCGTTTCTCGCCGGGCACCAGGCCGAACTCGTCGACTTCCGGCGCGACCTGCATGCCCACCCTGAGATCGGTTACCACGAGCACCGGACGACGCGCCGCATCAAGCTCCGGCTCGAGGCTGCCGGCCTGCGGCCCAGGGTTCTGCCCAAGGGCACCGGGCTGCTCGTCGACATCGGGTCCAACCTCGACCGGGGAGGCCTGGCGGGATCATCCTCCCCGGTCGGTGCCGAGCCGGTGGTAGGCCTGCGCGCTGACCTGGACGCGCTGCCGCTCAGCGACGAGAAGAACGTTCCCTACCGGTCGACGGTCCCCAACGCCTGCCACGCCTGCGGGCATGACGTGCACACCACGGTGCTGCTCGGCACCGGCCTGTTCCTGGCCCGGACGGCGGCGGCCGGGGCGCTTCCCGGCCGGGTCAGGCTGATCTTCCAGCCGGCCGAAGAGGTGCCATGTGGCGCGCTGGATGTGCTCGCGGCCGGCGGCATCGCCTCGGTTGACCGGGTCTTCGCTCTGCACTGCGACCCACGGCTGGACGTCGGCAAGATTGGGACTCGGGTCGGCGCGATCACCGCGGCCTGCGACAAGATCTCGGTTCGGGTCACCGGTCCCGGCGGGCACACGGCACGCCCGCATCTCACCGCCGACCTTGTCTTCGCCCTTGGCAAGATCATCACCGAGCTGCCGGCCGCGCTGTCCCGGAGAGTCGACCCGAGATCCAGCCTCAGCCTGGTCTGGGGCCGGGTCGGCGCGGGTTCGGCGGCCAACGCGATCCCGGATGACGGCATCGTCGAGGGTACCGTTCGCTGCCTGGATGATGAGGCCTGGCATCAGGCGCCCGACCTGCTCAAGGCGCTTGTTGACTCCGTGGCCAGCGCCTACGGCGTGGTCGCCGATGTCAGTTATGTGCGGAATGTCCCGCCAACGGTGAACGAGGCGATCTCGACGGCCATGATCGAGGCCGCCGCCGACCGGGTACTCGGCACCGACTGCGTCGTGCCGGCCCCGCAGAGCCTGGGCGGGGAGGACTTCGCCTGGTACCTGGAGTCGATTCCGGGTGCGCTGGCCAGGCTCGGCACCAGGAAGCCGGGCTCCGGTGACGACTTTGACATCCACCAGCCCACGTTCGACGTTGACGAGCGGGCGATCGGGATCGGCGTCAAGCTCATGGCGGCAACCGCGCTGACCGCCATGAGCAGCGGGCCCTCGGCGACCGAGCCGATGCCCGGCGTCGCCCGGGCCTTATCCGGTCCGCCGGCGGCCCGCCACCGTCCGCCCGGCACCACGCCCAGCCTGCGCCTACAGTAGGACATACGGTGTGGTGGGTCCCACGCTGTTGAAAGAGTCACAACCGGGCGCCCACGACCGCTAAACCTCATGGGAGTGCAATCGGTATGCAGCCGGAGCAAGGGCAGGGCGCGGAACTGCCGGACGGCAGAGCCAACGGGCAGCTCGCCGGGAAGGCCATCACCGCCTCGCAGCCTGCCGGGCAGGCCGCGCCGCTGCCCGGCGACCCGCCGCAGACGGGGTCGCTCCCGGGCGACCCCCCGCCGGACGGGCGAGGGCCCGCACCGCAGGGCGCGCCGCAGCCTGCGGGCACGGCCGTCCCGCGGCCCGCCGGGCCCGGGCTGTCGCAGTCGCAGCCTGCCGAGCAGAAGACGTTCCGCCTCCCGGGCGCCGTCGTCGCCTGGTGGGCATGGCTGATCTTCGCGTTCGCCTGCCTGGTGGACATCCTGGTATCCGGCCGCAGCCACCTGGCCGCCGAGATCGCCGTGACCCTCGTGTTCATCACCGGGCTGGTCTACGCCTGCGCGCTGTGGCCCCGGGTGGTCACCGACTCCGCCGCGATCACCGTGCGGAACCCGCTCCGCGATCACCGGATTCCGTGGGGCTCGGTGGCCGCCGTGGATCTGCGGGAGTCGGTGCAGGTGCACTGCGTGCGGGAGCCGGACGCCAAGCGCGGAAAGATCATTTACAGCTGGGCGCTGTACGCGCACCGGCGGAACCGGATGCGGCAGCAGCTTCTGGCCCAGGGCGACCGCAGGCGGCTGCCGCGCTCGGCCCTCACGACGTATGGCATGACGGACGACACGGCTGAGAAGATCTCGAAGCAGAGCGCGGCCAAGATCATGGCCACGCAGCTGGACGAGATGGCCAAGGAGGCACGCGAACGGGGTGCGGCGGCGGGCCCGCGCGCCGCCCGCTGGTCCTGGCAGCCGATCCTGGCGATCATCGCGCCGGGCATCGCGCTTGTTCTCGTCATCGTGATGCTCCACTGACGTCCCGCCGGGCCGGGCAGACGCGGCCGGCACCGGCTAGGCGCAGGGGCGTTCCCGCAGCGCCTTGACGTAGTCGTCGGGCGCCCCGGCCGCCTCCGCGGCGTCCGCCATGATGCCCAGGAGGCGGGCCGCGGGCAGGCCTCCCTCGTACGCGTTCAGCACGTAGAGCCAGGCCACCACGTCGCCGTCCAGCGTCGCCACCCGCACCTTGGTTTTCCGGTAGTAGTCGATGCTCGCGCCGTCCCACTGGTCCAGCGACTGCTCATCAGATGCCGAGAGCTCGTAGAGGACGACGAAGACCCGCTCGCCTGGTTCCTCGGCGACCGTGGCCCGGGCCCCTTCCCAGCCGATGTCCTCGCCGCCGAACGCCATCCGCCAGCCCTCGAGCCAGCCGCTGCCACGCTGCGGTGAGTGCGGGCAGCGCTCGGCCATCTGGGCCGGATCCATGTTGCTGCCGTACGCCGCGTACATCGACACGGATGATTAGCGTACGGTGCGCAAGGGCTCCGCGTGAGGATCTCACCGTGCGTAGCCGGCACCGGGCGAACTCCGCGCGGGCCGATAAGCCAGAATGGGGCATCGTGAGCCAGCCGCACGCGAAGATTGTGATCATCGGCGGCGGTCCGGGAGGCTATGAGGCGGCTCTGGTCGCCGCCCAGCTCGGCGCCGATGTGACGGTGGTGGATTCGGACGGGCTCGGCGGTGCCTGCGTGCTGACCGACTGCGTGCCGTCCAAGACGCTGATTGCCACCTCGGGCATGATGACCGCCCTGGACGGCGCCGCGGCGCTGGGCCTCCGTCCGGATCCCGGGACCGGCTCCGGTGCAGGCCCCGTGCCGCACGGCGCGGTGCTGGCCACCGTCGACGCACCGCGGCTGTACTCCAGGGTCAAGACGCTGGCCCGGGCGCAGTCGGCGGACGTGGCGCAGCGGCTGGCGGCCGAAGGCGTCGAGGTCGTGACCGGTACCGGGCGGCTAACCGGCCCGCGCACGGTCGCCGTGGGGGGTACCGAGCTCAGCGCCGACGTGGTGCTCGTGGCGACCGGGGCGCGGCCCCGCGTGCTGCCCGGCGCCGTGCCGGACGGAGAGCGCATCCTGACCTGCCGGCAGCTGTACGACCTGGACGAGCTGCCGCCGGAGCTGATCGTGATCGGTTCGGGGGTGACCGGGGCGGAGTTCGCCAGCGCCTGCCAGGCCCTGGGTTCGCAGGTCACCCTCGTCTCCTCGCGGGGCCGCGTGCTGCCCCAGCAAGACGCGGACGCTGCCATGGTGATCGAGGAGGTGTCCCTGCGACGTGGCATGACCGTGCTCGGCCGGTCCCGGGCGGTGTCGGCACGCCGTGACGGCGACGGCGTCGTGGTGGCCCTCGAGGACGGCAGGATCCTGCAGGGCTCGCACTGCCTGCTCACCGTCGGGATGGTGCCCAACACCGGCGGGCTTGGCCTTGACGAGGCCGGGATCACGCTGGACAAGGGCGGCTTCATCCCCGTCGACCGGGTGTCCCGGACGTCGGTGCCCGGCGTCTACGCGGCCGGCGACTGCACCGGCGTGCAGATGCTGGCCTCGGTGGCGGCCATGCAGGGCCGGATCGCAATGTGGCACTCGCTCGGCGACGCGGTGCAGCCGCTGCACCTCAGCCACGTCGCCATGACCGTGTTCACCGAGCCCGAGATCGCGTCGGTGGGCGTGTCCCAGCAGGCCGTCGAGGCCGGGGCGGCGGACGCTCTGGCCGTCAACCTGCCGCTGGCCACCAACGCGCGCGCGAAGATGCAGGGCTTCCGCGACGGCTTCGTCAAGCTGTTCGCCCGCCGCAGCAGCGGTGTGGTGCTCGGCGGCGTGGTGGTCGCGCCGCGCGCCAGCGAGCTGATCCTGGCCGTGTCGCTGGCCGTGGAGCAGCACGTAACCGTCGACGAGATGGCGCACACGTTCGCCGTGTACCCGAGCTTGTCCGGCAGCATCACCGAGGCCGCCCGCCGCCTCATGCAACCGGAATACCACTGAGTTAGGTGTGCCGGTCTGGGGGTCCGGGGGTTATCCCCCGGGATTAGTGCGCGGGGTGGCCCAGGTCGGGATCGTCGGGAACGTCGAGGCCGTGCTGGCGCAGCCGGGAGGCGCGGATGTCGTCCGCGTAGGCGGCCACCGTGAACACGCTGCCCGCCAGGATCAGGGCCGTCATCATCAGGCCGAGCCACAACGGCGCCGGCAGCAGCGTGGTGAGCAGCACGACGAGCAGCACGCAGATCGGGATGATGATCGCCAGATGGCGCAGCACGGTGCGCAGCCGCCAGCCCGCGTCGGTGAGCTCGTGTTTCACCCAGTCCCGGTTCTCGGCAGGCAGCCGGAACCCGATCGCGAACCACAGCCAGCGTGCTGCGCCGGGATCGCCGGGCAGGCGGGCCACCGTCTCACCCCCGCAGCTCGCAGATGATCTCACCGGACGACACTGTCTGGCCCACCTGCACGGCAAGGTCGGTGACGGTGCCGTCCTTGTGCGCGGTCAGCGGCTGCTCCATCTTCATCGCCTCGAGCACGACCACGGCGTCACCGGCCGACACCTGCTGGCCCTCTTCGGCGACGATCTTCACGATCGTCCCCTGCATCGGGCTGACCAGCGCGTCGCCGCCCGCCTGCCGCCGCCGCCGCTGCCCCTGCCGCCGCCGCGCCTGCGCGACGGCGCGGGCCGCTGGGCGGCCCGAGTGCCGGCGGCACCGGCCCGCGCCAGGTCCGCGGGCAGCACCACCTCGAGCCGCCTGCCGCCGACCTCGACCGTGAATCGCTCCCGCTCCGGCGCGCCGGAGCCGTCCGCCGAGGCGACTTCGCCGGAGTACGGCGGCAGGTCATTGCGGAACTCGGTCTCGATCCACCCGGTATGCACCGTGAACGGATCGCTGGTGAATGCCGGGTCGTCCACAACCGCCCGATGGAAGGGCAGCACCGTCGGCATCCCGCCGATCTCGAACTCGGCCAGCGCCCGGCGTGAGCGTTCAAGGCACTCTCCGCGGTTCTCCCCGGTGATGATCAGCTTCGCGATCAGGGAGTCGAACGCCTGCGGCACGGTCATGCCCGCGTCATACCCGGCGTCGAGCCGGACGCCGGGACCGGACGGCGGCCGCCACGCCGTGATCGTCCCCGGGGCGGGCAGGAACCCCCGTCCCGGATCCTCGGCGTTGATCCGGAACTCGATCGAGTGGCCGCGCAGCGGCGGGTCGTCGTAGGAGAGTTCCTGGCCGTCGGCGATCCGGAACATCTCCCGCACCAGGTCGATGCCGCTGACCTGCTCGGTTACCGGGTGCTCCACCTGCAGCCTGGTGTTCACCTCGAGGAACGAGATCGTGCCGTCCTCGCCGATGAGGAACTCGCAGGTGCCGGCGCCGGCGTAGCCCGCCTTGCGCAGCAGCGCCTTGGACGAGGACCGCAGCAGCTGCTCCTGCTCGTCGGACAGGAACGGCGCCGGAGCCTCCTCGACCAGCTTCTGGTTGCGCCGCTGCAGCGTGCAGTCCCTGGTGGAGACCACGACCACGTTGCCGTGGGAGTCGGCGAGGCACTGCGTCTCCACGTGCCGCGGCCGCTCCAGATAGCGCTTCACGAAGACCTCGCCGCGCCCGAACGCGGCCACCGCCTCGCGCACCGCCGACTCGAACAGCGGGGCGATCTCCTCGGTGGTCCTGGCGACCTTGAGGCCGCGCCCGCCCCCGCCGTAGGCGGCCTGGATCACGATCGGCAGCCCGTGCTCGGCGGCGAACGCCGCCACCTCCTCGGGGCCGGAAACCGGCCCGTCGCTGCCCGGCGCGAGCGGCACGCCGACCTCGGTGGCGATCCGCCGGGCAGCGATCTTGTCGCCCAGCGCGTCGATCGCCTCGGGCGGCGGGCCGATCCAGGTCAGCCCGGCCGCGATGACCTCGCGGGCGAACTCGGCGTTCTCGGCGAGAAACCCGTACCCGGGATGGACCGCGTCCGCTCCGGAATCCGCCGCGGCCTTGAGGATCTTGCTGATGTCGAGGTAGCTCTCGGCGGCGCTCTGCCCGCCCAGCGCGAAGGCCTCGTCGGCGATCGTGACGTGCAGCGCATCGGTGTCCAGCTCGCCGTACACGGCGACGCTGCCCAGCCCGGCGTCGCGGCACGCCCGCACGATCCGGACCGCGATCTCGCCGCGATTGGCGATCAGGACTTTGCGCACGAAAGCGCTCCTCTCGACTGCGCAGGAGTCTAGTGACCGGGCAGCAGGTCGCTGGCCCAGGGCGGACGATAGGGAACCAGGGGCGCCTGCCCGGCTCATAGCCGCACCGGGAAGGCCGGCGCTTCCGGGCGGCCCGGACTCCGCGCTGCTGAGCATCGCCGTAGTCAGCAGGATCGGTCAGCTGCCGTGATGGTCCGCGGCGGCCGGGGTGGCGCGTCAGTGCGGCAGCGCGCTGGCGCGCCAGGCACCAGGTCCCCGCGAGAGCGGGCCGCGCACCATCCGGGATCTGGAAGACCAGCCGTAACGGGGAGCCGCGCCGGCTTTGGCGTGCCCGGCGGACTGAAGCCGAGCGGTCAGCACGGTGACGAGCGCGGCGATCTCCTCGGGCGTCGGCTCTCCCTTGACGATCGTGAGCCTTGGTTCCATTGGTCAGCTCCTCGACTTGCCGACGCCGATGTCGAACTGCCGGTGCACCCGGGCCCAGAACGCGTCCCGCAGCCACTCCCGGGCCTCCTGGTAGGACCGCAGCGACAGGCCGAGTTCCTTCTCGGCGTCGACCAGCAGCTCCTTGTCGATGACCGGCGGCAGGATCGGCCCGGGCAGCAGGTCGCGGATGTTGTCCTCGCCGCGGGTCAGAATCCACTTCTGCGCCACGTGCTCGCCGGCCTCCTCGACCCGCTCCTTGTCCGGGCCGCGCCTGGCCATTGCCGCCGCCGCGGCGGCCGATGCGGGCGTGGCCTTGACCGCCGCCGCTGCCTGCCGCGGCGTGTGCCGGTCGCCGAACAGCTGCGCCGGCGACGGCGCCGCGGCGCCGGGAAGAGCGGTCCCGGCCTGGCCGGGCCTGGCCGGCCCTGAGCCCGGCGCGGTCACCGGCTCGGGCGCCAGCTGCCTGGTGAAGAACGGCTCGACGAACGACCGCTCGAGCACCTCGACGGTGTCCGACTCCCAGACCAGCCGCTCGGCCTGGTTCGTGCCGTACGGCGGCTCGACGCCCCACAGGTGCACCCGGACGCCGAACGCCTGTGCAGCCTCAACAGCGGGAACCATGTCCTCGTCGCCCGCCACCAGGATCGCGTCGGTGATCGCGCGGTGCCTGGCCAGCGCCTCCATGTCGGCCCGGATCTGGGCGTCCACGCCCTTCTGCTGGCCGCGGGCGTTGAGGTTGCCGAGGCGCAGCTTCACCCACGGCATCTGCGCGATGACCCGCTGGTCGATGGTGGGCACCCGGTCCCGGGCGGCGTCATACCAGTAGACCCGGAGCAGCTCGCCGCGCACCTGATCGTCTGCGTGCCGGGTGAGCGCCTGGATCAGCTTGTCCGCGTCGACCCGGTACTCGCGGCGGGACGCGGCACCGAACAGCAGCTCGCCGGCGGACGCGTAGATGTACCCGACGTCGACCATGATGGCGTAGCGGGACAGAAGTGGCAGCGGCGATCCGTTCTCGGTCATGGTGCTCATGACTCTATCGACTACCCGGCCAGAGACTCCGCCGCAGGTAACAAGGGTTGTCTAGGCAACTTGCCTTGCGTTGGCTAGACAACCGGCTATAGCGGGATATTGCCGTGCTTGCGCGGCGGCAGCGTCTGGCGCTTGGTCCGGAGCGTGCGCAGCGACCTGATGACCTGGGAGCGGGTCTCGGCGGGGCGGATCACCGCGTCGACGTAGCCGCGCTCCGCGGCGATGTACGGATTCGCCAGCGTGTCCTCGTACTCGGCGATCCGGGACGCCCTTAGTTCCGCCTGTTCCTCCGCGCCGGCGGAGGCGGTGAGCTCGCGGCGGTACAGGATGTTCACCGCGCCCTGCGCGCCCATCACCGCGATCTGCGCGGTGGGCCAGGCCAGGTTGACGTCGCCGCCGAGGTGCTTCGACCCCATGACGTCGTACGCGCCGCCGTAGGCCTTGCGGGTGATCACGGTGATCTTGGGTACCGTGGCCTCGGCGTAGGCGTAGATGAGCTTGGCGCCGCGGCGGATGATGCCGTCCCACTCCTGGTCGGTCCCGGGCAGGAAGCCCGGGACGTCCACGAACGTCAGGACCGGGATGCTGAACGCGTCGCAGGTCCGCACGAACCGCGCGGCCTTCTCCGAGGCGTTGATGTCCAGGCAGCCGGCGAAGTGCATCGGCTGGTTGGCGACCACGCCGACGGACGCGCCCTCGACCCGGCCGAAGCCGACCACGATGTTCTTGGCGAACCCCGCGTGGATCTCGAGGAACTCCCCGTCGTCCACGATCCGGGTGATCACCTCGTGCATGTCATAGGGCTGGTTGGGCGAGTCGGGGATGATCGCGTCGAGTTCGGTGTCGGCGTCGGTGATCTCCAGGATCGCCGGGTCATCGCCGGCCGCCCCGGCCGGCTCGTCCAGGTTGTTGGAGGGCAGGTAGGACAGCAGCTCACGGGCGAAGCTCAGGCAGTCGTCCTCGTCGCTGGCCTGGTAGTGCGCGACCCCGGACTTGACGTTGTGCGCCTGCGCGCCGCCGAGGTCCTCGAAGCTGACCTCCTCGCCGGTCACCGTCTTGATCACGTCGGGCCCGGTGATGAACATGTGTGAGGTGCCCTCGACCATCAGCGTGAAGTCGGTGATCGCGGGCGAGTACACGGCGCCGCCGGCGCATGGTCCCATGATCAGCGAGATCTGCGGGATCACTCCGGAGGCCATCACGTTCCGGTAGAAGATCTCGGCGAACAGCCCGAGCGCGACCACGCCCTCCTGGATCCGCGCCCCGCCGCCGTCGTTGATGCCGATCACCGGGCAGCCGGTCTTCAGCGCGTGGTCCATCACCTTGACGATCTTCTCGCCGTAGACCTCGCCGAGCGAGCCGCCGAACACGGTGAAGTCCTGGCTGAACACGCACACCGGCCGGCCGTCGATGGTGCCGTAACCGGTCACGACGCCGTCGCCGTACGGCCGGTTGGCCGTCATCCCGAAGTCGGTGGCGCGGTGCCGGGCCAGCTCGTCGAACTCGGTGAACGAGCCGGGGTCGAGCAGCCCGTCGACCCGTTCCCGCGCAGTCATCTTGCCCCTGGCGTGCTGCCGCTCGACCGCGCGCTGGGACCCGGCGTGCACCGCCTCGGACCGGCGCTTCTCGAGATCGGCGAGCTTGCCCGCCGTGGTATGCGGGGCCGGCTGGCCGGCGTCGTCGGCGGGCGGGAGCACTTCGGTGGCCATGCCGGACAGATTAGCCACCGCCAGCGGCTTCGCGGGGCTGGGCCTGCCGCTCCCCGGTGCCGCACCGGACATGCTCTAGACACTCATGAGAAACATAACTAGCCTTACAGGTGCTTATTACCGGCGAGTAGCCAGGCCGCCGACCGCCGGCGTGATCCCGGCACCGCCAGAACCGAGGATCGTCGCGGTGTCCGGTCCAACAGCGGGACGCGGAGCCAGCCGGGCAGACTTGCGCCTTGCCGGCCAGGGCACCCGCGCGGTGACCGGCCTTCGGGGCGGCGCACGCAACGGCGCGGTCCCGGGCTCCCCGCGACCCGGGCAAGGGCGGGCGGGGCGGGCAGGAATGCCGGGTGCGGTCGGCACGTGGCCCGCGATCCCGGCGAAGGTCGCCGACCAGCTGCGGCCATTGCTGCCCGCGCTGGTTGAGGAGATGATCGCGGAGATCCAGGCGAGCGTGGCCGAGTACGCGCGGCCGGGCGACGGATCGTACGCCCACGCCGTGCGCCGCGGCGCCGAGGAGGCGGCGCAGCAGTTCGTCGACCGGATCGCCGACCCGGACACGTCCTGGGATCAGGCCGCCGAGGTGTTCCGCAGGCTCGGCGAGGGTGAGGCGAGCGAGGGCCGCAGCCTCGAGGCGCTGCAGTCGGCGCTGCGGGCCGGGGCCAGGGTGGCGCTGCGCTCGCTGACCCGGGCCTCGCAGTGGATGGATTCGCCGCTGGAGACCCTGGGCCTGCTCGCCGAGGCACTGTTCATGTTCATCGACGAGATCGCCGCGCTGTCCGCCGAGGGGTACGCACACGCCCAGGCGCGCGTCGCCGGTGAACTCCAGCGCCGTCAGCGGCGCCTGCTCAGCCTGCTGCTCGCCGAGCCGCCGCCCGCTGCCCAGGCCGTAAGCGAGGCGGCGCGGCTGGCGCAGTGGCGGCAGCCCCGGCTGGTGTCGGTGGTCGTGCTGGCTGGGTACAGCCCGTCCGGCGGCCCGATCCCGGCGCTGCCCGCCGAGGTCCTGCAGGATCTCGATGCCGCGCCACCGGTCCTGATCGTCCCCGACCCCTACGGCCCGGGCCGCAGGGACATGCTCGACCGCGGCCTGCGCGGGCTGCGGGGCGCCGTCGGCTCACCGGTCGGCCTGCGCGACGCGGCCAAGTCGCTGAACTGGGCCAGGGAAGCGCTCTGTCTGGCCGAGCAGGGCGTGTTCGGCGACTCGCCGATCGTGCACTGCGACGACCATCTGACCGACATGGTGCTGCATCGCGGCGGGGACCTGCTCGACCGGCTGGAAGCGCGGCGGCTCGCCCCGCTCAGGGGAATGGCGGCAGGCCGCAGGGACATGCTGGCCGAGACGCTGCTGGCCTGGCTGGAGACCGGCAAGAGCAGCAGCGTCGCCTCCCGCCTGTTCATTCACCCGCAGACCGCCCGGTACCGGCTGCACAAGCTGCAGGACCTGTTCGGCGACCAGCTCGACAATCCCGACGCGCGATTCGAGCTCGCCCTGGTGCTGCGGGTACGGCATGCGCCGCCGGTCAGGGATCCGGCGTGCCGGCCCGACCCGCGGGCGGGAAATCCGCGCAGGACCGGCCGTCAGGCTGAGTCCCGCTAACACCGGCCGCGGTTCCGCCGGCAGCGGCAGGCTCGGGGATCCGCTTGACGAAGGCCATGCCGGCGGCAATGCAGGCCAGCGGGATCGCGACGATCGTGTACCGGTACAGGGACTGGGTCAGCATGGCGGGCAGCACGATGCTCGCTGCCGCGAGCGCCCAGGGCAGCGCCGCGATGCGGCCGACGCGGCCCGGTGTGCGCCACTTCCTGATCACGCCGACCAGTCCGGTCACCATGACGGCAAGGAACATCGGGCCGGTGAAGTAGACCGGCTCCTGGTAGAGCAGCAAGAAGTAGGCGAACGGCTGCACCAGGTAGGTGTTGGTGCGGGTCCCCGCGTAGCGGTGCTCGTCGGCCGCGTAGTACGGCGGCAGCGTGGCGAGGTGCGGGGTCACGGTGAAGCTCATCGTGCTCTTGGTCAGCGGCCGGTCGTTCTGCACGAAGACCAGGGCCACGTCCCTGGCCACGACCCTGGCGTAGTCGAGCGGCTGTGCCTCGATCGCGTCGATCGCGAAGTGCGTCGCGAGCTTGTTGTTGTAGTTGTTGACCCCGGGGTACTTGTCGCGCCGCCACCAGGCGTCCGGCGCCCACAGATAGTCGGCCGGGGTCGGCGCGTTCAGCAGGGCGTTTACCGACCAGGCGGGCGTGGAGCCGACCGGGGCGACGGACTTCTCCCGGTTCGGGCACAGCGGCGCGAGATCCTTCGGCGGTTTGATGATCGCGCAGTTGGCGAAGCTCGTAGTGCGCGACCAGAGGAAGAGGCCTTCGCTCTCGGTGATGTTGAAGTGCCCGGTCTGCAAGTTGAACGCGAACACGTAGGTCAGGAACGGGACCGCGAACGCCACGGCCGCCGCGGTAACGGCCTGCCAGCCGACGCGCCTGATCAGGATGAAGACCGCGAAGATCACGGCCAGCGGCACCCCGTTCCCGCGCAGCACGGACACGTAGGCGATGAGGAACCCGGCCACGGCGCATTGCCACAGCCGCGGGGTGCGCCTGGTCAGCAGCAGCGCGGCCGCCGCCACCAGCATCAGGTTGTACAGCGTGTCCGGCAGGATGTAGGACTCGAGCGCGATCTGGCGCGGGTCGAACAGGATGGGGAGCGCGGCCAGGCACGCGCCCCAGGCGGGCAGGCCCCAGTAGCGGAGCACGGCGTAGACGATGACCGCGGTGCCGATCCCCATGATGTGCTGGACGGTGGTGATCGCCAGCAGGGTGTGCGGCAGCGGCTGGAGCACGTCGAGCAGCAGCGAGTAGCCGGACGGCCGGATCACGCCCAGCTTCCCCTTGGCCGCCTCGTTCATGTACAGGAACGAGTCCGAGGTGAGCAGCGCGGGCCGGAACGCCAGCGCCGCGAGCACCCGGGGAATGACCGACAGCGCCACCAGGATTACCAGCAGGCGATGGTCGCGCCACAGCGCACGCGGCGCGAGGGTGCCCGCGACGCGGCGCAGCGCCCGCCCGGCCGCGTCGCCGTCCCAGCCCAGAGCCTGTGGCAACCACCGCTGCCGGTGCCGCGCGTCGGACCGTCCCGGCGCGCCGTGCGGCTCGCTTAGCTTGAGACCCGGCACTGCTCTCCTTGGCTGCTCAGGCAACGCACAGTCGTCGGTGCCTGACCGTCGGTAAGCGGCTTCCGGCGCGTTGAGCCCGTTGCCAGAAGCGGAATGGTGGCACCCGGCGCGGCACAGGTTACTCTCCGCAGTTGACAATAGCCTGCATGACAAGTACCGAACCGGCCGGTCGCCCGGTTTTGCGCGACGATGAACTCCGCGATGCCCTGGTCATACCCGGCGGTTTCTGGCGAGACGTCCGGGTGGTGGCCGAAACCGGCTCGACCAACGCGGACCTGCTCGGCGAGGCCTCCCGCGGCCTCGAGGAGGGCATGGTGCTCGTCGCCGGGTCCCAGACGGCCGGCCGCGGCCGGATGGGCAGGCAGTGGGTCAGCCCGCCGGGCGCCGCGCTGACGTTCTCGGTGCTGCTGCGGCCCGCCGCAGTGCCGCAGGCCAGCCGGGGCTGGGTGCCGTTGCTGGCCGGCGTCGCCGTCGCGCTGGCGGTCCGCGGGGAAACCGGGGTCGAGGCGTCCCTGAAGTGGCCTAATGACGTTCAGGTGAACGGCGCGAAGCTGGCCGGCATCCTGGCCGAGCAGGCCGGCGGTGCGATCGTGGTGGGGATCGGGCTCAACGTGTCCGCCAGCCGGGACGAGCTGCCGGTGGCCGGCGCGACCTCGCTGGCAGTCGAGGGAGCGCCGCACGTGGCTGCCGGCCGGCTGCTGGTCAGCATTCTCGGCGAGTTGCGGCGCTGGTACCTGGCCTGGGCCGGCCAGCTGGGTGACGCCGGCGGGTCCGGGCTGCACGCGGAGTACCAGCGGCTGTGCGCCACGCTCGGCCGCGAGGTGCGGGTCACGCTGCCCGGCGACCGCACGGTTACCGGCGTGGCGTCCGAGGTGGACCGGACCGGACGGCTCGTGGTCCGCTCGGCCGCCGGGCCGGTCCCGGTCAGCGCGGGCGACGTGATCCACGTCCGCTGACCCCCCCGTTCGGCTCACGTCCGCTGACGCCCGACTCGCCGTGAACGGGATGGAGAGGTGGCGGGATAATGCCAGCACTCGTGTCACGATGTGACTTATGGCCGGTGATGAGTCCCTGACCGATGGTGAGCAGTTCGTGCTCAGGCTGCACCCGCACTGGAAGACCCTGCTGAGGCCGTTCTTTCTCGTGGCCGTGATCCTGATCGCGGCGATCGTGGCGCTGGTCATGCTTCCGACGGGCAAGGACACCGGCCTGGTCAGGGACGCGATCGGCGTCGCGGTGTTCCTCGCGGTGATCGTCTGGTGCGTGGTCCCGCTGCTGCGGTGGAAGACGACGAGCTACGAGCTGACCACCCGCAGGCTCAGTTTGCGGACGGGCATCCTGTCCCGGTTCGGCCGCGATTTCCCGCTGATCAGGATCAGCGACGTGTCGTTTTCGCACGGGCCGATCGACCGGCTGCTCGGCTGCGGCAAGCTCGTCATCGAGTCCGCCGGCGAGCATGGCCAGCTTGTCTTCAACGAGGTTCCCAACGTCCAGCAGGTGCAGTCGATCCTGTTCCAGCTGGTCGCGGACGAACAAGCCAGGCTGGCCAGGGAGGATCGCTGAGTCCGCGGCGCGCCGCGTTCTGGCTAGTCTTGCTTTTGTGAGGAAACGACGCGGTGAGTGATCTTCCGGAGCGGATCTCGGTGCGCGAGGTCGGCCCGCGGGACGGGCTGCAGAACGAGGATCCGGTGCCGACCGAGGCGAAGATCCAGCTGATCGACCGGCTGTCGGCGACGGGCGTGCAGCGGATCGAGGCGGTGTCGTTCGTGCGGCCCGAGGCGATACCGCAGATGGCCGACGCGGACGCGGTGTGGCAGGGGATCGAGCGCGCGCCGTCGGTCAGGTACTCCGCGCTGGTCCCGAACCTGCGCGGTGCCCGGCGGGCCCTGGACCGCGGGCTCACCGAGATCGAGGCCGTGGTCTCGGCGTCCGACACGCACAACCGCAAGAACGTCAACCGGTCGACCGAGGAGTCGCTCGACGACATCGCGGTGGTCATCGACGAGGCGCACCAGCGCGGCGCCACCTGCCAGGTGATCGTTTCCACCGCGTGGGGCTGCCCGTACGAGGGGGACGTGCCGGTGCAGCGGGTGGTCGGGGTGGCGTCGCGGGCGGTCGCCGACGGCGCGGACTGCATCTCGTTCGGCGACACCACGGGCATGGCAACCCCGCGCCGCGTGCGCGAGCTTGTCGGCGCGTTCCGCTCGGCCCATCCCGGCGTCGCGCTCAACCTGCACTTCCACAACACCCGCGGCACCGGCCTTGCGAACGTGCTCGCCGCGCTGGAGCTCGGAGTCTGGGACTTCGACGCGTCCGTCGGCGGGCTCGGCGGGTGCCCGTACGCGCCCGGGGCCACCGGCAACATCGCCACCGAGGAACTCGTGCACATGGTCGAGGACATGGGCGTGGCGACCGGGATCGACCTGGACGCGATGATCGAGGCCGCCGCCGACGCGGAGCAGATCATCGGCCGGCAGCTCCCGTCTCAGGTGCTCCGGGCCGGCCCGCGAACCCGGACAATCCCGGGATAGCTCCAGTACGCTCGCGGGCGTGGCTCACCCAAAGGCTTCGCGAGCCGATGGCACCGAGATCCCGATCATTGCTGTGGCCAGCGGGAAGGGCGGGGTCGGCAAGTCCACGGTCGCGGTGAACCTGGCGCTGGCGTGGCGCCGTGCCAGAGCAGGTGGCGGCGTATCGCTGCCTGGCCCGCGAGCTGGACCAGCGCATCGGCGGGCTCGATCCGACACAGTACGCTCGCGAGCGTGAGTGAAGAACTGAAGGACGCGCCGGCCGCCGCGAACGGCGAGGCCGGCCACCCCGAGCTAGCCGAGGTCAGGGCGAGGATCGAGAACGGCGGCGCGCCCAGGTATCACGAGTCAGCCGCCGCCCAGGGCAAGCTGTTCGCGCGGGACCGGATCGCCCTGCTCACCGACGAGGGCAGCTTCACCGAGGACGGCGCGTTCGCCAACGTTCTGGCCGGCGGCCTGCCGGCCGACGGGGTGATCACCGGCACGGCCGCCGTCGACGGGCGCCCGGTGGCGCTGATGGCGAACGACTCGACCGTAAAGGCGGGGTCGTGGGGCGCGCGAACGGTTGAGAAGATCATCCGGATCATCGAGAAGGCCTACTCCTCCGGCATCCCGATGATCTATCTGGTGGACTCGGCGGGCGCGCGGATCACCGACCAGGTGGAGATGTTTCCCGGCCGTCGCGGGGCCGGCAAGATTTTTCACACCCAGGTGCGCGCTTCCGGGTCCATCCCGCAGGTGTGCGCGCTGTTCGGCCCGTCGGCCGCCGGTGGTGCCTATATCCCGGCGTTCTGCGACTACGTGGCGATGGTGAACGGGAACGCGTCGATGTACCTGGGCAGCCCCCGGATGGTCGAGATGGTGGTCAGGGAGCAGACCACGCTCGAGGAGATGGGCGGCGCGCGCATGCACTGCACGGTCTCGGGCTGCGGCCACCACCTGGCCGAAACCGAGCAGGACGCGATAGCGGCGGTCCGCAGGTTCCTGTCCTACCTGCCCTCGAACTGGCAAACTGCCCCGCCCGCGGCGGGCGCCAGCGACCCCGCCGCCATCGACCTGCGCGCCCTGATCCCGGCCAGCGAGCGGCAGGCATTCGACATGCGACGGTACCTGCGCGGCCTGGTCGACGCCGACTCGCTGTTCGAGATCCACGCGCTGTGGGCCCGGGAGCTGGTCGTCGGCTTCGCGCGGCTGAACGGGCAGGCCATTGGCGTTGTCGCGAACAACCCGATGTTCAAGGGCGGCGTGCTGTTCGTGGACTCGGCAGACAAGGCCTCGCGCTTCATCCAGCTCTGCGACGCGTTCAACGTCCCGCTGCTGTTCCTGGCCGACGTGCCCGGCTTCATGGTCGGCACGGCCGTGGAGAAGCAGGGCATCATCAGGCACGGTGCCAAGATGATCAGTGCGGTGGCCGAGGCCACCGTGCCCAAGATCTGCGTTGTGGTCCGCAAGGCCTATGGGGCCGGCCTCTACGCAATGGCGGGCCCGGGGTTCGAGCCGGACGCGACGCTGGCGCTGCCTACGGCGAAGATCGCGGTCATGGGCGCAGAGGCCGCGGTCAACGCCGTGTACTACAACAAGCTGGCAGCGATCGCCGACCCGGCCGAGCGGGAGAAAGAGACCGAGCGCCTCCGCGCTGCGTATGACGTCGACATCGATGTGCTCCGCCTGGCCGGGGAGCTGGTGGTCGACGACGTCGTTCAGCCGGAGGATCTGCGGGCGGAACTGATCCGGCGGTTCGCGGTGGCGCGCGGCAAGGACCGGTCGTTCTCGCGCCGCCGCCACGGCGTCACGCCGGTGTGATCATCACGCCGTCCCGGCGAGGTTTCCGGCTGGCCAGCCCGAAGTCTGCCGGTAGATCGCCGCCGGACATCCTGGTCATCTCGGTCGGCTCTGGGTAGCGTAGGCGCCACCCGCAACCCTAATCGGGTCGGTGGCGGGCCAGGCAATCCCCCGAGTCGCCTGTATCCCGCCAACGGTCGTCGGCTGGGCTGGCCCAGCCCCGAATTCGGTCAACGCCCGCACGGTTCGGGCGCGGGGGTGATGGTCGTGGCGGAGTCAGGCGGTGCGAGGGTCCCGCTGGATACCTCGACGCCGACCTGCGCAACCCCGCCAGCCTGCCGGCTGGCGTGCCAACGCGCAGCTACCTGGTCGTGGCGCACCCGGCCAGTGGCATAGCGGCCGCGCAGATGGCCAGGTCTTCGCGGGAGTACAACCAGACCGCGCCGGTGCTGGTCACGATGCGCAGCCATGCCGAGGTCAGCCGGTTTTTCACAGGCCTGAAGATACTGGAGCCTGGCGTGGTGCAGCTGCACCGCTGGCGTCCCGGCACCGGGGACCCGGCGCTGGGGCAGTTGCTGGCCAGCCCCGCGAGACAAGTCCCGGGAGGGCTGCAATGATCCGCGGGTCGTTCCTGGCTCGCCGGGTCAACTCCGCGCGCCTGCTGATCGGAACGATCACGCTGACCGTGCTGATCACGGCCGCGCTTGGCGCCGCGCTGGCCAGCTTCGCGGCGCAGAGCCTGCCGCAGGCGGTGCGGGCGCAGCTTGCCGGGAACCCGGCCCTGTCCATCGCCGTCAGCGGGTCGATGACCGGGCCGCAGGTCGGGCCGGCCTCCCGAATCATCGGGTCGTCGCTGGCGGTCGCCCTGGCCGGCGTCCCCTACCAGCTCGACCGAGCGCCGTGGTCCGACCCGCTCGGCCTCCGGTCCGCGCGGGGCAGCGCGACCATCCCGCTGGTCGAGGTGGCGGCGCCCGGCGGGATCCGGGCCCACGCGGTGCTCACCGCCGGCACTTGGCCCGGCCCTCCGGGGCGCGGCGGGCCGGTCGGCGTGGCGCTGCCGGTCCTGGCCGCGCGCGAGCTGCATGCGCGGCCAGGCACGGTCCTGCGCTCCAGCGACCGGATCACGAACGCCCCGGTGCCGCTGCTGGTCACCGGGGTCTACCGGGCGGCGGACCCCGGCTCGGGGTACTGGGGCATCGACCTCATCGCGCCGTCCGGGATCAGCGTCCAGCCGCCGTTCGTCAGCTATGGGCCCGCGGTGGCCAGCCCGGCGGCCTTCACTTCCGGCCGGCTGGCCGTCGGCAAGGTCTCCTGGATCGCGCTGCCGGACGGAGCCGTGATCGGCACCGGCGAGCTCGCCCCGCTGGCCGGGAAGGTTGGGCAGGCGGCCGCGTCCCTGCAGGCCTCGAACAGCCTGGGCGGGGCCAGCGTCAGGACCGGGCTTCCGCAGCTGCTCGATGGCCTGGCCACCAGCCTGGAGGTGGCCAGGTCCCTGGTGGTCATCGGTGCGCTGCAGCTGTTGCTGCTGGCCGCGGCCGCGCTCGCGCTGGCAGCCCGGCTGCTGGCCAGGCACCGCGAGGAGGAGGCCGCGCTGCTCGGAGCCAGGGGCGCGACCCGGTGGCAGCTGGCCAGGCCGACATTGGCCGAGACGCTGCTGTTCGGCGGCGCGGCGGCGGCGGCCGGGGCGCTGGCGGGCACCAGGCTGGCCGCGCTGCTGGTCCGGATCACCGAGCCCGGCCTGGGAGCCGGTGTGTCAGCGATCCCCGCGCTGGCCTGGTGGGCCGCGGCGGCAGCGCTGGCACTGGCCGCCGTAATCGTGGTCTGGCCCGCGCTGCGGCGGCCGGGAGCCGGAGCCGCCCGCCGCGGCCGCCAGGCGGCGCTGGCCGGAGCGGCCCGCGCCGGAGCCGACCTGGTCCTGCTGGCGCTGGCCGTGCTGGCGGTGTGGGAACTGCGCAGCTACTCGGCGGTCGCGCACTCCTCCAGCGGGGGCATCGGCATCGACCCGGTGATCGCGGTGGCGCCCGCGCTCGCGCTGGCCGCGGTGACCATGGTCGCGTTGCGGCTGCTGCCCGGGGCGGCCCGGCTGCTGGAGCTGGCTGCCGCGCGCGGCAGGCGGCTGGCCGCCGCGCTGGCCGGCTGGCAGATCTCCCGGCGCCCGGTCCGCCAGAGCGGCCCGTTCCTGCTGGTGATCCTGGCCACGGCCGCGGTTACCCTGGCCCTGTCCCAGTACCAGACCGCGAGTGCGTCCGCCGGCGACCAGGCGGCGTTCGCGGCCGGCGCGGACCTGCGCGCCGACCTGGCCGCGCCGCTGCCGCTGCCGGCCGCCGGGCTGATCGCCCGCTCGCCGGGCGTGCGCGCAGCGATGCCGGTGACCACCGCGAGCGACGAGTCGGCCGGGGAACTGGTGGCGCTAAATGCGCGTGCCGCCGCGCAGACCGTGCTGCTGCGCGGCGACCTGTCCCCATACCCGGCCCGGCAGCTGTGGCAGCGCCTAGTCCCCACGGCGGCCCCGGCCGGGCTGGCCATTCCGGGTCGCCCGGCCAGCCTGACGATCATGGCCAGCCTGATCCCCGGCCGCGGGGCCCCGTCCCCAGGGCCGGCGGCGGTCACCATGTCGGTACAGGACGCCGACGGCATCGTCTATCTGCTCCCCGCGAGCAGCCTGCCCGCGGACGGCCGGGCGCACGCGGTGACCGCCGAGCTCTCCGCGGCCCGGCAGGCGGCCTACCCTCTGCGGCTGCTCGGGCTGTCGTTCACCTACAACCTGCCTGCATACCGGCCGACGCCCGGGGCGTTCCGGCCGCCCGAGGAGGGCCCGCTGGCTCGGCTGGTGATCGGCGGGATGATGGCCGCGCCGGCCGCCCGGCCGTTCGTCACCGGTGCCGCCCTGGCCTCCTGGGCCGTCGCGGCTACCTCGAGCGGGCTGGAGGGGCCCGCGCAGCCGGCCAACGCGGCCTCGGCCGCGGTGAACGGATCCGTTCCCGCGCTGGTCGGCTGGCGGCCCGCGGGATCCGCCCGCCAGCTGCTGTTCTCGCCCGGATTCACCCCGTCGGCCACAATTTTGGAGGCGGACCTCGCCCCGGATGCGGGCTTCACCGGCGAGCTGACCTTCGCCGCCCGCTCCGCACCCGCGGTAGTGCCCGCGATCGCGACGGCCGGCTTCCTACGGGCCGGCCACGCCCGGGTCGGCTCGACGCTGCCGTTGCAGGTTAACGGGGTCACGATCCAGGCGCGGATCGTCGCCTCGGTGGGCGCGTTCCCGGCCATCGGCACCGCGAGCGCGCTCATCGTGGACCAGGCGCCGGTTCAGGCCATCCTGGCCGGCCAGTCGGCCCCGCCGCTGCCGGTCACCAGCTGGTGGCTGGCCACCGCGGGCAGTGCGGTCCCGGCGGCACTGCGCGGCGCCTCGGTCACGGGCAGGGCCGCCCAGGCGGCCGCCCTGCTGCGCAACCCGCTGACGGTCCTGCCGCGCCAGGCCGCGCTGGCCATCGGCCTGGCCGCGGTGCTGCTGGCCGCGATCGGCTTCTCGATCAGCGTCGCGGCGAGCGTGCGCGGGCGACGGGCCGAGAGCGCGGTACTGTCCGCGCTCGGCGTGGCCAGGTCGGCGCAAGCGGGACAGCTCTGCCTGGAGCAGCTGATGCTCAGCGGGCCGGCCGCCGCCGCCGGGTTGCTGGCAGGCGCGGGCCTGGCCCGGATGCTGGTGCCCGCGATCACCCTGACCGCCGCGGCCGGCCGCCCGTTCCCGCCGGTGCTGGTGCAGGTCCCGCTGGGCTGGGCCGTGCTATTGGCGGCGGTGCTGGCCGTGCTGCCGGTCCTCGCCGCGGCGGTGAGCATCGCCCGGCGGCCCGACCCGGCCGCGGAACTGCGCGCGGCGGAGGCGTCGTGACCGCGCGACGCGCGCCGGGCGGCGGCGCTCACGAGGCGCGCAGGCCCTCGCCGCGAGACGCCTGGGTCAAGATCGGCGGCACCGGGGCGGCGGCCAGCCTGGGCCTGGCCCTGCTGGTGCTCGCCACCGTGGCGATCTCCGTGGCCCTGCCCCGGGTGAGCCTGAGCCAGCGCACGGCCGCGCTGCGGCACACCTTGGCCACGGTCCCGGCCGCGTCGACGGCCGTGTTCGGCAACCTCTCCTACACCACGTTCGACGTCGAGTTCAACGGCCAGCCGTTCGCCGCGGCCGACCTGACCACGGCCGGAGCCCAGCTGGCCGTCGGCCTGGCTGGCCAGGGCCTCCCGCTGGCCCCGCCGTTCTGGTCCGGCCTCACCACCACCTACGCCACCGTGACCGGAGCCGGGCCCAGGACCGCCAGCGCGCTGCCGCCGCAGGTGGAGATCCTCTACCGGGACCGGCTGGCCCGTTACAGCCGCCTGACCGCCGGGCGGCTTCCGCAGCAGGGCGTTATCAGCCACGGACAGGCGATCCTGCAGGTTGCGGTCACCGGCGCCACCGCGGCCCGGTACGGGCTGCGGCCGGGCTCCCGGCTCGGGATGGGGTCGGACGTCACGCTGGAGGTCACCGGCATCGTGACCCCGGCCGATCCCGGCTCGGCGTTCTGGGGAGTGGACCCGACCGCCGCCGTCCCCGCGCTGAACTTTACGCCTCCGCCGACGCCGCCGAGGCCGTACTGGGTCGGCGCCTGCTTCATCGGCCCGGCCGAGATCCCGCTGCTGCAGACCGCGCTGCCGACCGCACGGATGCAGGTCTCCTGGGCCCTGCCTCTGTCGGTGGCGCACCTGTCGGTCGGCCAGGTCACCGGGCTGACGGACCGGCTGAGCGGCGCGCTGGCCGTCGGGGCGACGGTGCGGAACAGCCGCGTCAACCTGACCACCCAGGTCCCGCTCACCAGCGGGCTGCTCGCGATGCTGAGCGGGTTCACCGCCCAGGACCAGGCCATCGGCGCCGTGCTCGGCCTGCTGTTCGTGAGCTTGGCCGCCATCGGCATCGTGGCGGTCGTGCTCGCCGCCGCCCTGGTGGCCACCCGCCGCGGCCCCGAATTCGCGGTCATGCGTGCCCGCGGAGCGTCGCTGCGCCAGGTCGCAGGGCGGGCGCTGGCCTCGTCGGCCGCTTTCACGCTGCCGGCCGCCGCAGCCGGGGCCGTCCTGGCGGTCCTGCTGACGCCGGGTGGGGGCACCGCGATCTCCTGGTGGCTGGGCGGGTGCGCGCTCGCCGCGGCGCTGGGCGGGTTGCCGCTCATGACCCTGGCCCGGCTGCGCCCTGTCGGCGGCGGCCGGCGGCGGCGCGCCTACCTCACCCCGGCCGCGGCGTCGCGCCGCCTCGCGGTGGTCCGGCGCCTGGTGGCCGAGGCGGGCCTGGCCGCCGCGGCCGTGGGCGGGATCATCGTGCTCAGGCGGCAGGGCCTGTCCGCGGGCAGCGTCGACGTGTACTCGAGCGCGGCGCCCGTGCTGGTGGCGGTCCTGGCCGCGATCGTCGTCGTGCACGTGTACCCGGTCGTGCTCCGGCTGCTGCTGCGGCTGGCCCGGGTCCGGCCCGGGGTCAGCGCGTTCGTCGGGCTGGCGCAGGCGACGCGGTCCGCTTCGGGGGCCATCGCGGTCGTGTTCGCGCTGGTCCTTGCCCTGGCGGTGGTCGCGTTCGGCACCATGGTCGACGACGCGGTACACCGCGGTGAGGTGGCCGAGTCGTGGAGCCAGGTCGGCGCGGATGCGGTGATCTATGCGTCCAGCTCGTCCCGGACGGTCACGCCCGCGGTGCAGCGGGACATCGCGGCGGTGCCGGGCGCGGCGCGGACCGCGGCGGTGCCGGTCACCAGCGAGACCCTTTCCTCCGGGGCCAACATCACCGTGGCCGTGGTGAACCCCGCCGCCTACGCCGCGCTGGTCGCCGCCACCCCGGCGCCGGCGTTCCCCGCCGCGTCCCTGGCCCGCCGCCCCGGGCCGGTGCCGGCGCTGGTGTCGGCGGCCGCGGCCACGCAGCTGCCCCCGGGGGCGCGCCTGACCGTCGGCGGGCGGACGCTCACTGTGCGCCCCGCGGGCCGGGCCCGCGCCATTCCTGGCGTCCCGGGCGGCCCTCTGGTGGTGCTACCTGCCTGGGCGCTCGGCGCGGCGACGCCTGCCCCGTCGGTCATCCTCGTGGTCGGCCCGCACCTGGATACCGGCCGGCTCGCGGCCGTCGTCCGGCGCGACCTGCCGGGCGCCTCGGTGACCTTGCGCGGCGGCGTGCTGTCCGCGCTGGCCGGCGCGCCGCTGACGGCCGCGGCGCACGCGGCGATCACCGCGGCAGCTGGGGCCGCGGCCGCGTTCAGCGGGCTGATCCTGCTGATCTCGCTGCTGATGAGCGCGCCGTCCCGGGAGATGACCCTGGCCCGGCTGGCCACGATGGGGCTGGGCCGGGGCCAGGCCCGCTGGCTGGTCGCGATGGAGACGCTGCCGCAGGTCCTGGCCGCGATCGCGGGCGGCGTGGTCAGCGCCTGGGTGCTGGGCCCACTGATCGCGCCGTCGATCAGCCTGTCGGCCTTTACCGGGTCTGCGGGCGGCACGTCGATCAGAACCGAGCCGCTGCCGCTGGTCGCGTGCGCCGCCGGGCTGGTCCTGCTCGCCGTGCTCGCGCTCGCAGCCCAGTTCCTGATCGCCCGCCGGCGCGGCGTGGCCCGGCCGCTGCGGGCAGGCGAGTGACCGGCTTGACGAAGGGATCGGAGAAGTGAGCGCGGAACACGGCATGAACAGCCAGGCCCACGGCGAAACCGGCGGGATCGCCGAGCTCGACGCCGAGCGGCGGCGAGAACGCGAGGCCTACGGCGAGGGCTCGCTGATCGTGTGTGACCGCCTGGTCCGCATCTACGCCGCGGACGGGGTCGAGGTCCAGGCCCTGCAGGGCCTGGACCTGCTGGTGGCCAAGGGCGAGCTGACCGCCATCATCGGCGCCTCCGGCAGCGGGAAGTCCACACTCATGAACATCCTGGCCGGGCTCGACCGGCCCACCGCGGGCACGGTGCGCGTGGACGGGCACGACCTCAGCCTGCTGTCCGGCCGGGAGCGGCTGGCCTACCGGCGCTCCGTGGTCGGGTTCATCTGGCAGCAGACCGCCCGCAACCTGCTGCCGTACCTGACCGGGCGGCAGAACGTGCTCATGCCCATGCGTCTGGCCGGGCTGGGCCGCCGGCACTGCGCCCAGCGGGCTGGCGACCTGCTGGATGCGCTCGGCGTTGCGCACTGCGCCGGGCGCGTCCCCGAGCGGATGTCCGGCGGCGAGCAGCAGCGGACCGCGATCGCCACCGCGCTGGCCAACGCGCCCCGGCTGCTGCTGGCCGATGAGCCGACCGGCGAGCTGGACACGGCCAGCGCCGCCGACGTCTTCGCCGCGCTTCAGACAGCCAACGCCGAGATGGAGGCCACGGTCCTGGTCGTCACCCATGATCCGGCGGTCGCCGGGCGGGTGCGGCGCACGGTGGCGATCCGCGACGGCCGGACGAGCTCGGAGACGCTGCGCCACGGCGGCGAGCCCGATGCGGAGGGCAACGCCGCGGCCGAGTCGGTGGAGTACGCGGTGCTGGACCGGGCGGGCCGGGTGCAGCTGCCCAGGGAGATGACCCGCCGGCTCGCCATGCGCGACCGGGTCCGGCTGCAGGAGCAGCCCGACCACATCGGGGTCTGGCCCGACCGGCGTTCCCGGCCGGGCGAGGGTGCCTGACATGGCAAGCGCGCTTGCCGGGGACGCGCCACCGCTGGTGGCGGTGTGCGACGTGGCCAGGACCTTTGGCCGTGGTGACACCGCCGTGCACGCCCTGCGCGGCGTCTCGTTCACGATCGGCGACGGGCAGCTCGTCGCGGTGCGTGGGCGGTCGGGCTCGGGCAAGACCACCCTGCTCAACATCGTCGGCGGGCTCGACTCGCCGACAAGCGGCACGGTCAGCGTCGCCGGGCGGGATGTCACCGCGATGACCGAGCGGGAGCGGCTGCTGCTGCGCCGGTCCACCGTCGGGTTCATCTTCCAGTCGTTCGGCCTCATCCCGACGCTGTCCGCGGCCGAGAACGCCGGCATCCCGTTGCGGATCACCGGCACCGCCCGCCGGGCGCGCGAGGAGCGGGTCCGGATGCTGCTCAGTGTGGTCGGCCTGGAGGACCACGCCGCGCAGCGGCCGGGCGAGCTGTCGGGCGGCGAGCAGCAGCGGGTGGCCATCGCCCGGGCCCTCGCGGCCAGCCCGGACCTGCTCATCGCCGACGAGCCGACCGGGCAGCTTGACTCGGAGACCGGCCGGCAGATCATGCGGCTGCTGCAGGCCGTGGTGCGGTCCGAGGGCGTCACCGTCTTGGTCGCCACCCACGACGCGGGCCTGGTCGGCTTGGCCGACGAGGTGCTGACCCTGGAGGACGGCACAATGGGCACATGATCGAGGCGGTTCTTCGGCCCGATCAGCCAGGCGGTGGGCGGCGGCGTCCTGGGGATGCAGTCCAGGGTGTGGCCTTGGACGCTGGTCGTGCACCGCCCGGCCGCGGTATGCCCGGCCGCGGTCAGGCCGCGCAGGCCTGCCCGGTGCCGCAGGCAGTATCGCCAAGGACCTGAAGCCCGCCGTCCTCATTCCCGGCCAGCATGCCTGCCAGAGCAGCCCGGGGAGCCAAACCCCGGAGCCAACCGGCACGGATCGGCCTTGACCCGCACAGACCCGCCTGGGCTACGGGTGCTGTTGGGGGAGACTCGCCTGGATCGGTGCGGCTTCTCCTGGGCGGGTTACACGTACGATCAGTACATGACCAGTCAGCCCGCTGACCTGCGGCGGAACGGTCGCTGACGGATTCCGGAGCCAAAGCCGGGAGCCTAAGGTCATGCTCCGGCCCCGATCGTCCACTCATTCGGCCAGCCAGCGCGCCGCTGCGGGTACTTCTCGGTTGAGACTTCGAACCCGGCCAGTAGCCCTGGCGTACTCTTCGCCTCGACCAGCACGCGCTGGTAAACGACGTCCGAAGTGACCAGCGTCCAGTGCCTACTGCCCTCATCCGTGCAGTGCATGAAGCCCCAGCCCTCGCTGGACGGCCGCAGACCCGCGGCACGGCAGAACCGGAGGTAGTCCCCTGCTCTCCGAGATCAGCGGGAGTGGCGAAGGGTATTCGCATGGCGTCTTGCTCATGAGGCGCCTCCGGCACCGAAAATCCGATCCATCGCCTCGGCGGCACGAGCGACTTGGTCGCTGATCTGATGCCGAGAGACCTCGCGGGTGACCGAGCTATTGACATGCCCGGCCGCGTCGGCGATGTCCTCGATGTCCACCCCGGCGTCCGACAGCACTGAGACGAAGCTGTGCCGCAGCTCGCGCGGCGTCCAGTCCTCGCCAATCCCGGCCCGCTTGCACACCTTGCGGAACCCGAGACGGATCGCCTCGCGCCAGTATGGGCGCCCGTCGGGCCGGCAGAAAACAAAGTCCTGGTCCTGGTACAGCGGACCGAGACGGAGCTTCTCGGCAGCCTGCGCTGTCTTCAGAGCCTTCAGCGCGGCGACGGCGTTGCGGGGCAGCGCCAGCGTGCGATGGCTCGACTCGGTCTTCAGCTCGCCCAGCTGCAGCACCAGGTGCCCGTCTGGGCCCGGGAGCGCCTTCAGCGAGTGCCGGACCCGGATCACGCCCGCGCCCAAGCCGATGTCCCCCCAGACCAGCCCCGTCCGCTCACCGGGCCGCAGCCCACAGCAGATGCCGACGATCAGATACGCGCGCCAGAACGGCGTGAGGTCGCTAGCGAGCAACTGTCGGATCTCTGCCAGCGTCATCGAACGCGACTTTCTGAGCGTGCCATCCTGCATCTCGGCCAGCGCGAACACGTCGCGCCCGGCCAATCCGTCGCGCATCGCCCGGCGGACCGCTCGCGAGCCGAGACTCTTGGTTGCGCCGATGACTGACGTCGAGTAGCCCTCGTCAGCGAGCTTGCGCAGGAAACGCTCGACATCGGCCACTCCGAGCCGGACCATCTTCGTCTTGCCCAGGCTGCCGATAATCCGCTCCGCGTGGCCGGTGTTCACCTGGATTGTGATCGGTGACTTCCAGTCGCGCGGCGGGTTGGCCAGCAGGTCACGCATCACCTGCGCAACCGTCGTGTCCCGGCGGGCGACGATGCCGGACTTTCGCTTCCTCGCGCAGCTCGTTGAGCTTGTCCTTGACCTCGGTCCTAGTGGCACCGGATACCTTGCGGCGTACCCGGCGGCCGGTCTCTGGGTTCCGGCCAACATCGAGGGCACCAATCCAGCAGCCTCGGGAAGTGTCAAAGAACACGCTGCCGTCGCCGCGGCGTTTGCTGCTGCTCATTTGCTCTGCTCCCGTTCGTTCGAGTACTCCTCGGCGATCCTGGCGTACATCTTCGGGTCGACAGGCTCGCCCTCGAGGATGGCCCGCAGCCCGGCCAGGTAGTCCAGGCGTGCGCGGAAGCGGCCGAGCTCATTGGCAGAGGCATCGGCAGCACGCTGCGCCTGGTAGGCCGCCTGTACGGCCTCGGCGTGCTGGGCTTGGGCCGTCCGGTGCGCCGCTTGCAGCTCAGCCCAGCGCTCCTCGAGCGTGTCGAGCTCCGCCTGGATGTCCTCCGCCTTCAGCGTGATCGGCGCGATCAGCTGGGTGACGGGAATCTCGAAGAGCCCAGCGAGCGCGACCGCCTCGTTGAGCCGAAGAGGCCTGGTCGCAAGCTCGGTCTTGCCCACCGTCGTCTGATGCCAGTTGCCGTGGCCGGCGGCCGACATGCGCCGGGCCACCTCCTCCTGGGACCAGCGGCGCGCCAGGCGCAGACGCCGCACCTCATCGCCCGCTAGTTCTTCTGGGGTGGGGATGCTGTTCACCTGCTGTGCTGAGTTAGTCTCCACAAGGTTGAGCATACATGTTTAAATTCGGTTGAGTTTAGGCGTACGGCTCGCTAATCTAGACGCCAGTAGATGGGATGCCCAGCCGGTGACGGTTGGGCGCGAAGGGAGCCCCGATGCCCAACACGCTCCTGCTGACAGCGGAAGAGGCTGCGGCCGAACTGCGCATCGGCCGCAGCAGGATGTTCGACCTGATCCGGGAAGGCGCCATTCAGAGCGTCAAGATCGGCACCAGCAGGCGCATCGCGCGCTCCGCGCTGGCCGCCTACGTGGCAACACTCGAAGCGGACGCCGAAGCCGCCAGTGCATGAGCAGGCGGTCTACCACTGCCTACTCGGCTGCGGCGGGCATTTCGCCCGGAGAGAGGTGGCCAGGGTTCGGGACTAGTCCGCCGGGCTGCTGCCCGTCAGCGAGCGGGTCCTGGGCCGCGAGCACCCCGACACCCTCATTACCGTGCTGGTGGGGTCTACGGATCAGAAGGCTGGCGCTCACTGCGATCGCGTCGCGCGCGATCGACTGGTCCCGGCCCTGGCGCCCGCTCTCGCGGAGACGGCGCCTGTCAGCGTGCGGAAGAACCCGCCCGTCACCGACTGCCGCTCCGGCTGATGGCCCTCGGAAGCTCGTTCGTCGGTGCCGGGGTCCATCTCGTTGATCCATTCGAACTCCCGGTGCGTCGTGACACGCATGTGAGCTTCATGTGCCGCGGGCTGCTCCTTCCTGAATCGAGCTTTGTCGAAGGCGGTGCGGTAGGCCTCGAACAGCTCGGGGTCGTCCGCTTTCAGCCACTCGGGATCGAACCGGCGGTTCCGGCCGCGTACCGATTTCCAGGTGGCAACTCCATCGATGCCCGCAGCTGGTCCGATCGCCAATTTGATCGTGGTCACGAGACGTTGCTCCTCGGCATCCAGCTCGGCGAACTCCCGATTCAGTCGTTCCCGCTCTACACACTGCTTCTCCTGCAGTTGCCTGATTTCGTCATCAAGGCGGTCCCACTTGGGCCGCAAGCGGGCGCGCTTTGCACTCAGCTCTCCAAGCAACTCCCTGACCTGCAGTATGTCCTCAGTCGGCGGGAGGATGTCTTCGCTGGCCTCGAGGATTTCATACTTCGCCAGCTCGCGTTGACGCGGAAGGTCGTAGTCCAGATAATTTCGGGTTTCCCCGAACGCTTCCGCAAGTTCGGAGTCGCCGACGAGGAAGTGTTCCCGTGACCCGGCCCCTCCGGCCTGCACCCGCCGGGACTCCAACAGTAGATGAATGTGCTTCTCTCCCTCCTGGTAGTCGTCGTGCTCTATCGAATCCACCAACACCAGACGGTTGTGATGTGCCCCTTGCAGTGCCCGGCGGCGCTTGTTGAGGTCGTTAGTCTTGCCGATCTTCACGTGGTCACCGTCGCCGTAGCGGTAGGCGTACACGAACCCGCTCATGATCATTCCTTTCCTGGGCTTCGAACCAATCGTCCCGTTGATGGGGGCGCAAATGCCAGAACCTCGTTCGGGTCTTCGGTGTCCGATTCGCCATCGCTCATCCCCGGGGCGGCAGTTCGTGATCCGCGTCGAGTGCGAGGTGGCATCCGAGTTGCACATCCGGCGAGGCGATGACGAAGCGCTGGTCAGCCAGCCGACTGGCGTGACTGTTATGTGCATCACGGCCGACCCAGAGAAGGCAATGCCAAGTAGCCGCCGCGAAGAGCTGCTAGCGAGTGAGGGTGATCAAGTCCTGGCGGTCCGGCTTGGCCGGTTAGAGGATGCGTCCTTTTCAGCCGGGCCGGGCAATGCGCAAGGCGTACCCGCCGGAGCGGCGGATGACCGGACCACAGTTGCGACGCGAACCGCATACGAAGACCGCTTCGTCTGAACTTAGCGCAGGGATTTGGATCGGTTGCGCGCGAGCCACGCACGCAGACGGCCGGGCAACCCGCGCGGGCCTCCGGCCAGCGACCGCTCCGGGCACAAAGCGCTCGCAGGCATAGCTCTGGTCCGCGGGCTCACCAAGCGGAAGAGCAACGTCCGCTCGCGCCGACACGCTGATCGAGGCTGGGTGTAAGCTTTGCGGCTCTTGCGACTCAAGTGAGCGTTTTTCATCCGGCGATCTCGCGGGCCTGGAGAACGTGGATGGCTTGGCGATCTGGCCGGCGTGCCAGGGGCAGCAGTGGAGTTTGCGCAGGATGGCCCAGGTCTTGAGCTGGGCGTTGGCGCGCTCTCCGGGCGCGCGGAGCTTGGCGTGGGCGGAGTTGGCGGCCTTCTGAGAGGCGGGCTTGTTTCGCCCCCGGTACGGGGTGAGGACGTGCTGGCCTGCGCCGATGTAGCCCTTATCGGCGAGCACGATTAACCCGGCGTCGGCGAGTTCGCGGATGATGCCGCAGATCCGGGCGGCGGTCAGGTCGTGGCAGGAGCCGGGCAGCGGCCCGGAGACCCACAGAATCTCACCGCCGGGGCTCGAGATGACCTGCAGGTTCATGCCTTGGCGGCGGTGCTTGCCGGAGTAGAACGGCCGGTCGGCGGCGACCCGGTCGATGGGGATGAGGGTGCCGTCGATGACAACGAACGCGTGCCCGGCCTTGCGCGCCGCCGCCAGCGCGTCACGAAGCTTGTGGGCGCGGGCGGCCAGCAGGGCTATGGTCTCGCGCGCGTACCGCCAGGCGGTGGCGGTGCCCACCGCGAACCCGGCGGCCAGCCCGGCGAAGGTCTCGCCTTTGCGCAGGTGGACCAGGACCAGCAGGGCCTGGCGGCCCGGGTTCAGCTTGCGCCAGCATGAGCCGGTCTTCGCCCGGTGGCGGCGGATGACCCCGGCCACGTAGGGCAGTGTCCGGGCAGACAACGGCAGCGCAGCACGGTAGAAAAGCATCGAAGCCCCTTGGCGGAAGACGCGGATCTTGGTCGATCGCGTCACCTACCAGGGGCTTCGCTATACCCGAAGCCGACACGCCGCGGTGATCACAACATGACCGCGGTCACACCCGGATCAGGACGAAAGGCCCGATGACACTCCAGCTCATAAACCCAGATGACCTGCCCACTCCCTCCACCTACAGCCACGTCGCAGTCGCGGCCGGAAGCAAGACGGTGTTCATCGCTGGCCAAGAACCCGAGGACGCGCTGGGCAACCTTGTCGGCGCCAGTGACCTGGCCGCCCAGGGCCGCCAGGTGTTCGCCAACCTCGGCCGCGCCCTCGCCGCCGCCGGCGCCCGCCCCGGCCAGGTAGCCAAGATCACGATCTATGTCGTTCACCACCGGCCCGAGTACCTACCGGTGATAGAACAGGCCCGGGCAGAGCTATTCGGCGATCACAAGCCAGCCGACACGGTAGTGGGAGTGGAGACTCTGGCCAGGCCCGAGTACCTGATCGAGGTCGACGCCATCGCGGTCATCGACGACTGACGCTCGCCAGCGCGTCCCCTGATACGCCACATAGGAGGATGAAAAAGGTTCGGCGGTCGCGGCTGCAGGGGAGTCATTTCCCGCGCTGGAGAAAGGAAGCTTAGTCGCATAGAGTGAAGCTGGGTCGTCGGTCATTGAGGGTTTGGGAGTTCCCAGTGGCTACTGGCACGTCAAGTGGCCTGCTTGAGGATTCCAACCGCCATGCGCAATCGGTGTTCAAGCACGAGATCTTGCGCCAGTACATGGTGCCATTCGTTGCGATGCTTGGGAGTTACTCGGCTGGAAAGCGAGTAGTTGTTCTAGACGGATTTGCTGGGCGCGGCCGGTACTCCGACGGCACGCCTGCGTCGGCTGAGCTGATCCTTCAGGCTGTGGAGAGCCTGAAGGCAGTCCCGGCAGGTTTCCGCATTTTTCGTTGAGAAGAGCGGCAAAGACTACCGAATGCTCTCCGCAGTCGTCGACGAGTACGTCACGCGGGGCTTATCGGCGAGGGCGCTGCCTGGTGCTGTCGATGGACACCTGGACGCGGTCGTAACCGCCGCTAACGGAGTCCCGTTGTTTCTCTTCCTGGATCCCTGCGGCGCCGGTCTGTCGTTCAGCCGGCTCGCAGCGGTCCTGACTGGCCCACGGCGGCATGTCCGGCCGCAGACCGAACTCCTGCTTAACTTCAGCGCGGATCTGTCGCGGCGGGCTGCCGGGGCGCTGAAGGCGGGGCAAGTCAGCCATCCGATCATCGCGCTCATGGATAAGACGTGTGGCGGACCATGGTGGCGCGACACCGCACATGCGGCACTCAGCAGACCGACGCGCAGCTTCGAGCCGGTTGCCGCAGCGGTTGCGCAGGAGTATGCGCAGCGACTGGCCCGCGCCGGGTCCATGATGCAAGTCACGGTTCCGGTCCGGCGCCGTATGCATCACCAGCCCATCTATCACTTGGTGTTCCTCACGCGCAGCCAGTACGGCCTCTGGGTCTTCGCCGATGCGCTCGGAAAGGCGAGGCAGGCGTGGCTCCGTGTGCTGGGCACAGTGGACGACGAAGACACAGCCGGGATGCTGTTCACCCCAGCGGATGATATGAAGTGGCTGATCGAAGCCGAAGAAGCCCGGGCCAAGACCGCCATAATGGCGAACTTGCGTGCGTTAGCGGGACAGCGCAACCGCTTCAAGTTGGTTGACCACGCGCTGGAGGCTTACGGCCAGGAATATGGCGTGGCGACCGACTCTTCCGTGGCTGCGGCGCTTCATTCGCTGAAGGCCAGCGGTGATCTCGTGGTTCACCACAATGCTGCGCGGCTGCGCGACCGCGTCGTTGGCCGCGGGCCTAACCTGCAGCTGACGCGACGCTGACCGGCATCTGGTCCCAGCGGCGGCCATCGAGTTCGCGGCCCCCTTCCTTGGGCGTCCGCCCGCCCCACTGCTTGAAAAAGAACGGCACACCCGCGTCGACGCAGCGATCACGGATGCCGGTAAGCCAGCAGATGTCAACCGGCCGGCGGCCCGGTCCGGACTCCCCTCCGACGATGACCCAGCCGATCCCGTCCAGGCTGAGGTCATCGAGCGGGCCTATGAGAGGCTCACAGGACAGGAACCGCACGGCCGCGGGCGCGGCTCGCAGATCATCGACGCGGTAGAGCGCGTCGTTGTCCTCGACAGAGACTCCCATCCACAGGTTCGGTGGCCAGTCCAGTCTGGAGGCGATCCTCCGCAGCCGCGACGATCGCTTCGTCAGGACCTGATAGGTGTGCTGCGGGGTGTCGGCGATAACGCTGAATACCTGGGCCACGAAGTCCACGGGGATCCTGGCGTGGAACAGGTCGCTCATGGAGTTGACGAACACGATCCGCGGTGATCCCCAGCGGTACGGTTGGCGCAGGGCACCGGGGTGCGGGGCCAGACCGAAACCGGGCCCGCTGGTTCTGGGATCACCGTCGTGCTGGTATTTAGCCGACCCCATGGCCTTCAAGCGCTTGGCAAGCGCAAGCGCGTAACAGTTATCGCAGCCGGCCGAGATCCGGTCACAGCCGGTTGTGGGATTCCACGTGACCTCGGTCCACTCGATACCGGTGCGCGTCGCCATGGCCCAGCATCCTCCCGCTTGTGGCCTGCCCCGGACCAGTCTGTGATCCGTTCGATGATAAATTTTAACCGCTATTAATTTATCACTTGGAGAAGCAGGTTGGCGGTAACACGGGGCCGGAGAAGCCGGGCGAACAGCCAGTACGCGCTGCAAGCCGCCCAGCTGGCGCAGCAGCTTCGCGAACTCCGCGAGACCGCCGGGATAACCCAGGAAGGGCTCGCCGCCCAGGCTGGCGTCGGCGTCGCCACGGTCCGAAAGATCGAGACCGGGGCGGTAGTGGAGCCGGGCTACTTCACGGTCATGGCCCTGATGGGCGTCCTTGGCACTTCACCTGGCGAGCTTCGGGCTTGAAGCAACCCTCTGATGAGATACGGCAGCGGTAGTTCGCGACTATGAGGCTATCGGCGCATGTCAGGTCCGGTGCAAGAGAAGTTGAGGTGTTGTCGGCATTCGTGCGTCATCGAGCAGGCCGCTGCCAATGGGCTGGGGCACCTTGTGATCGGCCGTGCCCTGGTCAGCCATGGCGCGGGATCGCGCCCCCTGCTCGTGGTGTTCGCCTGCGGGGCCGGGCTGGTCCGCCCCGGCTGGGCCATCTAGCGGTCGGCCCGGTCTTGCATCTCCCAGGCATGTTCGAGGAGGTGCCAGGCGATCCGGCGGCCCGCGTAGCGCGTGGCCCAGCCGCCGGGGACCACGGGTGCGCCGTCCGATGGGGCGTTCAGCACGGCGGCGATGGCCTCGCGCAGTGCCCCGATCGCGGCGGTGTCGCCGGGGGGCGGCTGCTTGAGTTTGATTCCGAGCTTGCGGGCGTAGGCCGTCTCGGCGCCGATCACGTGGCCGATGATCTGGTCCCGGTCCCGGCCGCCACCGCGCGGGCCCTTGCGCAGCTCGGCCGGTGAGGCGGCGGCGATCTCGTCGAAGGTCGCCCAGGTCGCGGTGACCAGGCCGGCCACGCGGCGGGCCGTGGCGGGGGTCACGGTCGCCCGCTCGGCCGCGGCGGTGATTTGCGGGAACGGGCGGCGGCATTCGGGTGCGGCGAACGCGGTCGCGGGCCCGCCGGGCACCCGCTCGGCGACATCGAAGGCGACCGCGGAGGGGAAGCTGACCCCGGCGTGGACGGCCACCGGCGCGTACCGCCCGGCGTAACTGGCCAGCACACTCAGTGCGGCACCCTCGTCCCGGCCGGCCCGGCACCAGCCAGGCCAATCCAGCGCGGAGGCGAAAACCTGCTTCGGGGACACCTCGAGGCAGACCTCGACGCGACGCGGCGGCATCACAGTGACCCCCCTCTCCTTCTTGCTTGTTCCTCTTGGCGTGCGCCGGGGCGTGCGGGCGCCGTCGCGGCGGCAGTTACGCGTCCCGGGCGGGCTGGTAGGTGAGGTAGGCAAGATCGCCGTCGACGGTTCGGTTGCCGATCAGGCGCAGGGGGCTGCTGCCGGTGGTCTCGCCGAACAGGCGCGCGCCGGCGCCAAGCACGACTGGGAAGATCATCAGCCGCAGTTCGTCGGCCAGGTCGTGCACCAGCAGCATATGTACGAGCTGGAAGCTGCCGGCGACGACGATGTCTCCAGCTAGCTCCTGCTTCAGCTTCGAGACCTCACTCACCACGTCGCCGTGCAAGACGGTCGTGTTGCTCCACGCGGGATCGTGGAGGGTCGAGGACACGACGTACTTGGGCTTGCTGTTCAGCCGCTCCGCCAGGGCGCCAGCCCGGGATGGCCACTTCGCGGCGAACCACTCGTAGCTGCGCCGGCCCAGCAGCATGGCCTCGGTACCCAGTGCCTCCTCCAGCGCGATCCTGGCCGCCTCGTCGCGCCCCCGGGCGCCGATCCGGCCGACCCAGCCGCCGTGCCTGAACCCCTCGTCGCCGGCCGGGTCCTGGACGACTCCGTCGAGCGAGACGTTCTCGCTGATGATGATCTTTCCCATTCCGGATCTCCTTCGGCTGGCGCTGTCGCTGCCGAGCCGGTAACCAGCCTCCCAGCCATGTGCGCGGCACGAGACACGCCAGATGCTCTTTCCGTGTGACATAGGACAGTAGCCCGCGAGATCACCTCGCACAGAACATGTCGGGCCGAGGTGGCCAGATAGGGGCGCACCGGGGGTGCGGCTGCCGCGAACATGACGGGTTATGAGACACGATCAAGACGCGGCAGTCGCTGCTGCCACGGTAGCTGACGATGTTCACTCCGCGCTGCTGGAAGATCTGCTGGGGGGCGTGGCCGGGTGCTTTCCGCGGCTGGAGACGCGGCAGTGTGGTCAACGACTGCGGCCAGACTCGGCGCGCTGACGGCGCGTTGGTCGCGCCGACCCAAGCCCATTGATCCATTCGTGGCTGTGTCTCTTCGTGTGCCGGCCATGTCGCCAGCCTTACTAGCGCGGACGGCCGCAGCCAGTGTCCGCAGCATCGGTAGTGAGCAACTTATGCAGTTCGTTAGCGTGCACCTTGCATCTGACGCGGCGGACATACCGGATGCCTGGAGAGGGCCGATGAACGTCATCGAGGCCAGCGGCCTGGGCAGGCGCTACGGCCGTACCTAAGCGCAGCGCGATGAAACGGCTGCCAGGAGACACACGCGCTATCTGCCGCCGGAGAACGTCCCGGCTTGCGGGGGATTCGCCCCAAAAAGACAGCCAGGCTAAACAAACCGCAATCTACCCGGCCTGCGTGGCGTCGTTGCCCTTGGCCGCGCTGAGCTGACCTCGAATCTGGCGGGCTTCGGGCGCGCCGAGCACGGAGAAGAGCCTGACCGCTTCCTCGAAATGAGACAGGGCCTGAGCATGGTCGCCGACCGCATGGTTCGCGCAAGCAAGACCATGGCGTGCGCGGGCTTGCTCGTTCAGGTCGCCGGTTTCCTCAGCCAGATAAAGAGCATCAGCATGGTGGATAAGAGCTCGTTTTGGCTGTTCCATGGCGAGGAACACTTCGCCAAGACCATTGTGTGCTTCGGCTTCGCCGGCCGGGTCGCCATTGCGCCTGAACAAGGTTATCGCCATCTGGTGGTGCTCTGCGGCTTGCTCGTAACGGCGCAGATGCCGCTCAACCACGGCTAGTCGCGTCAGCGCCTCACCTTCGATGATCGGATCGCCGATCTGGCGCCCGACGCTAAGGGCTTCCTGGGTATGCGCAAGAGCCTGCTCGTACCTGCCCCGGTTGCAGTCGACGACGCCGAGCCGCATCAAGGCCATCGCCTCCGCGCAATGGTTGCCGATCTGGCGAGCCAGCGTTAGCGCGCGCATCTGCTGGGCTGCGGACTGCCAGTAGCGCCCTTGGCGCCGGTGGACGACGGCCAGGTTGCCCAGCGCGGTGGCTTCGCCGAGCTGGTCACCGGCTTGCCGGAATATCGTCACGGATTGCCGCAGGTGGTCGGAGGCTGGACGGTAGCGCCCCTGCAACAGGAAGACATTGCCGAGGTGCCCAAGCGCGGTACCCTGCGCCACCTTATCTGCGGTGCGCCCAGCGGCCCGCAAAGCGTGGCCTTCAATCGTGATCGCCTCGACGAGACGACTAGTTCGTTCGAGATAAGGGAAAATTGCGGCTGCCAGGCGGCAGGCTTGGCTGGGCCAGCCATCTTCGGCCATCCGCGCGGTAGCGGCGACCAGGTTGCCCAGTTCGGATTCCAGCCATGCGCGGGCCGGCACTTCGGCTGCGACGTGTGGAGAGTCGCCCTTCCAGTGCCCATATGTCCACTGGAGGTCTAGCGCGGCGAACAGCGTCCCCACTGCGGCTGCAGTGGTCTGCAAGTAGTATTCAAACAGGCGGCTAGTAGGGCTTTGTTAGGTCTATACGGAGTGTCTCCCGCGTTTGCGCTGGCTTTTGTACTGTCATGCCGGGATGACCCCTCAAGAGATCGCGGAGGTCCGGCCACGGCTGGCGGGCTTTGCCGCGGAGATGCTCGGTGACCTTCCGCGCAAAGACCAGCGCGCGACGGGTGAGCTGTATGCGCGCGGGCTGCTGACCGGCGGTCAGCGCAAGTCGATGCAGCCGATGGCGGCGCGTCTGGGCGTCGATCATCAGCGGTTGCAGCAGTTCGTCACGTCCTCGACCTGGGATTACGCGGCGGTCCGGCGGAATGTGGCGCGGTGGTTCGCGGCTGGCCAGCCGGTGGAGGCGGTGGTCATCGATGACACCGGTTTCCCCAAGGACGGGGATGCGTCGCCGTGTGTGGCCCGGCAGTACTCGGGCACCTTGGGCAAGACCGGGAACTGCCAGATCGGGGTGAGCGTGCACCTGGTGAACGAGCTCGCCTCGTGCGCGGCGGACTGGCGGCTGTACTGCCCGCAGAGCTGGGACGATGCGGCGCTGGATGACCCGGTGGCGGCGGCACGCGCGGTCAGCCGCCGCGCCCGGGCTGGCATCCCGGCTGAGGTCCGCCATAAGGAGAAGTGGCGGCTGGCGCTGGAGATGCTCGATGAGATGACGGGCCCGGGCGGCTGGGGCGTCCTGGACCAGGCTGCTGCCGCAGGCGGCGCCCGCCCGGTCGTGGCTGCCGATGCCGGCTACGGCGACAACACCACCTTCCGGCTGGAACTCGGGCAGCGGGGCTGGCGGTACGTGGTCGCGGTCAAGGGCACCACCAGCGCCCACGCCGGTGATGCCCGGCCGGTGACGCCGCAACGGCGCGGCGGGACGGGCCGGCCGCCTAAGCCTGCCTACCGGAGCCCGCCGGCGAACCTGCGCACGCTGGCGATCGCGAACGCGGACAAGAGGCGGCAGGTGACCTGGCGGCAAGGCACCAAGGCCACCAAGGCCAACCCCACCGCCTCAATGACCAGCCATTTCCTGGCCATCCGGATCCGGCCCGCCAACCGGGACATTCCCCGCTGCGATGACGGCAGCCTCCCCGGCTGCTGGCTGCTGGCCGAATGGCCCGCCGAAGCGGACGAGCCCACGGACTACTGGCTGTCGAACCTGCCCGCCAGCACCCCCATCGACGAACTCGCCCGGCTAGCCAAGATCCGCTGGCGGATCGAGCACGACTACCGCGAGCTGAAAACCGGCCTGGGCCTGGACCACTTCGAAGGACGCTCCTACCTTGGCTGGAACCGCCACGTCACCCTCGCCGCCCTCGCCCAGGCATTCTGCACCATGCTGCGCACCGACCCAAAAGCCCCTGCGCCGGGATGACCCTCTACCAGGTCCTGCACGAACTGCAGATCGTGCTCGCCCTCATCCTCGGCGCCTGCCCCCTATGCACCCAGCCGTTAACCCCCGGCCGGCTCGCCGCCGCCCACGCCGGAACCTAACAAAGTACTACTAAGCGCCGCCCGCAGTTCCTGATCTGCGGGCTCTGTCTCGCCGCTATCAATTCGGTCGCTTCCAGCGTGCTCAATGGCATATGCGCGGAGCAGGTCATGCATGACGTACCGGCCGGGCCCTGAGGGCCTTATAAGGTATGCTCGGCTAAGCTCGTCCAATAGCTGGCGGGCGCTGTCCGCCGTCATGCCGGTGAGTGCTGCCGCAGCGTAGGCGTCAAACTCGGCACCTGGATAATGACCGAGCAGCTGGAAAACCCGGGCGGCCCTAGCGTCCAGTTGCTGGTACGACCACGACAGTACGCTCTGCACGGCCGTCTGTTCATCACCTCCTGCATCCAGCAAACCCACCCGATGCCTTAGATCAGCTAGCTGCCCGGCCAGCATGGCCAGCGGCAGCGAGGGACGCGCTACAGCGAGTTCAGCAGCCACCCGGAGCGCCAGAGGCAGCCGGGAGCAATAACTGGCCAGCGCAGCTGCAGCCAGGGAGTCTTGATCGACGCGCGAACCAATCAGACCGCGTAGAAGACCAACCGCCTCCTCGGAAGGAAGCACCTCAAGTTCCAGGCGCGACGCGCCATCCCGGGCCACGAGCCCGGCCAGCGGATTCCGGCTGGTCACCAGAACCGCGCACTCTTTAGTGCCTGGTAGAAGCGGCCGGACCTGGGCGGACTTGCCGACGTTATCGAGCACCACCAGTACCTGCTTGCCGGCGAGCAGACTTCGGTATGCCGCCGCGCGTTCGGCCGTTCCCTCCGGAATATTCAGCCCCGCCACTTGTCAACGGCCAAGTGCGTGTCGCCACTGGTGGCCAGGTAAAAGTCTCCATCCCTCGGTTGGTTTTCAGTTGCTGGTGTGGTGTCCTCCTGTCCGGTTTCGGGCTTGGCGCATCCGGAACGACTCGCCTTCGGTGACCACGACGATGCTGTGGTGCAGGAGCCGGTCCAGCAGGCTGACGGCGGTGGTGTGCTCGGGCAGGAACCGCCCCCATTGGTCGAAGGGCCAGTGCGAGCCGATGGCGAGCGAGCGCCGTTCGTAGGCGGCGGCGACGAACCGGAACAGCAGCTGGGCGCCGGTGTCGTCGAGCGGCGCGAACCCGACCTCATCGATGATGACCAGGTCGGCTCGCAGCAGGTTCTCGATGACGCGGCCGACGGAGTTGTCGGCCAGGCCCCGGTAGAGGGTCTCGACGAGGTCAGCGGCGGTGAAGTACCGGACCTTGTGGCCGGCCTGGACGGCGGCGACCCCGAACGCGACGAGACTGTGGGACTTGCCGGTCCCGGCCGGGCCGATGGCGCAGTAGTTCTCGGCGGCCCGGATCCATTCCAGCGAGGCGAGGTAGTCGAATGTCGCCTGCGGGATCGAGGACGCGGCAACGTCGAACTCATCGATGGTCTTGATGACCGGGAACGCGGCGGCCTTCATGCGGGTCCGGGCGTTGGAGGCGTCACGGGAGGTGATCTCGGCGTCGATGAGAGTCCGCAGGAACTCCTCGGGGTTCCACCGCTGGGTCTTCGCGGTGACCAGCAGCTCGGGGGCGAGACGCCGCATCGAGGCGAGCTTGAGGCGGCGCAGCCCGCCGTCGAGGTCGGCGGCCAGGGCTGGAACGGTGGTGGCGGTCATGACACGTCTCCGATCTTGTAGGCCGACAGCGGCCGGGTCGGCACCTTCGGGAGTTCCAGGACGAGGGCGTCTCCGGCGGGACGGGGCTGCGGGGTTCCGGCCCCTGCGGCGAGGATGGAACGGACGTCGCCGGCCCTCCACCGCCGGAACGCGACCGCCCGCTCGAGCGCGGCCGTCACCGCGCTGTCGCCGTGGGCGGCCCGCAGCGCGGCCAGCTCGGCCAGGTCGGCGGCGAGCCGGGTGTTGCCCGAGGCCGCTGACCCGGTGAGGAACGTCTCGGCGACCGGGCCCAGAGCGCAGAACGCCTTCTCCGTCTCGGTCTTGGGCCGCACCGCCCGCCGTGGCGCAGGCCGGGGCCCGCCGTAATGCTCGTCCAGCACGGACGCCTCCCCGGGGGCGACCGGCTTGTGGTCGGCGACGACCTCACCGGTCGCGGTGTCGGTGACCAGGAGCCGCCCGCCCGACTCGATCACCGCGACGGTGCAGCCGATCAGCTTGACAGGCACCGAGTAGCGGGCCGAGCCGAACCGGACACACGACAGCCGGTCGACCTTGCGGGTCGCGGCGGGTTTGCCGATGACCGGCCGCAGCGACGGCAGGCCGGTCAGCAGATCCCGCTCGGTCTCCAGCCGCTCCGCCGGGATTGCGCAGATTTCCGAATGCGCGACGCCGTTCACCTCGGCGCACCACTGCCGGGCGGCCGCGTTCGCGACAGCCAGGCCAGTGAACGGGGCCTGCGGGACGATCAGATCCCGCTTGGCATAGCCGACAAGGTTTTCCACAATCCCTTTCGACTCAGGGTCGGCTGCCTCACACCAGTCCGGCCGGAAAGAGTAGTGGGTCGCGAAACGCACGTAGTCCGCGGTCGGCACGACCTTGTTGGCGACCACGCCGCCTTTCAAGCAGCCCATCCGGTCGGCGAGCACGACCTTCGGGACACCGCCGAGATCCTCGAAGCACTCCGCGAGCATCGCCAGCGTCGTCTCCGACCGCTCGTTGCCGGCAAACCGCACGAACCGGACCCGCGACCAGGCCAGCACCGCACAGAACACGTGCAAATTACCGGCGGAACCCCAGTCGATGGCCAGAATTTCGCCCGGCACCCACACTGCCGGGCGGCGCCCCCGATGATTGCCGCACCGCCAGGTCTTCTTCGCGGCGGCGACCAGCCGCCGGAAGTTACGGGCCGACCCTCCATACCCGGCGGCCTTCGCAGCCGGCAGCAGCCGCTTCGCCGAGATCCGGCCCGACGTGGCCGCGACCCGGTCGGCAACCAGCACGGCCACCGAGTCGTAATTGTGTTCCCGGGCCTTGCGGACCGGCGGCTTGCCGCCCGCCTCCGCCCGCTCGATGATGCACTTAACTGTCTTATGCGTGGTCCCGCACATCGCAGCGGCCCCACGATAGGTGCCCACCAGCTGGTAGGCAGCGATGACGTCCATGTTCTCCCTCGCAGATTTCATGCTGAGAAGCCCCCCCGGGCGGTGATCCGATCTTGTGACTGGCTGACACCGTCACGATCACCGCTCGGGGGCTCACACTCCCCAACGACACGACGTACGAGGGATGGGGACTTCTAACTGGCCAAAAACGGGGACCTCAACCTGGCCACCTGCGGATACTTTTGCACGGCCACGGACACCACTCCTAGTGCGCGCAGCAGGGAAGCCAGTGCATCTGCTGGGTGGATGGGCTGATCAGGACCGTAACCGCGAAGGTCAACATACAGCTGGCCGTCTGGGAACTGCTCTGCAGCGTCATGCGCCCACCGCAAGGCGAGCGCGGTCTTCCCCACTCCCGGAGATCCGCTGATCACTGCTATTGACGGCGCTTCCCCTGCCCAGCTGAGGGTTCGTGACAACTCAGCCAGCTCATTACGGCGTCCGATGAAACCGGATGCCTGTGACGGCAGATGCCGTGGCACAGTCAACGGTCGGTCGGCGGGGAAGGGAGCCGGCTCGCCTACCTGCTCTGTGCTGACGCCAACCGCCGCGCTGCCCTGGCGTCGGCCCACGTGATCTTCCCCCCGTAGCACGGACACCGTCGGTGTGGGGTCAGGCGGTAGGGCCTGGCGGACGGTAGCTGCTCTCGAACGTGACGGGGCTGTGCATTCCGATGCTGGAATGGCGTCTGTACGGATTATACCAGCATTCTATCCACTCGAATATAGCATTCGCGAGTTCTTCCCGGCTTTCCCATGCCCTGGTGTCGAGCAGTTCCAGCTGCATCGTGTGCCAGAGCGATTCCATCATCGCATTGTCATAACATTAACCGGCCAATATGCCTGGACTTTTCCGTTGGCCGGTTAATGCGTTCAGTTCTCGGGAGTCCTCCGTGTGGTGGCGTGTTTGAGCTGGCGGATTTGCTCTTCGTGGTGGCGGACGCGGGCGGCGACGGCTTCCAGTGCGGTGCGCAGGGTGGCGATGTCGGCCGCGATAGCGGTGAGGGTGCTGGCGCTGGCTGCCTGGTGGCGGTGTTCTTCTATCACGGCGCGTATTGCGGGATTCCGGTAGAGGGTGGCGCGGCCGATGCCGGTTCGCGTGGCGACGGCGGTGAAGGTGACGGGCTGGCCGGATGCTGCCAGTTCGGCGCAAGCTTGCTCGGTCTGGTTCAGGTGGCGGGGGTGGCTCATCCGGCCTGGGCCTTGGTGATGAGGTCGTCGAGGCGGGTGATGAGTTTGTGGTGGCGGTGTGCTTCGCTGATCCAGCCGCGGGCTTCGGCGTCGGCGGCGAGTTGCTCGGTGTCGGCTTTTTGCGCGGCGAGCACGGGGAGGTAGCCGGTGTCGGTGCGGAAGTTCGGGCAGTGCTCGCAGATGTTGGCATATGCGCAGGCGCCTTGTGCGGGGGCGCGCAGGCAGAATCCTCCGGCCAGCCGGGATTTGACCGTCGGGGTGTCTTTCCATTCGGCTCCGCCGGTGATGCCGGCGAGGGGAAGGCTGGTGCGCCCGTCGGGCATGGTGCCGAGCCGCTTTTTGGCGAGGGTGAGGGCGCGTTCGTATTCGGTGCGGACGGTGGAATCGAATAGCTTGCCGTAACGCAGGCTCATTTCAGCAGAGACGTGTTTTATATGCGGGTGATCGCCGCTAGGCGATCTCGATGCTTTGAGGCCAGGATTCGCTGTTGGCCTCACCACAACCCGTAGGGAGTTACTCGTGACCTTCGTGCCGCACCTCGTCCGCTCAATGCAGGGGTCGGAGGTGCGAGAGCTCACCCTCGGGCATCCGCTGCTGGACGACTACCTCGCCTTCGTCGGTGCCCGCGCCAGGCCGAACACGTGGCTGGCGACTGCGTATGACCTGAAGGTGTTCTTCACCGTGGTCGGCAAGGAACCGGCCCAAGTGACCGCACCCGACGTGTTCGCGTTCCTGAAGGCGCAACGGGCTCCACGGCTCGGCGAGCGGGTGGTGCGGCTCGAGGACGGCGAGGCCGGCTTGTCGGCGCGCACGATCGCGCGGCGGCTGTCGAGCGTGTCGGGGCTGTTCGGCTACCTGGCCGCGTGCGGTGACGCCGGCGTGACCCGCAATCCGGTTCCGCGTGGCCTGTCGAGTCGGCGGCCGGGACGCCGCGGCCGGGGCGGGGTGCCGTTGGTGCGTACACCACGCACGTTGCCGCGGGTGCTGGGCCCAGACGAGGTGGACGTCTTGCTGGCGGCGCTGCGGACCCGCCGAGACACCGCGATGGTACTGGCCATGCTGCTGGGCGGGTTGCGCCGCTGTGAGGTGCTCGGGCTGCGGCTCGGTGATGTCAGCGTCGGGGAGCGTCGGCTGTTCATCGCCGATGGCAAGGGCGGCCGACAGCGAATTGTTCCGGTCTCGTCGCGGTTCTTCACGGTCCTCGGTGACTACCTGGACAACGAACGGCCCCGAACGTCGGTGTAGGGTCCCGGTGAAGATGTCATCCGGTCGCCTAGTTGTCATCTCGTATGTCATCTGTGCAGGTACTTGTCATCTTCGGCATGGCGTTGCCGGGTTTGACCCGTTTGCCGCCGTAGCGTGTCGCTCTCGTGGAGCCTCCGTGGCGAGGAGGGCCGATGGCGGGTGACGCGCGGGCGAGTTTCCGGGATGCCGGCGGCAGGGAGTCGACTGCTGACCTGGCGCTGGTGCGGGCTGAGCAGCTGGTTGCGGGGCGGCCTTGGCGGGTGTTCCGCTGGCGGCAGGGGCAGGCGCACTACTCGGGCTGGTATTGGTCGGCGACGACCGGCGGGCACGTGGTGTATGAGAGCCGTCTGGAGCTGGCGCGGCTGCTGCTGGCGGATTTCGACCCGCAGGTGACGGCGATCGCGGCGCAGCCGTTTCTGGTGACGGCGCCGTCGGGCGGGCGGGTGCGGCGGCATGTCCCGGACTTCCTGCTGGCCGGCCGTGACGGCGGCGTGTGCGTGGTCAACGTCAAGCCCGCCGATCAGCTGGCGGTCCCGAAGGTCGCGGAGGCGCTGGCCTGGGCCGGGGAGGTGTTCGCCGCCCGGGGATGGCGGCACGAGATCTGGTCGGGAGCAGACCCGGTGCTGCTGGCCAACGTGCGGTTCCTGGCGGGGTACCGGCATGCCGGCGCGGGTGGACGCCGCCGCTGGTGACGGCGGTCATGGAGCGGGCCGGTGCCCGCGGTGGGCATCGGCGAGGCGGAAGGCACTGGCCCGGCCGCGCCGGCGAGGTACGCGCGGCCCTGCTGCACCTGGTCTGGCGGGGCGTGTTCCGCGCGGACCTGTCGGTGCCGCTGTCGGCCGCCACGTGCTGGAGCGTGCCGCATGAGCGCCGGCCAGCGGTGACGGCGATCACGACCGGGACCAGGATCGTCTACGACGGCGAGGCGTGGACCGTCGGCGGCATCGAGGCCGGCCGGCTGCTGCTGACGAGGCGCCCGGGGCAGGTCCCTGCTGGCGGACACCGCGGCGTGCTGGCCGGCCTCGCCGCACGTCCTTCCCGGTGCAGGAGGCGGTGGCGAGCCGGCGGCGTGCGGGCCGCTGCTGGACAGCCTGCCGCCGCGGACCGCGGCGAGCTGGCCGCGCGGCTGCGTCATCTGCGGGAAGCGCTGACCGGGTATCGCTCGGGGACGCCCGCAGCGGCGGAGCCGGGTGAGCCGCGGCCGGAATACGACCCGTCGCTGCCGCTGCTGGACCGGTACCAGGCGAAGGCCGCCGAGCTGGGCGTGAGCAGGCGGACGCTCCAGCGGTGGGCGGCGGCGCTGCGGAGTCCGGCCCGGCCGGGGTCGCCGACGGCCGCAGCCAGCGGGCCGCTGACCCGCTGGGCGGGGTCGATCGAGCGCTGGCTGGCGATGTGCCGGCTGGTGCTGGCCGAGCACACCGAGGCAGTCCCGGCCGACGAGGGAGCTGGTGCTGCGCCGGGTGTCGGCCCGGGTGGCCGCCGAGCACGGCGAGGGCACCGTGCCCGAGCCGGGCGGCGCCGCGCCTACGCGGTGCTGGCCGAACTGGCCCGCGGCACGAACGCGTTCACCGGCAGCACGAAGGGCAAGCGGTCGATCGCGGCCCGCCCGCAGGGCGTCTACGGGCGGCTGCGGCCCGCGCGGCCGGGCGAGTTCCTGCTGCTGGACACCACGCCGCTGGACGTGTTCGCGATGGAGCCGGTCACGCTGCGCTGGGTGCGCTGCGAGCTGACGATCGCGATGGACCTGTACTCCGGTGCATCACCGGGCTGCGGCTGTCGCCGGTATCGACCAAGTCGGTGGACGCGGCGCTGGTGCTTTTCGAGGCGCTGCGGCCGGGGTTCCGCGGCGGCACACCAGCGGCGGGCTGCTGCCCTATGCGGGCCTGCCGGACCTGTCGTCGCCGGGGACGGGACCGCCCGGCTGCTGCGCCGGGGTGGCCGCGGAGACCATCGTGGTCGACCACGGGAAGATCTACCTGTCCGACCACCTGCTGAGCGTCTGCCAGCGGCTGGGCATCTCGGTCCAGCCAGCCAGGCCGCTCACGCCGACCGACAAGGCCGCGGTCGAAAGATTCTTCAGGACCCTTTCCGAGGGGCTGCTGGCGGCGCTGCCCGGCTACAAGGGCCCGGACGTCTACAGCCGCGGCGAGCGATCCCGAGGGCTGCGCCTACTTCTTCACCAGACGAGCTTGAGCAGGTGATCCGCGAGTGGATCAGCGAGCGTCTACCACCGCAGGCCGCACGCCGGGCTGGCCGACCCGGGGTGCCCGGCCTGGATCTGTCGCCGGCGGAGATGCTCGCCCACGGGATCGGCGCGGGCCGGGCGGCTGAAGGTCCCGGCGCACCCGGGGATGGTGTTCGACTTCCTGCCGGTCGCCTGGCGCACGATCCAGCACTACGGCGTCGAGGTCGGCGGGCTGCGCTACAACGGCCCGGCGCTGACCCGCTACCGGAATAAGACCAGCCCGTTCACCGGCGCGCACGCCGGGAAGTGGCCCGTCCGCTATCGACACCGACGACGTCTCCCGCGTTTACTTCCAGGACCCGGACGGCAACGCCTGGCACAGCTGCCTGGGAGCACGCAGCGAGGTCGCGCGTCCGTTCTCGGCCGACGCGCTGGCCTACGCGCGCCGCCTGGTGCTGGCCGAGGGACCGCCTCGTCGATGAGCGGCGGGCGCTGGCCGAGCTGCTGGACCGGTGGGACGCCGGGCTGGTCCGCCACCCGGCCGAGCGGCGGATGGCGGTCCGCGCCTCCCAGCAGCGCGCCGCCCGGCTGGCCGCGGCGAGGGCACGGGCCGCCGGTGAGAGCTCGCGCGCCCGCCGCGGTCGCCGCCGCTGGCCGTCGCACGGCCGACCGGCCCCCGCGCCCGGCCGCCTGGCGGTGATGACGACAGTCCCGGCCGAGCTGGACGCCGGCGCCGGGATGAGCGAGGACTACTACGCCGACGCGTTCGAGGTGCTTCCGTGACCAGCGGGCAGTTCACGGTCGAGGACGGGACTGGAACCCCTCGGCCAAGGCCGGGCTGGTTCGCGATGGCCGAGGCCCCGCCCGGGCCCGGCCGCCGCGTCGCTGGCGCGCTGAGGAGATCGCGGCGCTGCCCGGCATGGAGCGGCGCCGCTATGACCAGGCCCGCGCGGTCTGGCACGCCAACCTCGGGCCGATCCGCACCCCGCAGGTCGACGCCTCTTCGAGGCGCTGGAGGAGATCTGCGGCAGCAACCGCCAGGACGGCGACAAGGTCCGGCCCGCCGCGGTGCTGGACGCGCTGCCCGGCCTGGGCAAGACCACCGCGGCTCTGGCGTTCGGCCGCTGGTTCCACCGCGAGCAGATCGAGCTGCACGGCCCGCAGGTGCAGCCGGCGACGGGACGTGGCAGCGGATCCCGGTCGCCTACCTGGGGCTGACCTCGCACACCACGATGCGGAGCCTGAACGCGATGCTCTGCCGGTTCTACGGGCTGCCCGAGCGCGGCAACGCCGACCTGCTGGCCCATCGCGCCGCCGAGTGCGTCGCTGACCTGCAAGACCCGGCTGGTCATCGTCGACGACGTGCACTTCCTGGACATTTCCCGCCGCGACGGCGCGAGGTCGCCAACCACTTCAAGTGGCTGGCCAACGCCTTCCCGGTCACTTTCCTGTTCGTCGGCGTCGGGCTGCGCGCCCGCGGCCTGCTCGACTGAGGGCCTGTGCCGGCGCGGACGCCGCGTTCTCCCAGACCGCCCGCCGGTGGAACGTGCTGTCGCTGGACCCGTTCGAGATCCGCACGCAGGCCGGGCAGCGGACCTGGCGGCAGCTGCTGCTGGGCATCGAGCGCGACCTGGTGCTCGCCGGAGCCTGGCGCGGCATGATCGCCGGCGACCTGACCGAGTACCTGTTCGCCCGCTCCACCGGGCACTTCGCCTCGCTGATGTCGCTGATCAGCCGCGGCTGCTACCGGGCGGTCAGGACCGGGGCCGAGTCGCTGACCGCCGGGCTGCTGGACGAGGTGCGGATCGACCAGGCCGCCGAGGACGCACGCGGCCAGCTCCAGGCCGCCACCAGAACCCGGCAGCCGCGCCGCCCGGCCTGGCACCGGGCCAGCGCGCCCGCCGCCGGGGAAGCGATGGCGGTATGACCGGACGGCTGCCGTTCACCCTCACCCCGCTGGACGGCGAGCCGTTCGGCCTGTGGCTGCACGCCTACGCCGCCCGCCTGGCCCTGAGCCCCTCCCTCCTCGCGGAAGCGCTCGGCATGCCCGGCCGCCAGGACCACGGGGCCGGGGCCGCCTGCCGGCGGGCCGTCCGCTGCGGCACTGGTCGCCATCTGCGCGGCCACCGGCCTGGCCCCGCCGGCGGTCACCGCCATGCTCGCCGCCGGGCCGTCCCCGCCGGGGCCGCTGATGCTGGCCTGGGCACCGCAGCGCGCGACCCGGTTCTGCCCCGCCTGCCTGGCCGAAGACCCGGGCCAGATGCCCGCCGCCTGGTCGCTGCCGGTGACCTTCTTCTGCCTGCGGCACGGCCGGCTCCTGGCCGGCCGCTGCCCGCGCTGCGATCGTCCGCCCGCCAGCCGCCCCCTGCCATCCCAGGCCGGGCACTGCGGCGGGCCAGACGGCTGCGGCGGCACGCCTCGGCGCTGCCAGCCCGCCCCGCCACGACGGCCCTCCCGCCGCCCGGCAGGCGCAGGAAGCCATCAGCGGCTTCCTCGCCGGCCTCCGCGACCCAGCCGGGACGGCAGCCAGCCGCCGCCACGCCCTCGGCCAGCTCACCGACATCACCCTTATCGCCTATCACCTCGCCGCTGACAGCGGCCCCCAGCGCGGCCCGGTCAGGCGTTCACCCCCGGCATGCTGGACGCAGGCGTCCTCACCGCGGCGTTCACGCTGCTCACCGCCCGCCCTGACCCCAGCGGGCAGCGACCCGCTGGCCAGCCTGGTCACCGGCGTCCCGCCGGGCACCGTTCCCCCGGCCATCCCGTCATCATGGCACCCGGCCAGCCCGGCGCTGGGCAGCCGGTCGCCCGCGCCCGCGACCCGTGGCTGCGCCCTGCCGACCGGCTCCGGCACGCGACCACGCTGCCGGTCCCCCGCGCGCCGGTCCCGCGCCCGCCCGGCGCCCCTGACCTGGCCGCCGCCCGCGCGGCCCGGCTGCCCGACCAGCTCTGGCCGGACTGGGCGGTCCGCCTCACCGACGACCCCACCTCCTCCAGCCACGACAAATTCCTGCCCGCCGCGCTGATCGCGCTGCTGCTCCCGCACAGCAGCATGCCGCTGAACCAGGTCACCGCGATGGTCAGCGGCCAGCTCCGCCGGCACATCACCGGCTACCACATGAGCAAGCTCACCGCCGAGCGCGCTGCGCATCCTCACCGAGCTCGCCTTCGCGATCGACGACCGCGGCATCCCCATCGACTACCGGCGCCGCCGCGACCTGGCCGCTCGCCACCCTCATCGACGACGACGCCTGGGCCAGGATGACCCGCGAGGCCGGGATGCGGCTGGCCCCGGCCGCCAGCGCCCGCCGCTACCTCTACGAGCTGCTCACCGGCTGCGCCCTGGGCACCGCCCCGCCGCCTTACCGGCTCAGCGCCGGATCAGCGAGCCAGCTACAGCGACTTCGTCCTCGGCATCCCCGCCAGCCTGGCCGCCGCGCTGGCCGGCCACGCCCGCCGCCTGCTCGACGGCTGGGGGATCGGCGACGAGCCCCTGCACTGGCAGCCGCCCGATGACTGGGTCACCGCCGTCGCCTGGCCTGGCGCCGACCCCGCGCGCACCGACCCCGCCCCGGTCCACCACGCCCTGCTGAACGATGATGCCTCGCCTTTCCAGATCGCCGCGGACCTGGGCATCTCCCTCGGCCACCTCCGCCAGGTGCTGCGCAAGCACCCGCTGCCCCGCCCCCGCCGCCCGGTCCGCCACACCCTCATCCCCGCGCCCGAGCCCGCCGCCCGGCCCCCGGGCCAGCAGCCCGGCGTGATCTACCTCGACCCGGCCTGGCTCCGCCAGGAATACCTCACCTGGCACCGGTCCCTGGACGACATCGCCGCCCAGGTCGGCTGCCCCATCCAGACCCTGAACCGCTTCGCCCGCGACCACGGCATCCCCGTCCGCACTCCGCGGCACCAGCATCTACATGCCTGCCTCCTCAGCCCCCGGCATCCACCCGCGCGACCTGCCCGAACCGCTCCGCAGCGCCCTCATCGGGCCCCGCGCCCGGGGGCGCCTTGACCGGCTGCTGTTCATCGCCGGGCACCCCAGCATCACCGCCGCCGCCCAGGCACTCGGCCTCTGGCACTCCGCCCTCTACGACCAGGTCGTCCTGCTCGAACGCGCCTGCGGCGGGCCGCTCGTCAACCGCAGGCCCCGCCCCGCAGGCACCGCGATCCTGACCCCGCTCGGCCGGCTGCTTTGCCAGCAGGCCCGCGACTACCTCGACATCCGGCCTGGACCCGGCACACCGTAACGCCGACAGCACCTGCGGCGCATGCCCTGGCCTCGCAGCAGCGTCCGCTCGGCGTCGCTACCGCTGGCTGCCGACACCGGACGCCGTTGCCGCCGCTTTCGCGCTTCACCGGCCCGATGCACCGCGCTGACCGAACTCCGACGCCTCGGCCGGACCCTCACCCAGCGGGCCAGCGACATCCTCGCCTACTTCGACCGGGCCCGCGCCTCCAACGGACCAACCGAAGCGTCAACGGCCGGCTCGAGCACCTCCGCGGATCCGCCCTCGGCTTCCGCAACCTCATCAGCTACATCGCCCGATCCCTACTCGAAACCGGCGGCTTCCGACCTCAGCTACACCCTGGAATGCGATGAGCCCGTTATGCGCTTGGAGTTTCTTGGCCTCGGCAGCCTGCTACTGACACTGGTTCGATACGAACACCCCTGTATCAATCAAGGACGCGGAGAGCACAGGAGCTGGCCGCACGTGAGGCGGCGGACATGAGGCGGGCTGACAGCGCCTCAGCGCAGCTCATCAGAGATGGGCTCGACGGATTGCCCGCAGACCCGGCTGGCCTCAACTGACGACAAGACCAGCAGCTCGCATACGCTGACAGGCCGGATTTGGGAGGACAGCATGAACCAGGGCACCCATCCCGAAGAGCTGCCGGCCGAGGTCCTGGACGACGTGGCCAGCGTGGTCGGGGCAGAGGTCACTCTTCTCAGTCGCCTACCCGGAGGCCTCAATGTGGGCGCCATGCGCGTCCAGTTGGCCGGAAGGGCAAATGCAGTGCTCAAAGCAGTGCCCCGGGCACACCCCGCCACCTGGACGAGCGTTGCGAGCCCAGAGAGTGGTCGAGCACATGCGCAGGCGCGGCTATCCCACCCCGGCCTGGCTCGGAGTGGGGGCCACAGCCACTCATGTATGGCATCTGATGGACTTCGTTGACGCGGCTCCCGTGCCAGAGCTGACCCCGTCCATCGTTGAGCAGCTGATGGAGATCATCGAACTCCAGGCTGGCCAAGCCTCCGAGCCCTACGACCACTGGTCGTACGCCTGGCGGGTCGCCACCGGTCAGGAATCGGCTGCGCCGGGCTGGATTTCAACGAGACGCCCGAGAGTCGCTTCTCCGCCAGTCCGTGGCCGGGCTCTCGGGGTATTCCTCCGTGGTGTCGGCCTTGGTCGAGCGCCTGCGGCTCGTGTGTGCCGACGTCCCACCGCCACGAGAGGCACCGGACATGGTCCATGCCGATCTCAATCCCGAGCAATGTCCTGGTCCGTGACGGAGCGGTGGTGGCGGTCGTGGATATCGGGAACGCAGGTAGCGGCACGCGGGCGACTGATCTCACCACCCTCCAGTGGCACACCTTCGCCGATCCGCTGGACGGTGCCCGAAGGCGGCTGTGGACGAGAATCCTCGCCCTGGTCGGCTGGGAGGGGGCGGCGGTGCTCGCAGCGACACAGATCCTCCTGCAGCTCGAGTGGCCCATCCGTCTCGGGCGCCACGATGTCGTTGCAGGGGTGGTCAAGCGCGGCCATCGCGCCCTCGACGAGCTGAACGCGCTTCGCTAACTGCCGCCGGTCCGCTGCGGCTGCGAGGGCGTCGCACGCGACACCGTGATCCGGCGGTTGGCTCGGACGGACCCTGACCAAGCGTGCAGTCGACGTGCTGGCCTACTTCGACCGGCCCGGCACCACCAACGGACCCACCGAAGCGATCAACGGCCGCCTCGAACACCTCCGCGGATCCGCCCTCGGCTTCCGCAACCTCACCAACTACATCGCCCGATCCCTACTCGAAACCGGCGGCTTCCGACCTCAGCTACACCCTGGAATGCGATGAGCCGGTTAAGACGTCCCTCGACGCGAACCAAATGAGGGAAATGACAACTTCCCTGCACCGGGCGAGCGGCCTTCCAGGCTCTCCAGATGACAACAAGGCTGCGCAGAGATGACATCCTCACTGAATCCCTACAGTCGGCCACCGACCGGGTATTCGTGGTGCTCAAGGGTTCGCGTCGCGGAAGACCGTTGTCTCCGGCCGGACTTGACGAGATCCTCGACGGCGCGCGCGTTCGCGCCGGGCTGGCCCGTTTGACTTGCCACCAGCTGCGGCACACCTGTTTCACCAGGTTGCGGGAAGCCGGGATGGCGTTGGAGGCGATCCAGGCCCAGGCCGGGCACGCCTCGATCGAGTCCACCCGGGTCTACCTGCACCTGGCCAATGACTGGCTGGCTGGGGAATACCTGCGGGCCGCGGCCGCCATCGACGCCCAGGCCGGCCGGACGGTCGCAGCGGTGGCCGAGTGAGCCGGTCACCACGCCACCCGGAGGTGGAGGAGCTGGTTGCCGCCTACCGCGCGGATCTGCTCGCCGCTGGCATGTTTGCTGAGCATCCGGTGACCTCGCCGGCCCGTTCTTTCTTGACCAGGGTGGGCGTCGCGGGCTGGTCGAAGCTGTCGCTGGCCGAGCAGTGCGCGACCTCGCTGACCCATCGCCGGGTCGTCGGCTGGCTGATGGTCACTGGCCGGCTGCGGCCCAGCCCGGACTACCTCGTTCTCGGCCGCCCGTATCTCGGTGAGGTCGCCGTCCGCCACCACGCTGGGTTCCACGCGACGTTCACCGCGACCGCTGCCGAGCTCGGCTTCGACGCGCGGTCCACGGTGCTGCAATGGTCGGCGGTGATCAAGACAGCCGTGCTGGCTGGCTTGGCTCCCGACCAGCTGAGTAAGTCCGATCTCGACGCCGGACGCGAGCAGATGATCGCCGCCATCCGCCGCCATCGCCCCGACGCGCACGGCGTGCGGGCGCTGACCACCGCGCTGTTCGGCGCCGAGGCCACGTTGTTTCACGCCGGCGTCATCGACGTCCCGCCCCGCAAGGTGCACCCGGACCAGTCCGCCGCTCGCGCGGCCGCCTGGGCGGCCGTGCCACCCAGGCTTGCGGCGACGCTGCTCGGCTATATCGAGCAGATGCGTCTGTCGCTTCGCGCCAGCACGATGGTCCGTGTCGAAGGGGTGCTCCGCGAGTTCGCCGGGTGGCTGGCTCGTGAGGCGCCCGACGTCGGTTGCGTCGCCGAGCTGCGCCGAGCCCACATCGAGGCTTACAAACTCCATGTGGGCACCCGGCCGTCCGCCCGCGGCGGGCAGCTCAAGACAGGGCTGATCGAACAGATCGGCGTGCTGCGCAACTGCTTCGAACGTCTCACCGAGTGGGACGGCGAGGACGTCCCCGCCCGGGTGCTGGTGTTCTCTGGCGACCAGCCCCGCCGCGACGACCCGCTGCCCCGCTTTCTCGACGATGGGGCGGCTGCGAAGTTGCTGCAAGCCGCCCGTGCCAACCCCGACCCGTTCGTCCGGCTCACCGTCGAGTTTCTGGCCCGCACCGGGCTGCGAAAAGGCGAGTACCTCAACCTGACCGTCGACGCCGTCGTGCAGATCGGCTCCGGCTACTGGCTGCATGTTCCGGTCGGCAAGATGCGCACCGACCGCTACATTCCCTTGCACCCGCAGCTCAAAGACCTTCTCGACGACTGGCTGGCCAGCCGTCCTGCGGGCCTGCGCAGCGACTACCTGTTCATCGACCGCGGTCGGCGGATCACCCAGAGCCGGGTCGACCGGGCCGTCGCCCAGGTAGCCCGAGCGGCGGGAATCGGACACGTCACCCCGCACCAGCTCAGGCATACGCTGGCCACCCAGGCCATCAACCGCGGCATGTCGCTCGAGGCAATTGCCGCCCTTCTCGGACATCGATCGCTGCGAATGACCCTGGTCTATGCCCGGCTCGCCGACCGGACTGTGGCCGACGAGTACTTCGCGGTGTCGGAGAAAGTCGAAGCACTCTACGACGCCCCACGAGAGCTGCCCGCCGACGCCGAAGGTGCCGAGATGCGCAAGCTCCGAGCCGAGATGCACCGCCGGATGCTCGGCAACGGCTACTGCGCCCGGCCGGTCGGGCTGGACTGCCACTTCGAGTCGATCTGCGAGTCCTGCACGTTCTTCCAGACCACCATCGAGTTCCGTCCCACCCTTCAAGCCCAGCGCGACGACGCCGCGGACAAAGGGCAGGTCGGCCGGCAGAAGGTCTTCGACGGGCTGCTCGCCCGACTCAGCCAGACGGCCTCCTAGCATGATCAACTTGACAAGATCACCCGCATAATGCCCGAGCAGGGCCATCAGCGCCTGCAGCGACACTCCTGCATTCACCATGGCCGTGGCGGCGGTTATCTGTACTTGATCTTGAAAAGTGCCTGGTCGCTGCCGGTTTTGGCTGTTGAGCGACGTGAGGGACGTGGGTGAGGGTGCGGTGATTGCCGTCGGTCCTGGGGCGGGTCTCACCGGTTGGCCTGCCGGATGGCACGGCGCAGGCTTTCGCGGGCGGCGGTGAGGTCGTCTTCGAGTTCGCGGACCCGCCGCTGGGCGTGGCTGACTTCGGCGGCACGCGCGTCCCGCTCGGCGGCCAGCTGACGGGCGGCGGCTTGGAGGCTGGCGACGCGGGCGATCAGCTCGGCCCGGTCGGGTCCTTCGATCTCGGCGCCGAGCTGGAGGCGGAGCCGGCCGCGGAGCTTTTCGTTGTCGGCGCGGAGCCGGCGGATCTGCTGGCGGGCGAGGTCCAGGTCGGTGCGCAGGCTGGCCTGGGTGGCTGGCACGCTGCGGCGAGGTGACGGGCCGGCCGGAGCGGGATCGTTGCCGGCCTGGCGGTGGCGGGCGGCTTCGACGTGCTCGCGGACGCCGTCGGCGTAGACCAGCCAGGTGGACACCCCGGCGGCGGCGGCGACTGCCGCCGGGGTGACCGGCGTCCCGGCGGCTTCGAGAGCGTGCACGGCAGCCAGGGCAGCCTGGCGCTTGTCGTGGCTGGCTTTGGCGCGGGCGGCCAGCATCGCCCGGGCCCGGCTGGAGCCGGTCACGCTGTCTCCGCGGCACGGGAGGTGATATCAGCCAGCGGCAGGGCCCGGGCGGCGCGGGTCCTGCGCAAGATCCGGCTGGCTTCCTCGACTTCGGCGCGCTGAGCGGGGTCGAGCTGCGACAGTGAGATGCGCATCTTTTCTGCGACGGCGGTGAATGCGCTGATCTCGGCCGTCATGCCGGCCACCACGTAATCTGCCGCATTCATTGCCCGGGCGGTTTCCCGGTCGGCGCGCAGGCTGGCGATGTGCTGCTCGAGTGCCGGCAGGTAGGACGGGTCGGGCCGGTAGAAGCCGCATCCGGCGCACTGGAAGCGGATCGGGCAGGCACCGCCGCCAGCTTTGACGTTGGACGGCTCGGTGCAGTTGCCGAACGGCACGCTCACCGACGCGCGCTCGTAGGCGGTGGGGCTGGCGAACGGCGCCGGGTTGCCGGCGGCGTCGGTGGCCAGCGAGCCGACCGACCGGATGGCCTGCTGCTTGCGCTTGAGGCTGACTAACGGCACAGTCGGATATCAGAACTATCCGAATACCTGGTTCAGATGGGCGGCCCGAGCGATCGGGGCGTGTCATTTCCCGCAGGTGCCCGGCTCGTCGAACAGGGGCGAGGTCTGCGGCGTTTCGGCTGGCGCGCGGCGAAACGTGACGCGTTCCGTGACGGTCGCGGCCGTGGCGAGTGTCGCGAGCTCGGCGATCAGCCGGTGCAGGGTCCGGGCGGTGCCGGCGGGCCGTGCCCGGCGGGAGGTGCCCGGTGACGCGAACAGCGCCTGCTGCCCGCTGGCAGTGTCGGCCATGGCGGCGGTCAGCTCGCCGATCTGCCGGCGGATCTCGGTTGCGCGTGCGTACCGGGCCGCCGCGGTGGGCGGGAACGGCGGTTCCGCATCGTCGGCACGCGTGCCGGAACGATGGCGGTCCCGGTATGCCTTCGCCTTGCACGCGCCTGAGCAGTACCGGAGCTTGCGTCCTCCGCGCTGCCTGTCGCGACCGGGCAGCAGGGTGCCGCAGGCCGGGCAGCGGCCGGCCGGGTTCATGTCCGGGCCGGCGTTTCGTGACGTGACGGAACAGCCCCGGGCTGGCTTGCCCTGCGGCTGACGTCGGCCGCGTAGGTCATCCAGTCGCCGGCGGAGATGCGCTGCCAGGCGACGGCGACGTCGATGTGGATGCCGAGCATGCGGGCGAGCAGGGCCGCGGGCAGTTCGGTGGCGAGCTGGAACAGTGCGGCGGAGCGGGCTCGGCCGGGCTGGATACCGAGGTCTTTGAGGCGCTGTCCGAGATGGGTGGCGCTGATCGGGCGGCCGGGCTGGCCTCCGGGGAACAGCCAGGGCGAGGGGTTCCCGGTGCCGGTGGTGGCGTGTCCGCGTTTGCCGTCCAGGACCTGGCGGGTGAGGTTGGCGACGGGTTCGGGCAAGGTGATGGGCGCCGATCCGAGGCGGATGCGGATCGTTGTGCCGTCGATGGTGATCTGGCCGGTGCCCAGCCGGCTGATCCGGGCGACCGGCTGGGCATAGAGCAGGACGAGAAGGCCCGCGAGGCGGTCCCGGCTGCCGATGGTGTCGTCGTGGAGAAGGCGGCGGGCTGCCTCCCAGCGGCTATCCTCGTCCAGCACCTGGGTGGGGCCGTGCCAGCGGGTAGCGGGGAAGGACAGCGTGGTGAGCCGCTGGCCGGCGCTCCATCGGACGAAGTGTCCGGCCTGGTAGCGGTGGGAGGCCTCCCCGCTGGTCAGCCACCGTTCGAGGTCTGCCTGGCCGCAGGTCACCAGAGTCAGGTGCTGGGTGGTGAGCCAGTCGAGCAGGACGACGGCGGCCCGCGTGTGCTGGTGCACGACGGCGTACTGCTGAATCGTGGCGGGGGTGCCGTTGTTGCGGCGGCGAAGCCGGCGCAGCAGATGCCAGACGGCATAACGGTGGAGGATCTGACGCTGACCGGGGTCGGTCCGGGTGGCCAGGACATCGTCAAGAAAGCGTTCCAGCCGGGCCATGTGCTCATCGCGTGGCGGGAGCGTCCCGGTGGCGACCAGCACGCTGCGCAGGTGCGCGAGGACCGCGGTCTGCTCCAGGGCGTCCAGTTCGGCGTGGGTGAGTGGGCGGCGGCCCGCCGCGATGTCGGCCAGCACCTGCGCGACCGGTTTCCTGGCGAGCCAGCGCAGCGCCGTTCCGGGCGGGCCGGTGGCCGCCAGCGCTTCCTTCAGTGGCTGCAGGACGGGGTTAATGACGCCGTCCTGGCCGGTGAACAGCTCCCGGAACCGCAGCTCCAGACGGCAATCGGGGCATCGGCCCGGCTGCGGGCTGCTCTCGCAGACCGGGCAGTGAGGAAAGGCCGGGACGGTGCAGCCGTGGCAGCGCGGGTCGTCGAGGGTTCCCGACCAGATCGGTTTCACCAGGTCGCAGCGCGAGCAGCGTGCCGACCGGTTCTGGCAGGGCGGACACCACGGCTTCCCGGTCAGCCGGGAGGTGCCGCTGGGCTGGTGCTGCCCGCAGATCGAGCACTCCGCCATCGGCAGCGGGGGGCAGCTGGGGCAGAGCGGCCCGTGCGGACTGCGGGTGTTCACGGTGCGGCGGCGACCGCAGTTCACGCAGACCTCAAGGTTGGCCGGGGCGCTGACCAGGCAGTTCGGGCAGATCGGCCGTCCATGGTCGTCGCGGGCCGCAGCCTCGCAGACCCTGCCGCAACCTGAGCAGGGCTGGGCTCGGGACTTGGCGACGCAGTTGCGGCAGAGCCATCGTCCGTCGATCGGCCGGTGCAGCTTGATGACCCGGCCGCAGTGCGGGCATGGAGGCCGGATGATCTCGGTGGCGCCGGCGTCGCAGAGCTTATCGATCAACCGCAGCACCGCAGGAACAGGAGCTTCCGCGCCCGCTCCGGTGAGCAGGCCGGGCCGGTCCTGCACCGCCCAGGCGAGCTGGTGACGTTTCCCTGCCTGGGTAGCCGCCGTGTTCACCGCTGCGGTGATGGCCTCCGGTGGCAGGGCGGGGTCGAGTGCCGTGACGACCTCGATCACGATCTCGACTGGGTCGCTGCCGCCGTCCACCCCGGTGCCAGGGCCGCACTTCGTGCACCGGGGCTGCCCGTCACGGTCGCGGGAATGGGCGCGTTTGACGTCGCCGCAGCTAGCGCAGGGCAGCCGGATCGGGCCGCAGAGCCAGCAGTACCAGTCCTCACCGCGACGTTGCAGCGTCCGGAGCCTCTTACCGCACTCGGCGCAAACCGGCGGTGAGATCGCCGTCGCACCCGCTTTGACCAGTGCGATCAGCAAGTCGCCCACCCCGCGAGGTGCGGGTGACCGGCCGTCGGTGAGAACCTCGGGCCGCTCGGCCAGGGCCTGAGCGAGCTTGCGGCGCTTGGCCCGGCCACCAACGACACCCGCTACCAAAGCCTCGACCTGGCTGCGTTCCAAGCCTGCCTCGATGCCGGTGATCAGGCCGGTGATGACACCAACCGGGTCGCTGATGACCTCGGAAACCGGTTCCGCCACTTACCCGCCGGCCTGGGTAATCCGGGCCCGTCTCGGCCGGAGCTCGCCGACTCCGGCCTCACCGCCGGCGGCCTTGGTATTCTTGGCCTGCCCGGCGGCGGGAACGGGCTCGACGAGGTCGGTCATCGCGCAGTCCAGGATGTCCAGCAACGCCATCAAGATCTTCAGGCTGAGGCGTTCGGGCCGGTCGACGACCAGGCGGTAGACCTGCGAGGACGACAGTTTGATGCCCCGCTCCGCCAACGGCTCGAGAAGGTCGGTGGTGGAGAACATGCCGCGGGCGGCCATCACCTGCCGCAGATGCCACTGGTAATCCAGCTTCGCGGTCACCGCTGATCCTTCCGTCCTGGCCGGTCACTGTGACCGGTGCCGAGGGCCGGGCTAAGAGCCCGCCGCAGTGCGGTATTCATAAAGTCGTCGCTGACATGGGTGTAGACCGCCGTCGAGGAATCACTCTCGTGCCCAACCTGGGTCTGGATAAATCTCCGGTCGGTCCCGTCCTCGGTGAGGTGGGTGACATAGGAATGCCTCAGGCTATGGACGACCAGGGCGGCCGGCAGCCTCAGCGCTTCCCGGTAGGCGACGAACCGGGCATTGATCTCCGCGGGCTTCACCCGCCCGCCGCGTTCGGTCACCCACAACGCCGGATGATCACCGCAACCGAACCGAGGCCGTACGTTCTCCACGTAATCGACGACCGCCTCGACCGCCCAGCCCATCACCGCCGCGACGTTCCGCCGCCGTGGCGGCTGGCCCTTCTTGGCCTTGCCGTACCGGACGTTGAGCATCCCGTACCGGCCGAACTCCGGAGCCGCCGGGTTCCGCCCGAAGTCCACCAGATCCAGCTTGGCGGTCTCCGTCCGCCGCAGCCCCCACCCGTAGATCACCTTGAACAACGTGGCGTCCCGGTATGCGGCCAGAGCGCCCTTGCGCCTGGACTTCACCGCGCGCTCGACCTGATCGTCGGCGTAATCCAGGAACCGCTGCAACTCCGCCCGGGTGAATGGCCGGGCCTCGGGATTGCCCTCGTAATCGTTGAGATGGGCGATCGTGTTCCACTCATGGGCGATCGCCACAGGATGCTGCCCGGGGCCGAACGCCTGCTCACACGCCACCGCCCACCCGTACCGGCCGTCGATCAGGAACTCAGTGAACTGCCGTAGCGTGCACTGGTAGCTGCGGATCGTCGAGGACGCAAGATGCTGCTCGGCCGTCAACTGCAGCGACCATTCGTCCATGTGCCCCGGCGACCACGCCCACGGGTACTCGTTGGTGAACTCCAGGAACCGGCGTACCAGCCGCTCCCGCGGCACGACCGTATCGACCTTCAGCCCACGCGCCGTCTGCTGCGCACGCCATCCCCGCAGCATCGCCTCGACCATCGCGTCCTCCGGACGCAACTGCACCACACCCGAGACCAGCTCCATGTGGGCCGCACCCGCAAGCTCAGCCCGCCGCAACCAGTCCTCCACCCCGTCATGATCCAGCCCGTTTCCAGGGATGATCTTGCATCAAGCGGGACCACTCTGGCAAATTGCCTGCTCAGGCGGCCAAGACCGGAAGCTCCAGAAGCCCGCGCAGACGTCGCTCTGACCTCGCGACCTGCGGCTTCCCGCCCGCCTGATGCAATTCCCGAGAGTTCAGGTAGACCGTCGTTGAGGCCAGGGATGCATGACCAAGTAAGGCCCGCACCACGTCAAGATCGGTTCCGGCGCGGATCCAGCTGGTGGCCGCTGTGTGACGGAACATGTGGGGCCGTACCGCGAAACCACAGTCCCTGGCCAGCCGCTCAAACAGCCGCTTGGCGGCACGGTAGGTCATCGGCGCGCCGAGCGGCTCACGGTAGAGATTGACGAACACCATGTCGCAACCGTCCTCGCCGAGGATCTCCGCCCGCTCGTGCTGGTAGTCGGCATAGCCAGACAGCACCGCGTCGCTGGCCGGGACGGTGCGCGGGAACCGGGACTTGGCCAGCGCTCCGTTCGGGTTCGCCCGGTGCCGCACATGAACGTGAGCACCCAGCACCGCGCATCCCAGATGGCGCGAGTCGGGAAGCAGGTGCAGGTCAGACCTGCGCAGCCCAAGCGCCTCCCCGATCCGCAGGCCGCTGTCACGCAGCAGCGTCACCATGAAACGCTCCCTCGGCCGCCGGCAACGCGAACTGACCCGTTCGGCCTGCTCGGGCGTGAACGCCTCCGGGAACGGGGTCTCCGCCCTCGCCTTGAGCAGCCGAGCGCGGACCGTCCGGAACTGGCCGAACTCCCCGGCATCAAACCCGGGCGGGGTGAACCGCAGCCAGCGGGACTCGGACAGCTGCGCGGCAACGGCCTGCTCGATCACCCCGGTGCGGGCGCAGAACCGCAGGAACTCACACACCGCGGTGACCCGTCACGCCCGACCGCAGCCGCCCGCCCCGCCCAGGAGTGGCCTCGATGAAATGCTTGAACCGGGCCAGCGCCGCCAGGCTGACCGAGGACCACTGCACCCCCTGCCCGGCGCACCAGCCCAGGAAGCTCGCCACCCGCCCGGCATAGACGCGGATCGTGTTGGGTGAACGGCCGGCCCCGTGCAGCGCCCGCAGGAAGTCGCTGGCTTCCCGGTGCGGGACGAACTCAGGATCCAGTACGACCCACTGCTCGGACCCGTCGAGGGGAGACACCGCTCGCTCGGCCCGGAACGCCACGCTGATCAACCCAGTCACGTGACAGAACGTAACTGACGTGTCTCAGTAAGTACCGGATACTCGTAAGGCACGGCGTGTCACGCCGCCAGAACGACGTCCCTCATGGACCCGGAGGCAGTACAGATAACGAACGTATGCCGCAGCGCGTGCGGGTTCCCGGCCGGAACCCCGGCGATCTCGCGGTGGTAGCGGAAGATCCGGCGCAGCCCGGCCTCGGTCAGCGGCTGCCCGCGGCCCGGGCCCTTAGCCACAATGAACAGCCGGGCGCTGGCCGTCTCGGGCCGCTCGGCCAGCAGGTAGGCCTGGATCACCGAACCGACGTCGGTATCTAGCGGCACCCGCCGCTCCCGGTTGCCCTTTCCGGTGACCTGCACCCACCGGCCGCCGATGTCCACGTCGGTGACATCCAGCCCGAGTACCTCGGCGCTGCGCAGCCCGCAATACAGCATCAGCCCGGCGATCGCCCGGTCCCGCCAGATCCGGAAGCTGGCTAGCAGCTCAGCGGCCTGCCGCTGGTCCAGCGCCCGCGGCAGCCGCCTCGGCTCGCGCAGCCGCAGCACCGAGCGGGTCTTCGGGCCCCGGACGGCGTGCGCCAGCAGGCCGCCGCGGGCCCCGGCTGCCGCCCTGCGGACCTCTTGCCCCTTCGGGACCGGGTTCGCCGCATCCGGATCCCGCATCGCCCGGAACGCGAACAAGCCCGAGATCGCGATCAGCCGGTGATTGATCGTGGCCGCCGCGTACTGATCCAGCCGGCGCCCGCCCAGCGACACCACGTTCGACCCTGGCCGGCCCGGCACCCTCCCGTCGCGGCAGGCAGCCAGGAACCGCAGCAGCACATCCGTGGTCACCGCCGCCAGATCAATGCCCTCGTCTCGCAGCCAGCGGCAGAACGCCAGCAGATCGAACCCGTAAGCACGGACCGTCCGCGGCGAGTAATTCCGGTCCGCCAGATGCGATAAATACTCATTCACCAGCCCGAACCGCTTCACGTCCGAACCAGCCAGCAGCCATTCCCCGTCCCGCTGCTCAAGCCACAGCGAGCGATCCCCCGTGCTCATGGCGAACAGATGTATCGCCGCTGTCACCCGTAGGCAAGCATTCAAGCGTCTTACGGCGTGTCACTGACCTGCGGGTTTCCCGTGATTGGCCGGTCAAGGGGCAGTCGCCGACGGTGCCCATGGAACCGAGCAGCCCGGCGTCGCGGAGCCTTTTCCCGAACGCCCAGGAAGTATACTGGGCAAGTTCAACCGGTCGTTGCAACACCGGGCTGTTGGAGCGAGCGTAGCTGTTCCTCGAAGACTTCGGCGGGGGTCTTCCAGCCGAGGATCTTGCGGGGGCGCTTGTTGATTGCGAGGGCGACGGCTTCGAGGTCCTCGGCCGGCCACCGGGACAGGTCGGTTCCTTTTGGGAAGTATTGGCGGAGCAGCCCGTTCGTGTTCTCGTTCGTTGGCCGCTGCCACGGCGAGTGCGGGTCGGCGAAGAACACCCTCGTGCCGGTCTCGAGCGCGAACTGGGCATGGCCGGAGAGTTCTTTCCCGCGATCCCAGGTGAGGGTCTTGCGCAGCTGCCCGGGCAGCTGCGTCATCGACGCCGTCAGCGCGGTGTTCATCGCGGCCGCGCCGTAGCCGCCGAGAGACGGGCCGTTCTTCACCGGTGGCTTCTCGCCCCAGCCCTCGATCCGCGGCAGGTGGACCAGGATCGTTGACCGGCTACTGCGCTCGACGAGCGTGCCGATCGCGGACCGGCCCGTCCCGATGATCAGATCTCCCTCCCAGTGCCCGGGGACCGCGCGGTCGGCGGCCTCGGCGGGCCGTTCGCTGATCACGACGTCCGCGCTGACATGGCCTTGCGGCTTGTTCCGCGACCGTGCCCGTGGTTCCCGCAGCGCCCGGCCCGTGCGCAGGCACGCCACCAGCTCCCGTTTGAGCGCGCCACGCCCCTCGATGAACAGCGCCTGGTAGATCGCCTCATGGCTGATGCGCATGGACTCATCATCGGGGAACTCGACCTTGAGCCGGTTGCTGATCTGCTCCGGGCTCCACGCCGTCGCCCATCGCCTGTCCTGCCGGTGCGGCTTGTTCAGTCCCTTCCACGCGGGCGTCTTCGGCCCGGCCACGATCGTGCCATCGGGCCGGCGGACGCTGCCGGACAGCCGCTCCTGCACGTACTCACCCAGCCTGCCGTTGCTCACCAGCTTCGCTGTCTTCGGGCGCTTCGCGGCCTGCTGCACCTTCCATTGCGCCACCACGGCGCGGTAGACGCGCTTCCCGCCCCTGGTCGCCGCGTTGCGGCGCAGCTCGCGCGACACGGTCCCCGGGTCACGGCCGAGCCGGCGGGCGATCTCTCGCACCCCGACGTCCTGGGCACGCAGCAGCGCGATCTCCTCACGCTCGGCGAAAGACAAGTAGCGGCCCGTCGGCTCATCCAGGCTCAGCGGCGGCATCCCGCCAGCGTGGCGGAACCAGCGCGCCCCGACCGGCCACGACACGCCGACCGACTCCGCAGCCTCGACCGTCGTCATCCCGCCAGCGATCAGCCGCCAGAACTCCCGCTGCACCGCACGAGACGGCTCAGGGCGGCCCGGTGACCGCATCGGCGGCCGCAACGCCCGATCCGCCGCCCACTGCCGCCGAGCACCCGCCGGCGCCTGCGGCATCTGCTTCCCCCGTCCCATCGCACACCTCCGTGATCAAGGTGATGCGACGACCAGTTGAATTCGCCCTGGGCGCCGTGGTCGGAATGCAGAATCGTTGAATCGCCACCCGGCTGCCGGCGGGTCACGGCCATGGCCAGCGCGCCGGCCACCAGGTCAGTATCCTGCCGCTTATCTATGGACCAGCCGATAATGCGCCGGGAGTAAGCATCCATGACCGCCGCGCAGTAGAGCTTCCCGTCGGCGGCGGGATGCTCGGTGATGTCGGTCAGCCACAGCCGGTCCGGCGCCTGCGCGGTGAACTGGCGGCGGACCAGGTCCTCTCCGGTGGCAGCGTTCACCAGGTTACGGCGGCCCTTGCGCCGGTAGATGCCCTGCAGGCCCTCTTCGCGCATCAGCCGCTCGACCCGCTTGCGGTTCACCTGCATGCCCTTCCCCAGGCGCAGCTCGGCGTGGACGCGGGGTGACCCGTAACTGCCGCGGGACCCGGCCCGCTCAGCAGTTCGGCATAATTTCGGCTCTGGGCTGGGGCTTCCTTTCATCACGGGATCGCGATGATCCCTGTGAGCGGAGCCATACGCGATGAGAGATCGCAGATTCGCGCCGGTGCGTGGCCCAGTGGCGCCGTATGTGGCCGGGTTCTGGGAGGAACTGGAGCGCCTTGGTCATACGGCGACTTCGGCGGGGCACCGGATGAGCCAGTTCCGCCAGGTCAGCCAGTGGCTTGAGGAGCAGCGGCTTTCACCTTCGGAGTTCGATGACGAGCAAGCCGGACGGTTCCTGACCGCACGCCGCAGCGCCGGCAGGGTGAGCCGGGTGTCGCCAGGGAGCCTGGCGGTTCCGCTGGTCTACCTGCGGGCTGCGGGAGTGATCCCGCCGCAGCTGGAGCCGCGCGCCGGGGACTCAGTGGAGGACGTGCTGGCCGGCTACCGGGGCTATCTGGAAGCCGAGCGGGGCCTGGTCGCCACCACGGTGGCCACATATGTGCGGATCGCCCGGTCGTTCCTGGCGGCGCTATCGCCGCGGCCTGCCGGGCTCGCGGGGATCGTCGCCGCCGACGTGAGCGGGTTCCTGGTCGCGATGTCCGGCGAGGCCAGCGCGCAAGCGCTGAGCATGGCCGTGACCGCGATGGCCTCGCTGCTGCAGTACCTGCACGTGGCCGGGGTCACCGCTGTGCCGCTGGCCCGGACGCTGCCCGGGGTCGCCCGGCGCAGGGCATTCCCGCCGGTGCCAGTGCCAGGCGCGCTGGAGGTATCGGTGATCCATGCCGCCTGTCATCACCCGCGTCCTCAGGCGGAGTCGGCACACCCGAAACGCCCTGTGGCTGGGCCACCCGGTTTTCCGCCAGAGCCCGGCAGATCGCGCGCTCTGCCCAGGCAGGTTCAGTTTGATCCTGCTTCTGCACCGGGGAACAACGATGCCGTGCTGCCCCGGACCCAGGCCGAATTCTGATACCGCATCAGCCCGGTCAGTGCCGCAGCGGCGACGACCACGCCGGCGACAAGCGCCGCTACCAGCGAGTGACCAGAAGCCACGGCCGCGAGCAGGCCGCCGGCTGAGCCGGCCAGTACCGCGGTGATCACGGCGACCATCCCGGCGACGGTCAGGAATTGCTGCCACAGGCCGATCCCGAGTCCCGGGGTGGGCAGCCGTTCCGCGGGGTTGAGCAGGTAGCAGGCCAGCTCGGGAGCGTGATCGACGTAATAGTCGCGGAGCTGCGCGATACGGCGCGCGTAGGCAAGGTCCTCGGTCCCTGACTGCAGCACCCGGTGGAACGTCGCCAGCCCCACGAATGCCAGCGTGGGCAGGAGAATGATCCCGAATATGTAGAACGCCACGCCGGTCTTGGCGGCGGTGGCGACGAGCCCGAGGGCAATCAGGCCGCCGGATACCGCGCCAAGGAAAACGCTCGCCCGGCTGGTCGACTCCGTGATCGTCGATGAGCGAGCACCCTGCAGCGTGAAGTGCTCCGTGGTCACAAACGTGACCGCCGCCGGGCGCGGGTCGTCATCAGCATGGTCAGGCTTGTTGCCTCGGTCAGTGTTGTCCACGAACTTCCGCCTCCGGTCCCGCGCGCAGGCCGCCCGGGTTGTGAGTCGATGATCCCCATCGCCTGGCGGAGCATGCAAGGACCGCAGTTATTGGCCTCGCCGATCTCGCCGCCCGCCGTCGGGCAAAGACGCCAGCCGCCCTCCTATCTCATGCCTCTGCCCGGGCGCCGCCGCTCCTTCCATTGCGCGCGACGCGCAAGCGGATAGAAGGCGGGCACAACGAGCAAAGAGAGGCCATCGCGGTGTCGTCCGGCATCCCCAGATCGGCGGGCTCGCGCTCAGGCAACGACCAGTTCGGCGAGGCGGGTCAGTGAATTGTCCAGGTGATCGGGGGAGAAAGGTGGGAACTGGCCCTGTTGGCGCACCTCCTCGGGTACCGCCGACCAATCGTAAGTGAGCCTGACCTCGGTCTCGGATGGGCCGAGCGGAGCCAGGTCATAGCGCCAGATCCAGCCACCGAAGCTGAGGTTGCCGTCGCCTGGGTCGTGGCCCGGCTCCCAGGAGATGGCGTGCGGCGGATCGAACACCTGGACCCGATTGGCCATCTCGTAGTTCCCATTCGGATGGTTGGCGTGGTACATGGCCATGCGGAAGATCTGCCCTGACGCCGTCAGGGGCTGGCGGTCGAGGGGATCGCGGACCCAGCCCGTGCCGTCAATCGCAGCATGCTTCGCGGGGTCGATGAGGACGGCGAAGATGGCCTGGGCCGGGGCCTTCATGGTAATGCTCACGCTGATCGTTGCACTCGCCACGGCTACTACCCCCTAATAATGTATTGGAACCAATACGAATGTCATACGCAGCCCGGGCTTCAGGTTGATTGTGCGACATCCCGAACGCCCGTTACGCACTGAGGTCGGCGGGCACGTAGGTGAGGATCACCGACCCGTTCTCCAGCCTCCTCTCGCCGGTGAGCCTGAGGTGGAGCCCGGAGGTGTCCACGTGCTCGAACAGCCGCTGGCCTGCGCCGGCCACGACGGGCCTGATCCAGAAGCGGAACTCGTCGATCAGCTGGTTTCGCACGAGGGTGTCGTCGAAGCGGCTGGTGCCGTACTTGATGAGGTCCTTGCCGGGCTGGTCTTTCAGCCGGGCGATCGCGCTGGATGGGTCGGGGCCGAGGAGGGTGGCATTCCATGCCGTCTGGGTCAGTGACCGGGATGCGACGTACTTGGGCATGGCGTTGATGAGGTCGATGTAGGGGTTGCCGGCGAGGTGGCCCCAGTTCGCGTAGAACTTCTCGTAAGTCACCCGGCCCATGACGAACGCGTCGTAGTTACCCAGCTCCTCCACGGACAACGCCGCGTCCTCGTCGTCGAAGTTGGCCCACCGTTCGGGCGCTTCGATGACGCCGTCGAGCGAGACGAGAGCCGATTCGATTAGTTTGCGCATAGTCGTTCTCTTTCCTCGATGTCGTGATCGTGATCACGGACCAAGCTCCGGAAGGGCCCGGCCCCGATACAGTTGGCGATCGGTCCGGTCCGGGACCGTGGCGTCAGCGGATGGTGATCTCGCCCATGTCGATGGCCACCGCCGGGACGAGTTGGTCTTCGTCCAGCCAGGCCCGTCGCGTGGTGGGGAAGATGATGCCATCGACGTCGCGGTAATCGGTGGCGTAGAGCATGGCGGGCGCCCCGGCGTTGACGTCGATGGTGAAGTCGTGGCGGCGCAGCAGTCCATCCGGGCCGAAGCACGAGATCTGCTCTCTGGTGTGGCTCTTGATGGCATCGGGGAACGTCACCTTCAGGCGCCGCCAGGATTCTCCGTCGGCCTCGATTGAGGTGATCTCTTCGGTGACGAACCCCGGCCAGGTGTAGAGGAACGGCGTATTCAGATACGTCCACAGGGCCTCCCCGACAAAATACCCGAGCTGGATGTCGTCCCACGGAGTCTCGAGCTGATGACCGTCAAACGACTTCTCCGGGTCGTCGCGTGCGTCGATCAGTCCGCCGTCACCGCGCCGTATCTCGACTCGGCGGGGCTCGAAAACCGACCGCCTGTCCTGACCGAGGAAATCCAACGTCAGCCGCTCCCGCTTCGTATCCACCTCGAAGCGAACGTCTGTGAGCGCGTCACCCTGGTTCTTCATGTGCCAGACGGCCCCCGTGATCGAGGCGCCGACGGTGATCGACTTCACCTGATTCCATCGGTCCAAGCCACCGTGGGCGGTGACGGCGCTCTCAAGCAGACTGTTCATTTCTCCTCCTGGCTGGTGGTCGGGACTCCTGCCTTACGGGGCTCGCTTGGTCGACCCACGGAGTATTGGGACGGCGAGTACAGAGCAACTCCACTGCGGAATAGGAGGGCGAGAAACTCATGTAAGGGGGGTGAGTTCCGTCGCGGTCACGGAGTAGGCGGCGTCGGAGTAGCTGTCGTCGGTGACGATGTCGGCAATGGTCTTGGCGAGGTGCTCGGTCGTGAGGACCGGACTGAGTTGGTCTTGAAAGGCCTCGACGCTGATGCCGGCGAGTTGCGCGTAGGCCGCCACCCCCACCTTACCGAGGTCCGTTGCCGGAGTGAGCATGGGCAGAACGGCGACAAACCGCACTCCCAGAGATCGCGATTGAGCCTCGGCTGCGGCGTAGGCGCTGATGAACTTCACCGTCGCCTTGGCACCGGCGTAACCGCCGCTGAGCGGCGAGCCACGCAATGCCGCGCCACTCGAGACGGTGACCACCACCGAACCCGGTTCGAGCGGAGCCAGAAGGCTGGCTTTCGCGAAGTTGAAGGCCTGGCAGACGTCCACATGCCAGTTGGTGCTGAACGTTTCCCAGGTCTGCTCGGGGAGCAGGCCGACCACCGGGGCGGCGCCGGCGTTCAGGATCAGGGTCTGGGGCCGGTATTCAGAGAGCAGCCGCCCGGGCAGAGCCGGATCGGTGACGTCCGCGATCTCCGGGGTGAATCTATCTCCGAGCTGGTCACGCAAATCGTTAAGCTGGTCTGCGCTGCGGGCGACGCCCACCACGTGGACGCCGCGCCCGGCCAGGGCGATGGCGGTTGCCCGTCCGAATCCCTTGCTGGCGCCGGTGACGATGGCGGTGGTCCCTGAAAGTTCGCGTACAGACATTGTTCTGCCTCCTGGTTTCTTGTGTAGTTGTTCGGGTTGGCTGGATGTGCGACGAGTTCCGGTCCGGCCGGCGCGTGAGCAGAACCTGCAGCGCGCAAGCCGGCTCCTGCGGGCTACGAATCGGCAGCTGCGGCCGTGGCGGCTTCTCGCACCTGCGCGCGGGCGACGGCCTTGGCCAGCTCGGCCCGCCGGATCAGCAGGAAGGTCACCGGGAGGGCGACCAGACCGGTCAGCCCGCAGAGCCACAGGGCCGACTCGAAGCCGCCCGTCAGAGCAGCAGCCGTTCCGTAACCGTGATGGACCAGGGTCTGGAAGCGCGATGCGGCGACGGAGGACGCGACCGCTACTCCAATGGCGCCGCCGAGCTGCTGGGAGGTGTTGAGCAGGCCGGAGGCGACGCCGGCGTCTCGCTCGGTGACCCCGGCCAGCGCGCCGATCGAGACGGGGATGAACGCGAAGGCGGTGCCCATGCCGGCTACGAAGAACGGTCCGGCCAGGTCGTGCCAGAAGTTCCCGTCCGCCGGGATCTGGGTCGCCCACAAGATCCCGCCGCCGATGAGGGCCATGCCGAAGGCCATGACCAGCTTGGCCGAGGTCTTGGTGACCAGCATCTGGGACAGGCCCGCGAAGGCGACCGAGGTGGCGGACGCTGTCAGCCAGGCGAGGCCGGTCTTGAGGGCCGAGAAGCCTAGGACCTGCTGCATGTACAAGGTGCCGATGAAGATGAAGGTGAAGAAGCTTGTCCCAAGCAGGAACCCGACTGCGTTCGATCCGGCCACGGTGCTCAGGCGGAACAGCCGCACGGGCAGCAGGGGTGCCTCAACCCTGGCCTCGACGATAAGGAACGAGACGAGCAGAGCCGCCGCTGTGGCGAGCAGGGCCACGGTCTGGATGGCGGCCCAGCCCACCTGCGGCGCCCGGGAGATGGCGTAGACCAAGACCACTAGTGCGGCCGTGATGGTGACGGCTCCGAAGGGGTCGTAGCGCCGCCGCTCGCTGCGCAGCCGGCTCTCGGGCACGATCCTCGGGCCGAGGGCAAGCACGGCCGCGCCGATCGGCACGTTGAAGAAGAAGATGTACTGCCAGCCCATGTAGCGGGTGAGCAGGCCGCCGGCGAGCACTCCGATCGTCGCGCCCATGGCGCCCATGGCGCCCCAGATGCCCAGGGCCTTGTTGCGCTCGGCTCCTTCGGGGAACATGTTCATCACAATCGAGAGGGCGGCGGGCAGGGTGAGTGCTGCCCCGAAACCCTGCATCCCGCGCGCGACGATGAGGAAAGTGTCGGAGGAGGCCAGACCGCACGCCAGCGACGCCGAGGTGAAAATGGCCAGGCCGGCCAGAAGGAGCCGCCGCCGGCCCAGCAGATCGGCAGCCCGGCCCCCGAGGAGGAGGAACCCTCCGAAGGTCAGCCCGTAAGCCGTGACCACCCACTGCAGGTCGGACTCGGGAAAGTGAAGCTTCACGCCGATCGTCGGAAGGGCGACATTGACAACCGTGAGGTCCACGATGGTCATGAAGAACGCCACCACCAGCAGGGCAAAGGCCCTCCAGCGCCGGCTCCCGGTCAGACCGGGGGACCCGTTCTGCGGTTGGGAAATCCTGGGCAAGGCCATAGAGCGCCGGGTCCCGGTCAGACCGGGGGACCCGTTCTGCGGTTGGGGAATCCTGGGCAAGGCCATCTTCGCCTCCTAAGTCGCTGTTCGGGTTGCTACAACTGGTCAAGCACCCGCCGGTCCCGGATTGATTGATGAAACCGGGGCGCCGCCGGTGTTGCTCACTTTGCAAGTGTCAGCGGGCGCCGGCGGGTCGCGCTAATGCCTGGAGCAAGACTTCGAGATGCAGAATCGCGTGCTTCGATGTGTAATCTGCACATCCGCCGCTTAGCCTGCTTGGAGCGTCCTTTCTGTCGGCGGAAACGGGCATGATTCGCAACTGCCCTTAGCCATTTAAGATCCAGGTCGACAAAATGTTGTGAGGATTATGCGAGGCTCTGCGGGTTATTCACAGGCCTGAGGGATAATTAATTAGATGTGCGCGGCTCGGTGCGCCTGTCTCTCGTGATTCCGCCAACCGCGATTCGTGGTGGTCAGATGATCGTGGGCACGCTGACCAGGACGCTCAGCAGCGCGGCTACCTGCAGGTCGTTCGGCCGGGCCGAGACGGCGATGCCCGCCAGATCGGCGGGGCGGGGCGGCCACCCCAGCGGCGCATTTTGGCCCACTTGGTCAGCTCGCCGAAGGTCACGAAGGTGATCAGCGGTTCGCGACCGATCAGCCCGGCCATTGCCACTGCCGCCGGAGTTCGGCGCCCAGCGGCCGGGCGCCCCATGCTGACGACAGTGAGCATACGAGCCCTCCGCGGAGGGCACGACGGCCACGCCGAGACAGCTGCAAAGTGCACGCGTGCGGGCTGCGGAGCCCGCACGCGGCAGGTGCGCCCAGGCACTGGCCCGCATCCCGCGAGCCTAACTAACGTCGACGCACGGCAGATCCGCCGAAAACCGGTCGTCAACGGCTTGATCAACGAATATGCACGCGCCGCCTCGCCTAGCGCACTGAAGGCCCGCAGGTCACCGGGCGAATCCTATTTTCGAGCGGGACAGGGACGGGGTCGGGCGCCTACGGGGAGGCGATCCGGCGGGAGCGTGTGGCATGACTGCAAAGGGCGCCGAAACCTGCCGGTTAGATTGCCTGCAAGTCTGCCTGTGCTATCTCGATCATGGGCGTTAGATTCTGCATGCTGCATCGCGGCGACCGTCTCACCATGGATCTGGTAATCCGGGTTGTGGGCATCCAGCGGCCCAAGACTCAGCGCTTCGGAGGATGCCGGTGCGTCGTGCAGACGGCTGGGCAGGACTGGTGACAAGATCGACACGTTGGCACCGGTGGCCGTGCGGAATGCCCGGGCAGCGGAAGCGCAGGAGGCCGAGAGGATGGAGCGCAGCGGTGACAGCCGATTCCGGCCCGGGGACTGGCCCGGCGGTGCCGGGTGCGGGCCGGGCGGTGATCCGGGTTCTGGTGGCTGAGGATATGCAGATCCTGCGGGACACGCTGGTGGCTGTGCTGGACCTGGAAGACGATATCGAGGTGGTTGCCGAGGTCTCCGACGGCGCTGCGATCGTGCCGGCCGCGATGGGCAAGGGAGCGGATGTGGCCGTCGTCGACATCGACCTGCCGGGCACTGACGGGCTGACCGCGGCGGCACAGCTGCGCGAGCGGTACCCCCCGTGCAAGGTGCTGATCTTGACGGTGCTCGGCGGCCCCGGGAACTTGCGTCAGGCACTGGCCGCGCAGGTGGCGGGCTTCCTGGTCAAAGACACCCCTGCCGGGGATCTTGTTGAGGCGATCCGGAAGGTCGTCCGGGGGGAGCGGGTCATTGACCCGAAGCTGGCGCTGGCGGCACTGGAAGGTCCGGACAACCCGCTGTCGCCCCGCGAGGTGGAGGTGCTCCAGAGGTTCGCGGCCGGCGCTGGCCCGGCCGAGATCGCCGCCAGCCTGTACCTGTCCTACGGCACGGTCCGCAACTACCTGGCCTCAGCGGTCACCAAGCTCGGCGCCCGCAACCGCGTCGACGCGGTCCGCATCGCCGCCGACGCCGGCTGGCTGTAACGCCCCGGAACGACTCTAGATAAACGCGCCGCGCCTCAGCGTCAGGCCGCAGCGCTTGGTCACGGCGGGCATGCAAACTGCATTCCCGGGTGGCGTGATTTGCAACCCAGCCTGGTGCGCTGAGCAGGTTACGCAGTCTTGCCAGGGGGTGGAGACTGGATGGAATGGATTGCGTACAGGCTCCGGCGCGGTCAGCGCGGCAGGCCGGGCGGCGGCCGACGATCCGGGTCCTGGTCGCCGAGGATGTCGCGGTGGTCCGCGAGACACTCGTCGCTCTGCTCGGCCTGGAGCCAGATATCGAGGTGGCCGCTGCGCTGGCATCAGGTGACCAGATCGTGCCTTCCGCCATGCGGCACCGCCCGGACGTGGCATTGCTGGACATCGGCCTTCCCGGCATCGACGGGCTAACCGCCGCCGCGCAGCTGGCCGGGCAGTTGCCCAGCTGCCGGGTCCTGATCCTGACCGGCCTGGAAGCACCAGCCAACCTGGACGCCGCGCTGCGCGCCGGGGTATCGGGCTTCCTGCTCAAAGACGGAACAGCAGACGACCTCATCAGCGCGGTCCGTGCAGTGACCCGCGGCGAGTGCGTCATCGATCCGCGGCTCGCCGGCACAGCCCCAGGCCGGGAGGAGCAAAATGGCTGACCTGCTCCATGCTCTCATGCCGGGACGACAGCAAGAAGATCACCGCGGCCAGCGCGAAGCAGCACCGCGGCCTCGGCCATGACAGGAGCCACGCCGCCGGATCTCATGGCCCCTGGCTTGCCGGACCTCCAGCTGCCGCGATCATGTAGCATTGCCATGACCAGCCGTGTCGGGCGCAAGCAAGGCGGCGATGAACTGGCCAGCGGTCAGTGGGCACCGCGGTGGTTCTCCGCGCCAGGTGGCATCGAGGCGCTTCTGCGGCATCCGCCCGCACATTTCCATCGGGGAGCACGGTCCATGGCCGACTCCGTGCAACGGAATACGGCGGGGTGCTAGCCGTGACGGACACCGCAGCCGGACGGGTGGCGAATAAGCCTCGCCGCGCGGCCGTGTTTGCCGTCGTTTATCTGTGCCTGTTGCTGGGCGCCAGGTTGGGTGATGTCCTGAGTTCGGGAGCGGCCAGCGAGGTGCCGTTCACGGTGGTGCTGTTCGTGCTTCCGGTGCTGTATGCCGTTCCGCGCGCCCGGCGGGTGCTGATCCGCTACCGCTGGCAGGTCCTGGTGGTGCAGGCGGTACTGACGTGGGTGCCGTTCGCGGTGTTCGGCGCGGGCTGGCAGGAGGGCATCGGGGGGCTGCTGGCGGGGCTGGTGCTGCTGACGGTGCGCGGCCGGGTGTCGTGGCTGCTGGCGGGCGGGCTGCTGGCGGCGGAGGTGCTGGTGCGGGTGACCGTGACCGGCTTGCCCGTCGCTCCGGCCTGGTTCGGCGTCGTGTATGTGGTGACGTATTACCTCGGCAATGCGCTCGGGTTCTTCGGGCTGGTCCGTCTGGGGCAGATCGTCGGGGCGCTGCAGGAAGCCCGTGGCCAGGCCGCGGAGCTCGCAGTCACCAGCGAGCGGCTGGAGGCGGCCCGTTCGCTGCAGGCAGCGGTTGGCGAGCGCATCGCCGGGGCCGCCGCGAAGGCTGCGGCCGCGCGCCGCTCTCTTGCCGGTGACCCCGGCCGGGCCCGCGAGCTGATCTCGGAAGCCGGCGTGACCGCCAGGAACGCGGTCGCGCAGGCCCGCGCCGTGACAGCCGGTCACGCCGCCGCCGGCAGGGATGTCGCCGCGCCGCCGACATCCAGTGTGGTTATCGGCATGCGGCTGGCGTGGGCGGTGCTGGTGGGAGTATTGCTTGAGTTTGCTGCGGAGAGTGCTGGCTATGTCGTCGTGTTTGTCTCCCGCTACGGCACCGGGCTCGCCATCTTCGCAGTTGCTGACATCGCGCTGGTCGTGGCTCTGCAGCTGCATCACTCCCGGGCGGCGCGCGGCGGCAGCAGGCCCGTGGCGTGGCCGCTGACGCTGGGGCTGCAGGCCGCGCTGGTGTACGCGTTCTTGCTGCCGTTCGCTGCGGCTTATATCGGCGGGCTCGGCGGCTTTCTGGCCGGGTCGGTGCTGCTGCTGGTTCGGGGCCGGTGGCGGTGGCCGGGGTATGCGGCGGTAGTGGCCAGCTGGTCCGTGCTGTCGGTCTGGTTGCCGCTGCGCGGTATGGGCATCGCCGCCAACCAACGGGTGCCTTACACGCTCTATTTTGCTGCGGCAATGGCAACGGTCGGCTTGCTGGTGTACGGATTGTCGCGGCTTGCTGACCTGGCCCGCCAGCTGGAGGAGCTTCACGGTGAGATGGCCCGGGCTGCAGTGGCGCAGGAGCGGCTGCGCGCCGCCCGGGACATCCACGACCTGCTCGGCCTGGGCCTGTCAGCCATCGCCCTCAAGTCCGACCTGATCATGCGCCTGATCGGACGCGATTACCCGCGTGCGGCCGCGGAACTCGGGGAAATGGAACGGATCTGCGAAGCTGCCCAGGCTGACATCCGGTGCGTCACCAGCGGCAGCCAGCAGCTGTCGCTGGCCGCCGAGCTAGCCTCCGCCCGGCAGATCCTGGCCTCCGCCGGGATAAAGGTCATCACCGGCGGTACCTGGCCGCTGGCGGATGCGGCGGGCGCCGCGCTGGCGCCGGTACTGCGCGAGGCCGTGACCAATATCTTGCGGCATGCCGCCGCGACGCAGTGCACCATCATCGAGATCGCCGACGGCGATGGAACCCTGCGGCTGCGAATCAGCAACAACGGCGCCACCCAAAGTCCCGGAGCCAGCAACCCCACGGTCCCGGCCGCCGGGGATCAGCGCGAAGCGACACCTGCAGGAGACCGCGGCGGCAGCGGCCTGGCCAACCTCACCACCCGGATTCGCGCCGCAGGCGGACGGCTCACCACCAGCCACGCCGACGACTGGTTCGACCTCACCGCCGAAATCCCCCTGCCCGAGCCGACCAGCCGAAACCGATAAATTCGCGCGCCTGTCAGCCGCTCAACTACTCGCGGCCAAGAAACCCGGCCGATCCAATCCCTCGACGACCTCGCCGCTGGCACCTTCCAGTCCGGCAAGGAACTGGAGAAGTTCTTGGCCTTCACCTACGCCGAGCGCCACCGGCCCCTCTCCTGACCGCCGCCGTGCAGCCGACCATCCTGGACACCGACGTCGCCTCGCTATTGCACCGGCGGAAGCTCACCGGCCCCCTGGCCACGCGCCTGATCGACCGCTGATCACCTTCGTGACTTTGGGCGAGTCGACCAAGTGGACCAAAATGCGCCGCTGGAGTGCCCGCCCCGCCCTGCCGATCTGGGCGGGCATCGCCATCTCGGCCCGGGTCGAACGACCCGCGGGTGGCCGCGCAGCTGAGTGTCCCGGTGAGCGCGCCCACGATCATCTTGACCACCGCGATCACGGTTGGCGGAATGCACGGCGGGCACTGCACCTTGCCCTGATGTTCGGATGCCTTCTGCTGGTCGGGATCTATGCCGAAAGGCTGCTGGACATCGACCTGCCGGGGGCAAAGATGCAGCAGGTCTACCGGCTGCTGGGGCTGGCCCGCCGCTATGGGCCCGGCCCGGTCGATCAAGCGTGCGCCCGGGCGCTGGAGCTGGACGTGGTCAACGTCACCAAGATCGCCTCGATGCTGGAGGGAGGTGTCGCTTGCCAGCGTGATGGGTTCTGGCGCGAATTCCGTGATCGCGGTCACGGTGGGTGATGGATGACTCGTTTGCGCAGCAGGTCCAGGCTGGCGCGGTCGTGCATCTGCCGTTTGATTGCTTTGATCCGGTTGACGTTGCCTTCGGTGGAGCCGGAGCTGTAGGGCAGGGTGAGCGCGGCGGTGACGGCGGCGAGGTCCTGGCGGATGCCGGTGGCGAAGGTGTGCAGTTCGGGCTGGTCGTCGGCTTCGACGTGGTCGAGCCAGCTGGCCAGGTCTTGCTGCCCGGTGCGCTTGGTCATCATCTTGGCGAAGCTGGTGACGTGGCCGGCGAGGCGGTCGAGTTGTGCGCAGTGGCTGCGCAGCTCGGCGAGCAGGTTCTGCTGGCGGGGGTTGAGGTCCTCGGTGCGGCGCAGCAGCCAGCTGGTGACTTCGCGGACCTTCAGTGTTTCGGGGGTGAGGGCCGCCGGGCTGGTGCCGGCGCGCAGTGGCTGGAGGTAGCGGTAGACGGTGCGCCGGCTGCCGCGGTAGCCCAGGGCGGTGATCTCGGCGTGAAGTGTGGCGGTGTCGTGGCAGCCTTCGGTCCACCGTCGGTGCAGGTGCGGCTGGTAGCGGTCCAGGACGGTGGGACGGGACACGGCCCTGGCGACCGCCTGGTCAGCGGTGGCGGCCTGGGCGAAGCGGCGGGCGGTCTTGCGGTCCACGCCCAGTTCGCGGGCGATCGCGCGCAGGCCCAGGCCACGGGCGGCCAGTGCCTGGACGGCGGCGTGCTGGTCACGCATCCGCGCCGCCAGCCGCGATTCCGCCGGCGGCGTGGTGACGGTCAGGTCTGGCTCATCCGCAGGCGTGGGGTCTGTGGCCGCCGCGGCGATCTGCTTGAGGCAGGCCCGGTGACGTGCGACGGCCCGGGCGGTGTGCTCGGCGAGGTTATGCCACAAGTGCCAGCGGTCGGCGACCTGGATGGCGCCGGGGGCTCCGTCGCGGGCGCCTTCGGCATACGCGCCGGCCCGGTCGCGGCAGATCACCCGCGCCCCGGGGTGCGCAGCGAGCCAGTCTTCCAGCGGGTCGGCCTCCCGGCCAGGTAGCACGTCGATGGCCCGCCCGGTGGTGGCGTCGACCAGGACGGTGGCGTAGACGTGGCCGCGGCGCAGCGCGAAGTCATCGACGCCGACCACGTCGGGGGCTGCGCGCAGCGGAGGGTCGGGCAGGTCGATGACCAGCCGCAGCAGCGTACCTCGGTGCACCGCGACACCCAGCGCGGCGGCCAGCCGCGTCCCGGCCCGCCCGGCCAGCTCGAGGGCGACGTGGGTCAGCAATCCTGCCAGCGGCACGCTCCAGCGCTGGTAACGAACGGTCAGCCCGTCGGCCTGCCCCGCGAAGGTGACTTTCGGGCAGGCCGGGTTCGGGCACAAGAACCGGCGCATGGCCAGGTGGATCAGCACGGGCCGTCCTCCCAGCGGCAGGTCGCGCACCTGCCGGACATAGCTGCTATGCACCCGCGACGACCAGGTGCCGCACGCGGGGCATGCCGCCGCAGCTGGCCAGTACCGCGCGATTAACCGCACATCCGACGGCGTGATCGTCGACAAAATCGAGACCACGCTGCCCAGATGAGGAAGCAGATCGCCAAGCTCGGCACTCTTACCAGCAGTGCCGTCGGTAAAGACCGGCGGCGCAAGGCAGGTGACACACTGAGGCGGCAACGAGGCTCCCGACGTGAGTGATAGCCTTCCCCTCGCCGGCATCACCGGCAGCACGGAATGGAAAGACACCCCAGCAGTCAAATCCCGCCTGGCCGGAGGATTCTGCCTGCGCGCCCCCGCACAAGGCGCCTGCGCATATGCCAACATCTGCGAGCACTGCCCGAACTTCCGCACCGACACCGGCTACCTCCCAGTACTCGCCGCGCAAAAAGCCGACACCGAGCAACTCGCCGCCGACGCCGAAGCCCGCGGCTGGATCAGCGAGGCCGACCGCCACCACAAGCTCATCACCCGCCTCGACGACCTCATCACCAAGGCCCAGGCCGGATGAGCCACCCCCGCCACCTGAACCAGACCGAGCAAGCTTGCGCCGAACTGGCAGCATCCGGCCAGCCCGTCACCTTCACCGCCGTCGCCGCACGAACCGGCATCGGCCGCGCCACCCTCTACCGGAATCCCGCAATACGCGCCGTGATAGAAGAACACCGCCACCAGGCAGCCAGCGCCAGCACCCTCACCGCTATCGCGGCCGACATCGCCACCCTGCGCACCGCACTGGAAGCCGTCGCCGCCCGCGTCCGCCACCACGAAGAGCAAATCCGCCAGCTCAAACACGCCACCACACGGAGGGCTCCCGAGAACTGAACGCATTAACCGGCCAACGGAAAAGTCCAGGCATATTGGCCAGTTAATGCTTCGATAACA
>CAVZTJ010000014.1:0-79255 GCA_963778075.1 uncultured Actinomycetota bacterium | reverse complement strand
ACAGAGATCGACGAAATTTGTCGGTTATGTGCGTCTCTACCGTTGACGACCTGGACTGGCTGCGACCAGTTCGCGGTAGGACCAGCCGCAGAACATGCAGTACAGCCCGGCCACGACCAGCCACGGCACGCCGGCCAGGACCGGAAGGCCCGGCCGGGCCACCAGGCCGGCCGCGACGACCACCAGAAACCACCCGGCCGCCACGGCCCAGCGGCCCCGTACGCTGCGGCACCGGGCCAGCACGACGCCGCCGGCCAGGCCGACGGCGGCCGCGACGATCCAGGCGACGGTTCCGGCGGCGTGCGGCCGGGCCAGCGCCGTACCCGAAACACCCCCGCTGGCCGACGCCGCGAGCAGCGCGAGGTTCCACGGCGCGGACAGCCGGCTGCCGCCGCGCAGCACGCGGTCGCCCCCGCAGTACCTGTTCGCGCCGGGCGTCGGGCCCGAGCCGTCCAGCGGCCCGGCGACGTGGCGCAGCAGCGCGGCCAGGTGCGGCTTGGCGGCGAGCTCCGGCCGCGCGTGCCACCCGCCGTCGTCGTCCGCCGTGCAGTAGCTCGTGGCCTCGAGCGCCCAGGTCAGCAGCACGAACATGATCCCGAACGCGCCCAGGCACACCAGCGTGGCGACCATCGCGGCGCTGCCGGCCGCCAGGCCGCCCTGGCTCAGCCCCAGGCCGCCCCGCACAAGGTATCCCAGGCCGACCGCCAGCCATACCGCCACCACCCGAACCAAAGTCCAGTGCCTGTAACGGGACGCGCGGAGCAACTCATACGAACCGGCGATCGCGAAGACGGCGGCGGCCAGGACCAGCACCTGGCCGGTCAGACCGGTCAGCCACCCGACGAGCAGCGCAGCAAGGATCCGCGCCGCCGCGGTCAGCCAGCTCAGCCCGATGCTGCGGCGCCGGGCCTGCGGGGTCGAGCCGACTGGCAGCCGGGACCGCGCGCCAGCCTCGGGATGCCGCAGGTCTGAGTCCACCCCGGCGATGTCGTTCCACTGGTAGCGCGCCTGGTAGATGAGCAACTCGAGCACCGGCCACAACACAGTGAAGCGGGCCCAGCCGCCGAAATGGCCGGTCGAGCACGCCGCCGCGACAAAGCAGGCCGGCGCCATCAGCGTCTTGCCCCAGGCGTCGCGACGGGGAACCAGCAGGTAGGCGGTCAGCCCTGGAGGGGCGTGGCGACCCAGGCCGCCGGCGGCGGCTCCCCTTCCGCCGCCGGCGACCCCCCCGGCCGGATCGCCGGCGGCGTCCCCACCTACGCCGCCGGCGGCTATTGCACGCTTGCTGTCGGCCTGGCCAAACCGCACGGCCAAGGTCCACCTGCTCTGCTCTCGCTGGCGTTATAACGATGCAATGTTGTGGCCAGATATGACAGAGAAAACTTCGCCACATTTGCCCGGCGGCTTACTCGAATTCGCCCCGGACCAACTCGATGAGGTCGTCTCGCCCACCGCTCGCCTGCGGTGCTGCCGTCGTTTGGCTCCGGGGTTGCCGGGTAGTCGACGCGCTATGAGCCGGCCGACGGCGCCCGCGCCGGAACCGGCGCCGGGCGATCCGCACACTCCCGGGCAGCCCGCGGGGAGCGTCACCACGGCAATCCCCCCGCAGTGTCCCACCCGTACCCGCCTCTACCGGGGCGGCGAGCTGCTCGACGAGGGCTTCCCGGCCGAGCAGCTCGCCGAGCGCCTCGCTGCCGACCAGGGCGCCGTTGCATGGCTGGACCTATACGAGCCCACCGAGGCTGACCTGCAGATCGTCACCGAGGAGTTCGGCCTTCATCCCCTCGCCGTCGAGGATGCCATCAGCCCGCACCAGCGGCCCAAGGTTGACCGCTACCGCACCCACCTGTTCGCCAGCATGTACGCCGTCTCCGTCAACGAGCGCGGGGACACGCTGGCCGCCGGCGAAATCAGCGTGTTCATCACATCCCAGGCGCTCATCACCGTCCGCAAGGACGACTTCGACATTGACGCCCTGATCGCGTACTGGGACCTCAACGCCGGGCTTGTCGATAGCACCAACGAGGTCAGCTGCCTCACCTACGGCCTGCTCGACGCCGTGGTAGACGGCCACTACCAGGCCGTCGAGCAGCTCGATGACGCCATCAACGACCTGCAGACTCATCTGTTCAGCACCCGCACCAGCGTGGATATCCGCCGCCGCGCCTACGAGCTGAGCGCCAGCCTGGCTGCGCTGCGCCGCGTCGTGGCCCCGATGCAGGACCTGGTCAGCCGCCTGATGCGGGCCGACAGCCATCTCCTGGACGACACGCTCGGCCCTTACTACCGCGACGTGCTTGATCACGCCCAGCGCACTGCGGAGACCGTCGACGCCGCCCGGGATCGTGTCGACCGCATCGCCGACACCCAGCGCAGCGAGCAGGACGCCCAGCTAAACGAGATCACGAAGAAGCTCGCCGCATGGGCGGCCATCATCGCTGTTCCTACCGCCGTCACTGGCTTCTACGGGCAGAACATCCCCTACCCGGGCTTCGGCCGCCACTCAGGCTTCATCACCAGCTGCGTCATCGTGATCGTCCTAGCCGGCGGCCTGTACTGGCTGCTGCGCCGCAACGACTGGCTCTGACGAGGACCCAGCGCAGCAAGTTGATGTCGGCAAGCTGTAGCAGCGCCCAGAGATGTCTAGTAGTGCGTCGCGCAAGCATGCGATAGGTAACGCTTGCACCTAAGCACCTGGCGCCGCCGCTCGTGCGCGATCTGGGTGGGTGATCATGGGACGCTCCTGCCTACCCCCCGCTTGGCGGCGATTACCGCTGCTGAGTCACAGGCTTCCGGTTCGGGTGCCGGAACGGCAGGGGCCGAATTGCCCCTCTTCACTACGGCCCGAAGAGGGCAACCCGGACGGGACCGTAGTCGCCGTGAACCGCTAACTACACGGTGGATCAAGACTAGGCGGGCGGCTTGGACTTGAGGCCACTGCCGCACAGCGGCGCGAGTGCACGGAGCGCGGGTCCCGGCTCTGCCAAGGCCCCAACCAGGCCCGCCCCCAAGGCCGCCCAGCACACCGCCGCGGTGGGCTCGACGTACAGCCCCGCCAGCGCCAGGTCGGCGTGGGCGGCGCGGATCTGGTCGTCGTCGACCGTGACGAACGAGCCGCCGGTGTCCGCGACGGCGGCGAGGATCTGGGCACCGCGGGCCGGCCGGGCGATCGCGATGCCCTCGGCGATCGTTCCGCCGCTGGCCACGTCGACCGGGCTGGTGAGCCCATAGTCGGCGGCCCGGGCGAGCGGGGCGCAGCCCTCGGCCTGCACCGCGACGATCGCCGGCAGCCGGTTGATGCGGCCCTGGGCCAGCAGCTCGCGGCAGCCGAGGTAGCAGCCGAGCACGAGGGTGCCGTTGCCGACCGGCAGGACCAGGGCCTCGGGGAGCTGCCCGCCGAGCTGCTCCCACGCCTCGAAGACGTAGGTCTTGGTGCCGTGCAGGAAGAACGGGTTGTAGACGTGGCTGGCGTAGAAGACGCCCGGCCGGTCGGCCGCGACCGCGGCGGCGCTGGCCGTGTCCTCGCGGGTGCCCTCGACGAGGTGCACCGTGGCGCCGTACGCACGTAGCTGCGCCACCTTCCCCGGCGACGTCGCGCCCGGCACGTACACGTCGCAGGCGATGCCGGCCCGTGCAGCGTAGGCGGCGATCGCGGTGCCGGCGTTGCCGCTGCTGTCGGCGACCATCTGACTGACTCCCAAGGCCCGGGCCAGGGCCACCAGCAGCACCGCGCCGCGGTCCTTGAACGAGCCGGTCGGCATCAGGTAGTCGACCTTGAGCATGGCGGGGACACCGTGCGGGGCAGTCACCAGCGGCGTCATGCCCTCGCCCATGCTGACGCCGGCATCGCCGACCGGGAGCGCTTCGGCGTAGCGCCACAGCGTCGGCGGCCGGTCCTTCAGCACCGCCGGACCGGGCACGGTGGCGGTGAACCCGGTCAGGTCCAGCACCCCGCAGCAGCCTCCGCAGCGCCAGGCGAGATCCTGCAGCGGGTAGGCCACCCCGCAGGCGGCGCAGGCCAGGGCCATCTGCCCCAGGTCACGGTGCAACGGCGGCATTTCTTGCATGCCGACAAGGCTAGAGGCGACGGTTGCCCAGTCCTTCGCTGTGACACTGGAAACCGTCGAGGCCGCTCACTACCCCGGCGAGATCATGATCCCGGGTTGGCTGCCTGGTTCGCGGCCTGCGCGGCTGCGCAGGCCGTTGGGGGACGTCTTCAGCATCGGGGGTCAGGTCGCCCCCGCTAGTGCCGGGTGTTCGATCTCGCGGGTGAGCAGCTGGAGGTAGTGGGCGAAACCGTGGGGTGCGCGGCCGGTCAGCCGACTACTGGTCACGACGGGAATGGCGCCGCTGCGCAGCGTGCGCATGGTGCGGTCGGCGTCGGCAGCGCGGATAAGGCGCGCGTCCTCCCCGTTCGCGCCGTGGGTCCATCCACCGAGGGCGAGGTAGGCGGAGCTCCGGATGCCGAGGTTGGCGCCGTGCACGTGGGGATGGCCGTCCTCGGCGTCGTGCCGGGCATTCCAGGCATGGCGTAGTCGCCGGGTTGCTGTTGTGTCCGGTTCTACCGTGCCGAGGATGAGGTCCGCTCCGCGGTGTGCCTGTTCGGTCATGTACGTAAGCCAGTGGGCGGGGACGCTGGAGTCGGCGTCGGTGTTGGCCAACCACAGATGTCGGTGCTGGTCGGTCGATGTGGGCAACAGGGCGCGTGTCCCGAGGGCACGGGCGGCGCCCACCGTGCCGAGATCGGCGGTGACGGCCTCGACCTCGCTATATCCGGAAGCGATGTCGCCGGTTCGGTCGGTGCAGCTGTCGAGGACGACGACGGTCCGAATCTCGGTGGCGGAGTAGGCGGAGTTACGCAAGTGTGTGACTGCTGCTCGGATCGCGTCGAGGCAGCGGCCCAGGTGGGCCTCCTCGTTGCGGGCCGGGATAACGATGCCGATCGCGGTGATCGCGTCGCGACCGTCTTGCTCACTGTCCTGCGCCGGTAGCGCGAGCGGCGCCGTAGGCGGGCGTTTCATCATCCGGTCGTCAATCGCTTCCGCGAGGAGCTTCATCTGCTCAGCCCGGGCCGAGTCGAACGGCGGCCCGGGCACATCCTTATCGCTCACCGAGTAGTCGTTGCTGCGGGCGCGACCGCCGAGGCGATGACGTCCGACGCTCGGTCCCACGCCCGGTGCAGCCCCAGGGCGGCGATGAGCGCGTCGCTGAACGGTTTGCCCGCGGTCTCGGCGACCGACACGCCGGGGCCGTCGGCGGGGATGCCGGCCAGCTCCAGAAGCGCGGTCGCGTCGCCCCACGCAGCGATGGCCTTGCAGTGCCGGTACGCCTCCTGCAGCAGCAGGACCAACTTGATGTCAGCGCTGGGCGTTGTGCCGGCCGCGACGATTACTGCGTCGAACTCGATGGAGCGCGCCGTCAGGAAGGTCCGTTCGACGATGACGCTCTGCCGACCGGCTTTCAGCACCCCCCCGACGGGCGCGGTCACCAGGGCAGTGACGCCGGCCTTCGCTAGAGTCTTGACGAGCTGGTTCACTGCGGCCAGGTCCGAGCCAGCGTCGGCGATGATGCCCACCTTGCGGCCCGCGACCGGGCCCGGCGTGGTGACGATCTGCGACAGTGCCGGCGACACAAGTCTGTCCTCGACCGGCGTGCCTTTCGGCGCGGGCAGCCCGAGTCCGTCGGCGACCTGCGCGCATAGGTCTGCGTCGACATTGGCCAGCACGGCCAGTTCACGTTCTTTGATCGCCTGTTCGTAGACCTTGCCCAGCTCGAAGGTGAACGCCTCAACGATGTGTGCCTGCTCGACTGGGCTGAGGCTGCGGTAAAACATTGCCGCCTGGGAGAAGTGATCATCGAACGAGGCCGGTGCCGAGCGCACGACGTTCCCCTCGACCGGGCGGGCTACCTGGACGTAACCGCCGTCGCTTTCGTCCGCGAGCAGCGGCTCGTCGCCGTCGATGCTATTGGGGTGATACGGCGCCAGGCCGGTGTGGATCGCGGTCTGGTGCATGCCATCGCGGAGCATGTCGTTGACCTCCGTGTGCGGCCGGTTGATCGGCAGCTGCGGGAAGTTTGGGCCCCCGAGGCGAGTGAGCTGCGTGTCGAGGTAGGAGAACAGCCGGGCCTGCATCAGCGGGTCGTTGGAGGCCTCGATGCCCGGGACAAGGTGGCCGGTGTGGAACGCGACCTGCTCCGTTTCGGCGAAGTAGTTGGTCGGGTTGCGGTTCAGGATGAGCTTGCCAATCAGCTGCACCGGAGCAAGCTCCTCGGGCACGAGCTTGGTGGGGTCGAGCAAGTCGATGCCTTCGAAGCTGTCCGTACCGTCATCGGGCATCACCTGGATGCCAAGCTCGTACTCCAGGAACGCGCCCGCCTCGATGCCGTCGGCCATGTCGCGGCGGTGAAAGTCCGGGTCGACACCGGCCGCGATCTGCGCCTCTTCCCATACCAAGGAGTGGACTCCGGCGATTGGCTTCCAGTGAAACTTGACCAGGCTGGTCTCGTCGTCGGCGTTGACGAGGCGGAAGGTGTGGACGCCGAAGCCTTCCATCGTGCGGTAGGAGCGCGGGATGCCCCGGTCGGACATGTTCCAGAAAACGTGGTGGGTGGCTTCAGTGTGCAGAGAGACGAAATCCCAGAACGTGTCGTGCGCGGACTGGGCTTGCGGGATCTCGCGGTCCGGGTGGGGCTTGGCGGCGTGGATGATGTCGGGAAACTTGATGCCGTCCTGGATGAAGAACACCGGAATGTTGTTGCCGACCAGATCGAACGTTCCCTGGTCGGTGTAGAACTTGACGGCAAAGCCGCGGGTGTCGCGCGCGGTGTCGGCGGACCCGCGTGAGCCCAGCACCGTCGAAAATCGGACGAACACGTCAGTGCGCTTGCCCTTAGCCAGAAAGCCGCCTTCGTCACCGACGCGGCGGTGCCGTAGGACTCGAACACGCCGTGGGCCGCCGCGCCCCGGGCGTGCACAACCCGCTCCGGAATGCGCTCGTGATCGAAGTGGGTAATTTTCTCCCGCAGATGGAAGTCCTCGAGCAGCGTCGGCCCGCGGTCCCCGGCCTTCAGTGAGTGGTCGGTGTCAGGCAGCCGTACGCCCTGCGCAGTGGTCAGGAACTCACCGGCTTGCGCGCGGGCATCCAGCGCGCCTGGACCATCGGTCCCCACGCCGGTAGCACTGGTCTGCTTAGGCGCGGTCCGATCAGATTTACGTGGCGAAGGCATGACATCGCTCCACTGGTCATCAGTGCGGAGGCGATTGTCTTCACCTGTATCTTCTACGTTACCACCCCGGTACCCGCCCGAGGATGAGGCCCTGGCAGCAGCGACCGAGAGGATGAACGATGGTCGAGCGCGGGCACCCGCTTGAGGATCTGGACGAAGACACCGGTCCCGCCCTGGTTCATCTCGCTCGTGCGTTGCACTTGAAGAACGCCGAACTTCAGCCGACGCTCGACGCGATCATCGCCCACGCGGTCCAGACCATCGAGCCGGCCGAATACGCGGGCCTGATCCTGGTCCTGAGCGGTCGGCTGGTCCCTCAAGCCACGGTGGGGAAGCCACCGCAGGTGCTTGACCTGCTGCAGGAGCATACGGGGACCGGGCCGTGCATCGACGCCGCACGCGAGCAGACAGTGATCAACGTCGATAACACCCTCACCGATCCCCGGTGGCCCCAGTTCAGCGAGCGGGCCGTGGCCCTTGGCGTATTCAGCATGTTGTGCTTGCCGCTCTGGGTTGACCAGCTTCGGCTGGGGGCCCTCAGCCTGTACGGCGAGAAACCGGACGCGTTCGGTGCGCAACATCGCCAACTGACGGACCTCTACGCTGCCCACGCGGCCATCGCGCTCGCCGACGCCCAGCGCACCGCCAAACTCCAGGAGGCGATGCGCAACCGAGACATCATCGGCCAGGCCAAAGGCATCCTGATCGAACGACTCAAGCTCACGCCCGACGCGGCATTCACCTGCCTGTCGCAGGCATCTCAGCGCGTCAATCTGAAACTCGTCACCGTGGCTCAGCACCTGGTCGAAACTGGCGAACTGCCCACCGATTGATGTAACGGACCGGGGTTGCCAGCAAGATCACATCCGGCGGCGGCCCGTCAGTGCCAGGTCCGGCGCTGCCGCGGGCCGCCCGCGCGGGCCGACAGCCACCGCGCGGCGAACAGCTCGTCGATGGCCTCGTCGGCGAAGAAGTGGCTATGCGTCTGCGCGAACCTGGCCAGCCGCACCAGGTTGGAGTGCCGGCGCTGCTCGTCCGGCTCGTCCTGGTAGGACGGCACCAGGTGCATCGACGCGTCCTCGGGGAACTCGGCCTGGATTTTGTCCACGACGTGTGATTTGGCCGCGATGAACCGGTCCACCGTCCGCTCGTCCACATGCGACGCCCGGGCCACCTCACCCCGCTTGTCGAAGCGGACGACGGCGCGCCACAGGGTGAGGTCGGTGCCGTTCCTGATCAGCTCGTCGAGCAGGCCCACGTTGCGGACCAGCCGCTGCACGGGTGAGAGGGCGGCGCTCAGTGTTCCGGCCGATCTTACGAGTCCCGGGCCGGCCAGATCGTCACGGTCGATCGCATCGATCAGCGTGCGCATCTCCTCTGAGGTCGAGGCCTTTGACATCAGCCCCAGCGGCTCGAAGAAGGCGAACGAGGCGAGCAGGAACAGCAGCCGGTTGCGCTCTTCGTCGGTGCTCTCGATGACGATCTTGGTTTCCGGCGACAGGTCCTGCAGGATCCGCATGGCGGTCAGGCCGGTTGGGACGCCGGGGCCGAAGTTGATGTCCACCAGTGCGAGCTCGAACGGCTCGCTCTGCGCCTCGGCCAGCGCCTCCGGCAGGCTGCGCGGGTCGCGGACCCCGACGAGGGTATGCGGCGTGCCTTGGATGACCTGGGCGAGGGCAAGCTCGACCAGGACGAAATCATCGACCACGAGGATGCGCACGGATTCACCGATTACCAGGGGGCCGACTTCCACCGGGCCAGGACCCGTGTCCCGCCGCCGGCTCGCCGCTCCGCCACGACCGCGCCGTCGTACCGGTGCAAATGCTCGTCGAGGATCCGCAGGCTGGTCCGGGGCCCGGCGAGCGCCGCCTGGGCCGGGATGCCGGGGCCGTCGTCGGCCACCGACACGGTGACCCAGGGCCGCGGCGCCGTGCCGTTCCCGCTCGGCTCCGGGTGCTCGTGCCGGACGGCGACCTCCACCCGCTGCGCGCCCGCCTTCCAGGCGTTGGTGACCAGGTCGGGCAGGACCCGGCGGGCGAGCCCGTAGTCGGTCTTGCGCATCTGCAGGTTGCGGCTATCTGCGTCGAGGACCATGCCGGCGCGGCGGTCGCCCGGCACCGTCTGCAGCACGCAGTCCCAGAGCAGCGCGACGGTTTCGGCAGGCGGCCCGCCGTCGAGCATGGTCTGCCGCGCCTCCTCGGCCAGTACCAGCATGCCGTCCGCCATCGATATGGTCTCCTCACCGGCACCCGTATCCGCCTGAACCTGCCTGATCAGCGCGTGAGCCCCGTTCTTGATCAGGCTGTGCACGGTGATCGAATCGTTGCGCCTTACCTCGCCCATGGAAATGTCGCACGCCTCCAGGCCGGCCCGGAGCAATACCTCAAAAATCATCGTGAATGGCAGCAGCAAAACGAGCGATCCGCCGAGCAGTATCGGAATGACCAGCCCGGCCGGGAACCGCTGCAGGCCGGAAACGGTCGGCGACAGGATCACGGCGAGCTCAATGGCGGCGACGCTGGCCGGGATCCACGGCCGGAACTTGATCAGGCCGCGGGCCGGCGGCACATCCGGGTTGTACCAGCTCGCGTCCGTCATCACCTGGGCCTGGGCGCTCCACGTGTGCGCGGTGATCAGGACAAGGGCGATCACGTAGACGGGCATCGGCAGCGGCCGCACCGGCACCGGACCGGCGTAGAGCAGCAGGACCACGATCATCCCGATGCCCTCGAGGAGCCCGGACAGGTCGGCGGTCGCCTTGCTGCGCGCGCCGCGCAGGTGCCCGGCCGTCTTCCGCAGCGGGGCGAACCGGCCCGACGCCAGCTGGTCGAGGACGCTCGGCATGGTCTGGATCCACGCCATGGTGACGCCCGCCGACACCATCAGCATTTGCGCCGCGGCCCGCGGCAGTGCGGTCGCCGGGAACCAGGGAAGCAGTAGCCAAAGGCCGACGGCGCATGCCCCGCGAAACGCCGCTCCTATTCGCCACAGAGGCGTCATGTACCGGACCGCGATGTCGTAGACGACACGGGTCCGGAGGGATGAGTCCGAGAGCATGACCCTTCCTTGCTTAAAAGGAAAATCGTCCTCCTTAAGGAAACCAGATGCAATGTCAGCTGACTGCTTGTTCAGCCCGCAGGCCTGAGCGCAACGGGCTGGCGTCTTAGGAGGGTTTTCTATCGCGGCCGGGCGGGAGACCCCCGGCTTGGGCTGGCGATGGCCGATCTGCTTGATAACGAATCGGCTACATCCGGCAGCTGACCCATCCGGATGGCCGCCGGGGCCGAAGAGAGCGCGTGTCAGGCAAGCGATCGGCAGGGGCGACGGCACAGTCCTCGGCCCCGGAAAGGACATCCATGTCTGGTAACGATCATGCGGGATCACCCGCTGACCCCGCGGCCGCGGCGATTCAGTCACAGGACGGCCCATCCCGGCGGGCGATTCTGTGGGGTGCCGCCGGCGCCAGCGCAGCCGGGCTGGCGGCTGCCGCCATGGCCCACACGGCACCCGCCCTCGCCGTGGCCACGCCGCGCGCCTCCCGGACGCGGCTGCCGGACGCGTCTGCGAACCCGGCCCCGGCGGGGGAGCCCGTGGTGGTGCACCTGCGTGATGCGCGGTCCGGGGAGATGGACATCTTCTCCGGGACCAGCCGCACCCGGCTCCGCGATCCGGACCTGGCCGCCCGGCTGGCCCGCGCGGCCCGGTGACCTGCTGCAGCCGTTCTGTCGATTGTTTTGCTATTCCAACCTTGTGAGGTAATTCATGTCATCGCATCGCGAGGCCCCGGAGACGTCTAAAGACCCCGTGGCCGACAGCACCGATGTGTACGCGTTCGTCAGCCCGGACCAGCCCGGCACTGTCACCTTGATCGCCAACTACATCCCGTTGCAAGGACCCGCCGGCGGCCCGAACTTCTACGAGTTCGGCGACGACGTCCTGTACGAGATCCACATCGACAACAGCGCCGATGGCCGGGCCGACATCAGCTACCAGTTCCGCTTCCAGACCCAGCTGCAGGACCCCAGTTCGTTCCTGTACAACAGCGGGCCGATCGAGGCGCTGAACAGCCCCAACTGGAACAGCCGCCAGTTCTACACGGTGACCCGCCTGCAGAACGGCAAGGCCAGCGTCCTCGGCAGCGGGCTGGCCTGCCCGCCGTGCAACATCGGCCCGCTGTCGACCCCCAACTACGCCAGCCTGGCTAGCACGGCCGTGCACAAGCTCCCCGGCGGGATCCAGGTGTTCGCAGGCCAGCGCGCCGAAGGCTTCTACGTGGACCTGGGCTCGATCTTCGATCTGGCCAACCTGCGCCCGTTCGAGCAGCTGCACGCCCAGTACGGGCTGAACGTGTTCTCCGGGCCGGCGCCGGGCGTCAACGCCACCGCCGCGCTGAACGTGCACTCCATCGCCATCCAGGTGCCGATCTCGCAGCTCACCCGGTCCGGAGCGGGCAGTGAGTCCAGTCAGGCGTCGGTAATCGGCGTGTGGACCACCGCCAGCCGCCAGAGCGTCCGGCTGTGGGACGCGGACAACGGCGAGAACGTCAGCAACGGCCCTTACCGCCAGGTGTCCCGGCTGGGCAACCCGCTGGTCAACGAGGTCCTGATCCCGCTGGGCAAGAAGGACCTGTGGAACTCGCTGCCGCCGTCGGATGACAAGCAGTTCGCCTCCTATGTCACCAACCCGGAGCTGGCCACGCTGCTGCCGGCCCTGTACCCCGGCGTGTTCCCGAATCTGGCCGCGCTGGACAAGTCCGGTGCTGCCCGTTCCGACCTGGAGGCGATCCTGTTGACCGGGATACCGTCCGGGATCGTGCCCGGGTTCCAGAACAACACCGGCCCGGTGCTCGCGGACATGCTCCGGCTCAACACCGCCATACCGCCGACCAGCAAGCCGAACCCGCTGGGCGTCATCGGCGGTGACCTGGCCGGGTACCCCAACGGGCGTCGCGTGTTCGATGACGTCGTCACCATCGAGCTGCGCGCCATAGCTGGAGCGACCTACCCGCTGGTGGCCAAGAACTACACCCCCGACGCAGCCGTCGGAGAGATCACCGACGGGCTGACTGCTGCCAGCGTCCCCTCCGGCTACCTCAACCAGTTCCCCTACCTCGGGGTGCCCTACAGCGGCTTCTCCACACCGTCCTGACCAGCGAACCGAGCCGGTCGCTGACCGCAGCGATCACGCAGCGGTCAGCGCCCGGCCCGGTCAGCACCAACCGCATCCCGCGCGGGTGCCAGAAACATAGGAGCGCCAAGCAATGACCGAATCCATTCCCGGTCCGTCTCGGTGCCGGCAGCGTCGTGCTAGAGGTGGGCGCCGGCACCGGAGCCCTCGTCCTGCACACGCCCGCCGACCTGGCCGGCCAGGAAATCGAGATCAGCCCGATCAGCGGCGCCCCCGCCGCGCACCGCACCCACTCCCTCGTCCGGGAGCGCAACACCAGCGCCGGCACCAGCTACGCGGCCGTCTACCCCGGCGTGCCCGCGGGCGACTACACCCTCTGGCGTGACGACGCCACCCCCGCCGCCGTGATCACCATCAGCGGCGGGCAGGTGACCTCGTACCACTGGCCGGACAGCTCCGGGCCTGGCGGCGGCCAGGGCGCGGGGGACGCGTCTACCTGCTCTGGAAGGGACTGAACATGCTAGGTGACCTATTTGACAGCCCATGGAAGCTGCTCATCGTCGCGGCGGTGTTGATCATACTTTTCGGCAGCAGAAAGCTGCCGGACGCGGCCCGGTCGCTCGGTCGGTCCATGCGAATCCTCAAGACCGAGGTGCAGGATCTGCACGGTGATCACGATCACGAGACGGCGGAGACACCGCGGCCTGCCCCGGTCCTGCCGTCGCCGCAGCAGCAGATCGACCAACTGCAGCAGCAGATCCGTCACCTTCAGCAGCAGCCTGCAGGCCAGCCGGTGACCGTCGACGGTCATTGGATGGCGGACACACCCAGACACACCAGCACAGCTGAGCCGGTCGGGTAGCCGGCCATGGCAAAGCTTGGTGACACCGTGATGGGTGCCCGCGTGCTCGGCGCCCGCGTCGCGGCGTCGCAGCGGCAGGACAGTCCCGGCGGCCGGATGCCGCTCATGGAGCACCTCCGCGAGCTGCGGAACAGGCTGCTCAAGGCCATCGCGGCGATCCTGGTGGGCACGGCCGTCGGGCTGATCCCGCAGGTCTACGGCCATCTCTGGAGATTCATCGAGCACCCGTTCCTGCAAGCCGAGCACTCTGATCACGCCAAGCTGATCGTCATTGGTGTCCTCGATCCGTTCATGATCCGGGTGCAGGTCGCGTTCTACTTCGGCCTGATCATCAGCTGCCCGGTCTGGCTGTACCAGCTATGGGCGTTTATCGCGCCTGGGCTTTACCGCCGCGAAAAGCGGTGGACCTACGCCTTCGCGTTCACCGCGGCACCGCTGTTCCTGGTCGGCGCCACGCTCGCGTACCTCGTGATGAGCCGGGGCCTGCGCTATCTCCTCGCGCTGGCCCCGAGCGGCATAGCCGTCTACCCGACCATCTCCAACTACCTCAGCTACTTCCAGGCCATGCTGCTCGGATTCGGGCTGGCGTTCGAGCTGCCGTTGGCCCTGGTCATGCTGAACCTGGCCGGCATCCTCACGCACGAGCGGCTCCGGAAATGGCGCCGGATCATGATCTTCTCGGTGTTCGTGTTCGCCGGCATCGCGTCGCCCAGCCCGGACCCGCTCACCATGCTGTTGCTCGCGGTGCCGTGCGTGGTGCTGATCGAGATAGCCGAGATCCTCATCTGGGCCAACGACCGGCGCCGGGCGAACCGCCCGTCGATGTACGCCGGGCTGGCCGACGACGAGCCGTCGCCGCTTGACTTCGACGCGGAGCCCCAGGACGAAGCTAGCTTGAGGTGATCGCCAGGCCCGGACGACTGACCCCGTGGCAGGCTGCTTGGCATGGATATCAGGGACCTCCCGGGCCCTGGCCACCAGGCACTGGCCAAGATCAATGCCCGTCACCCCTGGAACCACAATGAGCACTTCCACGGCTGGATTCTGCGCAACCTGCCAGCCCGGCGCAACGTTGCGGTGGACGTCGGCTGCGGGAAAGGCGTGCTCGCCGGGAAGCTGGCCAAGCAATTCGCGCACGTCACCGGGATCGACCGCAATGAAGGGATGGCGGCAGCGGCGAGCGCGCGTCTGCGCGGCGTTCCGCAGGTGAGCATCCAGCGATGCGACTTCGCTGACCTTAGTTCGACGGCCGGCGATGGCGGGGCTGACCTGATCACCATGGTGGCCGTGCTGCACCATCTCGACCTGGACGACGCCCTGGCCCGGATCCCGCGGCTCGTGGCGCCGGGCGGCCGTCTGCTGGTCGTCGGCATTGCTCGCCCGGATTCGCTGGCCGATCTGGCATTCGACGTGGTCTCGGCTGCCGCGAACCCGGTCATAGGGATGATCAAGCATCCCCAGGCCGTCCGCCCGCCGGAGCGCACCCCGGACGCGCAGCCGGCCGTGCCCATGATGGACCCCACTACCACCTTCGCCGAGATCACGAAAGCTGCCAGAGCACACCTCCCAGGCAGCACGGTCCGACGGCGGCTGTTCTTCCGGTACACGCTCCTCTGGGAAAAGCCACGGTGACCGATTCTTCGGCCCGCTGTCGACCAGAGACACGCGAAAAGATCAAGCCCGTCCCGGAGCAAGCGCTGGCCGGAGCGGGCTTGTCGGTTGGCTCTAGAGGCTGAACTCGTCAGCGCGAACGCCGTCAAGGAACGCGCGCCACTCCTGCGGCGTGAACACCAGCGCTGGTCCCTCAGAGTTTTTGCTGTCACGTACCGCAACGACGTCGGGCAGATTGCGCGCGACCTCGACGCACTGACCGCCGTTACCGCTGCTATAGGACGACTTACGCCACACGGCGCGTGTCACATCCGCCATGTTTCATCAGCCACTTTCATGATCAGCTCTGTAGACGCTCCGGGCGAAAGCGCCTCACTACGCAGTGTTTCATACAGCAGCGCGACCTGGGCAACCTGCGCGCGCCGCTCGGTAACCTGCCCGTCGAGCGCATTGTCCAGGTAAGCAGCATCAGGACTGTTCTCGAAACTGGCCACCACAAACGGGCCGAGCAGGCCCGGGTGTGCGTTGGCCAACGACGGCATTATCTGGACAGTAATTCGCGGATTTTCCGCAGTCCCAACCAGGCGGCCGAGTTGCTCCTGCATCACCTGGGCATCGCCGACGCGTTGCCGTAACACGCTCTCCGCCAAGATCACCGAGAGGACGGGCGGTTCCGGGTCTTTCCGATCCCAGATCTCCTGCCGGGACATCCGCGCCGTGACTAGCTGCTCGATCATGGCGTCACTGTCTGTTGGACGAGCGCCGCGCAGAACGCCACGGGCGTACGCCTCAGTCTGAAGTAGTCCATCAACAACGAGCGGCTGCCAGGAGCGAAGCACCGTCGCGCGTTCCTCGATATCAAGATAGGGCTGAAACCACGGCTCATAGGTGCCGTTGATCGTGGCTTTGCGCAGACGGCGAAAGGTGCCTGGCATCTGCAATGCCTCATCGGCCCTGTCGGCGTGCTGTGGTGAGGGGACAGTCCGGCAGGTCTCCAGCTTGGCGATGACGGACGCAGAGTAGCCCATCAGCTTGGCTAACTGTTCTTGCGTCAGCCCGGCCGCTTCCCGCTGGGCCTTCAGCTCCAGCGCAAAAGCTTCCAGCCCGTTCGCCGGGCCGTCAGCCTCATTCTCCCGCCCTTCCAATTTGGCTGGCATCATTCCCTGCCCCTTCGCATTGCTGTCTCTGCCCAGCGCATCGGCGATTACCTATAGCGCAGCATACGGCGACCACGCGACGCTTAAAGCACGAGGAACGCGAGCGTTCAGCCGTTTCCAACCGTTCGCAAATGTTCAGGTGGCTCCTTTGGGAAGCGTGATGGCACCTCCGGCGCCGTGGCCGTTGCAGACGCGGTTAGAGCTCGCGGCTCAGCCGACCGCGCCGGGTGTCGCTCGGGGGCATGTGCGGGCGGTGGCTCATGAGTGGGGCCTGGCCGATTTAGCCGACACGGCCGCATTGCTCACCAGCGAACTGGTCACGAACGGGCTGCAGGCAGCACAGCGTCTGCCTGCCAGGGCGAACCTGGCCACCGTGCCCGTGGTCCGGCTCTGGATCATCTCGGACGGCACCTGCCTGGTCATTCACGTCTGGGACGCCAGCGACCAGATGCCGGTCCTCAAAGACGTTGCCGCAGACCAGGAGAACGGCCGCGGCCTGATGCTGGTCGCCGCGCTGGGGAAAGACTGGGGCTGCTACCGCACGGCCGAAGGCGGCAAGTCGACCTGGGTGATGATCACCCCAGACGATCCGTAAGATCCCGGCCCGCGCTGGCGATGCCCGTCTCGTGAGCGCGGGTCGGCCCTAAGGAGGACACGGACTAACGCCGTTTTGACCGATCCGCCGGATATTGTGACGATTGTGCGGCTGGATCTGCGTTCCGGGTCTCATTGCAGGGCAAGAAGGGGCTGGGACGTTAGGGTAGTGCCGGGTGAGGAGGGGCCGCTGTGGACACGGACATTCGTTTCAGCGTTCCGCTTTTCACGATCGATGAGGCGGCTCGCCATCTCGGGCTGGCCCGTTCGACTTTGCAAGACTGGACGCGCCGCGAGGCCGGTCCCGCGCCGCTCGTGCACCGCCTGCAGCCAGAGTCTCCCCGTGCGGCATCGCTGCCGTTCGTGGCGATGGTCGAAGCTCATATGCTTCGCGGATTCCGTGAACTCGGCCTTACCCCCGGTGAACTGAGAAAGTCGGTTAGCCGCATCCGTCGGATCGCCAAGGATGAGTATGCGCTCGCAACGCGGCGGGTCGCGACGGATGGTGTGAACCTGCTCATCGACATGGAATCGTCTTTCGAGAATCCGCGATGGGAGCGCGCTCGCGACGGGCAGGGCGTGATCAGCGAAGTGATCGAGAGTTACCTAAAGTTCGTGCACTGGGAGCCGCCTCATGTCCACGCGACGAGCCTGACCCTCAGGACCTATCACGGAGCAGATGTCATCATCGACCCCCGCTTCGCCTTCGGCCAGCCGGTCCTGGCACGGGACAAGGTACGGATTGGTGACATCCTCGACGCCTTCTGGGCTGGCGAGGGCTACCAGCGGATCGCTGCGGAGTTCGGAGTGAAACCTGGAGAAGTCGAGGCGGTCATCCGGTCGGCGACGAGACCACGCCGCGCCGCCTGAGTTTCTTATTGACCGCAGCCTTGGCCGAGTAACGGTGCCGCACGCCCTACGAGCGGTCGAGCTCACCGTTTGGACGCTGGCCGACATCTATGGCGAGCAGGGTGCTCAGGAGGTTGCCGACCAGGAGTGGATCGCACTAGCTGGCGAACGCGGCTGGGCTTACCTGTCGAAGGACGACAGGATCAGAAGACGCCCGGCCGAGCTTCAGGCTCTGATTGACGGCCACGTGCGAGCGTTTTGCCTCACCAACGGCAACCTCGGCTTCGATGACCAGGCAGCGTGGTTTGTAGAGAATCGCCACCGGATCATCCAGCGCTGCCGCAAACCGGGGCCGTACGTCTACGGCGTCTACAGAGACCGGCTAGAGAAACTGTGGCCCAAGAATTAGGCCGTCGCCAATCGTCAGCCCGCAGCTGATAATTGCGCCTCATGGATGCGGTCGCTGTGCCCCACCGGCTGAGTGTCTCCGCGAGAGCCCTCGGCCCGGCTGGGTCTCGCTGGCTGGAGGATCTCCCTGGCGTCCTCGCCGGCTTGGCCACGGACTGGTCAATCATTTATGGCCGTCCGTTCGATGGAGGCAACGCGGCGTACGTCATCGAGGCGGTCACCGCCGACGCCAGGCCGGTGATCCTCAAGGTGGACGGTGCGGCGATCTGGCAGTGGGCGTTCATCGAACGCGTTTCCACAGGCTTGTTCCTGGTCCGCCTTGGTCACCGCCGGGAGGCTGAGGCGTACCTCGCGGTAGCCGACCGGCTCCCCGGGCAGCGCTGCTCAAGCCCATGAATGGTGAGGTCTTAGGATCGAGCCGATGCGACGCGAGTCTTCTACCGTGGTTGCCGTCGTCGGCGAGTTCGGCGACGGGCTGCTTGCCGGGCTTACGCAATCGCCGAACGTTTCGGTGGCCCGCGCTCCCGATGACGCTGACGGCCAGCCGCCTGGGGATGGGGCCGCGGCCGGGCACCGGCCCGGCTGGGAGGCGGGTGCGCTGGCCTTGCGGGAGGCGGCGCGGCGGCGGTCCACGTACGTGATCGTGCCCGACGACCCGCTGGCCGAGGTGGCAGCCGCATGGCGGGCTATGTGGGAGCTGCCCGGCGGGTCCGGCGGGTCCGGCGGGTCCGGCGGACCTGGCGGCCCAGGTGCGGCGGCGAGGTTCGAGGAACGCGCCGCCGAGGCGCTGGGCGCGTGGCGGGACAAGCGGTTCGAGCTGCCCGACTACTACCTGGTCGTGGCCCCTCCGCTGCACGCCGCCGCGGGTCCGGACATGTACCTCGGCCCGCTGCGCGCGGTGCGGCCGCGCCGGGTCGCCGTGGCCGGCGTCGCGGACAGCGCGGGCCAGGCGGGCCAGTTGCTGGACACGCTCCGGTCGCTGGAGCACGGGCCATGGTGGCCGCCGCTGGACGAGCTGCTCGACGCGGCCCGCCACTTCTACGCCGGCGGCCTCGCCGAGACCCAGTCGTCGCTTGTGTAGCCAGGTTGGCGGCCTCGCCGCGACCCAGCGGTCGCTCGCATAGCCGCTGGTACGTTTTTGGGATGGAATTTCAGGATGTAGTCCGGCACCGGCGAATGGTGCGCAGCTACGACACGAGCCGGCCGGTGCCTCCCGAGGTGGTCGACCGGATCGTCCACAACGCCCTGCGGGCCCCGTCTGCTGGCTTCTCCCAGGGCTGGGGCTTCCTGGTGCTGGACACGCCCGCGGACGTTGCCCGGTTCCGCGACGCGGCCCGGCCGGAGACCGACCCGGAGGGCTGGTTCGCCGCCAGGGTGGACGCCCCGCTGCTGATCGTCCCGCACTCGAACAAGGACGCCTACCTGGACCGGTACGCCCAGCCCGACAAGGGTTTCACCGACCGGTCGGATGCCTGGTGGCCGTCGCCGTACTGGGACATCGACACCGGCATGGCGTCGCTGATGATGCTGCTGACCGCGGTGGATGCCGGGCTGGGCGCGTGCTTCTTCGGCATTTCCATCGACCGCATCGATTCGTACCGCGACGCGTTCGGGGTCCCATCGCAGTTCCATCCCATCGGGGCGATCTCGGTCGGCTACAGCGACGAGCCGGCCCGCGACCTGAGGGACCGGCGTAAGCCGGAATCGGACACCGTGCACCGAGGCCGGTGGGGCCAGTAGCGCTCTGGCAGGGCGGATAGCGTCCCGGCGCGCCAGCCAGGCGTCAGGCCGGGCCCTGGGCTTCGGCGACTTCCTTGATGCCGGCCAGCGTGGCCGCCATGTTCGCGCTGTGCTCGCCGAGGCGCCGTTGCAGGATCCGGGATTCCTTGTCCGGCATGGCCTCGATGGCCGCGCTGATGCCGCTCGGCCCGGGCCCGATCTGCATCCACTGGGTGAGCCTGGTGCCGGTGCCATCGCCGTCGGCCGCCAGCGTGAACCGCCACAGGGCGGAGGGCTCGTCCGGGTCGCCGACCGCCCAGCCCAGCACCCGCTCGGTCTGGAACTCGCAGATCGTGGACGTGGTCTCCCAGTTGCCGATCGCCGGGTGATGATTGCGCCCGGTGAACCGGGCGCCGGGCGCCGGCGAGCTGGCGCCGTCCAGCCACTCGCCGCCGTTGAACTCGCTGCTGAACCGGGCGGGCAGCTGGATGTCGCAGACCAGCGCCCAGACAACCGCCGCGGGCGCCGCGATCAGCACCTCGGCCTCGGTAGACGGGCAGTCGCTGTAACGGAGCTCCGGCTGATCTGCCACGTGTCCTCCCGCTTGACAGGTTAAGCCCGCCGGCGTTCACTGGCGCGACGCTGGCTGAGGCCATGGTGCCACCGGAGGTCGCGAGCATGCAGGTCGGATTCAACGCGGTCGTCTCGACCGCCGAGGACGCCGCGTTCGTGCGGGACGCCGAGCGGCTCGGCGCGGGCTCGGTGTGGGTGCCGGAGACCTGGGCCCAGGACGCGCTGACCCAGCTCGGCTACCTGGCCGGCCAGACCACCAGCATCCGGCTCGGCACGTCGATCGTGCAGCTCGGCGCCCGGTCGCCCGCGCTCGTCGCCATGTCGGCCATGTCGCTGCAGCTGCTGTCCGGCGGCCGGTTCCTGCTCGGCATCGGCGTCAGCGGCCCGCAGGTGATGGAGGGCTGGCACGGAGTGCGCTTCGGGTCCCCTCTGGCGGCGACCCGCGAGACGATCGAGATCGTCCGCGCCGTTGCGCGCGGCGACCGGCTAAAGCACGACGGGCGGGTCTACCGGCTGCCGCTGCCGGAGGGCCCAGGCCGCGCGCTGCGGTCGCCGCTGCCGCCCACGCCGGTGCCGATCTATGTGGCGGCGCTCGGCCCGCGCAATCTCGAGCTCGCCGGCGAGCTGGCCGACGGATGGATCGGCAACATGTTCATGCCGGAGCACGCCCACGTGTTCCTCGATCGCCTGTCCGCTGGCGCCGCCAGGGCCGGGCGGCGGCTGGCCGACCTGGACCTGGTCATCCCGGTTGCGGTCGAGTTCACCGAGGACGCCGACGCTGCCGAGGCCGCGGCGCGCAGGCACGCCGACGGTTACGCCTTCACGATCGGCGCGATGGGCAGCCGCGACCAGAACTTCTACAACGACGCGCTGACCCGGCTAGGCTTCGGCGACGACGTTCGCGCGGTCCAGGAGCTGTGGCTGGCCGGGCAGCGGGACGCCGCGGCTGCGCGGGTGCCCGCAGAGATCGGGCGTGCGACCAACCTGCTGGGGACGCCGGACATGGTTGCCGAACGGCTCCGGCAGTACCGCGACGCGGGCATCACCTCGCTGCAGGCCAAGCTCGGCGGCGACCACGCCGCCCGCCTCGACACACTGGCACAGCTCATCGAGCTGGTCCGCCAGGTCAGCTCTGAACCCGGGTGATCGCGGCCTGGCGGCGCCGACGTATTTGGCCGCTCCAATCACGGGCGCTCACCGCAGCCATCGCGGGCGCTAACCCTGAGCATCACGCGAGAAGCGGCGCCCTGGTATTGACAACCAGATACCGTCGGTATTAGATACCGTTGGTATGAGAACGAAGCTGACCCGTGAGGAGCAGGTGGAGCGGAATCGCCGCCTGGTTCTCGAGGCGGCCCGGCGGGTGTTCCTGGCCCGCGGCTATGCCAGCGCCACGCTCGACGTGATCGCCGAGGAAGCCGGGTTCTCGAAGGGAGTCGTCTACTCCCAGTTCGCCAGCAAGGCCGACATGTTCCTGGCCTTGCTGGAAGCAAGCATCAGCGAGCGGGCGGAGCAGAACGAGCGGCTCGCGGAACGGCTCGACGGCAGGCAGCTGGCGATGGCAGTGCCGGACCTGGCCCTGTCGCTGTGGCGGGCCGAGCCCGAGTGGATGCAGCTGGTGCTGGAGTTCCGGCTGCACGCGGCCCGGGTGCCCGAGCTGAACCGGCGGTATGCCGAGCTGCACGAGCGCACGCTGGACGGCCTCGCGTCGGTCTATGCCCGGCTGCACGAGCGGGCCGGCACCACTCCTCGTTACCCGGTCCGGGTCCTGGCCCAGCTGACCATGGCGGTCAGCCGCGGCGCGTTCCTGGAGCGGCTGGCCGATCCCGCCGGGGTCAGCCTGCCAACCACCGAAGTCGTCAGCGAGCTTGTGCTGCAGACCGAGCCGGGCGCGGACGGGGAACATTCCAACAGCTAATCGACGGGGGAATCCGATGCCCGCTGAGCTCCTGACGCGGCCGGACGGCGGCGCGCCAGCATTCTGTGACCTGCGCGGCCGCATCCAGGCGGATATTGTGGCTGGCCTGCCCGGGCAGTTCCGGCGGATGGTCATGCCCCCGGATCAGCTTCATGACTGGCAGCGTGACCGGCTACGCCGCCTCCTGGCCTCGGCGATCCAGCGTTCCGCTTTTCACGCCAGGCGGCTTCATGGCATCGACCCGCCACGCTTCGAGCCCGCCGACCTGCCGAGCCTGCCGGTGATGACCAAGGCGCAGATGATGGATCACTTCGACGACCTGATCAGCGACCGGCTGCTGAACCGCGAGGCGGCAGAGCGTGCCCTGGCGGCCACCCACGACGAGCCCCGGCCGCTGCCCGGCGGATACACGTGCATGGCAACCGGCGGCAGTTCCGGCCAGCGCGGGATCTTTGCTTACGACCCGGTGAGTGTGGCGGAGTTCGTCAGCCTGATCTTCCGGACCCGGCTGGCCGCGCTCGGGCCGCTCCTCATCACCAATCTGTTCAATGACCTGCAGCCGTTGATCAGATACGAGCTGAACGACTCGTTCACCCGGCAGCCGGATGCCGCCTCGCATGGCCTCATGCGCGTCACCGTGCAGGGGCGGCCCGACGACATCCTGTGCTACGGCCAGGCGGAGATCCATCCGCTGACGCTCCGGTCGATCCTGCTGGCCCAGCCGGATGTGCTCGACTACCAGGTACGCCAGACCGCCCGCGGTGTGGCCGTGCAGGTGCTGCTGGAGAGCGGGATCAGCGTGGCGGGCCTGCGCGAGCAGCTCTGCGCGGCGCTGGCCCGGACCGGGCTGGCCGATCCCGAGGTCACGGTCGATGCCGTTGCCGCTCTGTCGCGTAACCCGGAGACCGGCAAGCTCCGGCGGGTGATCCCGGTCTGACGCCGCGGGACCGGCACCGCGCCAATAATCGCTGTCGCCAGGCCCGTGGTGGTGGCAGGGTCTTGCCATGCCAGCAACGTTCATTCGCAGCAGCCAGCTGTTTCCGGGAGCTCCGTACGCCTACGCCGCGGCGGCCCCGGGAACAGGCGTGATCTTCACCGCCGGGGCGTGCCCGCTCGACGAACAGGGACACGTGGTCGAGCCGGGAGACATCGCGGGGCAGATGCGCCAGGCGGTCGGCAACCTGCGGGTGACGCTCGAGGAGTCCGGCGCCAAGCTGACCGACGTGCTCAAGACGACGGTCTACGTCTGCAGCGCCCACCGCGAGGACCTGGTCACCGCCTGGAACGTGGTCGCCGCGGCCTTCGGCGCCCACGACGCACCGAGCACGCTGCTGGGCGTCGCGGCCCTGGGCTACGAGGGGCAGCTCGTCGAGATCGAAGCCGTCGCCTTCGTCGCCTCAGCCAGCATGGGAGCAGTCCGATTCGACGAGCCGGGCCTTGCCCGGAAGGCGGATGACGTCCTAGCCGAAGGTTTCGGCGAGAGTGACCGTCAGTAGGTGGCTGCCGTGAGCGGATCCGGTGGTAGCCGCGCGGTCAGGCCGGCCGGGCGGGCTGCGCCGCGAGCTTAAGGAAGGCATCCTCGGTCGTGGAACCTGGGGCGGCGCAGTAGGTGATGATGCGCTGGCCGGTCTCGGCGATGTGCAGGACCTGGCACTCGAACTCGAGCGGCCCGGCGTCCGGGTGGTCGACGTGCTTGAGCATCGGCCCGCGGGCCTCCACCTCGTGCGCGTCCCACATCCGCGCGAACTCCGGGGAGAGCGCGAGCATCTCGGTGACCAGGCTGTCGATCTCCGGGTCGCCCGGGTAGCGGGCGTAGCCGGAGCGCAGGTCGGCGACCGTCGCCCTGGTGAAGCGGACGAAGTCCGCGTCGCTCCAGGCGGGATGCTCCGGTGGCCGGCGGAAGGTCCAGCGGATCATGTTGCGGTCCGGGTGCTGGGCCAGGTTGCCGATGAAGTGGGTGGCGAGCCGGTTCCAGGCCAGGACGTTGTACGCGGCGTCGACCACGTAGGCGGGCGTGGTGGGCATGCTGTCCAGCAGGTACCTGATGCCCGGCGTGATCTCGCGGCCGGGCCGGGCCGGCTGCGGTGGCGCCACGCCGGCCATCCGGAACAGGTACTCCCGCTCGCCGGCGCTCAGCATCAGCGCCCGGGCCAGCGCGGACAGCACCTGCCGTGACGGGTGCGGGCCGCGGCCCTGCTCCAGCCTGATGTAGTAGTCCACCGACATCCCGGCGAGCTGTGCCACCTCCTGCCGGCGCAGCCCCGGCGTCCGCCTCGGACCGACCGCGGGCAGCCCGGCCTGCTGCGGGGACACCCGGGCGCGCCGGGCCCGCAGGAACGCCGCCAGCTCGGAGCGGCGAGACCCGGAAGGGCTCATGTCTCCAGCTTGCCACCTGCCGGAACCCGCAGGGTGGTACCGCTGGTCCCAGGCTCCCCCGGTCTCTCCCGCCGTTGCGATGGCTGCCATAGCGTCAGAGCTATGACTGCAAAGATCGCCCTGATCACCGGGGCTAACAAGGGGATCGGGTTCGAGACCGCGCGCCAGCTCGGTGCGCAGGGCATGACCGTGCTGGCCGGCGCGCGCGACGAGGAACGCGGCCGGGCGGCCGAGAGCGCCCTGCGCGACGGCGGCGCCGACGCCCGGTTTGTCCAGCTCGACGTCACCGACGCCAAGTCGGTCCAGCAGGCCGCCGAGTGGATCGAAGCCGAGTACGGCCGGCTGGACGTTCTGGTCAACAACGCGGGCACCGCGACCGTCGATCGCCGCCGCGCTCAACCGAGCGAGACGTCGCTCGACGACATGCGCGCGGTCTACGAAATCAACGTTTTCGGCGTGGTCGCGGTGACCAACGCCATGCTCCCGCTGCTGCGCCGCGCCGACGCCGCGCGGATCGTCAACGTGTCCAGCGAGGTCGGCTCGCTCGGCTCGCAGAGCGACCCGGCGAGCCCGCTCGCCCAGCTGCCCGCCTCGGCGCAGTATCCGTCGTCCAAGGCCGCGCTGGACATGCTCACCGTGATGTACGCCAAAGAGCTCAGGGACACGCCGATCAAGGTCAACGCCGCCAACCCCGGTTACACCGACACGGACTTCAACGACCACCGCGGGTTCCGCACGCCCGATGAGGGCGCCGAGCCCAGCGTCTACCTGGCCACGCTGCCGGACGACGGCCCGACCGGAATCCTGTGGGGGCACATATGGACCACCGACGGCACAGGCGGCTACGGCCCGCTGCCCTTCTGAGACCGCGCCGGCTGTCCTGAACGGGCCGCGAAGGAAACGGTCTGCAGGACCACCGCCTTCACCCGCCCCCAGCGACAGAGTCTCCCAAGGGCGTGCGAATCGCGGGCGTGATCGCGGTTCCCTGCAGCCGTTCCTGCATCCGTGCCGCGACGTCCTGGATGACGGTGCGCGCTGCGGCTCCCCGGTCAGCGACCACCAGGGTGCGGATCTCGCCGGTGGCATCCACGGCCCAGGAGCCGATGATCTCGCCGTCCCACCACAGAGTGGGCCCGATGTTGCCCCGGTTGTCGAACACGAGGTGCTGCGGGATGCCGAAGAACCAGTCGCGTCGTTTCCAGCCCATGGGGGTGGGGTCGAGAGCGGGCAGCAGCGCCGCGGCCGGAGGGTCCGTCGCATCGTCGAGATCGTCGTTGACGAGGGCGATGCCGGTGTCGCCGTGCAGGTCCACGTCCTCGACGGGAAGCTCGCGGAGCGCGTGCCGGACAGTGGTCTGGTTCCAGCCGGTCCACCACTGCAAGTCGTCGACCGTGGCCGGCCCGAACCGGGCAAGCCAGCGCCGGGCCAGTGCTCGCTGCGAGTCTTCTGCGGTCAGTTCGGGCAGGCCGTCCTGCCACCAGCGTTCGACGGGTTCCCAGCGGTGATGGCGACTGGTCCAAGGGCCGGTCGGGGTACCGCGGACGATGCGGCCCTGGGCACTCATGATGGTGAGCAGGGAAGAGGTGACGTTCTGCGGGCGGTCCGAGGCCGCGCGGGGCGGAATAAGGGTCCGCAGCGCCGGGACGTCGGCGGCCAGCTCGGCGCCGGTGGCACTGCCCCGGGCACGCAAGGCGTGCTCGACCTGTCCCTGCAGGCCCGAAAGCCAAGTTTCCAGGTCACCGCTGACGGGCGGCTCCGTGCCGTTGCGCTTCAGCTGGCTGATCAGGCGCCGGAGCAGCACGGCGGCGAGTGGGGTGCTGATCGCGGCCTGCACGATCGGGACGTCGTTCCGGGGCAGGAGGAACAGGGTGCGCCGCATGGCCATCCAGCGCACGAGGCTGCGCCGCTCGTACATCGCCGCCGACACATCGGCCAGGCTCGATACGGTGCTGCGGGCGAGTACCGAGAGGTAGACCGAGGCCGGGTCGGTAGCATGCAGCGCGACTAGGGCGTGAGTCACCGCTTCCGGGCTCGCGGCGCCGCCGTCGAGGTGGTGCCGGCGCACCATGGCGTGCCGCCGCCGCTGCACCGAGATGGTTCGTTTCGCCACTCTGTGCACCTTCCTCGCTGGCGCCGCCCCACACTAGCGGGCAGGAGGGCGTGACGATCGGCATGGTGGCCGCGCGAACACTAAGGAGAATTCCCGATGAGCATCACCAACACCGCCCACCTCAACTTCCGCGGCGACGCCCGCCAGGCGCTGGAGTTCTATCACTCCGTCTTCGGCGGTCAGCTGATGATCGCCACCTACGGGCAGTTCGGCGTTCCCCGGGACGACCCGAACGGCGGCCCCGTGACGTTCGGCCCCGTTGACTCAGATTCTCCCGACGCCGATCACGTCGCCTTCGGGGTGGTCGTGGGCGACAACGGCTTCCGCGTGGCCGCCTACGACGTGTTCGGCGGCACCGGCGGCGGGATCGCCGGCACCTCGGAGGAAACCGCGTACCGCGCCGGCGGCCTGACCCATGACGAGTCGTTCTTCCTGCTGCTCAATGGTGACACCGTCGAGGAGATCAGCCTGTTGTGGGACAAGCTCGCCGACGGCGGCGTCGTGATCGCGCCGCTGGTGACCGCCCAGTCCGCTGCGCCCGCCTACGGCATGCTCACCGACCGCTTCGGCGTCACCTGGATCTTCGGCGTCACCCCGAACTGAGCCGCCCGGTCGCGCCTTCCGCTACCGGTCGATGGTCGGCAGCACCAGCCGGCTCGGGTGACCGGGGCCGTGGAAAACGCGGTTCACCGCGACCACCACATCCTCCTCGCCGTCCTCGGTGATCGCGCCGCCGGTGTTGGTGTTGCGGTCGAAACGGGGGAAGTTGCTGCTCGAAACCTCGAGCCGAATCCGGTGCCCGGGCAGGAACACGTTGGAGGTCACCGACAGGTCGAGGGTGACCTCGTAGACCTCGCCCGGGGTCAGCGGCTCGGGCTCGGCGAGCGAGTTGCGGTAGCGCGCTCGCAGGATCCCGTCGGTCAGGAAGATCGCGCGCCCATCCGGGAACACGTCGACCAGCTTGCCCGTGAAGTCGGTGTCAGCCGCCGACGAGGAGACGAACAGCGTCAGCGACACGTGGCCGGTGACCTCCACCGGGCGCTCCAGCACCGGGGTCGAGTAGCACAGCACATCGTCGCGGCTCTCGGCCTTGCGCTGGTCGACCGCCCCGGCCGCGTTCGCCGTCGACGGGTTCATTACCCGTCCGCCCAGCGTGGGCACCGGCCGCCGCGGGTCGTACAGGTAGACGTCGGTTCCCACGCCCCCACCCACCTCCCCATCCCCCTGCACTGCCTCGGTGCGCAGCTCGCCGTCGCCGGCGGCGGTGTTCGCGCGCCCCGAGCCGTCCAGGAAGTAATCCACGTACGTGGTGTCCGGCAGCGGCCAGTCCTGCTCGTCGCGCCACTGGTCGATGCCCATGACGAAGATCCGCACCGGGGCGTCCCCGGCCGTGGCGCCTTCCTGGCCCCGCAGCCAGCGGTCGAAGAACCGCTGGTGCGCGCCGGTCAGGTCGTTGTACAGCGCGTCGGCCATCAGCCCGAACTTCCGGTCCGGGTAGATCCCGGTACTGTTGAGGTGGTCCCACGGTCCGATGATCAGCCGCGTACCCTCGCGCGCCTCGGCGCTGCCGCTCCGCTTCCGCAGCTCGGTGAACGTCCGCGCGGTGTTGCTGGCGAAGATGTCGAACCACCCGCCGATGTTCAGCGCGGGCACCGTGATGTCCTCGATCCGGTCAGTGACCGAGAGTTCTTGCCAGAACGCGTCGCGTGCTGGGTGAGCGAGGATGTCCCCCCACCATGGCCACTGCTTCTCCAGCAGCGGCCTGGCCCGGACCGGCAGCTCCGCAAGGTGCGGATCCGGGTTGGCGGCCATCGCCACGAGGCTTATCAGCGTCTGCATGTCGCCGGAGCCCGCGCCCATCGCGCGCTGCACCTCGGCCATGGCCATCAGCGTCGCCCAGGACTGGATCGAGTGCAGCGACAGCGCCCCGCCGTCGGCGTACCACGGCGCCGTGTAGTAGTCCGTGGTGGTGACCGCGGGCGCGATCGCCTTCAGCTTGTCCGAGGCGGAAGCGGACGCCCACTGGACGAAGCCAAGATAGGACGCCCCGTAGGTGCCGATGTTGCCATCGCACCAGGGCTGTTCCATCAGCCAGGCCAGGGTGTCGGCGCCGTCGTTCGGCTCGTTGATCATGGGGACGAACTCGCCGCCGGACCGGAACGTGCCCCGGCAGTCCTGGTAGACCACGGCATAACCGGCTTCGACCAGCGCGAAGATGTTCGGGAGCAGCCCGTATGCGAACAGCCCGGGCAGGTCTTTGCCGTAGGGGAGCCGCACGAGCAGCACCGGGAAGGGCCCGTCGCCGGCCGGAACCCACGCGTCCGTCGCCAGGCAGACGCCGTCACGCATCGGCACCATAATGTCCTTCTCGACCGTGAAGCTCATGAGCCCTCCTCATCGCGGCTGCCTGCATCAATCGTGCCGTCCCGGACGAACCTCGGACAAGACGCGACAGAGCACCGGCTTGACGTTCCGGCCCTAAAACTGATATCAGTTTATTGACAGCAAGGGCGGGAGGTGCCGGGCTGTGGACTCATTCGATGGAAAGCTTGCCGTGGTAACCGGCGGAGGCTCCGGCATGGGCCGTGAGCTCGTCCGCCAGCTCGCGGCGCAAGGGTGCTCGGTCGCGACCTGCGACCTGAACGCGGACGCCGTCGCGGCGACCGCGGCCATGGCGGAGGAAGGCGCTGCGGCCGATGTGCGGGTCACCAGCCACATGTGCGACGTCTCCGACGAAGCGTGGGTGCTGCGATTCCGTGACGAGCTGCTCCAGGAGCACAACAGCGATCACGTCGACCTCGTCTTCAACAATGCGGGCACCGGCGGCGGCGAGAGCTTCGTCAAGAGCGAGCGGCAGGTGTGGGAGCAGGTATTCGCAACCGACTGGTGGGGCGTCTACTACTGCGCCCGGGCGTTCCTGCCGCTGCTGATCGCGAGCGGTGACGGCGTCCTCGTGAACACCAGCAGCGTCAACGGCCTCTGGGCGGCGCTGGGTCCGGGCATGCCGAACACCGCCTACGCCACGGCCAAGTTCGCCGTGCGGGGTTTCTCGGAGGCGCTCATCGAAGACCTGCGCAGCAACGCGCCCCAGGTCAGGGTCGCGGTCGTCATGCCGGGTCACGTGGGCACCGACATCATCGCCAACAGCATGCGAGCCCGCGGCCTGCCGGAGCCAGCGCAGATGAGCGAGGCCCAGATCGAGGAGCTGATCCCCGGGGACGCGCGGGAAGGCCTGACCGAGGCCGGGCTGCTGGCCAAGGACGCCACAGCCGACGACCTGCGCGAGCTGCTGGTGCGGATGAACGCCGACTTCCGGGACAAGGCGCCGCTTAGCGCCGCCGCCGCGGCGACGATCATCCTCGACGGCGTGCGGTCCGGGGCCTGGCGGATTCTCGTCGGCGAGGACGCCAAGAAGATCGACGAGATGGTGCGCGCCACGCCGGAGGACGCCTACAACTGGGCCGAGCTGACCAGGCGGGCAACGGAGGCGTCGGCCGCCGAGAGCACCTGACCCGCAGATCGGCCCGAAAGAGCTGGTGTCGTGCCGCGGTTTCCGGGGCCTGGCTGATTACTCTTCGTTCATGGCCTACAAACGCTCTGTAAGGTCATTGGCGGCGGCCACGGCCGTTGGCGGCATGCTGGCCATCGCCGCGGCGGCCACGCCCGGCAGCGCCTCCGCCGTCCACCACGCTGCCCGTGCCACGCCGGACGGGGCCACATCGGCCCAGACCACGGCCCGCACCAAGGCCCGCACGCAGGTCACGACCGCGGTGGCGTTGCAGAAGGCCCTCAACCAGCTGGTGGCCATGCCCTACGGGCCGCCCGGCGTGATCGCGATCGTCCAGCACGGCGGCCAGAGCGCCGTCTACCAGGCGGGGACGGCAAGCCTGGCCGACCGCCGGCCGCTCAGCACGTCCGATCACGCCCGGCTGGCCACCTTCGCCAAGACCTACAGCGGAGCGGTCGCGCTCAGCCTGGTCAGCAGCGGGAAGCTCCGGCTCAGCTCCACGATCGGCCAGGTGCTCCCCGCGCTGCCGCGCGCCTGGCACCCGGTCACGCTGCAGGACGTGCTGCAGCATCGCAGTGGCCTGCCCGACTACACCAAGAGCAAGGCGCTGCGGGAACGTCTTGCGCGGTACCCGCGCGCGACCATCCTGCCCGACCAGCTGCTGCGCTACGTCTTCGGCAAGCCGCTGCAGTTCCGGCCCGGCAGCCGCTACAAGTACGACAACTCAGACAACGTGGTCGCCGCGATGATGGCCGAGGCGGTGACCGGCCGCAGCTACAACTCACTGCTGAGCACGCTCGTATACCAGCGAGCCAGGCTCAGCCAGACCAGCCTGCCGTCCGGGTTCCGGATGCCGCGCCCGTACCTGCACGGCTACCAGCTGGAGCCCGGCCAGCCGTCGGAGGACGTCAGCGAGGCGCTTACGGCCTCGGCGGCCTGGGCGTCAGGCGGCATCGCGTCCACCCCGGCGGAGATGAACACGTTCATCCGCGACTACCTCGCGCCGCTCTTCTTCACCCGCCAGGCCCAGGCCGCCCAGCTGAGCTTCGTACCGGGCAACTCCTCTCCGCCGGGGCCCGGCACGAACTCGGCCGGCCTGGCCGTATTCAAGTACGTCACGAGCTGTGGCACCGTCTACGGGCACACCGGGAACACTCTCGGCTACACCCAGTTCGGCGCCGCCACGCTCGGCGGCGGCAACTCGGTCACCGTGACCGCGAACGAGCAGCTCGGTACCACCGTGCATCCGGAAGTGCTGGCCGTGCTGCGCCAGGCCGAGCTGCTCGCCGTCTGCGCCGCGATGGCACCGCGATGAGATTGCGACGGCACCGCGATGAGATTGCGCGCCCGGCGCCAAACTCTGATCGCCGCGTGTAATCCCGCCCGGTAGGTCGCGCGTCTTACTGGGCGGGGGGGAAACCCAAGGCGGGCGGCCACCGTTAACCCGGTGGCCGCCCGCCTTTACTTCTGGGTCCGGGGCGGCCCGGCATCAGCCAGACGCGGAGCCCTGTCCGGCGGAGCCGCCCGCGATCTCGTAGGACCACAGTTCGCTGCTGACGCCGACCGCTGGCGGTGCCTCGCCACCGCTCCGCTCGGCCGCGGAGCGGTGCCCGTGGCCGAACGCGGGGGAGTGCAGCCAGGCCTGGAACGAGGCCTCGTCCCGCCACCGGGTGACCACGAGCCAGGTGGTGCGCTCGTCGGTTGGCTTCAGCAGCTCAAAGCCCTCGAACCCGTCCTGGTTATCGACCGCGCCGGCCCGCTTGGCGAACCGCTGGGTCAGCTCGTCCCCGCTGTCTGCGGGCACCGTGATTGCGTTGATCTTCACCACACTCATGTTCCCGATGATGCCAGCCGCAGCCAGTCCCCGCCCTCGGTGGCTGTGTAGTTGACCCATCACTCTTCGCAAGACCGGCTCGCCCGCCGCGTACGGCAGCAGTGGCCTCGCGTCTGGCTGCCGGTCGCCGAGGAGGTGACGACCGTGCAGCAGCTGCTCGACCGCGGCTGGGCCGACCAGGCCCGCCATCATCCTGCGCGCCGAGTAGCCGGTGGGCAGGCCGGGCGTGCAGTGGGCTACCATGCAGCGAGCCTCACGCCGGTGTAGCTCAGTTGGCAGAGCAGCCGTCTTGTAAACGGCAGGCCAGCGGTTCGAATCCGCTCACCGGCTCCCACCCCGGGGGTGGCCCGGACAGCCCTGAATAACCAGTAGGCACCGCCACTTCCGGTCCTCGGCCTGGTGCGGTACGAAGAGGCTCGTGCCGTGGCCCCGGCATTAGGCTGGGCCGCGTGTCCGAACCCGCGTACACCGTGAAAGCTCTCGATGAGTCGACGTGGGCCGCGTTCGCCGTGCTCGTCGAGTGCAACAACGGCATCTTTGGCGGGTGCTGGTGCATGGGCTTCCATCCCGAAGATTCCCGGAATGCGGCGCAGAACCGTGCCGCGAAGGAACAGCGGGTCCGGGAGGGCCGGGCCCACGCCGCACTCGTCTTCGACGGGGACGAGTGCGTGGGCTGGTGCCAGTTCGGCGCACCCGGCGAGGTGCCGCGGATCAAGAACCGGGTGGCGTACGAAAAAGGCCAGACCGCCTCTCCTGACTGGCGGATCGCATGCTGCTATGTCGGGAAGGGGCACCGGCGCCAGGGCGTGGCGAGTGCGGCGCTCGCCGGTGCGCTTGATCTCATCGCGGGCCTAGGCGGGGGGATCATCGAGGGATACCCGGAGGCCGCCGGTTCGGTGCCCGCCGGCTTCCTGTTCAACGGCGCCTTGTCGACCTATGAGAAGCTCGGGTTCGTCCGTGACCGCAAGATCGGCAAGCACCGCTGGGTCGTGACCAGGGTCGTCGAGCCGAGGTCGTAGCAGGCGCGGGCTGGGACGCTGACACCTGTTTCATCCACCTCGTGCAGCCACCGAGATCGCCGCCGAGCTGGTGATCGAGGAGAGCACCGTCAAGACCCTACGTCGGCGGCGTGCTGACCAAGCTCGGCCTGCGTGATCGGGGGTCTAGGCCGTCGTCCTGGCCTACGAGACCGCGCTGGTGACCGCAGACCAGCGCGAACCCGGGACCGCCCGGAATTAACCTGTCCGCCGATATCCGGCCGGATTACATCGGGCCAGCTAGGGTCGATGTGGGTTGCCCGAAAAAAACGTTGCCTTCGCCTGGGTCTGTCCGTACCGTGGATGTTATGGAACGCAGGTTCTCAGCGAAGCGGAATCAGGATTGGCACGCCGCCATCCTGCCGTCCGCGATGCGCGGTACCAGCGCGGAGGCTCCCGGGTAGAAGCAGAAGCAGATACCAGGAAGCCGCCCGCAGGGAAATCCCCCTGACGGGCGGTTTGCATTACTGAACACATATGGGCGTGGTGTAACGGCAAGCATGAGCGACTCCAACTCGCTTGGTCAGGGTTCGAATCCTTGCGCCCGTGCGGAGCACCGCCCTGCGGGGCGAACGTGCAAGTTAATTGACAACTCCAGAGCGTGAGCATTAGCCGGGAGGCGCCATCCTCCCGGCACCTGGGGATGAGTAGCTGAGGTTAGCGGGTGCGCCCTGCAAGCGTTGCCGACCCGGTTCGATTCCGGGCATCTCCACGAGACCACCACTTGGGGACAGCCAGGGTGGCGGATACCGCGTTACCCTGGACCGAAACGGAGCGGTGGCAGACTGGGTATAGCCAGCTTGGTCAGAGCGCGCTTCGGGAGCGCAAGGCCGCTGGTTAAATCCAGCTACTCAGACAGGGTGCGCCGCACCACGGCCCGGCTGGGGTTCGGCAGAAGAACGTCCGGGAGGTCGAGCGCAATACGCGGGCTCAGCTCCGTGCAAACGGCGGCCGGTCATTGTGGGAGCACCAGACACCGGGATGTCGCGTAAGGGTTAGCGCGCCTGCTTTGGGAGCAGGCAGTCAAGGTTCGAGTCCTTGTATCCCGACCACGGGGTGAACCCCAGTGCGGTCTACGGAGGAGGGTCTTCGCCGTGCTGCACCCCCGGATTCCTGGATCTCTAGCTGAGATGGATTAGCGGTCGCCTGAAAAGCGCAGAGGCAGGGTCAGTACCTGCGGGATCCACGGAGAAGTGACCGAACGGCTTAGGTGCCGGGCTTCCACCCTGGTCACGCGGGTTCGACTCCCGCCGTCGTCTCTGAGCGCCGCAAGCATGACTGGTGATGCAACGGACTCTTAATCCAGGGAATGGGGTTCGAGACCCTGGCGGCGCACGCGGCCGTAGTTCCAACTGGCAGAGATACGCTCCAAAATCCGCACAGTGCCGGTTCGAGTCCCGCCGCTCGTACTCGATGGCCACTGAGGGAATTGGTAGACCTGCCGGGCCCTGACCCCGGAACTTCCTGGTTCGAGACCAGGGTGGCCAGCTATGCCGTCGCGCACGGCTGCGGCCTCGCCTTCGTAAGGCGAGAGGTTCGGTCCGACACCGAACGGCGGCTCTATATAATGATGTATGCAGATTATATAATGATAGTATGCAGATTCGTAAGATGTCGGATGTTGAGCTGGCTTGGTTGGCCGGGCTTCTTGAGGGAGAAGGGTCATTCATCGCACAGCGTGTTCCGGCTGACGCCAGGCAAGGCCCACGGGTTCGTGTTCGGATCTCGCTTGACCAGGGATTAGCGACGCAGGTTCGAGTCCTGCCCGGCCAGCTGTGCTGGAATAAGCGCCGGTCCGGGGCGACGCAGAGCACCGCCTTTGCTTGCTCCGGCCCACGCCTGCCTAGTGGTAACGACAGCACGCCGCCTTGGTCAGGCGGTAGACGGAGTTCAATTCTCCGGGCAGGCTCCATGCGGATGTAGCTCAGTGGTAAAGCGTCACCTTGCCAAGGTGAGGGCCGCGGGTTCGATCCCCGCTATCCGCTCCATGCGCTGGTGGCGAAACAGGCAGACGCGCTGGTCCCAGGAACCAGTGCCCTACGGGCGTGAGGGTTCGACCCCCTCCCGGCGCACGATCGGAACTGGCTCCCGCTGCGGTCGCGAGCGCGGCAACGGGAGAACTAAGGTGTTGCACCGTCCGCGGCCGGAGGAGTTCGTAGTCAGTCGCGCAGGGCAATGGTACGTAGCTTGGCCCCTTGGCCGAGATGGATAGGCGCTGGCCTGCAAAGCCAGCTAGGCCGGTTCAAGTCCGGCAGGGGTCTCTATGGAGCGGTGGCCCGGAGTGGCTGTACGGGACCTGATTGCTAATCAGGTGATGCTACGGCGTCCGCGGGTTCAAATCCCGCCCGCTCCTCGTATGGGCCTGGCAGCCTTGCGGGCTAAGGCGGTTCCTAGGACTGCAGCGATTAGCGACCCGGGACCGGAGATATGGTGCCCCGCGCACTATGGAGCTGTGGCACGAGCGGATTAAGGCGGCCGTCCCGAAAACGGCTGAGCGCGGGAACGCGCTCCGTGGGTTCGAATCCCACCGGCTCCTCTGATTATCAAGTGTGCAGTTGCTCTAATAAGCTAGTGGGCGTGACAGAGCTCGACCATGTTGATGGAGATACTAAGGTCGCCAACATCTCGGAGATCACCAACTTGTCGCTGCCGCGGTTTCTTGCGGAGGTGGACAAGTGCCAGTTGCTTTGCGGTCCCGGTGGTTGTCATCGGTAAAGACGACGCAGGATCTCTGCGAGACTGTCTGCACGACAGGTGTAGGTAGATGAAAATGTCCGTGCGGTTACTGCGAGATGTGGTGCTCGGGTTATCACACCGGGTACATGAAATGCTTCGGGAAGAGAGCCACGGGCATGCAGCTCAGCCGGTTCGAGCAGCCCTCTGATAAGGGGAAGGACGGAGGTTCAATTCCTCCCGTGCCCACTGGCCGTAGCTAAAAGGTGGCGGCGCCTGTCCTACAAACAGGAGATATGCGGGTTCGACCCCCACCCGGCCTACCATTTGCCGCTCGCGCCTGACTGAACGGGTACCGGACTTTTAATCCGGAATGACTGGGTTCGAGTCCTTGGGGGGCGGCACTGGGTGGCTGTGGATGCCAGCGCTGGCCGGGAGACGCCCTTGACCTCCCATGAACGTGAATCCACTTAAGCGTCGCTGGCGCAACAGGGCAGCGCAGGCGCCTTCCAAGCGCAAGGCTCTCAGCTCAAGTCTGAGGCGACGCACGGCTGGTTAGGGTAACCATGTCATCCCGACGTTCTCAGCGCGGGGAATGCGGGTTCAGGTCCCGCACTAGCCACTGAGCCGCTGTCACCCTGATGGCATGGGTAGCCGGACTTTCAATCCGGCCGTCGCGCGTTCGATTCGCGTCAGCGGTACTGCGGGGTGGTGTAACAGGAACACGCTGGGCCCATAACCCAGGTAATGCGGGTGCAACTCCCGTCCCCGCTACGAAGGCTGGCCGCGTGCCAGGACTGGCAAGACGGCAAAGCGCGGCGTTCATTCCGGTGTCGTTCAATGGCAGGACGCCGTCCCGTTAAGGCGGCTATCGGGGTTCGAGTCCCTGCGCCGGAGCGATGGCGTCTTAGCACAAAAGGCCAGTGCGCCACCCCGTCAAGGTGGAGGGTACGGGTTCGAATCCCGTAGGCGTCGCGAGGCCCGCATAGCTCAGTGGCAGAGCACCGCCGTGACAGGGCGGAGGCCCAGGTTCGGCTCCTGGTGCGGGTACTTCGCTCCGGTAGCACAACGGATAGCTGCGCCAGGCTACGAACCGGAGGGTGGGAGTTCGAATCTCTCCCGGAGCACGGGCTGTTAGCTCAATGGAAGAGCGCCGGGTCCACACCCCGGTCATGGAGGTTCGATTCCTTCGCGGCCTACTGAGGACGAATCCAAAAGGCCGAGGGGCCAGGTTGTGAATCAGGCAACTAGCGGGTTCGAGACCCGTCGTCCTCCCCAGGCTGACCCGAGCGTCGGCACGCTAGCGGTTTGTAAAACCGCCGTTTCGGCACAGCAGGTTCGGCACCTGGTCCCACCACGCGCCTATGGTCCAGAGGATAGGACGCCAGCCCCCGAAGCTGGCAACGCAGGTTCGAGTCCTGCTGGGCGCACGTCACGGCTCATAGTGCAGGGGACAGCACGGCTCCGTCCTAAGGAGTAAGCGGGCGTTCGAATCGTCCTGAGCCGACGCGATGTTCGCGCTAGGAGTTGCCTTCTGTCACTGGCCGCCGATTCCCAGGTTCGTCGATGTCAACGGCCGCTGACGAGCTTGGTGAGGAATCCCGGCAACCGGCCCGTACCGAAGTCATAGAAGCGCGCCCAGCCCGGCTCGATGGAGATGCGCACCATCTGGTCATACACCGACCCGACTTGCTTTTCGAACTCAGCGCGCTGCTCCGCGTCCAGCGATTTCGAAGCCGCCTCGATGTATTCGCCGGGGATGCCGTCGACCGTCTCCAGCGTGGCCTGGCCGCGAATCTGCAGTGACTTCGCGTTCCAGACTCGCTGCCCTTGCCGAAGTCGCCCGCCGGCGCTGGCCGACGCGATCGCCCAGCGCGCAGGCGTTCTGGCCGGCGAGCTCCAGGCCCTGGTCCTTGCGGGCGCTATCGCCGTCACGGCGGAACGGGCGGCGGTCTTGCGCTGGGCCCGCACCATGGCCCCGCGCTCATCGCTGGCCGACACCGTCCGCATCGGCGTCGGCCTGGTGGTCCGCTGCCTGGCCGGTCCCGGCTCCACGCTGGATTAGTCCCGCACGCCGCTACTTCTGGAACGCGCGCTGCAGCGCCTCGTCACGGTCGCGGATGAAGCGCTGTGCCAGCCCCGAGTTCGGAGCGAGCAATTCGAACGCGTGGATGCCGCCCGGGTAGACGTGCAGCTCGGTCGGCACGTCGGCCTGCTGCAGCCGCTGCGCATACTCGATGTCCTCGTCGATAAACAGGTCCAGGTCGCCCACGGGCAGGTAGGCCGGCGGCAGGCCGGTGAGGTCGGTGGCCCGGGTCGGCGCAGCGTATGGCGAGACCCCTTCGGTGCCCACTGCGTCGCCGACGTACCAGCGCCAGCCGATCAGGTTCGACTGCCGGTTCCACACCTTCGGCTCGGTAAGAGCGACGCTGGCCGGGGTCACGTTGCGGTCGTCGAGCATCGGGTAGACGAGGAGCTGGAAGCAGACCGGTATCTCGCCGCGGTCGCGCGCAAGCAGCGCCAGCCCCGCGGCCGAGCCACCCCCGGAGCTGGCGCCGCCGATCGCGATGCGGTCCGGATCCACGCCCAGTTCGGCGGCGCTGCGGTGGGTCCACGACAGCCCGGCATAGCAGTCGTCCATCGGGGCCGGGAACGGGTGGTCCGGCGGGCGCCGCCAGTCCACCGACACGACCGCGGAGCCCACTGTCTCCACGATGTGGTCCATCATCGGGTCGTCCTGCTCGATCTGCCCGAGCACGTGGCCGCCGCCGTGGATCCAGTACAGACATGGGACGATGCCCGACTGGTTGGCCGCCCGGTAATGGCGGACCCGCACGTCCGGCGCACCGTTGAGGCCAGGGACCATGTGGTCGGTGCGGGTCACGGCCGGGCTCGGCTGGACGCCCTCGTTGGCCGCCGCCAGCATTTCCATCATCGCCTTGCGGGCGGCGGGGATATCTGTGAGGTCGAGTGCGGGAGGTGCGGGAACACGGCCGCAATCTCCGGGTCCAGGCGCCCCATCAGGTCCATGAATCCACCCCTTACGTCCGGCGTTGCACGGCAGGCCCAACCGTATTACGGACGGTAGCCGTCTGCAATAGTCGGCGAGCGCGCCATACGATGAAGGCACCTTCCGCCACGGCAGGCGGCGGTCACGGAGGTGAAGCGTGGGCGCCTCAGCGCGCACCGGTGTGGCCAGCCGTCCCGGCCGCCGCCGGGACCCGAGCCTCGAGCCGCGCGTCGTCGCCGCCGCGCTGGCCGTCTACGCGGAGGCCGGCTGGTCGGGCTTCAGCTTCGACGCCGTTGCGCGCCGGGCTGGCGTTGGCAAGGCGCCGCTGTACCTGCGCTGGGCGAGCAAGGAAGACCTGCTGCTCGCCGCGTTCGGCGCGCACACCACGGCCATCACGATCACCGATTCCGGCAACCTGCGCGACGACCTGACCGAGTACACCTGCCGCCTGATCGACAGCAAGGCCGGGCCAGACGGGTGGGCGTTCCTGCGGCTGCATCTGGAAGCCACGTTGATCCCGGCGCTGCACGCCCGCTTCTCCAGCCAGATCGCCAACCCGCACGTTGAGGGCGCCAGGGCGCTGCTGGACCGGGCGCTGGAACGCGGCGAACTGCGGCCCGGCTCGCCGACCGACCTCATGCTGGACAGCCTCTACGGCGCCGTGCTCATCAAGATCATCTTGAGCCCGCCGGGTGAGCGTGAGCAGCTTGCCCAGGACCCACGCGGCTATGCCGGGCAGATCGTCGACTTCGTGCTCCGCGGCCTGCTCACCACCGGCCAGACCGGCGAGGAGGGCGGCCAACTAGGGCGCTGAACGTTCCGGCTGGTCAATGGAGTCGGAAGGTTCGCCCGGCCGGGCACTCTATTGCAGACGGCAATCGTCAGTAATAGCATCGTGGTGCAGCCCAGCGCCGGGGAGATGGTCATGGCCGTTGCGCCAGAGACGTCGGCCGAGATGTACCGCCGGATGTTCCGCAGCCGGTCGTTCGAGCTGGCGGCGATCGAGAAGATGAAAACCGGGGAGATCCCCGGCGCGCTGCACACGTCGGTCGGCCAGGAGGCGTCGATCGTCGGCTCGTGCATGGCGCTGCGCGAAGACGACTACATGGTCGGCAACCATCGCTCGCGCGGGCACCCGATCGGCAAGGGCGCGCGCACCGACCGGCTGTTCGCCGAGCTCATGGGCAAGGTGACCGGGATCAACTCCGGCATGGGCGGCTCCATGCACCTGCCCGACTTCAGCGTCGGCAGCCTGGGCGAGACCAGCATCGTCGGGTCCGGCCTGCCGGTCGCCGCCGGTGCCGCGCTCGGGTCGAAGCTGCAGGGCAATGACCGGGTGACGCTGTGCTTCTTCGGCGACGGTGCCTCCAACGAGGGCACGTTCCACGAGAGCCTGAACCTCGCCGCGGTGTGGGTGCTGCCGGTCGTGTTCGTGTGCGAGAACAACGGCTACGGCGAGCTGAGCGCGGCCAGCGTGATGGTGTCCGTGCCCGACGTGTCGATGCGCGCCGCCGGGTACGGCATCCCCGGCGCCACCGTCGACGGGCAGGACGTAATCGCGGTCTACGAGGCCGTGGCGGAGGCCGTCGCGCGGGCCCGGCGCGGCGAGGGCCCGTCGCTGGTGGAGACCAAGACCTACCGGTTCCACGACCACGCGTTCGGGCTGCCGTCGCCGGTCTACCGCGACCAGGCCGAGATCGACGAGTGGCAGAACGGGACCCGGTCTCGCTGTTCCGTGACCGGCTGATCGCCGATGGCGTGCTCGACGAGGCGGGAGTCACCCAGATCGAGGACGACGTCGCCGCGGAGATCGCGGCCGCGGTGGCGTTCGCCCAGTCCAGCCCGTACCCCAGCCTGGAGGCGGCGTTCGAGCACGTCTACACGAACCCGATCCCGATCAGGCACTAGCTCCCGAGGGTGGCCCCCATGCCAGCAGTCAGTTACCTGCAGGCGGTCCACGACGCGCTGCAGGAGGAGATGCGCCGCGACGATCGCGTGTTCATCATGGGCGAGGACGTGGGCTTCAACATGCTCGGCGCCACCGGAGGCTTCCTCGATGAGTTCGGCGCGGAGCGGGTCCGCAACACGCCGATCACCGAGGCCGGGTTCACCGGCGCCGCGGCTGGCGCGGCTATGGTCGGCATGCGGCCGGTCGTCGACCTGATGCTCGAGCTCGTTCATGTACGTCGCCATGGACCAGATCATCAGCATCATCTCCAAGTCCACCTATCTCTACGGCGGCCAGGCCAGCCTGCCGCTGACGATCCGGGCGTCGATGTTCTACGGCGGCTCTAACGCCGCGCAGCACAGCGACCGGCCGTCTCGCGCTGTTCATGGCCAGCCCGGGCCTGAAGATCGTCGCGCCAAGCACCCCGTACGACGCCAAGGGCCTGATCAAGGCCGCGATCCGGGAAGACGACCCGGTGATCGTCTTCGAGGACGGCACGCTGTGGACCTCGACCGGGGAGGTGCCCGACGGCGATTACGTGGTCCCGCTCGGCCAGGCCGACGTCAAGCGTGAGGGCTCGAACGTGACGGTTGTGGCTATCTCCGGTGCGGTGCAGGCGGCGTTGGCTGCCGCGGACCGGCTGGCCGCCGATGGCGTGTCGGTGGAGGTCGTCGACCCGCGGTCGCTGGTCCCGCTGGACTACGCCACGATCCTGGCCTCGGTCGAGAAGACCGGGCACCTGGTGGTCGCGGACCCGTCGCACCGCACCTGCAGCCTCCGCCGCCGAGATCGCGGCCACGGTGGCCGAAGACGGGTTCTGGTCGCTGCAGGCGCCGATAATCCGGGTCACCGTGCCGGACACGCACATCCCGTTCAGCCCGCCGCTCGAGCAGCAGCTTTACCCGAGTGCTGACCGGATCGCCGAGGCGGTCCGGCAGACGCTGAAGTAGGGGTTGCCGGGTGCCAGCCGAGGTGCGCCTGCCGCAGGCCGGGATGGGCATGACCGACGGGACCGTGCTGGAGTGGCTCAAGCAGGTCGGCGAGCAGGTCCGCAAGGGAGAGTGCATCGCCGAGGTCGAGGCGGCCAAGACAACGCTCGAGATCGAAGCGCCGTGTGACGGGGTGCTGGCCCGGATCGTCGCCCCGGCCGGGACGCTGGTTCCGGTGCGCGAGGTCATGGCCGTGATCGCGCTGCCCGGTGAGGGGCCCGGCGAGGGTGACGTCACCGGGGCGGCGGAGGCGGCTCCTGAGACCTCCCCAGCTCATGAGGCTCCGGTCACGGCCGCGGTCCAGGTGGTGCCCGCCGCCCGCAAGCTCGCCCGCGATCACGGCATCGACCTGGCCGGCGTCAGCGGCTCCGGCCCAGGCGGCCGGATCACCGAGGCTGACGTCCGCGCGCACTTCGAGGCACGTGCGGACGCGGTGCCGCTGACCGGAACCCGCGGGCTGATCGCCCGGCGCATGATGGCCAGCCTGCGCGACTCTGCGCAGTTCACGCTCATCCGCAGCGCCGACGTAACCGACCTGGTCCACCGCCATGATCATGGGGACCTGCCGGGCGGCGCGACCTACACCGACGTTCTCGCCCGCGCGGTCGTGCTGAGCCTGTCCGAGCATCCCGCCCTTAACGCGCACATCGTCGGCGACGAGATCCGGATCGCCCGGCGGGTGCACCTCGGCATCGGCATCGACACCGGCGTGGCGCTGCTGGTCGGCGTGCTGCGCGACGCCGACGCCGACGGGCTGGCCGAGCTGTCGGCCCGGCGGCTGGCCCTGACCGAGCGGGTGCGGGCCGGGCATGCGGACCCGGCCGAGCTGCAGGGCAGCACGTTCACCATCACCAACCTCGGCCACGCGGGGATCGACGCCTTCACCCCGATCATCAACCCGCCCGAGGTCGCCATCCTCGGGGCCGGGCGCATCACCGACGAGCCGGTCCCGGCCCCCGGAGGCCCTGGCGGACCTGGCGAACCTGGCGGATCTGTATCGCGGACCTGTATCCGGTGGCCCTGGCGTTGCCGGTGGCCCTGGCGTGGCCTGGCGCAAATCCATCACGCTCAGTCTCACCGTCGACCACCGGGCCGTCGACGGCGCGCCCGCTGCCCGGTTCCTCGCAACCCTCGCCGGCTACCTCAGCAAACCCACGGCTCTGTCTTAGCCGGGCCAAAGGTTACCGTGGCGAAACATGGATGCCATCGCAGGCCGCTGACCTGCGCTCTTATCCATTTATCCTGTTTACGTAAAGGGGACAGAGGCATTTTACGGGCCTTTTATTATTTTCATGGAAGAAATTATTTAAAAACTACAACGCCTTGCATAGCGACGTACATTGCCCTCGAGCGGGGATCCGTCATCAGATCCCTAGGAGTCACGATGGACGCAGAGGGCCTCAGGTCCGCGGTCTTTAGCCGCCGCTCAGCTCTCAAGACAGGCGCAGCCACCGCCTTCCTCCTCTCCCAGGCCGCCTTACTCGAGGAACTGGCCTCCCCGGTCGCGCGGGCGGATTCCGCGCCGACGATGTTCCCCGACATCCAGTTCGACCTGGGAGCCTTCATCAACCCGGCAGAGGTACTCAACGACGGAGCCGGGAACGTCACGCTCCAGTTCCCGCCCGCTCTACACGCTGTTCCAGCCGGTCCAGCTATCCCGGACGCCCACCCCGAGCGACCAGGCCACCCTGGACCAGGCGCTGCGCACGATCGAGGACAGTTTTCCGGCCAGCCCGGCCGGCGTGCTGATCTTCTCCGTGTCCTACGGCCTGCCGTATTTCAGCCGCCTGCCGTCGGCGCTGGTCGCGGCCAATATCCCCACCACGCTCACGGATCCCAGCCGTCCGGTGCTCGTCGAGGCCGTCCCGTTCGCCACCGACGTGGTCGACGGCCTGGTTGGCGGCCCGGGCGCGCTGATCCCCAACGTCACCAAGGACCGCTTCAACGTCGACGTTGTGATCGAGAGCAACGACCTGCTGTTCGAGTTCCGCAGTGACTCGCTGGCCAACCTGTCCGCGGTCACGCTGTGGCTGCAGGGCAGCAACAACCTGAACGGCAAGCTTCGTGCCCTCACCGAGCTTCAACGGGCTGCTCAGCTTCCGGCTGCCGCGCATCCAGTTCATGCAGGTCGGCCTGCCGCGCGCGATGGCCGAGAACGCACGGCTTCGAGTTCGCCGGGCGGATCAACCCGGACTCCTCGATGGCCATGGGCTTCGTGGACCAGCAGGTCAATGCCTCCGGGCCGGCGCAGGTCGTCACGTTCGCCGGCAACTCCTCGGCCAAGATCAGCAACGCCGATGCCGGGCGACTACTTCGACAACGGCTCCATCGCCCACTTCTCGCACGACATCCTGGACCTGTACCAGTTCTATAACCTGCCCGGCCAGGACTCGCGGCGGCCGGACGGCGAGCCGTTCACCGAGCGCTGCCAGTACATGTTCCGCTCCAACCAGCTCGGCACGCCGAACGGGATACCCGCCACGGGCAACACCGACCAGTACACCAACGGCGGCGGCCCGGCCTACATCAACAACGTGTTCCAGGGCACCAGGCTCCGCCGAGGCGGAGGCACAGGACACTGCGGGCACGTTCACCCCCGCCAACGCCACCGAGAACGCCACGTTCACCGGCGAGGGCCGGGTCGGCCACATCGATGCCCTGCAGCGGGTGTCCCGGGCAGCGGACACCACTCCGCTGCACGTCCGCAACGACGGCCCCGGCCTCGACTCCATGGACGTGCCCGCGTTCCGCACCTTCCCGGGTTCGGATGGAGCGACGTCCCGGCGGGCAGCAAGCAGTTCAAGCTGCAGTTCCTGGTGTTCGTGCCAACCGCCGACTTCTTCGCTTCGATGCGCACGTCCCAGGCGGCGCAGGACCTGCAGCACGAGTTCCTCGACAATGACGACGACGACCAGGGGCTGGAGCGGTTCATCACCGCAACGCGGCGGCAGAACTTCCTGGTCCCCCCGCGCAGGCACCGGTCCTTCCCGCTCGTGGAACTCGCCGGTGCTGACGCCCGGCCGCAGGGCGGCGAGGGGGGAGGAGGTCATGGCGGAGCGAGTGGCGGTGGCGGCGGCCACGGAGGCGGCGGCGGTGGTGGCCACGGTGGCCGGTAGCGTCCAGGCGCGCTGACTCGCCCTGGTGCCGAGGCGGCGGTCGACGCGGCCGCCACCTCGCGCTTTCCCGGCTTAGCCCTGGTCATGATCCTGGTAGCTGAACCGCTTATGGCGCGGGTTATCTACCACGATCATGAAATCGAATACCCAACCGAATGCTGAGCGGTGCGGCTGGGGCCGGCGCGACCGGTGGTAGAGCACAGGGACAGCACTCCGCAGGGTGCGCAGGAGATACGTCCCCATAGTTCCCGGCTAACCTGTGACTGCCGCTGACAGCGTTCCGGTGGGAGGCCAGGGTGCAGTATCGGATCTCGCGAGTGCTCGCCGGACCCTTCCTGTACACGCTGTGGCGCCCGGAGATCGTCGGGAGCGAGCACATCCCGGCATCCGGCGGCGCCATCCTCGCGTCCAACCACCTCTCGATCGTGGACTCGATCTTCCTGCCGCTGATGGTGGACCGGCCGGTCACCTTCGCGGCCAAGTCCGAGTACTTCACCGGGACCCGGCCGATCGACCGGCTCACCGGCGCCTACCTGCGAGCGACCAACCAGATTTCGGTGGACCGGGCCGAGGCCAGGGCGGGGCTGGAAATGCTGGATGCGGCCCTCGGCCTGCTCCGCCAGGGCGCGCTGTTTGGTATCTACCCCGAGGGGACCAGGTCGCCGGACGGCCGGCTGTACCGGGGCAGGCCCGGGGTCGGCTGGCTGGCGCTCAACTCGGGCCTGCCGGTGATCCCGGTCGCGATGTCCGGAACAGACCACGTGTTGCCGCCCGGGCGCAAGGTGCCCCGGGTAGCAAAGATCAAGATCCGGGTTGGTGAGCCGCTGACCTTCGAATCCGCGAAGACCCTGCCATCGGCTTCCCGGCAGCGGCGCGCGATCACCGACGAGGTCATGAACGCCATCCAGGCCCTGTCGGGCCAGGAGTACGTGGCGATGTACGCGTCTGTGCGCAAGGAGGAACTCGCCGCGCAGCGCAACGGGGCAGGCCCGGGACGGTAGCCCGCCGCCGCCCGGGGTCAGTCCTCGGGGCTGGGCCAGCCGTTCGAATCGGTCTGGTCCTTTGAGTCGGCCCAGCCGTCCGGATCGGACCGGTCCTTTGAGTCGGCCCAGTCCTTCGGATCGGGCCAGTCCTTCGAGTCGGGCCAGTCTTCGGGACCGGCCGAGGGCTGCCCGGGCTCTGGCTCGGCAGGCTCGGGCGCAGGCCCGCGCGAAGGAACCGACGGGAATGTGTCGAACGTCTCCGTGTTCGCTCCCGGGTTCCAGACGTAGATCGGCCTGATGCCTGGCTCGGCAGAACCGGCGGCGCCTACCGCGCCCACGGCACCGACAGCACCCGCGGCGCCGTCGGCCTTCCCGTTCTCGGGGGAGGGCGCCGGGCTGGCCGCGGCCCGGGCCCAGAGCGACTCGGCGGGAGCCGCCGCCGGCGCGGGCAGTGGGACCGGCGCGCGCCTCGGCAGCGCCGGAGGCGGGCTGGCCGCCCAGGGAAGCTCGGTGTCCGGCTTGGGCGCCGGCTCCCATGGCGGGGTTCCCGATACCTTGGCCGGCCGTACCGCCGCCCGCCTGGACGGAGCCAGCGGGGATCTCAGGAAACGCCGGGCCGCCTCCTCCGAAGGTGCCTGCTGGCTGTTGTCGCCGAACGCGCCGTAGCCGCTGCCGCCGCCGCGGGCACGGCCTGGGGCGCCGGCCGCGGCCGGCGGCGCGGCGCCGACCGGCTGCTGGGGGCCGCTGACGCTCTCCGCCTGTTGTGGCACCGCGGCGAAGTACTGCGCCATCTGGCTCTGATCCGCCGGGCTGTCACTGCCCTGCGCCCCGTATGGCGCCCGCGTGATCGGCTCGTGCTCGAGGCGGCCCGCCGCGTTGACCTTGCGGCGGCGCCGGCGCAGCAGCGCATAGAGAACGATCGGCACGAGCAGCACCAGGAGCACGGCACCGGAGATGAGCCCGTCCCGCTTGATCTTCGGCGCTAGGGCCTGGCTGATGAACGGCACCGACGGCGCCGCCGGCTGGGCGCGGGAAACGGCCCCGGCGTCCGCACGGGTCAGGCCGTGCCCGGCGATCGACTTGGCCGCGGCCAGCGCCCTTGCGGCATCTGCGGTGCCATGGCCGGAGCCATCGGAAACGCCGTTCGGGGGCCGGAACACCGTGCTGGTGGTCAGCGCCTGGCTGATCTGAGCGGGCGTGAGCTCCGGGTACGCGGACTTGATCAGCGCCGCCATGCCGGTGACGATCGCGCTGGCCGCGCTGGTGCTGCTCACCGTGGTGTAGCCGGTTGGGGTGGCCGCGGTCATGCCGCTGCCGGCCGCGGTCAGCGAGACGTAGGACTGGTGGCTGGAGAACGCTGCCTTTGTGAAGCTGCTGTTGAACGCGCCGACGGAGATCACGCCGGGGTAGCTGGCGGGGAAGTTCGGGTCGTCGGTTCCGGCCCCGTTGTCGCCGCCGGGGGCCACGAGCACCACGCCCTTGCTCAGCGCGTAGGCCACGGCGGACTTCTCGGCTGCGCTGCCGCCCGCCGCGGCCTGCTGGGCTGCCTCGAGCGGTGTGACCGGCGCGTTGGCAGCGGGCGCTGGGGTCGGGGTGGCCACCAGGTTGTTCACGGACTGGCCTGGGTCCAGCGGCAGGTCGATCACCTGGGCGCCGCTGCCCACGGCATACATGATTCCCGCGGCGATCGCGCCGGGCAGGGTCGCAGCGGCGCTGGAGTCCTCGAGCAGTGGGTCACCGGCGTCCAGAGCCACGCGTACCGACAGCAGCTTGGCAGCGGGAGCAACGCCCAGGACCCCGTCGGCGTCGCCCGAGCCGTGCCCGTGGCCGACGATCAGGCTCGCCATGGCGGTCCCGTGGATCCCGTAGAACTGGCTGCCCAGCTTCTCGCCCGAGTTCGTGAAGTCCTTGCCGGGGATCACCGAACCGGCGAGATCGGGCTGCTGCGGGTCCACGCCGGTGTCCAGCAGCGCGATCGTCACGCCCGCGCCCTGTGTGGCCTGCTGCGCCTGCGTGACGTGCAGGGCACTGAGCCACCACTCGTTCTGGCGGACCTGGTCGGCCTGCCGGACGTGCTCGGCTGCGGCTGGAACGACGCTGAACGCAGTCCACGCGGCTGCAAGGCCAATGGCGGTCGCCAAGATCACCGGTCGGGGGAACCTGAGCGACACTCCATCTGCCTTCCGTGCGGTTACCCACGCATTCTGCCATCTTGGAGCCAATTACGTACGGTCCGTGCAGATCCGACGGGGGGTCGTAAACCCCCTAGGGGGCCCAGGCCGCGCAACCAGCAGATGTGCTCAGGACGCGTGCGGCGCCGACAGCCGAACGTGCGCGCCGGGCGGCAGGCCAAGCTGCTGTGCGGCGTCGCCCGCGTTGACGGCCAGCGAGATGAGCCCGGCGCTGTCGGTGAACGCGACGATCTCGCCGGGCGCCACCGCCGCGAACGTCTCCAGGAACGGCACGGTGAGCTGGCGCCTGCCCGCCCTGACAACCAGCGGCGAGCCAAACCCGACGCCGAGCGCCCCAACGTCGGCCGCGACGATCGACAGCTGCACGTTGCCGAACCGGTCGACGGACATGACCTCGCCCTCGGCCTCGCCGTCGCGCACCCTGCTGGTCGGCGAGGGCAGCGTCACCAGCTCGGCGAGGTCGATCTCGTCGCCGGCGGATGAAATGTCCTGGCCCGCCGCCAGGTGCGCGGCCACCGGCATGAAGATGTCGCGCCCGTGGAACGTGGGTGATACCGGATGCAGCCACAGGTCGCCGTTGGTGAGCTGGAAGGCCTGCTCGGCGCCGCCCTTGACGTCAACCGCCCAGGACAGCAGGCCGTTGTCGGGCCCGACCAGGATGCTGTCACCGGCCTTGACCGCAACGCCGCGGCGGGCGGTGCCGACCCCGGGGTCGACGACGGCCACGTGCACCGCCGGGGGCAGATAGGGGATGGTCTGGGCGAGCACCGCGGCACCGCGGCGCACGTCGCCTGGCTGGACCAGGTGCGTGATGTCAAGGATCCGGGCGCCGGGCGCGATCCGGGCTGCTACGCCGTGGCATGCGGCGACGAACCCGTCCTCCAGGCCGTAGTCCGTTATGAACGTAAGGGAATCAAAGGAAGCCACGAAGGGTGAGCGTACGACGCCGGAGCCGTGACGCATAGAGGCCGCCTACGATGGAGTTCTTTACTGAGGTGTTGGAGGCCGGATGGCTGGGCTATCTGAGCTCGACAAGCGGATCCTGGCCTTCGAGCAGAGCTGGTGGCAGTTCCCTGGCGCGAAGGAGCGGGAGATCCTCGAGGTGTTCGGGATGCCGGTGACCCGGTACTACCAGCTGCTGAACGCGCTGATCGACCGGCCGGAGGCGAGCGAGTTCGATCCGGTGCTCGTCGCCCGGCTGCGCAGGCAGCGGAGCCGCAGGCACGGCATACGGTCGGCGCGCCCGGAGTGACGCCGGGCCTGCCCTCGCCGCGGACCGAGGCCGGGAAGGCCGGCCTCGCCGCGCTGGTGCGCACCCCTTCGCGGGCGCTTATCGCCCTGGATTTCGACGGCACGCTGTCGCCGATCGTTGAGGACCCGGCGGCCGCGCGCGCGCATCCCGGCGCGGTGGGCGCCCTGCGCAGGCTGTCCCGGCTGGCCGGGACCGTGGCAGTGATCACGGGCCGGGCGGCGCTGGCCGCGGTCGAGCTCGGCGGCCTCGACCAGGTTCCCGGGCTCCTCGTTCTCGGCCAGTACGGCAGGCAGCGCTGGGAGTCGGGCACGCTAACCTCGCCGCCGGTCCCGCCCGGCGTCGCAACGGCCAGGCAGGAGCTGCCCGGCGTCCTGACTGCCGCGGGCGCGCCCGGCGGCATCTGGACCGAGGACAAGGGCGACGCGCTCGCCGTGCACACCCGCCGCGCCGCCGAGCCGCAGCAGGTTCTGGAGCGGCTCCGCGGCCCGCTGTCCGATCTCGCCGAGCGGACCGGCCTCGCGGTGGAGCCGGGCCGGATGGTGATCGAGCTGCGCCCGCCGGGGTCGGACAAGGGCCAGGCGCTCGAGACGCTGGCCAGGGCGCGCTCGGCAGCGGCGGTCATGTACTGCGGAGACGACCTGGGTGACGAGCCGGCCTTCCGCGCCGTCGCGGAGCTGCGCGGCGAAGGGCTTCCCGGCCTGGCCGTCTGCAGTGGCTCAACCGAGGTGAGCAGCGTGGCCGAGCTGGCCGATCTCGTGGTGGACGGCCCGGACGGCGTTGTAGCGCTGCTCGACGCGCTCGCCGCCGCGATGTCGCACGACTCCTGACCGGCCCGCTCCCTCGGCCCCTTATCGGTGTACCGATGGCCCGTCTAGAAGGTGCCGGAACGTTAAGCCACGGGCCGGTCGGCTAACCGGTCCAGCGCGGCCAGCTGGTCGGCGAACCAGCGGGTGGGCGGCAGGGCGGCCGCCGCTTGGGCGAGTGATCCGGCCCGGCGCTCGCGTTCGGGCCCGTTCATCATGAGTGCACCGTGCAGAGCTTCGGCCGTCGCGGACACGTCGAAGGGGTTGATGAGCAGGGCGTCGGCGCCAAGCTCGGCCGCGGCCCCGGCCTCGCGGGAGAGCACGAGAGCGCAGCCGCGCTCGGACAGGATCGGGCCCTCCTTGGCGACGAGGTTCATGCCGTCGCGGATCGGGTTGACCAGGAGCACGTCGGCCAGCCGGTACGCGGCGAGCGACCGCGCGTAGTCGTCGTCGACGTGCAGGATCAGCGGGTTCCAGGCCTCCGTGCCGAACTCCTCGGAGATCTCGCCGGCCAGCCGCTGCACGCTGGCCGTGTACTCCCGGTACTCCGGCAGGTCATGCCGGGACGGGTAGGCGAAGGCCAGATGAACGACCCGCCCGTGCCACTCCGGGTGCGTGGTCAGCAGCTCGCGGTAGGCGGCGAGCCCGCGGACGATGTTCTTGGACAGCTCGGTACGGTCGATCCGGACGATCAGCTTCCGTCCGTCGGCCGCCTCGGCCAGGACCGCCTGCCTGGCCCGCACGTCTGGCTCGGATGCCCGGCTGATGAGGCCGTCGGCGTCCACGCCCAGCGGGTGCACGCCGACCCCGGTGCAATGGCCCTGATAGGTCACCTGCTGCCGGGTGCGGTCTACGTGCGCGCCCGCCGCGCCGAGGACCGCCTCGCAGCAGTCGAGGAACGCATCGGCCCACCGCTGGGAGAGAAACCCGGCGTGGTCGGCGCCGAGCACGCCCTCCAGGACCTCGCGGCCGACGTCGTCGGGCAGCATCCGGTAGTAATCCGGCGGCGCCCACGGGGTGTGCGAGAAGTGGGCGATCCTGACGTCCGGGCGCAGGTCGGAGAGCATCCGCGGGACCAGGCTCAGGTGGTAGTCCTGCACCGCCGCCCGAACCGGCTCGCCGTCCGGTGACCGCGGGCCCGCCTCGTCCGCCAGAGCCTCGGCGAACTCGCGGTTGTAGGTGCGGAAGGACTCCCACTCGCGCTCAAACGCGATCCCGAAATGCGGCTGGTTCGGCGTGTCGTAGAGCATGTGGTGCACAAACCACAGCGTGGAGTTCGCCACCGAGTTGTACGCCCGGTGAAAGATCGTCGGCGGGATGTCGAGCATGCGCACGCCCGAACCGCCCGGGGTCCCGTCCAGGCCGAGGCGGCCTCCGTCGGCGGCCCGTGCGGCGGCCCGGTCGGCGTCGCTGAGCGCGGCGCAGACCCACAGCGAGTTCGGGTGATCGGCGACGGAGGAGAGCCCGGACACCAGCCCGCCGCCGCCGCGCATGGCCGACAGTTCCCCGTCGTCACTCAGCCTGAACGACACCGGCCCCCGGTTGGATGCGATGAGTACCCGCGCGTCGGCTGATCTTGCGCCCATGGCCGGAGGCTATCTGGCGGGCATCCGGATGGCCGGCACCGGCCGGACCCCGCGTGTCCCCCGGTGCGCCGGCCGGGTGCATCGCGGCCAGCCGAAGTGCGCCGGCCACAACAGAATCAGCAGTCCCAGCAGGGAATCTCTCATCCAGGGCGTGGCGCGGCGCCATGGTAGGTTGACGTATGTCCGCCCCCCGGCCCAGCTCAGGGAGCTGTGACCGGGCGGACCACAACTGAATAGTTCGCTCATCCAGAGGGGTGGAGGGATCGGCCCTGTGAAGCCCCGGCAACCATCACGGTGATTTACGTGCCCGCGTCATGCTCGCGGGGCCAGCTGTTACCCGCAGCTGTGCCGTCCCGTCCGCCCCGGCGAGGCCAGTCGTGACAGGTGCCAACTCCGGCCCGCGGTCAGTCGACCGCTGGGAAAGATGAGGAGAGAGGCCTCGCCCCGTGAGTTCATCTGCATCAGCCACCATCCCGGCATCCCGCTTCGGCCACGCCACCAGGCTGTCCTGCCGTGAGTGCGGCCAGACCTGCGAGCTGGGCGCGCAGCATGCCTGCGCCGAGTGTTTCGGGCCGCTGGAGGTCGGCTACGACTACCCGTCGCTGACCCGCGAGTCCATCGAGTCCGGACCGCCGAGCATCTGGCGGTACGCGAGCCTGCTGCCGGTTCCGGCCGACGTGGCCGGCCGGCCGAACACCGAGCCGGGCTTCACCCGCCTGGTGCGGGCGGACCGGCTGGCGAGCGCGCTCGGCATGCGCGCGCTCTGGGTGAAGGACGAGCGGGGCAACCCCACGCACTCGTTCAAGGACCGGGTGGTCGCGGTTGCCCTCGCCGCGGCGCTGGAGATGGGCCACAAGGTCCTGGCCTGCCCGTCTACCGGGAACCTGGCCAACGCGGTGGCCGCCGCGGCGGCCAGGGCTGGCATCCGCTCCGTGGTGCTCATCCCGGCGAACCTCGAGCCGCAGAAGATCATCGCCACCGCGGTGTACGGCGGCACGCTGGTCCTGGTCGACGGGACCTACGACGATGTCAACCGGCTCGCCTCACAGCTCGCCGACGACCGCGAGGACTGGGCGTTCGTCAACGTCAACGTGCGGCCTTACTACGCGGAGGGGTCCAAGACCATCGGCTTCGAGATCGCCGAGCAGCTGGGCTGGCGGCTGCCGCAGCAGATCGTCGTCCCGGTGGCGTCGGGGGCCCAGCTCGTCAAGATCGACAAGGCGTTCGGGGAGCTCGCGGCGCTCGGCCTGGTGAACGCCGCGCCGTGCCGGGTGTTCGGCGCCCAGGCCAGCGGCTGCGCACCGGTGGCGGCCGCGTTCCGGGCCGGTCATGACGTGGTGCAGCCGGTCCGGCCGGACACCATCGCCAAGTCGCTCGCCATAGGGAACCCGGCCGACGGCCCTTACGTGCTCGACGTGACCCGCCGCAGCGGCGGCGCGGTCGCCGACGTGTCGGATGACGAGATCGTGTCGGCCATCGAGCTGCTCGCCACCACGGAGGGCATCTTCGGCGAGACCGCGGTGGGGGTCACGCTGGCCACGACCCGCAAGCTCCTGGACTCGGGGCAGCTCGACCCCGACGCCGAGACCGTGATCATCAACTCGGGTGACGGCCTCAAGACGCTCGACGCCGTGGCAGGATCGGTTCCCACCGCCCGCCCTATTCGCCCTACTCTGCAGGCATTCATTGACTTTGAGTCGTCCGTTCCCCCCAGAAAGGCAGTTGCATGAGCGTCTCGGTCCGCATCCCCACAATCCTGCGCAGCTATACCGGCGGCGCAGCCGAGGTGACGGCGAAGGAGGGGACCCTGCGTGACGTCCTTGCGGGCCTGGACGCCGAGTTTCCGGGGATCGGCGGCAGGATTCTCGACGAGGGGGGGAAGTTGCGCCGGTTCGTCAACGTCTACGTCGGCGAGGAAGACGTGCGCCTCGCGCAGGGGCTCGACACCGAGGTGCCGTCAGGGACGGAGGTCTCCGTCATTCCCGCCGTCGCCGGCGGCTGAGGGTGCCGTCCCGGCCGTTCCGGGCCCAGCGGCCGCCGTGTTCCCGGCCCGGCGGCCGGCGCATTTACGGCCGTCAGGCGGCCGCGGGCCGCCCTGTTCGGGTGAATCGTGTTACTGCTGGGTCAGGTCGGATTCGGGGAGTAACTGGACGCGAGGTCCGTCGGTACGTTGTAAAGTCGTGTCCGGTCGCTGTCGGTACAGCAGGACGGCAAGCTTGACTTGTGCAGCACGTCTGGCCCGCTCCGCGATCGACGGGTTTCGCGGTGACAAGGGCGAAACCCGAAGGCCGAGCCAGAGTTAGGGAGTTGTTGGTAATGGCTCAGGGCACCGTCAAATGGTTCAACGCGGACAAGGGCTACGGCTTCATCGCGGTCGACGGTGGTAGGGATGTGTTCGTGCACTTCTCCGCCATCCAGTCGGATGGCTACCGCACCCTCGAAGAGGGCCAGCGTGTCGAGTTCGACATCACGCAGAGCGACCGCGGACCGCAGGCAGAGGCGGTCCGCGCCGTGTAAGTCTCTGACGACCAGCTAGGAGGCCCGGTCCCCGATGGCGGGGGCCGGGCCTTCTGGCATCCCGGGCGCTGCGGTCGCCCGGTGTCCCGGGCGCTGCGGCCGCCCAGCGTAAGCCGGTCCGGCTTGCACTCTCACCCCGAGAGTGCTAAACAGGACGCTGGCACTCTCGGGGTGAGAGTGACAACGCAGTGGCGTGATCGGGGCGATGAGGCTGACCTCGCGCGGCAGGAAGGGACTGCCCGCTGGGACGGCCGTCCGTCGCGGGCGTCGGCTCGATCGGCACGCAAGGCAACAAGTTCCGGGAGGATCTGGAGCCTATGGCAGCGAAGATGATCGCGTTTGACGAGGACGCCAGGCGCGGCCTCGAGCGCGGCATGAATCAGCTGGCCGACGCCGTGAAGGTAACCCTCGGCCCGAAGGGCCGGAACGTGGTGCTCGAGAAGAAGTGGGGAGCCCCCACGATCACCAACGATGGCGTGTCCATCGCCAAGGAGATCGAGCTCGAGGACCCGTGGGAGAAGATCGGCGCCGAGCTGGTTAAGGAAGTAGCTAAGAAGACCGACGACGTGGCCGGCGACGGCACGACGACGGCGACTGTGCTCGCGCAGGCGCTGGTCCGCGAGGGCCTGCGCAACGTGGCCGCGGGCGCCAACCCGATGTCGCTCAAGCGTGGCATCGAGTCGGCCGTGGAGCGGGTGAGCGAGGAGCTTTCCAAGCTCGCCAAGGATGTGGAGACGAAGGAGCAGATCGCTTCGACGGCCTCCATTTCGGCCGGTGACACGTCGATCGGCGAGATGATCGCCGAGGCGATGGACAAGGTCGGCAAGGAAGGCGTGATCACTGTCGAGGAGAGCAACACCTTCGGCCTCGAGCTTGAGCTCACCGAGGGTATGCGCTTCGACAAGGGTTACATCTCGCATTACTTCGCGACCGACCCCGAGCGGATGGAAGCGGTCCTCGAGGACCCGTACATCCTCATCGTCAACTCCAAGGTGTCCGCCAACAAGGACCTGCTGCCGCTCCTCGACAAGGTGGTGCAGTCGGGCAAGCCGCTCGTCCTCATCGCCGAGGACGTGGAGGGCGAGGCCCTGGCCACCCTGGTCGTCAACAAGATCCGCGGCCTCTTCAAGTCCGTCGCGGTGAAGGCGCCCGGATTCGGCGACCGCCGCAAGGCCATGCTCGGTGACATCGCCATCCTGACCGGTGGCCAGGTCATCAGCGAGGAAGTCGGGCTCAAGCTCGAGAACGCCGACCTCGACCTGCTTGGCAAGGCACGCAAGGTCGTCGTCACCAAGGACGAGACGACGATCGTGGACGGCGGCGGCGACGCCGAGCAGATCGCGGGCCGGGTCAACCAGATCCGGGCGGAGATCGAGAACACCGACTCCGACTACGACCGCGAGAAGCTGCAGGAGCGGCTGGCCAAGCTGGCGGGCGGCGTTGCCGTCATCAAGGCAGGCGCAGCCACCGAGGTGGAGCTGAAGGAGCGCAAGCACCGCATCGAGGACGCGGTGCGCAACGCCAAGGCCGCTGTCGAGGAGGGCGTCGTCGCCGGTGGTGGCGTGGCTCTGCTCCAGGCCGGGCAGAACGCGTTCAAGAAGCTCGACCTGAGCGGCGACGAGGCGACCGGCGCACAGATCGTGCGGCGGGCGCTGGAGGAGCCGCTGAAGCAGATCGCGATCAACGCCGGCCTCGAGGGCGGCGTTGTGGCCGAGAAGGTGCGGGGTCTGCATGCTGGTCACGGCCTCAACGCCGCGGACGGTGAGTATGTCGACATGTTCAAGGCCGGCATCATCGACCCGGCAAAGGTGACGCGTTCCGCACTGCAGAACGCCGCATCCATTGCCGGGTTGTTCCTCACGACCGAGGCAGTTATCGCCGAGAAGCCGGAGAAGAACCCGGCCCCCGCCGCCCCAGGCGGCGGCGGTGACATGGACTTCTAGTCCCGTCAGTCTCGCTAGTACTGCATAGTCAAACGCGAAGAGGCGGTCCCGTAGTTCGGGACCGCCTCTTCTGCGTTACAGGCGTGTCCGGGCTCCACAACTCGCCTCAGAAGAGGGATTATCAGCGCATGAGGCCCCCTGCGGAGCAACTCATCCGCGATTACCTCAACCGCCTCTCGGTTGCGGCACGGACGAGGCTCCAGTCGGACGACAGGCGCGCGTTCCTGGCGCGTACTCGCGAATATATAGAGCGCCAATCTGGCGGCCGTGATACCGCCGATCCCGCCGCGGTGCTGAGAGCCCTCAACGACCTCGGCGAGCCGGAGGCCGTCGTTGAGCGCGAGCACGCCAGGCTGGCGACGCTGCAGAGCAAACGGGATGCTGCGGCCGCCCGATCCGGCCTGTGGAAGTCCCGGGCCCGGGCAGCAACGGGCCGGGCCGGGTCAGGGGATGGCGGATCAGGTAAGGGCAAGGACGGCGAGAAGGGCTCCCAGCCCGCCCAGCCCGCCCAGTCGCCCAGTCGCCCGCCCAGCCCGCCGAAGATAAACGGTCGCCCGCTGACCGGTGAGATCACCATTTCCAGCCGCCCGATCTCGGCCCGCTGGAAGCCGGGCGCGCCGCTGCAGGAACAGCAGAGCCGGGCCCGTAGAATTCCGCGGGCACGGCGCGGGAGTTCCCGGCAGCCCGCGGGCGGCCCGGTTCAGCCGGGTACGGACGCCGAACCGTCGGCCGCCACGGGGCCTGAATCCGCGACCCCGGTGCCGCGTGGCACCGCGCCGCCGGCGCCAGCTGGCCGCCCTGGCCCGGTGCCCTCCGGGCCGCCAGCAAGGCCTGCTGGCGCCGGGCCTGCCACTGCCGGTGCCGGGCCTGCCACTGTCGGCGGAGCCGCGCCCGCCGGACCGCCTCCCGCCGGACCCGCGCCCGTCCAGCCCGCTGCTCAGGGACCTGGTGGTCCGGAGCGTGCCGCAGGCCCTTCCGGGTTCGGCGGTGCTGTGGCCGGCCAGGGCCCGGCGGGAGGCGCGGTAATCGAGGTCGCCCCTGCTTCCGGTGCGCAGCAGCGGGCCGTGGTTCCGACGCCCGCACGGATGACCACAGCGCGCCAGCGGCGCCTCCAGCTCATCCAGCCAACGGACGTGACCAAGGGCTTCGCTGCGGCGGTGGTCGATGCCTGGCGCCAGCACCGGCTGGAGGTGATCGCCATCGCGCTGCTGGCCATCGCGGGGCTGATCTTCCCGGCTCCGATCTGGCTGGTCGGCTTCCTGCTCTGGCTGGTCGGCTCCGGTCTGGTGCTGACGTCGAGACTGTGGGGCGTCGGGGACAAATGGCTGACCGTCCCCGGGCTCGTGGCGCTGGTCATCGCCGGGACCGCCATAGCCGAGTCCTTCGGTGGTAAGCGTCAGGACGCCGCTGCTTACGGCGACGAGGCGCTGTCCGCCGCGGCGACGCTTTTCAAGATCGGAATGTTGCTCGCCGCGGTCTACCTGGCGTGGCGCATGCAGCGCGGCCAACGGTCTCAGCCCGTGCCGTCGTGGGTCCGGGGCCGGCGCCGCTGAGCGGGGACGCGCCGCGACGTCGGATCACAGTGGCAACACCAGTCGCGCATGATTGCCCATGACCGGACCCGGGTATCACTGACCTGGGCGTTGATGCTTCGCGGGAGTAGTCGGCAGTACCCGCTTGTTCCTGGCTTCGCACGCGATCCCGTCCCAGCACCATCCGACGTGTGAGGCTGTGGAGGACGTGGCCCTGGCCGCTGCGGCCGGGGCCACGTCGCTGCCCGGGTCCTGCCGCTCGCCTAGTTGGCGCGGTCCGCTGGCACCCCGCAACCGGGCGATCACGGGCCGTCTCGGGGAGGTCAGGATCCGCCATAACCGTCGCGGTACCGATAGCCTTGTGTGACGTGCCCCTGCGGGCACACCTATGGTTCCTCTTCGCGTAAGGTCTCGCTCGTGCCCACTGGCAAAGTCAAGTGGTATGACGCCGACAAAGGATTCGGCTTTCTCACCCGCGACGACGGGGGTGAGGTTTTTGTGCACTCAACTGCCCTGCAGAGTGCCGGAACGGTGTTGCGTCCCGGCCAGCGCGTCGAGTTCGGCGTCGCCGAGGGCCGCCGGGGCACGCAGGCACTCCAGGTACGGACCCTTGACCCGCCGCCGACCGTGTCGAAGGCCAGCCGGAAGAGCCCAGACGAGATGACGGTCATCATCGAGGACCTGATCAAGCTGCTGGACGGGGTGTCCAACACCTACCGGCGCGGCAAGCACCCGGACAACCGCGACTCGAAGAAGATCGCGACGGTTCTCCGCGCCGTCGCCAGCGACCTCGAAGCCTGACCCAGTCCGCCCCACCAGCCGCTAGGCCTGGGTCGCGGTGCGCGGGTTCGGGACCGGGATGGCTGCGGCGGTCGCGACGTCGACCGGGTATCTCCGGCTCGCCCCGAACAGGAACACGGCCGAGAGGCTCAGCGGGACCATCATGACGAGGAAGGTCCACCGCAGCCCGCTGTTCCCGCCGCCGAACACGTACTGGGAAACGGCGCCGAACAGCACGGGCGCCAGCGCCTGGGCGCCGGTGCGAACCAGGTTGCGTATGCCCTCGGCGCGCCCCCACAGGAACGCGGGCATGATGTCCAGCCGCGCGGCGTCGATCGGCGGGTTCTGCGCCGACAGGCAGGCCGCCGCCAGCACGATGTACGGCAGCGCGGTCAGCGAGCTCCTGGTGAGCAGCGCCGGGATGAACAGCAGCACGGTGATCGTGGCCGCCACCGCGGCGACCAACACCCGGCCGTTCAGCCGCCCCCGGTGCAGCAGGGCGTCCCCGAGCGGCCCGCCGGCCAGCACCCCGATGACCGCGCCCGCCCCGACGACCAGCAGCAGGAAGTTGGCGAGCACCTGATTGACGTTGTACTGCCCGCGCACGAACTCCACGCCGAACGTCTGCACGCCGGCCAGGAAGTAGTAGCCGAGTGCCCCGGACACGATCAGGGCGACGTTGGTGCGGACCCGAAGCACGTACCTGATCGCCTCGCCGAGGCCCATCCGCGGGCGCGGGTGGAGCTCGAGCAGGCCGGGGTCGGGCACGATCCCGCGGGCCTGCGCTATGCGCTGAGCGTCGGTCGGCTCGTGCCCCTTCTTTTCCGGCTCCGGATCGGGCTCGGGCTGTGTGGCGGCACTCGCCGCCGGCCCGTAGCCGGGCTCGGGGGCGAGCACGCCCTGCCCGCCGCGGGCCGGCTCCGGCAGCCGGAAGACCAGGTACGCGAGGAGGAAGGCCGGAAGGGCGAGGATGACGAAGGCGGCGCGCCACGACAGCGCGGCGATGTCGCCGGTGACGGCGAAGCCGACGCCCGCCCCGGCCAGCTCCCCGGTGAGGATGTAGCCGAAGATCTTGCCTCGCTCCGACCCCGGGATCCAGTCGCCGACCAGCGACGCCACCGTGGGTGCCGTGGCAGCGGTCACCGCCCCGAGCCAGATCCGGTCGAAGAGCAGCTGCGTGAACGTGGATGCGGTCGCGCCCCAGATCATCGCGATGCCCCAGATCACGATCGCGATGCCAAGGATCCAGGTGCGCCGCGCCCGGTCGGCGAGCATGCCGAACGGAACCGAGAAGACGGCGCCCACCAGCGACGTCACGGCGACCAGCAGGCCGATGTCGGTGTTCCCGATGTGCAGCGAATGCCGCAGCTCGATCGCTGCCGCGCCGACCGTGGAGGAGTCCGCGCTGGACAGCGCCAGCACGCTGCCGAGCACGAGCACGATGCGGGTTCGCGCTGGCCCGCCGGACGCAGCGATGACCTGCCGCCTCGCTGCCTGTCCGCCGCGGCGGACTACCCGGTAGGCGGACCCAAACGCCCCCGGCCGTGTGCCCGGCTCTTCCGTGCTCCGCAATGCTCCTCGTTCTCTCCGACTGATCCTAGGCCCGCCGGGGGCCGCGGCCTGCCGTGCGCCTCCACACCGGGAAGCGTTCAATGATTGCCGCGGCGCGCGTCCCCGTCTCGTCCATAGCCCAAGTATTCTGCTTCTGTAGCACTGCGACGACCTTCCCAGGTCATCGAATCGCCGGTAGTCCGCGTCCCGCATGCGTGCTTACCACCGAATGAGGAACAATTACTTAACGTGAGCACGGTCACCGCCCGCACCAGCCGCGAGATCGATGAGGCCTGCGCCGCCGCCGTCGACCTGGCCAGGTCCGCCGCCAACGAGATGGCGGGGCCCGAACAGGTCGGCGAGCATCTAGGCGTCGAGGCAGACGGCGATCGCCTCGCCACGCACCTGTTCGCGTCCCTGGACCCGGCCTACACCGGGTGGCGCTGGGCAGTGACGGTCGCGCGGGCTTCGCGGGCCAAGACGGTGACGGTCAGCGAGAGCCTGCTGCTGCCGGGCCCCGATTCGCTCCTCGCGCCGGACTGGGTGCCATGGCGCGACCGGGTCCGTCCCGGTGACGTGGGCGTCGGCGACCTGCTGCCGGCCTCGGACGACGACGAGCGGCTCGTCCCAGAGGCCCTGCTCGAAGGCGACGAAGGCGTGCTCGACTGGGATGACGCCGCCCCTTGGGACGCCGCGCTACCCACGATCGACCCGCCGCCGGGCAGTCCCGTGACGCGCTCCCAGCCGTCCGGCGCCGGTCCGGCTCCCGGATACCAGACCGACCCCGGGCCTAAACGTTCCAGGGTATTGTCCGCCATCGGCCGGGACGAGACCGCGCTGCGCTGGTACTCCGGAGAGCACGGGCCGCGCAGCCCTCTGGCACACGCGGCCCCCGGTCCGTGCATGACCTGCGGCTTCCTGGTGCGCCTCGAGGGCTCGCTCGGCCGGGTGTTCGGGGTCTGCGCGAACGAGTTCGCGCCGGACGACGGGCGCGTCGTGTCGCTCGACCACGGCTGCGGCGCGCATTCCGAGGCGGCCACTCCCGGTGCGGCCTCGCCGGTCATCGACGAACTCGGGTACGACCTGGTCGACATGCCGGGCGTCTCGATGGAGGAGACCGTCTTCGAGTCGCTCGACCACGCTTAGCCCGGGGCGTCGTCGGCGCGGCGGCGCGCGGCACGCTCCCGCGACCGCTTCAGCCGCGGGACGTACAGCAGCCCGAATACGCCGATCCCGAGACCCGTGACGCAGGTCCAGATCCACCACCGGTCGGGCGCCGGGATGTCCGTCCTGATCGCCAGCAGGACGATCAGCGCGACCGCCCAGCCGGCCGTGATCACCGCGGTGACCATCTGATCGTTGGCCTCTAGCGGTTCCGGGGCCGGCCGGCGGGCGTTGCTCACGTGATCCACGTTAACTCTGTCCGCGATGCGTGGTGTACTTAGTGCCTGGTACGCGCCGCGTGCCTGGCCAACCCCGCTATCGGCCATGCGGAATGCGAGGCGCTCCGCTACCGTTAGCAAGAGTAATGACTCAGGCTAATGAACATGACTACACAGGAGACCAGGTCAGACGCGGGCCTGGCCTCGGCGCTTCGGATCTCGGTGACGCGACTCGCGCGCCGGCTCCGCGCCGAGCGGGCAGCGCACGGATTGCCCGTGCTCTCCGAGCTGTCCGACACCCAGATGGGCGCCCTGGCAACGCTCGTGGCGCATGGCGCCATGACTCCGGGCGAGCTCGCCGAACACGAGAAGGTGCAGCCACCCTCCATGACGAGGGTCATCGCCGTTCTCGAGCAGCACGATTTGGTCGCCCGGGCCGCGCACGCCACGGACAAGCGCCAGGTGGTGCTCACGGTGACCGATACCGGCCGGGAGCTGGTGCAGGCGTCGCGGCGAGTCAGGGAAGCCTGGCTGGCCAAGCGGCTGCGGGAGCTGACCCCGGCCGAACGGGCGAAGCTGCGCGCGGCAGCGCCCATCCTGGAGAAGCTCAGTCAGTCCTGACCGGGCTGCTGCAGCGGACCTTTGGGTCGCTGCACACCCGCAACTACCGGCTGTTCGCGACCGGCCAGGTGATCTCGAACACGGGCACCTGGATGCAGCGGGTGGCGCAGGACTGGCTGGTGCTCGAGCTCACCCACGGCAGCGGGTCGGCGCTCGGCATCACCACCGGGCTGCAGTTCCTGCCGACGCTGCTGAGCATGTGGGGCGGGATGGTCGCCGACCGGTACCCCAAGCGCCGCGTGCTGATGGCGACGCAGGCGGCCATGGGCGGGCTGGCGCTGATCCTCGGCGTGCTGGCGATCACCCATGGCGTGCACATCTGGCAGGTGTACGCGCTGGCATTCGCGCTCGGCATGGTCACCGTCGTCGACAACCCGACCCGGCAGGCGTTCGCCACCGAGATGGTCGGCCGCGACGGCCTCGCGAACGCGATCGCCCTCAACAGCGCGGTGTTCAACCTGGCCAGGATCGTTGGCCCCGCCGTGGCCGGACTGGTCATCGCTGCGCTCGGGACTCCGGCCGCGTTCCTGGTCAACGCGGCGTCCTACGGTGCCGTGCTGATCAGCCTCAAGCTGATGCGGGTGTCCGAGCTGAAGGTGGTGGAGTCCGTGCCCCGGGCCAAGGGGCAGCTGCGCGAGGCCATGCACTACGTCAGGGAGCGCCCGGCGCTGTGGATGACCATGGTGCTGATCTTCTTCGTGGCCACGTTCGGGATGAACTTCCAGGTCACCAACGCGCTGATGTCGCGCCAGGTGTTCCACACCGGCGCCGGCCTGTTCGGCCTGGCGTCGGCGGTACTCGCGGTCGGGTCGCTGGCCGGCGCCTTGCTCGCCGCCCGGCGCGCCAGGCCCACGATGACGCTGCTGCTCAGCACCGCCGCTGCGTTCAGCGTCCTGGAGGTGACCGCGGGCCTGATGCCGGACTTCTGGTCGTACCTGATCATGCTGGTGCCGACCGGCCTGGCCCTGCTCACGTTCTCGACCGCCGCGAACTCCGCGACCCAGCTCGGCACCACCGCCGAGATGCGCGGCCGCGTCATGGGCCTGTACATGCTGGTCTTTCTCGGCGGCGCGCCGATCGGGTCGCCACTGGTCGGCTGGGCAGCCGAGGCGTTCGGCCCCCGGGTGAGCCTGCTCGCCGGGGGAGTGATCTCAGGGGTGGCCACCGCCGTGGTCGGGCTGATGTTCGCGCACAGCCGGGGCAAGCGGGTGCGCGAGTACCTGCGGCCCGCGCGAGTGGCCGCCTGACCCCGGCCGCCGCCGGCCTGGCAGCATGCACGTGTGAGGCTGTTCGTTGCGGTCGTGCCGCCGCCTGAGGTGCTCGGTGAGCTCGAGGCGGCGGTGGCGCCGCTGCGGCCCGGCTGGCCCGCGCTGCGCTGGACCGGCATGCCCGCCTGGCACCTCACGCTCGCGTTCCTGGGCGAGGTCGGCGACGACACGGCGGCCGCGCTCGGGCCGCGGCTGGAGCGGGCGGCGGGCAGGCACCCGGGCCTGCCGGTGTCCCTGGCTGGCCGGCGGGGCCTTCCCCGGACCGGCCCGTGCCCGGGTGCTGTGGACCGGACTCCGCGGCGACCACCGCGCCCTTGCGGCGCTGGCCGCGTCCGTCGCGGCCGGTGCCCGGCGCGCCGGGGCGCCCCCGCCGGACGAGGGCAGGCGGTTCCGGCCGCACGTGACCCTGGCCCGGTGCCGCGAGCCCACCGACGTCAGCGGGCTGGTTGCCGAGCTATCCGGATACGCGGGGACACCCTGGACGGCGACCGAGATCCACCTGATCCGCAGCACCCCAGGCGGCGTGGGCGCCGCGCCGCACTACGAGACCGTCTCCCGCTGGCCCCTGCGCGACGCTTCATGATCGCGCTGGCTGGCCGTGCGCCCGCCCGCTTCATGATCTCAATGTCAAGCTTGGTGCCGCCTGCCTGACACGGCGGGTTGCTGGCCGCCGGATGACTTCCTTCATGATCGTGATGACTTTTCCGGCATCGCAACCAAGACTCTCCACGATCATGAAACTTGGCCGTTCAGGCGGCGGGCGACGTGGAGGGCGGCGCCCCAGTGCCGGCGGAGGGTACCGTCTGGACGCTGGGCCAGACGGCGGCGGATCTCGCTGTAGAGGCGTTCCCGCTGCCAGTCCGCCATCGCGATGTGCCCGGAGAACGTCTCGAGCAGCGCGATGTAGCCCTCGGCGTCGTAGATCTGCTCCCAGTCGAAGTGCCGGACGAGGGTGACCTCGAACAGCCCGCTGGCCTCGATCTCGCCCGTGTACTCGGTCACCTCGCCCGGGCGTGGCCAGGTGGAATCGGACGGCAGCCCTTCGCCGATCTCGTCGTACACCTCCTGCAGCTCCTGGAAGAAGGGATCGCCCTCATCGGGTACCACGTGCGTGGCGCCCCAGAACGCCAGGTGGCCTCCGGGGCGCAGCGCGCGCCACGCGGCCCGGTAGCGGACGTCCGGATCGATCCAGTGCCACGCCGTCGCGGCGAAGACCAGGTCGACCTCGTCGCCGGGGGTCGGCTGCCAGTCCTCGAAGCGTCCCTGGACGACTTCAGCACCCAGCCCGGCAAGGTTGCGGCGGGCCGCAGCGGCCAGCTCGGCGCCGAGCTCTATGCAGGTGATCTGGAAGCCGCGGCGGGCGAGCGGGACCGTTGCCTTGCCGGTGGCGCAGCCGACCTCCAGCAGCCGGTCGCCCGGAGCCAGGCCCGCGGCGGCGATCAGCGTTTCGAAGAGCTCGGCGGGGTATTCAGGGCGGGCGTGCTGGTAGGTATCGGCGATCTGGTTGAAGGTCTGCCGCAGCCGTAGCCGTTCCTCGTCGGGGATCACCAAGACAGCCTGTCTTGTCCCTCCCCGGCGGTCCAACGTTTTTCCGCCTCTTCCGCCGCCGGGCCGCCGGGGCGCGGGTCGTCGCGGGGCGGCCTCGAGCTCGTCGACCAGCGCCGCCATGCGGACCGCCTCGTCCGCCACCTGCCGCATCATGCGCTCGGCTTCGTCGTCCGCCAGCCCGCCGCGTCCGCGGTGGTACTCGGCCAGGCCGGCCAGCACGCTGAGCGGCCTGCGCATCCGCCGGCAGGCCGCGTCGACGGCTGCCGCCGTCCGCTGAGCGGCATCATGCGCTGCCACCTTGGCCCCGGCGGTGCCACGCGCTATCACCCCGGCCGCCGCTTCGCCCCCGGCGGTGTCACGCGCCGTCACCCCGGCCGCCGCTTCGGCCCTGGCCGTCAGGGCGCGTGGGCGGAGCACAATGCGGGTGATCCCTGCGGCTGCCGCCGTGGCCAGCAGCGCCGTCAGGGCGGTCAGCTGCAGGCTGAGGAGCGTCAGGCCGTCGACGGTCCGGCCGACGCCGGCCAGATTCAGCCCGATGACCAGCGTTCCGGCGTACCCGGACTTGATCTTGCTGGTGACCGAGAACGAGGAATCGTCGGCGCCGTAGACGAACGGGATGTGCTTGGCGCGGTAGGCGACCGGCTCGGAGATTTCCAGCCAGCCCCCGTCAGTGGCCGGAGGCGTGGCAGGGCCCGCGCTTATCAGTTGCTGGCCGTCGGCGCTGCGCACCGCGATGCTGATCGCGGAGCCAGCGACGCCCAGGCCGGACGCGCCGGGCGCGACCCGGAATCCCGGAAACAGCGTGAACGGCCGACTGTTGAGCAGGGCGCTGTAGGAACGCAGCTGCTGATCCGCCTGCCGCGTCAGGTAGTCCCTGGCCACCACGCGCGTGGTCACGGCAATCGCCCCGCCGCCGATGGCGACCAGGCAGAGGACTGTCCCCGCCACCCTGGCCACCAGCGGCCACCTGGCTGGCGTCCAAGCGCGCAGCCGTGCGGCAGCCGCCCCGCCGTCCCGAAAGCCGTGCCACCACACGCTTCCAGTCTGCGCGCCTAGCCAGATCTGGTCAGCCCCGCCGTGCACGGCTCCGCTTGCACGGCTCCGCTTTAGTGTCGCCGGCGCGTTGCCACCAACGGAGCGGCAGTAACGGGCCGGCGACACTACTGGATTGGCCGGATTAGGTGCCCGTACATTGCTGGCCCGCCTGAACCAGGCTGAGGGTGAAGCCGCCTTCGCTGGTCCGGAACGGCCTAGTAGTACCCGGTGGTGCCGTCGGCGGTTTCCCGCAGCAGGTCGGCGTGGCCGTTGTGCCGGGCGTACTCCTCGATCATGTGTGTCAAGATCCAGCGCAGCGAGAACTGCTCGCCCGTTCGCGAGGAACCCTCCTTGCTGAGCACATCCAGGTCAGGAGCTGCCGCAGCCGCCTGCCGGGAGGCGTCGCATTCCGCCTCGAAGGCGCTGAACGCCGCGGCGACATCCGCCTCATCGACGCCGTTGAAGTCGCCGTCGCGGTCGTCGGGCGTCGAGTAGAGGTCGGGCGCGTCCTCGCCGAGCAGCACCTGCTGGAACCAGCCGCGCTCGACGTCGGTCATGTGCCGGATCAGCCCGAGCAAGGACATGGTCGACGGCGGGACCGAACGCCGCCTGAGCTGCTCGTCGGTAAGCCCCTCGCACTTCCAGAGCAGGATCGCGCGGTGATGCTCCAGCCAGCCGTTCAGCATGTCCCGCTCGCCGGACTGCAGGCCTGGGCGGCTCCGGTCGTTAGTCATGCGGTGACCCTTTCACGCCGCCAGCCGCACCGGCCACGGATTTTGACGGACGGGGTTAGAGCCGCTCGACGACGTAGTCGATGCAGGCGGTGAGCGCCTGGATGTCGGCCGGGTCGACGGCCGGGAACATGCCGATCCGGAGCTGGTTGCGGCCGAGCTTGCGGTAGGAGTCGGTGTCCACGATCCCGTTGGCCCGCAGCGCCGCCGACAGCGCCTTCGCGTCGATGCCGTCTTCGAAGTCGATCGTGCCCACGACCTGGGAGCGCTGCAGCGGGTCGGCCACGTAGGGCGTGGCGTAGGACGTCCGCTCGGCCCAGTCGTAGAGCGTGGCCGAGGACTGCGCGGTCCTGGCCGTGGCCCAGGTGAGCCCGCCTTGGCCGAGCAGCCACTTCACTTGGTCGGCCAGCAGGAACAGCGTCGCCACCGCCGGGGTGTTATACGTCTGCTGCAGCCGGGAGTTGTCGATCGCGGTCTGCAGCGAGAAGAACTCGGGGATGTAGCGGCCGCTGGCCGCCACCTTCCCGGCCCGGTCCAGCGCGGCCGGCGACATCAGCGCTATCCAGAGCCCGCCATCGGACCCGAACGACTTCTGCGGCGCGAAGTAGTACACGTCCACCTCGCTGGCCCGCACCGGAAGGCCGCCCGCGCCGCTGGTGGCGTCGACGAGCACCAGCGCGTCCGCGACGGCGCCGGCGACCCGGCCGACCGGCATCGCCACCCCGGTGGAGGTCTCGTTGTGGGTCAGCGCGTAAGTGTCCACGCCCGCTTCGGCCATGGGCTGCGGGTGGGTGCCCGGCGGCGACTCGATGACCGTCGGCCCGTCCAGCCACGGCGCGGACGCGGTCACCTTGGCGAACTTTGACGAGAATTCCCCGAACGACAGGTGCTGGGATTTGTGGTCGACCAGGCCGAACGCGGCAATATCCCAGAACGCTGTGGTTCCTCCGTTGCCGAGCACCACTTCGTACCCGTTCGGGCAACTAAAGAGATCAGCCATTCCCTCCCGGATCCGCTGCACGAGCGAGCGGACCGGTGCCTGCCGGTGCGAGGTCCCGAGATAGGCGGAACCGGAACTGGCCAGCGCGGCCAGCTGCTCGGGCCGGATCTTCGACGGGCCGCAGCCAAACCTCCCGTCGGCTGGCCGCAGCTCATCCGGGATGGTGATCTCAGTCACGTGGGTCAGACTTCCTTGTCGAGGACGTCGGCCGCTCCGGTCACCTCCGATACCGGACGGCTCTTCGGGCCTACGTAGCGCGCGCTTGGCCGGATCAGCCGGTTGGCGCGCTTCTGCTCCATGATGTGCGCCGCCCAGCCAGCGGTCCGCGCGCAGGTGAACATGGAGGTGAACATGTGGAAGGGTACCTGCGCGAAGTCCAGCACGACGGCAGACCAGAATTCGACGTTGGTCGCGAGCACCCGGTCTGGCCTGCGCTCGTGCAGTTCGGCCAGGGCCGCCTTCTCGAGCGCCTCGGCCACCTCGAATTTGGGCGCGCCGAGCTCCCTGGCGGTCCGGCGGAGCACCCGGGCCCGCGGGTCCTCGGCCCGGTAGACCCGGTGGCCGAAGCCCATCAGCCGGTCGCCGCGGTCCAGCGCCGCCTTGACCCAGGCTTCGGCGTTGCCGCTCTGCTCGACCTCCTGGATCATGCTGAGCACCCGGGCCGGGGCGCCGCCGTGCAGCGGGCCGGACAGCGCGCCGACCGCGCCGGACAGCGCCGCTGCCACGTCGGCTCCGGTGGACGCGATCACCCGGGCGGTGAACGTGGAGGCGTTCATCCCGTGCTCGGCGGCGGAGACCCAGTAGGAGTCGATCGCCTTGACGTGCTTGGGGTCCGGCTCGCCCTGCCAGCGGATCATGAACCGCTCGGTGATCGTCTTGGCCTCGTCCACCCGCTTCTGCGGGACCATGGGCAGGCCGAGGCCCCGCGCCGCCTGCGCGACGAACGATAGGGCCATGACCGACGCCCGGGCCAGGTCGTCCCGGGCCTGCTCGTCGCTGATGTCGAGCAGCTGGTGCATCCCCCAGGCCGGCGCGAGCATCGCCAGCGCGCTCTGCACGTCGACCCGGATATCTCCGGAGTGCACCGGGATCGGGTACGGCTCGGCCGGCGGCAGCCCGGGCTCGAACGAGTTGTCGACAAGCAGGCCCCACACGTGGCCATAGGTCACGTGGCCGACGAGTTCCTCAATGTCCACTCCCCGGTAGCGAAGAGCGCTGCCTTCCCGGTCGGGCTCGGCGATTTCGGTCTCGAACGCGACGACACCCTCTAGGCCTGGCACGAAGTCGGACATCTGCTCTCCTGGTCTCTCCTTGGTCACCGGCTGGCCTGGCGGGCCCCGGGCAGCGTTGCGTAGTTGCCGACCTATTCAACCGCGCTCGCGCGTTTTCTGGTAACCCGGCCCGGCCAGGCAATGTGGCCGGCGGGCCGGAACCGCGGGTGGTGGCGGCGGGCGCGGCACTGTGTGAGGATCGCTACCCGTGGATACGATTAGCCACGCACCTGACGAGCCGATCCTCACCGAGGAAATGCTCGCGGCGGACCCGATGAAGCAGTTCGCGGCCTGGATGGCGGACGCTGTTGCGGCGCAGCTTCCTGAGCCGACAGCGATGGTCCTGGCCACCGTCTCGGCCAGCGGCCGGCCCAGGGCCAGGACCGTCCTGCTTAAACAGCACGATTCCGGCGGATTCACCTTCTATACCAACCGCACCTCGCGCAAGGGCACCGACCTTGCCGAGGTCCCGCGGGCGTCCTTGGTCTTCCCCTGGTTCCCGATGCACCGGCAGGTGATCGTCGAGGGCTCGGTGTCCGAGCTGTCCACCGGGGAGAGCGAGCCCTACTTCCATTCCCGCCCGCGCGGCTCGCAGCTCGGTGCCTGGGCCAGCCGGCAGTCCATGGTCATCGGCTCCCGGGCCGAGCTTGACGATCGCTACGCCGAGCTGGAGCGGCGCTGGCCGGACGGAACGGACGTGCCCATGCCCGACTTTTGGGGCGGATATCTGGTGGTTCCGGATGTGGTCGAATTCTGGCAGGGGCGGACGAACCGGCTGCACGACCGTTTCCGGTATCGCCGGGACGACGGCCGGTGGGTGCTCGAGCGGCTGGCACCATGAGGTTGGGGGTGCTGCCGTATACGGGCGGCACTGTCGGGATACCGGATACGAGGGTCGGCTGGAGGTCGGCCCGAGCAGGCGGCAGGGGAGGGTCCGGGAGGGGCGAAGCCCCTCCGGTCTGAGGGTCCGGGGGTTATCCCCGGGCTAACACCTGTGCCGCCCAACCGACCCTCGCATCCGGCACCTTCTCGGCTGTCTCTGCGGATTTCGCCGAGGTCGCCGCGCAGCATAGCATCGGTGCAGAGGGGAGGCCCCTTGACGGCGCATGGGCTGATCGACACCACCGAGATGTACCTTCGTACGGTTTTTGAACTAGAAGAAGAAGGTATCGTCCCGCTGCGTGCGCGCATTGCCGAGCGCCTGTCGCAGAGTGGCCCGACCGTAAGCCAGACCGTGGCGAGGATGGAGCGTGACGGCCTGCTGCGCGTTGAAGGTGACCGGCAGCTGTCGCTCACCGATTCCGGCAGGATGCTCGCGATGCGGGTCATGCGCAAGCACCGGCTGGCCGAATGCCTGCTAGTGGACGTTATCGGGCTGCCCTGGGAGGAAGTGCACATTGAGGCATGCCGCTGGGAGCATGTAATTTCCGACAGCGTAGAGCGGCGCCTGGTGGAACTTCTCGCGTTTCCGGTGCGCTGCCCGCACGGAAATGTCATTCCAGGGCTTGCGGAACTCGGCGTTCCGGCCGATGCTAGCAACCGCGTGGTAGCAGCCGGTCGCGAGGACGACGTGGCTATGACGACGATCGCGTCGCGGCAGGCCGAGCCAGTAGTCGTGCGCCGCATCAGTGAGCAGGTTCAGAGCGATTCGGCACTGATGCTTAGACTCAAGAACATAGGGATCCAACCGGGCCGCGAGATCACGCTCGCGGCAAGCGACGACGGTGTGCGGGTGACAGGTGAGAATGAAGCCGGTGATCTGGGAGCGGAATTGCTGCCGCTCTGGGTTGCGGCGCATGTCTTTGTCGCCAAGCTCTGACCAGCGTATTTCGCCGATTCCTGCGGTCAGGGGGGTCGCGGCAGCCCGAGGGGGAATGCCGGAATGACGGTGCGAGCCGCCGGGAGTGACGTCCGCATGCTCCCCAGCCTGGCGGACATTCTGGATCAGCAGCCGAACGCCGTGGTGGCTGCCGACCGGGATGGCAATCTGGTTTACGCGAATGCCTATGCGTCCGCGCTGTACGGACTTCCCGGCCACCCCTCACACCTAGTTGGTCATTCCCTCATCGCGCTCGGGTTCGAGGAGGGCGACGCGCCGCGCCTCGCCGACCTCGTCAAGCAGGTCGTGCACGGCAGGCCCTGGGAAGGCACGCTGGCGGTCAAGCAGGCAGACGGGTCCCGGCTGCTCATCCGGGCACGGGCCGCCCCGCTTTATGATCCGGCGGGCGAGGTCTACGGGCTGACCATGATCGCCCGTGAGGCCACGATGAAGGGCAGCCGGCGGGAACGGGACCGGCTGCGGCTGCTCGAGCGGATCGGGGAGCGGCTGGCCCGCTCGCTCGAGCTCGACGTGACGCTCCGCCACGTCGCGGAGGCGCTGGTGCCGCAGTTCGCCGACCACTGCCTGGTCGACCTGTTCCAGGGCGACAAACTGGCCCGAAGGGCGCAGTTTCACTCCAGGGGCTGGATGCCCGCGCCGGGCACCTGGGCGATGATCGGTGAGCAGGTCACGTACCCGGAGGGGCACTTCTGCCAGCAGGCGATGACCCGCCGGACCACCGTCGTGGTCTCCGACCTGGAGACACAGGAGGTCCCTACGCCCAGCCCGGGCAGCATCGAGACCTGCGACAGCATCGGCCTCAGCTCGGTGATCGCGACACCGCTGATCGCACGCGGCGAGCTGCTCGGTGTGATGAGCCTGGCGCTGTCCGGTCTGACCGAGCGGGAGGACCGGCACTACGCGGCCGACGACGGCGACTTCCTCGGCGCGATCGGCAGCAGGGTCGCCGTGGCCATCGACAACGCCATGCTGTTCGAGGAGGAGCGCCGCACGGCGCTGGCGTTCCAGACCAGCCTGCTGCCACGCGACCCGCCCGCGGTCGACGGCCTGCAGGTCGCCTACAAGTACGTGCCCGCCAAGCCGCTCGAGACGCACGGCCAGGGGATCCAGACCCAGGTGGGCGGCGACTGGTACGACATCATCCCGCTGTCCGCCGGCCGGGTCGGCATCGTCATCGGCGACGTCGAGGGGCGCGGCGCCCGTGCGGCGGCGATCATGGGCCAGCTCAGGGCCGCGCTGCGGGCGTTCGCGCAGGACGACAAGCCGCCCGCCGAGATCCTGCGCAGGCTCGACGACTGGTGCCGCACGCTCGAGCCGACAAACGCCGAGGAGCACGGCTTCGCCGCCGTGGACCCGCCGACCGTGAGCTGCACCTACCTGGTGTACGACGCTTGGTCCCGGACGCTGTCGTTCGCCAACGCCGGTCACGACGCCCCGTTGCTGATTACCGACAGCGACGTCGGCCAGATGGAGATCGAGCACAAGGGCGTGCTGCTCGGCGTGCGCGGCAAGGGGATCCCTGGCGTCCCCACATACCGTGAGGAGACCCGTTACCTCCCGCCCGGCTCTGCCCTGGTGTTCTACACCGACGGGCTGACCGACCGGCGGCAGCGCGCGGACGGCCATGGTCATTACACCGAGGCTGAGTCGCTGCAGATGCTCTGCGAGGCCGTGCGCGGGGTAGCCACGGGAACCGTGGAGGCGATCGCCGAGGCCGCCGAGCAGGCCGTGCCCGGCGAGATCGACGACGACATGGCGATCGTGGTGGTTCGCACCTCCTCGGTGGAGCTTGCTTCCCGGGAGCGCAACTTCCCGGCCGAGCCGATCCGCGTGTCCGAGGCCAGGCGGCTGGCACACCAGACGTTCACCAGCTGGGGCATGGACAGCGACCAGGCCGACCTGGCCTGCCTGCTGGTCTCCGAGGTGGCGACGAACGTGGTGCTGCACGCTGCCGTCTCACCGAGCCCGCGGCACGAGTTCGACCTGGAGGCGGCCGAGGCGCTGAACTCGGGACTGCCGGGCGACTGGGCGAACGCACCGTTCGCCGAGGACTTCACCCCGCTCGGCGGGAAGGAATTCACGCTCCGGCTGCGCCGCGGTGAGTCCGCGGTCTGGGTTGAGGTTTTCGACCCCGACCTGCGTCTACCCCGGCTCCGCAGCGCGGGGGAGAACGACGAGGGCGGCCGCGGGCTTTACCTGGTCGACCAGCTGGCGACGCGGTGGGGTTCCCGGCCAACCCAGGACGGCAAGGCGGTGTGGTTCGAGCTCCCGATCAAGGGTGGCGCCCGCGCGTCCTGAGCGGGCGCGGGCGGCGCTGGGCGGGCGCCGGGCGCGGGCGGCGCTGGGCGGGCGCCGAGTTCGGGCCGGGCTGGGCAGGCGGGGCCGCGAAAGATGAGCGCGAAAATCAGTGCGTGTTAGCGGCCCACAGAACCAGGCCGAGGATGACGGCCCAGGTAATGATCATTAACCACGTCTTGGAGTTGGCCCCGATGCCCATGCGCCGTCGCACCCTGACGGTGAAGACGGCGACCAGGATCCCGAGGAATACCAGCAGGATCAGTCCGTCGGCCATCGCGCTCTCCCCGGGGTTTGCCTGCTCCGAGCATAAGCCGCAGCGGCGCAAAACGGGGTAACCGGTGGATCCTCAGCGCGGTGGTGCTTGCTACGCGGCCCCGTCGCCGTGCAGCGGCGCGACGATGGAAAGGTCCACCGAGGTCAGCACGCCCGGGACCGCTGTCGCGGCGTCGGGGGCCTTGACCGAGTCCCGCAGCCTGCGCAGCACGCTGGCCTGGCGCGCGAGCGCCTCGATCCGGTCGTCCACTAACCGCGCCGCCATGTCTCGCTGGCCCGCGCTCACCGAGCGCCCGAGCGCCAGCCTGGCCAGGGGCTTGATTTCCTCGAGCCGGAAGCCGAGGTCCTTCAGTGCCAGCGCGGTGTCGATGTAGCCGCGGTACTCCCGCGGGTACCTGCGGGTTCCGCCCGGTGACCGGCGCGGCTCGGGCAGGATGCCGAGTTCTTCGTAATACCGGATGGTCCGGCTGCTGACCCCCGCGGACTTGGCCAGCTGCCCGATGCTCACCAGGCCAGACGTATCGTCGACGACCTTCGCTGCCATCCTCGTATCCCCCCGTTGCTATGCCAGTGCCCGGCCCGGCAGCGCCGCGGCTTGCTGCATAGCCGCCGCCAGCGCTACGGCACCGTGAAGCCGTGGTGTCCGGTGACTCTCGGTAACCTGCGGCGATCCCCCAGAACGCCGGTGCCAAGGCCGACCCCCTGACCTGGCCTAGGTACATCACGCATAGTAGTCTTCCGACTACCAATTAAGGACCGGATCCCGTCGGAATCCCGCGCCGCACGGATCTTGTCCAGGCAGGCCTATGGAGCCTGCGGATCTGCGGAGTAACCTCAAATTAAGGACCCGGCGGGGCGTTTCGCCTAGGGCGCGAATCCGGTGCGCGGTCCGGTCAGTGAAAGTCCTAGCGGAGGGCGAACGTCGTGTCGGAGGCATACATCGTCGGGGCCGTGCGTTCCCCCGTCGGCAGGCGGAATGGCGGTCTGTCGGCGGTGCACCCGGTAGATCTCGCCGCGCAGGTCCTGACCGAGCTCATCGCCAGGACCGGCGCCGATCCGTCCGCCGTGGACGACGTCATCATGGGCTGCGTCTCCCAGACCGGCCCGCAGTCCATCGACATCGGCCGGAACGCGTGGCTGTCGGCTGGCCTGCCGGAGAGCGTTCCCGGGGTCACCATCGACCGCCAGTGCGGCTCATCGCAGCAGGCCGTGCACTTTGCCGCCCAGGCCGTCATGTCCGGGACACAGGACCTGGTCGTCGCGGCCGGCGTGGAGAGCATGAGCATGGTGCCGATGGGCTCCACCGTGGCCCTCCCACTGGAGAAGGGCATGCCGGGCCCGTTCGGGCAGGGCTGGCGGGACCGGTACGGCGACCAGGAAATCTCCCAGTTCCGCGGCGCGCAGCTGGTGTGCGAGAAGTGGGGCCTGAAGCGGTCGCAGCTCGAAGAGTTCTCGCTGGAGAGCCACGCCAGGGCGTTGCACGCGATCGACGAGGGCAGGTTCGACCGCGAGATCACCGCGATCGACGGGGTCACGACCGACGAGGGACCACGCCGGGACACATCTTTGGAGAAGATGTCCGAGCTGAAGCCGCTGCGGGAGGGCTGGGAGCTCACCGCGGCCACGGCGTCGCAGATCTCCGACGGCTCTGCCGCGGTGCTGGTCGCGTCCGAGGATGCTGTACGCCGGCACGGCTTCACGCCGCGTGCCCGGATCCACGCGCTGACGGTGGTTGGCGCCGATCCGGTTTTCATGCTGACCGGCCCGATCCCGGCCACCGAGCAGGCACTGGCCCGCGGCAAGCTGAACATCGACGATATCGACGTGTTCGAGGTCAATGAGGCGTTCGCCCCCGTGCTGCTCGCCTGGTCCGCCGACACCGGTGCCTCGCTGAAGAAGACGAACCCGAACGGCGGCGCGATCGCTCTCGGGCACCCGCTCGGCGCGACCGGCGCCATCCTGATGACCAAGCTGCTGCACGAGCTCGAGCGGACGGGCGGCAGGTACGGCCTGCAGACCATGTGCGAGGGCGGCGGCCAGGCAAACGCCACGATCATCGAGCGCCTCGGCTAACGCTGCCGGATGGCCGGTGGCGGCCGAACCGGCCAGCTGACCTCTCGTTCCAGGCGGTACTTCTCGTGGCCGGGCCGGGCGACGGGCGGTCAGCCGATGTGGCGGTGCACGTTTTCCTGTTTGGACGGGCCCGGGGGGGTCTCCGCAACCCACGGGCCGGGGATCGAGGGGTCCATGACGCCCTGCTCCAGCCACGTGTAGCGCCCGGCCAGGACCTGGCGGGCCAGCGCCGCGTCGCCGGAGTCGGTGTTCTTCCAGAGCTGGCTGAACAGTTCGTCGCACCGCATCCTGGCCTGCGCGCAGAACGCGTCGGCCAGCTCAAATCCGGTGTGGCCGCGCCCGCCGCTGCCTTCGGCGGCATCCAGCTGCGCGCGAACGCAGACCGCGCTCATCGCGAACAGCTCGGCGCCCACGTCGACGAGGCGGCCCAGGAAGCCCTGCCTGCGTTCCAGCTTGCCCTGCCACCTGGCCATGCCGTAGAACGTCGCGCGGGCCAGCTTCCTGCTCGCCCGTTCCACATACCGCAGGTGCTGCGCGAGCGGGCCGAACTCGGCATAGGCCCGGGGCATCTGGCCCTCGCCAGCCACCAGCGTGGGCAGCCACCGGGCGTAGAACCGGCCGGCCTTGGCGGCGGCGCGGGCCCTCTGCGCCGCGGGCAGGCCAGGCTCGATGACCTCGCCGGCCGCGGTGAGGTGGGCGTCGACCGCCTCCCTGGCGATGAACAGGCGCATGATCTCCGAGGAACCCTCGAAGATCCGGTTGATCCGCAGGTCTCGCAGCAGCTGCTCGGCGGGCACGCCCCGCTCGCCGCGCGCGGCCAGTGAGGCCGCGGTCTCGTAGCCGCGCCCGCCGCGGATCTGCACCAGCTCGTCGGCGATCTTGCAGCCCATCTCCGAGCAGTACAGCTTGGCCAGTGCGGCCTCGATCCTGATGTCACGGCGCTTGTCGTCGGCCATCTGGCTGGACAGCTCCACGATCGCCTCGAGCGCGTACCCGGTCGCGGCGATGAAGGCGATCTTCGCGGCGACCGCCTCGTGCTCGCCCACCGGCCTGCCCCACTGCACCCGCTCGCCCGACCACTCCCTGGCGACCTTGAGCGCAACCTTCCCGGCCGCGGCGCAGCTCGCCGGGAGCGAGAGCCTGCCGGTGTTCAGCGTGGTGAGGGCGATCTTCAGGCCCTGGCCCTCCTCGCCGATCCGGTCGGTCGCCGGCACCCTGACCTCGTGGAACCGGGTCACCCCGTTTTCCAGGCCGCGAAGGCCCATGAACGCGTTGCGGTGCTCGACGGTGATCCCGTCGGAGTTGCCCTCGACGACGAAAGCGGTAATGCCGCCGCGCCGCGCCTTGCCCTCGCCCGGTGCGCCCGGCCCGCCCGTGTCGCCAGGCACGCGCGCCATCACAACGAGCAGGTCGGCGACGACACCGTTGGTCGTCCACAGCTTCACCCCGTTGAGGACGTACTCGCTGCCGTCGGCCGACGGGGTCGCCGTGGTGGCAAGCCGCGCCGGGTCGGAGCCAACGTCCGGCTCGGTCAGCAGAAACGCGCTGATCTCGCCGCGGGCGCACCTGGGCAGGTAGCGCTGCTTCTGCTCGTCGGTCCCGAACAGCGCGAGGGGCTGCGGCACGCCGATCGACTGATGCGCGGACAGCAGCGCGGCCACCGCCGGGGAGGCCGACCCGACGATCATCAGCGCCCGGTTGTAGTACAGGTTGGACAGCCCAAGCCCGCCGTATGCCGACGGGATCTTCATTCCGAACGCGCCGAGGGCGGCCAGGCCCTTGATCGTCTCGTCCGGGATCCGCGCCTCGCGCTCGATCAGCGCGCCGTTCAACGACGCTTCGCAGAAGTCCCGCAGGCGCGCACAGAACTCCTCGCCGCGCTCGCTCGCTTCGGCGGACGGGCGGGGATGCGGGCTGATCAGCCCGAGCTGGAAGTCGCCGAGGAAGAGCTGCTTGCCGAAGCTGGGCAGCGCCCACTGCGACTCCCTGGCCTGCTCCGCGACCTGACGCGCCTGGGTCTCGCTGACCTGCGCGCCTTTACCGGACTGCTGGTGCTCGCTCACGACATCGATCCTTGCCGTCGCCGACTGGTACCTGGGTTACTGCCCGGTAAAGGCCGACGATAACGCGCTTTGCCCGGATAACGGCGCCGCGCAGGCGAGCACGGGGCGCAGCGTTAAGGCCCTGGTGCAGGCTCAGGCATGTCCGCTCGGCTCACGAATACTTGAGGGCTGATCTGGTGCAGCGCGGACAGCACGCCGACCAGGCCATCGTCTTGCGGTAGCTCGACCACGATCTCGCCGGTCGCCGCGGACTTGGCGGTCCGGCCAGGCAGCTCGCGAAGACGGGCCTCTGGCTGAGTCGCGAGTACGTTGTTCAGCGCATCGCGGCTGCCCGGGTCATCAGGGACTGCGATACGGATTCGCCACAGGGGCATCCGGAAGCTCCGTCCGTTAGCGCTCATCTGTCGACTGTGTAACCGGACGGTTGCCGACGTGCTTCCGCGCCGTAACAGCGACGTGAAATCGCGGTCAGACATCGGTCCGGTAGAAATTCAGGTAGGACCGCGAGGGTGTTGGCCCGCGCTGGTCCTGGTACCGCGATCCGTACACGGTTGACCCGTACGGATGCTCGGCCGGCGAGCTGCACCGGAACAGGCACAGCTGGCCGATCTTCATTCCCGGCCAGAGCTTGATCGGCAGCGTGGCGACGTTGGAGAGTTCCAGCGTCACGTGCCCGGAGAAGCCTGGGTCGATCCACCCCGCTGTCGAGTGCGTCAGCAGGCCCAGCCTGCCGAGGCTCGAGTTGTGCGTCGGAATGAAGGCTGGCCCGGCCAGGAACTGGCCGGAAGTACTGCTGACCTGGATGCACCGCACCGCCTGCGGGCTGGTCTCGCGCACATCCACGATGGCCCGGGAGCGCTGGACGCTCTCCCGCTCGGTGAACCTCACCCGGAACGACGGCTGCTGCTCCACGCCGCAGCGAGTCGTTGCCATCTTCTGTTTCACGGGACGGCAGCTTAGCCCGGCTGCGAGCTCGAAGACCGCATCTGCAGCAGACTCACAGGTTGAGTAAAACTCGCACCGGCCGCGGTCTGTTCTCCCGCCGGAGTCGAGCAGCCCCTGCAGCAGCGCGCGCCGCTGCTCGACCGATGCCCGTAGATAGGGTTCCGGCACCTGGCCCGGCCATGGAGCCCGCGCTGTAGCTGCTGCGCGGGCAGCCGCGGCGCTGGCAGCCGCGGCGAGACTACGATCACGCCGTCCGCCCGATTCCTGTTGGTAGCCCAGCCGCCTGCCCAGGTCGTAGGGGTCTTCGGCCAGTTGCTGGGCTGGGTACCTGGCGGGCCCGGCCAGCGGGACGTGGTGGTTCCATTCCCCGCCAGCCCGCAGCGACATGGCGATCTCCGCCGTCGTCCGGACCGATCCGGGCCTGCCGTGGCGGCGCTCGGACCTGGTTCGGGTCACCCAGCCGTGCGAGGTGTCGGCGACCAGGGACTGGCCGTCGGAGAACACGACCTCCCGGCAGGGACGCCCGAGCATCACCGGGGTGGCCGCGACGATCGTGGTCGGGCAGCCTGCCTCATCGAAGACCTGATCGCCTGCGGCCAGCTCGCCCATGCAGTGCCACCCGCTGGGGGACGGGATCGGGGTGTCCGCCGCGAGCGCCTTGCCTTCCAGCCGCCCCGCGATGTCGTCCGGCAGGGTCACCACCTCGTAGGTGGAGGCCAGCACGAACTCCCCGGGATGCAGCACGAACGGCTCGGCCCCGGCCGGCTCCACCAGCCTGGTCAGCTCGGGTTGCTCCTCTGCCGGGTCGATGTGCGGGTACCGGTGGTTCTCGAAGACGCGAAAGTACCTGTCCATGCGCACGTCGATGCTGGCCGGCTGGATGAGCTCCGGTGTGTAGGGGTCGAGCTTCACCCTGCCCGACTCGACTTCGGCCTTGATGTCTCGGTCGGAGAGCAGCACCCTGGCAACCTACCGGTTCCGGTACCATGTCGGGACGGGCTCGGCCCGGCCGCCTGGCGGTAACCTGCGTCCGGCGGCGCTTGGATCGTCGCGGGTGTAGTTCAATGGTAGAACGTCAGCTTCCCAAGCTGATAGTGCGAGTTCGATTCTCGTCACCCGCTC
>CAVZTJ010000013.1:0-106694 GCA_963778075.1 uncultured Actinomycetota bacterium | reverse complement strand
TGCTCGGCCGGGACGACGACATCGCCGCAGTGGCCGGCCTGCTGCGCACGTCCCGGGTCACGTCGATCGTGGGACCCGGCGGCCTGGGCAAGACCCGCCTCGCGCACGCGGTCAGCAGCCAGGCGGAGCAGCGTGTCGTGCACGTCGTCGAGCTCGCGGGCGTCGCCGCCGACGGCGACGTCGCGGCCGAGGTCGCGTCCGCCCTCGGCGTCGGCGAGGACGGCGGCAGCCCGGCCTGCCGCCGCGGGGCACCGGCGGGCCTGGCGGGCGGGATCGTGACCGCCCTGGCTCCGGGCCCGGCGCTGCTGGTGCTGGACAACTGCGAGCACGTCGTGCGCAGCGCGGCCGATCTTGTGCACGCCCTGGTGTCGCTGACCAGGGACCTGCGTGTGCTCACGACCAGCCGCGCTCCGCTCGGCCTCTCGTCGGAATCGGTGTACCTGCTGCCCGAGCTGGACCTGGACACGGTGGCCGAGCTGTTCCGGCAGCGGGCCAGGGCGGTCCGGCCCGACGCCGACCTGCCCGCGGATGCCGTGCGGGAGCTGTGCAGCGGTTTGGACGGGCTGCCGCTCGCCGCGGAGCTGGCCGCGGCGAGGGTCCGGATCATGTCGGTGGCCGAGATCGCCCGCCGGCTCGACGACAGGTTCGCGCTGCTGCGTGGCGGTGCACGGGACGCGCCGCAGCGCCACCGCACGCTGGATGCCGTCATCGACTGGAGCTGGAACCTCCTCGACCCGGCCGGCCAGGCGGCGATGCGCGCGCTGTCGGTGTTCCCCGGCGGGTTCACCGCCGACGCCGCCCGGCATCTGCTGGGCGCCAGCATCCTGCCGGTCCTCGAGCAGCTCGCTGATCAGTCGCTGCTCAAGGTCACCGACACCGTGTCGGGCACCCGGTACCGGATGCTGGAGACCGTCCGGGAGTTCGCCGCCGCGCACCGCGATGACGCCGGCGAGACCGGGCAGGTGACCGGCCGGTTCCTCGCCTGGGCGCGCGACTTCGGCGTCGCGCGCCACGACTCGGTTTTCACCGACGACCTCCCGACGTTCGAGCTGATCAGGGCCGAGCAGGACAACCTGGTCCAGGCCCTGCGGCACGGGCTCGACCGCAGGGATGCCGGAACGGTCGCCGCGGTGTCGGCCGTGCTCGGCGGGCTGTGGGTGGCCGAGGGCAGTTTCGCCCGCCTGATCGCCATGTGCGCGGACACGGGCCGGATCCTGCCGCCGTTCCGGCCGGAACCAGCCCTCGTCGAGGCGACCAGGACCAGCCTGGTGCTCGGTGCGGTGAGCGGCTTCCTGCTGCAGGGACCGAGCCCGGCGCGGTTTCTGGTGGGCCTGCGCCGGCTGCCGCCCGCTCCTCCGGACACCTTCGCCCGGGCCGCCCAGGCCGTGCTGAACGTGCTGCACGGGCCGCCCGAGGCGGACCTCGCGGCCCTGCAGGTACTGGGCGAGAGCGACCAGCCTCTGGTCGCGGGCGCGGCCAACTACGTGACCAGCTACGCCTGGGAGGAGGCGGGCGACACCGGCGGCGCGCTGGCGGCGGCCCGGCGGTCGCTCGCCGCGTTCGAGCGCCGCGGCAGCGCGTGGCTCCGGGCCGCCGGGCATGCCCGGATCGGCGAACTGTGCCTCCAGGTGGACGACGCTGGTGCGGCTGACGAGGCGCTGCATCACCTGACCGCGGCGCTGTCGGTGCTCGAGGCGTTCGGGTCGTGGTCCAGCGCGAACCGGGTGCGCGAGGCAATCGTGATGGCCAACGTGCAGCGGGGCGCGTACGACGAGGCGGAACGCGAGCTGAAGCTGACAACGCCGCGCGCCACGGACGAGCCCTGGGAGATGCCGATGTTCGACACCGCGGTGCACGCGGAGATCGCGCTCGGCCGCGGCGACGTCGAGACCGGATTGGACCTGTGGCGTGCGGCCGCGGCCGCGCTGTGGGATCCGCGGAGCCAGGAGCCCGGCGACGGCCTGCTCGGCCTGGATAACTGGGCACTGCAGATTCAGGCCGCCGCCGTGGTCGCCCACGCGTACCACGGCCGGCTCGGCCTGGTTGCGGAGATCGCCGGCGCGCTGCCCGCCGCGCTGCTGGCGCTGACCGCGGACCCGGGGCCGCCGTCCGGGACGCTCGCCGCCTCCTATGACCTCGCCGTCTGCGGCTCGCTGCTGCTGGCCCTGGCCATGACCGACGTCGACCGGGGCCAGCGCGCGGCAGACGCCGGCCCTGCTAGGTCGGGAGCAAGGATGATCGCGCTGGCCGAGCGGTTTGGCTTGAAGAACGGGCTCCAGCCGACCATGTCCGCCGGGCGCGCCCGGCGGGCCGCGCAGGACGCCGACAGGCCCGCGTACGCCGGCGCCGTGTCGTCGTACGCGGGCCTTGACCCCGAGAGGTTGCGCGGCGCCGCCCAGGCCGCGCTGCGGGAGCGGGCCGAGATCAGCGGTTGATGTCCCGCCGGGACAGGCCGAGGTGGTGCAGGTCCGCCATCATCAGCAGGTTCTCCTCGCCGGTGAGCAGGTTGTCGACCGCGGAGAACTGGCCGGTGACCCCGATCGCGGCGCGTACCGCAGCCGGATCGCGGGCCACGTCATGGCCTGCGACGGGTGGCCTCTTCTAGTGTGTGACCCACTCGAGGATGTGATTGTTTACCTCGCCGGGCCGCTCCAGCTGCAGGAAATGACCGGCGTGCTCGATCACGGCCATGCGCGAGGACGGGGGCAGCAGGCGCTCGGTGCCGCGGGCCAGCTCCAGCCGAATGCAGCCGTCGTCGGCTCCGTGCAGGTACAGGGTGGGCTGCGGCGCCTGCTGCCCGGCGGCCTCCTGCTCGGCCGCGTAGGGCGCGGCGACTTCGGGCGAGTCCGCTGGCGGGTCTTCGATACCCAGAGCCCGGTAGTAGCCGCCCGCAGCCCGGTAGTAGCCGATCGCGGCCGCGAGGTTGGCTGGCTCACGCAGGGACTCCTTGACCCGGGCCAGATGGTCGCTGGCCGGGAAGCCGGGCGACCAGTCGGCCCAGAGCCGGTCCAGGAACGCCATCCCGTCGCGGGCCACCACCGCGTCGGCGAACCCGTTCGGGTCGCGGAACATGAACGTATAGAAGAGCCGCTTCAGCTGCTCATAGTCGCTGAACAGCACGGCATCCAGGGCGGCTGGCGGAACGGCCAGGGTCACCAGCCGCCGCCACCGGTCCGGGGCGAAGGCGGCCGCCCCGTATGCCGTCTCGGCGCCCCAGTCGTGCCCGATCAGCACCGCGTCCCCGTCGCCGCCGAGAGCCTCGTGCAAGGCCACGGCGTCGGCGACAAGCGCGCCTATCTGGTAGGCGCCGTCGGCCGGGATCGCGGTCGGCGCGTAGCCGCGCATGAACGGGGCCACCGCGTGGAATCCCGCGTCGGCCAGGGCCGGCAGCAGATGCTTCCAGGTGTGGGCGGTGTCCGGAAACCCGTGCAGGCACAGCGCCAGCGGGCCCGAGCCCGCCTCGAGCAGCCCGAATTCAAGATCGTTAGCCTGTACCGTGGTCATATGCAACGGAACCGGGACAGCCATCGACAATACGCTACCTTCCGTTGGCCCATTAGGCGTGATCTTGCAGCCTGGCTGGAGCCTACGGGCTCATGCCGAGGGCGGGGTGCGGCCTATGCCTCCCCGCGCTCGCGCAGCAAAGCCTGGGGTCTCCAGCGGTGGGCGGCTCCACCCTGTAGCCAGGGTCCCACGCGGGCGGCCCATGTCGTTAGGCTGGTTGGCGTGTCCGATCATTACCGCGCACCCGGCTGGTTCACGCGCAACGTCTTCAACCAGCTGGTGGCGTTCCTCACCCGGCGGGGCATCAGCGTTCTAGGCTCGCGGGTCCTCGCGGTGAAGGGCCGGGCGAGCGGTCAGTGGCGCACAACGCCGGTGAACCTGCTCAGCTACGACGACCGCCGGTACCTCGTCGCGCCGCGCGGCGAGACCCAGTGGGTGCGCAACCTGCGGGTCATCGGCACCGGTGAACTGCGCCTGGGCAGGAGGGCCGAGGGCTTTCGCGGCCGGGAGCTCACCGACGACGAGAAGGTGCCGGTGCTGCGCGCCTACCTCAAGCGGTGGAAGGCGGAGGTCGGGGTCTTCTTCGAGGGCGTTGGACCGGACTCGAGCGATGACCAGATTCGCGCCATCGCGCCCAAGCACCCGGCGTTCGAGGTGCTTCCCGTCGGCTAGGCCGACTCCGGCCGCCCGCTCTCTCACCGGAGTGCCGCCTTTCCAGCGCGGGATGGCCGAGCCAGGCCGCGGCCAGAGCGATCAGCCCGGGCAGGGCGGGCAAGATCAGTTCCGCCCTGGCAACCGGGGCGCACAGGCCGATCACGACTACGGCGAGGCACCCCGCCACAACCAGCGCTAAGACGAATGGGCTGGGCCGCCGCTCATGGCCAGTGTGTTTCATTCGTCCCTCACCACCTTTCCCGGCCGCTCTCGTGATGGGCTGGTGACAGCTCGTTCATGGCACCAACTCTGACGTGCAGCGTGCGCGAAGCGGATGGCGAAGGTTGACGGTGGCCGGGCGACATCGACGATGGCCATTGATCGAACCAAATGGCGGCAGTACAGTGCTGCATGTCGGCAATCCCTTGCCAGCTCGATCGGAACAGAATGTAGCTGTGGAGGCGCAGGACCCGCTGGGACGGCACGACCTGGAGCAGGATCATGGCTGGCCGGTGTGGGGTGCGACGATCCGGGGGGCACTCGAGCGCCGTGGCATCACGATAAATTCCGCGGCGATCCAGCTCGGGCTGCGCAATACGACGCTGAAACGATGGCTGTCCGGCGAAGTCCCGCCTCAGCTGTCGCGCCTTGCGTCGTTCGCGGAATTGACCGGCATCAGTCAGGCAGTTCAGCTCGAGCTGGGCAACGTGCTGCCGCCAGAACTGCGTGCCGAGGCGCACGCCATGCAGGTAGCGGATCAGCTGCGCAATGCACTCGGTGAAATCGACGGGGCAGTATCGCGAGCAGCCGAGCTGGCCTTCTCCGACGCGGGTGCGCGGCTGGCCGGTATCCTCCTCGCCAGCAGCGAGATCCCTCTTCAGCTCACGCTGAGGCGAGCTCACCGCGGGGCTCGGCACCCTATTCACTTGAGTACGTACGTTGGGGTCGAGAGCATTGACCGCGAGGTCTATGGAGAGGAAGAGCTCCGCGCGCTTGTTACTCGCATCGTCGGGCAATCGGCCCGGGTCTTCGGCGCCCGCTGGCGGGAGCAAGAGGCACATGACTGGCCCCAGCCACGGCCCAGCCTCATTCTTAACATTCCGCAGCACGAAAGACCCCGCCCTCCCGCGCCAAACGCGTCACCGGCCGTTCCCAACCTGCTGATTCTTGGCTGCCCGTATGCGCATGCCGAATACATTGGGGCGCTGCTTGCCGATGCTCTCGGCTATGGATATATCGACGTCAGATACAGCGTTCCGCTTTCCCTCGACAGAACTTCCGCCGACCCCGGGGTTATCGAGGCACGGCTCGAGTTCGCGAGGCAGCTTTCTGCCAATGAATCAGCCATCAGGCAGAATGTGTGGTCGCTCACCGATCATCGGGTGCTGCCCGAGATCATGTCCGATCTCAAGGCCGCCCCAGTGGGGTGCGCGGTCTACGTGCGAAGCGAGGATGAGCTCCTCGAGCGCGGCGCTGAGGTCTGGAACGTTCCGCCTGATGAGATGCGAGGACTCCGCACCATGCTGGACGACCTCGTTGCTTCAGCCGACTGGCCGGTGCTTACGGTCGTCATGCCAGACGAGCTGCTCCGCAGCAACACGGGAACGATCGAAAGCGATCGCGTCGCGGACGTCGCGATGCTCGCAGCGGTGGACGTATGGCGAGACCTCCGCAATTGGCGCTTCGTCCCAGACGCCGTTCGTGGGCGCCTCGCCTCGATGTTCGATGCGCGCGGGCGGCAACGGGGTGACCCGCGCCTGTCGATGGTCCGGGCGCAAGCGAATATGCCGCGGAGAAGGTAAGGCATGACGATCTATGAGACGGCTGGACTCACCGGGGCTCAAGTCGACCAGGCCGTCACAACGGTGTACACCTTCGTGCTCGGTCACGCGCTCGGTACAGCTGCCCCCACCCCTTACCGCGATCCTGGACGGCCTCGCAGCGCTGGTTGGTGAGACGGGACGGGCTCACCAGGAACTCACATAGAGTTCGAGCGGTAGGCCAAATAGCCCGCTCTTAAGGTTCCTGTCATGAGCGCATCCTCGACGACCCCCTCGGCCGGAACGACTCCGCGCCGGGTGCGTGTCGGGGGCCGGACAAAGCTGGACTTCTGGTTCGACGCGGTCATCCTGCTCGCGTACACGGTCGCCTACAGCTACGGATTCACCGGAGTGGTGATCCACGAGTGGCTCGGCATCGGCATCGGGATCGCCTTGCTGCTGCACCTGACGCTGCACTGGGACTGGGTCATTCGCACGACGAGACGGCTAGTGGATCCGCGCGGCCACGACAAGGTGATCTGGCTGGTCAACCTCGCGCTGCTGTTCGCCATGACGCTGTGCGTGGCATCCGGGATCGCGATCTCGCGGGTTGCGCTCCCGGAACTCGGCATCACCACCCTGCAGACCCCGTTCTGGTTCCGCCTGCACGTCCTCACCGCCGAGGTGACGGTCGGCCTCGTCCCGGTCCACGTGGCACTGCGGTGGCGATGGATCGCCGGGGTCGGCCGCCGGATGCTGGTCTGGCGCCCGCGAGGGCGGTCACAGTGAAGTTCCTCCGGCAGTTCGCCGCCGTCGTGGCGGTCGTCGCGGTCGTGGTGCTCCTCGGGCTGGCCTGGAACCGGTTCGCGCCCAGCCTCCCGGGAGAGGGACCGGGCGGGGAAGCGGTCCCCGTGCAGGGCAGCATGGTCAGGGCCGCGCCGCACGCCGTCAAGCTGTCCCCGGGCGGACGCCCTGCCGCCCACGAGGTGCTGCGCATCAGCAACGGCGGGGCGCTTGGCCTGGACCTCGGCGATCTGCTCCAGCCAGAGAACCTGGCCGTGCTGCGGTACACCGCCGAACTCGAGGCCGCAATCATCGCCGCCGTGGTGATCGTCAATGCCAGCTACCGGAGCCTGCGCCGTTCCCGCCGTGCGAAAACCAGCACGCCCCCGCCTGCCGATACCGATTTGAGCTGATTGCACCCGGACGCATGCAAGGATCGCTTCCCATTTTCCACCGCTCGCCGGATCCTCTCCGGGGAGCAAAACAAGAGCCTGGCCTCGTTCGCACGGGCGCTGCCGGCCATCGCCGAGCATTCACGGCAGCAGAAAGAGGCGTAACCCGCGCGCTGCGTTCGCTTAGCCTGACTGGGTGTCTTCGCTCCTCGGCGGGTTCTGGCAGCGGGCCGATGTCGCGTGGCACCACGCGTTCATGGCGCAGCCGCTGCCGCCGCGGTGGCTCGTCCTGGGCAGCGGCGTGCTCGCGCTGCTCGTCGTGGGTTCCTCCCGGGTCTGGCCGGTGGCGCGGACCGTGGTGACGATCGTGCACGAGGGCGGGCACGCGCTGGTGGCGCTGGCCACGGGGCGGCACCTCGGCGGGGTCCGGATCTACCGCAGCACCGCCGGCGAAACCCTGTCGAGGGGGAGGGCGGAGGGGTTCGGTGTCGCGCTGACCGCCGTGGCCGGGTACGTGGCGCCGCCGCTGCTGGGCCTGGGCGCCGCCGCGTTGCTGGCGATCGGGCACCTGACCGGGATGCTGCTGCTCAGCCTCGTGCTGCTGGCCGGCCTGGCGATCGCGATCCGCAACGCCTACGGCATGCTGGCCGTGCTGGTCGCGCTCGTGGCCGTCGCTGCCGTGAGCCTGTACGCGTCCGCGGTCGTGCAGGCCGGGTTCGGCTACGTGATGACGTGGTTCCTGCTGCTGGGCGGGATCCGGCCGGTGATCGAGCTGGCGGGCGAGCGCCGCCGCAGCGGGGGACGGCGCAGCGACGCCGACCAGCTGGCGCGCCTCACGCCGGTCCCGGGCGGGGCGTGGGTCATGATCTTCGGGGTTGTCGCGGTGGTCGCGCTGGCCGTCAGCGCCCGGTGGCTGGTCCGCTGACCGGGGCGCGGCAGCGCGGCCTGACATTCCGGCGGGCTGCGTCGTCGTCCTGGTGAGACGACGAGGAGGAAACAATGAGCGACCTGCAAGCCATAGCTGACCGCGTCGAGATCGAGGCCTTGCGCGGCGAGTTCACCGACGCGGTGATGATGCGCGACTACGACCGCGCCGCGTCGCTGTTCACGCCCGACGGCGCGCTGCGGATGCCGAACATCCCGGTTGAGCTCGAAGGACAGGAGCAGATCCGCGCCTGGGGACGGCGGGTGCCGGAAGTCGTGGAATTCCTGGTGCAGAACACGCACCCGGGCATCATCAAGCTGGATGGCGACACCGCGGTCGGCCGCGCCTACATGCATGAAGTCATTCGCACCCGCGACGGCCACTCTGACGTGAACTACGCGATCTACCACGACCGCTACCAGCGGACCGCCGACGGCTGGAAGTTCACCGAACGCGTCTACGAGATCCGGTACCTGGACACGACCCCGCTAGCGGGTTCGCCGCCGCACCCGGCCGACGGCGGCAGCTGAGCGTTCTGGCCCAGCGGCGCCGGCCAGCGGTTCTGGTACAAAGGTCGCTGCGGGCGAACGAGAGGGCCTCGTGATGGCGTCTTACGTTGAGGAAATGTTCTCGCTGGACGGCCTCGTCGCGGTCGTGACCGGCGGCAGTTCCGGCATTGGGCGGGCCATCGCCGGAGCGCTGGCACGCGCGGGCGGGAGCGTCGTCGTGGTGGCGCGCGGAGAGGACCGGCTGGCCGCGGCCGTTGACGATCTCACCGCGGACGGCTGCCGAGCGGCGTACGTGAGCGGCGACCTGGGCTCGAGAAAGGGTGCTCTCGCCGCGGCCGACGAGTCCGCCAAGGTTTTCGGTGAGCCGGACATCCTCGTCAACTGCGCGGGAGTGAACCTGCGGCCGCCGATGGCCGAGATCGACGAGCAGACCTGGGACGCCACGATGGCGGTGAACCTGGAGGCGCCGTACCTGCTCGGCCGGCGGTTTGGGCCCGGCATGGCCGAGCGGGGCTTCGGGCGGCTGGTCCACGTCACCTCGCAGCAGGCCCACCGCGCCTTCGTGCAGAGCGGGGCGTATGGCGTGTCCAAGGGCGGCCTCGAGTCGCTGTCCCGCTCCCAGGCGGAGGCGTGGTCGCCGCACGGGGTGACCAGCAACACGCTGGTCCCCGGCTTCGTCATGACCCCGCTGAACGCCCGGATCTCATCCGACCCTGCCCGGGTCGCGGAGCTGGCGGCCCGGACAATGGTCGGTCGCAACGGGGTCGCGGAGGACTTCGCCGGCCCGGCCGTGTTCCTGGCCAGCCGCGCATCCGCGTACGTCACCGGCCAGTCGATCTTCGTTGACGGTGGCCTGTCGGTCCATTGACGCGAGGCGAGTTCCGCGCCGTCACGCACAGATTCTGAGCCGGCCCGAACGCGTGTCCAAGCAGGCCAAGGTCTTACTCAGCCCTCGGCCCGGCGGCCCATCATCTGCGGCGGCTTGACGCCGGCGTTCTGGCCACCGTCGATGGGGACGACGATCCCGGTGATGTACGAGGCCTGGTCGGAGCACAGCCACAGCACGGTGTTCGCGACCTCGGTCGTGGTGCCGATCCTGCCCATGGGTGTGGCCGCGGCCGCGCCGCGCTGGGCCTGCTCGCCGGCCGCCTCCAGGTTGTGCGTCAGGATCGTGCCGGGTGCCAGCACGTTGACGCGGATGCCCTGGTCGGCGTAGTCGAGCGCGGCCACCTCGGTCAGGCCGATGATGCCGGCCTTGCCGGCCGCGTAGGCGGCCAGGTTGGCGACGCCGATCAGGCCGGCCCGTGAGGCCATGTTCACGATGGCGCCGCCGCCGGTTCGCAGCATCGCCGGGATCTGGTACTTCATGCCCAGGAACGTGCCGCGGATATTCGTGGCGATGCCCCGGTCGAACTCGGCGGGGTCGATGTCCGCCAGCGGGGCCGGCCGCGGGCCGTCCGTGGCGTTGTTGAAGGCCGCGTCGAGCCGGCCGAAGGTGGCCAGCGTCTGCTCGATCAGGCTGCGCTGCGACTCGGCGTCACTGACGTCGGCGCGGACGGCCAGCGCCTTCCCGCCGTTCGCCTCGATACGGCTGGCGACGGCGTTCAGCGCGTTGATGTCCCGCGCGGCGAGGACCACAGCGGCGCCAGCGCTCGCGAACGCCTCCGCGGTGGCGGCTCCGATTCCCTTGCTGGCGCCGGCCACCAGCGCCACGCGCCCCTGCATGGGCAGATCGTTCATTGCATCCTCCAAAGCTTCGATATCTAAGAGTAAGATATCAAAGCTTTGGGAATCCGCAAGGGCTGGGTTGCGCAACGGCCTTCGAGCGCCTCCAGGCTGGTGAGGAGACCGAGGAGGGCTGGGAGGCCATGGCGCCGCTCTTTTACGGGCGCTGGGATGCAGCGGCCAAGGCTCATTCCGCCGCGAACGAAGAAGAGGTCAACGAGGAGGCGGCCGGCCTGTTCGCGGGGCCGGGTGCGTTCGAGCCCGAGGCGACCCGCGCGGCGCTCGCCGCGTTCACGTCACCGGTGCTGGTGCTCGCCGGGGAGGTTGATGTGAACACCCCGCCCCGGCTCGCGGCCGAGCTCGCGGCCATCTTCCCCGACGCCAGGCTGGCCGTCCAGCCGGGCGCCGGGCACTATCCCTGGCTCGACGACCCCGCCTGGTTCACCTCCACCGTCGCAGCCTTCCTCGACGACGGCCGCTGAGGGCTTCTGCGCAGCGCGACGAATTTCTTTGGCGCCCGTGTCCATCTGGGCGGGTCCTGGTTCGTCGTTGGGGTGAGCGGCCAGATGGCGGCTCGAACCCAGGGCCGCATGGCCCGGCGACCGAGGAGGACCCCATGTATCACGCCACGATGGCGACGATCAGCGCCGAGCAGACCAGGGACATCCGGGATCAGGCCGCCGCGTCGCGGCGCGCTCGGGAAGCGCGCGGCGTCGTGCAGGCAGGGCCCGCCAGGCCGTTCGCGCTGATCGCACGGAACGCGCGGGCACTGACCGGGCTGAAGCGGGAGGGCTCAGCAGCAGCCTGAGAACCTCTAAGCTGCGGGCCGTGCGCGCCGCGAGCAGCCACAATGCGCGCGGCAGACCAGAGAAGGAACGGTGATCATGTGGCCGACGGTGAGTATCAGCCGGTTGCCGTATCACGGCGGATCAGTGCCCCGGCGCGCGAGATCTTCCAGGTCCTGGCCAATCCGGCGAGACACCAGGAGTTCGACGGCTCAGGAATGCTGCGGGGACCAGTTTCCCCCGCGTTGATCTCGGGCGCTGGAGACGTTTTCGTGATGAAGATGTACTTCTCCGAGCTCGGCAACTACGAGATGAACAATCACGTGGTCGAGTACGAGCAAGACCGGCGCATCGGCTGGGAGCCCGAAGCCGGGCGCGGGCATCCCAACGCCACCCCGGACAGCCCGGAATCAGCCCGCTGGGGGCACCGGTGGAGCTACCGGCTGACCCCCGACGGCCCGGATGCGACCGTCGTGACCGAGGTCTACGACTGCTCGGCCGCGCCGGAGCACGAACGGCTGCAGATGGACAACGGCGCCGTCTGGGCCGAAGACATGGCCGCGTCGCTGGAGCGGCTCGACGCGATCTGCACCCGGCAGCGGAACCAGGTCTAGTTCCCGCGGCCTACCAGTGGCCGCGGTGCACGACGTCGTCGAACGGCCGCCGGTCGGGATTCTTGATCGGGCTCAGCGGACGGTCGGCCGGGTAGCCGAGCGAGATCAGCAGCGCCCAGTCGCGGTCGGCCGGGATGCCGAGCAGCTCCCGGACCCGCGCCATGTCCACGATTCCCGCGTGGCAGCTGCCGATCCCCAGGTCGGCGGCGGCGAGCATCATCTGCATCGTGGCCTGGCCCAGGTCGAGCTGGGCCCGCCGGAACGGGTTGTCGGCCGACGGGCCGACGACCACGATCGTTGCGGCCGAGTGCGCCACGTGGCCGGCGCCCCGCCAGACCTTCGCCAGCTCGGTGAGCTGCGCGCGGTCAGTGACTAGCACAAAGTCCCACGGCTGCCAGTTCTGCGAGGACGGGGACCGGCGGCCCGCCTCGAGGATCCGGTCCAGGTCGGCTGCTGGGATGGGGCGCTCGGCGAACGACCGGACGTTGCGGCGTGAGGTGATGGCCTCCCAGGTCTGCATGCCCCACTTTTACCCGCGGCCCGAACGGGAAGCGGCAGGATCACCTGGAGCGGGCGAAGAATTTTGGGATCCGGCGGGCGCGTCTGTCGATCTGGCGCGCCGCCGTTCGAAGCATCAGCAGAGGGAGGCCCGGGCAGCGGGCCGGCCCAGGTGATGGAGGGAGGCAGGAACATGCGGTTCCTGATGACGGTGACGGCGAGCCGAGAGCCGGACGAGAAGATGATGGCGGAGATGGGGCAGCTAGTTGAGGAGCTGACCAAGGCCGGCGTCCTGCTCGCGACCGGGGGCCTGGACCAGGCCGGCACTCGTGTCTCGGCGGTCGACGGAAAGGTCACACTGACCGACGGGCCGTTCACCGAGGCCAAGGAGGCGGTCATCAGCTTCGCACTGGTCGACGTGCGGTCCAAGGAGGAAGCGGTCGAGCTTTCCCGGCAGTTCTGGCAGGTAGTCGGGACCGGGGAGGGTGCGATCCAGCAGGTCTACGGCCCAGAGTGAAGTGACGGGCCAGCCTGTCAGGGGTTTTGCGCGGCAGGTACTTGCGCGGCAGGTACTTGCGGCGCTGGTGTTTGCGGCGCTGGTGTTTGCGGCGCTGGTGTTTGCGGCACCGTGCATCGCGGTGATCTGATCGGCGGGTGAGCGTGGTCGAGGCGCACCGGGCGGTCGACGCGGTCTGGCGGCTGGAGTCCGCCAGGATCATCGCGGGCCTGGCCCGCATCGTGCGTGACGTTGGCCTGGCTGAGGACCTCGCGCAGGAGGCCCTGGTAGCGGCGTTGCGGCAGTGGCCTGAGTCGGGTATCCCGCCCAACCCGGGAGCCTGGCTCATGGCCACCGCCAAGCACCATGCCATCGACCGGGTGCGCCGCGACGAGCGGCTGCAGCGCAACGTCGACCTGCTCGGACACGAGCTGCGCTCCCGGCAGCAGGCGGCCATCTTCGGCGGCTCACCGGCTCTCGATGCCGTCGGCGATGACGACTTCGTGCCCGACGACGTGCTGCGCCTGATGTTCGTGGCATGCCACCCGGTGCTGTCCGCCGAGGCCCGGGTCGCGCTCACGCTCCGGCTCATCGGCGGGCTGAGCACGGGCGAGATCGCGCGTGCGTTCCTGACCGCCGAGCCGACGATCGCGCAGCGGATCGTTCGCGCCAAGCGGACCCTGGCCGACCGGCAGGTCCCGTTCGAGGTTCCGCCCGCGAGCGAGCGCCCGGCCAGGCTCGCGTCGGTGCTCGAAGTCGTCTACCTGATCTTCAACGAGGGATACACGGCGACCGCCGGCGACAGCTGGACCCGCCCGGAACTCTGCTATGAAGCCCTCCGGCTCGGCCGCATGCTGGCCGAGCTCAGCCCGGACGAGCCCGAAGCGCACGGCCTGGTGGCCCTGATGGAGATCCAGTCCTCGCGGATGCGGGCGCGGCTCGGCCCGGCCGGGCAGCCGGTCCCGCTGCTCGAGCAGAACCGGGGAATCTGGGACCAGCTGCTCATCCGCCGTGGCTTCGCCGCGCTGCTGCGCGCGCAGAGCCTCGGCCAGCCGGCCGGACCGTACGTGCTGCAGGCGGCCATCGCCGCCTGCCACGCCCGCGCCCGCTCCGCCGGCGAGACCGACTGGGCGCAGATCGCGGCGCTGTACGACCTGCTCGGCCAAGTGATGCCCACAGCGGTAGTCGAGCTCAACCGCGCGGTCGCCGTGGGCATGGCGTTCGGCCCGGCCCGCGGGCTGGAGCTGGCCGACGCCCTGACGTCGCTGCCGGAGCTGCGGAACTACCACCTGCTGCCCACGGTGCGCGCCGACTTCCTGGCGAAGCTCGGCCGCCAGGAAGAATCGCGCGCCGAGTACACCCGGGCGGCGTCGCTCACCCGCAACGCCGCCGAACGTGCCGTCCTCCTGGAACGGGCCGCCGAATTCAGGGAATGACCGGGACGAGCAGACGGGCCTGGTGATCGGGACCCCAGCGAAGGGTGCACCTGGCCGCGGGACCCTTCTGGTAGGCCGCGGGGAACTGGCCGGTCAGCGGGTTGAGCGGCCACAGCCAGCGCCCGGCGACGACGAGCCGAAGCGTCTCCCCGGCGCGGAACAGGGTGGCCGACGGGCCGAGCGCGATGTCGAGCTGGACGATCTGGCCCGGTGCCAGCGGCTCGCGGCGGGCGAGCGTCGGCACCGGGTCGAACGGCCGGGATTCGCGCTCGTCGAGCGCGCGCAGCGAGGCCTTCTGCCATCCGGTCGTGATCCGGTCGCGGCCGAACCCGTACGAGCCCTCGAACGGGATGTACTTTTGGCCGCGCCATTTCTCCACGCCCGCGAACAGGTCGACGTCGTCGGCGCCGTGCACGTCGACGAACAGCCGCAGTGCCATCGGCCCGGTCAGCTCCGTGTCGGACGTGACTGGCCACTGGAAGCAGGCGCCCTCGTCGCGTGCGCTAAAGCTAATCTGGCCGGGAGCCGGCGGCGGCTCCGCCGCCAGCCCGGCACCGGCCAGGTACAGCGGGCGCCACTGGGTGCGTTCCAGCGGCCAGGCGTCCTCCTCGCGCACGCTCGCGATCACGTCGCGGCTCTCGCGGACCTCGAGGCGGACCCGCGGCGGCGCCGGGACGTCCCGCCCCCGCAGGTAGCGGTCGAAGAACCGCAGCTGCACGGCGCGCGCCTCGGCGGAGTAGAACGTGGCCCACTTGCCGCCGCGGTGGGTGTACAGGAACCGGTCGGTGCTGGAGATGCGCTCAAAGCCGCGGAACGACCCGCGGGTGTGCAGGTCGTTGTCGGAAAAGCTGCCGCAGATCAGCGCCGGCACGCTGATCCGGTCCAGGGCCGGGACCAGGCCGCGCCACCACTCGTCGCGCAGCGGGCGCCGGCGCTGCTGCTTGTTGATCCGGTAGCGCTGCCGCACTCGCCGCAGCCCGAGGCTCCACATCCGGACGAAGCCGTCCTCGCGGATGCCACCCGGGAACAGCAGGTCCCGGTAGGCGTCGGTGAACCCCTCCCAGGGGCAGATCGCCTTCAGGCCCGGTGGCCGCTGCGCGGCCGCTTCCCACTGCGAGATGGCCAGGTAGGAGACGCCGAGCATGCCGACGTCGCCGGTGCTCCACGGCTGCGCCGCTGCCCACTCGATCAGGTCGTGCACGTCCTCGGCTTCCTGGCTTGACAGCAAGCCGGCCTCGCCGTCCGAGGTGCCCGCGCCGCGCAGGTCGCAGTTGACCACCGCGTAGCCCTGGGCCGTCCACCAGGCCGGATCGGGCGCCTCCCAGCCGGTCAGGGACGAGAACCGCAGCGGGGCGGCTTGCCGCAGGATCCGGAACTGGAACGACACCGACCAGCCGCTGCCGCGCCGCCGTGGCAGGTTGTCCTTGCCGTACGGGTGCGCCGACATCAGCACCGGGAACCTGCCGTCGCCGGCCGGGCGGACGACGTTGACCCGCAATGTCGTGCCGTCACGCACGACCACCGGCGCGTCCCGCAGCACCGACACCGAGCCCGGGGCCGGCGCGTACACGCTCACCTGCGGGTGCACCATTCCGGGCAGCCGGCGGGTCAGCGTGTACCACGCGGCGCCTGGCCTGCGCCATGGCCGGTCCAGCCGGGTCATTGCTGTCTGCATGCGCACTCCGTCCCCGTCCCCTCCTCGGCGTCGGGCTACTCCTGCATCTTCACAAGGTGAGGCCGGATTCGAGGTGCATGAGCGCCGTGTCGGTGAGCTCGGCGAGGTCGGCGTCGGGGTCGTCGTTCGTTCCTGGTAGGCGGCGATGATCAGCGGGTCGTAGTCGTCCTGCAGCACCACGTCTTCCTTGGTCGGGAAGTAGCGGAAGAACGTGGTCTCGGAGATCTCGGCGGCGTCGATGATCTGCTCGATGGTGGTGGCGTCGTAGCCCTGCTCGCGGAACAGCTGCAGCCCATGACTCTGGATCGTCGCGCGAGTCCGGGCCTTCTTGCGTTCCCGCAGGCCTGCCGGTTGATCGCTACGGGCTGGCATGAGGTTCCTTTCGCTGCTGCCGGGCCGGTGACCGATCCGGCCCCGGGGCAGGAAGGCCAGGGCAAGGATGGCGCCGGCGATGCCGATGCCGGCCGAGACCAGCAACGACGCGTCCAGGCCACCAGCGAAGGCGGCGCGGGCCGACTGGGCCAGCCCGGCCGACCTTACCTGGCTGGCGACGGCGAGCCCGCCGTCCACGCTCTGCCGGGCCGCGGCGGCCGCGGCGGCGGGCAGGCCGGTGACGTTGAGGCGGGCCTGGTAGCCGGCCGCGAGGACGCTGCCCGCGATCGCGGTGCCGAACGGCCCGGCGGTCTTCTGGAACGCCTGGACGACGGGTGGGCGCTCGGGGCGGTCAGCCTGTGCATCCTGGCGGTGAGCCTGGACGGCACCGTCCTGTCCGGCACTTGCGCGACCCAGTCACCGGCATGTTGGTAACCTCCGAAAAGTGGTTACCAACTTTTGATAGTGGCTGTCTAAATCCTAAAGCCCCGGGCCGGCTCGCTTTGCGGGCCCGCATCGCGAGAGCATGCTCCGGGTGGAGATACGGGAGATCGGCGCGGACGACTGGCGGGCCTTGCGGGACATCCGGCTGGCCGCGCTGCAGGATGCGCCGCAGGCGTTCGCGTCAACCTACGAGCGGGAGGTCGCGTTCGCCGAAGCCGACTGGCTGCGCTGGATCAGCCGCGGCGACACGTTCCTCGCCTACGCGCCGGAACCCGGCTCCGCGCCGGTCGGGATCGCCGGCGGGTACGAGGGCGAGCCGGGAACGATCGAGCTGATCTCAATGTGGACCAGCCCCGAGGCTCGCGGGCACGGAATCGGCCGGGCGCTCGTCGAGGCCGTTGTCCGGCGGGCCCGGGCGAAGGACATGACGCGCGTGCACCTGTGGGTGGCCGAGAGCAACCGCAACGCCCGCCTGCTCTACGAACGGTGCGGCTTCCGGCCGACCGGGGAACGCCAGCCGCTGCCGTCCAACCCGCAGCTGCCCGAGATCGCGATGGCACGTTCCCTGGACCGTTTAGCGAGCGCAGGCGCGGCTATCTGGCCGCGGCCTCCGGCCCCGGCCCGGGAAGGAGCGGGCGCATGAAGGTGCGCTCGTATCGCAGGACGCATCCGCTCTCGTCCCTGATCCGGTCCGCGGCCAGGAAGTCGGGGTCGCTGCCGAAACGGGAACGGTACTGCTCATAAGCGGCGAGGCTGGGGAAGCTGAACAGGGCGAGTGCCTTGTCGCTGGCGCCCTCGGCCGGCAGGAAGTACCCGTGATGAGTGCCGCCGTGCAGGTTGACCAGCTCCATCCAGCGGCGCGCGAAGCGCTCAAAGGCATCGATCTTCGCCGCGTCGATCACATAATCAACAACACAGGTGATCATGGATGGCCGCCCTCCCGAACCTCCAGGAGCCGGAACGTCTGAGCGACCACGAGGGTGTCGTCGTTGACGGCAAAATCCGGATCATCGAGCTCGGCCCGCACCTCGGCCGAGTACCAGAACCGCTCATGCCCGGCCCGCCATTCGGCGACCGAGCCATACCCCTCGCCCTCGCCGACCGCATGAGCCAGGTCAACATCGCCGAGGCGGACCACCCGCACCGCCGTCGTCTCGACCACCGCCACCCGCTCCCCGGCGGAGTCGACCACGGCTTCGCGCAGGCCAGGGTGGGGGAGCGGCTCCCGTTCACGCTCGTAATCTGCCATCAGCGCGGTCGTGGTGGTCTTGCTGCCACTCAGGATCGCGGCGACCAGCTGATCGCGGAGCGGGCCGGGAAAGGCAAATTCAACGATCGGCAGGTCTTCCAGCGACATGAGGGCCAGCCTAACGAGATTCCGGAACGGGCCGCGGCGCCGCTGGCCGGGCGCGGCGAGCGGCGATGGCGGGGGGTGTCTGCCAGCGCGTGGTATGTTCGGCCGGTGCTCGCCGGAGCGCCGTTCATCGGCTTCATCCCAGTGCGCGACATCTTCGAGGCGCGGGGCTTCTACGAGCGGGTTCTCGGGCTTCGCGTCGCCGAGGACACGCCGTTCGCTCTGGTCCTGGACTCGGGCGGCACGATGCTGCGCGTCACTCCGGTGCCCGATCTGGCGGTGCAGTCGTTCACGATCGCCGGGTGGCGGGTGGACGACATCGTGGCAACCGTGCGCGGGCTGGAAGCGAAGGGCGTGCGCTTCACCCGCTACGACGGCATGGGCCAGGACGAGGCCGGCATCTGGACGGCGCCGAGCGGAGACAGGGTCGCCTGGTTCACCGATCCCGACGGCAACACCCTCTCCCTGACCGAGTTCGCGGGCTGACCGAGTTCGCGGAGGGCCTAGCCGGTCCGTGCCGCAGGTTCGCGGGCTGGCAGTCTGGTGAGCATGAGCGTTCGCAGCTTCGGGGTCGAAGAAGAGCTTTTGCTCGTCGCACCAGAGACCGGACAGCCCCGCGCGGTAGCCGGGACCGTGCTGCAGACCCTGCAGCACGAAGTGGCCGCGTCAGGAGGCGGCCCCGGCGGCCGCGGTGGTGGCCACGAGGCCGCGGACGCGCTCGAATCCGAACTGCAGCAGCAGCAGATGGAAACCAACACCCGGCCGTGCCGCAGCGTCGACGAGCTGGACCGCGAAGTGCGCCGCTGCCGGTCCTGGGCCGCCGACGCCGCCCAGCGTGCTGGGGTGCGGGTGGCGGCCCTGGCCACCTCGCCGATCTCGGTCGAGCCCACCATCATGGACAAAGAGCGCTACCAAGAGATCGCCGATGTGTTCGGGCTGACCGCGCAGGAGCAGCTGACCTGCGGCTGCCACGTTCACGTGGAGATCTCGTCTGAGGAGGAGGGCGTCGCCACGCTGGACCGGATCCGGCCGTGGCTGCCGGTCCTGCTGGCGCTGAGCGCGAACTCGCCGTTCTGGCAGGGGCGCGACAGCGCCTACGCGAGCTTCCGCTACCAGGTGTGGGGGCGTTGGCCGACGTCAGGACCGACCCCGGCATTCGGCAGCGCCGAGAATTACCGCAGCACCGTTGAGCAGATGATGCTCACGGACACGGCGCTGGATACCGGGATGGTGTACTTCGACGCACGCTTGTCCGAGCACTACCCGACACTTGAGGTGCGCGTCGCGGATGTGTGCCTGCATGCTGCTGACGCCGTACTGGTCGCTGCCTTGGTCCGGGCGCTGGTGGAGACCGAGGCGCGCAACTGGCGTGCGGGACAGCCAGGCCCGAATCAGCGGGTCGAGCTGCTGCGCCTGGCCGCATGGCGGGCGAGCCGATCGGGGCTGGACGGCGTCCTGCTCGACCCGGCCACTTTCCGCCCGCAACCGGCGGCGAATGTCGCGAACTCGCTGCTGGACCACGTGTACGACGCGCTATCGGACGCGGGGGACGCCGATTCCGTGGCCGAATTGCTGGCCGCCGTGCTCGAGCGCGGCAACGGCGCCGCGTTCCAGCGCGGTGCGTACCACAAGACCCGAGACATGCGATCGGTGGTCACCGGTGCCGCCGCGCTCACGGCGGGCTAGTAGGCACGTCCCGGCGGGCAGAGCCCCAGGCCGTCGTAGGGTGAGCGGGCAGCGTTCGGCGAGACGGCGAGAGGTGATCCTTTGAGCGCGGTGCCGGAGCCGAGGGACCCTGGCAGCCACGGGCTGGACGGCGAGCGGCTGACGCGGGCCGGGGACTACCTGGGGCGTTACGTCGACGAGGGGAAGCTGGCCGGGTGGCAGCTGGTGGTCGCCCGGGGCGGCGCGGTGGTCTGGCATCAGTGCCGCGGCCTGGCCGACGTGGAGGCCGGCACCCCGGTGCGCCCGGACACGATCTGGCGGCTGCACTCGATGACCAAGCCGGTCGCCTCGGTCGCGGCGATGATGCTCTACGAGGCGGGCGCCTTCGCGCTCGACGACCCGGTCGATAGGTGGCTGCCCGCGTTCGGCTCGCCGCGCGTCTACCAGTACGGCCCGCCGTCCGCCCCCGCGACCGTGCCGTCGCCGGAGCCGATCCGGGTCCGGCACCTGCTCACCCACACCGCGGGGCTGAGCTACCACTTTCATGAGGTGCACCCGGTGGACGCGATGTACCGCGCCGCTGACGAGGAGCCGGGGTGGGCAACCGCCGACCTGGCCGCCCGCTGCGATCGATGGGCGGCGATACCGCTGGTGTACCCGCCCGGCACGCGGTGGATGTACTCGGTCGCCATCGACGTGCTCGGCCGTCTCGTGGAGGTGGTCTCCGGGCAGCGACTCGACGAATTCTTTGCGGGGCGGATCTTCGAGCCGCTGGGCATGACGGACACGGGTTTCTGGGCCGACGGCGAGCGCGCTGAGCGGCTGCCCGCCGTGTATGCGCTGGATCCGGCCAGCGGGAAGCTGACCCGCGACGACGTGGCCTTCGCCCGCGGCGCCGAGCCGCCGGCGTGGCTGAGCGGTGGCGGTGGTCTGGTCGGCACCGCTGGCGACTACCACCGGTTCACCCAGTTCCTCCTGCGCGGCGGCGAACTGGACGGGGTGCGGCTGCTCGGGGCGCACACCGTGGCCCGCATGTTCCGCAACCACCTGCCGGGCGGCGCCTCCTACACGGAGATCCAGCCGCAGCCGCCCGCCTGGCAGCCGGTGCCCGGCGTGGGATTCGGGCTCGGGCTCGCGGTGGTGACCGACCCGGTCGCGTCCGGTTCTCCAGCGTCAGCTGGCACTGGCTTCTGGAGCGGCGCGCTCAACACGGAGTTCTTCGTCGACCCAGCCGAAAACCTCGCAGCCATGCTGTTCACGCAGCTCAACCCGTACGGTGCGCTGCCGCTCCAGCGCGACCTCGCGCAACTCGTCTACCCGTCCCTCACCGGCCGCGCCGCCTAACCCCGCACCGGCGTGCCCACCCCGTGCAGCATCTGCACCCCAGCCTCCTAGATCATGTGGAATCGTCGCCGTCCTCGGCCCACAGGCCGCGTACCTGCTCCCAGTCATCCTCGTCTGGCGACTCACCGGGCGCGATGTACCGCACTCCGGGGAACGGGTGCGCCGGCGGGGTGAAGCTGCCGCGGGCCACCAGCCTGCCAATGTTCGCGCGGTAGATCTCGTCCACCTCGGCGTGGCGTAGCGGCTCGTCGTCCAGCCAGAGGTTCTTCGGATGGACCGGCTCCTCGTACATGCGCCGGAAGATCTCGGTGCGCAGGTCCTTCATCCAGTTCGAATTGAGGTTCATCGTGCGGAACTGGCGCAGGGCCTCGATGTCGATGATTCCCGCCACGAACGTGTTGGTGCCCGACGTGGTGTGGCCGAGCACGTTGCCCTGGTAGTCCACGATGTGCGAGTTCCCGCCGGCGATGTCGTAGGGGTGCTCCATCTTCGGGTGCACGTAGACCGGTCCGACGTTGGGGCACACCATGAAGACGTTGTTGAAGTGCGCGTGCGCCCGGTTCTGCAGCAGCCACGTCCCGCCGGGCTCCATCCCCATCTGGGTCATGGGCACCGCTTCGCTCGGACGGTAGACGACCTCGGCGCCGTTGAACGCGAGCGCGCGCACCGCCTCGGGGTACTCGCCGTCGGAACAGCAGATCGTGCCGATGTTGCCGATGTCGTCGGTGCGCAGCACCGGGTAGAACGCGTCGATGCCGTCGCCGAACAGCTCCACCCAGCGGTTGTAGACGTCGTGCGGGACGCACGAGCGCTCCCGGCACCAGATGTGGTTCTTCGCCGCCTTGTGCACGATCTCGCCCTGCCGCGAGATGACGATCAGGGTGTTGAAGAAGCGGTCGTCGATCACCTCGGGCCAGCGCGCCTTGCACTGGGCCACGATGTAGGTGTCGTAGTGCCGGGCCAGCGCGGCCAGCCGGTCCGTCTCCGGCCCCGGGATATCGATGAACAGGTCCCGCGCCGCCGTAACGTGCGGGATGTCGAAGATCTCGTCGGTGAAACCGGTCAGCGCGCCTTCGGCGAGCGCGATCAGCCGGACCGGCATGTTGATGCCGATGATCGAGACCGCCGCGTGGATCCCGTCCTCGACAATCTGCAGGTTGCGCTCGATGTCCCGGCGGCTGCCGATGCCGTGCACGACGGTCGACAGCCCAACCGCCATATAAGGAGCCACCCGCTCCTGCCCACGTTCGCTCACTGTCCCCGCTTTCCGGTCGGAGGCGCGTCACCTGGCCGGTGGCCACGTGCTGTCCCATCATCGTTATGGGGGACCCCGCCGCACGCAACGGGGCCTAATCGTTCGCCACGCGGATTACTGGGCACAACCACCGGTGTGAGCGTGCAGTTGAACCACACGATCGTCGCCTGCCGTGACCAGCAGCGATCGGCCACGTTCCTCACCGGCATCCTCGGCTTGCCGCCCGCGACCCGGTTCGGTCACTTCCTGGTGGTCGAGGCCGAGTCGAGTTCGCGGAGCTGCTTACGCTGCGCCGGTACCTGGTACCGGTCGGGCAGGCAGGGCGCATACCCGTCCTCGCCGAGGATGAGGCAGCTGTGGCTGATGGTCCAGGCACCGGCGACGATGATGGCCAGCGCTAGCGCCTCGCCGGCCAGATCCACGACGCCGGTCCGGATGTGCTCGCCGAACAGGAACACGCCGAGCAGGCTTGCCGACAGCGGATCGAGGATGGTGAACCCGGGCTGCGACGCCGCGAGCGGCCCGGCCGCCAGCGCGTGGGAGGCCAGGAGCATCGTCGCCGCACCCACGGCAACGAGCACGTAAGGCGACCAGGTGGAGAAGACGGCCCCGACACCGTCACCAAGGTGCGAGCTGAGTTCCTTGATGACCGCGGCCACGAACCCCCACGAGATCCCGGTGGCGGCTCCCAGCACAGCGGTCCGGCGGGACCGCGACGCGCCCGGACGGTCACCGAGGCCGAACGCCACGGCCAGGGCCGCCAGCACGACGCCGAACGTGACCAGGCCCGCCATCAGCCACGAGGGGCCGGGTGCGTGCAGACGCCCACCGGATGGCGACGCCAGCCAGAGAAAAATGCCGATCCCGGCCGACATGGCGGCCACTCCCAGCCAGTCGCGGCGCCTTACCTTCACTCGCCTGCGGCCGGCAACGGCCAGGTAGCCGAAGACAAACAGCAGCTCGAGCGCGAGGATGGGCTGGACCAGAGCCAGCGCGCCGAAGTGCAGGGCGGTCAGCTGGAAGATGAACCCCAGGATCATGCTGGCCACGCCGAGGAGCCAGATCGGCCTGCGGGCCAGGCGAAATACAAGCCGGACATCAAAGCTCGCTGGCTCGCTGTTCCTGGCACCAAGGCGCTGGCACACCGAGGCCGTCGCCGTGCACAAGCTCGCCGCGACGGCAAGCAGGATCGCCGTCTCCATCGGGCCCCACTTCACGTCCGCTAAAACAGGTCGGGCATGTTCGTAATTCCTGTCAGCTCTCGCGGGCGAAAAGAGTGTGGCTCCCGGCGGAGGTGCCGTGGTGGTGGCACCAGAGCGCGCAGGCTGGCTAGCCACCTGGTCCGCTGCCCGGCAAGCCGGCCAGACTCCAAGAAAGGGTCACGTCGGCCGTGCACCTCGCGGCCGACCGGAGATGAGACGTGCCCAGGGGACGGACAGGTGAGCCCACCAGCGTTCAGCGTCGCGTGGTACCGGTTCCGGTCCACGTTCGGGGACCGCTGGGGCGAGTACCTCACGCTGGTGCTGCTGCTCGGCCTGGTTGGCGGCCTGGCTCTGGGCGCGGTCGCGGCGGCCCGGCGGACTCAGGCGGCGTTCCCGGCGTACATCGCCAGCACCAACCCGTCCGATCTCACCGTGCTCACCGGCCTGTACGAACCGGCCGCCGGTTACGCGGGGTACGACCCCGCGCTGATCCGCGCGATCGCCCGGCTGCCGCACGTGCGGCGGGTGGAAAGCTACGCCGGGCTCAACGTCGCCATCCTCGGCCCGAATGGAGCCCCCCTCGGGCCGCCGGAGCCGCTGCCGGGCAGCATCGACGGCGAGTTCTTCAGCCAGGACCGTGTCGCGATCGTCCAGGGCCGGATGGCGGACCCGGGACGGCCGGACGAGGTCGTGATCGACGCGAAGGGCACCCCCTCCCAGGTGCACGTCGGCGACGTCGTTCCCATCGGCTTCTTCTCGAACGCTCAGGCCGCGGGCCAGCCTGGGGGCCGGCCGTACCTGCGGCTCGACGCGAAGGTCGTCGGCAAGGCGATGTTCAGTGACGAGGTGGTGCAGGACGAGGTCGACACCGGCCGCGACGGGGGCGCGCTGTTTGCCCCGGCGGTCACCCGGCGGCTGCTGGGGTGCTGCGCCAGCTTCACCGAAAGCGCCGTTCAGCTCGACGGAGGCGCCCCTCAGGTGGCGGCCACCGAGGCCAGCATCGAGCGGCTGCTGCCGAAAGGCTTCCCGGTTGAGTTCTACGTCACGTCGCTCACCGAGGCCAAGGCGCAGCGAGCCATCGAGCCCGCGTCGATCGCGCTGGCCGTGTTCGGCGCGATCGCCGGGCTGGCCGCGTTGATCATCGCGGGCCAGGTGACCGGCAGGCAGCTGCGCGCCGACGCAGGGGACCTGGATACGCTGCGGGCCCTCGGCGCGGGCCCAGCCGCGACGGTCGGCGACGGGCTGCCGGGCGTGCTCGGTGCCGTGCTGGCCGGGTCCCTGCTCGCCGCCGGCGTAGCCGTGGTGCTGTCGCCGGTGGCGCCGCTCGGCTCGGTGCGTGCCGTATACCCCGACCCGGGCATCGCCGCCGACTGGCTGGTCCTTGGCGGGGGCGCGGGCGTGCTGATCAGCGTGCTAGCCGCGGTCGCCGTGGTGCTGGCCTACCGGCGGGCGCCGCACCGCGCCGCTGTGCGGCGGCAGCGCCACCCGGCCCAGGGGCCTGGCGTGGCTCGCGTCGCCACGGAGACGGGGCTGCCGCCGTCCGCGGTGGAGGGCATCCGGCTGGCGTTCGGGCCGGGCGCAGGCCGCAACGCGGTGCCGGTCCGGTCTGCCATCCTGGGCGCCGCGATGGCCATGGTTGTCATGCTCGCCACGGTCACGTTCGGCTCCAGCCTGGCCACGCTCGTCTCACATCCCGCGCTGTACGGCTGGAACTGGACGTACGCCCTGGCATCGGGAACTCCCACCTACATCCCGCGGACCCGCGCAGCTGCGCTGCTCGATCACGACCCCGCCGTCGCCGCCTGGACCGGCGTGTACTACGGCACGTTCAAGATCGACGGCCTGACCGTGCCGGTCATCGGCCAGAGCCCGCGCGCGCCGGTCGCGCCGCCGGTGCTATCCGGTCACGGGCTGCGGGCCGCGGGTCAGATCGTGCTCGGACCTGCCACCCTGGCCGCGCTGCATAAGCACGTCGGCGACGAAGTCACCGTGCAGAGCGGCGCCGTGCGGCGGACCCGGCTGCGCATCGTCGGCACCGCCACGCTGCCGTCGCTCGGCATCGATAACACCCTGCACACGGAGATGGGCACCGGGTCGGTGCTCGACTACCGGCTGATCCCGGGCGCGGTTCCCAGCCAGCCGAACGACGTCCTGGTGACGCTGCGGCCCGGAGCCGATCGCGCGGTCCAGCAGCGGCAGCTGGAGCGCTTGGTCCCGGCGGTGAACAGCGGCCAGGTCATTCCGGTGCAGCGTCCCGCCGAGATCGTCAACTACCGGTCCATGGGCGACACCCCCGCGTACCTCGGCGCGGCCCTCGCTGCAGGAGCGATCGCCGCGCTGGCACTGACACTGATGGCCTCCGTCCGTCGGCGCCGACGAGATCTGGCGCTGCTGAAGACCATCGGGTTCACCAGGCGCCAGATCGCTGCGACGGTCGCCTGGCAGTCGAGCGTGGCCGTCGGCGCGGGAGCCGTGGTCGGCGTGCCGGTCGGCATCGCACTGGGCCGGTTCCTCTGGGATCTGTTCGCGCGGCAGATAAACGTCGTGCCCGAGCCGACCGTCCCCGGCCTCTGGGTCATCCTGATCGTGGTCGGCGCGGTCCTGCTAGCCAACCTGGTCGCCGTCGTCCCCGGACGCATCGCCGCGCGCACCCCCACCGCCTTGCTGCTGCGCGCCGAGTGACCCGCTGAGCGGGTCGAACCCCACGCACTGCGCGACCGGAAGGCGCGGGTAGCGGAGAAGCCGGCTGTCCCATGCCGCGCGCATGCACCGCAGGTACGCCGTGCCGCGGCGGGTCTCGTTGAGCTTCGCATGCTGGCAGGCGGCGCACAGCCCGGGCTCCGCGCCAAGCTTCAGCCACGCGGCGTCATGCGGCTCGTCAGCCATGGCAAGAACGCTACGCCCTGAGCCGTTCTTTACGAGCTTGTCAACCGCGGCCCCGCAAGCCACGTCAACCTAACGATCGACAACAACAAGGGAGTGCAGCCATGTTCGGGCCGGACAGCATGCAGGTCGATTACGGAAGTCACACCCTGGTCATCGACGCCGAGGCCCGGAAGGTCCGCGTGTTCTCCGATCTGGACGTACCGGAGGTCGAGTCCTCGCGCGACTGGCGCGAGGTTCAGGAGAAGCTGTCAGAACTCGGTGTCAGGACGCTGAGCGAGGTCCCTTCGGAGCAGTCGGGCAGCGTGCTCTGCGCGGAGGGTTCGTTCTAGACCAGCACGGGATCGACGGGGGCAACCATCCCGCCTGGCCGCGGCGCGATCACCCCGCTTGCCTGGGATAATCGACATATGAGCACGGCAGACCGGGTTCGCGGGCGTGTCGGGGCGGCGATCTTTGAACGGGTCGCCGGGCCGAACGGCCCAGAGCGCCGAGCCCTGATCCGGGCCCCGGGCGAGCGCTGGTTCGCCGAGAACCGGCCGATCCGCCGGGTGCACGGGGACTCGGCGATGTTCGTCGGCGGGCTGCGGGCGCTGCTGCTGCAGTCGCTGCACCCGCTGGCGATGGCGGCCGTGGCCGGGCATTCCGGGTACCGCGGTGACCCGTGGGGGCGGCTGCAGCGGACCAGCTACTTCCTGGCCGTGACCACGTTCGGCCGGGCCAGCGACGCGGAGCAGACGATCGCGCGGGTCAGGGCCATCCACGAACGGGTCACCGGGACCGCACCGGACGGCCGGCCGTACGCGGCATCCGACCCGCGCCTGCTGACCTGGGTGCACATCGCCGAGGCAGACAGTTTCCTGAGCGCTTACTCCCGCTTCGGCGCACACCCTCTCGACCAGCCGGAACGCGACGCCTACGTGGCTGATATGGCCCGCATCGGCGCGGCGCTCGGAGTGCCGGAACCCCCGCGCACCGAAGCCGAGCTCGTCGCGCGGATCGAGGAGTACCGGCCGGAACTCGCCGCCACCACCCAGGCCAGGGAGGCGGCCCGGTTCCTGCTGCTCAACCCGCCGCTGCCGGTCATCGCCCGCCCGGCGTACGGCGTGCTAGCCGCGGCGGCGGTGTCGCTGCTGCCCGGCTGGGCCCGTCGCCACCTTTGGCTGCCCCGGCTGCCGGTGACCGAGGCCGCCGTGGTGCGCCCCGCTGGCCACGCCCTGGTGCACGCGATCCGGTGGGCCACCACCACCCCGCCCGCAACCCCGGCTACCTAGAGTCTTTGGCCGCAGCGCAAACCCCATGATCGGCTTTTGTGAGGAATCGTGCGTTACCCCGTACCAGCAGGATTCGCGCTATGCGTCGGTGAGCTCGAGAGCGTCGAACTCCCAGAACGCGCGCAGCGCGGCGAGCTTGCCGTCTCCGTTGCTGCGGTAGGTGTAGACGCCGCGGCGAAAAGAGCCAGCCACGCGCTCCGGTCCTTGGCCGCCACCGCGGCCTGGGACCTCCGCGCCAGCTCGCGTGCGTTCATGGCCGACCTCCTTGCGGCGGCACGTTTTGTCCTGAACTTACCGCGGGGTGGCGACGGGCGCGCTGGCGCTCCCGCCATCCGCACGGATCCTCCGCGTGCCAGCGGCGGGTGCGGGAGCGGGTGGTGTCGAGGGCGTTGACCGCGGCGCAGTCGGGGATCTCACCCGCCAACAGGGCGTCGCGCTCCATCTCGGGCCGGGAGCGCTCCATCGGGATCCGTGCCGCAGCAGATCGCGATCACGCCGAACGGGCAAACCGCATACGTCACCAACCACGGCCAGGGCGGGCCGTCGAGCGGGACGCCGATCGACACGGCTACCGGCAAGGCCGGCAATCCCATCGCCATCGATCCGGGGGCCGAGCCTTTGACGCAACCATGTGGTTGCTATAGTGTGGCAACCACATGGTTGCTACGCGTCGGAGGTTGTCATGGGTTTTCCTGATCGGATCGAGCGGACCGTGGAGCTCGCCCACCCGCCCGCCAAGGTGTGGACGGCGCTGACCACGGCCGAGGGGCTGGGTAAGTGGTTCGGCACCGCGGGAGCAGAGATCGAGCTGCGGCCGGGCGGGTCGGCATGGATGCGGTGGGATGAAGAGGGGTTCACCGCCGACATGCGGGTGGAGCGGGTGGAGGAGCCGACAGTGTTCGGCTACACGTGGCACATCTATGGGCTGCCCGAGGACGATCCGCGGCGTACTTACGTCGAGTTCACGCTCGAGCCGTCCGGCACGGGCACCCGGCTGACCGTCGTCGAGTCCGGGTTCGCGCAGCTGTCCGAGGACGGCTACCGCAAGGCGTTCGACGGCAACACCGAGGGCTGGGCGCAGGAGCTCGGCGAGCTGGCCGACTACCTCGATGCCGCCTGATATCGAGGCGGTCGCCGAGCAGGTCTTTTCGGCCCTGGCCGACCCGACCCGGCGCGCCATCCTGGCTGCGCTGGCGTCGGGTGGCCCGGCCACTGCCACGGACCTGGCCGGCCGCTGCCGATCACCCGGCAGGCGATCGCCAAGCACCTTGCTCTGCTGGCCGAGGCCGGACTGGTCACGGCCGAACCGGGGGAGCGGCGCCGGATCCGGTACCGGCTGCGTTCCGCGCCGATGCAGGTGGCCCAGCAGTTCCTGGCCGTGCTGGCCCGCGACTGGGACGGCGCGCTCGGTGCGCTGAGGGACCACCTCGACAGTGACACCGGCTAGCCGCTCTCCCAGCAAACATGACGCTGAAACGAAAGGCGGATACCGAAATGCAGACCCCAGAGATCGTGACCGAACAGGAGTGGGAGCAAGCACGCCAGCAGTTGCTGGTGAAGGAGAAGGAAGTGACCCGCGCGCGCGACGCGCTCGCCGCGCAGCGGCGGCGGATGCCGTGGCTGGCTGTGCAGAAGGCCTATGAATTCGACGGCCCTAACGGCAGGGCAAGTCTGGCCGAGCTCTTCGAGGGGCGCCGGCAGCTGATTATCTACCGCGCGTTCTTCGAGCCCGGCGTGGCCGGCTGGCCCGACCATGCGTGCTACGGCTGTTCGATGATGGCCGACCAGGTCGCCGACCCCGTCCACCTGAACGCGCGCGACATCACGTTCGCGTACGCCTCGCGCGCGTCGCAGCCGGAGATCGCGCGGCTTAAGAAGCGCATGGGCTGGACGATGCCCTGGTACACGATCACCGACGAGTGGGACGCCGACTTCGGCGTGAACGAGTATCACGGCACGAACGCGTTCTTCCGCGAGGGCGACCGGGTGTTCCGCACCTACTTCCTCAACAACCGGGGCGACGAGGCGATGGGCAGCACCTGGAGCTACCTCGACATGAGCGCGCTCGGGCGGCAGGAGGCCTGGGAGGACTCGCCCGAGGGCTACCCGCAGAGCGCGCCGTACGACTGGTGGAACTGGCACGACAACTACGACCACCCCGAGCAGACGCAGGGCGCGTACTGGGCCGCGAAGGCCGCTTCCGCCGGTCTGCCCGACCCCGCCACCGGGCCGGGAGAATGACGGTAAGCAAACCGCCTGCGGCCTGACCCGCGCGCCCGGCACCAGAGTGGCGCTGCGGGCCAGGCCGGCCGGGGAGCGTTGCGTTCCGGCCATTGGTTGCTCTAGAGTAACCGTTGCCTATGAGTAACCAATCTGCGGAAGCCGTGTTCGACGCGCTGGGTGAGCCGGTGCGCCGACGCATCCTGGAGCTGCTGCACGACGGGCCTGCCGCCGTGGGGCAGCTCGCCCAGCGGCTGCCGGTCGGCCGCCCGGCGGTCAGCAAGCACCTGCGGGTGCTGAGCAACGCGGGGCTGGTCGAGCACAGCAGCGCCGGCACGCGCAATCTCTACGTGCTGGCGCCGGACGGGATGGCGGCGGCGCAGCAGTGGCTGACGGCGACTTGGGACGATGCGCTTGCGTTGTACGCGGCCGAGGTCCGCCGCGCGGCCGGTGTCGGCCCCGGGACCGCGGGGGATGGAGAGGAACCGTCGTGAGCGAATACCCGCCGATCCGCCGGGAGGTGCTGGTGGACGCCGCCCCCGAGGCCGCGTTCGAGATCTTCACTGCCGGGCTGGGGCGGTGGTGGCCGCTCGCGGCGGGCAAGGGCGTGTATTGCGATGGGACGGTCACGTTCGCAGACGGGCAGATCATCGAACGGTCGGCGGGCGGGCAGCAGGCGCTGTGGGGCACGGTGACCCGGTGGGAGCCGCCGGGTGTCGTCGCGTTCACCTGGCATCCCGGGCGCGAGGCGGACCGCACCAGCCAGGTGGAGGTCACCTTTACCGCTGCGGGTGCGCAGACTCTGGTCCGGCTGACCATCCTGCGGCTGCCCGGCGCGGACCGGCTCGGCCACGCCACCAACCTGGCCACCAAGGACGACGCGGCCGTCGCCGGCGGACTGCTCAGCGTCACCGTCCGGCCGTGGCAGGTCATGATGAGCGTGCTGACCCCGGCACCATGAGGCGCTGCGCCGCCCTGGTCAGCTGGTGAGGGTGATGCGGACCGACCGGTTGAGGGTCGCGGGCCCGGCGAGCAGCGCACCGGACGCGCTGCGGTCGGGCACGAACGCAGCGAAGTCACTGCCGACGCCCTCGATCGTGATCTGGCCGCGCGACGCGCCCAGAGCCTGCAGCACGGCGCGTGCCCGGCTCGCACGCTGCAGCGACAAGGCGATCTGCCCGCTCATGGGACCGACGTCGGCCGTCGTCCCGACCAGCAGTGCGTGCCGGGAATGGCCCGCCGCCAGCCACTCGGCGATCGGCCGCAGCGCCCGCCGCGCGGCAGCGGGATCGACGAACACCGTGGTGTTGGGCTCGAACCGGACCGGCGACTCGCCGGTGAACACGATGTGCGCGCCCGGCGCCGGCCGGGCTGGCTGATCGGCCGGCACCGTGATCAGCTTCACCGGTTCACTGGTCCGGACCGAGGCGCCCTCGGCGGGCTGCGGAATCACCACGGCCGCCGCCCCGGCCGACGTGACGACCGCCTGCCAGATCGCGGTGAGGCTGCCGCGCCACTTCGCGTCCAGCGGTGCCTGTGGCCGGGCCGTGAACCCGATCCCCACCAGTTCGACCGTGAAGCCGCGCAGGTGCAGCTCGTTGCCCGTGGCCTTGAGCTGACCGGCCACCTCGGATGGTTCCGCCGCCAGCAGGCCCGCCGTGGTGAAGCTCAGCGCGCCGCGGTCGTCCAGGCCGGAGTCCAGCAGGACCAGCACGGCGTGGGGGAGGCCGTCGGCCTGCGCAGCGTCGGCGGCCAGGGCCAGCGCGGCGAGATCATCAACGCCCGGGGCCTTTGGGCGCAGGCCGGCGATGGCGTCACTGACCCGCTGCACGTCCTGGGCGACCCGAGGCGAGTCCTGCTGAGCCAGCGTGCCGCCCGTTACGCTCAGCAGGCGCGGCGTGACGACGTCCGGCTGCCCGGTCGCGTCGACCAGGATGACCGGCTTCCCGTGCTCAATCGCTGCGCCCACCAGGCACGCGACCTTCGGAGCCAGCGCGGACGGCGCCGGGGCGTCCCGGTGCGCGCCGACGATCAGGACCACCCCGTCCGGGTGCCCGCACGCCGGGACCGAGCGACCCTGCATGGTGACCACTTCGGTCAGCGGCGAGCACCCAGCCAGCGCGACCGCGATGGCCGCGGCCGCCGCGGCTATTCCGATCAGCGCGCGCTTCATGAGCCGCTCCCGGCTGCCGCGCCCATCTGGTCCGTCCTGCAGATCGCGATCCTGAGCGCGCTGGCGCGCTGCTCCGCCTCGGCCAGCGGGAACCCTTCGGCTTTGAGCAGGAAGTCCAGGAAATGCTGCTCGAACTTCTGCCCGGTGGTGTCCAGCCGTGCCTGGCAGCTGGCGAGCTGGGACATGGCGCGCACCGACTGGCGGCGGCGCAGCGACACCCGCACCCGGCTCAGGAACACGCCGAAGGTGTCGGTTTCGACCACGACTTCTTCGATGGCCAGCAGCGCGACCGCGCTGATCAGGGCGGCCAGCGCCGCGCCGCCGAGCGCGGCCAGCGCGTCCGAGCTCTGCACGTCCAGGCTCACGAACCGCAGCAGGGTCAGCACAACGACGAACGCGATCTCCGCAGCCCTTGCGGAGGCCGGCACGGCCAGCCGGTGCAGGCGCCGGTTGGCGATGATGCACGCGATGGCCGCGCCGACCAGGGCGGTCATGGCGGCCAAGCCGAAGGCGAGCCCGGTGGTCGAGACCAGGACCTCCATGGCCACGAACGCCGTCAGCGCCTCGGCTGCGGTGGCCAGCGGGATGGCCAGCCGCAGCAGCCATGGGCGGTCGCCACCGCGGTGGTGCGCCCGGCGCTCGCTGGCCGTGGCGATCGCGTGCTCCAGGGCGGCCGCGGTGCCCCTGACCCGCACCAGTGCGGCCGCCCACCGGTCCTTCAGGTCCGAGATCAGCCGGCTCAGGGGCTTGCCCGCGCTGGCCAGGAATCGCCCCTCCGGGCTGCTCAGGCCGGCCCCGGCCGATTGGGCTGCCCCCGCTGATCGGGCTGCCCTCCCTGGCCGGGCTGCCTCCGTCGGCCGGGCTGCCTCCGTCGGCCGGGCTGCCTCCGTCGGCCGGGCTGCCCTCCCTGGCCCGGCTGCCCCTGCTGGCCGGACCCATGCGCCGCTGGTTATTCGCAGCCTGGCCAGCGTGGTTGCGCTGTGCCGCTGTCTTGTCCACGCCGTTGAACTGCCTCATCGTCCTCACCGTCGCTTCCCCGTTCCGTGCCGCCACTGACCGTGGTTTCACGTTGGCAAGAAAGAACTGTGAAGAGGAGCCGAGCCGCAGCCGACTAACGCCGAAGCCGACCGAAAGTGAACGAAAATGTGTGTGAAATCGGAGCGAGATCGCACGCCGCACGGCATGCGGATCAGGCTCGGGGCTTGGTAGCGATCAGCTTGAGGTGGCTGTGGTTGTGGGCCGGCAAGTCGGAGTGCGCGGTTTCCGCCTTGTTTCGGTCGTAGTAGATGAACTCCGTCGTCCAGTCGCGGTAGCTGCTGGTCACCTCGCCCTGCTCGTCGTCACAGTAGACCGGAACGATTTCGTGACAGTCCGGGACCGGGGTAAATGTGCTCCACAGGGAGATCACATTCACCCCGCCGGGGGAGGTGGCACTCTGCATGAGCGAGATGACGGATTTCTTGTCTTTGACATAGTGCAGCACGCCATTGCAGACGACCACGTCATACTGCCCGTCGGGCGTGAAGTCCCGGATGTCGGCCGCGGTGACGCGCAGCTTGGCCTTGGCTTCCTGCGCGAAGTTCTTGATCTTTTTGGCGCCGATCTTGCTTACTTCCACGGCGTGGACCTCGTAGCCGAGCAGCGCCAGGCGGATCGCGTCGGAGCCCTCGCCTGCCCCGAGGTCGAGCGCGCGCCCATGCGGGCGCCCTTCGAGCAGTCGCAGGGTCTGCTGCGTAAGCAGGGAATAGGGATAGGCGTTTGGGTCTAGCTCGTACCGGCCTGGCTCGTGCCACCAGAACCGGTCGTGGGTGGAGTACACGCCGTCGAAGTAGTCCCGCACGCGCATGCGGTCATTCATAGCCACCTCGTGAGAAGTGCATTCAGGTGTGGACGGCCAGGATGTACGGCATCTGATCACCGTCACAGTTCGAGGAGAATTGACTCCATGACGCTTTCATCGCGATATAGCTCATTCAGCCGCGCGACGGCTCGGCGCGCGTTTTCATCTTCTCTGATAATTCTAAGGTGGTCGGCGGCCCCGGTCACGCCGACACTCTCGTAATAGGGCAGCAGGAGTGAAAAGAATTCTCTGTACTGGAGGCCGGAGAGACCCATTAGCGCAACTTCGTTCTGTTCCAGCCCGGACCAGGTTTGCCTGGTTCGCTCTTCGAGATCGCGAATTTCTGGCGCGATCCTGACAATTCCCGCCGGGCCGCGGGATCCGGCGTTCATCATGTGCCGGGCCAGCTCGGGATGCCCGTGCAGGGTTAGATTGAGAGCCGCAATCTCGAAAGCATCCGTCCGGGCCTTTCCGCGTGCGGGAGGCGACTCGCAAAGCTGCAGCGCGAGGCGCAAGGCCTGGTTCTCTCTAATGGAGAGCAGTTCGGGCACGGATACCGAAGACATCTCGGCCTCCCAGGAAAGCTGAAAGCCTTCCGGGAACTCGCAGCTGTAGACGAAGAAGAACAGGTTCTCTTTGTCCGGATGGATGTACCTGCTGGTACCCAAAGGCCGCAGCGTACCGCTATCTTCCTCGCTCGTCTCCATCTGGACCCGGCGCCGGGCGGCACGGAGCGGGACCGCATCCTCCAGCCCGAAATTCTGCTGCCGTCCGCGGTCATCCTCCAGGATGTGACCGGACGGGTGACTGAGCCGGTCCAGCTCGCGGGAGGCGTTCAGCTGGGTTCGCAGTTGCAGCAGCGGCTCCGCGCGCCCGCCGCGTGCCCGCCACGTTATGACGAGCACCAGCGGCAGCCAGCCGGACGCGCGGGAGCCGTCCTTCAGCACATTCTGGCGATAGCGGGTGCTGGCGACGTGAAACCTCCCCGGCGCATCCGCGGCGGGCGAGCCGACCGGGACCACCTTGTTGTCGTCCACGCTGCTGTGCACGATCTCCTCGAACGCGGCCGAGAAGTAGTGTCCCTGGGTGTCCTCCATCTGGAGGTAGAGATGATCTTCGGCTGCTCGCTGTGGCCGGCGGATCAGCAGCTGCACAATGCGCCGGCCGTTCGGCATCTCGAAGAGCGTGCCGACCAGCGGTGGGAGGTAGTTCGACTCATAGGTCGTCCACCGCCCGACCGGCAGGCCGCGGAGGAAGACGCTGACCGTCCTTCGGCCGTGCGTTGCCGCCTCGCGGCGCCTGCGCAGGGCTTCCTCCTGGCTTGGGTATTCCCTGCGCTCGTCGTTGACCAGGTCGAGCAGCTTGTCGCTCAGGAACACGATGCGGAGGGAGTCCCAGCAGGCGTCGGGCTTCTGCAGCGCGGCGCGCTTGCGGTCCAGGGCCGTCCGCAGCATCGAGGCCAGTTTCTCGTTCGTGAACCCCACGATTGTCGCGTTCGCGGCCTCGGCAAGCAGCCGGGTGAAGTGCTCGCCATTCACGACGTATCCGGTTTCCGCCTCCTGGCGCTGCACCTCAGGATCTGGCGCGCTCTCGTAATAGGCGGGCGTCGTCAGCTCGGGAAGCACCGATACGTTTCCGGCCGCCGCGGCGCCCGGCCTTGCGTTCCTTGCGTTTCCTAGCTTGGCGTCCTCGATAAAGTCGGGCAGGAACCGCGCAAATTCCGCAAAGGCCGTCCTCCTGACCTGCCTGAAGAGGGCCTCAGTCCGGTAGCCCGACTTCCTTCGTGCCAGGTCGAGTAGCTCGCCCGCGCTCTTGGTCACCCTGTTCAGGGAGTCACCAAAGAACAGGTCGCCGACGAGCAGCGCGTCGCCTTCGTTTTCTACGGCGAAGGCCTTTATAGCGTCACGGAAGAGGAACTTGAGTTGCTGGATCCTGCCATGCGCGTGAAGCTGCTTGACCATTACGTATTCGCCGGCCAGGCGCTGTAGCACGGGTATCTGCACCGCAGTCTGGTTGTGCGAGCTGACGTCCAGCCGCTCGATACCGCGCTGGCGGCAGGCGGCGAGTTCCATGGCGATTGCCTCGACGGCGCCGTCGTCGGGATCGTCAGTCACCCGACAATTCTGCCATGGCAGATGATCTCGTGATCTCGAGGTTTCTCCCCGATACCGGCAGCCGACTGAATGCCTGGTCAGCCCGCACGGCCGGGGTCTGACCACGGTCTGCACCTGGACCGCTGGCGCGCGGCGGCGCGATGACCCGCGGCAGAGGGCCACCGCGCCCTCCCCGTTGTCCGGTGGGCTGTGCGCTCTAGGTTTACGGTCTAACCACCGCAGATGCATCGCGAACCGGAGCCGAAAAGCTCTGAAGACCGTGCGAATGGCGGCGAAAACCGGATCTCCAGCAGGCCGCCGTTCAGCACGGCACTATCAGGCATCTTCCGCGCACGGCTCCTGCTCGGCCGGGTCGCCGCTCGCGCGCGGCACCCGGGGGTAGCGGCTGGGCCGCAGGGTGAACAGTGTGGCCAGGCACGCAGCGGCGAGCAACGCGTACGGGACGAAGTCCGACGTCGCCTGGGCGATGGCCCCGCTCGCCGCGGAGGCGCCGGCCTGCCCGGCGGCCCAGGTCAGGTTGCCCAGGCCGAACGCGAGGCCCTGGTTCAACCCCAGCCGCTCAGCCCCCGTGCTGAGCAACGCGGTGGCCGGGGCGAACATCGTCCCGAACGCGGGCATTCCGACGATCAGGAGCGCGATCAGCCACGGTGCGGGCGCCAGCACCGGCGCCAGCAGGCTGACGACGACGGCGGCGACCAGCGACAGCCGCACCGGCACCAGTTCGCCGCGGCTGTCCGACAATCGGCCGGCCAGCGGCGACAGTCCCGCCTCGATCGCTGCCGATGCCAGGAAAGTCGCCCCGATGACCAGGGCCGAAGCGCCCAGCCTGCTCAGCCGCAGCGGTGCCAGCACATCGATTACCCCGAACGCGACGCCAGCGAGCATGGTCAGCCACATGCCGGCTCCCACGTGGGGGTCTCGGATCGCGGGCCAGGCCGCCCGCAGTCCCTGAGGTTTCGCGCGGGCTGGGGCCGGGACCAGGAACGCGGTCACGATGAGCGCGGCGCCGGCCACCGCGGCGGCCGAGAACGCCGGGCCGGTGCCGACCTGGCTGGCGACCGCCCCGACCACGGGCCCGAACAGGGCGCCCCCGACCGCAGCGCCGAGCGCCAGGCCCATCATCTCCCCGCGCCGTTCCGCCGGGGCGACCGTGGCCAGCCAGGTCAGGCCCGCTGCCCAGGTGCACGCGCCGCCCAGACCCTGGACGAACCGGGCGGCGTCGAGCGCGACCGCAGCGGACGACCAGCCGAAGAGCAGAGTTGAGATGCTCATCAGGGTCAGGCCTGCCACGGCGACCCGCCTGGCGCCGAAGCGGGAGGTGATCAGGCCGCCAGGCAGTGCTCCGACGAGGGTGCCGGCCGGATAGGCGGCGACCAGGAGCCCGGCGCCGGCCTTGGACAGGTTCGCGATGTGGGTGTAATGGGGCAGCAGCGGGGTCAGCGCCGTGAAAAATATCGTGTCGACGAGCACGAGCGCGCACACGAGCCCAAGCAGTGTCCGAACATGGCGTGGCAGCGGTGCTTGCTGCCGCGCCATGACACCCCCATCCCGCTGTAATCCGGATACCCGTGACGTTAGGTCACAGAACCTACCGCATGCGCAGGTCAAGCCCTCAGTGCGGCGGTGGCGGTGGCGGGCTCAGCCAGCCCCGGGCGTCGAGTTCAGCAGCGAGGTCGTGAGGGTCGCCGTGGGATTGACGATCATGCAGCTCACGGTCCGATGGCCCGCAATCCAGGAGGTTTCCTCCGGCAGCAGGATGCGCATCGTCATGGCGCCGGTGGTTGTCGCCTTGTCGACGCTGCCGATGCGGGCGTTGCAGCCGCTGCGCGCTCGCTTTGCAACCACGGCGGCCCCCGGGTAGCTGAGGTCAGACCCCGCGAGCTTGAACTTGGCGTAGATCTGCGCGTTATGGCGCTGATCGCAGGGGATGGCGGTGACCGTGTTGACGGTGTGCGCGCCGGTCGGGTTATCGAAGCAGTCCCCGACCCTCAGCGAGAAGGCATTCATGTGGCCTCGGTGCGTGATCACCCCGGTGGTGGCCGACCGGGTCGCCTTGCCCACGTTCGCGGCGACGATGGCCGCCACCAGGACCACGACCCAAAACCCCGACAAAGCGAGGCCGGCGACCGCGAGGCCCCTGCCCCGCTGCCCGAGTCGCTTGATCTTCCGCAACGCGATGAAGGCGAAGATCGCGCTGAGAACGACCACGCTCAGCAGGCCGAGTACGAACGAGGCGATCGCCCAGCCACTGGTCGGGCCGGTTCCCTGCGGCTGGCCCGCAACACCAGTTGGGGCGCCGTAGGGGAGCCCGGGGATCCCGTATGGCGTGTTCTGATTTATCGCCTGCGACGAGTCGGCAGTCGGTTGGTCATCCTCGACCCACAGTTGCCAGCCGGCGGGTGGCTCCGGCCAAGAGGGGTCTGGCTGCCATCCGGGTTGGGGCGTGAAGCCCTCGGGCGCTGGCGGCCACCCTGGCGGCGGGTTGAAGCGCAGGCCCACACCAACCAGCTCCTTGGCGCAGGGGGGATCTTGGGATCAGCGGCGTAACGCCGCCACGTCGAACGGAATGAAAAACCCTAGCACTGCGGCCTGAACTTCGGTCAGCCGTTGTGCCGAGGTTCACGGGCACAGAGGTAGGCGTGCCCTGCGGCCTCGGTTCTCGTGAGCGGTGGAGTCACGAGTCCACGGGCTGGCCAAACGGCCCCCACTTCTCCCGAAAGTATTCAATGATCTTGCTGGCCTGCTCGTGGCTGACCTCGACTAGTTCATAGCTGAAGTCGCTACGCTCCCATTCGACGATCAGCGGTGTGAAATCCCAGCTAAAGTCTTGACGCAGGCCTTCATCGGTGAAGCCGTCGCCATCGAACTCGAGTCGCCTCAGTAGGCCGCCTGGTCTGTCAACGGTCGCCGATCCGTCGATGATGGCGTAGTAAGTGATCTTGTCCGGCATCTAACTCTGGCCTTTCCGCTGGTAGTCCGGGATGGCCGTTGCGCCGTCAGGGATGCCGATCCACCCGCACACCTCCCCTTGAAACGACCGTAACTCCATACGCTCATCATCCCGGGTCAGAGGGCTGCGTAGCCGCTCGTAGGAGCTGTGGGTCACCTCCTGCTTGGCGTGGTAGCTCTCTGGCGTGTGGAACTGCACCTCAAACATCTGGCCTTCCGGCGTCACCCATCGAGTGTTGATCCCCTTGTACTCTGGATCATCACGCCAGTGGTTCTTGCTGTAGATCATTCTGTCGCCTTGCTCCTCCATGCGCCGCCTAATGTCCCAATAACCGGAGGCGTATGTGCCAGGTTCAAAGCAGAAGGTATAGCGGATTGCATCGGGAAGCTCGCGCACGATTTCGGAAATTTCTTTTCCTGGCATTCGCTTGAGTATTTCGGCGACCTTTTCTTTTATCCGGTCACTGCCCTTGAGGCAGTGGTCGAGGCCTTCTAGCCAGCCTCCGCTGGCATTCTCCTCCTGGACCTCACCGATGCGTTCTGTCAACGGTCCTTGCTTCTCTCGCACCTGGCCGACCTCTTCCTTGATCTGCGTGTATTGCTCCGGGTTCAGGTACCGGGTGCTGTCTGCCCGCCAAGATCCGGCTGGATCCCCAGACCGGTCCACCTCTAGGGTCACTCGCTCGGCGGGCCACCTGCGCACGTGGTCAGCCCAGGCCTGGAGGAACCTGGGAACCTCACTCCAGTAGTTCTGTTTGATCGTGTCGGCTTCGCCGCTGGAGATTCGGGCATTTTCGGGCTCCATGAAGCCGCGAGCTTCGCTTTCCGGATCATCGCTGCGCAGTGAGCTCGGATGACCGGGCGGCAGGTGTTCCAGGCGCTGGCGCAGACCGGCCTTTGACCATCGCCCCGAGTCCGCTAACTCCGTCTGGTCAGCGCGGTCGAGCGTTGCAGACAGATCATGCTGCGAGGACGCCGGCCGTAACCGGCTTGGCGTCTCGATCGCGTCCGACTGGTCGGGCACGGAAGGCTGGTCTGGCCGGTCGAACGATCTCGGCACGGTCAGCTCCCTTCCTCACGCATCCGCATATGTCCCGTCATCGTAGACAGGCATCCAACGACCAGTGGTCGGTCGGCAGCAGTCGCACTACGGTGCCCGGGAGCCTGGATTCCCTCCGCTACGGCCCGGGTCATCTGTGGATATACGGACTCAGAAGCGTCGCTGCGCCACCGCACCTCGAGCAAAGCCGTGCGTCACAGTGACCTTTCCATTACTCTCCGTTTACTCAAACAGGCATCGGGGCGGTCGCCCGGATCGCGTCGGGGCGGGCTCGCCGGGAGCGGGGGGAGATCCATGGTCGCGGACGACCTGCAGTTGCAGGCCGGCGCCCGCCTCCTGCACATCGGTCCGCACAAGACCGGCACAACAATGATCCAGGACGCTCTGCACCTGGCTCGGGGGCGGCTGGCCGCACAGGGCGTCGTCTACCCCGGCACCGGCAAGCAGCCGCTGCGGGCAATGCTCGCGGTCACCGGCCAGCCGACCCTGTTCGGTGAGCCCGACCCCGACATGGCCGACTGGGCCTTACTGGTTCGCGAGGTAACGGCCGCGCGCGATCAGCGGGTGGTGGTGAGCAGTGAGTTCCTCGCCGAGGCCAGCGACGCCGCGGCCTGCCGCGTGGTCAGGGATCTGGGCGGCCCACAGGTGCACGTGGTGGTCACGCTGCGCCCGCTCACCAGGATCTTGCCGTCGCAGTGGCAGCAGTATCTGCAAAACGGCTACCGCTTTCCCTACCTGGAGTGGCTCGAGGGGATACTCAAGGACCCGCCGGACACGCCGACCCCCGGTTTCTGGCGCCGCCACCGTCACGACGAGCTCGTCGCTCGCTGGATGAAGGCAGCGCAGAACCTCACCGTCGTGGTGGTGGACGATGACGACCGGATGATGTTGCTGCGCACCTTCGAATCGATGCTGAGCCTGCAGCGCGGGTTCCTGGTGCCGGGCGCAAATGCGGCAAACCGATCCCTCACCCTCGCGGAAGCCGAGGTCGTGCGGCTGCTCAACGAGGAATTCAGGCGCCGGAAGTGGCCTAGCCGCCACTACGCCAGGTTCGTGCGGTACGGCGCGGTCCAGCAGATGAAGACGCGCCAGCCGGAGCCTGGCGAGCCGCGGATCGCAACCCCGGTGTGGGCTCTCAAGCGGGCGACCGAGATTGGCGCCGAAATGGCTGAGAACATCGCGGCGCTCGGCGTGCCGGTCATCGGTGACCTTTCCTCGCTCGGCGACCTGCCGGAGTCGGATGCCGAACAGGCGCCGCCGATGCTCCCGGCCGACGCGGCGGTCCAGGCGGTCGTCGGAGCCTTCCGCGCTGGCGGTGTGGCCGGCCTGAAGACCGCGGACGCCCTGCGCGACGTTGATGCCCGGAGCATGACCCGCGTGCTGGCGCAGCGCGGCCGGCAGCGGATGCAGCGGACGCTGCACCTGCGCAAGACACTTGGCGGGCGCGAGACCGGCCGTCTGCGTTAAAACTGACCCGCACGCGCCTGCTCGACGAGAGAGCCGGAACGCTCAGTCAGATAATGTCGCAGCAGGATATAAAGATCATTTATTAACTGCTGGTCACGGCGCTGATAAATTTATATCGGATCACGATAGAAACCTTGTTGCTTGCGGTGCAGTCCGTCCCCGAGACGGTCATCGGCTCAGATTTGTGAGGTGTCTCGTCATGCGAAACATCTGGCACCCTTCCCCGCTGCCGCCCGACCCGGCCGGAGCGCAGCACGGTCCCCTCTGCCGCCCGATCCGCCGGTCGCGGAATACCTGCGGTGGCCGCGCAACATCAAGGAGTCCGGAGCACTGGAGCAGGCACGCGGCAACGACCGATCCGCCGACTTGGCCCGCTAGGGCGCGGGGCGAGTCGCCCGAAACGGTGCGAATATGGCGTGGATAACGGCGCGACACTCGCCGCTGGCTGACACGGTGCCAATCCGGCGCTTGAGCCGAAAGTAGCCCATCTTCACCACGCCGCCTTACCTGGCTGGTGCGCCACAATCGTGCGAAGCGGACCGATAGTGACGAAGCAGATCTTTCCCTAATCGACCATTGATGCCCGGCGTCCGGTTCGGCATCAATATGCGCTTCGCGGCACAGGATCCAGCCATCCAAACGTGGGCCGCTAATAATTTCTGTAACGCTCGGTGATGCGCAAACGATGTGTCAAGAAAGCATATTGACCTTTGTTATCGTGGCGTTATTTGGTTCCGGCATGCGTTCGGCGGGAAAGGAAGGCCCTAGCCCCTGAAGGAATCGAGTCCAACTCACGAACAATGAAGGGGCAACGAAGCCAGATGGTCCACCGCAAGTTCGTAATCATGGTGTGCGCTCTCCTGACGTCGCTACTTTCCTTCGCCGGGCCAGCCCACGCCGCGACCGCTGATGGCGGGGTCCGCCTGCGGGTCATCGCTTACGAGTACGCCGTCGCACAGGCGGGCAAATCGTATTGCTGGGGTGGAGACGGGCCATCCTGCTATGACTGTTCCGGACTCGTCTATGAGGCCTACCTGCAGGCAGGCATTCAGCTGCCGAGGACAACCTACGAAATGCTCGACAGCCCGCTGCTGGTCCAGATCACCCGTTCTCAGGCGAAACGCGGCGACCTGGCATTCTTCGGGCCAGGGCACGTCGAGATGGTCGACAACCCAAACGTCTCGTTCGGCGCCGATACCTCTGGCGTCCCGATTGGGTGGACGGGATCGACTGCTTACTGGGAGCCCACGGCCTACTACCGTATTAGGGGTGCCGGGCGCACCTAGCCGCTGCAGCCCACCGACGAGTTGGGGCGGCGCCGCTCAGCAGTTCGGGTTGGTGCCGCCCTGGCTTACGCAATTGCTGCCGCCGACATTGCCGAAGCCGTTCTGGAAGGTCCTGCCCACCCGGTTGATCGCCGACACGGCTACCACCGCGGCTATCAGGGTAATGAGCGCTGCGACACATGCCAGGACGGCGAGTGTGACCGCGGCATTGCGGGTCTGCCTCGCGTATTTGGTGATGGCGTCCTCGCCAGGGCGCCCCGGCCTGGTCTTAACCGGAATCATCGTTTCCCCCGTTAACTGATCTTCTGTACACAGATGAAGCAAGCGGCCTACCGCACCCAAAACGTGCGAAGAGGCGGGCCCGGGCCGGATCTCTCTGGCGGAAGGGCGTCCGGGGCCGATGACTGTTACGGCCCGACAGGTTCTATACCCGCAACGCGCTGAACGGCCGCCTTCAACTGGCCGGGAGCTAGTCCTTTGACGGGCCAGGCGGGAAGCGGCGCTCGGAGTCGTCCATCTTGGCCTGCGCGGCCTCGGCGAGATCGATGCCGATCACGTCGGCCAGCAGAACCAGGTACAGCAGGACGTCAGACATCTCCTCGCCGACCCGGGTGCGGAGCGGCTCGTGCTGGGCCAGCTCCTGGGCGTCGGCCGCGGGCAGCCACTGGAACAGTTCCGCCAGCTCGCCGACCTCGCCGACGAGGGCCAGCAGCACCGATTTCGGATCGTGGAACTTGCCCCAGTCCCGGTCGTCGGCGAACTGCCGCATGCGGCCGCGGAGGATCTCGAGATCGGACACGCCCCGAGCATCCCACGCCATCACGGATGGGCTAACCGGAACGGTCGGTACCCGCGCTATGGTGCGGCCATGAGTCGCGAAGGACCGTTCTGGGACGTGATGGAAGGCCGGGCGCCGCTGCCTCCGGCGGCTGCCCTGCTCGGGTGGGAACTGGTATCGATCGACCCTGACGCCGGGACGATCGAGGTTGCGTACCGGGCGGATGAGCGGTTCCTGAACCCCGTCGGGGTGATCCAGGGTGGCTTCCTGACCGCGATGCTCGACGAGGCGATGGGGCCCGCGCTGGTCGCGTCGCTCGATCCCGGCCTGTTCTCACTCACCACCGATCTGCACGTACAGTTCGTGCGGCCGGCCCGCCCGGGACGGCTCACCGGGCGGGGCCGGGTGACCGGCCGCACCAGGTCAATGGGGTTTCTGGCCGGTGAGCTGCTCGACGAATCCGGCCAGGTCGTAGCGGCCGCCACCGCGACCGTTCAGATCCGCGCGATCGAGCACTAGGCGGGCGCCCCGAACCAGGTGCGCAGCGCCTCGGGCAGCCCGCCGGCCAGGTCGCCGGTGTCCGTGCCCACCGCCCAGGCGACATACCCGTCCGGCCGGATCAGCATCGCCGCGGCGGGCGGCGGCTCGGACACGGGGCGGCCGGTCACCAGGTCGACCCGGTCGCGCCAGGGCGAGGCAGCGCTGGCCAGGGCGTCGCTGGCGGTGGGTACCGGCCTTACCGGCCCGGCCGGGCGAATCGTCTCGGAGCCGGTGAGGTCGAGGAGCACGCCGCGCGCGGGCCGGACCAGCTCGGCAAGCCGCGTGGCGCCGCCGTCCAGCCGCAGGTCCGGGGCGAACTGCCCGGTCAGCGGATGCGGCCGGCCCTGGCCGGCGGGCATCTCGTAGCGGACGTCGGAACCCTCCATGATCGAGCCGACGTGCCGCACGGCCTCGGGCAGCTGCATCAGCTCGCCGAACAGGCCCCGCAGCGCCTCTGCGTACTCGCCGCTGGCCGACAGCGCCTTCTGCGCCCTGGTCTGCAGCACGGCCCGCTGCCCGGCCAGGTGCCGCTCGGCGTGGTACGAATCCAGCAAGCCGTCCGGCGCCCAGCCGGCGGCCTGCGCGGCGAGTTTCCAGCCGAGGTTGATGGCGTCGAGCAGGCCGACGTTCAGCGACCCGCCGGCGCCGAAGATGTGGGCCGCGTCGCCCGCCAGCAGCACCGGGCCCGCACGGTAGCGCTCGGCCTGCCTGCTGTTGCCTACCGTCCGGGTCAGCCACTGCGGGTCGCTCATCGGCAGGTCGGTGCCGAGCACACGGCGGACGCTCTCGCGCAGTTCGTCGAGGGTCATCGGGGCGTTGCGGTCTGCTGGGCTGGAAGCAGGGTCGTCCTCCCTGGTGTAGACGATGAACATGCCAGGCCGGGCGGTCTTGTCCAGCGAGGTGAGCGGCGCGAGCGAATACGCACCGCGCGGCGTCTGCGTGGTCAGCGTCAGCCGCACCCGGCCGACACCGGGCACTTCAGCCGTTTCGCCGCCCGCCGCGGTCTTGACCGTGGGCAGGAGCACCCGCCCGATCCGTGAGGTCTCCGACGACGTGACGCCGGGGAAGCCGATCCCGGCCTGCTTGCGGACCAGGCTGTGTGCGCCGTCGCAGCCCACCACGTACCTGGTGCGCAGCTGGTAGTCGCCCTCCGGGCCGCGCACGTCCACCGTGACCGGCGAGCCGTCTTCGGGCAGCGACACCGCCAGCACCTCGTGGCCGCGCCGGACGCCGCCGCCGAGCCCCCGAAGCCAGTCGTCGAGCACCTGCTCGAGCCGCCGCTGCGGTATCGCCATGATGTGCAGTGGGCCCGGGCTCAGCCGGGAAAGGTCAAGTGGCACCGAGCCGAACGGAAACTGTGGCACCGGCCCGGTGAACGTGGCCTCCGCCCGCAACCGGTCCGTCAGGCCGCGGTAGTCCAGCGTCGGCACGATCTGGCCGATCAGGCCGTTGCCCCTCGGAATCTGGCTGATCTCCGGCAGCCGCTCGAGCACCACCGGGTCGGCGCCGCCCAGCCGGAGCTCGGCCGCGAGCATCAGCCCGGTGGGGCCGCCGCCGGCGATCACCACGTCCGCGGTCGTCGTGGCATTCGCGGTCTCCATGGCGGCCACTGTCGCAGATTGATGCTGTAAAGGCAAATTTGCCTTAAAGGCACGATTAGTCTTAGGCTAACCGGATGACCGGTCTGCGGGAGCGCAAGAAGCTCGCCACGCGCAAGGCGCTGAGCGATGCCGCGCTCCGGCTGGCCATGGAACGGGGACTCGAGAACATCACGATCGAGGACATCACCGCCGAGGCGAACGTGGCGCTGCGCACCTTCCGCAACTACTTCACCAGCAAGTACGAGGCGGTCGCCGCGATCGGGGCGGACCGGGCCTACCGGATCGGCGCGTCGCTGCTGCAGCGGCAGGCCGGCGAGCCGCTGTGGGAAGCGCTCACCTGCTCGGTGCTCGAGCACTACGAGAACACCGACCAGGCGTTCAGCAGGGACACCATGACCGCGCTCGGGCGGGTACTGCAGGCGCCCGCGATGCGCGGCGAGTACCTGAAAGTCAACCTCGCCCAGCAGAACGCGCTGGCCACGGCGATCGCCGAGCGAACCGGAACCGGCGTCGAGGGCGACATGTATCCGCAGATCCTGGCCGGCGCCGTCATCGCGGCATCCCAGGTGGCCATCAGGCGCTGGTACGCGGCCGACCCGCCGGTGCCGCTGCGGCCGCTCCTGGAACTCGCGCTGCACCAGCTCGCCAGCGCCTGCTCGCAAACCGGGTAGATTCCTTGCCGTGGGCTGGAATGAGGTGGCTGCCGGGGTTTTCCAGCGGCGGTACAACCCACTGGACGTGAGCGTCTGCGTGGTCCGCGGCTCGGACGGGCTCGTGGTGGTGGACACGCGCGGGTCGCCGCGGCAGGCCGATGAGATCCGCGCCGACCTGCGGGAACTCGGTAGCCAGCCGGTCCGCTGGGTGATCAACACCCACGCGCACTTCGACCACTGCTTCGGCAACCAGCGGTTCGGCCCCGGCTCGGACCTGAACGTGCCGATCTACGGCCACGTCCTGGCCCCGGCATTCCTGGACCGGTTCGAGCGGCCTGGGCTCGCCGAGTGCATCGCCAACGGCGAGGAGCCGGTGGAAGAGTGGCGCGAGGTGGTCATCACCCCGCCCACCGAGTTGGTCGGCGACCGGCACACGCTTGATCTTGGGGACCGGGCCGTCGACATGTTCTACCTGGGCCGCGGCCACACCGATAACGACCTGCTGCTGCGCATTCCGGACGCAGCCGCGTGGCTGGTCGGCGACGTGATCGAGGAGTCAGGGCCGCCGTGCTACGGCGCCGGGAGCTTCCCGATGGACTGGCCGGATACCGTGTCCCGCCTGCTGGCCCTGGCTGGCGACGGCGACGTCCTGGTGCCCGGGCACGGCGCCCCGGTTGGCGCCGAATTCGCGCGGGCGCAGCAGCAGCTGCTTGTCATGGTGGCCGGGCTGATCCGGGAGCTCCACGGCGACGGCGTACCGGCCAGCAAGGCGGCCGAGGCTGGCGGCGCGAGGTGGCCCATGCCTGTGGAGGGGCTGGAACCGGCGATCGAGACGGGTTACGCCCAGCTCAGCCCCGGGTAACGGGGACACGAGGGGGGCTGGTCATGAGCCTGTACACCGCTGTCCGCCATCCGCGGGCGCACGCCAGGCGGAGCCAGGATCCCGGCAACGCCGACGAGGCGAGCGGGTTCAACGAGCGGCTGGCAGCCTGGATCACGGCCAGGATCGGGTCGATGTGGACTGTTTACATCGCCGCGGCTGTCACCGTGATCTGGATGGCGCTGGGGTCCAGGGACGTGCTGGGTTTCGACCCGTATCCGTACCCGTTCCTCCTGTTCCTCGGCAATGTTGTCCAGCTGCTGCTGATCTTCATCATCCTGCTCGGGCAGCAGGTGCTCGGCCGCAGCGCGGACCGGCGGTCCATAGACACCTACGAGGACGCCGAGGCGATCCTGGTCGACTGCGAGCAGATCCAGAATCACCTGATGGCGCAGGACACCCTGCTCGCCGGCGGCACGGACCTGGGCGCCGAGCACCAGGAGCTGCTGGCCAAGGCCTCGGAGCGGATCGAGGCGCCGCCCACGACGGCGGGCGAGTACGTCGGATTCAACGGCAGGCTGGCTGCCTGGCTCACCAGCAAGGTGGCCACGATGACGGCCTTCTACGTCGCGCTGATCTTCCAGGTCGGCTGGATCGTGGCCGGCCAGGTGCTCGGGTTCGACCCGTACCCGTACGCGTTCCTGCTGTTCCTGTCCAGCCAGCTGCAGCTGCTGCTGATGTTCGTGATCATGGTCGGGCAGCAGGTCATCGGGCGCTCAGCGGATAAGCGCACAGCGCAGACCTACCTGAACGCGGAGGCCGTGCTGCGCGCCTGCGAGCGCCTCCAGGCCCACCTCCGGGCCCAGGACCTGGCGATCCGGCACGTCGTCGAGCACGTGCAGCGCGGCTCCTTATAGGCCCATCACCGCCTGGACGCGGCCGTTGGCGACGGCGTCCATCAGGCACTGGTAGTCCTTGGCGTTCTGGTCGGCGTAGGCGAGCGCGAAGTCGGCTATCGCGCAGTCGAACTCCTTGCTGTCGCCGAGATAGCCGGAGATCACCGTCGCCCGGCCGGTCCTGGCGTGGCCGCGGGCCAGCGCCCAGCCGCACAGCCGGCCGTAGTAGTTGAGCTGCTCAGCGTCCATGGCCGGGACGTCCATGGAGCCCTTCATGTCGCGCAGCTGGCGGACGTAGTAGTCCTTGGCCTTCTTGCCGTCGGTGGCGATGCCCTTGGTCCAGCCGAGGAACTCGTCGGTGGCGGCCTGGGTCAGCCGCTGTCCGCGCGCCACCCGCTCGCCCTGGTGCTTGTACTCGCTGGGCCCCGCGTACGGCGCGAGCACCGACTCCTGCGCCTCCTTGAGCTGGAGGAAAAGTGGCTCGTCCTCGCGGTCGCCGAGCAGCAGCAGCACGAAGGCCTCGGTGCCGACCGAGCCGACGCCGACCACCTTGCGGGCGAAGTCGCCGAAGTAGTAGCGGCGCAGCACCTCACGCCGGTCGGCCGGAATCGTCTCCTTGTACAGCGCGATCGCGCTGCGCAGTTCGTCGAGCATGGCTGGGTTGCGCTCGATGGGGAAGCGGACGATCAGCGGATGGTCGGGGCGGATGCGGTACTCCCCGCCGACCTGGTCGCAGAACTTCATCAGCGCCTTGAGGCTGGTGCGCTGCTGGGCCTTCCTGATGTCCTTGCGGCGACGGCGCACCGCCTTCTTCGACTGGAGCGAGTCGTAGAGACTGGTCACCTGGTCGACGTCGATTCTGGAGTACCAGACGTTCAGGAACCGCATCTTCGCGTACTGAGCCATCTCGATCCGGTAGCTGTTCGCGCAGACGCGCGCCGCTCCCTTTGCGTCCCGGTCGGAGAACCCGTTGTCCCTGGCGGCGACCGCGAGGCTGGCTGCCAGCCGCTTGACGTCCCATTCGAACGGCGCGGGGAGCGTTTCGTCGAAGTCGTTGACGTCGAAGACCAGCCGCCGGTCCGGCGCGGCGAACATGCCGAAGTTCAGCAGGTGCGCGTCGCCGCAGCACTGCACCTTTAGCTCCGTCGTCGAGGTATGAGCCAGGTCCCACGCCATCGGTGCCGCCGCGCCCCTGAAGTACGCGAACGGCGAGGTGAGCATGCGGCCGTAGCGGATCGGCACCAGGTCGGACACTCGTGTTTTGGCTTGCTCCTCAAGGAGGTCGACCGGGTCAGGACGGTTCTTGGGCGGATCCCACCCGGCGTGGTCGGCACGTGGCACCCGGTAGCGCCGGGCGCGGCCCCGCGCCCGCCACTCGTCGGGCGACAGAATCTCGTGCGGCGGGGCGAGCACCCCAGGAGAAATCTTGCTCATTGCGTCACTGACCCCCCGATCGTGACCGTCCCCCGACGGCACGTTCCCCCAGGTCACTGCCGCCTTAGCACCTAGATATACCCCCGCATTTTACGATCAAGACCTACCTCGCTGCCAAGCGCGCGGCCAGGCGGGCTGCGGCAGGGCGCCCAGGCCGACTGCGGCAGGGCGGCCGCGTGGGCTGCGGCAGGGCGGCGGCGCGGGCTGCGGCAGGGCGGCCAGGCGGGCTGCGGCAGGATGGTGGGATGCCTACTCATGTGGCCCTGCTACGGGGCATCAACCTGGCCGGCCACAACAAGGTCGCCATGGCCGAGTTGCGCGAGCTGGTTGGCTCGCTGGGCCACGCCGACGTGGCGACCTACATCCAGAGCGGCAACGTGGTGTTCACCAGCGATCAGTCCGATACGGCCGCGCTGGCGGCGGCCCTCGAGCAGGCGATCGCCGCGTCGCTGGGCGTTCCGTGCCGGGTCGTGGTCCTGTCGCGCGAGGAGCTGGCCCGGGTGGCGCGCGACAACCCATACCCCGACGAGCCGAACCTCAAGGCCGTGCACGCGGTGTTCCTGAGCGGCGACCCGGGCCCCGATGTCGCCGAACGTGTGGCAGCCGCGCAGCAGATCGCCGACAAGCAGGGCAGCCGCGACACCGCCCAGCTCGTCGGGCGCACGATCTTCCTGCACACCCCGGACGGCTACGGCCGCAGCGACCTGGCCGCGGCGCTGGTGAAGCTCGGCCAGAAGAAGACCGACACGGTGACCGGTACGGCGCGCAACTGGGCGACGGTTACCAAGCTGCTCTCGATGTGCGAGGTCTGAGGCTGGAGGGCAGGCCGAACCGGGCGGGCAGGTTCGTGCCGAGGAAGCCGGCAACTTCGGTGATCATTTCGCCGTCGAGCGATAGCACGGTCAGCCCGTGTGCACGTGCGATACCGGTCCGGGGGTCCAGCTCGTATCGCCCGAAGGCGGGCTGTCCGTTGGCGCGGGTGGGGATGAGCCGGAACGATCGCTCGCCGTCTCGGAATCCAGATCGCATGAAGAACGCCGCAATGGCGGCATGACCCTGGTACTCGAGAGGCAAGGGCGGCATGGTCAGCCATGCGTCGTCGGTAAGCAGGCTGATCAGAGCGGGCACGTCGCCGTTCTCGAATGCCGCCACGAACGCAGCAGCGACCTGCTGCTCGCTGCTCGAGCCCGGGAGCGGAGGCCGGCGGCCGCGCTCGGCATCGGTACGTGCTCGCAGCGTGGCCCTGGCTCTCTCCAGCCCGCTGGCCACGGCGTTTTCAGTGGTGCTGAGCATGCCAGCCACCTCGGGGCCGCGGAACGCGAGCACGTCACGGAGCACCAGGATGGCCCGCTGTCGTGGGGGCAGCGTCTGCACCGCCTATGAATGCCAGCGAATGCTTTCGCGGCTCTCGATCCGGGCTTCCGGTTCACCCGCGGCGTCACCCGCCAGGCTGAGCAGCAGGTCCGGGTACGGCTCGAGCCACATCACTTCCCCGAGCCGCTGGGCTCGGGCGGCATGGGGCCGGATGACGGAGGTGCTGCTGACAGCGGGCGGCGCTCCCGGTCGCGCAGCGCGTTCAGGCATCGGTTGGTTGCGATGCGGTAGAGCCAGGTGCGCACCGAGGCGTTTCCGCGGAAGCCGTTCACCGACGCCACGCCGACAGCAGGCTCTCCTGCACCAGGTCTTCAGCGTCGCTGACAGTTCCCATCATGCGGTAACAGTGCAGCTGGAGTTCCCGGCGGTAGGGCTCGGTGAGTTCCCCGAACGCGACGCCATCGCCCGCCCGGGCGCGGTCCAGCAATTCCTCCGTCACCATCACATCCTCACCTCATCGGCCGGCTCCCTTAGGTACAGACACCAGCGTGCGTCCGTATCGGGCGCCCCGAGAACCGCTCTTTCTGGGGTCTGTACGAGAAGGGCGCGGCGAACGCGCATGCCACAGCACCGGAGGAGCCGTCGATGTCGTCACCATCTTGGCCCGAGCGGCCTTCCCTGACCCGAACCCAGGCGTGGACGCTCGGGGTCGCCGGGACGGGCTCGTTCATGGTCGTCCTCGATCTCCTCGCGGTATCCACGGCTTTGCCGGAGATCCACTCGAGCCTGCACGCCTCTGTCGGCACGCTGGCCTGGACGGTCAGCGCCTACACCCTGAGCTTCGCAGTCTTGCTGATCACCGCCGCGGCGCTGGGCGACCGATGGGGGCGGCGCAACCTCTACGCGGGAGGCCTGGCCCTCTTTGCCTTCTCGTCGGCGGCCTGTGCGCTGGCCCCGGACACCGCGACGCTGCTCGCAGCGCGTGTCGTCCAGGGTGCGGGCGCCGCGGTGATCATGCCGCTGGCGCTGGCGCTGCTCAACGCGGCGTTCCCGCCGCAGCGACGCGGCTGGGCTATGGGCATCTACGGCTCCGTCACTGGCCTGGGAACGGTGGCGGGCCCGGTCCTGGGCGGCGCTCTGACCCAGGCTTTCTCGTGGCGGTGGATCTTCTGGATCAACGTGCCGGTCGGACTGCTCGCGGTCTGCGCGGTCCTCTGTTTCGTCGCAGACAGTAAGGGAACACGGCGCCCGATCGACCCGCTTGCGCTGCTCCTTGCGATCGTCTCGGTGCTGGGCATTGTGTGGGCGATCATCCAGGCGGCTACAACGGGCTGGGCTGACCGAGCGGTCCTAGGTGCGCTGGCCATCGGCCTGGTCGCGCTGGGCGCTGCTCCTGGCGCGGCAGCGGCGGGCCCCACACCCCATGATCCCGTTGCGGCTGTTTCGCAGCGGCGCGTTCAGCGCGGGCAATGCCGTCGATCTTCGCGCAGAACGCCTCCCTCACCGCAGCGGTGTTCTTCACCGCGCAGTTCTTCCAGAACGCGCAGGGACACGATCCGCTGTCAGCCGGCCTGCGCCTGCTGCCGGTTGGCGCGGTTCCGCTGCTGGCCGCCGCCCGATCTCGGGGCCATGGCCGACCGCTTCGGGCCGCGCCCGCTGGTTCTGACCGGACTGACCCTGCAAGCCGGCGGCATAGCGGCGCTGGCGTCGCTCGGCGCGCCGCACCGCTCCTACCTTGTTCTCGCCGGCCCGCTGGTCCTCCTCGCCGTCGGCCTCACCCTGGCCCTGCCCGCGCTGACGAAGGCCGTCGTCGGCTCGGTCGAACCCGGCGACATCGGCGTCGCCTCGGGCCTGTTCACTACGTTGCGTCAGCTCGGCGGCGCCTTCGGAGTCGCGGTCACCACGACGGCGTTTACCGCGGCCGGCGGATACGGTGGCTCCGCCAGCGTCGCCAGCGGATACGACGGCGCCATGTACGTCGCCGCCGCAGTGGGAGCGATCGGGGCGTGCACGGCCTTGGGCATACACACCCACGCCGCTGGTCGCGCGCTGCCTCGCCAAGCCGACCGCCAGCCCGTCCGCGGTCTAGTGCGCGTTAAGCCGCTGGACCGTCAGCGGCGCAGCTCGCTCTGCCCGGCGCCGGGCCGCACCGGCTCGGGTACGTCCGCGCCGCTGACGCTCTCCACAGAGTCGGCGGCGACCCGGAGCAGCCAGTCGCCGTCATCCTCGAAGTAGATGAACTCCTTGGTCGTCCTGGTCGAGCTGGCCTCGACCTCCTGGATGCGGCCGTCCTTGTAGGTGATCCGGTACCGATAGAGATCCATGGATGTGGCTCCTGTGCCTAGAGACGTGCTCAGTCCATTGCCTGCTTGCGCAGCTCCGCGAAGTCAGCTGCGAGCTGAGCTACTGACTTATGGGCGTTGAGGCCACTTGGGTTCGGCAGCACCCACAATCGGGTGGCGCCCGCGGTCCGGGCCTGCGGCCCAAAGGTGGCGCGGGCCTCCCCGAAAGCCGTCCGGTAGGCGGTGACGCCGACGATCGCCAGCCACCGCGGGCCGAAGCTCTCGGCCTTCTCCAGCAGCTTCCTGCCGCCCTCGCGCAGTTCATCAGTGGCGAGCTCGTCGGCGCGCGCGGTGGCACGGGGGACGACGTTGGTGATGCCGAGTCCCAGGCCGAGCAGCTGCTCCTGTTCGTCGGGGCGCAGCTGGCGGGGGGTGAACCCGGACTGGTAGAGAGCAGGCCAGAACCGGTTCCCCGGCCGGGCGAAGTGGTACCCGGTGGCCGCCGAGTACAGGCCAGGATTGATCCCCGAGAACAGCACCCGCAGACCGGGCGCGATCACGTCGGGGATGGTCAGTCCGGTGGCGGCTGCGATCTCGGCAGCGGTCGGCCGGAGCGGACGCGTCGCCCCCGTCTCCGCCGCGTGCTCAGCCACGGGCCAACAATAGGCGGGCGCCGCCTGGGCCGGTAGAACTGTGGCATGAGTGACGCACTCGCAGCAGTGCAGGACCGGACGTTCGCGCGCGCCACCAAGCTCACGGCCGGCGCTTACCCGCCGGAGCGCCGGCTGACCGCCGCCCAGCTCGCTGAGTACCTGGACCGGCGGATATTTGCGGTGGTTGCCACCACCCGCCCTGATGGCCGGCCGCACGCGGTGGTCTCGGGCTATGTCCACCGGGATGATCTCTTCTGGCTTCCGGTGGCCGAGGATTCCGTGCGGGAACGCAACGTCAGCCGCCAGCCCTGGACGACCCTGGTGATCACGCACGGCGAGCGCGGCGAGCACGTCGTGGTGATCGTGGAGGGCGCCGCGACCGTGGTGCCCGCGGCTGACGTGCCGGCCGACGTCCGCGCTCAGGCCCGTGGCGAGTGGGCGGGCACCTGGCTGCGGGTGCGGGCAGAGCGGGTCATCTCCTACGCCTCGGAGGGCGCCCTCTGATCAGAGTGGAGCCCGAGCGGTTCGAGGAGATGGTCGGCGCAGCGCTGGACTCGCTGCCCGACGACCTCGGCCGCCTGATCAGCAACGTGGCCATCATGGTGGAGCATGGCCCGGGGCCGCCCGGGCTGCTCGGGCTCTACCAGGGAATTCCGCTGACCGAGCGGACCGCGTCCGGCTACGCCGGAGTGCTGCCGGACCGGATCACGATCTACCGTCGCGCGATCTGCGCGATCTGCAACACCGAGGCGGAAGTGGTCGAGGAGGTACGGCGGACCGTGATCCACGAGGTGGCCCACCACTTCGGGATCGGCGACGAGCGCCTCCGCGAGCTCGGCTGGTGAGCCGCACGTCAGCTCTCCTTGATCCCCCCGCACAGGTGCCACTCCATGCCGCGGTCGTCTCCGGGCGGTTCGGGGAGATCAGCTTGACCACTGGTTCGCCGTCGGCATCGGGATCCTCGCGATCACGCAGCGGATTGTCGAGGTCGGGCCGCCATGCCGCGGGAGACACCAAGCCGGGCTCCACGAGCGTGAACCCGTCGAAGAAGCGTGCGATGCCGGCGCGGCCGCGCGAGATCAGCGGCGTGTTCCAGTGCAGTTCCTGGGTCATCCGAAAGAGGCCTTCGGCCGCCTCGGGGTGGGCTTCGCCGGTCATGTGGCTGAGCGCCAGGTAGCTGCCCGGCGCCGCCGCGTCCCGGAACTGGCCGACGACGCCCCACGGGTCTTCGCGATCCCACAGGCAGTGCAGGACACACATGAACATGATCGCGACCGGCTGGCCAAGGTCTAACAGGCCGCGCAGACGCGTGTCGCCGAGCACCTGTTCCGGTTCCCGCAGATCCGCTCTGAGCGTGACCACGTTGCCGCCAGCCACCAGCGCCGCGGCATGAGTCGAAACCAGCGGGTCAACGTCCACGTAGACGATGCGGGCCTCGGGCGCTGCCCGGTGGGCGATCTGGTGGGTGCTGGCCATGTTCGGCAGGCCCGAGCCAAGGTCGAGGAACTGGCGGATGCCCTGGCCGAGCAGGTAATCAATCATCCGCTGCTGCAGATGGCGGCTCTCGACGGCGGTGGCGGCACCGGCGGGAACACCCAGCGCCCGCACCATCGCATTGGCTGCCTCGGACGCCTCCCGGTCGACTGCGAAGTTGTCCTTGCCGCCGAGCTGGTAGTTCCGATGCGGGCCGTGTTGGGATAACGGGCGCTGATCGGATCGTCGGATTCCGGCCCGCCGTTCGCGGGCGGTTCGGCTGGCATCAGGCATCTTCCTCCGTGCGCCAGGAAGCCACGCCCTATGAGCGGCGGGCGCAGCCCTCGCAGGCAAGTATGAGCGCGGTTTGCCGCCAAGTGTGCTGTTTTTGGCGTGGCGGGCCCGGGCGGCCCCCGCATGTCAGTGGACCGCGCCGCCGGGCGGGCGCCAGTAGCGCCAGCCGGGGTGCACGGGGAAGTAGCGAGACGGCCCGGGCGGGGCCGCAGCCAGGCGCTCACGCGGGGTGAGGGCAAGGCCGGCTGGAACCGGCTCCCACCACGGCTCGCGCGCGAACATGCGGCTGAACATCTCCCACTGACGGCCGCCCGGGCCGAGCACGAGCTGGGCCGGTACCGGCTGGTCCGGGCACTGCCAGCGGAAGTCACCGGACAGCCGCAGCGTCCGCTCCCGGTTGGGCAGCGCCGCGTGGGAGGTCAGGCAGTGGAACACGATCACGTCCCCGGCGCGGTAGTCCGTGGTGGCCCAGCCGCGCTCGCGAGGCCGGAGCACGCGCGGCCGCAGCGGCGGGCCGAGATGGCTTCCTGGCCGCACCGCGAGGCCGCCGAGGCTGAACCGGATGTCGGTCAGCGGAACCCAGGTGGTCAGCATGTCCTGCACCCCGGAGACGCCGTAGTCCTGGTGCACGTAGCGGCCGCGGGCCACGCCGGGCGGCCGTTCCGGGTAGATCGCCCGCAGCACCTTTGACGGATAGGAGAACGCCTGCGGCCCGAGGACCGTCCTGATCGTCCGGCGCAGCTCGGCCAGGTAGGGAATCCGGTTGAACCCGCGGCTCGTGATCGCCGCCCGGAACGCCGGGTCGCCGAGCGCCTCCACGGTGTTGAGCGCCCGCCGGTCCGTCGATGCGAGCCCGCCAGCGTCGATCCATCCGCCCCGGCGCAGCGCCGCCGCCACACCGTCCGCCGCGGCGTGCATCTCGGCGGCGGGCAGCAAATCGCGGAAGAACAGGTACCCGTCCTCGGCCAGGCGCCGCCGCAGCGCGGCCGGGTCGCCGAGCAGCGCGCTGGATGACGACAGTTCGTCCACGCTGGAAACGATAGTTCCGCGATGCTGACTCTTCGCTGGGAGAATCCGGCGGCTATGCCGGGAGAGTGCTGCGCCGAGGTTGTGAGGCCGTCACGGTTCCTGGAACTCGGCGTCGGGCGGCACGTCCGGGGCCGCCTGGGCTGGCGTATCCGGACGGCTGCCGGGCCGGGACCTCGCTGAGGTTGGGCGGTTCCGCGCCGCCCAGAAGCAGGAAGAGCCCTGCGTGGCCCAGGGCGGCCGGGGCGGAACCGCGAAGCGGCCGGTGAAGGTTGAGACCGAGACCTGCATCCCGACGACGAGCACGTCCCGGCGCTGGGTGAAGGCATCGGTGTCGACGAGGCCGCGCTCGGAGCGGCGGTGCAGCAGCCCGAGTTCGGTGGCCGAGAGCTGGTACTCGGCCATGTCCCGCAGGGCGCCGAGACCACCGTGCAGCCTCGCCCACGCGCGGGCCTGGCGGCGGTGCGGCATGCTGCTCAGCATCGAGATGTCGAGTTCGGTGAGGATGCCGAGCGGTTCGTACTCGGGAAGGTAGCGGCGGATGAGCGCGATCATGCGCCGCCGGTCTACGACGATGGCGAGGAGCAGCAGGACGACGATGAAGGCCAGGATCGCGTAGATGAGGGCGAGCCTGGCGCCCGACCCAGCCAGCGCGCCGTTCCACAGCGCGTGCAGCGTCACGGCGGCGAGCCAGCCCAGGCCGACCGCCCAAAGGCCGCGGCCCTTGGTGACCGTCGCCGCATACGCCACGCCCGCGCCGATCAGCGAGGCGAACAGTGCCTGGCAGACCGGGGATGCCACGCCGCGCAGTACGAACGTCGTGGCCAGGTCGCTGAAGCCGTAGTGGGTGGCCTGCGCGTAATAGAAGATGTTCTCGATCAGCGCGAAGCCGAGGCCGACCATGCTGCCGTAGACGACCCCGTCGCTGATGCCGTCGATCTCCTGCGGGCGCAGCCACAGCAACCCGACGAGGGCGGCGCCCATGAGCGTGTCCTCTGCCGCGGCCACGCCGATCGAGGCCGCCGCGGACGCGGTGACGAACCCGCCGGGCCGCAGCGCCGGGGTAGTGAGCAGCTGGTTGCCTGCCAGCTCGCCGATCAGCGCGATCAGCGCGGCCGAGCCCGCTCCCCACAGAAAGATGAAGACCAGGCTGCCGGGCGGCTCGGGTTCCAGCCGGTCGAGGGCGAGCACGGCTGCGAGCAGGACGGGAATGGGCAGCAGCGCCAGGGTTAACCCGATCCCGGCCGGCACCGCCCCGCTGGCGGCGACCAGGGCGAGCGCGCCGAGCGCGACGAGGCTGCAGGCAGCGACGCCAACGATGAAACCAACCGGGGTATGACCGACCCGGCGGTCCCCCGGGACGGCCTGCGGATCGATCGGCGTCACCCTCGCAGCATAACGAGCGGAACCGGCCAATCCCACTGTGTCATCGACCATTTACGCGACGGCTTCGAAAAGGTCCGCCGCGGGGCCGGCGCGGGGGCTGGCCCGGGTTATTCCGGCTGGCTACATTCGTGTGCATGTTCGAAGCGGCCGGTGTTCTCGAAGAATTGAACGATGAGCAGCGCCAGGCCGCGACGCACGCGAGCGGCCCGCTGCTGGTGCTGGCGGGCGCCGGGACCGGCAAGACCGGGACCCTGGTGGCCCGGGCCGCCTGGCTGCGCGCGCAGGGCGTCGAGGCAAGCCGGATCCTGCTGCTGACGTTCACCCGCCGCGCGGCCGACGACATGCTGGCACGGGTCGCGCAGCGGCACGCCAGCTCCGGCGACCGGATCTGCGGCGGCACGTTTCATGCGATCGCGCACCGGATCATCCGGGCGCACGCCGAGTCGTTCTCGCTGCCGCCCGCGTTCAGCGTGATCGACCCGGCGGACGTGGCGGACGTGCTCGACACGCTGCGCGCCGACCACGACCTGGTGGGCGTCAAGCGGCGGGCGCCGCGGGCCCAGGTCTGCGCGGACATCTACACCCGGTGCGTGAACACCCAGACCACGATCGCCGAGGTGGTGGCGGAGAGCTTCCCCTGGTGCCGCGAATTCACCGGGCAGCTGGCCGGGCTGTTCCGCGACTACGTGGCGCACAAGCGCCGGCACGCCCTCGTCGACTTCGACGACCTGCTGCTGCTGTGGCGTGCGGCGCTGGCTGACGAGGCGGCCGGGCCGGCCCTGCGCGGCCTGTTCGACGCGGTGCTGGTGGACGAATACCAGGACGTCAACACCGTGCAGGCGGAGATCGTGCGGCTGCTGCGGCCGGACGGCGACGGCCTGACCTGTGTCGGCGACGACGCCCAGGCGGTCTACGGGTTCCGCGGCGCCGACCCGGAGCACCTCCGGGCGCTGGCCGGGGCCTACCCGGGCCTCACCGTAGTCCGCCTGGTGCGCAATTACCGGTCCAAGGACGCGGTGCTGCGGCTGGCGAACACGGTCCGGCCGCAGTCCGACGGGCTGGAGCTCGAGCTGACCGGGGTGCGCGGCACCGGGCTGACCCCGCAGCTCGTGCGCTGCTACGACGAGGCGACGCAGGCGCGGGAGATCGCCGCGCGGGTGCTCGACGCGCACGAGTGCGGCCGGCTGCTGCGGGAGCAGGCCGTGCTGGTCCGGACCGGGCACCACAGTGACGTGCTGGAGGTCGAGCTGACCGCCCGCGGCATCCCGTTCGTGAAGTACGGCGGCCTGCGGTTCACCGAGGCCGCCCACGTCAAGGACTTCATGGCCGCCGCGCGCATCGTGGCCAACCCGGCGGACAACCTCGCGTGGTTCCGGGTGGTGCGGCTGCACGAGGGGATCGGGCCCGCGATCGCACGGCGGATCGTCGACGGGTTGCGGCCCGCTGACCCGAGACCGTTCGAACGCTGGCCAGCCGCGGTGGATACCGTTCCGGCTCGTTATCGGGGTTCGGTGGCGGCGACGTTTACCGCCCTGGCCGGTGCCGCTGATCTAGAACGGACCGCGGACCGGGCGGTGGCGATCCTGGCCGCGCTGGCCGACCCGCTGAAGGCCCGGTACCCGGACTACCCGGCGCGGCTCGCCGACCTGGAACGGCTGGCCGACGCGGCGTCGAGCCGGCCGTCGCTGCACGACGCGCTCGTCGAGCTGACGCTCGACCCGCCGGCGTCCGGGTCCGACCTCGCCGGGGAGCCGCGGCTTGACGACGATTACGTGATCATCTCCACGGTGCACTCGGCCAAGGGCCTGGAGTGGTCAGTGGTGCACCTGCCGCACCTGGTGGACGGCGCGGTGCCGAGCGACATGGCGCTCGGCAGCCAGGAGGGGCTCGCCGAGGAGCGGCGGCTGTTCTACGTGGCGGTGACCAGGGCCCGCGACGAGCTGTACCTGTACGCGCCGCTGCGGCTGCACATCCACCGCAGCATCCGTGACGACCGGCACGGCTACGCGCAGATCAGCAGGTTCCTCGACGCCAGGGCGCAGGCGCAGTGCGAGGTCGTGGAGGCCGCGGGAAGGAGCCGGCCGTGCCCCGGGTGGCCCACCTGGCCGCGACGGTCGACGCGGCGCTCGAGTCGCTCTGGGGCTGACCGGCCGGCTGTCAGCTGCGCTCGATGATGCCGCGCAGGTAGGCGGCCTGGCCGGCGTGCTGCAGGTCGTCGGAGATCACGCTTACCAGGCGCACGCCGAGGGTGACCGGCGGATCCCAGGCCTTGTCCACGACGCGGTCCAGGTCGGTGTCGGTCAGCTCCTGGATGTAGTTGAGCGTCGCCTGGTGCACCGCGTCGTAGTAGCCGGTCAGCAACTCGCCGGAGCGAACCTGGAGCGCGGCCACCGCCTCCGATCCCTGGCCGTAGCCGGTGGCAGCGGCCGCGAACGGCAGCCCGAACCGGTCCGCCCAGGTTGAGCCGCTGGCTCCGGCCGTCCAGACCTGGCCGGTCCCCGCGGCGTCGGCGATGTGGTCGTCCTGGATCCGGGTCAGGTGCCACACCAGCCAGCCGATCGAGTTCGACCCGCTCTCCGGGCGGAACGCCAGCTGGCCGGGCGTCAGTCCGTCGACCGCCTCGTGCACGGCCTCCCGGATCCTGCCGAACGCGTCGGCCAGCAGTTCAGCGATCGTCATTGAGCGTTCTCCCGTCTTACCAGGGCATGGACGTGCTGGTGAAGTGCGTGAGCGTGTCGATGTCACTCATCTGGTAGACGTGCCGCGGCGGGGTCTCGAACGTGGCGTACGGCGTGACCCTGATCACCACCCGCTGCTCGTCGTCCACCATCTGCTCGATCTGCGGCCGCCGGCTTTCCGGCACCTCCTCGTCCGCCATGATGCCGATGACCTTGGTGAGGACGTCCGTGGCGAGCGCGCGGTCGCGGGAGAGCACGGCCGTGCCGTAGACCTGCAGGTAGCCCAGCGGCCACCTCTCATCCAGGACGCACAGGCTGACCTTGCCGTTACGGTCGACGGCCTTGGCCTTGCCACGCTCGGCCATCGTGGAGATCAGCAGGTCGTCGCCGTCCATCACGTAATAGACAACGGTCATCGCCGGGCCGTGTTCCTTGCGGCCGTAGCCGAAGATGCAAATGCGATGATCGCGGACGTACTGCCGCCGCTGCTCCCGGTCCACGTTCGAACCCTAATGTCCGCATGCCGGCCCTCGCCACATCCCCAGGAGGTTCCCGGGCCGTCTGCGCGCTGAGCTGCGACGGAATGGGCCGAAGTGGTGGCGATCTTATCGAATTTATGTTCTGGTAGACGAGTGAACGATGTGTCGCTGCCGTGGTGGTGGACCTACCCGACAAAGTGCGGGAACGGGCACATCTGGGGGCCAGGCAAGGTGATTGTCTCGTGGCTGCCGTGCCAGTGCGGGCCAGCCCGCGAGGCGCAGCCGCGCGGCAGCGGTCACCGGACCATCGCCTGCCGGACGCCTGGCTGCCGGTATGCCTGTTACGACCCGCCGCACGAGCCGGAGCCCGGCCGGGTCTCCCCGGGCCAGGAAGACGACTGGTTAATCCACCGTCCCGGCGCGGGCCCACGCCGCCTAAGACCTGACGGCCGTGCGCTGGCCCCGGGGCGCCCGGACCTCCGGGGCTGCGCACGGGCCGCCCGAGTCGATCAGGACCGCTTCGCGGCGTTCACCGCCTGCCGGGCCCGCTTCAGCCGGGCGGACTGCTTGCCGGCGGTCGTGCCGGCCGGTGTCACAGGCCCGCCTCGAGCCGGCGCGCCGTAGCATGCTGGCGAGAGGAGGCGCCCGTGCCCGTTGCGGTGCTCCAGCTCGGCGAGCGCATCCGAGCGGAGCGCGCCAGGAAGGGGATCAGCCTGCGCGCCCTCGCCCGCAGCGTAGGGCTGTCGCCGAGCCTCATCTCCCAGATCGAGACCGGCAAGTGCCAGCCGTCGGTCAGCACTCTGTATGCGATCACGACCGCGCTTGGCGTCTCGGTGCAGGACGTCTTCGGCGAGGCCGGCGCGCCCGGCGGCCGGGTGACGGACCGGGAGGCGGCCGGCCAGGTGGTGGTCCCGGCCCGGTCCGCCCGGTCCGCCCGGCCCGCCCATGGCGATGCGCCGGAAATAGGCGGGCCCGTCGTCTGCCCGGGGCAGCGCGATGTTCTCGAGCTGGACTCCGGGGTGATCTGGCAGCGCCTTGGCCGGGTGCCGGGCAGCCAGGTCGACTTCCTGCTCGTCAGCTATGCGCCCGGTGGCTGCTCGTCACCGGCCGGCCGCCTGATGCGGCACGTCGGCACCGAGTACGGCTACCTCATCCAGGGCGAGCTGACCGTCATGCTCGGGTCCCGGCCGCACCGGCTGACTCCGGGCGACGCGGTCAGCTTCGCGTCGATGACCCCGCATTCTTACCGCAACGAGGGAACGGTGCCGGCCGTCGGCGTCTGGTTCGTTGCCGGGCCCGACGGCCCGCAGCGGTGACGAGCTCTTCCCCCGCTGATCCCCTAGGGGGATTGCGGAGCGTTCAGTATTTATTGACGCTCGCCATTGGGCCGCTCTTAACTAATGGCCGAGCCGAGAGTGAGGTGGCGAGGCGATGGCGATACACACCTTCGGGCCGAACGCCGTGGACTGGGAGGAACGGGTCGACCTGGCCCGGTTGCGTGACGAACGGCTGGCCCGGCTGCGGGCGCAACTCGAGCGTTCTGACCTCGGCGCGCTGCTGAGCTTTGACTTCGCGAACATCCGCTACATGACGTCGACCCACATCGGCACCTGGGCGATGGACAAGCTCATCCGGTTCGCGCTGCTGACCAGGGACGGGGAACCGGTGGTGTGGGACTTCGGGTCGGCTGCCCGGCACCACCAGCTGTACAACCCCTGGCTGGATTACACCCCGGGCCCGGCCACGCCCGAGGGAGCCAGGCAGACCGGGGCCCGGGCCGGCATCTCCACGCTGCGCGGCGCGTTCCACCCGGATGCCGGCATCGCCGCCGATGTGGCCGGGAAGGTCGCCGCCGAGCTGCGCGAGCACGGCGTCGCCGACGCGCCGCTCGGCATCGACGTGGCCGAGATGCCGGTCCTCGCCGCGCTCCGGGCCGAGGGCATCGAGACCGTGGACGGCCAGCAGGTCTTCATGGAGGCACGGCGGACCAAGACCCGCGACGAGATCTCGCTGCTGGCGCAGGCGTGCTCGATGGTCGACGCCGCCTACACGGAGCTCTATGAGTTCCTGCGGCCGGGGGTGCGCGAGAACGAGTGCGTCGGCCTGGTCAGCAACGTCCTGTACGGCCTCGGCAGCGAGTACGTGGAGGGGGTCAACGCGATCTCCGGCGAGCGCTGCTCGCCGCACCCGCACGTCTACTCCGACCGGCTGATCCGGCCCGGCGACCCGGCCTTCTTCGACATCCTGCACAGCCATCTCGGCTACCGCACCTGCTACTACCGGACGTTCGCCGTGGGCAGTGCCTCGCGGGCGCAGCGCGACGCCTACGTGCGCTGCCGCGAGTACATGGACGCCGCGATCGCGTTGGTAAGGCCGGGAGCGACTACGGCCGATATTGTGACGCTTTGGCCGCGGGCCGAGGAATTCGGGTTCCCCGACGAAACCGCGGCGTTTGCCCTGCAGTACGGCCATGGCGTGGGCCTCTCGATCTGGGAGAAGCCGATCTTCAGCCGGCTGGTGTCGCTGGACCACCCGGAGCCGCTCGAGGAGGGAATGGTGTTCGCGCTAGAGACTTACTGGCCGGCCGCAGATGGCTGGTCCGCCGCTCGGATCGAGGAGGAGGTCGTGGTCACCGCGTCGGGGTGTGAGGTCATCACGAAGTTTCCGGCCGAGGAACTGCTTGTCGCCGGGCGCAAGTACTGGACCGCGGGCGGCGCGCTCAACACGCTCAGGGAGAGCCAGTCACACCTGAATACGGCGGCGGGGCGCGGCGAGACCGGCGGTTCACCGTGACCGCGGGGACCGATACCGGCGCCGGCGTCGCGACCGGCGCGGACGAGCTGCTCGGGCTCTACGAGCAGATGGCCGTGATCCGCGGCACCGAGAAGGCGGCGCACGACCTGTTCCTGGCCGGCCTGGTGAAGGGCACCACCCACCTGGCGGCGGGGCACGAGGCCGTCGCCGTCGGCGCCAGTGCGGCGCTGCGGCCGGGCGACTATGTGTTCGCCACCTACCGCGGCCACCATCACGCGATGGCCCGGGGCGCGTCGCCCGAGGAATGCCTGGCCGAGCTGATGAGCAAGGGCACCGGCCTCTGCAAGGCCAAGGGCGGCTCGATGCACCTCACCAAGGCCTCGGCCGGGATGCTCGGCTCGTACGCGATCGTCGGCGCGCACCTGCCGATGGCCGCCGGCGCCGCCTGGTCGGCCAAGCTCCGCGGCAGCGGCCAGGTCGCCGTGGCGTTCTTCGGCGACGGCGCCACCAACATCGGGGCGTTCCACGAGGCGCTCAACCTGTCCGCGGTGTGGGCCCTGCCGGTGCTGTTCATCTGCGAGAACAACCTCTACATGGAGTACACGCCGATCGGCGACGTGACCGCGGTCGCCAACCCGGCGGCGGACCGGGCGGTGGCCTACGGGCTGCCAGCGGAGATCGTCGACGGCAACGACGTCGTGCTGGTCAAGGATGCCGTGGCGCGTGCCGCCGAGCGGGCCAGGTCCGGCAGCGGGCCGACGGTGATCGAGGCGAAGACCTACCGTCACTTCGGGCACAGCCGGACCGACCCGGCCAGCTACCGGCCGAGCGCCGAGGTCGAGCAGTGGCTGAGCCGGGACCCACTCGACCTGGCCAAGGCCCGGCTGGAAGAGCTCGGCGTGGCAGCCGACTCGGTGGCCGCGGTAGACACGCGGGTCGCCGGGATCGTCAAGGACGCGGTTGCCGGTGCCAAGGCCGCGCCCGGCCCGGACCCGGCAGACGCGATGACCGACGTATGGGCGGACGGAGGCTCGGCATGGCGGACGTGACCGATAGGGGCATGGGGCGGGCGGGCGCGGGCATGGGGCGGGCGGAAGAAACCGTGATCACCTACCGGGAGGCGGTTTCCGAAGGGATCGCGCGGGAGCTGCGCCGCGACCCCTCGGTGGTCTGCCTCGGCGAGGACATCGGGGCAGCGGGCGGCGTGTTCAAGACCACGGCCGGCCTGCTGGCGGAGTTCGGCAAGCAGCGGGTCTGGGACACTCCCATCTCCGAGCAGGCCATCCTTGGCGTGGCGATGGGTGCGGCCATGACCGGGATGCGCCCCGTCGCGGAGATCATGTTCTCCGACTTCTTCGCCTGCTGCTGGGATTATCTGGCCAACGAGATACCGAAGATGCGGTACATGACCGGGGGCCAGGTCATGGTCCCGCTGGTGGTCCGCACGGCGAACGGCGGCGGCCTGGGATTCGGGGCGCAGCACTCCCAGGCGGTGGAGAACTGGGCGCTGGCGATACCCGGGCTGAAGATCGCGGCACCGTCGACGCCGGCCGACGTCGTCGGGCTCATGGCCGCGGCCATCCGCAGCGACGACCCGGTGGTGTTCTTCGAGCACAAGGGGCTGTTCGCGAGTAAGGGGCCGGCCGCTCCCGAGGGCCACGTGGTCGAGCTCGGCCGGGCGGCGGTGGTGCGCGAGGGCAGCGACGTCAGCCTGGTCGCCCTGGCCGCCACGGTGCCGCTGGCCCTGGCCGCGGCCGAGCAGCTGGCCGCCGACGGCATCTCCGCCGAGGTGATCGACCTGCGCTGCCTGGTGCCGCTGGACATGGCGACGGTCCTGGCCTCGCTCGGGCGCACCTCCCGGCTGGTGATCGTGGAGGAGAACCCGTACCAGGGCGGCTGGGGCGGCACGGTCGCCTCGGTGGTTGCCGACGAGGGGTTCGAGCTGCTCGACGCGCCGGTCCGCCGGGTCGCCGCGGCCTGCGTTCCGCTGCCGTTCGCCGACGTGCTGGAGCAGCAGGTGATCCCGACGGTGGACGCGGTGACCAAGACGGTCCGGACGCTGACCGCCTACTGAGCCCTCCGGACCAGGGCTCCGGACCGGGCCCTACGGCGCCCGCGGCACCCGGCGGCCCCAAAAGAACCTCAGGTCGCAGCAAGCAGCAGCGATAATGTGTAACGCGCTGTCACATTGTTACGTAAATATCTCGGTACGATCGCAAAGCCGGTTCAGGCGATCTCTGCTCTGGACGCCCGGCTGACCGTGGCCGTACGGTGTGCACGGGGCGTGTATCGGTCAGAGGTGCATGTCGGAACGCGGGCGCCCCGCGTTTCCTCGTGCCGCAAACCAGCGTGAAGGGGCCATGGTCGTGGGGCTGACCCCCGGGCATCAGCGTCGATGCCGAACCGGAGCCGAGCGCCGATTGCCAGTTTGCCGGCAATCTCAAGGGCGTGACCCCGCAGAGCTCGGTCCTGACGTTCAACCGGCAGAACTGGCATTTCGTGAAGTAGTAGGCGGTTGATGGCCGTTATCGGTCACCGCATACGCTGGCGGGTGTGCTGGGTTCCTGACCTGGCTCTTCCGCTCAGGCCGCCTGGGGAAGGGGCACGTTGGTTATCTTCATGGTCCGCCGGGTGCTGCAGGCGGTTGTGGTGCTGCTGCTGGTTACGGCGATCACCTATGCGCTGCTGCGGCTGATCCCCGGGAACGTGGCGGTCGCGGTCATGGGCCCGACCGCCTACCGGAACCCGCTGGCGATCGCGCAGTTCGACCGGGTCTACGGCTTCAACCACCCCTGGTACTACCAGTACTGGCTGTGGCTCGACCATCTGGCGCACGGCAACCTGGGCTACTCCTGGAAGCTGAACCAGAGCGTGGCCTCGCTGCTGAGCAACCACCTGCCCAAGACGGTGTTCCTGGTCGGCGTCTCGATCATCCTGGCGCTGATCCTGGCGATCCCGATCGGCGTGCTGCAGGCGGTGCGCCGGAACAAGACCATCGACCACTTCTTCAACGGGTTCTCGACGGTCTTCTACGCGATGCCCGCCTTCCTCCTCGGCATCCTGCTGATCCTGGTCTTCGCGATCAAGTTCCCGATCTTCCCGCCCGAGGGTCCGCAGGGCGAGGGGGTCGCGGTCCTGTTCACGAACTTCAGCGCCCTGGTGCTGCCGATCGTGTCGCTGACCCTGATCACGATCGCGCTGTTCAGCCGCTACATGCGCTCGGCGGTGCTGGACAACCTCTCCGAGGACTACGTGCGCACCGCCAAGGCCAAGGGCGCCAGCGAGCGGCGGGTGCTGCTGCGGCACGTGCTGCGCAACTCGCTGATCCCGATCGCGACGCTGCTGGGGCTGCTGCTGCCGGCGGTGTTCGCCGGGGCGCTGATCACCGAGTCGGTGTTCAACTACCCGGGCATGGGCTACCTGTTCTTCCAGTCCGCGCTGAACCAGGATTACCCGGTGCTGCTCGGAATTACCGTCGTGGTGGCGGTGGCGACAGTCGTGGGGTCGCTGCTGGCCGATATCGCGTATGCGGTGCTCGACCCGCGGGTTAGGTATGTGAGCCGATGAGTCTGGGGAGTATGCCGCCAGAGCCGATCCCGACCAACGAGCCGTCGCCGGTGGGGGTGGTGATCCACGATGCACCCGAGACGGCCCTGGCTGTCGCCTCGGGGATGCTGCCGGCGGGCAAACCGCGGTCCACCTTCCGGCGCGGGTTCGAAGTATTCGTGGAGAACAAGCTCGCCGTGACCGGCGTGTGCATCTTCGTGTTCATGATCCTTTTCTGCTTCATCGGGCCGCACATCTACGTCACCAACCAGCTCACCGTGGACTTCGCGCACGAGGAGCTGGCGCCGTCGGGCTCGCACCTGCTGGGCACCGACGCGAACGGGTTCGATGTGCTCGGCCGGCTGATGATTGCGGGCCAGATCTCGCTCGAGGTCGGGATCGCGGCCGCCATCCTGGCCACCGTCATCGGCGTGCTGTGGGGCGCGATCGCCGGGTACGTCGGCGGGTTCGTCGACGCGTTCATGATGCGCATCGTGGACGCGATGCTGTCCATCCCGACGCTGTTCCTGGCGCTGGTCGTGGTCTCGATGGTGACCCCGAGCAAGCCGGTGCTGATCCTGGTGATCGCGCTGACCTCGTGGCTGACCACCTCGAGGCTGGTGCGCGGCGAGGCGCTGTCCCTGCGCACCCGCGATTACGTGCAGGCGATGAAGGTGATGGGCGGCGGCAACACCCGTGCGGTGCTGCGCCACATCGCGCCGAACGCGGTCGGCACGATCATGGTGAACGCGACGTTCCAGGTCGCGGACGCGATCGCGCTGATCGTGTCGCTGAGCTACCTGGGGCTCGGGATCCGCCCGCCGCAGCAGGACTGGGGCGGCATGCTCTCGAACGGTGTCCAGTACGTGTACGACGGGTACTGGTGGCTGATCGTCCCGGCCGGGTTCCTCATCGTGATCGTGATCGCCGCGGCCATCTTCATCGGTGAGGGACTGCGGGACGCAGTCGAGGTCCGGCTGCAGCGCCGATAACTCCAGACCAACCATCAGCGGACCCGGGGCGGGACCGATGAGCAACATACGCATCAACGCGAGGACACATGGCATCCCTGCTAGAGATTGAGGACCTGCACACCGAGATCCGGTTGCGCAGCGCAACGGTTCACGCCCTGGAGGGCGTCAGCCTGAGCGTGGAAGCGGGCGAGTGTCTCGGCATCGTGGGCGAGTCGGGTTGCGGCAAGACGATGACCGCGCTGTCGATCATGCAGCTGCTGCCCCCCGGCGGCCACATCACCGGCGGCAGCATCACGCTCTCCGGGCAGGACATCTCCGCGCTCAACGACGACGGGATGCGGCACGTCCGGGGCAACGAGGTCGGGATGATCTTCCAGGACCCGATGACCTCGCTGAACCCGACGATGACGGTCGGTGAGCAGATCGCGGAGACCGTGCTGCTGCACCGCGGCGCGGACCACAAGACCGCACTGGCGCGAGCGATCGAGGTCCTCGGCCTGGTGGGGATGCCGCGCCCGGAAGAGCGGGTCAGCAACTACCCGCACCAGCTCTCCGGCGGCATGCGCCAGCGTGTGATGATCGCGATGGCGCTGGCCTGCGAGCCGAAGCTGCTGATCGCCGACGAGCCGACCACCGCGCTGGACGTGACGATCCAGAAGCAGATCCTGGAGCTGATCGACGACCTGCGGCGCCGGCTCGGCCTCGCGGTGATCCTGGTCACCCACGACCTGGGCGTGATCGCGGGCCGCGCGGACCGGGTCGCGGTGATGTACGCGGGCAAGGTGATGGAGACCACCGCCACGACGCGGCTGTTCGCCAACCCGCGCCACCCCTACACCGAGGCGCTGTTCGGCGCGCTGCCGGAGAAGGCCGCCGACGGGACCGAACGCCTCTACTCCATCCCCGGCATGCCGCCGGACCTGACCCAGCCGCCCAAGGCCTGCCGGTTCGCGGCCCGCTGCCGGTATGTGCAGGACAGCTGCAAGGAGAGCGAGCCGCCGCTCGAGGGCGATACCTGGGATCACGCGTACCGGTGCTTCTTCCCGGTCGGCAAGGCCGGCGGGGACGACACCGCCGTGGTGCAGGTCAAGGAGGAGCACGACCGGGCGCGGGAGCGTGCCATCCCGGAGTCCGACGGGCAGCAGCCGCTGCTGCGCACCGACGGGCTGGTGAAGAACTTCTCGGTCACTGCGGGTGCGGTGCTGCAGCGCAGGATTGGCGAGGTCAGCGCCGTCGCCGGGGTCAGCTTCGCGATCCGCCCCGGCCACACGTTCGGCATGGTTGGCGAGTCCGGGTGCGGCAAGACCACGATCGGCCGGCTGATCGCCGGCCTGGAGAAGGCAACCGACGGGTCGATCGTCCTGGACGGCGAGGACCTGACCAAGCTCAGCCGGCGCGAGCGCCGCCGCCGCAGTCCCAAGATCCAGCTGATGTTCCAGGACTCGTACGCCTCGATGGACCCGCGGATGCGGGTCGGGCCGATCCTGCGCGAGCCGCTGGCCATCCAGCGGATCGGCTCCCACCAGGAGCAGCGCGACAAGATCGCGGCGATGCTGGACGAGGTCGGCCTGCCCAGGGCCGCGATTGAGCGCTACCCGCACGAGTTCTCGGGCGGCCAGCGCCAGCGTCTCGGCCTGGCCCGTGCGCTGATCCTGTCGCCCAAGCTGATCGTCGCCGACGAGCCGGTCTCCGCGCTCGACGTCTCGATCCAGGCGCAGATCCTGAACCTGATGCTCGACCTGCAGCGTGACCTGGGCCTGACCTACCTGTTCATCTCGCACGACCTGTCGGTGGTGCGGTACATGTCGGAGACCATCGGCGTGATGTATCTCGGCAAGCTGGTCGAGGTCGGCCCGGCCGACGAGGTGTACTACCGCCCAGTGCACCCGTACACCAAGGGCCTGATCGACACCGTCCCGGTCGCCGACCCGGTTGTCGCGCAGGCCAGGGAGGACAAGGGGGTGGCCGGCGAACTGCCGTCCGCGATCAACCCGCCGTCCGGCTGCCGGTTCCGCACCCGCTGCCCCCGCGCCCAGGACCTCTGCGCGGCCGAGGAGCCGCCGCTGCGGCCCTTCACCGCGCACGGCCACCTGGCCGCCTGCCACTTCCCGCTTCGCGAGCCCGAGGGCGCGACCCCGGCGGTGGCCACGCCGTAGCTTGTGGTGCTGACCGCGGCCGACGTCGCCGTACCGCTCTCCCGGTACGCGGGCCGGCTGCACGCCGTGGCCGGCCCGCGGCACCACGTCGCCTCGCCGCTGGGGGCGTGGCTGCTGCTGGCCCTCTGCGCCCCGGCCAGTCAGGGGGACACCAGACAGAGCCTGAACGGGGTGCTCGGCTGTGATCCGGCGGACGCGGCGGAACTCGCCGCCGGGCTGCTCGCCGCCCCGCACCCGGTGGTTCCCGCCGCCGCAGGGGTGTGGCACCGGAACACCACGAGCGAGACCCTGGCGCGCTGGCTCAGCGGGCTGCCGCCGCAGGTCGAAACCGGCCCGCTGACCACCCAAGCCGCGCTGGACGACTGGGCCCGGCGCCACACGTTCGACCTGATCGAACGGTTCCGCATCGACATTGACCCCTCGGTCTACCTGGTGATCGCTACGGCCCTGGCCACCCGGGTGTCCTGGGAGCAGCCGTTCGACCTGGCGCCCGCCAGCGAACTGGGCCCGTCGAGCCCGTGGGCCGCGGAGCTGAGCCAGGTGCTGCGGACTCCGGAAGGCCCGGAGCACCAGCAGTTCGTGGCCGCGACCCAGGCCGCCGGCGATGTTGCGGTGCACGCCGCGCTGGCCCGCCGCGGCCTGCTGATCGCCTCGGTAGCGGCGGACCCGGACGTCCCAGCGGGTGACGTGCTGGCCGCGGCCTACGAGCTCGCCCCGGCCCTGGCCACCGGGGGAAGCGTGGCGCGGCGGTCCCTGTTCGACCTGCCGCTGGGGGACGGCCCGCTGTGGGCAATCAGCGAGCGCACCGCGCCGATCAAGTCCGGCGCGCCCCGCGAGGAACGGTGCACGGCGGTGCTGCCCGCGTGGACCGCGCGCAGCGAGCTCAACCTCACCGATCCCAGCCTCGGCTTCGCGGCGGCCGCGCACGCGCTGGCTCCGGGCGATCCGTGGCGGGCCAAGCAGGCGGCGATGGCCCGGTACAGCCGGACCGGGTTCGAGGCGGCCGCGGTGACCGGGCTGGCCGTGGCGCTGGCCATGCGGGTGCCGAGCACGGGCCTGGTGCGCACCGCCGAGCTGCGGTTCGGGCACCCGTACGCGGTCGTGGCGGTCACCGTGGACTCGCCTGCCCGCATGGCTCCTGGGCCGTGGCACGGCCTGCCGGTGTTCTCGGCGTGGGTGGCAGATCCCGAGGACGCCGGCGACGTTGATCCCGGCGCGCAGGCCGAAGCTGTACCCGCCGATCGCCTTCGCCCGCAGCGACGCCACGGTGAACACCGCCAGGCCGGTGATGAAGATCCGCTTGCGGCCGGCCAGGTCGCCGAGGCGCCCGGCGAGCAGCAGCAGGCCGCCGAACGCGATCAGGTAGGCGTTGACCACCCAGGCGAGCCCGGACTGCGAGAAGCCGAGGTCCCTTTGGATGGACGGGAGCGCGAGGGTCACGATCGTGCCGTCCAGGATCATCATCAGGTCCCGGCGCAGAGCGCTATCAGCGCCAGCCAGCGCGGGTCCTTGGTCATGAGGTCTCCTCATCGCAAGTACCATAGCAGATCGTCTGCTTCAAAACTATCTAGTACGGGCTTAATGTGGCGACCACGCGCTGGCGCGGGAATCCGGTAAAGTGCGGCAAATGGACGGGTCTGCCCGGGTGACCGGGCCTGTCTCAGGGCAGCCGGGGATTCTCTTGGCGAGCTTCGATCTCGGCGATCTCGGCTACACCCTGGAAGAGTTCTTCATCGACGGCACCGCAACGTGCTACGAGCCCGCCGGGCCCGCCGGGGCCGACGGGTACTGGGAGGTCACACCGTCGGCTCAGGCGCAGTACACCACGCGCGTCGTGGTGTGCCGGCCCGCCGACCTGGCCGCCTTCACCGGCACGGTCATCGTGGAATGGCTCAACGTCAGCGCCGGTTTCGACGCCCCGGCGCACTGGATGCTGACCCACCGGCACGTGCTCAGGTCGGGCTGGGCCTGGGTCGGGGTGTCGGCCCAGCGGGTCGGCATCGAAGGCGGCGGCGACATCTTCGAGAACTCCGAAGAGCCGGCCGGGAGCGAGCCCGCGGCCGCGCCAGCGCAGCGCATGATGGCGCTGCCCGCGCTCAAGGAGAGCGACCCCGCGCGGTACGGGTCTTTGCACCATCCGGGCGACGCGTTCTGCTTCGACATTTTCGCCCAGGCCGTGCGGGCGGTCCGCGCGGGCGCGGTGCTCGGGCCGCTCGCGCCGGAGTGCGTGCTGGCGGCCGGGGTGTCCCAGTCAGCGATCCACCTGGTCAGCTACGTCAACGGGGTGGCGCCGACCCTGCCGCCCGAGGCGGCCTGCGACGGCTACCTGATCGGCTGCCGGACCGGGCGCGCGGCGCCGCTGTCGGGGTGGGACGGCCAGATCCGGGTCGAGGGGCCGGACGGCGTGCGGGTGCGCACGGACGTCGCGCCGGTGCTGACCGTGCAGACCGAGACCGACGTGACCGGAGTCCTGGCCGGGGTGACCGCGCGGCAGCCGGGCAGCACCCGGTTCCGGTGGTGGGAGATCGCCGGCGCCTCGCACGCCGACACCTACCTGCTCGGCGGCGCCTCGTTCGTTGACTCCGGCGAGCTGCCGCCCGCCGAGCTCGCCCGGCTGATGGCGCCGACGGCGGAGCCGTTCGGGATGCAGTGCCCGGCGCCGGTGAACTCCGGGCCGCAGCACCACTACGTCTCCCAGGCCGCGATCGCGCACCTGGACCGGTGGGCGCGTGGCGGCGACCCGCCGCCACGTTCCCCGCTGCTCGAGGTCGACCCTGACGACCACATGAGGCTGGTCAAGGACGACTCCGGGATCGCGCGCGGCGGCATCAGGACCGGCTGGGTCGACGTACCGGTCGCCGCGCTGTCCGGGATCGCGCCGGCCGGGGCGCCCGGGGTCGCGGTCCTGCTCGGCACGACGCGCGTGTTCGACGCCGCGGAGCTCGCGCGCCGCTATCCCGGCGCCCGGGACCAGTACGCCGCCGCGTTCGGCGTGGCCACCGAGCGCGCCGTGGCCGACGGCTTCCTGCTGGCCGAGGACGCCGACGAGATCGTTGCCCTGGCGGTCGCCGCCTACCCTGTGTGACCGACGGCCAGCCCCAGGCCGCAATACGTACACGGCTGGTAGCGTACTGTGACAGAATGACACGGCGGAAGGCCGGCTTCCAGGACACCAACCTCCAGCAGTTGGTGGACTGGGCCGTTGCCCAGAGCCCGGTCGTGGTGGCGCTCGTCGACAGGCAGATGCGGCATCTGCGGCTGAACGGCGCAATGTGTAACAGTCTGGGCCTGCGCGCCGAGGCCGAGGGGCTGGGCCTGCGGCTGACCGACCTGACCTCCACGTCGGCGACGGAGTCGTGCGTGGCGTGCGCCCGGCAGGTCGCGCTGACCGGGAAGCCGGACGTATGGCGGGGCATCTTCCGGCTGCCCGGCCAGCGGCGGGACCATGCCGTCGAGGTCTACCTCTCTCCGGTGAAGGACCCCGAGGGACGGATACACGGCGTCCTGGTCGTGGGCTTTGACGTGACCGAGCAGTTCCGGGCCAGGCAGCGGTTGGCGCTGGTCAACGAGGCGAGCACCCGTATCGGCAGCACCCTGGACATGACCAGGACGGCCGAGGAACTGGTGGAGGTCGCCGTGCCGCGCCTCGCCGATCTCGCCGTGATCGATCTGCTGGAGTCCGTGGTCCGGGGCGACGAGCCGACCACGGCCCGGGTCGAGGGCTCCATCCCGTTCCAGCGGCTGGCCTGCGGTTCCGTCGTGCACGGCGCCCCCGAGGCAGTGGCGAGGCCCGGGCAGGTCACCTTCTACGCCGAACAGTCACCGGCGGCCAAGTGCCTGGCGACTGGCCGTCCGGTGAGCTACTCCGGGACCGGCATGGGCGTTGCCGAGTGGCTGGCGGCTGATGCGGAACGGGCCGCCAGCATCGTCCGGCACGGGATGAGGTCGATGATGCTGGTCCCGGTGCGCGCCCGGGGTGCCACGCTCGGGGTCGCTGTCTTCATCCGGCACCAGCGCAAGGAGCCGTTCGCGGCCGACGACATCCTGCTGGCGGAAGAGATCGTCGCCCGGGCGGCCGTGTGCATCGACAACGCGCGCCGCTATACCCGCGAGCACGACACCGTGCTGACCCTGCAGCGCAGCCTGCTACCGCAGCGCCAGCCGGTGCAGTCGGCGGTCGAGGTGGCGACCCGCTACCTCCCCTCACATTCCGGCGTGGCCGTGGGCGGCGACTGGTTCGACGTGATCCGGCTGTCCGGCAGCCGGGTCGGCCTGGTCGTCGGCGACGTGGCAGGCCATGGCATCCACGCGGCTGCCACCATGGGCCGGCTGCGGACCGCCGTGCAGACCCTCGCCGACATCGACCTGGAACCGGAAGAACTGCTGACAAGGCTGGATGATGTGGTCGCGCGGCTCGGTGCCGAGCAGGAGCTTTCCGCCGAGGCCGGTGACCTCAGCGCGACGTGCCTGTACGCGGTCTACGACCCGGTGTCCCGCCGGTGCACCCTGGCCCGGGCGGGCCATCCGATGCCCGCGGTCGTGACGCCGGATGGCAGCGTTGATTATCTTGACCTGCCCGCCGGCCCGCCGCTGGGCCTGGGCGGGCTGCCGTTCGAGGAGGCCGAGGTAGAACTGCCTGAGGGCAGCATGATTGTGCTGTACACCGACGGGCTGATCGAATCGCGCCAGCGGGACATCGACACCGGGCTGGATGCGATGCGAAAAGTCCTTGGCGATGTCCACCACCGGGAGGATGGCTCCGCACAGGCTCGCCCGTCGCTGGACACGATCTGCGACAGCCTGGTCGAGGCGCTGGTCCCCGGGCAGGCGGAGGATGACGCGGCCCTGCTCGTTGCCCGGACCCGCGCCCTGGCTCCGGACCGGATCGTCTGCTGGGACCTGCCGGCCGACCCTTCGGTGGTTGCCGACGCCCGGGCCCGTGCCGCCCGCCAGCTGGCGGACTGGGGCCTGGAAGACATCACCTACACGACCGAACTCCTGGTCAGCGAGCTGGTCACCAACGCGATCCGGCATGCCCATGAGCCCGTCCAGCTCCGGATAATCCTGGACGGCGTGCTGAGCTGCGAGGTCTTCGACGGCAGCAGCTCCGCTCCGCAGCTGCGCCGTGCCGACCGTTACGACGAGGACGGCCGCGGCCTGATGCTGGTGGCCCAGCTCGCCGAGCGCTGGGGCACCCGCCACACCGGTACCGGCAAGATCATCTGGGCGCAGCAGCCGCTGCCCAGGGCTCCGTAGCAGGTGAAAGCGAAGCACAGGTGAACTGCCGGCTTCATTCGCGACGCACTCGGACGTAAGATCGCGCTAATCCGTCCCCTTCTGGGCGGTTAGCGGGTGCCGGTCGGGTTCGGTCGCACTTTTGTCGCTGCGTCTAAGGAGGCGAGCCGTTGAGCAGCAACCAGGCCGGGCCACCCAATGCAGCGCCGCCTACCGAAATACCGCACCACGCCGCGGTGTCAGTCGGCATCGATGAGGTGCCGAACGCCTTTATCCGGCGGTTTGACTTCTGGGACTCCAGGTACGAGTGGCGGCGGATTCTCTCGGAGTTGCTCGGGACCTTCTTCCTGGTGCTCGTCGCCGTGGGCGGCGGGATGGTGAACGCCAGGTTTGGCGGTCACGCGATCCCGAAGGCCGCGCAGGTGGTTGCGCCGGCACTGATGGTGATGGCAGTCATCTTGTTCATGGGAGCTGTCTCGGGCGCGCACCTCAACCCGGCGGTCAGCTTCGCGTTCGCGCTCCGCGGCGACTTCCCGTGGCGCCGGGTCCCGGCCTACGTGGTGGCCCAGTTCGCCGGCGCCGCCGCCGCGACGCTGCTGCTGTGGGCGCTGATCGGCAAGCAGGGCCCGGCCGGGCTGACCCTGCCGGGCCACGGCATATCCACCGTCACCGCGATGCTGTGGGAGATCGTGCTGACCGTCGGGCTGGTCAGCACGATCCTCGGAACCGCATCGGGCGCGCAGCAGGTGGGCCCGTTCGCCGCACTCGGCGTCGGCAGCTATATCGCGCTGGCCGGTCTGTGGGCGTCGCCGGTCAGCGGCGCCTCGATGAACCCGGCCCGATCCCTCGGGCCCGCCCTGGTGCTGGGCAACTGGACGTCATGGTGGGCCTATCTGGCCGGGCCGGTGGCCGGGGCGGCCATCGCGGTCGGCATAGCCTTCATCCTGCGCGGACCCGGCGGCGGGACACATGGCACCCAGGCCGCGCAGGGGACGCTGGGCACGGTTTGGGTGCCCACGCGGATCGGCCCGGGGACGCCAGCCCCGGATTTCGCGCGCTGGCGCCTTCCCAACGGCCCGGGCGGCGGCTCGCCCGCCGGCGGTGGCTCGCACGCCACCGGTGGCTCACCCGTCAGCGGTGGCTCGCACGCTGCCGGCGGCCCGGACACCGACGGGACGGCCGGCGGCGAGCCAGATGACGGAGGAGCTGGGCATGGCTAGCGAGATCGCCATCGGCCTGCACAACTCGCGGCTCGAGCCGGCCCCGGTCAAGCTCTCGCCCGGGGACCGCGCCACCCGGGGCAAGGCCGCAAGGAAGGCGGCGGCCCGGGACAGCCACGAGGTGTTCCGGCCCGCGGCCGGCAGGCCGGACCCGGTGGGGCTGCTCGAGAAGCAGGCGCAGGGGCGGGTTGCCGACCTGCTGCCGATCCGCTACGGCCGCATGCTGGCGTCGCCGTTCGCGTTCTTCCGCGGGGCCGCGCTGCTGATGGCCTGCGACCTGTCGGGCACGCCGGTGACCGGCCTGACCGTGCAGGCCTGCGGCGATGCGCACCTGTTCAACTTCGGCATCTTCGCCTCGCCCGAGCGACGCCTGGTCTTCGACATCAACGACTTCGATGAGACCCTGCCGGGCCCGTGGGAATGGGACGTCAAGCGGCTGGCCGCGAGCGTAGAGGTGGCGGGGCGCGGCAACGGCTTCGGCGACAAGCAGCGGCGCGCGATCGTGCTCGCCGCCGTGGCGCGCTATCGCACGGAGATGCGCGTCCTGGCTGGCCTCGGCGAGATCGACGCCTGGCAGTTGCCCGCCGAGGTCGATGAGCTCGCAGAGCGCTACCAGGCGATTCTGGACCGGCGCGAGCGCAGGCTTGCCGGCGCCGACCTGGCCATGGCCAGGGACCGGGCCGGGCAGCAGTGCCTCGACAAGCTGGTCCGCACGGTCGACGGCCAGCCCCGGTTCGCCGCGGACCCGCCGTTGCTGGTCCCGTTCTGGCCGCCGCGGTCAAGTCCGGCCAGGTAGCCGCCGAGCTCGGCGTGTGATCACCGCCGCGGGTGACGCACCTGGCCGGTGGCCGGCCCCGGCGCCTCAGCGCCGCGCGGCTGCGCAGGTTACGCACGTGGCCGCCGCCGGTCGGGCCGCCAGCCGCTCGGCGCCGATCTCCCGACCGCACCCCTCGCACCGGCCGTAGCTGCCGTCGTCGAGCCGCCGCTCGGCCTGGGCGATGGCGGCGAGCTGGTCCTTAGCGCTGGCTAGCAGGGCCGCCACGTGCTGGCGGTCGAACGCGGTGGATGAGCCCTCCGGGTCGTGCTCGTCATCGGCGCCGGCCGCGGACGCCGTGGACGCGATGATGCTCTCGAGGTCGCGCTGCAAGGCCGCGAGCCTCGTCGTGGTCTGCTCGCGCTCCGCCGCGAGGCGGGTCCGCGCGGCCCCCCGCTGCTGCGGCGATAGCCCGGTCATGTTCCCCATCAGATCATCCAGCCGCAACCCCGGTGGCGCGGCGACTGCCGGCGATCGGGCAGGCTTGAGGTCATGGCGGAGACAGTCACTCACCCCCAGCCCACCCTGATGGCGGTGCACGCGCACCCCGACGACGAGTCATCGAGCACCGGAGGCGTGCTCGCCAAATATGCCGACGCCGGAGTCCGGACGGTGGTCGTAACGTGCACCAACGGCGAGTTCGGCGACACGCTCGATGGTGTCAAGCCGGGCGAGAACGGCCACGACGAGCAGGCCGTGGCGCAGATCAGGCTCGCCGAGCTCCGAGAAGCGTGCAAGCACCTGGCGGTCAGCGATCTCGAGCTGCTCGGCTACCACGACTCGGGCATGCCCGACTGGGAGTACAAGAACCGGCCGGACGCGTTCTGCAACATCCCGCAGGACGTGGTCGCAGCGCGCATCGGCGCCTTGATCGAGCAGTACCGGCCGCAGGTCGTGATCACCTATGACGACAAGGGCGCCTACCAGCATCCCGATCACCTGCACGCCAGCCGGTGCGCCCAGGCCGCGGTGGCGGCCACCGGGATCCCGGAGAAGCTCTACCTGACCGCGATGCGAGGCAGCACCTGGCGCAAGCTGTGGGACGCGCTGCGGGAACAGGGCGTGGAGGTCCCCGACATGCGCGAGATCGACGAGGAGACGCGGCGCCAGATGGCGGAGCGCGAGGCGCTGATCACCACGAACGTGGACATCCGCAGCGTCCTGGACCGTAAGCGCGCGGCGCTGATGTCACACGCCAGCCAGATCCGGGAGTCCTGGTTCAGCAAGATCCCGCCGGAGATCGGCGAGGAGGTGTTCGGCTCGGAGAGCTTCATCAGGGCCATGGACCGCACCGGAACGCCAGTCCCCGAAGACGACCTGTTCGCCGGAATCCGCCCCGCAGCCCCCTGACCAAGGCAGCCCGTAGTTCGCGGCGCGGAGCCGGGTGGCGGGGGGCGTTGCGTAACGGCCCCTCTATGGGCCCGGCTGCGGGACGATGTGGTTCATGATCGCGCTTCTCGCCCGCGTCCTAGGCGTGGGCCACCGTCGGCACGTGGTAGTGCTGCTGGCCGGTGCCGTCGCCTGCACGGTGGCCGGGGGAGCGCTGTTCGCGGCCACCCAGCACCTTCCGTTCACGAGCGGCCTCTACTGGGCGATCACGACAGCGACGACGGTGGGCTACGGTGACGTGACACCGCATAACGCGTCTGGCCGGGTCGTGGCCTCGCTGACGATGCTGACCACGATCCCGATGCTTGCCTCGGTTTTCGCGCTGGTGACCGGCGCCGCTGCGGCGGCTGGAATACGGAGGGTGCTGGCGATGGGGCGCCGATTCCCGGAGAGCGATTACCGGCTTGTGGTCGGCATGGACTCGGCGGTGCCCGCGATCATCGAGGAGCTCGTGAAGGTCGGTGACCCGGTCGTCCTCGTCGCCGACGTGGACCCGGCTCACGTCAACGCCGACGTGCACGTGGTCCGCGGCGACCCGACCCAGGAGACGGCGATCCGGTCGGCCAAGCCCGCGGGAGCGCAGCAGGCGCTGCTCACCGGTGCGACCGACGGTGACGTGCTGGTCAGCGCCGTGCTGCTGCGCAAGCAGGCGCCAAGCCTGCCGATCGTCGCCCTGGTCCGGTCGGCGTCGGTCCGCGAGGCGCTGCGGGACGGCAGGGTCGTGCTCGGCGTCGGCGAGGACCCGGTCGTGGCCTCCGGTGATCACCTGCTGATCGCTGAGCCGGTGCACAGCAAGTCGGCGGCGGGCTGAACGGAAGCGTGGCGGGCCACGATGGGCGAGAGGGCAGGCCGGGCGGGCGGCACCGTAAGGACCGCGGTCCGGGTCGAGGGAGTCGTCCAGGGGGTCGGCTTCCGCCCGTTCGTGTACTCGCTCGCGACCAGCCTCGGGCTCGCCGGCGTGGTCGGCAACGACGCCGACGGGGTGTTCGCTGAGGTCGAGGGGGACCCGGCGGTGGTCGAGGAGTTCCTGGCCGCCCTGGCTCGTGACGCGCCCCCGCTGGCGCGGATCGAGCGGGTCACCACGTCGGCCATGCGGCCGGATGGCACCACCTCGTTCGCGATCGCGCCGAGCCAGCCCGGCACCCGTCGGCGGACGCTCGTCTCCGCCGACACCGCGACCTGCGCGGACTGCCTGGCCGAGCTCGCTGATCCGGGCGACCGGCGGTTCGGCTACCCGTTCATCAACTGCACCAACTGCGGGCCACGGTTCACGATCGTCCGCGACGTTCCCTACGACCGTGCGCGCACCACGATGGCGCCGTTCACGATGTGCGAGCTGTGCGCGGCGGAGTACCACGATCCAGCCGACCGGCGATTCCACGCCCAGCCCACCTGCTGCCCGGCCTGCGGTCCCGCGCTGTCCCTGCTCGGCCCCCTGGGCATGGCTGCGTCCGGTGAGCCGCCCGCGTCCGGTGAGCCGCGCCCGTCCGGTGAGCCGCGCACGGCGGGCGGCCCGCTCGCGGCCGCGGCGGCCCTGCTGCGCGAGGGAAGGGTGCTCGCGGTGAAGGGGCTGGGCGGCTATCACCTGGCCGTGGACGCCTCCGGCGAGGCGGCGGCGGCGGCGCTGCGGGCACGCAAGCACCGCGAGGACAAGCCGTTCGCCGTGATGGTGGCCGACGTCGCGGCGGCCCGCCGGCTGTGCGAGGTGGACGAGGCCGCGGCCGGCCTGCTGGCCAGCAGCCGTCGGCCGATCGTGCTGCTGCCCCGGCTGCCCGGGTCCGGCCTCGCCGAGGCGGTCGCGCCGGGGAACCGCCAGCTCGGGCTGATGCTGCCGTACACCCCGCTGCACCATCTGCTGATCGCGGCCGTGGCCGGCCCGATGGTGCTGACCAGCGGCAACGTCTCAGATGAGCCGATCGTGTACCGGGACGGCGAGGTAGCGGAGCGGCTCGGCGGGATCGCCGACGCCGTGCTGACGCACGACCGGGCGATCGAGATCAGGACCGACGACTCGGTGGTACGGGCGTTCCGGGGCCGCGAAGCCGTGATCCGCCGGTCCCGCGGTTACGTCCCGGAGCCGCTGGATGTGGCGACCAGGTTCGCCCGGCCGGTGCTCGCCTGCGGCGCCGAGCTGAAGAGCACGTTCTGCCTCGGCAGGGGCGATCATGCGTTCGTCTCGCATCACATCGGGGACCTGGAGAACGCCGAGACGCTCCGCTCGTTCACCGACGGCATCGCCCACTTCCGGCGGCTGTTCGACATCACGCCCGAGGTGGTGGCCCACGACCTGCATCCGGACTACCTGTCCACGAAGTACGCGGCGCAGCTCGCCGACGGAGAGGTGGCGGGCGCAGCGGACCTGGCCGGCGTCGAGCTCGTGGGCGTTCAGCATCACCACGCGCACATCGCGTCCTGCCTGGCCGACAACCGGGCCAGCGGGCCGGTCATCGGGGTGGCTTTCGACGGCACCGGTTACGGGGCGGACGGCACCATCTGGGGCGGCGAGTTCCTGATTGCGGACCTGGCCGGGTTCGAGCGGGCCGGGTATCTGGCACCGATGCCGATGCCCGGCGGCGCCGCCGCGATCCGGCAGCCGTGGCGGATGGCAGCGGCCTACCTCGACGCCGCCTATCCCGACGGTGCGCTGGACGGCCTCGCCAGCGCCGGCGCGCTGCCGGACGGCGCCGGCGCTCCGCCGGGCACTCCAGACGGTATCGACGTGGCGCGGCGCAACCAGCGGCTCTGGCCCGGGGTTCTGCAGATGGCCAGGCGCGGCGTCAACTCCCCGCTGACGTCGAGCGCGGGGCGGCTGTTCGACGCGGCGGCGGCGATCCTCGGGGTCCGGGACACGATCAACTACGAGGGTCAGGCCGCCATCGAGCTCGAGCAGCTGGCCGACACCGCCGAGCGCGGCGCCTACCACGCCGAGATCACCGGGCCGGAGCCGCTCCGGGTCGCCGGGCATGACCTGATCCGTGCCGTCGTCGAGGACCTGGCCGCCGGCGCCGCGCCGGGGGTGGTCGCGGCGCGCTTCCACAACGGTGTGGCCGGCCTGATCACCGGCTGCTGCCTGCTGCTGCGCGAGCGCCACGGCCTGAGCACGGTCGCGCTGTCCGGCGGGGTGTTCCAGAACCTGCTCCTGCTGCAGGCCACCATCGCCCGGCTGGAGCGGCATGGCTTCGGCGTCATGGTGCACTCACGGGTGCCGTGCAACGACGGCGGGATCAGCCTCGGCCAGGCGGTCGTCGCCGCGGCGCGCGACCGCGGCTGAGCGCCCGGATGGCGGCGTGCGCTACTCCTGCGGGGCCGGGGTGCGGCGTCGCAGCCAGGCGTACCACTCGTTCATGCCGGCCCCGGTCGCGGCCGACACCTGCAGCATCAGCGCGTCGGGAGCGGTCTTCCTGACGTCAGCGGCGTGCCGCTTGCTGTCGAAGTCCACGTAGGGCAGCAGGTCCGTCTTGCTGACCAGGATCAGATCGGCCCGCCGGAACATGTGCGGGTACTTGCGCGGCTTGTCGTCGCCTTCGGTGACCGACGCGAGCACCACCCGCGCCTCCTCGCCCAGGTCGAACAGGGCCGGGCAGACCAGGTTCCCGACGTTCTCGATCATGACCACCGACCCGGTCGGGGGGTCGAGCAGGCGCAGCCCCTCGGCCACCATCGCCGCGTCCAGGTGGCATCCGGCGCCCGTGTTGATCTGCACCACGTGGCACCCGGAGGAGCGGATCCGCTCGGCGTCCAGCATGGCCGCCTGGTCGCCTTCGATGACCGAGATGGCCATCTTGCTGCCCATTTCCCGAGCGGTGCGCTCGAGCAGCGTGGTCTTTCCGGCGCCGGGCGAGCTCATCAGGTTGATCGCGAGAACGCCCCGCTCCCGCAGCCAGTCACGGTTCTGCTCGGCCAGCCGGTCGTTCTTGGCCAGCACCTTCTGTTCCAGCTGGACGGTCCGCTCGTCCCCCTGGAGCGAGTGGTCGTGATGGTGGATCTGGTGCTCGTGCTGCCCGTGCTCGTGGTTCGCGTGGGGATGTGCGTGCTGGCGCGTCCCGGCCGCCCCGGCCGGGACGACGGGGAACAGCCGGACCACCGCTGTCCCCGAGCAGCCGCACGTCGCGCACATCGTCAGGCCACCTGAACCGACTGGATCTTGAGCTCCTCGCCGGCCATGACATTGATCTCGATGCTGCCGCACGGGCAGATCGCGATCGGGCCGTCGGGCTCGAAATCGCAGCTGCATACCTTGCAGTGGCACCGCCCGGCGACCTCGGTGATCTCCAGGCGCGCCCCCTCGAGGTTCGTGCCTTCTGTCACCAGGTCAAAGCAGAACCGGACGGAGTCGGCCACGACGCCGGACAGCGCGCCGATTTCCAGGCGCACGCAGGTGACCCGGGCATCGGGAAGACGCTCGGTCACCGCGTCGACGACGCTCTCGGTGATGGCCAGTTCGTGCACCTTCGTCTCGCTTTCGTTGGCTCCGCGATGTATCTGGTTGCTCAGCAGATCCGGGGCAGCGGATCGCCGACCAGCAGGTCGACGATCCTGGTGCCGCCGAACGCGGTCTTGAGCTGCACAATGCCCGGCGGGTCGGCGGTGACCTGCCCGATCACGGCCGCCTGCTCGCCGAGCGGATGGGCACGCAGCGCGGCGAGCGACTGGCCGGCCTGGTCTTGTTTCACCACGGCGACCAGGCGGCCCTCGCACGCCACGTACATGGGGTCGATGCCGAGCAGTTCCGCGGCCCCGCGCACCTCGGGCCGCACCGGAATCTCGTTCTCGCTGACCAGGACGCCGACGTTGGCGGCCTTGGCGATCTCGTTGAGGATCGTGGCTACCCCGCCACGGGTGGCGTCCCGCAGCGCGCGGACCCCCGGCGTTGCGGACAGCAGCCCGGCCACCAGCCCGTTGAGGGGTGCGGTGTCCGAGCTCAGGTCCGCCTCGATGTCCAGCTCGCCGCGGGCAAGCATGATCGTGACCCCGTGGTCGCCGATCGGGCCGGAGACGATGATCGCGTCTCCCGGCTGCGCGTTCGCCACGCCGAGGTCGAGCTCATGCCCGATGCTGCCCACGCCGGCCGTGTTGATGTAGCAGCCGTCGGCCTTGCCCTTCTCCACCACCTTGGTGTCGCCGGTGACTACCTGGACGCCGGCCGCGTCGGCCGCCTCGCGCATGGACCTGACGATCCGGCTCAGGTCGGCGACCGGGAAGCCTTCTTCCAGGATGAAGCCGGCCGACAGGAACAGCGGGGTGGCCCCGGACACCGCCAGGTCGTTGACCGTGCCGTTGACGGCCAGGTCACCGATGTTCCCCCCGGGGAAGAACAGCGGCGACACGACGTAGGAATCGGTCGTGAGGGCCAGCCGTGCCCCGCCAATCCGCAGCCGTGCGGCGTCCTCGAGCGGCTCGAGCAGCGGGTTGCGGAACTCGTCGAGGAAGATCGCTTCGATCAGGGTCTGGGTGGCCTTGCCCCCGGCCCCGTGCGACATCGTGATCCGCTCTTCCTTGACCCGCGGGCGGCTGCGGCGGGCCCGGTCGATGCGTTCGAGCACCAGTTCCTCGCGGACGGTGCCCGGCAGCGGCTGCGGGGAACCGTGGCGGGTGCCGAGGGCCTCCTCTTCGCGCGCCTGCTCCTCGTGCACCTTGAGGGCGTCGGCCACCCATCCGGCGTTCTGCTGGTCGGCGGTCATGACGTGGTCGCCTCCTTGACCCTGTGCCGGGTCAGGCGGCCGTAGTTGTAGTAGGCCGCGCACGCGCCCTCGGGCGACACCATGCAGGTGCCGATCGGCGTCTCCGGGGTGCACGCGGTCCCGAAGACCTTGCACTCCCAGGGTTTGAGCACGCCCTTGAGGACCTCGCCGCACTGGCACGCCTTCGGGTCGGCGACGCGCACGCCGGGCACCGAGAACAGCAGCTCGGCGTCGAACTTGGCGTACTGCTCCCGCACCTTGAGCGCGGAGTGCGAGATGAAGCCGAGGCCGCGCCACTCGAAGTACGGGCGCAGCTCCATGGTCTGGCCGATGGCCTTGAGCGCCACCGTGTTGCCGTTCCACGGGACCACCCGCGAGTACTGGTTCTCCACCGTGGATTCGCCGCGGGACAGCTGCAGCATCAGCATGTAGATCGACTGCAGGATGTCCAGCGGCTCGAAGCCGGCCACGACCACGGGCTTGCCGTAGTCGCGCGCGATGAACTCGTACGGCCGGCAGCCGATCACCGTGGACACGTGCCCCGGGCCGAGGAAGCCGTCCAGGCGCAGGTCGGGCGAGTCGAGGATCGCCTTGATCGCCGGAACGATCGTGACGTGATTGCAGAAGATCGAGAAGTTGTCCAGGCCCTCGGCCGCGGCCCGCAGCACGGTCATCGCGGTCGACGGAGCGGTGGTCTCGAAGCCGATGGCCATGAACACCACGCGCTTGTCCGGGTTCTTCCTGGCTATCTTCAGCGAGTCGAGCGGCGAGTACACCATCCGGATGTCGGTGCCCTGGGCCTTCGCGTCGAAGAACGACCCGTTGCTGCCCGGGACCCGCATCATGTCGCCGAACGACGTCATGATCACGTCGGGCTCGGCCGCCAGCGCCATGGCGTCGTCGACCCGGCCCATCGGGATCACGCACACCGGGCAGCCTGGGCCGTGCACCAGGGTGATCTGCTCCGGCAGGTAGTCCTCGAGCCCGTGTTTGTAGATCGTGTGGGTGTGCCCGCCGCACACCTCCATCAGCTTGTACTGGCGCCCTGGCTCGCACAGCGCAGTGATCTTCGCGGAAAGGGCGTGCGCCTTATCGGCGTCACGGAACTCATCGACGAAACGCATCACCGCACCCCCTATTCGATTCGTGATTCGGCCAGCGCCGCGAGCTCGTCCTCGTAGGCCTGGCCTATCCCTTCGAGGAACTGCATGGCGGCGGCGGCCTCGGCCTCGTCGATCTTCGACAGGGCGAAGCCGACGTGGATCAGCACCCACTCGCCGGGCTTGGGCGGATCGTCGGCCAGCAGGCCGATGTTGATCACGCGGCGGACCCCGCTCACGTCCACCCGGGCCAGGTCGGGCTGATCGGGGACGAACTCGATCACCTCACCGGGTATGCCGAGGCACATGTGATCAACCCCTTCGCTATCGGCGGCTGTTGCCGGCGGCTGGCTGCCTGTCTGCCTCGGCGGGCGAGCTCGCTCCCGCAGGGGGCGTGCTGTCCCGCTGGGGAAGCTGGCTGCGCACGCCGGCCCGCCGCCCGCCTTCGGCGACAGATCCCGCGGCGTCGCCGGCTCCCGCGGCGCGCACCAGGTCGAGCACGATCCGCACGGCCTCATCGACCGCGGCGGTGACTGGCTTGCTCAGCCCGATTCGTTCATCGATGCTGGCCGGCTCGCAGCCGACCAAGAGCACCCGCCCGGCTTCGGCACCGAGCAAGTTCAGCATTCCGAACACGACGTCCGGTTGCATGCCATGACCGTCAAGTAGGGGGATTCCCCTACCCGGCTCCGGCGGTGCGGCCGCGGACGGGGCGGCGGGATCCAGCTCCATGACGTAGACCGTGCCCGGGTCACCCCCGCGCGGCGTCGCGTCGACCAGAATCGTGGTCTCGAAGCCTTCGGCCAGGTCATAGGCGAGGTGCATGCCGCTGATCCCGTAGTCGGCCACCCTGACCCAGTCGGGCAGTCCTTCGGAGGCCAGGCGGTTCGCAACCTCCACGCCGAAGCCATCGTCGCCAAGAAAGATGTTGCCGACCCCCGCGACCAGCATCCGCCCGGTCACCGGACCATCGCCTCGGCCCGGTCGAGCTCGGCCAGCGTCAGCTCCCAGAGGATGTGGTAGACGGTGGTCTGCGCCTCCTGGATCCGGTGCACCGATGACGAGGGCGCGACGAACAGGTAATCGATGCTGTCCATCTCTGCCATCTTCCCGCCCTGGTAGCCGGCGAAGCCGATGGTGAGCAGCCCGCGCCGGCTCGCCTCGTCGAAGGCGCGGAGCAGGTTGTCCGAGTTGCCGCTGGTGGACAGGCCCACGGCGATGTCGTTGCGGCGGCCGAAGGCGGCGATCTGCCGGGCGAAGACCACGTCGACGCCGATGTCGTTGCAGAGGGCTGTCACGACAGAAGTGTCCGCTGCCAGCCCGAGCGCGGGCAGCGGCCTGGCGTCGCCGCCCGGGTTCAGGAACAAGGTGGCGAGCTGCTGGGCATCCGTGGCGCTGCCGCCGTTGCCGAAGGCCAGCAGCCGCCCGCCAGCGGCGAACCTGGCGGCGGCGTCGGCGGCGCAGGACATCAGCCGGTCGCCGTCGAGCTCGCTGATCACGCGGCGCAGCTCGATGATCTCTTCGGCCTTGGCGATCGTGGACCGGCGCACTTCCTCCAGGACGGCGGGCAGGTCCGTGGTGCCCGCGTAAAGGAACGGGTAGAGGGACTCCATCGACCCCGCGCCCGGCTCGTCCGCCCCCATCCCGGTCATCTCCCCACGACCGCGATTGCTTCCCGGGCGTGCACGAGGATCGTGTCCCCGACGCCCGCGCTGACCAGCGCGACGCTGACCTCCTCCTCGCCCTGGCCGGTGTCGACGATCGCGAGCCCGTCGTCGAGCAGGCGCACGATCGTCACCGGCACGGCGGTATCCGAGCAGGTGATGCAGACCTCGTCGTGGCATTCCGGCACGTTGCTCATGTGACGACTCCCGGTCCCAGCAGCCCCGGTTGCTCGAAGAACACGTGCACGAGCTCCCAGAGCACGTGATACGCGGTTACCTGAGTTTCCTTAACGATGCGCGGGTCGGCTGACCTGGCCACGATGAGGTGATCGACGGCGTCGTTCGAGCGGATCGCTCCGCCGTCGCCCCCGGCCAGCGCCACCGTGAGCAGGCCGCCCGCCTTGGCGGCCTCGAGACCAGCGAGGACGCTCGGGCAGTTCCCGTCGGCGGAGATGCCGAGGGCGATGTCCGCGGGCTCGGCCAGGTACCGGATCTGGTGTGCGAAGACGGCGGCCATGCCCGCGCGCGCGGCGACCCCGGTCACGGTGGCGGCGTCGGTGGCCAGCGAGATCGCCGGGAGCGCGCGCTTGCCGACGATCACGGGGTGGACGAACTCAACGGCGACGTGCTGGGCGTCCGTGCTCGACCCGCCGGTCCCGAACGTCAGCAGCTTTCCGCCCAGGTGGAACCGCTCGGCCATGGCGTAGCAGGCCCTGGCCACCGCCCCGGCCTGCTCGGCGAGGTCACGCAGTGGCTCGGCGCGCAGCTCGAACAGCTGCTCGGCCCCGTGCCGCGTGGTGTCGGGGTGCGGGCTCACGTTGCGGCCGGCCCTGTCGAGTCGGCGGCCTCGGAAAGGTCGACGTCAACGTCCACCTCGACGGCGTCGCGCACCTTGAGCGCGCCGAGGAACCCGCTGTAGGGCTTGATCCCGTGCTGGGACTGCACCACCGTGCCGGTGGCGTGGTACCGGTCCGGGCCTGTCTTGCTGACCTGCAGCTGCAGCGGCCTTGCCGAGCCCGCCACGGTGAATGTTCCGGTGACCAGGCCGCCGCCGGCGTCGTCGGGCTTGAAGTCGGTTGCGGTGAAGGTCGCCTCGGGATGGCGGTCGACGGCGAGGGTCTTCCTGGCGGTGACCGCGATCTCCCGCCGGTCCCGGTCGGTGAGCGGCTTGAGCCCGCCGGTGCCCTCGCGCACGATCAGCGAGTTCAGGTCGATCCGGGCGTCGAGGCCGGCCGGGCCCAGGTCTTCGTTGAGGCTCAGTGCACCGGACCACCGGCCGACCTCGATGGTCAGGTCGTGGCCAGCTTGCGCAGCCAGGCCATCACGGAACGTATGCAGGACTATACGCCCGCGATTAGTTCCGAGCTCCTGGGGCCCGGCGTGTACCGCCATGGGAGCACCGTAGGACACTTGTGGGGGGACGTCTAGTACTCCGAGAAGACAGGGCTGACCTGTCGTTCTCAGGGTCAGCTAGTGGGGCTCGTGTTACCAGAGTGATGCCGGCGGAAGTTTTGCCAGAGTGATCCCGGCGGCAGTTACGGGAGCGGAACCTGGCCGAAGACTTCCTGGATCCGGCGCAGATCGCGCATCCGTGGTTCCGTCGCACCGCCGACCCACCGGCTGACGGTCTTCACAGAGACGCCGAGCTGGCGCGCGGCCGCCTCCTGAGTCAGGCCCTCACGGCGCAGCGCCGTTGACATCCACTCCGCGAAGGTCTCGGGCGAGCCCGGGGCGCCGAGCGCCACGGGCTCGGCCGGCGCTAGCTCGGCGGGCTCGATGGCGCTGGCGGCCGCGGCCGACGCTGGCCCGCTCCGGACGGTGGGCGTCGTCGGGGCCGCGGCCGAGTTGCCCGGCGAGGCCGGCGGGACGCGGGCCGGGATCTGCTGGTCCGAGTGCAGCACGTCGACCTCGACGTGCTCAGGGAAGATGCGGAACGCCACCTGGATCGATCCGGTGGGCCCGGCCGCATCGAGCAGCGCGCGGAACACGGTCTCACCGACTTCGCGGTTGCCCTCGTCGGTCAGCGGCGACTCGGCCAGGCAGCGCCGGACGAAATCGCGGATGTCCGGGATCGACGACGGGCGGGCAGGGAAGACCTGCGAGAGCACCACGACGGGGACAACCTCGATCGGCTCCACGCCTGGTCCGTATTCGGAAGGCTCAGCCACCGGTTCTCTCCCTTAGCCACCGGTCTGTCGCTCACCAGTCAAGGGCATCACGCTGCTCAGCGCCGGTGAACACGGCAAGCTGACGTCAGCGTACGTGAAGTCGGCCCGAAACGGGAACCTCGGCCCGTGTGACCAGTGGCCGGTGGGGTAGGAGATCACACACAGTGCGCACGTGCTTTCGTGGGCACAGACATTTCTGTCCGGCTGGGTGACTGTTTCGTCTTGTAGCGCGGGTCCGCCGGGTCTAGCATGGCGGCGTCCGCGCATCACAAAGGCGAGGTGCGGGCCTGGTCACTAGCCGACCCGGAGGCGAGGAGGTGGCCAATATGGCCACTGGCACAGAGACCGACGCATCACAGGCTGACACCAGCGCGGAACCCCTGGTACACATCCTCTGGATGAATGGCGGGCTTGGCTGCGACGGCGACTCGGTCGCTCTCACGGCCGCCACCCAGCCCAGCATCGAGGAGATCGCGCTCGGCGCGCTTCCCGGACTCCCCAAGATCGCGGTGCACTGGCCGCTGATCGACTTCGAATGCGGTCCCGAGCAGGGCGCGGACAACTTCATCGAGTGGTGGCACAAGGCCGATCGCGGTGAGCTCGACCCCTTCGTCCTCGTGGTGGAGGGGTCGATTCCTAATGAGGCGATCAAGGAGGAGGGCTACTGGTGCGGGTTCGGCAACAACCCGGCCACCGGCCAGCCGATGACCACCAACGAGTGGCTTGACCGGCTCGCGCCCAAGGCCACGGCGATCCTCGCGGTCGGCACGTGCGCCACCTACGGCGGGATCCACGCGATGGCAGGCAACCCGACCGGCGCGATGGGGGTACCCGACTACCTCGGCTGGGACTGGCGGTCAAAGGCGGGCCTGCCGATCGTGTGCGTGCCCGGCTGCCCGATCCACCCCGACAACCTGTCCGAGACGATCCTGTACCTGCTGTACCAGGTGGCCGGCCAGGCCCCGATGATCCCGCTCGACGAGGCGCTGCGCCCGACCTGGCTGTTCAGCGCGACCGTGCACGAGGGCTGCGACCGGGCCGGCTACTACGAGCAGGGCGAGTTCGCCACCGAGTACGGCTCACCGCAGTGCCTGGTCAAGCTGGGCTGCTGGGGCCCGGTGGTGAAGTGCAACGTGCCCAAGCGCGGCTGGATCAACGGCGTGGGCGGGTGCCCGAACGTCGGCGGCATCTGCATCGCCTGCACGATGCCCGGCTTCCCCGACAAGTTCATGCCGTTCATGGACGAGCCACCGGGGTCGAAGGTCTCGGCCACAGCGAGCACCCTCTACGGAACGGTCATCCGCACGCTGCGCGGCTTCACCGCGAAGACCGCCGACGAAGAGCCCAAGTGGCGCAAGAAGGGCGACGAGCTGCTGACCGGTTACCAGAAGAGCTGGTGACACCGACCGGAAATGGCCCCGCTGGGGTGCTAGCCGCGACGGCCGGCCGGAGGCCGGCCCGGCGGATGGCACGCGGGGGTCCGGGGGTCGTCCCCCGGGTAAACAGAGATGGGGTAAGGGATGACTTCGGTCGACGAGAACACCGGCCTAGTGGAGATGTCCTGGGATCCGATCACCCGGATCGTGGGCAGCCTCGGCATCTATACCAAGATTGACTTCAAGCAGAAGAAGGTCGTCGAGTGTCACAGCACCTCGTCGATCTTCCGCGGTTACAGCATCTTCATGAAGGGCAAGGACCCGCGGGACGCGCACTTCATCACCAGCCGCATCTGCGGCATCTGCGGTGACAACCACGCGACCTGCTCGGTCTACAACCAGAACATGGCCTACGGTGTCCGCCCGCCGCACCTGGGCGAGTGGATCATCAACCTGGGCGAGTCCGCCGAGTACATGTTCGACCACAACATCTTCCAGGAGAACCTGGTCGGGGTCGACTTCTGCGAGCGGATGGTCGGCGAGACCAACCCCGGCGTGCTCGAGCTGGCCAACCGGACCGAGGCGCCGCATGCGGCCGACCACGGCTACCGCTACATCGGCGACATCATGCGCGCGCTGAACCCGCTCGAGGGCGAGTTCTATCGCGAGGCGCTCCAGGTAAGCCGCTCCACTCGGGAGATGTTCTGCCTGATGGAGGGGCGGCACGTGCACCCGTCCACGCTCTACCCTGGCGGCGTGGGCACGGTGGCGACCGTGCAGCTGTTCACCGACTACCTGACCCGGCTGATGCGGTACGTGGAGTTCATGAAGCGCGTCGTGCCGCTGCACGATGACCTGTTCGACTTCTTCTACGAGGCCATGCCGGGCTACGAGGAGGTCGGCCGGCGCCGCGCCGACATGGTCTGCTGGGGCAGCCTCAACGACCCGGAGTACTGCGACTTCAAGTACGAGAACATGACCAACTGGGGCCGCAAGATGTTCGTCAGCCCCGGTGTGATCAGGGACGGCGAGCTGATTACCAACGACCTGGTCGAGATCAACCTCGGCATCCGGATCCTGCTCGGCAGCTCGTATTACGAGGACTGGGAAGACCAGGAGATGTTCGTGACCCGCGACCCGCTGGGCAACCCGGTGGACCGCAGGCACCCGTGGAACCAGCACACGATCCCGCGGCCGGCCAAGCGCGACTTCGACACCAAGTACTCCTGGGTCATGTCGCCGCGCTGGTTCGACGGCGAGAACCACCTGGCGGCCGACACCGGCGGCGGCCCGATCGCCCGGCTCTGGGCGACCGCGCTCGGCAACCTGGTGGACTTTGGCTACGTGAAGTCGACCGGCAGCAGCGTTCAGATCAACCTGCCCCGCACGGTCACCAGGCCGGAGAAGACGTTCGAGTGGAAGATCCCGCGGGACAAGGAAGGCCGGCCGCTGTCCAACGCGATCGAGCGGGACCGGGCGCGGACGTACTTCCAGGCCTACGCGGCCGCGTGCGCGCTCTACTTCACCGAGAAGGCGCTGGCCGAGATCCGGGCCGGGCGGACCAAGACCTGGGAGCCGTTCAGCGTGCCCGACGAGGCCAACAGCTGCGGGTTCACCGAGGCGGTCCGCGGCGTGCTGTCGCACCACATGGTCATCCGCGGCGGGAAGATCGCGAACTACCACCCGTACCCGCCGACCCCGTGGAACGCCAGCGTCCGCGACGTCTACGGCACGCCGGGGCCCTACGAGGACGCGGTGCAGAACACGCCGATCTTCGAGGAGAACCCGCCGGACCAGTTCAAGGGCATCGACATCATGCGCGCCGTGCGCAGCTTCGACCCGTGCCTCCCCTGCGGAGTGCACATGTACCTCGGCAACGGCAAGATGCTGGACAAGGTGCATTCGCCGATGACGGTGACGTTGTCGACCTAAGGCCCTGGGCCGGCCCGGACCCGCGTTCGGGCCGGCCCAGTCCCCATCATCGGCCGCCCGGACGACCGGCACGGAGGCGAGGCCGCCTCCCGAAGCCAGCGAAGTGTTAGCCGGCGCGCCTCCGGCGCGACGCACCGCGAGGGAGACAACGAGATGAGCGGCGTTCGAGATGTCGGCGCTCGGGTCGAGGAACTGCTTGCGGCGCTGCGTTCCGGAACCGCCAGGGATGCGGGACCGGCCGCTGAAGAGCTGGTCCGGCTGCTCGTCGGCCTGTACGGCGACGGGCTGGGCCACATCGTGGCCGTGCTGCGCGAGCAGGGCGAGCCCGGCGTGGTGATGCTGCACAAGCTGGCCGAGGACCCCCTGGTAGAAAGCCTGCTGCTGCTGCACGACCTGCACCCGCTGGACGTCGACGCGCGGATCCAGCACGCCCTGGACCGGGTGCGGCCGTACCTGGGCTCGCACGCCGGCGGGGTGGAGTACCTCGGGGTTACCGACGGCGTGGCGCGGCTGCGGCTCGAAGGCAGCTGCAACGGCTGCCCGTCGTCCACGGCAACGGTGCAGCTGGCCATCGAGGGAGCCGTGCAGGACGCCGCTCCCGAGGTGACGGACGTCGTCGTCGAGGGCATGACGGCGCCGCCCCCGCCCGGCCCGCAGTTGCTGCAGATCGGCAGGCGTCCGGGAGCCGACATCAACGCCACTAATCCAGAACGCGACGCCAACTGGGTGACTCTGCCAAGCATCGGCCCGCCCAGTGCGCGGCCGGTCAGCGTCACCGCTGGTGATCTGGCCGTGATCGTGTGCTCGGTGCGCGGCACGCTCTACGCGTACCGCGACGGCTGCGCCGCGTGCGGGTCCTCGCTGGCCGACGGGGCGCTGGAGCGCGAGCAGCTCAGCTGCCCCGGCTGCGGCGCGCGGTACAACGTGCGGCTGGCCGGGCGGGGCCTGGACGAACCCGCGCTGCATCTGGAACCGCTGCCGCTGCTCACCGACAGCGCCGGCGTGCGCGTCGCCGTACCGGAATCGGTCGGCCAGTGAACACGGGCCTGCGCCGGTTCGTGCCCGGAGCGCCCCAGGAAGCACCGCCGGCCAGGCCAGCAGCAGAACCCGCGGCCGGGGCTGAGCTGGCCGGGCAAGCTACGCCAGCCGGTCCAGCCGGGCAGGCGCCGGCTGCCGGTCCTGCCCCGGCAGGCGGGCCGGCCCCCGACGACCGCGCCCGGCAGGCACCCGAGGAAAAGTGCGAGTTCTGCGCCACCCCGGTCGCCGCCGAACACGGTCACGTGGCCGACCTCGAGACCTCGACGCTGATGTGCGCCTGCCGCGCCTGCTATCTGCTGTTCACCCATTCCGGCGCCGGGCAGACCTGGCAGCAGGACCCGCAGCCCGAACAGGGAAAGCGGATCGGCCGGGCGCGGTACCGCGCGATCCCGGACCGCTACCGCAGCGATGCTGCCCACCCGCTGACGCTGGCCGAGTGGGACGCACTGGAGATCCCGGTCGGTCTCGCGTTCTTCCTGCGCAGCTCGGCGGGAGACACGACCGCGTTCTATCCGAGCCCGGCCGGCGCGACCGAGTGCCGCCTCGACCTGGACGCCTGGGGCCGGATCGCGGCAGAACACCCGCTGCTGGCTGCGGCCGAGCCGGACGTCGAGGCGATCCTGATCTCACGCGGGGAGCGCGACCAGCGCGGCGTCGAAACGTTCCTGGTCCCGATCGATGCCTGCTACGAGCTGGCTGGGCGGATGCGTCTTCTCTGGCGGGGCTTTGACGGCGGGGCGGAGGCGCGGCAGAGCATCACCGCGTTCCTCGAGCGCGTGCGGGAACGTTCCCGGGATCTGGGTGAGGGGCCCTGAGATGGCCGAGCTCGCATTCGACTGCGTCGGGGCCCGCGCCGACAAGTACGCGGTCTCCCCGTCGATGTCGCTCGTCCTGCGGATCGCGGAGACCAGCGGGCAGAAGGTGGAGGCGATCGCGCTGCGCTGCCAGATCAGGATCGAGCCGACCAGGCGCCGGTACTCCGACGCCGAGGCCGAGCGGCTTAACGACCTGTTCGGCGACACCCAGCGCTGGGCCGACACCCTAAAGCCGCTGCAGTTCACGAACGTGTCGGTGATGGTGCCCGCGTTCACCGGCAGCACCGAGGTCGAGCTGCCGGTGATGCTCAGCTACGACCTGGAGATCGGCTCGACGAGGTACTTCGCGGGCCTGGACGACGGTGAGATCCCGCTGCTGCTGCTGTTCAGCGGCACGGTGTTCACCAACGTCGACGGCCGGCTGCAGGCACAGCAGGTGCCGTGGAGCAAGGAGGCGGCCTACCGGCTGCCGGTCGCGCTCTGGCGCGAGGCCATCGACATGCACTTCCCGGACAGCGCCTGGATCCGGATGAGCCTGCACACTCTCGACGAGCTGCTGCGCTTCAAGAACCACGAGGCGCTGCCCACCTGGGACGCGACGATCGCCGCGCTGCTCGCGAGGGCTGCTCAACCCGGTGGTGGGACCCACGCTGCTGAAAGAACCACAGCGGGGGACCCACCACCGCATTCGTTGTCGCCTCCGGGCGGCCAAGGCGCGGGGGAGCTGTCATGAGGATGGACTCCGCACACCTCGAGCACGCTCGCAGGGTCGCCGACGCGATCCTGTACGAGGGGTACCTGCTGTACCCGTACCGCGGGTCGGCGCAGAAGAACCAGGTGCGGTTCCAGTTCGGGGTGCTCATGCCGCCGGCCTACTGCGAGGCCGACCCGAGCGAGAACTCCGCCTTCCAGACCGAGTGCCTGGCGGAATGCGCCGACGACGCCCAGGTGCTGGTCACGGTCCGGTTTCTGCACCTGCAGAACCGGACCGTGCAGGAGGTGCCGCCAGACGGCGGCGAGCCGCTTGACGTGGCATCGCTGGAGGTGGACGGCACCGAGTACACGTCATGGCAGGAGGCCGCGGAACGGCAGCAGCAGGCCACGGCGAGCGTCGGCGCGCTGATCGGCAGGGCGCGGAACCTGGAGTTCCACATCGGATCCGGGGATGCCGCCGAGGACCTCGTCGACGCCGAGGGCCGCCAGGCCGGGCGGCTGATCCGCCGCTGGGCCGCGCTCGACGGGCGGATTCAGCTCAGCGCCGCGCGCGTCGCCGGGCCCTATGGGGCGCTGCGGCTGCGGCTGCGGGTGGAGAACCGGGCGGCTCCCGAGGTCCCGCCGCGCAGCAGAGACGAGGCCCTGGGGCATGCCATGATCGCGGCGCACGCCCTGATCGGGGTGCCGGGCGGGGCGTTCCTCTCCCAGACCGACCCGCCGGAATGGGCCGCCGCCGAGGTGGCCGCGTGCACGAACATCGGCACCTGGCCGGTGCTCGCCGGGCCGGCCGACTGCCGAGACCTGGTGCTGTCCTCGCCGGTGATCCTCTACGACCACCCCGAGATCGCGGCGGAGAGCGCGGGCGACCTGTTCGACGCCACCGAGATCGACGAGATCCTCACGCTGCGCACGCTGGCGCTGACCGACGCCGAGAAGCGGGAGGCCCGCGCCACCGACCCGCGCGCGGCCCAGCTCATGGACCGCATGGACAACATGCCGCCGGAGATGCTCGAGAAGATGCACGGGGCGATCCGGTACCTGAAGTCGGTGCCGGGACAGGCCGCGGCGCAGCCGCACACCGATCCCGGGTTCCCGGGCGGGCCGGACGACCCGTTCGCCGACCCGATCCTGGACCGGCCGCAGGTCCCGTGGTGGGATCCGGGCGCGGACACCTCGGTGTCGCCGGATACCGATCACGTGGTCATCAACGGCGTCAGCGTGGCGCGCGGCAGCAGGGTCAGGATGCGCCCGGGCTCCCGGCGCGCCGACGCGCAGGACCTGTTCCTGGTCGGGCGGACCGCTCAGGTCGAGGCCGTCCTGCACGACGTCGACGGTCAGGTGCACGTGGCGGTGACACCGGACCACGATCCAGCGGCCGACCTGCAGCGCAGCCACGGCCGGTTCCTCTACTTCGCTCCCGACGAGATCGAGCCGATCGGCCCGGAAGAGGCCGAAGACCCACCAGGTCCGGCCGGGTCGGCCGGATAGGCCGAGCCCACCACGAGCTGACCCGAGGGGAGGCGGACATGATCAGCAGGTTGATCAAGGCGGCGTTGCTTGCCGCTGTGCTGACAGTGATCGTTCAGTCGCTGCCAGACATCAAGCGCTATCTTGAGCTCCGCGAGATGTAGCCGGCGCAGATCCCCAACCAGAGGCGTGGCAGGAAGCAGGCAGGAAGTATGGAGACGATTGTGGGGTTCGTGGCCGGCTACCTGGTCGGGACCCGCGAGGGGAAAGACGGCCTGGAGCGGATGCGTTCCTCCTGGCATTCGATCAGGACCTCGCCCGAGTCTGACCTGCATGAGTTGCGCGATGATCCCGTTAGGCGCATGATCCTTCCTTCTGACGGAAGCGGTTTGCGGGGCTGGAGGGCAGGGTGGGGCGAGGTGATCTGGCCGGCGCGGCGCGCCTGGAACTGGTGTCCGGGGTTGTGCAGCTGCGGCCGGAGGACGCGATGACCGAGGCGATGCTGAGCGGCTGGCGGGCGCAGCAGAAAGCCCGCGGGCTGCGGGACGCGACGATCGCGCCGCGGGAGCGGCTGGTGCGGGCGTTCATCGAGTTCACCAACGACTACCCGTGGAACTGGGGACCTGGGCATGTCGAGGAGTGGACGCTGACTCTGGCCGGCGAGCGGCACCTGGCGCCGTCGACGGTCCGGGGCTACCAGACTGACCTGCGGCTGTTCAGCGAGTACCTGTGCGACGGCCGCTATGGCTGGGCGGCGGAGTGCGAGAAGGCGTTCGGCCCGGGGGTGCACCCGGTTCCGGTGTGCCATGAGTGGAACACCATGGCGCACCTGAACGAGTACGAGGGCAGCCCGGAAGCCCGCCCGTTCACCCGCGAGGAACTGCAGCGGTTCCTCGATTACGCCGACGACCAGGTGGAGCGGGCGGTGAAGGCGAAGCGCAAGGGGGCGCTGGCGGCCTACCGCGACGCCACGTTGTTCAAGGCGATCTACGGATGGGGCCTTCGCAGGTCCGAATCGGCGAAGCTCGACATCGCGGACTGGGGCCGCAATCCCGCCGCCCCGGAGTTCGGCCGGTACGGGATGCTGCACGTCCGCTACGGCAAGGCGGTGCGCGGCCAGCCGCCGCGGCGGCGCAACGTGCCTTCGGTAATGGGCTGGGCGGTGGAGGCCGTCGCCGATTACGCGGAGAACATCCGGCCGAGGTTCGGCTGCGAGGACCATCCGGCGCTGTGGGTGACCGAGCGGGGCGGGCGGATCAAGCCGGCGGAGATCAACGCCCGTTTCGTGGCCTACCGCGATGCGCTCGGGCTGCCGGAAGCCCTGTCCCCGCACAGCCTCCGCCACTCTTGGGTCACCCACCTCACCGAGCAAGGGGTTGACCGCCGGTTCATCCAGGAGGCTGTTGGGCACCGATGCGACACTTCGACGGCGATCTACACGCATGTATCTGGTGATTTCATGAACACCGCGCTGCGCAAGGCGCTCAGCCCGGCTCTGGGCCACGTGGCCGGCACCGGGAAGGAATCGTGAATGCCCCGCAAACTCGACTACCGGTGGAACCTGCGGCAGGTCATGGCCAGCCGGGAGATGTTCCAGACCACTGACCTGCTGGAGCCGCTGGCGCAGCGGGAGATCCACCTGTCCTCCAGCCAGGTCTACCGGCTGGTCGCGGAACGACCGGAACGGCTCAGCCTGAAGATACTGATGGCGCTGCTCGACATCCTCGGTTGCACGATGGAGGACCTGATCGAGCCGGTCGCCGTGGCCAGGCCCGCGGCCATGAAGCGCACGGCCAGCGGCGAGGACGCCGGCATCGGGAGCTTGCGGCCCAGGCGGGCCCGCATCACCGGCGCCAGCGAGTGAGCGGTGCCCGCAGCGCTGGCGCCCGAGGTGGTCGCCGACCCAGTCGGCGTCCTTGCCGACCTGATCATCAGGCACGAGCCGTCCCTGGACCGTGCGGCAGTCACCGGGGTGGTCGAGAGCCTGGCCGGCGGCCGCGCGAAACGCCGCAGGCTGGCCCAGGCCCTACTGGACAGGCCAGCGGTGCTGGCCGACGGCGCGTCCCCAGGTCCCCGGGCGGTCGCAGACCTGCTCATCGCGCTGCGCAAAGCCGGCGCGACCCGGATCTCGCCGCCTTTCTGCGCGGAATGCGGCAAACAGTTGCGCACTTTCCAGCGCCGCGGCGAGGACTGGTACTGCGGAGTCTGCGGCCCGGCCCGGGAGCCCTGCGCGGCATGCGGCAAGCTCAGGCGGGTCCGCTGTCGTGATCGCGGCGGGCGCCCCCGGTGCGCCCAGTGCCCGCCCGATGACGGGCGTGACCCTGTGGACCTGATCACCGAAATCGTCACGGGCACCGACCCGACGCTGTCGGCCGCCCAGGTCGCCGAGGCGGTATCGGCGGCCGTTCCCCGCGCCGGGCAGCGCCAGCGCCTGGCCTGGGTGCTGCAAGACCGGCCCGGCCTGCTCACCGGAACCGGCGCCGAAGCTCCCGTCCCCTCGGTGCTCCGGCTGATCGACAAACTCTGCGACGCCGGAGCGCAAGCGATCACCCACCCGGTCTGCCCTGGCTGCGGGCGGGTCATCCACCTGCACCGGCCCATTGGCGGGCAATGGCTCTGCCGCAACTGCACGGCCAAGACCCGGGCCCAGCCCTGTTTCCGCTGCGGCGCGGTCCGCGAGACCGCCATACGCGACGAGCAGGGCAGACCGCTGTGTCCCTACTGTCTGATCACCGACCCGGCTAACCAGGAAAACTGCATTGACTGCGGCCGTCGCCGCCGGGTCAGCGTCCGCACGCCTGACGGTCCGCTCTGCGAGGCCTGCCGGCCGGTGAAGACGATGACCTGCTCGATCTGCAGTCGCGAGGCACCGTGCTGCATCTCCGTTGCGACCGGGCAGCCATGGTGCGACGCATGCCGGCAACGCTGGGCCCGCTGCGCCGGCTGCGGCCAGGACCGGCCAGTCCGCGGAGGCACCCTCGACCAGCCGCTCTGTGCTGCCTGCACCCTGGACGACCCGGGATTCTGGCGCAGCTGCCCGGACTGCGGACAGCCGGGACGGATCCGCTCCGGGCGGTGCGCCCGCTGCGCCGTCCGGCAGCAGCTCCGCGAGCTGCTGGGCGACGAAGCCGGCCGCATCCGCCCGCACCTGCAGGCCTTGCACGACTCCCTCGCCGCGACGGACCGGACCAGCACGGTGACCGCCTGGCTCGACAGCGCGTCCGCGAGTACCCTGCGCGGCCTGGACGCCGGCGAGCGGCTCACCCACGCCGCCCTCGACGAACTGCCCGACGGCAAGCCGGTCGAGCACCTGCGCAGCGTCCTGGTCGCCATCGGCTCGCTGCCGCCCCGCGACGAGCACATGGCCCGGCTGGAACACTGGACTGCCCGCGCCATCGCGGCGCGGCCAGACCCCGACGAGCGGAAGCTGCTGCACCGCTACGCCACCTGGCACGTCGTCCGCCGGCTGCGCAGGCGGCTGGCCGGCGCCGACACCACCCGCAGCCAGTCCGCCGCGGCACGGGGCAACATCAGCGCGGCCATCGTCCTGCTCGACTGGCTCTCCGCCCACGGCCTCACCCTCGCCACCGCCCGCCAAGGCGACCTGGAGGCATGGCTGGCCAGCCCGGAGGCCACCCACCGGGAAAGCGCCGGGAACTTCGTCCGGTGGGCCCGCCGGCAGAAACTGACCCAGCTGGACTTCGCAGCGGTCAAGTGGGGCGGCCCCACCGGGGTCATCGACACCGAGACTCGCTGGGAGCAGGCCCGCTGGCTGCTGCACGACGACACCGTCAACCCCGAGGACCGGGTCGCCGGGCTGCTCGTGCTCCTCTACGCCCAGCCCGCCAGCCGCATCGTCCGCCTCACCCTCGAACACGTCCACGCCAGCGGCAACCAGGTCCGCCTCCAACTGGGGCACGAGCCGATCCTGCTCCCCGAACCGCTGGCCGGGCTGGTCCGCCAGGCCGCCGCGACGCGCAAAGGCCACGCCGTTATCGGCGACCCGGGCACGTCGCCCTGGCTGTTCCCCGGCGGCCGGCCCGGACGCGCCCTCAGCGCCTTCCGCATGACCGAACGGCTCAACCAGCTCGGCGTCCGTCCCGGGCAGTCCCGGTCCGCTGCGCTCTTCCAGCTCGCCACCGACCTGCCCGCCGGAATGCTCGCCAAGATGCTCGGCATCCATATCGCCGTCGCGGTCGCCTGGCAACGCGCCAGCAGCGGCGACTGGGCCGCCTACGCCGCCGAGATCAGCCGCCGGAACCCGGCAGGCTAGCGCCCCTGAACTCCGACACAACGCAAGGACCTTCGAACATGAACCCAGGCGAACTCTCTCCCGCTCAGCTCCGCCGGGACCCGCTCCCGTTGCGGGGACGAGCGGCACTGGTGACCGGCGTCAGCCGCCGCGCCGGCATCGGATACGCCACTGCCCGCCGGCTGGCCGCCCTCGGCGCCAGCTTGTTCCTTCACCACTACACCCCGCACGACCGCGACCAGCCCTGGGGCGCCGACCCCGACGGCATTCCAGGCCGTCATCGACGGCGTGAGCAGCGCGCTGGCCGCCGACGGCACCCGCGTTCACGACACAGAACTCGACCTCGCCGCACCCGGTGCCCCGGAACAGCTCATCACCGCGGCCGCCGGCCGGTTCGGGCACCTGGACATACTCATCTGCAACCACGCCCGCAGCGGCGGCGACGGCCCGCTCGGCATTCTCGACGCCGCCGTGCTCGACACGCACTGGGCCGTCAACACTCGCTCGGCCATCCTGCTGGCCCAGGCCTTCGCCGCCCGGCACGACGGCCGCCCGGGCGGCCGGATCATCTTCATGACCTCCGGGCAGGACCTCGGCCCCATGACCGGCCAGATCGCCTACGCCACCAGCAAAGGCGCCCTCGCCTCGATCACCCGCACCCTCGCCGACTACCTCGCAGACCAGACGATCACCCTCAACACCGTCAACCCTGGCCCGGTCGACACCGGCTACTCCACACTCGACGACCACAAGACCGTCCGTCGGCACTTCCCCCAGGGACACTGGGGAACGCCCGACGACCCGGCCCGCCTCATTGCCTGGCTGGCCACCGACGAAGCCGCCTGGATCACCGGGCAGATCATCAACACCGAAGGCGGCTTCCGCCGCTTCGACTGACCTCCGGGCCGCACCGAGCGGAAGGCATTCAGACAGTTGCGATATCTGACTCCGCCAGAGCGGGTTGGCGAGACCCGACGCCGCGAAGCCGTCGACAAGGTGACCGCGATGCAGTTCGACCGGCACGGTAACCGGATCTGGCGAGACACCCGCGCCCTGCTGGACAGCGAGCACGCTCGTTACGCCGTCGGCGCGGTCGCCGTCCCCTACGGGACCTGCACCCAGCCCGCTAACGTCCAAGCCGGCGGAGGCGCCTGCCCGGTCCGGAACCCCGCCCACCCCGGAGCGACAGCCGGGCAGCCAGCCACGGCCACACGGTAAAACAGCAAACGGCCGGCCTTAACCGGACAGATCAAGATCGCGAAACATCGAGGCTAATGTGGTTAGGTTCGCCGCTATGACCGCCCAGTTCCCTTACGGGCGCCGCGCTGGAGACAGTGCTTAGCGCATATCCAGTTGCATGAGAGACCAGCCGTGGTAACGGCGCATCCGGGCGGTCCGTCGTCCACAGGCTTTCCAGGCAATAACGGCTGGGCAAGGGCGCAATCCTCAGCCAAGATGCACGATCTTGAAGCCAACACGGAAGTCCCGCAGGGCGGTTTTATGCACATGCTGCCCGTCTACCTGCCGGAAGGCATGACCTTACCCATCTAAGCTTTCGCGATGCTTCCCTGGCTCTCGCCGTCCTAGAGCGGTGTGGTTGGGACGACTGAAGCCAATCCTTCCAAGCCAGCAGTCGCGGTAGCTTTCGAATGGCTAATTACGTGGCTGACCATTCAGTGAACCCCCTTTTGGCTAGGCGCTTCAGCGCTGATCCTGGAACGCATGCATATTCTAATGTGCGGCCTGGTCCGCACCCAACCAAGTCCCTGATACTGCTGCTGTTACGACCGACCAGGGCATCCTCAGGGTGGAGTCAACGTGCCTCACGATCGGAGATCGTTGTAGGGCTCACGGCTTGTTCCAACGTCTCCGGCGGCGAGTTCTTGAACAGGAACCCGCAGAGCGACTGGGTTATGGGTGGCGGGCAAGCGATCGGGTCTGTCATGTACGTTGCCGCAGCCGCTGCGATGGCGCGCTCCGCCGTTGCGCCTGATATTCAGGGTTATCGGATCGTGGATCGTCGGATGCGTTTCCACCGGCGGGAGACGTGGATTGTCAGGTATACGACGAGTACGACGGAGGAGAGCAAGTGCCATCTGCCGAAAGGTGGTGCGAGCAGGGGCAGCAGCATGGGGGCTCCCTGATCCCAGTCCAGGATCCCAGAAACCACGACGTTGACCGTGACGAAGACGAGGATCGCATCCGACGCCAAGAGGCGTAGCTCGCGTGCGGCCCCTCGGCGGACGCCCGCGAGCCTGGCGAACATCCCAGCGATCCGGTGGCGGCGCTGTGCCAGGTGGACAATGACCAGGGCTGCGAAGGCCAGTCCCACGTCGGCGTGGATGGCGTTGCGGATGTGGAGGAGTTGCAGGGTCGCCAGTGCCGCCGCAGCGCAGGCCAGAAGCCCGAGGTGCACGAGCCAGCGAGACCTGGTGCGCCACGCCATCCGCGATCGCGCCCGTCGTCCAGCCGGGGCGCCGTGTCCTCTATCCCGCGGGGCTGCTTGGTTCTGGCTTTCCATGGGTGGCTCCATGATCTCTGCTCCCGTGGTCTTAGGGTCTGCGACCGCACGGCGCTGGCCTGCGCGTCCTGGGGGTCGTCACCGACGCTTGGCGGAGGGCCCCCGCGGGCCGGGAAGTTGCGTCGGGCGAGAGGCAATAGGCCGCCACGTCCCGGCTCGCGGGGGACCGTGGTCAGCCGCCGGACCGTGCCGCGTGCGCTGGTAGCGGGACGAGGTACTGGGCGTCGGGGCTGCCCCAGCCGGTGACCGGGTCCCAGCCGGGTCTGGCGTTGTAGCCGACGAAGACCCTGGTGGGCCCCAGCACTGAGTTGTCGCCGGTGATGACGTCGTGGAAGGCGTGATGGTAGGCGGGACCGCGGGCGATGGCATAGATGGCGGGGTTGATGAAGCCCAGGTGCTGGCCTGCCAGCTGGTCGGTCAGGGCGATCACACCCGCCCACAGCGGGGTGGAGGCGCTGGTGCCCGCGGCCGGCCGGAATTCGCCGTCGCTGTACTCCAGCGCCATGGCCGTGTCGGAGTCTGCGTTGGCGGCCACGTCGGGGACGCCGCGGGTGGCACCGGCCCGGGCAATGCCTTTCTGATAGGACGGCCGGGGGAACCGGCTGCTGTAGCCGCCGCCGGAGGCGTCGCCGCCGCCGTTCCAGGCCATCTCGCCCTGATAGGTGCCTGCCGGGCTGGCGGCGTCCAGTTCGGTGCCTCCGACTGCGAGCACCAGCGGGTCGGAGGCGGGCAGGCTGACCTGCACCGGCGGGCCGTCGTCAGCGATCGCGCCGCTGTCACCAGAGGCGGCGACGACCGTGACGTGCTGGTCGCGGGCCTGCTCCAACGCCGCGTTCATCCGGGCTTCCTCGGCCCGGGTGAGGAAGTGCTCGCCGTCGCTGGCGCTGATCGAGATGACCGCGGCGTGCAGCGCGATGCTGGCCTGCACCAGCTTGGCCGCGGCGGCGGTGAAGTCCGCGCTGCTGAATGTGGCATCGGCGGGCACCAGGACGACGTCGAGCGCAGCGCGGGGCGCGATCGCGTGGACCATCTCGGTATCTTCGACTTCCTCGTCGCTGGCGAGGTAAGGCGTCGTGGACCGGGCGACGGTCGTTACCACATGCAGATTGGCCATGGGCAGGCCGAAGTTGCTGTCGAACCTGGCCAGGTCTTTGCGGATGTCGGTGGCGTCGTCAGACGGGGTCTGGGCCAGTTCGGGCATGACCACGGTTTCCCCGCCGCCGTTGATTCCCCGGCTGAGCAGCGGCGCGACGCCGTAGGCTCGCTCGTAGGCCCGCGGGCTGTAGCACGGCGGCTGCTTTCCCCTTGGCGGTGCGCAGTTCACGGGCCCGGTCGCGGCGGCCGCGGCCGCGGCGCCAGTGGCTGCGGCGGACGCGCGCGCGGCGGCCAGGCAGGCTGTCAGGGGTGCGATGGCAAGCCACGGCCATTGCCGCTGGCATAGCGGCTTGGCAAAGTGCGGCTTGTGCCAGGGGACCCAGTTGGTGTGCATCGCGTTCTCCATTGGTGTTAACGGGGCCGCCGTACTGGGGCCCCAGTGTGGCGGCGGGATGGGATGTATCCGGCCGCGCGACGGCGGGCCAGCCAGAAGGTCGCGGTGATCAACAGCAAAGACAGCGCGAGCAGCCAGCCGCCGTCGGTCCACCGCAATGGCCAGAACCGGCTGGTAGCTGGTCCGCTGCATGTTCCCGTGCTGGAGGAGGTACTGAGTCACATTGGAGGACCTCAGGACCCGCCTTTCCCGGCTAGCTGTGGTGCCCCCCCGGGGATCGCCCGCGTGCACCCGCACAGTGCCGCCCACCTGCTGTCGTAGCCCTTGCCCAAGCCGCAGCCCGCGGATGACGTTCATCCTCATGCGATCTCTTCGCAGTTGTTCATCTGGTGCCTGCTGGCGGCTGGAAAGGTTCAGCGCGGTTCATGCCAGTCAGCGTGCCGGCTGGCGGCGGTGGGCGCATAGCCCCCCCCCGGAGGAGCGCGGGTCCATCTTTGGAGGGAGGCATCGCGGGGGTTCGCAGCGGTAGCGTGGCGGTGTGCTGGACCGGGTGCGGCGCAGGATGTGGGGGGTATCGGGTCGGCTGATTGCCTCCTAGGTCCTCGTCACGCTCGCCGTCGTGGTGGTGGTCGAGGTGCTCGTACTCTGCTTCCAGGTAGCCCCGCTGGCGGAAGGCGCCGAGCAGCAGAATCAGCTGCAGGCCCAGGTGGACGCCGTCGCGAAGAGCTACGCCCAGCAGTTCTCCCGGCGTTATCCGGGCGGCGTGCCCGCCGGAACCGTGCTGGTGGGTCCCCGGCCCCCCGGCGCAACCGGGCCACGCCCGGTCGTACCCCGGCGGCGCACTGGCCGTTCCCCGCGATCACCGGCCCGATCCACAGCCAGCAGGCGGTCACTGCGGTCGTGGCGGTCGCCGCCGACGGCATGGTCGCCGCGTCGTACGGACCGTCGAGGTACCCGCCCGGGCGGACGGCGGGCAGCGAGCTCCCGCTGCCGGCGGCCACGGTAATCCCGGGCGGACCTGGGTACCCCGAAACCCGGCAGCGTACCCACTCCGTACGGCCGCGTGGTCTTCTGGGTGGCGGGAGCTGGGCGGGCACGCCGGAACGGGCAAGCCCCCGCCCAGCGCGCCGGGCCGGATCGCCTACATCTACGTTCAGGCGCCATGGTCACAGCCTTGGTTCATCAACCCCATCCGCGCCTGGAGCGAGCTGCGTCAGCTTGGTGAGACCCGCCCCATGCTGTCGGGTCCCGCCACGCTGCTGCTGGCCATCGTGCCGGTCGGCATGCTGTTCGGGCTGGCGGCCTCACGCCGCCTCGTCCGCCGGGTACGCCGCCTGGAACAGGCCACCCTCGCGGTCGCCGACGGGAACTACACCGTCACCCTGCCCGTCTCCGGCCGCGACGAGGTCGGCAGGCTGGAAGCG
>CAVZTJ010000012.1:0-633683 GCA_963778075.1 uncultured Actinomycetota bacterium | reverse complement strand
CCGAACTCGAAGCTGTCGTCAGGCCCTGACGCGTAGTCCGCGGAGGGCGTCTCAAGGCGGGCCCTCAATCGCGGGAAAGTCCTAGCGACCTGCTGGGCTTGTTCCAGCCGGTCACGCATCGCCTTCTCGGGATCGCTATGCGTCTTGGCAAGCCTTCGCCGGAGAGAAACGGGGGCAGCAGTACCGAGCGCGTGACCGAGCACGAAGGTGTACACCGTTGTGACTGCCTGGTCGACTTGAGCCCCGGCAAGTCCGGCCGTCTCATAGATCGTCATGTTGGCGTCGTCGTAGCGGGCCTTGCCGTGCCCGTAGGTCAGGTACGACCCGAAGGTATGCAGCACCCACGGATGGCGCGCCAGCATGGAATGGAGTTCGGTGGCCATTGCTCGCGCGGCCTCTCGCCAGCCCATCGCAAGGGGGTCGGGCAGCGCGATCTCGTGCCACGCCGAGTCGACGGCGAGGTTCACCAGGTTGTCCTTGCTTCCGACGTGCCAGTAAACGGCGGTCGCCGCCGACTCCAGACGTTTCCCGAGCGCACGCATGTTCAGTCCGTCAAGACCGTCCTCGTCGAGGAGCCCGACCGCGCTCTCCACGATCTGGTCTCGGGTCAGGGTGTCGCGAGCCATGGCGCCATCCTACTTGAACTAAGTGCAGGTCCGGTGTTATGTTCCTTGCACTAAGTTCAAGACGGGAGTCAAGCATGCGTCAGTCACCCATGGCCGGGTTTGTCGAGCGGCTAGCGGCCAAGTACGAGATCCCCGGCGTCGCGGTTGCGGTCTGGACGAACGGCAAGGAGTACCTCACCTGCCATGGGGTTACCGATCTCGATCGCCCGGAACCGGTCGAACCGGACACCCCGTTTCTGGTCGCCTCAGTCACCAAGACCTTCACGGCTACCGCGATGATGCGCCTCGGCGCGGGCCAGCAGGTCGACCTGGACGCCCCGGTCCAGCGATACTTGCCGGACTTCGCAGTTGCCGACCGCTCCGCGTCGGCTGAGATCACAGTGCTCAACCTGCTCAACCACACGGCCGGACTGGACTGGCGATCACCCGATCAGCCGGATGAGAGCGACAGCGCGCTCGCCAGCTACGTGTCAGCCTTGCGCGACCAGCAGCTCATCGCAGCTCCTGGTGAGCGCGTGTCGTACAGCCAGAGCGGATACAACGTCGCGGGGCGAGTCATCGAAGTCGTCACCGGCATGACCTACGAGCAGGCAATCGCAGCCCTGCTGCTCGAGCCCCTGGCCCTGCGGCACAGTACGTTCGCTCCCAGGGAAGCCATCACCGAGCCCGTCGCGATGGGCCACAACGTGTCGGCAGACGGCACTGTTGCCGTAGTTCAGCAGTGGAAAGACACCAGGGCCAACAACCCCGGTGGCGGACTCGCCGCTTCGATCTCGGATCTTCTGACGTGGGCACGGTTCCACCTAAGTGATGGCGGCTCCGTGCTGCCCGCCAATGACCTTCACCTGATGCGGAAACCGACCGCCACACTGTCTGGCAGCTCACTCGGTGACGCGGTCGGGATCGGCTGGTTCCTCCGCAACATCGACGGCGTCCACGCGTTCGGTCATGCCGGCTCGGCGAATGGCCAGTTCGCCGAGATTCTGCTAGTCCCGGAAAAGGACTTTGCGATGATCACACTCGCCAACAGCGGCCCGGATAATGGCCTCGCCTTCAACAGAGACATCGTCAGAGCCGGATTGGAGAGCGTTGCCGGACTGCACGAACGTAAGGTGAAGCTGATTCGCTACAAGAGACCCCAAGCCGACGAATACGCGGGCGTCTATGAAAACGAGACCATGCAAGCCGTCTTCTCGAACACCGGCAAGGCGCTCACTGCCGCGTTTGCCATCAAGCCGGCCGTGCGGGCGAACGCCACGGCAGAACTGCCCCCCGACATGCCCGCCGCCCCAATCGCCCTGATCCGGGGCGAGCAAGACCACTACATGGTTACCGACGGCGGCCTGAAAGGGCAACGCGGGTACTTCAGCCGAGACCCATCCGGCAAGGTCACCTCCGTCGACATGGCCGGCCGGGTCTTCTCCCGATCCTGAACCACGCCGTTCACGCCTACCGCCCGGACTCTATGTGAGTTCCTGGTGAGCCCGCCCCGGGGCGGGGGCGGCGGCTGGCACCCGGCCCGGGGCCAGTTGCTCCCGCCGGCATGCTCGTCGTGATACACGACGAGAACGTTATCCCGGGTTTTTCTGATGTCGAACTCTACATATTCGGCTCCCGAGCCGATCGCGCCCTTATAGGTTTCATAGGTAACGGCAGTCGTGTGCCCAGGCATCGCACCATCGGAGCCGCCCTTGTGTGCTGAGATAGCTACTGACTGTCCCATGGCTTCTCCCTTAGTATCTGCCGCAGGCCTGCCGTCACCGTGGGAGCCGACGCAATGACCAGGTCACCATCCGCCTGATCGCACTCGGCGCGCTGAACATCTGCGCCGGCCTCCAGCGCGATCAGCGACCCCGCAGCAAAGTCCCAGGGCTCCAAGTCGGCCTAGTCGACGGGAAGCACCTCGAATGCCGGGTGCTTGGGTGCGATGGCGCGGATCTGGTCATCGCCCGAGTCCGGCCCAACGCCCTCGAAGAAGACCCCGACCTCCGCCTTCCACCGCTTGAGGTAGGCGCGCAGCACCGGCACCTTCTCGTCGTCGGTGAGCTCCCGGCCGCGAAAGCCCTCGGCCCGCCTGCCCAGACGCAGTTCACCGGTGCCGATGACCCGCAGGTTACGCACCCACTGGGTCTCGCCGCGCGGCGCGACGAGGTACCGGCGGTCGTCGAAGCTGAGCAGGTTCACCGGCGTTGTGCGCCACTGGCCGCTCGTCCGGCCCTTCACCGCGAGGACCCGCGAGCCCAGAACGCTGATGCCCTGCCGGGTGAGGAGCGCCACCAGCTGGTTGAAGACGTTGCGCGTGAACCAGCCTGGTGCGCGGTAATGATCGGACACGCCAACCAGCCTAACGACAGAGCCCTTCCGCGTGGGACCCTGGCTGCAGGGTGCAGCGGGTGAGCGAGTTCCTGCGCGAGCGCGGCGAGGCTTAGCGCCCATCCTGCAAGATCACCTCTGGCGCCGTCAGCGGGTAGCGTGTCGTCCATGGCTGCTCCGGTAGAGGTGCGCATGGCCACCGTGCGAGCTAACAACCTCGAGTTCGGGCTGCTCGAGGCTGGTTCGGGTCCGCTGGCGCTGTGTCTGCACGGGTTTCCTGACACCGCCCACACCTGGGAGCTCCTGCTGCCGGCCAGCAGGCGCCGCAGCCCACGCTCTACCTGCACGGAGCCGACGACGGCTGCATCCGGCTGGAAATCGCGCGCGGCACAGAGCAGTTGCTCGCGCCCTCCTCGCGCATGGTCGTGATCGAGCACGCAGGTCATTTCCTGCAGCTGGAGCAGCCCGGCGAGGTAAACGAGCACATCCTCGAGTGGGTCACAGGCTAGAGAAGAAGTACACGGCCACGTACGCCTAAACGGCGTCCCGCCAATCGGTAAACCCATATATCGCAATTGATCTTCAGATCCGGTGGAAGATGTTTAGCGGACGGTTTACAGCGTGGAGGCGCCGTGGCTGGGGGGTTCCGCGACGAGGCTGATGGCTTGCTGCCCAGCTTCGCCGTTGGCTCGCGGGTGGCCCAGTACCGGCTGGAGAAGCGGGTCGGCGCGGGCGGAAGGGCCGTGGTGTTCCGCGCGTGGGATGAGCGGCTCGACCGCTGGGTGGCGCTGAAGATCCTGGCACCGGCCCTGGCGACAGACGAGGTGTTCAGGCGCCGCTTCCTCCGCGAGGCGCGAGCGGCAGCGGCGGTTGATGATCCGCACATCATCCCGGTCTTCGAGGCCGGCGAGGCGGGCGGAGCGCTGTTCATCGCGATGCGGTACGTGCCCGGCGCAGACGCCCGGTCGCTGGTCCTGCTGAACGGCACCCCGTCCGGCGGAACCACCCTCACCGCCATCATCTGGTGCGGCGGCCTCGCGCTGGCCGGGTACCTGTGGGCGCGGGCACTGTCCCGGCGGGACATCAACCGCTGATCTCGGCCCGCTCCCGCAGCGCGGCCTGGGCGGCGCCGCGCAACCCCTCGGGGTCAAGGCCCGCGTACGACGACACGGCGCCGGCGTATGCGGGCCTGTCGGCGTCCTGCGCGGCCCGCCGGGCGCGCCCGGCGGACATGGTCGGCTGGAGCCCGTTCTTCAAGCCGAACCGCTCGGCCAGCGCGATCATCCTTGCTCCCGACCTAGCAAGGCCAGGCGTCTGCCGCGCGCTGGCCCCGGTCGACGTCGGTCATGGCCAGGGCCAGCAGCAGCGAGCCGCAGACGGCGAGGTCATAGGAGGCGGCGAGCGTCCCGGATGGCGGCCCCGGGTCCGCGGTCAGCGCCAGCAGCGCGGCGGGCAGCGCGCCGGCGATCTCCGCAACCAGGCCGAGCCGGCCGTGGTACGCGTGGGCGACCACGGCGGCGGCCTGAATCTGCAGTGCCCAGTTATCCAGGCCGAGCAGGCCGTCGCCGGGCTCCTGGCTCCGCGGATCCCACAGCGCGGCCGCGGCCGCACGCCACAGGTCCAATCCGGTCTCGACGTCGCCGCGGCCGAGCGCGATCTCCGCGTGCACCGCGGTGTCGAACATCGGCATCTCCCAGGGCTCGTCCGTGGCGCGCGGCGTTGTCAGCTTCAGCTCGCGTTCCGCCTCGTCGTACGCGCCCCGCTGCACGTTGGCCATCACGATTGCCTCGCGCACCCGGTTCGCGCTGGACCACGACCCGAACGCCTCGAGCACCGACAGCGCCGCGGTCAGGTGATGCAGCGCCTCGTCAGCCGCACCAGCGTCGTCCACCTGGAGGCACAGTTCGCCGATCCGGGCATGCCCGGCGGCCCGGAGCCACGCGCTGCCGCGGCGCTCGAACGCGGCGAGCGACCGCCGGGCCGCCGCCAGCGCGCCGCCGGTGTCGCCCGCCTCCTCCCAGGCGTAGCTGGTCACGTAGTTGGCCGCGCCCGCGACCAGAGGATGGTCGTTCTCGCCCAGTACCTGCAGGGCCGCGAGGTCCGCCTCGGGCGGCCCGTGCAGCACGTTCAGCACGGCCTGGGCGGCCCGGGCGAAGGTGTCCGGAGGAGCGGGCGGCAGCAGGCGCAGGCCCACCAGAAACCGCGCCGGGCTCGGTCCCTGCAGCAGGAAGCCGCTCACCGCACCGAGCACCAGGCTGGTCCTGGTCGCCTCGACGAGGGCTGGTTCCGGCCGGAACGGCGGCAGGATCCGGCCCGTGTCCGCGCACATGGCGATCAGGCGGGCGAAACTGCCCTCGGCCACCCACAGCCCGCCGAGCACGGCCGACACCGCGGCGACCGTTCCGGCATCCCTGCGGTCGAGCCCGTGCCGCAGGGCCTGGACCAGGTTGTCCTGCTCGGCCCTGATCAGCTCGAACGTCGGGAGGTCGTCGGTGAAAACCGAGTCGTGGCGCGCGACGCCGAAGTCGCGCGCCCAGGCGAGGAACCGGCCGGTCACCTGCCCGGTCTCGCCGGCGTCATCGCGGTGCGCGGCGGCGAACTCCCGGACGGTCTCCAGCATCCGGTACCTGGTACCCGACACGGTGTCGGTGACCTTGAGCAGCGACTGATCAGCGAGCTGCTCGAGGACCGGCAGGATGCTGGCGCCCAGCAGATGCCGGGCGGCGTCGGCGGTGAACCCGCCGGGGAACGCCGACAGCGCGCGCATCGCCGCCTGGCCGGCCAGGTCGAGGAGGTTCCAGCTCCAGTCGATGACGGCATCCAGCGTGCGGTGGCGCTGCGGCGCGTCCCGTGCACCGCCACGCAGCAGCGCGAACCTGTCGTCGAGCCGGCGGGCGATCTCGGCCACCGACATGATCCGGACCCTCGCCGCGGCCAGCTCCGCGGCGAGCGGCAGCCCGTCCAAACCGCTGCACAGCTCCCGCACGGCATCCGCGGGCAGGTCGGCGTCGGGCCGGACCGCCCTGGCCCGCTGCCGGAACAGCTCGGCCACCGTGTCCAGGTCCAGCTCGGGCAGCAGGTACACCGATTCCGACGAGAGGCCGAGCGGAGCGCGGCTGGTCGTGAGCACGCGCAGGTCCCTGGTCAGCGACACCAGGGCGTGCACAAGATCGGCCGCGCTGCGCACGACGTGCTCGCAGTTGTCCAGCACCAGCAGCGCCGGGCCCGGAGCCAGGGCGGTCACGATCCCGCCGGCCAGGCCCGCCGGTGCCCCGCGGCGGCCGGCCGGGCTGCCGCCGTCCTCGCCGACGCCGAGGGCGGACGCGACCTCGGCCGCGACGTCGCCGTCGGCGGCGACGCCCGCGAGCTCGACGACGTGCACGACACGCTGCTCCGCCTGGCTGCTGACCGCGTGCGCGAGGCGGGTCTTGCCCAGGCCGCCGGGTCCCACGATCGACGTGACCCGGGACGTGCGCAGCAGGCCGGCCACTGCGGCGATGTCGTCGTCCCGGCCGAGCAGCGGGTTGGGCTCGTGCCGGACACCGCGGCGGATCACCGGCGCGTCGGCCTGCAGCAGCTCCTGGTAGACGCTCTGCAGCGCGGGACCCGGGTCGCTGCCGAGTTCGTCGCGCAGCCGTTGCTGGTAATCGGCGTACCGGGCGAGCGCCGCAGCAGGCCCGACCGTCACCGCCTCGCAGCGCAGCAGTTCCGCCAGGACCTCCTCGTCCCTCGGGCTCCGCTGGATCAGCTCGCCGAGCGGCCCCGCGGCCTCGGCCCGCCGCCCCAGGCGCGACAGCGCCAGCGCGCGGGCCCGCAGCAGCGACCGGTAGGCGGGAACCCGCGCCACGCGCAGCGCGGACAGCGGATCGTAGGCCCCGGCGTCCCAGCCCGCGGCGCCGTCGCACAGCGCGAGCCCGGCCTCGGCGTGCTCGAGCGCCGCCAGATAGTCACCGGCCCGGGAGCTCTTCTCGCTGTCCGCCACCTGCAGCAGGACCGCGGACGCATCGATCTGGTCGTCGCGCAGCGAAATGCGGTATCCGCTGGGCGTGCTGACGATCACATCGGGACCGAGGCGGGCCCGGGCGCGTGACACCACGACCTGGAGAGCCTTGAACGGGTGCTCGGGTGGCTCGTCCGGCCACAGTGCGTCGATCAGCCGCGTGGTGCTGGACCCCGCGTGGGGATCCTCGGCCAGGAGCGCAAGCAGGCCCTGCAGCCGGGATCCGGTGATCTCCTGGCCGCGGTAGCTAACCCGCGAAAGCAGGACCAGTTCTACGCTCACCGCCGTCAGGTTAGCCGGTTTTCCGCCAGGTGCCGTGGGCCTGGGCATGGGATGTCGGCCGGGGTTCTTATCCTGCGGTTATGAGCGAAATCCGGGTGGGCACGGCGTCGTGGACCGACCGAACGCTGCTGGACTCCGGCTGGTACCCGCCGGAGGCGGACACGCCGGACAAGCGGCTGCGGTTCTACGCGCGGCAGTTTCCGCTGGTCGAGGTCGACGCCACGTACTACGCGCTGCCCGCCGAGCAGACCGCAGCGGCCTGGGTCGCGCGCACCCCGAGAGATTTCACGTTCAACATCAAGGCGTTCAGCCTGTTCACCCAGCACCCCACCCGGGTCGCCGCGCTCCCGAAGGACCTGCGCGAATCCTTTGCCGAGTCCGGCAAGGAGCGCGTGTACCTGAAGGACGTCGACCCCGGCATCGTGGACGAGGCGTGGGAACGGTTCTTCGCGGCGCTGGAGCCGCTGCGCGACGCTGGCAAGCTCGGTGCGATCCTGCTGCAGTTCCCGCCCTGGTTCCCGATCTCCCGGGCGCGCAAGGACTACATCCTGTCCTGCGCACAGCGCGCCGCGCCCCGTCAGGTGTGCATCGAGTTCCGCAACCCGACCTGGATGACCGAGGACAACCAGGCCGAGACGCTGGAGTTCCTGGCCGCGAACAAGCTGCCGTACGTGTGCGTGGACATGCCCCAGGGCTATAAGGACTCCATTCCCCCGGTGCTGGCCGCGACCGCCGACCTGGCCGTCTTGCGGATGCACGGCCACTCCGGCAAGTGGACCAGCAAGGACATCCACGAGCGGTTCGGCTACGACTACAGCGACAAGGAACTGGCCGAGTGGGCACCCAGGGTCGACGGCCTCGCCGAGGACGCCCGGGTCACCCAGGTGCTGTTCAACAACTGCTACCGCGACAACGCCCAGCGCAACGCCCGGCACCTCGTTGACCTGCTGGAAGCCTGACCTCGCAGGATTAGAGTCCGGCGTCGCGGGTACCCGGCGCTCGTGACTGTTGCCGCGACGCTCCTCGGTGGTCGTTACTGCCTCGACGAACAAATCGGTGCCGGCTGCGAGACCAGGCCGTCTCGGGCCCTGCCGGCGTTGGCCCGGCCCTCGGCGGCTCGCTTCTGCCGGTCACCGACCCCGGGGTTCAGATCCGGGATGACGCCCGGTCCGGGAGGCACGCCAGCCGGTCCGTCGTCCCCGGGCCCTGAGCGCGGCCGTCGTGGCTGCGGTCGCCGCGGTTGCCTGCCTGGCGATGTTCGCCGTGACATGGCTGGCCCTGCCTCAAACCGAGGCAGCCACCCATCCTCGGCGCCACAGAAACGGTCGGCGACCAAGCTGCGTCCGACGGCAACTCGCCCCCCTGGCCAGCAGTCTTTCCCGGTAACCGGAAACCGCGGGATCTTATGCTGCGGTTTATGGGCGAGATTCGGGTGGGCACGGCGTCGTGGATCGACCGCACGCTGCTGGCCTCCGGCTGGTACCCGCCGGAGGCGGACACGCCGGACAAGCGGCTGCGGTTCTACGCGAGCCAATTCCCGCTGGTCGAGGTCGATACCACGTACTACGCGCTGCCCGCCGAGCAGACCGCAGCGGCCTGGGCCGAGCGCACCCCGGACGGGTTCACGTTCAACATCAAGGCGTTCAGCCTGTTTACCCAGCATCCCACCCGGGTGGCCGCGCTCCCGGCCGACCTGCGCGAAGCCGCTGGGACGTCCGGCCGAGAACGGGTCTACCTCAAAGACGTCGACCCCGGCGTCGCCGAGGAGGCGTGGGACCGGTTCCTCGCCGCGCTCGAGCCGCTGCGCGTGGCGGGCAAGCTCGGCGCGATCTTGCTGCAGTTCCCGCCCTGGTTCCCGATGTCCGGGGCTCGCAAGGACTACATCCTTTCCTGCGCCCAGCGCGCCGCGCCTCGGCAGGTGTGCATCGAGTTCCGCAACCCGACCTGGATGACGGAGGATAACCGGGCCGAGACGCTGGAGTTCCTGGCCGCCAACAAGCTGCCGTACGTGTGCGTGGACATGCCCCAGGGCTACAAGGACTCCGTTCCGCCCGTGCTGGCCGCCACCGCCGACCTGGCCGTGCTCCGCCTGCACGGCCACTCCGCCAGCTGGACCAGCAAGGACAGCCAGGAACGGTTCCGCTACGACTACAGCGACGCGGAGCTCAAAGAGTGGGCGCCCAAAATCAGCGCCCTCGCCGAGGACGCCCGGGTCACCCACGTGCTGTTCAACAACTGCTGCGAGGACAACGCCCAGCGGAACGCGCGGCAGCTGGCCGGCCTCCTGGAGGCCTGACGAACGCCCTGGAGTCGTCACCGGCCGCAACGCATAGCCGCGGTCAGCTGGTCACGTCGGTGCCGTAGCGGGCGGCGAGTTCGCCGACGCTGAGCACGCAGCCGGTCAGTGTGAGCAGCGCGGGATCGTCAGCCAGCGCCAAAGAGTGCGGCATCGTGGTGCTCGAGCTCAGCCCCGGAGCGTCGGAACACGAGTTCGTCGCGCCGCCCGGCATCAGCCAGCTGACCCTCCTCGATGACCTGCCGGATCCCTATCACGGCTGACGCGCAGGGGGACGGGCAGGAATCAGGAGGGATAAGCAGGGCTGGCGAGCCGGTCCGTCACCACGTCCTTGAGTTGCGCCATTGACTGGCGGAGGATCGCCGGCAGGTCCGGCTGGCAGGCCTCGCTGACCCAGCGCGCGAACGCGACCTTGAACACGGCAACCCCTGTCTCGGCGGCAAGGCTCGCGGCCGGCTCGGGGACGCCGCGGTCGCGCAGCGCGCCTGCCACGGCGGCCGCGAGCGCTGCGAGCTTGATCAGCTCACGCTCCCGTAGTTCCGCGTTCGCCGAGACAATGGAATCGCGCAGCCTGACCCGTTCCGGGTTCTCCTGCAGCATCGCCCCGGCGGCCTGGAATGCCGCTCCGACCGCGTCCATCGCCGTCGCCGAGGCAGGGGCGGCTGCGACGGCCTCCACCAGCAGCTGCTGCATCATCTCCGTGCCGTAGAACAGGACCTCGCGCTTGTCGGCGTAGTGCCGGAAGAACGTGCGCTCGGTCAGCCCGGCCCGCGTGGCGATCTCCGCCACGGTGGTCTGCTCGAACCCCTGCTCGGCATAGAGCTCCATGGCCGCCTTTGCCAGCCGGCCGCGAGCGTCCGGCTTCCATCGACCCATGGCACGATCGTACGTGATGACAGTGACTGACTTCACTCTGCTACACTGATGACAGTCACTGACATCAGTCTATCGGGAGGTTCTCTCATGCGGGTATTCGTCACCGGCGCGTCCGGCTGGATCGGCTCGGCCGTCGTCCCTGAACTCATCGGCGCGGGTCACCAGGTCGTCGGGCTCGCCAGATCGGACTCCTCGGCGGCTGCCATCGAGGCCGCGGGAGCGGAGGTGCTCCGCGGCGAGCTGGACGACCTGGACACGCTTCGCGCCGGCGCCGCCGGCATTGACGGAGTCATCCACCTGGCGTTCAAGCACGACTTCACCGACCTCGCGGGGTCGATAGGCGCCGACCGGAACGCCATCGAGGCGATGGGCTCGGCGCTCGAGGGCTCCGGCAAGCCCCTCGTCATCGCCTCCGGGACGCCCGCAATCCCCGGGCACGTGGCAACCGAGGGCGAAGAGTCCGCCTCCGGCACGATGATGGCTGGCCGGGTCGCTAACGCACAGGCGGCTATCGAGATGGCGGCACACGGCGTCCGCTCCTCCATCGTGGGGCTGCCCCGCACGGTGCACGGCGATGGCGATCGCCACGGCTTCATCGCCCGCATGATCGGCATCGCCCGGGACAAGGGCGTCTCTGGCTACGTCGGCGACGGGTCCAACCGCTGGCCCGCTGTGCACGTGCTGGACGCCGCGCACCTGTTCCGCCTGGCCGTGGAGCAGGCCCCGGCGGGATCGAAGCTGCACGCGGTCGGCGACGAGGGCGTGCCGATCATCGATATCGCCGGGGTGATCAGCCGCCACCTGAACGTGCCGACGGCTTCCGTCCCGGCCGAGGGTTTCGGCTTTCTGGGGCAGATCCTCGCGATCGACCAGCCGGCATCGAGCGCGCTGACCCGGGAGCTGCTCCCGTGGCAGCCGACCCAGCCGGGGCTCATCGAGGACATGGACAAGGGCCACTACTTCAGCTGACCCCCGTTACCGGCGCCTCAGTGGCTCAGGCGCCGGTAACGGTGCAGGGATAGCGGGAAGAAAACGGCGATCAGCAGCAACGGCCAGGCCACCGCCATGAGGAGCGCGTGGTTTGTGATCCAGGGGGTGAGCGCCAATCGGGTCGCCGAAGAGCTGGCGGGCGGCCGAGACGGTCGAGGATAGCGGGTTCCACAGTGCGATGGCCCCGAGCCATGCGGGCATCGTGGAGATGGCGACGAAGGGGTTCCCGAGGAATCCGACGGGGAATTCAATGGTCCGTGCCGCGGTGACCGCCTCGGGGTTGGGATAGAAGGTCGCAACTCGGGCGATCGGGCATCCCTGCGGCTATAGTACTACGTCCTGTAGTAGTCAGACGGGTCAGTGGCGGGGGAGGTCGGCGGCGAGGATCTGCTCGCGGAGGATGTCGGCGTGGCCGGCGTGGCGGGCGAGTTCCTCGACCATGTGCACGTACACCCAGCGCAGCGTCAGCGGGCCGCGCCGGTTGTGCAGCACCAGGTCGTCGAGGCCGTACCCGGCGGCGGCCACCCGTGACTCGTCGCAGGCGGCGGCGAAATCAAGGGCGATCGACGCGACACTGTCATCCGGAGTGAGCCGGAAGCTGTCGTCGGCGTCCTCCGGCAGGCCGAGCTCGGCGCGGGTTCGGCCCAGCAGCGAGAACTGGAACCACATGCGCTCGACATAGGTGGCGTGCTTGACCAGGCCCAGCACGGTGGTCAGCGAGGGCACCAGGCTCCGGCGCGCCTGTTCCTCGGTCAGGCCGTCGAGCGTGGCGGCCAGTTCCGACCGGTTGTCGTCGAGGAACGCCTCGAGCTGCTCGCGCTCGGAGCCGATCAGGGTGCTCTCGCTGAGAAGGGGCTGTTCGGTCACGGCAAAACCTTAGGCGGCACCGTCTGGCTGGGCGGCAGTTACCTGGCTGATTGGGCGGCAGTTACTTGGATTGCTCCACGCTGTTGCGCATTTTGATCATCAGGCTGTCCGCGGTCGCGGTCGACACGGACCCGCCGATGGCAGAAGACCTGATGAGGAGATCACCCACCGTCGAGGTCGTGGACCACTGGCAGAACGTCAGAGAGGACGATTTCGCGCACTCGGCAACGCCGCCGTGCGGCCCGGCGTTGACGCTCACGACGCTTGCATCCGGGTAGCTCTTGAGCACGATCTGCTGGTTGAACTTGCCGTTGAACCCGATGAACAAGACGAGCGTCCCCAGCTCCCCTTTCTGGTAGGCGGCGCTGACGGAGGACGTCAGCGAGCCGTACCCGGGCACCTTGGTGATGGCGGACCTGGCGCCAGAGACGGCAGAACCCAGCCCGTCGGTGACGAGGGGATCCGTGCTGCGCGACAGGCCGGCGGCGGTGCTCGGTGCGGTCAGCTTCCACGGATGGTTTTCGTGCTGGTAGACGACCACTGAAACCGCGATGATCACGACGATGACAATGGCGGCACTGATCCCTAGCCGGCGGAAGATCCTTCGCCGCGGCGACTGCGGCGGAAACCCGCCCATACCCGGCATGCCCGACCACTGCGGTCCGGGGTAGCCGGGGCCCGGCGGCTGCCCGTGGCCCTGCCCATAGCCCTGGCCGGGACCTGGCGGAGGGATGTAACTGGGCTGCGGGCCAGGAGGCACCTGACCGGAGTCCCCGGTCCAGCCGCCAGACCCTTCCGGAGGTGGATTCCAATTGCTCATCGGCGTTGCCCCCTACGACGTTTGCACGCTTCGCAACATCTTTCCGGAATATCCGTGATTAGGATAGGCAGACGGCGAGCTTGGGTTACGGCAGGTCGCCGCGGCGGGCGACGCCGCAGTAGAAGCCGCGCGACCCGTCGGTGTCCGCGGCCTCGAGATCGATGGCGCCCCACAGGCCTGCGTAGGTGACCACGGGCTCCGCGTCTTCGTACGGCGCCACTAGATCGAGGCCCTCGAAGAACCGCGCCACTTCGGCCCTCGTGCGCGCGTGGACGGTCGCGGTGGACTTCGCCATCGTTTCCGCGGTGGCCTTGGTCTGGGCCGGCGGCAGGTTCTCGTTGGTGCCGTGCGACAGCGCCAGGTAGCTGCCGATCGGCACCGCGGCCATGTACTGCGCCACCAGGCCCCAGGGGTCCTCTTCGTCGGGCACGAAGTGCATGACGTCGGTCAGCAGAATCCCGACGGGCTCGGCAAGGTCGATCAGCCGCAGCAGGTCCGGATTGCTCAGCAGCGCCTTCGGCTCGCGCAGGTCAGCCAGGATCACCGCCGTCGTGCCGTCCGCGTCGAGCAGCGCGCCGGCGTGCGCGGCCACCATCGGGTCGTTGTCCACGTACACCACGCGGGCTTCCGGGTCGATCCTGTGCACCGACTCGTGGGTGTTGTTCTGCGTCGGCAGGCCCGACCCGATGTCAAGGAACTGCCGGATGCCGTGATTGGCCATCCAAACGGCCGCGCGGCCGTGGAAGCCGCGGTTGGCCCACAGCGCGTCGGCGACGTCGGGGATGCGCGACCTCAGGTACTCCGCGGCCTCCCGGTCGGCCGGAAAGTTGTTCGTGCCGCCCAGGAAGTAGTCGTACAGGCGGGCCGGGCTCGGCCTGGTGGGGTCGACGCCCGGGGGGACGTCGGCAAGCTCACTCATATCAGCCTCTCTGTTCGGCCCAGGCTGGAATGCGCCCTGTCCCCAATCAAGAGTCTGGCACGACCGGCGCGGTAAACGGCGCCGGCATGCGGCAAAGGTCCTGTTTCGCGGGGAGTGGGCAGCAATGACGGCTACTGCGATAAGGAATGGTATGCGCCGCCGATTCGGGCTCTCAGCCGGCCCCGGCAAGCGGCCCTGCCCGCTTTCACCGCCTGGCTTTCGGCCGCTCGGTCGCGAGCTTCGCCGCTGCCATGCCGCGGTTGGCGAGCGCGTCGGCGCGCTCGTTGCCAAGGTTTCCGGCGTGGCCTTTGACCCAGCGCCAGTCCACGTCGTGGCGCTGCATCGCGGCCTCGAGCCGCTGCCACAGGTCGGCGTTCTTGACCGGCTGCCTGGCCGCCGTCTTCCAGCCGTTGCGCTTCCAGGTCGGCAGCCATTTAGTGACGCCGTTGCGGACGTACGTGCTGTCGGTATGCAGCCGGACCGTGGCCGGCCTGGTCAGGTTTTCCAGCGCCTGGATCGCGGCCATGAGCTCCATGCGGTTGTTGGTGGTCGGCGCCGGCTCGCCGCCGAAGAGCTCCTTCTCGTGGCCGCGGTAGAGCAGCACGGCTCCCCACCCGCCCGGTCCGGGGTTGCCGCTGCACGCGCCGTCGGTGTAGATCTCCACAGCCTCGCCTGGCATGCAGGCAAGGTACCGCGCCGCGCAGCGCGCTCGGGCCTACCAGCCGGAACGGGGCGCCGGGTGCCGGTTTGGCGCCCCCGCTGCTAACCCTGCGGCGGGGCGTCCCCGTTGCCGAACACGCGCCGCACCTGGTCCTCCTGCTGCACCGAGAGGCCCGAGCGGATCAGCTCCATGCTCTGGCCCTCGAACGCCTTCGCCACGGTGGCGACCGTGGCATTCTGGCTCAGCAGGGCCGCACACCCGATCGATCCCGCCGCTGGAGCGCTGCGGCGACGGCGGTTACGGTAGTGCTCGTGCGCGGTGTGCCGTGGTGGGGCGTGGTCTCGTCGGCCGCGGCCCCGGTGCTGATGGTCACCGGGTGGACGGCTGCCGCCGCGTTGCAGACGCATTCGTTCGACGCGGTCTCCCAGCCCGTCAGCGCGCTGGCCGCCGTCGGCGCCACCGACCGGTGGGTGATGACGCTGACGTTCCTCGTGGTTGGCGCCTTTTACTGTGTCACCGCCCTGGCACTCCGGCCGGCCAGGACGGCGGGGCGGCTCACTCTGATCGCCGCGACCGTGGCCGGCGCCTTTGTCTGCCTGAACCCGGAGCGTCCCGGGGTCATGATGCCCGTGCCGCACATGATCTGGGCGGCCGCCGGGTGCCTCGCGCTGGTCGCCTGGCCTGCGGTCGCATCGCGGCGCGGGCCCTCGGTGCCATGGGCCCTGCGGCCCGCGGTATCGGCTGGCGTCGCGGCGGTGCTGCTGGTCCTGCTGGCCTGGTTCGCCACCGAACTGATCGCCTATGGCGGGCAGGCGGGCCTGGCCGAGCGAGTCTTCGGCATCGCGCAGGGGCTGTGGCCGCTGGTGGTGGTCATATCCTGCCGCCGCGCCGCCGCCAGCCGCATCCCTGCCCTGACCCAGCCGGCCGCGCGCCCGGCGCTCGAGTCCGCGGCCGGTGATTAGGCCTTCAGGCAGCCTCAGGGGCGGATCGCGACCTGGTCCACGGTCGGCAGCCTGACCCCCAGGCCCTCGACCCGGCCGGTGCGGGTGTCGACTACGACAAGCTTGCCGCCGGTCGCGGCCACGAACAGCCAGCGCCCGTCAGGCGACCAGACCATCGAGTTCTCGTTGGCGTTGCCCCCGACCTCGAGGTCGCCGCCAGACGTGCCGATCGGCACGTTCAGGTCCCTGGTGGCCCCAGTTCGCAGGTCGACCAGGTGAACAGTCAGCTGCTCGTTCCGGCCACTCTCGGTGACCGCCGCGGTGCTGCCGTCGGGTGAAATCACCCCAGTAGGTGGCCATCCGAAGTAGTAGTACGGCCCGGCTGGGGCCGCGCCGGGAACGACCCGCCGCGATCCGCTGCTGGCGTTCACGACCTCGTCGCGGCAGTGGAGGTACAGCGGGTCGCAGACGTCGACGAGCCACACGGTCGGCCCGATCGCGATCACCGTGCCCGGTACGGGGCGGTCCCACCCCGGCCCTGTGTCATAGACGAAAAAGTCGTTGTTGTCGGTCACCAGCACGTCCCCGCGGCCATCGGAAACCGCCGTCGCAGGCACCTGCGGCCCGCCGGACTGGAACCGGATGCTCGTTCCGGACCGGTGCCCGGTGAGCGTAATCAGCGACAGCTCCGGAGAGGTGGGCGAGCCCGAGGCAACCCAGGCCGCCTGTGAGCCGACCGGACCGGGAACCAGCGGCCCGCCGTCCGAGAGCACCCCCGTCAGCGGCCGTGCCTGACCGCCGTCCGGCACGACGTACCCGGGCACGAGGTCGGATGGCCGGATGACCGCTTCGTGGGCGCCGATGACGAACGCGACGTCGGGGCTCGCGGTCTCCAGCGGCGGAACATAGGTCTGGGTGATCCGGCCCTGGGCGAGCTGGATCCGCAGCAGGTCGTGCGGCCCGCGGGCGAACAGCTCCCAGCCGGCGGTGACGCCAAGCAGCCGGTGACCAGCCAACGTGACGCGCACCGGAGGCGGCGGGGCCGGGGCCTTCGCGGCGGGCCGGGCCTGGTGGCTGACGCCGCGGACGGCAACGGTGACCAGGGCGGCCACGACTAGGCACGCCAGCAGCGCGCTGGGCACCCAGCGGGGCAGCGGACGGCGGCCGGCGGAACGGCCGCTGCCGAACTCCACGATCTCGTCTTGGCCATCCTGGCCAGAACCGTCATGGGGAGCGCGTGCCACAACTCATCATTGCCCCCGTCACGCTTACGGCGCCAGACCTGCGGCATTCGTTGCAATCAGGCAGCCGCGATCACGGCCGCCGTGACTGGCTGACCTCAGGGGTCGAGCGTCCTCAGCTGCCTGCGCATCACTTTGCCGGTTGATGTTTTGGGCAGGTCGGGCACAAACCGGACGGAGCGCGGCAGCTTGTACGCGGCCAGGTGCGGCCTGCAGTGCTCGATGATCTCGGCTTCCGTGGCGGTGGCGCCGGGCCGGAGCACCACGTAGGCGCGGGCCAGTTCGCCGAGGGTCTCATCCGGCACCGAGCCCACCGCGACCATGGCCACCGCCGGATGAGAAGCGACCACGCGTTCGATTTCGGCCGGGTAGACGTTGAACCCGCCCGTGATGATCAGGTCCTTCTTGACACCCACTCCCACCGGTTGGGCGAATACAGCGAGACGCGATCGCCCGGCCGCACGCCCAGTCCCTGCAGCCCGCCGGCCACTCGGTCACACAGTTCATGCAGGTCCTGGTACGTCAGGTTCCGCCCGTCCGCGACCAGGGCCGGCTTGGGCCCGTAACGCCGGGCCGATCGTGCCACGATCATGCCCAAATCCGCCTGGACAGCGCTGGACTCTGCCAGCATCACCTCGGCCATGATCTCCCCCTCTTGCGGCAGGCCGTGTGGACCGGGCCGATCGCGGCTGCCGGATCGTTTTAGGCCATGTACTCGCCTGGCCGCTGGCATGTCAATAGCTCGCTGCACAGTGCGTGGCCCGAGCAGCGCATCGCCCTGCTCTCAGGTCAGCCGGCGGGCCAGCTCACGCAGCGGGACCTCATAGGCCTGGGCGTTGGTGGGAAACGGGTGCACGACGTCGGCCAGGATCCGGATCGGCACCTGGGCCCGGATAGCCACGCTGGCTTCGGAGATCCAGTCGTCGGCGGCGGTGCCAACGGCACCTGCTCCGACAAGGACACCTCGCTTACGGTCGGCGATCAGGACCAGCCGCCCTCCAGCCGATCCGTCGGTGGATGTTCTGGCAAGCTCGCGCAGGTCCGTGGTCGCGACCACAACATCCAGCCCTTTCGCGCGGGCCTGGCGTTCGGTCAGGCCGACGCCAGCCAGCGGCGGGTCGGTGTAGATCACCCTTGGTATCGCGGTGTAGTCCGCGGTCGCGCAGCCGCCGAGCAGGTTGTTGGCCACCACGCGCCCCTGATAGTCCGCCCCGTGGGTGTACGGCGCGATTCCGGTCAGATCGCCGGCCGCCCAGACATGTTCCTGGCCCTGAACGCGGCAGTGGTCATCGACACTGACCGCGCCGTTCTCCTGCACCGCGATGCCGAGGGTCTCCAGACCCAGGTCACTGGTTGCAGGCTCGCGGCCGGCCGCCAGGATCACCCGATCGACCGTAACGGCCGACCCGTCCTGCAGGAACACCTCCGCGGTACCTGCGGATGTTGGCTCGACGCGCGCTGCGCCCATGCCGATCCGCAGGCTGACGCCGGCCGCCCGCAGTCCCCTGGCGAGCTCCCCGGCAAGGGCAGGCTCCTCGCCGCCGGCGAGCTGGTCGGCCGGCTCGATGAGCGTGACCTGCACCGCGAAGCCGGCGTAAACCTGGGCCAGCTCGCACCCGACCGCGCCACCTCCGAGGATGACGACCGACGCCGGGTAATCAGCGGCGGAAAGCGCCTGATCACTGGTCCAGACCGGAACGTCGGCGAGGCCCTCGATGGGCGGGACAGCCGGCCGCGAGCCGGTGGCGACAACCAGATCACCGTAAGCCAGCTCGCGGCCGGCGACATCAACGCGGCCGGGCCCGGTTATGCGGCCCCTGCCGCGGATAAGCGTGGCGCCGCGGTCCTGGATATCCGCGGCCTTATCGCCGTCATCACGCTGCTGCGACAGGTCATCGCGTCTGCGCACGGCGGCCGCGTAGGCATCAGCGTCGCCGTCGAGCTGCACCGGGCCAGACGCGCCACCCAGATCGGCGGCGCGCCGCGCAAGAGCCCGCGCCTCAGCGCTGCGCAGCATTGCCTTGCTCGGGATACACGACACGTAAGGGCATTCGCCGCCTACCCGCAGCTCCTCCACCAGCGCCACCGGCCTGCCAGCGTCCGCGACAGCGCCGGCCACCCACTCACCCGCCGAGCCCGCACCGAGCACCACTACATCAAATGCATCAAGCGTCACCTGGGCGAATCTAGCCCAACTGCCGCCCCCGAAACCGCCGGCATCAGCCGCGCTCGCGGCTCGCCTACCGGCTGAGTACGTGCCGCAGCGTCCGGGCGTTCCGGACCGCGTTGGCATCGCCGTCGTTGTTGAAGTAGATGAACACGTCGTTGCCGGCCAGGTCCCACTCCCGGGCTCGCTCGGCCCACCACGTCAGGTCGGCATCAGAGTAGGACCCGGCATACAGATGATGGTGATCTGGCCCGTGCATTCGTACGTAGACGAAATCCGTGGTGGCCCGCAGCAGGCAGGGCAGGTCCGCGCCGCTCATCACGCAATAAGCGGCACGGTGCGCTTCCAGCAGGTTCAGGGTTTCGGGGCAATGCCAGCTGCCGTGGCGGAACTCCACCGCGATCCGCATCCACTCCGGCACCAATCGCAGGAAATAGGCCAGCCGGGCGTCATCGCGCGGTTGCGACGGCGCGAGCTGGACCAGCAGCACGGCCCGCTTGTCACCCAGCTCATGCCAGCCCGCCGCGATGCGCTCCAGCCAGGTCTCGGGCGCATACAGGCGGCGCCCATGGGTTAGCCCTCGGGGCGCCTTGACCGACAGCCGGAAGCCGTCGGGCAATCTGCGATGCCAGCTGGCAAACGCCGCCGGGCGCGGCCAGCGGTAGAAGCTGCTATTCAGCTCGGCCGTGCAGAAGACATCCGCGTAACGGGCCAGCCGGTCCCTTGCCGGAAGCTCCGTGCCATACAGCTCCGGATGCCAGTGGTCGTAACTCCACCCGGATGTGCCGACCCTGATCACGATCCGGCCGGGTCGCCACCAGACTCCTGGCCATCGTCTTCCGGGTGGTCCTCTGCTGGTATGACCGCGTCGATCAGCGCGGTAGACCCGGCCGGGCGGGTAGCCGACTCATCGGTCCGCTGTCGCAGGCGCTCCAGGGACTCACCATCGCCGATCGGGACGGCCGCCTCCAGCCGGGCGCTGGCCTGCACCTCCGGCAGGTCCATCACGGCATCAACCAGGTCCGTGCGCTTGCCGGGGGGCACATGCCCGGACTCGGCATGCAACGACGCGCGAGCGGTTCCGCCGGCCTCGCCGGATGCGGCCACCTCCGCCGCCGCCACTGTCCGATTGTCATCCCTGACTTCGACGCGCCGGGGATGCGGGGGATTGGTCATGGCTGTCTCCTCATGCAGATCGCGAGCTCTCACCAGACCAGCGCACTAAGCCGATAGGCATCGCGGTGAGATAACACCTGACCTGCCCGGCGCGCGCAGCCACATTGCTGCCGCAGGCCTCGCCACTCCCGTGCCCGCGACCGTTCCGGCCAAACGGGTTTACTCGGGTTTGCGATGCCGGGCGGCATCGGAAGCGGCCTGGGAGGCAGCGTCCTCGCCGAACCCGACCCCAATGGCCTGGTCGCTGCGGGCCTGCTGGGCGTGCACCACGGCGGCCAGCACCTGGCGGTCAGCTTCGGTCGGCTCACCACCCATGGGCAGCGCCCGCGGGTAAAGCCGGCGGGACAGCACGGGCCCAAGTTCCGCCGCATACATGGTCAGCTTGGCCAGCAGCAGGAGGAACGCCACGATGCCGATGACCGCGCCGAAGGCCCCGTAGGTCGCCGAGGCGTTCTTGAGCTGATGGGTCATCAGCCCGGTGCCGACGGTGATCAGCGCGGTGAACCCGACTGCGGCGAGGATCGCGCCGGGCAGCAGACCGCGCGGGCCGATTACCTTGGGCGTCAGCACGGTAAAGCTGGCGAAGTACAGCAAGACGTTAATCACTAGCAGTCCCGCCAGTACCGGCACCCGGATCAGGTAGCTGGACGTGCCGCCGGTGGCGTAGGTGGTTACCAGGGCGTTGATGAAAAACGCGCCGCCGATGATCACCAGGCCAGCCAGGCTGCGACCCAGCCGGGGCAGGAATCCGGTGCGCTCAGCCTGCGGAATGTTCCACACCGTGGCCATGGCCTGCTGGGCGGTCTGGGTAACCCCCTGCGCGCCATAGACCAGGCCGATCAGGCCGATGATCAGCCCTATCGTGCTGCCGTGCAGCGCGCCCCGGCTTGCCGGTTTGAAACTCGAGCCGATCACCGGGAACTCGTGCAGCGTGCGCAGAATGCCCGTGCCGATCGACTGCTGGCCGATGAAGCCCAGCACCGTCACCACGACCAGCAGCAGCGGGAAAATGGCGGTGAAGCCGTACCAGGCCAGGCTGACTACCAGCAGGTTGGCGTTGTCATTGCCGAATTTCTTCAGCACCGCGTAAGGAACGCCGGACCACCGGTGCCGACGCTGCCATCCGTCCAGCGCCCCCATAATTTTCCGCAGCAGCCCCATGACCGGCCATTTTAAGGGCGCTCTGGCTGCCTTCCCGGACAGGAACGCGCTGGCTGCCTTCCCGGACAGGACGCCGCGCTAGCTGCTGTCCGCCCGCGGCGCCGTTACGGAATGCCGGCCTCCGAGGTCTGCGGCATGGCGTCCGCGGCCTCACCCTCGTGATGGCAGTGCTCCGGGGGCGGTACGTCCAGCGCGGGGTTGCCGTCGAAGAAGCCGTGCGCCCGGAGCTGGAACCCGGCCCGGGTGACCGGCATCACCGGCCAGTCCTCCGGCCGCACCGTGTGGTGCGCGGTGAAGGTGTGCCACAGCACCACGTCGGTGTTTTCCAGCGGCCGGTCCGCCTCGGTCCACGTCGGCAGGCCGTCCCCGCCCGGGTGCTGGTTGGGGTACTCACCGGCCGGGAAGCGCTGGTCCGGGTCGTAGGCGGTGACCCACAGGTGCTTGTTGGCGAACCCGGCCCGCCGCGCGATGGAGGTGTCCGGCTGCCAGAACGGCAGCACCGTGTCCTGCGGAACCAGCTTGTACGCGACCGCCTCGCCGGTGGCGTTCAGCTTGCCGGGGTTGGTGATCTTCCAGTACCGGGCGGCGCGCCCGTCGGCCACCCGCTGAGCCTCGGACTCGCGCCGCAACGGGGCCTGCTGCACCACCCAGGCGTTGCCGTATGGGTTCTCCGGGCCGGGCGGGACCGCCACCGAGTCGCACTCAACGACGGTGTTCTGCGGGCCGTCGACCATCATGTCCAGCCGCACGCAGAAGATGTGCTGGTGGTTGGGCCCGTAGACCTGGGGCGCGACCAGGGTGCCGTAAGCCGGCTTCTCCCCCGGCGGCAGCGCCGCGTTGGAGATCACGCCGGTCAGCTTGACCTCGTACTCGATGGTCCCGTCCTGGTAGAGGTACCAGAAGTAGCCGTACTCGTAGTTCCCGACCGTTGCGATCATCGAGATCACCAGCCGCCGCGACCGCCGGACCTCGGCCTTGCCGGTCCGCCAGTCGGTGTGCTTCCACAGCATGCCGTGGTCTTCTTCGTGCAGGCAGATCGCGTTCTTGATCACCTGCGCGTGACCGTCGTTGTCGTTCAGCCAGGCGTCGAAGTAGCGGATCTCGCCCAGGCAGTCGCAGCCCAGCTCCAGGCTGTTGGCGAGCACCCCGATGCCGTACTCGCCCATGTCGAAGACGTTCTTGCGGTACTGCGAGGCGCTCGGGTCGCCATACGGGATGACCATCTCCGTCAGCGAGGCGCGGTAGATGACTGGCCGGATCGTCCCGTGGTCCTCGTAGCGCACCAGGTACAGGACCAGGCCCTCGCGGGGCGTGAAGCCAACCTGGAACCGCCACTTCTGCCAGCTCACCTCGTGACCGTCGACGGTGAAGCTGGTTCCTTCAGGCTGGGTGATCTCGATCGGCTTCAGGTCCTGCCGGTCGCCGTCCGGGAAGTGCGGCACGTTCCCGGGGTCGAGGATCGCCTCGGAGGTGTAGTTGCCGCTGCTCGGCGGCAGCGGGATCGCGCCGTGGTCCTCGATGTCCACGACCTCCATGCGGTCGAGGTCGAATCGGACGATCAGGCCCTCGACCGGGCGGGCGTACCCGTGGTCCTCGGGGTCGCCCTGGCGTATCCAGGTCAGCGGGCGCAGGAACCGGCCCTCGCTGGCCGCGTCCTCGGGGCCGCCGTAGCCCACCGACCACGGGTCGATCATTGCCATGTCGAAGTCGGTGATGCCGCGCTTGCGCATCGCCTCCTGCCACCGCGGGTCCTTCCGGACCGCCTCCTCGGTGGCCAGGAACTCCTCGAGCATGACCGCCGGCTGAATCCCGTCCAGCTCCCGCCACAGGCGCACCTCGCCGGCGGTGATCGAGACCACCGCTTCGTAGGTCTTGTGCTCGGCCCGCTCCCGGATCACGACGTCTGCCTGGCGGTCGATCGGCTCGCCCGGCTGGTAGCTCAGAACCGCTTCCTTGGCCGGCTCCCGCAACGTGACGTAGACGAAGCGGGCGCTCTCGCCCAGACTCCGCTCCTGCCTGAGGATCCGGGTCGCGGTCTCGATCTCCTCCGCGGTCAGCGGGTCCAGCAGGTGCCGCACCGCCGTGGCCCGCTCAGCCGTCGTGGTCATCATCCGCCCCTTCCCCGGCTCCCGGAGCCACAGAAACTCGCCTATGGCAACAGAGAGTCATGCCATAGCTACAGCGAGGTTTGGGCGTGGAGCGGCCGCTTTCCTCCTGGTCTTACCTCAAGACAAATTGGTACGTCAAGAGGATGAATTCATCCTTGACCGGCGACGGCAGCGCAGTGAATCCCTAGCATGAGGATGTGACCGGAAACGTCGGCCCGACCGGCCCGGGGCGATCCGGCGACGGCATCTTGCTGCGGCGGGTGCCCTTGTACGCGCAGGCCGAGAAGGTGCTCGAGGACCTGCTGGTGCACCGGCGGTACCGGGTCGGTGACCGCATTCCCCCGGAAGCGGAGCTGGTCCGGAGCCTGGGCGTGTCCCGGGCGACCATCAGGACGGCGGTGGGGCGGCTGGCCGATCGGGGTCTGCTTGTCCGGCGCCAGGGCAGCGGCACGTTCCTCGCCCGGCTCCCCGAGCGCAGCGACGAGCCGGGCCCAGTCGGGATCAAGCTGGGCAGCAGCGTCGCCGAGCTCGGCAGGCTGGAGACCTACACGAGCATGGCCGAGCGGCTCGGGATCAAAGCCGACAGCGAGCAGCTGAGCGTGCAGACGGCCCCGGCTACCCGCGACGAGGCCCACGCCCTCGAGCTGCCCGACAGTGCCGAAGTGACCCGCGTTTCCCGCGTCCTGCTCCTCGACGGTGAGGCCGCAGCCTGGATGACCGACGTCCTCCCCGCGGACCTGATCCCCGCCGCAAGAGTCAGGGAGTGCCTCTCGTCCCACCAGATGGTGCTAGACCTTCTCCTGGACGAGGGAATCCCGGTCGCCTTCAGCGAGGTGGAAGTCAGCACCGCGCTGCTCGATCCCCGCGAGCCGGCCGGAACGTTCCTCGGCCTAGCCCACCCGACGGCCGCGCTCATGCTGACAGAGACCATGTACCGCGACGGCGTCGGCTTGTCGGAAGACCGTCCGGTGCAGTGGAGCCGGAACTACTTCCTCCCGGGCAGGCTGAGCCTCCGACTGGTCCGCGACACCCCGGCCAAGCGTGACCCGGCCATCGTCCTCCAGCTGTTCACCGACGCCTGACCGGCGGCTCCCGCCAATGGCGCTCAGTCCCTTTGGGACCCTGAACGCTTCGCCGCCCCGCCCGGCCCGCCAGCCCGGCTATGGCGCCGGTCACCGCGCCGTTGCGCTGGCGCCTCCCTTCCGCGTGCATCTCGTCAGGTGGCCAGCCCGCTGCCAGGCTCCTGCCCTGCGCCTCCGCCCGTCTGCCTCCCGAGGTGCTGGCGTGCCCCTCTGGGGTTTGCCGGCCGTCGCGCCCCGGGCGTATGCTGCCATCGGGGCAGGCCATTTCCCGGCGGGGTTGGCTATGCCGGACGGTGCCCTGGGGCGTGAGCGGGAGCTCTCGCCCAGCGCCGCAAGGCGGTGGGGCTGACCAGGACGGCTGGCCGGCGGCTGGGTGTGGAGCGCACGACGGTGGTGCGCGTGGGAACGTGGCCAGCGCAGCCTGTGCCGTGGCTGCGGCCCAGTCTGGCCGCGCGTTAGGGGTCTCGGCTGCCGCATCGAGGAGCTGCTAGCCGTCCGCGCCGCGCCGCCTGGCAGGCCGTCTCGGCCGGTGCCGCGGCAGCTGCCCGCTGCGGTGGCTGACTTCACCGGCCGCGCCGCCGAGCTGGCGGCGCTGACCGCGCTGCTGGACCAGGCGGGCGGGTGCAGCCGGGCACGGTGGTGATCTCGGCGATCGGCGGGACGGCCGGGGTCGGGCAAGACCGCGCTGGCCCTGCACTGGGCGCACCAGGTCGCCGGCCGGTTCCCGGACGGGCAGCTGTATGTGAACCTGCGCGGCTTCGACCCCTCCGGCACGCCGGCCGAGCCCGGCGCGAGGCGGTCCGGCGGTTCCTCGACGCGCTCGGCGTGCCGCCGGAGCGGATCCCGCCGACGCCGGAGGCGCAGGCCGGCCTGTACCGCAGCCTGCTGGCCGGCCGGCGGATGCTGATCGTGCTCGACAACGCCCGCGACGCGGCAGCAGGTGCGGCCGCTGCTGCCCGGCAGCGCCGGGCTGCCTGGTGCTGGTCACCAGCCGCAGCCAGCTCACCGGCCTGGCCGCCGCGCGACGGGCGCCCGGCTGCTCACCCTGGACCTGCTCACCCACGGCGAGGCGCGCGCATCTGCTGGCCGCCCGGCTCGGCGCCGACCGGGTCGCCGCCGAGCCGGAAGCGGTCGACCGAGATCGCCGGCCTGTGCGCGCGGCTGCCGCTGGCGCTGGCCGATCGCCGCCGCCCGCGCCGCCGCCCGGCCCGGCCTGCCGCTGGCCGCGCCTGGCCGCCGAGCTGCGCCGACGCGGCCGGCCGGCTCGACGCGCTCGACGCCGGCGATCCGGCGGCCAGCGTGCGGGCGGTGTTCTCCTGGTCCTACCGGCAGCTCAGCGCTGCGGCGGCGCGGATGTTCCGGCTGCTGGGCCTGCATCCCGGCCCCGACATCTCCGTCCCGGCCGCGGCCAGCCTGGCCGGAGCTGCCGACGGCCGAGGCCCGCGCCGGCGCTGCGCCGAGCTGGCCCGCGCGCACCTGATCACCGAGCACGTCCCCGGCCGGTACGCCTTCCACGACCTGCTGCGCGCCTACGCCGCCGAGCAGGCCCGCGACCCGCGACAGCGAGGCCGACCGCGGCGCGGCCATCGGCCGGATGCTCGACCACTACCTGCACACCGCCCACGCCGCCGCCATGCTGCTCGACCCGGCCGGGAGCCGGTCGCCCTCGCCCCGCCCAGCGCCGGCGCCGCTGCCGGAGCAGCCCGCCGATCTACGCAGCAGGCGCTGGCCTGGTTCGAGGCCGAGCACCAGGTCCTGCTCGCCGCCGTCGACCCTCGCCGCCGCGATCCGGGTTCGACAGCCACGCCTGGCAGCTGCCCGTGGGCCATGTCGGCCTTCCTGCGACTCGCGCGGGCACTGGCACGACTGGGCCGCCACCCAGCGCACCGCGCTGGCCGCCGCGACCCGCCTCGGGTGACACCGCCGGGCAGGCCCTGACCAGCCGCCTCCTGGCAAACGCCTGCGCCGACCTCGGCGACCATGATCAGGCTCACGGCCACTCGCCAGCAGCCTCGACGCTGTACCAGCGGCTCGGCGACCGCCGTCGGCCAGGCCAGAATCCACCACAACCTCGGCGTGCTAGCCGAACGGCAGGGCCGCTACGCCGACGCGCTCGGCCACGCCGAGCAGGCGCTGCGCCTGTACCAGGCCATCGGCGACAAGGCGGGCGAGGCCGAAGCGCTCAACAACGTCGGCTGGTGCCAGCCCTCTTCGGCGAAGTACCCACAGGCCCTCGCGTTCTTGTCGGCAAGCGCTCGACCCTGATCGCGGAAACCGGCCACCGCACGTGCCGAAGCGAAACGTCTGGGACAGCCTCGGGTACGCCGAGCACCATCTCGGCAACCTCGCCGAAGCCGCCGCCTGCTACCAGCGCGCGCTCAGCCTGTTCCGCGAACTCGGCGACCGCTACAACGAAGCGGAGATCCTCATCCACCTCGGCGACACCCACCACGCCGCCGGCGATCTGGCCGCAGGCCCGGGAGCCTGGCAGCAGGCGCTCGCCATCCTCGTCGACCTGCACCATCCCGGCGCCGATCAGGTGCGCGCCAAGCTCCTACAAATGACCGATCCGCCAGCAGCTTGCGGGCCGATCCCTCAGATAGATGAACCCTCGCCGGTCGACGACGTCATCGTCCTCGCTTTCCGCACGACGAGTTCTACCGGCGGCGGTACGCGGCGGAGCGATGCTGGATGTCTTGCACGATGACCGCATGCTTTGATTCGTCAATCCGGTACAGCACGCGCCACTGAGGGCCGTAGCCGTGCACTTAGGATCCACTCAGCGCGTCCCGAAGAGGCTTGCCGACCCGGTAAGGCTCCGCCAGAAGCGGCCCGGTGATGAATTCGACGGCTGCGGCGGCAACATCCTCTGGGAGCAGCTCCGAGATCGCGCGACGGGCAGGACGGGTCATTCCGAGTTCATAAGGCTCGGCATTCACCGCTTGCGCTCAGCCAATAGCGCGCGTGCTGCTTCGGCTCCGTAGACCACGTCGCCGGCCTGCTCGGATTCACGGGCTTCGGCCAGGCCCCGGAGCGCCTCGGGATCGGCAAGGATCTCGGCGGTCTCCCGCATCGACAGATATTCCTCGATCGCGATCAAGACCGTCTGCTGCACGCTGCGGCGCTCGATCTCGGCGACCTGCTTGAGCTGAGCTTCAACCTCGGCGGCAGGTCTGAAAGACATGGCCAGGGCCACCATCGTATCACCCGGTGGAGATTGATATCATGATGGTACTAGCCGAACCGGTCCGGGTACGAGGCGCTGTTACCCAGCCGGGAGCCGCTGAACTCGACGGTCGAGTCTCACGACCCGCCGCCAGAACGGCCAGATAGACGGCGTGACCCGGAGCTCGATCCCGGCCGCGGCGTGCCTTTCCACAAGATCGTCAACGACCACCCGCTCGATCGCCTCTACTGGCTGGTCGGACACCCAGTAGCCACCTACCTCATGCGGCCGGAACGTCTCGCCGGGCAGGCGGTAGGCGTACAGGCGGCAGCCCTGCATGCGCGATCAGCCAGCCAGACTCCATGACGTGGATCCGGGCCGCAGGCGCTTTGGCCAAAGAACCACTCACGATCCTGCGGTGTGGTGGCCCGCACCGGCCAGATGCATCCCCGCGGGCAGTCCCTCAAGCCCAGAACATCGGCGCAGCGACGGATACTCGACCGCCCATACCACAGCGCGAAGGCGCCTTCTCAGGCTCATGTGGCGGCGTCGCATCGCGGGCCAGAGACGCTGCCGAGTCGACCGCGATCCATCGCTGACAGTCTCCCACTAGCGCAGAACCGGCCGTTCTACCGCTACATCATGGCGCGCGCCGTCTCGCAGGCCAGTAGATGCTCACGGGTAGCCAGCGTCCATACGCTAACAGTCTCCTACCCGTGTACCGTAGGCCCGGCCGATCGGGCCGCCGAACACCAGGGCCCGCAGCCTCACCCAGCCGGGCTCATCCTGCTCTGTCTCCCAGCCCAGCAGACTTCGATAGAAGTCCGCAAGCGCGCCTGCATCGGGCGAGTCAAGCACCACACCCGACAACGCCAGCCTGGGCGCCTGATCCACCGAACCTCCCGGGGGCGAGTGCGAGCGCCACGGCCAGGGTCTATGGTGCCGGATTCACGCTGTCCTTGGACCCGATCGTGAGGCCGCTCTCGGGATCAAAGAAGTGCAGGTTGCTGGTATCCACGCTGAGCTCCACTCCGCTGCCTGCCGAGATTCGGCTGCGCGCGCTGGCCCGCGCTGTCCACAGGGTCTTGCCCTCGGCGAGCGGGATCCCCGCCTCGTCCTCGTCCTCGTCAGCGACGAGAGCCGCGGTGTCCTTGTTCTCAACCGGAGGAGAGTCGATCAGGAACATCACAAGGATCTCGCTGCCGAGTTCCTCGGTGACGTTGGCGGTGACCGGCATCCGCGCCCAGCCGGGGTCGGCCAGGCTGGCGTCCTCGAAGTCGGACGGCCGGATGCCGAGAATCACCTCGCGGCCGAAATACCGCTCGAGGCCGGGCTTGCCGCTGATCACCTCGGCCGTGAGGGGCAGCTGGTACCCGGCAAACGAGACCGTGGCCTCCCCGGCATCGGGGCCGGGGCCGTCAGGGCGGTCCAGGCGCGCCATCGTGAAGTTCATGGCGGGTGAGCCGATGAAGCCCGCGACGAACAGGTTGACCGGGTGATTGAACAGGTTCTGCGGGGTGTCTACCTGCTGCAGCACGCCGTCGCGCAGCACGCATACCCGGTCCCCCAGGGTCATCGCCTCGATCTGGTCGTGCGTGACATAGACCGTAGTCACGTTCAGCCGGTCGTGCAGCTGCGAGAGTGATGCACGCATGTTGACCCGCAGCTTGGCGTCCAAGTTGGACAGCGGCTCGTCCATCAGAAACGCCTTCGGTTCACGCACAATGGCCCGGCCCATCGCCACCCGCTGGCGCTGGCCGCCAGACAGCGCGGCGGGCTTGCGCTTGAGGTAGTCCGCCAGGCCGAGCATCTTGGCCACCTCCGTGACCCTGCGCTGGATCTCGTCTTTGGGAGTCTTGCGCTGCTGCAGCCCGAAGGCCAGATTCTGCTCGACGGTCATGTGCGGGTAGAGCGCGTAGTTCTGGAACACCATCGCGATGTCGCGGTCCTTGGGCGGCAGGTCGTTCACCACCTGGTCGTCGATCTGGATGGTGCCGTCGGTGATCTCCTCCAGCCCTGCGATCAGCCGCAGCGCGGTGGACTTCCCGCACCCCGAGGGTCCGACCAGGACCATGAACTCACCGTCGGCGATGTCCAGACTCAGCTCGGCAACGGCCTTGCACGCCGCCGGCATAGACCTTGTCGACCTGATCCAGCACGATCTGGGCCATCTCATCACTCCGTTCTGCTGGCCCGCGCGGTTCACGCAGGCCGCCGCTTCGCTACTTGAGCCCGGTGCCCGCCACTCCTTCGACGATCTGGCGCTGCGCGAACAGGAACACCAGGACGAGGGGGAGCGCCCCGAGCACGGCCGATGCCATCTGCAGCGCGTTCACCACCCCGACCCCGCTGACCACGGTGCCGATGCCGACCGGGATGGTCATCATGGTCGGGCTGGTGGCCGCCAGGAACGGCCACAGGAAGTTGTTCCAGGTCCAGACGAACGTGAAGATCGAGACCGCGGCGATCGTCGGGCGGACCAGGGCAGGGCGATACGCGCGTAGGCGGTCCACCAGCCGGCGCCGTCCACGGTTGCTGCCTGCTCGATCTCGATGGGGACGCCGTCGAAGACCTTCTTGAAGATGAACACCGAGATCGGCGCCGGCACCTGCGGGAGGATCAGCGCCCAGTAGGTGTTGATCAGGTGGACGGTTTGCAGCTCCCGGAACAGCGGGACGATCAGTGCCTGGGGCGGGATCATGATCCCGGCCAGAATGAGCGCGAACAGCAGGCCTTCCCCCGGAACTTCCCGCGGGAGAGCGCGTACCCGGCCATGCTGGTGGTGATCACCGTGAGCACCGTGACGAAGATGGTGACGATGGCCGAGTTGAGGTACCAGCGCCCGAGGTCGGTGGCCGAGAAGACGGCGCTGTAGGCCGACAACGTCGGGCCGGATACCTTCCACGTCGCCGGGATGAGGATGGTCGAGTTCTCCGGCTTGATCGAGGTGTCCAGGGTCCAGGCCACGGGCACCAGCCAGACCAGGGCCAGGGCGATGACCACCCCGGTCACCGCCCGGCGGAACAGACTCTCCCGCCAGTTCTCGGCGGCCCGCTCCCCCCGGCCGGCGGGGCGGAAGCGGCTGCCGGGCCCGTCCGGCGCATGGGCGCTTTGATGGCCATCGGTCAGACCCTCTCTTGCCGTTGAATCAGTGCCAGCCAGACGAAGGAAACTATGAGGATCACCACGAAGAGCACGAGCGACGCCGCCGACGCGTAGCCGACCCGCTGGCTGGTGAAGCCGGTGTCGTAGATGTACTCGATCGCGCTGCGGGTCGCGTAGTTAGGGCCGCCCGCGGTGATCAGGTAGATCTGGTCAAAGATCTTGAGCGAGGCGATGATCTGCAGCACCACGACGAGCGTCGTCGTGCGGCCGAGCATCGGGAGCGTTATCCGCCAGGTCTGCCGCGCCGGGCTGGCCCCGTCGATCGACGCGGCCTCGTAGAGTCGCGCGGGATGTCCTGCAGCCCCGCGAGGTAGAGAACGAAGTTGAATCCGATCGTCCACCAGACCGTGACGATGACGATCGAGTAGAGGGCCAGGTTCGGCGACGACAGCCAGCCCGGGGCGCCGAGGCCGAGCATGCTGAAAAACCCATCGACCAGGCCGTAAGCAGGCTCGTACAGCCAGATCCAGATCAGCGCGATCACGGCCGACGGCAGGATGTAGGGCAGGAAGAACGCCAGCCGGAAGAACCACTGGCCGCGGCGAGATCCGGTTGACCACGATCGCGAAGAACAGCGGATCAGCACCAGCGGCGGCGTGCTCACCAAGGTGAACGCGATGGTGTGCCACATGGCTTGCCAGAACCTGCTGTCACCGAACAGCTCCCGGTAGTTGCCCAGGCCCTCGAAGCGGCCGAGCCCCGGCAGCACCAGGCTGGTGTTGAACAGGCTCATCACCACGTCGAGGACCAGCGGCAGAATGAGGAACAGGACGTAGAAGCACCAGGAACGGGGTCAGGAAGCCCAGGCCGCTCACATCACCGCCGGCGCGCCTGCGCCCGGCGGGTCCGTGCTCCGGGCCGCCGCGGCGGGCAGTCGCATCGCGCGGGTGGTCATACCGGCACCGTCTCCTTCGACAAGGCCTCGAACGACTGGCGCATCTCCTGGTACGCGGCCTCCGGTGAGAAGCTGCCGGTCATCACGGCGCCGATGGCCGCCCCGGCGTAGTTCTCCATGTCGGACCCGGAGCCGCTGTACCAGGCGAGCGGGTCGTACACCGCGCGATCGGCGACAGACTCATAGTTCGATTGCGGCTTGAGCCTTTTGTAAGCAGAGCTCGCCGCACCGGCAGCCACGCCGGGATGTGACCGCCTTCGGCCCAGATCAGGCTCTGGCCCGAGCAGCGTACGGATCATGGTCAGCGCCATCGAGAGCTTTTCCGGGTCGGCGTGACGGCTGGCGCGGGATGACGAAAGTGTGCGAATCGGCCTAGGCCACTCCGGTGCCGAACACAGCAGGGAACGGCTGCATGCTGAACGGCAGCTTGGCCGTCTGGAAGACGTCGACCTCCCACTCGCCTTCCCAGTACAGGGCGGCGTCGCTGGCCAGGAACACCGCGGTGCCGCCGGCGGCGTCCACGTTGGCGCTGATCAGCCCCTCGGTGGCCATCTGGTAGATGAAAGCCAGGACCTTGGTGGCGAGCGCCTCGTCCAGGACCACCTTCTTGCCGTCGTCGGCGAGCACCTTGCCGCCGCCCTGGCTGTAGAGGGTGTAGAACAGCCGCCACGGCGTCGCCGGGTCGTCGACCTGGTCGCAAACCACCGGGCGTGGCCACGACCTTCTTCAGCTTGCGCAGCATCGCGAGCAGGGCCGCGGGCCCGTCGACCGGCGGCAGCTGGCCCGACCCGTCGAGCAGGCCAGCCTTCTTGCACAGCTTCGTGTTGTAGTACTGCACGAACGGGTGCGTATCGAGCGGGATCGCCAGCTGATGGCCGCCGAAATGCGCGCTGGCTGAAGGCCAGCGGCGTGAAGTCCTTGGGTTCCATTCCGTGCTCGGCAGCAGGTCGAGGCTGAGCGGCGTCAGCAGCCCCGGCGGCCCGAACTCGTGAATCCTGCTCAGTGCATGATGGCCACATCCGGCGGCTGCCCGACCTGGTCGCCATGGCCAGCTTGGTGTAGTACGGGTTGCCCCAGTGAGGATCGTCGACTGCAGGTTCACGCCCGGATGGTCCGGGTGTAATAGCCTCCATCTCCACCATGTGGCTGCCGTCGCCGCCGGTCAGCAGGTTCCAGTACACGAGGGTGGACTTCCCGGCCCCGCTGTCGGTACCGGTGAAGCCCGTCACCACGTCGTAGGTGCCAGAACAGCCCGCGGCCAGCGTGCCGCGGCCAGCGTTCCGGCCGCCGCGAGGAAACGGCGACGGGTGGGCGGGCCCTCGGCCCGGATGCCCCGGTCATGAGGCGGCGAAGTGTTAGCGCTCACATCAGTGCACCTCCAGCGCTGCCATCTTCTGGACGTGCCGTCCGTCGCTACCCGGCCGAAAACGCTTCAAACGGCCGGATAACCGCCGTGCCCCCCACATACGCCTGGTAGAGACGTCGCGGTGCGGCTACGCCAAGGGGATCAGGCCAGGCCGATTTCCAGGACGCTGAGCGAGTGCGGCGCGAGCTCGATGTCCACGTGATCCCCGTCGGCGGCATCCTCGCGGACGCGCTCGCTCACCGTCTCCGGGTGGTCCGGGCCATTGGTGGCGTCCACGGCTGGGCCGTTGACCTCGTGGACCACGACAGGCCCGTCAGCCTTGTGCCCGCCCAGGCTGATCCTTGCCCGGCTCGGCCGGTCCGGGTCGCGGTTGACCACCGAGACGGTCAGGCGCCGCGCCTCGGCGTCCCGGCTGGCCGCCACGTCGAGTATCTGGAACGGGCCGAGATCATCGATCCGGTGCGCCCAGCGCTGGCCCGGCGCGGGGCGGAAGGCATGCGCACCGGAGTCCACGAACGTCGACACCGACAGCTCCCTGGTGTACGCCGAGGCCAGGCGGAGCGGATGGAAGATGGTCTGGCGGAACAGCCCCTCCGGGCTGGTGACGATGGGCGCGATGACATTCACGAGCTGCGCCAGGTTGGCCATCCGCACCACGGCGCACTGGCGCACGAACACGTTGAGGTAGGCGTAGTCGTCTGCGCTGCGCTGGCCGACCTGCCAGTCGCCGTACATCTCGTTGCCGAGCCCCCAGTACCGCACCCCGTACGGTTCCGGGTGCCCGCTGGCCCGCCGCCGGCTGGCCCAGTAGGTATCCCCGGAGCCGTTGCAGTACTCCACCCACGCGAGGGCCTCGTCCAGGGTGCCCGTGCATCGGCGAGCGGGGACCCCTCGTCGAACACGCCGCCGTAAACGCACCGTCCGAGGTGCTCGATGAAGCCGCCGAAGATACGCCGGTCGACCCGTCCCATCGGGCGGTCCACGTCAATGCAGATCTGAGCCAAGGCCAAGCTCCCTTCCCGATGCAGCAGCCAGGATCCGGCCCCTGCCGCGGCTCCGCCATTTCCGCCTCCCCGGACTCGGGCAGCGCAAACGCCGCCTAAGCCCCGGCAAACGCTCCCTCAGCCCCAGCAAACGCCGCTTAAGCCTGACAAGACTGCTGCGCTGGCGGAATACCGGCGCCATGCCGGGGCAGGCAGTACGAATGGCCTCGTACTCGGTGAACCCCGACGGTGTGGCGTGGGCGCGGCATCTCATCGACGCCGGCCAGTACGTGCTCGACAGCGACTGGGGCAAAACCCAGCCCGGCGCCAGCGAGCAGAATGCTTTCCTGAAGTCGCACTCGTGGGAGGAATACGCCCGGTGGCATCTCGGGCTCACCGACGGCGCACGGGATGAAACCAAGGCCAGGTACGCGTTCGTTTACGGCGACTTTCGCCGCCTGCACCGCATGGGCATCATTGCCTGCCAGTACCGGGCGGCCGAGTGGCGGCACAAGGATGTCGAGCTCGCCGCCCACGAACTCCTGCAGCGTCTGGACGCCAGGCATTCCTGACGGGCTGCTTTGCAGAGGAGCTGATCTTTGCTGGGTTACGATCCGGCCAGGCATCAGGAAGGGACCGTCCGATGAGGCTAGCGCTCGTGTCTACAAAGGGAGGCACCGGGAAGACTACGTCGGCGGTCAGCCTCGCTATGGTGCTGCACCGGCGCGGCCGCACGCTGGCAGTGGACTGTGACCCCCAGGGCTCCCTGATGAGCTGGAGCGAGGCCGCCGCGGAAGAGGGTAACTCGCTTCCGTTCACAGTGGTCAGCATGGCCACCAGAGACATACATGCACGGCTGGCGGATCTCGGTTCCGGCTACGAGCACGTCATCCTGGACACACCGCCGGGGGACCTCGGGATAATCCGCTCGGCCATCCTCGCGTCCACCATCATCCTGGTGCCCGTGTCGCCGGCTGGACTTGACCTCAACCGCATCAAGCCGACCTTTGAGCTCCTGTCGGAGATCTCGATATCGCACCCCATTGAGGTCGGGGTTCTGCTGACGAAAATACGCCGCGGGACACGATCGGCGCGGGAAGCGCGCGGAATCCTGGCCGACCACGGTTATCCGGTGATGAAAACCGAGATCCCGCTGGCCGAGCACTTCGCTGCGGCGTTCGGCTCGGTGCCAGCAATGCTCGGCGAGTACTGGGAGCTCCTCGGAGAGCTTAAGAACTGAGCCCGCTAAGAACGTGATCCGCGCTTCTCTTCCCAGTGAGACGTAAGTGGCGACCGGGGGTAGCTGCCCGGAGTGCGCCGAATAAGCATCGGCCCGGTGGGGCGCAGTACCGCGCGGTGGTTTCGATCATCCAGGCTGACTGTCCCTTCCGGCCCGCGTCCTCGGGCTCGGTCCGTTACTGGCAGGATCACACGCGCCTGGCGGTGAAGGGAGCCATCGCCGCCGTGGTGGCCTGGGTCCTGGCCAAGTACGCGGCCGGCCAGCCCGATCCCTACTTCGCGCCGCTGGCCGCGCTGCTGGGCGTCTACCCCACGGTGGCCCGGTCGCTGCGGGAGAGCATCCAGTACGCCGCCGGGTTTGTGCTCGGCGCGGCGCTGGCCGTCCCGGTCGGCCTGCTGCTGGGACCGGGAACCGCGGGCATCGCGGTGATCGTCCTGGCCGGCATGCTGATCGCCAGCTGGCGGCGGCTCGGAAACCAGAGTGCCCAGGTCACGTTCACAGCCCTGTTCGTCCTGTTGCTCGGCGGGCACCAGCCGTTGCACTACGTCACGCACCGGGTGAGCGAGGCCGCCATCGGGGTGGTTACCGGGCTGATAATCAATATCGCTGTCTTCCCGCCGCTGCAGTTGCGCCCGGCCGAGTACGCGGTCCGGCAGTGGGGCAACGGCATTGCCGACGCCCTGGACTTCCTGGCCGACGCCGCGACCGATCCCGGCGAGAGCGGCCAGCGCTGGCCGCAGCACGACGACGGGCTGTTCGCCTCGGCGCAGCAAGCGCGTTCGGCGGCACGGCACGCACGGGAGAGCCTGCGGTGGAATCCGCGAGCCTCGGTCAGCCGGCGGGTACCCCGCCCCGACACCGCGACGCTCGGCGCCCTCGATGCGCTGACCACACGAACGCGCGCCGTCGCCGGCTCACTGATCGACACCACCACGGAATATGCGCAGCCCCACCTCCCGGCATCATTCGGCGAGCAGTACGCAAGCCTGCTCCACATGATCGCCGACGCCGTCAGGCAGCTTGCCGACCAGCGGGAACACACCCCCTCCGACCAGGAGCTGGCCGCTCTTTCCGACTGCCAGCATCAGATCGAACAGCATGCCGCCCGCCTCGGCGACCGCGGCGGCGGCCACATTGCCACGCAGCGGCTCAGCCGCCTGTCGGCGGAAGATCCGCGAGATCGCAGGCCCCACGTCTGAGAGGTGAGCCGGTTTCCATGCGATGCTCGCCAGACACGGATCAGCCGCCGCGAGGCCGGCGGGCCGTCCGCTCGCGCGATGAACTAGCCGGTGATCATCCGGCGAAGTTCGGGGAGCCGATTCCGGTGGCCTGGTCGAGTTCCGGTCACTGGGTAGAACCCGTTGTTGTTCCAGGCGGAGCCCGAGATGTCGTGGAAGTCCGCGCCATACGTCCGGGGTTATTGAACAGGCATAGAGCAGGTAGTTGGCGTTCCCGGGCGGTAACCGTGGAAGGCATCCCGGTCACTGAACAGGGCCGCCCACAGCGGCGCGGAGAGGCTGGTCCCGCCGATGTGGAACCACCCGGGAGCACCAGGCGTCTTGGTGAGCCCGAGACAGGCGCTCTCATAGTCGGTACCGGTCGGTTGGCGAGACGTAGCTCGACCCGGTGCAGTACTCCGCGTAACCGGTGAGGGATCCGCGTTGGCCGAGATGTCCGGCTCCTCGCGGCAGCCTGCCGCCGCGCGAGAGAGCAGTTGCTCGGGCCGCGCACCGTGTACGCGCTGATGACGCCGGGCCCTTCTGGTAGTCGGCATCGGCCAGAAGATGCTGTGACCGCCTCCGCCGCGCCGAGTTGCTGCAGTTCTCGATACCGGCGAGGTGGCCGTCGACGAGTTGTTCCCGCTGCAGGCGTCGACCGTGTTCCACACGCCCTCGGACCGCGGGATAACGCGGGTGAGGATGTCACCCGGGTCGAAGACGTGAACGAGGTGCCGCCCGGCTGGTCACCCACGGCTGGCTGGCCGGTCGAGCGCTCGAGCGGAGCGTGGTCACTGAACGTGCCGTCCCTGAGCACTCGAAGGCACCGGTGTCACCCGACGACGCGAACACGCTCTGGCCCTGCGCCGCCATCTGCTCGAACAAGACGTTCTCGGCCTCGGCGTAGCCCAGGCCTGCATCCGGCTCGCACTCGCCCCAGCTCGAGCTGAGCGAGTCGGCGCGTCCTGGTTGGCGATCGTCGCGTACTCGTCCAGTCGGTCTGGCCGGTCTCGTCGTTGGGTGCGTTGTAGACGATGAGTGCTGGTGTCCGGCGCGACCGCCAGATCCTGCTCGATGTCGGCCTCGACCTCAATGTCACCGCCGTACCCGTAGAAGCACGTGTCCCCGACCGGCACTGCGAGGTGTTCGGGCCAGCAGCCCGCCGTCGACGTTGACGTTGGTGATGGGCAGGCGTAGCTGGAGCCGTAGAACGTCTTCGCCCAGTGCCCGATGTCTGCGTGGTTGTAGCGGAAGCTCGAACACGGCCACCGTGCGCCGGCGCCCTGCCGCGCCGTCCCGCGTGGGCGTTGTACATGCTGTTGGTCTGCGACGGGTCAGGCCACTGCAGCCAGGCCACCGCCGTAGCCGTTGAACGCCCGTTGCCGGATCGCCTCGAGCTCGCCAGCTGGTCGGTACGGGATCTCACACTTGGGCTCGCGTTGCGGTGTCCCGCCGAACTCGTTGGCTCGACGAGCTGGCCTGACGCCGCTCAGCCGCACGTGTGGTCAGCCCACCACGCCGAGCACGCTCGACGCCAGGCTGTCCGGCACCGAGCCGCCGAGTCGTTCGAGAAGAACGTCTGCCCTGGCGTGCGGTAGTTGTGATCGTCGTCCCGAAGGCGTACCGACCTGCGCTGCTCCATCGCCAGCAGACGTCGGTCCCTGCACGCCAGCCCCTCCTCAAGTCAGCTCACCGTCCCCACCGCAACCACGATCCCCCACCATCCTATCCCTCCCCTTACACACAATTACCCTCTCTCGCTCACACCACCTCACGCTCACCACTCACACCCCCCCCCCCTAAACCCTCCCTCCCCTCCCCGCTCCCTCCCGGGCGTTCCGGCGCGCGCCGATGCGAACCGGAGACCACCGCCCTTAGCCAGACTAAAGAATCTCCCGATCACACGGGATGTCGAGAGCCACAACCGTCCGATTTCTCCACCCGGTCCTTCGAGTTGCCTGAACGCTGCGCCGCCCGCTGGCCGCGCCGACGTGGCAGGCCGGCCGGGCTCCGCCGGGAAAATGAGTCGCGCTGTTTGCCGGGCTGCGGAAGCCTGGCCGGATGGACCTGACCGAAGCCGCCGCTGCCTGGCGGCGTGATGGCTTCGTCGTGCTGCCCGGCTATCTCGCGGGACCCGAGCTCGCGGCTGCCCAGCGGGACCTGGCCGTCGTCTATCCCACCGCCGAGGAGTATCACGCGGCTCCCGCCGAGGGCCGCAACCGGGCGTACACCGGCGACGAGTTCGGCGGCATCATCGAGTTCCCGTTCCCCACTGTCGCGCTGAGCCGCCTCGTGGTGCACGACAAGCTGATCGCGCTCGCCGAGGCCGTCTTCTCGACCGGCGACATCCGCATCTACGCCTCTGAGCTGTGGGCCAAGTACTCCGGCGCCGCGAGCTACGAGCAGGAACACCACCGCGACTACCTCAACCACACGCCGCTCGTCCCCGCAGCCGACGACCTGCGCTGGCGCGGCCTCGAGATGTTCATCTGGCTCAGCGACGTGCCCGAGGATCACGGCCCCACGCACCTGGTTCCGCTCCCGGTGACCGCCGGGGCCCCGGCACTTCCGCACGGCTACCTGCGCCCGGAGCGGCCCGAGTTCTACGAGCGGGAACGTTCCGGCTCCGGACCCGCGGGCACCATCGTGGCCTACAGCACCGACACCTTTCACCGCGGCACCGAGATCACCGCGCCGCGCTCGGCAAGGTTCAGCGCGCACGCCAGCTACAAGCACGCCGACAGCCAATGGACCGGCCGCCATTCGTGGGGAGACCGCTCCTTCCATCCGGACTGGAACCCGTTCGCCGAGCAGGCCACCGCCCGCCAGCTCGAGCTCTTCGGCTTCCCGCCACCCGGCCACCCGTACTGGACCCCGCAGACTCTCCGCGATCTCGCCGTCCGCTACCCCGGCCTCAACACCAGTCCATGGCAACCTGACCGGTAGCGGCCTCGGCTCTAACCACGGGTAGAGCCGAGGATCTATCCACCGGCTGACGTATCCGGCGCGCATCTGGCGAAGCATCAAAGCCATGAGCGATGACCGAGTAGTGAGTGTGCGGGGCCTGGTCAAGGCCTACGGAAACCGGAGGGTCGTCGACGGCCTGGACCTCGACGTCGCGGCCGGCGAGATCGTCGGCCTGATCGGCGCGAACGGGGCGGGCAAGACGACGACCGTGGAGTGCATCCAGGGGCTTCGCCGGCCCGACGCCGGCACGCTGCGGGTGTTCGGGCTGGATCCGCTGGCAGACGCCGGCCGGCTGCGCGGGCTGGTAGGCAGCCAGCTGCAAAGCTCCGGGCTGCCCGACCGGCTCAGGGTGGGCGAGGCGGTGCAGCTGTTCAGCGGCCGGGACGGCGCGGACCTGCTGGAGCAGTTCGGCCTGGCCGAGCGCCGCCGCAGCGCGTTCGCGGCGCTCAGCGGGGGCGAGCGCCAGCGGCTGTTCCTGGTGCTGGCAGTGGTGAACCGGCCCAGGCTGGTGATTCTCGACGAGCTCACCCAGGGCCTGGATCCAGCCGCCCGCCGCGGCGTGTGGGCGGCGATCGACGAACTGCGCGGCGCGGGGACCACGGTACTGCTGGTGACCCACGAACTGGACGAAGCCGAGGAGCTGTGCGACCGGGTCGTGGCGATGCGTGCCGGGCGGGTCCTCGACTCGGGCACACCGGCCGAGCTGGTCGACCGCCACGGCCGGGCCGCCACGATCACGTTCACGCTGCCCGGCGGCCTGCCTCAGGAGGCGCTGGCCGGACTGCCGAACGTGAATGGCGTCCGGATGCAGGCGGGCAAGGCGACGGTCACCGGTAACCGGCCGGCCATCGCCGAGGTCGGCGCTCTGCTGCTGCAGGCCGGGCCGGTCCCCGCGGACCTTTCCGTGCGGGTTCCGCGCCTGGAGGACGCCCTGGTTGACCTTTTGGAGACCGCCGCCGGACCCGGCTACAGCGAACCCCGGCCCAGCGGCCCGGAACGGGAACTGATTGGAGCAGCGCGATGAACACGACCGTTGGCCGCCTGGTGCGGACCGAGCTGAAGCTGATGGTGCGCGAGCCGATGACGCTGGTCTTCGTGTTCGCCTTCCCGGTGGTGACCATGCTGATCATCGGCGGGGCGTTCGGCACCACGCCGAATGCCGCCTTCGACTGGGTGAACCCCTCGCACTGGTACGTGGCGTCGTACCTGACCGTGGTGATCGCGGCGACCGGCCTCATCATGATCCCGGTTCATCTCGCCTCCTACCGTGAGCGCGGCGTGCTGCGCCGGTTCGCCGTGGCCGGATTTCCCCGCTGGTCGTTTGCGCTCGCCGAGGCGGTGACCGGGCTGGCGGCCATCGCGGTCGGCTCGGCCGTCCTGCTGGCCGTCGCCGCGCCGGTCTACGGCCTGCCGCCGGTCCACCATCTCGCCCGGGTAGCCGCAGGCTTCGCGCTCGGGTCAATCGCCTTCGTCGCGATCGGGGTTCTGCTGGGCTCGTTGCTGCCCTCGGCCCGCTCCGCCCAGGCGGTCGGCCTGCTGCTCTTCTTCCCCTCGTTCCTGCTCGGCGCCGGCGGCCCGCCGCCGCACGTGATGGGCTCGGCGCTGCGGGCGGTGGCCGGTTACCTGCCGCTCACCCGGGTCACCGACGCGGTGCGCGAGCCTTGGCTCGGGACCGGCACAGCCACCGCCTCCCTGGTCGTGGTCGCGGCGCTTGCGGTGGCCGCCGCGCTGCTCGCGGCCCACCGCTCGGCCCTGCGCGCCACGAGGTAAGGGAGCCAATGCGCGGCGACCGCCAGCGAGCACCGGGGCGTAACATCGCCCCGGTGCTCCCGACTGCGGCTTTCCCGGGACCGGCGGCCCAGGCCCGTCTGGCCGGCCGGCTCTGCCTGGCGGTGTTCGCCGCGCTCGTGCTTGTCGGGGTACTGATCCGGCTGAGCGACAACCCCGCACGCCTGGTGCTCGGCGCGGTCGCCGCCATCGGCGCCGGGATACCGCTGTTCCTGCTCAGCCTCCGCCCTGTGCTCGTCTATGCCGCCGTGGCGACGGCCGGGGTCGTGGTGCTCGGCAACGCGGACTCGCGTTCCATCGTGTGGTTCGCGCTGCTCATCCTGGCCGCCTGGTGCGTTCTGGCGTACGGGGCCTGGGTGGGGGGCGTCTGCTCGGCGGGCGCGGCCCTCATCTTCGGCGGCGAGTGGCTGTGGGCGATACGCGATCCCGGCTGGGCGCCGTGGGCCGGCGGGCTGGCCGTGACGGTGCTCGCGGCGCTGCTGATCCGGCACGAGTTCGTGCTCGTGGAGCGGCTCCGGGCCGCCCAGGCCGACCTGGCCGAGCGAAGCCGGGTGGAGGAGCGCGGCCGGATCGCCCGGGAGCTGCATGACGTCATCGCGCACAGCCTCACCGTGTCGCTCCTGCACGTGACCAGCGCCCGGCTGGCCGTCGACCACGATCCGGGCGACGCCAGCCGCGCCCTCGCCGAGGCGGAGCGGCTGGGCCGGCAGGCCCTGACCGAAGTCCGGGCCACCATGGGACTGCTCCGGGAGGACGACCGCAGTGGTGTCACCCGGCCCGTTCCGGGGTTCGGCCAGGTCGCGGGGCTTGTCGAGGATTTCCGCGGTGCCGGGGTCCAGGTGACCCTGGCCGTGGACGGCGATCCTTCGGCGCTCCCGCAGACCGTTGGCTCCACGATCTACCGCATCGTTCAGGAAGCCCTCACCAACGCCGCCAAACACGCCCCCGGAACACCGGTCACCGTGCACGTCACCGTGGCGGACCAGAATGTGACGGTGCTCGTTGACAGCGCCGGGCCGCCCGGCCAGGGCTCCGGCATGGGCCTCATCAACATGGCCGAACGCGCTGGCGCGCTCGGCGGCTCCTGCACCGCCGGGCCCGGTGGCCACGGCTGGCTGGTGACCGCCACGCTTCCCCGCCGCTCCGAGGGGAGCCCGGCCCGGTGATCCGCGTCCTGCTCGTCGATGACCAGGAGCTGGTGCGCGCCGGGCTGCGCGGCATCCTGCGAGAGACCTTCGGCTTCGAGATCGTCGGCGAATGCGCGGACGGCGACGAGGCAGCCGGGGCGATCGCGGACGCCGAGCCCGACATCGTGCTCATGGACGTCCGCATGGCCCGCCTCGACGGCGTCGCCGCCACCCGCCTGGTTCATGACCTGCGGCCCGACCTCCCGGTGCTTGCGCTCACCACGTTCGACGATGACGAAGCCCTGGCCGGGATGCTGCGTGCCGGCGCAGCCGGGTTCGTCCTCAAAGGCGTGCCCGCCGAGGAACTGCACCGCGCGGTGCGCACCGTCGCCGAAGGCGGCGCGTGGCTCGACCCCTCCGTCACCGGCAGGGTGCTCGCCGTGTACCGGGCCGCGCCCGCACCCAGCGCGGCCCCGCCAGCGCTCGCCCAGCTAACCGAGCGGGAGCGCGAGGTGCTCACGCTCGTCGCGCAGGGCTGCACCAACGGCGAGATCGCGCAGCGGCTCTTCATCGGCGAGGGCACGGTGAAAACGCACATCAACCATCTGTTCACCAAGCTTGACCTGCGCGACCGGGCCGCGGCCATCGTCTTCGCCTACGACCACAACCTCGTCCGGCCAGGCGAGTAACGACGCCGGGCCACGCTCCCGCCCAAGGAGGAACCATGACCGTAACGGCGCCAACCAGAATGATGGTGCCCTAGTGACCAGCCCAGCCGATGAGCGGCGCGTCGTTGTCGGCGTGGACGGCTCCGAGCCGTCCCGGCTCGCCCTGCAATGGGCGCAGTTCATGGCCCACGCCCTCACCGCGACCGTCGACGCCGTCAGGGTCTGGGAGATCTCCGCCGTCGAGGCGACCGAGTGGTCAGACGACTGGGACCCGGAAAAGGAGGCCGGCGCGGCGCTGCACACGACCGTCACCGAAGTCCTTGGCAGCCCTCCGAGCCGTGCCGCTGCGCGAGACAACGCTCCAGGGCAACGCCGCAACCCGTTGTTGTTCTCGAGCGGCAGCGCGAGGATGTCGTGGAACGCGAAGTTGTACGTCCTCGGGGTGTCGAAGAGCCGGTAGAGCAGGTAGTTCGCCGCTCCGGAGCGGTGGCCCTGGAAGGCGTCCCGGTCAGCGACAGGGCTCCCATGCCGCCGGCCTACAAAGGCGGCGCGCCTTGGTCTCCGGGTGCTTGTTCGGCCTGCTCGCCACCTGGCTCCCCGGGGACTCGGCGGCTGTCCGCCTGGACTCTGAGCCAGCCGTCGTAGAACCAGCGCCCGAACAACTGGCCGCCATAGATGACCCAGCCGACGCCGATCAGCCACGACTGCAGGATCAAGACGGTGCCCACCGCGCCGTAGGTGACCGCGTTCGTGGCGATGAGCGGCTCGAAGACCAGGGTGGAGAACGCGCGCAGGCCAGCCAGGAATGCCACCGTGGCCACCGCGCCCGGCAGCGCCGCCAGATAGCTCACCCGGCCGCCGAGCAGGAAGCGAAGTCCCCACCAGAAGAAGACGATGCCGAGCACCACCGCTACTGACACCCGGCTCACCGTCTCGGCCGGCACACTGCGCGTCAACGACCCCACCGTGGCCGCTGCGTAGATGTAGGCGATCAGGGCGACCAGCCACACCGCCTGGCGCCAGATCTTGTGCCACGGCCCGCCGGGAAGGCCCCACACCCTTTCGAACGCGGCCTGCACACTGCCCCCGAACATCACCCCGAAGAGTCCCAGCAGCACGGCGCTGAGCACGCTCGTGGTGCCCAGCACCTGGGCAGGCGCGGAAAAGAGCCGCACCACCGCGTGGGCGGAGGCTCGGGTCAGGCCCATGCCGTAGACCACCCACACGGCGACCCCGTGATGCTCGGCAGCGCTGGCGGCCGCGACGATGACGAGCAGCGGGATCAGGGTGAGCATGGACAGGGCGGCGAAACCCATAGCCCGGCCCGTCAGCTCGAAGGCCCTGGCGCTCTGGTAGAGATCCTTAAGCGGGAAGTCGCGCCAGACCCGCTCGGCACGCTGGCGTCCGGTCCGGCGCACCGCCCGGTGCCTGCTCTGGTCCAGCTGCTTTCTCACAAGGTTCATTCTGCGGCTGGCCAGTTCTCGGCCCGGTTCACCAGGCATAACCCGCCCCCGACTGGGTTGAGCGGCCCGCGCCTGACTGACGCAGGCCCGCGCTCATGGACGATCACCCGGATGCTCGGCAGACCCATCTTCGAGCATCCCTGCGCGATTACCCAGTCAATGCGGTCCTTAACATCCGCCGGGGCATCGTCAGAGGCGAGGCCGACGGCTAGCGCGAGCCGCCGTGGCGACGCCGCCGGAGGCCGTGACGAGCTGCACGGCCTCCGCGAGTTCATCGCCGGGCCGGGCTATCAGGCCAACCGCCGCATCCGCGCCGGCCAGCGACTGCGCCAGCATCCGCCCGATGCCCCGCCCGCCGCCGGTGATCAGGCACACCGTTCCGCGCAGCGACGGCCCGGGCGGCGCACCGAGCTTGGCCTGCTCGGCGGTAGACAGACCGGGCCTCGGTGCAGGCGGGCGGAACATCACGGTTGCCCGGCGAGCGCCCGCGGCCGCGAGGGCACGGCCGGCTGGTCGCGTCTGGCCCCAGGGCGGCCGTGGTAATCAGCCACCGGGCGCCGGAATGCGTCAGCTGACGGGCGACGTCGCTCGCCGGTGCCAGCGGGTTGACGGTGGTGACCAGCGCCCCGGCGGCGAGGACGGCATAGTAGGCGACGGCGAATTCCGGGCTGTTGGGGCTGCACAGCGCGAGCACGTCGCCCTGCGCCACGCCGCGGGCGGCCAGCCCGGCCGCGGCCTTGCGCACGGAGGCGGCCAGCTCGCCGTAGGTCAGCACCCGGCCGGTTGGCCCGTCAATGATGGCTGTCCGGCTGCCCCAACCCGCGGCGCCGTGTAGCACGTATTCGTGCAGCGGTACCGGCTCAAGCTCGACGTCGTCGTAAGGGCTCTTGATGATCATGTCCGGCGCCTCCGTTCCCCGTTGGCCAAGCCGATCCTCGCGCTTGGCGGGCAGCCGGTACCTCCGCCAGCTGACGGATATCCGCGCCCGGGGTGTCGTAGGTACCGGCTGGCTGACCGGCGCAGCCCACCAACGACAGCAGGACTTACTGGTCCGGTTCGGCTTCGGCGATGAGCTCCAGGATCCGGGCCGGGGGCAGGTGCTGCTCGTAGATCCGCACGCCAAACGGCGAGAGAGCATCCTCGATCGCGTTCACCAGGGTCGGCGGCGCGACGATCATGCCGCCCTCGCCCACGCCGCGGAAGTTGACGTCGGCGTCGAGCGGCACGGTCTCGAGGTGCTCTATCTCTATGCGCGGCACGTCGCAAGCGGTCGGCAGCAGGTAGTCCATGAACGTGGCCGACTGGCAGTTGCCGTCCTCGTCGTACGCCGACCGTTCCAGCAGCACCGCGCCGATGCCCTGCGCGACGCCGCCCCGGATCTGGCCCTCGACGACCGCCGGGTTGATCAGCGCGCCGCAGTCCTCGGTGACGACGTACCGCTCGACCTTCACGATGCCGGTCTCGGTGTCGACCTCGACGATCGCGCAATGGCTGCCGCCGGACCAGCCTCCTTCGCCGCCGTCGAACTGGGCCACGATCTCGAGGCTGGCGTCCACGTCGGCAGCGAACTCGCCCGACGCCGCGCGCCGCGCGACCTCGCCCACCGGGATGCCGCTCGCCGGGTCGCCGCGCACGAAGACCTGGCCGTCGGTGATCTCCAGGTCCTGCGAGCTGGCCTCCATGAGATGCGACGCGACGTCGATTACCCGGGCCTTGAGCTGCCGGGCGCCGTGCAGGGCCACGCCCCCGGTCATGGTGGCCGAACGGCTGCCGCCGGTCAGCCCGAACGGGACCACGTCGGAATCGCCGACAACGACGCGGACCTGCTCGAACGGCACGCCGAACTCGTCGGCGGCGATCTGCGCGAGCGTCGTCTGGTGGCTCTGGCCGTGCGGCATCTGCCCGGTGAACAACACGACGATGCCGTCTTCCTCCAGCCGAAGCCGCATGGTCTCCATACTCATCGGGCCGCTGGGCTGACCCGGCTCGCGAGGACCGGGGGCGGCCTCGATGAACGTTGCCACGCCGATTCCGAGGTAGACGCCCCGTTCCCGCCCTTCGGCCTGCCGCCGCCGGAACGCCGGAAAGTCCACGAGCTGGGCGATCCGCTCGAGCGACTCCTTGGTCGTGACGCCAACCAGCGGGCGGCCGGTAACCATGACGGCGGGCGGGTCGGTGATCACGGCGGCGTTGCGGAGCCGGATCTCGAACGGGTCGAGCCCGAGGTCCTTCGCGATGAGATCGATGATGCGTTCCCGCACGAACGTCTCGGAGGCCCACGGGCCGCGGTAGGCGACGTACGTCGCCTTGCAGGTAATCGCAGCGGTCGACTCGAAACCCAGGGCTGTCATCCGGTACGGCCCCGGGAACATCGCCTCGACGATCGACGGGACCATCGCGCCCATGCCCGGGTACGCGCCGGTGTCGATGACCATCTTCACGTCCAGCCCGAGCAGGTCGCCGTCCTTGCTGACGGCGGCCCGGACGTCGAAGCTTTCCTCGCGCGCCTGCCCGGACGTGGTGAGGTTCTCGCCGCGGTCCTCGACCCACTTGACCGGCCTGCCGAGATCACGTGACGCGGCCGCGACCGCGAGCTCTTCCCGCGACGCACCGATCTTCAGGCCGAACGAGCCGCCGATGTCACCGGCCAGCGCGCGCACCTTGTCCTGCTCCATGCCGAGGCGCATCGCGACGGCGATCTTGCTGACGTGCACGCTCTGCGTCGCCGCGTACATCGTCATGACACCGGAGTCGGCGTCGTAGCTGGCGACGCAGGCCCGTCCCTCCATGGGCACGTTCTGGTGCCGGTGCACGTCGACGTGGAAGTCGTAGACCCGGTCGGCTCCGGCGAATGTGGCCCCGACGTCACCGAACTCGTGGCGTGTTTGCGGGCTGGCGATGTTGTCGCCCAGGTTCGCGAACAGCGGCGGGCTGGCCGGGTCGAGCGCGAACGCCGCGTTCACGACCGGCGGCAGGTCCTCGTAGTCCACCGCGACGAGCTCGCAGCCGTCCTCGGCCAGGTAGCGGCTCTCGGCGATCACGATCGCCACGGGGTCGCCAGCGAAGCGCACCTTGTCGGTCGCGAGCAGCGAGAACTGCGGCGTGGGTCCCTGCCAGCCCATCAGAGCCATCAGCGCATCGGGCCCCGGGACCGTCATCGCCTCCAGCTCCGCCCCGGTGTACGCGGCGACGACGCCGGGCAGCTCGCGGGCGGCGGAGACGTCGACCGAGAGCACCCGGGCGTGCGCCATCGGCGAGCGCACGAACGCGGCGTGCAGCATCCCCGGCAGCTTGATGTCGTCGACGTACCGGCCCGCGCCGGTGAGGATGCGCGGGTCCTCCGAGCGCTTGATGCTGGCGCCGGTGTACCGCTCGGCCGCAATTGCCGTCATGATCGCTCCTCGCGGATTCGCTCGGCGGCCAGCAGCACGCCGTCGATGATGCTCTGATAGCCAGTGCACCGGCAGATGTTGCCGGACAGCGCCTCGCGGATCTGCTGCTCGTCCGCGTCCGGGTGGGCGCTGAGAGTCGCGGCGGCCTGCATCACCATCCCCGGCGTGCAGAAACCGCACTGGAAGCTGTGCGAATCCCACATCGCCTGCTGCAGGTCGCCCATCTCCCCGTCCGGGCCAAGACCCTCGATCGTGGTCACGTCGCTGCCCGCGGCCTGGACCGCCAGCATCAGGCAGGAGCGCACCGGCCGGCCGTCGAGGATGATCGTGCACGCACCGCAGACTCCGTGCTCGCATCCGAGGTGCGTACCGGTCAAACTGAGGTCGTCGCGCAGGAAGTCCGCGAGCGTCTTGCGCGCCTCCGGGGACCCCGTGCGCGTCGCGCCGTTAACCGTCAGCGAAATGTCCGGCATCAGTCACTGCCTCTCATAGCGTTGCCCACGGCCTCTCGCAGGCCGCGGCGCACCAGGGCCGCCGCGACCTTCTTCCGGTACTCCGCCGACCCGTGCAGGTCGGACGGCGGGTCGATGTCGGCGGCCGCAACGCGGGCTGCCTCGGCGAACAGCTCCGCCGTCGGCCGCTCGCCTTCCAGGAGTTCCTCCGCCGCCGTTGCCCGGGCCGGCACGTCGGACACGCCGGCGAACGCCAGCCTTGCATCGGTGATCGTGCCGGCGTTCAGCGTCACCGACGTTGCCAGCCCGACCATCGCGAAATCCCCGTGGCGACGGGCGACTTCCTGGAACGAGGTCCCGGTGCCCGGTCTGGCGGCCAGGAACCGCACCTCGGTGAGCAGCTCGTCGGGACCACGTGACGTGGTTAGGTATCCCTCGAACCACTCCGCCGCCGGGACGACCCGCTCGCCCGACGGGCCGCGCACCACGAACTCCGCGTTGAGCGCCCGGGCGACGGCCGGCAGCTCGGCGGCCGGGTCGGCGTGCGCCAGGCTGCCCCCCACGGTGCCGCGGCTGCGGATCGCCTCGTGCCCGATCAGCGGCAGCGCGGCAGCGAGCAGCGGCACCGACTCGGCGATGGTCGCGGATTCCTCGGCGACGTACTCCCGTGTCGTGGCGCCGATCGTCACCCAGCCGTCCGTCTGCGACACACCGGAGAGTCCTTCCACGCCGTTGATGTCGATGAGCACCGTTGGCTGGGCCAGCCGCAAAGCCAGCAGCGGGATCAGGCTCTGCCCGCCGGCCAGCACGCTCGCCTCGTCCTGATGCTCGGCCAGCAGCTCCAGCGCTTCGGCTACCGTTCCAGGCGCCTCGTAATCAACGGGAGGAAGCTTCATAAGCGCGGTCCTTCGATCCGGCAGTGGACGCTGGGGCTGCGTCTCAGCTAACCCAGCCTGCTCTGACAACCCTATCGACGGCAGTCAAAGTTCTGTAGCCGGCTGTCGGACGGACTGGGCTAGGCCGGGCGGTCCGCGACCGCGCAGGCAGGTGCGAGCAGTTCGGTCGGCAGGATGCTCGCGAGCACGCCGTGGTGGGTGGGGGCGGCCTCGGCGTGACGCTGGCGGCCGGCGTGGCGTGCGAGGACTAGGCTCTCTTGACGCAACCAAACGGTTGCCATAATATGACAACCGTTTGGTTGCTATATTGATGAAGGGTGTCATGAGTGCTCCTGCGCTGCCTGCAGTGATGACGCGCGCCAGGCCAGCCGTGACGGCAGCCGCGCTGGCGGGGACGCTCGGGCTCGCCGCCGCGTCCTGGGTGCCGTCCGCACAGATCCGTCGCCGCCGCGGTTGTTGTGCTCGCGGCTGGTGTCTACGAGTTCACGCCGCTCAAGCGGCACTTCCGCCTACGCTGCCGCGACCGCGTCCGCTCGGGATTCCGGTTTGGGCTCTGCTGCGCCGGCTCGAGCATCGGGCTGATGGCCATGCTGCTGGCACTGGGCGTCATGAGCGTCACCTGGATGTTGGTGACCGCCATCCTGGTCCTCGCCCAGAAGCTCCTTCCGCCCAAAGCCGCCGTCGATGTGCCACTGGCGCTCGCTATCACGGGGCTCGGTGTCTGGATCAGACTCGCGCCCGCCGCGGTTCCCGGGCTCACGCCACCGATGTGAGCAGTCACCGGCGGGCGCCGTGAGGGCGAAACGAGGCGCGAGACCCCAGCAACCCGCTCAGTTGGTTACGCCGCGACGACGGGTACCGAACCCAGGTGCCGATCTGCCCGTACTGTAAGTAGCCTCAGATAGGCGCATATTGGCTCATACGAGTGGACGACGGGTGGATAGAGATGAGCCAGGGGTTCACGGTGACACCGTTCGTGCTGCAGGTGGGGAGCCAGGACGTGGCCGGCCTGCAGGACACTTGCCAGGCCATCGCTGACAACGTTGCGGGCACGCTGGCCGCGATGGCTGGCTCGGCCAGCCATCAGGGCTTATGCGCGGCACTGACCAGGGCGGCCGGGCAGGGTAACAGGGCTTTCACCACGATGTGGGCGCTCGGCACGGAGGGCCCGTGGCAACCCGGTGACGCAGTGCCCAGGCAAACCGAGATCTTCCCCGTAGAAGACGGCCTCGGACTAGGAACCGAGACCATCCCAGCAGACGATGGGCTCGGGACAGGAACCGAGACCATTCCGGTAGATGATGGCCTCGGTATAGGAGCCGAAATCTTCCCCGTAGATGACGGCCTGGGCCCGCAGATCCAGACAATCCCAGAAGGACCCCGGGGACCGCTCGTCAACTACGCTGCGGATGATCTGCCTGGGCTTGACGGCACGGGCAAGGTTCATACCGGATCGGAAGGCCTCCCGGATTACGTGCCTCCTGACTGGACTCCTGAGGACCTCGTACAGATTCGAGATGATCTCGAGAGAAGTATCCAGACCCGGCAGGAGGAGCAGATCGACAAGGGACAAGATCCTGGGCACCGGGCACACCGGGCAGGATCAACGCGGAGATACAACTTCTCCGGCAAGCCCAGAAGAAACTGAGCGGATCGTGAGGTAGTTCTCGTGAGATCCCGCAGCGGAGATGAGCTCATTGAGATGCTGCTCGCCGGTGAGGATTTTCCCGGCGAAGAAGGAAGGGCTGCCAACGACCTGCTCCGCGAGGTTCTCCGTGGGTATCCGGCGCAGAACCTCGGCCGCCTCATTCACAGTGACAACAGCAAGGCGGTCCAGAGCGGTGCGTTCGTGGTCTCTGAGCTCGGCGCGCGGGCAGCCCAGATCCTCGATGAGGTCGACTTCCTCCTCAGCCACCCTGTACGGAACGCACGATACGACGCCCTCGACGCTGCACTTGTCGGCGCGTCGCCCGAGCACGGCGAGATCCTCGCGAAGGCAACCATGCTCGTCAAAGACCCTGACTACGCAGTCCGCAAGAAGGCCATCAAATTCCTGGCTAATTCGACACATGATCAGCTTGTAGCAGCCATCCCCTTTCTGGCTGATCAGCACGTATCCGATCTGGTCGCGTGGCTCGCAGCCAAAAAAAACGATGCAGCTCATTTGCCCGACATCCTGGGTCGCCTGCGTGACTCGGATAAGACGACCCGGATGTTCGCAGCCGCGGCCGCAGCGCGAGTGGCCCCGACGGACCAGCGAGGCATAGACGAAGCAGCCACTTCGAGCGACCCAGAAATTCGCTCTTTTGCCGAAAACGTCATCTCGATGCTCGATCTCGACCGTGAGATCCGCCTCAGGCGGGAGCAGCGGCGCAGAGAGTGAGCGATCGTGAGGTAGTTCTCGTGAGTTCCCGCAGCGCAGATGAGCTCGTTGAGAGGCTGCTCGCCGGTGAGGACATTCAGGCGAGGAAGGACGGGCTGCCAACGACCTGCTCCTGGAGGTTCTCCGCGGGTATCCGGCGCAGAACCTCAGCCGGCTTATTCACAGCAACGACGACAAGGCGGTTGCGAGCGGCGCGTTTGTGATCTCTGAACTCGGCGAACGGGCAGCTCCGATCCTCGATGAGGTCGATTTCCTGCTCGGTCATCCACTGCGGGACGCACGATTCGATGCCCTCGACGCTGCGCTAACCGCCGCATCAGCCGAACACGGGGCGGCGATCCTCGCGAAGGCGACAATGCTAGTCGCCGATCCCGACCAGGTAGGGCGCTGGAAAGCGCTCCGGTTCCTCGCGAACTCCACGCCGGATCAGCTCACTGCGGCCGCTCCTTATCTCGAGGATCGCCACGTCGCCAGCCTCGTGACCCGGCTCGCCTCTGCGGGGAGCGACCCGGCCAGCCTGGCCGATATCCGCAGCCGCCTGCAGGATCCGGACAGGGCCACTCGGATGTTTGCGGCAGCGGCCGCGGCGAGGGTGGCCGCGACTAGCAGGCAAGGCCTGGAGGACGCCGCCGGATTGGACGATCCGGACATAAGCACCTCGCCGCAGACGCCATCGACATGCTGGATTTCCGCGAGCAGCTCCGCGCCGAGCGGGAGCAGCGGCGCAGAGACCGGGGATAGGCTCCGGTCATCGCGTGGCCATCGCGATGGGCTGGGGTGCATGGTTCTCGGCTAAGGGGTGGACGACCCGGGCGGCAGCCGGGCGCCGACACTTTCGGGCGCTGCTCTCCGCGACCCCCGGCCGCCCCCGCTCCCGGTTGGTGCGTGCTGGGCCTCACCGGCGCTGACGAGTTCGCCTACCAGCCCACCACGAAGCTGTCCGGCGGGCAGCGCCAGCGGGACCGGGCCGGCGCCGCCTTTCACGCGTCTTCCGTCTGGCGTGGCCCATGCGCAGCCGCACGGCGAGCGCCATGGCGGACAGCAGGAACAGCGCGCCGGTCACGGCGAGCCAGTGCCACAAGAACGGGTCGAGCGACAGGGTTGTCGTGGCGGTGAAGCGGCCCGGCAGCCGGAAGATGAGCGGGAACCAGATGAGCAGCAGCATGCCGGAAAGCGCCGCGGGGATACGCAGGTAGTTGATCCACGGTACGGCGGGCAGTTGCGGTCGGCGGTGCCTGAAGACCGCTATGGCTGACCGGTCGGCGACCGTGTACATCGGCATCAGGATCAGGTCATGGCCGACGACGGCGCCGACGAACCAGACGGGGATGCCGATGGCGTTGTTGGGCAGCAGCTCAGCCGCGGCGTACCCGGCGAGCGCGAAGCAGCCGAGCATGGTGAGCAGATGGAGCGGGCCGGCACCGTACCAGCGCGTGAAGTGGCGCGGGTCAAGCAAATGGAGGAACCGGCGCAGGTCAAGCCGTCGGAAGAAACGGCGCAGATCAGGCCACTGGAAGAGCCCGCGCATGTCAACTCCGGAAGGTCAGGCTGGCGACCCACTTGGTGTTGTGAACACCGGGGCTGGCGGGCAGGATCACCCGGGCCGGGTAGCCGTGGTCGGGCGTGAGCTCCGAGCCGTTGACGCGCAGGGCCAGCAGCGAGTCCGGATCCAAGACCTGTCCTTCCGAGAGCACCACCTGGCTGAATGCCCCGCCACGTTCCAGCGACTTGACCAGGGCACTCGAGGGATGTGCGACGCCGGCCAGCCGGGCGAGGTCGCTGAGCCGAACCCCGGTCCAGGCCTGGCTGTCGGTGGACCAGCCCTCGACGCACGCGATCGGCAGGCTGGCTGTGTGCTGTTCCATGCCAAGCAGGTCGGCCCGGCTGAGTGCGGCGGCCGACTGGCCGGCCTGGCCGTCGCCACCGATCGTGAGCCGCCAGGCATCTCCGGTCTCCGCCTCCCTGATCCCGGCGCTTGCCGCGGTCTGATTGACCTGGAAGTCATCGGGGCTGCTGACGTTCGCGCCGTGCGGGGCGAGCAGCGCCGTCCATCGCAGCGGGCCGCCCAGGGACTGGCCCACGGACAGCAGCGCGATGAGGGCCGAACCCGCACCGGCGAAGGCCAGCACGCCGCGCCGGGAGATCGTCGGTTCGGCCGGCGCGACGGGCACCAGGTACCCGGCTTCGGTGGGCTCGGGGCGCGTCCTGGCCAGGTTGGTGCGCAGCTCCCGGATGAAACTGCGGCTGCGCAGTGCCCTAATCATGGTCGGCAGCTTGAGTGTCACGTGGACGACGAAGCCCGCCATGAACACCCAGGCGCCGTAAAAATGCAGCGGGTAGAAGGAGCCGGGGAACTTGTACCACGTCTGGATATTCAAGATCCCCGTCACGAACTCGAACCCCGCCCCGCCGACGAGCAGGAACAGCGACAGCCGCTCCAGACGCGTGGGCTGGCGAGCGCAGCGGCGGCCATTCGAACAGCTTCGGCAGCACCGACCAGAGCTTGAACAGCAGGATCGGCACCAGCACCAGTCCCAGGGTGACGTGCACACCCTGGTTGAGCCGGTAGAGCCAGACCGGATGGGTGGGCCAGGAGAACAGGTAGAAACCCAGCAGCCCCTTGCCCGGTGTCTCGTCATTGACCCGGCTCAGGTCCGGGTTGTAAGCGGCGTAAGACAGCAGGCCGGTCGCGAACAGCACCGGGATGGACGCCAGCAGCAGCACTCCGAATACCGAGGTCAGCCACGGGCCGCGGATGGGGCTGCGCCAGAAGGACCGGCGGAACGGCCCGGGAGGAGGATCGGAGCGGAGGAGCGATTTCACGGGCTGCCCTCCCCGGGTGCGCCGTCGAGGAGGCGGGCGGCGGTGGCGCAGGAAACGCCGCCCCGGGGCAGCCATACGTATTCAGGGCGGACGCTGGCCCCCGCCACCGGGACGAACACGCCGGCCGGGATGCCGGCGAGCAGCGGCTGCGCGCACTCGTGGTAGTACCGGCTGAGCCAGGGGGGATCCGCGAACGGCGCCCAGCGACCCCCGGTGATGATCGCGCTGAACCGGCGCTCGGCCACAGCGTGCGCCGCGCTTCGCCGGAAGCTGGCGATCGCCGCCCGATCCGAGGCCCGCAGCACGTCGTGTGCCGCGTCCTCCTGCGCGACCGGCGCCATCCCCGCCATCATGCTCAGGGCAGGGTCCACGGGGACCGCGACGGTTCCGCCGATGGCGCGCAGGCCGGTCAGCACCCGCTCCCCGACGCTGCGGTCGGCGAGCGTGGGAATCGCCCGGGACGGGTGCAAGCCGGCGAGCAGCACGGCCACCTGGGCCACGACGAGCACAGCCACGGCCACCGTCACATGCCACGCCGATGCGCGGCCGAGCGCCAGGCCGGCCAGCAGCGCCACGGCGAGAAACGCCGACAGCACGTCGTTGATGGCGCCGCCGCTGTGCACAAGAGCGGCGTAGCCCTCGACGCCGAGCGCGGCGCAGCCGGCCACCAGCACGCGGGGTATCCGGCGCGCGCCGATCAAGGCGGCGCACGCGGCCAGGCCCATCGCGGCCGCCAGGGCCGTCCAGAACCAGCCGAAACTGCTGCCGGTCAGCGAGTGCTCGCCCATCAGCTCGAAGACGTAGTAGACGTACCAGCCGCCGCTGGCCAGCGCGAGCACGAGCGTGCTGACACCCAGCACCGTGATCTCGGTGAGCGCGGCGACGCAGGCGAGCCTGCGCCGCGGGCCGGCCAGCAGCGCGGCGATCACCGCGATCTCCTCGGCGAACCCGGTCTGCTTGGTGAGCGCCGCTGCGGCGAGCAGTACCCCGGCGGCGACGGCACCGCACGTGCCTCGCATCCACCGGGCGGCGTACAGGCCGCCGATGCTGAGCGCCAGGAAGAGGGAGTCGACCCGGCCGACGTCGAACCACGTGTCCGTGGCGGAGTAAACCGCGGCGAACAGGCCCGCGGCAGCGATCCCGGCCGCGACGCTGCCGGTCTCACGCTGGACCAGGCGGGCGAGCAGCGCGAAGCAGGACAGCGAGGACACGAGGGAGACCAGCCGCAGCGTCAGGTAGGAGACGCCGAGCACCCGGGCCACGGCGGCCGACAGGGCGAAATACAGCGGCGGGTAGCCGTCGGGAACGTATTCCACGGTCGGCGCGGGGTACAGCGGCCGGCCAGCCAGGATGCGGTGCACCTCGACGAGCGAATTGCTCTCCAGCCACTCGACGGGGAACGGGTAGCCCAGCCGGCACAGCGCGACGAACAGGTACGCGGCGATCGCGGCGAGGCCAGCCAGCGCTGCGGCGAGCCGCATGACGCGCGCGGCGGATTGCGGCGCGCGGTCCTCCGCGGGGTGCGGCCAGGACTGGCCGGCCACGGCTGGCCTGGCTGTATCTGGCGGGCGCGACTCGGTACCCGGCCCGCTGCCAAAGGTCACGCCGTGTATTCAATTCAGCCGCCCCATGGCGGGGCAAGGATCTGACCCCTTACAAACTGGTGATAGCGCGCCGCTTGGCTCCGGCCTGGGACGTGACCGTGCGTAGCCTCGGGGCATGCGAGTACTTGTGACCGGCGGCGCCGGCTTCATCGGGTCCCACGTTGTCGAGGCGCTGCTGGGCGCCGGTCACGAGGTGCGGGTGCTCGACGCCCTGCTGCCGTCTGCCCACGCCGCTGGCGCCCGGCCATCGCCCGGTGATCAGGGCTTTGAGTTCGTGCACGGTGACGTCCGCGACGCGCAGGCGGTGGATAAGGCGCTGCGCGGCGTCGGCGCGGTCTGCCACCTGGCGGCGATGGTCGGGCTCGGCGTCGACTTCGACGACGCGCCGCTCTACGCCGGCTGCAACGACCTGGGGACCGCCGTCCTGCTGGCCGCGATGGCCCGCATGGGAGCGGGCAGGTTCGTGCTCGCCTCGTCGATGGTCGTCTACGGTGAGGGCGCCTACTCGTGTGCCGAGCACGGGCTGGCCGGGACACCCCCGCCGCGACGGGCCGCCGACCTCGATACGGGCAGGTTCGAGCCCGGCTGCGAGCGCTGCGGCAAGCCGCTGTCTCCCCTGCCGGTGCCCGAGGACGCGCCGCTCGGGCCGCGCAACGTCTATGCCGCCACCAAACTCGCGCAGGAGAACCTCGCCGCGTCGTGGGCCAGGGCGACCGGGGGCCAGGCGGCGGCGCTGCGCTATCACAACGTGTACGGCCCGGGGATGCCGCGGGACACGCCCTATGCCGGGGTGGCGTCGTTCTTCCGCTCCGCCCTGGAGGCCGGGCGCGCACCCCGGGTCTTCGAGGACGGGGCGCAGCGGCGGGACTTTGTCCACGTCCGCGACGTCGCAGGCGCCACCGTCACCGCGCTCGATACGGTCACCGGGACCGGCATCCCCGGCGGCCCGGGCACCCTGCGCGCCTACAACGTGGGCAGCGGCGCCCCCCGCACCGTCGGCGAGCTGGCGTCGGCACTGGCCGGCGCCTACGGCGGCCCGTCCCCGGTTATCACCGGCGAGTACCGGCTCGGCGACGTCCGGCACGTCACCGCGTCGAGCGAGCGTATCTGGCGGGAACTGGGCTGGCGGGCAGCTGTGCCGTTCGCCGAGGGGGTCGCGGAGTTCGCGGTGGCACCGGTCGGCCCGGTGCCTGCTGCGCAGCGGTGACCGTTTAGTGCCGGGTGCTCGGTGCCGGCCGTTCGGCGGAAGCGGGCAGCCGCATCTCGAAGCGGCACCCATCCCTAGTGTTCAGGACGCGCACGCTCCCCCGGTGAGCTTCCACGATGCCGCGCACGATGGCGAGGCCCAGCCCTGCGCCGCTGTCGGGTGCGGGGCTGCGCGCGTCGGTGCCGCGCCAGGCCAAGTCGAACACACGCGGCAGGTCGGCTTCTGGAATGCCGCCGCAGCCGTCGGTCACCGTGAGCAGCGCCGCCTCGCGGTCCGGCCGTGCCTCGACGTACACGCTGCCTTCCGGCGGGGTGTACCGGATGGCATTGGTTACCAGGTTGGTGAGGGCGCGTGACAGCTCGCGCGGATCGGCGCGAATGGTGAGCTGCCCAGCCGCCTCACCGGCCAGGCACACACCACGCCCCCTCGCCAGCGCTTCCGTGCTGGCGAGCACGTCGCTGACCAGATCGTTCAGCGTGATCTCGTCATCGGACAGCTGCAAGGTACCGGAATGGATGCGGGACACCTCGAACAGGTCGTCGACCATGAACGCCAGGCGTTCAGCCTCGGCCCGCATCTGCTTGTGGTAGCGAGGTGGATCGATGGCCAGACCGTCCTCCAGCGCCTCGGCCATCGCGCGCAGCCCGGCCAGCGGAGTGCGCAGGTCATGTGACACCCAGGCCACCAGCTGCCGCCGGGACTGCTCAAGCGCCCGCTCCCGCGCTCGCGACCGCGCCAGCTTCGCGCTGGTGTCCGCCAGTTCGCGGGACAGGGCCGCGAACTCCGCGGCCAGCGGCTGCACCGGGGGCGTGAACTGGCCCGCCTCGTCGCCCAGCGACCGCGCGGCCTGCCGCAGCGCCGCGCTGCCGGACTCGACCTGCCGCCCGAGCAGCCAGCTGAAGGCCGACGCCACCAGGCCAGCGATGACACACACGATCACGACAACGCCGAGATCATGCCGCGACAGGAACATCGCCTCGGCGGTGCCGAGCGTGCCCGCCACGATCGCAAGCACCGGCACGATCCCGCTCGCCTGGATGGACAGGCGGAGTGAGGCCCGCCGCAGCAGCCGGATGGCACCCATGCCCGCCAGACCCACGGCGCTGGTGCAGCCCGCCGCGATCAGGACGATCTGAATCTGGGCGTTCATGCAGGATCCGCCTCCCAGCGGTAGCCGACGCCCCAGACCGTCTTGAGCTGAGCCGGCGCCGCGGGCTCCTGCTCAACCTTGTCCCGCAGCCGACGGACGTACACGGTGATGGTTGACAGATCGCCGAAGGACCACCCCCATACCTGCTCGAGCAGCTCGGCGCGGGTGAACGCCCGGCCCGGGTGGAAGACGAAGAACGCGAGCAGATCGAACTCTCGCACGGTCAGATCCAGTTCCAGGCCGTCCCGGCGGGCGCGGCGAGCCGCCACGTCGACCTCCAGCCGTCCCGAGCGCACCGGCTGGGGGACGGCCGCCGCCGGGTCGCTCGCCTGGGCCCGGCGCAGGACGGCCTGAACCCGCAGCGTGAGCTCCCGGGGACTGAACGGCTTGGTCACGTAGTCATCGGCGCCGCTCTCGAGACCGCGAACGCGGTCGCTCTCCTCGCCGAGCGCAGTCAGCATGATCACGGGCAGCGGCGCCCGCGTGTCCTGTTCCTCGCGGAGGCGCCGACACACCTCCAGGCCGCTGGCGCCGGGCAGCATAAGGTCGAGCACCACCAGGTCGGGCCGCCAGTTCGCCGCGATCTCCAGCGCGGCCTGCCCGTCCACCGCGTGCCACGGCTCCAGGCCGGCGTGGCGCAGGTAGCCCACGACGACCTCCGCCACCGTCAGGTCGTCTTCGACAACGAGAATGCGTGCGCCCACGACCCGAGTCTAGAAACGCCTGGCGACCGCCAGAAGCGGCCATCACCGCATCGCCGGGGATATTTCCTCAGATTGTCATAATCCCCGGTGCGGTAATCCGCGAAATCACGGGCGAGCGCTGGAGCTCGAGTTCCTTGCTTTGTAAGGCTTTACGGCCGGTGCCTGCCCGGTGCTGGTAATAACGTCGCACCCATGATCGTTGACGTGATCTTTCCGTGCCTTAATGAGGCGGCGGCATTGCCGTGGATCCTTGACCGGATGCCCGCCGGCTTCCACCCGATCGTCGTCGACAACTCCTCAACTGACGGGTCGGGTGAGATCGCAAGGTCTCTCGGCGCGACGGTCGTGCCTGAGCACGTCCGAGGATTTGGGGCCGCGGCTCACGCCGGCCTTATGGCGGCCACGACCGACCTGGTGTGCTTCTGCGACTGCGACGGCAGTCTGGACCCGCGGCAGCTTCCGCTGCTGACCGCACCGCTACTGGCTGGCCAGGCCGACCTGGTCCTCGGCCGCCGCGGCGCGGCGCAGCGGGACGCCTGGCCGCTTCCGGCGCGGCTGGCCAACTGGGAACTGGCACGGCGGGTGCGCCGCCGCACCGGGCTTAGCGTGCGTGACCTGGGACCGATGCGAGCAGCGGGCCGGGACGCGCTGCTCAGCCTGAACCTCGCCGACCGCAGGTTCGGCTACCCACTCGAGATGGTCATGAATGCGGCGGCCGCCGGCTGGCGGGTTCGCGAGGTCGAGGTGACCTATCTGCCCCGCATCGGAAAATCCAAGGTCACCGGGACCGTGGGCGGCTGCGTGCGCACCGTGCGCGACATGAGCCAGGTACTGGCCCGGTGACCCCTCACGTACCGGCAACGGCTACCACCCTGCTCGTCATCGCGAAGCAGCCGGTGCCAGGACGAGTCAAGACACGCCTGGTGCCGCCGTGCACGTATGAACAGGCCGCGGAGCTGGCCCAGGCCGCGCTCGCCGACACGCTGCACACCGTGCTGACGCTCCCGGCCAGGCGGCGGGTCCTGGTCCTGGACGGCCGGCCGGGCCCGTGGCTGCCCCCGGGTTTCGAGATCGTGCCGCAGTGCGGCGGCCCGCTCGATGAGCGCCTCGCCGGTGCATTCGCCGCTGCCCGCGGGCCAGCGCTGCTGATCGGGATGGACACGCCGCAGGTCACACCCGACTTGCTCACTGTTGACTGGGAGGCCGCGGACGCGTATTTCGGCCCGGCGGCGGACGGCGGGTTCTGGGCGCTCGGCCTGCGCGCGCCGACCCCCGCCCTGCTGCGCGGCGTCCCCATGTCGACCCCGAGCACCGGCACCGTGCAGCGTGCCCGCCTGCTCGCCGCCGGGCTGCGCGTCGCCGACCTGCCGGAGCTGCGGGACGTAGACACGGCGGCGGATGCCGTGGCCGTGGCCCGCCAGGCACCGCGAAGCCGGTTCGCCGCGCGGGCGCGGCAGCTCGCCGCGGTCCTGAACCCAGCTGGCGCGGACAGCATCCTCGGGGCAACGGCGTGAGGGCAGGGGCGATCGCCCTGTACGAAGAGGCGCTGCGCGAGCAGGCCTCGGCGCTGGTACTGCGGACCGCTGACGGCCGGGCGCTGCCGCTCCACGTCTCCCGGTGGTGCGGGTCTCCCGATGCTGCCGACGAGGAACTGCTCAGGCGCTGCCGGGGCCCAGTCCTCGACGTGGGCTGCGGCCCCGGGCGGCTCACGGTGGCGCTCTCCGAACGCGGGATCCCGGCGCTGGGCGTTGACATCTCACGCGCCGCGGTGGCCCGGGCAGGCCGGGCCGGGGCACTGGCCCTGCACCGCTCGGTCTTCGATCCGCTGCCCGGGCAAGGCCGGTGGGCCACCGTGCTGCTCGCGGACGGGAACATCGGCATCGGCGGCCAGCCGCGCCGTCTGCTGCACCGCTGCTCCCAGCTGCTCGCACCGGGCGGCCAGATCCTGATCGAAGCCGAGCCCGGGAACGTCGACGAGCAGCTGACCGCATGGCTCGAGCACCCCGACGGCCGACGCGGCCCGGTCTTCACCTGGGCCCGCTTGGGCACGGCCGCTCTGCTGCGCACGGCCGCCGAGGCCGGCCTGCGCGTCATGGGCCAATGGCGTCACGCGGACCGCATCTACATCCGGGCCGCCACACCGGCGCCGCGCCGGACTGAACGGCTCCAGGCTCGGAGTCAGACCTGGATGGCGGACTCGTAGAGCGGGGCCGTCTCCTGATGACCGAACAGGCCGCGCTCGTGCATCCACTGCTGCGATTGCTCGTACATGTCCTTGCTGTACGGGAGGAAGACGATCCGCTCACCCGGGCCGAAGCGGCGCACATCGACACGCCGTAGACCAAACTCCTGCGGGCACCGCAGCTCCGTCGTGGAGAGATAGGCGGTTTATGACATTTGTCATCGGGAGATGGTGAGGCGCGGCACTACAAGGCCTGGCGGCATCAGACGACGCTGATGGGCATGGTTCATCACAGTGCTCACGCCGGGGGCATCGTCCTCTCCCGGCTCTCCAAGTCCTACGGCCAGGTGCGCGCGGTCCGGTCGATCGACCTGACCATCGCTCCCGGCGAGACGGTTGCCTTGCTCGGCCCGAACGGCGCGGGCAAGACGACCACGATCGACATGATCCTCGGCCTCACCCACCCCGACGCCGGGACGGTTTCGGTGTTCGGCCGGCCACCCGCGGCGGCCGTGCGTGCGGGCTGGGTCGGCGGCATGCTGCAGACCGGGTCGCTGCTGGAATACCTCAAGGTGCGCGAGCTGGTCACCCTGATGGCCTCGTACTACCCGCACCCGCTCCCGGTCGCCGACGTCATGCGGCTGACCGGGGCTGACGAGTTCGCGCACCAGCTCACCACGAAGCTGTCGGGCGGCCAGGCCCAGCGGGTTCGCTTTGCATCCGCGCTGGTCGGCGATCCCGACCTGCTGGTGCTGGACGAGCCCACCGCGGGCATCGACGTCGCTGGCAGGCACGAGTTCTGGCAGGCCATGCGCGCGGTCGCCGGGCAGGGCAAGACGGTGCTGTTCGCCACGCACTACCTGGAAGAGGCCGACGCCTACGCCGACCGGATCGTGCTGATCGCCCACGGGCAGATCATCGCCGACGGCCCGGCCACGGAGATCAAGGCCAGGGCTGGCGCCCGCATGATCAGGGCAACGCTGCCCGGCATCGACCTGGCCACGCTCGGCGCGCTCCCGGGCGTGGTGAGCGCGGACCGGCACGGCGACGCGGTGCTGCTGTCCTGCTCGGACGCTGACACCGCGCTGCGGAAGCTGCTTGCATCGTTCCCCGCGGCACGGGACATCGAGGTTCGCGGGGGCAGCCTCGAGGAGGCCTTCCTGGAACTGACCGCAAACGAGGAGACGGCCGACCCCGTCAACGTACACGCGACCGTGGGCGCGGTTGCCGCAGGAGGAACACGATGAGCACCGCCATCCACTTCAAGTACGAGATCGTCCGCACGTTCCGCAACCGCATCTTCTACGCGGTGACCCTGGCGCTGCCCCTGGTCCTGTTCTACGCGATAGCCACGGGCCAGCGCAGCGCGACCCAGGACGGCGTCAGCTTCCCGCTGTACTTCATGACCGCGATGGCGGTATACGGGGCGATGTTCGCGGCGGTCTCGCCGGGCGCGCGTCTTGCCCGCGACAGGTCCGGCGGGTGGACCCGGCAGCAGCGGATCACGCCGCTGCGGGCTCGCACCGACATCGCCGCCAAGGTGGTCACCGCCTACCTGATCGCGCTGCCCAGCGTGGTGCTGGTGTTCCTGGCCGGCGTGTCGCTCGGGGTGCGGCTGGACGCGACGCAGTGGCTCGAGCTCAGCGGGCTGCTGCTGGCCGGGCTGACCCCGTTCATCGCCCTGGGCATCGTGCTGGGGTACCTGCTGTCCGTCGACGCCCTGACACCCGCCATCGGCGGTGTGGTCGTCCTGTTCGCGCTCGTCGGCGGGGTGTACGGCTTCCAGCTCGCACACTCCGGCCCGCTGTTCGACGTCATGAAGGCTATACCGTCGTACTGGCTCGTCCAGGCGGGCAAGACGGCGTTTGGCGGCGGCAGCTGGCCAGCCCAGGGCTGGATCGTGATCGCCGCCTGGACCGCGGTGCTCGTCGGGGCTGCCGCGCTCGCCTACCGGCGCTCGGCGGCTCGGGGCTGACCACAATGAGCCAGTCCCCGGTACCGTGGGTAACCGTGAACGACGAGGTCGTACGGCACACCGAGGCCGAGGCCGAGTGGGTCGCGGCTCAGTCCAGGTGGACGCGGAGCTGGCGGCGGGCGGCCATGCTGGCGATCCCGCTCGTCTACCTGGTCTTCGTGTACGTCTCGGTCCGGCAGAACTCCCACGGCTCCGCCGCGGTCGCCGGCTATGTGCTGCTATCGGTCTTTGCCGCCCTCTGGCTGGTCACACCCTTTGTGCTCGGACCGGCCACGAGCGGGCGGCGGTTCTGGGCCTGGTTCGCGCTCCTGGCGGCGCTGACAGTGGCGGACCTGCCGTTCGCCCGCGCGGCGGGTTTCGTCCTGTGCGTATACCTGACCCTCCTCGTCGTGGCCCGCATGGGTTTCCGCTCCGCCCCGATCGTGGCCGTGATGTCCGTCGCCGCGCTGCTGGTACCGATCGCGGTCAGATCCTGGCACGTCACCCTGACCCAGTCATTCGCCGACGTCACCCCCGTCGCAATCCCGGTCGTCGCTGTCGCCATGGCCGCGGTAATACAGGTCGTGCGCGCCAACGAGGCGCTCGCCGAGACCCGTGCCGAGCTAGCCCGGCTGGCCGCGGAGAACGAGCGGATCAGGATCGCCCGCGACTTGCACGACCTGCTCGGCCACTCGCTGACCACGATCACGGTGAAGGCCGGGCTGGCGCGCCGCCTCGGGGCGGCCGACCCCGAGGGCGCGTTCGCCCAGATCACCGAGGTCGAGGACTTGTGCCGGCGCGTGCTCGCCGACGTCCGGGCCGCGGTGTCCGGCTACCGCGAGGTCACCCTGGCCAGCGAGCTGGCCCGCGGCCGGGAGCTGCTGCGCGCCTCCGGGATCACCGCCGACCTCCCCGCGGCCACGGAGGTTGCCGATGCAGCCCACCAGGAGCTCTTTGGCTGGGCCGTGCGCGAGGGCCTGACGAACGTGATCCGCCACTCCAGGGCGCGTTCATGCACCGTACGGGTATCCGCTTCCTCCGTCGAGATCGTCGACGACGGCCAGGGATCTACTGCCTCTGCCGGGAACGGGCTCAGCGGGCTGAGCGAGCGGGCAGCCGCCGCCGGCGGTGGCGTGGACGCCGGTCCCGCGCAGCCCACGGGCTGGCGGCTGCGGGTATGGGTTCCCGCGGCAGACGCGCCGCCCGCCGTCGGCGGGACCACCCAGGAAGCCGACGGTGCCGCCAGGGCCTCCGGGAACAGCCTGCTCCCTGCTCCGCAGGGACACTGACGGTGATCCGGCTGCTGCTCGCCGACGACCAGGAGCTCATCCGCAGCGCGCTCGCGATCATGCTCGCGCTGGAAGAGGACTTCGAGGTCGTCGCGTCGGTCAGCCGCGGCGACGAGGTAGCCGCCGCGGCCAGAGAGCACCACCCGGACGTGGCGCTGCTGGACATCGAGATGCCCGGCCTCGACGGCCTTACCGCCGCGGGGGTGCTCGCGCGCGAAGCGCCGCAGTGCCGGTCGGTCATCCTCACCACGTTCGGGCGCCCGGGCTACCTGCGCCGGGCGATGGAGTCGGGGGCCAGCGGCTTCGTGGTCAAGGACTCCCCGCCTGAGCAGCTTGCGGCCGCGATCCGCCGGGTCGCCGCGGGAGAGCGCGTCGTCGACCCGGCACTTGCCGCCGAGTCGCTGGCCACCGGGGCGTCGCCGCTGACCGCCCGGGAACGTGACGTGCTGGTCGCGGCAAAGTCGGGAGCATCCGTTTCGGACATAGCCCGGAAGCTGTTCCTGTCCGACGGGACGGTCCGCAACTACCTGTCCAACGCGATCGCCAAGACCGGGACGCGCAACCGCTCCGAGGCGGTTCGGCTGGCCGAGGAACGCGGCTGGCTCTGAGGCACTGCCGCCTGCGGGAGCGCGTCCAGGCTCGCGGGTCACAGGTCTTCCTGTATCGCCGCCACCATCCGGGCCTGCTGCGCGGTGATGGCCTCGACCTCGGCGGGCGTCGAAATGGGCACGTTCCCGACGACGACCATGAACGTCAGTCGCCGGCCGCTCTTGGCGTGGATGTACCCGGCAAGACTGTTCCCGAGCACGATCACCTGGCCTGCGGGCGTTTCCACGATCCGGTTACCGGTCTGACCTGGGCATCGCCAGCGGCTGGCGACTTCGGCAAGACGCCCGCGATGGTCCCGTTCACGTCGAAGTCCGGGAGCGAGTTATACAGCGTCGGGCCGTAGCTGGTCGTGGCGGCAGCCCGCAGGAATGCGTTCATGGCCGCCGGGGTGGTCCGCCCCTGATCGTCCGAGCCGGCGCCGTCCTGCGGGAACACACTCGTATCCGGCCGCCACTTGATCGACGCCGTCTGCCCAACGGCCTTTGGCGTCACCACGACAACGATATGGCTGTCGTTAATCGTGAAAAGTTAGCCCACGCTCGCGACACGGGACCCGCCGGAACGCCGCAGCGCCCCGGCAGGTCCCCGACGCAGTCGCCCGGGAGGCTCGGTTCCCGCGCCGTATCATCCGGCCCTGGCGGTTGCGGGCCTGGGCTTTCTGGCGGTCGTGCTGGCCACGGCCCGGGCGAGCTCGTTGCGGCGCACGAGCAGGAACGTGACCGGCACGCCAGCCAGGCCGATCACGCCGCATGCCCAGAACGCCCAGCCAAAGCCGCCGGCCTGCGGAGCCATCGAGATCGCGTACACGAGCAGCGAAATGCCGCCGGTCACGGTGACCGCGCCGAACGGGTCGAAGCGCCGCTCCAACGCGGCGAGCCGGCTCTCCGGCACCACACGAGGGGCGAGCGCCAGCGCCGCCGCGCCGATCGGGACGTTGAGGTAGAAGATGTACTCCCAGCCCGCGTAGTGGGTGAGCAGCCCGCCGGCCATCACGCCGACGGTCGCCCCGCTCGCCCCGATGGCCCCCCACGCGCCGAGTGCCTTGTTGCGCTCGGCGCCCTCGGGGAACATGTTCATCACGATCGACAGCGCGGCCGGCAAGACGATCGCCGCGCCCAGCCCCTGCACGCAGCGCATCGCGATCAGGAAGCCCTCCGCGGTCGCCAGCCCGCAGCCGAGCGAGGCCGTGGTGAACACGGCCAGGCCCGCCAGCAGGATACGGCGGCGCCCCAGCAGGTCCGCGGCGCGGCCGCCGAGCAGCAGGAAGCCGCCGAACGTGAGCGCGTAGCCGGTGACGACCCACTGCAGGTCCGACTCCGCGATGTGCAGCTTGCGGCCGATGGTCGGCAGCGCGACGTTGACGATCGCCAAATCTGCGACCGTCATGAAGTACGCGACCGCGAGCACCGCGAACGCGCGCCAGCGGCGGACTTCTTTCATGCCCCGGCCCACGGCGGGGGCGGCAGCTATCTGAGACATCTGAGTTCCTCCTCTCAGCTCTGCACCGGGCTGAGCCCGGCCGCGGTGAGCAGGTATGCGCCCTGGTCACGGCCAGGGTCTGCGGCCAGGCCGGCAACGGCCTCGCCCGCTTGTTCCGGGGTGAGCGCCGCGCCAAGGCCCTCGAGGTAGGTGGCGACGTCGACGCCCTGCCGGGCGGCGTAGGCAGCCACCGCGGCGGCGCCCAGGGCGGTGGCCGGGGTCAGCTGCGGCAGCACCGACAGGAACCTGATGCCGAGCTTCTCCCGCTCCGACTCGTCGGCGGCGTACGCGGCGATGAACCGGATGGTGGCCTTGGCCCCGGCATAGCCGCCGCTCAGCGGGGAGCCGCGCAGCGCGGCTCCGCTGGACATGGCGATGACCGTGCTGCCGGGATCCAGCGGAAGCAGCAGCGCCTCGCGGGTCCACCCGAACGCGTGCTGCACGTCCACGTCCCAGTTGCGGCTGAATGTCTGCCAGGTTTGCCGGTGAAGCGGGCGCGGCAGCGGGGACGCCCCGGCGTTGAGCACCAGCGTCTGAGGGCGGTACTCGTCGAGAAGGTGGCCGGCGGCCACCGGGTCGGCCGCGTCGGCCACGACCGGCGTGAAGCTGCCGCCGAGCTGGCCGCGCAGTTCCTCCAGGGGGGCGCCGTCACGGGCAACCCCGACGACCTGCGCGCCGGCCTGCGCCAGCGCAACGGCGATGCCGCGGCCGAACCCCCGGCTCGCGCCGGTGACCAGTGCGGTCGTCCCGGAGAGCTCTTGCGATGTCATGTCGCACTCCTTGCTGTTGGGTGATCGCGTTCGCCCGTACTGATCCAGGGGGCTGCGGAAACTGAACGGCGCCAGGCCGGTGAGTTTCGCTGCCGGGCCGGATCTATACAGGTGGCGGCAACGCGGGCGGGGATCATCGGCGGACCATGGGAGCAGCCGTTATGCAGAGCACAGGAGCAGCAGCGATGCTGGACAGCGAGGATTTCGCGGCACTCACGGACCCGTTCCGGGCTGAGCTGCTGGCGCACTGCTACCGGATGCTCGGCTCCGTGCAGGACGCCGAGGACCAGGTGCAGGAGACCCTGATCCGGGCCTGGCGGTCCTACGGCGATTTCGAGGGCCGGTCGTCCGTGCGGACCTGGCTGTACCGGATCGCGACCAACGCCTGCCTGCGGGCGCTGGAGAACAGCAGCCGCCGGCCGCTGCCGTCCGGCCTCGGCGCCCCGGGTGACGACCCGGCCGTGCCTCCGGCCGCGGAGCGCGCCGAGATTCCGTGGCTGCAGCCCGTGCCCGACGTGCTGGTGAGCGCCGGGGCCGCCGATCCCTCCGCGATCGTCACGTCACGGGCGAGCATGCGGCTGGCCCTGATCGCCGCGCTGCAGTACCTGCCCCCGCGGCAGCGCGCGGTGCTGATCCTGCGCGACGTGCTGGAGTGGCGGGCAGCGGAAGTCGCTGAGCTTCTCGGCGTCACGACGATCGCGGTGAACGGCATGCTGCAGCGCGCCCGCGCGCGGCTTGCGGAGGCGGCCCCGGCCGAGGATGACATCCACGAGCCCTTCAGCCCGGCCGACCGGGCGCTGGCCGACCGGTACGCGGCGGCCTTCGAGAAGGCCGACATCGCTGCGCTCACCGAACTGCTGCGCGCGGATGCCGTCCTCGAAATGCCGCCGCTGCCGACCTGGTTCGCCGGCCGCGCGACGCTGGCGGCCTTCCTCCAGGCGCAGGTTCTCCGCGAACCCGGCTGTTTCCGGCTGCTTCCCACGGCCGCCAACGGCCAGCCGGCGTTCGCGGCCTACCAGCGCGAGAGCGACGGCGTGTACCGCGCACACGGGATCATGGTGCTCACCATCGCCGCATCGCGCGTCACCCGGACCACCATGTTCATGGACCCGGCCCTGCTCGCGACGTTCGGCCTGCCACCGGCCCTGCCCGCCTCCGGGGACCTGGCCGGCGCACCGCCCGAGGGTCCGGACGGGACCCGGGCGCAAAACCAATGATCATGGGCCTGAACGGTACGACCGGCGGGATCCGGCTGCTCGAACCGGCGATCGGGTATGCCCTCACCGCGGCCGCGGCTGTCACGCCGGAGTTCCTGTCGTGCGCTACGCCATGCCGGGGGTGGGACCTGCGGACGCTGCTGCGGCACGCCAGCGAGTCCGTCGCCGCGATCTGCGAGGGCATCGACGCCGGGTGCATCGGCCGGTACCCGGACGCCGAAGACCCTGATGTGGCCAGCGACCCGGCCCGGGCCTTCCGTGACCGGGCGGCCCGGCTTCTCGCCGCGTGCGCCAGCCCCGGCCGCGAGCACGAGGTCGTTCACATCGCGGACCGTCTCCTGCCGGCCGGTGCCATGGCCAGCGCGGGAGCGCTCGAAATCGCCGTGCACGGATGGGACATATCCCGGGCCTGCGGGTGCTGCCAGCCGGTCCCCCGCCAACTGGCCAGCGACCTGCTCGCGATAGCCCCGCTGCTGATCCCTGACGCCGACCGCCACCCCCTGTTCGCGGCGCCGGTCAGCGTGCCACCGGAGGCCGACCCCAGCGACCGGCTGGCCGCATTCCTTGGCCGCAGTCCCATCTAGGGCCCAGCACAAATCCAGCCCTGCGGCTTCGAGCTAGACCTGAACCGCAGGATTACGGCATGACGGTTCATATTCCGATGACGCGTAATATGAACGCAAAACGCTGAATCCCTAAATTTGCCTTGGCATTACACCTGCTATATACAACGATCCTCGAGCCAGGATTCAGCCGTCCCGCGAACTGTCCTTGAACGCGTCGTGTTAGCGTACTGACAGGATCTGCCCAAAGCAGCAGAACCAGCTTTCGAGAGGCTTTTCATGTCTCAATTCACCGCCGTAGTCTGGAAGACCAAACCCGGCTTTGACGAGGGACCGGCTCGGCTTTTCGAGAACCTGTGATCATCGACATCCACGGGCATATCGCGCACCCCAGCCTCCTTGCCCGTTACCCGATGCCGCCGAGCCTCGGGGACGTCGACGCGATGATCGAGGCGAAGGCAGCCGCGGGTATCGGCCTCACGATCGTCGGAAGCCCGGCCGGTGCGGCCACGATGGTCCCGGTTCCGGGGCTGGATACCTATCGCCAGCCCGCAGACGAGCTGCGCGCGTTCCACGACTGGCTCGCCACCGTGGCCCGGGAACGCCGGGAACATCTCCGCGCCTACGCATGGTGCAATGCGTTCGCCGACGATCGCGGACTGGCGGAAGCGGCGGAAACAGTGCGCGCCGATGGCTTCGTCGGCATCATCGCCAATACCAGCATCGAGGGCGAGTATCTGGACTCGCCACGCGCAGACGGGTTCTTCGCGATGGCCGAGGAACTGGGCGTCCCGATCTTGCTGCATCCCGGCGCTGGCCCGGCGACCTGCCAGGGCGTCCGTGACCACGGCCTGGTGGAGATGGTCGGGCGCTACTGTGATGTCACGATGGGACTAGCCGCCATTGTGCTGTCCGGCCGGCTGGAGCAATACCCGGGCGTCCGGATCATCGGCGCGAGTTCCGGCGGCGCGCTTGCCCTGCTCAGCAAGCGGCTCGACCTCGCCTGGCAGCCCAAGCACTGGGATGAGGCGCCTGACAAGTCCAGCCGTACGGCCGGGAGCCCGGCGAAGCCGCACACCGCGCCCCGCTGTACTGCTCCGCCTTCGGAGCTCATGCAGAGACTCTATGTCGACACCACCGCCGACGGTGTGACCCCTATCGCCATGGACGTGGGTGCCTTCGGCGCCGGGCACGTGCTGTTCGGGACAGACTCCCCGCCGCTGCCAGTAGAGCTCGAGGACGCGCTGGAGTCCTTCGGGTTCCTCAACGCCGAAGACCGGGACTCGATCCTCGGCGGCAACGCAGCCCGCATCTTCGCTCTCACCTAGCGAACCCGCCAGTTGGCTCAGCCGGGGGCACGCCGGGCGTGCGCGCCGACGGGGAGTCGCTCGTTGCTGACGATTGCCCGCAGGGCGGCGACGTGCCCGTCGTATGCTGCCCGGCCGGCCCTGGTCAGGGACAGGCTGGTTCGGACGCGCGATCCGCTGGCTGACTTGTGCACGTCGACGTAGCCGGCCTCGTGCAGGACCCGCACGTGCTTGGACAGGACGGAGTCGGCTACTCCCAGGCTTTCCCGCATCGTGGCGAAGTCGGCGGAGCTGACGGCGGAGAGGATCGCGCAGATCTGGAGCCGGTTCGGCGCGTGCACGATCTCATCGAAGTGGGCGGCGGTGCTCACGGGGCAGTCTGCAGGCGCGCCCGGAGCAGCCGGTCCGTCGAGTACCCGAACACGGCGGTGAGGGGCACGGCGAGAACGCCAGCGGCCAGGAACGCGCCGTGTACCCCGCGGTCGAGGCCGAGCCAGCAGGCGACCGCGGCCAGCCCGCCCAGGATCAGGACGTGGGCGGTGAAGACCGCCCGCGTGCGGGCGTCGAAGTACTTCATCGTGACGCCGACACGACGCTGGTTCCACCACATCAGCGCGCCGCATCCCGCCGTGTAGGCGACCACCGACCAGGCGAACAGCGCCCAGTTGCGGATCTCTCCCTCGGCGATCACGCCGCCCGCGAGCAACCCGAACGCCGGGTGGTACCAGCGTGGCGCGATTACCCGGTCAGCCAGCCAGGAGCGGCTGCCGTCAATGGCTGACAGGGAGCCGGCGGCCTCGCCGGGTGTCATCGCCGCGCCTGCGCGGCCGGGGTCCTCATGACTTGCCATGATGGAAAGCGTAAGCCTGACTTTCCATCATGGCAAGTGCTAGCCCGCCGCCACGCTGCGAGCCGGCTAGCGGGCGTGCCGTACCGTCTGAGGGGCCGGCTGGACCGCGGGGCGGCGGGTCGTCATCTGGACGCTGGTCTCGATCGGCGGCATCGCCGCCGTCCAGGTCGCTGGCGGCATCGTCGCCGTCCTGGCGATCGCGGCGGTCGCGTACCAGGCCGCGGGTCCGGGTGCCGCTGGAGCCCTGCCCGGCCGGCAAGGAGAGCAGGCCGTTCTTGAGAGCGAGCTCGTGGCCGGCGAGCCCTGTCCGGAGCCGGGAATGGAACAGCTCCGCTTACGGCTCGCCTCCCGTGCGGGCGCTGGAAATTTAAATTTCCTCTCCGAAAACAGCGCAAAGCATTTCAATCAAATCCTGGCAAGGCTCTGGCTGACGTCTTCGTTAAACAGACCATCGCGTATACTAATTGCGATAAGAAAAAGCACCCTCGCCAGCGCAGGAGCACCGACATGAGCGCCATCGCAACCCCGGCCGCCTGCGAGATCACACCGGCGGCGAATCCTGTGATCGTCAGCGCGAACGGCCGGACGACGACTGGCGACAACGGCGGAGGGCGCCAGCCTGCCACCGTGAGGGCTGCGCGCGTGAAGGCGGCGACCACTAGGACCATCCCGGAGCCCGTGACGGCGACGTCGATGGGACCGAGCGGGTACCGGGCAGAGTTCGGCGTGCTGACCGATGAGCAGATCGTCGCGGCCGTCCGGGCCAGCTTCGAGCCCGGCGAGTTCACGCTGACCGACGAGCAGATAGTGGCCGCCATCGGCTGGACACTCACCGTCAGCACAGCGGTCGCGAAGGTCAAGGCGCTCCTGACAGCCTAGGGTTCGCGCCGGTAAGGCGGGCGCGCGACCTGAGCCCGTCCCGTTAGCTATCGAGAAAGGCCTTGACCTCGGGGCCAGCGACTTGAGCGCCGTAGCCGGCGTTGAGGACCAGGCAGGCGACTGCGAGGTCCCGAGACGGCACGAAGGCGATAAGCCAACTGTTGGGCTGTCCTTGGCCGTTGATGTCGGCGGTGCCAGTTTTGGCGTAGACATCCGGGCCGAACCCGATCGGTGCGGCCGTGCCGCTGGTGACCACGTCCCGCATCATCTGCTTCAGCCAGGTGTCCGTCGTGACGGGAAGCGGCGTCGCGGGGACCCGCGGGCCACCCGCTGCCAGGTAGGGCTGCCGGAACCTCCCGCTGGCGATGGTGGCAGCAATCGACGCCATGGCCAGAGGTGAAGCGGTCAGTGAACCCTCGCCGAAGGCTTCCTGGGCCAGTTCGGAGCCAGATGCGGACGCCGGGACGCTGAAGTAGCTCGCGGAAACGTTGCCGATGCCGATGTCCCATGGCTGGTCCAGGCCGTAGTACTGCTTGACTGTCCCGGCAAGGCGGCCGTTGGTCAGATGCTCCCACTGCGTACTGAAAGCGTTGTTGCAGGATTGGGCAAAGTCGGTGATGAACGGTGTCGATGCCGGCTCGGATTCACCCTGGTTGTTGTGGTAAGTGATCCCCTGAATCGTGAAAGCCCTCGGGCACGCAACGTCGCTGCCCGGATTGAGCACCCCCTCATTGAACAGCGCGGTCGAGGTGACGGTCTTCATCGTCGAGCCGGGTGCCACTGCTGCAGTGAGGGCGAAATCGTTGAAGCCGGCGTTGTTGGCGATGGCCAGGATCTTGCCGGTCGACGGCTGGATGACGACCATCGAGCTGCTGGCATGCTGGGCGACGGCTGACCGGGCGGCCTGCTCCGCTGCCGGGTTGATCGTTGTGGCGAGTCCAGAGATGTTCTTCGGCGCTACCACGACTGCCTGGGTGTTGGCGACGGGCTGGCCCGTCCCGCTCTGAATCTCGACATTCAGGCCCGGGGATCCGTGCCCAGGAGGCGCGCCTGTCTCCAGGCCGGCGGCGATGTGGGCCAGCCCTGGGTCGCCGTAACTGGTCAGATCGTTGCCGCCGGCGTCGGTGACCGAGGTGACATGCGGGGCGACCGGGACGGTTGCAAGGTGGGTCGGCGCGGTCAAGTTAGGAGCCAGGTCCGCAGGTGCCCAGGCGACGTACCAGTACTGGGAATGCTTCGACTGGTAGGCGACTAGCGATGCGTGGTAGCGCCAGATTCCGCTGACCACCGCAGCGCCGTCCGACGTGGCCACGCTGGCGCTGGCCGCGTAGATGACCTTCTCCCGGGGCGTCGCCGAGCTCGCCGCTACCGCTGTTGCCAGCCCGGCCGTACTGGTGAGTTTGCTGAGGCGGAGGTATTTCCGGAAAGTCTTGAGGGCAGCCCTGGCGGCAGCCGGATGATCGGTGTAGTTGGCGGCCTGCCGAAGGTCATTCGCGTCCCAGGCGCGCAGGAACGCACGAGCTGTCTGCTGCGCGTCCTGGCCAGGAGATGAGCCCGTCGGCAGATAACCAGTAGTCTGCGTTGCTCTGCCCGGCAGCACCAGAAACACGCTGATACCTACCGCCGCTGCTGCCGCGACAGCGATCAGCACATACGGAAGCTTCCGCCGCTTCCTGCCCCGCCTCCCGCGCCTGCCGCCCGGTGGCCGCTGCTCGTCGGCCGGCGGGGGCTGCGAGGCCGAGGGCTCCGTGCGGAACCACGAGTCCCACAGGTCGCCGTCATCCGAAGTGCCGCCCACGTCAGTGACCGTACCTCGATTCCTGACAAATCATCTGGAAAGCCGCCAGAGAAACAGCTCGGGATGAAATGTCCCCGCCGCCACGCTGCGAGCCGACTAGCGGGCGGGTCATGCGGTCTGAGGGAGTTCCTGTCCTGCGCCACGCCGTGCCGGGGTCGGACCTGCGGACGCTGCTGCGGCACGCCTGCGAGTCTGGCCGCGATCTGCGAGGGTACCTCCGGTAGCTGTCCAGTTGCTGGCCGCTACGGGCTGGCTCCCGGTGCCACTCAACCTACGCTGGAAAGCTGAAACTAGCAATGATTTTCTAGAAAATAGCAACGCAAGAGGAGGGCACGCCGGCTCACCACAATGCCCGCCGGGCTGACCAGACTCAGGGTCTTGATCCCGCAGGCGGCTCAGCAACGTCTGCTCCGTAGCCGACCTTGGTTAGCATCTGGCGCAGGTTGACAACAGCCTGCGTGTCGATGTCTTTGTGGCGGGGCGGATCGAAGTATTCGGTCTGGGACCCGATGGTCACGACAACCTTGCCGTCGGGCCTTTCCTCGGCTGAGCCGACCTCCCCCAGCAGCGACAGCACGGCACGCCACTCGATGTTGTGGCCCGCCGGATGCTGAAAGATCTGGCGCAGCGTATTCCGGTGGTGGTTACTGAGGTGCGCTGCCCGCGATGGCGATGGCATCCATCCTCCTGTCCGCTCCGTCACGAACGGAGCTGCGAATATCCGGCCCGAACGGCGTACTGCCGCGTGTGACAGTGTCCACGGGCGCCTGCCGGTCACGGCGTGGTGTCCGTGCCGACTAGGAGTGCCAGGACCTCGCCGACCGTGCGTTCCCGGCCAGTGGACTCCGGGAGCGGGAGGTGCGCCTGGACCTGGTAGCGGTTGCGGCGGCCGTCCTTCTGCTTGACCACATAGCCGGCCTCGGCCAGGTCGGTGACGATGCCGTAGGCGCTGCGCTCGGTGACGCCCAGGCTGGCTGCGATGTCGCGCAATCGCACCCCCGGGTCGTGCGCGATGCACAGCAGCACCCGGGCGTGGCTGGTCAGGAAGCCCCAGCTCGGTGTGGCCACCTTCTTTCTCCTTCAATTCTGGAAATTTTTTGCTAGTCTTTTGCAGCTAGTGTAGCGCACGGTGATGCCCATGGCGACCCGTGATATCGCACTCGTGCCGCCTTGGGTCGTGGGTGATGCACCGCAGTGCCCGGGACGTGGCCGGTCAGAAGCCCGCCACCGAAGCTATCTAGAAATTACTAGAAAAATATTGCTAGTTTTTGAGTACTGCAATAGTCTGTGAACACACTCCGGGAGTATCGCTGGAACAACCAGCCAGCAGCCAGCTATACCCAGCTCCGTCCCGCGAGGCCGGTGCGCATCTGAAAGGAACCCTCATGTTTATCGGCATCGGAACCATCGTCGTGATCGTGATCATCGTGCTCGTCGTCATGATGCTGCGGCGGCGCTGAGCCCGCCCGCCGCTGCCGCCCCGAGACCCGCAGGCTCCGGCACAGAGCCGATGACACCGATCAGCTGAAGAGCAGGAGGCACGCGATGCGAGCACTTGGATATATCTCGGCAATGACCATGGCGGCCGCCGCCGCGGCCTTCGGGCTTCTGGCGGTCATGTCATTGCCGGACATACGGCGGTACCTGAAGATCAGGAAAATGTGACCCCGAGAATTACCGGCCCCCGGCCGGCCTTGGCCGCGCTTCGGGGCTAGCGCCGGCTCAGCCAGCAACGGTTACCAGGTCGCCGATCGCCAGGTGGTTGAAGGCCACGTGGGCGGTCGGGATGGGCAGCTCCACGCAGCCGAGGCTCTGCGGCCACCCGTACGAGCCCCGCACGAACCCATGCACGGCGTCGCCGCCGTTGAAGTAATTGATCCAGTACACCGGGTCGTCGTAGGGGGTGCCGTCGGGGTTGGTTCCGGTCATGAAGTTGAACGTGTACCGGACGTAGATCGGGAACGTCCCGTCGGCCGTCGGACGCGAGGCGATGCCGGTATTGGCCGGAGTCGTGAGCACCGTCCTGCCGTTCTCCCACAAGACAAGCGTCTCGGGCAGGTTCTTCGTCACGTGCACGTACGAGTACGGGCCAGGGTCCACCTTGTTGGCGGCCGCGGCGGACAGAAGCGGCTTCCACAAGGCGTTCGTAAGCTGGCTCACGGTGTCGGCGTCGGCGGTGTAGCCGTTGTAGGCGGAACTGTCCGTCGCGGACATGAACGCCATCAGCGCACCCTTGACGATGACCGTGGGCGAGCCGACCTGCCACTTGGACCTGAGTGCCGCCGGGGTCGACCGCCAGCGCCAGGAGAAGCTGCCCTTCAGCGGGTTGCCGAGCGTCGCGACCTCGCCGGCGAGGGTAGTCGGCTCGCGGACGCCAGGCGCCGGGGTGAAGTTGAGCGGCAGGTAGTGCAGCTGGGCAAGGATCTGCTGCAGGCGCAGCACCGAGACTTGCGTGACGGCGAAGTGGTAGGACCCCGAGGCGGCCAGAGCCACCGAGTCTGTCGCGGAGCCGCCCACGACCGCCACGCGACGGTTAAACGAGACCGATACCGCAGTGCCAGGCCCGAAGCCGAGGCCCCGCGGGGTGAACACCAGCGTGTCGGCATTCGGCTCGGTCCAGGTCCCCGTCGTGTGTGGTGAGACCCGGGGGCGGGTGCTGCCGAGGGCCTTGGAGACCGACTCGTCGAAGGTCAGGGTGATCGGGCTATCGAGCCCCTGGTCCGAGCTGCCCGGAGCCGGATCTGCCGCTGCGACCGGCACGCCGTCCTTCGGTGCCTGAAGCCAGTCCACCGTGGCCGGCTGGGCGGCCAGGCGCTCCCACGGCCAAGCCGCGGCCGTTACCTGAAGCGCGCCCCCCGACTGGTTGTCTGGCACGGCGAGCTGGGCCGTCGTCGAGGGCCGACTGAGTCTTATGACCCGTGCTGGGCCGCCTGCAGCCTTGTAATCGACGACGCTCACCGGGCGGTTGAAAGCCAGCATTACGCGCCCCGGGTGCGCGGCAACGGCCACCGTCGCCGTGGGCGCGGCCAGCGGCGCCCGCAGCGTCACCGACGTCGAGACCCCGGAGCCGAGCAGCCAGTGGAGCCAGGACGGCGGAGCGGCGGTGACGTGTACGTCCACCGTTCGGCCCTGTGCCAGCTCGGCGACGGGCACGAAACCGGAGCTCTGGGGTGCCAGCGCCACAGGTCGGCCGGAACTGGCGGCGTGGACGCCGGTCACATGGGTGCCGAAGCCGCCGAGGTGCACCTGAACAAGCTGCTCTCCCGATGACACCGATACCGACGGCCGCCCCACAAGCGCGAGCACTGCGGCGGCGACGCCCAGCCCCGCGACCACGGCGGCCACGCCCAAGCCCGCGCGGGCCTTCCAGCCCTTGCTCTTCGGCAGACTCTTCAGCGCAGTACCTGCGGCGATGCCCGCGGGGATGATCTCGATCCGGTTCTTCTGCTCAGCCGCTGACTCCTCAGCCATTAGCTCTTCGGCTGGCTCCTCGGCCTCCGGCTCTTCAGCTGGCACCTCAGCCACCGGCTCCTGCACCGCTGGCTCCTCGGCTGGCTGCTCAGCCTCCGACTCTTCAACTGACTCCTCAGCCACCGGCTCCTCAGCCGTTAGCTCTTCAGCTGACTGCTCAGCCGTTGACTCTTCGACTGACACCTCAGCCGCTGGCTCCTCAGCTGATTCCTCAGCTGTTGGCTCCGTCATCGGGTCGCCCTCTCGAGGCTGTGCTCCCACACATGTCCTACAACGGCGGAATCATTCCATCGGTTGCAGTCAGGAAGTAACAAATCAGCCAGGTTTGCCACCCGCGGCGAGGTTTTGCGTGCCAGTGCGCTCAGCAGCGGTCGACTAGAGCGTCGGCGCTCAGCTGGCTCTGAGGCCCGATGACGGCGCCCGGTCAAGTCCCGCCGCCCGATCGCGCCGGGCCCACCCGCGGCCGCGTTCTCGGGCCATTGATCGCGGCCGCATCGATGTGCGGGAGACGAGCACGCAGCCGCGCGAGAGTTGGCTCATCGAAATTGGCCAGGGTAAGCGAGCCCTGGATGTACGCATTCCACGCCAGTTGCCAGGCCGCCGGCCTGTCCAGCAGCATCAGGACGGCACTGAGCAGCGCCGGCGTGGGAGGCGCCCCGGTCCCGTGCAGAATCTGCAGGATCGCGGCCCTGCTGAGATCCTGCCCCGGCGTGGCTGCCGCCTGCGGGTACGCCGCCGTCAGGAACCGGTACAGGGCATGAACCTGATACTGGTCCTGGCCGGGATGACGCATTTGCAGCGCGCGGGCCAGGAAACCGTGCTGGCTCAGCGCGAGCCGGACCTGCTGCGGCTGGTATTGCCCTGGCGCCCGTTTCAGGTACTCGAGGGTGAGGTCGCAAACGATCCGGGCGTGCTCCGAATACGTCCAGTCGCCCGCCAGGAGGCCGATCAGCTGGACGGCGTCTACCTGCCCGGAGAGCAGCCACTTGCCGACTTTCCTCTCGTCGGTCTTCCGCAGGTGCCAGTACACGATCGCGCTCACGGCCGCGTCGGCCATCCCGGCCTTCACGATCGCCACGAGCAGTTCCCGGTGCGGGGTGTCACCGGGAACGATGCCCGCGCAGCCCTCGAGCCGGCAGTAGGCCTCATAGCTGAGCGGGGTCGCGAAGGCCATGCGGAGCAGCGCGCCGTAAAGCCTTTCCTCATATTTGCCGTCGCCGAGAAAACCCGGCCGCAGAAGGCCCAGTCTGCCGATCAGGTCCCGGTAACGCGATCGCCCATCCTCGCCGATCTCACCCTCGGCAAACTTTTTCAGGAACGTGATATCGGAGCGCAGCCGGGTCTGGTTCGCGAGCTCTGCGTGCTCCGCGCAATAGACGAGGGTTTCCTCGCCGATGTCCCCCTCAGGCGGGCCGCCGGGCCCGTCGGCCCGGACCTGCGGCACCGGCCGCGGCCGGAACTGCAGCCGGTGCCTGACGCCGAGGACCGACTCGAGCGCCTGAAGCGTGTGCTTCGGGCTGAACCCCATCTCGTTCGTCAGGTCGGCCAGGCGGGCGAGCTGGCCAACGTTGTCCTGCAGCCAGTCGGAGTACTCGCCCGCTTCCCTGTCGGGGATGCTCACCAGCTCGGGAGGCTCCCCCCAGGTCACCACGTAATCTGGCTCGCCTGCGCGGGGTGCCGCGCTGAAGAACAGCCGGAACCGGTGGTTGCGGTTGGAAGCCCTCGTCCAGGTGGCAGCCGTCATGCGCGCCCGGAAGCCGTAGGGCAGCAGCTCCATGACGGTGTCGATGAATTCCAGCCGCTCCAGCATGCTGGTGCCCTCCGCGCCGAGCACGCAGACCGGCCGGCCCGTCAGCAGCAGCGGGGCCACGCGCACCGCCAGGTCGCACGCGGCGGGGGTCCGCGACTTCGGCAGCGCGATCGGCACCTCTTTGGGCGGGCCGTCCGCCACGCTCAGCGTGACCGGGTGCAGCGCTTCATGCATTGCCAGATAGCCGACGGCCGCGTCCGCCAGGCGCTTGTACGGCATGCAGAAGTAGCTGGTATATGCCGTGGGCCGGCCCTGGTTATCTCGCTGGCTAACCCCGTCGGCATGGCGCTGGTCCTGCGTGGCGTACCAGTGAATGGCGAGCGCGACGTAGCCCGAGCCGGGCTGCGCCGCCAGCCGCGCGTAGCTCACCGACACCTGCGGCAGGGTGTTCAGCTCGCCAAGCTGGAACCGGCCCAGGGCGTCCGCGAAGTGCCTCCTGCTCAGGTCTCCAGTGCTGCACGCCAGGATGCGGTAGTCCTCGCCGTCTGGCTGCTTGCCCTCCAGCGCCCACTGCGCAATGACCGGGACGGTCCTGCTGGTCATCGGGAAGTTCACGTCACCGGGGCGAGCTGCCGGATGATCCACAGGATCGGCTCCACCACGTTGATCGGGTGCACGGGGCCGCGGACCAGGGGTGCGCCGGACGCGGTCCGGTAGACGTTCTCGGTGTCGCGCGGGTCGAAACGCCTCGTCTGCTTGTTGACCATGAAGCCGACCGCCGAGGTGATGTAGTAGCTGATCCGCTCGGGGTAAAAATACCGCTCGAGCAGCCTCGGCACCGCCTCCCCGTTGCCAGACCTGCTTATCTCGCCGAGCGCGTGGAACAGGGCCTGAGCGTCGGTCTCGTGCACCCGGGGGAAACCCCACCTGCTGCTGTCGTCCGGCATGAGCATGCCAAGATCGTGAGCGGTCTTGAACACCCGCGGATCGTCGAGCTTGGTCACGCAGACCGCCAGGCGGTGCGGCAGCTTACCCTCGTAGCCGGGGTCCTGGGAGACCACGCCCATGAGCTCGCTGAGCAGGCTGTCGGTCCGCTGGAACGCGTCGCCATGGGTGAACTCCCGGATCGGGTCGAACATGTAGAGGATGGCCGAGCTGTCGGCGAGCTGCTTGATCAGCTCAGTTCTCTCGCTGAGACCGACACGGTCGGCGCTGCCGAGCCCGCCGGGCGCGTCGGTCAGCCGGAGCGTGATCTCGACCTGGTCTTTGGTCTTGATCTCCCCGCCGAAGCGTCCCTTCCGCTCCCTGCGTTCCACCGTCCCGCCCAGGATCCACCGGATGGTGTCGACGGTACGCGTCGGCATCGGGAAGCCGCCCTCGCTGATCAGCGCGCTGGACATCTCGTCCAGCTGCCGCTGCGATGCCGCGTCGCGGGTGAAGAGCACCCACTCCTCGTCGTGCTCTAGCAGCGCCTTCTTCAGCGCGCACAGGAACGTCGTCTTGCCGCTCTCTGTCGGCCCCAGCATGGCGACGCCCGACTCGCTCCAGTCCGCCCGATACGCCACGTGGATTCCTCACTGCTCGATCACGGGGAATGGCACTGTCTGCGTGGCCACGCACAGGCCGAGGCCGGCCGCGAAGCTCTCCATGTCCACCGCGTCATCGACCGTGGCGACAGCGTGCTGGCCAAGCTGGTCCCATATCCCGCCCCGGCACGTCGGGTCGCGGAGCGCACCGAAGGTGATCGCCGGCATGCTGAGCAGCCGGCCGAGTTCCGACACCCCGTCCACCCAGCGCGGGCACGGAATGATCAGGCTGCTGGTGTCGAGCCCGGGTGGATGCGCCGGCCGCCCGCCCGCGGTCACGATCACCGGCCGGCCCCCGGTTGCCGCCAGTCGCTCACGCACGAGTGCCAGGGCGCACTCGAGCTGCGCGGCGCGCTGGTACTCACGCTCGTCCGGCTGGCGGCCGACGAGCCCGCGCAGCGCGTTGATCGCCTGATCACCCGGCGCCGCCCAGGCCCGGATCTCGGGCGGTGCGTCCTCAACCTTCCAGGCGACCCCGTGCGCGCCGTAGGCGACCACCGAGACGCGCAGCGGCCGGGCGCCGATCTGCGCCCTGCTGATGAGTTCCTCCAGCCGGTACAGGCGCTGCTTCAGCCGGTCGTCGCCGCCGCACAGCTCGATCAGGCAGACCAGGTGCACCGGCGCCTGCGTGGCCAGCTCGCCGGGTACCAGGCGTTCGAGCTCTTGCCAGGACCTGCCCGGACTGCCCAGCGCAGCAGGCAGCCCCTGGAACCGGACCTGCCCGGGCCGGACCAGCACCGCGGTCAGGTCGTAGCTGCCAGGCGGGACGACGGCAACCTGAATCTGGAGCGGCCGTAGCTGCTGGGCCTGCCGCGGAAGATCGGGGCGCGGCTCGCGGGTGACGACAGCGAACGCGGTGCCCTCGGCGTCCGTCGGCTCGCAGGTCACCCTGATGCTGACCTGGCGGCCCTGCGTCTCGCCCGGCGAGAACAGCGGCTGCCCGGTGAGGACGAGCCGCGCCGGGCCGGTTTGGCTGGCCGGCACGCGCTTCAGCACCGCAAGCTCGTAGCCCGCAGCCAGCGGGCTCTCCCGCACCGCGGCGCGCAGCAGTTCCGCAAGGGACGCCCGGCACGTGTAAACCGGCACATCGGTGCGCGGGCCGGACAGGAGGCCGGACAGGCCGCTGGGCAGCGGCTGTGGCGTGCGCACGATGAACCTGGGCGCGACGCACCGGTAGAACCGCTCCGGATCGGCAATCGCCCCCGACCAGCGGTCCTCCCCCTCGACCTGGAGCGCACCGTCCTCGCAGGCGTACCTCCACCTGACTGCGCTCGGTGTGCCGTGCTCGTCGCGGGAGATCTCGAAGATGCTCGCGGTGCCCGCGGCAAGTTCCGCAACCGTGAAGGTGGCGCTTCCGGACAGCCGCCCGAGCTCGTCGCAGAGTGCCTCGTGAACCTCATCGTCGGAGAGGGCGCGAAGGACCGCGTCGCCGTCCCCGTTCATGGGCCCCCATTCCGTTAAAGCAGCGACCTTATGGCGAAAGTTCTCCCAGCCTCATTAGAGAACGGCTGCATCAGTGGCTGCCCCGCAGCGCTGCGGGGTTGTTTTCCGACCCGCTCCCTAGGCTGGGAGGCTCGGGGGCCCGCGAGCCTCGTTCGGAGCGGATGATGCGGAAGCTCGAGCAGATGTTTCACAAGCTGCGGAAGATCGTGCTCGCTCTCGCGGGCACGCACGAGGAAGTCCTGACGCTCGTGCCGAGTGAGCGGGCCAGGTTTGAGAGCCTCGGCTGGGCGATCCTCATCACCAGCGGGGTGGCGGCCGTCTCCATGTGGTTCGCCCTCGCGAGCGCGGTAGGAATCAACGGAATCCTGGCGTTCCCGATCGCACTTGCCTGGGGCCTGGTGATCATGGGCATCGACCGCTGGCTGATCGTGTCGATGCCCATCGATGGCCCGCGCAAGTTCGCCATGGCGGCGCCGAGGCTCGCACTCGCGCTGCTGCTCGGCACGCTCGTTTCCACTCCTCTCGTGCTGCGCATCTTCCAGTCGGAGATCGACGCGCAGATGGCGCAGATGCAGCAGCAGAGCTACAACCAGTTTCTGAAGCAACAGCAGGCCAGCGACGTAGCCAAGCAGGTCAGTACTTATTCGGGCGAGCTCAAGTACCTGAACAACGTGATCGCGACCCACGGCGCGGCGTCGGCCAATACGTCATCCGACCCGGAATTGACCGCGTTCAACAAGCAGCTCACCAATCTCAACGGTGAGGTGACGCACTGGACGGCACTGAAGAACCAGTACTACAGCGACTACATCTGCCAGCTCTACGGCGGCCCGACCTGCCCGAAGAAGGGCGACGGGCCGGCCGCGAAGGCCAGCCTGAAGAACTACAACGCTGCCTCTGCCGAGGTCGCCACGCTCCGGGGGCAGATCAACCACGTCCAAGGGGAGATTCAGCAGCGCGACGCTCAGCTCTCCTCGAACAGCAAGGCCGACCAGCAGGCCCGGTACCAGCAGGCGCTCACCCAGCAGCCGGTCGTGAAGGCCGAGTACGGCACGGCGCTGCAGCGGCAGAACGAGCTGCAGGCCAGCTTCTTCGCGAACAACCAGGCCGCGCACGGCATCCTGAACAGGCTCGAGGCGCTGAGCCAGCTCAGCAGCGGGAACTTCACCGTCGCCGCGGCCCGGTTGCTGCTCTTCCTGCTCTTCCTCGTCATCGAGCTCCTGCCGGTCACGGTGAAGCTGATGCAGCGGCCCGGCCTCTATGAGGAGGCGCTGGGGCACGCGCGGGAAGCAGAGCTCAAGGACGTCAAGAAGTTCTACAGCTTCCGGTCCCGGATCGTCGGCCCGGACGGGACTGCCCTGCTGCGGCCCACCCTGCAGATGGAGCCCGACCACCGCATACAGGCGATCTGGACACCGGCGCGGGCGCTTCCGGGACCCGCGGTCCCGGATGGCGACACCCGGACCGAGGCAACCGACAACCCGATGCCGCCGCCCCCGGCACCCGGCAGCACCCGGCCCGAGCAGCGCTGGTATGGCGCCAACCGGTGGCGCAACCACTGGCAGTCCCAGCCCGCCGGGGACGCCGAGCCGCCAACGTGGACCAGCCGCACGGACGAGTACCTGCCCGGCCCCGGTGACCCGGGGATCAGGCCAAGCGGCCCTGCGGCCGCGGCGCCGCGGGCCAGCGACGACTGGCCCGACGACGGCCGGGACACCCAGCCCGCCTCCTGGCACGGCGACCGGGCCGGCGGGGCACCGGGCGGCCCGACGCCGGCGCCGATGGTGTCACCCGGCAGCGGCGGAACCCCTCTCTCCTGGGATGAGGACGATTGACCTCGCCCGGGAAGGTGCTCAACGGCCGCTACCGGCTCGAGCGGCGGCTCGGCGGCGGCACGATGGGCACCGTCTGGGAGGCCTTCGATATCCACCTCGAGCGGACCGTCGCGGTCAAGGAGCTGATCCCGGGGCCGTTCGCGGACGAGGACGCCGCGACCAGGCGGGAACGGGTGAAGCGGGAGGCGACCGCGCTCGCCCAGGTCGAGCACCCGGTGATCGTTACCGTGCACGACCTGATCAGCGTCGGCCGCAGCGGCGTCCCGTGGATCGTCATGGGCTACGTGCCCGGGCGGCCGCTCAGCGAGATCATCGGGGAGCAGAAGGACGCGCCCCTTCCCGAGCAGAAGATCGCGGCCATCGCCCTCGCCGTCCTCGACGGGTTGCGCGCCTGCCACACGAGCCTGGCCACGCGTCTACCACCGGGATGTGAAGCCAGGAAACATCGTGGTGGGGCCGGATGGGTCGGTGCACCTGGTGGACTTCGGCATCGCGCGGATCGTCGGCAAGGTGCCGCTGACCGATGACCGGGCCATCGTTGGCACCCCGGAGTTTCTCGCGCCCGAGCTGCTCGACGGCGAGCCTGCCGGGCCCGGGACGGACCTGTGGGCGCTCGGCGTGACGCTCTACTACGCGCTCACCGGCGAGGCACCGTTCTCGGCGGAGACCAAGTGGGCGATGTTCACGGCGATCAAGTTCCGGAATCCTCCCGAGCCGCGCGAGGGCGGCCCGCTGGCCAGCCTGGTTCTCCAGATGCTCAGGAAGCGGCCGGAAGACCGCCCGGACGCCGCCACGGTTTCCGCCGTCCTGCGCGGTGTCGCCAGCCAGCCAGACCAGCCAAGCACCCCCTCGTTCAGGCCAGATCTCCAGGAACCGCCTGCCCGGCATCGGGAAACCGCCCAGCCGGTCGGTATGGGGCCACGCTTGACCGCGCTGTCCGGCCTGCCCGTGCTGACCCAGGCGCAGGTCGTCGCCGGCATGCCCACCGATCAGGCGGCCGGCGAACTGCTCGCGCTCTCCACGCACGAGGCCGCGCGGATCATCAACCGCTGCGACGACGCGCTCGGCGGGAACCTGCTGAGCGCCATCGCCCGGGAGCGAGCGGCCACGGCGCGCGGCATCCTGCAGATGCTTCCGCCGGACCGGCATGGTCCGCTGCTCGATCACATGAGCTCTGTCGCCCTGGCGGCCGTGCTGGCCCTGCCGCAGCAGGAGGAGATCATGCGGATCCTGGACCGGGCGGACACCGCGAGCGTCGTTGGCGCGCTCTCCGAAATGCCCCCGGTCCGCGCCGCGTCGCTGGTGATGGCGATGGATGCCGGGAGCGCCGCCGCCGTGCTCAAGCAGGTCGCCCCGACGCGGACCGCGGACATCCTGCGGGGCGTGTCCCCGGTCGGCCGGAGGCAGGAACTGCTCAGCCGGCTGCCGGAACGGCTCCGTTCCTCCGTGCGCAGGTACCTGGGCGGCTGACCGGCACCGATGCCCGCCTTGCCGGGTACGGGCTAGCCTGCTTGGAGGATGCCCCCGAACTCCGCAGTGCTGTGTGCCTGGCTCCGCGACGTTGATGAGCACGGACGGAGCCGGCCGACGTGGCCGAGCGCCCAGCAGCCGAAGACCGTCCACCCCGGCGGTGTCCTGCACGTCTCCGTCGACGGCGGGCAGGACTCCCCGACCCACCGGTACCTGAAGACGCCGCCTGCAGAGGGGATGGCGTCAGAGCCGGTCACCGTCGGCCTGGACGCCGAGACCGGGTACTGGACGATCCGCAACAGCGGACACACCAACACGCTTCGCGTCCAGCAGTACGGGCTTTCCGCCGTCCCCCTCGGTCCGCAGGCAACCATGCCGATGACCGGGCAGGACGTCGCCGTATGGATCCCGGTCGTGCCGCGCGCCCAGCGGGGCAAGCAGAGCGAAGCCTTCCGGCTACTGATCCTGTGCGGGCCAGAGCCGTCGCGGGAAGAGCGGCAGCCGGGCAAGCAGACCATGCAGATCACCGTCCCGCGGCGGTTCCTGTCGCCCTCCATGCAGGAAGCGCTCATCGCTTACTTCGGTGACTACCTCTCCTGGCCGCCCCTGCCGGCCCCGCACGTCCGCCAGCAGAAAGAAGTCGAGGACATCGCTGTCCAGATGCGCCTGCCGAAATACCCCAGCCCGGAAAAGTGGGCCAGGAACAGGCACGACGTGCTGGCCGGCAAGGACGGCCTGTTCACAGCAGCCGACTGGTATCCCAGGCTCGGCGGCCCAGGCCGGACGCTGTCGAATCATCTCGCGGCCTTTCACCGGCTCATCGAGCTCCGCTCGATCACGCTTCGCCGGGCCCGGCGATGGGCGGCGGAGCACGACGTGGAACCGTACGTGATCATCGACAGGGAGCTGGGCCTCACGTCCTGATCGGTGACGTTGCCGTGCCCGCCCACCAGGCCGGCAGGCCGTCCGGCCAGGTCAGCCGAGGTAGTCCCGGAGGATGCTGGACCGGGACGGGTGCCGCAGCTTCGACATGGCCTTGGACTCGATCTGCCGGATCCGCTCGCGGGTGACCCCGTAGACCTTGCCGATCTCGTCCAGGGTCCTGGGCTGGCCGTCTTTCAGGCCGAACCGCATCAAGACCACGCCTGCCTCGCGCTCGGGCAGCGTGTCGAGCACCGAGTGCAGCTGCTCCTGCAGCATTGTGAAGCTGGCCGCCTCGCCCGGCTGGAGCGCGTCGGAGTCCTCGATCAGGTCGCCGAACTCGCTGGCGCCATCCTCGCCGAGCGGGACATCCAGCGAAATCGGCTCCCGGGCGTACTTCTGCACCTCGATGACCCTCTCCGGGGTAATGTCCAGCTCGGCCGCGAGCTCCCCTGAGGTGGGCTCCCGGCCCAGATCCTGCAGCATCTGCCGCCGCGCCCGGGCCAGCTTGCTTATCACCTCGACCACGTGCACCGGGATCCGGATGGTCCGGGCCTGGTCGGCCATCGCCCGGGTTATGGCCTGCCGGATCCACCAGGTGGCGTACGTGGAGAACTTGTAACCCTTGGTGTAGTCGAACTTCTCCACGCCACGGATGAGGCCCAGGTTGCCCTCCTGGATCAGGTCAAGGAGCAGCATGCCGCGGCCGGTGTACCGCCTGGCCTGTGAGACGACCAGGCGCAGGTTGGCCTCCACCAGATGGTTCATGGCCGTCCTGCCGTCGTCGGCGACCCGCTGGAGGTCGATGGTCTGACCGGGGCCCAGCACCCCACCGCCTTCGGCGAGCTTGAAATCGGCGAACAGGCCCGCCTCGATCCGCTTGGCCAGCTCGACCTCCTGCCCGGCGCTGAGCAGTGGCACCTTGGCGATCCGCTTGAGGTAGTCCTTGACCGGGTCGGCCGTGGCGTCGCCAACTGCCATCCGGGCGGGCGCCCTCTGGGTGGATGCCGGGCTGGCTGGCGACACAGGCATGCCCTCCCAAATAGGCAACGCGGCCAGCGGGACATGTTGATCAACCCGCGCCGGCTGCCAGGTGCCAAGATGACAGAAAAACAAACCGGCCGCGTCGTGCCTTCCACGTCACACTAGGCGCAGTCACGGACCGCTCGAACACCGCCGGGCGCCGAGGCCATCCAAAACGGCGCTCAGCCGGGTGCGGATCGTCAGGTCGGCCGGCCGCTGGCTCGGGTGCCGGCCAGTAGGGCCAGGATCTCGCCGACCGTGCGTTCCTGGCTGGTGGGCTCGGGGAGCGGGAGGTGCGCCTGGATCTGGTAGCGGTTGCGGCGCCCGTCCTTCCCGAAATACTAGCGCAGTTTCTAGAAAAAAATTGCTAGTCTCAGACTACGGTCGTAGGCTGGGGGCAGGCACCGGGGACCAGCCGCCGACGGCGGCCGACTACCACGGCGCAGAGGAGAAGAGGTGTTGGTGATGGTTGCCCTGGTGGCCATCCTGGTGATACTCGTCGTGGCTGGGCTCATCACGGCCGGACGCTCGTTCAAGATCGTGCAGCAGTACGAGCAGGGCATCATTTTCCGGTTCGGGCGGGTGCTGGGCCGCCCGCGCACCGCCGGGCTGACCGTGATCCGGCCGTTCGGCGACCGGATGCAGAAGGTCAACATGCAGATCGTCGCGATGGCCGTACCGGCCCAAGACGGCATCACCAAAGACAACGTGACCGTCCGGGTTGATGCGGTGGTCTACTTCCGGGTGGTGGACCCGATCAAGGCCACGATCAACGTGCAGAACTACATGTTCGCGATCTCCCAGCAGGCCCAGACCTCGCTGCGCTCGATCATCGGCCAGTCCGAGATGGACCAGCTGCTCGCCGAGCGGGACACCGTGAACCGCGAGCTGCGCCGGATCATCGACGAGCCGACCGAGGGCCCGTGGGGGATCCGGGTCGAGCGGGTGGAGATCAAGGACGTCTCCCTGCCCGAGAGCATGAAACGGTCGATGTCACGGCAGGCCGAAGCGGAGCGGGAACGGCGCGCGCGGATCATCACCGCCGACGGTGAGTACCAGGCCTCCAAGCGCCTGGCCGCGGCGGCCAACGTCATGGCGCGTGACCCCGCCGCGCTGCAGCTGCGGCTGCTGCAGACCGTGGTCGAGGTCGCGGCCGAGCGCAACAGCACGCTGGTGATGCCGGTTCCGGTCGAGCTGCTCCGGTTCTTCGACAAGTTCACTCCCACGGCTCCCGCGGGCGGCGAGAAGACGGCCGCCGATTCGGCGTCACTCGCGGACTTCGGCGACCAGGATGCGGCCGAGGCCGGGATCGCCAGCGGAGCGCCGCTCGAGATACCCGAGGTCCCGGCGATACCCACACTGCCCATCCAGGCGGGCAACGGCAAGCTGGCCGCAGTGTCGCAGTCGGACACAGCGGCCCGGCCCAGCGACGACGGCCCGGGCGTCTAACCCCAGCCCGCCCGATCCGCGACGACGCCGTCGCCGACCGCTCCACCCGGGTCGGCGACGGCGCCATGCTGGGCATATGGCCCACGTACAGCTCCCACGGCAGGCTGATCCCGGTCTGCTGCTGCACGACGAGCTGGCCAAAGTACCCGAGCCCGGCGACCAGTTCGACCGCTACCGCAGCGAGTACTCGCGGTAGCCGTTGGCCTTGCGCGCGGGCTCGGGCAGCAGGCCGACGTGGTGGTAGTGCCGGATGGCCCGGGTACTGATGCCGACCAGGCCTGCGAGTTCTCCGATCCGCATGTGTCCAGGAACACCTTGACGCTGCGACAAGGTCAAACCGCGGGCTCGGTGTCCTACGGGCCGCCGGCGAATGTCATGACTGTGCGCCAGAGGAGAATGAGGCCATGGACATCGGCATCGGTCTTCCGTCTACCATCCCCGGCATTCCCGGTCGGCTGATCCTGGACTGGGCCAGCGCCGCCGAGCAGGCCGGGTTCTCGAGCCTGGGAACGCTCGACCGCGTCGTCTACGGCAACCTGGAGACCGTGCCGGTTCTGGCCGCCGCGGCCGCAGTTACCGCGCGGATCGGGCTGACCACAGCGATCTTGATCGGCCCGTACCGGGGCAACGGCGCGCTGCTGGCCAAGCAGCTGGTCACGGTAGACGCCATCGCCAGCGGCCGGCTCAGGGTCGGCATCGCGGTCGGCGGGCGCCCCGACGACTACGACGCGACGGGATCGTCGTTCACCGAGCGGGGCCGCGCCTTCGACGCCCAGCTCGCCGAGATGCGGGCGGTCTGGGAGCAGGAGCCCCGCGGCCACGCCGGGCCGATCGGGCCGGCCCCGGTGCAAGCCGACGGCCCGCCGCTGCTGATGGGCGGCAGTGCCCCCGCCGCCTTCCGCCGCATGACCGAGTTCGGCACGGGCTGGGTCATGGGCGGCGGCGGCCCGCAGGCGTTCGCCCAAGGCGCGGACAAAGCCAGGCAGGCCTGGCGCGAGGCCGGCCGCGCCGGAGCACCCCGCCTGGTGGCCATCGCCTACGCCAGCCTCGGCGACGACGCCGAGGCACACGCCCAGGCCTACCTCACCGACTACTACAGCTTCATTGGCGACTTCGCCGACCAGATCGCCGCCGGTGCGCTCACCTCACCGCAGAAAGTCGCCGACGCGGTCGCCGCCTTCACCGAAGCGGGCTGCGACGAGCTGATCCTCTTCCCCTGCAACCCCGACACCGCGCAGGTCGCGCTCGTCGCCCAGGCCGCCGGGCTGTAGTGCCGCGCGGCTCGCGCCTTCCATGAGGCCGAACATGGCGGTCGAGCCGACGGCATATAGAGAGGCCGCCGGCCTCACGGGCGGAACGTGCGGCGATACGCTGCCGGGCTGGTGGCCAGCGCTCTCCGGAACTGCAGCCGCAGCGCCGCTGGTGTGCCAAAGCCCGCGTTCGCCGCTACCTGGTCGACGGGCTGGTCGGTCGTTTCCAGCAGCCGCTGCGCCAGGGCGAGCCGCTGGGTCAGCAGCCATTGGTGCGGCGTCGTGCCGGTGGCCTCGCGGAAGCGCCGGGTGAACTGGCGCGGGCTGAGCGAGCAGCGGGCGGCGAGCGCCGGGATCGGCAGCGGCTGGCCGAGCCGCTGCGCCGCCCACTCCATCACCTCGGCGAATTGCTCGCCCGGCTCGGCACTCGTGCTGACGGGCGTCTCGACGTACTGGGCACCATGACCAACCGAACGGCAGCCGAGGGAGCCACCCGGGCCGGTCGCCGCGGGGCTCTGAGCGCTCCCGCGGTCGCGGGGGTGGTCTACGCGGTCGCCTGGATCGCCAGTCAGCTGACCGGCGCCCCAAACCCCAGCATCGCGGCACCGGGCACCCAGCTTGTGGCCAGCTTTGCCGGACATGGCGGATCGACGATGGCCATGTTCGTGCTGGCCGAAGGGGTGGCCGCGATCGCCGCCCTCATCCTTGTCGTGGTGTTCGTGGCGCGTGCGGCGCGGCAGCCGGGCATCCGCCACTCCGCGCGGCTGGCCGCGATGACAGCCGCCGGCTTCGGGATTGCCTCAGCGGTGACCTCCCTGACAGAGCTGGGCCTGGGCGCCTGGCTGTTCGGCACGGTGCTGCCGCAGCGGCGGACGGCCACGTTTGGAACCGTCTTTCACGCGCTGGAGCGGCTGGACGGGGCGAAGATGTTCCTCCTGGCCGCGATGGCGGTCGCTCTGTCGGCCGTGGCCATCTCGGCGGCAATCTTGCCCAGGTGGCTGGCACCCATCGGATTCCTGCTGGGGGCGGCGTTAGTGGTATCCGGCCTCGGTTGGGTGCTGCTCGCGCCCGGCCTGGGGAATTCGGTCTACGCGTCCGGAGTCCTGCTGGTGGTGTTCGTCACAACCACGGGCGTGACGCTCGGCCTACGGACTGCCGGGCCCGCACCGGAATAGGAGGAGTCATGACTGAACCGGTGATCCTGATCAATGCGTTCGAGGTCTCCGAGGGGGCAGCGGACAGATTCATCGCCGCGTGGCTGAAGACCCGTGACTACCTGCGGTCGCAGCCCGGCTACGTAGACGCGGTCTTGCACCAGGCCCTCTCGCCGGACGCGGAGTTCCAGTTCGTCAACGTCGCCCGCTGGCAGGCCGCCGAAGACTTCGTCACGGCCATGCAGAGTCCCGGTTTCCGGGAGGCGGCCGCTGGGCTGGCGGACAGCCGATCGCACCCCGCCCTCTACCGGATTGTGCCCACGTGAAGGAGGCAGCTGGACATGGCCACAGGCTGGACCGAGAACCGGAGGCGCTACCGGCAGTACAAGGCGCGCACGGAACGGCTTCCGTCGAACTATCACACGGCGATCGATGCGCTGGAGCAGTACCTGGAGTTCTTCGGGCCCGGGAAGAGCGACAGCCTGCTGTCGATGCTGGATGACCTCGCCGATCTCTTCGAGCAGGGCGCGGCGAACGGAACCCCGATCCGCGAGATCGTCGGGGAGGACCCCGTGGAGTTCGCCGAGGCATTTCTCCGCAACTACCCGGAGGGTCAGTGGATCAGCCGGGAGCGCGAACGGCTGACCACCGCCATCGACCGCGCCGCCGGAGAAGACACCGCACACCAAGGGATTTCCCGATGATGCCCGGCCCGGTGCGCGCCTTCGCCCTCGCCATGGCTGCCTACCACCGCAAGATCGCCTAAGGCTGTGTCTCCTCGGCCCAGTCCAGGACCGGCGCGATGGACCGCGCGAACGACGAGGACGGCATCAGCCGCATCGCGGTGTTGCGCAGGCTCACGGCGACCGGGGAGGCCCACTGGGCCACAACGCCGATCTGGCGCGACCGGCGGGCGATCATCTGGGTGCGCGGCCGCCGCAGCCGGTCGTAGGCGGCCAGCCCGTCCCCGCTGGCCAGCACATTGCCGAGCACGACCGCGTCCTCGAGGGCCTGGCAGGCTCCCTGCCCGAGGTTGGGGGTCATGGCGTGGGCGGCGTCCCCGGCCAGCACCACGCGTCCGGAGGTGTACGTCTTCAGCGGCGGCAGCTCGTACAGGTCGTGGTGCAGCAGCACGCTGGGTTCCGCCGCCTCCAGCAGCGCCGGGACCGGCTCGGGCCAGCCGCCAAACCGGCGGCGCAGCTCGGGCAGCCCGCCGTCAACGGCGCCTTCCGGGACGTTGGCCGTGGCGAAGCAGTAGACCCGCCCGTCCGGCAGCGGCACATGGCCGAACCGCTCCCCGCGCCCCCACAACTCAGACACATCCGCGACCGGCACCGGCGGGCAGACAATCCGCCAGCTCGTATACCCGGCGTAACGCGGCTCCGGGCCGCCCGGCCACACCGACCGCCGGGCAACGCTGCGCAATCCGTCGGCGCCCACGACCAGATCCGCCTGGCACTCACCCCCGGAGTGCAGCACCGTCCCGTCCGCGTGCACCGCGCTTACCGGCGTCCCGGGCCGCAGCGCGCCGTCCGGCACCGCGGCGCGCAAAATGGCAAGCAGGTCGGCGCGGTGGATCATCGCGGTCCGCCCGAAGCGCCGCTCCAGGTCGGCGGTATCGGCGCGGGACAGCCACCGCCCGGCGGAATCCCGGATGCCGACCTCGCCATGCAGCACAGCCCGGCCGCGCACGGACTCGCCCACCCCAAGCGCGTCCAGCGCCCGCAGCGCGTTGGGCCACAGGCTCAGCCCGGCGCCGACCTCGGTGAACTCCGGCGCACGCTCGAGGACCTCTACCTCCCAGCCACGCCGGGTCAGCGCCAGCGCGGACGCCAGCCCCGCGATCCCGCCCCCGATGATGACCGCCTTCATGACACGCCCCTCCTTATCCTCTACATCCGTAGAGCTACTCTACACTTGTAGAGACCGAATCCGTCAAAGGGAGGATGTATGTCACGGCGGGCCGTCATCGCCGACGCGGCCATCAGCACGATTGCCCGGAACGGGATGCGCGGGCTGACCCATCGCGCCGTCGACCGGGCCGCCGGGCTGCCCGAGGGGTCGGCCTCGTACTACTTCCGGACCCGCCAGGCGCTGCTGCAGGCCACGGTCGAGCGGCTGGCCGAGCTGACCAGTGCCGATCTGCTTGTCGGTGCCGCCATGCTGGACGGCTCCGCCGTGCCCGCGCCCCCCGGCCACGACCTGAATGCCCTGGCGGCCTTCGCCGCCGACCTCGTCGAAAGCTGGCTGACCGCCGGGCGGGAACGCCTGCTGGCCCGCTACGAGCTCGCCCTGGAGGCGACCCGCCGCCCCGAGCTCCGGCAGGCCCTGGTGGACTCCGGCGCCGCGATCAGGGCCGTGGTCGCCGACCGCTTCGCCGCCGCGGGTGTGAGCGAGCCCCACCAGCGCGCGGCCGATTTCACGGCCTTCATCGACGGCCTGCTGTTCGACCAGATCGCCGGGGCCGGAAGCCGCGAACTGACCAGTGCCGACCTGCGCGGCGCCATCGCCACGCTCGTCGCCGCAGTCAGCAGCCCGCGCTCCTGACCGGGAGCCGGCTGGTGGCCAGGCGTGCGCGCATGCCGCTTACCGGGCAAGCAGGCTGGGCGCCGGACCTGCGGGGGTCCGGCGCCCAGTCTGCGGCTGGTTTACAGCTGCGTGGTGACGGCCTTGACTTCGGTGTAGGCATCGAGGGCCTGGTGGCCCATCTCGCGGCCCCAGCCGGACTGCTTGTAGCCGCCGAAGGGCAGGGAGGCGTCGAACACGTTGTAGCAGTTGATCCAGACCGTGCCGGCCCGGAGCTTCTTGGCCAGCGCGTGCGCCTTGGAGATGTCGCGGGTCCAGATGCCCGCGCCGAGGCCGTACTCGCTGTCGTTGGCGACGCCGGCGATCTCGTCCAGGTCGGTGAATGGCGAGGCGACAAGGACCGGGCCGAAGATCTCCTCGCGGACGACCTTCATGTCCGGGCGGGTGTTGGTGAGCACGGTGGGCTCGACGAAGTAGCCCTTGTCGCCGAACCGCCCGCCGCCGGCCAGAGCGGTGGCGCCGTCGGATTTCCCGGAGTCCAGGTAGCCGGTCACCCGGCGGAACTGCTCGTCGGAGACCAGCGGGCCCATCTGGGTGCCTGGCTCCATGCCCGGTCCCATCTTGATCGACTTGGCGATCTCGGCGACGCCGTCGACGACTTCGTCGAAACGGCTCTGCTGAACGAACAGCCGCGACCCGGCGACGCAGCACTGCCCGTGGTTGAAGAAGATCGCGTTGGCGGCGCCCTCGATCGCGCCGTCCTCGGCGTCGTCGAAGACGATGTTGGGGCTCTTGCCGCCGAGCTCGAGGGTCAGCTTCTTCAGGTTGCTGGCCCCCGATGCTGCCACGATCAGCTTGCCGACCTCGGTAGAGCCGGTGAACGCGACCTTGTCCACGTCCATGTGCGCGGCCAGAGCCGCTCCGGCGGTCTCGCCGTAGCCCGGTACCACGTTGACGACGCCGTCCGGCATGCCGGCCTCGGCGATGAGCTCAGCTAGGCGCAGCGCGGTCAGCGGGGTCTGCTCGGCCGGCTTGAGCACCACGCAGTTGCCGGCGGCCAGCGCCGGGCCGAGCTTCCACGCCGCCATCAGCAGCGGGAAGTTCCACGGGATGATCTGCCCGACCACGCCGATCGGCTCGCGCAGCGTGTAGGAGTGGAAGTTGGCGCCGGGCATGTACGGCACCGAGATGTCGATGGTGTTGCCCTCGATCTTGGTGGCCCACCCGGCCATGTAGTGGAACAGGTCGGCGGCCAGCGGCACGTCGGCGGCCTGCGCGACCGGGAACGGCTTGCCGTTGTCCAGCGACTCGAGCTGGGCCAGCTCGTCGGTGTGCTCGAGGATCAGGTCCCCGATCCGCCAGATGATCCGCCCGCGCTCGGACGGGGTCATCCGGCTCCACGGGCCGTCTGAACGCGACGCGCGCGGCGCGCACGGCCCGGTTGATGTCCTCCGCGTCCCCCTCGGCGACCCGGGCAAGGGTCTCGCCGGTCGCGGGGTTGGGCGTCTCGAAGGTCTTGCCCGACGCCGAGTCGGCCCACTGCCCGTTGATGAACAGCTGCCGCGGTGTGGCGATGAAGTCTTCGACGTTGCGTTCCAGGGTCACGGTCATGGATGCTCTTCTTCCTTGGTTGCGCGGTGGGCAGCCAAGGATTGCGGCCAGCCAGCACGTCATCCGTATGCCTACGTTGTAGACCTACGTCGCCAACCTACAGTGTTTACCGAGAGAGGCCAAGTCGGCAGATCCACATTTGTCCGCAGGCGGCTGGGCAGAAGCGCCGTCGGTGGCCCAGGCGATCATGACGCCACGGTGAACTACACCGTAGAGCTACAATGCCGAGCTATCGCCCCGGCCCGCAGAGAGAAGGTGCGACCGCGATGACGCCACGCCGGCCAGCCGCGACGACGGCGACGCCAGCGCGAATCCGGAAGGCAGAATCACCCGCGATACCGTGCTGGCCGCCGCGCTGGAGCTGATCGACCGCGACGGGGTGGACGGGCTGTCCGTGCGCAGCCTCGGCCGCGAACTGGGCCGGGATCCGATGATCTTGTACCGGCATGCGCCGAATAAGGCGGCCCTGCTCGACGGCGTCGCCGAGACAATCCTCGCCCAGCTCAAGGTGGACCCGGCCGATCCTGACTGGGCCGCGCAGCTGCGCGCCGTCGCCCGCCACTACCGCGCGCTGGCGCTGGCCCACCCGAACGCGGTGCCGCTGCTGGTCACCCGGCCGCTAGCCACCCCCCTCGGGCTCCGCCCCGCCGGCACCCTGCGCCCGCTCGAGGACATCCTGGACCTGCTCACCCGCGCCGGGTTCAGCGGACCCGACGCCCTGCACATCTACCGGGCCCTGTTCGGATTCCTGCACGGCCACGTCCTCAACGAGCTGCAGGAACTCATCGAGAACCCGGACGAGACCGACGACCTGCTGCGGCTCGGCCTGTACCGGCTGCCGATCCGCGAATTCCCCCTGCTGCGCAGTCTCGCCCCCGCCCTGGCCTCCTACGACGGCGCCACCGAACTCGAGCGCGGCCTCGACATCCTCCTCACCGGCCTGGCCGACTCGCTGACCCCCCGCCCGGCGGCGCAGGCGGGCGCCAGCCCAGCCCCGGCCGATGATCTTCAGCGCAGCTGACGGCTAGCCGCCTTCGCCGAGCCGACCAGCACCTAAGCCTCACTTCCCGGCTAGCACGGGGTTTCAGCAGCGCTCCAGCAGGGTGTCGGCGAATTCCCACCGCCAGGTCGCGGACCCCGGCTCGGCAGGCGGCGTGATGATCACGGCACGGCTGTCGCGAGGGCTCGCGCGGTCGATCACCTCGGCCAGCCCGAGCATCAGCGCGGTCGAGCACGGAGTGCCGGTCAGCCGCACCGCCGCCCCGGCCCCGCACTCGGCCCGCAGCCCTTCCGGCCCCAGCGCGAGCGCCACGATCGCGTCGGCCCGCACGAGCACGTCGCCCTGCGCCCGCACCCAGACGCTGCCCATCTACCCGCCCGCGCCGCTGGGTGCCTGACGCGCGAGCGTGTAGCAGACCATGCGGACGCGCGCGATACTCCCGTCGCCGTCGCGCAGTCCTTCGAGGGTCTTGAACGCAACGCCACGCGCCTGGTCACGCCGACTACCCGGAATGTGGCGCCAGACCAGGGCGGGCGCCTGGGTCCAGGACGACTCCCACCAGTGTTCCGGGCTCTCGTACCGGGTGGTGACCGGCTCGACGACGGTGCGGACGTCGCGGAAGCCGTCGAGCAGGGCCTCGGCGTGGCCGACCGACGTCCACGCCGTGCCGCTGCCGGAACGCGTTCCAGCCCTCCTGCCCGTCCGGCAGGAACTCGTCGACGGCGGCGTACACCGGCTCCCAGCGGGGGTCTTCGGCGATCACCCAGGTGAACGCGAGAATCCCGCCGGGGCGGAGCAGGTTCCGCCACCGGGCCACCGTGGCTGCGGGGTCGGCCAGCAGGTACACCACGAACGATGCCAGCACCGCGTCAAAGCTCGCTGGGCCGAACGATGGCGCCGAGGCATCCACGTTCAGGAAAACCACGTTGGTACGGCCCTCGGCCAGGGCGGCCTGCCGGGCGCGGGTGAGCATGGGCCCGGCGAGATCGATGCCGGTGACCCGGCCGCCCGGGGCGACCGCGCGGGCCGCGGGGATCGAGACGGCCCCGGCGCCGCAGCCGACGTCGAGGACGCACATGCCGGGGGCGAGCCCGGCGAGGGCAAGCAGGCGGGTGGCGACCGGCTGGTTCCAGGCGGCGCCGCTGGTGTCCCACCGCGGGGCCAGTGTGGAGTACGCGCCGGCCACGCGGGCGGTCAGGTCGCTGCCGGTCACGTCACGGCCCGGTGATCTGCTTGACGTTGAACGGGCTGGACAGCTGGCCGTAGCGCAGCATCAGGTCCGCGTCCCGCTGTATCTGCACCGGGTCTAAATCGATCGGGAACGTGCCGGTCGCCATCACGTCGACCACGTTAGCGCTCAGGTGCAGCTGCTTCTCCAGCGTGCGCTGGAGCGCGGCCGGGTCGGTGGCGGCGATCCGGTTGCCCTGCTCGATCGCGGTGGTGAACGCCCTGGCGGTGCGCGGGTAGCGGGCGGCCCAGGAAGCGAGGGCGCCGTAGCCGTTGATCGGGAAGTTCGCGCTCGCCCCGGTGTCGATGTCGGCCAGATCGTAGTCGCCGTAGCGTTCGGCGGCCTCGGAGACGTACGGCTCGACCTCGTAGATCGCGTCGACCCGGCCCGCCGCCAGCGCGGCGGGCATGACCGGGAACGGGATGGCCACCACGTGAACCTGGCCCGGGGCGATCCGGTATGGCGCCAGCGCGGTGTACAGCAGGTCGGTGGTCACGCTGTCGACCGCGTTGACCGCGATCGTCTTGCCCCTGAGCTGGCCCGGTGTGGTAAGCCGGGAATGCGGCGGGCTCATGATCTCCTGCACGCGCGGGCCGAGCGCGTAGCCGGCGGCCAGAATCCGCATCTTCGCGACCCCGGCCGCGGTGGCGGCAATATACGTCGTGTACTGGCCGGAGAGCACGTCCACCGAGCCGTGCAGCAGCGCGGGGATGTCGGCCGTGGGGTTCTCGGTGGACTTGATCGTCACGTGCAGCCCGGCCTTTTGGAAGAGGCCGTCGTCCTGGGCGATGTAGAGTCCGGCAGCGCCCTCGGCGGGCACCGCCACCACGGTCAGGTTCGTGAGCTCTGGTGCCGTGGCCGGTTTGGCCGAGGCCGTGCCGCACCCGGCGAGAGCCGGGGCGGCCGTGATGGTGAGGAGTGCCGCCGCCAGGGCGTGGCGGGGCATGCGCAAGCGCATACTGGGGTCACCTCTCTTGCGATGGGGAGGCTGCGAAGACCCGGCTCTGGTTTGGCGACGGCGCCGGGTCTTCGCGTTGCTCAGGTCTGGTGGGAAACTGCGGTGTTCGGATCGGTGGCAGACGCGTTCATGACGTGTCTGTGGTATGGCAGGCAGGCGGGCCGACGACCTGCTCGGTCTGAACGATCAAGGCGGCCATCTCGCTGGCGGTAGCAGCCGACAGGGCTGTGTCACGGCGGGCACCGCGCATGCGCCGGTATGCCTTGTAACAGCGGCTCGCTGGCCAGCCATATGACGACCCACCCTCGATGTTCGGCCCGCAACCGCGCGGCTTCCCGCCAGCATGCATCGTCGTCCTGCCGCTCCTGGCCGGTGGCGGGCTCACCGCGGCCGACCGGGCACGCTCTTACGACCGATCCCGGCATAGACACTGCCGGGCAAGGGACCGAGCCTATGTGGGCCGGCCGCCACTCGGACCGTTGACCAGCCCCGGGCTGACCATCTCCAGCCCGCCGAAGAACTGGGCGATTTGCTCCTGGCTCCGTGGCACGCCGGGCGCGGAAGCCCCGGTGTAGGCCGCCTGGGCCTGGCGCGCGGCACCCGGCGACAGGTGGTCCGCGGTTACATGCGAAATCACCACGGTAACTGCCTGGGGCCATCATGTCCTTATAACAGTTCACGAGCGCCCACGGGTTGGCGTCGTCGCTGATGAAGTGCAGCACCGCCACCAGCAAGATCGCGACCGGCTCGGCGAGGTTGATCAAACTGCGGACCTTGGGCCGTGCCAGCAGATCCCAGGGCTCGCGCAGGTCCGCTCGCACGGCGGCGGCCGTTAACGAGTTCCCGAGCAGCGTTTCCGCGTGCCGTATCACTACAGGGTCGTAGTCGGCGTACACCACGCGGACCTGGCGGGGGTCGTCGGCCTGGGCGATCTCATGCATACTGCCCGCTGCGGGCAACCCGGCACCGATGTCCAGGAACTGACACACCCCCGCCTCGTCGGCCAGAAACCGCACGGCGCGAGCAAGGAACGCCCGGTTCTCCCGAGCCGCGACGGCCGCGCCGGGCACTGCCTCCAGCAGCTTGGCGGCGGCCAACCGGTCGGCAGCGAAGTTATCTTTGCCGCCCAGCAGGTGGTTGTAGACCCGGGCCACGTTGGGCACCGTTGGGTCAAACTCACGCTCAGGAAGCACCTCGGGATACACGCTATTCATCCCGGTTCCTGCTGATTGCACAGTCTTCCTCCTCGCCTGCCGCCAGAACGACGCTCCTCCACGCCGCCGGGCTTGCTCCCCTTCAAGCCCATCGTGCCACATGCAGGAGCGCTCCGTATACATCGGGATCGCTTGCGAGCGCTCCGTATCTCTATGCATACGCCGCGTGCGCATCGGGCAAGCTCGGACAGCAATGGAGATCGACTACGAAGCGGCCAAGCCGCCACACGTCCAGATTGCCGACTGGCTGCGGCAACGCATCATCGAAGGCGAGCTCCCGCCCGGGAAGCGCCTCCCAACCGAGAAGGCGCTTCAAGACGAACTCGGCGTCGCGCGGACCACGACCCGCCGGGCGATGCGAGTGCTCGCCGACGACGGCTACATCCTCACCACGCCGGGCCGCGGGTCGCACGTGAATCCGAAGGAGATGTGGCCCAAGTAGGAGGGCGAAGTTTAGGGATGAGAGCCGGACTCACGTGATGACCCCAGCACGGATGCAGCAGACCGGAACGCACGTGCCGGATCGCTCATCTTTGGCCGAACCCACAGCGGAGCGGCAGCCCGACCGCCGGTAATGGCCACGACCCGAGACCATGACTACTGACCCGGACGCCCGCTCTCTGCTCGAATCGCTCGTCGGGCAGCAGATAACTACGCTGACTGGTCGGCCGAACACAGTACTGAACCTTGCTGACGCCGATGTGCTGGTCAGGACTGATCGTTCGCCGGACGGCACGCCCGTGCCCATCGCTGACGTGCAGAGCGCCATTGATCACCTGCTGGAGGCAGGTGAGGTCGAGGTCATCCCCGTTCCCTGGGCTATCGGAGCTCGTTCGTAGGCGCCGTGCTGCTCACCTTGCCCGGTGTGGTTGCGCTCTCGACTTCCCCACCGCGAATTCGGCTCGTCGATCCCATGAGGGCATATCGGGTCAGCGAAGCAGGTCACATCAACGACTGGTGGGCTGACGATCCTCGTCAACGCTTCTGGCTCGAAATCACAGACCGACCTGACATTGGCATCGACCTCCACTGCCCGCAGCGAGACGCAACCGGAAACCGAACCCCTGGATATTCTTTGATCTGGTGTGTCCGGGTCGATGACATCGTCTTTCACTACGAAAAGGGCGAGCACGCAATCACTGCCTGGTCGCGAGCAGCCGGCCAGGTGACAGAGGCGCCGACCGTCTGGCTCTCCCATCGCGGCGCAACAAGGCGGCGGCTACTCCAAGAGCGCGCGCAGCCAGGCTGGTGGCTCGACCTGGATGGCCCATTCCCGCTTGATCCACCACTGACCCTTGCTCATATCCGTGAGAGTGCGCCACAGCTCCGCGCCGCCCTTGAAGCGCTGCGATCGCGCCATCCCAAGAGCCTTTACTTCCCCTTCAGCTTCTACCGCGGCATCGAGCCTCGGCCCCAGCAGCCGTACCTCAACAAGCTGCCGGTGGAGTTTCTCGAGCTCTTCCCGGCGCTAGCCGCGGCGGCCGAGCAAGCACCAGTAGAGGCGGACAACCAGAGCGCCTCCACCACACCGTCGCTTGGCACTGCATACAGAGAGGCCCGAGTCAGCCCACTGCCTAGCGAACGGCAGCCATTCACAGTCGACCCAGCTCTTGTAGAGCGTGCTCTCAAGGGACATTCCGACATGCAGAACGCGCTAGCGCAGGTCCTGCGACAGGCAGGCATCGAGCCACGATCTAGACTTCCCCGTGAGCCGGACTTCGATATTGCCTGGCAGGCAGAAGGAACGGTCTTCGTTGCCGAGATTAAGAGCATCACGGATGACAACGAAGAAGAACAACTCCGGCTAGGCCTGGGCCAAGTACTACGATATCGCCACCGTCTTCGAGGGCTCGGCCATGATCACGTTGTGGCCGTCCTGGCACCAGAGCGAGCTCCCCGCGACTCCTCTTGGGCAGAGCTGTGCCACGAAGTTGGAGTGGCGTTCCTGCCCAGGAATGAGATCGAACGCGCCCCACAATTGCGGCGAGATTCTTATCCATAGTCAGCCGGGTTGGAGGCCACGGCGGATCAGTAGCCCTGCACCCCATCTTGAGAACTCTCAGCTAAAAAAGGACCCGCGCTAAACGGGCCCGCTTGCAAAAAAGCGGACCTTTTCGTCGAGGACGCCCAAAGCTGAGTCGAGGTCAGCCAGGCGGGCGGCGAGAGTGGCGGTGGCCAGGCGTTCGGGCAGTGCCTCGCTGAACTCAGCCCTTCCAGTGCCCGCTGGTCCACCTCGGGTAGGCAGAGGCGCTCGGCAGCATCGGCCGTTCCCGCCTTCCACATCTCCAAGGTCAGGCCGGATCGCATTCGGATACAGGCGTCGTCGAAGCGCTGCACGCTGTCGGTCAGGTGTGACAACGTCGCGGCCAGCGTGGCGTTGGCGCGGTAACCCGCCCAGGTCCACCACCGGACGTCGTCATTGTCACGCGTGATGACCGTGCCCCCGGGATGCACGGTAGCCACGTGCTCGTCCCGCACCTCGGCCAGGGCTCGCTTACCACGCTGGGTTAGCGACACCGGCGGGTCCGCGCCGAGCAGCACGTCCCGCGTGGCGCGCGCCATTGCGAAGCTCGCGCCTGATAGGCCCGGCGTGAGCCAGCGTGCCTTGCCGCCGCCCTCGGCGGGTTCGACGTGGCAGCGGCGGCGCTTCCAGTCGGTCCAGGTCACTCGCCAGCTTCGCCCGCCGAGCAGCAGCAGTCGCGGGCCATTGGTTTTCTCGGTGAGCAGCAAGGGGTCGGTCCGGCCGATCTCCTGCTTGCCGTGCAACACGGTGAATTGCGGCGGCGCGGTGAACACTGCGGTCATCCCCATGAAGTGCCGGTAGCCGAATCGCCTCGGCCTACGTGCCGATGAACAGCAGCTCGCCGTCCTGGTCGATGTAGCCCTGCTGACCAAATATCGCATTATGGGCTCGGCGCAGCGGTCGAACGGCGCCAGCCCGTTCCAGGCCTCGAGCCACAGGCGGCTTCCGATCCTGTTCTCCTGCAGGCACAGCGCGAGCACCTGCTGGGCCACGATGTGCCGGGGTTGGCGGCGGCGCGACCGGCTCGACGTATCCCTGGCCCCAGAGCAGCAGCAAGCCTGCCGGCCACAGCAGAGCATCCGGGCTCAGCGCGAGGAACAGACAATTCCGGCCGGCTGCCCGGGCCGGCGGCCGGTGCGGCCGAGACGCTGCAGGAACGCGGCCACGCTCCCCGGCGCGTTGACCTGGATGACCCGGTCGAGGTCGCCGACATCGATACCCAGTTCCAGCGTCGAGGTGGAGACGATCACGCAGTCCCGGGCTTCGGCGAAGGCCTGCTCGGTGCGGTGCCGCTCGTCGGGCGGCAGCGAAGCGTGGGACAAGAACGTCGTCACGCCGCGCTCGCGCAACGCCTGGCCGATTTCCTCAACCAGTTGCCGGGAATCGCAGAACACGAGTCGTTTCTCGCCTCGATGCAGGGACGCGATGACGGTGGCCGCGTTGCCGACCGAGCCCACGTAGTCCAGTTCGACGTCACCGGGAGGTCGCGCGTTCGGCCGAGCGCCCGGGCCCCGCCGTTGCGATGGCACGTATGCGCCGGCATCCGGGCAACGACTCCGGGCGGCTGCCCCGACCTGATCCTTGCAGCCACGCAGCAGCGCCTCCGGGTTCCCCACCGTCGCGGACAGCCCGACCCGCTGCACTGGGCGCCCGGTGACCGGTCAGCCGCTCCAGCACGGCAAGCAGGTGCCAGCCCCGGTCATCGCCGGCGAAGGCGTGCACCTCGTCGACGACGACGCTCGCAGATCGGCGAACAACGGCGGTGCTCCACCTTGGGGCTCACCAGCATCGCCTCCAGCGACTCCGGCGTGGTGAGCAGCAGATCGGGCGGGTCGCGCAGGATCCGCTGCCGCGCGGGCGGTCACGTCCCCGTGCCAGAGCGCGACCCGGCGACCCAGCCACCCGGCGTAGGTCTCCAGCCGGGGCAGCAGGTTGTTGAGCAGCGCCTTGAGGGGCAAACGTAGAGCACCGACATGCCGTCCACCGCTCCGTCTCCATGGCGCTCAGCAGCGGAAACACCACGGCTTCGGTCTTGCCCCCGGCGGTCGGGGCCAGCAGTAGCGCATCGGCGCCGTCAAGGAGCGGGCCGACGGCCTGCTCCTGGAGTGGCCGCAACGACCGCCAGCCCAGGCTGTTGACGATGTGATGCACCAGCACCGGGTGAAGCCGGTCAGCCCGACCCCGTCACCTGCTGCCTCCGCTCACCGGGAGCAAGCGCATCACGGCAGATCCAGGTCCAGGTCCACGTCGTTGGCACCGGCTGCCGTCCCCGCTGCCGCATTGCGTTCGGTCTCGGTCAGCTCGCGCGCGTCAGCGTCAGCGCGTAGTGCCGGCGCGGATCGAAGTCGGCGAACTGGTCCACCCGGTCGAGCACGTCGGCGACCAGCTTGCGAGGTAGATGCGGGGGGCGACGCCCACCTGCCCGCCGAGCGCCGGTCACGGCTGCTGCCAGCTCGCCGATGTAGCCGTCGTCCACGGTTTTCAGCACGTGGTCTGGCTCCGCGGCGCCGCCCGGTACAGATCGCGGACCTTCGCGCCGAGAGTCACCAGGGCGTCCCGGTCGAAGCCGGGCAGGCGCAACTGCGCTGTCTCGGGCGCTTGCTCACGTCCACGGGCGAGGGGTCATCCATCGAGACGTTGCCGCAACGAACATCCTGCTCGACGAGCGGGGCGTAGCCCACCTGGGTGACTTCGATCAGGCGATCTCGGCCGAGGAAGCCTCCGCGGGAGCCCTTGTGCCACTCAAACCCGAAGGCTTTGCCGCCCCGGAACTGCTCAATGGCGATAAGCCCGATTATCGGGCGGACCTCTATGCTCTCGGCGCTGTACTGTACGAGCTCTTGGCCGGTGCCGTTCCTGCTGCTGGGGGACTCCCGGCCCAGCTAGTGCCGCCGTCCCGGCTGCGTCAAGGCGTTCCGCCGCGCGTGGACACGCTTCATCTTCTCGATGCTGGCGGGCGGCCACCGCGAAGATCGCCCGGAGAGTGCTGAGGAAGTTCTCGACGAGCTCCGTGACATCGAACGTGCCGCCGATCTCGAGCTATTGATAGCTGGCGGAGAGAGCGCCTCGCTCGAGTTTAAGCAAACCATGCGATGGGACACAAAAACAGCAGCGCCGCAACGACGATTTGTTGAAGGCGTGCTTGAAGACGGTCTGCGCGTTCCTTAACACGGGGGGTGGCACGCTTCTGATCGGCGTGGCCGACAGTGGAGAACCGATGGGTCTCCAAGCTGACATGCAGGATTTCTCCGACGGGGAAACCGTCGACGACTTCAAGCGAAAGTTTCGCGCTGCTCTTTCTAAGCACCTTAGCCACGACCCCAACCAGCTGGTGACGCTCTCGTTCCCCTATTCCAATGGCGTACAGATCTTGCCGAGTCGACGCCATTAAGTCCCCGCGGCCAATATTCCTCGGGTCAAAAAGGCACCATGTCCGAATTCTTTGTGCGTATCGGAAACGCCTCACTCCCTGTGTATGTCAGGTAAGCGTGCGGAGTTTCGTTCTTGATCGCTGGCGGTGAACAGCCCCACGATGTGATCCTCAACGGCGAGGTGAAGACCTCAACCACCTCGTAGAGAGGGATCGTGCGCCGGGTCCCACGGCACTGACCCGGCCATGGGCCAGCGAGGCGTTTCGCGGAAACGGCTGAAGCAGCCGATCTCGAGCGGGAAGCCCTGCCAGGCAGGCCAGCAGGCCGACCACGATCTGCGGATCGACCCGGCGTTCTTTGGATAGCCGACCTTGCGCAGCCCGTCCTCGTCCTCGGCCTCGAAGTAAAGCGCCGTGACGTCGTCGACCACCAGCGAGACGTCCCCGCAGGCCAGCACGCGGGTGAAGCACAGCCCGGCGAGTCGGTCACGGTAGTTCCCATCGAAGCAGCGGCGCAGCGTACGCTTGCGCGTGGACAGGCTCGCCGAGACCCGGCCCATCTCTGCCAGCACCCGGTCAGCATTCAGCAAGCTCGCAGGCTCGACCACCCTGGCGATCACAAGGTCACGGAACACCTCATCACCCAGCGCGCCGAACCCAAGATCCGCATACACCCCGGCCAGCACGTCATACAGCAAGCCCGACGCCGTCTTCAGCGTCCGCGCCCGCGGCACCACCGGCCGGGGCCTTGGTCCGGCCCACGCCGAACAACGCCGGCTGTCCCGGGGCCGCGACCATCGCGGCCTGCCTGGCCTGCGGAGTAATCCCGAGATCGAGCAAGCCCTGCCCGTCGCCCTCGAGCAGGCACCGGGCCTCCTCCATCAGCAGCCCGAGCTCAGCGCCCGTCGCCGGCCAAGCCCACATGCCGCACGATCCTGCGCCGATCATGGAGAGAGTGGTGTCCCAACACTGACCCGGTTCTGCCCATCCGTCGAGACGAGAGCGGTAGTCAGCCGCTGCAAAGTGCGCCAGGTGTCCCTTTTCGTTCGACCGACGTACTTCCGACGCTGACCAAAGAAAGAATAACAGCTTTGTAATTTAATGCCTGGCTTGTCCACAGGGACATAGCTGTGGACAAGCCAGGAGTGCCACATCGTAAGGCAGCTGCCCTAAGCCATCAACAGGGCCCTGCCATTGCTAAGACACTTGTCCACATGTTTAGCTGCGTTGCTCACAGGACGCTCCACAGCGAAGTTAAGCTAGCGTCTGCCGTCTTGAACCACTGAGAGGGGTGACGCTGATGGCCACGCAGCCGACGCTCCTCGGGCTTGAGGTGCCGACCTCGGCGAGCCCGAGACGCCGTCACCGAGAACTCTCTCTTGCTGAGGTCAACTCGTGGGCGCGTCGTCGAGTCTCATGGATCGCGCGGCGGTCGCATGCCGATAAGTCCAGCGAGCTATTCCTATACACTCAGGCCGCAAAGCTGGTGGAAGAAGTCGGTGAACTCCATGCCCAGTTGCTCGGACGCAGCAAGCTACAGCGGCGTGGCGAAGGTCAGGAGTTCAACCGCGCCCGTCTCGAGGGCGAATTCGCTGACGTGGCGATCTGTGTGGTAATACTCGCGCAAGTGGCTGGTGTCGACCTCAGCAAAGCGTTACTTTCCAAGATGCAGGCCGTCGACGAGCGGGTAGTCGCAGAGCACCTGACAGATGCAGTATGACCGCGTCGGGCAGTTATGCGCGCCGTAGCGGCTTTCCTGGAGCGGAGGCGCGCACAGCTCAAGCGAGGTAACCGCGACGTAGCCGAAGCTGCAGGACTTTTGCTCGGTGCGCAACCTCGTTGCGGCAAGTTCGAATCATCTGGCCATTTAGGGTTCTATAATGAATTCGACGCGATTCATGATGCCATGACCATGTGCCTACGATGCGGCCATCATAAATTATACTCGGCCGGACCTCCCGATCTGGTTGAATACGGCAGAGGAACGTAGGGAGCCTAGGTAGCGGCTTCGCGACTCGAAATAAGCCTTGAGTGCGACATCTTCATGCGCCAGGAAGTGAAACCCACTCCGACGACTATGATGCGGCGCAGACAGAAAGTGCTCATAATCTGCTTGTAGCATGAAGAATGGGCTAGATGCCCAGGGAAGCGAAAACTCGACAATATTTAGTTCGGAAAGAGCATCAGCTATCCTGTGCAGCCCCAATCCTGACCACCAGGCCATGTCCCGCACAGTGGCGGGCCCGTAGACGTGAAAGTATGCCTCGACCAGACTGGCGATAGCGACATCTCGTTCGAGAGTCGTGTCAAAGCGCGGGTGAGTGACCGACCGTAGGTAGAAGCGGCGCTTCTCCTTGTGCCAACTGCGAGCGCAGTTGCGATAGGTCACTCGCCCTGCTCCCACAACATTTTCAAAGCAAGCCTCACCTGCCACGGCTCGCCGTCGGGCGCAGTGAGCTCACGCTCAATGGCACGATGAGATTGGCGTCCATGATCACGCAGGTAGGCGGCGATACGGGCGCCCGCGTCTTCGAGTTCCCCGGGCGTGATATGGAAACGCCGTGCCAGATTGGAGGCGTCACGCAGCCGATAGTGACGGGTGGCACCATGGGCGTAGGCAGCTACGTCGACCGGCAGCGTATGCAGTGTCTTACGCATGCACCTGATGGTGACTAGTTCGGCGTCGCCTTCGTCGCCGAGCAGCTGACTCAGCGGGGTGCACTCAGACGTACGGGCAGCAGCGGTCTGGAATGGTGGGCGACGCGAGCTGCATGAAGCCCAAGCGATGCTTCTGCGGCTGCGCGCACGGAGGTCAATCTCTCCTCGGTGAGGGCGGTGAGACCTTGGCGGCTGGGGGTCCAGTCCACAGATCATCGGCACAGTTTCTGATGCTTGAGCGCATAGGTGTGTGATCATCACCGCCATACGCTAGCAGCCACTACTTCTGCGAGCCCCATCTTTCTTCGACAAACGCTTCGAGTTCTGCATAGGCGTCTTGAAGCTCGGCGAAGTCTCGCTCGCTACCCCACCAATGCCGATCGTTGTGATGAATGTGAAACTTCTCCCAGTCACCATCCCAGTCGGATGAATGATGAGTTCCTCGAAGGCCGCTTTCCAGAGGGTTGTCATAGACCTGCGTGCCAGGCAGCGGCACGAACCTGAATAGCGACACGCGGGTAATTCTGTCGCTCAGCCGATCGAGTAAATCAATCGTCTCTCGGGTAGTTGCGAAGTTTTCGCCAGGATAGCCGTGAATGATGAACGCTTTGGCTTCGATACCGGCGTCAGTCGACCACTGGATAGCATTAGTGATCTGCTCCCTTGTAGTATTCTTCCGCATGGCGCGCAGGAGTTGCTCACTGCCAGACTCGACACCGAACTTCACCTCGATGCACCCCGAAGCGGCCATATCATTAAGGAGCGCTGCATCGATCGTATCGACGCGCGACAGCGCAGACCAGCGCAGATCAAGATCGGCAATCTTGCTGCAGATATCGCGGACACGTTCCTTGTTTACAATGAAGTTGTCGTCGACGATGGCGAAGCCATCGATGTCGTACTCGGCGATTAGGTGCTCGAGCTCTCGGCGCGCACTCTCGCCATTCCGATATTGGATGCGGGTCCTTCCTGCAGCGCAGAAGGAGCATGGGAATGGGCAGCCCCGACTGAACATTGTGTGCGCCATCCGAACGTCGCGGCCAGCGAGCCGGTCAGTCATCACGAAGTCCTCTAATTCAAGAAGATCGCGCGCCGGCATTGGGAGATGACTGATGTCCCTTGATACCGGAAGCGCTTGGGTGCTCCGTAAAACTCCATTCTCGATCCACATTACTCCCGGGATCGAGTCGAACCGGCGGTCATCGCAGTGACTAAGTATTTGCACGATAGTATCGTCGGACTCGCCGAAAGAAACTACATCGGCAGCGAAGTCATGGAGGCTATCGCCTGGGTAGAAGTTAGCATGAATTCCTCCAACCATAACTAGCGTATTATCGTCCATCCGGGTCTCCGGCGTGCAGCTAGCATGATTCCGTATGTTGCTGACGATGCTAGGCTGAAGCCGACCGCATCGTAGCCGAATAAGTCACGTGGGGAATCGGCTTTGGTTACCTTCTGGATATCTACCTGATGGCCCGCATTGCGGATCGCGGCAGCAAGATACAGGACGCCAAAGGGCGGGAACTCCTTTCGGCGCTCCTTGAAGCGTGCCATGTCGTATACCTCGGGGTAGAGCATCGCTACTTTCACCGTGCCTCCTTCGGGGAACAACCGAACGACTCAAGCGTATGCGAGCTGTCTAAACATTCCATCGACCGTGTTGGCCTCGCACGTCAACAGTCTGCCTCGGTGCGATTGGTGCACCGCGAGTGGCCCTAACAGGCTCGAGTGCCTTATGTGCTTTCGGAGACGAACTCATGAGGGCCGACTGCCTTGAAGATCGACGTGGCGAAATAGTTGATGGCCAGTTTGGAGCCGAAGCTAACCTCACTCATCGACGGGTTCCTCGCCAGACCGGACTCACCTTCGAACCCCAGCCACCGTAGCGAGGCGCAAATGCTGGCCCTTCAACCTCTGTAGTCACGCCCGTTGCCCGCCTGCGTCGGGGCGAGCAACTTGCCTCGTACAAGACGTACTGGAGCGGCGGCCTCCGTGACGCTGCAACGCCGCGGCCAGGAGCGCGGCGAGCGCCCAGCCAGGCTCGCGGCCAGCCGACGCGATTCGCGGGCCGCTCAGGTGGAGGAGCGCCGTTCTTCGCCGGTCACCGGGTTGAGCCAGGCGACGTCACCGAACTTCCCGAAGTCAGTGTCGGTCGACACGATGATCAGGCCGTGCTCGCGGGCCAGCGCGGCCAGGTGCGCGTCCGGGACCACGTTTCCGGTTGGCCCGACGTTCTCGATGATCTCGCCGAGCACCTGACGGTGGCGTGAGCCTGGCGCGGGTATCCAGGCGCCGGGCCGCGCGAGCCATTCTTCGACGCGCTGCCACGCCTGGGCGGGGGGTGCGGGGGGTGAGTAGATGCGGGGATTGGTGACCAGTCGCAGATACGCCAGGATGCTCGGCCACGGCAGGCCGACATAACGCGGCCCCCGGGTGAGTTCGTCATCCAGCCAGCTCCGCGAGGCGTCATGCTGCCTGGCCGCGGCGTCGGTCGCGTAGACGAGGATGTTGGCATCGACCAGGTACATCAGCGGAATGTCTCGCCTTCGGCGGCTGCCAGCGCTTCAGCCACGTTGCCGATGTCGCCGATGAGCCGGCGGCCCAGCGGCAGCGGGCGCGTCGTGACGTGTGCCGGGCCGGCCTGCTCCTGCTCGTCAGCTGCTGCCAGGCCGCGCCGGAGGGCATCGTTCAGCGCCTCCTTGAACGTCATCCCGGTCTGCGCCCGCCGCTGCTCCAGCCGGACCGCGAGGTCGTCATCCAGTGTCACTGTCGTCCTCACACATCAAATCATACGTTCGTTGATGTCTTGATGCTTGCCCGCCCGGTGCGCTTAGGCGGCCTGGCGGAGAATCGACGGCGAGTCGCTCTTACAGAGTTCGGCGAGCACGGACAGGATCGCCAGCCCGACATGGAGGATGTCCCCGGGTGGCACCGCGCGGGATTCAGCGAGTTCTAGCAGCGCACTGTCGGCGGAAAACGTACGCCGCGTGCGCTTCAGCACATGTTCGGGCAGCTTGCACAGATAAGGCGTGGCACGGCCACCGGTAACTATGTCGGCCACCGCCCAGCCATCCAAGCCGGGAACGGTACCACCGAGAGCCGTCATTCTCCCCGCGTCGGCTGCACCGCGACGATCCCGCCGGGCTTCCGGTACGGCTGAGCCTTAGTGCCGGCGTCCCCGCTGGTCGACGCGTGGAACGACCTTAATCTCGAACACCTTTTCCTTGGCCGCCACGGTGCCTCCTCACCGGGTCATAGTGAACAACCATGCCCCACGCCGCCTGCAACGGCCCGTCACAGCGCAAGCAGGTTCTCGATGTCCCCGATGGCCTGGGAGTTGTCCTGGAACAGCACCGCGTGGATACCCGCCTGCCGCGCCCCTTCGACGCACGGCTCGGAATCATCGAGGAACGCCATCTGCGCTGGCTCCACCTGGAGACGCTCGCAGGTGAGGGCGTAGATCCCGGGGTCGGGCTTGCTCATGCCGCACTCGTGGGAGTAGATGATCACGTCGACGAGGTCTTCGAACCCGTAGGCGGCCTGCTCTCGTTCCCGGGCACCGACGAAGCTGTTGCTCAGGATCCCCGTGCGCCATCGCGGCCGCAGCTGGCGGACGTACCGGATCAGCTCGGTGTTGGCGGTGCCGAGGTACTCACGCCAGATGTCGGACATGAACTCCGCGAGCGGCCCGCCGTCCAGGCCGAGGCGTTCCCGGACCGCCTGCCGCACGTCGTCTTCGCTGATCGTGCCGATGCTGCCACCACGCCAGACGTCAGCCATGCGCTCGTTGAGCTCGCCGGGGCCCAGGCCAAGCCGTGACTCCCACATGCCAGTCACGCCCAGGTCCCGGTTGATCTCCAGCACGCCGCCGATGTCGAACACAACAGCGTGGATGGTCATGGCAATCATCATGCGGGCTGCCCCAGGGGCAAGTCCGACAATCCCATCAGCTTCCGGCATCGAGGCCGCTGCACCAGGGTCAGCGCGTGGCGCCTGGCCCCGGCGGCGCCCCGTTCAAGCTTCGACAATCCATCGCCTTATTCAAGGTTGTAAGATAACCCGCAATAAGGAGAGGGCATGGCGAGGGTTATCCGGAAGCACTGGACCACTGACGTAGGCGCCGGGTTGGCGCGGCGCGACAGGCGTTCCTGCGACTACGAGGCGTATGTCCCTGACGTCCTGGCTGGGCGGAACATAGCGCTGGATGGTGACGCGGCAGCAGATGTCGCCGACGCTGAGCGCGCGATCGCCACGCTTGACGCCGCAGCCGTGACCCTGGCTGACACCGAGGCTCTTGCGCGCCTGTTGCTGCGTGCCGAATGCGTCGCGTCCTCACGCATCGAAGGGCTGGAGGTTGGTGCCCGGCGGCTGCTGCGCGCCGAAGCCGCGCTAGAACTTGGGGAGCAGTCGTCCGACGTAACCGCCATCGAGGTGCTGGCCAACATCAGTGCCATGTCGTCAGCGATTCAAAGCGTCTCCCCCGGTGACCCGATCACGGTGGATCAACTGCTGGCTTTCCACCGCACGCTTCTCGTCGGCAGCAGGCTCTCCGCGCACGCTGGGGTGATCCGGGATGAGCAGAACTGGATCGGAGGAAGCGACTATAACCCCTGCTCCGCCGCGTTCATACCGCCGCCACCCGAATACGTTTCCGGCCTGCTAGAAGACCTCTGCCTGTTCTGCAACGGCGATTCTCTTCCTGCGGTTGCTCAAGCGGCGCTTGCCCATGCCCAGTTCGAGACGATCCACCCGTTCGTCGACGGCAACGGCCGCACCGGCCGGGCACTCATCCACCTTGTCCTGCGCAGGCGCGGGCTCGCGACGCGAACCCTGCTGCCGGTTTCGCTCGTGCTCGCCACCTGGGCTAGCGACTATATCGCTGGCCTGGACGCCACCAGATACCGCGGCACCGCGTCCTCCAAAGCCGCTCACGACGGCCTGAACCTCTGGATCGCGCGTTTTGCGGCGGCAGCCAAGCGAGCCGTCGATGACGCCAGCAGTTTCGAGGCTAGGACCCAGGCGCTCCAGCACGATTGGCGCAGGGCACTCGGCGCCGTCCGGGCCGACTCAGCGACCGACCGGCTGCTCCGGGCTCTTCCGGGCGCGCCCCTCATCACCGTCAACTCGGCGGCCGCTCTTGTCGGGCGCTCGTTCACGGCCGTGAACCAGGCCATAGGCCGCCTGCTGGCCAGCGGCATCTTGAAGCAGACGAACGTAGGCCGCCGTAACCGGGCCTTCGAGGCGCCCGCGGTCATCCAAGCCTTCACCGACCTCGAAAGACAGCTCGCAAGTCCTGAAGGCAACACAAGGACAAGCGAACCGGCTCGCCGTGTGCCACGACGCCGGTGACCAGCCCGGAGTCTAAGCGTCACGTTCAGAAGACGGTCAGTCGCGTTTCCGCGGAGACGCCGGCGTGACTGCACCAGGGTCAGCGCATGGCGCATGGCGCCTGGGGCCCGGCGGCGGCCCGTTCAGAATCTTCTGCGTCTTGCGCCTCCTAGCCGAGCCGCGAGAGCCGGGCCCTCGAGGTAAGCGGTCCGGGCGCGGTTAGCCGCTGGTGGAGTCGAGCGCCAGCCACAACACCGACCACTGCAGCCGTGTTTCCCGGCCGCTCGTCAGCACTGGGTAGGAGAATCTGACCCTGGACGAACACGTTGGCTGAAGTTAGTTTTCGCAGTATGAAGGTTTCTTGCAGGTTTTTACAGGCGTATGACGATGCCCGCCGTCCATGACGGCGCTCGCAATGGCCGATGAGTGCCGACAAGTGGTCAGGCAAGAGCTGGACAGTTACCGTCACCGACAACGAGATGGCCCTTGCTCAAGCGTCGGGTTCTGTCACTATCCCCAGTGCGAACGCCGCTCGGCTCGAGGTGCGGCGTCGGTGGTTCCGCTGGAGGCTCTACGATAAGGGTCAGCCACTCGTTGACCTCAGTGGCATCACCAAGACCGAGGCCGCCACCCTCTCACGTACGCTGCGCCGTCTCGCTTTGGCACCGGCGATCGCTGACGCGGTCGAATGGTACGCCGCCGTCGCTGAGGTTCTCGCCGGGGCGCGCACCAAGCAACGATGGATCTCGATTGAGACAATTGACGCGCTGGTCGCGGCCCGTCCCGAACCGGGGCTTCTCGATCACGTACATGCGGCCGGGTGCCAACCATTCCTCACCGCCGATGAGCTCAAGGCGGTCGGCTTCCTAGACGCCGACCTGGATTCAGTGGTTGCCGACGCCAACGAACAGATCATGGCTAGTGAGCTCTCCTCGCGGCGGCCGTTCTTCGACATCATCGAGAATGCCCCGCTGAACGACGAGCAGGCACGAGCGGTTGTGTGCTTCGACAACCGGGTCCAGGTCCTTGCCGCTGCGGGATCCGGGAAGACCTCAGTGATGGTTGCCCGCGCCGCCTATGCCGTCAGCCGCGGATTCGTCGCCCCCGACCGCATCCTGTTGCTGGCGTTCAACAAGGCCGCCGCGACCGAGCTGCAGGAACGTGTCGCGGCGCGGTTTGCAGCCGCCGGGATCGACTCGTCCGGGTTGCGGGCCTCCACGTTCCACTCCTTCGGGCTCGAGATCATCGGCCGGGCCACCGGCGAAAAGCCCCGACTGGCGCGGTGGCTGGACCAGGGGGATGACGTGAAGATGGTCCTGCGCATCGCCGACGAACTGCGGGACGCCTCGGAGTCCTTCCGGCACCAGTGGGACCTCTACCGCCCGACAGTGACGTCTGGCACGAGCACTGGGCACTTGACCGGGACGGTAAGCCTCCCCCGGAGTTTCGTGGTTATGCCGAGGGCATGGAATGGAAGCGCGACGTGCACACCCGGCACGGGACAACGCTTATCGAGTCCACGTGGGCGGACGTCATGTTCGGTGACGGCCCGACCAGGCTTGAGGACGAGCTCACACAGCTCGGGCTGTCGTTCGACTGGAATCCAGACCGTCCCATAAACGACGAGTGGGCCAAGCCCATGAAACACGAGGATCTCGCAGGTCTCGTCAGGACGTTCATGACGCACATCAAGTCGAACTCGTGGACCGCGGAAGACCTCGAACATCGACTGGCGGGTGGCCTCGCGCACCTCAACAGCTTCCGGACCCAACTGTTCCTGGAGGTGTACTGGCAGATCCACGCCGAGTGGGAACGGCGACTTGCCGCAGACCACAGTGTTGATTTCGAGGACATGCTGGTCCAGGCGGCCGACCACCTTGAAGCTGGGAACATCGGCACCGACTACGACCTGATCATGGTCGACGAGTTCCAGGACGTCAGCCGAGCCCGCGCCCGCCTCATCCGCGGCCTGGTGAAAACACCCGGCCGGTACTTAATGGCGGTAGGTGACGACTGGCAAGCAATAAACCGGTTCGCAGGGGTCGACCTCTCGGTGATGACGGACTTCGAGGCGTTGTACGGCCGGGGACCTCAGCTAGCGCTGACGACCACCTTCCGGTGCACGCAGACAATCTGTGATGTCGCCCGGACCTTCGTGTCGAAGAACCCGAACCAGTTCAGCAAGCCGATGCGATCCGCTCACCAGGATTCCGGACCGCCCGTCACGGTCATTCTGGCCGACGGCACCGCCGCCGCACTTGCTTCCTACCTCGACGACCTGTCCACTGCTGTCGCCAGCGGCAGCATCGCACCCAGCCGCGGCGGTACGGTCTGCGTCGACATTCTTGGTCGCTACCAATTTGAACGGGAGGCCCTCCCCAGGCGCCTGCCGTCAAACCTCAACGTTAGGTTCCGCACTGTGCACGGCTCTAAGGGGCTCGAGGCCGACTACATAGTGATTCCCGGCCTGAGCACCGGCACATACGGATTCCCGAGCGCAATCGCCGACGACCCCGTGCTCGACCTGGCCATGCCCGCGCCTGAGGCCTTCCCGCGTGCCGAGGAACGCCGTCTTTTCTACGTGGCCTTGACCCGGGCACGCCGAGCGGTAGTGCTCATCAGCCACCCACAAAAGATGTCGCCCTTCGTAATCGAAATCCTTGAAGATCCTAACGTGATCGTCACAGGGAATAGCGATATCCCCGTCGAGATCTGCCCAGAGTGTGGTCGAGGAAGGCTGGTCGAACGGAATAGCAAATTCGGCCTGTTCCTGGGCTGCTCGGCTTTCCCGGCCTGTAGGTACACGCGCACGGCGCAGCGAGGGCCACCAGGAACCCGTTCGGCCGTTTGAGGACGGTGCTGACCTCGTTGGTCAAGCTGCTCCTCCGGCAGAGGAGACTTCGCTAACTGCTCCGGGCAGATCAATTCGCCTGAATTGGGCGCAAGACACGCCCCTCGCCTCGGCGCATTTGATCGATACTCTCCTGCAGGTCGGTTCGTTCCAGCAGCGCAGAATCGCTCAAACGCTGCCATACCTTATCGAGCAGGTCGTGGTCTTTACCGTGTTCCCGGAGTTCCCGGACGATATGGCTTATCGTATGGACGCTCTGCAGGTCCAGTAGGAGCCGCGGAGCCGGCTGAGCTACAGCTATCACGCCCTGCGCGACCCAAGCCCGTATGGTCTTCTCGCTGAGACCAAGCAGCCTGGCCGCTATGACTGGGCGGATCGTTCCCTCTTCCGCCAACGCGGCATTCGACACCTCGAGCAGCCTTGCCCGGCGCTCGTCGCCCTCGGGCAGTGTCCGAGCGACGTCTTCGACGGTCTCGACCCGGTCGAAGAGGCTTCGAATCCGCTTCTCCTCGATGGCGATCGTCATCGCGGCCTGTCCTCCGCACGGTTGCTGCTTCTGACTATGCAGCATTTTTTCGGAAGTTACCAGCGCCGTCGGGCGCCCCCAGACCAAGAGGTGGCGATCGGGCAATAACCGGAAGGATGGCAAACCTACGGAGGCTGTGGCCGCTATTAGACGTGCTGATAGCTGGATAGCCAGCCGGTCGCGAGATAGTCGCCGCGACGGGTAAAGATCGCGCGCCGCGGCTGGGAAGTTCCCGGTGCGGTTCCGGTCACCTGGGATTCCTCGGTGTCTTACAAGGTCGAGGTCGCCACCGTTGCGGACTTTGCCCGCCAGCCGCCTGGGAGTGAATCCGACCGGAGGGCTGTCGGTGCTGGACTGGCTGAGCGTGACCGGGCAGAGCGTGCTGGGGTGACCACGGCCGTCGTGGCCTCACAGCTCACTGAAATAAGGCATGCCCGCCACGGTCACCTGCATTGAATTGGAGGACTGGTCGTGGTGGCAGTGATCGGGGTTGATCCGCACAAGGCCTCGCACACGGCGGTGGCGCCCAGCTCCGCGTACGCATCGGGCGACAGGCCTGGCGGCAGGCTTCCAGCACAACGACGGTGCATCCTGCCAGTGCCCTTTCATATGCGCCGCGGAACGCGACGAACTCGCCCGCCGCGGCCGGCGGCCCAGACTCGTTGAACAGGGCCGCGTCGGCGCGGACGGTGTCGACCACGGCGAAGCTGCGCCGGGTCTCGCCCCGATTCGCGTGAACGGCGCCGGCACCTCCAGCTCCCCCAGCGCGGATTTCACCTCCTCGCCGGTGCCGCCGCCCGCGAACCGGATCACCTAGACCTCCACGCCGATCGCCCGCAACACCCGGCCACGCCCAGGCCTTGCCGCCGGCCTGCGCCCGGGACCACGGCGGGGCGGTTGATGCCCGCCCAATCGACGCCAGGCACCTGATGGGTCGCATCAAGAGCCGGGTTGAGGGCGACGACGAGAATCACGGTGATCTGCCCGGCTCAGCGCGGAGCGACAGACACCGAACGCGCCAGGATACGCAGCTGGCGGGGGCGGGCGTGCATCCAGGTGAATCTAGCGCCCTGATGGCCCGGGACAGTAATAAGAACGATCAGAAGCAGCCTTGCAGAACGCACGAATGTGTTCTAATATCCGCACATCCGAGCGAGAACGAAAGCAGAAGCGGCGACGAGCGCTCCCGAACAGAGGCGTCCCAGCCCCGTTCACTCCGCGCTCGCAGACCCATGTGAGCCGGTGGAGGGCTGATATGGCCACGACCCTCGACGAGGCCACCATCGCCCGGGAAGCCAACCGCCGCATACGCCGCTCGAACAACATCACCGGCTGGGCGTTCGCGGGTCCGTCCGTGATCATCGTGCTGGGCCTGTCCTTCATCCCCATGATCTGGGCGGCCTACCTGTCGCTCACGGACTCGAACCTCGTATCGCCCGGCCACTTCATCGGGTTCGCGAACTACACCGCCCTGGCCAAAGACCCGATGCTCCGCCAGGCGTTCACGAACACGCTTCTGCTCGCCCTCATGTACCTGCCGATCGGCCTGGCGGCCGGGCTCGGCGTGGCGATCCTGCTGAACCAGAAGATCAAGCTCATCGGCTTCTACCGCACTTGCTTCCTGGTGCCGTTCGTGGCATCGGCGGCAGCCGAGGGCATCCTGTTCGGGTTCATCTTCGATCCCAACTTCGGGATCGCGAACGCTGGACTGCAGGCGGTGGGGCTGCCACGCCAGGGCTTTCTCCAGGATCCCTCGCAGGCCCTGGCGGTGCTGGCGATCGTGTACTTCTGGACCCAGTTCGGCTTCAACATTGTGATCTACCTTGCGGCACTCCAGGACATCCCCCAGGAGGTCCTCGAGGCGGCGTCGATCGACGGCGCGGGCAGATGGGCGAAGTTCTGGCACGTCACCGTGCCGACCATCCGGCCGGTGACGATCTTCCTGCTGGTGTGGGGCCTCATCGACGTGTTCCAGTTCTTCGACCTGGTCTACACGACCACGAGAGGAGGCCCCCTCAATTCGACGCTGACGCTCGTCTACTACATCTGGGAGCTGGCGTTCAACTTCTTCACGGCCGGCTACGGCGCGGCTGTCGCGTACGTCCTGTTCTTCACCAGCCTGATCGTGACCGTGGCCGCGCTCGCCTACGGCCGCAGACAGAGGATCACACTGTGACGGGCGAGCAGACCCTGCAGGCCGTGTCCGAGGCCGACATGGCGCTGCATCGCGCCCGGATCGAAGAGGCCGACCGGCGGATGAACCGCAGCGGCTGGCGGCGCCACCTGCCGCAGCGAGGGCATCTGCTCCTGATGCCCCTGTCGATCATCGTGATCCTGCCGTTCGTCTGGATGATCCTCACGTCGTTCATGACCGACACCGAGATCAACTCGATCCCCCCGCCGATCTGGCCTCACCATTTGTACACCGGCGGGTACTCGACCGTCCTGGCCAGCTCGGACTTCCCCTACTGGTTCCTGAACAGCCTGATCGTCTCCGGCGCCGCGGTCATCGCCCAGCTGGTCCTGTGCAGCCTGGCCGGCTACGCGTTCGCGCGCATTCAATTCCGGGGGGCCGCCGTGATGCTGATCCTGCTGCTCGCGACGGCTCTCATCCCTTTCCAGCTGACGGTGATCCCCACTTTTGTGATCTTTCATGACATCGGGCTCATCAACACGCTCGGGGCGCTCATCGTGCCGCAGCTCACATCCGCCCTGGGCATCTACCTCATGTACGCGTTCTTCCAGTCGTTCCCCAGAGAGCTGGAGGAGGCAGGACGCATCGACGGATGCAACCGCCTCCAGGTCTTCTGGAAGATCGTGCTGCCGCTCGCGAGGCCGGCGCTGGCCGCCCTGGGCATCATCACGTTCATTTACGCGTGGAACGACCTGTTCTGGCCGCTGATCGCAATCACGTCCAGTCGTACGTTCACCGTGCAGGTGGGCCTCACCACGTTCCAGGGTGAACACATAACCCACTGGTCGGCCATCATGGCCGGCACCACCTTGACCACGGTACCGGTGCTGCTCGTGTTTCTCGTCGGGCAGCGCCGGTTCGTCCAGGCGATCACCGGCGCCGTCAAGGGATGACCGGCAGCCGCCAAGGCTGACGAAATAAGGAGACCAGTATGAGGCGAATAGTGCTTGCGGGAATCGCGGCGTTGTCCCTATTGCTGGCAGCGTGCTCGGGATCGAGTTCGTCCCCCTCGGGGACCAGCTCAAACGGGAAGGTCACGCTCCAATTCTGGACGGCCCAGACCCCGCCCACAACGACGGTGATAAACAACCTCGCCAACGAGTTCAACGCCACGCACAAGAACATCGTCGTGCAGGCGAGTTCCGGGGGGACCTCCACCGGAGACCTGCTGCCGAAGGTCACGACCGCCATCGCGGCCGGGACCGCCCCCGACATCGCGTACATCTACGGGTCCTACGCCGCCAACATCGCTCAGAGTGGCAAGACCGTAAACCTGGCGAACATCATCCACACGCCGGGATACAACATGAACGACTTCTACCCGGCGTCGCAGCAGACTGTGTCGCCCGGCGGCAAGGTCATCGGGTTCCCCGCCCTCATCGACAACCTGTCGGTGATCTACAACAAGAAGCTGTTCGCCGCGGCCGGTGTTCCCGATCCGTCCCCCAACTGGACCTGGAGCCAGTTCCGCGCCACCGCGAAGAAGCTGACCAATCCGGCCAAGCACATCTTCGGCGTCAACTACCCCATCGGCGGGGACCTGCTGGACACGTCCTGGCGGTTCTTCCCCGGGCTCTGGCAGCGCGGCGGGCAGATCCTGTCGGCGAACCACAAGCAGGCGCTGTTCAACTCGCCGGCGGGCGTGGCGAACCTGACACTCTGGCAGGAGATGTCAACCGTCGACCATTCGGTGTACCTGGACCCGACGGCGAACAACGCCGAGCCTCTGTTCACGAGCGGGCATCTGGCGATGTTCGTCAGCGGCCCGTGGGAGGTCCCGGTGCTCAACCAGGCGAAGATGGACTGGGCGGACGTGCCGCTGCCGGCCGTGACCACCAACCACCAGACTGTGTCCGGGCCCGACAACTGGGTCATCTTCAACAACGGCTCCGCGCACGTGAAAGCCTCCATCACGTTCCTGGAGTGGCTGACGGCACCGAAGCAGGAGCTGGCGTGGTCGATCGGGTCCGGCTCACTCCCAATCCGGCCGTCCATCCTCAAGCTGCCGGGCTACCGGGAGTTCCTGAAGAAGTGGCCGGGCATCGGGCCGATGGCCGCGAATCTGGTGAACGCCAAGGAGGCGATGCCCACGCTGCCGCAGTGGCCACGCGTCGTCAACGCCCTCGGCAATGGCATCGCGTCGGTGCTCCTCGGCCGGGCCAGCCCGAAGGCCGCGCTTGATCAGGCGGCGCAGCAGGCGGACACGATCCTGAACGTACCGGGCGCGGCCGGCGGGTAGCGGGCCGGTGGCCCTCCCGGCCGGGTGCCCGGCGGCTCAGCCGCCGCGGATCCCGGCCGGGATCAGGTCGCCGTGCGCGTCGATCAGCTCGTCGCACACGCGGACGATCTCGTCGATGGTCAGCGTTGCCGCCGTGTTGGGGTCGAGAAGCGCCGCCTGGTACACCAGGTCCCGGCGCTCCTCAAGCGCGGCCCGCACGGTCAGCTCGCAGACGTTCAGGTACAGGCGGTTGAGCGCGGCGAGCTGCGGCGGCAGGCTCCCTATATGGGTGGGCTGGACCCCGGCCCGGTCCACCAAGCACGGCACTTCGACGCAGCAGTACTCCGGCAGGTTGCCGATCGAGCCGCCGTTGCGGACGTTGCCGTAGACCATCCGGCGCGTGCCCGTCTCGATCGAGTGGATGATCTGCGGCGCGTATTCGCCGCTGGGCTCGAGCCCGAGCGGCTCGCCCGCCGCGAGCTTGCGCCGGGTCTCCGCGTAGGAGCCGAGGTTCCGCTCGCTGCGGCGCAGGTAGTCGTCCACGGGGATTCGGAAGCGGCGGACCTGGTCCTCATGGGGCAGGAACCAGGGCACAAGGTCCGCGTTGTGCTCGCTCGACTCGGTCGGGAAGTAGCCGAACCACTTCAAGATCTCCACCCGGACGCGCCGGCCGAGCCCGTCGGGGTCGTCCGCCACGATCTGCCGGAGCCGCGGGTAGAGGTCCTGCCCGGCGTGCTCCAGCCGAAGGATCCACGACTGGTGGTTGATCCCGCCCGCGAGGTAGGCGATCTCCCCGAAGGGGACACCGGCCAGCTCCGCGAGTTCCTGGGCGGTGTTCTCCGCCGACATGCAGACGCCGACGACACGCTGGTGGGCGGTTCCCGCGTAGATCGCCCACACCAGCGCGGCCATCGGGTTCGTGTAGTTGTAGAGCCAGGCGTGCGGGGCGACCTCGTGCACGTCGCGCGCCAGATCGAGCAGCGCCGGGATCGTGCACAGGGCCCGGAAGATACTCCCGATGCCCATAGTGTCCGCCATTGTCTGCCGCACGCCGTGCCGACCGGGGATCTCGAAGTCGAGCCTCAGCCCCTCGTGCCCGCCGACCCGGATCATGCTGATCACGTGGTCCGCCCCGTCGAGCGCGGCCCGGCGGTCCGGATGCGGCTCGATCGTGGCCGGCGCACCCAGCGCATCCGCGGTCCACCGCGCGATGGCCGCCGCGGTTTCGAGGCGTTCGGGGTTCACGTCGAACAGCGCGATCGTGGACCCGGCGAGGTCATCGAAGCCGAGGATGTCGGCCAGCAGCTCCTTGGTGAACTCGACGCTGCCGGCCCCGTTGAGCACGATCTTCGTCATCAGAGCCCCAGGTGGGGCAGAACGTGCTCCGCCCACAGGTCCAGCTGCTTCACCGACGGCTCGAGGGTGTGCAGGATCAGGTATTCGACGCCGATGGCTATCCTCGCCCGGAGCTTGTCCACGATCTCCGCCGGCGTGCCCGTCAGGTACACCTGCTCGAAGTACTCGAAGGGCCGACCGCCGCCCATGATCGCCGCGTAGGCACGGCTTTGCTCGGCGAGGGCCTGCTCCCGGTCCTCGGTGGGAACCAGGTGGAGGAAGTTCTCGTGCGCGACCGTGAACGTGCCCGGATAGCGGCCGGCCGCCGCCAGCGCGGGGCGGATCTCGGCGAGGTCCTCGGAGATCTGCGACGGAAGGGACGTGGGCCGCGCGATCCACCCGTCCGAGGCGACGATCCGCCGAAGCACCGGCGGCGCCAGCACGGGCCGTTCCGGGGAGGCCGCGTGCGGGAGCTGCCGGCCGCCGGCGCTCCACACGCACAGCGGCGAGCGCATCGCCGGGCCAACCGCCACGTTCTGGAACTGGTAGAACCGGCCCTGATGGGTCACGGACTCGCCCGCGAGCAACCGGCGGATGATCGCGATCGATTCGTCGGTCCGGCCGCCCCGCTCCGCCCGTTGCTGCCCGACGGCCTGGAACTCCCGGTCGTCCCAGCCCGTCCCCACGCCCAGGATGTACCGCTCGTCGGCGAGGGCCTGGAGGGTGGCTACCTGCTTGGCGAGGACGACCGGCTGGCGAGTCGGCAGCACGAGGACCGAGGTGCCCAGGCGCAGCCGCGATGTCGTCGCGGCCACGTAGGTGAGCGAGAGAATCGGATCAAGCCACGGCACCGCGTAGAACCTGCTCTGGTGGAGCAGGTGATCGGTCGCCCACACCGAGTCGAACCCCAAGTCCTCAGCGCGCCGGGCGAACGCCGCCAGCTCACCTCCGGTGCGCCCGTGTTCTCCCGCGAACGTGGGCAGGAACACGCCCACTCCCCGCAGGCCCACTAGGCCAGCCCCGCTTCCTTGAGCGCGCTGTCCACGAGGTCGCGGGCATCCCTGGACAGCGGGAGCAGCGGCGGGCGGACGTGGGCCTCGTCGATGATCCCCAGGCGCACGAGCGCGTGCTTGATGCGGGCGCGATAGTCGCGGACGGGAGGGGCGAAGATCGCGTCGCACAAGGGCTGCAGCATGCCGCTGAGCTCGAACGCACGGGGGAGATCATGATCGCGCGCGGCCCGGAGCAGCTGGACTTGCTCGCGCGCGGCCAGCGTGCCGAAACCGAGCAGCGCGCCCTCGGCCCCAAGCAGATACGCCTCGAGCAGGAAATTGTCGTTGCCGTTCAGGACGGTGGGGACCGACGGCAGCGACTTCACCAGCCGCGCGGTCTCCACGAACCGCTTCGCGTCAAAGGACGCCTCCTTGATGGCGACCACACCCTCGACGCTCATGATGCGCTCGATGGTCTCGTTCGCGAAGTTCACCCCGCCCAGCGCGGGCTGGAGCTGGAAGGCGATGAGGGGAAGGCCGGAGGCCCCGGCCACCGCACGGTGGTACGAGGCGGGGATCTCGGGGTCCAGCGGCTCGCCCTGGTAGGCGGGGATGGGGAAGACGAGCAGGGCGTCCGCCCCGGCCCGGGCGGTGTCGGCGGCCAGCCGGCGGGCCTGCTCGGTAAACGAAGCCGCGAGCCCGGCGACCACCAGGGCCCGGCCGCCGGCCTCCTCAACAACGATCTCCAGCACCCGCAGCCGCTCCTCCGGGAACAGGTGAGCCCCCTCACCCGTGTCCACGTTCACAGCCAGCCCGAGAACTCCCTGGCCGACGAGCCAGTCAACGTATCTTCGGAGGGACTCCTCGTCGATCGACAGATCGCTCCGCATGGGCGTGACGATTGCCGCGATCAAACCGTTCAGGTCCGGCCGCTCCATCCCCTCCTCCTTTCCTGGGATCGCCTGGTGCAGCGCTTTGCGCATCCTGGATGGCCCGCCAGACCCGCTGCGGGCTGACCGGCATGTCGATGTGGCGGACGCCGAGGTGGGAGACCGCATCGATCACCGCATTGTGGACCGCCGGTCCGGCCCCGATGGTTCCCCCCTCGCCGATGCCCTTGGCCCCCAGCGGGTTCCGGTCGGTGGTGGTCTCCAGCGCGGCAGTGATGAACGCGGGCAGATCTGCCGCGCTTGGCATCGCGTAGTCGGCGAGGCTGGATGTCAGGGGGTTGCCCAGCTCGTCGTAGACGAAGGATTCGAACAGCGCCTGGGCCGCGCCCTGCGCGATCCCCCCGTGGATCTGTCCCTCGACGAGCATCGGGTTGATGCGGCGCCCGCAGTCGTCCACCGCGACGTGACGGACCAGCTTCGCCTTCCCGGTCTCGGTGTCGACCTCGACGACCGCGACGTGCGCGCCGAACGGGTAGGTCGAATCCTCCATCTCGAAGTCGGCCTGCGCCCGCAACCCCGTCTCCATGCCGGGCGGCAGCGATGACGGGTCGGCGGCGGCGGCGGCGAGCTCGCCCCACGACAGTGACAGCTCCGGGGACACGCTGACGCCGATCCGGCCGTCGAAGCTGCGCACGTCGTTCTCGCTCGCCTCCAGCAGATGGGCCGCCAGGCGCCGCGCCTTGTCCAGCAGAGCCGCCGAGGCCCGGAACACGGCCGAGCCGCCGACCTGGAGGGACCGCGACCCCATCGTCCCCCCGCCGCGCGGGACGAGCAGCGTGTCCGAGTGCCGGACTGTGACGGCGCCGAACGGGACGCCGAGGGTGTCGGCCACGATCTGCGCCCACGCGGTCTCGTGTCCCTGCCCCTGGGGGCTGGTCCCGGTCAGGACGGTGAACGTTCCCTGGTCACCGGCCTCGACCGAAGCGAACTCGCTTCCCCAGCCCGTGACCTCAATGTAGCTGCAGATACCGATGCCGAGCTGGCACGTTTCCCCGCGGCCGATGCGTGCGGCCTGTTCCTGGCGCAGCTGCGGGTACCCGGCCGCGCGAAGCGCGGCATCAAGAGCACGGCCCGGGTCCCCGCTGTCGTAGCTGGCGCCGGTCGGCGTGCGGTAAGGAAATGCCTCGCACGGGATGAAGTTGCGCCGCCGGATCTCCGCGGGATCGATCCCGAGCTCGGCCGCCAGCATGGTCAGGGCGCGCTCCAGCAGCCACGTTGCCTCGGGGCGGCCCGCGCCCCGGTAGGCGCCCACCGGGGTGGTGGTGGTCACGACCGAGACCGCGTGGAAGTCGATCCTCGGGATGCGGTACGGTCCCGAGGCCATGAGGCCGGTCAGCGGCGGCAGCGTCGCGGCTTCGCTGGCGTACGCCCCGATGTCCTGGATCACGAAGACGCGCAGCCCCGTCACCCGCCCGTCCTGGGTGGCGCCCAGCTCGACGTGCTGCACCTGCCCGCGGCCGTGGGTCATCGCCAGCATGTTCTCGCTGCGCGTCTCCGACCAGCGGATCGCGCCGCCCAGCTGCCGGGCGAGCCAGGCGATCACCACATGCTCGGGGTACGTCGGGATCTTCCCGCCGAACCCGCCGCCCACCGTCGCGGTGCGGACGCGCACCCGGCCAGGGTCCAGCCCTAGCACCTGGGCGACGATGCGCTGCGTGTCGTGGGGCGCCTGCACCGAGGCCCACAGCGTGACCGATGGCTCGCCGGGGGCGGCGCCGGCGATGGCCAGCGCGCCATTGGGCTCCATCGGCACCGGCGCCACCCGTTGGTTGACGAACCGGGCCCGCACGATGATCTGGGCACCTTCGAGGGCGCCGTCGTCCTCGGCCACATCGTCGACGCGAATCGCGAGGTTGGAGCCGTGGCCGGAGAACAGGACCGGCGCGCCGGGCTCCAGCGCCGCCTCGGGGTCGATCACCGGAGGCAGGGGCTCGTAATCCACGGCGACCGCGTCCGCCGCATCCGTGGCCTGCGCCCTGGTCTCCGCCACCACCACGGCCACCGGCTCGCCGACGAAACGAACCCGGCCGATGGCGAGCAGCGGCCGGGCGAAGACAGCGGGACTATCTTCCACGGGCGGCAGGCGCAGCCGGCCCAGGTCCTCTGCGGTGAACACGCCGACGACACCGGGCATCGCGTGGGCCTCGTCCGCATCGACCGACGAGACGAGCGCGTGTGCCACCGGGGACCGGACGAACACCGCGTGCAGCGCCCCTTCGCAGGGGACATCGTCCAGGTACCGGGCCGCCCCGGTGAGCAGCGCGTGATCCTCGCTGCGGAGCAGGGGACTGCCCAGGACCTGCCGGAGTGTGGGCTCCTCCAGCAGGTCAGGAGCGGGGGCGGTCATGCCTGCGGTCAGTTCTATCCCCGGATGCCCTCTGGCATCAGGTCACCGTGGGCCTCGATCAGGTCGTCGCACATCGCAACGACCTGCCGGGTGGTCAGGGTGGCTGCCGTGTTCGGGTCGACGAGCGCGGCCTGGTAGACGAGGCTGCGCCGCTGCTCGAGCGCCGCCCGGACCGTCAGTTCCACCACGTTCAGGAAAGTCCGGTTCAGGGCGAGGCACTGCGGGGGGATGGCGCCGACCCGCGTGGGCTGGACGCCGTTCTTGTCGACCAGGGTCGGCACCTCGACGCAGGCGTCGCCAGGAAGCCCGTCGATCAGGCCGCCGTTGCGCACGTTCGTGTAGGTCTCACGGGCGGTGCCGGTCTCGAGCGAGTGGATGATCTCGGAAGCGAGCTCGGACGCGGGCTCGACCTCAAGCTCCTGGCCGGCGTCCAGCGCCGCCGTCGTCTGCTCCCAATCTTCGAGATTGCGCTCGCTGCGGCGCAGGTAGTCGTCGATCTCGCACCGGAACCGCTCGACCTGGTCGTCGTGGCAGAGGAACCAGGGGACGTACTCGCTCGAGTGCTCGCTGGACTCAGTGGGGAAGTAGCCGAAGCGCCGGAAGATCTCCACGCGTACCCGCCGGCCCAGCCCCTCCGGGTCGGCCTCGATCACCTCCCGGAGCCGCGGGTAGAGGTCCTCGCCGGTGCCACGGTGACGGAACCGCAGGACGAAACACTGATGGTTGAAGCCGGCGGTGCGGAACGCGATGTCCTTCTCGGGCACGCCGACGGTGGCGCCCAGGAAGGCGTGGGTGTCCCGGACCGAGTGGCAGACGCCGACCACGTTCGTGAACGGGGTGCCCTCGTAGATGGCCCACGGCACCATGGCCATCGGGTTGGTGTAGTTCAGCAGCAGGGCGTCCGGCGCTAGCTCGTCGAGGTCGTTGCCGATGCCCACCGCGACGGGGATGGTGCGGAGCCCGCGGAAGATGCCGCCGATCCCGATCGTGTCGCCGATCGTCTGGCGGACCCCGTACTTCTTCGGGATCTCGAAGTCCATGAGGGTGTGCCGGTACCCCCCGACCTGGATCTCGTTGATCACGTAGTCCGCGCCCTCCACGGCGGGTCGGCGCTCCGCGCTCGCCTCCACCCGGTGCCCGGCGCCGGTCCGCCGCACGATCGACGTGGCCGCGCGCTCCGCGTACGCGAGACGGTCCGGGTCGATGTCGTGCAGGGCCATGGTCACCTGGCCCTGAAGCTCCGGGAACGAGCACAGGTCGGCGACTACATTGCGGGTGAATTCCACGCTGCCGGCACCGATGATAGTGACCCGGATCATGAGCGAGAGTGTTCCATGTATGCCTCAAATGAGCAAGGCGGAGCAGTTCTTGCGAGAGAACTGGGTCCGGGGCGTGTGCCGGCTGGGGCCCTCGGCGGCTTCTGTGGAAAGTGGCCACCGGCACGAGCGTCAGACGGTGGTGGCGTCCTCGAGGAAGAACAGGTCACGGCGGACCGTAGCCGCCGACACACCCAGCTCGTCCTAGATGACGGCGACGTAGACGCTGCCGTTCCCGGACAGCCACTCCAGGATCGTCTCCAGCCGCTCCGCCTGCCGCACCGTGACCGTCCTCAGGATCCGGCCAGGTGCGGAGAGGGAAGGGGCCTGGACCGGGCCACCGCCTCGCCCGACGCGGCATCGAAGAGGTGCAAGTCTTCCGGTGACATCCCAACAGTGATCGTCTCACCCACCTCAGGCTGGCGGCGGCCGTCGAGGCGGGCGACGACGATCGCCCGTCCGGGGGGCAGGGACGCGATCCCGGGGGCGGTGGAGGCGGTCGCGACGCGTTGACCGCGAATGCTCCCGTAGACGATCGTCTCGTGGCCGAGCAGTTCCACGACTTCTACGCGCACCTGCATGGTCTGCTCTTCGCTGGCGCCCGTCGCCAGGCGCAGGGCCTCCGGCCGCACGCCGACGACCAGATCGCCGCCGGGGGCGCCGGGGACCTCCAGCACGAGATCGCCCGCATCCACGCGGCCGCCCGTCGAGGCGGCGCTGAGCAGGTTCATCGGGGGGCTGCCGATGAAGCCGGCCACGAACACATTCGCCGGGCGCCGGTAGATCTCCTGTGGCGTCCCGAGCTGAAGCAGTTTCCCGCCGGACATCACGCCGATGCGCGCGCCGAGCGTCATGGCCTCGACCTGATCGTGCGTGACGTAGATGGTCGTGGTGGAGAAGCGCTCATGCAGCTGCTTGAGATCGGCGCGGAGCTGGGTCCGAAGCTGCGCGTCCAGGTTCGAGAGCGGTTCATCCAGGAGGTAGACGCGGGGCTTGCGGGCGAGCGCACGCCCCATCGCCACGCGCTGCCGCTGACCGCCTGACAGCTGGGCGGGTTTGCGATCCAGGAGCTCATCGAGGGTCAGGAGCGAGCTCACTTCCTTGACCCGCGCCGCGATCTCGGCGTTCGGCACCTTGTGCTGCCGGAGCCCGAAGGCCAGGTTCTCCACGACGGTCTTGTGCGGATACAGCGCATAGCTCTGGAACACCATCGCGATGTCGCGATCCCGAGGAGAAACGCCGTTCACGACCTCTCCACCGATGGCGACCGCCCCGGCCGTCGGCTCCTCCAGTCCCGCGACCATCCGGAGGGCGGTTGTCTTCCCGCAGCCGGACGGCCCCACCAGGACCATGAACTCGCCGTCGCTGATGGTGCAGGTGAGCGCGTCAACCGCCGTCGTCCCGTTCGGGAAGACCTTCGTGACCTCGTGGAAGGAGACCTCGGCCACGATCAGGACCTCCCGCATGGCCGTGCGCAGCTCACGGCAGCACGACCGAACGAGTCAGGTGCTTCGGACGATCGGGATCGAGTCCGCAAGCCTCGGCGAGCTCGACGGCCATCCGCTGGATGAAGACGAGCTCGGCCATCGGATCTGACCCTTGGCCGACGATGGTAGCGCCGGTCTCCGCCGCGTCGGCGATCACGTCCGGATCGACGGGCCCGATGGCCCACACGAGGGTCCGAGGTCCGGCCGCGCTGATCGGGCCGTGGCGGTATTCCATCGCCGGGTACGCCTCGGTCCACGCGGAGGCCGCCTCGCGCAGCTTGAGCGCCGCCTCGTGCGCGAGGCCGACGGTCCAGCCCTGCCCCAGGAACACGAATTGCTCAAAGTCCGAGGGCTCTGCTGGCAGCGCCCTGGCCAGCGCCGCCTCCCCGTCGGCGATCGCGGCTTCGAGCCGATCGCCGATGTGCGCGCGCAACAGCGCGAGCGCCGTGGTGGCAAAGCGCGTCTGGACGACCGACTGCTCGTTCGCGAAATCCAGCACGACGGTTTCGTCGGCGCACGACGCGACCGGCGAATCCGGGACGGCCGTGACCGCGACCGTGGCGATCCTTCCCTTGACCCTCTCGAGCGTGCGCAGGACCTCCGTGGTGGTGCCCGATCGTGAGATGGCGACCGCCCGCCCATAGGTCCGGTGCGGCGGCAACTCGGAGGCGATGGCCGCGTCCGTCAGGCCCAGGTCTCTTTCCTCGCGGAGCGCCGCGTATGCCCGCGCGATGTGGTAGGAGGTCCCGCAGCCGATCGCGACGGCCGGCTCGCCGGGGGCCGGAAGCCGTCCTACGACGGCCGGGGCCATCGCCGCAGCCTTCCGCCACAGCGTGGGCTGGCTGGCGATCTCGCTCGTGATGGCACGCATCGAGGTGAATCTACCGTCCGGGCCGCTCAGACAGCAAGATTAACGACCATAAACAGACTTGCCTGGCGCACGAGTGTGTTCTAATATCCGCTCATCCGAGCGAGAACGAAAGCAATGAGAGCCGATGCCAAGCTCTCGGGATCGTGTTCCCGGCTGGTCAGCACCGGTTCCTGCTGGCGATCAACGAGGCCGTCGCCGATGATCGGCAGGCGGCCGCGAGCGGGCTCGCCGCGATGACGCGCAAGGTGACGTCCTGGCGGCCCCTGGCCTGGCTGGCCGCGGCCGCGCTGGCCGTCCCGCTGGGCATGGCGGGCACGGCCAGCGCCGCACGCGGCTCCCCAGCCGCCCCGTCCGCCGGAGCCGTGATCGGACCACCGGTTCCCCAGGGCGCGCTGCGGGTAGCCGGCCTGCCGCGCGACGGCTCACCGGTCCGGGCGGCCGGGCTGTCCTGGCGGCCCGGACAGCTGCCGCCCGGGGACACGCTGCTCAGCTTCGAGGTCGGCTACGGATGGCAGGCGTGTGCCGCCCGGTCCAGCGGCCAGGGCACGCACTGCGTGAAGGCAGCGGACTCCACGGTGACACCCTTCGCCGCGCGACAGTACATCGCCGGGCACGCCGACACCGGGAAGTACCTCAAGGTCACCGAGACGGCCACCGAGGTCGTCGAGACCGACCCGGCCACCTTCGCGTTCAGCGTCATCCACGCCTCGCGCAGCTACACGGCCGGGCGTATGGTTGGGCGCTACCCCGCCGCCCGGCCGCCCGTAAGCGGGTTCCGGAACGGCCTGCCCGAGCGGCAGACCGGCTCAACCCAGGAGTATTTCCAAGTCAGCCCGCCGCACTACAACGCGGCGGATGGGCCGGTGTCGCAGCGCTACCGGGTTGACAGCGGGCCGTGGCAGCCGATGCCCGCCAGCAGGGTGTTCGAGACCAGTAAGCTCGGCGTGGCCGGGCACCGCGTCGAGGTGCTCACTGCCGACGCGGCCGGGGACACGGTGCTGTCCTTCCGCTGGCGGGTGGTCCCGCTTCCCGCCCCCGTGCCCTGCGCCAGGCCGTCCGGCGGGTCCTGCTGGTACCCGCCCCACCTGGACCGCACCGGCCACCCCATGCGCTGGGACTGGCAGATCGGCCGGGTGACCCCGCTGGAGCGGACCGGCCGGCGCGCGGTCGATATCTACGACATTGACGGCTTCCTGACCACGCCGGGCGAGATCGGGCAGATCCACACGGCCTGGCAGGCCAGCACGCTGGCACACCCGAGGGCCGTCTGCTACCTGGACCTGGCGTGGGAGGACTACCGGCCCGACGGAAGCACAGCGCCGTATGGGCGCTTCTTCCCGGCCAGCACGCTCGGGGAAATCTACTTTGGCTACCCGGAGGAGAGGTGGGTCGACTTCCGCCAGCTCGACGCGCTCAAGCCCATGCTCAACGAGCGGATCGCCATGTGTGCGAGGAAGGGCTTCGACGCGGTCGAGCTCGACGACATCGACAGCTTCGACCCCGCGTCCACCACCGGCTTCTACCTCACCGCCGGCGATGCGCAGAACTACCTCGCCTACGCGGACAACCTAGTGCACCGGTACGGGATGACCGTCTTGTGGAAGAACTCGCCCCTGCTGGCTCGGTGGGGCGCGCGCTACACCGACGGGGCCGTGGTGGAAGAGTGCTACACCTACGGCGGCTGCCCCAGCTGGGACGTGTTCACGACCGCGCGCACGGCCCACCAGCCGACCGGCAAATGGGTCGGCGAGGCCGAGTACGTCGAGGACCACTACGTGTGCAACCCGGGGCAGAGCTGCGCGTACAAGCGGCGGTTCACCACCTTCTGCGCCCGCGTGTACGCGCCGCCCGACGGGTTTGCCGCGGTCAAATTCGATGTCAACCTCGACGGCAAGGTCTTCCGGCCGTGCCCAACGGGCGTCTAGCCAGCAGTCGAGCACCCGGTTGCCGCAAACCCTGGCTCCGTAGATCACCAACTCGATCGCTCCTCTCCAGCGCCGTAACTTCGGCTAAGGAGGCCGGGCAGCATGGGCCTCGAAGGCGACTGAGCCCAGTCATGGGCCAGGGTGAGGCGAACGTCGTCATCGAGCGCAGCAGCCGAGACGACGTAGCAGCGCGGCGGTGGGCCTGCCGATGGAAGCCAGGCTGATCACACAGCTCGTCACCGGATGTGCCCGTTGGTATTCGGGCTGGGCGGTGATCGTTCCCTACCGCGCCCAGGCTCGCCGGGTCACCGCGTTGCTGACGGCCGCGCTCGGTGATGGTGCCGCCGTCGCCGATAGCGTCGGCACCGTCGACTCGTTCCAGGGCGGCGAGCGGGATCTGATTATTTACGGTTTCACCCGCAGCAACCCCCGAGGGAATATCGGCTTCCTCAAGGAACTGCGGCGAATCAACGTGGCCATCACGCGGGCCCGGCGCCAGCTCGTCCTGGTCGGCGACAGCACGACGCTCAGCGAGGCACGCGACGAGGCGTTCGCCGCGCTGTTCGACTCGATGACCACCCACCTGCGCCAGTCCGGCGATCTGAGGCGTTCGCGCGAGGTTGCAGATCAGCTCACACGCCTGGAAGGCCCATGACGACGGCGGGAGGCCGAAGGGTCTATCCGGTCCTCCGCGCCATCGAGGACGCAACCGCCATCCCCGATGCACGGCCGTTGCGGCTGTTCCCGGTGCTCTGGCCCCTGTGGCAGGTGGAGACGGCAGCCAGCGTCTACGACGAACAGAACTACGACGTGATCGACCGCTTTCTGGAAAGAGCCGTCGCCGAGGCCGGATTCGCCGACGCCGCCTCGCTCAGTTCGTTCTTCGGTGTTCCGACCGACCTGACCCGGCGCTGTCTGGCGTTCCTCTCAGCCATTGGGCACATGCACGAAGACGAAGATGGAACGGTGCGCCTGACCGACCTTGGGCTCCGCTCCGCGCATGCCGGAATCCGCTACGAGCCCAAGGAAAGCCGCCAGGACATCTACATCGATCAGTTCACCGCGCGGCCGCTGCCACGCCGGTACTACGAGGGTTCGGTCCCGATCTTCGCTACCACCAAGTTGCCCGAGGACGCGGTCTATGGCCGAATACACTTCGCGCCCCTGCTTGCCTGGACCCCGTTCCGCGAGGAAGTCCTTCTTGAGCTGGCCACTCGCAGCGATCGGGCGGACTTCAACCTTCCGGCTCAGCTCCGGGAGTTGCGAGTAATACAGCATGTCGAGGCGTTCCTGCCCGCCTATCTGATCGAAACCGCCGAGAGCGGCCTTTTCGTCTACACTGCGCGGGCCGCGGAACGGGACACGTTCTTCGAGGATGCCTGCCGTCACGTCCCAGCGATACACCACATGATCGACGCGGAAGAAAAGTCCGATCCGCGCGACATCTGGACCGCCTGGCTCGCCGACAGCGACGTCGGGCGCGGTACCTTGCAGCGTCTTCCCAATGGCGTGTGGCGTGCGACGCTACGAAGCGACGCGTTCGGTCCGTCCGCCAGGTTCGGGCTCAGCCAGCTTGGTTCCTACCGACTGCACAAGCACTACTTCGTCCAGCTCTGGTCCGACGATGCCAGACAGCGGCACCACGCCGTCATGGATCGAGCGCTGGCGATGACCCAGAGCCCAGACGTCACCACCAAGGCGGACCTTCGCGAGCGCGTTACGGCGCTATGCCGCCAGCTCGAGGTCCCCGAACCCAGCCTCACTGACATCCGCAGATACGGTGAACAGCACGATATGCATATCCGCCTCGCCCGTCTGGATGGCCTCGAATGATCTGTCGGCGCCACCCGGTTTTCGTAGCGTTGGGCGTGCCATGAATGGCCGGGTCTGGGTAGTGGTCAGGCAGCGTGGGTCTCGAAGCCGACCGAGCCCAAGTCGTGGCCGGGGGTGAGGCGAACGTCGGCGTCAAGGGCAGCAGCCAGACGGCGAAGCAGTGCGACGGTGGGCTCAGTACCGCCCTCCTCGATGCACTCGACCTCATCGACGGTCATGCCCGCGCGCATGGCGAGTTCGGCTACGGTCATCGACAGGGCGGTGCGCCGGTCGTAGACGGCCTTGCCGAACGCGAGCGCTTCGCGGATTGCGATCCGTTCGGGGTCGTCGGCCTCGGCAGTCGGCTGCACCCAACGGGTGTGATAGCCGGTCATCACGCCTACCTCTCGTAGGTCTGTTCCGCCGGGCGGCGGTGTTCGCGCTCGCATGCCTGCTGGGCGCGGACAGCCCGGTCGATCTGCCGCTGGTCGTGCTGACGGGTCTTATGGAACACCGTCAGCATCACGATCATGCCATCTGGTCTGCACCAATACGTTACCCTCACTGCCACCCGGGCAAGCCGAAGCCGCAGCTCCCAGATCTGGCCTTCCAAGTGATCGGACCACGGCCCACCGAGTCCGGTGCCCTTTTCCGCCAGCAGCCCGGCGATCTCGTCGACTCGCTTGTAGTCAGAGTCGCTGAGGCTGTCCAACCACTCGCGAACTTCGGGCTCTAGCTCGAGCCGGTGTAACTCCCGCCTTGTGCCGCTCACGCGAGTCACGGTACTGGTGGCCGCCGACAATCCTCGTCGGCTCTGGAACCGCCGGGTGTGGGACGAATGTAGGTGACTGGCCGGTAACACATCCTGGTCAGCGGTCTGAGTGTGGTGGCCTGCTCAGATGCCAGGTCAGGCCGCGTCTGGTTGGATGCGTGGCTGTTGCCAGATCTCCTCCCACGGGCAGAAATCACCGAGTCGGCTGTAACGAGCCAGCCTGGGCGCTGTTTTCGTCGGCGTGGAACTCGGCGCGCCAGCGGCGTTCTCCGGACCCGTCGGGCATGGGGGTGATCTCTGTGGCCGCTGGGGTTAGGTCGTCGGCGGCGAACTGGCCGATTTCGGCGCGGGTGAGCGGCCAGGGCGGCCCCGGCTGCGGTTCGGTGGTGCTGTCGTGGACTGCGGCGATGACCAGCAGGGTGCCGCCGGGCGCGGTCAGCCGGGCCACGCTGGTCGTGGCCTGGTGCCGCACGGCTCGGGGCAGGGCCTGCACGGTGATGATCTCGGCTACTAGGTCGAATGCTCGCAGCCAGGGCCGGGGAAGGCACAGCAGGTCAGCGGTGGCGTACTCGACGGGCGAGTCCGGGTGGCGGTGCCGGGCGAGCCGGATTGCAGTTGGGGAGATGTCGAAGGCGGTGGTGGCGAACCCGAGCCCGGCGAGGTATTCGGCGTCGGCGCCGAGCCCGCAGCCGGGTACGATGGCCCGTTTCCCCTGGCCGGCCAGATGGTGGTGCTGCGCCCATTGGGTGAGCAGCGGGTGGGGCTCGCGGCGGCTCCACGGGAGAGGCACTCGTCCGGCGGCCCCGGCGGTGTAGAGCCGGTCGAACCACCCGGTGGGGTCGCCCGTGGCGAGCGACGCGGCGGCCAGGCGGGCTTCCTCGTCTTCTAGTGCCCGTTCGCTGGTGTTCATCGGTGCTCCTTGGATGCTGTGGCCATGACGTCGGCGTCACGGTCAGCCGAAGGCCTGGGCGCCGGCGTGCTCGGGCTCGATCAGGAATACGACCCGGTCGGTGCGCAGCGGGTACGGCTGGCCGGTGTACTTGCGCGAGGTGCGGTCGATGATGTCCCAGGCCGGCTCGCCGTCCAGGCGGGCCGTGACCCGGCCGCGTACCAGCGCCATCGCGTAGGGCTGGTTGCGGTCGCTGACCGAGATCGCCACCCGCGGGTCGGCGGCCAGGTTACGCGCCTTGCGCGAGCCCGGAGAGGTGAGGACGGCGATCATGCCGTCCTCGATGCCGGCCCAGACGGGTACGCTGTGCGGGCCGCCGTCTGGCAGCAGCGTGGCGATATGAGCGTAGTTGGGCGCCTCGAACAGGGCATGGACATCGGCGGGCAGCTCCATCACCGGTCGTCTTCTTCCTGTCCTTGCCGCTCACGCCGGACCTCTTGGAGCAGCCACAGGTTGCCGTCAGGGTCGGCGAACTCGGCGAACGACATGTAGTCCCTGCGGCCCGGGTCCGGGCCGGGCGTCCACGCACCGTCGGCGATGTGCCGCACCTCGCCAACCTCGATGCCCCGGCCGGTGAGCTCGCTGCGGGCAGCAACAATGTCAGGAACCACCAGGTGCAGGCCCTGCTGCGAGCCCGGCTCGGCGGCGGTCCCGCCGGTGCCGAACCCGATCGAGCACGCCGACCCGGGCGGGGTCACCTGCACCACCCGCTGCCCCGGCAGGCCGGTCTCGGTGTCCACGAGCAGATCGAAGCCCGCCTGCTCCACATAGAACCTCTTCGCCCGGTCCGCGTCGGAAACCGGGATCAGCACCAGCTCCAGCTTGTAGTGCACTGTCATCTCCTTCGTTTCTTCTTGCGCGTCAGGCGGTGACCAGGGTGATCCTTAGCGCGCCCAATGCCGGGCCGGCGCGCTGTGCGGCGCATCGGCTCGCCTAGCATCGGCGTGGCCGACAGGACGGTGATCGCCGGACACCACACAGACTCGCGGTAAGAACGCCGGTGCCGTATCGGGCGACAGCCCTATTCCGGCGGCCCAGCCCAGGCCATTCCGGTAGGAAAACACTTAGCCACGCTCACCCGGGCACCCCGGCTTGCGCCTGGGCGGCCGGTCAGCCTGTGTCGAGCAAGTGCATCCGGTGCGCGGTCGCGGCCGCCTCCACCCGGGAGGTGACGCCGAGCTTGCCGAGGAGGTTGGACACGTGCACGCTGGCGGTTTTGGGAGAGATGAACAACTCACCCGCGATCTGCTGGTTACTCCGCCCGGCCACGACCAGCCGCAGGACCTCCAACTCGCGGCTGGTCAGCCCGAACGGTGTCACCGGCCCGGCCTGGCCCACGGCGTGCGGGAGGTCGACCCGCGCCCGCCGCGCGAGCTGGGTGATCTGCTGTAGCAGCGGCTGGGCGCCCAGCCGGGTCGCCAGTTCCGCCGCCTGGCGCAACCGGGCCGCGGCCCCGTCCCGGTCCCGGTAAGTCTGGGCCGTCTCGGCGCTGTGCAGCAGCGCGCGGGCCAGCGGATAGGGCTGCCCGATCCTCTCCCAGGCCGTCGCGGCAATATCCCAGACCACCAGATCCGGCTGGCCGCCCGCGCGGGACGCATAGGCGGCAAACATTGCCGCGTGCGCCCGCTCCACTGGGCCCGGCTGCGCGGTACCTGCCGCCACCCGGGCCAGCGCGTCCTGCAGGTCAGCCAGACCGCCCGTTCTCCCGCCAAGGCCGCTAACCGACGCGTCGGAGGAGGCACGCATCGCCTCAGCCAGCAGAGGCCATAGATATTGGGGGTTATGTCCGCGCGCGCCGGGGACCGTTCCCGCGACGTCAAGCGCACCATTAAGGTCCCCCTCAGCAATCCGGGCCTGGATGTCCAGCCGGGCCAGCTGCAGCGCACGGTGAGTCTCTGCCTCGGCGGCGGGCAGCGACCGAAGTTCTCCCACCACCAGCACCGCTGTCTCCAGGTCACCCCGCGCGGCCGCGATCTGTCCCCGGCTTACCTGCAGGAGCTCGCGGCCGAATGGCGCGGGATCCAGGACGAGGCCTTCCTCAATCACGTCGAGAGCCTCGTCCCAGCGGGCCGCCAAAGTCAGCGACTCGGCCAGGCCCGCGGCGATCGGCGCTGTCACATACCGGGCCAGGCCAAGCTGCCCGGCCCGGGCAAGATCGGCCCGTCCGGCCTGGATTGCGGCGTCGTATTCGCCCTGGGCCTGCAGCGCGATGGTGATCTCCACCCGGGCCAGAAGTTCCAGCGGCCCAGACCCGATCCGCCGCGCAGCCTCCGCCGCTTCCTCCAGGTCCGGGAGAATGTCACGGCCTTCATGCGTGCCCAAGTGGGCCAGCCGGATCTGCGCCTCGACCCGGAAGGCCTCGTCACCGAGCTGTCCGGCCAGTTCGTGCAGTTCCCCGGCACGCGACCGGGCCTCCTCGTCACAGTCGCGGAGCCGCAAGATACGGATGAGCTGGCCAAGGACCTGAGCCCGTGCCCGGGTCGGGCCTGAGGCCAGACGCAGCGCCGCCCGCAGATCCTCCAGCTGGCCTGGCAGCAGCAACTGCTGCCGAAGCGCGGCGCGCAGCCGCAGCAAGGAGGCGACCCGGTCAGGATCGCGCTCCGCACCGAGACTGCCGACCGCGGCCTCCACTAGCGGCAGGCCACGGCCGGGCACACCGGCCAGCCTCGCGGTCTCGGCCGCGATCTCCATCACCCCGGCCCGGTCGGCGCCGACCCGCCCAGCCGCGCCGGGCACTCGCTGCCACAGGTCCAGCACCAGCTCCAGCATCTGCAGCTGCTCGGCATAGGCAAATGCGGCACCTGCCTCAGCCGCGGCCGCCCATGCCGCCCCCAGTGCCTGCTCATCCTCGCCCGCGTTGTGCCAGTGCAGCGCGAGCGGGACCGACCGCATGTGCAGGCTTTCCGCGTTGAGCAGCGGGCCGGCCTGCAGTGCCTCGGCGAAACTCCGATGCCCCCGCGCCCGCTCACCCGGCAGCAAATCCCACAGCACCGCCTCGCGGAACAGCTCATGCCGGAAGGTGTAACCAGCTTCGTCGGCCACCAGCACACCGGCCGCGACAGCGGGCCGCAGCGCATCATCGAGCGCCGTGCCCTCCTGCCCGGTCACCGTAGCCAGCAGCCTGTGCTCGATGCGGGCGCCGCCGACCGCCGCCGTCCGCAGCACCCGCTGGCAGCCCGCGGGCAGCTCGCTCATCGCGCCGAGCAGCAGGTCCCGCGTCGGTCCCGGCAGGGCAGAGGTGACCGTGCCGTCAGCGTTCAGCAAAACCTCGGTGAGCAAGGGGTTCCCACCGCCGCGCTTATACACCGCGGTTGCGACCACAGGGTCGGCCTGGCGGCCCAGGACGCCTGCCAGCTGGGCGGCCACCTGGGCGCGGGACAGCCGCTTCAGTTCCAGCCGGGTCACCCCGTCCAGGCGACCCAATTCGGCCAGCAGCCGCCGCACCGGCCCGCCATGTCCCAGCTCGTCGGTGCGGAACGTCACCACCAGCAGCACGGCCGCCTGCTGCAGGTTGCGGACCAAGAACGCCAGCAGCTCGCCAGTGGACCGGTCGGCCCAGTGCACATCCTCGATCACCAGCACCAACGGCTGCTTGGCGGCAAGTTGCTCCAGCAGCACGAGCAGCAGGCCGAACAGCCTGCCCCGCGCCATCTCCGGATCACCGCCAGCAGGCGGCGATCCGAGTTCGGGCACCAGGCCGGCCAGCTCGCCAGCATTGCCGCCAGGCAACAGCCCCCTCACCTCGTCGGCCTGCAGCTCCCGGACCAGCACCCGCAGCGCTGCGGTGAACGGCGCATACGGCAAGCCCGCCACACCCAGGTCCACGCATCCCCCGGCCAGCACCCGCGCCCGGCCCCGCACCTGGACGGCGAACTCGCTGACCAGCCGCGACTTACCGCCGCCGGCCTCCGCCCCGACCAGCACCACCTGCGGCCTCCCGGCGGCCGCGTCGCCCAACGCTCCGGCCAGCGTCTCGATCTCGGCCTCCCGGCCAACAAAGACCGGGCTCACCCTGCGGTTGGTCACAGCCCTAGCATGCCAGCCGCGCACGCCCGGGGCTTCCTAGGAAGTCCTGGGCATGCTGGGACCCGCGGACCCCGGCACGGATCCCTGAGTTTGAATCTCTCTCAGGTCAGGAACGTGACCAGGCACGATCAAACTCTCCTACATTTCTGTCTCACACCCGGAACCGCCTTTTTGGCACGGCCTCGTAGCGCCATCCCGCCTGGTCCGACTGTTCGCGTCGCCGCGCGAGGAATGGCCAGCACCTCGGAGTTCCCGAAGTCAACATGCGAGCCGACGCACGGCGCCATCCGTTGGCCCCGGGGTGCAACAGGCTTGCTCCGCGCCAGCCGGGCCGAACTATGCCCAGTGCCTCGTGCTGGTCCGCACCGGAGTCACCACGCACAAGGGCGTGGCCCGCGACCTCACCCGGTCGAGTACGGGTCGTACAGTCCGCGGCCGCCTACAACCTGACGCTGGCCGCGGCTGCATCGGGGAATGGCAGACGGTCGCGATCGTGGACGCATACGACGACCCGGACGCGGAGAGCGACCTCGCGGTCTACCGGCCCAGTACGGCCTGCCGCCCTGCACCACCGCGATCGCACCGGCTGGGCCGAGACCAGGAGATGGGCGATCGGGCAATAACCGGAAAGGATGGCAAACTCACGGAGGCCTGATTGAGTCATGCAGATGCATGTCGCGCACGAGTCACCCGGCACTGAGCGGGGCCAGCCGGATGACGGCAGGCTGATCGCGGAGTCGTGGCGGGTTCCTGAGCGTTTTGGCGTGGTGTTCGACCGGCACGCGGCGGCGATCCACGGCTACATCGCAAGGCGGCTGGGCCGCGATGCAGCCGATGATCTGGTCGGTGAGACGTTCCTGGTGGCGTTCGGCCGGCGCGGCGGCTACGACCCGGAGCACCCCAGCGCCCGGCCGTGGCTGTACGGCATCGCGACCCGGCTCGTCAGCCAGCGCCGGCGAGATGAGGTGCGGTTCTTCCGCGCCATCGCCCGCACCGGGATCGATCCGGCTGCTGACCCGGTCGCCGAACCCGTTGCCGATCAAGGTGCCCGGCGGGCGGACGCCCAGATGCTGCACCGCCGCCTGGCGGGCGCGCTGGCGGCGCTGCCGGTTGCGGACCGGGAAGCGCTGCTGCTGGTCGCCGACGGGCTCTCACACACCGAAGCGGCGCAGGCGCTGGGCGTGCCGCCGGGAACGTTGTCGTCCCGGCTGGCCAGGGCACGCCGCAAACTCCGTGCCGAACTCGGCGACGTGAACCCCGACGGTGAGAGATAGGTGCAGGGCATGAACGAGATGAAGCTGCTGGAGGACTTCCGCGCTGTGGTTGCCCCGCCCGGCGAGGAGCTGATGGCGCGAACCCGCGCCCGGGTGGTGGGCGGTGGCCGGGATGGCCGGCGCGCGCAGGGGCGGCGCCTGTCGGTCAGCCGTCCCAGGCTCGCCCTGACCGGACTGGCCGCGGCAGCCATGGCTGCCGCTGTCACCCTGTCGCTGGCCACCCAGGGTGGAGGGCCGGAACGTTCCGCCACCGCCAACTATGCCGTGAAGGAGCTCGCCTATCGCGTTGCGGCCGTTGCGGCGATGCGGCCAGATGTGCGGCCCGGCCAGTGGGTGTACTGGCAGGAGACGCTGGTTTACGCGCCGAGCAAGGCAGCCGAGCCAGCGGGGCACGAAACGTTCCAGGTATGGACCACGGCGGATTCCGGCAAGGCCGCGTACCTGTGGAAGGGCAAGGTGGTGCTGCTGCCCTTCCCGCCGTGCCTGCATAACGCTGGCTGTCAGTCCATCGGCCAGCCGGTGCCGGCCACCCTTCCCGATGGGCAGGGCCAGGTGGTCACCGGGGTTGCCGGGCAGATCCCGGTCAGCTACACCGGTCTGCGCTCCCTGCCGCGCAGCCCGGTTGCGCTCGACCGCTACCTCGCGGGCCTTCCGCTGCGCGGGTGGGGGCCGGCGCCGGTCCGCGAGTTCGAGGTCATCAAGGAACTGCTGACCACCTATGTGATGCCACCGGCCCTGACCGCCGAGCTGTACCGGGCCCTGGGCAACATCCCGGGCGTCACCATCGATCACCACGCGGTCGATGCTGCGGGCCGCCGCGGGATCGGCTTCCAGATCACCCTGCCACGGGCCGCGGGCGGCGAGATCGATCAGCTCGTCCTCGACCCGAAGACATACACCCTGATGGGCCAGCAGCTCATCCTGGCCCCGTCCGCAGGATCCGCGGCCGGGCGTGTGCAGAGAGGGACCGCCATCCTCAGCACCGCGCTCGTCTCCGGCCCCGGAGTACTTCCCTGACCGCCCGTCTGAATCCGGACGGGCGTGACAACCGAATGCGACGCTGCGCGCCTCTAGCGATTGTGGAGTACGTGAGAGCATGCGGCGGTCCCTGGTGAGCCGGAGCCGGGACGCCGAGTACACGGAGTACGTCGCGGCCAGGCTGTCGTCGCTGCGACGGCTGGGTGCTCACGATGGCCGCACATACATCGGCGACGTGGCGACCCGAAACGGCCGAACGTAGGTAGTGGCGCTCTATCGGCCGTATCCCTGCCAGTCATGGCTGTATCAGTTCAGGCTGAACAGCCGCGGGCAGCCGACCGCGGTGACCCCGTTGCAGGCCCGGCCGACCATTGCCGGGACTGAGGTCTATGACCTGGCGGTCAGCAGCAACGGGCAGGTACTCGGTTACGCTTCGGCCTCCTCCGGCCTTGGGTGTTTCGAACGGAAAGCGCGGCCGGACCACGTAGGAATCATCAATATCGCCACCGGGCAGATGAAGCAGTGGACCATGCCGACGTCCAGCGCAGTCAACGGGTATCCCTGAGCGCCAACGGGGGCCTCCTGCTCTACAGCCTGCAGCTGGGCCCATCGGTGGTGAGGATCATTCCTGCCAGCGACCCACCCGGGCAGGCCGCGGACCGGGGCCGGACTGTGCTGCGGGCAGCTCAATTCGGCCCCTCACAATGGATCTCGTTAGCCGCGATCTCCCCAGACGGCAGCGTCGTCTGCTTCAGTGTCTATCCCCCGGGGGTGGCGGCCCCGGCCGGATCTACGCAGACGACCTCGCCACCGGACACCTGCTGCGTGTGGCCAGCGGCGCAACATACCCCGGCCTCATCGCCAGCGACCCGGCAGTACGCCAGCTCCTGCTGCACATGCCGCATGGCTTGGCCAGGCTTGATCTTGCTACCGGAAAGCTCACCTATCTTCCCGGCTGGAAAAACCTCGATCGGCCCCATAACCTGGTAAATGGCGGGAAACCGTCCTGGCATCGGCTCGGCTCACGACTAGGCTGAGCTGGACGGCCGGGCTCCGGCTGCGTCAATCCGGCCGCGACCGCCGACGAGATCCTCGATGAGGCGCCCGGCGGACCGCCCGAGAACGCGGGCCTGACCGTCAGCTACATCATCGGCGAACGGCTCGGCAACAACATCGTCGGCGACCTGGTTCTTCTACCCCGACCACCGCGACGGTCGGATGGGCCGCCGTGGCGGCCACCGCCCGCATGCGTCCGCGATTAGCCACTAACCCCGAAGCCGAGCCGTGCACGGCGGATGACCGAGTGGAACGGACCGGATCAGCGGGCCCGGCACGAGGCCAGCGCCGGACCGCGCGTCTCGTGCTGCTGCCCGCGGTACCGCGACGGTCGTTCCTGACTTGGCTAACGATCATTGAATTTCAGCGGTTGCATCGCGTTGACCTCCGGGTTCTCGGTTTGGGGTCAACAGATTTGCGCACTAAAGCCGCGGTGCGGCGCAGATCGAGAGCCTCATCACTGGCCTGGTGGGATAGGTGCGGGCTATTTCGACGAAGCCCGATGCGGCAAACATGGCCTTAGTTCCGGTGTACAGGGCAGATGGCGCGGCCCGGTCGGCCTTCAGGCCAGCCACGTCGACCGGATGACCCTCGATGGCGGTCGCCCCATGCTGGCGGGCGAACTCGACGGCAGCTTCCAGGAGCGCCAATCCGACGCCGGATCGCCGGTGACGGCCGTCGACGGCGAAGCACGTGACCCACCAGACTCCGTCATCATCGTCGGTGAGCACTCTGGCGAGAGCCTTATTGCCCTGGACGCCAGGAACGCCGCACGGGGTCCTACCCGTGTCCATCCGGCGGGTTGATCATCGACGTACGCGATGAGCCCCGGCGGCACCACCGCACGCGTGATCTCCTGGTACAACGCGTCGCGATTATCCGGCACCGCTCGTGATACCGCGGACTTCGCTGTCCCGGAGCGGAGGAAGAGCTGGCACCAGCACCACGAAGGGTCCTCGCCGCGCCGACCGAACACCGCGACAAGGTCATCCCAGCGGTCCGCAGTCACGGGACGAACACTGATGGGCATGAGTCCCGCCGTAGACCGCTCCCCGAGGACCACCGCCCCGCCCGCGACCGCATCCACGGGCTTTCAGGTACGTACTAAATGGTCGGGTGGCCCAGGGGAATTTCACCCCTGGGCTCCCACAGATCCTGTTATGTGGAGTTCCACATAACGGGTTGTATGTCCCGTAGCTGGTTATGTTGAGCAGCATCGGTCTGGCAGCGGGATCTTCCTGCTCAACGGCATGCCCGGCCGCTGGCCGCTCAACATAATCACTGCTCTGATCGATGCTGTGCCCATCGTGTTCCGTGAGCCTGCAGGAGGCAGCGATGGGCAACAGGATGGTGTGGGTGCCGGTGGTCTCGGGACCGCTGGCACCGTATGCGGCGGGGTTCGAGTCGTGGCTGGCGTCTCGGGCGTACTCGGCGTCCGCGGCAGCTGACCGGCTGTATCAGTTTGATCAGCTGAGCCGCTGGCTGGGGCGTGAAGGACTCAGCGCGAGCGAGCTGACCGGCGAGCACGCCGTGCGGTTCGCTGCCGGGCGCCGTGCCGCGGGGCTGAAGTCGTGGACGTCACCGCACAGCGTGGCGTTACCGCTTGGGTATCTGCGTCAGCTGGGTGTGGCGCCGCGTCGGCACCGGTAATCCCGCAGGGCCCGCTGGAAGAGCTGCTCGCTGACTACTGCCGCTATCTGTCGGTCGAGCGCGGGCTGTCAGATCACACGGTGTTCGATGCCTACTTCCCGGCCGCGCGGTTGTTCTTTTCCGGGCTGGAGACTGCGGACGGGCTGGGACTGGACCGGCTGTGGGCATCGGAGGTGAGCTCGTTCCTGGCCCGCGAGTGCCCCGGGCGCAGCATGTCGGGTGCGCGGGACCTGGTCTGTGCGTTGCGGTCGCTGCTGCGCTACCTGCACCTGGCGGGGCTGACCGAGGTGCCGCTGGTATGGGTGGTGCCGTCCGTCGCCGACCTGCGTGATCGCACGCTGCCGCGCGGCCTGGACCCTGCCGCGGTGCGCAGGCTGCTGGCCAGCTGTGACCGGCGCACGCTGACCGGCCTGCGTGACTTTGCGATCTTGCTGCTGCTGTCGCGGCTGGGGTTGCGGGCCGGTGAGGTCGCGGCGATCACCCTGGAGGACCTCGACTGGCGTGCCGGTCTGCTGCTGGTTCACGGCAAGGGCAGCCGCGAGGATGCGCTGCCGCTGCCGGTCGATGTCGGCGAGGCGATCGTGGCCTATCTTCGCCGTCGCCCGCGATGCGAGTGCCGGGCGCTGTTCCTGCGGGTGACCGCGCCGCGGCAGGAGCTGAACCGGTGCACGGTCGCGTGGGTGGTCCGCGCGGCCTGTGACCGGGCCGGGCTGCCCCGCGTGGGTGCCCACCGGCTGCGGCACACCGCCGCCAGCCAGATGCTGCAGGCCGGGGCATCGCTGCCGGAGATCGGCCAGGTCCTTCGGCACCGGGAGGCGAAGACCACCGCGATCTACGCCAAGGTCGACCATCGCTCGCTGGGGATGCTCGCGCGCCCGTGGCCGTCAGGAGATCGGGCATGAGCGCGCTGCGGGCGGCGCTGGGCGACTATCTGCGCATCCGCCGTCAGCTCGGGTTCACGATGCCCCAGGAAGGCCGCCTGCTCGAGGGGTTCGTCGGGTTCGCCGAACGGCGCGGCGCCGAGCGGATTACTACCAGCCTCGCGCTCGCCTGGGCGCGGATTCCGGTGAACGTGCACCCGCACACGTGGCGCCAGCGGCTCATCGTTCTGCGCGGGTTCGCCCGGCATCTGGCCACGATCGACCCCGCCAGCGAGGTCCCGCCTGCGGACCTGCTGCCCGGGCATCGCCCGCGGGTCACGCCGTTCATCTACTCCGGCGAGGAGATCGCGGCGCTGCTGGAGGCCGCCAGGCGCCTGCGGCCGACGCTGCGGGCGGCGCGCCACCAGACCTTGATAGGCCTGCTGGCCGTCACCGGCTGCCGCCCCGGGGAACTTCTCGCGCTCGACCGCCAGGACGTCGACCTGACTCACGGCCGAATCCACGTCCGCGCGGGCAAGCAGAGCAAGCAGCGCGAGATCCCGCTGCACGAAAGCACGGTCAGCGCGCTGCGTGCCTACGCCGCCCAGCGCGACGCTGCCTGCCCGAGCCCGTCAGCACCGGCGTTCTTCCTGTCCGCCAGGGGACGGCGGATGGGCCGAGAAGAACTGAACAGGACCTTCACCACGCTCATCGGGCAGGCGGGGCTGGAGGGCCGAGGCTCGCGGCCCGCCCGCGCCCGTATGACCTCAGGCACAGCTTTGCCGTGCACACGCTGCTCGACTGGTATCGCGCCGGCGAGGACATCGACCGGCGGATGCCTCTGCTGTCCACATTCATGGGGCATACCGACCCGGCCAGCACCTACTGGTACCTGGAAGCAGTCCCGGAACTGCTCGAGCTGGTCAGCCTGCGCCTGGAACAGTCTCCCGGGATCCTGTCATGACAGCGGTCGCGCCCGCACTGCAAGCGTTCTTCACCGACCGGCTGATCACCCAGCGCAGCGCCAGCCCGCAGACGATCGCCGCCTACCGCGACACGTTCCGGCTGCTGCTGCGCTTCGCGCACGGTCAGACCGGCAAGCAGCCGTTCGAGCTGGACATCGACGACCTGGACGCGCCGCTGATCGGCGCCTTCCTCACCCACCTCGAACGGGACCGCGGTAATAGTCCGCGAACCCGCAACGCGCGGCTCGGCGCGATTCACTCCTTCTACCGGTTCGCTGCGCTCGAACACCCCGAGCACGCGCACACGATCGCGCGGGTGATGGCGATCCCGACCAAGCGCCACGAGCGCAGCACCGTCTGCTACCTCGACCTCACCGAGATCAAGGCACTCCTTGCCGCGCCCGACCGCGGAACCTGGCTCGGCCGCCGCGACCGTGCGCTGCTGGCACTGATGATCCAGACCGGTGTCCGCGTCTCCGAACTCACCGGCCTGCACGTCGAAGACGTCCACCTCGGCACCGGCCGCCACATCCGGGTCAACGGAAAAGGACGCAAGAGACGCGCGACCCCGCTCACCAGCGAGACCGTGGCACTCATGCGGCAATGGCTCACCGAACGTGCCGGCGCGCCGGGGGACCCGCTATTCCCAACCCGCCAAGGCCGGCCACTCAGCCACTACACCGTCGGGCTGCTTATCAGCAAGCACACCGACGCGGCGGTTGCCGGCTGCCCGTCGCTGATGACCAAGCGAGTCACTCCGCACACAATGCGGCATACGGCCGCGATGCTCTGGCGAGGCAAAGGAGTCGATATCGCAACCATTGCATTGCTTCTAGGTCATGAGAGCAGTCAGACCACTCACATCTACGAGCACGCCGACCCGGCGCTCAAAGAAGAAGCGATCGCCCGAACCGCGCCGCTCGGCATCAAGCCCGGCAGATACCGACCCTCCGACACCCTCCTCGCCTTCCTCGACGGCCTGTGATTATGTTGAGCGGCCAGCGGCCGGGCATGCCGTTGAGCAGGAAGATCCCGCTGCCAGACCGATGCCGCTCAACATAACCAGCTACGGGACATACATCCTGGCGTGACAGTCTCCCGTCACCAGGCTCCTCTTGCTCTCGCCGTGCGGCTGGCTAGTACCTGGCCCCGGTTTCCCATCGCCTTATGCGGGCCGGATGACCGGGCGGCCGATGGCCAGGGGCGAATTCATGCCGCGCCGGGCACGCCGTGCCTGACGGGCACGCCCTCTCTGGGACGCCTGCTTGCGCATGTCCTGGATATGCTCGGCGGCTATCTGCGGCATCAGGTACGGATGCATTTCTACCTCCATGAGTACCCGGGCCACGGTTGCTGCCCGGTACTACTCAGACTCGCCGTAAGCCGCCCCAGCCCGCATCGGGCGGATGCCCTACCTTTGCCCGCCAGATTGTCTTAGGCGCTGCGGGCGCCGAGGCGAGCGGGCTGGTGAGCACCGGCCGGCTCGCGTTTAGGATCTGTGAGCGAAACCCGAGGCGGCCCGGGACCTGGCGCTTCCCGTAATTAAGCCAGCGAACGACCGTCATAGCGGCTCTGGATTTCTTTCGCGTGCTGCCGGGACCGGACGCGTGAGCCGCCTGCCCCTGGCGCGGCCCCACCCGGCCAGCCTGGTCGTTACTCTCCGATCTGGCCGCCGGCGAGCTCGCTGACGATGTCGAGGTGGCCGACGTGGCGGGCGTACTCCTGGACCAGGTGGAACAAGACCCGCTCAAGTGCCGCGGGCCCGGCTTCGTCCCACCCGTCGCCAGGCTGGCCGATGTCAGCAAGATCATGGGATTCCACGACGGCCCTGCTGCGTGCCGCCTGAGCGTGCAGCGCCGCCACAAGCTCCTCAAGCGTCTCATCGGCACCCACGTACCAGCGGCCATCCCGGTCGTCGCCCCACGGCTCGGCGACAGGGCGGCCTTCGAAGCGCCACTCCAGCCACCGCAGCTCGTCATGGGCAACATGCTTGAGCAGCTCGATCGGCGTCCAGCCGGACGGCAGCCGACTGCGGCGCAGCTCGCCGCCGGGCAGCGCTTCAAGCTTGCTCACCAGCCGGGAGCGAAAGTAGTCGAGGTACCCGAGGAAGACCTCGGCGCGCGACGACACTGCAATGGTGGGCTCAGGGAATGGCAGGCTCACGAAGGAAGCATGCCGCACCACCCCGGATCGTGCACGGTCCGGGCCGAATGCGGCTCGGCGGCGCTATGGCCCGGGGCTGCGGGGTGGCGTCGGCTCTGTCGCGGATGCCTCGGCGAGCCGGGCCCGCAGCTGTGCCCGGATCTGGTCCGGGGTGTAGGCGCGACGGCGGCGCCGAGCTGGGCAGGTCGCTTCTCGACCTTTGGCCGGGCAGCCGCCACCGTGGTGCGCAGTTGCATGACCTGAGCGCGGCGCCGAGCTGAGCTGCTGCCGGTCAGGCCTGCCGGGTGCCCCGCAGCGCGGTCGCCATAGGGGTGGAGCTGGCGCGCACGTTAAGAGTGGTGCGCAGCACAACGGTCTCGGCCGGCGCTGGGCGCGAGGAGGCGGGTGGTCAGCAGTTCGCCTGCGGTCTTGCCCATCTCATAGGTCGGCTGCGCGACCGTGGACAGCGACGGGCGGACCAGGGAAGCCCACGGGATCTCGTCGAAGCCCACCACGCCGATCTCGCGGGGCACCTGGACGTCGTGCTGGATAAGGCACTCCAGCGCGCCGACGGTCATCAGGTTGTTGGCCACGAATACCGCGTCCAGGTCGGCGTCGGCCAGCAGGGAAGCCATCGCCTCGAAGCCGCCTCCCTCGCGGAAGTCAGCGCGCCGGACGAGTGACGGCCGCGCCTGGTGGCCGTGGCCGCGCAGCGCGCGCCGGTAGCCGGCGAGCCGTTCCCTGGCGGTCATCGCCTGATCGGGGCCGGTGATGCATGCGATCCGCCGGTATCCCATGTCAAGCAGGTGCTCGGTCGCCTCCTCGGCGGCCCGTTCGTTATCCACCAGCACCGTGTCGGCCGCGACGCGCCGCAGCCGCCGGTCCAGCGCCACGACCGGGATACGCAGGTCGAGCAACTGGGTCACATCGGTGTCCCGGGTGGACGCCGGCGCAATGATCACGCCGGCCATCCGCTCCTCGGCCGCAGCGGCGATGTAGCCGGCCTCCTTGCCGGTGTTCTCGTCGGTGTTGCACAGCACCACGGAGTAGCCGCTGCCCTGTGCGACGTCCTCCACGCCACGGACCATCGAGGTGAAAAATGGGTTGCCAACGTCCGGAACGATCACCGCCCACAGCGGCGACTCCCGGCGGCGCAGCCTGCGGGCGACGCCGTTCGGCTGGTAGCTGAGGGCCTCGACCGCGGCCTGCACGCGGCGCACCAGGTCCGGGTGCACCGTGCTGCTGCTGTTCAGCACGCGAGACACGGTCGCGGGCGACACCCGCGCGCGCCGCGCCACATCCTGGATGGTCGCCATCGCCTCCGCCCCGCTGGTGCCACCGGTCGTCGTCGCCGACGACGTTGCGCCGGGTGGCGGTGACCAAGACCTGGCCAGAATTGCGCCTGCTGGGCCGTACCGGCGCTACAGGACCGGCCGAGCCAGTAATCGATTTCAGATGACTCTAGCTAACTACCTGCCAGCATGCCTAGCCTCGCCGGTGGACGATAACTGATGCAGACACCGCGTCAGCAGCGCTGACTCGTCAGGCAGAGTGATCCCGCTCGCCTAGCGGCTGAACACGAGGCATTGACCGCCTATCCCGCCGCTGTTATTTTGCCAGAAATCGATTTCTCGCTGCATCGGTGGCTGAGGCGCCGTGCAGTCGCGAGAGAGGGGCCGGCATGGCAGACAAGGCTGTCGGCGTTCAGGAGCCGACGAGCACTAAAGACCTGGGACTGCGCACCAAGGTGCTCGGCGACCTGCCGGTGCTGGGCCAGTCCATCGCCGGCATCGGCCCCTCGATAGGCGCCGTATCGCTCATCGGGCTTGTCTTCAGCGATGCAGGCCATGGGACCTGGCTGACCGTGGTGATCGCCAGTGTCGGCGTGCTGGCGGTGGCCGTGTGCATCGCGCGCGTGGCCGGGTCGCACTTCTCCTCCGGCGCGTTGTACAACCTGGTGCCGAAGGGCCTGGGCACCACGGTCGGCTTCGTGACCGGCTGGATCACGCTGCTGATGATGGTGTGCTCCGGGCCATTCCTGTTCACCGGCTTCGCCCAGTACCTGATGCAGTTCCTGTCGGCGACCGGGCTGGCCAATCTCACTTCGTCGGGGGTCCAGTACACGCTGGAGATCGTCTGCCTGGTGGTGGTCACCGCGACCGCCCTGCTGGACATCCGGATTAGCACGAGGCTGTTCCTGATCATCGAGGGAGCATCGATGACTGCCATCCTCGTGCTGCTCGTGGTCGTGCTGATCAAGGCGCCGAGCATTATCGACCACGCTCAATTCAACCTGCGCGGGGCCACAACGCACGGCGTCATCCTGGGCATGGTCTTCATGATCCTGGCGTTCGGCGGCTTCGAGGGTTCCACCGTGCTCGGCCTGGAAGCGAAGAACCCGCGGCGCGCGCTGCGCCTGGCGGTGATCGGCAGCGTCCTCGTCGTCGCAGTGTTCCTCCTGCTCAACGCCTACGTCCAGGTGCTCGGCTTCGAAAGCCTCAAGGCGAACCTGGGCACCCAGGCGGCGCCGCTGTCCACGCTTGCCGGCCACGACAGCGTGTCCTGGCTCGGCGACCTGATCCTGCTCGGCGTCACGGTGAGCTTCTTCGCCGCGGCGAACGCCACGCTGAACTACGGGCCACGGGTGCTGTTCACCATGGCGCACGACGGCCTGTTGCCGCTCGCCACCACGAGCACCAACCGCCGCGGGGCGCCCAGCCGGGCAATCCTCTGCTACGCCATCGTCTGGCTGGCGGTACTCACCTACGTGCTGGTGTCCGGGGTTGCCCAGGGTACGGCGTTCGGCAACCTGGGCAGCCTGGCCGGCTACTGCGGCACGCTGATCTACCTGTTCGCCGCGCTCGCTGCGCCGGTGTGGGCGTACCGCCGGGGCGCTGGGACACCATTCATCGCGGTCGCGGCGCTGGTCGGCGCGGCGGTCATGGCGTTGGTGTTCTACTACACGCTCGTCCCGTTCCCGACCGGCAGTGCCCGCGTGTCCGCGTTCCTGTTCTTTGGCGTGGTGGCGCTGCTGTTCATCATCGGGATCGTGGCGCAGATAACCCGCCCGCAATTCCTGCGCCGCGTCGGGGCAACGGAGGTCACCTCGGAGGCGTAATACATGCACCGCGCATGCGCCGACTCGATCAGCCTGGCAGCCTCGGGGACCAGCGGCTCAGGCCGCCTGGCGTGCTCGCGGTCCAGGCCCGGAAACTCTCGTAGTCGGTGATTCCCTCGTCGAGCACTGCCTGGTACACCTTGATGCCCTGGACCTGCTCGTCTCGCTCGTTGGCGGCCTCCTTGATGGCCAGGGGAGGGGTGGGGCGGGGGTAGTTCGGCGAGATTAATTAGGGCTCCACGGTTGAGGGAAGTACAGCCCCGGATCGGCGGTGTCGAGAGTGTTGGTGAAACGGGCCCGTCGCATGCCCGGAAACGCCGCCGGGCCAGCGCAGCACTGTAGATCTCGATGTCTGGTCGACGACGAGGTCGAGTGCGACGGCTCGGCGCTCGCATGAGGATGCGGTTCTTGAGCTAGCTGGACAACTGCGGGCGCACAGAATGGCGACGGGCTGCGTCGGCCTTGCTCCGTCGCGGCTCGGCGGTATGGGGCAGCTGACCGGTGTTCCGCGCGACGTTGATTGCTCCTTGCGGCGGAGGCTGGCCGCCGGAGCGCATGTCGCGCCGTGCGCTGAACACCTGAGCTGCGGCAAGGAACATCGATATCAAAGCGCTACCGGTCGCAGCCAGTGCTAGCAATCCCGCCACCGGGTTATCGCCCAGGTCAGAGACGAACAAAGCGGCTACGAATGCCAGTCCGGCGAGTAAGGCAGTCGCAACGACCGCGCGCTGGCCCAGCCTTAGTTGCGCGCGTCCGAGAGCCGGACGATTGGCCCTTGCCCGTGCGAGCTTAAGCGGAGAAGGCGCTGGGGCCAGCCCAGCCGGGATGTCGGCGGTGATCACGCCCAGCTCGGCGTAGGTGCGCGCAGCCAACGTCTGGCTGGCTCTTTCATCGAACTCGTCCTTGGTCACCAGGCCGTAGACGTAGGCGGCCTTGAGCGTGTCGATCACGCGCTCGCGGTCGGCCTGGGACGCCCGCAGGCGGCCACGGCCATCTCCCTCTGCCATCTCGTGTTCATGCTCGGCCATCGAAGTTGCCTCCCGCGATCACGACGAACGAGGCCCTGCAGGGTGTCCTTCCGACGGTTGCGTGCACGACGCCAGCGAAGGACAACACCGAGCGCCTGCTGACTATCGTAGGAGCCTGTCGGCCGCCCCTGAAGGTTTTGCCGTCGCTGCGCGACTTAACCGGGGCACCCTGCCTGGCGCGACGGCGAGACGGCGAGCCCAGGGAAGCATGCGCCGAGGCACCCTTGCGCGGCGGCTCGACGGCGCTATGGCCCGGGGGGGTGGGGGCAGCGTCGGCGGCGTCAAGGATGCCTCGGTGAGCCGGGCTTGCAGCTGTGCCCGGATCTGGTCCGGGGTATAGGCGCGGCGGCGGCGCTCTGCGCGTGCGATCACCACCCCGGTCGCCGCGACGCCTGCGAACCCTGCAAGGCCGAGTATCTTCCACCAGCGCATCTGCCTAGGCTACGACTGTGTCTAGCGCGCGCATCGGCCTGGATGAGGCGGTCGGCCTGACCCGCACCGGTGACCTGTGGCTGTTCCGCGGCCATACTGCGGCTGACCGGGCTATCCAGCTGGCGACCAACAGCCCGGTCAACCACGTCGGCATGTCCGTCGTCCTGGATGACCTGCCGCCGCTGATGTGGCATGCCGAGCTGGGCAGGTCGCTTCCCGACCTTTGGTCGGGCAGCCGCCACCGTGGTGCGCAGTTGCATGACCTGAGCGCGGCGGTCACGGTCTGGGCGACCAGGTACGGTCAGCGGGCCTGGCTGCGCCAGCTGGAGCCTGCGCCCGGCCGCGCGATGGAGGATGCCCTGCTGCGCACCATCGCCCGGCTGGATGGCACCCCGTTCCCGTCCGTGACCCGGCTCGCCTCCGGGTGGCTGCGCGGGCGGACGCCGCCGCCCCTGCGGCGGGCGAAGCGGGACGAACTGGAAACGGCCTACTGCGCGGAGATAGTCGCCGTCACTTACCAGGCCATGGGCCTGCTGCCGGACGGCCGACAGCCGGACTGGTATGACGCCGGCCGGTTCTGGAGCGGCGACGATCTGCGCCTGTGCGGAGAGGCCCGGCTCAACGGGGAGATCGCCGTGCAGATCCCCGCAACGCAGCCCTCTGCCACCTTGTGACTGACAGCCATCGCCATCCCTCAGCAGAACTGCCAGCCCCAATCGTGGTCCGCAGCCGCACATCGCGCGCGTAAGGCAAGATGGCGCCCCCTAATCCTTGTCGGCAGCGTGACCTCCCTGAAAGCACGATAGGGCCAGGACTGCGTTTCCCCGCGCGGACGGTGCCGAGCTGGCCGAGGATGTCGCCGAGGTTCTGCGGTGCGACCGGGCGGCCCGAGACCAGGGAAATGGGCGATCGGGCAATAACCGGAAGCGAGCGGCTGGCTCCACTCGTCCGGCCAGGTGAACGCAAGTCTTGCGGCCATATCAATGTTAGAGCTACGGCCATATGAACATCATGATGGAGGCTTGGATAGCGCCGACCTGTGCCAGTGCAACCTGCGGAAGGCGCAGGGGCGAACTTGTGACGCGCGGAACGCGATCCTGCGCGGCGTGGACCTTGAGAGGGCCGAGTTCGAGGACGCCGATTTCCGGCGGGCCGACCTTCGCGGGGTCTACTTCGGCCGGGCCTCGCTTTTCGGCGCGGACCTGCGGGAGGCTGATCTGCGCGAATGCGTTTTTGGCCGGAGCGGTTACTCAACCAGCTTTACTTCCTCGAGCAGGGCTACGCGCAGCCTTGCCAGCGCGTCATCGACTTCGGCGCTGGGCAGCTGCCGCATTCGCAGGTTGAATGCTCTATGAAATTCAGTGACGGCAGCGGCCATATCGAATCCCTTATCTTGGCCAGGTGACTCTCCACCGTTTGGCTGATTGAATGCCGTCGTCATACCCCAGCTCCTGGACCTTAGAATGCAGCACCTGATACTCTGCGCTCTGAAGCATTCTGGCGAATAGCACGGCAGGATGCCTGGTGAATTCCGGATAGATCTTCAACGGCCGAAAGCAGGGCGATGATCCGATGACTGACCATTTTCAGCCGGATGGCGGAATATCTGGCGCCTATCTGGTCAACCAGCTCGCCGGCAACGGCCAGTCGATTGACAATCTCGCCTTCATCACCTCCCTCACCACGGGGAACCTCGAGTTCCTGGCCCGCGGCGGTGCTGGCACATTCGTGAAGCTGAACTATCTCGACGCCAGCGGCACCGAGCGCACCGGCATCGCCGTAACGACGGGGACGAGTTCCCCGATCATCTCGATCGCCCCCGAAGCAAACGGCGCGGCATCCCTGGACCTGGAAAACAACCAGCTGACCGGCGTTGAAACGGTCATACCGTCGCCGGACAGCAACAACCAGATGAACCTTGACGGCCTGCTCGCCTTGACGCCGCAATCAGAGCCGGCCACCCGGGCCAGCGGAGGCGTTCTGTACGTGGACACCGCGGACGGCGCCCTGAAATTCAAGGGCGGCAGCGGCACGATTACCACCATTGCGACGGCATGATGCAACGCAGGAATGCTCGGCGGCGCGGCGGCCGGGACGGGTCTGGTTCTAGGCGCGCGGGGGCAAGCGGCGGCCGGCGCCTGGACGGCCTGGTGCTGGTGTCGGGGGGCCGCACGGCGGGCCGCTGCTGCAGGGCTTCCAGCGCGAGCCTGACCGCGGTCTCCAGCTGGGTGTCGCGCCCAGCGGCCCAGTCGTCGGGCGACATGATGACCTCGACGTCGGGGTCGACGCCATGGTTCTCCACGCCCCAGCCGTACTGCTCGAACCAGAAGGCCAGCTTCGGCACGGTGATCTTCGTTCCGTCGACCAGCTCGTGCATGTCGTCGTAACCGACGACGCCGCCCCAGGTCCTGGCGCCGACCACGGGGCCAAGCTGGAGCAGGCGGATGGCGCCGGTGACGATGTCGCCGTCGGACCCCGAGCATTCGTCGGTGAGCGCGACGACCGGGCCCCGCGGCGCGTCCTCGGGATAGGTGGACGGCTTCATGCCGCGCCGGACGTCCCAGGCGATCGGCTTGCGGGCCAGCTTCTCGACGACGAGCTGCGACGTGTGCCCGCCGGTGTTGCCGCGCACGTCCACGATCAGCCCATCGCGCACCATCTCGCGGCGCAGGTCCCGGCTGAAGTCCGCCCAGCCCTCACCCACCATGTCCGGCACGTGCAGGTAGCCGAGCCGCCCCTCGCTGAGTTCCCGGACCTGCGCGCGCTTGGAACTGACCCAGTCCAGGTAGCGCAGCCTGGTATCGCTCTTCAGCGGTACGACCGGCACGCTGCGCGGCCGGCTCCCGTCGGCCGGCGCGATCGTGAGCTCGACAGGCTTGCCTGCGGCGCCGGTCAGCAACGGCCCGGGGCCATCAGGCCCGACCGGCCGGCCATCCACGGCGAGCAACGCGTCGCCTGGGACGATTCCGGCTCCGGGCGCTGCCAGCGGCGCGCGGGCCCGCGGATCGGAGGTGTCGCCGCGCACCAGACGGGTCAGCCGCCAGGTGTCTGCGCTGCGCTCGATGTCCGCGCCGAGCAGGCCGAGGGCGGCGTGTGGCGGGTCGCCCTCCGGCGGGTCCGCGTAGCCGTGCGAGGTGCCGTGCTCGCCGAAAATCTCCCAGAGCACGTCGCGGAATTCGGTCTCCGTGGTGATCCGGTCGAGCAGCGGCCGGTACTCGTCCAGCACGGCGTCCCAGTCCACGTCCGCCATGTCCGCCACCCAGAACTCGTGGCGCACGATGCGGCCCGCCTCGGCGTAGGCCTGACGCCACATCGCGGGCGGGTCGAGCAGAAACCTGGCCCGGGTCCGGTCGATCTCGACCTTGTCGTCGGGGCTGTCGTCGTCGGCCTTGCGCTCCGCCGGGATCACGGTGAGCTTGCCGTGATCGCTGGTGACGAGCCTGGTGCCGTCTCCGCTGGCCTCGAACCAGTCCACCTCACCGGCGAGCTCGGACACCTCACGCTTGGCAAAGTCGAACCGCTCGAGCGCGGGGCGCGGCGCGTCGTCGTCCGGCCGCGCGCCGCCGGTGCCGAGCTCGCCCGTCACCGGCGCATGCAGCCATGCCAGCCCGTCTTTGACCGGCCGCAGGCGCGAGTACCGTGCCTGCGCCACGGGGACCGCGACGACCCGTTCCGTCATTCCAGTGGTTTCTACAGAGACAGCCGGAACGCGGGACCTGCCGCCATCGGACGCCGCTCCGTCGGTGGCGCCGCCCGCACTCCCCGGTCCGCCGTCGCCCGCCGGCTTGTCCGCGGGCTCGCCGATGGGCCGACCGCCGAGTTCGGGCGCGAAGGGGGACGGAGTCGCGGCGTCGAGGGGCAGCAGGAAAGGACGCGCCCCGTAGGGGAACGTGAGGTCGAAGAAGTGCGCGTCGTAGATGGGATCGAAGTCGCGCCTCGAAAGGAACGCGAGGTACTTGCCGTCGAGGGTGAAGACCGGCTCGGAGTCGTCGAACCGCCCGTCGGTGACGTCGAAAGCCTGGCCATCGGCGAACCGCGCCAGGCGCAGCCGGCGGAGCTGGGTCTCGTTGCCGCCGATCGGCTGCTCGGTCGGCTGCGACCATGCCAGCCAGACAGAATCCGGGGACCACGCGAGTCCGCTGACAACCCCGTTGTCCGACGCGGCAATCTCGCGCACCTCGCCGGACTCGGCGTCGACGGTCCGCAGCCGCCCGTCCAGCGACGCGACCGCGACCTTCCGGCCGTCCGGCGCCGCCGCCAGCGCGGTGACCCGGCCGACCTGGCCGACCGCGATCGGCCGCGTGACCGCGGCGGGATCTGCTGACCGGGCCGGGTCGCCGGAGCCGATCTCCAGGGCGTCGGTGCCGTCGGCGTCGGTTGCCCAGATGACCTGCCCGCCGGTGCCGAGTACCTGCGGGAAACGCGCCCGGACGCCGGGAACAACCGACACGGCCCGGGCCGGCCCATCCCGGTGAGTCAGCCAGTGCACGGTTCCGCGAACCTCGACCGCGCTGGCCCGCCCGCCGTGGTCGACGGACAGCGAGCCGACGTGGTCCTCGGCCGTCACCAGGCGGGGTGCCCGGCCGCGCACGGGCGAGCCGAGCGTGACGTCGAGCCGGACCGGGCCGGCCGCTTGCAGATCGTCGAGCAGCCACAGCTCGCCGCCACGCGCGTAGACGATCCGCTGGCCGTCGGTGCTGGCCTGACGGGCGTACCAGCCCTCGTGATCGGTGTGCCGGCGCAGATCGCTGCCGTCCAGCGCGCAGGAGTAGATGTTGCCGGTGCCCTCGTGGTCGCTGATGAACGCGAGCCGTCCGCCGACGATCATCGGGCTGGCGAACTGGGTAGGCAGGTCGGCGAGCACGCGCCGGAACGGACCCGGGGCCCGGCCAGCGCCCGCCGCGTCCGGCGTCCCGGAAACGATCGCCGTCGCCGGGCCAGTCCACAGGCGCCCGGCCGTGCCGCCGCGATACCGCTTCCAGTAAGCCGGGTCGTTGCCGAAGACTGCCCAGGTGCCGGTCAGCAGCCCGACAACGCCGGAGCCGCCGGCCGCGGCATGGTTGTCACTGATGCCGTCCCCGTCGGTGCCCAGCGACAGGTCGGATACCGGGCCGAACGGCAGCACGCGTTCTGCGCCTGGGCTGCCCGACAGCGGGGTCGTCAGCGCGCGGGCCCGGACGTAGTGCGGGAACGGCTGGTTCGCCGCGGTGACGGCCAGCACCTCCCCGGCCGGAGTCCAGCCGCTGACCCGGGCCCACGGCGTGCCCCAGTAGGTGAGCCGGGTGCTGGTCCCGTCGGTGAGACCGGCCACGTAGATCTCCGGGCTGCCGTCCTTGGCGCTGACCCAGGCCACGTGCGTGCCGTCAGGCGACAGCCTCGGCGTCGACGCGTGTGCCTCGTCCGTGGTGAACCGCCAGGCCCGGCCGCCCGCGACCGGCGCCAGCCAGACATCGTCGGCAGCGATAAAAACTACGAGATCACCGGCGATGTGAGGAAATCTTAGGTATCCAGGTGATTCCACCGAGCCATCGTACGGTTTCACGCGGCCGCGGCCCAGCGATATACGCGCCTCACCAGGGCCCTGCTCCGCTCATCCCGGTGCCGGGAACTTCGCGGCGTGCCGGCAAAGCAGGAGCATTAGCTGGTCTTTACTCTTTCCCGAGATTTTGCAGACGCGGAGCGGGTGAGCCTTCAGCGGTATGACCGGTTCGCGAGGCCAGTGATCCTGCGGCCACCGTGCGGGTGGCCTAGCCAGGGCGGCGTGCCAGGAACGTCCAGCCCCCTCAGCATTTCCTGCGACAGTGCTTCGAGGACGAACCATGCCCGGTTTTCTCGGCACGATCAGCAGCACCTTCCCGGCCGGCGCGATCAGCGATGCTTCGGCCCAGCACTCCCGGCACATCGCCATCCCGGGCCGCCTGTGGCTTTACGTCCTGCTGTTCATCGGCTTCGTGATCTTCCTGCTCGTGCTCCCGGTCATCTGGGGAGTCGTGTCCGAGGCCGCCAGCAGCGCCGCGGAGAAGGCCGCGCCGGGCACGTTCTTCCTCGGACTAGGCGTGCTGTTCGTCGGCCTGGTCACCGGGATCATGATCCTTGACATCGTCGGCGCCAGCCTGGCCGGCCTGGTGATTGTCGGCGTCATCGTGGACAACTACTTAGTCGTCATGTGCTGTGGCTCTTGCCATCGGGCGAAGCCGTAGAGAAGGGTGTCGAGGCCGAAGAGGAACCGGGTCTCGTCATCGGAGCCTTGAGCGAGACGGGCCGCCTCGGTGCAACTGGCGGCGTTCGGCGACGTCGCGATGGCCCCCAGGAACTGATCGCGGAAGGTGACCGGGTGGTCGTCCGGCTCGTCGCCAGCGGGACGCACACCGGGTTCCATCCCCGCATGCCTAAACCCACCGACCGCCACTTCGAGGTCGAGCAGATTTGGATCTTCACCCTCGAGCGCGGCAAGGTCACCGAGATCCGCGCGGTCAGCGACCGCCTGGGCATGTTCGCCCAGCTGGGATGGGACTGGTCGTCATGAGCATCCTGGGATTGATCATGAACCCGGTCCGGCCTAGTACGATCATCGGGGTGGGTCGTGTCCCCTTCGATACCAGCGTGCCGCACCCGGCCCGGGTCTATGACTACTGGCTCGGCGGCAAGGACAATTTCGCCGCCGACCGGCAGGTGGCCGAAGAGGTACTCCGGGTGATGCCGGTCATGGCTCAGGTCGCCCGCAGCTGCCAACTGTTCCTGTCGGCGGCCGTGCACTATCTGGCGGCCGACCGTGGCGTCGTGCAGTTCCTGGACATAGGGACCGGCCTGCCGACGGCGGACAACACCCACGAGGTGGCGCAGCGCGCGGCACCCGAGGCCCGGGTCGTGTACGTCGACAACGACCATAGCAAGTTGGGTTGTGTGCAAGTTGGGTTGTGTGCACGCGCCCTCATCAGGGCGCCAGGCCGCATGCGTTGAGGTCCGGACACTCGCCGGGTTGTGACCTAAAGCCACGAGGTAAGCGTCGCTGATAGCGCTTGCCCGCAGTGCCGGGCTGCGTTGTCCCAGGCAGCGGACGGAGCGGGTCACCGCGTTCCTAGTCTGGACCTGCTTAGTCCGCGCCCGTTCCCGCACGCACGTGCGGGAACGGGCGCGGACAACCAGAGGCCGAACCGAACCGACGGAAGCCGCTGGCCCCCGTCAGCGAACGGGCTCCTGCCGGATGCGCTGCGCGAGTCTCGTGCAGTAGACCGCAGTTGCGGCAAGTGCTACCGGTGCGGCACTCAGCCATTGACCGGCCCCTTGGCCACCCGACACGGCCATGGCGTCCACGCCGAGACCGGCCGTCCAGAGTCCCGCGACCGCGAAGGCGAGCGCGGCCGCGGTATCAGTGACCATCGGCGTCAGCCCCGCATTGCCCGGCCACCGACGCTTGCAGGAACGGTACGCGATCAGCAGCAGGACACCGGCAAGTCCCGCTGCGAGGCGGTCGTAGACCGTCTCGAAGGCCCAGTCCGACAGTGCCGCCTGATGGCAGTTCGCGGCTGCTTGCTGAGCTAGCCAGCGAGCGCAATCGTGCGGAGTGAGTGCCGCCGCGGGGACCGTGACAATTGAGTTCGCACCACCAATCAGGTAGATCAAGCCGGACACTACGCCGCTTGCCCCGACGGTCATTGCGCCGATTGCCCCCAGCAGCATTGCGCTGTGAAGAATCTGACCGGCGAGTCTCCGCAACGGCATCCGGATTCGCCGACTTTCGCGCGGGACGAGATCGTCGACAGTACCGAAAGCCGCCAAGGCCCCGAGTTCCGCCTCGTAGGATTCCGCGCCGTCGGCCATCGCGGCGTCAGCGGAGTCGCGCAGGTGTGCTTCGGTCTCGGCCAAAAGGTACCGGGCGTCCCGCGGCGGAAGTGCGCGCGTGGCTTCGAAGAGGTCGTCGAGGTAGAACCCGATCGGGCTATCGTCAGGATGATTCATCAGGCTTCCGCCGTTCTGGCGGGTGCGGAGCGGACCACGTTGCTGATCGCCCGCGTGAGGCTCTGCCATTCTGTGCGCTGGTGCGCTAGCGCGCTGTGGCCCGAGGGAGTCAGCCGGTACAGTCGTCGGCGCCGCCCGTTGACAGGGTGCCACTCACTGGCCAGGAACCCGAGATCTTCAAGGCGGTGGAGAGCCGGGTATACCGCTCCCTCGGTGAGGTCGAGCAACCCGTCCGTTCGTTCACGCAGCTGGGTGATGACCGCGTAGCCATGTCCCGGCTCTGTGCTGAGGACGGCTAGCAGCAGCAAGTCGAGATGACCCTTTACATTGTCTGCACTCATACCTTGGCATCTTAGGTATAAGTGCGCGGCGGGTCAACAATGACCGCGGTGCGACCCGCCGAGGGAAAGCATCGCGGACGCAGCGTCATGCCTGCGACTGGGGCACCGCCAGCAGGCCCGGACGTGCCGTCCGCTACCTCTCCGCGGAGGCGCACATCCGGCAGTTCCTCGACATCGACACCAGCATTCCCCCGGCGGGCAACACCCGCCAGGCCGCTTAGGCGAATGGCACCCGGGGCGCAGGTCGTGTACATCGACAACGAACCGATCGTGCTCGCGCACTCGCGGGCGCTGCTGCGGGCCGGCCGGCGCGGCCACTGCGCCTACATCGATGCCGATGCCCGGGACGTGAGCAGGGTCCTCGACGAGGCCGCCGGCACGCTGGACTTCACGCAGCCGGTGGCCGTCATCATGCTGGGCCTGCTGCACTTCATCCCGGACGCCGACGAGCCGTACTCGCTGCCAGGCCGGTATCTGGACGCATTCGTTCCCGGCAGCTACCTGGCCGTCTCGCACGCCTCTAGCGACATCAAGCAGGACGGGCAATCGGAGGCGGCCACCAGCTACAACGTGCAGTCCACCATCCCCATCACGCTCCGGTCGCGGGAGGAGTTCGCCGGTTCTTCCGCGGCCTGGATCTCGTCCCTCCTGGCATCGTGCCACTCGGCCAGTGGGTGCCGGGCGCCACGGAAACCGGGCCGCCGACCCTGCCCACCTACACGGCCCTGGCCCGCAAGCCTTAAGGGGCAGCCCGGGTGAACAGGCCGGGTCGTCCGGCTGGACGCCAGCCGTGTTCGGCCATCGCGGCCGGCCAGGCATCGGCGAACCGGGCCCCGCCGCCCTGGATGTCCGTCGTGGCCTGACGGTCCAGAACCAGCTTGCTGTACCGGACGCGTACGGTCCTGCGGTCGGGTGACCATTCCAGGCGAGGGTCGTCGGCTCTGGAGTCGATCAGCTGCATGATCTCGGTGACTAGGGAATTCATGCCTTCCCGCCCAGGAGGGGTCCCGGCCTGCGGGGGTCAGGCCGGGACCCTGGGTGGGGTCGGCTTACGGGGGCCAAGCCGACCCTGGCAGGGAAACCCTGCACCTACGAAACGCCGCCGATGCTTCCGGCGTTACTCCCGCTCGCGTCGCGACCGATGTGCTCCGTCCGCACAGGCCAATGGAGGGTGTTGCGCGACGGGGACGGCCAGCGGCCCAGCGGAAGGACGATCGGGGGCTTGACGAGATGCACGAACGGTCGCGCGGGGGGCAGTCCCGCATGAAGCGGTGGCCTGGTGTGGTGCCAGGACCCGTGCCTCGCCGGCGGTCCGCCGGACTGCCCCTGATACGCCGCGTGGCGCGAGCTCGGCCGGTGCGCCGACGACCCGGCCGCGCCCGTCGCGGCACGCGCGCCATGGGGTGCCCCATGTACCGGCGCCCCGATCGCTCGATGCGCAAACTGCTGCCACGAGCTGGGCAGCGCGCCCGCGTAGGCAACAGCAGCCGCACCGCCAAAGCCCATGACCACGAGGGCAGCGGCCGAGGCGACCCTGACACTAAGCCGGGACACCAGCCCGACCGAGCGCCGGCGATGTGACTGCCTCACCCGCGCCGGTTCTTCGACGCGGCTGCGAAACTGGGCCCGCGCGGCGGCCAGGCCGGTCAGCTCGTCGCCAGCGGGGTGGGCCGTCAGCGCCGCCAGGGCATCGGCCACCGGCCGCAGCTCCGCGCCCGCACCAGCCTGCAGGCCGTTCCCGGCCAGCAACGATTCCAGGAACGTGTCGTCGACGTCAGAAACGTCCTGGCGGGCTGTCCACCGCAAGCTAGGCATGTCATTACCCGAAACGCCGCCGCCGGTCACAGCGTTACTCCCGCCCTGGCCAGGATCTCGGCCAGCCGGCGAAGGCCCCGGTGACCGGCTATCCGCACCGCGCCCGGGCTGCGTCCCAGCAACCGCGCCACAACGTTGGTGTCCAGCCCGGCCAGAACCCGCAGCAAGATCACCTCGGCCTGCAGCCGCGGCAGCTCGCCCAGCAGTGCGATCGCCGACTGGGTGCCCAGCCGCTCCATGGCCTCGTCAGCAGCGTCAGCGGCGACCGGCAGCGTTTCGGCCGGCGCGTCGTGCAGCGGTTCTTCCCGGTGTCGAGACCGGCGCCGCGACGCGTCGATCACCCGGCGGCGGGCCGTGGTGAACAACCACGCCCGCCAGGCTGCCTCGTCCCCCCGAAAGCGGCGCAGGCCGCGCACCACCTGCACCCAGGTCTCTGCCGCCGCGTCTTCCGCCGACTCAGGCGCGATCACCCGCAGGTAGCGCAGCAAGGCGGGGTTGGCATCTAGCCACAGCCGGGTGAACGCAGCCTCGCTGCCCCCCTGCGCGGCCGCGAGCACAGCGGGGAATTCCTCGCCGAACACAGCGCCGAGTATTCGCACCAGCACGGCACGTTCGCAGCAAAACTGCCAAGTTGATCGAAACTGTCACGCTTCTTTGAGGCAGATCCGGATGTCGGTGGGTAGTGGTTGGCTGCAGTCGTGACCGACCCCGTGGAGGGCAGCCGCAGTGCGTGAGGCTCGCCATCAGTTGCCGCAAGGTCTTGGCCAGCTGTTCAGCGACCGCGGGACGAGCCGGGCTCTGGACGTGGACCTGCCGCCCGGGCGCCTGGTGGTGCCGCATGAGGGGACGGCCGCCGCTCGGCCCGCATACTGGCTCAGCGATGAGCCCGGCGGCGGTGACCTGTGGGCCCGCCTGCGGCGGGCGCATGCGCGGTCTGGCCTGTGGCCGGTTCTCGTGTCGCCTCACGACGGGAACCCGAGGGTGCCGTGGGTGGCGGACGAGGTGGGCCCGGAGCCGGTGGCCAGCATCGACGGCTTGCACGCCGCTGAGGTAATGGCGGGTTTCTGGAACGAGTGGGTTGAGGACGGGAGCGATCTGCGCGAACTGGAGCCGTTCGGCGATGGCTGGCCCGGCCTTGCACAAGCCACTGACGGCGGGCAGGAACCGGACGAGTTCGCCGACCAGTTCGTGCGCGACCACGAGGATGGCACGTCACGGATCATGCTGGTTCCCGCAGGTCGCGGCGCGGACGTCATCACCTCGGTGGGCTGGCAAGGTGCGTTCAACTTCAGCAACGACATGGCCCCGCTCTCGTCTGTGCTGCGAAGCTGGGAGGACAGGTTCGGCGTCCGCCTCGTCGAGCTTGGCCTCGACACGCTTGCGGTGAGCGTTGCCGCGCCCCCGGTCACCACAGAACATGCCGAGCACGTGGCGGCCGAGCACTTCGCGTTCTGCCCGGACAACCTCGTTCAGGGCCAGGCCCCGACGATCCGTGAGTACGCGGCAACGATGGTCCAGGGGAAAACAATCTGGTCATTCTGGTGGGACTGACCGCCAGCACCCGCAGCTACGGCAAGGGCGGCGGCTCCCCCTTCGGCTGGATCCCGCTGCTGGCCTGCGGTGCCGGGACGGTGGTGTGGGTGTTCCCTCCGCCAATCGGCTGATAACCAATCGGCGGCGGCGGCGACCCGTAGTAGATGCCGGAGATATTCCCCGAGGTGATTAGCAACCGCCCGCCGCCGGTTGTGACGGTGATCGCGCGGTGGGCGGTGGAGCTGGTGGCGATCGCAAGGGTCTGGGGGGCGCCGTCGCTGTTAGTGGTGAGCGCGTACGGGCCGCCGGGCACGCTCAACTCCGCGAGGGCGCCGCGGGTGCTGACCGTCACCGACTCGGGCGCCGCGGAAAACGTGATCTGCGCCGGGCCGCTGCCCGTGGTGACCACGGCGGTCGCAGCGCTGACGCGGGTGGCGATCACCTGCCCGCCGCCAGTGTCGGCGTGCAGCGGGCCGGTCAGGCCGCTGACCTGAAGCGGCCCGCCGTGGGTATTGGCGGTGAGCGCGCCGTGGATGTTGGTGGCGATTACCGGTGCGCCGCCAGAGTCCAGGTTCGCCCCGGAGGTCCCGGAAATGAACAGCGGACCGCCCGTCGCGGTGACGGTGACACCCGGGGGCACTTTGACAGCGAAACTGACCGAGCAGCTGTCATTCGCACACGCCGGGTCGGCGAGGGACAGGCGGCCACGGGACACGGACTGCACCACCGCGGGCGGGCTGCCGAAGTAGGCGATCGTCTCGGTGACCTGAACGTGGGTGACCGGCGCCGCCATCACCTGTATCGGCGCGGCGTAGCCCCGCACGTTCAGGCTGGTGACCTGCTGCGGCACGGTCACCGTCCGGGTCAGGATCCGGGCCATCGCCTGCCGCGGCACTTGCCGTTGTGAGCGGGTCCCGGCCGGCGGATGGATCCCGGCCGAGACGATGAGGCGGGTACCGGGGACCGCGAGGGCGGCGGCGGTGGCAAGGCCGCACAGGCCCCAGGCCCACCGGCCGGCCAGCGTTACCGGGCGCATGGCAGGTCCACGGTGATCAGCGTCGGGCCGCCGGGCGGGCTGGCGATCTCGAAGGTCCCGTCAACCGAGGACGCGCGCTTGGCCAGGCCGACCAGGCCGGTGCCGCGGGCCGGGTCGGCGCCGCCGACGCCGTCGTCGCTGATGATGACGTGCAGCCGGTCGCTAGCCCGCTGCACGAACACCTCTGCCTGGCTGGCCTGGGCATGCTTGGCGACGTTGGTCAGCGCCTCGGACACCACGAAGTAGGCGACCGCCTCGATCACCGGCGGCGGGCGGCAGGGCAGGTCGACGGTCAGCCGGACCGGGACCGGCATCCGCGCCGCCACGCCGGACAGCGCCGCGTCCAGGCCACGGTCCTGCAGCACGGCCGGGTGCAGCCCGCGGATCAGGTTCCGCAGCTCGGTGAGGGCGGCCTTGGCCTCCTCGTGGGCTGCCGCGATAGCGTTCTTCGCCTGCTCCGCGGTGGTGACCTCCACCCTGGCCATGCCCAGGTTCATCGCCAGGGACACGAGCCGCTGCTGGGTGCCGTCGTGCAGGTCGCGTTCCAGACGACGCCGTTCGGCGTCGGCCGCGTCCACCGCGCCGGCTCGCGTCTGTGCCAGCCGCCGCACCTGGTGCTCCAGTTCCTCGGTGCGGCTCGGTCCCAGCAGCGACCGCGCCGTCGTGGCGTCGAGAGCCGCGACCGCCCCGGTGAGCCACGGCGCGACGCACAACGCGGCGATCCCGGCGGCGGTGAGGTACGCGTCCGCCGGGATGCCCAGCATCGCCGGCAGGTGGTTGGCCGGGCCGCCCGGTGACCGGCCGCGCCAGAGCAAACTCTGGTGTGGCAGCGCCCATGCATACCCGTACACCAGTGTGTACAGGACGCCGGCCAGCCATACTCCGAGCACGGCGATCCCGCCGGCTGCCAGCGCCGGGCCGGCCACCAGATGGTAGCCGAGCTGACGCCAGGTGGCCCGGGACCGGCCGGCGGCGGCGACACCCCGCACGCTCAGCCTCCTGGGTATGGCCGGCTGCGGCGGTATCTCCGCCCCTTCCGTGATCCGCACCCGGTGACGATGCATCCATGTCAGCGCCGGCACCGCGAGGAACACGGCCACCGCCTCCAGCAGCCACAGCGGGTGCAGCGGCTGACGCGCGGGCAGTGGCCACTTCGACAGCGCCCAGTTCCTGGTCCAGTAGCCGAAGACGACCGGGACCAGCAGCGCGGAGAGCTGCGCGGGAATTGCTGCGCATACATACAAGGCCTGGAACCAGGCACGGAGCGACCACGGGACGCGACGTTGACCGGGGGCACCAGTGTCGCTGCGCCAGGTGAGTGCGGTCACGGATTACACGGTAGGCGCTCTGGCCGGGCGCGCCTATGCAGCTGGGTTCAGCTCGCGCGGTGTAGCTGGCTGCACCCTCATCCGGGACTTGGCGCTACTGCGCCCAGGCTCCCGGATGCGCGACGCTGGCCAGCGCGGCCGGGCGTTCCGGTTGCCCAGCGGGACCGCGGGCCCGGCCGACCAATTCATGCGGTTGCCCCGACCCGGTAAACCTGCCCCGAGCATGACGGAGGATCCGGTGACACAAGTTGGCTCCCCGGCTACCGAGAGCGGCAAGGGTGGGAGTGGTGGGGATGAAAGCGCCGGTAGCCAGCGGGCAGTGCGCGGTTCGCGGCTGGTCCGGCGGCGCCGGGTGCTGCTGGGGGTGGGCATCGCGGCGGCCCTGCTGGCCGTCGGCGGGCTGATCGGCGCGTCGTTCGTCAAGTCGCCGCAGCAGCTTGCCGCCGACACCGCGGCCCCAACCCCCACCGTGACCACGGCAACAGTCGCCGCCCAGGTGCTGACCTCGTCGGTGCAAATGCGCGGCGTGGTGTACCCCTCGACGCAGTACGACGTGTACGCGACGGCACCGTCGTCCTCCGCGCAGGGGTCGTCGGCGGCGAGTGGCAGCAGCGCCCCGGTGTACATCTCGAAGCTGGAGGCCGCCACCGGCGACACGATCCGCAACGGCGAACCGCTGGCCGAGCTCGACGGGCAGCCACTGTTCGCGCTGGCCGGGACGGTGCCCGCGTGGCGGGACCTGACGCCTGGTGAAAGCGGCCCGGATGTGACCGAGCTGCAGAAGGCGCTGGCGTCGCTGGGGTATTACGACGGCGGCGACACGGCCGGGTACTTCGGCTCCGCGACCGAGGATGCGGTGGCGGCGTATTACGAGCATCTGGGCTACACGCCGCCGTCGTCGGGGGGTGTGCCAGCGGCGGATGTGGTGTTCCTGCCGTCGCTGCCAGCGACCGTGGCCGGGGTGAACGGCGCGGCCGGCGAGCAGCCTGGGCAGCCGTTCTTGGAGCTGGCGGCGCGCGGGGCGCTGGCGCTGACCGGTGAATTGCCGCCCGCCTACGCCGGGCAGGTGAAGCCGGGCCTGAAGGTGACGGTCTACGACGAGGTGACCGGCATCCACGCGGCCGGGACGGTGGCTGGCCTGGGCACGGCAACCGTCACCGTGCCGACCGGGACGGCGGTGGACATCGGCAGCGCCGCGTCGTCCGCCAGCTCGGCGAGTTCGGCCAGCTCAGGCGGCTCGGCTAGCTCGAGCAGCTCGAGCAGCTCAAGCGGTTCGGGCACGACGACGTTCATCCCGATGGCCGTACACCCGTCCGGGCCACTCGCCTCGGCCCTGAACGGGGAGAACGTTCTCGTCACGGTGGTGACCGGGCGAACCGAGGGCCCGGTGCTGACGGTCCCGGTGGCCGCGATCGTGACCAGCGCGTCGGGCACCAGCTATGTCACCGTGGTCGGCGCGCACGGCATCCAGAAGGCCGTGCCGGTAACCCCGGGAATTTCCGAGAACGGTCACGTCCAGGTAACTCCGGTGCACTCCGGGGCTCTGGCCGCGGGCGACCGCGTGGTGGTGAGCGGCTGATGAGTGCGCCGGTGATCGAGCTAGATGGCCTGGGCCGCACCTATCCTGGGCCGCCCCCGGTGCTCGCGCTGCGACCGGCCAGCCTGGTCATCGAGGCGGGGGACTATGTGGCGGTGACCGGGCCGTCGGGGTCGGGCAAGTCGACGCTGCTGCACCTGCTGGGCCTGCTCGACACCCCGACCGAGGGCCGCTACCTGCTCGACGGCCTGAACACGTCCCGGCTCAGCGACCGCGACCGGTCTGCGCTGCGCGGCCGGCGGATCGGGATCGTATTCCAGGCCTTCCACCTGCTGCCCTACCGGAGCGCGGTGGAGAACGTGCTGCTCGCGCAGCTCTACAACCAGACCCCCCGCGGGGAGCGGCTGCGGGCAGCGACCGAAGCGCTGGACGCAGTCGGGCTCGGGCACCGGCTGGACGCACTGCCGACCACGCTGTCGGGCGGCGAAAGCCAGCGCGTGGCGGTCGCCCGGGCGCTGGTAAACCGGCCCAGCCTGCTGTTGTGTGACGAGCCGACCGGGAACCTGGACTCGGCCAACGCGGCCGCGCTGATGGAGGTGCTCGACCAGCTCAACGCCGCCGGGTACACGATCGTGGTGATCACCCACGACCCGGCCGTAGCCACCCACGCCCGCCGGGCGATCGCGATCAGCGACGGGGTGCTATCCGAGCGAATCACGGCCGGTCATGCCTAGGCCAGCCGGGGGAACGACCCGGAGCACGGGCGCAGCCGGGCGGGATCTCCAGCTGCCGCAGCCGCGGCTGGCCGTGCGGGACGTGGCCGCCGAGGCGGTCGCCGGCATCGTGCAGCGCCCGGGCCGGGCGATGCTGACCATGATCGGCACCATCCTGGGCGTGGGCGCGTTCGTTGCCGTGCTGGGACTGACAGCCACCGGGCCGGCCAGATCTCGCACCAGTTCACGGTCCTGGAAGACACCACCGTCACCGTGGAAGACAATGGCCCGGCCAACAACACAGCTCCGCCCAGCACCAATCCCGCCATCGGCTTCCCCGCCGACGCCGACCAGATCGCCGGCCGCATCAACGGGGTGACCGCTGCCGGTGTCTGGTGGCCAGTCTCCCTGCCGCAAAACGCCAGCTTCACCGCCTCGCTGGCGCTGGGCGCCACATCCTCGCAGACCACCAGCCTGCTGGCCGCTTCACCCGGCGCGGTGACCGCGATGGGCCTGTCGATGGCCGCCGGCTCGCCGCTCACGACCTACGAGAACACCACCCGCCAGCACGTCGCGATCATCGACACCACCACCGCGACCACCCTGGGGATCTCCGCCGCGCGGCTGGCCAGCCATCCCGCGGTGTTCGTCAACGGCATCGCTTACACCGTGGTCGGCGTCTACAAATCTGCGCAGCGCGTGGTCACCGACGAAAGCGCGATGCTGATCCCGGAAAACACCGCCCTGGCCGACTACGGCAGCCCCGAACCCGGGATCGGGAACCAGGACGAGGCCCAGATGGTCATCGCCACCCGCACCGGCGCCGCCCAGGCCGTCGCGAAGCAGGTCGCTGCCGCCGAACTGCCCACCGACCCCGCCCGGCTGGTGGTCACTTCGCCGCCCAACCCGCAGAACCTGCAATCCCAGGTCTCCGGCGACCTGGCCGGGCTGTTCCTGGTCCTGGCGCTGATCAGCCTGCTGATCGGCGCCGTCGGCATCGCCAACACCACCCTGGTCGCGGTGCTCGAGCGCACCGAGGAGATCGGGCTGCGCCGCGCCGTGGGCGCCCGGCCGCGGCACATCGCCGCCCAGTTCCTGGCCGAGTCCACCACGCTGGGCACGCTGGGCGGGCTGATCGGCACCTGCATCGGCGTCGGGGTTGTGGTCATCTTCGCCGCGACCAAGAACTGGACCGCGGTCTTGAACCCGGTCTACACGCTGCCCGCCCCGCTGATCGGCAGCGTCGTCGGCCTGCTGGCCGGCGCCTACCCCGCGCTGCGCGCGGCACGCACCAGCCCTCTCGCCGCCCTCAGGCACGGGTAACGGCCAACCTGAAAGGGGCACCTAACATGCACATCCGCACCGGCATCTGCCTGCTGGCCTGCTGCTGCGCGGCCCTCACCGCCTGCACCGCCGGCGCGCCCAAGGGACCCGACGCGACCGTCACGACCCCCGTCGTGGGCAGGCCGCCAGCACCTGCCTCCGCCCAGGCGGCGCTGTCGAGCGAGGCGTTCACCCCCTACGCCGGGCTCGGGATATCCAATAATGACGGCCTGGCACCCGGCGCATCGCAATACGCCCTCACCGAGCCGTGCATGAGCGCCGCCGGCTATCCGGGCATCACCCTCACCGACGGCATCGTCCCCTTCGACATCTCCCTCGGCGGGCCCACGGGCCTGGCTTTCAACCAGCCATGGGGCGGATGGGGATACCTCGGCGCCGCCGACGCGCAGCAGTACGGCTTCCGGGTCCCCCCAGGCACCGCACTCACCGTCCTCGGCCTCGGGGGAGCGCTCCCGGCCAACTCGCCGAGTGTGCCCGCCGCCGAACAGGCCGCGGCCAGCAAGTGCGGCACGATCATGCAGGACTTCGCCAACGCCACGCAGGACGGCGCGCTGGCCGGCATCACCACCCTGAGCAACGACATCGCCAACGACGTGGCTCACGACCCGGCGGTGAAGAACGCAACCCGCGCCTGGTCAGCCTGCATGGCGAAGAACGGTTACACCTCTGGCCAGCCGCAGAACGTAGTCGACCAGGAGTTTCAGGTCATGTACGGCGGCCAGCGCTCGATCAGTCCGTCAACCACGGTCAGCGCATCCGCCAACCAGGCGCAGCTCGCCGCGGCCGTCACCGACGCCGACTGCTCCCAGTCCAGCGACCTGGCCGGGATCTACTTCGCCGTCCAGGCCAGCTACGAAAAGCAGCTCGTCACCGCCAACCAGCAGGCCCTGAACGACGCGGTCAGCCAGTACCGCGCCGCCTACGCCAAAGAGCTGAAAAAGCTCCCGGCGCTGCTGCGGACGGCCAGTGCCCAGCCGTTCCACTCGGCCAAGCGATCCGCGGGGTCCCGGCCAAGCCCCGCTCATTCCTGAGGTGAACGTCACCCGCATGTCTGCCCAGCCCAGCGCGGTGCAACTAGCGTGTAGCCCGTGACAGGCAAACCGGGACCGGCCGGGCCGGGCCGGGTCCGGGTGGTGATCGGCGAGGACTCGGTACTGCTGCTGGCGGGCCTGACCAAGCTGCTGGAAGGCGCCGGCTTCGAGGTCGTGGCCACCGCGGGTGATGCCGACGCGCTGCTGGCCGCTGTCGAACGGGAACTCCCCGACGTGGTGATCGCCGACGTCCGCATGCCGCCGACCCACACCGACGAGGGCATCCGCGCCGCGCTGGTGATTCGCGGCCAGTGGCCGGACATCGCGATCCTGGTGCTGTCGCAGTATGTAGAGGAACGGTACGCAGCCGACCTGCTGTCCGCGAACACCAGCGGCATCGGCTACCTGCTCAAGGACCGGGTAGCGGATGTGGCCGAGTTCCTGGAGGCGCTGCGCCGGGTAGCGGCGGGCGGCACGGCGCTGGACCCGGAAGTGGTGGCCCAGCTCCTGGTGCGCCGGGGCGGGGACCCGCTGGACGTCCTGACCGAACGGGAACGCCACGTGCTGGCGCTCATGGCCGAGGGCCGCTCCAACGCTGAGATCGGCGCGGCCCTGGTGATCACCGACAGCGCGGTCAGCAAGCACATCAACTCGATCTTCACCAAGCTCGGGCTGTACCCCGGCGACACCGGCAACCGCCGGGTTCTCGCGGTGCTGCGCTACCTCGGCGCCGGGCCGGCATCAGCCCGCCTAAAACGGGCGCCGGCGCCGGTGCGGCGTAGGCTTTGTCTAGTATGAGCGTTATGTCCGAGACCCCGCGGGTTCCTCCGGGAGTTGATCCCACCAGGCCGAGCCCGGCCCGGATCTATGACTACGTGCTCGGCGGAACATACAACTTCCCGGTCGATCGCGAGGCGGCCGAGCGGATCCGAGCCCAGTCCCCCGACCTCGCCGACGCGGCATGGGTCAACCGCGCCTTCCACCAGCGTGCGGCCGGCTGGATGGCGCGCCAGGGAATCCGCCAGTTCATCGACATCGGCTCGGGCCTGCCCACCCAGAGCAACACACACGGCGTGGTGCAAGGAGCCATCCCCGACGCCCACGTGGTGTACGTCGACAACGACCCGATGGTGCGCGCCTACGCCAGCGAGTTCCTGTCCGGCAACGGAACCACCGCCGTCATCACCGCCGACCTGCGCGAGCCAGACTCGGTCCTGAACGACCCCGCGCTGCACGCCCTGATAGACCTCGATCAGCCTGCGGGCCTGCTCATGACGGCGGTACTGCACTTCGTGGCCGACGAAGCGGACCCCTGGGCTCTTGCCGCGCGGTACACCGGCGTCCTGGCCCCCGGCAGCTACCTCGCGCTGTCGCACATCACCCACGAAGGCCTGCCGCCACGCCTGGTCGAGGAAGGTGTGCAGGTCTACAAGCAAGCCGGCGGCGTCTACCCGCGCTCACGCCAGCAGATCGAGCGGTTCTTCTCCGGGCTGGAACTCATGCCGCCGTACCCGGGCGCCGAGCCCGCCATCACCCACATTGGCCTGTGGGGGGCCGAGGCCCCCGAGCTCGCCGACAGCGACGGCTCCCACTGGTGGTACGGCGGCGTCGCCCGCCGACCCTAATACGCAAAGGCGCACTGGCCTTACTCATTCCAGCTACTCCGGGTCGCCAGCCTGGCACGTGCATCAGGCGCGCCTTCAGTCGCTGACGACCTTCAGCTGCTGCGTCCCCTCGGAGCCGGGCACGTAGACGTAAGCAAGCGTTGGCGACGGCTGGCCAAACTTGTCTGGCTTCCCTTCGGCGACCGCAAACCGGTCATCACCGTTTACCGCGTCCTGGGTGAAGCTACCGGCTGGGGAGGTAATCGAGTACAGCGAGAAATCACGCAGTCCCGGATGATCGAGGTTAGCTATCCAGATATGAGGCACAACGAAATCGGTTGTGCCGTCATAGTTCCGCTGCCGCGAGTCATTTTCATCCTGCCATCCCGTGACCGACGCCATCCTCAGAATCGTCTTGCCCGGAGTACGCTCGCGCTGGGCGGCAAACGCGACGATGCGTTCCAGGTAAAGCACAGTGCGCCTGATAGAATCCGATTGGCTTCAGCGAATGGCAACGGCGAAAGATAGCCTAGTTGGTCATAGCGCGAATATACCGGGACGGAATCGTACCAATCGACATCGAGAAACACCTTCGGGTCAGCGATTTTGTCCTCCACGAGGACATCATAGAATGCTCGCTGGTAGCGTTCATCGACCGATATTCGTGTCATCCATTCCACCCGTATTGTCGCAGCCAGGCAAGGACGCGCCCAGGCCAGTGCGGATCGCCGTCGTGCGCAGTACCGTCCACGTTAAGGCCCGGACTTCCTACGCCACGGCCCTGGGCATGCCACTGGCTCCCGGGAACATTGGGTCAGGGCGATCGATTCGGCTTATCTCCCGTGGACCCTGACCCACCCTTATAAGTCTCTGCGCAGCCCTCGCGTTCTCGTCGGTCACCCATTGTCGCCACAGTTCGCTCCTCAGATTTACAGCAGAGGAGTTGAAAGGGTCGCCAAGCAGTCCGGGCGAGGGAGTGTAGCCGGGCGGCAGTTCCGGGTTCGGATCTTGCTCGCCATAGTTGACAAGCGGGCCGACTTCGCCCGGAGGGGTCTTCAGGATCTGCGGGCCGAAGTCTGCGGGAGGGGTGATGGGGATCTCCGGGCCCATATCGCCCGGCGGAGTGATGAGAATCTGCGGGCCGAGGGAGGTACCCCGCGTAGCCTCGTACCGCTGATGCAATCCGCGAGAGCGGTTCCTCGGTAGCGGTGGCGCCTAGGCCCAGGTTGCCAGTGAAAGAGGTGTAGGCGTCCGCCGCGTCACCGGTCCAGCCCGCCCCAGACCGGATCGATGTGGTCACCTGGCGAGTGCTGCCGCCCAGGTTCGCGATATGCGCCGCGGCAGCCTCCAGTTGAGTCGCCAGCAGTTCAAGCACGGCCGGATCACCGCCGGGCATCGCCAGGCCGTTCACCAGCGCTCCCCGAAGATCGCTGCAGCTCGATCAGCGATGGACCGCTCGGTGTTGGAATAAGTCTCGGCCGCAGTGACAAGACTGGCGCTCACGTGCTGGTACGCCGTTCCCATGGCCCAGAACGTCCTAGCCCCCTGCCCGGCCGCACTCGTTAACACCGAGGCTAGTCCTGCGTGGCCGCTCGCGCCCGCCATCCCTGCTAGTGCCTCGACCGTGTCTTGCGCTATGAGCAGGCAGCGGTCTGATAACTCACTGACGTCGTGCCCACCTGCCCGCAACTTGACCGCGCTGACCGAGAACCCCTCGCCCACCCGGACCAGTCCCTTCACCGCCGATTGCCCACAAGAACGGCAAAACGTAACTGTGCGGAAACTAGGCGTCAGAATGGATCGTACTCCGTCGGTGGTGCGCTTCAGCGTGGTTGCCTGCAGGCACGTGACGAGCCCACGGAAAGGTCGGCTGGCGTGCAGGGATCTAGGCTCGCGGCGGCAGCGGCAGGCGGCGCCTGGACGGCCCTGGCGCGGATGCTAATAGGTCATATGGTTCAGCGCTGCTCCAGGACTTGCAGCGCGAGCCTGACCGCGGTCTCCAGCTCGACGCGTTCCTTGAGTAGCTGATTGAGGGCACGGAAGGCCGCCTCGGTCGGGGCGAGGGTCTTGCGGTGCCGTCGCCGCTGTGGTGCCACATGCGCCGGGGCTCGCCGCGCGACCCAAGCGGCGTGACAGCATTACCTGATGCGGTGCCTGCGTACTCCCGAGGATCGTTTCGCTGACTTGCCCGGCTTTGCATACCCGCCGCAGTACGCCGACGCGGGCGGGGTGCGGCTGGCCTGGGTCGAGGCTGGCCCAGCCGATGGCGAGCCGGTGCTGCTGCTGCACGGCGAGCCGAGCTGGTCGTTCTTGTACCGCATGGTGATGGCGGTGCTGGCCGAGGCGGGACTCCATGCGATCGCGGTGGACCTGGCCGGATTCGGGCGCTCCGACAAGCCCGCCGACATCGGCGACCACAGCTACGCCCGGCACGTGGAGTGGATCCGCACGCTGGTCTTCGACCGGCTGGATCTGCGCGGGGTGACCCTGGTTGGGCAGGACTGGGGCGGGCTGATCGGGCTGCGGCTCGCCGCCGAGCACCCGGAGCGGTTCGCCCGGATCGTGGCGGCCAATACCGGGCTGCCCACCGGCGACCAGCCGATGCCCGAGGTCTGGCTGCGGTTTCGCGACGTGGTGCGCAGAGCCCCTCAGCTCAGTGTGTCCCGGCTGGTGCAGTCGGGCTGCCAGACCAGGCTGAGCGAGCAGGTGCTGGCCGCCTACGACGCGCCATTCCCGGACGAGTCCTTCATGGCCGGACCGCGGGCCATGCCGGGCCTCGTCCCGACCTCCCCCGATGACCCGGCCAGCGCCGCCAACAGGGCCGCCTGGCAGCGACTGTCAGAGTGGGACAAGCCGTTCCTGGTGGCCTTCAGCGATCGCGACCCGATCACCGGGTCCATGGCTCCCGTCCTCGAGCGCGCCGTGCCCGGCGCGGCGGGCATCGACCACCCGGTGATCAGCGGCGCAGGCCACTTCCTGCAAGAAGACGCCGGCGAACAACTCGGCACTGTCATCGCCGACTTCGTCCGCTCTCACCCCGCGCGGAGGAGGCCTCAGTGACCGGCGGGGAAGGCAGGAAGGTCGCCGGGAAGGTTGTGGCGATCACTGGTGCCGGGAGCGGTATCGGCGCGGCAACCGCCCGGCTGCTGGCGGCCCGGGGAGCACGGGTCGTGCTCGGGTCGCGTGGTGAGGAGGACCTGGCCTCCACTGCCGATGCCATCGCGTCCCGTAGCGGGGAAGTGGCTTATCAAGCCACCGACATCACACAGCCGCGGCAGGTGAGCGCGCTCGTGGAACTGGCCACGCAGACGTTCGGGCGTCTCGATGTTTTTGCGAGCGTTGCCGGGGTGGCGATCAACGCCCCGCTCCACTCAGGCGAGCTGGATGACTGGAACCGGATGATCGATGTAAACCTGCGCGGCGTGTTGCACGGTGTCGCCGCCGCCCTGCCGGTCTTTCGAGCCCAGGGATCAGGTCAGTTCATCACGGTCGCGTCGACCGCTGCCTACAAATGGGTGCCCGGGCAAGCCGTCTACGCCGCCAGCAAGTCCGCTGTGCGCGCGCTGTGCGAGGTGATGCGACAGGAACTGGCTCCCGAGGGCTTGCGCTGCACGCTCATATCGCCGGGCTTCACCAACACCGAGTTCATCTCCTTCACCCGAGACCCAGACGAGCTCGCGTCGCTGACCGCCCGCCGTGACGCGATGGCGATGTCACCGCAGGCAGTCGCCGAGACGATCGCCTTCGCGATCGCTCAGCCAGACTCGGTCGACGTCGGCGAAGTCATCGTGCGACCGACAGTCCAGCCCTAGCTCCTCTCGCGGACGTCAGCCGGCCATCAGCGGAATGTCTCACCTTCAGCGGCCGCGAGTGCCTCAGCCACGTTGTCGATGTCGCTGATAAGCCGACGCGTCGCCGGCCACTGTGCGGATCTGGTGCCCCTTGAGGGGCACCCATCCCGGGCAGAGGGTCTGCGGCGCCGGGATTTGTCGGTACTGGATGGGAGCCTTGCGGGCATGTGGTCCGATAACGGGCACGCCGAATGGCTGCTGGCCAGCCAGCGTGGGGTGCTGTGCCGGGCGCAGGTGCTCTCCCTCGGCGTGACCACCAAAGGGCTGCGGTGGCGCATCCGGCCGGGCGGACCCTGGCAGCGGCTGCTTCCAGGGGTCTACCTGACCGTTACGGGCGAGCCCACCCAGGCGCAACGGGAAGTGGCCGCCTTGCTCTATGCAGGTCAGCCCAGCATCATCACCGGGCCAGCCGCGCTGCAAAGGCACAGGATCAGGGGCCCGGCGGCCGTGGCCGTGGACGTGCTGGTGCCCGCCGGGCGCGAACGCGCGAGCCGGGACTTCGTAGTCACTCACCAAACCCGCAGAATGCCGCGCTCTTGGACCGTGGACATGGCGCTCCGGTACGCACAGCCAGCGCGCGCGGTCGTCGACACCGTATCCGCGCTGACTGGCCTCGCGGAGACGCGCACCGTCGTGGCCAGCGCGGTTCAGCAGCGCCGATGCTCCATCGACCAGATCGTCACCGAACTGCGAGAACGGCATAGCACCGGTAACGCACTGCTCCGGGCCGTCCTGGCCGAGGTAGCGGACGGTACCGACTCCGCCGCCGAGGGCGACCTGCGCGATCTGATCGGGAGCTCTGATCTGCCGGTCCCGCTCTACAACCCGACGCTCTTTCTGGATGGGAAGTTCCTGGCCCGACCCGATGCCTGGTGGCCGCAGGCAGCAGTGGCCGTCGAGGTGGATTCCAAGGAATTTCACCTTCTGCCCGAGGACTGGGAGCAGACGATGCGCAGGCACCGGCGGATGACAGCAGCCGGCCTGTCGGTCCTGCACCTCAGCCCTCGCCAGCTGCGTACCGAACCGCGCCAGGTGCTCACCGATATCGCTGCGGCGCTGCGCGCTGGCCGGCCGGTCCCCGGGATCACCATGCGGCGATCGGTGGCGTGAGTCCGCCAGACCCTAGCTCCGGGTCGGCGGCGCGGACGCTCTCGCCACTTCGCGCTCGATCCAGCGGCAGATCACGTCCACCACGTAGCCGACCTCCTCGCGGCTCAGTTCGCGGCCCTTGGGGATTTGGTGCGACTTCTCCAAACAGCTGCGGCAGCAGGTGGCCGTGGCGTGCTGGGCGACGAAGACGGGGTGACCGCGGTACGGAGTCTGCTTGCCGTCACTACGCGGCTCGGCGGGGGCGAGCCGCCTGGCGATCAGGTCCCGCGCATGCAGCCGCATCGTGGACGAGCCGCGCAGCTGCGCGGTGGCCCGGTCGCGGCCGCGCAGATGGAACTTCGCGCGAAACGGGTGCCGGGCGATCGCGTCCAGCTTGTCGTCGAGCGAGGCAGCCATCGGTCCGCTCCGCTAGCCGGACTGGCGCCACGGCGCAGCGTTCAAGATCCCGAATGGGCTGCCGCGGAGCAGGCGACGGCACCGCCAGCTCACGAGACAGGCATTGAACGGGAAGCGGCGTGCCGGGCCTGGCATCACGCGGTTGAGCATGGCCACCGCCCGCAACACCGCCTCGAACTGCCGCTGCTCCCGGTCGGTCCAGGTCAGCTCCATCTGATCACGGAACGGCGGGGACAGGAACCCCGTGGTCAGGAACTGGTTCACCGGCCCCAGCAGGGCCCCCAGCGGGGCGGGCAGGTAGGCCAGCCGGAGGAGCTGGCCGAGGTAGTCACGCACCGGCGGGTCGATGCGGACCGTGGCAAGCTCGGTCTCCCAGTAGCTCTGGAACGCTGCGCGATCGGCGGGCCACAGTTCACCGGGCATCTGCAGTGTGCTGCCGAACCAGCGTGCCACCTGGTAGATGGCGTCCGCGGTCTGTTCGTCGGAGGCGCCACGCAGGGCGGTCTGCACGTCGACCGTGCCCTGGTACAGGCACGCGGCGATCCAGAGTTGCAGCCCCGGGTCGAACGCGTTGTAGGCGACCGGGCTGCCCGCCCCGGAGCGGACCTGGGCATGTGAGCGATTAACCATGCGCCGGACGGCCGCCCGCTCCGCGGGCGTGCCCATCAAGGCAACAGAGAGATACGTCAGCGTGGTCAGCCACCGGCGCACCGGATGCCGCATGAGCTGCGCGCTCTCGACCGTGCTCTCCACGACCGCATACCCGACCTCGGGCCGGGCGAGCTGCATGATCACGTTCGCCGTGGCGGCCAGCAGGCTCGCCCCGGCGACCAGGTGCCGGGCGTCAAACTCCGGTGACGTCTCCGCAGCTTCGGGTTCCATCGTGCCGTGCCCGTCCCCTTCCAGATTCCCCGGAAACCTGCGCTGCCCCTCCTCCCAGGATGCCACCGGACACGGCGCCGGGTGCACCTCAGCTGTGGCTACCGTGCGGGCCGAGGCTTGCCCGGCCGGGGAGGATGAGGGCATGGCCAACCAGCATTTCGCGAACCTGGGGGATGTGTGGAAGCACCTGTGGCTGACCGGTGTCGTCGACGACTTGCGCCCGGCCAGTACATCGAGACCCACGCGGCGCGCTCAGCGTCGTCCGCAAGCCGGTAGAGAGCGGACCCGCGCCTCGCGGCTGCCGCGATCCCCACCATCGTCTGGTATCACCTGGCCACGCAGGCAGACCCGCTCGAGGTGTTCCGTGACGTCACCACCGCAGCGCCCGAGGCGCGGGCCTGGTGCGCCGAGTTGCACGTGGGCGGGCCGAGAGCGAATCTGGCCGGCATTGGCCCGGGCTGCGGCATCCTGCTGGCGGGCGTCGCTCCACCGCCGGGCACGAGGCAGGCCGCCGAAGCCTACGCCGCCGCGTTCAACGAGCAGACCGCCGACACCGGCCTGCAGGTGTCGGTCGAACCCGTGTTCGCCGCTTCGACCTAGCTGTTACGCAGGCGGCGAAACGGCGATGCGCGCGCGGACCTCGTTGGCGACGGCCGCGAGCCCGGCGACGAGGCCGGTGTCCTGGGGCCACCAGGCGAGTGACACCGAGCACGGGGGCAGGTCGACGATCGGCACGAACGTCACGCCCGGCCGCTGGTACCAGATGCCGACGGCCTCGGATGTGACGCTCAGGCCGACGCCGCGCGAGACCAGGTGCATCTCGGCGTCGAGCGTGCTCGCCTCCGCGACCACCGGCGCCGGGCCCGACCGGTACTCGGTCAGCAGCCAGTAGTCCCGCCACGGCCCCGGGGAGACGGGCGCGGCGACTATCGGCTCGGGCAGCACGTCCGCGACGCTCAGCGACTCCCGGGCCGCGAGCGGGTGGTTGTCCGGCAGGCTGGCGACCATGCGCTCAGTGGCGAGCTCCACCGAGACCAGGCCGGCCAGGCCGAGCGGGGGCCGCACGACGGCGGCGTTGACGCGGTTGTCGCGCAGGCCGGCCGAGGGGTCGCTGAAGTCGAACTCCTCGGTCTCGATGCCGGCCTCGGGCTCTCGTTCCCGGTAGGTGCGCAGCAGGCTCACGACAATCTCCAGGCCAGCCCCGATCGTGTAGCCGAGCCGGAGCGCTCCCGTTCGCCGCGATGTCGCGCCCATGCTCTGGGCGGTCTTGATCGCCGACGAGAGCTCGGTGAGCACCTGGCTCGCCAGGCCGGCGAATACCTGCCCCGCCGGGGTCAGCTGCACCGAACGCGTGGTGCGGGTCAGCAGCTCCACCCGCAGGGCGCGTTCAAGATCCCGGACCGTATGGCTCATCCAGGGTGCAGACACGGACAGGCGCTCGGCCGCGCGGCCGAAATGGAGCTCCTCGGCCACAGCGAGGAACGCCTCGAGCTGGCGGAGCGTCACGTTGTGCATCTCGCCTCCGCGATCCGGCCTCGCCCCATTATGTCGCTAGCAGACACAATGCCGGTACTTATTCGTCCTTCTCGCTGCGAATACGCGAATTTAGTATGGCGGAAAAGGCAACAGTGGAGAAAGGGGCCCCAGTGCCTGCTAACTACACCGAAGACGACCTGGCCGACGGGAGGGCCGCGCTGCTCAGCGGGTGGTCCGCGAGCAGCGAGCCGGGCCTGGTCATCACCAAGACCTCCGGCGCACTGGCCTGGGACGCCAAGGGCAACGAGTACATCGACTGCACCGCCATGGCCTGGTCAAACAACGTCGGCGGCTCGAATCCTGAGGTCGTCGACGCCGCGTTCGCGCAGGCCCGCGAGCTCAGCCACCTGCGGTCCAACTTCGACTCCGTTCCGCTGCTGCTGCTGGCCAAGGCCATGACCGACGCGGCGCCCGGAGACCTGAAGCGGATCGGGTTCACCCTGCACGGCAGCCTGGCCGTGGAGATGGCGATGAAGCTCGCGATGCAGAACCGGCCGCAGCACACCGGCCCGTGGCTGGTGCTGACCGACGCCTACCACGGGCGTTCGCTGGCCAGCATGGGACTCGGCTGGCCGCACACGAACCACGCGTTCGACCGCACGTTCCCGTCCGTGCTCCGGGTCCCGCAGCCGTACGCCTACCGGTCTGGGCGGAGCGACGACGAGGAGGTCAACTACTGCATCGCCGAGCTGCGCGACGCGATCGCCCGCCGCGCCACGGGACTGCCTCCGGCGTTCTTCGTGGAGCCGGTGCAGGGCAATGGCGCCCAGCTCGACTTCCCCCGGCGCTACTACCAGGAGGTGCGGCAGGTCTGCGACGAGCACGACATCCTGCTGGTCTTCGACGAGGTGCAGACCGGCTTCGGCCGGACCGGCTCCATGTGGGCCGCCGAGCACTACGGAGTGACCCCCGACATGCTCGTCTTTGGCAAGGGCGTCGGCGGCGGCTTCCCGCTCGCTGGCGTGCTGTGCAGCAGCGCGCTCGCGGGGTTCCGGCCCGGGGACGACGCGCTGACCTTCGGCGAGTTCCCGCCCAGCATGGCCGCCGGGCTGGCCGCGCTCGAGGTACTCCGGCGCGACAACCTGGTGCAGGCCTGCGCCGAGATGGGCGCGTACGCCACGGACGCGCTGCACGCGATGAAGCCGCGGCACCCGCTCATCGGCGACATCCGCGGGCCCGGCCTGCTGATCGGCGTCGAGCTCGTGCGCGATCAGCAGACCAGGGAGCCGGCCGCCGCCGAGGCGCTGGAGGCGGAGCGGCGGGCGCTGGATCTCGGCGTCATCTTCGGGACGACCAGGTACGCAGGTCTCGGCAACACCCTGAAGATCAAGCCGCCGTTCACGATCACCCGGGCCCAGATGGACCGGGTCCTCGCGGTACTCGACCAGGTCCTGACGGACATCGAGAACAAGTAGGAGATGAGCGCGGTGCCCGACAACCAAGAGAACACACTGTCCGACGTACAGGACGTCGGCGACCTGCACCAGTTCGGGTACGTCCAGTCGCTGCGGCGCACCCTCGGGCCTTACGGGTCGTTCGCGATCGCGTTCTCGATGATCAGCATCACCACCGCGATCTTCTTCCTGCTGCCGAGCCTGTTCGGCACGGCGGGCGCGGCCGGCGTCTGGCTGTGGATTCCGTGCGCGGCCGGCGTGTTCCTGATCGTGCTGGTCTACGCGCACCTGGCAGCGCGCATCCCGATCACCGGGTTCGCCTACCAGTGGAACAGCCGCCTGATCAACCCGCACTACGGCTGGTTCACCGGGTACACCGCGCTGCTGGCCTTCATGGCGGGCACCGCGGCGACCGCGGTCGCGCTGGCCACCGTGTTCGCGAGCGACGTGTGGACGTCGCCCACGCACGGCGACATCGTGCTGTTCGCCACGCTGGCGATGGCCGCCGCCGCGCTGATCAACATCATCAGCATCCGCGCGGTCAGCGCGGTCAACAACACCGGCGTGTTCTTCGAGATCACCGGGTCGGTCGGCGCGGCGGCGCTGCTGTTCTTCGGCGCGATCTTCTTCTTCCACCACGACGCGGGCTTCAGCATCCTGGTATCCACGCAGCGCACTACGGGTGGCTCGCTGTGGTACGGCTTCGTGCTGGCCGCGCTGCTCCCGCTCTACTGCTTCATCGGCTGGGAGGGAGCGGCTGACCTGGCCGAGGAGACGAACGACCCCAGGGCGGTCACCCCGTTCGCGATGATCCGGGCCAACTACGTGTCGGTCGCCGCGAGCCTGTTCATGATCGTCGGGTTCCTGATCGCGATCCCGGCCGGCGTGGGCAAGCTGCTCGGCCAGCCGAAGAACCCGCTCGTCTACATCTTCCAGAGCCACTTTGGCGCCGTCGCCGCGGACATCCTGCAGGTCGTGGTGTTCCTGGCGATTTTCTCCTGCGTGCTCGCGAACATGGTCGTCGCCACCCGGCTCACCTTCGCGCTGTCCCGGGACAAGATGCTGCCCGGGTCGGGCGTGCTCGGCCACGTCAACGCCACCACCCGTACGCCCATCGCGTCGATCCTGCTGGTCGCCGCCGTCGGCATCGGGATCAACCTGCTGTCGGCCGGGGTCGCCGCCAACGTGGTGTCGATCTGCAGCGTCGCCTACTACTTCATCTACGCGCTCACCGTCGGCGGCGCGATCTACGCGTACCGGAAGCGGACCATGCCGTCCGGCAGCGCGAGCCACTTCTCGCTGGGCCGGTGGTTCGTGCCGGTCGCCTCGGCCGCGTTCCTGTACGCCACGGCCGTCATCGTGATCGCGCTCGCGCCGCACGAGGGGCACACCGCGGCCGAGTACCTGTTCGGCGCCGAGGTCCTCGGGGCGCTGTGGTACCTGCTGTACCTGCGCGCGCGGATCTCCAGCCAGTCCGCTGGCGTCCTGCGCAAGGAGGTCACGGACCTGGAGCACACGGCCCAGGCCTCATCGCCGGCCCGGTGACCGGAGCCTGAGGGCCCAGCCGCCATCAGTCCCGTTCTAGGCAGGTGCAGACACAGACGCGGTTGCCGTCCGGATCCGCGAGCACGGTGACGGACGGCGCCTCGTCGTCACGGACGACGAACCCTCCCGCCGCCACGGCGGCCGCGATCCGCCCCTGCGCCGCCTCGGGGGCGAGCCAGAGGTCGAGGTGCCAGCGCTGGCGCGGGGGCTCGTGCTCGCCGGTGCCCTGGAACCACAGGCTGGGGACGCGGCCGGTCGGGTCGAACACCGAGCCGTCGGAGACCTGATTTTCCGGGCTGCCGGTGAGCAGAGCCGACCAGAACGGGCCGACGCGTTTCTCGTCCGCAGTGTCCAGCGCGAGCTCGAGCTGCGTCACGGCAGCGGGCTCGGGCTCGAGTCCCTGCTGCCGCGCGATCTCGCTGACCCTCCGCGCCATGGCGATGTCCTTCTCGGTCACCCACAAGCCGTCCTCGCGGGTGCCCAGCGATAGGTCGACCGCCTCCCGGGTCAGCTTGAGATCGGGCTGGTGACCATCGGCCGCGTCCTCCGCGATGGCGGCGGCAAACGCCGCGGCGGCCGTGAAATCCTTGACCCGGTAGCGCGCGTGCAGTCCCTGGGCGAGCTTGCGCCAGTCGTCGAGCCTCGCATCGAGGATCTCCTGCGTGCTGAGCTTGTCCATCTCCTCACCCTGGCACGCGGCACCGACAGGCGGCACCGACCGGCCGGCGGCATCGCTGCTACACGCGGGACAGCAAGCCGAGCGCGAGGCGGGCTGATCTATGCCCCAGCACATCGGCCCACGAGTCCTCACCCCGGCAGAACTTGACGAAGAGGCGCCAGCCCTTCGGGGTCGCCAGCCCGCGGTGGAACGCACCGGGGTGACGGCTGAAGGCCGACAGCATCCGATAGCCGGCCAGCATTTCCGGGATGAGGGCGGCGTTGATCGCCGCGGTGTATCCGTCCAGGGCCTGGTCCACCTCCGCCGGACCAGGCGCCTTCGCAGCCTGAGCTGCTATCGCCCCGGCAAGAGCGCCGGATCTCAGGGCGAAGCTGATCCCTTCCCGTGTCCACGGCTCCAGCAGGCCCGCGGCGTCACCGGCAACGAGCACGCGGTCCTTCCGCAGCGGAGAAGTCTGCGCTCTGCATCTCGTGATGTGCCCGGAATCCTGGACCTTGGCAAACGACGCCAGGCCGTGGTGAGCGAGGAAGTCCTGGAGGTACCTTCGCGTGCCGTCACCCGTGCCCCGCGCCGCGATCACCCCTACCGTAAGCCGGTCATCCTTGGGAAAGATCCAGGCGTACGAGCCGGGGATCGGTCCCCAGTCGAGAAGCACCCGGCCCCGCCACCGCTGCCGTAGCTGCGGCGGGACAGCTACCTCAGCCTCCAGCCCCAGGTCGACCTGCCCGAGGGTGACGCCAACGTGCCTCGCGGTCACGCTGGCCGAGCCATCGGCGCCGATCATGACCCGGGCAGTGATGACGCTTCCGTCGGCGAGCCTTGCCCGCGCGCAGTCCCGGTCTTGGCTTACGTCCCGGACAAGGGACCGCTGCAGCAGTTTCGCACCATCCGATTCGGCCTGGCGGCGAAGCGCATCGTCGAATTCTTCCCGCGTGACCATGGCCAGGATCGGCGAGTGCTCCCGCCGCGTGAACCCGTGCTCGTTGTGCAGCGTGACCGTGGCGGCGGAGATCTCGTCGCGGACCGGAACGGTCAGGCCGCTGACGGCTCCGAGCGACGTGCCGATCAGTCCACCGCCGCACGTCTTGTACCTGGGATGCTCCGCGCGCTCCACCACGACAGTCCGGGCCCCGGACCGGGCAGCGGCACTCGCCGCGGAAAGACCTGCCGGGCCAGCCCCGATGACGGCAACGTCCCACTCAGCATCGTCCGACACACCCGCAGACTAAATGATCCTGGCCGGCGGCCTGGCTACGCGGCGGCGGTGCCCGGGCGCCGCCGTCAGGCCGTCACGCCCTCAAGAAGCTGGTCGAGAACCTCGATCATCTCCGTGCGCGCCCGGGTACGGTCCGCCGATTCCGCGACGTACAGCGCGGCCTCGTCGCCGGCCCCCATGAACACGTGCGCGAGCGGCGCCGCAGGCTGCGTGCGGATGCGCCCGGCCTCGATGCCCTGCGCCAGCAGCGCCTGCACCAGCCCGAACACGTGCTGCTGGCACACCTCCCGCCAGCGTCCCCAGCCCAGGACCGACGGCCCGTCGATGAGGGCGATGCGGTGAATCTCGGGCTCGACACAGATCTCCAGCCATTTCCGAACGGCATGCCGCAGGGCGTCGACCGGGTCTGAGATCCCGGCGGCGGCCACGTCCTCGGCCAGCCGCCTGGCGATGTCGGCCTCGACCGCCTCCAGGGCGGCGCCGAACAGCGCGGTCTTGTCCGCGAACTGGTGGTACAGCGCCCCGCGGGTGACCCCCGCCTCGGCGACGATCGCGTCGGCCGGCACCTCCGCGAAGCCCTGCGCGGCGAACAGCCGCCGCGCCGCCGCTATCAGCGCGTCGCGGGTCGCGGCGGAACGGTCGGCTTGCGTGCGCCGCTCCTGCGTGCGCCGCGCCCGTGGCGCGGCCGAAGTCTGGGGCGTCATCCTCTGGCTCTCCACATCATCGCCTGGCCGTACGATACCGGTCTCGACAAACATACGTACTGACTGTATGTTTTATTCCATGACAACAGACCCCGCTTCCGCAGACCTCCTAGTGGCCGACCTCCCGCAGGGCAAGCTGGCCTATCGCGCCGCCGGGCCCGAATCGAGTTCCAGCCCGCCGGTCGTGTTCGTGCACGGGGTTCTCGTCGACGGCCAGCTCTGGGGCCCCGTCGCCGAACGCCTGGCGGCCGAAGGCGTCCGCAGCTACGCGCCGACGCTCCCGTTCGGGTCGCACCAGCAGCCGATGAACGCCGGCGCCGACCTCTCGCCGCAGGGAATCGCCGCGCTCGTGCTCGACTTCATCGAAGCGCTCGGCCTCACCGACGTGACGATCGTCGGCAACGACACCGGCGGGGCGATCTGCCAGATCATGCTCGGTGCGGACACCGGCCGGATCGGCGCCGCGGTGCTGACGAACTGCGACGCGTTCGGCACCTTCCCGCCCCGGGCCTTTGCGCCGCTCTTCTATGCCCTGCGCCATCCCGGGCTGGTCGCCAGCCTCGTCCCGGGGCTGCGCTGGAAAGGGATGCGGCACGGCCCGCTCGCCTACGGGCTGCTCAGCAGCAACCGCCTCGACCCCCGGCTGACCCTCGACTGGATCGAGCCGCTGGCCGGCAAGGCCATCCGCCGCGACCTGGCCAAGCTCGCGAGGGGCGTCCATCCGCGGGTCCTGCTCGACGCCGCCAGCCGGTTCGGCCAGTTCACCGGCCCGGTGCGGGTCCTGTGGGGAGAGGCCGACCCGTTCTTCCGGACGGAGCTGGGCCGCCGGCTGAGCGAGGCATTCCCGGGTGGCAGCCTGGCCACGGTCCCAGGCGGCCGCACGTTCCTGCCCCTGGACCATCCGGGCGAGGTCGCGCGAGAGATCACTGCCGCGATCAGGAACGCATCGCCGCAGCGACGTTAGCTACGGCAGCTGCGTCGGCCGGCGGTCGGCCGCGCCGGCCCAGGGCGGTGCCTCTTCTTCCGCGCCGACGTTGGCGGCCAGGTGGCCGAGCAGGGCGCTGAGCGTCGCCAGGTCCGCGTCGTCGAGGCCCGCCCGCACCCTGGCGTCGAAGGCCATCGCGGCTTCCCGCAGGCGCAGGAACGCCGCCTCGCCCGCCTCGGTCAGCGTGACCACCTGGACTCGCCGGTTGGATGCGTCCCGGGTCCTGATGACCAGCCCGCGGGCGTCCATGCCGTTCAGGTGGTGCGTCAGCGTGGCCTCGCGCACCCCCACCGCCTGCGCGAGTTCCCGCTGGTTGGCGGGCTTGTGGATCTTCAGATTGAGCAGAATCAGCCAGACCGGCAGGGTGCCGCCCGCCTCGCCGAGCGCCTCGTCGAACGCGCGTTCCACGGCGCGGGCCGCCTGCGTCAGGCGGAGCCCGATCGGGAGCGGAAAGGGTGCTGGCACGCTGACCAGCCTATCACAAAGCCTCGATGTCTAACTGATTGACATCTAATCCTTAGCTATCTAAGCTTGATCACATGATGAGCAAACCCGCGATCGAGGCGAGCGGCCTCCGGAAGGCCTTCGGCGGCGTGCAGGCGCTGGACGGGCTGAGCCTGGCGGTACCCGCCGGAAGCGTGCTCGGGCTGCTCGGGCCGAACGGGTCGGGCAAGACCACCACCGTCTCCATCCTGACCACCTCGCTGCGCCCGGACGCCGGCCGCGCGACCGTGGCCGGCCTTGACGTGGTCACAGAGGCGGCGCAGGTACGCCGCGTCATCGGCCTGGCGGGCCAGTTCGCGGCCGTAGATCCCAACCTGACCGGACGGGAGAACCTGAGGCTGATCGGGCGGCTGTCCCGGCTGGGCCGCAGGCAGGCCCGGGTCCGCGCCGACGAGCTGCTCGCCAGCTTCGGCCTGAACGCGGCGGCCGACCGGCTCGTGCGCGGCTACTCGGGCGGCATGCGCCGGCGGCTAGACGTGGCCGCGGCGCTGCTGCACCGGCCGAACGTGCTGTTCCTCGATGAGCCCACCACCGGCCTGGACCCGGAGAGCCGCTTCGCGCTGTGGGACTCGGTGCGCGACCTCGCCGGTCCGGCACCACCGTGCTGCTGACCACGCAGTACCTGGAGGAAGCCGACGCGCTGGCCGACCAGGTGGTGATCATCTCCGCCGGGCGGGTGGCCGACACCGGCACCCCCGCTGAGCTGAAGGCCCGGTTCGGCACGGTCGTCTTCCACCTCGATTTTGGCGGGCAAGACGCCGCTCAGACGGCCCAGACGGCGCTGGCCGCGGCGGGCTACCAGCCGCAACGCGACGGCGCCGGCATCCAGGTCCGGTCCGCCGCGGGTTCCGGCGAGCTCACCGGCATGCTGCGCGTCCTGGACGGCCGAGCGCCCGACCCGGTGTCCGTCGAGATCCGCGAACCCACCCTGGACGACGTGTTCCTCTCCCTGACCCGTGGAGGCGAAGCCGCATGAGCACGATCGCAATAGCCCCGCGCCAGCCGGCGGTCAGCCGTGTCGCAGCGGCGGCCAGCGCGGTCGGCGGCGCACTCTCGGACACCGCCGACGTGGCCTGGCGCAACCTGCTCACCCAGCTGCGCACCCCGCAGGCGCTGGTGTTCTCCGTCATCCAGCCGGTGATCTTCGTGCTGCTGTTCCGGTACGCGTTCGGCGGCGCGATCCACGTGCCCGGCACGAACTACGTGGACTTCCTGATGCCCGGCATCTTCGCGCAGACGGTCGCGTTCGGCGCGGTCGGCACCGCGGTCGGGCTGTCCGGCGACGTGCGCACCGGCATCCTGGTCCGCTTCCGCACCCTGCCGATGGCCCGGATCGCCGTGCTCGCCGGCCGGACCGCCGCCGACCTGGCCCGCAATTTGCTAGTCGTAGCAGTAATGATCGGCGTCGGATTCGCCGCCGGGTTCCGCAGCCCGCACGGTGCGGGCGCACTGCTCGCCGCGCTCGGCCTGGTGATCGCGTTCGGGTACGCGATCTCCTGGGGCTTCGCCTCCCTCGGCCTGCGGGTCAGCGACCCCGAAGCGGCCCAGGCGGCAGCCGTGCCCGTGCTGTTCCTGCTGGTCTTCACCTCCGCCGCCTTCGTGCCGTCCACCGCGATGCCCGGCTGGCTGCAGGCGTTCGGCACCCATCAGCCGGTCGACGCGCTGTCAACGCCGAGCGGGCGCTGATCCTCGGCGGCCCGGCAGCACATGACGTCCTCATCTCGCTGGCGTGGAGCGGAGGCATGCTGGTCGTGTTCGCCCTCCTCGCCGCCCGCACCTACGCCCGCATGGGCCGCTAACCCGAAGGGAGCCAGCAATGGCCATCGAACTGAACCACACCATCGTCCCCGCCCACGACCCTCAAGGCTCGGCGCAGTTCCTCGCCGACATCCTGGGCCTGCCCGTCGACCCGCCGCTCGCCCACTTCACCCCGGTCACGCTGGCCAACGGAGTCAGCCTGGACTTTGATCACTACGACCACGTCGACGAGCACCACTACGCGTTCAAGCTGAACGACGAGGAGTTCGACGCCGCCTTCGGCCGGATCAGGGACCAGGGCGTCACGTACTACGCCGACCCCGCCTGCCGCCGGCCCGGCGAGGTCTACAACAACGTGAACGGCGCCCGCGGCGCCTACTTCCGCGACCCGAACGGCCACCTGATGGAGATCCTCGCACCGGTCTCAGGAGAACCAGCCTGAACGCGGCGTGTCCAGCCCACCCGGCAGCCGACGGCGACGTGGTCGTCTCGCCATTCGCAGCAAGGAGTCCGGTCATGGCAGTGAACCAAGCCGCGATGCAGCGGCGCGCGCGGATCATGCGTGCGGTCAACGTGCCCATGCGGGCGGTGCTCAGCCTGCCGTTCGCGACGCCGATCAACGCGAACCTGATGCTCATCTTCTACACCGGCCGCAAGACCGGGAAGGCCTACCGGCAGCCGGTCAGCTACGTGCGCGATGGCAACGTGCTGCTCACCCCCGGCGGCGGCCGCTGGACGCTGAACCTGGCCGACGAACGGCCCGTCCGGATCCGGCTGCGCGGCCACCTTGAGACCGCCCGGCCGGAACTGGTCACCGACCCCGCCGAGGTGGAGCGGCTGCTCGGCGTCATCGCCGAAAAGAATCCGGCGGCCACCCGGTTCATCCCGATCCCGCGCCGCCCCGACGGGCGCCTGGACCCCGACGCCCTCGGCGCCGCACTGCGCCACGGCTTCTGCATCGTCCGCTGGCACCTGACGCAACGGGTGACGCCGCCGCCTATTCGCCATATGTGTCAATAGTGATCTCGGCTGTGAGTTCGCCGAGCAAACTTATCAGGCGCGAGGAGAAGGTAACGCTCTGCTGAGGCGCCCGTGGCGACCATCCAATAAACAAGTCAATACTGCAAGACGAGGACGCCAAATCCCGCAGGAGCCCAAGATGCTTCTCAATCAATCTTTCGGCCGCCGACAGAACCTCAGAAAGATCTGGTTCAGGGCTTTCTGTCGCGACTGGAAGAACGAACACTGTCCGCCCGCTGTTGTACTCGCCCAGGCCGACTAGAGAATCAGGAATGGCCGATGCGAGTCCTGATTCCCGCCAAACCCGAATAGAAGCCTGAGCCCAGCCGTCTCTAATGCTCATTGCGGTGGAAGTACATCAAGTATGTTCCCGATCGGATCGCCAGCAAGCCCGTCCTGGCCAACTGGGTAAACCTCGCCCGAAGGATCTACAACAACATCGGGGTTCCCAGGGAGCCTTGCCAGCCGCTTTATTGTGTGTATGGCGGTCCTTATGTCTCTTGTACCGTAGTCGAAGTCCTCAGACAGCTTACCGATGCTACCGGTAGCACCCTTGATACCTCCATCACCGCTGCCGTAGTTGATCAGAGGCCAAAGCGGCGCGGGCGGCGTTCCTAGAATCGTCGGGCCCGGGTCGCCGGGCCGGGTGATCAGGATCTCGGGGCCAAAATCGCCAGGCAGGGTGATCAAGGTCTCCGGGCCGAAATCGCCAGGCGGTGTCCTCAGGATCTGCGGACCGGGATCACCCTGTGGGGTGCCCAGGATTTGCGGCGCGACAGGCTCGCCCAAGCCTGGCAGGTCGCCGCCGGGCATCGACAGCGCGCTCACCGAGGCTTCCCGAAGATCGTTCCGACCTGAGCGGCGATCCCTCGCTCGGTGTCAGCGTAGGTTTTCGCGGACGCTGCCACGCCGACGCCGGCGTGCTGTTACGCCGCGCTCAAGGCTCGAACGTCCGCGCGCCCTGCCCTTCGGCATGCCCAGCGCTGACACCAGGTCCGCGTGACCGGCCGAGCCTGCCATTCCCGCCAGCGCATCCACGCGTCCGCGCGATGATCAAGAACGCTCCATAAATCGGAATCTCCGCTCCCTGCTTGCAACTTGTCGGCATTGACTGAGAAGCCCTGGCCCACCAAACGCGCCCCCTTAGCGATTGCCTGCACTCCGCCGCTTTGAAGATCGGATTGCGGATCAATCCGTCCTTTATATGTGCTATCCGCAAGTATGGAGGACAAGGCCGCCCGGGTGAAGCCTCGTCCTGCAATCGGCGAGCCCGCGCCACCCCGACGGGCGCCTAGTACTCCAGCTGTAGATCGTGATCTTCATGGTTCTATGGCTGCTTGCCGGTGGTAGTGGCTGATCTTGGCACGGTGCTGGTGGCGGCGGCGCCAGGCGGACCAGCGCAGCTGGCGGTCCTGTCTGGGCGGCTGCTGATCATGGTGGTGAGCAGGCGGCTGATTTCGTTGCGGGTCAGCGGGATCTGGCCCGTTGTTGTGGTCCCTGGGCTTGGCGGGCGGCGGTGATGGTGAGGAATGCAGCCGCGAGCATGGCCAGAGTGACCCACCGGTACCAGGAGGCCCAGCGGCGGACCTGGTGCTGGTCGAGGCCAGTGAGCTGTTTGCCGGCCTGGAAGTTTTCCTCCACGGTCCAGCGGCGGCCGGCAACGGTGACCAGGGTCTGCAGCGGGACCGGGGCGGGCGCGTAGCAGCGGTAGAACGCCAGTTCCCGGGTGCGGCGGCTGCGGCGGATCAGCAGCGTGTGCTGGCCAGCCCGCGGGCGCTGATGGCGATGAGCGCCCAGTCGTAGTAGCGGTGGCCCTTGGCGCCGGCCCGCGGAGACCGCTGCCACGCGCCGCGGGGAAGGCAGGCGGCCAGGTCATCGGCGCGGCGCGGCCGGCGAGGTGGCGACGCGGTGATCGCAGGCCACAGCCAGGACGTAGCCCGTCCGGCGGTCCTCCAGGTCTGCGCGCAACTGCGGATCGGCCCCGTAAACTTCGTCGCCGCTACCCAGCCTGCGGGAGTGCCCGCATCCAGGTCCGGGTGATCATGCGGCGGCCAGGCAGGCTTGGTCGCGAACACCGCGCTGGCGGGAATCCCGGCTGCGCGGCACCGGCCCGGTCGCGCGCCCAGGAGGCGGGCAGGTACAGCTCCCGGTCGATCAATGCGTGGCCGCCGCGGCCGGCGTAGCTGAGATAGACCGCGACCTGCGCGTTCTCGATCCGCCCGGCGGTCCCGGTGTACTGCCGCTGCACCCCGGCTGTGGCCGTGCCCTTCTTCAGGTCCCCGGTCTCATCGACGACGAGGACCGCCTGCGGTCACTCAGATGGGCAGTGACGTAGCCGCGCAGGTCATCGCGGACCGCGTCGGCGTCCCAGCGGCCCGGGCCAGGAAATGCTGCATCCCGCCCGGAGTGGCATCCCCAGCGTGCTCAGCGATCGTCCAGCAGTTCTTGCGGCAGGTCCGCCAGCAGCCCCGCACAACGCCCCCGCCCGCCTGCGCGTTTCCACCCTGAAACGGCCTGCCACCTTCCATCAGCTCATCAGATGCCCAGCCACTCCAGCTCTACGCTCCAGCCCACCAAAGATCATTGCTATCTCACAAACCCATATCAACTCCCCCCCTCCACACCCCACCCCAAATCACAATCCTAACACCCCCACACCCGCGCCGCCACACTGCGTCACGGCTGCTGCTGCCGTATCGCCGCCGCTTCAGCGGGGACGAGGACCCGCCCGACCACGAGAATGGCTGGGTTCCGAGTTCCTTGACTGGCGCGCCTGCGCAGACGACTGGATTGGCACGCCTTACTGCAGCTTCTGGCGGGACTGAGGGTTTTCCGAAATCAGCGAGATAGCGCGGGGTGCCGTCACCGCCGGGCTAGGGTGATGGCCGTGGCGAGCGACCAGGTCGAGCCGACGCTGCAGGGCTTTACGCGCTGGGCACGCGAAGCCCCGCAGAAGCTGAGTGGTGACCCGGACGCGGACGCCGAGGAACTGCGGCTGCTGCTCGGCCTGCTGCGCGCTCACGTCGGCGTGGACGACCCCGCCGACCTTGGACCTGGCGACCTTAGCGAACTGTTGCTGGCTTATCCGCGCAAGGTGACCGCGCTGGACGCCGGGGAAACGACAGGCACCGTCCCGGCCCTGCGCGACCTGCTGGCATTCCTGGCCGACACCGGCGCGCTCGCTCCAGCCGCCGCGAAACGGCTCGGGCGCGAGCTGGACGAGGTAGCGCCAAGGTTCGCCGACGCGGTCGTGAACCCGAAGAACTGGGACGACGATAACCTTGAGGACTTCGACCTGGACGATTTCTAGCGCTGACGATTTCAGCCTGAAAGAGGCCTTCGGGCTCCGACCGGCTCCGCCGGTACGATGCCGCACGAGCCGCTGCCGCTGCGGCGCTCCGCCGCTCGGCGGCACTGCCGCGAGATTGGCTCGCTCCTGACCGCGCATCCCCGAGCAGCTGGACTGACCGTTCGACAGCTCGCTGCGGCGCACGCGCTCGCGTGCTGGTTCCAGCAAGGCCGCCACGGATCCCGGGCCGCCGCAGGGGATGCCAGGACCGGCTGCTGTCACGAGCATGCGCGAGGTACCGGAGCTGGCCCAGCTGTGGGACACCGCAATCGATGCAGGGTTCCTGGACCTGGATCTCGCGGACGACCGCGCAGAGCTGGGCCCGGACATGGCTCTCTGGCCAGGCGGGACGGACGAGGAGGTCCTGGAGGTCTGGTCCACGACGCTCCCGTCCGTGGTCAGCCGGCTGGAGGCCGACGCCGAATTCGACGACCACGTCGGTACGCTGCTCGACTTCAGTGGCGTCGGCTGGACCCTGATGGTGTTGCTGTACCTGGCCAGAGGCAAAGGCCTGCCCGTTCGCGAAGCCTCCGAGCTGATCCGCGAAGTCGCCACGGACGAGCTGGCGCCGGGCCAGGCGGAAGAGGAGTGGCAGGCGTGGACTCAGGCGCACGGCGATCCCGCCGAGTACCTGCTGGGCATGCTGCGGGAGCTCAGTGCGATCTCGCTGCCGGACCAGGCACTAGACGAGGGCGTCGAGGAGGGACCGGCTGCGCGGCTGACCCCGCTGGGCACCTGGGCGATTCGACAGCTGCTCACCTCGAGGACGACGTGGCGATCCCGCTGATCCCGCCGTCCGACCAGATGACCGCCCCGGACCTGCTGGCCGCAGCGGACCTCCCCGAGGAGGAATTCGAGGCCGAGATGGCAGCATGGCTGGAGCTGCGCGCCCCGGACGTCGCCGCCGGCGAGCTGCTCGCGGCCGCGGCCGTTGGCGATCCTGGAGAGCGGCTGCTCGCGGTCGCGGCCGTGCAGAAGCTGAGCGCAGCCGCGGAGCCCGCCTGGCGGGACGCACTAGCCCGGCCGGAGCTGCGGCCGTATGCGAAGATCGCCCTGACCGAGCTCGCCGGCGGCGAGCCGGGGATCACCGTGCTGCCCGGGCTGGAGCCGGAGGCCGCCGACCTCGCCTGGGTGCTGATTGACACACTGGCGGTTACGTCCGACGACCCGGACGATCTGCAGCAACAGATGCGCGACGCGATCCCGGCCGTCAGCGAAGGCGTTCGAAGCTCATCGTGGAGTCTCTCCCGACGCTTGGCGACGTCGGTCCCGATCGGCGAGTATTCCCACAACGATCGCGGCCCCCGGTCCCCTGGTCAGCTCCAGCGCACGGGTGCCCCGCACACGCGGTGGCCGCACACGGGTGCCGCGCTCGGGTGCCGTCACCTCGGCGAATGACTACGCGTGGCGCACCCAGAGGTTGGATTCGGCGTATGTGCCGCGGTCTTGCTCGCGGTCGATCGTGACCAGGTCCAGCGCATCCGGGACGACGTACTGGCCGGTCTCAGGGAATGCCATCGCCGCCCAGCCTTCCCATTCGGCGACGGTGCCCGTGATGATCATGGAGCGCGGCGCGGGCGCGAGGATGCTTGCTCCAAGCCGCTGGTGCGTCCGGATCCACGGGTCGAGGTGCAGCCCGTCGCTGCGCGTCCATCTGGCGAAGCTTTCCATGGGCGCCAGTGGATACCGGCTCTTCAGGGCTGGCCTGACCGGTGCGACGACGCGCTCGAGGCCAGCGGCGGCCGCTCGCTCCCGGAGCGCGGTGAGCGTCTTCCCTGCCAGCCCGCCGCCCTGCCGATCGGCTTTGACGGCCGCGGCCATGATGCACAGCGTGTCGGCCGGGGTTGAGTCTTCGTGGTCGGTTACCGCGCTGACCAAGGCGCCGTCGTAGCCGTCCGGCAGGGTGCCTACCGTTCCGTCCCATCGAATGGGCACTCCCCAGCCTCCGGCCACCACCTGGCCCTCGTCGAGGAGCAGCACGTCGTATTGCGGGAAGTACGTCTCGACACGGCCTATGTATTCGGGGACGACCGGGTCGTGGAAGATGAACTCCGGCCAGACGGTGCGGAGGGCATCCCTGGCCTGCCCGTCGAGATCATGACGGTCGCCCGTCGTGACCACCTCTATGTCATCCATGATGTGCCTCAGGCTGAATCAGCCGATCCGCTCCAGGAGCACGCGGCCGCTCGACGGGAAGAGGATGACTGTTGGGTAGGGGCCGAGCAGCAGGCCGAGGTGGGTGCTCGTGGGGTAGGTGACAGCGTCGGTAACCGAGCCGGTGGCGATGTTGTAGCGGCCGACGCAGCCCTTGCCCGAGCACGCCGACCCGTCTGGCCCACTGAGGTCCATAGGCCCGGCGAGGGTGTCGACGGCGTGGTTGCTGCCCGCGATTCCCCGCGCGTTGTTCTGCGGGCCAGCGAGCGTCGTCGCGTCGTAGGTCTGCGACGTGGAGTCCAGGCCCTGCCCGGCATCGTGGATAACGAAGAGCTGGCTGCCGAGGACGCTGATCGCCTGGATCGCTGCGGGGCCGGAGAGCTGCTGGCTGACGGTCTGATTGGTCGCCGCCTCCAGATGCGTCCCGTTCGGGTTGACGCGGACGATCGTCGCGCCGCCGGATTCCACGTAGTACAGCCCCAGCGGCCCGGCGGCCACGTCCACGACGTTCGCCGTGTCGGTGCCGACTGTATTCACGGCGCCTGAGCCCGGGGTGATCTGCACAACCTGCCCGGAACCGGTGAGGCTGCCGAGGATGGCCCACAGCTTGCCGTCCGACGTGGCCATCAGGCGCACCGGCAGCGACAGCGTCACCGTCCGGGCAATCGACCCGGTCGCCCGCGCGTACTCGACTATCTTGTTGCCGCCGCCCACGTAGAGATAGGTCGCGTCGGCGGCCAGCGCCGTTACCGGAATCGGCGGATGCTCCGCGACCTGGACCGGCCCGTTGCCGTCGACGACGTAGATCGCCGTCCCCGCAGGAGCAGACGGCGTCCCGCCCTGCTGCGAGGTGAACGCTGCGAACACGCTGCCGTCCGGCGCCTCGGTGGCGATCGCGGTCATGAACGCGCTGCTCTTGACCGGGAACGCATCGCGCAGCCGCACCCGCAGCTGGCCGGACGCCGACGGCGTAGGCGGCGCGGGCACGCTCACCGCCGTCGGGCTGGAGTTCGGGCTCGCGGAAGCGGACGGCTTCGCGCTCGCCGAACTTGTAGTACCAGCCGTCGTGCTCGAACCATTACCGCCACCCGAGCACCCGGCAATCAGCAAAGCCGCGCCGCTGACCAGGGCGACGGCAAACAGTGGACGCACAGCGGCATAGTAGGTGAAGCAGCGCGTTAGGCGCCTTATTTCGTGACGTGGATATTTCCGCTGTCAGCGGGCGGCGACCGCGAGGACCGTGGACGCGACGGCCAGCGCGAAGTAGGTTCCGGGAAACGCGATGTTGTGGAACACGCGGGCGCGAACGTGGACGGCAAGGGCTCCGATGAAAAACAGCATGAGCCCGATCCCGGCAGCGATCCCCAGCGGCCGCACGCTGAGCAGCCCGATCAGGAGCCCGGCCGCCCCGGCTGCTTTGAGGAGCCCGAGCGGCACCAGCCACGAACGTGGCACGCCTACCTCGGCCATGTTGCCAAGGACGAACCTCGCCTGCGCCAGATCGGCGGCCGCGACCCACGCATTGGCGGGGATCGTGGGGATGGCGATGACGACGTAAGCGGTGAACACGGTTTCAAGCCTCACCGGGGAGTCGGGCAGGCGTCCAATACACGTATCCATAACCTGAGGGCATGGATGTCGACACGCGGCTGCTGCGCTACTTCGCCGTAGTCGCCGAGGAGGGGAACCTCACCCGGGCGGCGGAAAGGCTGTTCGTGTCCCAGCCCGCGCTGACCAAGCAGATCAGGCAGCTGGAGAGCCAGATGGGGATCCGGCTCTTCACCCGGTCCCGGGCCGGGATGACGCTCACCACCGCGGGCCAGGTGCTGGCGAAACAGGTGCCAGCCGTGCTGGCGGCCTGGGACCAGGCGCTGCGGGAGGCCAAGAGCGCCGCCAGCCACGCCGCCCAGGTGCTGCGGGTCGGATTCCTGGCCGGGGCCGCCAACGAGGCCACCCAGGAGATCCTCGCCGCATTCTCCCCCTGTAGGCCGGGCTGGCGGGTGGAGATGCGGGCCGCGTCCTGGCTGGACCCCACCGTCGGGCTGGCCAGCGGTGACGCCGACGTCGCGCTGCTGCGGCTGCCCTTCCCCGGCCAGGACAGCCTGCGGACCGAGGTGCTGCTCACCGAGCCGCGATGGGTTGCGCTGCCCGCAGCACACCCGCTGGCCGACCGCGACCAGATCTGCTTCCGGGATCTGTGGGATGAACCGTTCGTCGCCGCCCCTGCCGAAACCGGCTGGTGGCGCGACTGGTGGCTGGCCGCCGATGAGCGGGAGGGCCATCCGGTCCGGATCGGAGCCGTTACCGAGACCGGCCAGCCAGATGACTGGCTGGCCGCGATCGCCAACGGCGACGGCGTCGCCCTCGCTCCGGAATCCGCTGCCCGTTATTACGCCCGGCCCGGCATCGTCTACCGGCCGGTCGTCGGGGTCAGCCCGAGCGAGGTCGGTGTCGCCTGGTCACCGGCAGCCGACACCAACCCTGTCATCCAGGACTTCGTGCGCTGCTGCCTGGACAACAAGACACACAGCAGGTGACCTGACCTCAGCCGAGGGTGGCCCAGAAGCTCCGGTAGCTGCGGTGCAGCCAGTCGTCCACCCAGCTGCGATCCGGCTGATCGGGAATGGCAGGGCTGTCGCGCAACTCGGTGAGCCGTGCCTCGGCTGCAGTGATCGCTTCGAAGACCTCAGCGAGCGGCCGTGCACCCCGCGGTGCACGAGATACGCGGATGTCGGCAGGTGATCCTGGACGCCCGGATGTGACTCGTCGATATCGATCCGGTCGCGTGTGCTGCAGGGGGCACTGCTTGCTGTGGCGAAGGGCTCGCCGCGGTGCGTGCCGACCTGACCGAGCCGGAGACCGTGCTTGCGGATCCGCAGGTGCGCGCCGCGCCACCCATACCCGGTTCTGGAACCACGGCGCCGCGGACTTGGCGTCGATGCTGACCGGGCTCGAGCCCGTCCGGCCGGGAGTGTGCGAGGTGCACAGATGGATGGACGGCACAGGCGGCGAGCCGACGGGAAAGCCCGTGTACGCGCTTGCTGCCGTCGGCAAGCCGGGGTAGACGTCATCCCTCGGTAACCGGCGGGGTGAAGGCCGCGAGCAGGGTAGCTGTGATGAGCCGGGGGGCATCATCGGCCTTGATGCGGCCGGCGGAGGCGTCTTCGGCTGCGGCGTGCATGAGGCTGAAGGCAGTTGTGATCAGCCATTGCTTCGGCAGATCGCGGCGGAAGGTGCCAGCCTGCTGGCCTCGCCCGATGAGCGCCTGCACCCGGCGCAGGATCGGGTCGTGGACGCCGCGGATCCGCTCGGCGGGAAGTTCTCGATGCGCGGCCAGCAGGATGTTGCGGAACTGGTGGACGATCTGCCAGGAGGCGGCTACCAGTCTGGCGAGCGCGTCGCGAGGGTCGCCGCCGGTTTCGGTGGCGACCAGAATCGCGTCCGCGTGCTCGATGGTCCGGACGAGCACGGCATCGATGAGCTCGGCCCGGGTCTTGAAGTGGCCGTAGAGCGTGACGCGCCCGACGCCAGCCGCCGCCGCGATGTCGGCGATGCTCACCTCGGGATCGCGCGCCAGGCACCCCGTGGCCGCATCAATGATCGCTGCGACGTTGCGGCGGGCGTCGGCCCGCTGCCGCTTGCTGGCTGCGGGCTGGGCATCGCTGGACGGCATTCCGGAAAACCCCTTTCTCGAACAGCGGTGTACGAGTTAACGTTGCACCTCTAACTCGTACATGGGAATTCATGTTAGCCCACTGCCGGGCGGAGAGGGAGATCGCAATGCAACAACACACACAGCGCAGGTCGCCGACGGCGGGGCCGGACACGCCCGCCCTGGCCACAGCCGAGCCCGCTGGTCCGCACGGTCCCGATCCCCGGGGCCCCTGTGTCTTTCGTCCGGTCGCGCTGGCTCGCCCTGACCCTGCTCGCGTCCGCGCAGCTGATGCTCGTCCTGGATGTGACGGTGGTGAACGTGGCCCTGCCGAACATCGGCGCGGCCCTGCACCTGCAGCGCGGCGAACTGCCGTGGGTGCTGGCGATCTACACCGTGTTCTTCGGCGGGCTGATGCTGCTGGGCGGCCGGATCGCTGACCTGTTCGGCGCGCGGCGGCTGACCCTGATCGGGCCTGACCCTGTTCACGGCGTCGTCGCTGCTGTGCGGTCTGTCGAGGGATGCCGCCATGCTGCTGACCGGGCGATCGCTGCAGGGCGTCGGCGCGGCGCTGATGTCGCCCGCGGCGCTGGCCACCGTGATGACGCTTTTCCCCGGCCCGAGCCGCGGCAAGGCGCTGGGCGTGTGGTCGTCGCTCGCCGGGGTCGGATCGGCCCTTGGCGTCATCCTCGGCGGCGTGCTCACCTCCGAGGCGGGCTGGCGGTGGGTATTCGCGATCAACGTGCCGATCGGCATCGCGCTGCTCATCGCGATACCGCTGGTCACACGCGGCTCGGCGCGGCCAGACGTGGCGGAGCGCGGCCTGGACATCCCGGGCGCGGTCCTGGTCACCGCGGGAACGGGCGCGGCCATCTACGGGCTGATCAATGTCGGCAGCCACGGCTGGCCAGCCGTTTCCACCTGGCTCCCGCTGCTGTTCGCGGCCGCGATATGGGCGGCCTTCGCTGTGGTCGAGCGCCGGACCCGACAGCCGCTGCTGTCGGTCGGCCTGCTCAGGCGGCGAGCGGTACTGGCCGGGAGCTTCCTGATGCTGGCCGCTACTGGGCTGCTGGTCGGCGGCTTCTTCACTGGATCGTTTGCGCTGCAGCGCGCCGACGGCTACAGCGCCCTGGACGTGGGCCTGGCCTTCTTGCCCATCGCCGTTGCCACGGTGGCTGGGGCGCAGACCGGCAGCCGGGTGCTGACCCGTCTCAACGCCCGGATCGTCGCGGTCACCGGCCTCGGCCTTGCAACCGCCGGATATGCCGTCGCCGCCCTCTGGACCCAGCCCGCGGCGATCGTGACCGGGCTGAGCATCGCGGCGCTCGGCATCGGGGCGACGTTCGTCACCGCGTTCACCGCCTCGCTCGCCGACGCGGCCCCCGCCGAAGGCCGGCCTGCGGTCGGCGCTGGTCAACACGTTCCACGAACTCGGCGGGGCCGTCGGTGTGGCCATCCTGTCGAGCGCGGCCGGAGTTGGGCTCGTCGCTGCCCATCTGGCCAGTCACGACTTCGCGCGCGCCTTCAGCGTCGGGGCGCTGTGCGCGGTGGTCTCGCTGGCGGTCGCAACGGCGCTGGTTCCGGCCGTCCTGCGCAGGAAGTGACCCGGGGCGACGTCAGCGGCTGGGCGCCCAGAGCCGGTCGGCGTCACCGGCGGCGACGCGGCCCGGTATACGTCGATCTTGTGGTCGATGAGCTTGCAGGTTCTCCTGCAGCTCGTCGAGCTTGGCGAGCACCTCGGCCCGGTGCGCCTCCATCAGCGCGAGCCGTTCCTGCTCGTTGCCGCGCCCGGCCGATACCAGCTCGGCGTAGCGCCGGATGGCCTTGATCGGCATGCCGGTTGCCCGCAGCCTGGTGCAGACCGTGATCCACTCCAGGTCCAGCTTCTGGTAGCGCCGCCGGCCGCCGGTGGTGCGGTCGACAGGGGTGACGGCCAGCCCGGCCCGCTCGTAGTAGCGCAGGGTGTGCACGCTCACCCCGGTGCGCCGGGCGGCCTCGGCGATGCTCAGGCCCGCCTGGGGGATGGAGCTTATCGGTCCTGTCCGGTTGCGGCTTGACTTCGAGCACGCTCTAAATTCTAGCGTCGCAGTCATCGAGTTCCCCGACGCCGCCGGTCACCGCACCCGGCCCGAGCTCAGCCAGCGCCGCCGGTTCCTGGTGCTCGCGATCTGCTGCGCCAGCATCCTCGTCGTGGTGATGGACATCTCCATCGTCAACGTCGCGCTGCCCGCGATGCACCGCGACCTGCACGCCTCGGAGTCCGGCCTGCAGTGGACGGTCGACGCGTACACCCTGGTGCTGGCCAGCTTCCTGGTGCTGGCCGGATCCACCGCCGACCGGGTCGGCCGCCGGCGCATCTTCCAGATCGGCCTGGCCGCCTTCGGCCTCGGCTCGCTGCTGTGCGGCCTGGCGCCGGGCATCGGCTGGCTGATCGCGGCGCGCGTGCTGCAGGCCGTCGGCGGCACGATGCTCAACCCAGTGGCGATGGCGATCATCGTCAACACGTTCCCCGAGCCGGCCGAGCGGGCCAGGGCCATCGGCGTGTTCGGCTCGGTGTCCGGTCTCGCGCTGGCGCTGGGCCCGATCCTCGGCGGCGCCCTGGTCGACGGTCTCGGCTGGCGCTCCATCTTCTGGGTCAACGTGCCGATCGTGGCCGCCGCGATCGTGTGCACCGCGCTGTTCGTGCCCGAGTCCCGCGCCGCCCGGGCGCGCCGGTTCGACCCGGCCGGCCAGGCCCTGATGATCCTGGTGCTCGGCAGCGTCGTCTACGCGATCATCGAGTCCAGCCGGCTCGGCTGGACGTCGCCGATCATCCTCGGCCTGCTCGCGTCGCCGTGCTCGCGCGCCGGCATCCTCGTCTATGAACCGCGCCGCGCCGACCCGCTGCTCGAACTGCGCCTCTTCCGCAGCGTGCCGTTCAGCGTGGCGATCGTGACGGCGCTCTGCGCCCTGTGCGCGTTCGGCGCGTTCCTGTTCGTGACCACCCAGTACCTGCAGGACGTGCGCGGCATGCCGCCCCTGACCGCGGGGCTGTGCCTGCTGCCGATCGGGGTGCTGGTCGTGCTGTTCTCCCCGCGCACCGGGCGCCTGGTCGGCACGCGCGGTCCCCGGCTGCCGCTGATGATCGCCGGGGCCGCGCTGGCCCTGGGCGGCGCCGCGTCGCTCTGGCTCGGGCCGGCCACCCCGCTGCCGGCCGTGCTCGCGGTGTACCTGCTGTTCGGCGTCTTCCTGGCCACCGTCAACCCGCCGATCAGCAACTCGGCGGTCTCCGGGATGCCGCGCTCGATGGCCGGGGTGGCCGCGTCGTTCGCGTCCGCCGGCCGGCAGACCGGCACCACGCCTCGGCGTCGCGATCTCCGGGACGATCGTGGGACCGGCCCAGGCCCGCGGCGCGGACGGCGTTCACCGGCGCGGAGCACGCCGTGTGGTGGCTGGTGCTCGGGCTCGGCGCCGGCATCCTGGTCCTGGGGCTGCTCAGCACCGGGCGCTGGGCCCTGGGCACCGCCGCGCGGGCAGCGGCGCTGTTCGAGGAGGTCGACCACGGTCCCCGTACCGCGCGTCCTCCTCGGGCCGAGGCTCTCGGCCGCCGCTAGCGCCGCACCGGCCAGCCAGGACAGGAGTCTGAACGGGAAGCGTTCGCCGGCTAAAGTCAGCGGAATGAAACTTGGGCTACATCCGATGATCTTCAGCTGGCCGGGCGGTTCGGCCGCGATCGAGCCGACCCTCGCCGACGTCCTGGAACGCGCCGAGGACGCCGGAATCCACAGCATCTGGCCGATGGACCACTTCTTCCAGATCGCGGCCGCCGGCGAGGGACCGGACGCGCCGATGCTCGAAGGCTGGGCCACGATCGCGTGGGCGGCCGGGCGGACCCGCACGCTGCAGCTCGGCACGCTGGTCACCGGCGTGCACTACCGCCACCCCGGCCTGCTCGCCAAGTTCGCCACCACGCTCGACGTGCTGTCCGGCGGCCGGGCCTGGCTCGGCATCGGCGCGGGCTGGAACGAGGAGGAATCCCGTGGCCTCGGCGTGCCGTTCCCGCCGCTGGCCGAGCGGTTCGAGCGGCTGGAGGAGACGCTCCAGATCATGCGCCAGATGTTCGACGGCGACACCGACGCGTTCGTCGGCAAGCACTACCAGCTCGAGCGGCCGCTGAACGTTCCCGCCCCGGTGCGCCGGCCGCCCATCCTCATCGGCGGGGCGGGCGAGAAGAAGACGCTCCGGCTGGTCGCCCGGTACGCCGACGCCTGCAACGTGTTCGAGATGGTTGACCTGCGGCACAAGTTCGGCGTGCTCCGGCAGCACTGCGAGGACGCCGGGCGTTCTTACGACGCGATCGTGAAGACAACCACCGGCCGGCTCGGCGACGACCGCGGCCTGGGCCGGGTCACGGCGCGGTTCGCCGCGCTCGCCGACCTCGGCGTCGATCTTGCGATCGTCGACCTGCCAGACGCGCAGGATCCCGCCGTGTTCGACTTCCTCGCCGGGCTCGTCCGCGAGCTCGAGCCGCTCGGCCGCCCCGCGCCAGCAATCCTCGCCCACTGACTTGACCCTGCACAGCGCTCTAGCCCGTAGCGTGCCGGTAATGAATGACACTCCCGCCGCGCCGGTGCGGTACATCATCATTGGCGCGGGGGCGGTCGGCGGGACGATCGGCGGATGCCTCTTCCAGGCCGGGCATGACGTGGTCCTGGTGGCGCGCGGGGCGCATCTCGACGCGCTGCGCGCGCACGGGCTGAGGCTCGCCACCCCGATGGGGACGCACACGCTTCGCATACCGTCGGTCGCCGGGCCAGCCGAGCTGGAGCTGCGTGGCGGCGACGTGCTGATCCTCTCGACCAAGGGACAGGACACCGTCGGCGTGCTGGAGCAATGGGCCTGGCAGCCGGTGCGTGATGCGGGACAGGGCGCGGCCGGACTGCTGCCGGTCGTCTGCGCGCAGAACGGCGTGGCGAACGAGGGCATCGCGCTGCGGCGCTTCCGGCACGTGTACGGGATGTGCGTGTGGCTGCCAGCCACGCATCTCCAGCCCGGCGTGGTGGAGGCGCAGGGCATCCCGTGCGCTGGCCTGCTGCCGGTCGGCCGCTACCCGTCGGGAACAGATTCCTTCACCCAGCGGTTCGCCGCCGATCTCGCGGCGAGCCGCTTCCTGGCCCCGGCCAGCGACGACATCATGCGCTGGAAGTACGGGAAGCTCCTCGGCAACCTGGGCAATGCGATCGAGGCGCTGTGCGGGCCCGGGGCGCGGGATGACGACGCCGCCCGGGAACTGCGGCGGCGGGCACGCACCGAGGGAATCGCGGTCCTCCGCGCGGCGGGCATCGGCCATGCGCCGCCCGAAGAGTTCGACGCGGTACGCGGCGACCAGGTGCGGTACGGCGACGTCGGCGGGGCGGCGCGCCCGGGCGGGTCGTCATGGCAGAGCCTGAGCCGGGGAACCGGGACGATCGAAGCCGACTTCCTCAACGGCGAGATCGTCCTGATGGGGCGGATCCACGGGGTACCGACCCCGGTCAACGAGACGCTGCAGCGGCTGGCAAACCAGGCCGCCCGGGCGCGCAAGCCGCCGGGGAGCACAGCCCCGGCAGACATTCTTTCCGCGGCATCGGCATAGGCACCGGCGGACGGCCCGTCGCGCTGACCTCAGCGCTCGGCCGGAAGCCGGGTGCGCCCGACCGGCCCGGCTCTCCGTTGTTGCTGTTCTCAGCCGACCTAGCCGAGGGATGCCAGTCTGGAGGGAGGCGTCGCGTTCAAGAAACTATTTTTAGTCGGTTCCGGATTCCATGGCGGCGCGGTCGAGCATTTCCTCCTCCTCGGCGGCCTCGCCGCGGGAGGCGATCGCCTCGGCCCCGCCCTCGGGCATCGCGCCGATCAGCCCGGTCGAGGCGGCCTGGGCGGCACCGATGAGCGCCGGCTGCTGGCTGCCGACCAGGCCGACGCCCGCGTACTGCTCCAGCTTGGCCCGGGAGTCGGCGATGTCGAGGTTGCGCATGGTCAGCTGGCCGATGCGGTCGAGGGGCCCGAACGCGGAATCCTCGATCCGCTCCATCGACAGCTTGTCCGGGTGGTAGCTGAACGCCGGGCCGGACGTGTCCAGGATCGAGTAGTCCTCGCCGCGGCGCAGCCGCAGGGTCACCTCACCGGTGACCACCGAGCCGACCCAGCGCTGCAGCGACTCGCGCAGCATCAGCGCCTGCGGGTCCAGCCAGCGGCCCTCGTACAGCAGCCTGCCCAGCCGCCTGCCCTCGTTGTGGTAGCTGGCCAGGGTGTCCTCGTTGTGGATCGCGTTGACCAGCCGCTCGTACGCCGCGTAGAGCAGCGCCATGCCCGGCGCCTCGTAAATGCCGCGGCTCTTGGCCTCGATGACCCGGTTCTCGATCTGGTCGGACATGCCCATGCCGTGCCGGCCGCCGACGGCGTTGGCCTCCAGGACCAGGTCGATCGCTGAGGCGAACTCCTTGCCGTTGATCGTCACCGGCCGTCCCTGCTCGAAGCCGATCGTGACGTCCTCGGCGGGGATCTCGACGTCCGGATCCCAGAACTTTGCGCCCATGATCGGCTCGACGATCTCGATGCCCTGGCCGAGGTGCTCCAGCGCCTTGGCCTCGTGGGTCGCGCCCCAGATGTTCGCGTCGGTGGAGTAGGCCTTCTCGGTGCTGTCCCGGTACGGCAGGTCGTGGGTGACCAGCCACTCCGACATTTCCTTGCGGCCGCCGAGCTCACCGACGAAGTCGGCGTCCAGCCACGGCTTGTAGATCCGCAGCGACGGGTTGGCGAGCAGGCCGTACCGGTAGAAGCGCTCGATGTCGTTGCCCTTGAACGTCGAGCCGTCGCCCCAGATCTGCACGCCGTCCTCGAGCATCGCGCGCACGAGCAGCGTGCCGGTGACCGCCCGGCCCAGCGGGGTGGTGTTGAAGTACGCGCGGCCGCCGGACCTTATGTGGAACGCGCCGCAGGTCAGCGCAGCGAGGCCCTCCTCGACGAGGGCGGTCCGGCAGTCCACCAGCCGGGTGATCTCCGCGCCGTATGCCGCGGCGCGGCCGGGGACCGAGGCGATGTCGGGCTCGTCGTACTGGCCGATGTCGGCGGTGTAGGTGCACGGAACCGCGCCCTTGTCGCGCATCCATGCGACCGCTACCGAGGTGTCGAGGCCGCCGGAGAAGGCGATCCCGACACGCTCGCCGACAGGCAGAGAGGTGAGGACCTTGGACACCATGCAAGTATATGCATACAAGCGCATGATCATGCAAAGGTTCCGCGGTTCGGGCTTGGCGAGGTTACCGGTGCTGTTCAGACAGGCCCTGGTGAGTGTGGCGACGAGGCTGTGGCTCCGGCCTAGGGGCAGCCGAGATCACAAATCCGAAGGCGACCGCGCCGATCACGCCGATCACGGCGGCTAGCCCCCAGGCAACGGCCGGGATCGGTTTGCCTGGAGCCGGGACACCAGTGGTCACGGCGGCGACAAGAAGCAGCGCGGCGATGCCAAGGGCAGTGCCGAGCTGTGCAGCCGTGTTGATGATCCCGGAGGCAGTGGCCCGGGCGGGGGCGGCAATGCTGATCCCGAGCCCGGTAGCGGCTACCGAGGACAGGCCGATGCCAGCGCCCCCAGCGGCCACGCATACCGGCAGCGCCCACGCGCTTGGGGCGGCCACGATGAGGGCGGCGTCGGCGGCCGCGATCATCGTCAAGCCCACCGCGATCACCCGCTGTGGCCGCCACCGTGCCAGCGCTGGCGCGGCCGCCGCCGAGCCGGCGATGACTGCAAGGCTGAACGGCAGCAGCATCAGCCCGGCCACCAGGGGACTCCGCCCGCGGGTGTTCTGCAGATAAAGCGAGGCCAGGGTGATGGCCGAGCTGGTCGTCAGCGTGTTCAGCAGCCCGCCGGCCGCGCCCTGGCGCAGTGGACGCTCGCGCAGCAGCGCCCTGGGCAGGACCGGTGCCGCCGAGCGCCGGTCGACCACGATGAACAAGCCGACGAGGACGACGGCGAGCCCAAGGAGCACGGCGCCGAGCATTGACCTGCCGCGCTGAGGCAGCAGCGTTGTCGCGATGACGAACGCCATGACGGCCGCGGTGAACGTGCCGAAACTGGCCACGCTCAGGGGGATCGACCGATCGGTCTCGCGATCCGGCGGCACCGCGCGCCAGATCGCCGCGGCCAGCAGCACCGCCAGCGGAAGGTACGCCCAGAACACGGCCCTCCAGCCGACCAGGTCCGTCACCACACCGCCCACGACAAAGCCGCTCGCCCCGGCGGCGGCTCCCGAGGCGCTCCATGCCGCGATCGCCTTCCGGCGCTGCACGCCATCCCGGGTGATCGTGGTCAGCAGGCGCAGGGCCGACGGCACCGACATCGCCGCCGCGGCACCCTGCAGGCACCGTGCCGCGGTCAGCACGACCACCGACGGCGCCGTCGCTGCCATAGCGGCGGCGGCAGCGAAGATCACCAAGCCGGTGAAAATGATGCGCCGGTGACCGAAGCGATCCCCCAGCCGTGCCCCGAGCATCAGCAGGCCGCCAAAGAACATGGCGTATCCGGTGGAGACCAGGCTGGCTGCACCGGCTGGCGCCCGCAGGTCGGCCAGCATCGCCGGCAGCGCCGTCACCACGACGGTCACCCCGAGAACGTCAACGAACTGCACCAGGCACAGTGACACCACACCCAGCCATACGCTTGGCGCTCTTCCGACGTGCACCATTCGGCCTTACCGACAGTGGCCGGCACGCGGCTGCGCCGGCGACTCAGGCAGCTGTCCGGTTCCCCCGCTTGCAAACGGATCGCCGCCGCATGCGAGTCTGGTCGTGACAGCAGGCTAGGCGTTCTGCTTTCTTGGGTACGGCAAGATCCGTACAGCGGAACCGACAAAAGCACCGTGCAGTCACGCCACGTGAGAGGCGGTCATCGCATGCGTTCCGACATCACTCCCGGCGGCATCTTCCCCGACTATGCACTGCCAGACCACACCAGCACGGTGCGCAGGCTCAGCGAGCTGCAGGGGCGCGACCCGATGATCGTCACGCTCGCGCGCGGCAACTACTGCCCCAAGGAGCACCGGCAGCACCTGGAGCTCGCCGAGCACTACCCGGAGATCAACGTGGCGTATACCCAGATCGTCACCATCGCCACCGACGACCACCACACGCTGCAGGAGTTCCGGAACTCGGTCGGGGCCCCGTGGCCGTTCCTATCCGACCCGGAGCGGACCGTCCAGAAAGACCTCGACATTCAGGAGTACACCGACCCCGAGCACAACCCGATGATCCCGCACACGCTGGTGCTCAAGCCGGGACTAGTGATCCACAGCGTCTACAACGGCTACTGGTTCTGGGGCCGTCCGTCGTTCTACGAACTGTGGCAGGACCTGCGCGCGGCGACCGCCGAGATCCGGCCGGACTGGGATCTCAGCACCCCGGGGCTGCGTGAGGAATGGGACGCTGGCGACTACTCGCACTTCCACGGCTGGGACCGCAAGGCCGAATTCGATGCCGACGTCTTATACGTAGGACAACGTGCTGGCGCGTTGACCGAACGCCGACGGTGCCTGCGGGAGTTTCCTTCGCTCTTGTCATGATCTCCCGGCCACTCGCCCGTCGACCTGTACTCTCGGCGCGCTGTTTCCCATGCGGCCTCGCCGGAGGGCCTCCTGCCCCGGTGGCGGCGGCTCGCTTCCGGACAGGAATCCCCTTTATCCAGAGGCTTGCGCCCAAGTGAGATATATGTCATTTCGCAGAGCGACACCGCAATCTCAGCCCTCTGGTCCTGGCACCACGCCGCCATACGCCCGGTAAATGTGTGCGGGTTGCCGACCAGAAAGTGCCAGCCGCCGCAATGCGTGCTCATGAACTCAAGGTCGGGGTCAATGTCAGCTGGCAGCGGAGCGGCGAAGTCACGAAGCCTGTCCATCCGGGCAACCTTATCGACTTCGTACTTTCACGATCTTGATAGACGGAAGCATGCGATAAGCGCGAGGAGGTCGTCGAGTTTCTCCTGGATACCCGCCCGGGCTGGCTCCTCGGTAGGGACGCCCGGGTCACCACACGCTTGAGTCTTGCGTTCCCTGGTAGACGGCCTCAACCAGCCGCGTCCACTGGTCACCGCTCGAGACGATCGAATAAGATTGCACCCACCAGCTTGGAAACCTCAAGAGCCTCGATATCTGCAGGATCAGCCAAGTATCTTCTGAGCACGGGAAACGATCATCCTGAGGATGGCGTTACGAAGGAAAATAGTCAAGCTCCCGGCAGAACTCTTCAGCCGTAGTAGTGCCGTCATATTACTGAAGGCTTTGGATGGCGAGGTTCTTCAAGATCATGAGCTACATGCGGTCACTTAAAGTACCAGAATCTAGAAAATATCGGATGTCGTCCAGACGAACTTGCCATTCTGAGATCCGCCGGCCGTCCTCATTGACAACCGAACGTGGACCGATGGATTCCCATGGAGCCTTTGGGTCGAATTCACGACTAAGCTGATAAGAGAACAAATCTGTTATGTACATATACGTCAGCCCCTTCTCGATACAAAGCCATGTTGCAACAAAATTTGCTGTTGTCGGATCAGTACCTGACGTGGCTAGGCACGATACCGAGGCGCTGCATATGCGCCGCAAGCGCGCCCAGCTCTACGTTAATCGCTCAAGTTCCATTAACCCATCACTGACTGAAAGTATTCGTGCACCTCCCAAGCCGAGCTCACCGAGCGGCAACTACATCATGATCGCCTCGTCAAAGCCCGTGAAGCCAATAGTGACATTAGCCAAGTTAGTCCCTACACGCTCGTCAGCTCCAGTTCCAGTGCCGCATTTCTTGCTGACCTCGCCATCCGTTAGTATCTTCAAGCCGTCGCTGCACTCGGGCTGTTCCCTCTCTCGGCGCTCGTATTCCTCGCCATCGTCATGTTCCGGCATCCCGTGACCACTGAATGGCGAGCCTCTGGCAGCGGTACACGCTTAGATCGATCCAAGGCTTGCAGCCTGCTCGGTCTGTTTCCTGTTCGTCTTTGAACTCCGCCCGCTGTAGTTGATCAGCGGCCGAAGACCAGGGCGGGGTCTTTACGATCTCTGAACCAAGTTCAGCAGGCGGAGTGAGCAATATCTCCGGGCCTAGCTCGCCGGGCAGCGTGATCAGGATCTCTGGACCCAGCTCCGCTCCCGGAGTCTTCAATACCTGTGGGCCTAGCGCCCAACCTGGCGTCTTCAGAACCTGGGGACCAACAGGATCGCCCAACCCAGGGAAACCAGCCAGCGTGCCCGAGGGCACTGGCTGACGGTCGAGCCAGCTCGTCACCGGACCCTGCGAGCCAAATAGGTCACCCAGCTGGAGCTGGGCCCCGGCAGCTTTCACTGCAGCGGCCGCGCGGTCCCCCGCTGCCTGCCATGCCGCAACGGCAGCGCTGGCATTCTGGGCGGCCGTCTGCGCAGCGCTGACGTACCCACTGTCATTGCCACTGACCTCAGCGACCCCAGCAGCGGACGCATACACCGACACCTTCTCCTGCGCCGTTTGCAGACACCCGGCATAGTCGCGGACGGCTAACGCAATCTTGTACAACGGCGCCGGAGCAGCAGCGACGCCTTGTGCCAGGTTGCCGACGAAGGCCGTGTAAGCATCGGCGGCGTCTCCGGTCCATGCTGCATCGGACTGGATTGAAGCGGTGACCTTGCGAGTACTGGCACCGAGATCCGCGGTTCCCTCCGCGATAGCTTCGAGCCTGGCGGCAAGCTGCTCTAAGAGCCTGGGGTCGCCGCCGGGCATGGCTATACCGATCACCGCAGCCCCCTGAAGAGCAACCCCACTTGCCCAGTGATGCCCTGATCTGCCTTGGTGTAGTTCGTTGCCGAGGCGGACAAGCTGGAACTAACGTGTCCGTAGGCCGCTCCCAAAACCAAGAACGCCTTAATCCCCTGTCCCGCCGCGCCTGAAAGCGCCGAGGCCAGGCCCGCATGGCCCGCCGAGCCAGCCATGCCGGTCAGCGTATCCGCCGCGTCCCCAGCGATGACCTCGCAGCGGCTCTGTAAGCCGCTGACCTGTCCGCTGCCTGCTTGCAGCTTGGCTGCGTTGACTGAGAATCCCTGGCCCACACGAACCAGTCCCTTCCATCCGGCGCCTGTGACCGCAACGCCGATCATAGAGGGATTGTCCGCCTAATTAGGTGTGGGTGATTTAAACCGAGGTGGCCGGGGTGGTCGGTGCTCAGCGTTCAGGCAACTCTGGAGTGATCAGCCGGTCTGGCGCCGCTGGTTCCGGGTGGGCGGCGCGCCAGGCTTCCCAGACCTCGTGGCCGAGTTTGCCGCGGGCCGGGACTGCGATGCCTTCGGCCGCTGCCCAGGCGCGGACCGCGGCGGGGGTGGGCCCAGGCTCGGCCGACGCGACCGGCGCGGCGCTTAGTTCGCCTTCCATGGGCATGCGCGCGGAGACCGCGGCCTCGGTTTCGGCCCAGACCCGGGCGGCGGCGAGGAACCGGTACGTCCACTCTTCGGCGAGCGGCCGCGTCTCGCAGAACACGATCGGCACGTTCGGCCAGCGGACCTGCGCCTCGGCGAGGTTGTCCGCGACCATCGCCGGGCGCAACCAGTCCAGCTTGAAGATGGCCGAGTAACGGTCCTCGACTACCACGGCGGCCCGGGGCAGCGCCGCGAGCTCGGCCAGGGCGTAACGCAGCTTGCCGTTGGTCAGGCTCGTCGCCAGGTCGGCCAGGGACTTGCGTTCCACCGACGCGACCAGATGCCCGCCGAAGGCCAGGCCGTAGTCGCCGCACGGCAGGGCCCGGCGCACCACGGTGACCTGCTGGTCGGCGAACCGGTACGGGTAGCGTTCATGGCTGTCGGCGACGATCTCCAGGTCGCCGATGCCTGCGGCGCGGGCCGTCGGCGTGCGCACGTTCGGGCGGGCCTGCTTGCGGGTCCGCGGCGACTGCCAGAACACAACGTCCCGGCCCCGGGCCTTGGTGATTACGAGCTGGGACCGGTTCTCCCGGCCGCGGTCGAGAACCAGGTCGATCGCCGCGCCCCGGCGGGCGCAGGACCGCAGCGGCACCCGCTCGACGACGTCGGGCTCCGCGGGCCAATCGTTCACCGCGACCGGGTGACAGTACAGCGCAGTGGTCCGCGGCCACGTCCCCGACGTGCGGAACACCATCCCGCCCGCAAGCGGGAGCCGCATCAGGTACTTCAGGCTCGACTCCGGGTCAGGGTTGACCGCGATCAGCAACTCCACAGCACCTCAGCATGCCACGCGGCCGCAACGAAAGGCGGTCGCCTCAGTCCAGGCCCCAGGCAGTCCACGATGACGGCGGCCCGTCAGGGGTGATGGCCAGCAGGACCCTGTCGTCTTCGGCCAGCGACCTCAGGTGCTCCTCGTCGCCCAGGACCTTCATCCCGTGCTTCTCGCGGATCGCGCGGAAGCGGGGCAGTTCTGCGGCGATGTCCTCGCGGATCTCCACGGTGCCCGGGATCATCACGGCCCGGAAGCCAGTCGAATCGTCCACCAGCAGCTGTGCGCGGGGATTCCGGCTGAAGATCGCGTACTTCGCACGGTTCCGGGTTGTCGAGACGTAGAACCGCTCGCCGTCCCAGTAAAACCAGTTGGGGGTCAGGTGCGGGGTGCCGTCCCGGCGGATCCCGGCGATGACGACGTTCCGCGGCTCGGCGAGGAACTCCTCGAGCTTGTCCGTTGCTGGCATGAGGCCACGGTATCGAGAATGGTCACGTGAGCGCCGGGCCGCGGATCGCCTTCAGCACGCTGGCGTCCCGGACGCCACCCTGGCGACGGCGCTTTCGCTCGACTCTGCCACAGCACCTTAGGCTGCTGGAGTCGTGGCTCCGCGATCCGCAGGAGGCAGTGTGACCGAGAACAGCTCGGCCGGACACGGGTTCGGCATCATCGGGGCCGGCGTGATCGCCGCGGTGCACGCCGAGGCGATCGGCATGGTTCCCGGCGCTCGGCTGGTCGCGGTCACCGACGTGGTGCCGGAGAGCGCCAAGGAGCTGGCCGGCCGCTACGGCTGCGCGGCCGAGCCGGACCTGGACGCGCTGCTCGCCCGCCCGGACGTCGACGTGGTGTCGATATGCGTGCCGAGCGGGCTGCACGCCGAGGTCGGAACGCAGGCGGTGGCGGCCGACAAGCACCTCGTCATCGAGAAGCCGATCGATGTCACGCTGGAGGCAGCGGACCGGCTCATCGCGGCCGCCCGTGCCGCCGGGGTTGTCATGACGGTGATCTCTCAGCACCGGTTCGACACCGGGCTGGACGAGCTGCGCCGCCTGCTCGAGAGCGGGGCACTCGGCACCCTGCTGCTCGGCGACGCGAGCACCAAGTGGTACCGGACCCAGGGCTACTACGACAGCGCGGCGTGGCGCGGCACCTGGGCCATGGACGGCGGGTCACTGATGAACCAGGGTGTCCACTACGTCGACCTGCTCCTCTGGTGCATGGGGCCGGTGGCCGAGGTGACGGCGGTCTGTGCGACCCAGGCGCACAAGGTGGAGGTCGAGGACACCGCGCTCGCGATCGTGCGGTTCGCGTCCGGGGCGCTGGGGACGATCGTGTCCAGCACGGCGGTCTATCCCGGCTTTTCCCAGCGGCTGGAGATCACCGGGACCGAGGGCACCGTGATCGTTGAGGACGGCAGGATCGTCCTCCGGGCGCTGCGCTCCGGGCCGCCGGGGCCGGGCGAGCCCGGCGGGCCAGCTGAACCGGCCGCGGCACCCGCTGCCGACGCGGCGGCGCGTCCCGCGGGCATCGACCCGGACAGCCACGCCGCCCAGATCGCCGACCTGCTCCGGGCGATCGACGAGGGGCGGGAGCCGTCGGTCACCGCGGCGAGCGCCCGCGAGACGCTGGCGATCGCCTGCGCGGTCTACGAATCGGCGCGCGACGGCCGGACCGTGGTCATCCCGTCATGACGTTCATCCTCAGCGGGTTCGCCGACGAGATCTCGCAGGACCTGGGCGACCAGCTTGCCGTGCTCGCCGCCGAGGGCATCATGCACCTCGAGCTGCGCAGCGTGTGGTCGGCCAATGTCGCGGATCTCGGCGACGCAGAGGTGGACCGGTTGCGCCGGGAACTGGATAACGCGGGGGTGCGGGTATCCGCGATCGGCTCGCCGGTCGGCAAGATCCCGGTCGACGCGCCGCTCGGACCCGAGCTGGAGCGACTGCGCCGCGTTTGCGACGTGGCCGAAAGCCTCGGCACGGCGATCGTCCGGGTGTTCTCGTTCTTCATCCCGGAAGGAGAACCGCCCGAACGTTACCGGGAGCAGGTCACCGACCGGATGCGGGCCCTGGCGGGCATCGCCGAGGAGCGCGGCGTGGTCCTGGCGCACGAAAACGAAAAAGAAATCTACGGCGATCGGCCGCAGCGGTGCGCCGAGCTCATCGAGGCCGTCAGGTCGCCCGCGCTGAGGGCGACCTTCGACGCGGCGAACTTCGTGCAGTGCGGGGTCCGCCCCCACGACGAGGCCTACGGGCTGATCCGGCCCTACCTGGCCTACCTGCAGATGAAGGACGCGCTGGCGGCAACCGGCGAGATCGTGCCCGCCGGGCAGGGCGACGGGCAGGTCAGGCAGACCCTGGCCGCCCTTCGGGACGACGGCTTCGGCGGGTACGTCTCGCTGGAGCCGCATCTGGCCACGGCGGGGCGCTTTGGCGGCTTCAGCGGGCCGGGCGGGTTCCGCCGCGCCGCCGGGGCACTCAAGGAGCTCCTCGCCGAACTGTCGATCCCCTGGCGATAGCAACCGGCACCCGGCGGCAAGTATCGCCATTTGGGGCGTCAGGGGTTGACCAGGTCAAACACCCGGACGTTACGATCGTCAATGGTGATCGTACGGCCAGAGCCCTGGCCGGCGACAATGCTTATGGCCGCCGACCAGTTGGTTATATATCGGTTTGAACGACATTCAGGGTTCTGGCCCGCCATCGCCATAGGCTGTGACAGCGGGCCGATCCAGGCTCGCGGCCACCGCCGGAAGCCCGCCGCCCGGCGGGCCTGGGTGTCAAGGCTGGAGCAGTGTCCGTGGAGTCATACACGGCCAGGAACGGCGAGAACGGGCTGCCGCGTCGGCGCGAGCCCGACCTCGCCGACCTTGCCATGTTCATCCTGGACCCCGAGGGCCGCATCACCACCTGGTCGGTGACCGCGACGCGGCTTTTCGGGCATTCTGCGAGCGCCGCTGCCGGCAAGGACGTCTGCGAGGTGCTGCTGACCGGGCCGGGCCAGCGTGATCTGGTCGGCCGGGCGATGGCCGAGGTCGCGGAGGGACGGGTGCACACCGCGACCGTGGCCGGCGGCTCGCTGGGCGAGGGGCGGTTCGCGGTCCGCTGGGAGCCGCTGAATGGGCAGGGCGGCGGCGCGGTGGTGATCGTCCAGCGCGCCTGGCCGCAGCCGGCCCCAAGCTGGCTCCAGGAGGCGGCCACCAGGATCGGCAGCAGCCTTGATATGACCGAGACCGCGGCCGAGGTCGCCGACGCCGCCGTACTCGGGTTCGCCGACCTGGTCATCGTCTACGCGGCCGAGCGGCTGCTGGCGGCTGGCGAGCTCACCCCGGACCGGGCGGCGCACGGAGCGGCGGTGCGCCGGCTGACCGGCCGCAGGGCCGGACAGTCCGCCGGCTCCTGGGCCAAGCTGGCACGCCCCAGCGAGGTACTGGTCCTGGGGCCGGATACCCCGGGCGCCCGGGCGATGACGAGCGGGGCGCCGGTCTTGTTCAACCGCCTGGACGGCGAGACCGCTGACCGGCTCGCCCGCCACCCCGGCGCCCTGCAGAGGGCCATGGACTACACCTCCTACATGGCCATGCCGCTGATCGCCCGCGGCGTCGTCGTCGGGTGCGCGATCTTCGGCCGGATGCCCGCCAGCCCCCCGTTCAACGAGGGCGACATCGCGCTGGCGGGCCAGCTCGCGTCGCAGGCGGCGGTGTGCCTGGACAATGCCCGGCTGTATGAGCGGGAGCGGCGCACCGTGCAGGCCCTGCAGCTGGGCCTGCGTCCCGGGCGGGCGCAGGTACCGAAGGGCGTGGAGATCGCGAACCGCTACCTGCCGGTGCGGGAGAGCGTCGTGGGCGGCGACTGGCACGACATCACCCCACTGCCGGGCGGCAGGGCGGCGCTGATCGTCGGTGACGCCATGGGCCACGGCCCAGAGGCGGCAGCGGTGATGGTGCAGCTCCGCACCGCGGCGCACACGCTGGCCGACATGGACCTGCCGCCGGAGCAGGTGCTGCACAGGCTGGACACGATGGCCGCCGGGATGGCCGTCGCCCCGTTCGCCGCGACCTGCGTCTACGCGGTCATCAACCCGCAGACCGGGTCCTGCTCGATAGCCCAGGCCGGTCACCACCCTCCGGTGCTGGTGCACCCGGGCGGCACGACCGAGGTGCTTGACCTGCCCCCGGGACTCCCCCTCGGGATCGGCGAGGGATTCTTCGAGGCCAGCCGGGTAAGTCTGCCGCCCGGGACCGTCCTGGCCCTGTACACCGACGGGCTGGTGGAGAGCCGCCTGCGGCCCCTCGACACCGGCATGACCGAACTGCGCGAGGCGCTCGGCAAAACGCTCGCCGAGCCGGCCGCCTCGCTGGACGACGCCTGCCAGGTGATCACCCAGTCGCTGCGCGAGCACAGCGAGGACGACGTGACCCTCGTGCTCGCCCGCATCCGCTCCTGACCGATTTGTCCGCATCCGGCCCTGACCGATTTGTCACACCCGCGCGCGAAGCCATTCACAGATCGACGCGAGACCTCGAGCAGATCCGCGATCCCGCCGTGACAACGCTGCGGCTGCCAAGGGCTGGTCACGCTGCGATATAGCTGATCCGCCATCACCACGCGTCCCTGCCAGACCGCCGCAGAAGTAGCCGCGGCACTGCGTGCCCGCGGCTGGACCGGCCAACTCCGCCGCTGCGGCCCGGACTGCCAGCTGCCCCGCACATGATCTAGGAGGATCGGGTGCAGCATATGCACCTCAGGCTCCTAGATCATTAAGAATCAGCCCTTGAGCGCGGTTATGTGGTCGGGGAGGGAGGTGGGGAATCAGCCCGTGAACGGGAATCAGCCGCTGAGCGCGGTCATCCGGTCTGCGGGGGACATGGTTGGGACGGGGAGGGAGGGGATGGCGTTGGCGCGGACTACGTTGGCGTAGAAGCGGGAGCTCGCCTTGGGGATCCGGCGCTGGGTGCCGAAGTCGACGAACACGATCCCGAACCGCTTCTGGTATCCGTAGCCCCACTCGAAGTTGTCCAGCAGCGACCAGAGGTAGTAGCCGGCCAGGTTCGCGCCGTCCCTGATCGCCCGGGCGGCTGCATCCAGGTGCAGGTGCAGGTATCTGACCCGCTCGAGGTCGTTGACCTCGCCGTTCGGGTTCACGTAGTCCTCGGCGGCGCAGCCGTTCTCGGTGATGTACAAGGGCAGGCCCGGCGCATCCTTGGACAAACCCACCAGCAGTTCGTAGAGGCCCTCGGGGTCGACCAGCCACCCCATCGGCGTCCGCTCGAGCCCGTCCGGTGTGTACTCGACGACGCCCGGCAGGTCCCCGCCGCCCACCTTCCTCTCACCGCGCCGCAGGTCTGCGGGGTCGCCGGCGCGCATGAACACCGGTGCGTAGTAGTTGACCCCGAGGAAGTCGACCGGCTGGGCGATGACCTCCAGGTCGTCCGGAGCCACCACCGAGGCCGGCGGCAGCAGCGCGTCCCTGGCCTGCGCCGGGTACCGCCCGTGCAGCACCGGCTCCAGGTAGAGGCGGTTCATTTCGGCGTCCCGGATCCGGGACGCCTGCTCCACCGCATCAGAGAGGGGCCCGCTCAGCCGCACCGGATGCATGTCCAGCGTTATCCCGACGGGCACGGCGCGCGGCAACGCCGCCCGCAGCGCCTGCGCGGCCAGCCCGTGACCGAGGAGCAGGTGGTGCGTGGCCGCCCTCGCTGCGTCTGGGTCACGGACGCCCGGGGCATGCTCCCCCGTTCGGTAGCCGTGGCTGGCGACTACCTGCGGTTCGTTCAGGGTGATCCACCGCTCGACCCGGTCGCCGAGCGCCGCTGCCACGACGTCCGCGTAATCGGCGAACCGCGCCGCGGTGTCCCGGACCGCCCAGCCGCCCTCGTCCTGGAGTTCCTGCGGCAGGTCCCAGTGGAAGAGGGTGGCTGCGGCGGCGATGTCACGGCGGCCAAGCTCGTCCAGCAGCGCCTTGTAGTAGTCGAGGCCCTTCTGGTTCACCGCGCCCCGGCCGCCAGGGAGGATCCGCGGCCATGAGATCGAGAACCGGTACGCGTTCAGGCCCAGCGACGCCATCAGCGCGACGTCCTCGGGGTACCGGTGATAGGAGTCACACGCGATGTCGCCGGTGTCCCCGCCGTGCACGTTGCCCGGCGCCCGGCTGAACGTGTCCCACACCGACGGGCCCCGGCCGTCCGCGCTCACCGCCCCCTCGATCTGGTAGGAGGCCGTCGCCGTCCCCCAGGCGAAGCCCTCGGGGAAGGTCAGGGCGCCATTCGCGCTGGCCCGCGCTGTCGTCATCGGTGCCTCCTCGGCGCTGTCTCGAGCGCTTATATGCCGGGGTCGGGAGCCTTGACCCTCCTTCAGCCGAGGTTTATTGTAAGCGCTTAGATCTATAAATGTAAGCGCTTAGATGGATGTGAGCGCGTATAGCACACCCCGCCAGATGGGGGACGTCGATGACGCGAAGCGCCAGCCCGCACGGCTGCGGTATCGCGGCGTGAAGACGCAGCAGCCGCAGTACGCGGCCGACGACGGCGCCAGCAAGGACCACGACGCGGGCAGCCAGGTGACGCTGTACGACGTCGCCCGTCTGGCCAAGGTTTCCATCGCCACCGTGTCGCGGGTCGTGCACGGCCAGGACCTGGTCCGCGACACTACGCGTGCCCGGGTGCTCGAGGTCATCGACCAGCTGGGCTACGTGCCCGACGCCGCCGCGCAGAGCCTGTCCCGCCGCCGCAAGGACGTGATCGGCCTGGTCTGCGTGGAGCGCCAGGTGCCCAAGCAGTACGACGTGGAGAGCATGGCCCTGCTGTTCTATGACGAGATACTGCGCGGCGTCGAATCGCTCATCCGCATCAGCCATCGGTCGCTGCTGATCACCTATCTCACGGAGGTCGCCCCCGACCTGCCCCGGTTGCTGTCGCTGTCCGGCAAGGTCGACGGCCTGCTCATCGGCGAAGGGGTCGTGCCCTCCCAGGTCCTCGCCCGGCTGGCCAAGCGGCTGCCGGTCGTGGTCATCTCCGGAAACCCAGCTGAGCGGGCAGCCGACGTGGTGACTGCGGACAACTTCTCCGGTGCCGCCGCGCTCGTCACCCACCTCGTCGAGGACCACGGGAGACGGCGGCTGTACCACGTCGAGGGCCCGCCGACCGCGCCAGACGCCAGGGAGCGCACGATCGCGCTTACCCAGGTGCTTGACAGTCACCCGGGCTGCCAGCTGGTCGGCTCGTTCCGCGGGTCGTTCTCCACCCAGGCTGGTGAAGAGGCTGGGGAGCGGCTGCTCGCCACCCCTGCCGACGCGTGGCCGGACGCGGTTGTCTGTGCGAACGACCAGACGGCGATCGGCGTGCTGCAGGTCTTCGCCCGGGCCGGCGTGCGCGTCCCCGAGCAGGTTGCCGTCGTCGGCTTCGACGACATCTATCCCGGCAGCCTGTTCAACCCATCGCTGACCACCGTCCATCAGCCCATGCGCCTGCTCGGGGAACAGGCCTATGTCCGGCTGCTCAACCGCATCGCAAAGCCCGGCATGCGGCAGACGGTCGAGCTGCTGCCAACCGAGCTGGTGCTGCGCGCAAGCTGCGGCTGCCCGCCCGGCACCGAGACCCGTCGCCAGGTCAAACCGCTCAAGCGCACCCGGCCAGCCGCGCCCCGACGGGCCGCCCAGCCCGGTCAGCACGCCACCACCCCCGCCACGAGCTAGGAGCCGACGTGAAGTTCATCCTGCGCCGCCTGGCCTTCTACCTTGTCGCGGCGTGGGTGGCGCTGACCCTCAACTTCTTCATCCCGCGGGCGATGCCGGGCAACGCGGTGCAGGCGATCATGTCGAAGTTCCCCAACCTGCAGCCCTCTGCCTACCGGTCACTGGAGGCGCTGCTCGGCGTCGGCCACCCCGGCTCGCTGTGGCATCAGTACTGGGCGTACCTCGACGACGTGTTCCACCTCAACTTCGGCACCGACGTGATCGACTACCCGGCGCAGGTGTCGACGCTGCTGGTGCAGACGATCCCGTGGACCCTCACCCTGGTCGGCACCGCGACCGTGATCGCGTTCCTGGTCGGCACCGGCCTCGGGATCGTGGCCGGCTGGCGGCACGGCGGCTGGCTCGAACGGGGCCTGCCCGGCCTGATGTTCCTGCAGGCGATGCCCTACTTCTTCCTGGCGTTAATCCTGATCGAGCTGCTCGCGGTCCGGACGCACCTGTTCCCCATCGCCCAGGGGTACGCCGGGGGCCTGGTCCCGGGCTGGCACTGGCAGTTCATCGGCAGCGCCATCTACCACTCGCTGCTGCCCGCGCTCACGATCGTGATCACCTCGGTCGCGGGCTGGATGCTGCAGATGCGCAACGTGATGATCACCACGATCGGCGAGGACTACGTGGTCGCAGCCCAGGCGAAGGGCCTCCCGAGCCGCCGGGTGGTGTTCACGTACGCCGCCAGGAACGCGCTGCTTCCCCAGCTCCAGGGATTCGGCCTGGCATTGGGCTTCGTGGTGTCCGGCGCGCTCGTCATGGAGATCGTCTTCTCCTACCCGGGCATCGGCCTGCTGCTGCTCAGCGCGGTGAGCTCGAACGACTACCCGCTGATGCAGGCGATCTTCCTGGTGATCACGTTCGCGGTCCTGCTCGCCAACCTGATCGTCGACCTGATCCTGGTGGCCTTCGATCCCCGGGTCCGGGCGAGGGAGGCAGCGTGATGACCTTCGATCCGCATGCACAGGCCCCGGAGGCAGCCCGATGACCGCCGCACCGCCGGTCGTCCTGGGCGGCGAGACGCCTGAGCTGGCCGCCAAGGCCCAGCGCCCGGGCCAGTGGCGCCGTCTGCCGGCCAAGGCCAAGGCGGGCGCCGTTCTGCTCGGCATCTTCGTGCTGGCCGGCATCATCGGGCCCGAGGTCAGCCCGTACGACCCCTCCTACCAGAACCCGGCGTCCAGCCTCGCGCTGCACCCTCCGGACGCGGCGCACCTGCTCGGGACGACGCAGAGCGGCCAGGACGTACTGTCCCAGCTCCTGATCGGGATCCGGCTGACCCTCGAGCTGGCGATCATCGTCGGCGTGGTGGCCACTGCGCTGGCCGTCATCGTCGGAGTGTCTGCCGGGTTCCTCGGCGGGCTGTGGGACGAGGTGCTGTCGCTGGCCAGCAACGTGTTCCTGGTCATCCCGTCGCTGCCGCTGCTGATCCTGCTGCTCGGCTACCTGCCGCAGAAGGGCCAGACGGCGACGATCATCGTGCTCAGCGTGCTCGGCTGGCCGTGGGGCGCCCGGGTGATCCGCGCCCAGACGCTGGCCATCCGCAACCGCGATTTCGTGGCCGCGGCGCGCGAGACCGGCGAGAGCACCTGGCGGATCCTCGCGGTCGAGATCGTGCCGAACGAGGTCAGCCTCATCGCGGCGAACTTCGTGAACACCGTGCTGTACGCGATTGGCGCCTCGGTGGCCTTGGCCTTCATCGGCCTGGCCGACCTGACCAGCTGGAGCCTGGGCACGATGCTCTACTGGGCGGAAAGCCAGCAGGCACTGCAGCTCGGCGCCTGGTGGTGGTTCATCCCGCCGGGCCTCGCGGTCGCGCTCATGGGCACCGCGCTGGTGCTGCTGAACACCGGCATCGACGAGCTGGGCAACCCGCGGTTGCGCGACGCGAGCTTCGCGGCCAAGATCGGCGGGCGGCGGCAGCGGCCAGCCGACCCGACGCCGGTGCTGCACGCGGCCCCGCCCTCCCGCAGCCGGATCGGCAGCATCGCGGCTTCGTTCTCCCGCAGCTCACTGCTCGACGACAGCAACGGCACTGCGGGCTGGCAGGCCTGGCGGCCGGGAGGTCAGCGATGAGCCACGACGCGCCCGTGCTCGACATCAAGGACTTCTCGGTTGTCTACCGCACGCCCGGCGGCGACGTCGGCGCGGTGAACCACGTGAACCTCGCGCTGCACGCGGGCGAGGTCGTGGGCCTGGCCGGCGAGAGCGGCTCCGGCAAGTCCACACTCGCCTACGCGGTGTGCCGCCTGCTCCGGGCACCGGCGCTGATCACCGGCGGCAACGTGACCTACCAAGGGCGGCGCGCGACCGGCCCCACGGATGTACTCCAGCTGGGCGGCCACGAGTTGCAGCAGCTGCGCTGGCGGGAGATCGCAATCGTGTTCCAGAGCGCCATGAACGCGCTCAACCCGGTGCTGAACGTCCGCGACCAGATCACCGACGCCATCCACGCCCACCTGCGGATGTCCAGGCGCGCGGCCCTGGACAAGGCGGCCTCCCTGCTCGACCTGGTCGGCATCCCGCGCTCGCGGCTGCGCAGCTATCCGCACGAGCTGTCCGGCGGCATGCGCCAGCGGGTGATGATCGCGATGGCACTGGCCGCCGAGCCGGAGATCGTGATCATGGACGAGCCGACCACCGCGCTGGACGTGGTGGTGCAGCGCGACATCCTGGCCCAGATCGTCGAGCTCAAGGCCGAGCTTGGCTTCGCGATCCTGTTCATCACCCACGACCTGTCCCTGCTGCTCGAGCTAGCCGACCGGATCGCGGTGATGTACGCCGGACAGCTCATGGAGGTCGCTGCGGCGGCCGAGATCACCCGCGAGCCCGCCCACCCCTACACCCGCGGGCTGCTGAACTCGTTCCCGTCCCTGCACGGCGCGCGCCGTGAGCTGGCCGGCATCCCCGGCACCCCGCCCGACCTGCGCCATCCGCCCCCCGGCTGCCCGTTCCTGCCCCGCTGCGGTTATGGCACCGACGCCTGCAAGAGCGTGGACATGAGCCTAGAACGTGTCGCGTCGTCGGCGGGTCTGGCGCACCTGACGGCCTGTCCCTTCGTGCTGCCAGAAACCCCGGCGCCCGAGCCGCCCGCCGCGAGCGCCGAGCAGGAGATGCGGGCATGAACGGCAACGGCGCTGGCGAGCAGGCACGCAGCCGCGATGTGGTGTCCGTCGCGGCGGCGAGCGGGCCACTGGCGATGGAGGCCGTCTCGCTGGCCAAGGATTTCCGGCTCGGCCGCGGCCAGGTCCTGCACGCGGTGCGCGACGTCTCGTTCGCGCTGTACCGGGGCGCCGTCGTGGCGTTGGTCGGCGAGAGCGGGTCGGGCAAGTCGACGGTCGCCCGGCTGCTAGCCGGGCAGGAGCGGCTCACTTCCGGTGAGATCCGCCTCGACGGCGCGCCGGTCGACCCGTCCACACGCAGCGCGTTCCGGCGGCACAAGAGCGAGGTCCAGCTCGTCTTCCAGGATCCGTTCTCGTCGCTGAACCCCGTGCACACCGTGCGCCATCACCTGGAGCGCCCGGTGCGGCTGCACCAGGGCAGGAGATCGCGGGCCGAGGTGGCGCGGGAGGTCGCCGCCCTGCTCGAGCAGGTGCGCCTGATCCCGGCCGACGAGTTCACCGGCAAGTACCCATACGAGCTGTCGGGCGGCCAGCGCCAGCGCGTCTCGTTCGCCCGCGCGCTCGCGGCCAAGCCCAGCGTGCTGCTCGCCGACGAGCCCGTGTCCATGCTGGACGTCTCGATCCGGCTGGAAATGCTGAGTCTGCTCGACGACCTGCGCCAGCGGTTCCAACTGGCGCTGCTGTACATCACCCATGACATCGCGTCGGCGCGCTATTTCGCCAACGAGGTGCTGGTCATGTATGCCGGGCAGATCGTGGAGCAGGGCCCGGCCGAGGAGCTGACCCAGCACCCGGCGCACCCGTACACGCAGCTGCTGGTCGCGTCCGCACCCGATCCCGACAACCTCGGCGGCGGATTGCGCAGTTTCCATCCGCCCGGCGCCGCGCTGCCCGGCGCTGCACCACGGCCAGAGGAGGGCAGCACAGCTCCCAGCGCCACCGCCACGTACCAGCCAGCAGCCGCAAACCTTGCGGACCTTGGCTGCCCATTCAGCCCAAGATGCCCGTTCGCCGACGACCGCTGCAGGGCGGAGGACCCGGCTCTGCTGCCGGTCGCCCCGGCCCGCGCCGCCGCCTGCTGGCACCTTGACATCGCCGCGCCAGAGGTACTGGCCGGAGAACAAAGAGGTGGGGGATGAGGACGGACGCCGGATTCGGATTATCGGCTCAACAACAGCAGGAGGAAAGCATGGGAAGACTGCTGAGACACAGAAGCCTGGCGATCATCGCGGCGGTCGCCGTCAGCTGCGGCGGTGTGGCCGCGTGCTCGTCGGGTTCGAGCACCGGCACGGGCACGAGCGGCAACTCCTCGTCGTCCGCGTCGTCGACTTTGACGATGGAGAGCTCGCCGGAAACCACGATCACCCAGGCGTTCAACCCCTACCTCGCCACCCAGGCGGCCTATGGCATGGGTGCGACCGGGCTCATCTACGAGCCGCTGGTGCAGTTCGACCTCGCCAAGCCGACCGTTCAGTACCCGTGGCTGGCGACGTCCTACGCCTGGGCGGACGGCGGCAAGCAGATCACGTTCACCATCCGCCAGGGCGTGAAGTGGAACAACGGCACGCCGCTGACCGCGGCCGACGTCGCCTACACCTTCGACCTGGTCAAGGCCAACGCGTCGATCAACCTGGGCGGCCTGAGCATTTCCAGCGTCTCCACCTCGGGTAACACGGTCACGCTCACGTTCCCGACGTCCCAGTACACGAACCTGGAGCAGATCGCGGGCACCGCGATCGTGCCCAAGGCGATCTGGAGCAAGGCGGGCAACCCGGGCACCTTCGCGAACCCGAACCCCGTCGGCACCGGCCCGTACATGCTGGGCACCTTCACCCCGCAGGGCTTCACGCTGAAGAAGAACCCGTACTACTGGCAGCCCTCGAAGGTCAAGGTCTCGAAGGTCTACTTCCCGGTTTACACCTCGAACACGGGGGCGCTGAACGCGCTGTTCTCCGGGCAGATCACCTGGACGGGCAACTACATCCCTGGCTTGAAGACGGAGTTCGTCGACAAGGCGCCTGCTTATCACCACTACTGGGAGGCGGCCGGCGGTGACGAGAGCTTCGAGCCGAACCTGACCAAGTGGCCGACCAACCAGCTGGCCGTCCGGCAGGCGATCAGCCTGGCGGTGGACCGCACGCTGCTCGGCAAGGAGGGCGAGGCAGGGCTGGAGAACCCCGTCGTCAACGCGACCGGCATAACGCTGCCGACCTTCAGTGCGTGGAGCGCGCCGGTGGCCAACATGACCATCTCCCCCACGGGCAACGCGGCGGCTGCTGAGAAGGTGCTGGAAGCGGCAGGGTTCACCAAGGGCAGCAACGGCTTCTTCCAGAAGGGCGGCAAGACCGTCTCGATCACCATCATCTCCCCGTCGGCCTACACGGACATGGCCGAGGTCGACTCGATCGCCGCCCAGGAGCTGAAGGCGGCCGGCATCGACGCATCCTTCCAGGGACTGGCCGTCACGGCCTGGGCCCAGGATGTCGCCGATGGCGACTTCCAGATGACCGAGCACTGGTCGAACGGCGGCATCACGCCGTACAGCATGTACGACGGCTGGCTCGACAGCAAGCTGGCCTCCGGCTCCGCCGCGACGGGCGACTACGAGCGGCTGAACGACCCGGCAGTCGAGTCGGATCTCGCCACGCTGGCCGGCGCCAACACGCTGGCTCAGCAGACCGCGGACCTCGTGCCGCTGGAGAAGTACGTCGCCGCCAATCTGCCGGTGATCCCGGTTGAGACCGCGGCGGAATGGTTTGAGTACAACTCGCAGAACTTCGTCGGCTGGCCTACCCAGTCGAATCCCTACGACAGCGGGCAGCCGTCGGGCACCAACAACGGCCCGGGCTCCGGCACCGACGAAGTGGTCATTCTGCACCTGAGCCCGCGGACCTGACCAGCCGCAGCACGACGCCCGCCCCCGGATCTCCCCCGGTCCGGGGGCGGGCCCCCACCCCGGGACACCGCAACCCCTACGCGAGGAGGTTGATCAGCGATGCCAGCGATCCCCCACCTTCTTTCCGGAACGCAACGCCATGGCCGCAGGCAACCCTGGCGCGGACCGATCGCCGTCGCGGCCGCGTTCATCCTGGCAGCCGCCACGTCGGTTTTAGGCGCCACGGCCCCAGCGCTCGCCGCGGCCCCGGCGGCGCACGCCGCGGCCCGGGTACTCGCCGCGCCTGCCACGCTGCCTGGCCAGCCAAACTTCGGGCCCAACGTGTACGTGTTCAGCCCGAGCATGCCGCAGAGCCAGATCCAGGCCACGGTCGACTCGATCGCCAGCCAGCAGGCCGGCAACCAGTTCGGCACGCAGCGCTATGCGCTGCTGTTCGAGCCGGGCACCTACGGGTCAGCGGCCGACCCGCTCATCTTCCAGGTCGGCTACTACACCGCTGTCGCCGGCCTGGGTGCCTCGCCCGGCGACGTCGTGATCAACGGCGCTGTCGACGTCTACAACCAGTGCTCGTCCGGCAGCTGTACCGCGCTGGACAACTTCTGGCGCTCGCTGTCCAACCTGACCATCAACGTCACCGCGCCGCCCAACGTCAGCCCGGTACCGTGCCCGGACGGGAACGAGTTCTGGGCCACCTCGCAGGCCTCCCCGATGCGCCGGGTCGACATCAACGGGACGCTGACGCTGTTTGACTACTGCACTTCGCCGAGCTATTCGAGCGGCGGGTTCATCGCCGACTCGGTGCTGCACGGCGGCAGCGTGATCAACGGCAGCCAGCAGCAGTTCCTCGTCAGGAACAGCAATATCGATGACTGGACCAACAGCGTCTGGAACCAGGTCTTCTCCGGCGACGTCGGCGCGCCCGCGCAGAGCTTCGGCGTGACGCCGGGAACGCAGTACACGACGCTGCCGACAAGCCCGGTGACCGAGGAGGAGCCGTTCCTGTACACCGACTCGCGGGGCAGCTACCACGTCTTCGTGCCTGCCGTCCGGCACAATTCGTCCGGCCCGGCCTGGGCCAGTGGGACCGAAACCGGCCGGTCCATCCCGATCTCGACGTTCTTCGTGGCCAGCCCGAGTACGCCTACTGCGGCCATCAACGCTGCGCTGGCCCGGGGCCGCAACCTCATCCTCACGCCCGGCGTCTACGACCTTGACCAGCCCATCGTGGTCAGCCGCCCGGACACCGTTGTGATGGGCCTGGGGTTCGCCACCCTCGTCCCGCAGCATGGCAACGCCGCCATGATCGTCGCCGCGAACACCGGCGTGAAGCTGTCCGGCCTCATCGTCGACGCCGGCCCAGTCAATTCGCCGGTGCTGCTCTCGGTCGGGGTGCCCGGGCTGGGCGCGGGCACCGCCGCCAACCCGGACACCATCCAGGACGTGTTCTTCCGGATCGGTGGCGCAGAGACGACGCCCGTGTCGGCGACCGTCAGCCTCCTCGACAACGCCGACAACTCGATCATCGATGACGTGTGGGCATGGCGGGCGGACCACGGCAACGACGTCGGATGGACGCTGAACAAGGGCAGCACCGGCCTCGTGGTTACCGGCAACGACGTCACTGCGTACGGGGTGGCCGTCGAGCACTACCAGAAGAACGAGGTGATCTGGAGCGGCCAGGGCGGCACCGACATCTTCTTCCAGAACGAGCTGCCCTACGACCCGCCCACCCAGTCGGACTGGATGAAGTCGCCCAGCCAGGACGGCTACCCGGCCTTCCTGGTCACGCCGAACGTCAGGACGTTCCAGGGCTACGGGATGGGCAGCTACGTCGTCTTCATCGACACCACGGCCACGTTGTATGACGCCGAGGCCTTCGAGTCCCCCGACACGCCAGGTGTGCAGTTCAACGACATCTTCGGCGTGTGGATTGCCGGCTCGGGTGGCGACAACTCGATCATCAACGGGGTCGGCGGCCCGGTGACATCCACCAATCCAGGGACGGTAGAGCCGGTGGACGTCACCAGCTACCCGTAGTGCTGGCGAGGGGAGAACCAATCCCGTGAGCATCCAGCAGCGGATCGCCTTCAGCACGCTGGCGTTCCCGGACGCCAGCCTGGCCACGGCCGTGTCGCTGGGGCGCAAATGGGGTTACGGCGGCGTGGAACTGCGGCTCATCGACGGCGAGCTGATCGACCCGTCGATGCCCGCCGCGGCCCGCGCCGCGGTCAAGCGCCGACCCCGTGGCCGGCCTGCCGTGGCCGATAGCTCGTTCCGCCATTGGCGATAGCCCGGAGCCCGCCGCATCGCCAGTCCCGCCGCGCTCGGCAGCTGCGCGAACTGGGCCAGCAAGACTGATCGCCGCCTGGTGCGGGTCTTCGCGTGGTCCGCTGGCCCGCCGAAGACCCGGCCAGAACGGCCCAGCTCCAGGCCGCCGCGCGGGCTAGCGAGCTGAGGCCGCCGACAGGCGCTCGGCGAGGTCCTGCCCTGGGGGTGGAGACACGACGACGCGTTCTCGGCATCATCGACTGCTGGCGAGCCGGCTGGAGCATGGTGGAGTCTGGATGGGTCGGCCGGCCGTGGTGGTGACAGCCACCACCCGTATCGCATGGGCCGGAGCAGCCCGCCCTTGCTCATATACTCTTTCTTTGCCTTCTGCAGAGCCACCACCGCTGAATCTCGGCGCCCCCGAGGTCTACGCCAACCTCGCGGGCCGCGTCCTGCTCGCGCAGGTCAAGGACGCCGCGGGCGCTTGACGGCGAGCGCTGCCGGCCGCCGAGCGGCTGGGCGTCGCCGTGGGCGGTGGAGACACAGCCAGGCGCGCCCCGCATCAGAAGTCGCGACGACCGCTGGCAGCTAGTGCTGCTCGATCGCCTGTGTATCCCTCCCGTATTCTCTGGCGAGCAGCAGTGCCTGCACGGACCCGTTCTGGAGCCGAGCGGGTCAGCCAGCGCGTATCGCTGCTCGCGGCCACCGAGTCGCCCTGGCCAAGGTCTACGCCGCCTGCGCGCGCCCGTCAGCCGCTGCGCGGCAAGGCAGTAGTCGCGAGACGGTGAAGTGCCGGTGCAAGAGATGGTCGGCCTGCTCGCCCGCGGCGGATACCAGGGCTGGGTCTCGGTCGAGTGGGAGAAGCGCTGGCACCCGGAAATCGAGGAACCGGTTTTTTTTTTTGCCACCCCCCCAACCGACACGCCGCCAGCTATCGCCTCCGGTGAAGTGCCCGTGCAAGTTAGAATGATCGCCTGCTCGCCCGCCATACACTCTCCAGGTGGCACTGCCCCAGCACCGCAGGCTGCTGGACTCCTGGCTCCGCTAGCCTCAGCGCTTGCGGCCGACGCCGACGAGGCCCCAGAACCTGGTCGGGTCTTCGGGCACGTCCTGGGGCGAGTCGGGCCGCCACTCCGGTATGTAGACGAGGCCCGGTTCCACGAGGTCGAACCCGTCGAAGAACCGGAGGATGCCGCTCGCGGGCGCACGTGAACGCTCGTGGCCACGCTGCGGTTGTAGACCTTCTCTGCGGCGCGCAGCGCCACCGGCGTGCCCTCGCTCGTCCCGTGGCAGATTGCCAAGTAGCTGCCGGGCGCGAGGGCGTCCCGTAAGGTTCCCACGATCCGCCACGGGTCATCGGCGTCCGCCAGGAAGTGCAGCACGGCGACGAGCAGCAGCCCGACCGGCTGGGCGAAGTCGATCATGCCGCGGACCGTCGCGTTCCGGAGGATCTCCGCTGGTTCTCGCAGGTCGGCTCGATGACCGCCGCGCCCTGACCGCCGTCGAGGATGGCCCTGCTGTGCGCGACCGCACCGGGTCGACGTCGGCGTAGACGATCCTGGCGTCCGGGTCGGCGCGCTGGGCGATCTCGTGCACGTTCCCCTCGGTCGGGATGCCCGGGCCGATGTCCGGACTGGCGGATCCCGCTCGCGGCCAAGCGCACGGCCCGCCCGAGGAGGCCCGTCGCCGCGCGCCCCGGACGCTGGGCTGGACCGCGGCGATGGCTCTGGCGCGTCCTGTCGGCAGGGTGTGGCTGCCGCCCAGCCAGTAGTCGTAGACCCTGCCGCGTTGGCCCGCTGTGTCGCGCCGCGCACCCAGCTCGTCGCCGGTCACCGGGCGCCCGCCCGACGAGAACCCAGAACTGCTCGGGTCTCGGGGACATCTCGGGCGAGTCGGCCGCCACTCGGGATTAACCAGCCCGGGTCCACGAGGTCGAACCCGTCGAAGAACCGCAGGATTCGGCTCGCGGGCGCACGTGAACGCTCGTGGCCACGCTGCGGTTGTAGACCTTCTCTGCGGCGCGCAGCGCCATCGGCGTGCCCTCACTCGTCCCGTGGCAGATTGCCAGGTAGCTGCCGGGCGCGAGGGCATCCCGTAAGGTTCCCACGATCCGCCACGGGTCATCGGCGTCCGCCAGGAAGTGCAGCACGGCGACGAGCAGCAGCCCGACCGGCTGGGCGAAGTCGATCATGCCGCGGACCGTCGCGTTCCGGAGGATCTCCGCTGGTTCTCGCAGGTCGGCTTCGATGACCGCCGCGCCCTGACCGCCGTCGAGGATGGCCTTGCTGTGCGCGACCGCAACCGGGTCGACGTCGGCGTAGACGATCCTGGCGTCCGGGTCGGCGCGCTGGGCGATCTCGTGCACGTTCCCCTCGGTCGGGATGCCCGGGCCGATGTCCAGGAACTGGCGGATCCCGCTCGCGGCCAGAAAGCGCACGGCCCGCCCGAGGAAGGCCCGGTTCGCCCGCGCGCTCATCCGGACGCTGGGCTGGATCGCGGCGATGGCTCTGGCTGCGTCCTGGTCGGCGAGGAAGTTGTGGCTGCCGCCCAGCCAGTAGTCGTAGACCCTGGCCGCGTTGGCCCGCTTGGTGTCGACGCCGGGCGGCACCCAGCTCAGGTCTTCCGTCATCGGCGACAGCCGACCCCGACGAGCGCCCAGGATCTGCTGGCGTCGTCCGGCACGTCGGCAGGCGAGTCGGGCCGCCAATGCGGGATGTATACCAGCCCGGGATCTACGAGGTCGAACCCATCGAGGAAGCGGAGAATGGCCGCGCGCGAGCGCAGGTGGACGTTCGTGGCGACGCCGCGGTTGTACACCTTCTCGGCAGCATGCGCGACCTTGGGCATATTCTCATCGGTAAGGTGACCCAGTATTAAGTAACTGCCAGGCGCCAGTGCATCACGCAGTGTGGCCACGATCCGCCATGGATCGTCGGCATCGCCAATGAAGTGCAGGACCATGTTGAGCAGCAGCCCGGTCGGCTGGGTGAAATCGATGAGGTCGCGGGCCGCTGCGCTGGAAAGAATTTCCCGCGGTTCCCGCAGGTCGGCTTCTATGACCGCGGCGTCGGAGTTCCCCGTCAGAATGGCCCGGCTGTGCGCCACGGCGACCTGATCGTTATCCGCGTAGAGCACTCGGGCACGGGCGCTGACCTGCGACGCGATCTCGTGCACGTTGCCTTCGGTGGGGATGCCCGAGCCGATGTCCAGGAACTGGCGGATCCCGTTCGTGGCAAGGAACCTGACCGCCCGCCTGAGGAACGCCCGGTTATCCCGCGCGGCTTCACGAGCGGCCGGAACCACGGCCGCGATCGCCCGCGCCAGGTCCTGGTCGGCCAGGAAGTTGTGCGTGCCGCCCAGCCAGTAGTCATAAACCCTGGCTACGTTCGCCCGCCCCGTGTCGACGCCCGGGGGCACCCAGGAGAGATCGTCAGTCATAAGACAGTAGGGTCGCTCATTAAGACAGTAGCGTCATCCGTCGGACAGTATTGTCCTGACGACACATGCATTTTTCAATTGCACGGTTTTCGATGATACGGCCAATCGGTCAACATATTCTATGGTGGCAGCCAAAAGGGCCACGGCCATCGACGGTGGCCGCGCCCGGTGGTTCCCTTTGTCGAGGCTGGGGCGGAAGCAGTGGTGTCGGAGACCGCGAGGAACGTTGAGTCCGCGCTGCCCCGACGCAACGAACCCGACCTCGCTGACCTCGCCGCGTTCACCCTGGACTCCGACGGGCAGATCACGTCCTGGCCGGTGACGGCCGGCCGGATGTTCGGGCACCAGGCGGGCGCCGTTGCCGGGCAGCACATCTGCGACGTGCTGATGACCGGACCTGGCCAGCGTGACCTGGTGAACCGCGCGCTCGATGAGGTCGCGGCCGGGCGGGTGCACACCACCACCGTGGCCGGAGGCTCGCTAGGCCCGGGACGGTTCGCGGTTCGCTGGGAGCCGCTGGAGGGGGTCAGCAGCGGCTCCCTGGTGCTCGCGCAGCGCGCCTGGCCGCAGCCGACGCCAAGCTGGCTCCGCGATGCGGCAGCCCGGCTCGGCAGCAGCCTGGACCTCGTCGAGACGGCGACCGAGATCGTCGAGGCCGCGGTTCCCGGGTTCGCCGACGTCGCGGTCATCTTCGTCGCCGAGCGCCTGGCGGCCGTGGGTGAGCTCGCCTCGTCCGCGCTCGCGCAGGGAGCGGTGGTGCGGCGGCTCGCGGGCCGCCACGCAAACCAGGATCCTGCCGCCGCCAAAGAGATGTGGCGCACCGGTGAGGTGATCGTGCTCGGCCCGGACACCCCCGGCTGCCGGGCGATGGCGAGCGGCGCCCCGGTCCTGTTCGGCAAGCTCGACAGCGAGACCGCGGAGCGGATCGCCCGCTATCCGGGCATCAGTGAGATGGCCGCGGCGTACACCTCACGCATGGCGATCCCGCTGATCGCGCGGGACGTGGTGGTGGGGTGCGCGATCTTCGGGCGGGCACCGGCCAGCCCAACGTTCAACCAGGGTGACATCGCGCTGGCGGGCGAGCTTGCCTCCCGGGCCGCGGTGTGCCTGGACAACGCCCGGCTGTACGACCGGGAACGACGCACCGCCGAGGCTCTGCAGCAGGGCCTGCGGCCAGGCCGGGCCAGAATCCCGGAGGGCCTCGAGGTCGCGCGCCGCTACCGGGCCGTCGGCGACAACGTTGTCGGCGGGGACTGGCACGACATCGTGCCGCTGCCCGGCGGCAGGGCGGCACTGATCGTCGGGGACGCGATGGGCCACGGGCCGGAGGCTGCCGCAGTCATGGTGCAGCTGCGCACGGCCGCGCACACGCTGGCGGACCTGGACCTGCCGGCCGAGATGATGCTGCGCAAGCTGGACACGATGGCCGCCGGCCTGGCCGGCACGCCGTTCGCTGCTACCTGCCTCTACGCCGTCATCGACCCGTCGAGCCGGTCCTGCGTGATAGCGCAGGCCGGACACCAGCCGCCGGTGATCGTGCTCACCGACGGCACCACCCAGGTGCTGAACCTGCCGCCCGGCCTGCCGCTCGGACTGGGCGAGGAGCGCTTCGAGGCCACCCGCGTCGACCTGCCGCCCGGAGCGGTCCTCGCCCTGTACACCGACGGGCTGGTCGAAGGCCGCACCCGCACGCTCGACGCCGGCCTGGCCACGCTGCGCACTTCGCTGGTTGCCGCGCTGGCCGAGCCGTCCGCGTCACTGCGCGCGGCCTGCCACAAGGTCACCGAGCTGCCGAACGAAGACGTCGAGGACGACCTGACCCTGGTGCTGGCGCGCATCCGCCCGTGACCGGACAGGTCAGGCCGGTCGCCGGCGCTAGCCTGGGCGGCCACGGCCGCCGCAGCGGCCGCGCGGGTTAGGGGCTGGGGGTCTAGGCGAGGTTGGCGCGGACCGCGTCGAGGGCAAGCTGGATGTTCTCGACCGAGTTCGCGTAGGAGAACCGCATGTAACCCTCGCCGTATTTGCCGAACGCGGTACCGGACAGCGCGGCGACCCCGGCGTCCTGCAGCAGCCGCGCGGCGAGCTCGCCCGACGGCAGCCCGGTGCCGGTGACGTTCGGGAACACGTAGAACGCGCCCTGCGGCTGCACGCACGTGATGCCGGGAATGCCGTTCAGGCCCGAGACGATCACGTCACGCCGCCGCCGGAACTCCGCCACCATGTCTTCAACCGGAACCCACGGGCCCTCCAGCGCCGCGATGGCCGCGTACTGGCTGAACGCCGACGTGCACGACACCGAGTTGATCACCAGCCGGGTTATCGGCTCGACCAGGGCGGGCGGGAACACCCCGAAGCCCAGTCTCCAGCCGGTCATCGCGTAGGTCTTGGACCACCCGTCCAGCAGGATCGTCCGGTCGGCCATCCCGTCGACGGACAGCACGCTCGCGTGCCCGCCTTCGCCGTACCGGATCGCCCAGTACACCTCGTCGGACAGCACGATCAGGTCACGGCGGATGGCGATGTCCGCGATGGCCTCGCAGTCCTCCTGGGTCAGCGACGAGCCGCACGGGTTGTGCGGCGAGTTGATGATCAGCAGCTTCGTCCGGTCGGTGACCAGCCGTTCCAGCTCGTCGGTGTCGATGCGGAACTCGTTCTCTTCGCGCAGCGGGATCGGCACCCCGGTCGCGCCGGAGAACGCGGTGATCGACTCGTACATCGGGAAGGCCGGGTCCTGGTACAGCACCTCGTCGCCCTCGCCGCAGAGCGCCATGATCGTGTAGAACATGATCGGCTTGGCACCCGGCGTCACGATCACCTGGTCCGGCGTGGCCCGCATCCGGCCGTTGCGTTCAAGGAAGTCGACAACGGCCTGGCGCAGGGGCGGGATGCCCGGCGCCGGAACGTAATGCGTCTGCCCGGCCTGCAGCGCCTCGCAGGCTGCGTCGATGATGTGCTGGGCGGTCGGAAAGTCCGGCTCGCCGATCTCCAGGTGGATGATCTTCTTTCCGGCGGCCTCCATGGCCCTCGCCCGGGCCAGGACTTCGAAGGCGGATTCGGTTCCGAGCCTGCTCATGCGGTCTGCCAGCGTCATTGCCGTCATGGCCCCGATGATACGGCTGCGAATAATCGCCGGTAAGGGGCGGTAGATTCCACAGCGAGAGGGTTTCAACCGACCCTTGCCGCGGGAGCGGTGACACGTCAGCCTTAGAATCCGTGAGGCACCGCAGGTGAGGGGGTTGGAGTGACTTCCGAGAGGTCAACGCTGATCGCTCGGTCCGGCAGCGAACTCGACGCCGCGCGGCTGTTCGCCGCGGCCGAGCCGGACTTCGCTCGGTACGAGATCGTCAAGGACCTCGTCGACGAGTGCATCGACCTGGCACTGAACTACCGGCAGAGCGGGCACCCGGGCGGGTCCCGGTCCAAGGTGCACATGATGCTGTCGCTGCTGCTGTCCGGCGCGATGCGCTGGGACGTGCTGCGGCCGTGGCGCCGGTTCGGCGACCGGTTCGTGCTGTCCGCCGGGCACACGGTGCCGCTGGTCTACGCGACGCTCGCCGTGCTCAACGAGGCGATGCGGGCCAGGCACCGGGCCACCGGGGAGCCTGAGTTCGCGTTCCCCGACGACGGCCGCTGGGCGCTGACCTGGGAATGGCTGCTGAAGCTGCGCCGCCGCGGCGGCCTGCCCGGGCACGCGGAGATGGAAGGCCGCACCCTGTTCCTGAAGTTCAACACCGGCCCGTCGGGGCACGGCATGCCGCCCGCCGTCGGCGAGGCGCTCAGCCTGAAGCTCGCCGGGGCCGATGAGGTGAAGGTGTTCGTCTTCGAGGGCGAGGGCGGGCTCACTCCCGGATCCGCGCACGAGGTCAAGAACACGGCCTGGGGCCTGGGCCTGGACAACCTCGTCTTCATGGTCGACTGGAACGACTTCGGGATCGATCCCCGGCCGAATTCGAGCGTGGTCTCGGGCGCCCCGGTCGACTGGTTCGCGCCCTACGGCTGGCGGGTCACCGGCACCGAGCACGGCATGGAGTGGGGCCCGGTCACCCAGACCGTGCTGGACGCCGTCTGCGGCGCCAACCCCGGCGATGTGCCGACCATGGCCTGGTTCCGCACCCAGAAGGGCCGCGGCTACGGCAAGGTCGACGCGGCCAGCCACGGCACCGCCTGGCCGATGAACGCCGAGCAGTTCTGGGCGGTGCGCAAGCAGTTCATGGAGCGCTACGGCGTGCAGTACGAGGGCGTTGACGAGCCCGCCCCCGCCGATCCCGAGGCAGTGCAGGCGCAGGCCAAGGCGAACCTGCAAACCGCGATGAGTGTCCTTGAACGCGACGCCGACCTCGTGACCTGGCTGTCCGACCGGCTGGCCGCGATCGGGGACTGCGTGCCGGACGAGGTCGGTGACTTCCGTCTCGGCGAGCACTCCGCCGAGGTGTTCGGCGACCGGCGTATCTTCGACGTCACCGCGTACCCGGAAAGCATGTGGAAGAAGCCGGGCGAGAAGGCGCCGAACCGGGCCGGCCTGGCGGCGTGGGGGTCGTACGTCAACTCGCTCGCGCTGCGCGACTACGGCAGGCCGCTGTTCATCGCGGCCTCCGCCGACCTGGCCGAGTCCACGAACATCGCCGGGTTCGGGCAGGACTTCAACGGGTCTGTTGGCACCGGCTGGTACGAGCGGAACGAGAACCCGCACGGCGCCCTGCTCCCGACGGAGATCACCGAGTTCACCAACTCCGGCCTGGTCTGCGGCCTGGCCACGGTCAACCTGGCCGGCGACCCGTTCACGCAGTTCGACGGGTTCTGGGGCGCGTGCTCGACGTACGGATCGTTCTCGTATCTCAAGTACGGGGAGATGCGGCTGTTCAGCCAGCTGGCTCAGGACTGCGAGCTCAAGGTCGGCAAGGTGCTGTGGATCGCGGGTCACTCCGGCCCGGAGACGGCCGAGGACTCGCGCACCCACTTCGGCATCTTCTCGATCGGCGTGACCCAGCTGTTCCCGAACGGGCACGTGATCGACCTGCACCCGTGGGAGTACAACGAGGTGCCGGTGCTGCTCGGCGCGGCGTTCTCCACGGACGTGCCGATCGTGGCGCTGCACCTGACCCGGCCGCCGGTGGAGATACCGGACCGCGAGGCGCTCGGCATCCCGTCTCACTTCGAGGCGGCGCGCGGCGCGTACGTGATGCGGCCCTACCGGCCCGGCCAGCCCCGCGGCGGGACCGTGTACGTGCGCGGCACCATGCCGACCCGGAACCTGGTCAGCCTGCTGCCGGAACTGGACGCCCGCGGCATCAACGTGAAGATCGTCGCCGCGGTGAGCCCGCAGCTCTTCGCGCTCCAGCCCGAGGAGTACCAGCGCTCCGTGGTCGACCCGGCCGGGCGGCTGGACGCCATGGTGATCACCAACGGCGCGTTCAAGCTCATGCAGGACTGGGCGGACGGCCCGCTGGTCCGGGAGTACTCGCTGTCGTCGGACTGGGACGACCGGTGGCGCACCGGCGGCTCGGTCGACGAGGTCATCGAGGAGGCGCACCTCGACGAGGCGCACATCCTGGCCGCGCTGGAGCGGTTCGCGGGCGAGCGGCCGGAGCGGCTGCGCCGCCTCAGGGAGCGGCTCGACTCCGCCTGAAACACGGAGCATAAGGTCATCCGGCCACGGTGCCGCGGCGCGTCAAAGATCTATGAGACTCGGGTGCAGCATGTGCGCCAGATCCTCCTAGATCTTCTATGCACCCGGCGGAGGCCTGAGCACGCCGCCCGCTGAACGGGGAGCAGGCACCCCTATGCCGCCGGGGAACCGGCCCTAACCAGGTTGGGGTGACTGGGCCATCGATATCAGGGCGGTGGCGAACCAGGCTTAGACCCGAATTTCCTCACGAGGAAGGACGGGTCCGATGACTCAGCATGATGCGGCCGGCACTGAGCCGGCCCTGCGAACCGACCGGCTCGGTCGGCGTTACGGCCGGGTCTGGGGGCTGCGCGACTGCACGCTCGACGTCCCGGCCGGCGCTGTCGCCGGGCTGGTGGGCCCGAACGGCGCGGGCAAGACCACCCTGCTGGAAATGATCATCGGGCTGCTGGAGCCCACCGAGGGCGAGGTCTCGATCTTCGGTGCTACGTCGCGCGCGTACCACGCAGCGACCCTGGCACGGGTCGGCTACGTCGCCCAGGACCACCCGCTGTACCGGGACTTCAGCGTTGCGGACATGTTCCACCTGGGCCGGGCGATGAACCCCGCCTGGGACCAGGGGCTGGCGCAGGAGCGCGTGGACGCGCTCGGCATCCCCGTCAAGCGCAAGGTCAAGCAGCTGTCCGGCGGGCAGCGGGCGCAGGTCTCGCTGACGATGGCGCTGGCCAAGCGGGCGCCGCTGCTCGTGCTCGACGAGCCGGTCTCCAGCCTGGACCCGATCGCCCGGCAGGAGTTCACGCAGGAGGTGACGGCCGTGGCCGCCGAAACCGGCCTGACCGTCATCATCTCTTCGCACGTTGTGTCCGAGCTGGAACGGCTGTGCGACTGGCTGATCGTCCTGTCCGGCGGGCACGTGCAGCTCGCCGGGCCGACCAGCGACCTGATCGCCCAGCACCGGATGGGCTTCGAGCAGCTCGTCATGACCTACCTGTCGGATAAGGCGGTGACACGATGATCTGGGTCAGCTGGCGGCAGCACCGCAGCGAGGCCGTCGGGTGCCTGGCCGTGCTCATCGGCCTGGCCGTCTACGCGGCCCTCGTCGGCACCTCCATGCGCACGGCGTTCGGACAGGACGGCCTGGCCCCATGCCTGGCCAGCAGCCACGGGGCCCTCGGCTGCGAGGGCGCGGTCATGACCTTCACCAACCAGTTCGGCTCCGAGGTCAACATCGCGTTCTGGTCCGTGGCCCTTATCGTGCCCGGCCTGATCGGAGTCCTGGTCGGCGCGCCGCTGATCGCCCGGGAACTCGAATACGGCACCTGGCGCCTCGCCTGGAGCCAGTCCGTTCCCCGGGCCCGGTGGCTGACGATCAAGCTCGCCATGGTCACCGGCGGCCTCGTGGTCGTCGGCGCGGCGATGACCGCGGTCATCACCTGGTACCGCGCACCCATGGACCGGCTCACCGGTCATTTCCTGCAGAACGTCTACGACTTCGAGGGCCTGGTCCCCACTGCTTACATCCTGTGCGCGTTCGGGTTCGCCGTGCTGGCCGGGCTGCTGATACGCCGCAGCATCCCCGCGATGATCGCAGCGTTCCTCCCGTGGCTGGCGATCCGGCTCATCGTTGAGTTCGTGTTCCGCCCCAGCTTCCTGGCGCCCTTGACGATCGCGTGCAGCGCCACCCCGGGCCACTGCTCCGGCAACGGCAACGGCGGCAACGGCATCAGCGCCATACCGCCAGCAACCGGCCACATCGGCGACTTGGTGCTGAACCCGTCCACCGGCCCGTCTGGGAACCTCATCAGCTACCAGCCGGCCGACCGGTTCTGGATCTTCCAGTCCATCGAGGCAGGTCTGTTCGTGCTGCTCGCGGCCGCCGCGCTCGGCACCGCGGTCTGGCTGCTGCATCGGCGTGCCGCGTAGCTGGCTGGCGGGGAAGAGCGCACCGCGATCCATGAGAGTTCTCTCATCGCGGCATAGCTTCTTCCCCATGTGGAAGAGGGTTTGAACCGGGGCCTCTCCGGACCGCCGTCCAATGGGGGGGCGGAGGGGCCCCGGGCTTTCCGCCCGGCCATGACCCACCCCTGCGCTTCCCCCGGATCTCCCTCCGCCTCCCCGGAATCTCCCTCCCCCTCCCCGGATCTCCCTCCGCCTCCCCCGGATCCCTCCCCCGGATCCCCCTTCCGCGCCTTTTCCCGCCCTTCCTGCCGAACTACACACCCTTCCTTTCGCCGGACCGGTTGACTGTGATGCGAACCGTGGTGGACATTTTCCCAAGGCAAAAACGTCCTGCCGCGACGGTGAGGAAGAGGTGGCCACGGATCCTTCGGGTGCGGGTTCCGCAACCCGCCTGGCTCTCGAGCAGCAGGCACTGGTGATGGGCCTGCGGCCGGCACCCGACGCGCGCACCGACGGCTACCCTGCCGGGATCGGTGGCGGGACCGCCGGCCCGTTAGCTGGGGACGGGCCCCGGCGGCGGCGGCAGCGGCTCTCTGGCCGCCTGGCCGGGGTGTTCTTTGCCGGTTCCGGTGCACTGGGCCTGGTCACGCTGCCGTTGCCAGCCCCGGGGGCCAACAAGGCCGCCATGGCCGTGGTCTGCACGGCTGCGGTGATCCTCGGCATCGCCATCTGGTTCGCACCCTGGGAGGAATGGCCCCGGCGGGCAAGTCTTGGCGTCGCACCCCCAGCTTTCGCGCTGGTCGCTCTGAGCAATACGTTCGGCGGCGCCGACATGCACAACTACAGCCTTTTCTTTGTCGTCACCTTCGTGTGGATCGGGATGTCGCAGCCACCGCGGACCTCCGTCGCCATGGCCCCGCTGGCGGCGGCCGCCTACATCCTGCCCCTGTTCGCCATGCCTGGTAACTTCTGGGCCGGGCTGTCGTCCGCGGCGATGTCGATCCCGATCTGCGTGCTCGTGGGCGAGGGCATCGCCTGGGGGGTGGGCAGGCACGAACAGATCGAGGTGGCGCTGCAGCGCGAGCGTGACCTGGCCGGGCGGCTCCGCGAGCTGGACGAGATGAAGGACGCGTTCCTGTCGGCCGTCTCGCATGAGCTGCGCACGCCGATCACGATCTGCCGCGGGCATCTCGAGGTGCTCGAGGACGGGGCCGGTGCGGTGGAGGTGCGGGCCGTCAAGGAAACCCTCGTCGACGAGCTCGCGCTCATGGGCCGGCTCGTGGAGGACCTGGCCACCCTGGCCCAGGTGGATGACCGCGCGCTGCTGCGGCTGGAGTCGGTGCCGGTGAACTGCTTCCTGTACGGCACGGCGGCGAAGGCGGAGCCCATCCTCGGCGACCGGCTTCGCGTTGAGGAGTGCGGCACCGAAGGTACGACGTTGCGCGCCGACCCGCAGCGGCTGAGCCAGGCGGTGCTGAACCTGGTGCGCAACGCGGCCGAGCACGCCGCAGGACACGGGCCTGTGCACCTTCGCGCCACGGCCGAACAGACGAGCTTGCTCTTCGAGGTCGCGGACTGCGGGGGTGGCGTGCCGCCCGGCCAGGAGGAGAAGCTGTTCGAGCCGTTCACGACCGGGTCGTCCGGCTCCGGCGGAACCGGGCTCGGGCTAGCCATCGTCCGCGGGATCGCCAGGGCGCACGGCGGGGAGGCGGGCGTCGGCAACCGGCCCGGGCTGGGCGCCACGTTCTGGATCCGGATTCCCCGGTGAAGCTGCTCGTCGTCGAGGACGAAGAGCGCGTCGCCTCGTTCCTGGTAAAGGGACTCGGCGCGAACGGCTACGGCGTCGAGTGGGTGGGCACCGGGCGCGATGCGCTTCGGCGGGCCGTGGACGCGGACGTCTCTATGGTGATCCTCGATCTCGGTCTGCCCGACCTGGACGGGCTCGAGGTGCTGGAGAGCCTGCGCAAGCGGGACGCCACGGTTCCGGTCCTGGTCCTGAGCGCCAGGGGGCGGGTGAATGACCGGGTCAAGGGCCTCGACCTCGGGGCCGATGACTACCTGGCGAAGCCATTCGCGTTCGAGGAGCTGCTGGCGCGGATCCGGGCGAATCTCCGGTCTCGGGCCGACGTCTCGGCGGGAGTGCTCAGGGCCGGCGGCATCAGCGTCGACCAGGTGCGCCACGAGGCGACGGTCGGTGGCCGGACGTTCAGCCTGTCCGCCCGGGAATTCGCGCTGCTGCAGGCGTTCGTCGGCCACCCGAGTCAGGTTCTGTCCCGGCAGGAGCTGCTGTCCATGGCCTGGGACATGGACTTCGATCCGGGCACGAACCTCGTCGACGTCTACGTCGGCTATCTGCGCCGAAAGCTGGGCGAGGCGCTGATAGAGACCGTCCGCGGGTCCGGCTACCGCCTGCGCCTCGACGGCGGCGTCTGACCAGCCCAGATACCTCCTGAGGCCGCGTCCCAGGCCTCGGCGGACGACTCACGGCTTTGCCATCCCGGAGAACCGGCTAGACGTACGATTCGTTCAAGAAGTGAGGGTCACACTTGGACCCTTTTCATCCGGCGATGTCGCGCTACAGTACGGGGACAGGCGTCGGAGGATGTAACGGGTTCACAACTTCAGGGGGCAATTCGATGGCACTCCTCGGCCGCGAATTCATCGCGGCTCCTGACAGCTCTAAGCGGCAAATCGTCTTCAAGTGGCCCGACACGAACATCCGCAAGTTCTCCCGATGCATCGTCGAGCCCGATGCAGTTGCGGTTTTCACGAGCCAGGGCCAGGTCATGGGCACGCTGCTCGGCGGGCAGCACCAGCTCGACGCCAAGGAGCTCCCATTCCTCGGCATGTTCGTTGACTGGGCGACCGCTGGCAACGCGTTCAAGGCCGAACTCTATTTCGTGGGCATCCGCGAATTCCCGAACCTCCGCTTCGGCGGCCGGCTCGACGAGGTGCAGGATCCGCAGACCGGCCTGATCGTCACGCTGCGAACGTTCGGCGAGTACGCGCTGCACGTGATCGACGCGCCGCAGGCTGATCCTCAACCTGGTCGGCACCGTGGATGTGACCAACAACGAGGCGATTACGGCCTGGGTTACCCAGCAGCTGCTGAAGGTCACCCGCACGACGGTCACGACCCAGCTGATGTCCGGCGCCTGGCCGATCCTGGGCCTGTCCGTGCACAGCCCGGAGATCGAGATCGCGGCCATGCAGGCCGCCAACAGGGAGCTCGCCGACTACGGGATCGCCATCACCAAGCTCGGCAACCTCGACATCAACCTGGACGACGACGACAACGCCCGGCTGAAGAAGCTGGCCGGCGACACCGCCTACAGCAGGCTGGCAGGCGGGTTCCTCCAGGCCGCGCAGGCCGAGGCGCTGCAGGGCGCCGGCGAGGGGCTGGCCAAGGGCGGCGAGGGCGCCAGCCCGCTGTTCCTCGGCGCCGGCCTGGGCGTTGCCGGGATGATGCAGGCGCCCGCTCAGCCCGCGGCGCAGCCCCCACCCACCTCCCCGCCCCTCCGGTCCCGGCTTCGCTGGCGGCGGGCCGGGCTTCACCCAGGCGCCGCAGCAGCAGGCACCCCAACAGCAGGCGCCGGCGCAGCAAGCACCGGCACCGGCCGGGACGACCGAATGCTTGAACTGCCACAGCCAGGTTCAGGTCGGCTCGAAGTTCTGCGCCGAGTGCGGCACTCCCATGCAGAAGCACTGCACGAACTGCAACGCCAGTCTGTCCCCTACCGCCAAGTTCTGCGCGGAGTGCGGCACGCCGGCCACCCCGCCAGCCTCCTAACCCCCCAGACCCCGCGCTACTCCACGCGGCGGCATCGAGTCCGCCGCGTTCCCGGAAAGGCTTGCCCAAAAATGGACAGGATCGAGTGCCAGTGGTGCAAGGCTCAGAACGAGCCTGACCGAACTAGCTGTTTCACCTGCGGCGCGCCGCTCGACAAGAGAAACCTCGTCTCCGACTCTGGCTGGGCCGAGGCGCCGCGGCTGCGGGACATGACCGAGTTCCGCTTCTCGAACAGCACCTGCCAGATCGAGGGCGAGATCGTGCCCGTGGCCGAGCTGGCACTGGCCCAGGGGGACGCGGTCTTCTTCGAGCACCACGTGATGCTCTGGAAGGAGCCCGGCGTGCCGATGTCCGCCATGAACACCGGCGGCGGCATGAAACGGATGCTGGGCGGGATGCCGCACGTCCTCTCGATCGCACACGGACCGGGCCGGATCGCGTTCTCCCGGGACGCCGCCGGCGAGGTCGTGGTGCTGCCGCTGCACCCCTCGATGGAACTCGACGTCCGCGAGCACGCGTTCCTCGCCGGGACGCACTCGCTGAACTACTCGTTCGTGCGGATCAAGGGCCTGGCCAACGTGATGCATGGTGGCGAGGGCATGTACCTGGACCGGTTCGTCACGGCCAACGAGCCCGGCCTGCTCCTGCTGCACGGCTACGGCAACGTGTTCCAGAAGACGCTGCAGCCGGGTGAGAAGATCCTGGTCGAGCCGGGCGGGTTCCTGTACAAGGACTCCTCGGTCACCATGAACACGGTCAAGCAGAGCATGAAGACCGGGATGATGGGCGGCCACAACATGTACCTGGCCGAGATGACCGGCCCCGGCCGGGTCGGCATCCAGTCCATGTACGTCCACCACGGGTCCGAGTGAGGCCGGCAATGTCCACGCCGACTTCCACCTACACCTGCCCGTACTGCCGCATCCCCAGCGACGCGAGCGGCGGGACCTGCCCGCACTGCGGCGCGCCCGTGGACGTCCGGGAGCGCGTGTCGGACTCCGGATGGGCCGAGCAGCCGCCGATCCGTGACATGGCCCGGATCCGCTTCAGCCGCTCGACCTGCCAGATCATCGGCAAGTACGTTCCGGTCGCCGAGATGAGCCTGCACGAGGACGACTGGGTCTACTTCTCGCATCACAGCCTGCTGCACACCGATCCCCAGGTCCGCCTGGAAACGATGCGGATGGCGGGCGGCTGGAACCGGATGCTCGCTGGCATGCCGCTGATCATGATGACCGCGCGTGGTCCCGGGCACATCGCGTTCAGCGCCGACAAGCCCGGCGAGACCCTGGCCGTGCCGCTACAGCACAACCAGGCCGTCGACGTGGTCGAGCACCGGTTCCTCGTCGCGACCGGGAACGTCACCTACCAGTGGGAGAACTCCGGGATCTGGTTCAGCACCCAGAAGGGTGACGACCAGGAGTACCACTACCCGCTCGGCCAGACCATGGACCGGTTCTGGGCCAAGGGCGGGCCGGGGCTGTTGCTGCTGCACGCGCCGGGCAACACGTTCGTCCGCGACCTGGCGCCCGGCGAGCGCATCCTGATCCAGCCGAGCGGCCTGATCTGGAAAGACCCGACGGTCCGGATGACGCTGCACTTCGAGTATCCGCATGGCGCCTACTGGTTCAGCTCGGCCCGGTGGCAGGCCAAGTCGGCATGGCTGTCCCTGCACGGTCCCGGCCGGGTCGCGATTCAGTCCGTGTTCGAGCGGCCCGAGATGACCGGGCAGGTGGTCCGCTGCAGCAGCGCGACGACCCAGGTCTGGTAGCCGAGCCGGGCTGCCATGTACCCCTAATGGGGGACATTGCTGACGCCGTCCCCGGTGGCAGGATGAGTGTGGGAGCGGTTGGCCGTCGGAAATCGGGGCCGGCGGCCGATCCTCTCTTTTCATAGGGTGCGGCCGAGGAACCGCTGCAGCGGGGAGCAACCGGGCCAACCGTCATCTCTGCCGCGCACTGATGCGGACTGCGGACGGGCACGGTTCAGTAGCATCACAGACCATGGACGAGCTAGGCGTCGCGGTGCTCGATGATCTCCGGGCGAACATGAGCCCGGCGGACATCGCCCGGAACCTAGCCGACTTCGGCCCCGTTGGGCCCGACGGCGCGACCCGCCGGCTGCAGGCCGCGACCGGCGGCCAGGTGGACCTCAACGACGCGGCGCACCGGCTCGCGGCCATCACCTGGCTCCGCGCGTGGGGCTGCCGGCATCTCCGCCGGGCCGACACCCCGCGGACCGACGAAGCCCTGCGCACCTGGTGGGCTACCTGGAACGGGTATCTCCCCGGTGGCCAGGCCACCCTGACCAGCCTGGTCGAGGCGGACCTGGTGTCGGCGGGGCAGGCGTATGACGCTCTGCGCGCGGCACCGGCCGCGCGCCGTAGCGTTAAGGGCACTGATGTTGATGTTGCCTTTGGCGACACGGCGACCGCGAAACTGCTGTTTGCGATCAGGCCGCAGGTGTTCCCGCCGTGGGACGAGGCGATCCGGCTGGCGTTCGGCAAGCCGGGCGGTAGTGCCGCATACGTGCGGCTGCTGCGGCTGTCCGCCACGGTGCTGGACGGGCTGGCCGGGCGGCTGGCGGTCCCGGTCGGCGAGCTGCCGGAGATCCTCGGCCGGCCTGAGTCGACGCCGCCCAAGATCGTGGACGAGTTCCTGCTGATCCGGATTGCCCAGAGCCGCCGTCCGCAATAGACGGCTTCGTTCGTGTTCGTTCCGCCCAGGGCTGAGTGATTGCCGACTGATTCCTGAATGCCCGCTGACCGCTTGTAGATCTTCCGCGCGTTCAGGGGTATTTCAGGGAGTCTTCAAGGTTCGCCTACAGGTCGGGAACCGACCATCAAGTCATAAGCAACAGCGCGAACGAATGAGGGAAGTGCCTCTGATGAGCACGGAGCAGAACCAGTCTGGCCAGGCCGAGCCTTCGCAGACTTCAATGAGCGTCCTGCCGCCGCCTCCGCCGTGGATCCCGGGCGGTGACGCCGGCCACGGCGGTCACGGTGGCCAGGGCGGCTACGGCGGCCATGGCGGCTGGGGCGAGCAGCCACCGGGGCACGGCAAGCGGCGGCGGCGGCGCCTGGCTATGACGGCAAGCGTGGCCGCTGTTGGCCTGGCGGTGGGCGCGGGGGCCGTATACGCCATGGAAGGCACCTCGATCGCGGCCATGACCTCGGCCAGCACCGCGCTCAGCACGTCGCAGATCGCGTCACGCGTCGACCCCGGCCTCGTCGACATCGTCTCGACTCTGGGATACCAGAGCGCGGAGGCCGCCGGCACCGGCATGGTGGTGACCTCATCGGGTGAGGTGCTGACCAACAACCACGTGATCGACGGGGCCACGTCGATCAAGGTGACCGACATCGGCAACGGGCGCACCTACACGGCCACGGTCGTCGGCTACAACAAGACAGACGACGTCGCGGTGCTGCAGCTCCAGGGCGCATCCGGCCTCTCGACCGCGTCGTTCGGCAACTCGTCGGACGTCACCGCCGGCGATAAGGTGGTAGCACTGGGCAACGCCGGGGGCAAGGGCGGCACCCCGTCGGTGGCCGCCGGAAGGGTCACCGCGCTGAATCAGGCGATCACCGCCAGCGATGAGGGCAGCGGCAACTCGGAGAACCTCACCGGCATGATCGAGACGAACGCAAACATCCAGCCTGGCGACTCCGGCGGGTCGCTCGTCAACGCCGAGGGACAGATCATCGGCATGGACACCGCGGCATCGAGCTCATCCGAGATGTCCTCACCCTTCGGGTCGTCGCCTTCCGGCCAGTCCTCGTCCTCGTCGTCCGCGCAGTCCCAGACCCAGGCCTTCGCGATCCCGATCAACAGGGCGCTCTCGATCGCCAGCGAGATCGAGGCTGGCAGCGCATCGAGCACCGTGCACATCGGCGCCACCGGCTTCCTCGGCGTGGAAGTCGGGTCGTCCGGTAACTCGTTCATGCCAGGCGGGGAGCAGGACAGTTCCGGCGTGACGGTGGCAGGCACCCTCCCCGGATCGCCAGCGGCCCAAGCGGGCCTGTCGGAGGGTGACGTGATCGACTCGATCAACGGCCACGCCGTGTCGTCCTCCTCTGACATCCAGTCGGCGATCGGGCAGGACCACCCCGGCGACCAGGTCAGCGTCGCCTGGACCGATCAGTCCGGCCAGACGCACACCTCCACGATGACCCTCGCCAACGGCCCGGCCGACTGAGGCCGGTTTCAATAAGGCTGAGCCCGGGCTCCGGCCCGGGCTCAGCCACGTTTGGGCCCAGGCACAACTGCGTTCGGCCCGGCTGCGCCAACTCTCCGGCCACGCCAACTCCCCAGCCGCGGCAACTTCGAACAGCGACAACTCTCCAGCCGCGCGGGTGACGCGCCGGCAGATCAGGCGATGACGCTGCCGGTGGCCGCGGCGGCGAACGCGGCCATGGACGGGAACTCCCAGTCCGGCGTGACCTCGACGGGCGGGGCCGGGGTGGCTCCCCATCCTGGCCGGCCGTGCCGCCGGTTGATCCAGACGGTCCGCAGACCTACCGCCTTGGCTGGAACGTGGTCGTGGAACAGGCTCTGGGCGACATGGAGAAGTCGACCCTCGCCCACGCCCAGCCGCCTGGCCTCCTGCTGGAGCGCGGCGAAGTTCCACGGTGACGGCTTGTAATAGCCCACGTCCTGCGCGGTCAGCACGCTGTCAAAGGTCGCCCCGAGCCGCTCGGCGCTGCCGGCGAACGACGACCGGTCGACGTTGGACAAGATGATCAGCTTGAACTGCCTGCCGAGCGCGGCGAGCGCTGCGGGCGAGTCCTCGAATGCCGGCCAGTCCGGAACCGACATCGCCAGCCGTTCCGCGTCCTCGGTGGTGACTTCGGCCCTGAGATCCTTCCCCAGCGCGGTCATGCTCCGCCGCAGGATCTCCGGGTACGGCGTCCGCGGATGCTCCGCCTCGGCCAGCTCCTCGTACCCGGCGTAGGCGGCAAGCAGCGCCTCGTCATCCATCGCCAGCTCGCGCGACCTGGCCCAGGGCGCAAGCACGGAGAGGAGGCCGGTCTCCCAGTCGATGAGCGTTCCGTAGCAGTCAAAGCTGATTGCCTCGAAGTCGGTGATCTCCACGAGAGGCACGCTCCTTGCTGAGCCTCGGCAGGGGGACGGTCGGCCCCAGGCCAATCCACGTTAGAGCCATAACTCGACGTGCACCAGAGGCCCCGCTGGCTGAGCGGCCGACAATCGATCGCACCGCCCGCACCAGGCCAGGCCAGCGAGCACGCTTGCCCTGAGCCGGCGACTGTCCGCGCTACTCCCAGGAAGGTGCTTAGGATTGGATCATGGCTGATGACGCGTCTGAAGCAACCGCCGAGCTGCGCCTTTCGCGGGTGAAGGCTCTCAGCGACCGGGACCACGTGGCGCTTGTGACGTACCTGCTAGCCCGGTACCCGGACACGTTCCCGAAGATGCTCGACGACGCCCTGAGCGCGATCGCCGCCGGGGAGAGCGCTTAGGCAATCCGGGCGCAGGCGAACGGGAAAGCCCGGAATCGGGCTAGCTACTTCGACCTGAAAACCCTGCGCTAGGGCACGGACCTGTAGGCGAGTCCTGAGGCTGTCCTTGTCCAGGCGATGATGCGCTCCACATGGATGAGCAAGGGCTGTGAGAACGTCGAGCGCCATTGCTCGAAGGGCATGCCGCTGAGTGCTTGGACGTATTTTTCCTGGAACTTCCCGGCCAGGAGAGGGAGCTGGCTGGTGTCGGCGACAAGATCAGCATGGCCTTCGGCGAGCACGATGTCTTGACCGCTGTCGGCCGAGTCGAGTGCCAGGCTGGCCAAGGGCGAGCGCCTCAGATTCCTCGCCTTGGCCGTTTTGGGCATGCTGAAGATCAGGACGGCTGGGTCGTGCCAGGCGAACCAGACAGGAACGTTGTGTGGGCGTCCGTCAGGACCAACCGTGCCGAGCCAGATAACCGGCTCGGCTGACAGCCGCTCGGACGTATGGCGATCGTCGCTTCTTGCCAGATCCAGGAGCGCCATCTGCCCACGGTAGCTGCTCTGGCCCGAAAACCTGGGCGGCGGCCCTTGACCGCCGCCGGTCAGGTACTGCGGCTAGACCCTCGCTGCCAGGTGCGCGAGCAGCCGCGCTTCGTTTACGCAGCAGTTCTGCAGCTCACCCAGGTGCACGCTCTCGTTCTCCGAGTGAGCATTGCTCTCCAGATCCTCCACACCGGTCAGCAGCAACTCGGCATCGGGATAGGCCGCGGCGAGCGCGGCAGCAACAGGCATTGAGCCCCCGCTGCCGGGCTTCATCGGCGCCTGCCCCCAGGTGTCCATGCAGGCACGGCGAAAGGCTTCAAAGGCTGGCCCAGAAGCATCGACGCGATACGGCTTGCCCTCGTGTGATCGCCTGACGGCCACCTCAGCACCCCATGGCGCTCGGCTGAGCAGATGCTCCCTTACGGACTCGAACGCCCGTTGCGGGTCGTCACCCGGTGCCAGACGAATGCTGATTCTGGCGGTGGCAACGGGCACCAGTTGCTGTGCTGCTGCCGCTGTGGACGGTGCATCAATTCCGAGGACCGCAATGGCTGGCCGCGTCCAGAGCCGATCGGTAAGCGGGCCTTCGCCGAGGAGCCGCACGCCAGGCCGCAGTCCGGTGAGCCGCCGCAGGTCGGCTTCGCTCATGTCCATGTCATGCGACGAATCGGTACGCAGCCCCTCTACGGCAACGCCGCCGCTGCCGTCGTGCAGCGTTGCGATGAGCCTGCACAATGCTGTGAGCGCGTCCGGTATCGGCCCGCCGTACCGGCCGCTGTGCACGGCATGATCAAGCGTCCGGACCTCGACCAGGCAGTCAAGAATCCCGCGCACCGATGTAGTTAGCGTTGGCCGGCCGACGGTCCAGTTCGCGCAGTCTGCCAGCACGACGGCGTCGGCTCGCAGCAGGTCTTCATATCGATCAAGAAACTCGGGGAGATGGATCGATCCAATTTCCTCTTCGCCCTCGATGAAGACGGCCACGCCCACGGGCGGGCTGCCCTCCCAGACCTGCAATGCTGCCGCGTGAACAGCGATCCCGGCCTTGTCATCAGCTGTACCGCGGCCAAACAGGCGTCCGGCACGCTCTGTCGGCTCGAACGGTGAGGATTCCCAGAGTTCATGAGGGCCCGGCGGCTGGACATCGTGATGGGCGTAGAGAAGGACCATCGGAGCTCCGGCCGGCCTTGGAGTGGTGCCGAACACGGCTGGATGTGCGCCGTCGACCTCGAGCAACTTGACATCACTGAGCCCGGAACGCTCGAGCCACGACGCAGCAACCTCTGCAGACTCTCGCACCCGCTTAGCGGCAGACTCATCCGCGCTGACCGACGGGATGCGGACGAGACCCTCCAGGTCTGCGCGGATACCGTCGAAGGCGCGCTCCACTCTGCTCCGGACCGCGTCCAGGCTTAGTTCAGCCGTCAAGCTTCTGGCTCCCAGCGGTTGCCGCAGACCGCGACAGACACGCCGGCACTCGCCACAGGCCGGTCGGCACTGGGCGGCAACATCACGCCTCCGGCAGGCGGGAGGGCCGCTTGCATCAGCTGAAGTTCATGACGCCGCGCACAGCACCTTGGGCCGCCGCCCGGTGCGCCGCAGTTCCCCCCACGTGACCGAACAGGCGGGGTGCAATAGATCCCCGAAGCGCCTGTCACGCCTCGCACGATACGTAGGTATCAGCCCGTTGTCGACGGCTCTACGGCGCTAATGCACGGTATGGGTGAGACTGTTAGCTGCGAATCTTGTCACAGAAACCGCATGCGCATCATTCACGCCACTGGGCTCATTGTTTCTTCGGACCAACGGCCGGACTGTGGGTGCGAACCGACAGGGCCACATCGAGCGGCCCCTGGCTCTCACGCAGCGAGATAGGTGCCCGGGCGGTCGACGGTGCAGACCAGAACATCTCGCATCGAGGTTCCGTCGGGCAGAGCTTTGAGCGGTGTCGCTCCGTGCAAGAACCGCTCGTCGTTGAAGACGAGGATGTCGCCCGGATTCAGCTGGTGCTGCAGGAGCGGCTTGCCGATTGGCTCGCCTTCGGGATTGATGTCCTCAGGCTTGTAGAGATATGACTCGGCGCCTTCGCCCTGCCGGTCAAGAACATAAAGAATGATGAATTGCTCATTGTCGTGATGAGGTTTTGTAACAACGTCCGTGAATGTGCGGAACAGGTTAACGCCGAAAGTGCCCGTCTCTCTGCGCTGACCAGGCGGGGCAAGGCCCAGAAGAGTGCGGATAAGATCCTCGGCCTGCGGATCCTCGAGCAGCATGACTCGCGAGTGCTCACGTCGCCCCGGGATGCCAGCGCGATCCGTGAGCACGATCGTGTCGTGCTCCTCGAGGCGAAGGTTCCCATTGCGCCACCAGTAGCGGATGACGTCCCTTGCCCTCTTCCGATCCGCTGGCCAATCACCTGGGTCGTGGCGGATGTGTGCATCCGTGAAGTACGTTTGACGAAAATTATCCCGGAACTTATCCGGGAGTCCGATTTCGTCCTCTGTGGTCAGTGCGTAGCCTTGACTAGCGAGAGTAGCCCAGACGCGGTCAAGGCCGGGCTTATTTCCGTTCGGATCGTCGCTCACAGGGCACTCACACGGAGTTGGGCTCGCCCCGCCGTCCAGGCTGCGGTACGCGCGTGTCGGTGTTGCGGACGTGCCTCGTTATACCCTGTACGACCTTGCCATGTTGCCGTTGCCGGGTAACTGCAACCTAAAATTCTTCTAGAGCAGCCGTGGCAACCCGCAATTGCGCGACCGTCACCTGCGCGCTCGTCAACGGTGATCCAATGTGCTCGCACTTGTTCACGCTTCATCTCGAATAGAGCGGATGAGCGCCCGTGAGCCGTCCTCGCTCAGCGAGGCCTTCACGAGGGCGTCATGCGCCTCCCGGTATCTAGCTACCTTGTCCGGGTCCTCGACGCTCCAATACCCGGCGTGAGTTTCGATATGCACAACGTCCTGCTCCATGCCCACGCCTTCGTATTCGAAGTAGGCATACATACAGGTCATCGTGAATGCTGGTTTCGCATCGAACGGCAGCACGTGCAGGCTGACGTTCGTCGCCTTGGATCCCTCGATCAGAGTGCCGAGCTGATCATGCATGATCTCTGGCGATCCGACGGCCTGTCGGAGTGCCGACTCGTGCATGACGGCGACCAACTTCAACGGCTCCATGCCTTCCCGGGAACTCAGAGCCTGCTTCCGCCGAGCCCGGACTTCCAGGAGCTGGACAATCTCATCTTCGGAACGACCTTCCATGTCCTGAAAGATCGCTGTGGCGTACTCGTCGGTCTGCAGCAAGGCCGGCAAGAACGGCAAGGTGTAGATGCGCTCGACCGTCGCGTCCGCTTCGTAGCTGATGTGCGCGTCCAAGCCGAACCCGCCTAGGACGCTCCCGAGCACCTCGTCGTCAAGGTCGTTCCACCAGCCTCTGCGCTGTGCCGCCTTCGCCCACTGCCGCAAGCTGGCGCCGAGCGGGGTGTTTTCGATCTCGTAGTAGCTGACCAGATCCCTGATGTCGCGGGGCTGTGGCCGGCCCTGGGCGTTTTCCAGACGGGACAGCTTGCTGGTCGAGATCATCAGGGCTTCGGCAACCTCGGTGAGGTTCTTCCCGGAGTCCTCGCGGAGTTGCCGAAGGGCGGCGGCGATATTCCGCCGCGGGCCGAGTAGGCCAGTGACCTTATCTGGCACGATCGTCTCCCGCAGTAGGGCGGTGCCGTGCAGCTGCGGTCAGCAGGAGCGCGGCATGACTGTCGGCGAGATGCCGTGGGCATCGCCAGCCGTCGGCCACGTTGCAGTCTCGAGCGGGTGAGCACAAACGCCGAACTGGTGTTTCCTCAGTGGGAATCCCACAACCGTACTCTTGATCATCGCACGGCGCAGCCAGACACGCAGACTGGCTATCAGCACCTGACCAGGCACTCCTCGCCAGAAACTGGTGAGCAGGCCAGCCAGAGGGTCGAAGGACCGACCGGCTCGGTACGTGTATCGCAGTACGGCTCAACATGTCAGGTTTTGCAAGGCATTCATATGGGAATCCCAAAGCTAGTACTTGCAGCGCGGATTTACAAAGTGGGATGCTATGACCAACCAACGCGGGCCGCGGGGCGTATCCCTCGTCGCAGGGATGATGGTCCACGTCGAGGGTCTCGGGGGCAGCCGCAGCCATATGGCTGCGGCTCTTTTTGTTATGGCCGGATCAGCGCGACCGAGGCACCGTCGCGACTGGGCTCAGAGTGATCGCCTGAAACGCACGTCGAGCCGGTGGCGGCAACCACCGGCCCGACTACCACGTGCACCCTCCCCCGAAGCCATCGAAAGAGGAGATCATGGAAACGCCACATTTTACCTCGTCAACGGCCGTCTCGGAAGGGCCGCGCCGCTCCTGTGCTGAGCCCGGGCCGTGACGATCATGTTGCCGTTAGCGGCGGGATTCGTCATTGGCCTGTTCCTCGGCTGGCTGCTGACAACGACCGTTGCCCTCGCGGCGATCTCCCGGTCTCAGCAACGGATGCAGCGAAAAGTCCGCTGGTGGCAAGCCAGGGCCGCCGGCGCGCAGATGGAAGCCGAGCGGCTCGGCCATCTTCTGGAGGCGCACGGCCTCCAGCCACCACAAGGATCGTGGGAGGAGCAGTAATGATCATCGATTTGATGGCGCTGCTGATGATTCTCGGGGCGTGCGCCACGGCCGGAATCATCTTCACCGTTCGGCGCCGTGAGCACGAACGCGCTGAGCAGTGGGCCGATGAAGCGCGTCTGGCCGACCAGCAGGAGCTGCTGGCGGCCTTGGACAAGATTCACGCGCATTCACGGGAACCGTTCGGAGTCGACCCGCGCGACCGGCTGCCGATCTAGGGCGGCACAGCGCAGCGCCTCGTGGTCTAATCGGCCCATGCTGGAGACCCCGGAGGAACTCGACAGCCTGCAGCAGATCCTGGACCGCAGCGCCGCGAGGGCGGCCCCCACCTGCGGGACATCATCACCGATGACCGCCGCCTCAGCGCGGCGCAGCTATCCGAGAAGCTGCAGGGCATGCGGCTGCTGGTGGTGGCCACCGTGACGGCCGACGGCAGGCCGCTTGCCGGACCGGTCGACGGGTATCTGCTGCACGGATCGTTCTATTTCAGCTCCGGCCGGAACTCGGTGCGGATGCGCCACCTGGCCGCACGGCCAGCGGTCAGCGCGACCTACCTTCCGGGCGAGGAACTCGCGGTGACCGTGCATGGGCGGGCGGAGCTGTTCGACGTCAACGATCCGTCCCGCGGCGTGCTGCGCCAGGCCATGCTCGCCCACTACCTCCCGTCGCAGGGTCCGGCGTTCGAGACCTGGCTGGACCAAGCCGACGCGGTCGGTGCGCGCATCGCCGCAGACAAGATCTTCACCTTCAGCATGGACAGTTAGCCGCCGGGAACACAGCTATGCCAGAGAGCCCTCTGCGGACCCGATTCGGCGGGGCTACCCGTTCAGGCCCTTGTCTCCGAGTCTGTGCAGCAGCAACGTTTCAGCGAGGCATACGCGCTCGAACATCGGCAGGTGCAGGCTCTCGTTCGCGCCGTGCGCGCGGGTGTCCGGGTCCTCGACGCCGGTGATCAGGATCTCCGCTTCGGGGATGAGGTCGGCGTAGCCGGTGACGAACGGGATCGATCCGCCCCCGCCGACTTCAGCTGCGGGCCTTCCAAAGGCCTCTCCCAGGGCCCAGTTAGCCGCCTGGTACGCAACGCCCCCGGTCTGCGCGGTGTACGGAGCGCCGGTGGCGTTCTGATCCACGGCGACGCGCACGCCCCATGGGGCATGTGCCTTCAAGTGGGCCGCCAGCGCATCGCTCGCCTTGGTCACGTCGTTGCCGGGGGGAACCCGCAGGCTCACCTTCGCGCGGGCCGATGCGAGCAGGGTGTTGGAGGCCGCGGCGACCGACGGAGCGTCGATGCCGATGACCGTGATCGACGGGTGCGCCCAGAGCCGGTCGGTGAGCTCTCCGGTGCCGATCAGCTGCACCCCGTCGAGCATCGCCGCGTCGGCCCGAAGCTGCGCCTCGGTCAGGTCCATCGGCGCCATCGTGCCCCTGGACATGCCCGCGACCGCCACGTCGCCCTTTTCGTCGTGCAGCGTCGCCAGAAGCCGGCACAGCGTGGTCAGCGCGTCCGGTACCGGGCCGCCGTAGAGCCCGCTGTGCACCGCGTGCTCGAGGACCCGAACCTCCACGACGACCGGCGCAGCACCTCGCAGTGAGGTCGTCAGGGATGGCACGTCCGTTGTCCAGTTCACCGAGTCGGCGAACACCACGACGTCGGCGCGCAGCTGGTCCCGGAACTTCGCCAGGAACGCGCCGAGCGTCGGCGAGCCGATCTCCTCCTCGCCCTCCACAAGTACGGTGACGCCAACGGGGAGCCCGTCGCCGTGTGCCCGCAAGGCGGCCAGGTGCGCCGCGACTCCTGCCTTGTCGTCTGCCACGCCCCGGCCATAGAGCCGGCCATCTCGCTCGGTGGGCTCGAACGGGTCGCTGTCCCAGTTCGCGCGGTCGCCGGTGGGCTGCACGTCGTGGTGCGCGTACAGCAAGACCGTGGGCGCGCCGGGCGGGGCAGGCCGCCTCCCGAGCACCGCGGGCTGGCCGCCGTCCACGGCGAGCAGCTCAACTTCGGGCATACCAGCCCGGCTCAGCAGGCCCGCAACCTCTTCGGCGCTGGCCTGCATCTGCGGCGCCGCAGCCGGATCGGCCGACACCGACGGGATACGGACGAGCTGCTCGAGGTCGGCGCGCACGGATGGCAGAACTTGCTGAACGGCCGCTTTGAGTTGTCCGACTCCGGGCTGATTAGGGCTCATGTCCTGGCACGCTACCGGAAATTTCCTGCACGGGCAGAACACCGGGCCGACCGGCCGGGCAGAAAGGGCAACCGTTTGTCTTCAGGCCTGATGCCCAGCGCGCGCCTTAGCTGTTCACGATCCGGAGGCGGCGGGCGCCGCCTGCTGCCGCGCCCCGGCCCGGCAGCGCCCGCCGCCTCATGTGCTTCAGCCCTTCACGCAGACCACCTGCTTGATGTGGTGCACGACTTCCACCAGGTCGGTCTGCCTGGCTATCACGTCGGCGATGTCCTTGTAGGCCCCCGGGATCTCGTCGAGCACGCCGCGGTCCTTCCGGCATTCCACCCCGGCCGTCTGCTCGGCCAGTTCCGCCTCGGTGAACGTCCGCTTGGCCTGGTTGCGTGACATGCGCCGGCCGGCACCGTGCGACGCCGAGCACATCGCGTCCTCGTTGCCGAGACCGCGGACGATGTAGGAACCGGTTCCCATCGAACCCGGGATGATCCCCATGTCGCCCTTGCCCGCCCGGATCGCGCCCTTGCGGGTGACCAGCACCGCCCGGCCGGCGTGCGTTTCCTCGGCCACGTAGTTGTGATGGCAGGAGATCGGCTCGTCCCAGCTGACCGGCTGGCTGCCGAGTGCGCTGGCGAATGCCTCCAGGATCAGCGCCAGCATCGTCGACCGGTTACGGGCCGCGTACTCCTGTGCCCACCACAGATCACGCCGGTACGCCTTCATCTCGGGGGTTCCGGCCAGGAACACCGCCAGGTCGCGATCGGGGAGATCCTGGTTGTGCGGCAGCTTCCTGGCTGCCTCCATGTGCCGCTCGGCCAGTTCCTTGCCAATGTTCCGGCTGCCCGAGTGCAGCATGAGCCAGACCCGGCCCGCGTCCTGGCCATCCTGCTCGACGCAGAGCTCGATGAAGTGGTTCCCGCCGCCGAGAGTGCCCATCTGCTGCCGCGCCCTGTGCTCACGCTTCTGGACGCCCGCATGCAGCTCAGGGAACCTGGCCCAGAACGCCGTCCAGCCGCCGGTGCCGTGCAGCGGCTTGACCGGCCGGTTATGAGCGTTGAAGCCGACCGGAACCTTGGCCTCGATGACCGCCCTGACCTTGGACAGATCATCGGGAAGCTGGCTGGCGGTCAGGCTCGACCGCACCGCCGACATACCGCAGCCGATATCCACGCCGACCGCGGCCGGGCTGATCGCCTGCTCCATGGCAATGACCGAGCCAACCGTCGCGCCCTTGCCGTAGTGCACGTCGGGCATGACGGCCACCTGCTGCGTCCAGGACAGTGACGCCACGTTACGCAGCTGCTGCAGCGCGGCCGCGTCGACCGCCGCCGGATCGGTCCACATCTTCACGGGCGCCCGCGTGCCGGGCAGAAGTTCGTAAGCCATCGCCCATCTCCTGTGACTGTTAGCTGCATCTGTGTGGAGTCTCTGATTGGTACGGGCGGAAAATTCGAATGGACGGCAGGAATTTAACCCGCTGGCTTAAACGAAAACCGCCCGACAGGCGCGTCCCTGCGAGCGGCTTCTGGTCAGTGTTCGGGAACCTATCCAGAAGCCTCCCTGGTCGCCAGCCTCATACGCGGTTGCAGGGACGCGGGCACGCGGATATTCCTCCCGCCTTGCTCGCACCGCCTGCCCGACCAGCGATTCACGTAAAGTCCTTTCTTGTCCGCTAATGAGCGTAGGCGTCAGCGTTCAGCCAGGCAACGGTATTTCTCGCGGGTGCTCAGCACCCGTCCTCCGCGCGCAAACGCGCATGGAGGACGGCCTGCCATGCAGTTCGGCGACACTTGCCAGGTGACGGACAAGGCCAGCGGAGGCCGTCCCGCTGGCCTTGTGCCGCTAATTCACCAGACGCCGTACAGCACCGACGTGTCGTAGTCGGCCGTCAAGCCGCCGGCGAACTGCACACCCCACAGGCCGGGCGTCCAGTTGGCCGAGAGCTTGTTTCCATCCAGGGTGCTGATCCAGACGAGGTATTCAAGGCCCTCCAGCTCCGAGCGGACCGTGGGCAGATTCGCTCGGTCGCAGTACACGCGGGCCCGCACGTTCATCTTGCGGCGGCCGGCAACGAACGCGCGCAGCGCACCAGGCCGCGAGAACACAGCGTTCCCGGCCTCAAAGTCGGCGATGCCGCAGTTGGCGTAGTCGCCAAGTACGGTGATCCAGCGCGTTGCCGCGAAGCGCTTTGCCTGCTCAGCGGTGGCCGCGTAGTCCCCGTCGTAGTAAAGGCAAGCGTGGGAGCCTTGCGGAATCAGGCCAGGCTGGGTCGAGTCGTAGAAGTCCATGCCGGCCACTCTAATGACAGGTCGCGCCCCTTTGTGGACACCATTTCGGAACCCGCGGCGTTCCCCGCCGATTGACCTTCCCACCGGTGCCAGCGTGCCGCTTCTGTCTCAGGAACACCGGTCCACCCGCCAGCTGGTCATGACGCGGCCAGTTCCTGCGCCGGCCCAGCCGATGCCTGTGCCAGAGCTGCCGCGATCCGGCCGCCCATCTCGGCCAGGGACGCAGCCAGCCCAGGGTCGGGGCTGGCCAGGTAGCAGACCGAGTAGAGCGGTATCTGAGTGAACCCGAGACGGCGCTTGACCAGGTAATTCCCCCGGCCTGCGTCGACGACGCCCGCTCCGGTGGCAGCTGCGTAAGAGACCGACTCCGCAAGCAGCCAGGCGTAGGTATGCAGCTCCGGCAACGTCGCGTAGTCGAGCCCGGCTGCCCATAGGTAGAGCGTGCTGCCATGCCGCAGGCACATAAAGCCGCCGGCCAGCTTCCGCCCGTGCTTCGCGGCCAGGAGCACGGCCCCCGGGACCTCGGCGACCGCACGGAATACGTCGAGGCCGTAGAGCGCGACGCCGTGCCGTGCCGCGGCCGCACCGGCCAGCCGCGTGAACGCGGGGAGGGCCGGCATCATCTCAGCGCCGCGCAGAGCATCCAGGCGCAGGCCCGCCTCGTTGGCCCGGCGCCACTGGCGGCCAAACTCCTTCCGCGCTCTGCTCGAGCTGATCGAGGCTTTGAACGAGGCCATAGAGCCGCGCACCGGTGCCTGGTGGGAGCCGGTCGTGCGGACGGCGACGCCGCCCTCGACCGCCGTCCAGGCACGAGGATGACGCAACCCAGGGAACACGGCCGCGACCGCGCCCGCCTCCCTCGCCCAGGCCAGGCCGTGCGCCACAACGGTCCTGATCTCCCACGGACTGGCCGTGTTCAGCCCGTAGGTGGCGTAGGGCGACGGCCCGTAGACCACCGGCCGCCCGGCCCAGATGTCGCCCACCCCTGCTTCGGCCTCGAATGCGGCCCATGCCGGGCTGCCGTCGATCAGGTAGAACGGGGCGACCAGCCGCCCGGTCTGCAGGACGCGGGCCGCCCGTACCGGATCGGTCTGCACATTCCGCCACGCCAGCGCCCATTCCCGGCTCCCGAACGGGTGCGCCGCTGGCCAGTCCGGAACCTGCTCAGCTGCAGACCAGCGGGCTGCCATGCAGCAATCCTCTCCATGATGAGGCTGGGCACAGCGCGTCGCCTGGCCTGGTGACCCGACCGCGGTCCGCCGCCGGGAGCGGGTGGGCGACGGACCCGGTCGTGGCCCTGGATGCCCTGACGACTGCCCGCGCGCCGCCGTCATGCAGCCAGCGGGGTTCAGGGAAGTGCCACTGAACGTCCGCAGGGATTGGACCTTCTTGCAGACGCATGCAGACCTCCCCGGTAACCCGGCCATGTGCCGCGTCCCGCAGTGAGCCGACGCAGGGGCCCACCGCGAGACCACAGCAGGATTGTCTGCCGCCGACCTGGACGGCTATCTTGCAGTTCTCTTGATGGGTGCCTTGCAGACCAGGTCACGCGGCATGTCCGCATGTGGCGCACCAACCTCAAGGGCCACTACCTGTTTGTGCAGCGCGTCGCGCCGATCATGGTGGCGGCCCGGCACGGCGTCATCATCAACATGTCCAGCGGCGGCGCCAACCGCTCGCACCGCGGCGCGGTCGCCTACGACGCGTCGAAAGGCGCCATCGAAGCCATGACCCGCAGCCTCGCGATCGAGCTGGCGCCTTACGGCATCCGGGTGAACGCGCTGGTGCCCGGGCTGATCGCGACCCGCCCCGAGCACGTCGAGCCGGCTGCCAGGAAGCGACGCGACGACACCGTGCCATGGGGCCGCGGCGGCACCCCCGATGACCTCGCCGGGCCCGCGGTGTTCCTGGCCTCGGCCGACGCGGAATACATCACCGGGCACTGCCTAGTGGTCGACGGCGGCGTGCTGGTGCAGCAGCGCTCGCCCCAGGTCGAGGTGTTCGGCCTGGATCGGTATCCGCGCATCCCCGGAAGCCTGTTCAGCTGATGGACGATCTTGGATCCAGCGTCTGCAGGATTACCCATGCCGGTTTCAGAGGTCGAGCTGCATGTGCAGGCAGATGGTGGTGCCGCTGGGGCTGGTGCTGATGTCAACGGCGTCGCATAGCTGGCGGGCAACCCACAGACCGTGGCCGTGGCTCGCGTCGGGCGGTGGGCACGCCCGCCCTGCGTAGGGGTCGGTGATGTGGCGGCTGTCATGGACTTGGCACAGTACTTCTCCCGCCGCGGTCCATAGCTGCAGGACGCCGCTGCCTGAGGTGTGGCGAAACGTGTTGCCGGCTAGTTCGCTGGCAGCTATGACCAGGTCGCCGGTGCGCGAGGGGGGCAGCCCGATACCAGCGGCGTGAGTCCGGACGAAGGCGCGGACCTCGGCCAGGTTGCTGCGATAGGCGATCGAAGCAGCATCGGCCGACGGCAGATTCAGCGATGGTGCCTGCTCAGTCACGTTGCGTCGGCTGCGATCCGGCGAGCAGCCGACAGGCCCTTATCGTGGCGCCGGTCCCCCGCGCCTGGCCGAGTGGAATTTACCCGTGGCGGCTTTACGGATCACCGGACTCCCTCCCAGCCCGCAGGCCTTGCTTTACTTGATCACGTTCTCTGCCCCTGGGGCGATGAGCTAACCATGGCCGTGAACGGCCACCGGTGGCTGCTGCGGGTAGGATCGGCGGGCAACTGAGGTGGGCTTAGGCGGCCAGGCCCGCTCTCTCGGATTCGATACCCGGTGTCTGGAGAGAGGCGGTGCGGGTTGCTGCGTAACGATGAGCCGAGTTCTGCCGCCGGGGTGCCGCCGGAGTGGACTGACCGGCTGCGTGGCATCCAGTCAGTCACCGATGCGGCGTTGTCCATGCTGGATCCGCAGGCGCTGCTAGCCGAGCTTGTCGACCGGGCGAGGGATGCCCTGCACGCTGACACTGCCGCGATCTTGCTGCTGGACCACACGTCAGGCCAGCTGGTGGCGACGGCCGCGAGCGGGCTGGAGGAAGAAGTCCGGCGGGGGGTACGGATACCGGTGGGCAGGGGCTTCGCCGGGCGGATCGCGGCACAGGGCCGCCTGGTGATCCTCGATGAGGTCGATCACACCAAAGTGGTCAACCCGATCCTGCTGGACAAGGGCATCCGATCGCTAATGGGTGCCCCGCTGCTGGCGGAAGGAAAGGTCATCGGGGTCCTGCATGTGGGGACCCTTAGCCCTCGCGCCTTCACCGGCGACGACGCCGATCTGCTCCAACTCGCTGCCGACCGTGCCGCGATCGCAGTCCAAGCGCTCACCGCCCAGATGGACCGGGCGGCTGCCACGGCGCTGCAGCTCAGCCTGGTGCCCTTCGCGCTGCCGGCGGTCGACGGGCTGGAGATGGCTGCTCGCTACGTGCCCGGCACCGGGAACGTGGGTGGTGACTGGTATGACGTGTTTCCCCTCCCCACGGGCGAGATATGCACGGTCATCGGCGACGTGGCCGGCACCGGCCTGCCCGCCGCAGTGATCATGGGCCGTATCCGCAGCGTGATGCAGGCATACGCGCTGCAAACAGCCGACCCCGCCGAACTGCTCGACCGGCTGGACCGCAAGATGCGGTACTTCGAGCCCGACGCGCTGGCAACCGTACTGTGCGCGATGATCAGCCCCACGCGCGACCAGATACGCATCTGCTCCGCCGGTCACCTGCCGCCCATCATCGCCCGTCCGGGCGAGCCCGCCACACCGGCCGACGTCACCCCAAACCTGCTCCTCGGCATGCCTGCTCTGAAACCCCGCCGCATCAGCACCCTGGACTTCCCGCCTGGCGCGGTGCTTTGCCTGTATACCGATGGCCTGGTCGAGCGGCGCGACCAGCCCATCGACCACGGAGTCGCCCAGCTCTGCGCCGCCATCACCACCGCCGAGCCCGAGGCTGGCTGCGCATCGGTGATGGCAGCCATGGCCGACTACAGCCCGCACACCGACGACATCGCCCTGCTGATCCTGCGCCGGGCGCCCGAGCAACCAGACCGCAACGGGCGACACCCCAGCCCGCCAGCAGATAACGGTGGCGCCGTACCGTGCCCGGCCGGATGGTGCTCCGCCGGCGGCCGAGCCGGCCCGCGCCGCTTCGGTACCGCAGGCCGCAGGAAAGTATGATGTTCCGACGGGGTAAAGCGTGCCAGGGCCGAGGATCTGCCTGGGTGGCCTGGTGATCTTGAGTTCTTCTGGCACCGCCCATCCGGGAGAACTGTGATGAGGACCGGCGCTGCTCGCGGCCAGGTCGGCCACTTCCACGAAGCCGGCTTCTACGGCTCCGATGCGGAGTTCCGCGCGCTCATTGTGCCGTTTGCGGAGGAGGGCATCGCCGCGGGCGAGCCTGTCATCCTCGGTTATGACCACCGGAAAAACGCCCTGCTGCGGTCGTGGCTGACCGATCCTTCCGCCGCAGACTTCATCACGGATACGGGCCTGTACGCCAAGCCGGCCGGGGCGATCGCGACCTACCGGCGGTTGTTTGAGTTTCACGTGGCCATGGGCGCCGGGCAGATCCGTATCGCTGGCGATGTGCCCCATCCGGGCAACGGCGGACGGTTTGAGGGGTGGGACCGCTACGAAGCGGCCGTCAATACCGTCTGGCACGACTTTCCGGTGTGGGGCCTGTGCCTCTACGACATCACCACGACGCCGCCGCCCGTGCTGGACGTCGTCGAGCGCACCCACCCTCGCATCGTCTCGCCGTCCGGACGGCGCCAGGAAAACAGCCGCTACCAAGACACCCAGGTGTTCGAAGGCCTCCCGTACGAAACCGATCCGCTGGAGGCCTTTCCACCGGTGGCCGAGCTAGTCAACCGGCCCGCCGCCGATGCCCGGGGCGCGCTGGTGCGGATCGCCGGCGGCCGCGTCCCTGGCCCCATCGTGCAGGATCTGCTCATCGGCGTCACCGAGGCCCTCACCAATGCCCAGTGCTACGGCGGCCCGCCCGCTACCGTGCGCATCTGGGCCGCGGGCGATCGCATCGTAGTCACCATCCACGACACCGGTTGCGGCCCGGCCGACCGCCTGGCAGGCCTGGCCCCCGCGCCAGGCAACGCCCTGGACCGGCGGCATCTTGGAATGGGGCTGTGGGCCATGCACCAGCTCGACATCGACGTCGCGCTCAGACGCACTAGTGACGGCTTCACCGTCAGGCTCCGAAACGCCCCGGGCTCTTCTGCAGCGACCGGGGCTGCGGGATGACCGAGACGCCGACATCGCTGGCCGCCCCGGTTAGCTGGAGCGGGAAGTCAGGCGGATAACCGGGATTTCCCGGTCGGTCTTCTCCGCGTACCTGCCGAAGCGCGGTATTGCTGCCGTCAGCGTCTGCCAGGCAGCCTCGCGCTCGGTGCCGTGAAGCTGCTCGGCGGAGACCGGGGTGGTGGCTCCCTTGATCTCGATGCGTGCCTTATCGGGGGCGGCGGCGAGGTTGTGGTACCAGGCGGGGAGGCCAGCCGCGCCGTTGGCCGACGCTGCGATCAGCCAGCCGCCGTTCCCGTCGGAGACCCAGCCGAGGGGCGTGGTCCGCTCCAGGCCGCTCTTGCGGCCCGTCGTGGTCAGGAGCAGGAGGTCGAAGTCGAAACCCGGCGGGTTCTTGCCACCCTTACGGAGCCGCCTTGCTACGAAGCCGTTTATCCCGAGCATGATGCGGCCGCCGGGCTGCCGGGCACCGCGGGTACCGGGCCGCGCGTCGAAGGTGGACACGGGTTGTCTCCTCGTAGTAGGGGTCAGGGTTAGGGCCACACCACTCTCTCGTCAGTCCACGTGACCCCTTCGTGGCGGCACAGGCAGAAGGGATGCCCGGCCGGGTCAGTGTAGACCTGCCACCCGTAGCCCTCGGGTCCGATGAAGTCCTTCTGCAGTATCGCGCCGAGCTCGACGACGCGGCGCTGTTCGGGCTCGATTTCGCCCACTTCGAAGTCGAGGTGGTACTGCTTGGGGTGTTCGTCATCGGGCCAGCGCGGAGGGCGGTAGTCCTCCACCCGCTGGAAGGCCAGATCGACCTCGCCGAAGGTGATGCCGGCAAAGTTGTCGGAACTTCCTTCCATGATGGCGCGGCCTGTCATCTCGGAGTAGAAGGCCGCCAGCTTCATTGGGTCCGGGCAGTCGATGATGAAACCCAAGAGTTGCAGCATCAGGCGATCTTGCCATAGAGCAGGGCGTAGCCGACAGCGCCCCTCCTCGACGACGGGGAAGGGCCTCTGGCCTGGGAGCCGCCTGTCGGAATCGAGCCGACGACCTGTTCATTACGAGCGACCACAGAGGCGTCGGCTGGGGTCAGATGACGTAGGCCGAGTGGGCGCTGACCTGCAGATATCTGGATCCGCTGTCGGTTGGGGTCGGTCGGAATCGGATGCCGCTGGCTCCCCGTTTGGCTCCCCAAGTTAGCGCTCTTTGACCTGTTCATGACGCTGAACCGCGGGACCGTGGAAGCGCCCTCATGAGTGACCCTCGGGCACCGTGTAGGCCGATCTGATCGGGTATACGGCGGACACGCACCCGGCGCCAGCCTCATATAGACGCGCACCCGCTTGGATGGCTCCCAGCGTGGCTCCCCGCTCCCGCGGCTGCCTACTGTCCGCCCAACCCGACTCCGGTCACCGCGAGGAAGCCGGAGTCGGCTGGGTGCCGGATGCGGATGGCAGGCGCCCTTAACTAGTGCGCAACGCCTTGATGAGCTGCTTCTTGTTCATGTTTGACCGGCCTTTGATGCCAACCTTCTTGGCCCTGCGCCGCAGCTCTGGGACCTTCCAGTCAGCGTAGGAGCTTGCCGCGCCGCCGCGCTGGCTGGCCTTCTTGCTGGGCGTCTTGACGCTGGTGTTCGCGACCCGCGCCGATTCCTTGGCCGACACGCCCAGGTTACGGAGCCGCTTGTAGAGAGCCTTGTTCTTGACGCCGGTCCCTGCCTTCTTCGCCACCATGTGGCCTCCACTTCCATACGGCGCGCTTCGCCGCGCCGTGCACGCTGCCCGACCAAGAGGCACCTAAACCGAGGGCGTGCTCGTCTGATATGCGGCTGCCTCGTGAGTGCGACCACCTGAACTGGCCCCGGCTGGGAGGTCATGCTCAGGATCGGGCGCTGGTCCCACCCACCCGGGCACCGTTCGAGGCGGTGGAGTCCGAGGCCCTGGCTGTCACGACTTACATATGCGCCCCAAGCGCGACTCGAACGCGCGACGTACTGCTTAGGAGGACACTTCGCGGCGTCCTACAGCCTGCGAATTCCCAGGTTAACGACTATTCCGGTTGTGCTCCAGTGGCCGTGAGTGCGCCCTGGTCTCGCCTCGCTGTGGCACGAGTGTGGCACGGCGGCCCGCGTCGCGTCCCCAGCATCACGGCGCGGGTGCCCGTCGTGCCGCGCCAGTCTACGAACGTACATTCGAGTTGTCGAGAGCGTACGATGATCCCTTGCTTGCAAAGTGCATCTGAGCTGTCGATGGGCTGCCGTCTGGCGGCCGGATCGGTGTCAACCTCGTCTTTATACGAGTATGCGCGGAGCGCCTTGCCCGATTCAGCTCAGCCTGTATAGTACAGCTATGACTGTACCAGTTCAGGTGGACCTGGGAACCCTTGCCCGTGTGGGCCTGGCGCTGGCCGACCCGACGCGCCGCCGGGTCCTCGTGCATCTGATCGACGGCCCTGGCTATCCGTCTGAGATGGCCGAGGACTTCGGTACCAGTCGGGCGAACCTGTCCAATCACCTGACCTGCCTGCGTGAGTGCGGCCTGGTGACGGCGACCGCGGAAGGGCGCCGGGTCCGCTATGCGCTGGCCGACGAGCGGCTAGCCGATGGGCTGCGCATCCTTGCCGCGCTTGATCTGCCTGGCTGCTGCCAGTGATGCCACACCGTTCTCGTCTTTGGAGGTGACCGGGTGTCCCGGGTCCAGCTTTCGATCAACGTCAGCGACTTCGACGCGGCGGTCGCGTTTTACTCCCGGTTGTTCGGCGCGGCGCCCGCCAAGCTTCGCCCGGGCTATGCCAACTTTGCCCTTGATGATCCGCCGTTGAAGCTGGTGCTGAACTCGCCCGGCAACGGGCCAGGTGGCACCATCAACCATCTGGGCGTGGAGGTCGGCTCGACCGAAGAAGTCACCCACGCTGGGACACGGCTGGACGCGGAGGGCCTGGAGACTGAGCCCCAGCCTGGTGCGGTCTGCTGCTACGCGCTGCAAGACAAGGTATGGGCACACGACCCCGACGGGGTGGCCTGGGAGTACTACACCGTCGTGGAGCACATCGAGACACCATGACTTCCCCGCTCCCCTGGCCGTCACCAGTAACCGGCCAGCGCGATGACCCCAAGCAGGTGGCGGTGTCGGCGGATTGGCTCAAGCTCGCCCGCCTGGCCCGGCTTCTGTCCTGGCTCACCCTGGCCTGGATGGGCATCGAAGGCGGGGTTGCGATCGGCGCGGCGATCGTGGCCGGGTCGGTGGCGCTGCTGGGGTTCGGCCTGGACAGCGGCATCGAGGCCATCGCCAGCGTCATCGTGATATGGCGGTTTACCGGGTCCCGGCTGGCTAGCGCGACTTCCGAGCGGCGCGCTCAGCAGCTCGTCGCGGTCAGCTTCTTCCTGCTCTCGCCGTACATCGCCGCTGAAGCTATCCGCGCTCTAGTGACTGGTGACCGTGCTGAGACTAGCGTCGTCGGCCTGGTGCTGACTGCCGGAACGGCCATCTTCGAACCCGCCCTTGGGGTGGCGAAGCGGCGCATTGGCATCCGGCTCGGGTCGTCGGCCACTGCGGGGGAAGGAACGCAGAATCTACTGTGCGCCTACCTCGCGGTCGCGGTGTTCGCGGGGCTGGCCGCTAACACGCTGTTCGGAGCCTGGTGGCTCGACGGCATGGTCGCGCTCGGGATCGCAGGCTGGGCGGTAGTCGAAGGACGACGAGCCTGGGCCGGGAAGTCGTGCGGTTGCGCATGCGAGCCAGGTGCGCAGTGCGCAGTACAATCTCCTGATCCGTAGAGATCTGCGAGCACATCCGCTATCGGCTCAGACACCGTTGACATCCTGGAACGGTGCTCAGCGATGCGCTATGACTTGCGGCGTTGAGCGCTGCTGTAAGGCCAAAACAAGGCCAGCCGGATCGATGATCCTTGCTTGCAAACTCCGCACCAGGTGTCCACCACCGTCTCTGACCTGGGATACCCGCTTTCGGCCGTCCGCAGGGCGCCGCAGGCATCCGAGTTCGTTGGTGTCAGCGATGGGTGTCAACTCGAAGCCAAGTCGGCGCCTGCACTGGCAAGGTGGTACCCAACATCGGCAACCGGGCAGACCGCGGAGTGATTTTGGACATCAAGGAGGTCAACCGGAAGGTCATCGAGCAGTTCCGCGCAGGCGTCCCGGTCGAGGGCATGGACCGCAACCGCCTGCTCTTGCTCACCACGACCGGCCGGAAGACCGGCCAGCAGCGGACAACGCCCATAATGTTCGAGCGGGACGGCGAGGACTTGATCGTCATTGCGTCCAATATGGGCGCGCCCGCGCATCCTGACTGGTACCTCAACCTCGCCGATCACCCCCAGGTGACAGTGGAGGTCGGCGATGAGCGGTTCGGCGCTGCTGCCGCGACCATCACTGATACCCGGCGGGAGCAGGTGTGGGCAATGCTAAAGCGGCGGTACCCGTTTTTCGCTGATCACGAAGCCAAGACCAGCCGCGAGATCCCCGTCGTCGCTCTAACGAGGATGTAAAGCGATCTATCCCGAGGGCGTGCCTGTTGACCTCTTCTTTATCAGGTCTTCTTGGGCAGGATGCTGGCAGCTCGGTCGCGAACGAGCGCGCGCCGAGTCCACGGCGTTAAGGCCATTTACGATCCGATCAGATCACTGACAAGTCTTGTTGTCCTGTTGATGTCGTTAGTGCCCTTATTTACCTCGCCGCCGGACCGCACCAGAATCGCAGGATTCTCGGAGCTGGCTCCGGCCGCACATTGGGCGGCTCCCTCATTCCACAAAGCGAGTGCTCTAGCTAGCCACTTCTCCGCTGGCCGGTAGGGCATCGGCCCGTCTGTTTGCAGATTGGTGACCGCTGTCGAGAGTTGTTGGCAATCTCGTGCTACCGCTAAAAAGTTCTCGGCTTTGGCATCCGTGCCCACCTGGTCGAGATCAGCCGTGACCGCTTGCATATCAGCCTTTGCGCCGTCGTTAAACCAGGTGACGACCGCCTTGTCGATACGGAGTCCTGCGAGCACTTTCGCGATGGCTGGAGTCTTCGGGTTCGCGGCCGGGTGCTTTGAGATCGCGGCTGGGTGTTTCGGGGTCGCGACTTGAGCTTTTGGACTGTTAGCTGCTGTCGGTTTGCCCGGCACCTTGTTTTGGCCATTGACGTGTGCGATGAAGCTGATAATGAATAACCCGCCGACGATTGCTAGCGTGATGTTGCGCTTTCGATGTGCTTTCTTGGGCGGTTCGCCTGGCTGGCCACCTAAATAGGTGCTGGGCACTGAGGGATATTGCGTGTGAGAGGATTGCCAGGTTTGTGCCTCGTATGGCTGGTGCTGGCCTGATCGCTGTTGCTCCGACTGTTGCCCATCGAACGGCGGCGGCGAAGACGATTGCGCGGGTGGTTGCCAAGGAGGTTGCTGCGTCGCCATTTAGCTACTCCAATCGTTATTTGGTTAATCATGTGATGGATAACAGCGATGGGTGCGAGGGCGCGAGCCTGTCGACTGATTTCCGTGGAGAGAGCGTGGTCCAGAATTGCACATAGCGACGACGGACGTGGCTCAATGCGCATGGGCCCGTTTTGTGCTGCGGAAGTCTCGGCCCGCAGATAACTCCCGTCCTCCTGATAGGCGCGGTTGAAGGGAGGCCGAGTCGAGTTCGGTCCGTCTGCCTGATCGGCGCCAAGGTTTGCCGTGGAAGATCACGGTCCAGAGCGGCGCGAAGCGCCGTCCGAAGGACGCGAGCGTAGCGAGCGCTCTTGACGGTGATCTTTTCGCGGCGAGAGAATGCCCGGCGCGAGGAGGACGGCCCGGCCAGTTCTCGCGATCGCGGTCCCCGTGGGTGCGTTGCTGCGGGAACTGCCTGCCTGCGGGAGCGGGCCCGCTGACCTGGTGGCGGCGCCGAGCCCAGAGGGCTCCCGCCCGTCAGGGCTCGGCATGCCGCCCGCCCCGGAGTCTGCGCGGTGCCCGACTGCCCTGCCCGGCTTTGGCAAAGTTCCCGCGCCAGCTCACGCTATCCCTCGGGTGGTCCCGCGTTTCCGCGTCCGAATCTGGCCAAGGGCCGGACGGCCTGGCGCGCCCGGAGGGCGTGCCCTTGAAGACGTAAAGAAAGTTGTAACAGCGTCTGGAGAACACCCGTGTCAGGCTCCGCTTGATGTGCGACACCGTGGCTTCACTTGATGCGCGACACTCCCGCAATGCTTCGGGAGTTGAACGTGGTCGAGCAGAGATACCAGGCAGTGCTTGAGGTCTTGGACGGCACTCCGGTCACTGAGGTCGCCGAGCGGTTCGGGGTGGCCCGGCAGACGGTGCACCGCTGGGTGGCCCGTTACCGCGAGGGCGGACTCGACGGGCTGGCTGACCGCTCGCATGCGCCGAAGGCACACCCGTGGCAGATAAGCGCCGAGGTCGAGGCGGCGATCTGTGACCTGCGCATCGCGCACCGCGGCTGGGGCCCGCGCCGCCTGGTCTTCGAGCTTGCCCGGCGCGGTCACCCGGATATCTCCCGGTCCACGGTCTACCGGGTCCTCGTCCGCCACCATCTGATTGAGCCCGTGTCCCGCCGCAGGCGCCGGGACTCCTACCGCCGCTGGGAACGCTCAGCGGCGATGGAGCTGTGGCAGATGGACGTCACCGCCAGCCTGTTCCTGGCCGACGGGCGGGAGTGCAAGGTCATCACCGGGATCGACGACCACTCCCGGTTCTGCGTCATCGCCACCGTGGTGATGCGGGCGACCGCCCGGGCCATCTGCCTGGCATTCACGGCCGCGATGGCCGAGTACGGGATCCCCGGCGAGGTGCTCACTGACAACGGCAAGCAGTTCACTGGCCGGTTCGGCAAACCCCGCCCGGCCGAGGTGATGTTCGAGCGGATCTGCCGGGAGAACGGCATCACCCAGCGGCTGACCAAGCCCAGGTCGCCCACGACTACGGGCAAGATGAAAGACTCCACCAGACGCTGCAGCTGGAGCTGCTCAGCATCCACGACCCGTTCGCGAGCATCGAGGACGCCCAGGTCGCGGTGGACGCCTGGCGCAAGGACTACAACACCAGGCGGCCGCATCAGTCGCTGGCCATGGCCTTCCCTGCGGCCCGGTTCATCCCCGCCGGGGGCGACACGCTCGGCCTGCGGATACCCGCCGACCTGGCCAGCCAGTCGCCGCCTTCCGTCCCCGCGCCCGCTGAAGGAGCGGCTGTCCTGCCCGCCCCGGACGGCGGCACCGGCGGGCAGAGCCGGGCCGTGGAGCTGGACCGGGTAGTCCCGCCGTCGGGAAACCTCTGGCTGGCCGGGCAGCAGATCTGGCTCGGGCCAGCGATGACCGGCCGCACCGTCCGGCTCTGGGCCGGACCCGACCGGGTGCACGTGCTGCTGGACGGTCACCGCATCAAGACTCTGCCGTCCAGGCTGGATACCCGCGACCTGGCCCGCCTCGCCGCAGCCGGTGGCCGCCCGGCCGGGCCACCGCCCCTGCCGCCATCGTCGGGTGCTGCCGTCGAGCTGGAGCGAACCGTCAGTGCCTCCGGCAACATCAGCCTCGGCGACTGCATCATCAGTGCCGGGCTGCCGCTGGCCGGGCAGCGGGTCACGCTGCGTCTGGACGGCCCGGTCGCCCACATTCTGTCCGACGGCACCGTGGTCCGCACCCTCGCCTGCCCCGTCCCCGCCCGTGCCCGGTTGCGCGGAGCCCGCAGCGGAACTGCCGGGCCACCGCAGCTACCCGAACCTCTGCACGTCCAGCGGCGGGTATCCATCCGCGGCGCGATCATGATTGGCGGCCAGCGGATCCAGGTCGGTCTCCCGCACGCGGGCAAGACCGCCGAGGTCACCGTCGAGTCCGACACCTACCAGATCACTCTCGCAGACGGGATTGCCATGTCCGCACCCCGCAAGACCAGCTGCGATATCAGACGGCACAAAGCCTCGAACTACGGCCCGGCCAGTTAGCCTCCCCGCTTCGGGCGCTGCCACGGGTCACGCTCCAAGGCGTGGCGCAGCGCCGCCGCGCCCCGGCTGAGTATGGGCCGCCCGTGCGTGACCAGCACGTGCTCAGGCTCCAAACCAGCCAGGCGCTCCAGGGTGGGCAGATAACGCTCGCGCCACCAGCGACGTCGGCGCTCGCTGTCCACTGGGTCCTCCCACACGCGCAGCTCACCACCGCCCGTCTCGACCACCGCATCGCCGAAGACCAGGGCACGCAGGGCGGGGATCTCGATCGGCTGCTCAGAGCGAGGCGGGGTACCGATCGGATGGAAACGGGCCACGCCGCCAACGCCGCCACCACCGCTCACGGCCTCAAAGCCGGAGGTGTCGCTCAGCCGCGTCGCCACTTCCGCATGCCCATAGATGCGTGCCTGTGCCCGGTGATAGCGCCGCCACAGCAGTTCAGCGCTGCGGGTGTGAAACGGCTTGCTGACCAGGATCCGAACGCGGCCGCCAACGAGCTCATCCAGCGCGCCCAGCGCCGGATCGTTCTCACCCATCACCAGCGAATCCACCAGCAGCGTCTCGCCATCGACGGCCAGGGCATAGCTCGTCCGGGCACCGAACTCCCCAGCCCGCAATCCCTGGGGTCGGCGCTGCCAGCACCAAATCCCCGGCACAATCTCCTGCAAGTCACTGCTGGCCATCTGCTCTCCCGACTCTAGTGCCCAGCCGTGGGACGGTCAGTCGCATCTCGTCCCACTCCAGCGATGACAAGATCTCACCCCACGGGGGGTGCTAGCGGGCGGTTCTGGCGCTAGGGCATCATCGTCACCGGCGGGCTCATAGTCCGCCAGCTCGCAGACACCAGCGGGCGGCCAAACCTAGGGACTGTCGCACATCAAGCGACGCCGATCCGTCGCACATCAAGTGGAGCTAGGCATCTCTGGAGAACACCCGTTGTCGGCGCGGTGATCTTGACTCATTCCTGCACGTCAATGCATTGCTAGTATCTGCTGAAGTCCGCACTGAAGCCTGGCAACATGCGTTTTCGACTGCCACTTGATGATTGACAGTGCCACCTGATGCTTTACACCTGCCGCTGGCGGAATCCGGATCAGAGCGCGTTATGCAGCGTCGTTCTGACTGCGATCGGATGGCTCATCGCGGTGGCGGCGTTGGTAGTGCTGACGGGCTGCTTGACGTGTCACGCCGAGACGACGTGCTATGCCCGGCCAGCCGACTCCCAGCGCGACTGCGTGGTCGATGAGCGCTGCTAGCTCGGCGTCCAGTTCCTTCTGGCGCAGTCTCGTCCTGGTGATCCAATCGAGGATCTCGGGCGGGGAGAGACGGGTTACCCGTTCTCTCGGGCTGGGCAGTGCCGCTCGGGCTCGGTTCCGGTTGCCCGGCTGAACGTATTTGACCTTCTGCTTCCTGGCCCTGCGCATGTGCCCAGGATGCGCGCTGGGTCCGACAATCCGCGTTGCCCGGTGCGCTCACTCGTCTGATTCGCGATATCATCGCTGGTATGCCCTGGGGCGAGGTTGAGCTCGAGCCTGAGGTCCGGGACTGGCTGGAGGGGCTTGATGACCAGCGGTGGGCGCAAGCGATGTTCCACCTGGATCTGCTGGAAGAGCGCGGCGTGCTGCTGGCCGAGCCGTATACCCGGCAGTTGTCAGGCAAGCTGCGGGAGCTTCGGTTCTACTGCGGTGGCGAGCGCATCCGGATCAGCTACTGGATCGCTTCGGGAAGGCGGATCATCGCGTTGACAGTGTTCGCTAAGACCAAGATGCGCGAGACCGGGGAGATCGCTAGAGCCACCGCAGCGATGGCCCGTTGCCAGCAAGAAGACCACACAGTCGAGGACGAGGAGGGATGACGATGAGCCAGGACGCTCCACGGCGTACCCGCCTCGCTGACGCCCGCCAGGCGCGCATGGACCGCCCGGAGGTCGCTGCCGCCTATGAGCAGACCCGGCTGCGCTACGAGCTGGCTGAGGCCGTTCGGCTTCGACGCGAAGAGCTGGGCTGGTCTCAGCGCCAGCTGGCCGAACGGGCCGGGATGAGCCAGCCTGGCGTCGCCCGCTTCGAGGCTGGCGGCACCACGCCCACCTTGCCCTTGCTAGAACGGCTCGCCCAGGCGCTCGGCCTGACCCTTAAGGTCAGTCTCGGTCCCCAACAGCGTCGCTCGGCGTGACCGCGAAGTAGTGTTGTGACCTAGGTCACATTCTTCCGGCACTGGCGGACTCTGGCGGACAGCCACGGTCTCCAACGGGCTTCTGCGGACAGGACCCGGCAGCTATCGACGGTCAGGCCGCGTTTGCACCCCGTCGGCATTGGCCGCACAGTGGAAGGACAGGCGCCACAGAACACTGCCGATAGTGCGGGCAAGCGCCCAAGCGCTGGCAGCATCACTGACATTGTTTCGGCGCGGAATCGCCTAGAGGGCGTCCATTTCGGGCCCAGCCCCGCCATCCCCAAGCTCCGTCTCTGACCGGCCCAGGGCCCGTCAGCATCGACATTGCCCTTTTCCAGCCGCAGGGTCGGCTGCATTGAACTCCTGCCAGCACTGGCACATCAGGCCTGAGGAAACACGCAAGGAGGTGAGTCCGTGAATAAACCATCCCGGCCTTCGTGCATCCAGTCGGCCACGGCCTGGTCGACGGTGTAGCTGGCCGAGGTCTGCACGCCCGCGTCCAGATCGGAGTGCAGATCCCTAAGCTTGTCCTTGACCTCGGTCTTCGTCTTGCCGGAGACCTTGCGCCGCAGCCGTTTGCCGCCGGAGTCGAAGCCGAGGCTGACCGAGCCGTACCAGCGGCCCTTGCTCTCATCCCAGTAGATCGCGTCTTCGCCGTGACCCCGGCGCTTTGCGGGCTGCGCCATAAACCGGAGCCCACAAGCGTCTGGCTCCCCGTTTGGCTCCCTGAGAGGTTACATGTACTTACTTGATCGCTGATCAAGATGCTGAGCTGGGACTTTGTGGAGCCGCCTGTCGGAATCGAACCGACGACCTGTTCATTACGAGTGAACCGCTCTGCCGACTGAGCTAAGGCGGCGCGCCGCCTCATCGGACAGCAGCCCAAGGAGTCTACCGGTTCGGCGCAACGCGCCTGCACTAGTGTGGTCAACGCAGCCCGGCGCCCGGCGCAGGAGACGCAGTGAAACTCGGCATCAGGACCGCAGCGCTTGTGGGCGGCACGTTCATTGCCCTGTTCGCTGCCGGATGCGGGGTAACTTCGGGCGGCGCACCTAAGCACACCGTGCAAGGCTGCGCTGCGTACGGGCTGCATGCTATCGAGCACCGCATCACGGTGACCTGGAAGCCCGCACCGTGCCAGGGCCTGAGCAAGGCCGAGGTCAATCAGGCCGTCGCCCTGGCTGTGGTCCGGGCCGCCGGGGACGCGCGAAAGGCTATCCGGAGGAAACGGGAAGGCGAGGCGTCTCCTTACCTGGACCATCTGGTGAGCCCACTGCCCCCCGTCGCCAGTGCCGCGCCGACCGGAGCCCAGTCGTCGGCGGCGAACCGCGGCCGCGACCTGCCAATGGGCATTGCCGCGCTGATCGCCTGGCTCGTTGCCGCTGGCAGCGGTGCCTACGTACTCGGCTCCTGGATCGCCCGCGGCGGCACGTTGCGGCGCCCAGCTCGCGGTGTGGGCACTGGCTCGCCGCCGGCGCTGCTTTTCGGGCATTTCGGGCTGGCGCTCAGCGGGCTAGTGATCTGGGTGGCATACCTGGCTACGGGCTGGGCGGCGCTGGCCTGGGTGGCGGTCGCGGTGCTTCTTCCCGTCGCCGGGCTTGGCATGGCCACGCTGGTCAACGGCCTGCCGGCGCATCGTACCGCCACGCGTCAGCGCGGCACGGGCACGGTGGCGGTCCCGGCGAGGCTGGCCCCGCTGGTGGTGGCCGCACATGGCGCGCTCGCCGTTACCACGATGACCCTAGTGCTGCTGGCCGCGCTGGGCGGGGCCGCCAGCTAGCGGGCCGGAGGAGTCAGTCCTGGCCGTACTTGGCCTCGTAGGCCTGCCGCGATCCGCAGACGCTGGCCTTCGGGCAGGCAGACCGCCGGCCGTCTTCGGCGAGCTTCACGACGACCTGATCGGCGGGCACGTTGTGGCCGACCACCACCCCGGGGCCCTCCGGCGACTCCACCGAAGCACCGATCTTCGGCGCCTCCTCGCGGAACTTCTGGTACAGCGGGTGCTCGTACTTCAGGCAGCACATCAGCCGGCCGCATGCACCCGCGATGCGCATCGGGTTCACGGGGAGGTCCTGGTCCTTGGCCATCCGGACCGACACCGGCTCGAAATCCTTGAGGAAGGTGGCGCAGCAAAGGTCCCGTCCGCACGGCCCGATCCCGCCCTGCAGCCTGGCCTCGTCGCGCGGACCGATCTGGCGCAGCTCGACCCGCGCGTGCAGCCGGACGGCCAGGTCGCGCACCAGGGCGCGGAAGTCAACCCGGTGGGGTGCGCTGAAGTAGATCGTGAAGACGTCGGGAGAGTCCACGTAATCGACCGCAACGACCTTCATCGGCAGGTCGTGCTCGCGCACCAGCCGCCGGGCCGTCACCCGCCCCTCGGCGCGGCGGGCCCGGCGGGCCTCGTCCTTGCTCAGGTGCTCCTCGGTGGCCAGGCCCGCGCACACAGGCAGGCCCGCGATGTCGTCATCCACGTACTGCGGCGCCCAGATGCATTCGGCCACTTCAGGGCCAGAGTCGGTGGGCACAAGCACCTTGTCCCCGACGGCCGGCGTATACGGCCCGGGGTCGAGGTAATAGAGCCGCCCGCTCCGCTGGAAGCTGACCGCCATCATCATGCCCACGGCCCCAGGTTACGGGACGATTACGGGCATCTGTCCAGTAGCCCTGGTCCGAGACATCCCAGTGCCGACTTTTCATGACCTCAATGCGGTCTTCCGCAGATAGGGCGCCGTCATGCGCCCGGGGCTCAGCGGGCCGCGAGGGCCAGGGTCATTTCCTCGACCGCAAGCAGCGGCGCCACGCTGGCCGCCAGCCGCTCCCGGCACTTCATGATCGCCTCGATCCGGCGCACGGTGCCCTCGGCGGGCCCGGCGGAGGCCACCTGCTCGAGTTCCCGGCGCTGCGCCTCGTTGGCCAGCTCCACGTCGGCGCCGAACTGGACCGCGAGGACGTCGCGGTAGAAGCTGGCCAGGTCCAGCAGGGCCCGGTCCAGCGCGTCCCGCTTCAGCCTGGTGGCCCGGGACTTCTGCCGGTCTTCGAGTTCCTTGAGCGCACCGGCGCCGCCACGGACGGCGGTCGCGACCCCCTTGCCGGTCGAGCCTTCGCCGAACGCTCTGCGGAGGGCCTCGCGTTCGGGCACGTCGAGCTCTTCGGTCAGCGCCGCGGCTTCGTTCTCCGCCGCCTTGACCAGCTTCGCCGCCGCGGCGAGCGCGTAACCGAGGCCGCCCCCCGGCCGGGGCGCCGACACCTGCACCGGCACCTCAAGTACCTCGGCCCGCCGCGCCGCCGCCTGCGGGTCGGTGGCCAGCCTGCGGGCCCGGCCGATGTGCCCCTGCGCCGCCCGCGCCGCGGCCAGCGCCTGGTCCGGCCCGATCCCCTCAGCGGCGAGCACCGAGGCGACCGCGTCGGTGGGTGGCGTGCGCAGGGTGACCAGCCGGCACCGCGACCTGATCGTGGTGGGCAGGTCGTCCGATGACGGCGCGCAGAGCAGCCAGACGGTCCGGGGCGCGGGTTCCTCGATGGCCTTGAGCAGCGCGTTCGCGGCCTGTTCGGTGGCCCGGTCGGCGTCCTCGAACAGCACCACCCGCCACCGGCCGGATACCGGGGCCGCCGCCGCGCGCAGCACCAGGCTTCTGGTCTGCCGCACCCCGTAAGAGAGTCCGTCCGGCCGGACCAGCAGCAGATCGGCATGTGAGCCCACGGCGACCTGCAGGCAGCTCGGGCACTGGCCGCAGCCCTGGTTGGCGCAGAGCAACGCAGCGGCGAACGCCCGGGCCGCGACCGACCGGCCCGAGCCTGGCGGCCCGGTGAACAGCCAGGCGTGCGTCATCGCGAGCGCGGTCTGCACGGATGACGCGGACGCGGCACCTTCCGCTGCAGCGGAAAGCTGGGCGACGACAGCCTCCTGGCCGACAAGGTCGCCGAACACGGGTGCGGCAGTCATTCCCGCACGACCGGGATGCTGCCGGTGTTGTCTTCCGTGGCGAACGGCACCGGGTCCGGCAGCAGCTGCCGGATCCGGTCCTGGATCTCGCGGCTGATCTCGGGCGAGGATCTGGTCGCGTCCAGCACCAGGTAGCGCTCGGGCTCCGCCTCGGCGAGCGCTAGGAACCCGCTGCGCACCCGCTGGTGGAATTCGGCAGGCTCGGCCTCGAGCCGGTCGGCCGACCGCTCCCGCCGGCCCAGTCCTGCGGCGGGTGACAGGTCGAGCAGGATCGTCAGGTCCGGCGACAGCCCGCCGGTCGCCCACTTGTTGAGGTCGGCGATCTCGCGCACCGGGAGCCGACGGCCGGCTCCCTGGTAGGCAAGGGAGGAAGCCACGTAGCGGTCGGTGACCACGATCGCGCCGCGCTCCAGCGCCGGACGGATCACCGCCGACACGTGCTCGGCCCGGTCCGCCGCGTACATGAGGGACTCGGCCCGCGGCGACAGGCCCGTGTGCGCGGTATCGAGCAGCAGCGCGCGCAGCCGCATGCCGACCTTCGTCGCGCCCGGTTCGTGCGTGGACACGACGTCGTACCCCTGATCGCGCAGCCAGATCGCGAGCAGCCGGGCCTGGGTGGACTTGCCCGCGCCCTCGCCGCCCTCGAACGCGATGAGCACGCCACGAAGCGGCCGGGCCTCGGGCTCGTGCCCGTTGCGGCTCGCGGGCACCGGCACCGGGGTGAACTCGTCACCGCGTACCACCGAGGACAGGTCGGCGAGCAGTGGCACGCCCTGGCGGTCGTCCATCTGCCGGTAGGAGACGAAGCCGAGCAGCACCGCGATCACGGCCGCGCCCAGCAGCACGATGTTGTCGCCGATCGCGCCGTAGCCAATGTTGCCGATTCGCAGCGTGGACGAGCCGCTCAGGCTGCGCACCACGGCGGTGAAGCCGGCCGCGACGAACGGCGCGACGGCGATCACCGCGAACAGGATGACCCGGATCGCCGAGTAGAGGAACGCGAACGTGCGGCCCCTGGTGTCGTCGCCGACCTCGCTGCCCACGATCGTGTACCCGGTCACGTATGCGACCCCGGCGCAGGAGCCCAGCACCAGCACCAGGAAGGTCACCACGGCCAGGTTGGGGATCAGCGCGATCAGGGCCAGCGGGATCGCCGCGAACGCGATCGAGAGCCCGAACAGGCGGCGCCGGCTGAACCCGCGCAGGATCCGCAGGCCGAGGAACATGCCGGCGGCCAGGCCGACGAAGATCGCGGCGAACACCACGCCCCAGCCCGCCTTGCCGCCGTCCAGGGTGTCGGTGATGTAGACCTGGCCGAGTCCGACGACCACGCCGGCCGCCGCGAACGCGCCGATCATCCCGGTCACAATCCCGCGGACCACCTGGGACTGGCCGATGTATCGCCATCCCGCGACGATCGTCTTGGCCACCGACGGCGCGGAGATCTGCACCCGGCGCCGGGATATCTCCCGGAGTGTGAACACGGTCAGCGCGGACACCACGAACGTGGCCACGTTGAAATAGAGCGAGAGCCTGACCTGGTCGGTCTTGAAGTAGGGCGAGATCGAGCCGAGCAGCCTGCTGACGAGGGCGAGCAGGCTGAACACCAGCCCGGCGATGGGCGCCGTGCCGTAGGTGCCGAGCAGGCTCAGCTGGTTGGCCTGCTCGAGCCGGTCCGGCGGCACCAGGTTGGGAACCGTGGCGTCCTTGGCCGGCGTCCAGAACAGCGACGCGCACGAGGCCAGGAACTGCACGATGTACATCCAGGCCAGCTTGTTGACGATGCCGACCGACAGGTCGATCGGGATCGTCAGGTACAGCACCGCGCGGACCACGTCGCCGACGATCATGTTCATCCGCCGGTCGAACCGGTCCGCGACCGCCCCGGCCAGTGGCCCGAGCACCAGCGCCGGGAAGAGAGAGGTGAGCCACACGGCGCCGACCGCCACGCCCTGTGCCGTCGCGCCGCGGTGCCCGGTCAGGTCGAACGCGAGCGACGCCAGCGCCAGCAGGCTCAGCCAATCCCCCAGACTGGACAGCGAAAGCGCAATCCACAGCCTGCGGAACGGCCTGATAGACAGCACGCCACCGCGGCTGTTCCGCAAAGGGGATGTAAAGTTCACGGCGTTAGGGTATCGGCAGATTGCGCTGCGGTCCTGTCACCGGCCCAGATGATCGCAATGCCGTTTTTCTGTAGATACCCGTTATCAGGTCTTCTTCGCACGAGTTCCACTGGTTTTCGAGCCTGAACGGGGCGCCTTCGCTGACCCTGACCGGCTGGCGGACCCGGCCGACCGCGTCCTGGCTCCGCCCGAGCGCCGCGGCGCCGGTGCCGCGGCGCGGCGCTCGGCGAGCAGTTCAACGGCGCGCTGCGGGGTAATGGACTCGGCCGCGTCGCCTTTCCGCAGCGACGCGTTGGTCTCGCCGTCGGTGACGTACGGCCCGAACCTGCCCTCGCGCAGCACGATCGGCTTGCCGCTGGCCGGGTCGTCGCCGAGCTCGCGCAGCGGCGGGGCCGCGGCCGCGCGTGCCGCCCGGCCGCGGGGCTTGGGCTGCGCGAACAGGTCCTTGGCCTGGTCCAGGGTGACGGTGAACATCTGCTCTTCGGATTCCAGCGAGCGGCTGTCCGTGCCTTTCTTTACGTAAGGCCCGTAACGCCCGTTCTGAACGGTGACCGGCTCGCCATCGATTTCGCCGAGCGTGCGCGGCAGCGTCAGCAGCCGCAACGCGTCGTCCAGGGTCACGCTATCCAAATCCATGGACTTCAGCAGCGAGGCGGTGCGCGGCTTGGCCGAGGCCGGCGCGTCGTCGCCGAGCTGCTCGGTCACGTACGGGCCGAACCGGCCCGCCTTGGCGACGATCGTCCGGCCGGTCTCCGGATCGGTCCCGAGGATCTTGTCACCGCTCGGGCGCGACAGCAGCTCCTCGGCGAACTCCGGTGTCAGCTCGTCCGGGGCGGTCCCCTCCGGCACATTAGCCCGCTGTCCGTCGCGTTCAAGGTAAGGACCATACCGGCCGACACGGACGACGATGTCGCTGCCGCTCAGCGGGAACGAGCTGACCGCCCGGGCGTCGATGTCGCTCAGGTCGCTGACCAGCTCCTTGAGGCCTTCCTCGCCGTCGGAGCCGAAGTAGAACCGGCGCAGCCAGGGCACCCGTGCGGCCTCGCCCCTGGCGATCTCGTCCAGCGCCTCTTCCATCTGCGCGGTGAAGTCGTAGTCGACCAGGCGCTCGAAGTGCTGCTCGAGCAGCGTGACCACGGCGAACGCGATGAACGACGGGACCAGCGCGGTGCCCTTCTTGAACACGTAGCCGCGGTCCAGGATCGTCCCCATGATCGAGGCGTACGTGGACGGACGGCCGATCGCCCGGTCTTCCAGCTCCTTGATCAGCGACGCCTCGGTGTAGCGGGCCGGCGGGCGGGTGGCGTGCTCGGCCGCGGCCAGGCTCTCCGCGGTCAGCGGCTCGCGCTCGGCCAGCGGCGGCAGCCGCCGCTCGCGGTCGTCGAGCTCGGCGTCCGGGTCGTCGGCGCCCTCCACGTAGGCCTTGAGGAACCCGTAGAAGCTGATCACCTTGCCGGACGCGCCGAACTCGGCGTTCTCGCCCGCGCTGGACCGGCCGGCCACGCGGACCGACACGGACTCGCCCGTGGCGTCCTTCATCTGCGAGGCGACGGTGCGCTTCCACACCAGCTCGTACAGGCGGAACTCGTCGCCGGACAGGCCGGTCTGGGCCGGCGTGCGGAACCGGTCGCCAGCCGGCCGGATCGCCTCGTGCGCCTCCTGGGCGCTCTTTACCTTGCTGGTGTAGACCCGCGGCGCGTCCGGCACGTAGTTCGCGCCGTACAGTTCGCGGGCCTGCGCCCGGGCCGCGGTGATCGCGGTCTGCGACAGCGTGGTCGAGTCGGTCCGCATATAGGTGATGTGGCCGTTCTCATACAGCCGCTGCGCCACCGACATCGCGTACTTGGACGAGAAGCCGAGCTTGCGCGAGGCCTCCTGCTGCAGCGTGGTGGTGCGGAACGGCGCGTACGGCGAACGGCGGTAGGGCTTGCGCTCCACGCTCGACACCGAGAACGACGCGTCGGCGAGCCGGTCGGCAAGCGCGGCCGCCGCCTCGCCGTCCAGGTGCAGCAGGCCCTGGGTCTTCAGCTCGCCGACGGAGCTGAAGTCGCGGCCCTGCGCGACCCGGCGGCCGTCGACCGACACCAGCGCGGCCGGGAACGAGGACACGTCGGCCGCGTCGCCTTGCTCAGCCCTGACCTTCGCGAACACCGCCTCGAGGTCCCAGTACCTGGCGGTGCGGAACGCGATCCGCTCCCGCTCGCGGTCCACCACGAGCCGGACCGCCACCGACTGGACCCGGCCGGCGGACAGCTGCGGCATGACCTTCTTCCACAGCACCGGCGAGACCTCGTAGCCGTAGAGCCGGTCGAGCACCCGCCGGGTCTGGTAGGCCTCCACCAGGCCCTCGTCCATTTCCCTCGGGTGCGCCACGGCCTGGGCGATCGCCTCGGGGGTGATCTCGTGGAAGACCATGCGCCGGGCGGGCACCTTCGGCTTGAGCTCCTCGAGCAGGTGCCAGGCGATGGCCTCGCCCTCGCGGTCTTCATCAGTGGCGAGCAGCAGTTCGTCGGCGTCCTTGAGCAGGTTCTTGAGCTTGGAGACCTGCTGCCTCTTGTCGGCGTTGACGACGTAGAGCGGCTCGAAATCGGCGTCGACGTTCACGCCGAGGCGCGCCCATGGCTCCCCGCGGTACTTCGCCGGTATCTCCGCAGCCTTGTCCGGCATGTCGCGGATGTGGCCGATGCTCGACTCGACGACGTAGTCCTTGCCGAGGTAGCCCGCGATCGTGCGTGCCTTGGCAGGCGACTCGACGATGACGAGACGCCTGCCGCCATGGGATGCTTCGCCGTTTCGGCCGGCACCGCTGCTGGCTGCGCCGTTCTTGCGCGAGGCGCTACGGCCCTTCGCGCCGCCGGCGGCCGAACCTGTCCTTGCTGCCACTCTCTCACCTTCACATCCCGCGGGCCGTTCGGCTACCACGGCCGCCCAGGAGGCTACCGCAGCCGGCCCGCAGGCGGCCGAGTGTACGGCCATCTGCTACCCGCAGTCTCTATGCTGCAACTCGCCGCGTGGACACTTGTGTTCCCGCAACCCGCCCAATGCGTTTTCTCAAGCTGATTGAACCACCGCGGCGATGGCGCACAATGATGGAGATGGCGGAGTACTCCTACATGGTCCTCTACTTGCCGCGCGACATCCCCAGGGACGATGCGCGGAGGATCCTCACGGACCATGCCGAGTACGGTCACTGGGAACTCGCCCGGATGCTGCGCAACGCCGATGGCAGCAGAAAGGCGACGCTGCGGCGGCAGATCATCCGCCCCGCCAGGACCACGCTGCCGCGGTTCCGTCCCTAGGCGACTATAGGCGAGCGGCCCGTTCCGGCGCCTAGCCAGGCTTCCTGCCGGCCCCAAGCCGCGCACCCGGGGCCGGCAGGAAGCGCTCCTCGCGCGCGGCGGTCAGCCGCGCGCGCCGCCCCCCACCCACCGCCCCATTCCCGCCTCACTGCTCGCGAACAGGCCGGTCATCCAGTGGCTCACCTTGCTGCTCAGGCCGACCGCGGGCGCCGCATGCCGCGGAAGCCGTCGCGCGTCGGGCCGCTTCGACGTGCCGAACGTGCCGTCGGGGAACGCGACGTCGGGGAACTCCACGTCCGGCCGCCCGCGGTCCCGCGAGGCCCCGCTCGGGAACGGCCTGTCGTCTCGGGACGCCCAGTCAGGGAAGGGCGATTCCCGCCGCCCGCGATCCCGTGGCGCCATGTCCGGCAGCGGCTCCAGCCGCCCGGCATCGCGCGGCGCCGCGCCACGAAGCGCGTCCAGCTGCCCGGCATCGCGCGGCGCCAAGTCAGGAATCGGGTCCAGCCACTCGGCATCGCGCGGCTCTTCGCCGGGGAACTCCACGTCGGGGAACCTCACGTCCGGGAACGCATCATCGTCGGGGAGTGCACTGTCCGGGAACGCGCTGTCCGGGAAGCCGCCGCTGGAACGCCGGGTGCCGCCCGGGGCCGCGCTGCCGCGGTCGCCGCTATCCCGCGACGTGCCGCCTCGAGGGGCCCGGTCCGGTGACGTGGTGCCCGGTAGCGGCTCGTTGAGCCGGTGCCTGCTCCGGCGGCCGCCCGCTGCCTGGCTGTCATCGCCGACCGTCAGGTGCCAGCCGGTGTCGCTGTAGGAACCCGGCTCGTCCGGCTGCGCCAGCCGCTCGGCACCCGGGGCGAATGGCCCCGCCCCGAACGGGCTCGGCCCGAACGCACCGGCCTCGAACGCACCAGGCTCGAACGCACCAGCGCCGAGTGTCCTGGCCCCGGACACCTCGGGGAGCCCGGAGACCCCAGACTGCTTCGGAATCTCGCCGACCCTGGACGACCCAGGGAGCCGGGGGATCCTGGGCACCCCGGGGCGCCGGGACAGCCAGTCGCGGCCGGCCGTCAGCATGCCAGTGGTGCCCGCCGCCACAGCCGGCCGACGGCGTGCCCGCCGCGGAGCCGTGAGCGTCAGGAAAACCGCCCCGGACATCATGACGCCGACGGCGAACCCGTCAAGCGAGCCGGGTCCGATCACGGGGCCCATGCCGACCCAAGTACTCATTGATCGCTCCTCGCATAACTAACTGTCGCTTACCTGTGACTAAAAGTGACTCCCGATGACAGCAGGCAAGGACGGTTATTTCGGGGGTTGGTGCTGCCCGGTCACCGAGGCGGCCTGGCAGCGGGATTACTTCAGCGGGGTAAGCGGGGACAGCGGGGGCCGGCGGCCACAGCCGGGGCACTCGCCATTGCGGCGAGGCCACCGGCCGTGACCGCCTGAGCGGGATATGACCCGCGGCCGGCGGCGAGGATCAAGCAACCCAGGTGCCAGGCCTTCGCGCGGCTGGGGACGTCATGCCTCCCGGCATGGGCATGACCGCCGTCCAGCCACGCGGGGCGCTGGCCCTGTTCCGGCGACACAGGCGACCCTCCTCGTCGGTACCGGCGATGTGCTCGACCGCCGCCCGGGGCGCTAGGTGGAAGGGGCGCGCCCCGGGTATAGCGGCCTCACACACTGCGTAACTATAGCGCTACTCAACGTACGCAAGGGGTAATTGGCGAAACGGGTCCCTCGTCCGGACACCATGCCCGCCTCATCAGGGTCCTGACCTGGGACAAAGGCCTAGCAAAGATCGAGAAATTTATCCAGGACACGAACGCCGAACTGCAGCGCGTCGACCGGAACGCGCTCGTCCACGCCGTGAAACATCCCGGCGAAATCAAGATCGGCGGGCAGCCGCAGCGGGCTGAACCCGAAACACCTGATGCCGAGGCGCCGGAACGACTTCGCGTCCGTCCCCGCAGAAAGGCAGTAAGGCACGACCTGCCCCTCCGGATCCTCGCTGAGCAGCGCCGCGGCCATGGCGTCGGCTAGCGGCCCGTCGAACGTCGTCTGCACGGCGATGTCGTTGTGGATGAACTCGCGCTGGACCCCCGGGCCGAGCAGCTTGTCCACCTCGGCGAAGAAATCGTCCTCGCCGCCGGGCACGAACCTGCCGTCCACCTGTGCGGTCGCCACCTGGGGGACGACATTGACCTTGTAGCCCGCGCTGAGCACGCTCGGGTTGGTTGTATTGCTGACGGTCGCGCCGGCCAGGCGCGCGATCGGGCCCAGCTTGTCCATGAGGTCGCGGTAGTCACCGTCGTCGACCTCGACGCCGAGCACCGCGGCGGCCGCGTCAAGGAAGTCCTGCGCGGCCGGGGTGAGCCGGACCGGCCACTCATGGCGACCGATCCTGGCCACCGCCTCGGCCAGCTCGGTGACCGCGTTGTCCGGCTGCAGCATGGATCCGTGCCCGGCCGTCCCGCGCGCGGTCAGCCGCATCCAGGCGATGCCCTTCTCGGCTGTCTGGATCAGGTAGAGCCGGCGCCCGCCGATCGTTGCGCTGAACCCGCCGACCTCGCCGATCGCCTCGGTGACGCCCTCGAACAGCTCTGGATGGCTGTCCACCAGCCAGCGCGCGCCCCACTTGCCGCCCGCCTCCTCGTCGGCGGGGAACGCGAGCACCACGTCGCGCGGCGGCCGCCGGCCCTCCCGCAGCCGCTGCCGGATCACCGCGAGCATCATCGCGTCCATGTCCTTCATGTCCACGGCGCCGCGACCCCAGACGCAGCCATCCTTGGTCTCGCCGGAGAACGGGTGCACCCGCCAGTCGGCCGGATCCGCGGGGACAACGTCGAGATGACCGTGGATGAGCAGGCCAGGCCGAGCCCGGTCCTCGCCCTCGACCCGGACCACGACGCTGGCACGTTTCGGATGAGACTCGAGCACGGCGGACTCCAGCCCAACCTCGGCGAGCAGCTCCGCGACGCGCTCAGCCGCCGCGCGTTCCCCCGGGCCCGAGTGATCGCCAGGGTTCGTGGTGTCGATCCTGATCAGTTCGCTGGCGAGAGCGGCGACCTCATCCTGGGCGGTCGGGCCGCCGGAGTCGCCGGCCGGTGCGTTGTCCGTCATCCCGCCATCGTCGCACTACACCCTGCGCCCTCAGCCGCCGCGCTCGCCCAACCCGCGCCGCAGCGTCCCGGGCCGGCTCCTGCGATGCTCCAGCGCCGTCAGGTGCGGTGCCCCAGCGCTGCCCGGTGCGCTGCCCCAGCGCTGCCCAGCCAAAGCCTCGTCGCCGTAACCGCCCGGATTTGCTATCGTGATGCGGCCAGCCCGGCATCAGCCGTGGCACGCACTCGTCCGGGTGGCGGAATTGGCAGACGCGCTAGCTTGAGGTGCTAGTGCCCCAAAAGGGCATGGGGGTTCAAGTCCCCCCTCGGACACCGTTTTACGTACATAACGGACAGAGGCTGCGCTTTCACTTCGGCTCGCCCAGCGTCCGGGTGGTAGGTCAGTGACAGCCCAAGCTGTCCGTACAGACTGGCCTTGTCGGCTGGCTCGGCCGTTGCGAGTTCGCTGCTCACGTCGCCGATCGCGGCAAGGTGGCGGGTGATCTCCTCTTGGCTCAGGCGCAGACGTCGCGGGCCTGGGTGCATCCTGGCCTCCGCTGCGACGCGGCGGGCCTGCGTCTCGGCCATCCAGCCGGTCACGATCGCCGGGTCCGCGCCGGCTTCCAGGGCGGCGCGGTGCTGGCGGAGCTTGGCATCGCAGTCCGCGATCTCTCGGCGTGCCTCAGCCGTGACAGCGTCGTCTACGTCGGTGCCCTGGGCTTGTTCGAGAAGGCGCACGGTGCGGGCGAGTTGGCCCGGCCGGAACAGGTCGCCGAGCCAGTCATCGAGGCCCGGAACGATCAGGCCTTCGCGCAGGTACACGGCGCGGGGATGGCTGACCTTGTTCTTTGCGGCGTACTCGCTGAGGAACATGCACCGGTAGTAGGCGGCGTCGTTGTTCCAGCTTCCCTGCATCCGCCGGTTGCAGATCCCGCAGTACAGCAGTCCGCGCAGCAGGTAGGGACGTGGCGTGCGGCGCGGGGCGCGCTGGGCGTGGGCAACCCTCGTGCGGCGCAGCGCCTGGGCACGCTCGAAGGTGACGGTGTCGATGAGCGGTTTGTGGGTGGGCGCCTCGGACCAGATCCAGTCGCCGGCCTGGTTCCAGCGCTGCTTGGTGGTGAACCCAAGCGCGACGTCGTGCACGTCGAGCAGCACCTCGCCCTTGCGCTGCCGGTTCCGCAGGAGACATCACCGCTCCGTTTCGCGCCCCGACGGCCAGTCAGCGCAGCAGCGCCCCTCGCAGGCAGCTTGGCCCAATGCTGCAACATCAGCTATCGTCCGACACCCTTGCGTATTTCTTCTTGTACGATCTGCCGGACCTCGGCGCGGCGGGCCCGGTGCCGCGAGAGGACCGCCACGACGAAGGCTGCCAGGCTTCCCGTGTAGTCCACGAAGTTCGGCAAGCCAACCCGGACCTCCAACGTGTCCCCCGCACTCATTGAGAGTTCCGCGCTCATGCCGATGAGAGGACGGCAAGGAAATCGGGTGCATCACCCGGTCTCGGGCTGAAAGCATGGCGCGACCGATGCGGAAGGGGACGCCATGCCTTGGGCGCTCATCGAAGTCCGCCGCCAGTGGCCCCGCGAGGAAGAGACCGCGATCATCGATGCGGTTCACGCTGCGCTGGCTGCCTTCCGGATTCCTGCCAAGGACAAGCATGTGCGCCTTCAGGTGCATGAGCCGCATCGTTTTGCGCACCCGCCGGCGCTGGCCGAACCTGAGTACGCGACGTTGGTGGCGGTGGACTGCTTTGCCGGTCGCTCCGTCGAAGCCAAGCGGCGGCTCTACGGGGAGATCGTCGACCGCCTTGAACCGCTGGGAATCCCTCGCGACCATGTCTCGATCACCCTTCGCGAAAGCCCTGTCGAAAACTGAGGCATTCGGGGCGGCCAGGCTGCGTGTGACGTCGACCTCGGGTTCAACGTCAAGGTCTGACCAACGGACTCGCCTCTGTTGCCTGGCGCGGGGGTAATCACCCACGGGAAGCGGTTTGGGCCGCCGAACCCGGGTAGGCCCGCACGCATGCTGTCGACACACGACAAATCACGCTCGCATCGCTCCGGCCGGGGGCTCGCCGGGTCCATCGGCATCGGTGTCGCCGCGGGGGTAGCGGCTGCGGCCGGTGTGATGTTCGGCCGCAAGGCGGTGACGACTGCCAAGATCGGCCAGGGACATCCCCTCAAGCATCGTCTGCTCGACGTGGCGGCCGGCGCCATGCAGCCGAAATACCCGCTGAACGCAATGAGCACCTACCTCAATGCCTTTCACATGTACGCCGACGAGATGGGCCGGCAAGTGGAAGCGGTTCACTTCTGCATCCACCTGCGCCATGACCTGCACCAGTGCGTGATCTTCGACCGCAACGCGCTCGATGCCCGCCTGATCGGGATCGAGTACATCACCACCGAGGAGCGGTTCCGCGGCCTCCCCGACGACGAGAAGCGGCTGTGGCACAGCCACCACTACGAGGTCAAGTCTGGTGAGCTAGTCGCCCCGGGAATCCCTGATCCCGCGGAACACGCCTACTTCAGCGACCTGGTGACGACCTACGGGAAGACGTTCCATACCTGGCAGTACGACCGTGACGACTTCCCCTACGGAATCCCGCAGTTGATGATGGCCTTTACCCAGGACGGGCAGGCCAACGAGGCGCAGATCCACGACCGCGACCGCAGGGTCGGCGTCTCCACCGCGCACAAGCGGCAGAGCCGGGCTGATATCCCGTGGCCGGAGGTGGCGCCGGGCGCCAACTCCTGGCAGAGCGGCCGGACCGTGCAGACACGTCTAGAGGAGATGGACTTCAAGCGGTAGCCACGCCTGCCAACTCGCAGGTCAACAGCGTTGGGCAGCGATGAACTGACTAAGTGGCACGCTGAGCGGCTGGGACAGAGTAGTGCACTCTGTTGGCAGCTCGCCTCCGACGCGGCGGGGAGCGGGCAGCTCGCGCGGCTCATCGGCGAGATGCTCGGCGTGGACACGACGCCGATCACCTACAGGGAAGATGACCGCGACCATTCTCGGCGGAAGCCTCTGTCGCGCCGAGGCCGACTCCATAGCCCCAGATCGGTTCGTTCGGTGCGCTCAAGTTGACGAACGCTGAGATTGCCGCAACCGCGCGTAACAGCCGGTCAGCACGCACTTGCCCAGCGGGCTTCGCGTCCCGGCCGCTCGGTTATGGCCGGCGCGATCGGCTCACCCTGTATTTAATGCAGAGCCGCCCTGGGTGAAGATCCGCTTCTGCATGAGATGAGGCAGGTCTCCTAAAGGGGTAGCAGATCAGCAGCTGTTTCCCTGCCGAGCCAGGTGATAGGTGAGAAAGGCGAACTGCCCATCGTGCTGGACGGTGGTCAACGTCAGCTCTGAAGCCAGTAGACGCCGTGGGAGCAAGGGAGCACCGGCGCCAAGCATCACCGGGGCGATTCCCAGCAGGATCTCGTCGAGGAGCCCTGCATCAGCGAACTGTCCCGCCAGTTCCCCGCCGCCGACCAGCCAGATATTCCGGCCATCCGCGGACCTCGCCATCTGTTCATGCACGGGCCGGACATCACCGTGAGCAAAGAACAGGTCGGCGCCGGGGATCGCGGGGAGAGGGCGGTGAGTGAACACCCAGCATGGAACCGAGCCGTAGTACTGCCGCCAGCGTCCGGGTTGCTCGATCAGGGTCTCGTGACCCAGGACCCACTCATACGTCGTCGCGCCCATGGCCATCGCGCCGACGTCAGCGAAAAAACCGCTGAACCGGTCTTCCTTGCCAGAACTCGTCCCTGCCTGGAACAGCCACTCGAGCGAGTTACCCGGATCAGCGATGAATCCGTCAATACTCGTCGCCGTGTAGTACTGAGTCTTGCTCACTAACCCAGCCAACCACCATCCACCGACATCCGGATCTGCCGCATAGGCGGGGTCATTCGGTCACGGCCGGTGGGCGTCGCTGCCCGACCACGCGCAGGCCCGATTCGCTGAGTTCAGTGCCCGTGGCGAGTTCGCCCGAGGCACCCGAGCGCTTGACCATGCGACCCCATCGCTCGCGCCGGCCATACTGGCGGGCGATCTCACGCCCGCTCAGCAGCGAGCCGTCCTCGGCCCGGTTGGCCAACGCCCACTGCCACGCCTGCCGCCGAAGATCCCGGCCCGCACCACCGTGACCGCCACTGCCCTCGCTGCGCGATCCCGACCGATCATGGCGCAGACGTCGACCAGCTCACCAGCGATGGCAGGCATGTACGTAACTGTCGTGTCCCCCCTCGGACACCGGATGACCACGATCTGGTAACCCGCAAGGCCGGACGGCCGTCGACGTGACCCGCGGGAACAGGACACATGCCCTGCGCGCTCATCGACCCGCGGGCGAACCGTTGTCGATGATGTGCGAAGATCGCGAGTACGGCACAGGTTAGTTAGCGACGGCCGCGGTCAACGACCGAACAGGCTGAGGTGCAGTTCGCCGTAGCGGCTGCCGTGAACGCCGATTCTCGCCGCGGTTGCGTTGAGGTCGGATACCTCGTCAGCGGAGAGTGCGACCCGAGTCGCTGCCGCGACCGGGCGAGGACGACGTAGTAGCCACCCAGAATGACCGCCCTGAACCCGGTCACAGCGGCAATCACGCCCGAGCCAGCCCGTGCGCACCCCAGCCCGCCACAACCGCACCAGCGAACAGCACGCCGATAGCGATCAGCAAGTTCCGCAACTGCCCAGGGGTAGAACGGAACTCGGCCGTAATCTCGTCCGCGCCACGGCCAGCACGCAAGTCGGCAGGCTCAGCTGACTCTTCGCCCTGACGGACAAACTGATGTTAGTGAGTGTTTGAGAATTCGGGTCATGCGGCTGCGGCGAGGGTGACGGCCAGGGCGGCGCGGGCTGGCTGCACGGCCGGGGGCTGGCGGGCGAGCCTTCGGGCCATGAGCGCGATCATGGCCCACTTGACCATGGCTTCGTGATGGGCGGGGAGGCGTTCGTAGTCGCGGACGCAGCGGCGATGTTTGCTGATCCAGGCGAAGGTGCGCTCGACCATCCAGCGGCGGGGCAGCACCTCGAAGGCGTGCGCGTCGCGCTTGCGCACGACCTTGAGGACCAGGTGCAAGGCGGCGGCCCAGGCGACCAGCTTGCCGGCGTATCCGGCGTCGGCCCAGGCCAGGCGGATGCTGCGGTGGGAGGCGCGCAGCTGCCACAGCAGCGGCCGGGCGCCGTCGCGGTCTTGCACCGATGCGCGGGTGACCACGATCGCCAGCAGCAGCCCGGTGACATCGACGGCGATATGGCGCTTGCGGCCGTTGACCTTCTTGGCGTCATCCCAGCCGCGGCTGGACCGGGCGACGGTGTCCGCGGCTCGCACGGACTGGGAGTCGATGACCGCCGCCGACGGCGCCCGGCGGCGCCCGGCGGCGGCCCGGGCCTGGCCCCGCAGCGTGTCGTGCATCAAACACTCACTTAATCCGTCAGATATCAGCATTACCCCGCACGGGTCGGCTAACTTTCGAGGCCCTGCCTCAGCGCGCACGCTCCGACCTCGGCGATGGGCCTACCTGCGCAGGCGCCGCACGCAGAGCTGAGTGCCGCCAGGACCGGATCTCGAGCTCAGGCAGGCTCGCGGAGAGCCTGTTACGCGAGGCGACACCGGCGCAGCCGACCGAGCCCGGTCCGACGGAGGCGCGGCAGTCAGGGATGCGGTCGAGCATGCCGACAGCACGGCGATCACTCCGAGCGCGGCGCCTCCGATGGCCGACGCCTTTGCGACCGCCACGGATGACCCCCTCCGGACGCTGGGACAGACGCCGCGTCGAGCTTAGGCGTCGTGCATCGCGCAGAGCGGTGAGCGGACCCGGCTACTTGGTGAAGTACCAGTACTCGGGCAGCAGTGTGAACAGCGGGTTGAAGGTGACACCGTGCAGTTTGGAGTTCACTCCCTGGACGATGTAGTCGGTCGGCATCCAGATGAACGGCAGCTGCCGCGCCACGAAGGTGGCGTAGTCGTGGAAGGTCGTCAGGCTGCTGCTGGTGTGCGTGGCGGCGATCAGCTGGTCCATCGTGGGGTTGGAATAGCTGCCTGAGTTGGACTCGGAGCCGGTTTCGAACAGCTGCTCGCCAGTCGGCTCGTAGTGTCCAGCGCCGAATAGCCAGCCGCCGTACATGAGCGCGTCCCAGGTGCAGCTCGGGCCGGGCTTGCATGGCGAGGCCTCGCCGACGATCGTGTTAAACGACTGACCGACCAGGTTGATGCTGATGCCGGCCTGCGACGCGTCCGACTTGTAGATCGCCATCTCATTAGCGAAGGCCGCAGTGCCCGTTGAGTAGGCCAGCGTGACACTCAGCCGTGTGCCCTTGGCGACTCCAGTCCCGCATTTCGCCGGGTCCTGGCAGGTCATCACGCCGCTGACTTCGGACCAGCCGTGGCTCGTGAGCAGCGCCTTCGCCTTGGAGATGCTGAATGCGTACGGCCCGGCACCGCCGTTCTCGCGCTGCGCCGGCGGGGTCCACTGGCTGGGTGGCTGGCCGGGTACCGTTCCGGCGGTCGGGTAGGCGTATCCGCGCCACACAGTTCTGGCCATGCCAACCTGGTCCACGGTCTCCTGCAGCGCCTGCCGGACGTACAGCTGCTTGAACGCCGCGCCCAGCGTCGGGTTGTTCAAGTTGGGCTGGTAGTAGAAGATGCCGAAGTTGTAGAACGGCTCCAGCGTGTACCCGCTGCCCAGCGGGTTGCTCGATGGCAGCATGGCCGAGAGCGGCTTCTGCGGCAGGTCCGCCGGCGGAATGTAACCCATGTCGAGTTGGCCCGTCTTCAGCGCGGTGTACTCGGCCGAGTCGGCGGTGAACGGCACGAACTTGACCGCCGAGAGCCGCGGCTTCGGGCTCCCGGAGTACTTCGGGTTCGGCACCATCGTCACGTTGCCTGTGGTGCTGAAGCTGGACAGCTTCCACGGCCCGTCCACGACCGACCACAGCGGGCTGGACGCGTAGGTCGAGGCGATCTTCGACTGGGCGGTCAGGAACGCCCAGACCGCCTTGCAGTGCGCCCAGCCGTCGGCTGCGCTGTCGGTGGTGCAGCCGCCGCTGCCCGGCTTGGCGCCCAGGCTGGTGACATCCCAGGCCATGGGCATGGGGGTGAGCTCGGCCAGCTGGTTGTAGGTGTACCAGATGGTGGAGTAGGCCTTGTTGAGCTGTAGCGTCAGCTTGTCCGGGCTGGTGGCCGTGGCGGAGACGACGTTGTCCGGCAGCAGGCCGGGCGAGTAGGAGAACCAGTTGGCCTTCTCGGCCATCGCCATGTGCAAGTAGAAGAGCACGTCGTTGGCATCAACGCTCTCGCCGTTGCTCCACTTCCAGCCCTTCATGGTGATGGTCGCGGTCTTGCCGGCATTGGAGAATGTCGGCGCATCGGCAGGCGAGAGCGGGTAATTGCTGGTCGGCGAGATGCCGTTGTTGCCGAACATATACAGCGGCCGGTACATCAGCCACTGAAACTGCTCGAAGTTGTAGACGCTGGAGGTCGTGATCGCACTGAAGGGGAAGATCCAGTTGTAGGTGACGTCCGCCGGCAGCGCTACCGTCGCCGTCCCGCCCTTGACGGGCGTGCCCGACGAACTCGAGCTGCTGCCGGTGGAAGAGCAGCCCGCGGCGATCAGGGCTGCCGCGGCCGCCCCGGCAACCGCGGCGAGGCGAAGCCTACGTCTCCAGGGGTTCAGGTGTGCTCCCTCGCCTGTCGTCGCGCGCGAACCCAGTCGTGTTACTGAACCCATCTGAGCTGCCTCCAGAGCCTTAACGAGGGTAAGGATTCGCGGCTGCGATCAGACCCGAGCTCCCTCTTGGCTTCTGCCTATGTCCCGCAGGTTCTCGTCTGTATACAGGACCCTGCATTAAAGATAGATCGTCGTGAAGAACCGTCATATGGTGAACTACCCCGATTTCACCAAAACGCGGTTGTTCGGAGCAGCCGGCTGCGGCGTGTATCGGGCGCCCATCCGCGGGCCTGAGATCGGCAGACGCAACTGACCAGACCAGTGGCCGCGTGCCCGCGAGGCGATTCCGGCCCGTGACCGAGGCGCCATCGCATCGTGATCTCGAAGTTCTTCGAGCTAGTCCTGACACCGGTACGGCCCTAGCCGAGGATCACAGCCAGTGACTGCATCAGGGACACGCATGCTCTTGCGGAAGGGGCGCACATGAATCTGCAGAGTCGGGCGGGGTCCCCGTATCCAAGAGTCGCAGCCATAGAGACGTCCCAACAGCTGCCAAGCAGATTCCGGTCCGGGCTTCGCAGCATGCGACTAGCGGTGGGAGCGGGCGTGGTGGCGCTCGCCCTGGCCGCGGCGGGCTGCGCTGGCACAAGTTCGTCCACGGCGGGGACGACTCCGGTCAGCGGGGGCACCGCGACGTGGGCCGAGCAGCCGTCGGATACGCCGAACTACATCTTTCCGTTCACAAGCAGTGAGTTCATTAGCGTGAGCAACCTGGAGGACTTCGGGTACCTGATGTACCGGCCGCTGTACTGGTTCGGCACCGGCTCGGCACCCACGATGAACACCTCGCTGAGCCTCGCCTACGCCCCGACGTTCAGCGGCAGCACGGTCACTATCAAGCTCAAGCCCTGGAAGTGGTCCAACGGCCAGCCGATCACCGCCCAGAACGTGATGTTCTGGCTGAACATGCTGCAGGCGGTCGGTGACGTCGACTGGGGTGCCTACACCGGGTTCCCGAACACCGTGGTCAGCAACATCAAGGCGGTCAGCTCCACCGAGCTGACCATGACGATGGACAAGGCTTACAGCCACAACTGGTTCCTGTACAACGAGCTGAGCCAGATCACGCCGATGCCGGAGGCGTGGGACCGGACCGCTTCGGGGCCCAGCCACTGCTCGACCACGCCCAGCGACTGCGCGGCGGTCTACAGCTACCTGAACACGCAGTCCAAGGCCCTGGGCACGTACGCGACGTCGCCGCTGTGGGGCATCGTGGACGGCCCGTGGAAGCTGAGCGCGTTCAACAGCGACGGGCACCTCACGATGGTGCCCAACAAGTCGTACTCGGGGCCGAACAAGCCGCACCTGTCGCAGTTCCAGGAGGTGCCGTTCACCACCGACGCCGCCGAGTACAACGTCCTGCGCTCCCCGAGCAGCAGCACGAAGATTAACGTCGGCTACATCCCGACTCCGGACCTGCCGTCCAAGCCTGTCAGCGCGGCCGCGGGCCACAACCCGGTGCCCGGCTACACCCTGGCGCCGCAGGTCACCTGGGGTACCAGTTTCTACACGCTGAACGAGCAGTCCACGGTCTCCGATCACGCCGCGATCTTCAAACAGCTCTACTTCCGGCAGACGCTCGCGTACCTGATGAACCAGCCCGGGGATCTCGCGGGGCCGCTGAAGGGGTATGGCACGATGCAGCCCGGGCCGGTCGGGAACTATCCGGTGACCTTGTGGCTGTCGGCGCAAGGCAAGCAGGGGCCGCCCTACCCCTACAGCCCGTCCAAGGCGAAGACGCTGCTGACCAGTAACGGCTGGAGTGTGGCGCCGAACGGGACGACCACCTGCGCCAAGGCGGGCTCGGCTGCGGGCGACTGCGGCGCGGGGATCACCAAGGGCACCGCGCTGAGCTTCAACTTCACCTACGACAACGGGCTCGCGTGGGTGGCGCAGGAGCTGCTGCAGCTGCAGTCCAGCGCGGCGGGGGTGGGGATCAAGCTGAACCTGAAGCCCGAGCCGTTCGACGACGTGGTCTCGGCCTCGGCGGGCAACTGCGTGGTGGCCAAGATCCCGTGCAACTGGGACATGGCGGACTGGGGCCTCGGCTGGTCGTTCGCGCCGGACTACTACCCGACCGGGGAGACGCTGTTCCTGTGCGGTGCTATCGCGAACTCCGCCGGTTACTGCGACAAGTCCAACGACGCGATGATCGACAAGACGCTGTCCAGCACCAACCTGTCCTACATGTACTCATGGCAGAACTACCTCGCGAAGCAGCTCCCGGTGGAGTGGCAGGTCAACGCGCCGTATCTCGTTGCCGAAATCGCCAGCAACCTGAAGGGCGCCACACCGGAGTCCACGACGCTCAGCCTCAACCCAGAGAACTGGTACTACGTGAAATAGCGGCACCGGCGGTGGCGCACCAGTGCTGCCGCGCACCTCACCAGCGGCAATGCCACAGCCAGCACTAGCAGCTGGGGTATCTCGGCTTTGCCAGCTGCCGGCATTGAGATCGGCCATATCACTCCTTAGAATCCCCTGAGCTGGTGTCCATTCACGGGGGTTCCGGTGTTCCGGAGTGGTCGTCCGTTCAGAGGGCGGCGCGCTGCCGGGCAAGGAAGTCGCGTTCGATTGTGTTTGTGGTGAGTTCGATGGCCCGGTCGTAGGCGGCTACCGCCTCGTCGCGGCGGCCGGTACGCGCGAGCAGGTCGGCGCGGGCGGCGTGGTATGGCTGGTAGTTCTCGAGCGAGGCTGGGTCGATCTGGGCGAGAGCGTCGAGCCCCTCGGCTGGCCCGTGGAGTTCGGCGATAGCCACTGACCGGTTCAGGGCGGCGACGGGGCTGGGACGCAGAGCGCAGAGCTGATCGTAGAGGGCCACGATCTGCGGCCAGTCGGTGGATTTGGCGGCGGGCGCGGCGGCGTGGACTGCGGCTACGGCCGCTTGGATCTGGAACGGGCCGGGCTGGTTGCGGCGCAGGCACGCGCGCACTAGCTCGTGGCCTTCACTGATGAGCGTCCGGTCCCATCGGGTGCGGTCCTGGTCGGTGAGACGAACCATCGTCCCGTCGGCGGCGACGCGAGCGGCACGGCGGGACTCGGAGAGCAGCATCAAGGCGAGTAGTCCGATGGCTTCGGGTTCGTCGGGCATCAGCTCGACGAGGGTCCGTCCGAGCCGGATGGCTTCGGTCGACAGGCCGGTTCTCGTCAGCGTCTGCCCTGAGGTGGCGGTGTGACCTTCGGTGAAGATGAGGTAGATCGCCGCGAGGACGGCGTGCAGCCGGGCCGGGAGCTCCCCGGCACCCGGCACGCGGTAAGAGGCGTGGTTGTCGTGAAGTTTGCGCTTGGCCCGTACGATCCGTTGTGCCATCGTCGCCTCAGGTACCAGGAACGCCGTGGCGATCTCGCCTGTCGACAGACCGGCGAGGAGCCGCAGGATGAGCCCGACCTGGGCGTCAGCGGCCAGGGCGGGGTGAGCGCAGAGGAACATGAGCCGCAGCTGGTCGTCGGCGACGATATCGACGAAATCGTCGAGCCTGTCGAGTTCGGGATTGTGGTCCGGTTCCATGCTGTCGATCCGTAGCCGGTGGGCAGCGAGATGCCGCTCGCCGCGGGTTGATTCGCGTCGCAGCCAGTCGATGGCGCGGTTGCGGGCGGTCGTGGTGATCCAGCCACCCGGGTTGGGCGGTGTCCCCGTCTTAGGCCACTGTTCGGCAGCGGTGGCGAAGGCCTCCGCCACCGCGTCCTCGGCGAGATCGATATCGCCGAGGATCCGGATCAAGGTGGCGGTGCAGCGGCCGGCTTCGCGCCTGAAGATCTCATTGAGCGGGCCGGTCATCCTTGGGCGGGGCGAACTTCGATAGTTTCCCCGCTGGCCGCGGCCGCTTTGCCGCCCCATTCCAGGGCGGCGTCGAGGTCGGACGTTTCGATGATCCAGAAGCCACCCATTTGCTCCTTGGTTTCGGCATACGGACCGTCGGTCATCGACACCTCTCCTCCAGAGGACCGCACGACCGTGGCCGATGACGCGGGATGCAGGCCGGCGGCGAACACCCAGGCGCCTGCCTTCATGAGTTCCTCGTTGAACGCTCCCACCTGGGCGACACGGCGCTGCGCGTCAGGCGTAGAGAGGTCGGTCTCGTAGGTGTCGTCGTGCCAGACGGATATCAGGTATTGCGGCATCGTGGCTGCTCCTCGTTGTATCGGATCGGGTCGGGTGGGTCAGTCAGCGTGTCGTGCGAGCACGGGAACAATGATCCCCGCGGCAAGAAGGTGCAGAGCGACAAGGGTGATTTTGCTCGCGGTTGTGTCCGCGAACGCCGCAGGGGCGGCACAGGAGAGCGCGGTGAGCGCGGCAGTGATCCGGATGAACCGCTGACGAGGGGCGGAGCTGCGCCGGATCAGCACGGCCATGAGCACCCCGCCGCCCACCGCCGCGAGGAAAGTGAGCTGGGCGAAGGCCGCTAGCGGAATCTTGCCATGCACAGCCAGCGGGATCCCGGCAGCCCGCAGGACAGCCGCGCCAGCAGTGGTGGCCGCGGCGGCCAGCGCACCGGCGGAGGCGGTGGCCCGCGGCAGCGTCCTGGTCAGCCGGTGCCGGGTGACGGTGGTGCCGGGAGAGGCGGTAACGGTGGACACGATCGGCTCCTTTCGCGACGGCGCCATCTGCGCCGCTCGCCATGTCCACGAACGGCCACCGAGAATTCGACACCCGCGTTCGGCAGAATCTTCGTGTCCATTCGCAGGGTGATCGCGGGCGTGAGGCTGGGGCGGTATGTCGTGGCGAGTGCTTGAACTTGTAGTTGAGGTTGAGCATGATCGTGGCTTGTGCCTGATGTGCCTGATCTGCCAGCCGGGGGCGGGGAGCAGCGTGAGCTGCTGGCCCGGCTGCGGGCCGTGATCGAGGCGAAGGACACCGAGATCGGGGTGCTGCGGTCGGGGCTGGACGCGGAGCGGGAGCTGCGGCGGCGGCTGGAACTTCGGGTCGCGGAGCTGGAACGGCGGCTGGATCAGGACAGTACCGACTCCGGGACGCCGGCGTCGAAGGAGAGTATCGGGGCACGCGAGCGGCGCAAGGCGCGGCAGCGCCAGCGGCAGGAATCGGAACGGGACCGGCGCAAGGACCGCAAGCCGGGCGGGCAGCCCGGGCATCCGGGGATGGGGCCGTCCCGGGACCCGGACCCGGACGAGACGAAGCCAGCGGAGCCGCCTGCGGAGTGCCGCCGGTGCAAGGCGTCGCTGGCCGGCGCGGCGATCGCAGGCTCGCGCTGGGCGCAGGTCATTGACGTCGAGGTGGTCCGGAACGTGACCGAGTGGCTGCTGCCGGGGCTGGAGTGCCCGTGCTGCCGAGCGGTCACGTTCGCGGGGCCGCCGCCGGGCGCGCATGCCGGGTCGGTGTCCTACGGGCCGGTGCTGAACGCCGCCGCGGTCATGCTGACCGCCTACGGGAACGTGCCGCCCGAGCGGGCCGCGCAGGTCATGGGCATGCTACTGGACGTGCCGGTCTCGCCGGGCTGGGTGGATAAGGCCAGCACCCGGCTTGCCGCGCAGCTTGGGAAGGCCGGATTCGACGCGGTGATGCTCGCCGCGCTGGCCGGGACGCGCTGGCCGCTGACGAGACCCCGGTGAACGTGCTGGACAAGACACCCCCGCCGCCCGCCGCCCCAGAGGAAGCTGGCGAGCATGACTCGGATGAGCACAAGAACACCGCGAGCGCGGGCACGCCGCACGTGCTGATCATCCGCACCCCAGACGGGCTGCTGACCTGGCTGCAGGCGCTGGGCTCGCGCCGCAAGGCCGATGTTGGCGCGGGCATCCCAGCAGCGTTCAGCGGGCTGCTGATGACCGACGGCTACACCGGCTACCAGCACCTGCTGTCCCGGCTGGCGGGCATCCAGCAATGCTGCCAGCACATCATCCCGAGATGCCGGGCCGTCACCAAACTGGGTCCCAGCGGGCTGCAGTCCTGGGCCGGCGACATCATCACCATCCTGCGCGAGGCACACCACGCCGTGCAAGACGCCCGAGCCCGCGGCAGCACCGCCCTGGACCTGAAACTGCTGGAGGAGCTTCGTCGGCGTTACGACGAGGCCGCGGCCTTCGGCGTTACCCACAACAGGCACCGCGGCTGGGACACCGGCAACCACCCCGGCTACGCGCTCGGCCGCTGGCTGCAGCAGTACAAGGAACAGGTGTTCCCGTTCACCCGCGACTTCGCCGTGGACTGGACGAACAACGTCTCCGAACGCGGCGCCAAAGCCGCCAAGCGGCACCCGCCGCACTGATCTGGACGCTGCGATCGGGCATATGGAGGCAGAGCTGGCCGCGAGCCCGCCAGACGATCCGGACCGGGCGCTGCTGCTCTCGAGCCTCGCCCACGCCTGCTGGCAATGGCTCGATGGCGATGCCTCCAGCTATGACCGGGTGGACCAGATGACTTCATATGCGGAGCGGGCTTGGTCAGCCCTCACCGCCGACGATGAGGACCGCGAGTTCATCGGCCTGTATTTGGCCGTAGGGACGCATGAGCAGTTCCTCCGTCCCGGCACCGTGTTCAATGTGGCCGCCGCGAGCCGCGCCATCGACGTCCTAGGCGAAGTTGAACCCCTGCTCGCCGATGACCCGTCGCTGCACCTGACGGTCATCGTCACGCTGGGCAACTTCCTGGTCGCGCGCGGGCAAGCTACCGGCACCTCCGCCGACCTGGCGACCGCGGTCCCGTGGCTGCTGCAGGCAGCAGCCGAGGTGCTTACCGGAGATCCCGGTTGGGCTGAGATAACTCAGACGCTGATCTCAGCGATGAGCATCGTTGCCAACCTGGACATGGACGTCAAGCACCTCGATCAAGCCATCGACTTGCTGACCAGAGTTTCGGGCCGGACTGACCCGGACCGTGGCCGCGCGGCGATGACCCTCGGCACCCTGCTGATCCAGCGGACCTCGTTCACCGCGAGCAGGGACGATCTAAACAACGGGATCACCCAGCTGACAGCGTCTTATGAGGTGAGCCCGGCAGGACACCCCTACCGGGTCGCGGTCGGCCTGAACCTGGCCGGAGCGCTGCTTATGCGGTTCCTCGTCCTCCGCCAGGCCGAGGACGTGGATGCGGCGCGGTTCTACCTGGACATGGCGGATTCCCTGGCCGGGCCGACCCGTGACGAGGTCAGGTCGCTTATGGCCGACGTCGACATGATCATCGTCGGCAACCGGGGGCTGCTCGGCGTCGTCGATGGCGTGCGCGGCGACCCCGGCGCACTGGACGGGGCGGTCATAAACCTGAGAAGGGCGCTCGCCATGCACTGCGGGCCCGGGTTTTCGCTGCGCTGGCCGGCTCGGCGGTGGAGCAACGCCTGCTCGTGCCGCCTTCGCCCGCGGAACTCGCTGCTGCCCTGGGTGAGACCGGTGCGGACGCAATCGTGTACCTGCTCGGTGCAGCAGGCGACCAACCGGGATGCGCTGTGATCGTGCGCGCGGCGAATCTTGCTGATGCCGCCCGGCCGGAGGAGATCCAGCTCCCCTGGCTGCGCGGCGACGCCGACGACCTAGTCCGGAGCTACGCCGCGGCCTATGCCGAGCGGGAGACAGACGTCGGGCCGTTTCGCCAGGCGCTCACTGACCTCTGCGATTGGGCCTGGCCCGCCGTGATGGGGCCGATCCTTGATCTGGCGCCTCGGCGGCGGAACCGGTGGCGAAACACGAGGTCCGGTTCGTAGCCGGTCATAGAAGGCCTCGGCGATATCGGCGGCGAAAAAGTCGTAGATCTCCCACAGGGTGCCTATCACGTGTGGATAGCCGACCAGCTGAAGGGCCGAGGTGAGGTGGATGGATTCGTCACTTAGCTCGGTCGACATATTGCGTGAGGTCTGGCAAGCCGACAAAAAGGCTAGCTGAGCGTGGGTGAGCCGGACCGGGGCAAGACTGGCGACAGTCAGCGGGTTCACCTGATGGTCATGCAGGATGAGCATGCTGCGCGAGGGCTCGGCGGGGATGCTGGCAGCATGGCAGGCGAAATGCGCTATGCCCGCGTCGGCAAGGCCAGCGAGCACCAAGGCCCTGGAACGCCAGCACCAGGCCAGAGTCGGTGTGCAGGGTAGAGAAGGCGCTGTCGACCGTCCACCGCGGATCAGGCTGATTGACCACACCGCCAAGAAGCGCCTGATAGAACTGCGCGAGCTCCAGCACATCAGGACAGTCAAGGACCACGCACTGCAGCTTGCCGAGCACCGGCCATCCCTCCATGAGTTAGTCGGTCATGGCCAGGGAGAAGGCGTCGTCGAAGCTCAGTCCGGAGCCACGAGAGTAGGCCCGGTCGAACTCGTCGCCACCCAGGGCAGCGCGCGCCCTGGCCATGCTGTCGCGGCGGTAGCCATCCTCGAGGTCCTGCCACGGCTCTGTCATCCGGTCGAGAAACGACTGTGCCACGCCGTGGAGTTCGGCCGCTCGCCGCCAGTCATCCAGGTCGGCGGCGGCGCAGGCAAGACCGAGGCTGGCGTAGGCCAGGCCCATGCGTTCCCCCGTCCGGCGGCTCTGCCAGAGGCCTGCCCTGAATCGGGACACGGCGTCGGCCGGGTCGTTCTCCAGGCGTGCCACCCAGCCGAGGTTGACCTGCACATGATGGCTCTGCTCGCGGATCACAGGCATGATGGCTGCTGCCCGTTCGAGATGGCGTCTGGCCGCGGAATGATCACCGGCCCGCAGGGCATGGACGGCGGCGTTGTTGTGCAGCACGTACCTGGTGATCAAATCGCCCGAGCGCTCGGTGCACGCGACCGCTTCGGCGAATAGCTCCTCGGACCCGGCCGGGTCGATGGCGTCGACGCAGAGCGAGTACGCCATCAGACTGAAGCCGAGCAGCACATCGTCGCCGAGCCGCCGGGAGCGCTCGACCGCCTCCGCGCCTATCGTCACCCCGAGCTCGGGATCGCCGGCGAAGTAACAGAAGTTCGCCGAGAGCCACAGCGTCTCGATGAGCAGCCGATCATCGCCAAGTTCCCTGGCGAGACCGACAGCGCGAGCGCCGAACTCTCGAGCCAGCGGCAGGTCTATTGTGCGCGCTGCCGCCATCGCGGCCACCGACGCGGCCACGTACTGGGCCCGGTCCGCTCGGGCGTCGGGCCGTTCGAGCACCGGCGCGAGCAGGGCAAAGGCGCGCCCGTCCACCACACGTGCTATCCAGTAACGGCGCAGTGCGATGGCGAACCGCAGCGTACGAGCGGTGCCGGCCGGGTCTGCTGCTGCGTGCTCCGCCGCCCGCCATAGGTTTGCCTCGTCTGCATCCAGCCGCGCCAGCCACTTCGGCTGGTCGGGGCCGTTGATGTGCGTCCCCGCGGTCTCCGCGATGGACAGGAAGTGGTCACAGTGTGCTTCTGCGACGGCGGCGGCCTCGTCGCTTCCGGTCTCGAGGAGCCGCTCGGCGGCGAACTGCCTGATCGTCTCCAGCAGCCGGTAGCGAACGCCGTCGCCAGCCTGTTCCGCCTGCACCAGGCTCTTGTCCACCAGCGAGCCGAGAAGGTCGGTGACCTCGAGGGGCTCGATGTCACCGAGGCCGCAGACCGCCTCGGCCGCACCGAGGTCGAAGCTCTCAAAGAACACCGTCAGGCGCCGCAGGAGCTGTTGCTCGGCGGCGCTGAGCAGCGAGTATGACCAGTCGACCGTCGCACGCAAGGTCTGCTGCCGCTCGAGAGCGGCGCGACTTCCTCCGGTCAGCAGCCGGAAGCGCTGATCGAGGCGATCGCACAGTTCGCTGAGCGACAGCGAGCGCAGCCGGGCTGCGGCAAGTTCGATCGCGAGCGGCATGCCGTCCAACCGCCGGCAGATCGAAACCAGCAGTGGCGCGGTGTGCGCATCGACCGGGATGGCGACGCCCTGCTCGGCCGCCCGGTCCACGAACAGCGCAACGGCCTCCGAGGCCTCCGCGGCCCCGGGCTCGGAGTCGTCCGATCCCGGCAGCGACAACGATGGCACCCGGTAGATGATCTCCCCGGCGATACCGAGCGGCTCGCGGCTCGTCGCCAGCAGATGCACCCGCGGGCATCGGCGCAGGATGGCGTCGGCGATCTTGGCGCACGCGCCGATCAGGTGCTCGCAGTTGTCCACCACAATCAGGACGTCCTGCGGGACGAGCGCGTCGAGCAGGGTGTCCATAGCCGGGTGGCCTGGTTGCACGGGTACGCCGAGCGCCGCGGCGATGACCGGCGCGACAGCCTCCTCGTCGGTCACCGCGGCCAGTTCCGCGAGCCAGACTCCGTCGCCGATCCCGTCCAGCAGCTCGGCAGCCACCTGCAGGCTCAGCCTCGTCTTGCCGCATCCGCCGGCGCCGGTCAGCGTCACCAGCGGCGATGCCTCGATCAGCGCCCTGACCTCGGCGAGTTCACGGCTCCGGCCGACGAACTTGGCCGGCTGGACCGGCAGGTTGTTCTGCAGCACCGGATTGCCGAGCGAACGCAACGGGGGGAAGCTGGCCTGCAATCCCGGAGTGCTGAGCTGGAAGAGTTCCTCAGGGCGGCCAAGATCCTTCAGCCGGTGCGCGCCGAGGTCGGTGAGCGCGGCGCCGTCGGCCAGCCCATCGCGAACCAGCACCGCCGCGGCCTCGGACAGCACAATCTGGCCGCCATAAGCGACCGCAGCGATCCGGGCCGCCCGGTGAACGTCCAGCCCGAGCATGCCGGTGGCGGCCGTCTGCGCCCCTTCGCCGGTGTGAACGCCCATCCGCACCCGCACACGCTCCCCGCCTGGCCAGGCGTGAGTCTCGAGAGCTTGCTGCATCGCGAGCACGGCTGCCGCGCATTGCCGCGGGGATGGGAAGGCAGCGAAGAAGCCGTCGCCGAGCGTATTCAGCTCCCGGCCGTCATGGGCCGCCAGGGCAGACCGGATCAGCGCATGATGCTCCGCCAGAATCTGCGCGTAGGCCTCCTGCCCGACGCGCCCAAGCAGCACGGTCGAGCCCTCGATGTCGGTGAAGAGGAAGGTGAGCGTCTCCACCAGCCCAGCGTAGGAGCCTGACGGACCGACTGGACCTTAGCCGAACACGCTGCCTTAGCCGACAATGCGGAGTATCAGCGCTGGTAGCGGATCCTGACGATGGCGGCGCTCGTGGGCTTGACGGTCAGGGCGATTCCCCCTTGCGGTTCGGGCAAGTCATCCCACCTCCCGTTCCAGGGTGTGTCGCCAGTGATCGCGGCGCCGCCGAGTGTGGCGCTGTCCTGTGTGGCGTCGCCGGGTGGTTCGCTGGCGAGCGTCATGAGCTGTGCGCTTGGCCGCCCCGGGCCCGGCGGGGCGATGGTGACGTCCGCGGCCGCGGCCCACGGCCCGTGAGTCTTGTTGATGATCGTGACGTAGTCCTCGCTGGCCGCGCCGACACAGTAGGCGGTCAGGTTGACGCCGTCCGCGTTATCGACCGTGACCGGCTTGACCTGACCCGCCGAGGCCAGAGTGAACGCCTTGATGCCGTATCCCTTCGGCGTGGCCTTGTAGCGCGCGCCGCCGGTAGCGGGATCCGGCACGATGGTGTCGGTGTACAGCCACTGTTTGTTGTGGAAATTCACGCCCGCCGCTCCGTGGGCAGCCCACCAGTGCAGGTAGTCCAGAGCCCACAGCGCCGACGCAAACGCGTTGCTCGCGCCCGGGATGCCGCCGAGGTAGTCATTCGACTCGGTGAGCCGGTAGCGCTGGCCAGCGGCGGCGACAGCCCCGAGGTGAGTGGTAAAGAACCAGGGATATGGGGTGTAAGTCGTGTGGGCTGGCTGAGTTCCCGGCGCGGTGCCGTTCACCCATTCCGGCGACAGCATGTTGCTGATCGCCTGCGCGGCGGTCGTCTTCCCCGGATCCCCGCCCACGTAGAGGTGCTGGGTGAAGTCTGCCATCCGGCCTGAGTCGAGCTCATCAGCGGCAAACCGCTGCGTCCACGACACGCCAGCCTCGGGATTTGGGGTCCATGTCAGCGGGCCGTAAGCCCCAGTGTCCGGCGCGGACAGCGGCGCACCGGGCGCCGCCTCGGCGACCGCGGCGGCCAGCATCTGCCAGCGAGCCCGGTAGGACGAGTATGCGCTGCCAGGTACCCCGGAGATCTCCTCGTAGATAGCAGGGTCGGCTGGACGACCGGCGTACGAATGAAAGTCGTGCCAGTCTGGCTCGTTACCGATGGCGAAGCTGGCCACATTGTCGCGGTAGTTACTCCAGATGTGCCCGGCGACCTGGGCATCGACCGTTTCCAGGTCACGGACTGGCTTTATGCTGCGATTGAGCATGCGAAGTGTGTAGATGACCTTCAGCCCGGCCACGCGGGCAAAGCCAAACAGGTTGTCGATCCCGGTGAAGTCGCCGTCTGCGCCGGCCGGGAACATGTTGTCCACCGACCCCCCGCCCAGCCGCAGGTTACGCAGGCCAAGATTGCGGAAAAGCGTGACGAGCGAGTCGTTTTCCGGGCGGAACAGATAGCCTGCCACGCCGGCATTGCCTGGATTGAGTGGTCCCCGTTCGAAGCCCAGCCCGGCGAAATCGTCCGGCACCACCGGCCCGGGCGACTCGGCGTCAACCCTGATCGTCACCGGATGGGCGACGGACGGCCCCGCGGGCTGCGCTCCGGCCCGCGGGTGACGCCAGCGGTCCAGCAGCGGCCTCCTCACCGAGGCCATGGCGGACAGGAAAGCGGGCCGCAGCAACTCGTCAACATCATGACCAAGTCGTGCCCGGCACCGGGAGCGGTCATTCCTATGCCGACGATCGGCTCTGTCTTCCGGCCGAGGTGATGCTGAGTCCGCCGGTGGCGGCCGGGTTGACGAGGCTGAGGAAGGCCTCCCCGAGGCATCGCCGGGCTCATCGGGGAACATCCTCAGCGCTGGTCAGGCTGGTCTGCACTAGCTCCGGATGCCGCCGCTCCCACGAACTCACCCGCTCGGTGTCGAGGAACACCTCGATGCTGCGCACGCGGCCCCAGCGGATGTGCAGCCATTCCACGCCCTCGTTCTCGTAGTCGCTGCCGATCGCATCGTGGAACCGCACGGCGACGGTCATGTTCCATGGCGGCCCGGACACCGCGACCTCACGAAGATCAAAGATCGTGTCGAGGGTGGTGAAGCGATCCAGCCACGCACGCAGCGACTCCCGGCCCTCCAGGCTGGCGGCGAACGAACTGCTTCCCGGGAAGCGGAACGAGACGTCGGCGGCTGTGGCCTTCATCATCAAGCTGGCGTCCCCGGCAAAGGTCCTGCGGTACATGAACCCGACAACCGCGGCCACCGTCCAGCGATACATGTGTCTGCCTCCGAGTAATCTTGACAGTGACAAGACGAGGCTAACGACAGCATCTTGCCGGTGTCAAGATCTGTGGGAGATGATGGGTGCATGTCACGGCCCTACCACCACGGCGACCTGCGCTCGGTCCTGCTCCGAGCCGCCGCCGAAGAGATCAGCAGGGTAGGCGTCGCCCAGCTGAGCATGCGCGAGCTGGCACGACGGGCCGGAGTGTCCCACGCGGCGCCCGCCCACCACTTCGGCGACAAGACCGGCCTGCTCACAGCGCTCGCGACCGACGGCTTCCGGATCTTGCACGAGCACACATCACCCGTGCTGGGCGGACCCGACGCGCTGGTACGGGGCGGCGAGCAGTACGTCGCCTTCGCGCTCGAACATCCGGCACACTTCTCGGTGATGTTCGACCCTCATCTCCTCCGGATGAGCGACCCCTGCCTGAATGCCGAGCGCAACCAGGCCTTCGACAACTTCTTCGCCGCCGTCAGGGAGACCACCGGAACCACAGACGAGGAGCAGGTGGCGGCCGAGGCCATGGCCGCCTGGTCCACGGTCCATGGCATCGCGGTGCTGTGGCTGCAGGGAAACCTGCCGTTCCCGCCCGACCCCAAGACCATCCCGGGCGTCATAGCGCAGCTGGGCATCGGCCTGCGCACCGTGGCCGTCGCGTCAGCCGCTCACCTTGCGAATGACGCGGGCAGCCTCGGCGGTGACGCGCGTTTGTCACGCGGGTGATAAGTGGTTATCCGTTTCGGATAAACCGCGGTGGCCACTGTTGCCTCCATCGTGGCGCAGGTTTCTTATCGAAGTAGATCGCCTGCGAAATGGCCGTCACAGACGCCTGGCCACCGCCGTATACCGAGGGCTGGCCTTCCCGTCTTGGACGGTGGAGAACAAGGGAGCCGGCATGCCCGTTCGACTCAGCAGATCCCGCCTCTTCGCCGCCGCGGTGGCCGTGCTGTGCGCCGTGCCGATGCTGACGGCCGGGGCGGCCGGGGCTCCCGCCGCGCAGGCAGCCACCGCGCCAACGCTGCCGTCGCAGGATCCGTTCTATACCTATACCGGAGCGACCCCGCTGTCGCAGATCGCGCCGGGCACGGTGCTGAAGGAGCGCAGGGTCAGCCTCTCAATCGAGGGCCTGACGGTCCCGGTCTCCACAGTGCAGGTTCTCTACCGCACGACGGGTGAGCAGGGCCAGCCGACGGTCACGGTGACAACCATCATCAAGCCGCTGATCTCTTTCATCGGCACGAAGATCGTCTCCTACCAGACGGCCTACGACGCACTGGGATCGGAATGCGATCCGTCATACACGCTGCAGGGCGGCAACCCGAGTGACTCCACCGCACAAGAGGAAGAGCTCGCCATGGCCGCCTACCTGCTGGCCGGCTTCACGGTCACGGTGCCCGACTACGAGGGCACGAACCTGGACTGGGGCGCCGGCCAGGAGTCCGGCTACGGAACGCTGGACGCCATCCGCGCCACGGAGAGCTACCTCGGGGCCTCCAGCTCCACCAAGGTCGGGATGGTGGGTTACTCCGGCGGCGCCATCGCCACCGAATGGGCGGCGGAGCTGGCGCCGAGCTACGCACCTGGTCTGCACATCGTTGGCGCCGCAGCCGGCGGCGTGCCGGTCGACTTCGCACACAACCTCAGCTACATCAACGGGGACGACGACTGGTCGGGCGTCATCCCGGCGGTCCTGGTCTCGCTGGGGCGCGCGTTCGGCGTCGACATCACGCCGTACCTGTCGTCGTACGGCGAAGAGCTCACCAGTCAAGTCAGCAGCGAGTGCATCGCGTCCTTTGCCAGCGCCTACCCCGGCCTGACCGTCCAGCAGCTGCTGCTTCCGCAGTACTCCAACCCGTTCGATGTCCCGGTCCTGGTCAGCATCCTCAACCACCTGATCATGGGCACCTCGGGCGGCACTCCAGCCGAGCCCCTGCTGCTGGGGGTCGGTGACTCCGACGGAACCGGCGACGGGATCATGATCGACGGAGACGTGGAGGCGCTGGCGCACGAGTACTGCCAGCGCGGCGTGCCGGTCACCTTCACCGTGTACCCGGGGCTGCCGCACAGCGACGCGGCGGTGCCCTTCGAGGTGCAGGCGCTGGCCTTCCTCGAGGGCCGGTTCAACGGAGCCGCGGCGCCGAACGGCTGCGCCTCCATCGGCCAGGGCAACTCCCTGGCGCCGCTGCCCCAGCCCGCCTCCTAGCTGCGGCGACCTGGCGGTCACAGCCATATTCACAGCGGGGGTGCCAGGGTCTGCTCTGGGGCGGAAATCGGGACGGAAGGAACGAGATGTCAGCAGACCTAGGCATCTTGCCGCTGCACGGTACGGCACGGCGCAACCCGGCCGCCGAGGCGCGGTATTTGCATCCCTCAGCGCTGCCGCACTGGCGCGCCCTGCTCGGGTGCCGCTGGCAGGAGCACCACGCGAAGGTCGCCGAGCTCGGCCGTGACGGCCGCGACGCCGTCCGCGACGCCGCCGAGGCCGACGGCCCGAACACGCGGCAGGCGGCCTTACGGCGGGCCAGCGTGCTGTGGCACCAGGCGGTCGCGGAGTGGCGCGCCCTCGGCGAGATCGAGGCCGCGCTGTCGCGGCTGGCGGCCGGGCGGTTTGGCTGGTGCCAGCAATGCGGGGCCGCCATCACCTTGTCGAGGCTGGCCGAGGTCCCGCAGGCGCGGTACTGCCCCACCTGCGACCAATGACCGCGCAAAGCACGCAATTGGGAACCGAGGCGTTATCGTAACCTGCGGTCCTCGAAAATAAGTACGAAACAATGACTCCGTTGCGATAGTCTATACGTACAGGATATCGATCCCTCCTGTGAGGGGGTGACCGGCAACGGAACGACGCGAGCAAGACTGGGCGCCACCCGGCGGTGATGAGCCGCCCGGTGCCGCTTGTGGCGTTCCGGGGCCGCAGGCAGATGGCACCTCCGCCGCTCGGATCATCGGCCCGTACCTGTGGGAGGACGACGAGCTCGAGCCCGGCGATCTCATGACTCCCGCGCAGATCGTTGCCCTGGCCAAGGCCGACGGCTCTTTGGATTGCGAAGACGAAGATGACCCCGCTTGGTGTTCGAGCGTGGCTATGGATGTAGACGCGTCGATCGCACCCGGTGCCGACGTGGCCGAGGTGTGGGACGCCGGGTTCATCCACAACGTGCCGGGCGAGCCGGGGTACGGGTTTGCCTCCGGTGGCGTGCTGGACCGGATGCTGCCGGGCCGGGAGCTTGCCGCGTTCACCGGCACGGCGCTGGGCGGCGGCCTGGGCCGGCTCAGCGATTACGAGCTGATCGGGTTCTTGTGCGCGGCCCGGCGGAACACCTCCTGGCAGCAGGCCGCCCAGCTGGCCGCGGTCGCGGACCTGGAGCAGCGGCGGGCCGGTGCCGATGGCACTCCGGGCGAGCACGTCGCCGATGAGGTCGGCGCCGCGCTGACGCTGACCCCTCGCGCCGCCGACGGATTCCTGGCTCTGGCCGCCGGGGTGACGCGGCTGTCGCAGGTGCCGGCGGCACTGGCCGCGGGCGTGATCGACATGTCCCGGGCGGAGGTGTTCGTCCGTGAACTGCTCCCGCTCGATGACGAACGGGCGGTGCGGGCCGAGGCGATCGTGATGCCGCGCGCCCCCGACCTGACCACCGGTCAGCTGGCGTACGCGCTGCAGCAAGCCGTCGCGGCCGTGGACCCGGCCGCCGCGGAGCGGCGGAAGAAGCGGGCGGAGCAAGACGCCCGGGTAGAGGTGTGGATGGAGCCGGGCCGCGGCACCGCCGCGGTGGCCGGGCGCGACCTGCCCGCCGCCGACGTGATCGCCGCCGACAAGCGGCTGACCGCCGCCGCCCGGTGGCTCAAGGCCCGCGGCGCCGACGGCAACATGGACTGGCTGCGCTCCCGGGCCTACCTCGCCTTCATGAACGGCTACCGCCTCGACGGCCTGCTGGCCGGCCTGCTCGCCAGCGAAGCAGCTGACCACGACCAGCCCGTCAGCGATGACGCCGCCAGCGCACCCGGCACGGGCTGCCCCGCGCAGGGTGCTCCGGCACCGGCAGATCTTGCCAGCCCCGCGGACGGTACACCGGTTCCGGCCGATCTTGCCAATCCTGGCGATCCGCCCGGCCTGGCCGCGCTGGCCGGGACGGTCAACCTGACCATGCCCGCCTCGGCGTGGCTCGGTCTGTCCGACGTGCCCGGGGAAGCCGGCGGGTTCGGCGCCCTGGACGCCGGGACCTGCCGTGATCTGACCGCCGCGCTCGCGGCCAACCCCGCGACCCGCTGGTGCGTGACCCTGGTCCGGCCCGACGGGAGGCCCGTCGCCCACGGCTGCGCCCGCGCCGGGCCCGGCCCGCCGGGCGACGGCGACCCGGCCGCCTGGCTGGCCACGGTGAAGATCATCCCGATCGAAGCCGGCGTCTGCGAGCACCGGCGGGAATCGGCCGGCTACCAGCCCTCCAGCACCCTGCGGCACGTAATCAAGATCCGCAGCCGCCGGTGTGGGTTTCCCGGCTGCCAGCAGCCAGCGGCCGGCTGCGACGACGACCACACCATCCCCTACGACAAGGGCGGCCGGACGTGTGAGTGCAACCTCCACCCGCTCTGCCGCAGACATCACCAGGCCAAGCAGGCGCACGGTTGGCGGCTCGACCAGCCCGAACCGGGCACCCTGATCTGGACCCTCCCCAGCGGCCGCCAGTACACCGTCACCCCCGGGCCCTACCCGGTGTAGCCATCGCTTCATCGCCGCAATCCCGGGGCGTGACGGTCGCGACCGTCTATCTAGGCGGAGCCGCTGTCCTCCTGCGCTACGGGCCCTGTTAGACGCTTAGGCCGCTCATGCCGAGACCACGACCATTACCGTGTGCCCGATCCTCACCTTGTCGCCTTTTCTCAGCAGCTGGTTTGCGTGGATGCGGAGCCCGTTGAGCGAGGTGCCGTTCGTTGAGCCGAGGTCCTGGACGTACCAAAGGCCGCGGACGAGCCGGAAGCGGGCGTGGCGGCCGGAAGCGAATTCGTCATCGATAACAAGCTCGCCCTGACGGCCCACGGTGAAGTCGTTGTCGAAGCTCTGGCGCTGGTCTTCGGTCTGGATGACCAGCGGCCGGGTGTGAGAGGCCTCGGAAGTCGTCTTGCCGGTCTGCGTGGTAACCGCGGATACGGCCACCATCCAGGCATGCTGCTCCTGCTCGGTGGCATCTTCCCAGGCTGGGAGGGGCTCGGTGTAGGCGCCCCGGTGCGCTTCGTACGCGGTCTGTGCGAGGCGTTCAATGGGGCTGGTCACGTATCGATAATGTCAGCCAGAGACCGGGGCTCATAGACCAGAGCGGACGCTCCGCAAGGCGGTCAGCATTTCAGCAGCCGTGGCGAAGCGATCGGCATTAGCTGGGGCGCATGCCTTGATCAGAAACTCTGCAAGGCCGGGGTTGAGGTCGGGGCGGACCGTTCTCGGGTCGGTCACCGGCTGGCTGAGCATCGGCATTTCATACGGATACGGGTGACGGCCATCACAGAGAAGCTGGTAAAGCAGCACACCAACAGCGAACAGGTCGGTGGAGACGTCCCAGCGGGTAAGGTCGCCGTCCGGTGGCTGGTATGGCGGAGTGCCTGATTGCGTACGGACGGGGTCCCCGACCCTCGAGGCTATGTTGAAGTCGAGCAGTTTCGCTCCGGTGCGCGTGAGAATCACGTTATGCGGTTTGATGTCGCGGTGGACGAGCCCGCTGTCTTTCAGTTTCATCCACTCGTGCGACTCGGCTTCGGGCAGGTCGCCTTCGCGACGTTGAGCATCCAGGTCTTTGAGGCGCGCTGAATCAGGATGAAAAGCAGCGAGCGCGTCTAGCAGATCGAGTGCGACATCCACTGCCTCCCGATCGCGAAGGCGCCTCTTCCCCCTGACAAACTCATTGAGCGACTCCCCGTCAACGAACTCGGTGATGAGATACCAGCCGCCGACTGAGGTCCGGCCGGCCCAGTAGACCTTCACCACGTTGGGGTGATTGATCTTCCGCAGGGCGCCGATCTCCCGGCGCACCGCCTCATACCCGGCAGCGCTGCCGAAGATCTTGAGCGCCCGCTCCTCATCCTCGACCTCATCGTGCACTCGGTAAACCTTGGAAAAGCCGCCGTGCCCCAGGAGGTCCAGAATCTCGAAACGGCCCTCGAGGACGTCGCCGACAGCGTAGTCGGCAACCTTGACCCCGGCCGGGGACAGCACCTCTCCCGGATCGGGTTGCGGGAGCGCCCGGCTATCGCTCGAGCGCGGGGACCCGGCCGATTTTACGGCGGGATCGCTGCGGTCCCGGGATGTGGGCTGGCTGATGCGGCGGGTACCTCCGGCTCTGGCCGAGCCCGGGGGCACAGGCTGGATTCCCCCGACCGCGTACACCAGGCAGGGATGCAGGACGTACGTGCCGACATCTGGCGGGAAGTGAAAGTCGTCGGTATCGCCCATCGAGTAAAAGCGGCGCAGGCCGAGGTCGTCGACGTACCCGAGCAGGCCGTTCTGCCATAGCACGGAGGCGAGGTCGGTCGCTTTCTCGAAGTGCAGATCCGCCACTTCCTGCAGAGCCTCGAGATCCGCGCGCGGGAACCGGTCGACGCCGATCATACGGACGAACGAGCGAACGTCCTCCTGCACCCCGCTCATGTAAGCCTGGGTGCTGGTGAACAACTCGGAATAGTTGTGCAGCGCAGCGTTCTGCGGCATCAGGTCCGACGAGATCTGATTGGCGCACTGCGCGAGCTGGGAGTCACCGAACCGCTTGGCGCAGCGCTGAACTACTGCCTCGAGAGCCGGCGGCGGCAGGTCCTCACGGCCGGCCTGCTTCTGCCGCAGGACTTCCTCGTTGAGCTCATTGCCGAGCGAGATGATGTCGCGCGGGATAAGCCTGGTGTGGCTGAGAAGGTAGTCCTCGATGGTCCCGTCGCCATCGGGTCCCTGCCAGGTGCCGTTGACCCCGAGCCAGTCGCGGATCGTGGGGGCCCCGGTGGCCGGGCGCCGCATCAGCAGTGACGGCGGCAGCCGGCGCAGCTTTTGCTGAAACAGGTAGAGTAGCGAGCTCCGGTCCCAGGTCAGGACCCGTATGTGTGGTTCGTTGTAGTACCGCGGCGCATGTTCTGAGCGGTAAACCGAGGACATGACGATGTCGCGGATACAGACGACGATGTGCAGGCGGCCGCCCAGCCTGTGATCCCGCAGCAGCCTCATGACCTGGTGGAACAGTCCCTCCTGGCACTTCAGCCAGTACATGGGCGCGTGGCTGAATTCTTCATCGATCGCGTCCAGGTAAAAGTAAATCGGCTTGCACTGGCCGATGACTTCGCCCAGGAGATCCTCGAGGTCATCCCAGAGCGGGTCGTCGAGATACGTAGACAGCTGATGGCCGGTGTGCCGCAGGTTGATGATGTCGCGCACCTGGCTGTAGATCGACCGGGGTCTGCGGAAGTCCTCGAGCAGCCGCGCGTACGAATTCTCAATCTCGTCGACCTGATCATCGCGCAGCTGCTGGCGCAGTTCGGGACGGCGCAGCAGGTGGGAGGCCAGCGCCCGCATGATCGCGCGCTCCCAGATCTGCATCCACTTCTCGACCAGGACACTGTCCGAGAACCACTGGCATGCCTTCACGATGACTTCGGTCTTCGGCAGGTCCTGCTGCGGCATGGCGGCGTAAACGGAGTCCTGATGAGCCTGGAAGTCCTGAAGGCGCCGCAGGTAGACCGTCTTGCCGGCGCCGAGCTTCCCCACGATGACCCGCACCATGGAGTCGTTTGCGCGGGTCGCGAGGTGGCCATAGGCCGGATCGCCGCCGAAATCGACGAACTCGCTGATCAGGTCCTCGATGTCAGCGCGTGATCCGTCCGGATTGCCAAACGGCCCAACAGGGTCGAGCCGACGTCGTCTGCTGGCCATTTTCTCCCTCAATTTGAATCGTAGACCCTCTTCCAGCTCGCCCTCGACATTCAGCCGATCCTCACGATGATCAACACCCAGTACTACAACTCGGGCACGATGAACGGCTGCGACGGAAACGTCTACGCGGAGGGAACCGAGAACTTCCTCACGGCACTTGCCTGCACCGAGCTGGAGGGCGGCCTGTCCCCATCCCAGGTGGGCCTCGGCCTGCCGGCCTCCTCCTCAGCGGCGGGCAGCGGGTACGTCAGCCCCTCCGTGGTCAACGACGCGCTCGACTGCCTCGCGACGCAGCAGAACTGCGGCAGCTTCGTCCCGCCCACCACGTGGCCGGGCATCCGCGGCGTCATGACCTGGTCGATCAACTGGGATGCCTCGAACGGCTACAACTTCGCCGCCACCGTGGCGCCGTACCCGGAAACCCTGCCCTGAGGGTGAATACCCGGATAGTTGCGGTGAGCAGGTGGGAACCACGCTGGGGTGGTGACCCTTGATCATGACCCTGGCGTACCGCTGCATCAGCAGCTGGCAGAGATCATCCGTGCCCGCATTAAGAACGGGACGTAAGCGCTAGGAGGCTGGACCAGCCCGCGCGAGAGGCTGACCGGCTCAGTCGTCGCGGGTCAGGTAGGCCACGAATGCCGCGGCGAGTCCCAGCACCGACACCGTGGTCAGCGCCGCGGGAAGCCCGAACTGGCCGGCCAGGAACCCGATCAGCGGGGGGCCGAGCAGGAAGCCGGTATAGCCCAGGGTCGAGGCCATGGCCACGCCGCCGGACCCGGCGAGCAGCCCGGCCCGCGTCATCGCGGCCGGGAAGAGGTTGGCCAGCCCGAGCCCGGTCGCGGCGAAGCCCAGCAGCGCCAGCCACACGACTGGGGCGAGCGCCGCGGCCAGCATGCCGGCGCACGCGGTCAGCCCGCCCAGCACCAGCACGCGGGTGCGGCCGAGCCGCTCGAGCAGCGTGATGCCGGACAGCCGGCCGCTGGCCTCGGCGAGCGCGAAGGCCGCGTAGGCCGTCGCGGCGAGCCCGGCTCCGGTGCCCAGGTTCTGCTGCAGGTGCAGCGCGCCCCAGTCGCCGATCGCGCCCTCGCCGTACGCGGCGCACAGCGCGATCACGCCAAAGAGGCCCACCGCCCGCGCGGTGCGCAGCGCCCCCTTCCAGGCCCGCGGTTCCTCGCCCGCCGCGGCGGGCTCTCGCACCGGCCCGGCGGCGGGGTCCGGCGCCGGGACGGTGTGGGCCAGCAGCGCCCGCCCGCAGGCCGCGGTGACGACCAGGCCCGCCAGCGCGATCAGCAGGAGATGCCGGACCGGGGACAGGTGCGGGGCGAGCAGGCCGCCAAGGCCCGCCCCGGCCAGGCCTCCGAAGCTCCAGGCGGCGTGGAATCCGGGCATCACCGGGCGCCGGATCGCGGCGACCACGTCCACGGCGACGCTGTTCATCGCCACGTTCAGGCACCCGTACGCGGCGCCGAACACCAGCAGGGCCAGCCCGAGCGTCAGCGCGGAATGCGCGAGCGGCGGGAGCAGCAGCGCGGCGGACAGTAAGGCACCGGAAGCGACCGTCAGCTCCCGGCTGCCAAACCTCCGGCACAGCGCGCCGGAGATGAGCATCGTGGCCAGCGCCCCGGCCGACATGCCGAGCAGCGCGAGCCCGAGCGCCGCGGGCGACGCGCCGGTCTGCTGCTTCACCGCCGGCACCCGGACCGCCCAGGAGGCGTAGACGAACCCGTCCAGCGCGAAGAACCCGGTCAGGGCGATCCGGAGGCCCGGGGCCACCGGATGCTGTATTTTGTTCAGTACCTGCACAAAATCAAAGCTACGCAGATGCGACACATGGATACAAGGCCTGAACGGGGACGCCCCTTGCTTGGTCCCGCGCTGTCGCTGATCCACGCGGGCCGCGCCCCCACGCGGTCGGCACTCACCGCTGGCCTGGGCGTCACGCGTGCCACGGCCGGCGCAATGGCAGCCGAACTGCAGACCCTCGGGCTGATCCGGGTGGACTCCACGCCCGGCGGAGCGGCCGCCGCGCCCGGGCGCCCGTCGCACCGGCTCACCGTCCAGCCGGGTGGCCCGGTCGCTCTTGGCGCGCAGATCCATCCCGACGGGTTCGATGTTGCGCTCGTCGGCCTCGGTGGCCATGTGGTCGACCAGATGGCCACCAGACGTCGCGTTCCGTCCAATGACCCGGAGCAGGCGGTGGCCCGGGTCGCGGCCGCCGGGGCCCGGCTGCTGCGGCGAACGGGGCGCCGGTGCGTCGGCGCCGGCCTGGCGGTGCCTTCGGCGGTGGCTCAGCCCGGGGGCACGGCGGTCAGCCCGCTCTACGTCGGCTGGCCCACCGGTACCCCGATCTGGGACATCTTTACCCGGCAGGTTGCGCGGGCGGGGATCACCGGGCCGGCCGGCGCGCCGGTTGCCTGCTGGGCCGACAACGACATCAACCTGGCCGCGCTCGCCGAGCACCGGCACGGCGCCGGGCGAGGCGCGGACCACCTGCTAGTCGTGGCCACCGGCCACCGCGGGGTCGGCGGGGCGCTCGTCGTCAACGGCATGCTCTACACCGGCAGCACCGGGCTCGGCATGGAGGCGGGGCACGTCAGCGTCGACACGGCGGGCCGGCCATGCCGGTGCGGCAGCCGCGGCTGCCTCGACGTCGAGACCGACGCGCTCAGCTTCATGGACGCCGCCGGGCGCGTGCCCAGCCGCCAGACCGCGGTGCTGGACCAGGCGATCGAAACCCTGCGCCGCGAGTACGCCGCCGACCCCGCGGTGCGCGCCGCCGCGGCCGGGCTGATCGAGCGCCTCGGCCTGGGCCTGGCCGGTCTGGTCAACGTGCTGAACCCGGACCGGATACTCCTCGGCGGTCTGCACCGCCACCTGCTCGAGGCGGATCCGGTGCGGCTCCGGGCCGCTGTCGCCGAGCGCAGCCCGTGGGGCCGCGGCGCTGGCGTGCCGCTGCTGGCGTGTGTGCTCGACGAGGGCAGCCTGATCGGGGCCGCCGAGCTTGCCTGGCAGCCCGTCCTGGACAACCCCGCCGTCCTGAACGCCGGCTAGCGAAGGGATACGTTCGCCATATGCGAATCGCCTTCGGAGCCGACGACGAGAACGAGTGCACGCGCGCGGTGGTCGGCTACCTGCGCGAGGCTGGTGAGCTCCAGTTGCTCAGCAGCGGCAGCTGGCCCGAGTTCGCCCGGGCCGTCGGGGCCGCGGTCGCGTCCGGCGAGGCCGACTTCGGCGTGGTCATGTGCTGGACCGGCACGGGGACGTCGATCGCGGCGAACAAGGTGCCGGGGGTCCGGGCCGCGCTGGCGTGGGAGCCGTGGATAGCCAGGAACGCCCGGCTGTGGAACGACGCGAACGTGCTGGCGCTCAGCCTCAAGCGGCTGGCGCCCGACGTCGCGGTCGAGTGCGCCCGGGCATTCCTCGACGTCGAGGCCGAAGACCCGGAGGAGTCGGCCAGCATCGACCTCATCAGGGGGCTCTAGGAAGCCGCGGTGCGGGCGGGGAGCGCCCGGGCTCGGCTGTTACAGTCCCAGCCGTGGCTGATGAAACAGTGTCGGAGGCTAAGAACAAGACGGTCGTCGGCGTAGATGGCTCCGACGACGGCATGGCCGCGCTGCGCAGGGCGATGCGCATCGCCGCCGCCATGCACTCGGAGCTGCACGTCGTGCACGTACGGCACGAGCCCTACTGGTGGTCATTCGCGGAAATGGCGCCCGTCGGGGCGGAGGCCCAGTTCCGCCAGATCCTCGACGGCATCGCCGCCCAGGTGGAAACCGCGGTCAAGGCGGAGATGAGCAGCTACCCGGAGCGTTGGTCTTTCCAGGTTCGCACTGGAAATCCCGCCGAGGAGCTGCTGGCGGTCAGCGACGAGATCGGGGCGGTCGCCATCGCCGTCGGCGCCCGTGGTCAGCGCCCGCTGTCGCCGTATCTGCTCGGCTCGGTGTCTACCGCGCTGCTGCACCGGGCAGGGGTCTCGGTGCTCGTCGTGCGCGGCTCCGAGCCCGTGAAGGTCCAGTGAGCCCCGCCATCTGATCGCGGCGCCGGCAGACCGTCTACAACGAGTTCGACAGCAAGGCCGGGCTTGCCGAGGCGCTTGCCCAGCGGGAGGCGGAGCGGTTTATCGCCGGCGTGCGCGCAAACCTGTTCGCTCACGGTGACGACGTGTGCGCCGGTGCGTACTCCGCGATCTTGTACGTGCTGCGCGATGCCGCGGGTGACCCGCTCATCAAGGCCATCCTGGCTGGCACCCGCGACGGCCCCGACCCGCTGCTGCCGTTCCTGACCACCCGGGCGGAGATGGTGCTGACCGCGGCAACCGCGGTGCTGCAGGAGTGGGCGGCCGAGCACCTGCCGGGGATCAGCGCCGAGCGGCGGTCGTTCGCCGCTGAGTCGATCGTGCGGCTGGTGGTCAGTCACATGGTGCTGCCGACCGCTCCCGCAGAGCACACCGCCAGGCACCTGGCCGATGCCATCGCCCGAGCCGCGTCCGACGTGGCTGCAGCCGGGTAAGGACGTGTTAGCCGCCCGCCCGCCGCTTCAACGCGGTCAGGCTGATTCCCAGAGACTGGCTGGCCTGCGCAACCGTGGTGCTCGACGACGTGCTGATCTGCTTCAGCACCAGCAACTGCAGCAGGATTCTCTCCTGCTCAGAGACCTGGGCTCGGTTGTGAAATGACGTGTAGAAGACGGCACCGTCGCCATACTCAAAGCCAGGCGAGGTCACATAGATCTTGCGGCTCCAGCGCCGGGCCAGCTCCGCCAGATGCGGACCGGGAGGGGACTGCGTCAAGCCCGGAGAATCGAACACCCGCCGTCTCCAGCCAGACATTCAGTAGCCACCAACCCTCGCGCGATCGCTAACCGACCTTCGCGTACGGGTTCGCAGTCAGCCGACATACGCCTTCCCCTTGAAACATAGCCCACGGCTGCAGGTAAAAGGCGTCCCTTTTCTAGGGAACCTAGCTAGACCATTCGTCCATTCTGCTGGCACGCCAGGGCTTGCTGACACCCATATCGTGCCACGACCGACCGGGGAGCCCGCCGCTCTTATAGGCGTTATAAAATCGTTATAATGGTGCGACTTATGCCGGGGCCGAGACTGCCGACAGGTAACCGACTGACCCACAATCGCAGCGTCTTGCCTGCTCATTGCGGTCGCCTGCGCTCATCGTGCTTCCTTGCGGCGCCATACCTAATGATCAAGGAAAGTCATCCGCCAACGGCCCCAACTTGGACGAACCGGACGATACGTCCGCCTTCTCCATCGTGTGATCCTCCCGGATAGGCACCCAAAAGTCTTAGCTGCGCGTCATACTTCGAGAGTGCCAGCACCTGCCGTGGGAGCGGCGGGCTTGAGTGGGGGGTCGTACTGTTTAACGTGGCATTTTATCTTTGACACCAGGGTGCCCAATCCTCTTCCGTAGGTAGCCCCTGAGTTCATTAGCGCTGGGACATCCCAGAACTCCAAGCAAAAGTAGAAGGCGATGGGTTACGTGTTCACTTTGTCGCCGGAACCCGAACCGGCTGAAGCACAGGACCAATTGGCGACTCAGGCAACCGAAGCCGAGCCGACACTCGAGCCCCCAGTCGCAGCGCCCACTGCGATGGATCCGCCCGATCAGAGCGCTGCGCTACTTGTCACGATCTCTGAGGCTGTCGAGAAACTAGCCGCCTCGTCAGAGCGCTACCACGCCCGGGCCGAACAGCGCGAAGGCGTGATCGACCACCTGCACTCCGAAGTGGACGTGCTCCGCCGAGGGGAGCGGCGGGGACTACTCAGGCCATTGCTTGTGCAGACCTGCCGGCTTCGCAACGACCTTCTCCGCCAGGCCGAGGACCTGCCACAGGACTTTGATGCCGATCGGGCCCGGGTGCTGCTCCGTTCCTACGCCGATTCGGTGGAACTGACCCTGGAAGACAACGGCGTCGTGACCTTTGCCCCGGAGGCGGGTAATCAATTCGAGCCGAGACTGCACCGCCGCGTCGGCGGTGAGCCCACCGGCGATCCCGCACTCGCGGGCCGCATTGCCCGGGTGAGGCGCAGCGGCTATCTGGACAGCGACGCGAACATGCCGATCGCGCCCGCGGAGGTGGTGCTTTTCATGCCGGCCAGCGATCCCGGTGAAGGCAACCCCGGCGAGGCAGCGCCAGCATCCACCAACGGCGAGAGGAAAGAGTTGTGACCGAGCCGCAGCAGGGAATCTTTGGTATCGACCTCGGGACCACCTACTCGGTCGTGAGCTACATCGACGAGACCGGCAGGGCCGCGGTGACCCGAAATGGCGAGGGCGCCGACACGACGCCGTCGGTGGTCTATTTCGAGAGCCAGAGCAACGTCGTGGTGGGCGCGACCGCGAAGTCCGCGGCGGCCGAATTCCCGGACCAGGTCGTATCGCTCATCAAGCGGGAGATGGGCGACCGGGAATACCACCGGACGTTCTTTGGGGTCGACCATACTCCCCCGTCCATCTCGGCGATCATCCTCGAGGCACTGGCCCGCGATGCCGAGCAGGACACCGGCCGGAAGGTGTCCGACGTGGTCATCACCGTCCCGGCCTATTTCGGGCTGCTGGAGAAGGACGCCACGAGAAAGGCCGGCGAGATCGCCGGCCTCAACGTTATCGGGATCGTGCCGGAGCCGGTCGCCGCGGCGCTGCAGTACGGGGTGAGCGGAAGCGCGGACGGTACCGCGTTCCTCGTTTATGACCTCGGCGGCGGGACGTTTGACATATCCCTGATCCAGATGACGGATACCTCCATTGAGGTTCTTGTCGTGGGCGGCGACCACCGGCTCGGCGGGGCTGACTGGGACGACAAGCTGCTCGAGCACCTGGTCGAGCAGACCGTTGCGCAGTGCGGCGACGATTCGCTGCGCGATGACGAAGGCATGCAGCGGGAAATGCGCATCATGGCCGAAGAGATGAAGAAGGCGCTCAGTTCTGCTGAGTCCAAGACGCAGATCATCCGGTACACCGGGACCCCGGCCAAGATCACGGTTACCCGGGATGAGTTCGAGCAGATGACCGCAGACCTCCTGGATGAGACCATCCGCATCACCAAGCGGACGCTGGCCGACGCCGAGGCGAAATACCCGGGCATTCAGCAGCGGATCAATGCGGTGCTGCTGGTCGGCGGGTCAAGCAAGATGCCGGCCGTAACCGCCGCGCTCAAGAAGGAATTCGGCTGGGACCCCAGGCTCACCGATCCTGACCTGGCCGTCGCCAAGGGCGCCGCGCTCTACGCGGCCGGCCAGACGGTCCGTTTCGTGGAGAAGGACGAGTCCGGCCGCGTACCTGCCGAAGACGGTGAGGATAGGGGTCAGCCCGGGAGCGGGTCGATGACCACGCCTGGGCCGGTGACCGACGAGGCCGTGCGGACGGTGGCCGAGAAGACCGGCCTGACCGAGCAGAGCGTGCGAAAGCTCGCCCAGCGCACCGTCGTCAACGTGCTGCCGAAGGCCATCGGCGTGAAACTTGTCGACACCGACAAGCCGGGCTGGGAAGACGACATCGACTCCGCCTTCTACGTCGAGCACCTGGTTGACGCCCAGACCCAGCTTCCGTTCACTCGTGAGCCGTTTGTGGCCAGCACCGTCGTCGACAAGCAGGACGAGATTGAGATCGAGATCTGGGAGCAGGCCGGGGGAAACCCGGGCAAGGAGATGCTCTCCAACCACCCGCTGGACAGCTCCGGCCGGATCAGGGACCTCCGGCCGTTCTCGCTGCCGGCCGGATCGCCGATCAACATCGAGTTCGACATCGACGGCGAGGGCACCGTCCGTCTGCGAGCGGTGGAGCCCGCGAGCAACCGCGAAGTGAGGCTCGAGGTCCGGATCAGCATCATGTCCGCCGAGCAGGTGGACGAGGCCAAGCGAGCCCATGCCGGCCTGACGGTTAGCACTTAGCGCCATGCAGTTCGACGAGGCCAGATACGCACAGGAGTTCATCAAGAAGCTGCGCGGCGCCCGCTCCGTGCCCGACGACGTGCTGGCACTCTACGCGATCACGCTCCCCGCTACTGACGCTGAGATCGCGGCCCAGGTGAAGGCCGTTCGCGCGTACTGGAACAAGGCCTCATCCGGTAGCACATTCACCGCCCAGGCCGCGAAGATGTGCCGCGCCGAAGATGAGAGGCTGCGCGCCAAGTACGGCGCGAGCATGGAAAAACGCGCCTGGTGGGGGGCGCGCGCGGCCGAGCGCAAATCGGCGGCCCAGGCGTCGATCACCAGCCTGGCCGAAGAGCTGAAGCAAAGCCACGGCCAGGTCGGCGTGGTGACCGAGGGCATGGTGGCCGGGTTCGCTGCCCGGCTCAACCTCAGCGCCGCCGATGCTCAGCAGGCTGTCCGGCAGGCTGGGCTGAAATTGGCCGAAGGCGTCATCCTTCCGGAGTCGCCGCCGTTCGCGAGCTTCCCGGCCCTGGTCAAAGACATGGCCGAGTGTGCCGTGCCCTCGGTACCGGAACTCGTTCATCCCGGCGCTGGCCCGTTTCGCCTGCTGGAGCGGTATGAGTGCACCGCCGACCGGGCCAAGCGGCTGGACGTGGCGGCGCTCACCGAGCAGAGCAACGAGGCGGACAAGCGGGCACCGTCGGTGACCGAGAACGCCCGCCGCGGTGCCCTAAAGCTCTTGCGCAAGGCGGTCAGCGACGGAGCCGAGCTGCGCGACGTGGCGCTATTTCACCTGGTCACTATCGCCAGTGAGTTCGCACCCATGTCGATGACCATGGCCGCGGCGCAGCTGCAGAAGGCCGGCCTGGAGCGTGACGACGCCGCGGTGATCGCGGCCGTGCTGCACGATCAGAGCGCCGCCAGCGACGTGGCCGGGCTCGGTAAGGTGCGCAGCCTGCTCGCCTCCGGGCAGCTGAACGAAGCCAGCCAGGTCGCCCTGAGCCTCCCGGCCGGATCGCCGCAGCGCCAGGAGGCCAGCAAGGATATAGAGACCGCACGGGAACGTCTGACTGCGCTGCTCGCCGAGGCCAGGCGGGCGGTGGCGACGGCCGACGAGGTACAGGCGGCCGTCCTGCTGCGGGAAGCGGCCGCGATCAGCGCCGATGACGCCACCGAGGCGCTCGCCGCGGTGCCGTTGGCGCCGCCGGCCGGCCTGCGCGCGATCTGTGAGGGTGCCGAGGTCAGGCTGTTCTGGCAGCCTGCTCCCGGGCACGACGACGCCACGACCTACGTGGTGACGCGCACGCTGCAGCGGCCGCCCGCAGACCCCAGCGACGGTTCCGCGGTGCACCGAGACCGGTCGACTTCCTGCCGCGACGGGCATGCGCCGGTTGCCAGGCCGGTGCAGTACGGCGTCTTCGCTCTCGCCGACGGGCGCCCGAATTCGCGGCCCGCAACGGCGCAGGTCACCCTGCTGCCGCCGGTTTCACACCTGGAGGCCGCCGTCGGCCCGTCCGAGGTCACCGTGCACTGGTCCACACACCCGGATGCGCAAGGGGTGCGGGCTACCCGGTCGGCCGCGGGCCAACCGCCTGCCACGGTGGCCGTCAGAGGGAACAGCTGCCAGCTGACCGGGCTCCGCGAAGGGGATGCCCAGCATTTCGAGATCACCGCCGTCTACCGGGGTCTGGACGGCGGGGAAATGCTCTCGCCGGTCGAGCAGATCAACGCGACACCTCTGTCCGAGGCGCAGCCGCTTCCCCGGTTGCGGGTGCGCACGGTCGAGGCCGGCGGCGCCTTGCGGGTTCGCGTGTCCTGGACTCCGGTCGACAAGTCCGAGATCCGGATCATGCAGGCTGACGCGCCACCGATCTGGCCGTTCGGGACCTGGGTGGCGCAAGAAGACATGATGCGGTTCGGCGCGGAGGTGACCGGGCGCCGTATCGCGGGCCGCGACGGCGAACTGGCGATCGAGACCGAGTTGCCGCCGGGCGTGCACCACCTCGTGCCGTTCTCGGTCGGAGGCACCGGCATCGTGGTGGGCCGCCCGACGCCCGTTGGAGTTACCGCGCCGGTGCGGCGCCTCGTCGTCACGCCGTTCGCCAGCTACGCGACCGTGGCCTGGGAATGGCCGCCCGGCGTGCAGCTTGCGGAGGTTAGCTGGGAGGTCGACGGCGACGCAGACCTGGTCGTGCTCGGGCAGGCCCAGTACCGGTCACAGGGAGGCGCACGAGTCCCGCTGGGCCGCGGACCCTGCACGGTGGAGGTCCGCGCGATGATCATGGCTGGCGACGAGCCGTTCACGTCCCCGCCGGTGAAGTACGTGATCGGCAGCGTTATGGACGTCGAGATCAGGTACACGATCTCGGCCACGCCGAGCGTCGGCCCGTTCGGCGGCCGCTCAAAGCGGGTCGTCTTCACCTCCGCCGAGGGCTGCCAGAGCGTGCGCGTCCAGCTGGTCGCGCTGCCTGGCCGGGTGATGCCGACCAGCCCCGACAGCGGCCTCGTGCTCTTGGACACGGCCCTGGCCCTAGCGCCCGGTGTGCCGGCCGAGCACCAGGTAACCGTGCCCCGGTCGGTCAGGCGGCCCTACTGGGTCCGGTGTTTTGTCGCGGGCGGCCAGGCCAGGCTCGTGGACCCGCCCATCTCCCAATTGAAGGAGGCCTGATGGCGATCACGGTGTGTCCCTTCTGCTTCCGGAAGGTCGATTCATCGCGCCTGGCTTACCAGTGCGCGGGCCGCGGGAACATCGAGTGCAAGAAGGAAGAGGACGAGGCCAGGGTCCGGCTCACCGGCAGCCACCTGGAGACCTATCCCACCTTCCTGCCGGCGCCCGGCCGCAGCGCCTCGACCAGCTGCCCCAAGTGCGGTGGGCCAGCGAAACGCCGGGCCTGCCCGCAGTGCCACACCGCCCTGCCGATCGACTTCGTCGACTCCAAGAGCCCGATGATCGGCCTGGTCGGGGCCAAGAACAGCGGCAAGACCGTTCTGATGACCGTTCTGGTCAAGCAGTTGCGCGAGAATGTTGGGCTGCGGTTCGGGGCTGACATCCGGATCGCGACCGACAACCCGGACGGCCATCAGGGGCTCAGCGACTACCAGGCCAGCCGCGAACAGCCGCTGTACAGCCAGGGCACGCTGCCGCCGGCCACCGATAAGCAGGGCACGGGGGCCCGCCAGCGAACGACGCCAATCGTGCTCCGGTGGCGCCAGGAGTCTGCCCGGCTGATGCGCGGCCAGGGGCTGCGGTCCACCGTCCTGTCCTTCGTGGATACCGCGGGCGAGGACCTGAACGACATCGACACCGCGTTCACGCTCGAGTACCTGTCCGTCTGCGATGCGCTGATGATCACGCTCGACCCGTTCGCGATGCCCGGGGCGCGTGCCAGGCTCAACCTCCCGGCCAACGCGATCGGGGTCGGCGACGACGTTCCTCTCGACGTCCTGTCCCGCATCACCGAGTTGCTCCGGACCGAGTACAAGGTCAAGAACAAGAAGAAGATCAAGCTCCCGGTGGCGATCGTCTTCACCAAGATCGACGCCTTCTACCCTGGCTTGGACCGGACCAACCCGATCATGGGGCGCCCCTCGGGGCTTCCGGCGTACGAGGACGCCGACGGCCAGGCCGTGCACGAGCACATGCTGGCCCTGCTGCATGAGTGGAACGCCGCCGACATCGACATGCACCTGCGGCTGAACTATTCCGACTACCGCTACTTCGGGGTGTCCGCGCTCGGCGCCGAGCCCAACTACCAGACCTTGAGCGTCGCGCCCGGCGGTGTGCAGCCGCACCGGGTGGAGGACCCGGTGCTCTGGCTGCTGTCCAAGACCGGGACGGTGTCAGCGACATGACTGCCGGCGCATTCGACCGCCTGCTGTACACCGACTGCCGGGCCGGGACGGGCCGTGGCGCCGGCGGCGGATTCCAGGTGCAGGCGCAGTCGGCCGGCGTGGACTCGGCTCAGGCGAAGATGGCGGTGGCCTGGCTGCTGTACGACGCGCCCAGCACGTGGATCGCGCAGCGCCGCGCGGTCGAGGAGTTCCCGCTCGGCTTCGCGCACGCGGCGGAGGCCGGGTACGGGACCGCCCAGAGCCGGTACGTCGGAACCGAGGCGACGGGTGCCCGGCAGGGCAACCATCTCGCCGACTGCCTGCTCACCCGGGACCCGGACCGCTACGGCCCCACCCGGCCCGCGCAGCTGTGGCGGTCGCCGCTCTGGCGCGCCGAGGCCTGGGACAGTACGGACTGCCCTCAGTACGAGGACACGCCACCGCTCGGGCCGATGACGGTCGAAGCGGTCGCGGAGTGGCTGCGCGGCCGGCCCGACCGGGCACCCGCGTTAGCGAAGCTGCTGAGCGTCATGGAGGAGCCCGCCGGCCGACGGGTGATCATCGCGGCAACCGGGCCGGACGAGGCGCTGCTGTGGATCGCCGCGGCGACCTTGCTGCTGCCGATCCGCGCGGCGCTGGACGTGTCGTTCAAGGTGTTCTGCTCGAATCCGCAACAGGCCAGCCAGCGCATCATCGCCGTGCCCAGGGAACTGCACCCGAATGTTCTCCCCGGCCGGCAGGCTCGGCCTTTGTCCTGGACGCGGACGACGCCAGCTCCGACGCGGCGGAGATCAGCGACCGCGCGCGGTTCTGGGTCGGGCGATTCGCTGCCGCGGAAGACCCGTATGACGTCGTCGACGCCGTCGAGCTCGCCGGGCTGCTCGGCGCGGAGACGAACCGGGACGGCGCGGATGCCATGATCACCGCCTGGGCCCTGACCGTCCCCGATGCTCCGCTCGACGAGCCGGCGGCGCTGTTCAACTGGCTTTCGCACGCCGACTCCAAACTGCAGCAGGAACACGGCTCCGAGGTTGTCCGCCGGATCATGGCCTCAGATGCCCCGGCCGCCACACTGCGATGGATCGACGATGCGGCAGCTCGTGAGCGTTTCGGCACCGACCGCCCCGCGGTGCGAGCGCGGCTGCTGGGCGCCGAAATCGCCCAGGTGCGCGGTGGAGAAGCCGTCGGCGGCGATCCGCTCCCGCCCATCGACACCGACGCCAGCGCACGTCGTGACGCCGACAGCGAGCTGTCGTCGGCGATCCTTCTGGGCTCTGACGCCGAGGTCGACCTGCTGCTTCGGTTGTGCCGGCGTCATGGCGTCGAGCCAGGGCTGTCGCCGCTGCGGGACCGGCTGAGCACCTTCGCCATCGGCTGGGTCGATCACCCTCGGCGCGACTACCGCCCGGACGAGTGGGCGCTGCGTGAACCGGTCTTGGACCTCGTCCACGACGAACTCCAGGAACGGCTCGCTCAGCGCGGTGTCGCCGGGATTGCAGATGCCCTGCAGCGGCTATGGCCGCATCTCGTCCACCGGCCGAGCGACCTGGCTGACCCCCTGGACTGCTACATCCAGGTGAGCGCGATCCACACGCTAAAGGGGGAGCAGCGCCTGTCCAGGCTGAACGAGCTGATCCAGCAAGCCGGGGCCAGCCCGCGAGCCAGAGAGGAATTCGCCTGCCTGCAGCGGGTGCTGGTCGAGGGGCGAGTCCTCGGCCCGGCCGAGGCCCTGGCGATGCTGCAGGCCCTGCCGGAAACGGTCGCCGTCGCACCCGAGGCCATCGAGCGGGCCGTGGACGAGATCGAGCGCAGGGGCGCGCGGCCGACATCCGCGACGCTTAACGCGCTCGGCGTGCTCGACCGGCGCGGCATAGCACCGAAGGGACGGCTGTTTGCCGACCTCCTCAAGGCCGACGGTGAAGTCCTCGGTTTCATCGAGGCAGCGCGCAGCGGGTTCGGGGACGACAGCTCCTTGGCCCGTCGGTGGGTCAAGGAGCTTGGCCGGGCGGAGCCCGCGGTGATACAGGCACGGCTGGCCAGCCTGGTAGCCGTCTGCCTCGAATGCCCGGCACCCGGTCTGGGCGCCGCTGTGCTCGCCGTCCTCCCCGCCACCCTGCAGGCGCATTTCATCGCCCGGTGGGGCCGCGAACTCGCGAGACCGGGCGGGATGCACGCCGCTGTGTGGGGCGTGTACTGGGCCCACGACCCGGAGCTGGACAAACTCCGTCCGCGCATCGCGGCCACGTTCCGCGAGCTCGGATCCAAGCTCGGCCCGGACCAGGAAGAGGAATGGTTCACGGCCGTGCAGGCCGAAGTCGGCCAGGAGCTGGCCGACGAATGGGCGGAGCTGGCCGGCCACGAGCCGGCCCGGTCGCGACGCCCCTGGTTCCGCGGCAGGGAGGCCTGATGGCCCGGCCCGCCCGATCCCGGCTGCGCGGGGCCCTGGGCGTCCTGGCCCTGGCGGGTTTTGCGGCACTGGCCGCTCCCCCGGCCGGGGCGCTGGCCAGCACCCCGCTCCCGGTCCTCACCGCGATCAGTGCCACCCACTATCCAGGCTACGACCAGCTCACCTTCCAGTTCGCGGGCGCGCTCCCCGTGCGCCACAGCGCCCGGTACGTATCCGCGCTGCCCGCCACCGGCCCGGGGCCTGGAGTGAGTGCCGTGGGCAACGCGCTGTTGCTGGTGACGTTCTCGCCGGCGAGCGGGACCGACAGCACGGGGCACCTCAGCTACGGCCCGGCGCAGCGGACGTACTCCCTTCCCGGCGTGATCCAGGTTGTCACCGTCGAGGACAGCGCGGGTGTGATCAAGCTCGGGGTGGGACTAGCCCGCGACGAGCCGGTCCACGTCGCTGCCCTGCCTCATTCCGACCAGGTCGTCGTCGACGTCCACACCTCGCGCCGGACCGCCGTGCTCCGGGACTACTTCGTCAACTCGCGCATCGTGTTCGGCGCGTCCGTCACCCGGCCCGTTGACCGCCTGGTGAGCCCGTCGGCCACGCCCACCCGCGCGCTGCTGCGCCTCTTCGCCGGCCCGACCCAGGCCGAACTGGCCAGCGGGCTTCAGTTCGTGTCCTCGGGGGCCACCGGCGTCACACGGCTGGAAATCAGCGATGGCGTCGCCAGCGTTTACCTGGCCGGCTCCTGCCACGGCGGCGGTTCCGCCACGACCGTGGCGAGCGAGATCGTGCCCACGCTCAAGCAGTTCCCTTACGTGCAGTGGGTGAAGATCTACAATCCGTCCGGCGAAACCCAGGATCCCCAGGGCGACACCGACTCCATTCCCGTCTGCCTGAAGCCCTCCGCGACGAATGTGTGGACCGCTAGCCATGGCGGCCTTGTCCTCCTCGTGTTGCTGATCCTCACGGGCATCGGGATTCTGGTGGGCGTGGTGCTGAGCGCCGCCAGCCTCGTGGCGGGGCTGGCCCGGCGCCCCAACCTGATCGCGGCGTCGGCCTACCAGGCCGAGCGGGTCAAGGCTCACCCGGTGGGGACCGGGCAGTTCGGGCCGGACGTGGCCTGGCCGTTCTACCCGCTCCGGCAGATGCGGGCAGACCTCGCCCGGGTCGAGGCCGAGCGGCGGGCCAGGTACCGCAAGCTCTGGAAGTGGCCGTTCACCCTGTTTATCTGGATCCTGTTCGCGCCCGTCTCGGTGGCGGCCTTGCTCTGCCTGCTCGTGGCGGGGCTGACCACGCTCCTGCTCGCCGGGCTGTTCGCGCTCGTCATGTGGGTCTGCGCCGGGGTCACCGCGGCAGCGTTCGGCGCCGGTGTGCTGCTGCTCCGTGGTGCCGAGGGCGCATGGCACGCCAGGATGCGGACCGAAGCATCCTGCCCGCACTGCTATCACGTCACGCCGCGGCCCGCCTACCGCTGTCCCGGCTGCCAGAAGCTGCACCGGGACGTGCGGCCCGGGCGGCTCGGCCTGTTCACCCGCCGCTGTAGCTGCGGGACGCTGCTGCCCACGATGGTGCTGCGCGCCGCGTGGCACCTGGAAGCGGTCTGCCAGAAATGCGGCAAACCACTGCGCGCCGGCTCGGCGGCGCTGCGCGACGTCCGCGTTCCGATCTTCGGCGACACGTCGGCCGGAAAGACACGCTTCCTGTACGCCGGGCTGGACAGCCTCATCAGCGCCACGGCTCGCGCAGGCGTCGCGTTCGGCTTCCCGGACGAGGAATCGAAGGACCAGGCCACCGTGGCACTCGGCCTCATCCGGTCGGGACGGGACACCGTGAAGACATCACAGACGCTGCCGACCGCGATCACCTGCCGGCTCGGCACAGGAGCGGGCAGCACCCTGGTCCACCTGTTCGACACCGCCGGGGAGAACTACCGCGATGCGCAGCTGTACGACTCGCTCGGATTCCTCGACCGCGGCCATGGCCTCGTGTACGTGCTCGACCCCTTTTCCGTCGGCGCCATCAGGGACCGCATGGCCGGGCAGAGTGCACCAGTCGTCCAGATGGCGCACGCGGCGGCCGGCGATCCCGAGACCGCCTACAACGAGGTCGTCTCGCGGCTGCGCGACAGCGGCGTGAAGGCAGCCCAGCAGCGGCTGGCCATCGTGGTCTCCAAGGCCGACCTGCTGATCAGGGGCGGGATCGAGCCGCCCGAGGACTCGGCCGCGATCGCGGACTGGCTGAACGCGATGGGCGTCCATAACCTCGTCCTGTCCGCTCGGCGTGAATTCGCCGAGGTCCGGTACTTCACCGTGGCCTCGCTGGCCGCCACGCAGGCGACCCGCGGTCATGATCCGGGCGCGCCGCTGCGCTGGCTGCTGGCCTCCCGCGGCGTGCGGCTGCCCGCCGAGCCCGAACCGGCCGGCGCCGCTGACCCACCCCGAGACCCGCACCCGCCAGGCCGCCCGCACCGCGTCAGGCCCGCACGAGACGAACCAACGAAGGCCCGGCCATGAGGACCAGGAAGACCCCGTCGACCTACATCGCGTTCCGTGCCACGGCCGTCGCCGTCACGCTTCTGGTGCTGCTGCTGTTCGGATTGGGCCTGCACGGCAGCGGGCCGCTGCACAGCCTCGGCCCGATCACCAACACCGTGGTCAGCTGGCTGCACCTCAACACGGGGGTGAACACCCGGTGAGCCGGCCCGTTCTCGGTATCGATCTCGGCACCACTAACTCCGTGGTCGCGTCCATCGACGACCAGGGCCAGGTGGTGATCCTCCGCAACGCCCTTGGCAGCGAAATAACGCCATCGGCGGTGTTCTTCGAACCGGGTGGCGTCGTGGTCGGCGAGGAGGCGGTACAGTCCATCAGCGTCGATCCCGGCAGCGGCATCCGGCTGATCAAGCGGCAGATGGGGACCGAGTTCCCGCTGCAGCTGGGCGGCCAGGAACACACTCCGGAGTCGATCTCGGCGCTGATCCTGCGGCAGCTCGCCGCCGCCGTGCCGGGCGGCGCAGCCGGGCGGCCGCGCGCGGTCATCACGGTCCCGGCCTACTTCGGCCTCGCCGAGCGGGAAGCGACCTACCAGGCCGGGGTCATCGCCGGGCTTGACGTGCTCGAGCTGCTGGATGAGCCGGTAGCGGCGGCGGCGCATTACGGGCTGACCTCGGCTGGCGACCGGACCGTGCTCGTCTACGACCTGGGCGGCGGCACGTTCGATACCACCGTCCTGCGGATCACCAATGGTGCTGTGACGGTGCTGGCCACCGACGGCCACCACTCACTGGGTGGCTCCGACGTCGATCAGCGCCTGCTGGATCTGGTCCTCGGCCGACTGGAGGACGTTCTGGCCGCCGCCGAGTTCGACGAGATCGTCGACGACAGGCGGCTGCTCGGCAGCCTCGCTCTGGATGTTGAATCCGCCAAGCGCGACCTGAGCACGCGGATGTCGCGCGAGATCGTGGTGAACACGCCGGCCCGGCGGGTCCCGGTGACGATCACCCGCGCGGATCTGGAGGCCGCCTGCGGCGACCTGTTCGACACGACCACGGAGATCATCGAGCGGGTCCTGGCATCGGCGCGATCGGCGGGCGCCCCCACGGTCAGCGACGTGATCATGGTAGGCGGATCGAGCCGGATCCCGGCGCTGGCCGCCCGCCTGACCACGGTCCTCGGCATGGCCCCCCGGCTCACGGAACCCGACCTGGCGGTCGCGAAGGGCGCCGCCCTGCGGGCCCACCAGCTGCTGGCCACTACCCAGCTGACCGCGCTCGCCCGGTCCTCCGGGCGCGGTGCCACCGGTGCTGGAAAGATCAGCACCGTCACGCCGCGCGCCGTCGGGATCCTGGTGGAGGACAGCCACGACCCGTCGGGCGAGCGGAGCTTCGTCGAACACCTGGTGCACGCGAACACACCGCTGCCGGTTACCAGGACCGACGAAAGGTTCGGCACCATCCTCGCCGACCAGGAATCGGTGCGTATTCAGGTCTTCGAGCAGGCGGGACCGACGCCCTCGGACGAGGTGGCACACAACCGCCGGGTCCTCGACGGAGAGCTGACCAAGATCGGTTCACTGCCCGCTGGCTCGGTTATCAGGATCACCGTCAAGATCGCCATCGACGGGCGGCTGACGGTGGTCGCGCATGAGCCCGTATCGGGCCGCGAGCTGAGGCTCGAGGCATTCGTCGAGGGGGTGGTGGACAGCGTGGAAACCGAGCGGCTGACCAAGGTGGTCGGCATGACCGCGGTCAGGGGATGAGCCGTGACCGGCTGGTTGCGGCGCCCGTTCACGGCCCCGGGCGTAACCCAGATACCCCCCGGCCCGCACCTCGGTGCGCTGCAGGGCCGCTTCGGCGGCACGGTCATGCTGTGCATCGACGTGAGCGGGTCCATGGACGGAACGCCAATCCGCGAGGCGGTGCGCGGAGCCATCCAGTTCGTCGCCGAGGCCGTGGCCGCGCGCTACAACGTCGGCGTCATGCTGTGGAACACGCGGGTCGTCGAGCTGGCTGAGCCCACCGCCGATGGCGTGGCCGCGCTCAAGGTGCTCGAGCCCGTAGACCACGCACTCGGCGGAACCAGCCTTCTCGGCCCGCTTCAGCGCTGTCACCAGATCCTCAGCGCCTTTACCGGCGACCGGGTCGTGGCGCTGTTCGGCGACGGCGACCTCGGCCCCAGGGAGCAGGTCCTGGCGAAGGTCGCGCAGATGAAGTCGGAGGACATCAGGTTCGTGACCCGAGGGCTCGGGCCGTTGGCGGCCCGCGAGTTCGGTGACGTCTCGTCCGAGGAGGCGTCGACCGCCGAGGTGGTCCGGGTGGAGGACCTGGCGGCGGGGATCGCGAGCATGGCAGCGAGCCTCAACCCCAAAAGCGGTCATGCATGACGGACGATCCCCAGGCCGAGGATGAGTGGTCGGCCGAGGAACTCGACGAGGCCATCGAGTCTGCGGGGCACGCGCTCTCTGAGGCGCTCGGCCGTGAAGCGGTGAACATCGGCGGAGAACTCGGCCTGATGTTGTACGCCCGGTTCCTCATGCGGTCGGGGGCGAATCCTGCACAGCCCGGCGGCGATACCGGTGCCGAGAACGACCTGGAGGCAGCCATTTCCCTGCTGGCGCAGGCCGCCTCCGCACCCGGAGACCCGGGTCCCGACGTCACCGCCGGGCTCGGAGGGGCACTGGCCGGCCGCTTCGAAAGGGACGGCAACGAAAGCGACCGGAGCGAGGCGATCACCGACGATCCGCTGTGGCTCCAGGTGCGTTACGCGCTGGCGACGGCCCTTGCCCTCCGGTTCACCTGTTACGCCGGAAGCGAGCCAGACGCCCAGGCAGCGCTGTCCGGGTTCGAGGAGATCCTGGACCAGCCGGGGCCGGATACCGCGATCGCGAACTTCTGCCACCTGCTCACGGCGTGCGTGCTCATCTATCGCGCGGCACCGGAAGGCCTGCGCCAACGGTCAGCCAGCATCGACCCCGGCCAGGCGGGCCGCATCCTGGCCAGGGGGTCGGGACGGCCGTCGCCAGACAGCGCGCGTGCCGCCCTCGAGCACCTCGACCAGATCGCGGACCCAGCGGCCACCGGCTACGCGCACGTTGTGGCGTCGCTGCGCGGCGTCGCGAGGATGTCGCTGGAAGACGGAGGGCTCAACGATGGCGGCGCTGAGGCTCTGGTCGAGGCGATGGAGCAAGTCCTCCGTATGACCCCCGCTGATGATCCCGACGCCGGTGTCCTGCACGGGATGGCTGACCTGCTCCGTGGGGCGAAGGCCGCACCGGAGGCGGGAGGGCACGCCTTGCGCCCAGCGGTCGACTCGCTCGTCGCGGCGGTCAGGCAACTCGGCGACGAGCACCCCATGCTGCCGGTCCTGAACAGCATCCTTGGGGGGGCGTTCGGCTTCCCGCTCGGAGCAAGGCAGCCCACCGCGGAGGAGAGCGGGGCCGCGATCACGCTGCTCGAATCGGTCCTGGACGAAGTGCCGGACGACCATCCGGACCGGGCCGACGTCCTCATCCGTCTCGGCGGGCTCTTGGTCAGCCATGCCTTTAACCCCGACAGCTCTATGGCGCGCCTGCAGAGGCTGCGTCAGCAGCTTGACGCCGCGATCGCACGTCCGGCGGCCAGCCAGCTGAACGAGGCGGCCAATCACGCGTTGCTTGGCATGGTGGAGGGCGTCGAGGGAGCGCTGGCTCCAGACGGGAACCTGCTGCGAGCCGGGGTGGGACGAGTCCGGCGCGCGGCTGACCTGGCCCCGCCGAACCCCGCCTTCAGCCGGCTCATACAGATCTGCCTGATGTCCCTGTGCGGCCAGCTGTACCTCCAGGAGGGTGAGCTTCAGTACCTGGATGCCGCGATGTACTACGGCCGCGAGATGGTACGGATGGCCGGAGAGGATGCGGCCGACGACCCGCTGCTGCTGAACGTTCGGGCTATGCTCGCCGCCGGCCCGGCCATCAGGAATCCCGAGCAGGTGGACGACGCACGGCTGCGCGAGATGGCCGCACAGATGGAGGCCACGCGAGAACGCATGCCCGAAGATCATCCTCTTCGGCAGGCCGTGGCCGGCGACCTGAACCTGCTGCGGGTAGTGCGCGGCGGGATGAGCAGGTACGGGACTCATGCCGTGGACGACCCGCCGGACGAGGAGCTCATCGGCGAGGCCGCCGACGCTGCTGTGGCGATCGCAGCGGCCACGCCCCGGGATGACCCGCTGTATGCGATGAACCTGGGCACCGCGGGGAACGCGCGGGCGATGCAGGGGATCTTGATCAGAGACCGGCGCATCGCCAACGACGGGATCGCGCTGCTGGCCGAGGCCTGCGCGGCCAGCAGCATTCCCAACCATCGCCAGAGGCTGCTGAGCATGCTCGCGATGGTGCTGCGCATGCGGTATGACCTCACCCGCGACCGCAACGACCTGAGCGGCATGATCAGCCGGCTGGAGGAGGCACGCAGGCTGGCCGATGACGACGGCGGATCCCTGCTCGCGGAGATCTTGTTCATGTGCGCCCTCGGCTACTACGAGCGAGGCGACAGGAACCTTCAGGACCGGCGCCGCGCCGTGGCCTTGGGCCAGGATGCCTTGCGGGAGCACTCAATCACCGTGCTGCTGCAGAGCACGACGGACCGTGCCTTCGACGCGGCGGTAAATGCGGCCGGGGAGGCCGCGTCGGTTATGCGCTGGTGCCTGGCCGATGGCAACGTCGAGGCCGCAGTTGAGGCCCTGGAACGAGGACGGGGCATGGTGCTGCACGCGGCGACCGCCGACGCCAGCGTGGCCTCCGTCCTCGGTGAGGCGGGCCACGGCGAGCTCGCCGTGGAGTGGGAGCAGGCCCTGGCTGCGGCGGAGACGGCCGGTCCCGAGCCGTGGGATCTTCTTCCCGGTCTAGCTGCATCACAGCAAGGACCGGCCGAAGCAGCGGGGATGGCCTTTGCGCCGGAGGTCTGGGTGCCGAGCGACCTGCGGCACCGTGTTATCAAGGCGCTGGCTGGCACCGGGCTTGACCGGCTGCTTGCGCCGCCACCGGTGACCGAGATCGCCCAGGCTCTGAGCACCGTCGGCGCGCGAGCCCTCGTCTACCTGGCGCCGCGGGAGGGGACCGCGGCAGGCCTGGCGCTCGTCATCGACGACGCTGGCGGGGTCCGCGAGATCCGCCTGCCCCGGCTGGCGCTTGTTCCGCGCGGGCCGGCCGCCATATTCGCCGAGGCCCAGCAGGATCTGCGCGAGAACGCGCCGACCGCCGCCGGCGAGGTGCGCTCCCGCTGGCAGCGAGCCCTGGGAGACCTGAGCGACTGGGCCTGGACGGCCGCTATGGAACAAGTGCTGGGGTCGGTCGCGGGAAGGCCGGGCCACCCAGTCCGGTTGGTGCTCATCCCGGTCGGCGAGCTCGGCCTGGTGCCGTGGCACGCGGCCCGGCGGGCGGTGGCCGACGGCAGGTTCCGGTACGCGTGCCAGGACGCGGTCCTTTCCTACGCAGCCTCGGCGCGGCAGTTCACCGACGCCTGCCGGAACGGCCATCGCCGGTGGGACAGTGAGGCGGCTTTGGTCCGGGTGCCGGAGAGCGGGCTGTACTTCGCGTCCAAGGAGGTCCAGGAAATCCACCGTCGCTATTACCCGGCCGGGATCTTGCTGGGCGGCGATGACGACCTGGCGCACGCGGCCTCGCCCGGGAACGTCCGCGATCTGCTTCCGCGGCCCCGGGAGGCCGGAGCCTCACTGCTGCACCTGGGGTGTCATGCCGAGCCGACCGCCCGGCCGGTGGACGGACGCCTGCTCCTCGAGGATGGGGAGACGCTCAGCATGCGGGACATCCTGCGGCAAACGCGGGACCGACCCCGCGACACACCCGGCTGCCTCGTCGTGCTGGCCGCCTGCGGCAGCGACCTGACCGACGGCCATCACGACGAGGCACTGACGCTGGCCACGTCCTTTCTGGCGGCCGGGGCGGCCGGAACGGTCGGCGCGCGCTGGCCGGTCGACGACCTGCCAACCCTGGCCTTCATGACCATGTTCCATCACTACTTAAATTCCGGTTACGACGATCCATCGATCGCGCTGCGCAGCACTCAGGCGTGGATGCTGAATCCGCGCCGGACCTTTCCGGAGTCGTTCCGCCCGAAAATCGCCGAGATGGCGCGCACGATCGACCTGGCTCAGCCGGAATTCTGGGCGGCCTTTACCTACCAGGGGCAGTAGCACGCGCGAAAGGGTGGCGTGGACATGACGACGTTCGGTATTGACCTTGGCACCACGAACTGCTGCATCTCCTATATTGACGCCACCGGGCGGCCGGCGATCGTCAAGAACTCGCTCGGGAAGGCAACCACGCCCTCGGTCGTGTACTTCGAGGGCCCGGACAGGGTCACGGTGGGCCAGGCCGCCAAGGACGTCGCCGTGCTCGCCCCGCACCTTGTGGCACAGCTAGTCAAGCGGGAGATGGGGCAAGCCGGCCAGTCATTCACCTACCACCAGCAGAAGTACTCGCCGGAGATGATTTCGGCGTTCATACTCCGCGACCTCGCCCGCAGCGCGACGGAGGAATGCGGCGAGCCGGTCCGTGACGTTGTTATCACCGTTCCGGCCTACTTCGGTGTGGCCGAACGGGAGGCCACCAGACGCGCCGGCGAATGGGCTGGCCTTACCGTCCTGGAGCTGCTGCCGGAACCGGTCGCGGCCGCCCTTTCCTACCAGGACTATCTGGCCGCGGACGACGTGCGGCACGTTCTGGTGTTCGACCTCGGTGGCGGCACATTCGACACGACGGTCATCAAGATGGATGGCCGTCAGGTAACGGTCATCTGCACCGACGGAGACAAGCAGCTCGGCGGCGCCGGCTGGGATGAGCGGATCAAAACGTATCTGCTGACCGAGTTCACCCGGGAGAATCCCGGACTCGACCCCACGGCCGATGAGCAGTTCATGCAGGATCTCGCGATCACGGCCGAGTCCATGAAGCAGGACCTGAGCAGCAGATCGTCGGTGCGGCGCAACATACGTTTCGGCGGCCAGGTCGCCCCGGTGGACCTGAGCCGCGAGCGGCTGGAGGAACTGACCGGCGACCTCCTGGATCGCGCGCTGACCATCACCCGGCGGAACATCGAGCAAGCGCAGCGCAAGGGCGTGCCCGAGATCAGCGAAGCCGTCCTGGTGGGTGGGATGACGAGGGCGCCCGCCGTCGCTGACCAGCTCAAGAAGCAGTTCGGCGTGGAGGTCAGGTGGCACGAGCCCGACCTCGCGGTGGCCCGGGGGGCGGCATTGTTCGCGATGACAGCCGGGGCGAGGAAGAAAGCTGGGCTGGCCGCGGGACCTGTGACTGGGCAGGCTTCCGGCGCGGCCGCGTCAGAAGCGACAGAAGAGGTCGCAGCCACACTGGGGGTCAGCCGGGACAAAGCCGAGGAAATGATTTCCCGGCGGGTGGCCACCGTCGTGCCGCGGGGCTTCGGCGTCAAGGTGAGCGACCAGAACGACCCGCTGTTCCACACCAACCCGGTCAAGGCGCGCTCCTACATCGTGCACCTGCTGCCGGCGAACACCCCGCTGCCCACCACGGTCGGACCGGTCCAGGTGGCCACCGCCATCGATAACCAGCCCATGGTCGAGATCGAGGTCTGGGAGCAGAAGCCGGGCGTCGACTCCGAAGAACTGGCTGACAACGTCCGCGTTGGCCATGGGCGGCTGCGCTCGCTGGTTGGGCTGCCCGCGGGCTCCCCGATAGACCTCACGTTTTCGATGAGCGAGACGGGCCTGCTCAGCGTGCACGCGACCGAGCCAGGATCGGGCCGGGAGGTCCGCTTCGACCTGCAGATCGGCGGCATGGACCAGGCCACCGCTGATGAAGCGCGCGCCGCCGTCGCCCGCCATGAGCTCACCAAATGAACGCGACTCAGAAAGCCAAATGACATGGGCCTGCTAAGTGCGATGACCACGCTGGCCGAGCAGTGGGACGACGTCCTGGGCAGTTTGGAGCCGGACGAGGCCAGCAGACTTCGGAACCTGGTCGCCGAGTTCGCTTACGGCGCCGGTCCCCGAACCTACGCCAAGATCGTCGAACGCATCGTGGACCTGCTCGTAAGCGCGCTGCCGGTCACCAGCCCGGTGCTGCGGGCCCTCGCGGATCGGGAAACACGCTCGCGGCCGGGAACGGGGTTGGCAACCGACCACGCGTGGGCGCGGCTGGCCAACTCCCTGCGGGCACGGGTAGGGCCGCCCGGAACCTCCTTCGGCGACGACAGCGATGACTCCGACGGCAACGATGACTCCTGAGCCATGACCGCGATCATCACCAGCCTTCTGGGCGGCGGATGGGAACTCGTCGCCGGATGGATACTCCCGACGGCGCTCAACTCGGTGCTGTTCGGATTCCTCGTCCTGCCAGCCTTGCGACACGTTCACTGGCTCGGCCCGCTCGCCTCGGCGAGCGGGCCAGAAATGGCCCTGGCCCTCCTGGCCACGGCGGTGATCGGCGGTCTTGTGCTGAGCGCTCTGCAGACGCCGCTCTACCGGGTGCTCGAGGGCTACCGCGGTATGCCGCGACGTCTGCGCGGATGGCGTCTCCATCGGCACATCGAGCGAAAGCACCTGCTGGACAAGCGCCTGCAATTCGCGCGGCTCGCCTTCCGGGAGGCACAAGGCTCGCCACGCGAGGGCGACGCGGCTGAGCTCGCGAAGCTAAGGGCGGATCCCGCCCTCAGGAAGATCCCGGAAGCCAATCGCGAACTCAGTCCGGTCACCATCTCCCTGCTCGCAGAAAAGTGCCGCCGGTATCCCGTCGCCGACGGGCAGGTGCTCCCTACGTCGCTCGGAAACGCGATCCGGCGCTTCGAGGAGTACGGTTACGACCGCTATCGGCTCGACTCCGTGACCATGTGGAACGCCCTGGCAGGCACGGTGCCAAGGAGTGCGCGGAAGCGGGTCGATGCGAGCCGCGCCGGCGTCGACTTCTTCATCTGCCTCATCTACGGGCAGCTCATCCTGGCGGTGTGCGGCGTGGCAGCCCTGATAGCCGCGCCTGGCCATCCGGCCGGGCCGATCGTGGCCATCGTCGTGCCCGCTGTGCTGATCCCGCTCTGGTATCGGCTGGCGGTCGAGGCGACAGACGAGTGGGCAGCGGCGTTCCGCGGCCTGATTGATATCGGCCGTAAACCGCTGGCCGATGCCCTGGGTCTCGCCATGCCCGCCACCCTCGAGCAGGAGCGCAGGATGTGGGAACTCCAGTCCCGGTTGTCTCGCCGGCCTTACTCGGCGAGTGACGCCGACCTTGACCGATTCCGGGCGCCGCAGTGACTCCAGCCCACCGGGCCGCCGGTCAGGTGCAGGAGATCGTGATGCCGGGCGCGGTGTCACCGCTGTTGGTGGCCGTGAAGCCGACCGTGACCGTCGCTCCAGGGGCCACGCTGCCGTCATAGGAGGCGTTGCTGACCGTTACCGCCGCGCCGGACTGGGTGTCGTTGCCGTTCCACAGGCTGCTGATCTCCTGGTCGCCGGGAAAGGTCCAGCCGAGGTTCCAGCCATGGAGTGCGCTTGGGCCGGTGTTGGTGACGGTGATCTGCCCCTCGAAGCCGCCTTGCCACGCGGACACCGTCGAGTAGCTCGCCGAGCACGCGCCGGAGCCGGCCGTGGTCGGGGTGGGCGTCGGGGTCGGGGAGGGGGTGGGAGTGGCCGTCGGGGTCGGGGAGGGCGTGGGGGATGAACCAGCGCCCGCCACGTTCACCGAGAACGAGTCGGTCGCCAGGCCCGCGCCGCCCTGCCAGAGCTCGAAACCAGCCTCGACGTCGATGAGGTAGCAGGAACGTGAGATGTAGCCGCGGCTGACCGCGTCCTGTGCCAGCGTCCCGACATCCAGGTTGCTGACCGACGTGGCAGCCGTGGTCATGTCGTAGGTGACCGTGTCGCCGAAAGACTGCCCGCCTTCCCATACCTCGTAGGTGTGGCCGCCGAGGCTGATGCCGCTTGCGACCTGTGAGCCGAACGGCTGGACGCTGCCGTTGTGGTTGAGCCAGACCATCATCTCCGCGCAGTTGGGCTGGCCCGAGGTCGTGGGCGTCTGGTTGAACCAGATGTCATATGCCACGTCGTAGTCACTGCTGCCACCGGGCTGGGTGGTGCTCCAGCTCGTGGTCACCGCGCCCGCAGTCAGGTCCGCTACCTGGATCGGTGTCGAGGTTAGGCCGCCGGAGCTGCAGTTGCCCCAGTGGCAGCCCTGATAGATCGATGGATAGGCCCCGGGCGAGCCATCGGTGGCGTTGGCGATCGAGGAATTCGACACCGAGAAGTCCGCATTGCCGTCGGTGCCGACGCACTCCGACGCGCTCGAGTCGAACTCGTTGTTCTGCACCGTGTAGGTCCCGCCGGAGACCGGCGATGTTTCCTCTTGGCACAGCGTCGTGGTGGCGGCTTGGGCGCCCGAGGTAGAGAGCGCCATCGCGGTGCCGCCGCCGATAGCCACGGCGAGCGCTGCGACGCTCGCGAGCAGAGACTTCTTGGGAATTCGATGGCGCCCTGGCATGTTTCCGGCCTCCTCGACGGCTCAGGCCACTCAAGCTCACGAGCTGGTGTGATCGGCTAGCCTCGTGTCGCGAACCGCATCCAGAGGCAGTATGCGGCGGATTTGCTGTCCATATGCACCGGTCGCCAAGACCACTTAATTAATGCCTGGTCAGAGCGGATAAATTTAGGCCCCTAAGGGAAATGCCATTCCACCCCCCCTAAGGGAAAACAGCCTTATTCGTCTGCCCGAATGTGTACCGGAGCCCGAAACCGTGCCACCCGGTCGGCCGTTGTGGTGGCGCTCGGGACCCGGCGGCCCGTGGCGGTGGTGCCCCGGCCCCGGCGGCCCCGCCGCGGGCGACGGGTTCTCCGTCTCGCTGGCGACGAGTTCGCCGGATCCGCTGGCCGGAGGGCCGGTCACGCTCACGGCGACCACGAACGCCAACGTCGGGCCGACCCCGTACTACATCACGATCTACAGCGAGACAACCGGCGCCGAGCTCGCGATCTGCGGCTCCGGCACGACGTGCTCGACAACCGTCACGCAAAGCAGTCCCGGCACTCAGGACTTCGAGGCGTTCGTGGGCGACGACGTCGCCGCCGATGGCCGGCCGGGCTTCGTCGTCGTCTCCAGCAACGAGGTTCCCGTCACCTGGTGGCAGTTCGTCATCATCAATCCGTGGGGAGCCCAGCGCCGGTGAGGCCGCGGCTGATTTCAGGTTCCGGCAGATTCGGAGCGAGCGATATTGAGGTACCAGGAACCACCCGCGATGTTCGCCGCCGCAATAACCAGGAAGAAGGCTGCCCAAGCGTAGACGCCGTACGAGAGGCACACGATGCCCGCCGCGGTCGCGACACTGCCACCGGCAATACGCGTGACCCCAAACCCGCGGAGGTGACGGTACTCATACGGAATGATCAGGCGCCGCATGCCGGATCGCGGCGGAGACGCCCACCATCCGCGCAGGCCTCTGGGAGCGGTGTAGTCGTTGGTTGCGCTCATCGGGATACCTCCTGCCGACCGTGGCGGCTGCCATCTGGTCGCTAACTAAAGTGATATCATATTGATAGCACGTTAGTCAAGGGCGGTGGCCCTGACGAGCGCGGGTGCCCCGGCGCCGCAGCACCGCCTTCCGGATCTCGCTGACCGCGACGATCGAGAGCGCCACGCCCGCGCACAGCAGCCACTGACTCTCGTCAAGCTCCGTGGTCTTCAGGATCGCCTGGCACGGCCCCACGATGGTCGCAAGGATCGTTAGGAGCAGGGAAAGGCCGGCCAGCAGGAGGAACGTCCGGTCGGAGAACGTGCTGAGCGAGAACGCTGACTCCCGTTCGTCCTTCGCCTCGATCGAGAAGAACAGGTTGAGCAGCGAGAAAACGACGAGGCCCATCGTCCGGGCGATCGTCAGCGTGTGCGCGTCCTCCGCCCAGCTGACCAGGCTCAGCGTGCAGACCGCCATGACCAGGCCGGCCGAGACGAGCCAGATGAGGACTCCGCGGCTCAGGATCGGCTGGTCGGGCGCGCGGGGCCGGCGTTCCATCAGGCCCTCGGGAGGATGGCTGTAGCCGAGCCCGATCGACTGGATCGTCACCGTGGTGAAGGCCACCCACAGGACCTGCAGCGGGAAGAGCGGCTCGCCGTGGGCGATGTCGAAGATGCTGGCGCCGAGGAAGGTGATGATGAAGCCGAACATGCACCCCATCTCGAACCGGATGTACCGGGCGAGGTTGTGGTACAGCCCCCGGCCGAGCTCCACCGCCTTGGTGATCGTGGAGAAGTTGTCGTCGGACAGGATCATGACCGCGGCCCGCTTGGCCACCTCGGTCCCGGCCTTGCCCATCGCGACCCCGATGTCGGCCCTCTTCAGCGCGGGTGCGTCGTTGACGCCGTCGCCGGTCATGGCCACGATCTGGCCCTTGCGGCGGAGCACGTCCACCAGGCGGACCTTGTGTTCCGGGGTGACGCGGGCGATCACACCCACGTCGGCGATCCGGTCCGCGGCCTCGTCCTCGTTCATCGCGGCGAACTCGGCTCCGCTGATCACCTTGCCGTCGATGCCGAGCTGGCGGGCGATCGCCGCGGCGGTGACCGCGTGATCACCGGTGATCATGCGAACCTCGATTCCGGCGGCCTTAGCCTGCGCCACCGATGCCCGGGCGCCGGGGCGCGGCGGGTCGACGATCCCGACAAGGGCGAGCAATTCCAGATCGGAAACCAGCGGGAGCAGCTCGGCCTCGGGATCGAAGGACTCCGGGTCGAAGTCCCGGCGCGCGGTGGCTATGACCCGCAGGCCCTCTTCCGCGAGCCGGTCGTTCTCGGCCAGAAACAGCTCGCGGAGCTGACCGTCGAGCGGAACCGGCCCGGTATCTGGATCCAGGGCCGTGGCGGAACGGGCCAGGAGCTGATCGGGCGCCCCCTTCACGAGGCAGCGCAGCACCGGGTTCCCTGATTCATCGGTCATGCTGTGGAACGTCGCCATGAGCTTGTATTCCGCGTCGAAGGGGAGCTCGGCGAGCCTCGGATACACCTGCCTGGTCGAGACCGCATCGATGCCGCCCTTCGCGGCCAGCGCGACCAGCGCTCCCTCGGTCGGGTCGCCGATCAGCTCGCCGTCATTAAGCACCGCGTCGGAGGCGAGCACCATTGGCATCAGAAACGCATCCAGCGGGACCTCGGCCTGCCCGGCGACCCGGTTGATGCGCCCGTGGGCCGAGTAGCCCCTCCCCTCGATCGTGTAGCGGTGCCCGGCGATCGCCATCTGGACCGCGGTCATCTGATTCAGCGTGAGCGTCCCGGTCTTGTCCGTGTTGATGGCCGAAGTGGAGCCCAGCGTCTCGGTCGAACGGAGCTGCTTCATGATCGCCCCGGCCTTGACCAGAGCCTGGGTCCCCCACGCCAGGATCGCCGTCACCACCGTGGGCAGCTGAACCGGGACCGCCGCGATCGCGAACGCGACGGCCGCGTTGAACACTGCGTTGAAGGTGTAGCCGCGGTACAGGTTGACGGCCATCGACGCGATCAGCGCTACGCCCGCGACCAGCAGGAGCTGCTTTGAGAGCCGGTCGAGCTGGCGGGTGAGCGGGGTCTTGACCGTCGCCTGCGCCTGGAGCATGCCCGAGATGTGGCCTACCTCGGTCGCCATCCCGGTCGCGGTTACCACGAACTCGCCGGTCCCTCGGGTGACCGAGGTGTTCATGTACACCATGCCGGTCCGCTCGCCCAGCGGCGTGCCAGACTCGCCGACCGGGGCCGTGCCCTTGGCGACCGGAACGCTCTCCCCGGTCAGCTCGGACTCGGCGACCTCCAGCATCGCTACCTGCAGCAGCCTGCCGTCGGCCGGAACGATGTCGCCCGCCTCAATCGAGACGACATCGCCGGGGACAAGCTGCTGCGAAGGGATCTCCGCCTGCTGGCCGTCGCGCCGAACCCGGGCGGTGACGATCATCATGTGCTGCAGCGCGGCCACCGCGTGCTCGGCCTGGCCCTCCTGCTGCAGGCCGAGAACCGCGTTGGCCAGCGTGAGCAGGATCAGCAGCGGGCCGGTACCGAACTGCCTGAGGGGAAAGATGCTGAGGACACCGGCCGCGAGCAAGACGATCTGCATGGGGTCGTAGTACTGGCGGACGAACGCGTGCCATCGGGGCTCCGCCCTGGCGGCGGAGAGCTCGTTGGGGCCGAACCTGGCGGCACGCGCCGCCGCTTCGGCCGTGCTGAGGCCGCTGTGCGCGGACACCTCTTCGGCTCCGAGCACCTGCTCGACGCTCAGGGTGTGCCACGCGAGCCCGGAGTCCGGCGACCCCGCATCCGGCACCGCCGCATCGGCCAGCCTCGTCTTCACGGGTCATTCCCTCCCGGCGACCTGCGACCCGGTCCTTGACGGAAGACTGGCCGGACCGGGCCACCCGCACATCACCCGCGACGGGTAAAGCAGCGAACCGGTCATCATTGCCCCGCCTTTGTCCGGTTATCGCCGGACTAAGCCGGGGCACTATCGTCACGCCGCTCTCCGGACGAGCGAATGACACTCTCTCCGGACGAGCGAATGACACGTTGGCGAACGGAGAAATCGGACATAATGCTGCCGGGGAGCGGCAATCCGGTCTGGAGTGGCAAAGGCGGAGGGCCTGTGCTGGAGTTGTGGGGTTCGACGGCGGCGGTGCGTTATGCGGAGGGCCGGGTCGTCGTCTCCCCGTTGAGCGCCGAGGATGACAAGAACCTGGACGCTGCTGGGTGACTTGCACAGGGTGATGCTGGGCCTCACCGACGAGGGTGAGGGTGTGCTGCTGCTCCATCTCCGGTCGGCGGAGTCCCCGGTCGGCGGCGCTCCGAACCTGCGCTGCCCGGTGTCGGTGCACGTCGGTCCCGACGGGCTGGCGGCGGCGAAGGCGCTCGTCACGGCCATCAACGCCGACCTGCTGGAGTTGCGGCGCGTGCCACCCGCCGGCCCGCTGCCCACGCCGCCGGCCCGGTTTCGTGCGCGCGATCAGCAACACGCTCGTGCTGCAGGATCCCGAGGTGCGCAAGGACTTCGCCTGGGAACCGGCTGGGTCGGCAAGATCGGCGCGCCGACCCTGCTGCTGTGGACCGACCACGACCCGACCGGCGGGCTGGACGAGGCGGCGATGCTGCTGGAGTGGCTGTCCAGCGCCCGCCTGCACGTGATCGAGGACGCCGGTCACTGGCCGCAGTGGGAGAAGTGCGAGGAGTTCCTGCGGGTGCACCGCGACTTCCTGCTGCACGGCGAGGCGCGGGAGACGGCAGCGGCGCAGGAGATCTCAGCGGCGCGGGAGACCTCAGCGGCGCGGGAGACCTCAGCGGCGCGGGAGACGGCAGCGGCGCGGGAGACGCAGCGGCGCGGGAGACCGTAGCGGACGAGGCGGCACCGTGAGCGAGATCATCGGCATGGCCGGCATGTCGCACTCGCCGTTCGTGACGATGCTGCCGCCGCCGGGCGGGGACGCGCCCGGAAGCCGGTTCCTGGCCGACGCCGGCCGGGTCGCCGCCGCCGTTTGCCGCGCTGCCCCGGATGCGCTGGTGGTCATCGGCCCGGACCACTTCCACGCGAACTTCTACGACGCGATGCCGCCGTTCGTGCTCGGCGTGGAGGAGGCCGAGGCGTGCGGGGTTCGGGGACTTCGGCAGCCGCTCCGGCCCGCTGCCGGTTGCTTCCGCGCTCGCCTGGTCGATCCGCGACGGCCTGGCCCGCGACGGATTCGACATCGCGCTGTCCTATGCACTCACCGTCGACCACGGCATCGCGCAGAGCTACGACATGGTCCGTGGCCAGGCCGACGTCCCGCTCGTCCCGCTGGTCGTCAACACCGCCGCCCCGCCGCTGCCGTCGATGGGCCGATGCGTGGCGCTGGGCCGGTCGCTCGGCGCGGGGATCCGGGCGGCCAACGCCGGCCGGGTGCTGGTCGTGGCCAGCGGCGGGCTGTCGCACTGGCTGCCGTCCAACGACCCGCGAGACGCCTCGCTCACCGAAGACCGCCGTGCTGGCCTGATCCACGGGCGGCGCAACGTTCAGGCCTTCTCTGCTATCCGTGAGCCGAGGGTCCGCGCGCTGGCCGGCAATCCCGACGCCGCCGTCAACGCCGGCTGGGACGCGTGGTTCCGCCCGGCCGGCCCGCGTCCTTATAGGGGACGCGGGCGGATCACGGCGATGAACCGGCCGGCTTGACCGCGTAATCGCGGAGGCCGTGCTCGAGCAGCGCAAAGGCCGCGGCGGTGTGCTGACGGACCTCGGCGGCGAGGCCAGCCAGGTCGGCTCCGGAGAGCACCCGGCGACGCGCGTACTCAAGCAGGGCGCGCTGCGCTCCCAGCAGTGCGTTGGCCACCATCAGCGGAATCGGATCGCTCTCCGGCACGCCGCCGTCAGCGGCCAGCACCGCGGCGAGAGCCTCGGCGGTGCGGTTGCTCGCCTGCTGCTCACGAGCGCGCAAGGCGGGGCTGCCGGCGACCACCCGGTTGACCGTGCGCAGCCGCTGCGCCGCCTGGGCGGCACCGCCCTCGGCCTCGGCGAGCAAGCCGCCATCGGCGAGCAGCGCGCGCCGGAACGCCGCTACCGCCGATTCGCCGGGAGGCCGGGCGCCGACGGTCTCGACCAGCCGTGCCCCGAACGCCTCCAGCGGCCAGTAGAACAGGTCCTCCTTGCTGGCGAAGTAGTTGAACACCGTCGCCTCGGCAACCTGCGCCTCGCGAGCGATCTCGGCGACCGTCACCTGGTCGAACCCGCGGTTGGAGAACAGCCGCCAGGCGGTATCCGCGATCAGCTGCCGGGTCTGTTCCTTCTTCAGCTCACGAAGCCCCATGATCCCTGTCCGGCTGAAAATAGAGTTGCCCTAAATTTAGCCCGCTGGTTCGGTCTCCTGCTGGCCGGCGGACTCTTCCTCGTCGGTGTCTCCCATCCGGTCCGACTGCCTCCGCGTCTCGTTCTCCTTGAGCCCCACATGCTGTGCGGCCGGGGCACTTGTAGCCAACGAGACCACTTCCTCTCCTGCCGCCGTCGCTTTGACGACGGGTTCATCGGGTCAGGGATGCAGGGTGAGGGGCGTTCACTATGGTGGTTAGACGGCCAGAAGTTAAACCTTTAGACCAATTTGAACGCCATAGCCGCTGATATCGAGCCTGGAGGAGGAGACCGTGAACAGGTTTCCCGGCAAGGTGGTCGCCGTCACCGGCGGTGCGCACGGCATCGGCCGTGCCACCGCGCTGCGTTTCGCCTCCGAGGGTGCGAACGTCGCCGTCCTCGACGTCCGCGACGGCGAAGGCGAAGAGGTGGCGGCCGAGTGCGGCCGCGCTGGCGGCACGGGCCACTACTACAACTGCGACGTCACCGACCCCGGCGCGGTGGCCGCTGCCGTGCAGCGCATCGCCGCCGACCTGAAGACGATCGACGTGCTGCACGCGAACGCGGGGCGGCTGCGGGCCGGAACCGTGCTGGAGACCGACCTCGACGAGTGGTCCCGCATCCTGTCGGTCAACGTCACCGGCATGTACCTGGTGGTCAGGGAGATCGTGCCGGTGATGCGGGCCGCCGGCGGCGGTGCGATCGTGACCACCGGATCGATCAGCGGCCTGTTCGGCGAGCCCGCGCTGACCGCCTACACCGCCTCCAAGGCGGCGGTCGTGAACATGACCCGGTCGCTCGCCATCGACCTCGCCCCGGCGGGCATCCGGGTGAACTGCGTGTGCCCCGGCTGGGTCGACACCGGGTTCAACGACCCGCAGTTCGAGCACGACCGGATGTCGGACGAGGACATCCAGGCGCTGATCGACAGGACAGTCCCGCTGCGCCGGCAGGGCGAGCCGGAGGAGATGGCCGCCGCGGTCGCGTTCCTCGCGTCCTCGGACGCGTCCTACATCACCGGGCAGACGCTGGTGGTCGACGGCGGGCTGCTGTGCCACGTATGACCCGCTGGCGGTCCGGGCCGAGTACTCAGAGGATGCCCTGCTCGCGCAGTGGCGTGCCGTCCGCCAGCCGCTGCCAGCCGAAACGGGCGAGGTCGATGGTCTGGTAGCTGCCAGTGAGGAGGAGCTCGGCCATGGCCCGGCCGCAGCCGGGCGCGTGCATGAGGCCGTGGCCGGAGAACCCGGCGAGCATGTGGAAGTTGCCCAGCCCGCCTGCTCCGGGACCGATGATCGCGTTGCCGTCGAAGTCGTTCTGGTCGTACAGGCCCGGCAGGGTGCGCAGGCAGCGGGTCCGCTCGAACTTCGGGAACCGGTGCGCGAGCGCGGGCCAGACGGCGCGCTCGAAGTAGCCGTTGTCGACGCCGAATGCGTAGCCCCGCGGTTCGTCCAGGCTCGGCACTCCGCCCGAGTAGCCTGCTCCTTCGGGGCGGAACGCGAGCCGCGCCATGTCCTTGAGGTAAGGGAGCGGCTCGATCGGGTCCTGGCACTCGAAGTAGTGCTCGTAGCGGCGCATCGGCTCGATGGGCACCGGCACATCGATCATGGCGCAGATCTCTTTTGCCCATGCCCCGGCGGCATTCACCACGTGTGCCGCCTTGGCTAGCCCGCCGGAGGCCAGCCGCACCGCGCTGACGCAGTGGCCCTGGCGGACGAGCCCGGTGACCTCATCGGCGACGAACCGCGCTCCCATCGACCGCGCCTTGTTCTTCAAGCCCATCAGGACGCTGTACGGGTCCAGCCAGCCGTCGTCCGGCGAGAAGACGGCGCCGCCGAGGTCGGCGACGTTCATCGAGGGAAACCGGCCGGCGAGTTCGTCGGGGGCGAGCCAGACGACCCGGCAGCCGCGTTGCTGCTGCAGGTCGAAGTTCCGGCGCAGCACGCCGAGCCCTGACCGGGGGGCGATGAACAGGTAGCCGTTCTTGCGCCACCCGATGTCCGCCGGCACGCCGTCGACGGCCATCGCCGCGGGAAAGTCCGCAAAGAACCCGATGCTGTACGCGGACAGCTCGATGTTCTCCGGCAGGGAGAACAGCCGGCGGACGCCCCCGGACGCCCGCGGCGTCGAGGCCATCGTGTATGCCGGGTCGCGCTCCACGACGGTGACCTCGGCGGCGGGGTCGAGCAGCTTTATGAAGTAGCCAACCGACGCCCCGATGGCGCCCCCGCCGATGACGAGCACGTCCGCGTCCACTGGCATCACATCATCCCCCAGGCAGCGCGGCCTTGCCCGGGCTTACCACGCCTGGCGACCGCTCCGGCCCGGATTTCGAAGGGTCCGGGCCTGGTGGCGACTCCGGGCAGGCAGGGCGGCGGCGGCATGCGCTCGCTCGGCGATGCATCGCGTGGTCCGGGTGACCGCGGCGGCCAGCTGGCCAAGCTGCTCGTCGGCCGCCCGCTGCTCTGCAGCTGACATGGGCTGCGGCGCAAGATTGCGCAGCATCATGCACGAGAAGTACATGACTTCCTCCCGATAGCTTTTCGAAACTATCCCGCTGCATCATCAGTGTTGCTCGCCTTTTGGCCTGTGTCAAAGCAGTTTCTGGCTGCTATCTTTTCGAAAAGACTGGTGCGCCGATGGCGCCGCGGGGAGGCGGAGAGTGCCGAGGAAGCCCACCCGGCCGACCGTGCTACGGGAGCCGGCCTCGGGTGTTCGGGCGACAGCCCGCTCGCTAACCAGCATTGCCGCCGCGGCCGGCGTTTCGGTGTCAACCGTGTCCAAGGTGCTCAACGGGCGGACAGACGTTGCGCCGGCCACCCGAGAGCGGATCGGCCTGCTGCTGCGGCAGCACGGATACCAGCCAGGAGCCAGGCTGGACTTCGGGGTCGTCGACCTGCTCCTCGGCCTCGGCAAGGGTCAGCCAGCGATGACCCAGCACGACCCGTGGACCGAGCAGCTGATCCACGGCACCGTGGCGGCCGCCGCCGAAGCCGGGCACAGCGTCGTCGTCACCCCGGTGGATTCGGCCGAGGAGTTTGATCGCTGGCTGGACCTGGCCACGGTCCGGGGCACGCACGGCGCGCTGAGCGTCGTGCACCTGCCGCGCGGCACGGAGCTACAGCGGCTCGCCGCGGCCGGGATCCCCGTCGTGGTCATCGACCCGGCGACGGAGCCAGGCCCAGATGTCAGGTCGGTCGGCACGACCAACTGGCAGGGCGGCCTCACCGCCACCCGTCATCTCATCGAGCTCGGCCACCGCCGGATCGCCGTCATCGGGGGCCTGCCCAGCCTGTGGTCCAGCCAGGCACGGGTCGACGGCTACCGCTCGGCCATGCTCGAAGCCGGGCTGGCCGTGGACGAGAGGCTGGTCAGTCACGAAGAGTTCTCGGTGCACGGTGGCAGACGGCAGGCTACTCCGCTACTGAGCCTGGCCGAGCGGCCGACCGCGATCGTGGCGGCCAACGACGCGCAGGCGTTCGGCGTATTGCAAGCGCTCAGGGACCTCGGGCTGCGGGCACCTGAGGACCTCAGCGTGGTCGGCTTCGACGACGTGCCGGTCGCCGCCTGGGCGGCGCCGCCGCTGACCACGATCAGGCAGCCACTGGCCGCCATGGCCGCCACCGCGTTCCGGATGCTGCGGTCGGGCGAGTCCGGTACGGCACAGGCGCACCACGTCGAGCTGTCTACCTCGCTCGTGGTCAGGGACAGCACGGCACCTCCGCCCGCCTGAGCCCGGTGCAGCGGTGCAGGCCGTACCGGGCTGGCGCGGCAGCGGCCCCGGCAGAGAGACTGGGATAAGACGCGCCGGCCGGCCCGTGTGAGGGCCGGAAACCTCGGGGAGGAGGGCCGCGTGGACACGACGGGAGCGGCAGCAGGCCGAGACGCCGCAGCCGGGGAGACGGCAGCAGGCCGAGACGCCGCAGCCCGGGAGACCGCAGCCCGGGAGACCGCAGCCCGGGAGACGGCAGCCCAGGAGACGGCAGCCCAGGAGACGGCAGCCCGGGAGGTTGCGGCCCGGATGGCCAGCGCCGCAGCCGCCTGGCTCGACTCGCTCGAGGCCGGGCAGCGTGCGGTGGCCAGCGGAAGCGTGCCGAGTGCGGACGCCGAGGCGGATGCCGAGCGCAGGCGCTGGTTCTACACCCCCACCGATCACGGCGGCCTGACCCTCGGCGAGCAGCGGCCGGCCCAGCAGCGGCTGGCTCACCAGCTTGTGGCCTCGGGACTGTCCACCGCCGGGTACGTCACGGTGGCCACGATCATCGGTCTGGACAACGTGCTCGACATGGTCGAGGGCTGGTCCGTCAACTGGGGCCGGGAACGGGGTCGCGATCCCGGCATGTACTACCTGCGGGTGTTCGGCGAGCCCGGCGGCTCGGGCTCGTGGGGCTGGCGGTTCGGCGGCCACCACGTCTCGCTGAACAACCTCATCGTCGACGGCGTGGTCCGGTCGACTACACCATGTTTCCTCGGTGCGGACCCCGCGGTCTCGCCGCTGCTCGGCCCCCCGCCGCTGCGCCCGCTGGCCGGAGCCGAGGACCTTGCGCGCGAGCTTGTCCGGTCGCTCGACCCCGGGCAGGCCGGCCGCGCGATCCTGCTTGACCGCGCTCCGGCGGACATCGTCGGCGGCAACCGGTCGCGTCTCGCCGACGGCGACCGGATGCTGTACCTGCGCGACGTGTGGCGCAGGGCGTTCACCGAGCCGGAGCTCGCCGAGCGGATAGCCCGGACGGACGCCGACGCAGAGCGGGCCAACGGCTATGGCGCCGGCGACTACGCCAAGCTCGCGCTGACCACCCACCCCAAGGGCCTGCCCGCCAGTGACCTCGACGCCGGCCAGCGTGAACTGCTGCGCTCGCTGCTGGCCACGTACACCGAACGGGTGCCCGACGGGCTGTCACCGCAGGTGGACTACTCCGGCGACGCCGTGCTCGACGGGGTCCACCTGGCCTGGGCCGGGCCCACCGATCCGGGTCAGCCGCTCTACTACCGGCTCCAGGGTCCCCGGCTGCTCATCGAGTACGACAACACGCAGCGCCACGCGAACCACGCCCACTCGGTATGGCGTGACCCAGAGGCCGACTTCGGTTACGACGTCCTCGGGGCGCACCTGGCCGCGCACCACCGGTAGCGGTGGCGGCGGGGCTGACCACCCCGTCCACGCAATTGCCCGGGCCTGCCGCTCACGGCATGCCTGCGCTCACCCATCGTGGACTGCGCATTCAAAGATCGGTCAGCTGACCGATGTCTCTCAATGCAAATTGCAGCAGTATTTGTCGTGAAACAGGCACCCCCCCGCGCTCCCCAGAGCAGACCAAACGGCTCGGCAAGGAAGACAGATGGACACGATGGCGCCCATGCGCCCGACCGTGCAGCGCCCCCGCCGGATCTCGCTGGCCGCGGGACCGGCCGCGGCGGGCGATGCCCGCAGCCAGGTCCGGGCGGCTATCCGCGCCTGGGACGTACCGGTCGACGTGGACACCGCGGTGCTGCTCACCAGCGAGCTGGTGACCAATGCGCTGAGGCACGAGACCGGCGGGACCATCACGCTCACGATCACCTGCGTGTGCGGCCAGCTGCGCGTCGACGTGCACGACTCGTCGCGCCGCGTGCCGATGCCGGTGAACACGCCCGTCGACGCCGAAGCGGGGCGAGGCTTGCTGCTGGTCTCCAGGCTCGCGACCGACTGGGGTTTCCATCCGACCGCCACCGGCAAGGCCGTGTACTTCACGCTCGCGTTCGAGGACGACCTTGACGGCGGCAGCAGCCCTCGCGTCCATCACGCCTGGGCCCGGTGAATCGTCTACCCCCCCTGCGGCGATTCACCGGGCCCGCCTGCGCGCCAGCCCATTACCGCGCGGCAGTCACCTCGGCGCAGTTGTGCGCGAGGCTGCCTCGCGGGCGATGTCTGTGCGCGAATGAACGTCGGGCTTCGTCAGGATGCGCGAGACATGCGTCGCGATCGTCCGCCGGGACAGCAACAGCTTGGCGGCGATCTCTGGGTTCGACAGCCCTGCCGCCAGCAGCGCGGCGATCCTGGTTTCGCTGGGCGTGAGGCTATACCAGCCGCTCCGCGGAACGTCGCCGTGGTGTTCCTGACCCAGTCACCTCGGCGCAATGGTGCGCAAGGCCGCCTCGCGGGCGATGTCTGTGCGCGAATGAACGTCGAGCTTCTTCAGGATGTGCGAGACATGGGTCGCGATCGTCCGCCGGGACAGCAGCAGCTTGGCAGCGATCTCGGGGTTTGACAGCCCCGCCTCCACCAGCGCGGCGATCTTGGTTTCGGTCGGCGTGAGGCTGTCCCAGCCGCTCCGCGCCTGACGGTGCTTGGCGTGCGGCCCGCGGCGGATACCGTGCGCCCGGAAGCCCGCCTGGAGCCTGGCCACGTCCGCGGCGGCATCGAGCGAGCCGTAGACCTCCACCGCACGGGTGAATGCCGTCCGGGCCTGCGTACGGTCGCCGGAGCGGATGAACTCCCCGGCCGCCGCCTCCAGGGCCTGAGCCCTGAGCAACGGCCGCCGGCCTGCTCGTAGCGATCGGCAGCGGCTAGCAGCTGGGTGGCGTCGTGGTCCAGCAGGCCACGGCAATGGAGCGCGTTCGCCTCCCGGTGCGGGACCTGCGATCCAGCGGCCAGGGTCGCGGCGTGACCAGCGAGGGCCTGCGCGATGCCCGGGTCACCGGTCTGCATGGCGAGGCGGACGCCGTCGGCGAGCAGGTCCTCGATCTCCTCGATCTCCTCGAGTTGCTCGATCTCCTCGAGTTGCTCGCTGTTCTCGGAAAAACCGGCGGTCAGCGTGGCGAGTGCCTCGGGCAACGCGTCGGCTTGCTCGTGGTCGAGGCTGCGGGCGAGCGCCAGCGGGCCGAGGACCCGGTTCCCGATCTGCCTGACGCGTGCTTCGGCGGCAGCGAGGTGACCGCGCGCCGCGGCGAGATCGCCGCGATGGAAGCAGATCACGGCGGCGATACCGAGGTCGCTGCATGCCGCCGCGGGCTCCATCAGGCCCTCGTAGACGACGTCCGCCCCGGCCAGCGCGTCATCCCAGCGCCCGGTGTCGAAGTACAGCTGGCCCAGCGCGCTCTGCGCTTGGGCAAGCCGGACGACGTTGCCGACCCGGGTCGCGAGCTCACGGGCCGGGTGGCCAGCGGCAAACGCTTCCTCATACCGGTCCAGGGCGGCCAGGCTCACAGTCTTGTTGATCTGCAGCAGCAGCCGCAGGTCGGTCAGGGCTGGATCGGCCTCGGTCACGGTCAGCGCGCGGTCGAATAGCGGAAGCGCGTCGGCCGGCTGGCCCTGCATGGTCGTTACGATCGTCAGCACGTGCAGGGCCCAGGCGGTTGCCCAGTTGTCACGTGCCTCCGTTGCCGCCTCAAGCGCGGTCGTGGCTAGCTGGCCAGCCTTTTCCATCTCTCCGTTGCTGCTGCGCGTCCGCGCGCCGAGCACGAGCAGCCGTGCCCGGTGGCGGACCGAGACACCGGGCGCATCCAGGGCCCGGTTCAGCGTGGCCAGCGACTCCTCAGGCTGCCCACTGCGGATACGGCACTGTGCGAGCGTCCAGTGCAGGTCAATGAGCACGTCGGGATCGACGACATGCGCCAGCGCCTGGCTGGCCACCTGCTCGGCCCCGGCTATGTCACAGACCCGGTAGAGGGCGTCGGCGAGCCTGCTCACCAGGCGGTCGTAGTGGACCGAGCCAACAGCGCCACCCGCCACCGCTTCGCGGAGGAGTTCCGCCGCCACCTGAGGCGCCTGACCGACCAGCAGGTCCGCGGTGCCAGCCAGCCAGCTGAGCATCCACTCATCCATCGGCCCGGCCGTGCCGTCCCCGCGAACCGCGCGCAGCAACTGCCGAGCCACCCGGTCCGCGGGCGCGCCGACCTCAGCAAGGGCCCGCCCGGCGTCACGGTGCCACGCGGCGCGCACCGGCGCTGGCATCTCCTCGTACAGCGCCGCGCGGATGAGCGGATGCCGGAACGCCATGCCGCCGCTGGACTCGGCCAGCACGCCCGCGGCGCGTGCCTCGTCCAGGGCGCCGACCAGGTCGGCCACACTGCGGTTAAGAACGATCGCCAGATCCGGCACGACAAAGTCCACGCCGAGCAGGGCAGCGGCCCGCAGCACCCCGCGCACCGGACCGGGAACAAAGCCAAGGCGGTCGGCTATGGCCGCGGACAGCGAAATCGGGGCGGAGCCAGTCGTCAACTCCGCGTCTCCTGCGCCGGTGATGGTCACGCTCGAGCTCCGCGTGAGCGCGGCGACCAGCTCGGTGACGTAGAGCGGGTTGCCCGCCGCGTCGCCTGCGAGCTGCAGCAGCCTCTCATCCGGCATGCCGCCGACCAGGCTGGCCACAAGCTCGGCTACCGCCGCCCCGGTCAGCCCAGTGAGTCGCAGCCGTGTTGCGTCACCCGCCACCCGCCGCAGCGCCAGCAGATCGTCTCGCTGCGGCACCGGGCGCATCATCCCGACCAGCAGCAAGGGCAGCTGCCGCGTCAACCTCGCCAGCCGCCCGAACAGCGTGATGCTGGCCTGGTCGGCCCACTGAAGATCGTCGATGACCAGAAGCGTCGGCTGCACGGCACACTGCTCGGCGACCAGCGCCAGCAACTGTTCGGCCAACGCCGCCGACACATCGATGCCGCGCTCGGCCGCAACCTCGCCGCGCAGCAGTCCGAGAATCGTGTTCCGCCGCGGATTGACCGAGGGCCGGCGTACGCCTAATGCCTCGATCAGCGGAGACAGCGGCAGCGCCTGGCTTAGCTCGTCACCAGCGCCCCAGAACACCTGGCAGCCAACATCGGCCGCATCGGTCAGGGCCTCCCGGACCAGCGAGGACTTGCCGATTCCCGGCTCACCCTCGACTAGCACCGAACCGCCCTGACCGGCGGCCGCATCTTTCACCAGCCCGGCCAGCGTCGCCAGCTCGCTGTCGCGGCCGACGAGCGCACCGGCCAGGCTCACGGCGCGCATGGAGTGAACTCTACTACTAGAACAATTGGGGATCAAGCGGCGTTTTTCGAATGTACGTTCATTGATTAAGCGTGCTTTTCGGGAGCGGCCTCAGGCGGTATATGCACCGTGCGATGAAACTTGCATGCGCATTTGCAGCGCATAGCGCAACGACGCTTCCAGCGCCAAGAAGGCGTGAATGTTTCATGCAATGAGAGGTGCGATTTTTGGTCGTCAACTAATGCTATAAATCCGGTTGGATACGGGAAATACTTTTAAAAGTTAACATGTGCTCAAGGGCCGGGCGGCCTGGCTGATCCACCCGCCTGACCTGGGCAGGCGGTACGGAGGAGCCATGCGCATCCGTCGGTCGATCATCCTTATCCCAGCCATTCTAGCGTTCGGCGTGGCCGCGGCGGCGGTAGCCGGAGCAGAAGTATCCGCGGCCGCAAGCCATGCGTCTGCTGCTCACGTGCAGACGGCCGCCGTTTCCTCCAATCCCAACGTTATGTATCACTCCTGAACATCACGTACGGCTAACGGTGGCGTGGCCCATTCACTGCCGCGCCAGGCCGATTGCCGCATGAACAGGGCGACCATTTTCGTTGCCGCTGGCAACGCAAAAGACCGTCGACCCACCTCTAGGGCAGCAACGGTAGCTACGATTGTTCCCAATAGCCTCTGGCACCACTAAGTCGCGCTGTTGACTCAGCGTTAACAAACTCCCGGCTAACGAGGCCAAGAGCGGGGGGCGAGCATCTCCGAGTTCAGCGCCTCCCGGAGCGCATGACTATTCTGCGCACCTCGCGGAGGACACGCGTTTGCCTGCAACACGCTCCGAGGGATGGCGTGGGGTCCCGGGGGCAGGCCCGCGGAGCCAGCCCGCGGCGCGATCGCCACGTGCGCGGAGCCAGCCGGCCGCTCAAGATGGGATCCCACGCGTGCGGAGCAGACCGATCCCTCAGCGCGATCCCCACGTGGGACCTATGAAAGTTTCGTTACATTTTCTAGGTAAAATCAATATGGCTATCCCGCTGGCGCCGCGGAAGCGGTGCCTCAGGAGGGAGGACGCCGGATGACCTTACCTAACAGCCCGACCGTGCGGCGTCGTCGGCTCGCCTCCGAGCTGCGCCAGATCAGAGAGGCCAAGGGCAAGAGCGGGGACTCTGTCGCCGCTGCCCTGAGATGGTCGCCTTCCAAGATCAGCAGATACGAGCGCGCCAGAACCGGCTTGAAGCCGCGAGAGGTCGAGAGGCTGCTCGACTACTACCAGATCACCGGGTCTCGCCGCGAGCTCCTGCTCGAGCTCGCCGAGGATGCGGCGCACCGGGGCTGGTGGGAGGAATACTCCGATGCCCTGTCCGCCGACTATCAGCAGTTCATCGGCCTCGAGCATGAGGCAAGCGCGATCGACATCTGGCACGTTTCTGTGGTCACCGGCCTGCTCCAGACAGAGGCTTATGCCCGGCACATCATCCGGAGCTACAGCAGGGTCGAGCCGATCGCACCGGGCATGGTTGAGCGGCTGGTCAGAGTCCGCATGAGACGGCAGCAGGTGCTGGATCGCGGGCCAGAGCTTCAGCTGTCGGTAGTGCTCGATGAATCGATCCTGAAGCGCCGGGTCGGCAACGAAGTTGTGATGTATGAGCAGCTTCAGCGGCTCGCGAAGGAAGCCGACCGGCCAAATGTGACGCTGCGCGTCCTTCCCCTCGACGCCCAGCACACCGTCTTCGGCGAGTCATTTGTTATCTTTCGGTTCGGTCAGGACGACAGCGCTGTGCTGCAGGACGTGGTTAGTACCGAGCACCTGCGGAACGACTTCTCGCTGGAAGGCGAAAGAGAAACCTACTTGCACCGGATCGCTTTCCAGATGATCGCCGATGCGTCGCTGGACCCAGCATCCTCTAAAGCTCTCATTCTCAAGACGGCCGAGTCGCATTGGTCATCTAATGGGAGGGAACGCTAGCGCCAAGGCACGGCTGCTTACACCGGCTGCTCAGACCGGTCCTGAATGGCGCGATGAGCCCCACGCCATCCCTCGGTAACGCAGCGCCACATCAGCGCGACGCGACATGGTGACGTGCGGCACCGCCGCCCCGGGCGGCTGCCGTCCCCGACTGGCCATGGGCTTACCGGTCGCTTGCGAAGTACCCGCAGGTCAGCGCCTAGCACTCGATCTTGCAAGCTGGACGGAGCGCAGGACCATGCCTGGCGTCACCACTTTTTGTCCGGTTACCTGGCGTAATAACCCGCTAGACGGCACAAACCTCACTATCCTCATCTGCTATCAGACACACCAGATGACAATGCTGTCCGCATCCCTTACAGTGCTGTACCCAGAGTGATGAGAACAGTACTCTACGCAATCACTCTCCTTTGGCCACAAATCACACGACTATCAGCGAGGTAAGGACATGGAGAGACTTACGCCCGCGGGAGACTCGTCATGGGTCAAGAGCTCCCTGAGTTTCTCGAACAGCAACTGCGTCGAGGTGGCGAACCTGCCGGGTGGCGGGATCGGAGTCCGCGACAGCAAGGACACCGAGGGCCCCATTCTCCGCTTCACGCCGGACGAATGGCACGCCTTCATCGGAGGCGTGCACAACGGCGAGTTTGACCGCTTTGGCAACGCATGACGAAGTATCTAATTTAGCTGGACATCGGACTAAGCGCGCTGAAGGCTCCTCGCAGCACCCGAGGGGCCTTCAGCGCATCAGCGTGGGTCAGCCGCGTGGCGGCTGTCGCTGATCACCGGGTGCCGGAGATGAGGCGCTCCCGCTGGAACGCGGCCGCCGTGACCCGCCAGCCGAGCCCGTTGAGGAGCAGCAGCAGCACCGCGCCGCCGACGGCGAGGCCCAGCGACGCGGGGATCGCGCCGAACGCGATCAGCGCCGCCACCAGGACCGACGGGAAGCTCGCTAGCGCACCGAGCTGCTGGGCGACGCGGGCCTCGCCCACCCGAGTGGAGATCGCGATCCCGACCCAGATCGACCAGCCGGCCAGCAGCGGACTGAAGACCAGCTGGGCGAGCAGCTCCGGCCATCGCACCACCTCCGACGCCACGCCCGGATCCGCGAACAGCTCGACGCAGGCGACCACGACGACGTAAACCCCGTACGAGATCGCGAGCGAAGGAACCAAGGCCGCAAGCGCCTTGCCCAGCAAGAACTCCTCGCGGCGCACCGGCGTGGTGAGCACCGGTTCCAGCGTGCCCTGCTGGCGCTCGCCGACCACCGAGTAGGCGGCCACCACCGACGGCACGAGCGCGGGGATGCCCAGCATGTACAGCAGCAGGTCTGAGGGCCCGCTCCCGGCGGCCACACCGAAGATGTGAATCAGCGCTGGCAGGATGAAGATGAGCGGGATGACGGCCATCGTCCAGACGATCGAGCCGTTGTGCCGGTACTCCCTGAGCTCCTTGCGGAAGATCGCCCTGACATGCCTTCTGCTGATGCTCATCTCCGGCTCGCCTCCTCGTCCTCATCGATGAGCTCGAGGTAGACGTCCTCGAGCGAGTGGCGCGACTCGCCGACCGACAGCACGTCGGCGCCCGCCTGGACCAGCGCGCGGGTGACCGCGGGCGCGGCGATCCGCGTGTCGGAGACGGCGATGGCGTAGCCCTGAGCGCCGTCCTGCTGCCAGCCGTCGACGGCCGGCAGGCCGCCGAAGACGCGGTCCGGCTCGGGCAGCGGCGCGAGCGTCCGCACCGTGAGCGACTTCGCGAACATCCGCTCCCGGAGTTCCTCGGGCCGTCCGACTGTCCGCAACGTCCGGTTCAGGATCGCGACCCGGTCGCAGAGTCGTTCGGCCTCCTCCAGGCGGTGCGTGGTCAGGAAGATCGTGATGCCGCGCTGGCGGAGCTCGTCGATCAGCTCGTGCACGTCACGGGCGGCGACCGGATCCAGCCCGGCGGTCGGCTCGTCGAGGAACAGCACCGCAGGGTCGCTGAGCAGCGCCCTGGCCAGTGCGACCCGCTGCCGAAGGCCCTTGGACAGCGCGCCGCAGGGATCGGCTGCCCGGTCGGCAAGGTGGACGGCGCGCAGCGCGCGGTCGATCCGGTCGCGGGGGTCGGGTGCGTCATAGAGATCGGCGAAGCATTCCAGGTTCTCGGCCACGCTCAGCCGCAGGTACAGGCCCGGAGACTCGGGCATGATCGCGATCCGGCGGCGGATCTCAGCTCCGTTCTCGGGGCTGAGCGGGAGCCCGGCGACCGTGGCCGAGCCCGAGGTTGGCGCGAACAGCGTGCCGAGCGTCCGCACGGTCGTCGTCTTCCCGGCGCCGTTCGGCCCGAGGAACCCGAAGACCTCGCCGTGGCCAACCTCGAACGAGACGTCACTGAACGCGACGCGGTCCCCGAAACGCTTGGTCAGGCTATTGACGGACAGCGCCGGAGAGCCGCTGACCTCCCCGCCGGACCCCGGAGCGGCGGGTGGCGGGGCCGTGACGAGCCGGACGGCGAGGCGAGCCGGACGGGCCGGGGCCGACGGCTCATCGGCCGCGGCGTTGTCGCCCGCAGCGCCGTCTGTCACAGGCTCGCCTGCCGCGGACTCGCCCGTGGTCGTCGGCGCACCCGGCGTCTGCTCCTGGATCTGTGTCCGTGCCTGGGCCGCTGCGCGGCGGCTCCGCCACTTTCTGATGAGCCATCTGATTAGTTGATACATCACTGATACCTCAATGCCGTGCCGGGCTGGATCCGGGTGGCTCGGCGCAGCGGCGGCCGGATGACCGCCATCGTGAGCACCAGGACGCCCGCGAGGGTGGACAGCGGGATGACCGGCGGGAACTCCTGCGGCAGGCTGATGCCCGCGTTGTGCAGCAGGAGCGCCAGCAGGCCCTGATAGATCAGCCAGCCCAGCAGCACTCCGAACGCCCAGCCGACGACGGCCAGGACCACCGCCTCCGAGCTGAAGATCCGCCGGATGTTGCGGGCCCGCGCGCCGACGCAGCGCAGGATCCCGACCTCGCGGGTGCGTTCGATGACGCCCATGCTGAGCGCGCTGACCAGGCCCATGAGCATGATGGCGACCACCAGCAGGCCCAGGATCTCAACGATCGTCAGGATCGACGTCTCCGCGGCGGTGATCTGCCTCTCGGTGACGTAGATCTCCTGGGTGCTGACCGGGTACCCGGCCGCGGTGAGCCGGGCCGCCGCGGCGGCGGTCACCCGGTCGATCGCGGCGTGCCCGGAGCTGGCGGTTGAGAACCACATCGAATCCGCTGTGCCAGGCCCGCCATCCAGACGTTCCAGAACGGGCAGCGGGAAGTAGATCGTGCCACCGCCGTTGAGCTGTCCGGTGTCGATCCCGACGACGCGGACCCTGGTGGGCCCCGCTGCCATGGTGAGCGTGAGAATCTGGCCGACCCGCACGTCGGCGGCGCGGGCGACGCCCGGGCCGAGCACCACCGGCGGCACCGCCGGGCGGGCGCCCGGCGCGACGTCGGCGGCGGTGAACCAGTGGCCCGCGCTCAGCCGGTAGGAGTAGAGCGGGTGCGCGCCCAGACCCCACGCCACGTATGTCTGCCCGGCGTACTGAGCGGCGCTGGTCTCGACGAGCTGGCCGCCGGTCACGCCGGGCGTCGAGGTGGCGATGGCGAGGGCCTGGCCGCCGAACGGGCGCGCCGCGCCGGTCGCTGCCATCCCGGTGCTGAAGCTGAACCGCAGCAGGCCGATGGTCTGGCCGATGACGGCGTTAACCGACTGGCCGAGACCGAGGAACGCGATCGCCAGGCCGGCCGCGACGGCGACCTGCGCGATCGCGGCGACGCTGCGGCGCTTTTGCCGCAGCGCGTTGCGCACGCCGATCCGCACGCCCTCGGGAACCCTGGGCCCGGCCAGAACGCGCGCGGCGGCGCGCTCGAGCCACCCGGAGCCGTACCCGCCGGTGCCCGTCGCGGCCAGGGTCTGCGCCACCGGCCTGCGCAAGGCACGCCGGAGTGCGGGCAGCGACGCGGCGACCGCGAGCACCGGCCCGAGCAGCAGGCTGGCCACGACGACGTCGGCGGAGATGCCGAAACCGAACGACACGTCGACGAACTTCGCGGCGAAGTAGTTGGCCAGCAGGTAGGCGATGACGATGCCGGCCGCGGTGCCCGCCACCGCGCCCGCCGCGCCGATCATCGCGGCGGTGCGCAAGATGATGCCGCCGATCTGCCGGCGCCGGCCGCCGAGCGTCTTGAGCACGGCGATCTCGCCGGCCTGCTCGGCGATCACGGCATTCATCGTGGCGGCGATCAGGAACAGCGCGGACAGGAACGCCAGGATCGTGATGATGTACAGCAGCGCCATGATCCTGGTGAACGCGGGCTGCCCCGGCCACTGGCTGACGGCCCTGGTGGCAGGCAGCGAGGTGATCGGGTCCGATCCGGTCTGCGCGGTCAGGTAGGCGCGCACCTCGGCGACCACCCGGGACTGCGCGGCTCGGGTGTCGTCGGTCAGCCGGAATCCCAGGTAGTTGACGCCGTGCACGCCACGGAGCGACGCCGTGGTGGCCTGGGTCGCGTAGAACACGGGAGTGCCAGAGCCCGTCGCGCCAGGGGTGGCGGCCAGGTTCATCCCGGTGCCGGTGACCCGCAGCGGCACCATCGCGCCGCTCGCGGCGCGCACCTTGATCGTGCCGCCAACCGGCACCGCGTAGCCCGTGGCCCGGCCGTCGGCCGCGTCGGCGATGACCTCGCCCGGCCCTGGCATCCGGCCGGAGAGCAGCGGGACGGTGTTGACCGGCGCGGACGCCAGCGCGGTTCCGGCGATCTCGACGTCCTGGGCGCCTGCCACCGAGGTGGCCTCGGTGGCGAAGCCCAGCGCGGGGCTGACGGCCGCCACGCCCGGCAGCCGGCCGAGCGCGGCGAGCTGCGGCGGAGTCAGGTCGATGACGTTTGTGGACAGCCCGACGTCGTACAGGTGGCTGGCGGCGACCTGGCGGTTCATCGCCGCGTTCAGCAGGATCGGCACGGCCAGGAAGCCCAGGCTCGCGATCGCGATGCCCAGCGTGAACGCGGTCAGCAGCGTACGTGCGCGGTGCCGGGTCAGGTCGCCCCACGCCTTGCGGTTCAGCGTGTTCATGACCGGCCTCCGGTATCGCCGACGATCAGGCCGTCGCGAACGGACACGATCCGGGATGCCATCGCGGCCAGCTCCCGGTCATGCGTGACGTACACCACCGTGGTACCGGCCGCGTTCAGGCGCTTGAGCAGCTCGAGCATGTCCCGCGCCATCCCGGTGTCGAGGTTGCCGGTTGGCTCGTCGCCGAGCAGGACCGGCGGGTTACAGGCCATCGCCCTGGCGATCGCGACCCGCTGCTGCTCGCCGCCGGACAGTTCCAGCGGCAGCCGGCCGGCGCGGTCGGCGAGGCCGACCGTGGCCAGGTTGCGGCCCGCCGTGACCCGGCGCTCACGCGGCGGGCCGACCCGGGCCAGATCCAGCGGGAGCGTGGCGTTCTCGATAGCCGTGAGGGTCGGCATCAGCTGGAAGAACTGGAAGACGATGCCGAGGGTGTGGCCGCGCCAGGCGGCGAGCTTGTCCTCGGACATCTGGTCCAGGCGGCTGCCGGCGACGGTCACCGTGCCCGCGGTGGGCCGGTCGATGCCGGCGATCAGGTTGATGATCGTGCTCTTGCCGCTGCCCGAGGGACCGGTGATGGCGACCATCTCGCCAGCGGAGATGACCAGGCTCACGCCGCTCAGCGCGGGGAACCCGACCTGGCCGCTGCCGTAGACCTTCTCCACCCCGGCCAGCTCGATGATGGCGGGCGTGGCGCCGCCGGGCTCGCCGGCCCGGCGCTGCAGTGATTCTGCGTGACTCTTCATGATCGTCATGATCGTCGTGCGGGCAGCCGCTGCGCATCGGCCGCTTTGCCCGTTTCGCGACCCATCCCTGGCGGCTCATTCACCGCCTTCCGGCGCCGGAATTCCCCCTCTGGTAGGGGCCGGCAGTTCAGCCGTGCGGAGGATGGCCCAGATGTTGGGCCCGGACTTACGATCAGCTGGTGAGAAGGCTCGCCGACTGGGTGCTTGGGCTGCCGCCGCGAATGCAGGACCTCGCGCTGGCGCTGGCGCTCACCGCCTACAGCGTCGGTTCGCTGATTCCGGTGACCAGTCAGCTGAACCTGCCGGCCGCGGCGTACGTGCTGGTCGTGCTCCAGGCGTTGCCGTTGACCTGGCGGCGGCGCTGGCCGGTGCCCGTGCTGTTCGCCGTCGGCATCCCCAGCCAGCTCTACAACCTGCTGGGCATCCCGTACGGGGGCGTGCCGTTCGGGCCCATGATCGCGTTTTACACGGTGATGGAGCGCAGCTCGACCAGGACCCGCTGGCTGATCTGCGCGCTCGTCGTGTTCGGCCTCGTCAATGTGCAGTTTCTGCCGTACCACAATGGCGCTTACAGCTTCCTTACCGGGCTGCTCGAGTTCGGCGTCGCCGGCGTCGCCGGGGTGCTCAGCCGTACCCACCGTGCCTATACCCAGGCGGTCGAGGCGCGGGCCGAGCAGGCGGAGACCGAACGTGAGCGGCAGGTGGCGCTGGCCGCCGCGCAAGAGCGGACCAGGATCGCCAGGGAACTGCACGACGTGGTGGCGCACCACGTTAGCCTGATGGCCGTCCAGTCGGAGGCGGCCGCCTCGCTGCTGCCCGACCGGCCTGTGGAGGCGGGCAGGTCCGTGCAGATCATCGGCGATACCGCGCGCGAGGCGCTGACCGAGCTGCGCAGGCTGCTCGGTGTACTGCGCGCTCCGCCCGACCCTGACGCCGCCCGTCAGCCGGCCACGGCGCCCTCCCCCTCGATCGGCGATCTTGATGAGGTGCTCGTGCAGGTGCGCCAGGCCGGGATCGCCGTCGACCTGCGAGTGGAGGGCAACCCGAGCAAGCTGACGCCCGGCGTGGACCTGGCCGCCTACCGGATTGTGCAGGAGGCACTGACCAACACGGTTCGGCACTCCGGGGCCGCCGCGGCGGCGGTTACAGTGAGCTATGAGCCCGGATACGTCACAGTGTCGGTGACCGACACGGGTCACGGACCGCACGCGCAGGTCGCCGTGACCATCGGGCAGCAGGCGGAGCCGAATGCAGTAGCCGTCCGGAACGGGACGAACGGCGGCAGCTTCGGCAACGAGAGGCTCGCTGGGTCTGGTGGTTTCGGGCTGGCCGGCATCGCCGAGCGGGTGGCGTCCTGCGGCGGCAGCCTGACCGTCGGGCCACGGCAGGCGGGCGGGTTCGCCCTCACGGCAAGGCTGCCGACGCCATGACCAGCCCCGAGCCGATCCGGGTGCTCGTCGCCGATGACCAGGAACTGGTGCGGACCGGATTCTGCGTGATCCTCGATGCGGCCGACGGGATCACGGTGGTCGGCGAGGCGGCGAACGGTGCGCAGGCCGTCCAGGCGGCGACCGAGCACCGGCCGGACGTGATTCTGATGGACGTGCGGATGCCGGGGATGGATGGCCTGGAGGCCACCAGGCAGATCACCGGGGGTGACCGGTCGACGGCGCCGCGCGTCGTCATGCTGACCACCTTTGACCTCGATGACTACGTGTACGAGGCGCTCCGGGCCGGGGCGTGCGGGTTCCTGCTGAAGGACGCGCCGCGGCACGACCTGATCGCAGCGGTGAAGACCGCCGCATCGGGCAACGCGCTGCTCGCGCCGTCGGTGACGATGCGGCTGATCGACGCGTTCGCCCGGCGGCCCGCGCAGACGCTGCCGACCCCGTCCCGGCTGGCGTCGCTGACGGCCAGGGAGCACGACATCCTGATGCGGCTCGCCCGCGGCATGACCAACGCGGAGATAGCCGCCGATCTCGTCGTCAGCGAGGCGACCGTGAAGTCACACGTCGGGAACCTGCTGGCCAAACTCGGGCTGCGGGACCGGGTGCAGGCCGTGATCCTTGCCTACGAGACCGGCATCGTGCGGGCGGGTGACCCGAATCAGAATGAATTCCGCGCCTGACTCCGGCGGCTCCGCCGGGCTGCCGGTCATCGACGTGTCCCCGCTGGCAGGCGGCGGGTCGGCGACGGCGTGCGCCGTGGTAGCCGAGCAGATCCAGGCGGCCTGCCGGGATCGAGGGTTCTTCTACGTAACCGGCCACGGCGTGCCGACTGGCCTGCTGGACCAACTCGCCGACGCGGCCGCCGAGTTCTTCGCGCTGCCGCTGGCGGACAAGATGGAGATCGCCATGGAACGCGGCGGCCGGTGGCAACCTGTTCCCGCGGCAGGTCCCGCGGCTGCGCCCGCTCGTGCTGCGCTACCTGGACGCGCTGACCGGCGTGGGCCAGGCCGTGCTGCGCGGCGTGGCGCTCAGCCTGGGTCTCGACGCCGGCATCCGGCGTTCGGGGCCGAGGTCCCGCCGCTGCCCGCGCGTGCTGCCACAGGGGATGGCGGCGAGCGGCGGTGGGACGGCCAGGACCTGCGCGCTTCACCGGAACCTACGGCGACTACCTGCTGGGCAAGGTGTCGAAGGTCTTCCCGCAGCTCCGGCGCGACGTTCTGTCAGACTAGGGCGGTTGGGAGGCCAGCTGTGCAGATCATCCGGTATGCGACTGCGGCAGGCGCGGCGGTCGCCGTGGACGATGGCCGGGCAATCCGGCCGCTGCCGGTCCGCTCGATCGCCGAACTGCTCATCCAGCCGCGAGACCGGATGCGGGAGATCCTGGACCGGGCCGGGCAGGCCATGCCGCCCCGCACCCCCATCCGGATGCTCCCGCCGGTGGACGGGCTGACCGAGGTGTGGGCGTCCGGCGTCACCTACGAGCGCTCCAGCACCGCGCGTCAGGAGGAAAGCCAGGTCGCCGACGTGTACGCGCGCGTTTACGACGCCGAGCGGCCCGAGCTGTTCTTTAAGAGCCCGGCCTGGCGCGTCTGCGGGCCCGGCGAGCCCATCGGCATCCGGCCGGACTCGGAGATCTCCGTGCCCGAGCCGGAGCTCGCGCTGGCGTGCAACTCCAGCGGCGAGATCGTCGGCGTGACCATATGCAACGACGTGTCGTCGCGCTCGATCGAGGGCGAGAACCCGCTGTACCTGCCGCAGGCCAAGGTCTACCAAGGTGCGTGCGCTCTGGGGCCGGGAATCGTGCCGGTGTGGGAGCTGCCCGGCATCGGCTCGCTGGCCATCACCGCGTCGGTGCTCCGGGGAGGCCGGGCCGTCTGGCAGGGCGAGACCTCAACGGCGCGACTGCACCGCGGCCTCGACGAGCTCGTGCACTACCTGTTCCGGTGCGCCAGCTTCCCGCACGGCGTGATCCTGTCGACCGGTACCGGGCTGGTCCCCGAGCTGGACTTCACCCTGCTGGACGGCGACCAGGCGCAGATCGACATCGCCGGCGTCGGCAGCCTGACGAACGTCGTGCGGCCGGCCACCGCCGAGTGGTTCGGCTGGCTCACTCCCGAGCCGGACCGCAGCACGGCCGGGTGACGGGCGGCGCGGTGTTCCGGGATTGTCGGTGCCCCCCGGTAGCGTCCACATCATGGACGGCAAGGAACTTTTCGCCCGGGTGCGGGACGACCTGCCGGGCCTGCGGCAGTTGCCCGCCGGCCCGCTGCCGGTCACGCAGCCATCCCGCGTCGACGAGATCCGGGCAGCCAGGTTCGACGCCTACCGCAAGCGGGCCGCGGCCGCCCGGGTCTACCCGGGCGATCCTGCGGCGGCGAGCGTCGCCCGGCGCGGCAGGGCCGCGATCGCCGAGGCGCTGCGCGAACACCGCAAGGCGAGCTGATGCAACGCTCGCTGCCGCCGGACAGCAAGGGCTAGCGTGGGGCCGGTGAGTGCTGCCGGTGAGAAGGCGCTGCTGAAGCTGGCCCGGGATGGCGACGAGGGAGCGTTCGGCGAGCTCGTCGAGGCGCACCGGGCCCAGCTGCGGGCGCACTCGTACCAGATCCTCGGCTCGGTGCACGACGCCGAGGACGCCCTGCAGGAGGCGATGCTGCGCGCGTGGCGCGGGCTGGCCGGGTTCGAGGGCCGCAGTTCCGTGCGCTCGTGGCTGTACTCGATCGTCACCAACGCCGCCCTGGACATCACCAGGCACCGGTCACGGCGGGAGCTGCCCGTCGACTTCGGCCCGGCCGCCGGGGAAACAGACCACCTGGGAGCGGTCGTGACCGACCCGGTCTGGCTGGAGCCCTACCCGGACCGGTGGCTGACCGGTGACGTCGGCTCCTCGCCCGAAGCGGCCTACGAGCAGCGCGAGAGCATGGAGCTGGCCTTCATCGTCGCGCTGCAGAAGCTGCCGCCGCTGCAGCGGGCCGTGCTGCTGCTGCGCGAAGTCGTCGGCTTCTCCGCCGCCGAAACGGCGGATCAGCTCGGTACGTCGGTGGCGTCGGTGAACAGCGCGCTGCAGCGCGCCCGTGCCGCGGTCCGCGGCGGCCTGCCCGGCAGCAGCCAGCAGGAGACCCTGCGCGAGCTCGGTGACCGGCGCACCCGGGCCATCGTCGAGAAGTACATGGACGCGATGGAGCGGGGCGACGCGGACATGCTGGTCGGCATGCTCACCGAGGATGCGACTTGGTGCATGCCGCCGATCCCCACCTGGTTCACCGGGCACGAGCTGCTCAGGGAGTTCCTGCTCAGGTACCCGTTCAGCGAACGCTGGAAGCACCTGCCCGCCCAGGCGAACGGGCAGCTTGCCGTCGGCTGCTACCTGCTCGACCCGGATGCCGGCGGCTATGTTCCTGCTTGTATCGACGTGCTGACCATGGACGGCGACAAGATCCGCTCGGTCGTCGGCTTCCTGACCGCGGCCCATCAGGAGGCGCCCGACGCCCAGGTCTGGGCCGCCTCCGCCGAGGTCTTTGCCCGCTTCGGCCTGCCTGCCGAACCGCCCTGAGCCGGTCCGCTATGGTGGCCCGCCTTGATGGGGATGACGTACGATCTGCTGCCCGAGTCCAGGGCCGGGCTGGCCGGAGGGCTCATCCTCGGCTCAGCGGGATTGGCGCTCGCACCACTCGGCCTGCTCGCATTCGCCCTGGTGGAACGCAAGGCCGGCACCAGCCCGCTGCTGCCACCGGACGTGATCGGCAACCCAACCTTCGGGCCGGCCTGCATCGCGGTGCTGCTGCTCTCGGCCGTGTTCTTCAGCATCCTGCTGTATCTCCCTCAGTTCATGGTGCGCGACCTGGGCTGGTCGGCGGTGGCGGCTGGGACGGGCCTGCTTCCGATGGAGTATGCCATCGCGTATCCCGAAAGGGTGCGGGCGATGATCCTCCGGGATACCGCGCCCGACCACTCCAGCCTGGACCGGGCCCTCGAGAGCGCCCGCAATCAGAGTCGGGTCGCGATCGACTGGGACAACTTCAACCGCTACTGGAGCGGGCAGATGCGCGACAACGAGGACCTCAAGGCGCGGTGGGCCGAGATCATCCCGCTCTACGACTTCGAGTACGACCCGGTCCGCTCCGCGGCCAGCGTCGAGGCCGGCATCTACCGCTACGAGGCGCACAACTGGTGCTTCCAGCAGAACATGCCGGACTACGACCTCAAGCCGCAGCTTCCCGGCGTGCGCTGCCCGACCCTGGTGACGGTGGGCCGGACGGACTGGATCACGCCGGTCTCATCGGCCGAGACCATCGCCTCGCTGATCCCGGACTCGCGCCTGGTGATCTTCGAGAAATCCGGTCACTCGCCGCAGATCGAGGAGGCAGGCAAATTCGAGGCGGTGGTGCGCGAGTTCCTGCATGAGGTTCTCGCCGACGCTGGGAGTGAGTAGCCAGCCGAATGGTCTAAAAGCGCACCTTTCTCTCTTCCGTTGCCGGCCACCCGACGTCATGCTGGAGTTGGCGGCCGGGCGGTGTCGGCGGCGCGGAGCGGCAAGGGACGATCTTGAAACGTGTGGTGCATGCGGCCGACGGCAGACGACTCTCCACCCAGATGTACGGCGATCCCGATGGGAAACCCGTGTTTCTCCTGCACGGAACCCCGGGGAGCCGGCTGGGCCCTCATCCCAGATCCGCCGTGCTGCACCGGCTGGGCATCCGGCTGATCTCCTTTGACCGGCCGGGTTACGGCGAGTCCGACCGGCTGGAGGGCCGGCGGGTCGCGGACGCAGCAGCAGATGTGCAGGCAATAGCGGACGCCTATGGTCTGCGGAAATTCGCGGTTGTCGGCCGGTCTGGCGGAGGGCCGCACGCGCTCGCGTGCGCCGGGCTGCTGCCCGAGCGCACGACCAAGGCCGCGGTGCTGGTAAGCCTTGCCCCTCGCGGTGCCGACGGGCTTGACTGGCTGGACGGAATGGCCCGCTCAAACGTCATGGAGTTCACGGCCGCGTCGAACGGCTACGCGGGCATCGCTGCTCACACGAAACAGGTTGCTGACGCGATCCGGGCCGACCCGACGAGCCTGATTGTCAAGCTGCAGGCCGAGCTGCCTGACCCGGACAAGCGGGTGATGGCCGATAGAGGAATCCGGTCCAAGCTTGTCGAGGCCTACGCCGAGGCGATGCGGACGTCCGACTACGGCTGGATCGACGACACGCTGGCATTCAGCCTGCCGTGGGGCTTCGATCCGGCCGCCGTGTCCGTTCCTGTGCTGCTCTGGCACGGGGCCAATGACGTGTTCTCGCCGGCCAGTCACGCCCGGTGGCTAGCGAGCCGGATCCCGAACGCGACCGTGATCGTCCAGGCAGGCGCCGCGCACTTTGGCGCGCTGGATGTGCTTCCGGACATCTTGCGGTGGCTGTCGTCGAGCCGGCCGGCGCACGATCGCGAATCGCGGAGCCCGTGAGCGCAATGCCGCGGGCCAGCCTAGATCTGCTGCGGTTCCAGGTCGCGATTGATCCGCTGCCATTTCCGCAGCTGCGTGGCGTCCGGATGGCCAGCGCCCAGGACCCGGCTGAAGTCGCCCAGGATCGTTAGCCGGAGTTCCTCGGCCTCCTTGTCCCGGCCGGCGTCGTGCAGGGTGACCGCCAGGTTCGCCCGGCAGACAAGGGTGTCGGGATGGTCTTCGGTGAGCACCTCGCCGAGCCGCGAGATCGTCTCCCGCATCAGCGCCTCGGCCTGGGCCAGTTCCCCCGCGTCACCCTGGCAGTTGGCCAGGTTCACCGCGGCGGAGAGGGTCAGCGGGTGCCGGTCGCCGAGCCGGTCGCGCATCTGGCGCAGGGTTTCCTGGGTCAGCCGCAGTGCCTCGGGCAGCTGGCCGATCGCCCGCAGGTAGCAGGCCAGGTTGTTGGCGGCCACCATCGTGTTCGGGTGGTCATCACCCAGGGTGGCCTGGAGAGCGGCCTTGACGTCGGACACCAGATCCAGCGCCCTGGGCATGTCGTCAACCGCCGCGTAGTCACACGCCAGGTTGAGCGCGCTCGCCTGAACGTCGGGCGAGTCGGCGCCGTAGCGGCGCTTGAACCGCTCGTAGGTGTCCTGCGCAAGGGCCATCGCGTCGGACTGCTCTCCCGCCTTGCGCAGCGAGACTGCCAGGCTGGCCGCTGTGCGCAGCGTCTCGAGCATGTCCTCGCCCAGCACCGCCTGGTACTTCGTCCAGGTATCCCGGAGGACGTCGACCGATTCCCGGAAAGCGCCCGCCGCGCGCATGTCCACCGCGAGGTACGCCGCAGACCCCAGCGTGTAGGGATGGTCCGGCGGCAGCACAACCCGCCGCCGGTCCAGCGTCTCCTGGTCCAGCGCACGCGCCGCGTAGTAGTCGCCGACCAGCCGTAGCGAGCTGGCCAGGTTGTGCGCGGCCATAAGGGTGCGCTCATAATCCGCGCCGAACTGCTCCTTGAAGCTTTCGTAGGTTTCCCGGTCGGACGCGAGCGCTTCCTGGAAGTCGCCAAGCGCACGCAGGTCCGCAGCCAGGCCGCCGGCGGTCATGAGCGCGTGCGGATGATCGGCGCCGAGCACCGCCCGCTGCCGCTCGAGGACGTAGGTATCCAGCTCTCTCGCTTCGCGGAAGCGACCCTGCGATCGCAGCACGTTGGCTATCTGGCATTGCAGGTGCAGCGTCTGCTGGTGGTCCGGGCCTAGTTGCTGGCTCCACAGGTTCTGCAGCCGGTTGGCCTCGCTGAGCACGTACTCGAACTCGCCGTGCAACCACTGGTAGCGCACCCAGTCGATGAGCAGCTGGCGGGTCCTGGGATCCTCGCACTCCTCTGCGTTGGACGGCCCGAGGTGAGGCCAGATGATGTCGTAGGTGGACCAGTTCGCCGGGTCGTCGGTTTCTCCCTGCCGGGGCCGCACGCCGACCAGGATCTTGTGCACCTCGTGCCGGACCCCCCGCTGCTCGTCCTCGGTCAGCTGGGACCGGATCACGGCCTGCACCAGGCGGTGGATCTGCACCGAGCTGCTGCCCTGATCGACCTTGATCAGCGCGAACCGGCTCACATCCCGGATCACGCGGCCGAGCATTAGTTTCTCGCTCAGCGTCTCGTCGAAGGGCAGCAGCGATGCGTTCATCTCATCGCTGTAGAGCAGGTCCATGGAGATCGGGCCGGGCGAGCAGAACGCCAGAATCTGCAGCAGCCGGACGGCGGCCGGTGACCGTTCCTTGAGCTGCTCGAACGAGAGGTTCCAGGTCGCTACCACGGGCATCGGATAATCGGCCGGCTGGTTCAGCGCCAGGATCCGGGTGGACTCCGTCACCAGCTGCTCGATGTAGGCGCGGGCCGACATCCCGGTCTGCTCCAGCCAGGCGCTGGCCTGCTCGACCGCGAGCGGCAGATGGCCAAGGGCATCCGCGACCTCGGCAGCCTCGGCCGGGTCCAGCTCGGGCACGTGCCGCAGCAGGTGCGAGACGCTTTCGTCGCTGGTGAAGACGTCAACCTCGAGGGGCTCGGCAGCATGGCCCCAGGCCTGATTTCGCGAGGTAATCAGAACGTGCCCGGAACCGGTAGGCAGATACGGCTCGAGCTGTTTCGGGTCGTCTGCGTTGTCGAAGATCAGCAGCCAGTGCGGCGTGGCATCGCGGCGCAGTTCCTCGAGCGCTGCCTCTGCCGCCTCGGCCACGTTGTCGCCGACTTGCAGACCCAGCTTCCTGGCCAGCTCCGCCAGGGCGAGGCTGATCTCCTCCGACCGCTCCGACGGCACCCACCAGACCAGGTCGTAGTCGGCCATGAACCGGTGCGCGTATTCCAGCGCTAGCTGCGTCTTGCCAACCCCGCCCAGGCCGTACAAGGCCTGGGCAACCACGACGGCGACGCCGCCCCCAGCGAGCTTGTCGCGCAGCTTCTCCAGCGTTGCGCCGCGCCCGGTGAAGTCGGCGTTCCTTGCGGGCACGTTCCAGATCGGCGGGACCGTGCCAGGGAACCTCGGCACCCCCGACTGACCACCCGTGCTGCCGGCCGCCTGAGCAGGACGGTCCAGCGCCCACAGCAACCTCGCGGTTGCCTGGCTCGCGTCCATCCGTGCGAGGTCCACGACCGGGTAGTCCGTAAACGGCTCGGTGACCCTGACATCGCTGACCCGGATCGGCACGAGCTGCCGGTGCATCCCGGCTGCGTCCGCTGCCGACAGCGCTTTCCAGACGGCCCTGGCTTGCGGCGAGTGCAGGTATGCCGACGAAAGGACCGCGATTGCCCGGGGAGCGCCCTGAAGCTCGTGCTCGGACATGCTGCTGCGGATGTCGCCGCTCGCGGCGACCGAGGCCACCGTCGACCGCGGGATCACGCGGAAGTTCGCCCGGGTCAGCACCGCCTCGATCCAGTCGGCCCACATGCGGTCCTCTGGGGCGTAGCTCACGTAGACCGGCGTCAGCGCCGTGGCCGGACGGCGGGTGAAAGCCTCCTTGTACTGCAGCCGAAGATCCTCCGGTACCGGCTTCATGGCCACGATCTGGCCGCCGGTGATGGAGTCGGTAATACGCTCGAACGAGGCAAGCAGTGAGGCCGGAGATCCGGGGTCGTCACCGAACGTCGCCAGCGTCTCCTCGAACGCGTAGAACGGCTTGTACGGCACCTCGACCGACGCCCAGTACAACGCGGAGCTGTCCTGAGCCAGCCCGGCCGGGAATCCCTCGAACCTCGAACGGGCCAGCGCGCGGCCGATGTCGAGCTTCTCCTTCTCGCCGTCCTCGATTCGCATCGGCACCGGCAGGACGCGGATATTCCGGTCCCGGTACCTGCGGCTTATCTGCCGGGCGACGTTAGCGGCTCCCTCGATGCTCTGGTCGCTGAGGGTAAAGCAGACAACCAGAACGTCGGGCAGCTCGATCGTGCAGATATCCGCCACATCCGATAGACCGGTTCGGCTGTCTATCAGCACGTAATCATAGTTCTGCTTCATGTTTTCCCGCATTGCGCGGAAGAACCTTCCGCCCCCGAGCCGCTCATAGAAGTTGTCCCAGTCGAGTGACGAGACTGCGGCAGAATAATCACGATTCTGGCGGCCCGCAGAAAGAAAATCTAGCTTGCCGTCCTCAGGGAAGGTCCATTCAAGCGAAACCGCATCCCGGTCGACGCGAGCATATTTTAGATGCCAGTCGTCGCCACGCTGATCAGGGCTCACGGCTGCCGACGCATAATCGTTAATGATCTCTATGACGCCTGGCGTCGCACCGACTATGGACTCGTCGAGGAACGGGTGAAAGAACTTATGCAGACCGGGGGATTCCAGATCCCAGTCAACGGCGAGGACCCGCTTGCCACTGCTAGCGAGGATCCAGGCGACGTTGGCCAGCGCCATCGTGCGGCCAGTTCCACCTTTGTAGGAGTAAAAGGTAATGACCTGGCCCTGGCTGGAGTCACTCATTAGAATCTCCGAAATCCTCCGGGTCGGCTTGCCTCAGCCGCGGCCGCTCGATGACAGGACCGGCTGGCGGATGAGCCGGAGCACCTCGACGGAATCTCTTAAGCATGGTCATGGTCATCTCGGGCAGCACCTCGCCAAAGTCCTCGAGGGTAGGGATTCCGTTTGCCGCCATTGCGCAACGTCTCGGAACGCTGTCGAGCTTGCGGCCAAGCTGTTCGGACAGCCTCCGGCGAAGATCCGGCTCCGCCACGCTCATATCCTCGTCCCGGCTGTTCCAGGGGACGAGCACGCTGACCCATGACTCCTCGATCTGATTCAGCTGGCTGAGCAGTTCACGGTGGCCGTCCGACAGGGCCACCCACGCGTCGACGAGGCACAAGCTCGGCGGTGGCAGCATCGCGTTGCCGCCGGTTCCCGGCCCAGCACGCTCGAACGGCCCGACGGTCGGCTTGCAGTCGAGGCACTTCGTGGCGAGGTTCGCCGCGTAGTCGGCGACGGGCTGGGGGTAGTCCGGCTGATACGGGCTCCAGGTATGCGGTGTTTCACCGTAGTAATCGCTTGCCCGGCCGGGCGGGAGCGTTGAGACGTCGTGCGCCAGCACCGAGATCTGCAGCTCGCCATCCGTAGTCCGGGTGACGCTCTCGGGGCCGAAGGCGCTCGGCAGCGATTCGAAGTCTGGCGCCCGCAGAGGGTACGCGGTGGCTTCATCATCGTCCTGGGCAGCCAGCGCATCACCGATATCGACGATGCGCTGGGCGAGCTTGTGCACAGCCCGCTGGTAATCAGCGCGGTAATTCTGCAGCTTCATGATCCCGTAGAAGCCTTCCGCGCAGTAGCGCTCACCGAGCGCAGCATCATCAAACTGGAAGGACTTCGCTATGTGCGGAATCCGGGCCGCATCCATCCGGGTCCACAGCGCTGGGACGATGGCGCTAGCGGCCGCGTCCCCGCGCGCCAGGCTGGTAATCTCCCGGCGCGCGAAAGCAAACCATTCCTTGCCGCAGTACTTGCTTTCAAAATAGCGCCGCGAATAGAGCGGCACGAAGACCCGGCACCGCTGCAGGGCACTGACCAGCTCGGGAGACCACTCGGAGCCGAGCTTGTTTTCCCGGTCCATGAAACCGGCTTCGCCGGGGCCAACTTCCGTCAGTTGTAATATAACTGCACAAAGATCTTTGTACAGCTTGTACACCCAGCGGTCTGGATCTTCCCGATCTGTTGGGTCGCGTTTAGGTGTCCGGGCGTAACTCAGAAAAAAATATGGCCTTTCCTCACGCCCTGAAACCATCGGCGCCTTCCCCCTATCGGCGACCCTGGCGGAGCCAGCCCCAACCTCACCAGACGCCATTAATCCCCTCGAAGCAGTCGACGTTAAAGATGATATGCCAGACCTTGGCGGGTGACCAGGACGGCTGGTGCCAGGGCTGAGTGACCGAGGAGCGCTCCGGCGCTACGAGCGGAGCGACTGCCGCATCTGGATCGCGAACCGCATACCGAGCGGCGTCAGCGATCCCGAATTCGTCAGGGTCCCGATCGCGTCGCACGTGTGTGCGTGCCAGTAGGCGAATCGCTGCGCGGCCGCCTCCGAATCCGGGCCGGCCGTCACTTCCTGCCGGACGCGCCAGAAGCCGGTCACCGCCAGGTGTGCATAGGTGCCCTGGAGCAACCCCTCGAGCGGGCGCAGGTCATCGCGCCACGGCGCGCGGAACAGGCGGGCGTCGGCCGGGTCGTATAGGTCGTAAAGGTCAAGCATGGCTCCGAGCTTGACGTGCTGGAACTCATGGATGACCAGCAGCGCAAGGGTCACCGGATTGGCGGGCAGGGCCGCTGCGACCGAGCCGAAGGCCTGACGCGCGGTGGCGCTGATGTCCTTGCCCTGAGGGCCCGCCGACAGCGGCATCAGCACGCTGAGGCCCGCGGCCAGGCCCGGGGCGTACGCGGGATGATGCCGCGAGATTTCGTTCCAGGCTTCCTCGAAGGACCGCTGCCACTGCGCGAATTCGGCCTCGGTCAACCGTGCCGCTGCGGGCCACTGATGGCAGTCGCGGTAGGGATCGGTGTCCTCCAGGGCCACGCTGATGCCGGGAGCCCGCAGCAATCGCACCGGCTGCCAGTCGGCCGGGCGGCCACCCGCGGGGAACGTCGGGGCATGGGGCTGCCCGGCGAGCATTCCCGCGACGGCCATCTCCCACCGGCCGCCTCCGGTCTGGATCGTGACCACGCCATCCGCGACAACGACGGACGCCGTCTCAGGCCCACCCTCGCCCTGCGTGGCCCCGTCCGTGCCGAGGACCAGGCGCCCCAGTGTCGGGATATGAATCGCGGCGTCGACTACCGGGACGGTGACGTCGGCCTTGACCGAGGCCCGGATGGCGGCCGCCGCCGCGATGGCACCAAGGTGGCTAAGGTCGGCCGCGAGGCCCGGTCCGTCTGACGCGCCATCGGTGGTGGCAGGGCGATCGGCGCCCGGTCTCAGCTGCTCAAGGCAGCGCACAGCCCAGACCCGGACGTACGGGTGGCCGAGCACGGCGTCGAGACCCTCCGGACGCTCGCCGTCGGCGACGGTCAGCACCGTCCACGCAGCACGCAGTGCGCCGCGAGTCGCGTCCGGGATGCCGGGTGCCGTGCTTCCTGCCTGGTAAACGGCTCCGAGCAGGGCGCGGCGCAAGCTTTGCTGCGCGTCGGTGAGCTGGGAAACGGCAGCCGCGTCGCCGAAGCCACTGGCGAGCTCGCTGAACGCGTCGCCGCTCAGGACGTGCATCGCCGTTTCGGGCTGGCCCGCGGTTACCTCCGGCAGGCAGCCGCTGATATGAGTAATCAGCTTGAGCAGGTCGGCACAGTACACCGATGGATTGGCGAAGCCGGTTTCCGACCGGTACCGGTGGGTGTACAGGCCGCCGCCACAGCTGGTAACGACCGGGCATTCCTGGCAGGTACGGCACAGCCCGGCCAGCCCCTTCTGCCGGGCGATGATGCCGGGATGCTGCGCGACCACGTCGAGCGAGTGGTCGAAGACATTCAGCCCGGTGGCCGGAGCGCCGTCGAACGCCATTTTCAGCGAGTCGGCCTGCTCGTAGCTGCCGTCGGTCTCGATCACCCCCAGGACCGCCGGGCGGACGCCCAGTGCCTCGGTGAGGCTCTCCCCTCCGGTCAGCGTCGAGATGATCGAGTCGAACGTCCGGATCCCGACCGGGCGCCCAGCAGCCAGCCAGCGGTCGAAGATCGCGATCAGCCAGTCGGCGTAGCGTTCATCGCTCTCGTGCGTCCGCGCCGGCGGCGGGTCATCCCAGGTGGCGTGCGGCAGCAGGAGGTCAATGCGGGGCGGGTCGAGCGCGACGAGCGACTCGTAAACCACGACCGGGTCATTGGCGATGTCGATCGTGCACAGCAGTCCCGAGTAAAGGTGCCGGAACCGGGGAGTGCGCAGCAGCTCGATGGCGCGGATGACCTTGTCGTAGCTGCTGCGCCCGTCGGCATACCGGCGATGCCGGTCGTTGGCCCCGCGGTCACCGTCAAGCGAGATGCCGACGCGCACGAAGTGCTTGGCGAACAGTTCACAGAACTCTTCGCTGAGCAGGACGCCGTTCGTGTGAATCCTGATATCGAGGCCGCAGATACCGCGCAGTGCGGTTTCCAGCTCGGTGACAACGTGCCGCAGCCTGGCCGGCCCGGCCAGCAGCGGCTCGCCCCCGTGCAGGACAACTTGCACGGCGTCCAGCCGATGCTCTTTCGCATGCTCAGCGATGCGCCGCGCGGTCTGCGAAATGACCTCATCGGGCATAGCCAGGGGGCGGCCACGCCAGCTCTGATCAGCGGCCTCGTACACGTAGCAGTGGTCGCACGCCAGATCGCACCGGCTGTGGATCTTCAGCACAAACTCACGCAGCGGGATGGGCGGCCGGTTCATGCCTTCCCCTTTGCCAGCCGCGAAGCCCGCGGAAATATTCGCACGGGCATCCCGGCTGCCTTATTTAAGAGATACCCCGGTTCTGGCCGGATCGCCATCGGGGATTCCCGCCGAGCACCCGCAGCACCGAATTTGCCTGCTCGTGCCCGCTCAGATGGCGGACTGGAATGATGCGACCGGAACGGGAGCCGCGGACGAGTCTGCCATGGCTCGGGCCAGCACCTTGTCCAGAGCGAGCGTATCGAGAGCCGACATGTCCGCCAGGGCGACCTCACGATAGTCGCGTAGCGCTGATGGGACTGCGGAAACCTCAGCCGTGGATCTCATGGCTACCTGTCCATTCGGTCTGGCCAACTAGCTGGTGGGCGAAGAAGGTTGTACCGTTTTGCACCACATATAACTGCTAATTAACCACAGTCACTACCCGTAACCAAAAAATGCCCACCACCCCGGCAGGGTGAATGTGGTGCGCCGCGATGGTTGCCCTCCCGAGCTTTGGGTCAGAACCCTAACGGCCTGGGTCGCAAGGGGAGTGTACTGCGCAGCAACCCCGCTACGCGATCAATAAGCCGCTCCAGATCGCAACTTGTCGGCCACTCCTGTATCACGGCACGGTCTCGGCTCCCGGAGCGGGACTCGGGCCGGGTATGCCTGTCTGGACGAAGGACTTGCCGCATGGCAATGTCGGTCGTAGAAGGACTCTCACCAGCAGGTTCGGTGCGCCCCCGCGGGGAGCAAAGGCCGAGTCCGTGCGGGGTGGACAGGCGCGTAGATGGAGCGCGGTGATGGCGATTCGGCTCGGCAAGGTCGAGGTGAAGCGCCGGGCCGCATGGGTGATGCCGGCGGCTCTCGGCGCGGTCGTCATCGGGTACCTGGCGTGGGGGGCCTGGGTCAGCGCACACGACCCGAAGTGGCCCTACGACGGCCAGATCTGGTGGCGGACCTGGCTAAGGCCTGATAGCCAGCAAACCCTGCTGGTCGTCATCGGCATCTGGCTCGTGGCCTGGGTGTGCTACTGGTGGCCGCGCCGGCTCCAGGCTTCGCTGGTGACGATGGCCACCGTCGTGTCCATGGTCGTGATCGGCGGCGTTCTGGGCACGGCTGCACTGGTTCCGTGCAGCGGCGGGGAGACGAAGACCGCGGTCGTCGCCTGGCTGCTGGGCATGTATGTAGGCAACTTTCCCTCGTCGGCCTACGGCCAGGCCTCGTGCCCGGGGCAGCTGCCCCTCGCCTTGCAGCTCGGTGAGTTCGTCTGCCTGGCCGCGACGATGGTCGGTGCGATCGCGGCGGCGTCGGTGCTGTGGCGCAAGCCGGTGAGCAGGCTGTGGGCGCGTGCGGTCAGCGACGCGACGGTGTTCACCGGGCTTGACGCGATGACCATGCCCGTGCTGTGGAAACTGGCCGCGACCGGGCGCTCGAACCGGATTATCGTCGTAGAGCCGGACATCGCCCACCCGATGCTGGACGAGGCCCGGGCCACCGGCGCGCGGATCATGATCGGGGATCCGGCGTCCGACGGGGTGCTGCAGCCGGTCCTGGCCGGCTGGCGCGGCTGCGCGCTGAGCTATCTGTACGCGCTGCATCAGGACGTGCATGAGAACGAGGCGATTCTGGCCGCCGCGCACCGGATCCTGCGCCGCTACCGGCCGCATCCGGAGCGGCAGCCGCACCTGATCGCCCGGATCGATGACCCGCGGCACGCCAACCACTGGCGCGGCTGGCGCTGCGGTACCTCGAGCCACTGGTTCGAGGATGCGCTGAGCGCGCAGGAAGTCACCGCGTCCGCACTGGTCAACCAGATTTTCCGGATCGGCACCCGGCAGTTGCTGCTCTGCGGGGACAGCACCTTAGCCCTGGCCATCCTGCTCGAGCTCGCCCGCCGCTCCTGGGAACATCGCGGGCTTATCGACGCCGCTGCCGCCGGCCGCGCCGCCTACCCGGACGCTCTTGGCCCACCCGAGGCCAACGGGACCAACGGGGCCAGCCAGACCAACGGCGCCGCCCCGCACGTGCTGGACCCGCATCCCCTCGAGCGTGTGCTGCTGATGGACCGGCGCGCCGAAGACCTGCGCCGCGAGTACCTGGCCACCTCCGCCCACTGCATCGACGGGGCACCGCCGCAGGTGACCGCGCGGCCGCAGCCCTGGAAAGACCAGCTTCTGGCCGCCTTGGACGCCATGGAGGCCGACGCGGCGGCCGAAACCGCCGTGGTCGTCGCCGAGTCCCTGTCCGAGGACGGCATGCACGAGGCGGGGCGGGTGGCCCGGCTGCACCCGGGCGTCCCGGTGTTCGTGCTCACCTCCGACGGGGCAGGCAGCACCGGGGCGATCTTCGACCTGCTGCACCCGTTCCAGCGAACCCTCCTGGTGGACGGCGAGGCAATCGAGGACACCTGGACGCGGGTGGCCCGGCACTGGCACGAGTGCCACCGGCTCAGGCGCCCGCCGGTGCCCGGCGACCCAAAGCCGCACACCAGCAAGCCCTGGGCCGATCTCGACCACTTCATCCGGCAGGACAACATCCTTGAGCTCCGCTCGGTCATGACCGCGGTTGTGGCTCGCGGGCGCCGGTGGGTGCCGGGCCGCGCCGTCCCGTCGGGCAGCTTCATCGAGCTGAGCGACCGCGATCTGGAAGAGATCGCCCGCGCCGAGCACGGCCGCTGGTACCGGCGGCGGCTCGATGCAGGGTGGACGCCGGCCAGCAACGGCACGCCGGTGCGGCACGCCCGCGTTAACGCCCGGCTGGTCCCCTGGCACGAGCTTCCGGCTGAGTACCGCGCATCCAACGTCGAGTATCTGCGCTCGCAGCTGGCGCAGCTGGAGAGCGTCGGCTTCATGCCGGTTGTGCCCGAGGGCGGCCCGCCGGAGGCGGCGGTGTTCGAGCGCGTCGGTATTGTGCAGGCCAGGCAGCTGCAGGCGCGCCGGCGGTGGACCCGGCGGTCCGGTGACGAGCTCGCCGGCGGCCCCGGCGACTGGCGCGTGATCGACGAGGCCAACGATGAGCGCACCGTCCGTGACCTTGACTTCCGGGCCAGCCACGAGCCGCTCGGCGGCGACCGGTGGCGCCGCACCGGCACCTACAGTGCCTGGCAGGTCAGCGGGAAACTCGTCATCCGAACGATGGAAGGCCGGGCCGTCGCCCAGGCCGGAGACTGGATCGTGGAAGGCCACAGGGGGCAGCGCTGGCCGGTCACCGACGAGCAGTTCCGGCGGACCTACAAATTGAAGATCAACCCAGATTAGAGCCCTGAACGCGACGCCGTATGGCCCGTCTGGCGCCGCCAGAGTTCACAGCGGGTCGACCTCGGCGAGCCCTGCGTCGAGACGCAGCCACCGGGTGAGCCCGAGCTCGCGCAGGAACGGCACGTCGTGGCTGGCTACCAGCAGCGCGCCCCGGAAGCAGCGCAGGGCCTCGGTCAGGTGGCGCACGCTGGGCAGGTCGGGGTCGAGCACATCCAGCCGCTGCGGCAGCAACCGGGCCGGCACCGCGAGCCGTACCTCCCCGGCCGCCGGGGGCAGCTCGCCGGTGATCGTTCGCAGCAGCGTGGTCTTGCCGGCGCCGTTCGATCCGACCAGCGCGACGCGTTCCGGACCCCGCACGTTCAGCGTCATCTCGGGCCCGAACCGGCCGTAGCGCTCCCTGCGGTCGCGCCGCCCGCGGCGCCAGGAACTATTACCACGTACCGCCGGCCCAGGTCACTCCCAAGGAGTTTTCGCTGGCTCCCAGATCAACCACGTCTACGTGACCGCAGATGGCGTCGGGTGCGCGGTGGACGGCTCATGATGCGGGCTGTACCTGCTCCAGTTCGAGGGTGCTACCGGCCGGGCAAGTCCGCGCTGGACGCGGTCGTGAGCCGGGCCGCCACCACCGCGCGCGGGCGGTAACGGACGGCTCGCACGCTCCTGGCCGGGCGGCTCGTCCTCCCGCCGCATCCTGCCCGGCTGCAGAGGTATCACCGGGGCGAGCCAGTCCGTATCGCGGATGTCCGGCTCCTCGATCGCGGGCTGTGGCCCGTCGATGAGCAGGGTCTCGATCACGCTGGCCAACCGGACAATGCAGCCACGCGTCTCGGCGAGGTCGTCCTCCAGCTGAGCTATCCGGCGGAGCAACAGCGTCCGGGACTCCGGCGTTTCGTTCGTGTGGGCCATGATGAGCTGTCCTTGCCTGCGGGGGCTGCGGTCGGCTGAATGACTGACGCTTCGCAAGGGACTCAGGTTCACCGGGCGTGAAACCCTGACCTGAAATCAGCCCTATTGTCCGTAACAAGCAGTGACCAGCGCGCCGGGACTACTGCCCGACAGCGGTCTTGTAGAGATCGGCAACGAGAGCGCCGAACCGGGCGGAATACGACACGCTTGGCGTGTTCCCGCCCTGCTGATAGCCGCCGATCACGCCGATCACCGTGCCCAGCCCGGTCGTCGGGTTGACGTCCTCGAGCAGCGGGCCGCCGCTGGTGCCGTCGGTGTACTTACCGCAGTCGAACACAAGCTGCGCCGGGCCAAAGCTACGGGCGAGGTTGCCGCAGCTGATCGGGACGTTGGAGGCCTGGGGGTACCCGATCACTCGCACGTATTGCCCGGCTGCCTGGCCGATGCCGAGTCGCTCGCCACCGGTGATGTCCTGGATCTTCGATCCGTCCTGGCCGGTCACGGTGAGAAACGCGACGTCGGCATTGGGATTTGCCAAGGAAATCCAGCTTTGGTCGACGATGACCCGGGTCACCCGCCAGATGCCGTACGGCATCCGGCCATTGTCGTAGCCCGGAACGAACGCGAGCTGGCCGCTCTCGCCACCGCCGACACAGTGAGCCGCAGTGATAATCAGGTCCCGGGCCGGGCTGTCCACAACGCTCGCGCTGCAGAAGTGCCCACCGAGGCCCCCGCCGCTGGTGACGGTGAACAGTGCCCCCACGGCAGGCGTCCCGGCGAACGTCACCGCCTGGGTCTGCAGGGTGGGCGCCAGCGACTGCGCACCGGCCGCCGAGGTGTTCAGGTCCTGGTCGATCGGGGTCGCGATGAGCCCAACCGCAGCCAGGGTGAGGCCGCCAGCCATGGCCAGCACCAGGCATATCCGGCCGCAGACCCGCCCGTGCCGCCCGCCAGTTCCGCCGCGGTCATCATTTGCCGATGGCGTGGCGGTCGCCTGCAGCGCTACCGGTTCAGCCTTCACGTTGTGCCCGGCCCGTCCCCTTGCATCACTCTCTGCGCTCTGCGTCACGTTTCCTGCTATTACACAGCCACAGCCAAAGATAGGAAAGAGTAAAGAACCTTCCCAAGCGGCGCCCATCTACGCATTCACATAGATGGGCGGCAACGCGTTTGGCCCAGTGGGTGACACGCGTCTGGGCATGCCTCGGCAGGTGCAGGTACCAGCAAGCGCGGCCGGATCGCGATCCGGCCGCGCTTGCCTTGTGTGTCAGGAGCCGGGAGTTGGGGTGGAGGTGAGGACGATGCCGGTCGGCAGCTCACCATCACCCGCGTTGGCCGCGCCGCCGTAGCCGACGTTGAAGCTGCCGACGAGACTGTCGTTGGCCGTGTCGAACACGGTGACGATGCCCGAGGTGAGCCCACCGACCCACAGCTGGCTGCCGTCGGGCGTCAGGGCCAGGCTGACGGGGTCGCCCGCGTCGGAGATCGTGTCCGTGACCGTGTCGGACTTAGTGCTGATCACCGAGATGGCGTTGGAGTCGCCGTTGGCCACGTAGAGCGTGCCGCCGTCGGATGAGAGCACCAGCTGCCACGGCAGCTGGCCGACCTTGATGATGCGAATGACCCTGTTGGTCGCGGCGCTGATGACGTCCACCACGCCCTGAGCGGTGTTGGTCACGTAGACCGTCTTGCCGTCCGGTGAGACCGCGGCGTCCTCCGGGTTTCCGAGCCCGGGGATGAAGGCGGCGACCCGTTGCGTGGCGGTGTTAACGACCAGCAGGCCGGCGCCCGTTGTCACGTACGCGGTAGCCCCGGACGGCGAGAACGTGATCTCTCTGGGATCGGTCGGCAGCCTCAGCGTCGACGTCACCTTGTCGGTGGCCGTCGAGATCACGCTGATCCCGCTCAGAGACGGCTGGCCGGTCTGCGGGCCGGTGTCGGCCACCCATACCTGGCTGCCGTCAGGGGTCACGGCGAGGCCCTGGGGATTGATGCCTACGTGGATGAGGGTCTCAGCTGGGTTGGCGTAGTTGTCCGGGTTGAGCGTGGCAGCGTTGATCACCGCGACGGTGTCGTTGCCCGTATCGGCGAAGTAGAGCGTGTCGCCGGACATCGCTACGCCCTGTTCGCTGGAGTCGTAGCTGATGTCTGACGTGCCCGTGTTGGGCACTGGCCTGTCGCCGACGTTGTACTGCTGGATGAGCTTGCAGTTTGCGGTGTTAACGGCGTCGAAGGCCTGATAGCCGGGGAGCGCCACGTAGGCGGCTCCGGCCGGCCCGCCGCAGCTGGACGCGGCCAGCCGGGCCTTGACGGAACCGGCATGGCTGTCACCGCCGGAGCCCTGAGCGGCGAGCGCGGTGGCCGTACCGGCCGCGGCGAGCGCGACGGCCGCTGCCCCCGCGATGATCACGCGGCGGCTGGCCCAGGCTGGACGGAAACTCGATGATTCGCGCGATGCCATCGGTCACACCCCCACTACGGCCGAGGCGGCTTTTGCGTTGCGCACGGGTTTGGACCCGGGCGGCTGGGCGGGCGGAGTCTGGTTGGCTCCTGGATAGGGCGGGAGCTGGAACTGGAGTACTTCCTGTTCGGCCAGCTCGAGTTGCTGCTTTGTATCCGGGAGCCGCGGGAATCGCCCGCTCGGGAACGCCCCGAGCGCCGACGTGAAGTCGCCGACGGTCTGGCGCCGCCAGGCGGTGATGTTGGGGTTGACCACGCCGGTGACCAACTCGAGCAGCCGGGTGACCGAGGTGTGGTCGAACGTGTCGTGGCAGACGAAGCCGCCCACCGTCCACGGCGAGATGAGGATGCAGGGCACGCGGAAGCCCAGGCCGATGGGCCCCGGCGCGGCCTTCTCGGCCGACGCCGACGACGTGATGTACTCGCCAGGCGTGCCTGCCGGGGCGGTGGGCGGGAGAACGTGATCGAAGTACCCGTCGTTCTCGTCGTAGACGAGGATGAAGAGCGTCTTGGCCCAGACATCGGGATTGGCCGCGATCGCGTCGAGCTTGCTCTTGACGTAGTCGGCGCCCGCCGCCGGCATGAAGTCCGGGTGCTCAGACTGGTAGGAGGTCGGGAGGATGTACGACACCGTCGGCAGCCGGTCGTTGATCGCGTCGTACTCGAACTGGCCGGCCTGATAGAACTTCATCGCGTTCTGGTACAGCGGCGACGAGGTCGACGCGTTCTGGTAGTTGTCGAAGTACTCCAGCACGTTGAAGCCGTAGTTGTCGATCTCCTGATACACCTTCCAGGACACGCCGGCCTTCGTCAGCAGCTCCGGATAGGTCTGCCAGGAGAGTCCCTCGGGGGGCACGTAGTTGCCGTAGGCCGGGCCGCCGTTGGTGCCCGCGGGATCGATCTGGCCGGTCATGAGGTACAGGCGGTTGGGCCAGGTCGGACCCAGCACCGAGCAGTGGTAGCCGTCGCAGATCGTGAAGGCGTCGGCGAGGGCCCAGTGGAACGGGACGTCGTCCCGCTTGAAGTACGCCATCGAGTACTGGGCGGCGGTCCCGTCATAGGAGTCGATCGCCGTGTTGAGCCGCGCGGTCACGAAGCCGTCCATGGCCCCGTTGTCCCACGAGTCGTGCTGCGGCAGCCAGCTGTGGCTGGTCGAGGGCAGCGCCTGGGCACTCGTGCTGTGCGTGTCGGCGTGGAACGGGTACAGGTACCCGTCGGGATTGTCCGGATCCGCCTGCTTGAAGACGCCCGCGATCGCCCGGGGGTCGCTGAAGCCACGCACGCCGGGCATCGCGCCGAAGTAATGGTCGAAGGACCGGTTCTCCTGCATCAGCACCACGACGTGCTTGATCTCAGGTATCGGCTGCGTCGACCGTTTGCCCAGCAACGACGCTGGCACGTTCTCGACAGCCTTTCGCAGATTGGGCGGCAGTGCGAACGACGCCAGTGCCATGCCCCCCGCCGACGCCAATAGCTGACGCCGGCTCACCTCTATCGCCATGCAGGACCTCCAGATCGTCATCAACCTGGGCGGGGTCAACCCAGCGGACGAAGGTAGTCCGCAGGGCGAAAGGGTAAACGGACGAAAAACAATGTTCTAGTGAGGAACGGGTGAAAGATGAGTGTCCTGGGCGCCAGGTTGCCAAATGATCTGGCGCAGGGTATAGGCGGCAGGTAGCCCCGCCCGGGCTCGGGACGGCCGTTCGGCAGCCACCGTTGGCCCTGGTGACGGCCGGCTGGCAGCATTCGCCCGGCGTGACCATTCCGCAGACGCCGTTCGGCCAGGAGCGACCGTTCCGGGAGCCGTTCGGCTCGTGGCCTGCGCGTTCAGCCGGTGGTGGCCCGCGAGTTTCTCAGCGACCGGATGAGGACGCTGATCCCCAGCGCGCCGGCCGGCACGAGCGTGACCAGCGCGGGCAGCTGATAGCGCCAGGAGAACTCGAACAGGTCCGAGACCAGGATCACGCACGCACCCGACAGGAAGCACAGCAGGCAGGCGAGCGCGAGCTGACGGGTGGCGGGATCCAGCCGTCTGCGCAGCAGCGCCACCGCCGAGCCGGCCAGCCCAGCCAGCACGCACACGGCAAGGACCGGGCCGGGCGCGTAACCGCCGTCGAGCTGATACGACCGGAGGAACGCGGCGACGGGCCGCCAGACCGCCGGCGACCCGCCGCCGAACCGGGCGGTGGCGGTCTTGACGACGGCCTCCGAGGTCCACGGCGGGTAGTACGTGTACTTCGTCTGGAACTGCCAGCGGGAGATCGGTGTGTCGCCCTGCCTGGTGTTGCGGCTCAGCGCGAACAGCTTCACGACGTCCCTGCCGTAAGCGCCCGCCAGCCGCAGCGGCTGCTGCTCCGCCACCCGGTGATTGAAATTGGAGATCAGGCTGTCGACCTCGCCGCGTGGCAGGTCGTTGTAGTAGGGACGGATCGGCGAGCCATTGTCGTACTCGAGCCAGTCCGGCCCCATGGCTTGCTGGGCCTTCGTCGGGCACATTCCCCGCTCGGCGGACGGCAGCTTGATGGTGGCGCAGTCGACCGCTGCAGCGGCCCGGCCGTAGAAGGACGTGACGCCCGAGTGCGACAGGAAGAAGGCCCCGCTGAGCAGGAAGGAGACGGTGCAGTAGATCAGGATGGGCAGGGCGAACGACCCGCAGACCGCGGCCGCCTTGCCGATCGCCTGCCGCCAGCCGCCGCCCGCGGCGAGCAGGTATATCACCGCCGCCGGCAGCAGCGCCTCGCCGACCTGCGCGACCGTTGCCGAGGTGCCCAGCACGATGCCGCCGATCACCACACGCCGCCAGCCGACAGTGCTTCCCCGGGGGGCGACCTCCCCAGACCCCCCCGCAGCCGGCTGCCAGAGCAGGATCGCCAGGCCGGCCACGATCAGGGCCTCGAACCAGACGTCCGGCATGATCATCTGCTCGATTTGCAGCTGGTACGCGTCCAGCAGGATGGGCGCGATGGCCAGCGCGGCCAGCCAGCGCGGCACGCCGCGGCGCAGCAGCACCAGGTAAAGGGCCACGGCCATGCCGAGGCCGAGCAGGTGCTGAACGGCGGCCACGGTGTCGAAGTTGGCCACGAACAGGATCGCGCGCAGCGGTCCCTTGTAGCCCACCGGGTCCATGCCCTCGGCGTTGTACAGGTACCGCACCGAGTCGACGAAGAACAGCGCCGGGCGGTAGGCAAGCAGCACCAGGACCCGCAGCACCGTGCCCGCCGCCAGCAGCACCGCCGCCAGCCAGTGCCGGCGCAGCGCGGCCAGCGCCGCGTGCCGTCGTGCCGCCTGCCCAAGCTGGGGATCGCCGACCCGGTCGTTCAGCCCTGCCTGCTTCACCTGGCTCATTAGTGCCCCGGAGCGGATTGCCCGCCCCCAGACAGCCAAAGGGCAAGAAAGACCGTGACGATCGTCAGCCACCGGGTCATCCGGTTGCGCGGCACCAAGGTCAACGTGGCCCAGGCCAGCGCGGTGTACCAGGCGAAGACCCACGGGGCGACCAGCACCCAGGCGAAGCTGAGCGCGAACGGCGCCACGATCTCGCGCGGCTGATCCGAGGAGATGCGCTGATATATGAGCCACGCGACCACGAGCATGGCGAGCGGCCACAGGCAGCTGATCACGATCGACGTCGTCCCCTGATGCAGGCCCAGTGCCTCGGCGGCCATCTGGAAAAGCCGCCACGGTGAGGGCATGATGACCCACCTCGTGCCGCCGATCATCGGCTTGAGCGCGTTCAGGCCGGCAAAGCTGTACTCGAACGCGACGGTGGCCAGCGCCGCTGCAGCCATCCGCGCGGTGCGCATCCACTCACGCCGCAGCAGCAGCGGCCAGGCGAGGCCGAGGCCGATCAGCACCGCGGTGACCTTTATCCCGCAGCCGAGGCCGATCAGCACGCCGACGGCGATGTCGCCCCAAAAGCCGGAGAACCGCCGCGCCACCTGGATCGAGCAGATCGCGGCCAGCGCGACGAACGTGTCGATCTGGCCGCCCGCCACGAGCGCGAGCAGCAGGACCGGGTTCGCCACCCAGAAGAGTGTCGCCCGGACCGGGTCGTCGGAGGTCTTCAGCAGCAGGTAGCCGAGGCCGATGAACGCCGCGCCGTTGAAGATCATCAACAGCCAGATCGTGGCGGCGGCGCTCGAGCCGCCGAGCCACGCCGCGGACGCCTGGATCACGGTGGCGATCGGCCCGTAGACGGATGGCTGCGTCTTCCACACGTAGCCGACGAAGTGGACGTAGGACGAGTTGTACCCGAGCCAGGCGGCGGGGCTGGTGGTGTACGGATTGCCGTGCAGCACCGCGATGCGGCCATAGGCCGCGTAGCTGGCGACGTCCGACGAGCCAACCGGCGTGAGGCTGACCATCACCGCGACGACGCCGGCGCTGACCAGCAGGAGCCGCCGCGGGTTCGGGCGCCAGCCCTGGCTGTGCGCCCAGAGCATCCCGGCCAGTCCCAGGCAGGCGAGGATCGTTCCGGTGTAGAGCAGCGTCATGGCGACGGCGTTGTCGTGCGCCAGCGACGGGAAGAACCGCGAGAGCCCGATCTTGACCGGCAGCGTCTCGGTGTTGGGCGCAGTCGCCCCGACGATCATCCCCAGCAGCAGGCCGACGCCGGAGATGGTGACCGCGACCGCGGGGTTGGACAGCTTGCTCCACGAGAGCTTGCGGATCACCGTGCTCATGACCCGCTCGATCGGGCCGCCCGGTCCGGCCGACTCGACCGGGGCATACGTCACCGTCTGGCCGGCCGGCTCGACCCCGTCGGAATCGGCCGAGTGCGTGTGGAGCTGCGTCACCTAGGCCGTACCTCCATTGGCGCTCTCGCGCAGCAACCGGCGATGCGGGAGAACGCCGGGCCGTCTGGATCGACCCCGGGATGCCCCCAACGGTTTCTCGGCTGACGCTGCCGGGTGTCTTCGCCCAGCGTAAGGCGGTGGCCCAAGTCCCACGCCACATTCGCCTGAATCATGCCTAACGAGTCCCCGACCTGGTAGCCGACGCGATGCCCACAACGGGCCGGCCAAGCTTCGCAACCCGGGCGGTCCGGTTTTATGGGTCAGCAGCAGGCTACCCGCGGAAGCTCAAAGCACTCTGAAGTATCGAGCACGGCGCCGCTGTCGTTAGCCTGGACTCAGGGATGGGAACTATTTACAGCATGCTGCCTACGAGCAGATGGGCTCGGCTGGCATGGCGGTGGCTGACCGGACTCGTGCTGCTCATCGCGGCAGCCGGCGCGTCCATCGCGATCGCGCTCGAGGTGACGCCGCAGCAGACCGTCATCGTCGCAGGTCAAGTGATCCAGGTAGGCGCGAGTACCCCTAGCCTGAGCCTGTCGGGCCCGGGCGAGGTCGATCTGTTCGGCCAGAACCTGCCGACCAACGTGCAGTTCGCCGGACCGGTGCGGCCCAGGCTGGAGCTTTCTGCGATCACCATCAACAGCGAGCTGACGACGTTCGTAGAGGGCAACCACCCGCTCGCATCGGAGCGCATCCTCGGCACCAGGCTCGCCGACGGGTGGAAGCACTACTTCATCTGGGAGACCGTGGTCACCGGCCTGGCTGCGCTGATCCTGGTCGGCGCGGTGGCGGGCTGGCGGCGCACTACGCGCCGTACCACCGTCAAGCTGGTCATCGCCGGGCTGATCGTGGTTGAGGCGATCAACCTGGGCGCCATCATGTCCACCGCGTACACGGCGCCTGCACTGCTGCGACGGGTGCACTCGCTCAACGACCTCGTGGGCACCGAGACCCGCCTGCCCAGGATCCACGCCACCGGATCGGAGCTGACCAAGGTCCAAGTCGTCGTCATGGGGGATTCCACGGCGGCCGGCGCCGGGCTCGCGCCGATGCGCGGCGCATCTGCCACCGCGCGGAACTGCGGACGCAGCTCGGACTCCTACGCGGCCGACCTGTCCGCCGTCAACGACTGGAAGGTCCTCAACCTGGCCTGCGACAGCGCCACGATCACCAACGGGCTGCTCGGGCCGCAGACGCGGGGCGGGCAGACGCTCCAGCCGCAGCTCGCCGTCGCGGAACGCGCCGGGAGGGCGTCGATCATCATCATCAGCGTCGGCGCCGACGACCTGAACTGGGCCGCCGAGGTGAAGTACTGCTCCACGACGCCGAACTGTGACGACAAGGCCACCACGGCGTACTTCCAGCAGCAGCTCGCCGAGTTCAGCAAGAACTACCTCGACCTGCTGAGCCGGCTGGCCGCGCTGCCCAACCACCCGCAAGTGATCATCAACCAGTACTACGACCCGTTCGGGTCCGAGCCGGGCTGCCTTGGCCAGGCAGGGCTCAGCACGGCGAACCTGAAGACACTCGTCTCGCGGCTGAACACGCTGAACACGGTGCTGGCCAAGGGCGCAGCCCAGTTCGGGTTCGCCTCGCCGCAGCCCGATTTCGCCGGGCACCAGCTGTGCACGCCATCGCCTTACGTGCAGGGTCTGGACGCGGCAGCCCCGTTCCACCCCACGGTGCTCGGCCAGCTAGCGATCGCCCTCGCCGACCAGGCCGTGTTGCACAAGCTCAGCGCGTAGCGCGCGTCCGCGAGGCCTATCGTCAGTACTCGACTGCGGTCGGGTTGGAAATCGTCACCCCTGGGTGGGTGGCGTACTCAACCGCGGTCGGGTTGGTGATCGTCGCCTGATGCCGGACGCCGTACTCGATGGCCGTCGCCGCGGCCGTGCCCGTCGGCACCGCCGTGCTGACAGCGGTGATCGCCGCGCCGGCCACCCCCGTTACCAGGGCCGCACTCGCTAAGGCGCCGAAGATCATCCTGTTGATACGCCGCATGGGAACCTCCCCCGTTGGCAGGCGAAAATTAGTAATCAGGCTATATCCGGACAAGCCATACCGCAAGAGGCCAGCCAAACCGGGACGCATCAGGCTACGGCGCCCGTCCGGGAGGGGCGCATCGGGGCTCCGGCGCCCGTCCGGGAGGGGCGCATCGGGGCTCCGGCGCCCGTCCGGGAGGGGCGCATCGGGGCTCCGGCGCCCGTCCGGGAGGGGCGCATCGGGGCTCCGGCGCCCGTCCGGGAGGGTGAGCAGTCAGCGCGCCAGCGGCCGCAGCCGCTCGAGCTCGGCCTCGTAGCGTTCCACAGCCGCCAGCTTGATCTGCTCGTACCCGCGGATCGCCAGCGGCAGCCTGGCCAGCTCGACCGCGGCGGTGCGGTTGTCCGCCGACAGCCCGGCCAGCACCGCGCGCATCTCGGCCTCATACTCCTCCGCCAGCCGCCGCTCGGTGCGGCGCATCGCGGTGTAGCCGAACACGTCGGCCGGGGTGCCGCGGACGTGCCGCATCGCCCGCAGCGCACGGAACGCGGGGCGGATCACCGGGGCCGGGAACGCGATCTTCTTGCGCATGCCGAGGGCCCGCAGCAGCGGCGGGTGCAGCCGGTAGCGGACCCCGTGACCGCCGGGAACGGCCTCCGCCAGCGCCCGGTCGAACTCGGGCCGCAGGTGCAATCGGGCCACCTCGTACTCGTCCTTGTACGCAAGCAGGTGGTAGAACGCCGAAGCCACCGCGTCGGCCAGCTCGCCCGAGCCCTCGGCCCGGGTCTCGGCCTGCGCCGCGGCGGCCACCAGGTCGAGGTAGCGGCCGGCCAGGCGCGCGTTCTGGTACGCGGTCAGGTCTGCCGCCAGGCCGATGGCCCGCTCGGCGGCCGGGCCCTCGATCCCGCGCTTCGCCGCGAGGTCCCGCGCGGCCGCAAGGCGCTCCGGCGCTTCGTCGCGGCGCTGCTCGCCGATCCGGCGGGGCGCGGGCAGGCTGGCAGGATCCTGCACGGCCAGCCGCCCGGCCCGGAACGCCGCCAGGTTCCGCTCGACCGCGACGCCGTTCAGCTCGATCGCCCGCGCGATCGACGACGCCTGCAGCGGCAGCGCTCCGGCCTGGTACGCAGCCCCGAGCGCGATCAGGTTCGCCGCGATGCCGTCCCCGAAGAGCGTCGTGGCCAGCGTGATCGTGTCGAGTGAGGTGAGCTCGCCGGGCCTGGTGCGGTCCCGCACCGCGGCGAGCAGCGCGGCCACGTCGGGCGCGGCCGCGTCGCCGCGCACCATGTCCGCCGTCGGCACCACGGATGTGGAGGCGACTGTGACCGTCCGGCCTGCCGTCGCCCGGGCCAGGTGCCGCGGGTCGGCCGCCACCAGCAGGTCCAGTGCCAGCAGCAGGTCGGCCGATTCCTCGCCCACCGCGTTCGACGCCTGCGGGACATCGCGCCACAGCCGCAGGTGCGACACGACCGGCCCGGCCTTCTGGCTCAGCCCGGTCTGGTCCAGCCCCGTGACCTGCAGTCCGTCAAGGAACGCCGCGGTGGCGAGCACCTGATTGAGCAGCACCACTCCCGTCCCCCCGATCCCCGTAGCCACAATCCCGTACCCGCCGACCTCCCCGACCCCCGCCTTCTGCCCGGGCTCGGGGATGTCGTCCGGGATGTGGACTTGGGATGAGGAAGGGAATGGGGCAGGCGCGAGCCTGCGCCGAGAGCAACGGCCGGCCGAAGGCTGGCCCGAGCGCTCGGCACGCGGGGGGGCCTGGGGGGTCGTCCCCCCGAGGCCAGCACAGTTACGAATGAAGGGCAGTCACCATCAAGGCAGGCGTAGTCGGTGTTGCAGGACGCCTGGTCGATCTGGGTCTTGCGGCCGAGCTCTGTGTCCACCGGGTGCACGGACAGGCAGTTGGACTTGGCGCCGCAGTCACCGCAGCCTTCGCACACCGCCTCGTTGATCACGACTCGCTGCGGCCGCTCGGGCGCCTTGCCGCGCTTGCGCAGCCGCCGCAACTCGGCGGCGCACGCCTGGTCGTACACGAGCAGGGTGACCCCGGGGACCCCGGCCAGCATCCGCTCGGCCTCGGCGAGCCGGTCCCTGGGCCAGACGCGGGTCCCCGGCGGCAGCCCGGCCGACCCGCGGTACCGCGATGGGTCCTCGCTCACCACCATGATGCGCGCCACTCCCTCGGCGGCCATGGCCTGGCACAGGTGCGGCACGTCCATCTGCCCGGCCGGGTCCTGCCCGCCGGTCATCGCGACCACGCCGTTGTACAGCACCTTGAACGTCATCGTCACCCCGGCGGACACGGCCGCCCGCACGGCCAGGCTGCCGGAGTGAAAGAACGTCCCGTCTCCGACGTTCTGCACGAAGTGCGGTACCTCGGTGAAGGGCGCGCGGCCGATCCACTGAGCGCCCTCGCCGCCCATCTGGTTGTAGGACACGGCGCCGCGGTCCAGCCACATCACCATCGCGTGGCAGCCCACCCCGCCGCCCACCGGCGAGCCCGACGCCGGCACGGTTGACCGGTTGTGCGGGCAGCCGCTGCAGAACGCGGCCGTCCGGGCGGTTCCGACAGGCAGCAGCGTGAGCTGTGGACGACCGCCCGTTACGCGTAGCTCCGTGCCCAGCCGGGCTTCCAGGCGGCGAGCGAGCAGCGGACGCAACCTGTCCGCGGTCAGCTCGCCGTCCGCTGGGATCAGCGGTGCGTCCCGCTCGTCCCGCTTGCCCACCACCCGCGGCCGCTCGGCCTGGTCGTACAAGTACTCGCGGAGGAACCGCTCGATGAACGAGCGCTTCTCCTCAACGACGAGGATCTCCTCCACACCCCGGGCGGCAGCACGGGCGATGCCGGGCTCCAGCGGGTAGATCATGCCCAGCCGGACCAGCCGGATCCCGGCGTCGCGCAGCGCGGCGTCGCTGGCCAGCCCCAGGTCTGCTAGCGCCTGGCGGACCTCCTGGTAGGTACGGCCCGCGGACAGGATGGTCAGCCAGGCGCCCGGCGCGTCGATCTCCACGGCGTTGAGCCCGTTCGCGGCCGCGTAGGCCCGCGCGGCGGTGTGGCGGCGCTCGTAGAGCTCGGCCTCGAGCTCCACCGTGTGCGGCAGGAAGAACGTGGGCCGCTGCACGTGCCGCCACGCCTCTCCACCGAACGACAGCTCCGGCAGGACCGGGGTGATGCGGCCGGGAGCCACGTCGGCCGAGCCGAACCCGTCGGCCACCGATGTCACGATCTTCAGGCCGGTCCAGCAGCCGGTGTACCGGGACAGCTCGTAGGCGTGCCTGCCGAGGTCGAGCACTTCCTGCGGGGTGCCTGGCACCAGGACCGGCATCCCGGCGTCGTACAGGGCGACCTCGCTGGCGCCCGGCAGCGTGGACGACTTGGACTGCGGGTCATCGCCGACCGCGCACACCACGCCGCCGTTCGTGCCGACGCCGTGCAGGTTCGCATGCCGGAACGCGTCGCCGCTGCGGTCCACGCCCGGCGCCTTCCCGTACCACATGCCGATGACCCCGTCGTGGTTGCTGAGCGGCGCCAGGTTGTCCTGCTGGCTTCCCCACACCGAGGTGGCCGCCAGGTCTTCGTTTACCCCCGGAACCCAGCGAACGTCGTGCTCGGCCAGCAGGGCGGCGTTCCGTTCCAGGATCTGGTCGAAACCGCCCAGCGGCGAACCAGGATAGCCGCTCACGAACGCGGCGGTGCGCAGTCCCCGCTGGCGGTCAGCGCGGATCTGATCGAACAGCACACGGGCGAGGGCCTGGACGCCCGTGATGAGCACGCTACCGTCGGTGACCCGGTACTTTGCGTCGAGGTCGAAGTCGGAAGTGCTGGCAGTGACCGTCATGCTTCCACAACACCACAAAATGGCTGACCCCGCCTGCACGGGGGGGTTGCAGCCGGGGTCGAGGGGGACAGCCTTCGCCCGCAACCTGCGCACCGGACCAGAGGGGCGGCGCGGTGCGTTCCTGTCAGGCAGGGCGAATCACCGCACCATAGCTCTGTTCCGTGCCCGCTGGCAGCGATTCACACACAAACCCAGCTAAGAGGGGCTTCGCCTCAGGCGCGCCTCCACTCACGCGCGCAGGCTGGCGGCCGTCGCGATGATCAGGTTGACCAGATCGGTGAAGCGGGCGTCCCTTGACGGCCGCGGCACCGCGACCGGCGTGCGGTTATTCGATGGCCACGGGTCCCCGCCGGTCCGTACCGTGGCCGCATGCTCACGCCGCCCGATGGCCTGCCCGAAGCAGCGCTCGCCGCCGCGCTCGGACGCTCGTGGGGCATGAGCGTCGCGTCGGCCGAGTACCGGCCCGTCGGCTGGGGCAGCCATCACTGGGCGGTCACCGACACCGCGGGGTCGCGGTGGTTCGTCACCGCTGACGAGCTCGAGCACAAGCGGGTATCGGAGCGGGAGCCGCTGGGCACGGCGTTCGGCCGGCTGCGGGCCTCCCTGGCCGCCGCCGCGGGCCTGCATACCAGTGGCGCTGCCTTCGTCGTGGCGCCGGTCCGCACCGCCCACGGCGAACCTCTGGTGCGGGTGAACGACACGTTCGGGGTCGCGGTCTACCCGTTCCTTGACGGCCAAAGTTATGACTGGGGCGAGTTCTCCTCGCCCGAGCACCGGCTTGGCGTGCTCCGTCTCGTGGCCGCCGTGCACACCGCCCCCGCCGCGGTGAGCCGGCTCGCGCCGGTCGACGACTTCGCCGTGCCGCACCGGGACGCGCTGGACGCAGCCTTCGAGCCCGGAAGCGACGTCGCCGGTTGCGGGCCGTACGCGCTGCGGACATCCCTGCTGGTCCGCCGGAACGCGGCGCCGATCTGGCAGTTGCTAGCGCGGTACGACGGCCTCGTGGCGCGGGCTCGCCCGCGGCCCGGCAGGGCGGTCCTCACGCATGGCGAGCCCCATCCCGGTAACACCATGCTGACGGCTGACGGCTGGGTGCTGATCGACTGGGATACCGCCCTGGTGTCCCAGCCGGAACGGGATCTCTGGCTGATTGACCCTGGCGACGGGACCATGCTCGACGCGTACGCCAGCGCGACCGGCGTCAGCCCGATGCCGGACCTTGTCGAGGCGTACCGGCTCCGCTGGGACATCGCCGACATCGCCGTTGACGTCGGCCGGTTCCGCCGCCCGCACGCCGGAACCCCCGAGGACGACAAGGCCTGGGGGTTCCTGGCGTGCCTGGTCGAGCGGCTGAGTCAGCAGCCGTCGTAGGGAGCCCAGTTGTTCTCGCCGCCGGGGGAAGCGAGCGCGGTGGCAAACACCTGCTCCTGCTCGGCGACGCTGGCGTGGCCGAAGTCGTTCGGGTTGCCGCCGTACGCCACCCAGGTCGAGAAGCTGAACTGGAACAGGCCGTAGTGGCCACTGGAGTTCATGACCTGCGGGTTACCGCCGGACTCGCGCTCAACCACGCACTGCCCGAATGCGCCGCCGGGGACGACGCCCAGGGAGCCGCTGGTGGTCGTCGTCACCGGAGCCGGGTCAGGGGCTTGCTGCGCAGGCGCGGGCTGCGCCACGACCGGGGCCGTGCTCGCGTGCCGCGGCGTCGGGGTCGTGGAGACCGCCGGCGCAGGGGGGTCGAGTTGCGTGGGGGCACTCGGTATCTCGGCGGGCTCGGCCGGGATGCGCAGCACCTGCCCGGCCGTGATGTCGTCGGCCCAGTGAATGCGGGAGTGGTTGTGCCAGTACAGCACCGGCCATGCCGCCGAGTCATGGTAGAAGCGCTGGGCGATCGAGGACAGCGAGTCGCCGGGCTGGACCGTGTACCAGCGCGGCAGGCTCACCCTCGCCTTCTCCTGCTTCTCCTGCCACGCGGCCCGGTACGCCCGCTGCATGTCGGACGTCAGCACGGTCCTGGTGGCCAGCATCAGCTGAGAAGAGGAGACGGATGTGGTGCTTGATGCCGAGGCATCCGGACTGTAGACGGCGTCAAGAGAAGCAGAGTGGTTAGGCGTCGCGTCCGCGACCGCTGCGGAAGCAGGGATCTGCTGTGACATGAAAAAAGCCGCGACCACAGTGGCCAGCGTGGGCGCGGCGGCGATTTGCGCTCCGTGGGGGAGTCGGACACGGGAGGGTTTGCTGTGGCGGCCCAAGGGGATCCTTTCCGAGCGGGGCGCGCTCACCGGGGAGGCTGCACGGGGGGTGACAGCCCTTCGGAGCGCCTGGCATTGGGGAGCCTAGCGAGGGCCGATCTCGCCCATTATGTAAATGCCTGTCCTCGGGTTTAAATGAGGTCTGACCTGCTAGGCTCCGCCCGGTCAGGATCTGGGGAGAGCCACATCCGTGGCAGCTGCGCAACCAGTTACGCCTGTTTCTGATGATTAGTCGCCAGGTCGATTGGTATTGCTTCTGGACCATCGTTGCATCGATCCTGGAACACCATTACCAGCACAAAACAGAAATCCATTTAGCGTCATTGGCACCGCCAGTAACACATGCCACATCACCGTGAAGGGCCGAACGGTGGGTGGGCCGGGCCGTCACGCGCGATCTGAGGACGCCCGGCTGGGGAGCTCGAGAAGGCGGCCGGTCGCCTCGATCACGTCGGTCCAGAGCGCATCGCCTAGATGGGAACCGAGCTCGCCGAAGAGCTCGTCGCCGGACCCGGGGTCTTCGGCGGCGTGGCGCGCGACCCGGTCGGCGACGAGAAAGGCGAAGGCTCGGTCGTGGAAGAACCGCCAGCCGGCGCCGGAGGCCGTCAGCAGGTGGGTTTCCTCCTCCGCACTCTGGAACGCCTGGCGCTCGTGGCGATCGAGGGCGATCGCCATCGCCCGCTCGGTGTCGTTGTCGGCGAGGGCCAGTTCCACGGCCGACTCGGATCCCCGGGCCGCGATGTCGGTGAGGGTGAACTCGCTTACCGGCTGGCGTTTTGCCACCGCCGCCCGGAAGGCGATCTCGGCCAGGTACCTGCGGTGACCCGCTTCGGTGCCGAGCAGCACGTCGATCACCCGATCGAGCAGGTCAGTCGAGTCGCCTTCGCCATGCTGCGGCCGGCCCGCGATCACGCTCAGGGTCAGCAGCAGCGGGTTCGTGGCTAGGTCACGCGCCTTGCCGGTGAGCGAGATCCCGGCCGTCGACAGGCTGGCCACGTACCGGTCTATTTCCGCGCCGGTCAGCGGGTCGAGCCCCATGGTCGCGGTGCTTTCCGGCCGCTCGCGGCGCAGCGCCTCCGCGGCCCTGTGATGAGCGGGGCTGCCATGCCTGCCGCACAACACCACCTGCGCTGGCCGGCTGGGACGCCAGCCCGGATGATTCTGGTGCGGGCTGCTCGTCACCAGAGCGACGAAATCACGCTCCTTGTCGGCGACGGCGCTGCTGCCGCTGCGGTGGGTCCGGTCGGTGCCATCCACGACCACGAGGGCCTGCCACGGCCGCGGGTTGTCGGCCCGGAGCGTGCTGGCCAGCGCGACCGCCACCTCCAAGCCGGGCTCGGCCAGGGCTGGCAGCGCCGCGACGCTGGCCTGGACGACGCCGTCCCAGGTCGTCGGCAGCGTGCCGAGAGGGACGTAGAGCGGAAGGGTGAACCCGGGAAACCGGTCGTCGCTGCCGAGAGCGCGCAGTCCGTCGAGCGCCCGCCGGGCGGCCGAGGCGACCATGCGCTTCGACGCCATCGTGTTCCCGCCGCCAGCGTCCGCGCTGACCGCGAACGAGTAACCGGGGTACAGACTGGCCAGCTGATGCGCAGGGCACGGCGGGACCTCAGGCTCCTTCCGCGCGGACTGGTCGGACAGAGGCTCCCGGGCTGGGGGCAGGTGGCGGCAGGTCACGGTCAGCAGCGGCATCTTGTCCGCGCTCCGTCCCTGCCTGCGCAACCAGGTCCGCAGCCAGGGTTCCGGCGCGACCAGACGGCACGCCGCCTCTAGGTAACTGCGCAGCCCGCGCAGTTGCTGCGCCGCGGCTATCAGGGCGTCCTCGGCCCTTTCGACCCCTTCGAGCTGGACGATGTCGTCCGGATCCACCCAGGCCTGGCCCCTGGGATAGACCACGACGCGGATCCGGCGGCGATGCGCGGCCTCGATCTTGTCGTTCGCGCTCTCGACCTCACCAACGTGCCCGTCCGGGGACACCTGCCCGGTGAACGCGACATCCTTGTCGGCAAAAACGCCTGGGTTGCTCAGCGACCGGAACGCCACGTACGCGCCGAGCCCGGCCGACCTTCCGGAGACCAGTTTCTCTGCCAGCGGATGCGTCCCGCTGGGCAGCTGGATGTGCCACGAGACCAGCTCACCGGCCCGCGCCACCCGCTCCGCCTTGACCGCCGCGGCGAATGCGTCACCCACAGACGCAAGGAAGTCGCCGTTGCCATGGACGAACGCCATCCGGGCCAGGTCCGGCACGACGATCCCGGGCGGCACCGGGAGCACCGATGTCTGCCGCCTGGTCTCGAACAGGCCGACCTGCCCGTGCCCCGCCACCAGCAGCACGTTGGCCCGGGCCTCCGCCGGGGGGTCGTCTGGCCGCAACGCCGCCGGGCCGCAGTCGATCACGCCGTCCATCAGCCGCTCGACCAGGTGAGCCGTTCCCCAGGCGATCGGGTCGGACCCGGCGGCCGCCGCGGCGATGTCAGCGAACGCCGACTCGGCCACGGCCGCCCCATCATGATCCGCGACCGCCTCACCATGATCCCGGAGGATTCTCTGCTCTATGTGCGGACAATCCTCCGGGATCATGGTTGGCCCGCGGGAGGTGGCGCCACCGGCGTGCGCCAGCCAGCCTGCCGCCAGGTACAGACCGATCGGCTCCGCGGTGGCAAGGGTGGCTGCGAGGGAGGTGGCTGGGAGGGTGGAGGTGGCGAGGGGAGTGGCTGAGAGGGTGGAGGGTGCCGCGTCGGCGGAGGGGGCCGCGGGATCGTGCTGCGCCAGCACGGCGCGGCGGCCCAGGTCGATCAAGTCGCCGGTGCTGAGCACGCCTTCGCCGATCCGCCTGCCGTCCCATCGGAGCCGCTCCAGGCCGACGGCGACGTCGAAGGCCGCCGTGGCGAGCGCCCGAGCGGCCGGCTCGGCGTCGGGCTGCGCGGCGACCTCGGCCCAGCGGCGCGCGGCGGATGCCGCCACGGCCGATGCGGCGAGGCAGATCCACGGGGTAAGCACGCGAGCCTGCTCGAGCAGCCGTGGCTCGAAGAACTCGCCGACTCCGAGAACACTCAGCCAGTCGTCACTTGCGCAGTCGGCCTTGACCGCCAGGCCGGTCAGCGGGGTCCACCATTCGTCCAGGTCGTGGGCCCATTCGTCGGGGTGGTAGCGGACCTGCGCCGCGCTCACGGGATGTTTGCTCGCTCGGCTAGCGCGGCCTCGAGCACCGCGCGCGGACGGTCTGGCCGCAGCCGCTGGCACAGCACGTCCCACGCGGTGAGGGCGTCCGAGTGCCGGACACTCCGGCTGACTACCTCATCAAGATGGTCCCCGAGGGTCGCGATGAGCTGCTCCGCGACGCCGACCTCGACGCTCCCGGTGTCAAGGCGGTCCTCGTCGGTGCTGTAGAGGGATCCGGCGAGGCCGAGCGGACTCGGCGCGAGCGGCACCATCCAGCGGTGTTCCCTGCCGTTGCGCCCCCAGGTCTGGAAGCGGACCGCGTATTCGCCCAGCGCCCCGTCGGCGAAGTCGGCCGTGACGCCGGTGAGCAGGACGGTGAGGTCGTAGCCGCCCTTGCGGGCCAGGCACAGGAAATCGACTCCCCCGGCCGCAACCCGCCACCTGGCGGGTTCATCGGCGGCGCGTACCGCTTCCTCGTGCGCCGCCGCCAGCTCGAGCCCGTCGGGGCGGGGAATCCGCGGCAGCGGAATGACCCTGGCGCCCGCGGTCGCCGATCTGGCGGGCTCCGGATCGGCCCGGCCCCCGGCTTCGCCCACCGAGTCGAGCTGGCCCAGGCTTATGTACAGGGTCTGACCTGGCTCGCTGAGGTGGACCCAGCCACCCAGATCGGTGACCACGACGCGCTCTTCGCTCTCGGTTCTGACCTCCATGGCAGCGCCCGCAACCGGGCGCCGGCTGACGTCGACGAGCCGCACGGCTGCCGCGACGCAACCGGCCCGGCCAGGCAGCGCACAGGCGGTCAGGCTGGCGCCCGAGGAGGTCTTCTGAACCCGGAGGTCACCCGGCTCGAGACTGAAGGCCACGTAGCCTGCCCTGGCCCGCGCGGCGAGGGCCCGGTCGAGTGCCAGGCTGGCGGTCCTGGGATCGCCGGTAACGGCTTCGGCGAACCGGTGAAGGAAGCCGCCGGAGCCCCGATCTCGGGCGAGGAAGACGGCTGCTTCGGCGAGCAGCACCTCTGTCACTTCGGGCGACGCGCTCACCCCCCTCATGTCCGCTCACCTCCAGGGCCGTCACATCTTTCTACCCCCGCTGAAGGCGAATTCAATGCGCCAGCCGTCAGGTGTGGCGCCTCGGCAATCTGTCTGCAGTGAAAGAGCAGCCCAAGGCCGCGCAGTCCGGCAAGGCTTCTGAACGCGTTCATTTCGGCCGTTGACCATCCTTTCGCCAGCGCCCATACATCCGCGGGTGTCCCGAGTTGGCGTTGCTCGCGCGACAGCAGCTGGCTGCAGACATCGGCCAGGAACGCCAGATCCGTCTCGCCGACAACGTCGTCGGCAGCCGTCCCGGCCGTGTCGTCCTCTGCGGGCCCGGCCGTGGCCTTCAGGTCAGCCCATGCGGCTGCCAGCGGCAGCAGCACCCATCCGTGGTGCACGCGCTCGTGCGCCCGCTCCCTCCCCGGGCCGCATTCGGGACAGCGCCCGGCCGCGCGTGAGTAGCGTCCGCATTGACGGCATAGCCAGATCGGTCCCAGCGGCTCGATGGAGCTGTACCCCGCGTTGCCCCCATCCTGCGACTGCGACGCGACCACGATGCCCAGCTTGGGGCGGAGCAAGCGCCGGCCGTCGCGCTCGATGAACTCACTGCGATAGACCAGATGCTGCTGCCCGCAGCAGGCCGCCCGCTGCACCAGCGTCCGGCCGCCTGGCCCCGCGACCGAGACCAGGTGCACCTTGCTGCCGCAGCTGCGGCAGAACTCCGGCAGGATGCGGTCGTAACGCAGCACCGGGCCGCCGAAGCCGCGATCGGACGACAGCCAGCGGCGGGCCAGCACGCTGGCGGCCACGTCGTTGGAGCGCAGCTTCGGCCGCGCCGCCGGCCCGGCAGCGGCCGCGCGGCCCGCGTCAGCGCCGCCGAGCCAGCGGCGCTGCCAGCCCCACAGCGTGGAGGCGTACCGCGCGCCGCTGCGGCTGCCGGGCTTGTGCTGCCCGGGCCGCCAGACGCGCAGGTCGTGGTCGTCTTGCCGGCACGGCCCTCGCCGGGCGAAGCCCAGCTCTTCGTCTTCGGCGGGCGCTTTGCACCCGCAGCCGCGCCAGAGCGCGCTCGCCTCGTCCGCGACCAGCGCGGCCAGGCTGGCCGCCCTCGCTGGCGTCCTCGGCTCGGGCAGGAACTCGATACCGAGCCAGCGCTCCATCGTGGACAGCGCCGAGCCGGCCGCGCTGACCCCGAGGTTGCAGAACAGGTGGAACGGGAACAGCCACTCGCGTGGCGGCACCCCACTGGCCTGCGCCGCGCCGCCCACCACGGCTGTGGCCACCGCCTCGCCAAGGATCCGGTCCGCCAGCGCCACCCGGTGCCATCCCTGCCTCCGGTCGCCCGCTGCCGCGGCAAGCAACTCGTCCAGCTCCGCCGTTCGCCGGGCCAGGGCATCGAGTGCGGCGGTCCACTCGGCCGAGCTGAATGCCCTCATCCTGCGATGCACGTGCAGCAGCGCTGCGCCCTCCTCGCCCGGGTCCAGCCGCAGCGTGGACAGCGCCGCTATCGCGGTGATGGCCGTCACCCTCGGGCATTCCTGGTCACTGGCACCGCCGACCGCCTGCGCCGCCACATCCACGATGCCGACGGTCAGCAGGCGCACAGGGAACTCGTTCTGGTAGATCAGGGGCTCCACGTCGTTGTTGGCTTTGTTCTGGCTCAGCGAGCCGAGCGGGCCGAGCCTTAGCCTGCGCCGCAAACCCGGCGGGATGGACCCGGTGAGCGCGGTGAGCATCGACACCGGGTTATCCGGGTCGCCTTCGGCGTCCGGCAGCTGCCGGGCCGCCAGGGACGCGGCCACCTTGTTCATGACCTCAGACCAGCGCATAAAGCCTCCAGTCGTGAAGCCCCAGACGCGTCCTTAGATTGCCAGGTAGGGATAACGCTTGGCCGGACACGGTCGGGCTCATCGGCGAGTCGGGGTCGGGAGCGGGGAGTCATCCGCTGCAGGCGGCAACCGTTGCGGGGAATCATCAGCTGCAAGCGGCAACCGTTGCGGGGAATCATCGGCCGCAACCAGCAACGGGCGCAGTGCCTGAAGCTTGGCCAGAGCAGTCGTGGCCATGGCTGCCCAGCCCGCACCGGTGGCGCCGCTGAGCCAGCGCGCGGCGGCGCCGGCCACCGGCGCCTCGAGCGCGGCGAACTCATCGACGGCGGCGGCCGCCGCCATGGCCCGGACGTTGGCCGCGAGCTCAGCGGCGAACGTCGCTGGCCAGTCGAGCTCGACCGCGACGCGCCAGCGGGTGGCCGGCGCTTCGGCCAGCCAGGCGCTGAGCGCGAGGGCGGCCTGGTCGGGCAGCAGCCGGCCGTGCAGGAAACGAACCAGGACCGCGGCGTCCACTTCGTTCGCTTCAAGCAGCCGCAACACCCCGCGGGCGAGCAGCCCGTCCGGGACGTCCCGGCCGGCCAGCACGGCGAGGGCCGTCCACACCACGACCGATTCCTCGTGGCTGAGCAGGCCGACGACGCGGGCGAGCACATCCGGCGGCAGGTCCCTGCCCTGCAGCAGCTCCAGCGCGCCCACTACCACTGACGGGCTGCCGTGCCCCAGCAGCCCGCCGATCCGGTGCAGCACGTGCTCGGCGAGGTGACGGCCGCGCAGCACCGAGTGGGCCCCGCCGACGATCGAGGGATCCCTGCGCTCAAGCGAGCCGATCACCCGTGAAATCACGCTCGCTGGCAGGTCCCTGCCCTCCAGCACCTGCAGCACGTGCCCAACGACCGTAACGTCCTCATGCTCGAGCAGGTTGATGATCCGGGCCCTGACGTCGTCGTTGAGGTTCTTGTCCCGGAGCACGCCGAGCGCGTGCGCGACGACCGGCGGCCGGTCGTGCTCCAGCACATCGACTACCTGAGACAGCACGTCGCCCGGCAGATCCGTGCCCGCCAGCAGCGATCTGGCGCCGCGGCCGACCGACGAGTCCTCGTGCTCCAGCAGCCCGACCAGGCGGGCGAGCAGTTCATCGGGCAGTTCACGGTTCTCCAGCAGGCCGAGCGCGCCGGCCACCACCTCGGGGCTCTCGTGCTCGAGCAGCTCGACAATCTTGGACAGAATCTCCTCGTCGAGCTCACATGATTCCAGCACGCTCAGCGCGCTCCACACCACCAGCGGATCCCCATGCTCCAGCAGATCCACGATCCGGGACAGGATCTCGTCATCGAGATCGCGGCCTTCCAGGACGCTCAGCGCGCTCCACACCACCAGCGGGTCGGAGTTGGCGAGCAGGGCGACGATGGGCGCGAGCAGGTGGTCCGGAAGGTCACGGTTCTCCAGCAGCGAGGCGGCGCGCTCGGCCAAAGCCCGGTCCGGGCTGGCCAGCAGGGTGACGATCCGTTCAAGGAGGTCATCGCGGAGTTCACGGCCGTCGAGGACCAGGCGGGCGCTGGCCGCCACCGCGGTGTCCGGATGCCCGAGCAGGCCGACGATGCGCTCGAGCAGGTCATCTGGGAGAACCCGGCCCTCGAGCACCAGGCGGGCGCTGGCCGCGATCGCGGTGTCGCCATGACCGAGCAGCTCGACGATGCGGGCGACCAGGTCACTGGGGAGAACCCGGCCCTCGAGGGCGAGCAGGGCGCTGGCGACGATCGCGGGATCACCGCGCCCGAGCAGATCGACGACGCAGGAGAGCACCGCGTCGGGTAGCTGGCGCGTGACCGCGCGCGCCCGGGCCGGGCCCGGCTGGCGCACCCCGCGGAACGCCTCGAGGCCGAAGAGCGCGTCACCGGCCACTACCTGGTCGGGATCGGTGAGCAGGGCCAGGTACTCGGCCAGCACGTCGGCGTTGTCGAGGTGGTTGGCGAGCGCGACGCAGGCCTGGCGCATGGCCGGATGACGCAGCGCCATGGTCAGCACCGGGGAGCGCGGGCGCAGCCTGGCCATGGCGATCGCGAACTCAGGCCGCCGGTCCACGATCGCGGCCATCGCGATCGCGAGTTCGTCGTGCAGCACCTCGACCAGGTCCTCGGGCCGGTCTTCGAGCACCGCGACGGCGCCGGCCACCCCGGCCAGCAGCGAAAGGTCGGGCCGGGACGAGGCATACCGGTACAGCCATCGCACATACCGGTCAGCAGCTTCGTTAACGGCCATGGGTACATCCTTGCCAAGGCGAGGCCTCATGCCCAGACCGAGTCCGGCAAGAAGTGCCGGCGGGTATGCACCAGGCGGTGTTTTCTGCCGCGCCTACAGTGGCCGTAGGGCCTGGAGATGCGGAGACACATTGGCGGAAACAACGGTAGAGGAGCGGGTGACCTGGCTGACCGCAGTGGCCAGGCGGGTTACCGACGAGACCCCGTCGGTCCGCACGATCGAGCTGCTCGTGCCGAGTTGGCCTGGGCACCGCGCCGGGCAGCACCTGGACGTGCGGCTGACCGCGGAGGACGGCTACCAGGCAGAGCGCTCGTATTCGATCGCGTCGGCGCCCGGCGAGCCGCTCGCGATCACTGTCGAGCGGCTCGACGACGGCGAGGTGTCGCCGTACCTGACCGAGGAGCTGCGGACCGGCGACGAGATGGCGGTGCGCGGCCCGATCGGCGGGTATTTCGTCTGGGACGGCGATAGCGACCGCGGCACACCGCTGCTGCTTGTCGGCGGCGGGTCGGGAGTGGTCCCGCTGCGGTCGATCCTGCGCCACCGGCAGCGGATCGGCGCCACCACGCCGACCCGGCTGCTCTACTCGGCTCGCTCGCTGGGCGACGTGATCTACCGGCAGGAACTCGACGGGTATCACGACGGCGTAGCAGTCATCTACACGCTGACCAGGACCCAGCCTCCCGGCTGGACCGGGCACTCCGGCCGGGTGGACGCCGCGCTGCTCGCCGACGTCGCCTGGCCGGTGAGCCAGCATCCGCTCACGTTCGTCTGCGGTCCGACCAGCTTCGTTGAGACCGTCGCCGCGGGCCTGGTCGGGCTCGGCTACCCACCGGGCCGGATCAAGACCGAGCGCTTCGGCGCGACCGGAAGCTGACCGGCGGGGCCGGCCATGTGTCGTTACGCGCTGCTGATCCTGCCCTCCGCCAACCGCGTGTACGCCGACGCGGCGACGACCCTGACCGTTGCCGAATTGGAAGCGTTCGGTGGGTCCGTGCTCGGCGGCCGGATCGCCGGAGCAGCGGCGGCCACGATCGGCGGCGTGCCTTACGTCACCTTCACCGCCGATCGCATCGACGTCAGGGACGCGGCGCTGCTGGCCAACCTGTCGTCGGTCTACGCGCTGTTCCGGGTCGAAGACGGGGGCAGCGACGGCGGCCCGCTGCTGCGGCCGGTCGAGCTGCGGCCGCTGGACCGGTTCGACGACGACCTGCTTACCATTCAGAAGTACCAGGGCAAGACGAACGAGCAGTTCACCAAGCTGCTGCTGAACGTGACGCTGCTGGCGTCGGGGTTCGCAACGGAAATGCTGGACCGGAAGTTCGCGGTGCTTGACCCGCTGTGCGGCCGGGGGACGACCCTCAACCAGGCTCTGATGTACGGCTTCGACGCGGCCGGCATCGACCTCGACGCGAAGGACTTCGACGCGTACGCGGCGTTCATCCAGACCTGGCTGAAGCGCAAGAGGGTCAAGCACCATGCGGAACGGGGGCGGCTGCGGCTCGGCGGCAAGGTGGCGGGCAGGCGGCTGCGGGTCAGCCTCGCCGCGGACGCGGGCGACTACAAGTCCGGCCGCACCCAGCGCCTCGACCTGGTCAACGCCGACACGGCACGGGCGGCCGAGTTCTTCAAGCCGGAGATGTTCGACCTGGTCGTAGCCGATGCGCCGTACGGCGTCCAGCACGGCAGCCGGACGGCGGCCAAGGGACTGACCCGCAGCCCGGTTGACCTGCTGACCGCCGCCGCGCCGGCCTGGGCAAGCCTGCTGCGCAGCGGCGGTGCGTGCGGAATCGCGTGGAACACGCTCGTCGCACGGCGCGAGCAGGCGGCCGGGATCCTCGCGGACGCCGGGCTCGATCCGGTGGAGTGCGGGCCGTATCTTGGCTTCCGGCACCGCGTGGACCAGGCGATCGTCCGGGACATCGTGGTCGCCCGCAAGCCATAGCCGGGCGATGGACGGCCCGAGCCGCAGCGCGCGGCCACTTCCATGATCCGGGAGCGTTTGGTGCAGATGCTGCGCGGAAGGCTCCTGGATCCTGAAACCGAGTGCAATGCGACGGGGCCGCCCCGCGAGAGCTCCCGGGCCGGCCCCGCTGGCGATTACCTCAGCTGCGCACCCAAGCGACGCTGAACGCGTTGCCGCTGCCGTTCAGCGCTCCCGGCTGAGCCTCGGTCGCTCCGGAGGAAGTGATCATGGTGATCTCGTCGTCGGTGAACGAGGAGATCACACCGGATGTCGAGCGCTCCGTCACCGTCGCGCTGGAGAAGGTGACGCTGCCGAAGTCGGTGAGCGGGTAGACGCCGTTCGAACCGCTCGGCGCCTCGGCGATCCACTCGGCGCTGGAGTTCGCGCAGCTCGAGCACGTCTGCTTCGTGGAGAAGCTGTTTGTGGTGTGGGTGGAGTCGGTGACCGCCAGCGTGTAGCTGGTGCCGCTGCGCACCACCGAAGCGGTGATGCTGTCGCCGGGCGTCAGCGTGTCACCAACCACCTGGATGTCGTTGGTCGGATACATCTCCCACCACGTGTAGTTGTAGGTGGTGCCGCGGTAGCACTCGATCAGCGTGCCGTCCTGCTCCACCGAGCTGCTGCTGTACCCGTCGATCCCGACCCAGAAGGCCGCGAGCGACTCCGTCCGCCCGGAACAGGTCCCCCTGGGCTCGGTCCAGCTGGAGGTCACCTTGGAGAACCCGCTGCCGGTGTCGGCGTAGCCCGACCAGTTTGTGCTTTCCACCTGGGTCAGCCCCTTGACCCCTGATGCGTGCCCGGCCACCCGGTGATTGGCGCCGTGCTGGCCGATCTGGAGGTGCTCAATGGCGGTGCGAGCGGCCGCTGCTGCGGCGGCGCTCGGCGAGGCCGCGGCGGTGCTGGCGCCGGCCGCCGGGCCGAAGGCCAGGAGCATGCCGATGGCTGGTACGCACGCGACTAATGCGGTGCCGAGGAACCGATGAGGACGCAGGTGCATAGGGGGGTTGCCTTTCGTGCTGGCGCGGCCACGGGCAGCCGCTGTCGTAACCAAATCGTAACTTTGCCGAACTTGCTCATCAAGAGTCAGGCAAAGGACGTTAAGGCTTGACATCCGCCCTGAAGCGGTATAGGTCATACCACTTCGGGGCGAAGGATGGCAGCCCGGAAGCCTTGCCACGCGGCATAAGTCACACGTCAAATAGAATCGGCACTCATTGCGATGTAACAAGAGAGTTGTATGGCCCGAGTTTTTCCGATCTCCGGTACGACCGCAGCGAGGAGCGAGCAGCGCATGTCGATCGAGGAGATCGAACGCGAGATTCATGACGCATACTTGCAACTTGCGGAGTCAGTTGCACGGATACGTGACAGTCACGAGCATTACCTGGACAGCCTGGCCGCCCACGACGCGCAGCAGATACGGCAGGAACTGCCCGAGTTCAGCGGTTGGTACGCGGCCCCTGCGGCTGCTGATACTGCACATGAAACTGTGATCGCTGCGGCGATGCAGGCGCACGATCAGGCCGTTGGCGGCCTGCCGGATGCGGTTAATGGGCTTACTTCGGCCAATCCCTGGGCACTGGCCGACTTCGGCAGCCCGGAATGGGCGGGATATCAGCCTGACCTGAATGCCCCGTCGCCGACCGGAGTTCGGGTAGGGGTCCTGAACGTGGGCGCAGTGAGGCGGGCAGGGGAGGCGGGTGGGATGCCGCCCATGCCGGCGGTCGCCCGGTTCACCGGGCACGGCCACCTGCTGATCGAGGCCGGACACGGGGCCACCACGGGAGCCCGTTCGCTGCTGCAGGCGCTGGCGCTCCGGCTCGCGGTGGCCACGCGGCCGGGCACGGTGCGCTTCGCGCTCGCCGACCCGCTCGGCCAGGGCGAGCAGCTGAGCGGGTTCCTGCGGCTGCCGGCCGCGCTCCGCGTCGGCACCGGGGTCGCCTCGAGCGCCGCCGAGATCGAGGCGCTGCTGAAGAGGCTCACCGAGCACGTGGTTGAGGTGACCCAGACCCGGCTGACCAACGTCTACGACTCGGTCGAGGCCTACAACGCCGCCACGACCGGGGTGTCAGTGCCGTACCACATCCTGGTTCTCGCGGGTTTCCCCGGCGGCATCAGCGAGCAATCGGCCGAGCTGCTGACGCGGCTCGCCCGTAACGGCCCCCGCGCCGGGGTCTACATCCTCGCGACGATCGAGCACGGCCTGGAGCGGGCCCACGGCCCTGGTCTTTCCGCGCTGGCCGCGGCAACGGCTGACCTGCACGTAGCTGCGGGGCGGGACGGGTACACCGTGACCTGGAATGACCCCGACTTCGGCCAGTGGGCGATCGAGCCCGACGCGATGCCGCCGTCCGCGCGGGTCAACGCGTGGCTGGACGCCGTGGGCGCCGCCGCCAGCCTCGGCTCGCGAGAGCTCCCGTTCGCGCGGATCGCGATCCCGCCATCCGAACGCTGGTCCGCCGACACCACCGACGGTCTCGACGCGCAGATCGGTGTGGACAGCCGGGGCGAGCCGCAGCACTTCGTCATGGGCTCTCGCGGGGTGCACAACGGCCTCGTCGGCGGCGACGTGCGCATGGGCAAGAGCAACCTGCTGCACGTGCTGATCAACCAGCTCGCGCTCAAGTACCCGCCGGAAGAACTCGAGCTGTACCTGCTCGACTTCAAGGAAGTCGAGTTCGACGCGTACTTAACTCAGCGGCTGCCGCACGCCAAGGCGATCGCGTCCCGCACGGACCGCGAGTTCGGCCTCAGCATGCTGCGGCGCTTCCATGACGAGATCGAGCGGCGGGCGCGGCTGTGCCGGCAGGCCAGGGTCACCCAGCTCCCCGAGTACCGAAGAGAGACCGGGCAGGTGCTGCCCAGGTCCCTGGTGATCATGGACGAGTTCCAGGTGCTGTTCAGCGAGGAGGATCGGCTGTCCCGGGAGGCCGGGGCGCTGCTGGCGGACATCGCCAAGCGGGGCGCCGCATTCGGGCTGCACCTGCTGCTGGCCACCCAGTCGCCCGGCGGCTCACTGACCGTGCACCTGCGGCCCGCATACGAGCAGATGGCGCTGCGCATCGCCCTTGGCTGCCTGCTGCCGAGTGTCTCCCAGGCGATCCTGGGCGAGGGCAACGACGCCGCGATCAGGCTCAGCAGGGCCGGCGACGCCATCTACAACGACCGCCGCGGTGAGGGCGCGAACACGGTCATGCGGATCGCGATGCTGCCGACCAGGGACCGGCTGGAGTGGATTTCCACGATCCGGGCCCTCGCCGGCGACCGCGCCTACCAGCCGTCTGCCACTTTCGACCCAGACGCGCCCGCAGACTTCACGGACAACCCGGCATGCGCGGTGTTCGCGGCAGATCCCAGCCGGTGGCCCGTTCCGGCTCCCACGACAGCGGCGTGGCTCGGCGAGGCGATAGAGATCAAGCCGGCCACCGCCGCCGTGTTCGAGAGCTTCGTGCGATCGAACCTGCTGGTGATCGGCGACGAGGAACACGGGCACGCGCTGCTCCTTGCCACGCTGCTGAGCGCGGCGGTGCAGCGCTCGCCGGCCGACGTCTCCTTCGAGATCGCGGAGTTCGCGCGGCCGTCCTCGTCGTTCCACCGCTACTTCGATCCGGCGCGGGACCTGCCCCACGGGATAAGAATCGTCGGCGCCGCCTGCGCCCTCGACGTGCTGCGGGACCTCACCAAAGATCTCGGGGCGCGGCTCGCGGACGCCGGAGCAGCATCACAGCCACGGCGGTTCTTCATGGTCGCCGGGCTGCACCGGTGGCAGGAACTGGGCGCCGACGGCGAATGGGGCAAGCCGACCGAGGCGACGACGCTGCTGACCCGGCTCGCCGAACACGGTCCCGAGGTGGGCATTCACGTGGTCGTCTGGGCGGACAGCTACGCCACCGCCGAGCGTGCGCTGCGGCGCCCAGGCATCGGCCAGTTCACGCTTCGCGTAGCGTTGCGCCTGCAATCGCCAACCGAGAGTGACGCCCTTCTTGGCGTTCCCGCCGCGGCCAGCCTGGCCGATGACCGCGCCCTGTTCCGGGACGTGGACTGGCCGCATGAGCACGTCGAGAAGTTCAAGCCGTACTCGACCAGCTCGCTGTACGCCTTTGCCCGCACCGCCTTCAGGAGACCGGCATGACCCCGATGCCAGCGCAGGCCCCCACCACGGCGCTATCGCCGTACCTCTCACTTCGCCAGGCGGTGCGGCCGGCGATCGTGACCTATACGGTTCTGGCCAACGAGCAGGAACGGGCCGGCGCCCTCGCCGAGGAAGCCAGCCAGCTTCTCGAGTCGACGCGGGAACTGCTTGAGGCGGTCGGCCTGGTTCACCTGCTCAGCCCGGATCAGGGTGCGGAGATCCCGGGCAATGATCGCGGAGACCGGCAAGCCCGGCTGCTCGCCGCCTACGCCGACGCGGGGGTGCTGTGGGCCAAGGTCGTCGGCCACTCGATAGCGCTTGCCGACGGCCTGCTCAGCCAGGCCAGATGGCACGATGTGCTCAGGCTGGCCGACTTCCTCGACAACGCGGGCGAGACGGTGGTCGCCGACAGCCTGCGCGAGCGTGCGAACGACGCCATACGCGGCGAGTACTACGCCCGGATCAGCTGCATACACGACAAGATGTCGCGGGAGGAAACCGCGACGGCCATCGACACGCTGCGGTCGCTTCCGAAGGAGTTCCCGGAGCGGAAACTCGAGATCGCGCTGAGACTCCGGCCCCTCGGGGCGTCGGTCAAGAACGTCACCAAGCTGGACCGCCAGTCGAGGAGCACAGTCGAAGCGGCAATGAGCAGCCTCCCCGATTCGGCCGACTACTACCTGGCCGTTCTCTCCGACATCTATTACAGCTTCGTGAAGTAGAGGAGGATCGTGACCGAGGTCAACATCAGCGATATTGAAGCGCTGGCCGACTTCAGATCGCACCTAACCGAGTTCAACAAGGATCTGTCGGAGAGTTTCAAGGCCATGCGCACGCACTGGCGTGAACTCGGTGAGGTCTGGCGCGACGACATGTACCGCCGGTTCGGGGAGGCGCTAGAGGAGGTCACGCCCGGCGTCGATTCCTACCTCGCGGCGACCGAGGGGCACGAGGCGTATCTGCTCGCTCTCGTCGAAAGGCTCCGGGCGGTCCGCGAGCTCTCGGCGGGCTGACAGACGTGGCCGACATCCACGCGGACATCGAGGCGCTCAAGGAGCTGGCCGGCGCGCTCACCCGGTACCGGCACGCGCAGCGCGAGGTGGCAGACCGAGGCGATTACCAGATCGCGGCGACGCGGGCCTCGCTCGAGGAGAAGGCGAGCCAATGGCGGTCGTTGCTGGCCCGGCGGCAGGCCGATCTTGCCGCCTGCCAGCATGCGGCGGCCATGGACACCGAGGCCGGCGGCCACCCCGGCTGCCACGCCGAGGCCGCAGCGGTGCGGGAGGCCGAAGAGCGAATCGAGTCCATCAGGCGCTGGCAGCAACAGGTGGAAGATGGGGCGAGCGCGTTTGCGGGTCCGTCGAGCCGGTTCCGGAACCTGCTCGATGTGGACCTGCCGCGGACCGAACACCACCTGCTGGCCATCATCGATGGCCTCGAGGCCGCGCGGGGCGTCCGGGCGGCGCGGTCCTGACCCGCACCCGAGAAGGAACCCGCTGATGACTGGCCGCCCGCACGAGGACGGCGAGCTCTTGCTCAGGGAAATAGGCGCCGCCTGGGCCAAGACGCAACAGCACTGGCATGATGACATGGCGAGCAGCTTCGGCCGCTCGCACTGGGCGCCGCTGGTCGATGAATCCCGTTCCTACCTGCGGGCACTCGGTGAGTTCATGGAGCTCCTGACCGCCGCCGAGCGCGAAACCGAGTACTAACCAACGGATCTCGTTCGTTTCCGGTTCACCCGGAACGGCGGTGGATTGGCCCCCCCAAGGGAAAATCGTCTCCCGAGAGGTATTCGTCCCTTGCCCACGGAATAGTGCGATCCGCTAGCCTCCGTTGGGGACGGATTGACTTAAGTTGCCTCCGCGGCTCTTGCGTCAGGTCTGAACGCTCTTTCTGCGGTCGTGGCGCTCGGGTCCGGGTGCCTAGTCGATCCCGACGCCGGGTCCGGGCGGGCCATGATCAGACGCTTACGTCCGGGCTCCCCGATCCGTGCTTGCCGTGCCCAGGTCTGGGCCGGTCCACCCTGCTATTGGAGGCCCAGTGGTCCCCGTTACCCCCGGCAAACACCGGAGGTTTGAGACCGAGCCGCCAAGCACAGCCGACCTTTACCAGGAGCCAACGGCTATGGCATACCCCGAATCCGGTGCCCCAGGCATGTGGGAACCCGACCCCGCGGCCGAGTTCGGGTATCAGGCCAGCGAGGCGGCTCCGGCCATGCAGACCGTTGCTGACTGGCCGCCAAGCGCTGACAGCGCACCCTGGCCGCAGTGGAACGCGCCCCCGCCCGCGCTGTACCCCGACCATCCGTCGGCGCCGGTACCGCGAGTGCAGGTCGGCCCGCCTGCTGCGGCCGGGCGCGGCATGCCTGGGCAGGCCATGCGCGGCAACCCCGGGTACCCCGGCGGACCTATGGCCGGACCACCCCAGCTGCCGCAGCGGCAGCAGGGCGCGTCCGGGCCGGTCGCCCGGCCGAACGGCGGACCTCGGGCCAACGGCGCCGGTCCTCGCGCGGGCGGCCCGGGCCAGGGCAATCCCGCGCGCAGGCCCCTGACGCAGGACTTCAACACCGGCGACATTTATAACACCGGTGAGATCTACAACACCGGTGACATCTACAACTCCGCCCAGTTCCCCCCGGCGCGCAACGACTTCCCGTCAGGCCCGAATGGGCAGCCCCGGGCGGGCGGCCCGGCGCCGCGGGCGGGCGGCAGGCAAGGGGGGCCAGGCGGCCCGGGCGGCCCGGGCCGGGCCAACGGGTTCGCAGGGCCCAACGGACCTGCACGAACGGGCGGACCGGCGCCGCAGCGAGGCGGACCGGCGCCGCAGCGGGGTGGACCCAGGCGACCCAACGCGCTCCCCGGGCCTGCTGGACCGGCCGCTCCTAACGGCTACGCACAACCAGGCGCACCCACCGGACCCAACGGATTCGCGGCACCCGGCACACCCAACGGCTACCCGGGACCAGGCGCACCTACCGGACCGAACGGGTTCCCCACCCTTGGCGGACCACCCGCGCCCAACGGCTACCCGGGACCGGGCGGACCCAGGCGACCCAACGCACTCCCACGCCCCGCCGCACCCGCCGCGCCCAACGGCTACGCACAACCAGGCGCACCCACCGGCTACGCGGGTCCCGGCCCAGCCACCGGAGGCAGCGGCTTCCCCACCCTCGGCGGACCACCCGCACCCAACGGCCGCACACGGCCCGACAGTCCCGCACGAGCCGACAGGCCCGCGCGAGCCGGCGGACGAGGCCCAGCCACCGGAGGCAACGGGTTCCCCACCCTCGGCGGACCACCCGCACCCAACGGCTACCCGGGACCGGGCGGACCCAGGCGACCCAACGCACTCCCACGCCCCGCCGCACCCGCCGCGCCCAACGGCTACGCACAGCCCGGCGCACCCACCGGACCCAACGGGTTCGCGGCACCAGGCGCACCCAACGGCTACGCGGGTCCCGGCCCAGCCACCGGACCCAACGGCTACGCGGGTCCCGGCCCAGCCACCGGACCCAACGGCTACGCGGGTCCCGGCCCAGCCACCGGACCCAACGGCTTCCCCACCCTCGGCGGACCACCCGCACCCAATGGACCCGTACGCGCCGACAGGCCCACACGGACCGACAGGCCCACACGGACCGGCGGACCGGCTCGGCCCAACCGACCCGCGGGAGCAGGCGGCGCGCCGCGCGGGCCGCGAGCCAGCGGGCCGGCGCAGGACTACAACACCGGACAGGGCTTCGGTCTGCCCCAGGACTACAGCGCCGCCCCGGTCTACCCGCAAGCCCAGGACTACAACACCGGGCAGGACTTCGGCACAGCGCAGGATTACAACACCGGCCAGCAGCCGCAGCACGGTTCGGGCTACCCACCCGCCCAGGACTACAACACCGGGCAGCAGTTCCAGTCAGATCCCGGTTACCCGCCTGCCCAGGACTACGACACCGGGCAGCAGTTCGGCGCGGCGCAGGACTACAACACCGGCCAGCAGCCGCAGCCCGGTCCCGGCTACCCGCAAGCTCAAGGCTTCGACCGCCGGAGCCCCGCACGCGCCGTGCGTCCCCAGCAGGGTGCTGGCTACCCGCGAGCTGGCGGCAACGCACCCGGCCAGGGCCCGCAGCGCTCCGGCCCGCAGCGCTCCGGCCCCCAGGGCGCCCGCGGCAATCGGCGGCTCTACGCCGTGCCCAACAATGCCTCCGGCCCGCAGGGCATGGGTGCTGGCGGCCCGCAGGGCATGGGACCCGGCGGACAGATGGTCCAGTACGGCGGGGGGCAGGCCCTCGCGCTGGCCGAGCCTGCCTGGCAGGAGGATCTTCAGGAGTTTCCGGCGACCATGCCTGCACCGGCCTTCGCGCCGCCCAGGCCTCGGACAAGGCCTAACGGCCCAGCGGCAAGGCCGGCACGTCAGGCAGGCGCGGCTAGGGCCGCCGGCCTGACCGGACCCGCCGGACCCGAGGACGGCCCCGGCAAGGAAGCCGCAGGGTGCGAAAGGCAGGCAGCAGAACGCCTGGCGCGTAGCCGCGACCGCCTCCGCGGTGCTCTTCGCGATCACCGTCCTCGCCGCTGGCGCGGAGATCGGGCACTTCGGCCTCAAGTTCTTCACCTTCCGGGCAAGCGGAGTAGGCGAGACGGGCGGCAGCTCAACTGACCAGTCGTTCCTGGCCCAGCAGGCCAAGGCGGCGAACGGCGCCACGCAGGGACACACGCCAGGGAAGCACTCCGCAAAGACCACATCGAGATAGTGAACGGACGTCACAACTGAATCAAAGCTTGTCGGCTGGCGTCACAGCCGGTGAACCGGCGCGAGCCAAGGCCAGCCAAATGGGGAGCGAATCAAGCCCTGTGGAAGGAGCATCTGCACGATGGCTACCACGAGGGGGCCGCACACCCGATATCCATCCGGCCCACCTACAGCCCAGTACGGCGGCCCGGACACCTATCAGCCAGACCTGTACCCCGGTGACGGCGCGGGTACATGGGACGACGGACAGCAGCCGCCGGCTAACTACCAACCACCGCAGCCGAGGCAGCAGCGACAGCCAAGGCAGCAGCGGGAGCAGCCTGCAGAGCTGAAGCGGGCCGACAGAAGCCGTGTCGACGTATGGATGGACAAGGATTTCAAGTTCGGCGGCTCGCGGATCAAGCGGAAGGCTGTCGCGCTAATCCTGCTAGGCGCCCCTGCGGTGATACCGCTGTTCCTCATGGTGCCGGCGTTCTTCACGCTGAACTTCAACACCGTTGCCGTGTCGGTCGACGACACGCTGGGGACCGGAGCCGCACTGCTCTTGTTCCTGTGCCTGCTCGTCTCTCCCATGGTCACGCTCACCGGGCAGCGCTGGTTCTTCGGGCTGCGTCGCTGGTACGGGATCATGATGGCGTTCTGTGGCCTCGGCGACATGTTCGCCGCCGGTTTCACCGACAGTTTCGCGGGAGGCTTTTTCGGCCGAGTCGCCGGGCACGTCTTCGAGCTCATGGGCTTCATGATGGTAATGCTGCTCATCCCGCTCCTGCTCACTGCCAACCCGTGGGCGCAGCGCAAGCTCGGCCGGTACTGGAAGACATTGCACAAGCTCATCTATGTCGTCTGGGGGTTGCTCTTCCTCCACCTGTCCCTGCTTGAGGGCCTCGGGTTCGAAAACGGCAGCTCGCACAACGGCTCCGGCTTCCCCGGTGACGGGGACCCCATCTTCCATCAGCGCCTCTATCAGTACTCGGCGTGCAGCCTCTTCCTGCTCACGCTCAGGCTGCCACCAGTCAAGCGCTGGATCGCGGCTCGCCAGAAGGAGGGCCGGGGCTGGCTCGTGTGGGTAACCATCGCGCCGATCTTCGCGCTCTTCATATTCGGCATGATTTTCTTCATCAACGAGGAGTTCTTCAAGGGGCTCGACTCCTTCAGGGAGACCCCCAGCGCCGAATAAGGCAGCGATCGTAATCGTCTGCCCGAGACGGCGAGGAAGAGGATCTGATGAGCGAGACGTACGCCGATTACCCCGAATATGGCGAGGAACAGAGGGAGACAGTTGGCGGCGCTCTAGTCGCGGCTATTTCCATCCTTGCCACCATCTTGGTGCTCGCGGGCCTCTTTTACGCCACGGGTGCCGGTGCGCGTCACAAGACCGAACTGGCCCTCAACGGGTGCGAGCCCAGCCTGTCCCCGTCGGGCTTGCCGTGCAATACCCAGCAGATGGTGATCGGCCAGTACGACGCGATCGTGAACCCGGCCATCAAGCAACTGACCGCTGACACAGCCGCCTTCCGCGTTAACGAGAGGCGCCATCTCGCTGCGGCCGAAGCGGCCCTCATGTCGGAGGTGGCGACGGAGCAGGCGCTCGACAACAGCCTGACCACGGCCGCGTACACGGGCCAGAACTATGCCAGGGCCCTGGGGCTGATCACGGCCGCTGCTGATGCCGGGACCCCCACGCCATCGGCCGCGATCCTTCTCACGCCCCAGGCCACAGTCGTAGCCGATGAACTGGTGCGGGCAAACCAGGCTCTCGCCACGCTGACCGCCGAGCAGGCGCGCTCGAAGTCACTGACTCAGTTGCGGTCGTTCAACACCCGGGCCGCGGCGGACGGCGAGGCCGTCCAAACCGAAATGAAGCTCCTCAGCAAGACTCTTGCGGCGCCGATCACGGCGGCTCAAGAGCCCTGATCCGCCACCCGACGCGTTGATCAGTCAGGGTCACCCGGCTCGTCTGGTCACCGCCGTCGGCCGACGTGAAGAGCCGATCGCGAGGCTTGGGCCCCCCAAGGGTTTTCGTCCCCTGGGGGGAAATTGTCTGGCCGGAATTGGTGAGATACCCCGGTCTGCCTCGGTGGGAGCGGTTAACTTCTAACTCACGCCGCCCGAGACGCAGGTTGTGGCTCGGGCGCCCCTTTCGCCTGTTGGAGGCCCCGTGGTCACGGTTTCCCCCGGCAAGCATCGACGGTTTGAGCAAGAGCCGCTCGGCGCAGCCGAAGATTTCCGGGCGCCTCCAGGAGTGGCAGGTCCCGCAGCCGGTAGCTCTGGCGCATGGGGCCCCGCCTCAGCAGCGGCCTTCAGCCGTCAAGCTGGCCAGCTAGCCGACTGCCCCGCCGCCAACGGGTCTGCTGCGATCCCTGTCCCTGACTGGCCACCCGACTCTCCCGGGGCCTCTTGGCCTCGGTGGGACGGGCCACCGCCTGCGCTGCATCCCGATCACCCGTCGGCACCGGTGCCGCGCGTTCGAGTGCCCCAGGCGCCCGCTCTGGCCGGACCGGTGCCTCTGGGCCGGGCAGCCCCAGGAACTCCAGCCGGGCCGATGACGGTGCCGCCGGCGGGACCGCCACGGCTGCCGCGGCGCCGGCCGACGGGCCCGGGCCCATCCGGCGCACCGAACGCCGGGGCCTGGTTCAACGGCGCTGGGCCCCGCGCTGGCGGCCCGGGCCCGGCCAGTTCGGCACGGAACATGCCCCGGGCGCAGCAGGACTTCAACACCGGCGACATTTACAACTCCGGCCAGTTCTCCCCGGTTCCGGCGGACTTCCCTGAGCGAACCAACAGGCCAGCGCGACCCAATCGGCCCGGCCCGGCCAACCGTCCGGCGCGGCCGGGCCGACCGGCGGCCCTAACCGGAGCGCCACGCCCGAACTGGCCCGCGCGAGGGGGCGGGCCTGCGCAGGACTACAGCATCGGACGCGGCTTCGGCCCGCCACCCGGCCAGAGCTACCGTCCCACAAACGGCAGCGGCAGGGGCCCGGGCGCAGCCGCTCGCACCGATAGCACCGCCCCGCGGCAGGGCTATCACGGCGGCCAGGGCCGCGCGCCCGTGCCACAATTCCCGTCAGGCCCTGCCCCGGCGGCGGTCGCGCTCGCCGATCCGGCCTGGCAACGCGGCCCGCGGGACACCGGCTCGCTCCGGGACAGCCAGATGCCGGCCATGCCCGGCGGCCAGGCTCCCGCGGTAGCTCAGGCTTGGAGTCAGGCCACGGCGATCCGCGAGCGGGCCGAACAGGACGCCGCGGCAATCAGGCAAGAGGCCCTCGCCATCCGGGAAGCGGCCGAAAGGGAGGCCGCCGACATGCGGGCGGCCATCTCGTCGATGTCGGAACAGCTAGGCAGGATGGCGGCCTATCTGTCGGAGAGCTTCCCCTCTGGGGGAACGGCGACCGCTCTCGCTGCGAATGCGCCCGCTGCTCTCGCTGAGGCACCCCCGGCTGCTCTCCCGGCGCGGCCGGCGGCCCGCCCCCCGGCACCAGGTACCCGGCCGCGGCCCGCCCCGGGTACCCGTACCCTGCCCGCGCGGCCCGCTACCCGCCCCGCGCGGCCCGCTACCCGCCCCGATCGGCCGGTCGCCAAGCCCGGAAAATCGACCACTCGGCCCGGCACATCTCAAGGTCGGCAGGTGCGCGCCGCGCGGAAAATGTTTGCGCTCCTCGCCATCCTGGTCACGGCCGGCACCATGACCGGAACCGCTCAGATAGTGCTGCACGGTGGCCGCTTCTTCATCTTCCGGGAGAACGGGGCGGGCGCGTCGGAGACCGGTCTCACCGACAGCCAGTTCCCCGGCCATCCAGGCGCCCCGGCGCCCCCCAAGCACGCCAAGTAAAAAGGCTAGCCAAACAAGCCTGCGAAGCCAGCCCAGGCGGGGCTGTGCTGACTCGCCAAAGCCCGACGACTGTAAGGGCAAGAGGAGTCAGGAAAAGTGAGCCAGAGGGACACGATTCAGGAGCAATATCCTTATCCGGCAAGCCCTCACCCCGGTGGTCCCTATCAGGGCTCATACCAAGAGGCTCCCTACCAGGATGCCCATTACCCGCGGGCCCCCTACGCGGACGACGACTACCGGGAAGCTTTTTATCCAGAGCGTGACGAAGAACAGCCGCGGCAGAAGACTAAGAGGCGTTCTGTTGACGCCTGGATGGCCCAGAAGTCCACAACCCTGCCCCGGTTCAAGAGGCGGTCGATCGCGCTGTTCTTCCTGCGCCTTCCCGCCTTCGTTCCGTGGCTCTTCATCTTGCGTGGATGGCTGTCGCTGAACACCAAGGACGTGCTGACGCTTTCCGAAGCCGACGTGCTGGGAACGGGCGGCGAAGCGGCCTTTTTGATAGCCGTCTCGATTACTCCAGTTATTACGCTGACCGGAGCGCGGTGGTATGCGCCGCTGCGGCGATGGTATGGCATCTTCTTCGCGCTCATCGGAATCTCGGACGCGGCCACCGCTTCGATCACGACCAGTTTCTCTGGCGGGGTCTTCGGCCGGCTCGCCGGGCACACCTTCCTGGTGACCGGGTTCCTCATCGTTCTGATAGCGGTACCGATCCTGCTCACGGCCAACACGCCGGCGCAGCGGAAGCTCGGGACGTACTGGAAGAAGCTGCAGAAGCTGACCTACCTCCTCTGGGGCATGATCGCCCTTCATCTGGCACTGCTCGACGGACTCCGTCCCTTCGACGGGCCGCAGGGCGATGGAGACCCCGTATTCCACCAGCGCTTCTATCAGATCCTGGCCATCAGCCTCCCGCTGGTCCTGCTCCGGCTGCCGCCCGTGAAGCGCTGGGCTACCGAGAAACGCACGGCCGGCCAGCAGTGGAAGGTATGGTGCGCCTTTGCGCCGATGGCCGCCTTGTACCTGCTCGCCTTCGCGTTCATCATCAACGAGGAGATCTTCACCGGGCTCCAGGTCCTGACGCTGAATCCGCCAGCGAACTGAGCAGAAGCAGCGGAAGGTCGATTGAATGAGCGCGCTGTCCGGGGCGCAGGCCCCGCAGAGAAACTTCACCGGCATCCTCATAATTGCGATGGGATCGGTGGTCGCCGCCGTCTTGGTGATCCTGGCCGTCCCCTACTACGCGGGCTCGTCGGCGAGGATCGCCAGCCTCTACACGAACGTTGCGGGTCCAGCCGACCGGATCCTCGCCGCTGATATCCAGGCCTATGCCGTAAACCGGCTTCGCAATCTGGCCGCGGCCAAGTCAGATCTGTCGAATGAGGTGCAGGCGGAAACCGCGTTCGACAACCAGCTGGGCACGATCACGTTCCCGCCAGCGCCCGACCCCCACGCCGACCAGCTGACCACGGCCGACGCGAAGCGAACCAAGCTGATCAAATTGCAGCTGCAGGTCAAATCGCTGAGGAAGCTGCGAGCGCTCGACAGACAGGTGCAGGCGGCGAGCGCGGCCGTCGACGCACAGGTCAAGATCATGCGCGCGGATCTGGGTTTGCCCGCGATGAGCGGAGGTCTCTACTGAGCCCCACCGTCCGGCGGCGGGCGGCGCTGCATGATCGTCTCGATGGGGTAGCCGGGCCGCATCGCGCTCATCGCATACTCGACGACGAGGTTCGAACTGTCATACGTGGTCCTGGCGATCCTGAGCACCGGCTCGTCGGGTTTCAGGTCGAGCGCCGAAGCATCGGCTTCGCCGGCGGTCGCGGCGGTGACCGCCTGCTTCGCGCGCACAATGCGCACCCCGTAGCGCGTTTCGAGCATCGCGTACAGCGAGCCGTCCAGCAGGGGATCCCCGTCCAGGCCCGCGAACCGCGAGCACGGCAGCCACGAATTCTGCACCACGACCGGGCAGCCGTCTACCAGGCGCACCCGCCGGACCGTCACCGCGGTCGCCGACTGCCCGAGCAGCAGGGCGCTGCGGGCGGCGGGCGGCGGCTGCTCGACTGCCGCATTGATCAGCCTCGTCTGGACCTCGCGGCCCTGCCTGCGCATCTCCTCGGTGAAGCTCAGCAGCAGCTCCGCGCTCCTGGTTGGGCGGTCGGCCGCGAACGTACCCAGGCCCTGGCGGCGGATCACGTTCCCCTCGGTCGCCAGAGCCCCGACCGCCTGGCGGATCGTCATGCGCGCGACGCCGTATCTGGCCGCTAATTCGGTCTCGGACGGCAGCCGCTCTCCTGGACCCCATTCGCCGGCGTCGATCCGGGCCCGCAGATCGTCACGAATGGAGATGTGAGCGGGGCGGCTCATCGATTTCTCCCAGGCGGCTCACGCCGCCGGGCGGCGGCTAAGCGGGAAGCTCCGATTGTCCTCACTGGCGAGTACCCCACGGCGTCCCTGGCTAGTAAATAGCGAGATATTTGGAGCGCAGCCGACGGTTACACGCGTGCGGCCTGGCAGGTCACCCGCTCCGGAAAATGACCTTCATCATAGCAGCGAACGAACTTGGCCCTGGGATTCTTTTCGGCGGCTTCGGCCGCCGATGACCCGGCCATTACGCAGTAACTCCATCACCTCGCGCCACCGCCGGTAGCGCCGCTCGGTGGCGGCAGCGCGAGCCGGATCGGGGCCATAACGCTGCGTCGCGGGTGCTATGGCCGCCGCAGCCTCCCGCGCGTCGGCGAACTGCCCGGCGGCCACTGCCGCGGCAAGCGCTGCCCCGCGCAGGCTGGCGTACCGTTCGGCAGTCGTGGCGATCTCGACGCCCCATACGTTGGCCCTCAGCTGCGCCGCGCGCGGCGAGATGGCCAGGCCGCCGGCCAGGATCACGTGGCTGACCTCGGCGCCAGTCGCCCGGAGGGCGTCGATGCCGAGCCGCACCTCGAACGCACTGCCCTCCTCGGCGGCGCGGATCAGGTGGGCGGGCCCGTGCTCACCGGAAATCCCGTCGATGCGGCCGCGCATCCGGGCATCCCAGCCGGGCAGGCGCCGGCCGGTCAGTGTTGTCCTGATCATGAGCTCACCGGGATCCGCGGCGTCCAAGGTTGACCCAAGCGCCCGGTACGCGGCAGCCGCCGACTCGTGGCCAAGGGTGGCGGCGAGCCAGTCAAGTCCGCCCCCGGTCAAGCCCGTCGGCCCGCCCACCGTCCAGAGATCGTCCAGCAGGTACGCGTTCAGCACCGCACCGCCCGTGACCCGGATCGTCGGCATATCGGTCACGTGCAGCAGGACGTCCGTGGTGCCCGCGATGTCAACGGTCAGCCCGGGCCGGACCGCTCCGACGCCGAGCGCGCCCGTCGAGCCGTCCGGGCCGCCGACCGCGACCGGGGTTCCGGAGTCCAGGCCGGTCAGTTGAGCGGCTGCTGGGGTCACGCGGCCGGCGAGGGCGACGGAGGGCCTGACCGTGGGCAGGATCTCAAAGGAAACGCCGCATTCCCCCGCGATCCGCGCAGACCAGTGCCGCTGACGAACATCGAACAGCTGGGTGTAAGAAGCGGTCGCCGGATCCGTGTGCGGTATCCCGGTGAGCTGGAGGGTGAGGTAATCCTTCAGGCTCAGCAGCCAGCGGGTATGACGGAGCACTCCAGGCCGAGTCTTGCCGAGCATGCGTATCCGGGCGGCCGCGGACTCCGATGACGCCGGGCGACCGGTTACCGATTCGAGCTCCGGTCCGAGCAGGGCGTCGAGTTCCTGCGCCTCCCGCCAGGCCCGGTTATCGCGCCAGAGCATTCCAAGCGCGGACGGACGGCCGTCGGGACCGGTCAGCACCGTCGCCAGGTGCGCCGTCAGCCCGACCGCGCGCACCCGCGCTCCCGCCGCGATCAACTCCCTGATGGCCGACGCGACCGCCTGCCACGTCAGCTCGGGATTGAACTGATCGGCGCTGCCCGGGTCCGGTCGGCTAATCAATGAGCGCAGTGCGCCGGACGGGCCGATCACCCCGGCCCGTATCCCGCTGCCGCCCACGTCGACGCCGAGCAGGCCGTCGGGTACCGGCCGCGCTCCCTCCGGCTGAGGTGACCCTTTCATGCGGATGTCGCATCGATGAAATGGCGCCGGCCGGAGTAATCACGCAGCCCGAGTTCCAATAAACAGTCCCAATGAAAGAGCGACGACAATGGCGATGGTGACAGTGCGACTGCAGCGAAGGTCTCGGCGCCAGCGTCCGGCATCACTCCAATTTCGTGGCGGCTGCCGCCCCGTCCTCGTGCTCACGGCACACCGATGCGGTGCAGCCCGGATGCAGAGCCCATGGACGAGATGTGGAGCCGTCTATATGGTCCTCTATACATTATGAGATGCCCATCGGGCCGGTTCGTCAACTAGGTGTCAGGAAATACCACGGGACAGGAGCAATCGCGATGCGATTGCATAGGGCGAATCGGCGGTGCGGTAAGTGAACTATTTCTATCGGGATAGAATCGGCCGGGTGCAGAAGGCGGGGACGCAATCCGCTTCAGTCATCTAGCAGGTCCCTGATCATCTTCAGGCTGCTCTCGGCCGACAGGGCCTCGACGCACAGGCGCTCGAGCACCGCCATGTAGTGATCCACGGTGTCCCGCTTGTCCAGGTACAGCGCGCTGGTGAGCTGCTCGAGGTAGACGACGTCGGGCAGGTCCGGTTCCCTGAACCGCAGAACGGTGAACGCCCCTCGCGCGACGGCATGCCCGGCAGTCGTCAGCGGGAAGACCTGGAGGCTGACGTTCGGCCGGTCGGCCACGTCCATCAGGTGCCCGAGCTGGCTGCGCATGACCGCAGGACCGCCGACGGGCCGCCGCAACGCCGCCTCATCCAGCACCATCCACAGGTGCGCCGGCCTTCACCGCGGACGGCCAGGCACCAACCCCCCCGGCTGGGCCTGGCCAGCCCACGGCGCGAGTCGGAGCCACATGACACCGGCCCGGCAGCCAGGCTCCAGCCGCCCCACCCGGCTGGCATTCCCGGCCATTTACGCAAAGTCTGCCGGAACGACTCATGCAATCCCAGTAGGGATAACCCTTGACGGGCCGGTCGTTCAGTAAACTACGGATGTGGCATCCCCGCACCCACACGACGATCACACAGGCCGCGACGCCGTCCCTGATGACCAGGCGTCCGGTGAGGAGCCTCTCGGCGAGCTACTCCGCCGGGCGCGGCTGCAGCCCGGCGCCGCCCAGGTTCCGCCCCTGTCGACAACGTGGATGTCCACGCTGTCCAGCGGCTCCGAGCGACCCGTGGCGCGGGTGGCTGCGCTCAGCGAGACCGCGCAGGCGACGATGCGTCTTGGCCGGGTGAGCGAGTGCCTCGCAGCCTTGGACGAGCAGCGCAAAGTGGCCGGAGACGACCCGGCGGCGCAGGTGTGGGCGCTGACCAACTCGGCGACCTGCCGGTCGATATTTGGCCAGTTAGTCCATGCCCGCGCCGACCTGGCTGCGGCCAGGAAGGCCTGTTACTACACGACCCCGTTGCTGGCCGAGCCGTTCTGGCGATTCACCGAGCTCGTGTGCAACTGGCTCGGCGGGAACTGGACGGAAGCACTGGCCGACGCCACATCCATCGACTTCAGCCAGGCGAGCGCGGTTCCGAGCGTCGTGGGCGGAACCGTCGCCGCGTTGCGCATCGAGCTGCAACGCGGTCTGGGCGCTCCTGGCGAGATGCGCGCGCTTGCCAGCGCGGCCGAGGTTACCGGGCCTGCAGAGCTCAACGCGTGGGCGAGGGCGGGCCTGGACGTCGACGAGGGGCGCCCCGGCCACGCGCTGCGGCGCCTCGCCGAGGTCTGCGACGTCGGCGAGCGGGACGTATACCGCGCCGCGATGCCGCTCGTGCTGTACCGGATGGCGCAGGCCGCGTTCGGGTGCGGCGAGCGGGACGTTACCGCGTTCGCGGCCGACGCCCTCGCCGAGCTCGATCCGGCCGCTCCGATGAACGTGATCCTCGCCGGGCTCGCTCAGACGTACGCAACCCGCAACCCCGCTCCGGCGCGCCTGGCGCAGGAACTGGCCGAGGCCGAGGGCGCGATGACGCTGGTCGCCGAAGCGCTCACCACGCGCGGCCAAGTCGGCGACGACCCTGCAGCGACCCTGGCCGCCGCGCACGCCGTCTGGGAACGCGCGGGCGCCAGCGCGCGGGCCCGCTCGGTCGCCGCGGCCATGCGTCACGCCGGGCTGCCCACGCCGCATCCGTCCATTCAGGCGGCGGGCGGTGCACCGGACCGGGGCCCGGTTCCGCTGACCGCGCGCGAACTCAGCGTTGCCATGCTGGTGCACGAGGGCCGCACGAACCAGCAGATCGCGCACACGCTCAACATCAGCGTCAAGACCGTCGAGGCCTACCTGACGCGGCTGTACCGGAAAACCTCGTGCTCCTCCCGGGTGGAGCTCGCCGTCGCGGTCACCGAGCGGCGGCTGCCGCTGGCTTCCAGCGACGAGCCACCCGCCGGCGACGGGAAGCCTGCAGCCGGCGAAGAGGACGGCTGACGCGCCCGAACGGCCCTTAGGCGCGGGGGCGACGCTGCCGCTCGCGCCTGACCTGTGGCCCGTGCGACCCTGGCTCCGCGGGCGTGCTCAGGTATCCCTGGGTCAGTTGGGTCAGCGCGTCCACGAATGGCTCGCGCTGTTCCTCCGGCAGGGCGTCGAGCACGCCCCGGTGCACCCGGTCGGCGATCTTCGATCCCTCGGCGACCGTGCGCCTGCCCGCCTCAGTGACGGCGATGATCCTGGCGCGGCGGTCGGTGCTCGACTGCCTGCGCTCGGCCAGGCCAGCCTTCTCCAGCTCGTCGACCGTGACCACCATGGTCGTCTTGTCCAGGTCGGAGATCTCGGCCAGCTCGATCTGGGTCCGCTCGGCTTCGAGGGCGTGGAAGAGCACGCAGTACCCTCGTGGCGTGATCCCGAGCTCGGCCATGGCCGCGGCCATCTGCGTGGCCAGCACGTGGCCGGCATGGGTCAGCAGGTAGGACATGTCGGCCACGGTTCGCGTGGGCGCGCTCGTAGTCATGACCTCAGCCTACCTAGTTAGATCCGTTACCAGATCATCTGCTAGCTGAACCATTCGCGGTGGCGCGGGCACGGCGCTAACGGCGCCCCGTCATTGGCTGATATTGACCAAATAACCGCTTTTTTGATAGCTGGCCCGATACGCTGCATTGTCCCCGCCAGCCAGTTCGGCCTGCCCAGGCTTCGGCCGTGTTCCTGCTGCGGGCTGAGCGCAAGCCGACAGCACCTGTCGTGCTCAGGGAGTGGGGCAATGGGTCAGCTGAGCGCGCGCATGGCCCGGTGGGGCCTCGTCGCGGCCGCCGCGCGACGACCTGCGTGCGCTTTGACAGGCACGCGCTCTATCTGGGAGACCCGGGCAGCAACCAGAACTGCCCCACCGGCCTGACCGGAACCCCAATAGCCATCCCGAACGCGAACGGTGCGGTGTCGGTCTACGTACGGACCACCGGCGGCTCCATCCGGGGCAAGGCGCAGTCCGCCGCCGACGGCGCGTTCAACAGGAGCTCGTCGCTCGGCGGCCACATCGCCAATGACCTGGCCGGCGTGGTCTTCGGCGACGGGGCGATCACGCTCTACGCCAACGGAACCGACGGCCGGCAGTACGGCGACCAGGACGCCAGCGGCGCCAGCTTCGCCGGCTGGAAGGTGCTCTGACCGCGCGTTGGCCCGACCGCTGTCGGTCATCCTCCGTAGGATGACCGGGTGGCCCTACCAGAACCCGAAATAAGCGGGGAAAGGAGCGGGGCGCTCGAGGTCCTCAGCCGGGTGTTCGGCTACGGCTCGTTCCGCGGACGGCAGCAGGAGATCATCGACCACGTCACCGCGGGCGGCGACGCGCTGGTGCTGATGCCGACCGGCGGTGGCAAGTCACTGTGCTACCAGATCCCGGCGCTGCTGCGGGACGGCACCGGGATCGTGATCTCGCCGCTGATCGCGCTGATGCAGGACCAGGTGGACGCGCTCCGCGCGCTCGGCGTCCGGGCCGGGTTCCTGAACTCGTCGCAGGCACCGGGCGAGCGGCGCGAGGTTGAGGCCGACTTCGTCGCCGGGCGGCTCGACCTGCTCTACCTGGCACCGGAGCGGCTGCGCACCGAGTCCACGCTGCGGCTGCTGGACCGCGGCACGATCTCGCTGTTCGCCATCGACGAGGCGCACTGCGTGGCCCAGTGGGGACACGACTTCCGGCCCGACTACCTGGAGCTGTCCGCGCTGCACGAGCGCTGGCCGTCGGTCCCCCGCATCGCGCTCACGGCGACGGCGACGGATGCGACGCGCACCGAGATCGCGCAGCGGCTGAACCTCACCGGGGCGCGGCATTTCGTCTCGAGCTTCGACCGCCCAAATATCCAGTACCGCATCGTTCCGAAAAGCGAGCCGAGGCGGCAGCTGCTCGGGCTGATCCGGGCCGAGCACCCCGGCAGCGCGGGCATCGTCTACTGCCTGTCCCGGGCGTCGGTCGAGGCGACCGCGGAGTTCCTGGTGCGCAGCGGGATCGAGGCCCTTCCCTACCACGCGGGCCTCGACGCGGCCACCAGGAGGGCCAACCAGGCACGGTTCCTCCGCGAGGATGGCCTGACCATGGTCGCCACGATCGCGTTCGGCATGGGCATCGACAAGCCCGACGTGCGCTTCATCGCCCACCTCGACCTGCCCCGGTCCGTGGAGGGCTACTACCAGGAGACCGGCCGGGCCGGGCGGGACGGCCTGCCCTCGACCGCCTGGATGGCCTACGGCCTGCAGGACGTCGTCCTGCTGCGCAAGCTGATCGACACCTCCGAAGGTGACCTGGCGCACCGGCGCCGCCAGGCGTCCCACCTGGACGCGATGCTGGCTCTCTGCGAGACGATCGAGTGCCGCCGCGCGCAGATGCTCGGCTACTTCGGGGAGCAGGCCGGCGAGTGCGGCAACTGCGACACGTGCCTCACGCCGCCGAAGGCCCTGGACGGCACGCTGGCCGCGCAGAAGCTGCTGTCGGCCGTGGTCCGGCTCAAGCGCGAGCGGGGCCAGAAGTTCGGTGCAGGCCAGGTGATCGACATCCTCCTCGGCAAGCAGACGGATAAGGTCAGCCAGCACCGGCACGACTCGCTGAGCGTCTTCGGCGTCGGCAAGGACCTCACCGACCTCCAGTGGCGCGCGGTGGTTCGGCAGTTGCTGGCGCAGGGCGTTCTGGCCGTCGAAGGTGACTACGGGACGCTGCTGTGCACCCCGGCCGGCGACGAGGTCCTGTACCGCGGGCGGCAGATCCGGCTGCGGGACGAACCGGCCCGGGTCCCGCAGGCCAAGCCGGCCAGGACCCCCCGCGCGGCCGCCTCGGCTGCCGCCGCCACCGAGCTTTCCGAGGCGGATGCGGCGGTGTTCGAGCAGCTTCGCGCGTGGCGCGGCGCGGCAGCGAAGGAGCAGGGCATGCCCGCGTACGTGATCTTCCACGACGCGACGCTGCGTCAGATCGCCGCGCAGTCGCCGTCGACGCTGACCGAGCTCTCGACCGTGAACGGCGTCGGCGACGCCAAGCTGGCCAAGTACGGCCAGCAGATCCTGGACATCCTGGGCCGCACGGACGTCCGAGCCAGCTGAGCTGACGCTTGGCTCGAGCCGCGAGGATGCGCGGATAACGGCGGGAATCAGGAACGCGAGGGTGCCGGAGAACTTCCAGATGTCTGGGAGTTCCCCCGTTTCCGTTGACCCACGCGAGCCGGAGCCGGCATTGTCGAGTGACGGGTGAGGCGATCGCGCGTGCGACGGGACAGACCAAGGAAGGTGCCGATGGAGCGCAGCCGAGCGGCGCGCGTGCCCCTGCAGCGGCGTAGCCGCAGGCGGTGGCTGGCAGCGGCTGGGATAGCGGTGTGCTGGGCGATCCTGCTCGACCAGACCGGTTCCATCATCGCTGCCACGATGCTGCTGTTGCTCCTCGCGGCGCTGACGGTCGTGGCCGTGGTGGCCCTCCGGGCCCTCGGCGTCAGCCGGAACCACCCGTGGGTCCGGCAGATGGCAGCCCGGCCCTGGCGCGACGGGCAGGACGTTCTGCGGGTCGCCCTGCGGCACCTGCCCGAGGTGTTCGTGGTCACGCCGAGCGGCTCGCTGCTCGCGCCGGATCACGTCGAGCTGCGGATGAACCCCGACGACCTGAGGTCCCTGGGCGAGCACATGGAGATTGGCGTGGCCGCCCAGAGCGCCGCCGAGGTGTACGTCGATCAGGTGACCGCGCACGGCGCCCGGCCGACCGGACCAGGACCGGCTGAGGTGCGCATCATCCCCGATGATGACGTGCCGCCCGGACGCTACCGGCTGCGTCAGGGCCAGCCGGTGAACGCCGGCGCCCTGCATAGCTTCCAGCCCGGCCCGCAGCTCGCGCACGCGGGCGCGCAGGCTGCCCGCGGCGGGGTCGCTGCGCCCGGCCCGGCCGTTGACGTCCCGCGTCCGGCTCCGCAGTCGCCGCAGGGGGGCTTTATCGGCCACGACGGAAACACCCGGGCGCACCCGGAGTCGGGGCTGTCGACCGTGACCGGCATGCCGACCGTCATCGAATTGCCGCACAACTCGGTCCCGATGCTGCGGCTGGTCACGGGCGGATCGGTCACCGAAACCCGGGTATCCGGCGCCCGTGCCGGGCGGGGGCCCGTCGAGCTCAAGCTTCCCGCGGAGCCCACGGTTTCGCGGGAGCACGCCAGGTTCACGTTCTCCGACGGCCAGTGGTGGATCGCCAACCTGGGCAGGAACGGAATGACCGTGAACGGCGCCGCGCTGGTCGGCGAGCAGCCGCTGCACGACGGCGATTCGATCCGCTGGGGAATGCGGCCGGACGCGCTGCTGTCCAGGGTCGAGATCCGCTGAGAAGGCGCGGCAGGCCGGCGGCCGCGGCTCAGCCCGGTCCGAGGTGCCGCTATTGTCGTCTCAGACACGGCAAGACTGAGTGACGGCTGGGGGTACCGTCGTTTGGGGTGGCGGCCGAGTGGCGACAGGCCAGCTCTTCATCTGGTCTTTCCTGCGGGACGAGTGGGCAGCGTGCCCTCCCGACGAGATCACGTGGCTTGACCGGGGCCTGCTGTCCGGAAACGAAGACCTCACGCTGCACCGGGCGCCACGGTGCGCGGGCCTGCGCTACGTGCACCACAGGTGGGAACTGTTCAGCCGCGACACGACCTACCGGGTGTACCTGGCGGCACACTCCGGCGGGACCCTGCCGAGCGCCGAGGCCGTGCAGCGGCTGGCCCGCCACGTCCTGCCGGTCGCTCCGGCTCACTATGAGGCGCTGCCGGTTGTGCTCGAGCAGGGAGCGTGGCTGGTGAGCATCGGCAGCTGGGTACTGCCACTGCGGCTCGACGCACCGGACCGTGCCCCGGGCCAGGCGGATCCGGCGGGCCCGCGCAGCGACAAGCTGCCGGCCACCAGGGACAGCCGGATCCTGTCCAAGCACGCTGCGGCCGGAGACGGCGGCCCGGCCAAGGACGACGCGGTAGCGCACGTGCGCGGCTACTTCCAGCGCAACGCGACGGCGCGGCTGGCAATGGCCTTCTACTACCAGGAGTACATCCTCGGCAGGGCCGCACCGCACCCCACCGCGATGATGGACGTGGTCATCGCGCTGAACCTGACCGGGGAAGGTGCGGTGTCCGACTACAAGAAGCTGCTCCAGGGGTTCATCTGGAAGGAGCGGGGTCACGCACGCGACCTCGCCGACTTCCTGCTGTCCAACGCCCTGCTGACCCCGGCCGACCTGGACGAGGCGCGGAAGACCGCGGCCGAGAACGAGCGCACCGGGGTCTGCGAGACCGCGCGGCAACGCCTGCGGTACCGGCCACGGGAGGCTTAGTCCCGCGCCGGGGTCAGCGGTTCACCGCCTGCTTGACCAGCGTCCGCCCGAAGTCCCACATCAGGCCGCTGCCCTTGTGCGCGTCCTTCATCACGTCGTCGAACGCCTCGCGGAACAGCGCCACGTCCTCGTCGCCGATCATCAGCGGCGGCAGCAGCTTGATGACCTCCGTGTGGTCGCCGGAGACCTGGGTGAGGATGCGGTGCCGCTGGAACAGCGCGACGACCACCATCTGGGCAAACAGTCCCACCCGGGCGGTCTGCAGCATGCTCCAGCCGGGCCTGAGCTTCAGTGACCGCGGCTTGCCGAATTCGAGGCCGATCATCAGCCCGCGCCCGCGCACCTCGGCCAGCAGCTCGTACTCCTCGATCATGTCCCCGAGAGCGGTCAGCAGCGCGGTCCCGGTGCGCTCGGCGTTGCTGACGAGCTGCTCGTCCTCCATGACCGCGAGCGAGGCAAGCCCGGCCGCCATCGCCGCCGCGTTGGAGCCGAACGTCGAGTCGTGCACGAGCACCCGGTCCATCGACGAGTAGACCTTGTCGAAGATCCAGCCCTTGGCCAGCGTCGCCCCCACCGGCACGAAGCCGCCGGACAGGGCCTTCGCCACGGTGACGATGTCCGGCTCGACATCCTCGTACTGATAGGCGAAGAACCTGCCGGTCCGGCCCAGACCGGTCTGCACCTCATCGCAGATCAGCAGCGCGCCGTGGTCATGCAGCAGCTTGGCGGCCGCGGTGAGGAACCCGTCGGGCGGCATCCAGACGCCTTTGCCCTGGATCGGCTCGACGACGAGCGCCGCGACGTCGCCCTTGCGCAGCTCGGCCTCGAGCGCGTCGGTGTCGCCGAGCGGGATCGCGACGTCCGGGAGCAGCGGGTCGAAGCCCTTCCGGAACTCCGCCGCGCCGTTGACCGACAGCGAGCCGGTGGTCAGGCCGTGGAAGGCGTGGCTGCAGAACAGGATCCGCTTCCGGCCCGTCGCGTACCTGGCGAACTTCAGCGCGGTCTCGACCGCCTCGGTGCCGCTGTTGCCGAAGTACACGCGGTCGAACTCGGGCGCCTGGGCCAGCAGCCGCTCGGCGAGCAGGCCGGGCAGCAGCGCGCAGTCGAACTGAACCATGCTGGGCAGCTCTGCGTCGAGCATGTCGTGCAGCGCCTTGCGGACCACCGGGTGGTTGTGCCCCACCGCGAAGACGCCGAAGCCAGCCAGGAAGTCGGCGTACCGGTTGCCGTCGCGGTCCCACAGGTAGGCGCCCTCGGCCCGCTCGTACACCTTGTCGAATCCGATGGCGTGCAGCATGCGGGGCAGCTGCGGGTTCAGATACCGCGCCTGCAGGTCATAGCCCTCCCCGCGCCGGGTGGCCAGGAGGGACGGCAAGTCAAATCCCATCCCCGCATCATCCCAGGGCGCTCAGCGCCTCGGCGAGCGGGGCCAGAATGCCCGGTTCCGCCCGATGTGGCAGGTTCATGATCGCCAGATCGACACCGGCGTCCCGGTAGGCGGCGGCCTCCTCGGCGGCGGCCTCGATGCCGTCGTCCAGCCGAACGTTGACCGAGCAGGTGATCTCCGCCGGATCGCGGCCGAGCCGCTCGCAGTGCTCGACCAGGGTCTCCTTGAGGCTGCGCCAGTCGTCGACGTTCTGCGCCAGCACGTTCCACTGCTGGGCCCAGCGGGCGGCGGTGCGCAGCGTCCTGGTCCGGCCACGGCCGCCGATGGTGATCGGCGGATGCGGCCGCTGCACCGGCTTGGGTTCGCAGCGCGCCTCCGTCAGGTGCACGTACCTGCCTTCGAAATTGGTCGTGGTGTCGCTGAGCAGGCCGACGATCGCCTTGACGCCCTCGTCGAAGCGGTCGAACCGCTCGCGAAGCGGCGGCAGGTCGATGCCGTAGGCATCGCACTCCATCTGGTTCCAGCCGGCGCCCAGGCCGATCTCCAGCCGCCCGTCGGAGATGATGTCCACGGTCGCGGCCATGTTGGCCAGCACCGCCGGATGCCGGTAGACCATCCCGGTGACCTGGCAGCCGAGCCGGATCCTGCGGGTGGCCTGGCCCATCGCGGCCAGCATCGTCCAGCCCTCGAGGTTGGGCCCGGTGAGGTCGCCGGTCAGCGGGTAGAAGTGGTCCCAGTTCCACGCCGACTCGTACAGGTCGATCTCGTCGGCCGCCACCCACACATCACGCATCTGCGCCCACGTCGTGTGCTCAGGCCTGGTCTTGATTGCGAAGCGCACTGATCCTCCTCATCGGCGTGCCGGTGCCCCGCCTCATGCCGAGAAGGTAACAGGCTCTCGTTACGCTTGTCTGGTGGGCAGGGACGCCGACCGCCAGTATGTGCCGGCGCCGATGCGCCGGGATGTCCGCCTGCTCGGCGATCTGCTCGGCGAGGTGCTGCGCGAGGCCGGCGGCCAGGAGCTGCTCAACGATGTAGAGCGGCTGCGGCACGCGGTCATCGCAGCACGACGCTCCGCCGACGACACCCTGCAGCAGATCAGCGACATGATTGCCGCCTGGCCGCTGGAGCGAGCCGAGGCCGTCGCGCACGCGTTCACCGTCTACTTCCACCTCGCCAATCTGGCCGAGGAGCATCAGCGGGTCCGCACGCTGCGCGAGCGGGACACCGGCGAGCGCCCGGTGCGCGAATCGCTGGCTGAGGCGGTGGCCACCATACGGGCCCAGCACGGGGCCGGGCGGGTCTTCGACCTGCTCGCGGAGCTACGGGTGCACCCGGTCCTCACCGCCCACCCGACCGAGGCCAGGCGCCGCGCGGTCACCGAGGCGCTGCGGCGCATCGGTGTGCTACTGACCAGCCTGGACGACGGACGGCTCGGCGCCAGCGACCGCGCCGAGATCCGGCGCAGGCTCAGGGAGGGGATCGACCTGCTGTGGCGGACGTCGGCGCTGCGGGCCGTGGCCATGCAACCGCTCGACGAGGTACGGGCCGCCATGACCGCGTTCGACGAGACGCTGTTCCGCGTGGTCCCGGCTCTGTACCGGTCGCTGGACCGGGCGCTGAGCGGGCCCGCGTCCGGCCGCGTGGCTTCGGCGGCGCCGCCGTTCATCCGTTATGGCAGCTGGATCGGCGCGGACCGGGACGGGAACCCGTTCGTGACCGCCGAAATTACGAAGCAGGCGGCCGGTATTCAGGCCGAGCACGTGCTGCGCGCGCTCGAGAACGCGACCGAGCGGATCGGCCGGTCGCTGACCGTGCACGCCGGCGCGCAAACGGCCGGGCCGGACATGGCGAAGGCGATCGAGGCCGCTCGGGCCAGTCATCCGGACCTGATCGCCGAGATCGTGGGCCGCTCGCCGGAGGAGCCGTTCCGCGCGTACCTGCTGTACGCGTCGCGTCGGCTGCGCGCCACTCGCGTTGCGGCGGCCGGGGCGGAGACAGCCGGCGGGGCAGAGACAGCCGGCGGGGCAGAGACAGCCGGCGGGGCGGAAACAGCGGCCGGGGCGGAGACAGCCGGCGAGCCCGGGACGGCCGGCCTCGCCTACCGGGGCCCGGCCGAGTTCATCGCCGACCTGCGCCTGGTGCAGCGGGAGCTCGCGGGCGCGGGCGCCGTCCGGCAGGCCTACGGCGAGCTGCAGCACCTGATCTGGCAGGCCGAGACGTTCGGGTTCCACCTCGCCGGGCTCGAGGTTCGCCAGCACAGCGCCGTGCACGCACAGGCGCTCGGCGAGCTTGCGGACGAAGGCCCGGTCTCGGAGCGGACCCGTGAGGTCATCGCGACGTTCCAGGCGATCGCCTGGCTCCAGGACCGGTACGGCACCGAAGCCTGCCGGCGCTACGTGGTCAGCTTCACCAGGTCCGCGGCGGACATCGCGGCCGTCTACGAGCTGGCCGGCATCGCGGTCACGGACGGAAGCGCGCCGGTCCTCGACGTGGTTCCGCTGTTCGAGAGCGGCGCCGACCTGGAGAACTCGACCCGGGTGCTCGACGACATGCTGCTGCTGGAGCCCGTCGCGGCGAGGCTCGCGGCCACCGGGCGGCAGCTGGAGGTCATGCTCGGCTACTCCGACTCGGCGAAGGAACTCGGCCCGGTCAGCGCGACCCTGCGGCTTTTCGCCGCGCAGCAGCGGCTGACCCGCTGGGCCGAGGTCAACGACGTCCGGCTGACCATGTTCCACGGCCGCGGCGGTGCGCTCGGGCGCGGCGGCGGGCCGGCCGGGCGCGCGGTGCTCGCGCAGCCGCCGGGCTCGGTGGGCGGCCGGTTCAAGGTGACCGAGCAGGGTGAAGTGATCTTCGCCAGGTACGGCAACCCGGTGATCGCGGAGCGGCACCTGGAGCAGGTCGCGGCGGCCGTGCTGCTCACGTCCGCCCCGCCCCGTCCCGGGGCCGATGAGCCAGCAGCCGAGCAGCGGTTCCGCCAGGTGGCCGAGCGGCTCGATGCCGGCGCGCTCGCCGCGTTCCGGACTCTCGTCGAGACCGACGGATTCGCCGAGTGGTTCGCGAGGATCAGCCCGCTGGGTGAGATCGGTGCGATGCGGATCGGGTCGCGGCCGGCCCGCAGGGGCGTGGCGGCCGCCGCAGGGCTCGAGGATCTGCGCGCGATCCCGTGGGTGTTCGCCTGGGCGCAGACGCGGGTGAACCTGCCTGGCTGGTTCGGGCTGGGCAGCGGGCTGGCGGCGGCCGGGGCCGGGGAGGACCAGGGCGAGGGCGGGGAGGGCGAGGGCGGGGAGGGCGAGGGCGGGGAGGGCGAGGGCGGGGAGGGCGGGCAAGATAGAGAAAGCGGGCTGCCGGCCCTGCAGGAGGCCTACCGCAACTGGCCGCTGCTCGCCGTCCTGCTGGACAACGCCGAGATGAGCCTCGCCAAGACCGACCGCCGGATCGCGGCGCGGTACCTCGCGCTCGGCGGCCGGGAGGACCTGACCGCGATGGTCCTGGACGAGTACGACCTGACCAGGCGGCTCGTGCTGCGGGTGACCGGGCACGGCCGGCTGCTCGCCGACCGGAGGGTGCTGTCCCGGGCCGTCGCGCTGCGCGACCCCTACGTGGACGCGCTCTCGCTGCTGCAGCTTCGCGCGCTCACCGCGCTGCGCGGCGGGGCCGGCGAGCGCGAGCGGCTGGAGCGGCTGCTGCTGCTCACCGCGGGCGGCATCGCGGCCGGCCTGCAGAACACTGGATGAGCCGGCCCGGCTTCGGCTGGGCTGACCGCGCTGCCGGAATGTGATCGGGGTAAGTTCGGGTCCGTGGCAAACGACTGGCGGGTAACGGTAACGCTGCACGACACTGCCCACGCCGGGCGGGTCCTCGAGTCAATGCGCGAGCACGAGGTCGAAGACGACGTGCGTCGCCGGCTCGGCGGCCGGGTCGCGGTCAGCGCCGATGGCCCGAGCATCTTCCTGTACGCGGGCAGCGAGAACGGCGCGCACGAGGCGGACCAGGTGGTGCGGGAACTGACCGCGAAGCACGGTCTGTCCGCGGACTTCGCGATCGACCGGTGGCACCCGGACGAGGAGGAGTGGGAGAACGCCGACGCCGCCACGCCGCGGACCGAGCAGGAGCGCGCCGCCGAGCACCAGCGGCTCGAGGAGGACGAGACCAGGGAGTCCCTGGCCACCGGAAAGGCCCAGTTCGAGGTGCGGGTCGAGCTGCCGTCGCACCACGAGGCGGTCCAGCTCGCCGACCGGCTCACGGCGGAGGGCCGTGTGGTGACCCGGCGGTGGACGCTGCTGGTCCTCGGGGCCAACGACTCCGACGACGCGAACGCGCTGGCCGAGGTGATCAAACGGGAGGCTCCGGCGGACGCCAAGGTCGAGGCCCAGGAGCTCGGCCCGCTGATTCCGTTCGGGCGCATCGGGCCGATCCCGTACTGGTGACGCACGTGAAACAGCCCGACGGGCAGTCGATGGACACTCTGGCCGTCCACGGCGGGGAGCGCTGGCCAGGGCCGGAGGGCTCGGTGGTCTTCCCGATCTACCAGAGCACGGTGTTCGCGGTCGACCCCGGCACCGATTATCACGACATCCCCTACCTCAGGCTCAGCTCGACGCCGTCGCAGCGGTATCTGCATGACAAGCTGGCCGCGCTGGAGGGCGCCGAGGCTGCCGTCGCGACCGCCTCGGGCATGGCGGCGCTCACCGCGGCCCTGCTCAGCACCTTGCGCGCGGGAGATCACGTCCTCGCCGGCGACTGCCTGTATGGCGGCACGCACGACTTCCTCACCGGCCACGCCGAGGAGCTCGGCTGGAGCTACAGCTTCGTCGACACCTGCCGCCCGGAAACGTGGGCGGCTGCCCGCACGCCGCAGACAAAGGCGTTCCTGGTGGAGACGATCACCAATCCGCTGGTGCGGGTCGGGCTGCTCGACGAGATCGCGGCGTTCGGGCGCCGGGAGGGCCTGGTCACGATCATCGACAACACGTTCGCGACCCCGGTGAACTTCCGGCCGCTTGCCGCCGGGTTCGACCTGTGCTTCCACAGCGCCACCAAGTACCTGAACGGCCACTCCGACCTGACCGCCGGCGCCGTCATGGGCAGCGAGGAGCTGATCGGGCGGGTGCGCAGGACGCTGAACCACTACGGGGGCAGCCTGGACCCGCACGCCGGGTTCCTGCTCGCCCGCGGCATCAAGACCCTTGCCCTGCGGGTACGGGCGCACAACGAGAACGCGATGGCGCTGGCCACGTTCCTCGCGGAGCACCCGGGCGTCGCCGGCGTGCACTATCCCGGGCTAGCCGGTCATCCCGATCATGCGCACGCCGCCAGGCTGCTGTCGGGCTACGGCGGAATGCTGAGCCTGCGCCCCCGGGGCGGCGAGGCGGCGGCTCAAGCCCTGCTCGACGCGGTGCGGCTGGCGTATCCGGCGGTGAGCCTGGGCGGCGTGGAAACGCTGATCACCCGGCCCGCCGTGACCACGCATGCCGGCATGCGGCCCGAGGACCGGGAACGCCTGGGCATCACCGCCGACCTGGTGCGGGTGAGCTGCGGCATCGAAGGCCAGCAGGACCTGATCGCCGATTTCCGCCAGGCCCTGGCGACCATGCCCTGAACGTCTAGTCAACCCCTGGATCGCCGGGCAATAGCAAGTAACGCTTAGATTGCAGTCGAAACGGGTCATCGCGCCAGTTACCCCCGCTGCCGCGGCAACGCCGGGCCCGATTGGAGGTCGTCACGTGGCCGCACCGATGGTTACCCCGCCAACCGGGGCCAGCCTGCAACGCCTAGCTGAGCAGTCCTGGGACAGGATCGCCTCGGGCTCCGTGCTCTACTACGAGGACGAGCGGTGGACCGGCGAGCAGCTCGCCGAGCGGATCCGCCGGGTGGCCGGCGGCCTGGTCGAGGCGGGCCTGCTCCCTGGCGAGCGGGTCGTGGTGTGCATGGCGAACTGCCCCGAGGTCAGCATCACCTACGCCGCGATCTGGCGCGCCGGGGCGGTGGCGACGCCGGTGCTGTTCCTGCTCAGCGAAGACGAGCTGCGGCACGTGCTCAGCGACAGCGGTGCCGCTCTCGTGGTGACGACGCCAGAGTTCCTGCCGAAGGTGACGGCCGCGGCGGCTCACCTGCCCAACGTGCGCGCGATCGTGGTGGTCGGCGAGCCGATCCCCGGGCCGTCCAAGACGGCGGGCGTGCCGTTGCTGCCGTACGCCGAACTCGAGGTGGCGCCGTCGGCGCGGCTGACCGACTCGGATCCGGCCGCGCTGGCCGCCCTGCTCTACACCGGCGGCACGACGGGCCGGTCCAAAGGGGTCATGATCAGCCACAACGCCCTGTCGGTGGCGGCCTGGGCGGCCACGGCCACATCGTACGACGAGGAGCGGAACTGCGCGCTGCTCCCGCTGCCGCTGTCGCACGTCTACGGGCTGATGGTGAGCGTGATGAACCTGCACTCGCCGGGCCCCGGCACCTCGGTGCTCATGCGCTGGTTCGATCCGGCCGGGTGGCTGGAACTCGCCCAGCGGCACCGGGTCAACGTCAGCCCGATGGTCCCGTCGATGCTGCAGATGCTGCTGCAGCAGCCGCTCGAGGACTACGACCTGTCCGCGCTGTCCCGGCTGACCAGCGGTAGCGCCCCGCTGCCCGCGCAGGTCGTCGAGGACTTCCGCAAGCGGCTGCCGCACGTCGAGATCGCCGAGGGCTACGGCTGCACCGAGACCGCGGCGATCATCTCGACGTCCCCGCTGGGCCAGGCGCGGCAGGGCAGCGTGGGCAGGCCAGCGCCCGGTGTCGAGGTCCGCATCGAGCGGCCGGACGGGTCGGTGGCCAGGACGGGCGCCGACGGCGAGGTCTGTGTGCGCGGGCCGGTGCTGATGAACGGCTACTGGAACGCTCCGGAAGAGACCGCGCAGGCGCTGCGGGACGGCTGGATGCACACCGGTGACGTGGGCAGGCTGGACGACGACGGCTACCTGTACATCGTCGACCGGATCAAGGACCTGATCATCCGCGGCGGCTACAACGTGTACCCCCGTGACATCGAGGACGCGCTGATGAAGCATCCCGACGTAGTCGGGGTCGCCGTGGTCGGACGGCCCGATGAGAAGTACGGCGAGGAGGTCGTGGCGTTTGTCCAGCTGCGCGACGACGCCATGGTCGTGCCCGCCGACCTGGTTGACTTCGGCCGGCGGCATCTGTCGGCGGTGAAATACCCGCGCGAGGTGCGCCTGGTCGACTCGATACCACTGACCAGCGTGATGAAGACCGACCGCAAGCTGCTGCGCGCGATGCTGACGGCGGAGACCGAGGCCAGCGGCACGGCAGGGGGCGGCGGCACGGCAGGGGGCGGCGAAGCCGGCGGGGAAACCGCGGCTAGCTAGGAGGCCGCCGGGGCCACCAGAGCAGCGTGGAGGCCGCCGCCGCGGCGCCGATCGCCAGCCCGGCGAGCACGTCGGACGGGTAGTGCACCCCGGTGACCACCCGCGATGCCGCCACCGCCAGGGCGAGCGGGCAGGCCACGGCGGCGAGCTCGGGCAGCTCCATGGTCGCGCCCGCGGCGAAGGCGGCCGCGGAGGCCGCGTGGCCGGACGGGAACGACGAGGTCCACGGCGCATGCGGGAGCCGCCGGGCGGTGGGAACCTCGGCGGCGGGGCGCCTTCTCGATGCCAGGCCCTTGCCGATGATGTTGGCCGTCGCGCTTGCTACCGCGAGACTGGCGAGGCCGCGGCGCGCGGCGCGGCCGGCCCGGCGGTTGCCCGTGGCCTGCAGGCAGGCGCCCAGCGCGATCCAGAGCTTTCCGTGGTTGGCCGCCTCGCTCAGCGCGGGCATGGCGCGGTCGAGCACCGGGGAGTCCACCCGCGCCACCCAGCGCACGGCGGCGAGGTCGAGCGCGGCGATCCGGCGCCGCGCCCCGCGCAGCGCCGGCCCGACCCGGTCCCGTTCACGCTCGTGCATGCGCCACCACCTTACGGCGGACGCGAGGGCCCGGGCGGCGTGACCGCCGCCCGGGCCCGTTGCCCTGGCCAGCTACCCTGGCCAACTGCCCTGCCTGAACTGCCTGCCCGGCTACGCGGGGCCGGCCTGCCCGGCGCCCGCGTACATCTGCTGGGCCGGCACCGGCTCGACCCGTGCCCTGACCACCATCGTGTGGGCCATGTGGTCGCCGGTGCGCTGCCGGTACCGCGAGCACATCATCACGATGAATCCGACGATCACCGACACGATGCCGAACAGGATCAGCAGAACAGAGCGGACCGCCAGCTGCACAAAGCTGGCGGGGCCGCCGCTGGAGCTGATGATCCTGATGCCCAGCACGGACATGCCCAGCGTCTGCCCGTCCCTGCGGAACGGGATGTACGCCCAGTAGATCAGGTACCAGGCGATCACCACGACGACGTCCACCAGAACCAGGACGGCGTGCACCGCGCCCGTGCCCCGGTCCGCCAGGGCCCAGGAGATGAGCCCCGCGACGATGCCGTAAATGATGATGTCGATGATGTACTGGACGAAGCGGCGCCCGGTGACCCTGGTCTCGATCTCGTTGACCGGGGAGATCGGCCTACCCGCCATCGGGCTGTCCTGATAGCCGTCCGGCATGCCGCCCTGCCCCCCCTGCGGCGGGACGCCGTACTGGTACTGACCCTGCTGCTCACCGACCGGATACTGTCCGGGCGGGCCTGCCTGGTTGGGGATCCCGCCCTGTCCGGCCGTGCCACTCTGGCCCGGCACGGCGCTCTGGCCGGGTGTACCACTCTGCCGTTGCTGGCCTGGCGCGTCGGTCTGCTGACCGGTTTCCCGGGACTGGCCTGACTCGCCACCCTGAGACATGCTCATGTGTCCCCCCGATGATCCACCCAAGGCCGCGGTGGCGGCTCCTGGCCCCGACTAGCGGGCGTTCCCGGGTAAGTACCCACAGTGACTCATTAGACACACTCTGGCCACACATGGCATTTGCGTTACCAGGCGTCACTTAGCCGCCCAGGCCCGCGTAGGCCACGGCCACCTCGGCGGCCAGGCCCGCGTTGTCGGCGATCAGCCGCTGGTTGACCTCGACGTTCCGGCCGTCGCTCAGCTCCTCCACGAGCGTGAGAACGGCCGGGGTGACGGCCTGGCCCGTCACGCCCTGGCGCCGCACGCGCTGCACCGCCTCGGCCACGATCGGCTCGATATCCAGGCTGGATACCGGCGGCCTGGCCAGCAGCAGTCCCGATGACCCGTCGAGCTGCCACTGGGTGTGCGCGATGCGGGCCACCTCCTGGCTCGTGGCCACCACCGCGGGCACCGCCGGGCCGCCCTCGGCGCTGTAGAACACCGGCAGCGTGGGGGTGTTCCAGCCCAGGACCGGAATCCCCAGGGTCTCCAGCAGTTCGCCGGTCGCGCTGACGTCCAGGATCGATTTGGCGCCCGAGCACACCACGACCGCCGGGGTACGCGCGATCTGTAGCAGATCACCCGATATGTCCGCAGTCTGGGCGAACCCGCGGTGCACGCCGCCGATGCCGCCGGTGCCGAGGAACCTGATGCCGAGCGCGCGGCAGACCGCGAGCGTGCCGCCCACGGTCGTGGCGCCGAGCGCGCCCTGCACCACGCAGGCGGCGATGTCGCGGGCGCCCACCTTCCGCGCACCGGAGTCAGGCTCGGCGAAGCGCTCGAGGTCGGCGCCGCCGAGCCCGGCCCGCACGGTGCCGCCGACGATGCCGATGGTGGCCGGCACCGCCCCGGCCGCGCGCACCCGATCTTCCGCGGAACGTGCTGCGATCAGCCCCCGCCCGCCGGAGAAGCCGTGCGAAACCAGCGTGGTCTCCAGCGCCACGACCGGCTGGCCGGCTCGCAGCGCCTCGGCAACCTCCTCGGCCAGCACCGGCGAGAACGTCATGGCATCGCCCCCATCCTCGCCACCGCCCGCGCCGCCGCCTGCAGGCCGAGCTCGATGCCGCCGACGAGGTAGCCGGCGGCAAACGCGTCGCCCGCCCCGGTAGAGTCGACCGGCCGGGTGGGCAGCGCGGGGAACACCGCACCGGCGGCCCGAACGCCGCGCGGGCCAAGCTTAACCACGAGCTCGGCCCCGGCGAGGTTGCCGACCAGGCTCGCCTCTGCCTCGTTGCCGAACACCACGTCCGGGCGCAGCCGCGCGATCAGGCCGGCGAACCGGGCGATGCCGTAGGCCTGCAGCACCGCGGTCGAGGACAGGTCCACGCTCAGCCGCGGCGCCAGCTCGGCGGCGGCCAGCGCCGCGCCCGCGACCGGCTCGGCAACCAGGCTGTAGGCGGGCAAGTGCAGCCAGGCGCACCCGTCGAGCCACTCCGGCCGCAGCGACCCGGCCGAGAGGCTGGGACCGATCCCGCGATCGGTCAGCATCGACCGGCCTGCGCCGTGGTCGGTCAGCGACACCACCACGCCGGTCCGGCCGCCGAGGACCGGGCCGACCAGCTCGACTCCCCGGCGGGCGAGCTCGCCGGCCACGAGCCCCGCGGCCAGGTCGGTTCCGCGCGCCGCGATCAGCCGGGCCTGGCCGCCGAGGGCGACCACCCAGGCGGCCACGTTGGCAGCCTGCCCGCCGACCCCGACGGCGGTGTGCGCGGGGGTGTCGGTCTCCTCGGCGAGCGGCCAGCGGGCGGAGACGACGACGTCGAGGTGCGCGTCGCCGAGCACGCATATCACTGAGCTCTTTTTCATCCGTCGTGGTCGCGCCGAGAGCGCTTGCGCAGGCACAAAAAGGTTCATTAGCCAGAACGCTGCGCTCGGGGCCGGCCTGTGTGCCGCCCGTCGGCCGCCGCGGCGAGTTCGTGCACGAAGTCGGGCGCGTTCACCGTGCCGACCCCGGATGCGAGGTCGTAGCCGGGCCGGGCATGGAACCCGGGCACCGTGTGCAGCTTGCCGTCCTGCCGGAACGAAACGGTGTTGTTGCCGGTCACGACGTCCACGATGCCGGGAGCGTGCCGGGCTGAGAGCTGGTACAGGTACGGGTTGATCGCGCCGAGCGGATGCCCGGCCACCTGGTCGGCCAGGGCCACGATCCCGGCGAACTCCGGCGTCGCCTCGCTGGTGCCGCACGTCGGGTACCACCCGGCCGGCTGGCCCTCGAAGCTCTGGTACATGTCGGCCGCGCCGTTGCAGGCGGCGCTCATCGAGATGTCGGGCACGCCGCGGCTGCCGCCAACGATGCCCCGCACCCCCTTCTGGTAGCCGGGCCGGGTGAAGATCACGGACTTGCCGCCACCCCCGGCCAGCGGGTTGGGCCCCGCGTTGCCGTTGACGAACTCGTTGGCCGGCACGTTGTAGGTGTCGCTCCATACGCTGGGCCGCTTGAGGTTGTAGCCCGCCGCGGACAGGTGCAGCCGGATTCCGCCGACGCCGGTCACCAGCGGGTCGCTGTCCGGCCACGAGGTCACCGGGTGCAAGTAGTAGGTGACCTCGTTGAACTTGACGTCCGCCGCGCCGCTGTCACCGGAGGCGGCTAGCACGGTCACCCCGCTGCGCGCCGCGTCGACGTAGGCCCCGCGCAGGTCCAGCAGCGACTGCCTGGACGCGAAGGTCTGCTCGGTAGCGCTGAAGCTCTGGCTGATCACACCGCCAAGGTGATGGCTGATCACGTACTTCTCGGCCGCGACGATCTGCGGGAAGCCGGTCGTGCCCTCGTTCTCCGAGGTCGGCGTCTCGGCCAGCACGATCTTCGCCTCCGGGGCGATCGTGTGGGCGTACTCGACGTCCAGGTCGGTCTCGCCCGCCCAGCCCTCGCGGTCGGCGTCCGGCTTGTACGGCGGGACCGTGCCCGCCGGCTGGATGACCTTGAGCGACGGCGGTGCGGGAAGGCCCGCAGCCTTGTCGAACCTGGCCAGATCGCGCTGGACGGTCGGGGAGCCGAACGAGTCGACGATGATGATCGTCTGGCCGCGGCCCTTGATCCCGTGCCGGTACAGCTGCGGCAGGTGATAGGCCTGCTGGATCTGCGCTGGCCGGTAGCACGCGATGTGGTAGTGCTCCTCGCAGTACGCCGTGGTGGGGGGCTTGTTCAGGACGCCGTCGAGGATGTGGACGGCGTCCGGCCGTATGGTCACCGCGCCTGCCAGCGGAACCGTTGCCCGGGCGACGGCCCGGCCTGAGGCGGCCGCGGCCGCGCTGGCCCCGGTCACGGCCAAGGCGAGCAGCACGGATCCGGCAGCCACTGCCGCAGGCCGGAGCTGGCGCATGTGGTCTCTCCTGGGGGCCGAAAGGCGGGGGTTGCCGTTGCGGCAGCGTCTGTCGCGCACCTTACCGCGCCCGTGGTTGGCGTCAAAGGGGCCGGTCAGCACGTCTGGCCGGCCCAGCCGGCACACCGCGGATATATCGTGCGGTGTATCGCCGGTACTCGCGCCGGCGGAGCGGAGATGGCCAGGTGAAGCTCAAACTCGACCTGCACGACATCTACAACCGCGGCCAGGACATCGACCGGGCGCTGCGCGACATCATGGACGAGGCGGTCAGGAAGAAAGCGCCGCTTGTCGAGATCATTCCCGGCAAGGGCTCGGGCCAGCTTAAAAAGCACGTGCTCAGGTTTCTCCAGCAGAAGGAGATCAAGGCGCTCTATCACCGGGTCGAGAAGGACTCCAAGAACTTCGGCCGCGTGTTCGTGCACTTCCGCTGGTAGCTGCCGCTGGGAGGGCCGGCTAGAACGCGCGGCGGTGATCCGCGAGAGCCGGCCGCTTGATGATGACGAGCCTGGCCCGGCGCGCCGTGGCGGTGGCCGCCGCTGCCGTGGCGTGCGGCAGGCCGGCGAGCCCAAGTCGGCGCCTGCGCGGCGGTTTGCGATGCCGCGGCGCGGCGGGCGGAACGTTCCAGGCGTCTGGCATTCCGGAATTCCCCGCGTTGGCAAGCTCCAAAGCGAATCCCATTCCCGCTCCCCCGTATCCGTGGCTCCTCGCTGAGGACTCGCTCAATCCCGCGATAGCCACTTGCAGACTTTCCCCGGGGGAAATCGTTTCACGCGCTTTTCCGAACTCCCGTCCGCCATGCCGGGAGAACACGGCGCTCACGCGTTCATCCGCCCGGCACGGCCCAGATAGATCCGGCATATCGCTCGTGTCGGGCGCCGTGGCAGGATGCTGCCATGTGGCTCATCCTCCGGTTGCTGATCACCGCGGCAGCGCTGTTCGTGGCGACCGCGCTGGTTCCCGGCATCCAGCTGCAGGCCGGCACCACGCTCGCCAAGGTGACCACGCTGGTCGTGGTGGCGCTGATCTTCGGCGTGGTGAACGCCGTGCTCAAGCCGATCGTCAAGACGGTCGGCTGCGTGTTCTACATCCTGACCCTCGGGCTGATCGGCCTCGTGGTGAACGCACTGCTGTTCCTGCTCACCAGCTGGGTCGCTGGCAAGCTGCACGAACCGTTCCACATCACCGGCTTCTGGCCGGCGTTCTGGGGCGCGATCATCGTTGGGGTAGTCAGCTGGCTGCTGAGCCTCACGCTGGGCGAGCGGCGGCACGAGAAAGACGCACACTAGTCCCCTTCAGCGCACTGAGTGCACATGTATCACTTGCGTAATCATCTGGTTACGAATGTGCGCAATGATCTCTTATCCTGTGGCAGGCCGTCGCAACGTCGCAGACGGCATGCCTACGGAAGGTCCTGATCGTGATCATCACCCGCCAGGCCGACGCGGGCATGCCGTCCCGGCACGCACCCTGGCCGGTCCGGTCGGGACCGGTGCCGCCGTTGGCCGCGTGCTTCAACACGCGCCCGGAGACGGGGGCCCGCGCCCCGGGCCCCGGCGGGACAGCGGTGCTCACCCAGCCGGCTGCGCCCGAGGCGCAGGGCGTCCACTCGGTGGACGCCCTGGGCGGCACCGGCAAGACCCAGCTCGCCGCAGCGATCGCACTGTCGGCGTGGCGGGCCGGCGATGTAGACCTGCTCGCATGGGTTCAGGCTGCCAGCAGAGACGCGATTCTGAGCGGTTACGCCGAGGCGCTGGCGGCAGCCGAAATCCCCGGCGCCCGCGCTAATCCCGGCGTCGCCGCGGCCAGCTTCCTGTCCTGGCTGGCCGAGACCAGCCGACCGTGGCTGGTTGTGCTCGACGACGTCACCGACGCCGGCGACCTGGACGGGCTCTGGCCGTCGGGACCGGCTGGCCTTGTCCTCGTCACCACCCGGCTGCCTGCGGCCGTGATCGGCGGAGGCAACCGCAGGATCATCGAAGTCGGCCCGTTCAGCCCGCGTGAGGCGCTGAGCTACCTGACCGGACGACTCGGCGAACCGGGCATGCGGGCCGGGGCGCTTGACCTCGCCTCCGACCTCGGCTGCCTGCCACTGAGCCTGGCGATGGCGTCGGCCGTGGTCGCCGAAAGCCATAGCGGCTGCCGCCGCTACCGCGAGCAGTTGGCGCAGCGAGCCCGGCTGGTGTCCGGCGCCGGGGCCGACGAGCGCACCAGGACCCTGGCGGCCACCTGGTCGCTGTCGCTGGATCGGGCCGACGCCATCGCCCCGCCGAAAACGGCGGGATACGCGCTGGCGATGGCGGCGCTGCTCGACCCTGCGGGCGTCCCGGAGGCCGTGCTGACCAGCCGCGCTGCGTGCGACTACATCTGCGGCCCCAGTTCGGCCGGCACGCCGGCCGGCGAGTCCGCAGTCCGCAGCGTGTTCGACAGCCTCGCCCGGGTCGGGCTGGTGACCATCGACGCCGAGTGCGCGCCCCGCACGGTCCGGGTGCACGGCGCGGTCCAGGCGGCGATCCAGCAGGTGATCACCCCGATGGGCCTCGGGCAGGCCGCGGTGGCCGCGGCCGACGCGCTGCTCCAGGCGTGGCCGCCGGCCGACCGCGACCAAGCGCTCGCGCAGGCCCTGCGGGACTGCACCGTCAGCCTGCACCGGGCGGCCGCCAAGCCGCTCTGGACCCCGGAGGCTCACCCGGTGCTGCTGCGGGCGGGCCAGAGCCTCGACCGCGCCGGCCTGTACGACGTCGCCGTCTCATACTGGCAGGGCCTGTTCGACGCCGGGCGCCGGGTCCTGGGCGACGATCACCCGGGCACCCTGGGCGCCAGGGACGGCCTGGCGGCCGCCTACCTGAGCGCGGGCCGCGCCGCCGATGCCGCCGTCGCCAACGAGCAGGGCCTCGCCGACCGGGAACGGGTGCTCGGGGCTGATCATCCAGACACCCTCACCGCATGCGGCAACTTTGCCCGCGCCTGCATGGCCGCCGGCCGCGCGGCGGACGCGGTCCCGCTGTACGAGCGCGCCCTGGCCGGCCGGGAGCAGGCGCTCGGGCCCGGCGATCCGGCCACCATGGCGGCACGCGGCGATCTCGCGTCCGCGTACCTGAGGGCTGGCCAGCCGGAGCAGGCGATCGCCATCCTGCAGCCCGTATACGGCGACCGGGCGGCGGCCATGGGTGCCGAGCATCCAGAGACGCTCGCTGCCTGCGGCGATCTCGCGTCCGCGCTGCACTCGGGTGGGCGGCTGGCCGAAGCGATCCCGCTGTACGAGCGGGCGCTGGCCGGCCGGGAGGAAACTCAGGGGGCCACCCACCCCGACACCATGAGCGCGCGCGCAAACCTCGCCTACGCCTACCGCTCGGCAGACCGGATGAAGCACGCCCTGCCGGTATACGAGCGCACGCTCGCCGACCGCGAGCGTGCGCTGGGCCCCGACCACCCGGACACCGTGGCGTCGATGGCGAACCTCGCGTCGGCCTATCACGCCGCGGGCAAGCTCAAGCAGGCGCTGTCGCTCTTCGCAGAGGTGCTGTACCGCCGCGAGGGACGGGACGGCCCTGATCACCCCGAGACCATGGCCGCGCGCGGCGATCTCGCGTCGGCCTATCACTCGTCCGGCCGGCTCGCCCAGGCCATCCCGATGTACGAGCGGACGCTGCAGGATCACGAGAGGATCATGGGCCAGGATCACCCGGGCACGCTGGCCGCCCGGGCGAACCTCGCTTCCGCGTACGACACGGTGGGATGGCACACGGCCGCGGTGGCACTGGTCCAGCACAAGCGCACGGGTGAGCCCCCGGCCCATGACCTAGGCGGTGCGGCGGGAGAACAAGACGCCGGAGAGCACTAGCGAGACGGCCAGGATGCCGCCGAGCCAGGCCAGCGTCGCCCAGGGTGCGGTGCCGACGGGCGTTCCCAGCAGCAGCCCGCGCAGAGACTGGGTGACCGGCGTGACCGGCTGATTGCGCGCGAATCCCTGAATCCACCCGGGCATGGTGTCGACCGGGACGAATGCGCTGCTCGCGTACGGCAGGAACGCCACGAGGAACATGAACCCGTTGGCGGCCTCCGGGGTCTTGACGGCCAGCCCATAGGCGGCGGCGAGCCACGAAACGGCCAGGATGAACGCGAGCAGCAGGCCGGCGGCGGCGAGCCAGCCCGGCAGGCTGGCGTGCGGCCGGAAGCCGATCAGGCAGGCCATGCCGAAAACCAGGATGGTGGATGCGATGTTGCGCGCGATGCTCGCCGCGACGTGGCCGGCCAGGATCGCCGGGCCGCGGACGTCCATGGACCGGAACCTGTCGATGATCCCGCCGGTCATGTCCTGGCTGACGCTCACGGCGGTGATCGCTGCGCCGAACCCGGCGCACAGCACCAGGACCCCCGGCAGTACGTAGGTCACGTACCCGGTGCCGGTGCCGGTGCGGATGGCGCCGCCGAACAGGCCGACGAACAGCAGCATCAGCAGGACCGGCAGCGCCAGCGCGGTGAACAGCGAGTCAAGCTGCCGCCTGGTGAGCCGGAAAGAGCGTGCGGTCATGGTCAGGACGTCAGACACGGGAGGGCTCCGTTTCGGGTCGGCCGGCGGTGCGGGAGGTCAGGGCGAGGAACACGTCGTCAAGGGTCGTGCTGTGTACCGAGAAGCTGCGCACCGCGGAGCGGTCCCGGTCGAACTCGTCGAGCAGGGCGCGAACCTCGCCCGCAGAGCCCCCGGTCGCGACGCCGATCGTCAGGCCGGCCGGGTCCGTCGTGACCGCGCGGTCGCCGGCCAGCCGGCTGACCGCGTCGAACGCCGCGCCGTCGGCCAGCACCAGGTCCAGACGCTGCCCGGCGATCAGCTTCTTCAGGTCGCCGGGGCTGCCGTCGGCGACCACGCGCCCGCCGTCGCCGCCGCGGTCAAGATCGCATCCCGCGATGGCCTGGACGCGGTGTCGATGAGCCGGGTCGCCGCCGAGCTCGGCGCGTCAACGATGTCGCTCTACCGGTACGTGAACGCCAAGGACGAACTGGTCAAGCTGATGATCGACGCGGCGTGGGGTCCGCCCCCCGAGGCGGAGCCGGGCACGGGATGGCGCGCCGGGCTGTCCCGCTGGGCGTGGGGGATGCGCACCGCGCTCCGGCGGCACCCGTGGACGGCGAAGGTCCCGATCAGCGGGCTGCCGGTGATGCCCAACGAGGTCGCCTGGTTCGAGCAGGCCCTGGCTGACCTGGCGGACAGCGGACTGGTGGAGGCCGAGAAGGCATCGGTAATCATGCTGATCAGCGGTTATGTGCGGACCCTGGCGATGCTGGAATCGGACCTCGAGGCGGCCGTCAGGGCGGCGGGCGTCGCCCCGGACGAGTGGATGGCCGCCTACCCGCGGATGCTGACGGCGCTGGCCGACCCGGGCCGCTACCCGGCGCTGACCAAGTTCATCGCCGCGGGCGTGTTCGACCGGGCCGACGAGCCTGACGACGAGTTCATCTTTGGTCTCGAGCGCATCCTCGACGGCATCGAGGTGCTGGTCAGCTCCCGGTGAAGCGGGCTGCCCGCTTCTCCGCGAACGCCGCGACGCCCTCGGCGAAGTCCTTCGAGCCCGCCATCTCCTGCTGAATCCTGGCCTCGAACTCGAGCTGGGAGTCCATCTGCTCGTAGAGCCACCGGTTGAGCTGGCGCTTGGTTCCCGCGTACGACCTGGTCGGGCCGTTCGCTAGCCGCTCGAGCAGCTCGCCGGACTTCTCAGCGAACTCCTCGTCCGGCCAGACCCGGTTGACCAGCCCCCACTCCAGCGCTTGCGGGGCGCCGAGCCGCTCACCGAGCATGGCCAGCTCGGCCGCCCTAGCGAACCCCACCCGGGACGGAACGAGCAGCGACGAGCCGCCGTCCGGCACCAAGCCGATGTTCACGAACGCGAGCAGGAAGTAGGCGGACTCGGCGGCGACCACCAGGTCGCAGACCAGCGCCAGGGAAAGACCGATCCCGGCCGCGGCCCCGTTGACGGCGCTCACCACCGGCTTTGGCATCTGCCGGATCGTGACCAGGATCGGGTGGTACCGCTCGGTCAGCCGGCCATAGACGTCCGGCGGCCCGGACTCCGGGGATATATCGTCCCTGAGGTCGGCGCCGCTGGAAAAGGCGCGCCCGGCCCCGGTGATCATCACCGCCCGGACGGACTGGTCCTCGGCGGCCTCCCGCACAGCGGCCAGCAGGTCGAGGCTGAACTGATTGTTCCAGGCGTTCAGCCGGTCCGGGCGGTTGAGCTCGATCCTCGCCGCTCCGCCACTCCGGTAGTAATTGACAGTTTCGTACCCGTGGGCCAGCTCGTAATCCGTCACGGCTGTCATGGTACGAGCACCTCGCCCGGTGCCGTCACCCCCGCAGCCGGTCGAGTGCCTGCTGCGCGGACCGCTGCCTGGTCCTCGCCCGCCTCGCCTGGCTCCGGGCGCTGGCGAGGGCCTCCCGTCCGTCGGCAAGCTCCTCTTCCAGCCGCTGCACCGTGGCTTCCAGCTCGTGCTCAGCCGCCGTGGCGGCGTCGGCGGCCTGGGCGGCTTCGGACGCTGCCCGTTCGGCCTCGGCAACCGCCGCCAGGTGCCGGCGCTCCCGCTCTGCGCGCAACTGCTCGGGCGACGGCGCTGCGGGTGCCCGGGAGCGCGCGTCCGCGGCCGTCTTTCCCCGCGGTGCCCGGGACCCACCCGTCTGCGCGGCCCTCCCCGCTGTTTTGACCCCACTCCCCCCACCCCTCACCACGGTCAGGGTCGGCCGCCCCACCGGGCCAAAGCCCTCGGCCTGCACCGCCCGCACCAGGGCCCCGGCCGCCAGGGTGTCGGCGAACTGCGGGTCGGCGAGGGCCGCGCCGAGGGTGGCCGTCACCTCATCCCTGATGGCCGCGGGCGGCGCGGAAACGCCGACAACGGTGAAGGCCCGGCGGACCAGAGACTCGATCAGCTCGCGCCGCTGCTGCGAGAGCTCCCTGATGGCCGAGCCGTCGAGCGAGTCCTGCGCGGCGCGCAACTCCTCGCCGAGCTCGGCGAGCTCGGCGGTGACGCCGGGATCGGCGCGGACCAGCCTGTTGACAACCCAGGCGGACCGGGTGGGCTTGCGCAGCGCGGCGATCTGCTTGGCCGCCGGAGCCTGGCCGGCCTCCCGCCCCCGGGCGACCAGCGCGCCGCGCCGCTCGACGAACTCGTCAGGGTCGGACGAGTAGAGCTCGGCGACGGCCTCGCCCAGCAGGTCACCATCGGTCATGCGGCTTATTCTGCCAGCGATAACTTCACCAACGGCGATGCCGCCTCCGCGGCGCTCTTGCCGTCCGATCCGAGCCATTCCGTGATCGCCGCGGCGCATTCCCGCGGCGCTTCCAGCTGCGGCACATGACCAACGCCGAGCAGCTCAACCAGTGACCATGAGGGATTCGCCGCCGCCGCGCTCCGGGCAGCCGAGACCGGCACCAGCCGGTCCCGCTCTCCGTGCAGCAGCAGAACGGGGCAACGGACCGAGCGGACCGCCTGCCGGTAGGCCGTGCCCCTCAGATAGCCGGCGGTGGCGAGCACCGAGCGCATGGCCGCGGTGAAATCCCGGTCCGCGCCGTCGAACGCGGCGCGCTGGCGCACCTGCTCGACGTGCTCGGCGACGACGCGGGGCGCCACCCGGGACGGATCCATGCAGAGCGCCGCGAGAACGCCGGCCACGAGGTCCTCGGGGGACGGCCGCTGGCGAGCCATCACCAGCCGGCTGACGCCCGGCGTGGCGTACAGCACGAACCCGGCTGCTACCCGCGGATCGAATCTGGCTGGCACCAACGGGAGAGCCGGGTCGATCAGGATCAGGCCCGCGACGGCATCGTGCGCCGCGCTGGCCTCGAGCAGCGAGATCATCCCGCCCATCGAGTTGCCCATGAGGATCACCGGGCCGTCGGCGACGGACTCGATGAACCGGTGCAGCAGTATCCGGTTGGCGCCCACGTTCGCGCCACGGCCCAGCGACTGCGTGAGGCCGTGCCCGGCCAGATCGGGAGCGATCAGCCGGTAGCGGGGGGTCAGCAGCGGCGCGATCGCCGACCAGTTCAGTCCGGAGCCGCCGAGCCCGTGCACACACACGATCAGCGGCCCGCTGGCGCGGCCGCCAAAGTCGAGATAGTGGACCGGACCCTCGAGGTCAATCCAGACGGAACGCTTGGTCACCGGCCGCCTCAGGAACCGTCGCTGTGCTCGAGGATCTCGGCCGCCCCACGGACTACGCACCGCAGCGGGTCATCGACCACCACGGCCGGAATGTCGGCGACCGCCTCGACCTTGCTCGCCAGGCCGGGGAGCAAGGCGCCGCCGCCGGCCAGCCGGATCTTCCCTCGCACCACGTCTTCGGCCAGGTTCGGCGGGATATCCGACAGCATTTCCTGTGCCGACTCGGCGATCGCGGCTACGGGACGCTCGAGCGCGTCCGCGACCAGCCGCGCCGACACGTACTCGACCCGGGGAGTGCGGCGCGCGGCGTCGACCCCGACGACCTCCATCAGTTCCGCGGCGCCCTCGCCGATCCCGAGCGTGGTCTTCAGGTTTCTGGCGGCATTACGACCGATGAGCAGGCCGAGTTCGGTCTTGACGGCGTGCACGATTGCCTCGTCCATCGCGTTCCCGCCGAGGCGCAGCGACCTGACCCGCACCACGTGCGCGCCGGCGAGCACTGCCGCTTCTGTGGTCCCGCCCCCAATGTCCACCATGAAGGCACCGGCGCCGTCTGCCCGGCCAAAGCCCGCTCCGGCCGCCGCGGCGACCGGCTCGTCAACGAGCCGCACTGTGCACCGCGGCCGCTGCGCCTCCACAGCGGCCGCGAGCGACCGGCGCTCCACCCAGGTAGCGCCGCTCGGCACGCAGACCACCGCCGATCCGCGTCGTAGGCCGCGGCGCAGCCGGACCCGGCGCAGGAAGGCCTGCAGCATCGCCGTTGCCGCATCAAGATCCGCGATCACGCCATCGCGGAGCGGGTGGACGACGTCGATCGCCTCGGGGTCCTTGCCGGCCAGCACGTCCGCGGCCTCGCCCACGGCGGCCAGCTTGCCCGTGGTCCGGTCGATCGCGATCGCCGAGGGCTCCTCGAGCACGATCCCGCGGCCGGAGACGTAGATGAGCGTGTTCACCGTGCCTAGGTCGATCGCTACCCCTGGCCGCAGCCGCATGACAACCCGTCCTCTACCTGAAAATGCTCCTGCGCTTTCCAAGTATGGTTTCTACCCAGCTAGCACGACTGTTCTAGCCGGTAGACGATATGGCGCCGCAAGGGGTGGCCAACCGCGATCTTCGGGTTATCGAAAAGCGCGTGCGGTGTCATCCCAATCCGAAGCATAACGGCCTGTGACGGCCGGTTCAGGACGGCCGTCATCGACCAGAGCTCGGCGAGACCGGCCCCGGTGAACGCCACGTCGACCGCGGCCATGGCCGCCTCGGTGGCGAATCCCTTGTGCCACGCCTCCCGGGCCAGCCGCCAGCCCACCTCCATGCCGCCAGCGCCGGGGACCCCATCGGGCATCGGGTTCAGCCCGGCGAAGCCGATGAACTCGCCGGTGGCGGCCACCTCAAGGGCCCACAGGCCGAAGCCCTGGGCGTCGAAGAGCTCCTCGATGCGGTCGACGCTGGCATTGCTGGTAGCCCGGCTAAGGGGGGCCGGAAAGTAGCGCATCACCTCGGGATCGGCGTTCAGCGCTGCGTACGCATCCCGGTCCGCATCGCGCCAACGGCGCATCACCAGGCGATCGGTGCGGATGTTGTCGAACCGGCGCGCCACGAAGTCAGCGTAGCGGCAGGACGTGCGCGCCAGCCGGCCTCGGGTCAGGCCGTCTGGCTGCTCGGCTGGCTCGGCGGTGTGCCCGACAGCCGCCCGAGCTTGCCGCCTTCGGCCTCCCGCTCGTACACGTCGACGGCCTGCTCCACCGACAGCCCCTTGGTCTCGGGCAGGAACTTGTAGACAAACCCGATGGCCACGACGCACAGCACGGCGAAGCACACCATCACCCCGCCAAGCCCGATGGAGTTGTGCCAGGCGGGGAACGCCTCGATCAGCGCGTAGTTGGCCAGCCAGTCGACGCACGCGCCGGTGGCCGCGGCCCGGCCACGCACGGCGGTGGGGAAGACCTCACCCTGGATCAGCCAGCCGGTGCCGCCGACCCCGATCGCGAACGAGGAGATGAAGAACGAAAACCCGACCATGACGAGCACGACCTGGGGGATCCCGGCCAGGAACGACACCCCGAGGGCGGCCACCAGGATGAACACGGTCATGCCCGCATAGCCCCAGATGGCCAGCGGGCGTCGGCCGATCTTGTCGATCCACCGGAAGGCGAAGTAGGTGGCGATCACATTGACCGCGCCCAGGATCGCGGTCGCCTCGACCCCGGCGACCACGGCGGCCACCGCGTTGTGCCCGGACAGGAAGTACTTCGACAGGATCGTCGGCCCGTAGTAGAACGGCACGTTGATCCCGGTGATCTGCTGGAAGATGAAGAACAGGCAGACAATGATCAGCGCCCGCCGCACCCCGCGGGTCCACTGGGTCTTGCGCGCGCGCTCTCCTTCCTGGGCGGCGATCTGTTCGGCCGCGCTTTTCACCTCATCGGTGGTGACGTCCATGCCCAGCCGACCGAACGCCTTGCGTGTGTCGTCGTAGCGCCCGTGCAGCATCAGCCATCGCGGTGACTCGGGCATGTGCGACCGGAGGGCGACCGCGACCAGCGCGGGAACCCCGCCCAGACCCAGGATCAGCCGCCAGTCTTCGTTGCCGGCGCCACCCGGATCCGCCTTGAGGATGATCACGGCGACGAGGTAGGAGACCAGGATCCCCACGGTGATCATCCACTGCTGGATGATGCTCAGCTGCCCCCGCCGACTGCGCGGCGCGAACTCCGCGATATAGGAGGTGGCGATCGCGGAGTCGGCGCCGATAGCCAGCCCGATCAATGTCCTGGACGCAAGCAGCATGCCCGCGTCCACCGTGACCGCGGACAGGATCGCGCCGACGGCGTAGATGGCCGCATCGCCGACCAGCAGGATCTTGCGCCCGAACTTGTCGGTCAGCGGGCCCGCGATCAGCGCGCCGGCCGCCGCGCCCAGGGAGGCCCCGGCCACCAGGTAGCCGGTCGCGAAGCTCGACAGGTGATAGGGGATGAAGCCGAGCGCCGACCCGATATTGGATGTGTCGTAGCCGAACAGGAACCCGCCGATGCACGCCAGGACCGCCAGGTACCAGTAAAAGTTCGTTGGGATGCGCGAGTCGAGATCATCGAGAACATTGCGTCCTCCCGATGGCTGAGCAGGCTTCGTCTCCGACACCATCTGCCGACCTCCCGCCGACCTCCTACCGTTGATCGCCGGGTACCCGGAGCGGCGTTCGGCAAACGTAACTGGCGGCAAATGCGTCTCTATGGCCACACGCCGGGCCATCGACACCGACGGCTGCGGACTTCGCGTAACGCACCGGCTGCCGGGTATGTTACGGATGTGTTACGACTGTGTTACGCGCATCTGGGGACTGGCGTGTTGAGGTGAACGGTATGGCGGCCACAACGATGTGGGCGAAGGCGATCCGCCGGCTGGGGATTGATCACAACCCGCTGCGCCGGCGCTGGGACCTGGTCGACGGGTGGCTGCTGCCCGCCGCGATCATCGCGTTCCTGGTCCTGGGACCGATCGCCGCCGCCGGGGCGGCCCTGTGGGCCCACGCCGAAAACATGGCCATCCAGCGTGCTGATAAGTCATGGCACCAGGTCAGTGCCGTCGTGGTGAAGCCCGTTCCCGGGCCGCTGTTCGCTGACAACGGCGCCAACTCCTGGCTGGTCTGGTCGCCGGCGCGCTGGGTCGCCGACGGCCACGCGCGGACCGGCGATGTGCCCGCACCCGCAGGGGCGAGCGTCGGCACCACCGTAAAAGTCTGGCTCAACGGTGCGGGCAAGGCGCAGGCGCCGCCGCTGACCGCCGCCGGGGCCAGCAACCGCATCCTGATCGCGGCGCTGTTCGCCCTGGCCGGCCTCACGGCGCTGCTGACGGCTGCCGCACTGGTCATCCGTTGGGTCCTCGACCGCAGGCGGCTCGCAAGCTGGGAGGCTGGCTGGCTCTCGGTGGAGCCGCAGTGGAGCCGTCAGCTGTAGACCGTGCGCGATGATGGGGGCTATGTCCCGTCTCGTCCCGCCGTCGTTCCCGCTGGACGGATGCGGCATGGTGATCAGCCGATTCTCGTGGCGCCGGGAGGCCTGACGCTCCGGCCGTGGCTGCTCCGTGATCGTGGTGCACGAGATCCGGCACTGGACCGGCTGCAACGGCGTGATCGTCGGGGTCGACCTGGACCCGGCCAGCATCAAGCCAGCCGGCTGATCACGGGGGACCGGCCGGCTGGCGTGGCGTTACGGCTCTCAGGCGGTCTCGGTGCCTGGCTTCTCGGGGTCACCCTGGACAGATTCGGCCGGAAGCGTCGCGCGCCGCTCGATCACCCCGAGGCTGTCTTCGAGCGCCTGCCAGACGTTGCTCAGGCTGGCGCTGACCGGCAGGTCGCCGCGGATGGTGCCGGCCGGGTCCGCTGCGCCGCCGACCGCCCGCAGGGCGGCGAGGCCGGCCCGGACGATCACCGGATCGCTGGCCTCGATCGTGAGCTTGTCGTCGGTCACGCGGATCAGCATCTGGCGCCGCCCGGCTTCCTCGGGCTGCTCGTCGCTGGTGCCGGTGACATCCGCGCTGCGCAGCGCCTCCTTTGCCTGTTCCAGGTTCACGCCAAGGGCAGCGAGGGCCTTGGCCGCCGCGGTGTTTGTGTCGGCCAAGGCCGCCAGCAGCAGGTGATGCGAGCCGACCGGGTGCGCCCCGGCCAGCCGGGCGGCCTCGCTGAGGCTCGTGTCGGCGGCCGGCGTGGTGCGCAGTTCGGTCTGCTCGGCCGGCTGCGGCTCGAGCGGGTCCTCCGCGGAACGGCGCCGCAGCAGCCAGCGGCGGCCCTTGGCGGCGTCGGACCTCCCCGCGGGCACCATGTCGAGCACGGCCATGCGGATCGCCACGAGGTCGGCGTGCTGCTTCATGATCTGCGCGGCGACGCCGTCGCCCTCCCTGATCAGACCCAGCAGGATGTGCTCGGTGCCGATGTAGTTGTGGTGCAACTGGAGCGCCTCGCGCAGCGCGAGCTCGAGGGTCTTCTTCGCCCGCGGCGTGAACGGGATGTGCCCGCTCGGCGCGTCGGTCCCGGTGCCGACCATGACCCTGACCTCTTTACGCGCGCCGTCGCGCGTTATCCCGAAGCTGGTCAGGATGCGGCCGGCGTACCCTTCGGGCTCGCCGAGCAGACCGAGCAGGACGTGCTCGGTGCCGATGTAGTTGTGATGCAGCTGCCGCGCTTCCTCCTGGGCAAGCACGACGGTGTGCCGGGCTCGGTTCGTGAATCTCTCAAACATGAGATCAAGGGTGCGGCACCCTTCACACCCCGTCAATACCATGCTAATAATAGGGATCGGTTGTCTCTCCGGGCTCGCTGGCCTGGCGAGGCCGTCAACGTGCGGGCATCGATGTACCGATGGGCTGCAAAGAACAGGCCCATCGGTACATCCATGAGCGGCCGTGAACGGCGGCGGCCGAGGAGGGCAGGATCGTGGAGTGGGAGGACCGGCTCGACGAATGGGAGCTCGAGCTAGAGCTGGCCGCCCGGCTCGAGGACTCGGACTGGGTGCCACTCGAGCGGGCCGCGGCGGAAACCGGCGCGTCCCGCGCCGCCCTGCGCAGCTGGTACCGGACCGGCCAGATCCCGTCCAGGCTGGTCGACGGGCCGCACGGGCCGCAGCGGCTGGTGCCGCTCGCTGTCGTCGCCGCACGCGCCGAAGCCTCGCCAAGGCTGCGCCGCAGCGCGGAGCGGCGGCTCGCCGACGAGGCCCAGCTCGAGATCCTCCGGCACCGTGTCGACCAGCTCGAGCTTCGGCTGGCCGAGCTGGAGCGGCAGCAGCGGCCGCCGACCGGGTGAGCCAGCGACCGCCCGCCGTCACATGCTCTTCGAGACGGCGATGAGCACGTTGTTGGCCGTGGCGGAGATCGCCGTGGCCCCGGACGCGATGAGCACCGGGTTCCTGGCCGTGTGATACGTCCCGTTGCCGACCTGGCCGACGAAGCTGACGCCCCACGCGTAGACCTGACCAGTGGAGGTAACCGCGTACGACGTGGCCGACCCGGTGGCGATGGTCTGGTAGGTGACGCCCGGGGGAGCGTGGAACTGCACCGGCGAGGCCTCCTGGCCGGCCCTGCCGGTGCCCAGCTGGTAGTACGCGTCATCGCCCCAGGACCACATCGAGCCGTCGGAGAGGATTACCAGCGTCTGGCCATTGCCCCAGATCGAGCCGCCCAATGCGACCTGCGCAACCGGTTCAGGAAGATGGACAAGCACCGGGACATCGGAATTCTTGCGGACCTTGCCATCGCCGAGCTGGCCGTTGGCGTCGTAACCCCAGTCGTAGTACTGCCCGTTGGACAGCAATGCCCCGGAGTTGGCGAACGAGGTCACCAGCTGGGTGACCAACTTGCCGTTGAGCCCGGCCACGATCACGGGCATGGTGCTGTTGTGCGTGCTGCCGTCGCCGAGGGAGTCGGCCAGGTTCTGCCCGCACGCGTAGACAGTGCCGTTGGCGTCGTACAGGTCATGATTGCTCGCCCCCGCCAACGCTGTCACGTGCGAGAACGGGAGCTTGACCGGCCGGAAGTAGGTTTTCCTGTTCCCCTGGCAGAGTTCACCGCCGCCATTGTGGCCCCAGCCCCACGCGTTTCCCTTCGTGTCGATCGCGATGGCGCTATCAAACGGCTCGACGTCAATGGGTATCGATGCGATCTTCACCCCTTTGGGAAACTGCACCCGCACCGGCCGGGTGAACGAGTTCACCCGCTTGCCGTCACCGAACTCGCCCTGAGCGCCCAGGCCCCACGCGTACAGCGCGCCGTTGGTCAGCAGCGCGTACTCGGTCGAGTTCGACGTCGCGATCTGGGCGATCGGGCCAGGCAGCTTCACCGCCACCGGCTGCGTGCTCGTGTCGTAGTTCACGCCTTTGGCGCCGCCGAAGAACGTCCCCCAGTGCTTGACCAAGCCGGTTACCGGCGCGTCGGCGGATGCCGCCGGGCGGTGAGCCTTCGACGATGACGACGGATCAGAGGAGAAGGCGACCGCGAGCGCAACCGCCAGGACGACCGCGCCCAAGCCGACCCCGGCCGCGAGCGCTGCCCTGGCCTGCCTCGCCGTACTGGCGCCACGGATGTTCCTGGCCGCCGACCGCAGCGATGTTCGTGTCAGCCTGATTAGGTTCACAGAGGGGACAATATTGGGAGTCCTGCGCCGGAATGCCGTGTACCGCACAATTCACCCGGGTAATTCAGCCGAACTAAAGGCCGTCGATGGCGCCCAAGGACGTCGACACGACGGTTGCTCACACTGCCACGGTCCACGGCTACTGGATGGGGGGGTAAAGACCACTTTACCGCCAGTCGGGAGGCCGCCGAGCAGCTGCTGCGGACCGGGCCGCCTTCTGGCTCCTCATGCAGATCGGCATGATCATCGGCTTCGCCACCTCCTGGCCGGCCAACGGCTGGCTGGTGAAGCGGGGTATCAAGGTCCCGATGTGACCGCCCCGCATCAGCTCTGGCTCTGCGTGACGGCTCTCGCTGTAGGTGACGGGGTATCGGGCTCGGGCCCGGGCGCACCGAGGCCATGGCGCTCGCTCGGCGTCTCTAGCTTTTTCGCGCGACACCGCTCCAGGCGGTGACCTCCTGGTCCGGCCACATGTCGCCGGGTTCCGGGCGCCACCGGTGCGGCTGGACCACGCCGGGTTCGATCAGGTCGAGTCCGTCGAAGAAGCGGCAGACGTCCGGACGGGGCCGGAAGGTCGTGACCACGCGCTGGCGCTCGTTGAGCCGCCGCTGCATCTCAGCCATCGCGTCCGGCATAACGTCGCTGGCCGGGTGGGTGATCACCAGGTAGCTGCCTGCTGGCAGGCCGTCCATCAAGGATGCCGCCGCTCGGGTCACCGTTTGCTCGTTGTTCCTGCACCGACGTAGGCCGCGAGGTGCTCGCCGGTGAGGGTGGAGCGCGCGGCGACCAGGTCGGCCGGGGTGCCCTCGAAGACGATCCGGCCACCGTCGTGACCGGCACCGGGACCGAGGTCGATGATCCAGTCCGCGTGCGCCATGACCGCCTGGTGGTGCTCGATGACGATGACGGACTTGCCCGCCTCGACGAGCCGGTCGAGGAGGCCGAGCAACTGCTCGACGTCGGCGAGGTGCAGGCCCGCGGTCGGCTCGTCGAGGAGGTAGACGCCGCCCTTCTCGGCCATGCGCGTGGCCAGCTTGAGCCGCTGCCGCTCGCCGCCGGACAGCGTCGTGAGCGGCTGGCCGAGGGTTAGGTAGCCAAGGCCGACGTCGCCCAGCCGGCCGAGGATCGCGTGCGCGGCCGGGGTCTCCGCCTCGCCGCCGCCAAAGAACTCCCCGGCCTCGGTCACGGACATCGCGAGCACCTCGCTGATGTCACGGCCGCCGAGGTGGTAGTCGAGCACCGACGCGTCGAACCGCTTGCCTTCGCACACCTCGCAGGTGGTGGCGACGCCCGCCATCATCCCCAGGTCGGTGTAGACGACCCCGGCTCCGTTGCAGTTGGGGCACGCGCCCTCGGAGTTGGAGCTGAACAGAGCCGACTTCACGCCATTGGCCTTGGCGAACGCGTTCCGGATTGGGTCAAGCAGCCCGGTGTACGTGGCAGGGTTGCTCCGCCGCGAGCCGCGGATGCCGCCCTGGTCGATGGACACTACGCCCTCGCGGCCGGCGATTGAGCCCTGCATCAGCGAGCTCTTGCCGGAGCCGGCGACTCCGGTGACCACGACGAGCGCTCCCAGCGGGACGTCCACGTCGACGTTTTGCAGGTTGTGATCTGTCGCACCGCGGATCTCCAGCGCGCCGTCTGGCGTCCGGACCTTCTCTTTGAGCGTGGCGCGGTCGTCGAGATGGCGGCCGGTGAGCGTCCCGCTCACCCGCAGCCCTTCGACTGTGCCCTCGAACATCACCTCGCCGCCGTCGGCGCCGGCGCGCGGACCGAGGTCGACGACGTGGTCGGCGATCGCGATCGCCTCCGGCTTGTGCTCCACGACAAGCACCGTGTTTCCCTTGTCGCGCAGCCGCAGCAGCAGTTCGTTCATCCGCTGGACGTCGTGTGGGTGCATCCCGATGGTCGGCTCGTCAAACACGTAGGTGATGTCGGTCAGCGACGAACCGAGCTGACGGATCATCTTGGTGCGCTGCGCCTCACCGCCCGAGAGCGTGGTCGACGAACGGTCGAGGCTGAGGTATCCCAGGCCAATTTCCACGAACGAGTCAAGGGTGTGCCTGAGCGCGCCGAGCAGCGGCGCCACCGACGGCTCGTCCAGGCCCTCGACCCATCCGGCCAGGTCGCTGATCTGCATGGCGCACGCCTCGGCGATGTTGATGCCCTTGATCCGCGATGACCGGGCAACCTCGCTGAGCCTCGTGCCGCCGCACTCCGGGCAGGCGGTGAACGTGACCGCGCGGTCCACAAACTCCCTGAGGTGCGGCTGCAGCCCATCCTTGTCCTTGTCCAGCATCGACCGCTGAATCCGGAGGATCAGCCCCTCATAGGTCATGTTGATGCCAGCGATCTTCATCCTGGTCGGCTCGCGGTGCAGGAAGTCGTGCAGCTCCTTCTTGGTGAACTTGCGGATCGGCTTGTCCGGGTCAAAGAAGCCCGACTCGATGTAAAGCCGGGAGTTCCAGCCGCCTCCCTTGTAGCCGGGAACGGTGATCGCGCCCTCCCGCAGCGACTTGGAATCGTCGAACAGCTGGGTGAGGTCGAGATCGGATACGGTGCCCCGGCCTTCACAGCGCGGGCACATGCCACCGATGATGCTGAAGCTCCGCCGCTCTTTCACGGTCTTGCCGGCGCGCTCGAACTTGACCGCACCCGCTCCGCTGATCGACGCGACGTTGAACGAGAAAGCCTTGGGGGAGCCGATGTGTGGCTTGCCGAGCCGGCTGAACAGGATGCGCAGCATCGCATTGGCGTCGGTCGCGGTGCCGACCGTCGAGCGGACGTCTCCGCCCATCCGCTGCTGGTCAACGATGATCGCCGTGGTCAGCCCCTCGAGGACGTCGACGTCGGGCCGCGCCAGCGTCGGCATGAAGCCCTGCACGAAGGTGCTATACGTCTCGTTGATCAGCCGCTGCGACTCCGCGGCGATCGTGTCGAACACCAGTGAGCTCTTGCCCGAGCCCGAGACGCCGGTGAACACCGTCAGCCGGCGCTTCGGGATCTCTACGCTGACGTCCTTCAGGTTGTTCTGGCGCGCGCCGTGCACGCGGATCAGCTCGTGGCCGCTCATCTGTCCTCATCTGTTAGGGAGACCGCCTTGGCGCCGCCAGGCAGGCCGGATCGCACTCAGGAGTATGACGACCGCCAACTAGCAGGTGCTTCTCGATTCCTGATCGGTTTACCAACGTAGGCGATCGAGCCGTTTGCGCACGGCGATCCTCGGGCACCCTCCAGCACGCCAGCTGACAACCGGTCACAGACTGGCGACGTCACCGGCGGTGAGCCCCTCCCATTCGCGTTTGGTAAGCGCGTATTCGACCTCGCCGTGCTCGGCGCCCTCGGGGCTGCCAGGTCCCTCATACGGGGTGGTGTGGGCCAGGGTCATACCGCACTTCTCCATGACCCGCCGCGACGCGGTGTTAACGGTCATCGTGTGCGCGAAGACCCGCCGCACGCCAGGGCTGGTAAACCCCATGCTGATCAGGGCGCGCGACCCTTCCGTGGCGTAGCCCATGTTCCACGTGGATCGTCGCAGCCGGTAGCCGAGTTCGACATTGGTCACGTCGGTGTCCCGGCCGGCGCGCAGATGGAACCAGCCCACGAACTCTCCCGTGGCGGTTGACTCGGCCGCCCAGGTGCCGAGCCGGTCGAGCCGCTTGTAGACCCCGAGATGGAATGGGATGATCTCGTCCCGGATTACCTCGCGGGGCGTCGGCTTGCCGCCGGTGAGGTAGCGCATCACCTCTGGGTCGCTGTTTAGGTCAAACAGGTTGTCTACATCGTTCTCGGTGAACTCGCGCAGGATCAGCCGCGGCGTTTCAAGGATGACGTGCATCCGGCCATTATCCCGGCGCTCTCTGGCCTGCACGTCACCCGCGGATCGCCACAACGGCGGTGTAGATGCCCAGGCCAAGCAAGATCGTCGCGGTGATGCGGCTGACCCAGGCCATCGGGATCAGTTCCAGGCTCTTGGCGCCAACGCTGACCGCCACGGCCGCGACCGTCCACAAGCCGAGGGTCGCACCGGCAAACACGAGGAACGGGTCATACCTTGCGGCCAGGTTCGCGGTGGTGAGCTGCGTGATATCACCCCACTCGGCGACGAACACCACCCCGAAGCTCGTTCCGGCAACTCGCCAGAACGAGGGGGCAAGGCCGCCCTGGCGGGACGCGTCACTGCCGTCCCGGTGTTCGGGCCTGAAGCTGGTGACCCACAGATAACCCGACCCGGCCAGGAACAGGCACGCGACCACCGCGTCGACGGCGCGGTGCGGGAGCAGAGCCAGCAGCCTCCCGGCAGTAACCGCGATGGCCATATGGACCGCGAACGCGGCGGCCGCCCCGGCCCACACCCAGGACGACCGGTACCGGGTGCTCAGGATCAGCGATGCGAACATCGACTTATCCGGGAGCTCAGCCAGGAACGCGAGGACGAACGCGGTCCCGATCACTGCGACGTACGGCAAGAGGTTTTCCTCCGGTCGGTCAACCGGCCGGGATCAGGGCAGAATCTCCGGCCGGATGTGCTCAACAGCCGAAGGTCTCGTCCACCACAACCGTGGCCCGGCGGCCGGGCGCTTGTGTGCGCCGGTATGTCGGCCAGCCGACGAAGGACTACTCCCCTTCACCAACAGAATATCCGGTGTCACCCACCCCTCACAAAACAATCTGCCAAGTACCGGGGCCCCGGTGTCAACGCCGCAGGTCAGCGGTTCGCCAGCTTTGTGCCATTATCTCCTGGGCGGGCCCCGCCATCGCTTCTTCGTCGTGGTCCAGCCCTTCAGCGGCGACGAAGCGAACGCTGGCCGCTTTGCCGCTGCCTTGGGCGTGGCGCCGCATGCTCTCGACCCACGCGCCAGCGCGTTCGATCCTGGTGACGCCCTGCTGCCCCGGCGCAGGAGGGCGCCGTTCGGTATCGCGCGATCCCACCAGGACCGTCACGTGGACCTCACTTGCTGCCGCCAGCCAGCCCGCGGCCCGCGGACTGAACTCGAACCTTCGCGCCGGGGCCATGCCGTCTGGCCTGGGAATGCCTGGATCCGGCATCGGGAACGCCGATGGCGCGCTGAGGATGACCTCATCTAGGCGCTGCGGATGGGTGACCAGATAGCGTGCCGCGAACTGTGCGCCAGCGGAGTGGCCGTGCAGGCTGAACTGGCCCGCGAACCCGGAGATGTGGTCCCGCCCCGCCTTAGCTACCAGGAGGTTCACGAACTCGTCGGGATCGACGCTCCGGCCCAGCATCTCCCGGTACAGCGGGAACTCCTGACCGCCGAAAGCGGGCGCCACAACGATCGCGTGATGCCTTTCGGCGAGGGCTGCCCAGCGCTCGACGGCCGCCTGCGCGTACTCGATCAGCTCACCGTCGGACCTGGAACCATCGGGCCAGGGATACCCGTGAGCCAGGACCAGAACCCGAGCCGGGTTGCTGGGCACGAACGACGCCACCGAACGGGAACTCCACGACGGCAGCTCACGCTCGCGATGTCTCCTGCGCCCGTCATCAGGCGCAGCGTTCACGCGCGCACGAACCGCGCTCTCACGGTGCCGTGTGCCGTCATCGACGCTATGTGCATCGGGCTCCAGGTCATGTCGAACTCGCTGCGGTCGACCTCGAGTTCGGCGGTGAGCACCACGGCCTGAGCGGTCGCCTCCTGGATGTGCGCGGTGAAGGTCACCGGTCTGGCATGTCCGGCCGTCTCGAAGGTTCCCTCGCATTCCAAGTCGGCTGGTCCTGCCGGGTGTGCCGAGGTGATGGTCAGGACGGCCTGCGGGTGCTTCTCGGCGTGGAAGAAGTCTGCCGAGCGCAGGTGCTTGTCGCGCTGCTTGTTCTTGGTATTGACCGATTCGGCGTTGAAGCTGATCCGTCCCGTCACGCTGCCATCCGGCCCGATGCCTGCCTCGCCGGTCATGCGCTCCAGCGTGCCGCGCACGGTGATGGCGCCCCAGAAATGCTTAACGCGGAATTCAGCGCGTGACCCTTCTGGGTCGAGTACCCAGTTGCCCGCGGCCGTCCCGTCGGCCAGCTGTGACGTAGCTCCTGTCGTTGGGGACTCGCTCATAAGCGGGTCGCCTCCTCCGATTGGATCGGTAGTCATCCACCCTATGGGCTGCCGGCAGGCATGCGCGCGGCAGGAGTGGCGCACGGCCGGCTTCTCTGCGGCACCGTCTCGCGGGTTAATGAGATGCCGGGCGCAGATTGGCGAATCACAATGCAGGAATGACAAACGACCCTGTCGAGGACGACGTCAGAGCCGTCCGGGACTACTTCGATACGCTCGGCGCGGGTGAGTGGGAGCGCCTGGTGCAGGCGCCGAGCGCACCGGCAGCCGGACCTGGGACGACGACGCCGTCATCGGGCACGCCCTCGCTGCGATCCTGGCCCGCCACCCCGAGGGCGTGCCCTGGTCCACGGGCTTGCCCGCTGCGTTTGCGCCGAGATGACGGGGTAGCTGGTCGGGAAGGCGGGGCGAGAGCACCGCTACACGGGAAACAACGGGAGACCACCTTGACGAACGAATCTGGACCTGAGGCAGGCGTCGAAGGCGTCGTGGAAGACGTGAAGGGCCGGGCTAAGGAAGCAGCCGGGGCCGTAACCGGGGACGAGTCGCTGAAGCAAGAAGGCCAGGCCCAGCAAGACAAGGCCGCCGCGCAGCGCGACGTGGCCGCCAAGGAGGCCGAGGCGGAGAAGGCTCGGGCAAAGGCTAGGGCGGCTGAAGCAGAGCAGCAGTCGCACCAGTAGGACGTCAGCTGGCGCTGCGCCGCCGATAAGGTACCGGCCGGCCGGGGCTGACCGTCGAAGAAGACGGCTCGTGCAGGCTCCGGGACATGTGACAGATGAGCCTGTCTGGTCAACGGGTGCCTCGCGCGCACGTGCCGGGCGGGGCGTCCTCAACGCGGAGGCCGGTCGCGGGCGCGGGCGGGCGCGCGAGCGCTGCCGCGCTGAGCTGGGAAGACGTTGGCGCGCTCGGAGGGACTCGAACCCCCAACCTTCTGATCCGTAGTCAGATGCTCTATCCGTTGAGCTACGAGCGCCGGTGTTGAGTTGTCTACCTGCGGTTTTGCAGGGAGGTGTGGTGGGACCACCTAAGCATAGCGGCGATTGGGCATCTGATTCGTAGTCAGATGACGTCCCCGTCGCATCCGACAAGGGTAGAGCACGCCTCACGCCACGCCGCACCGGCCGCTCCACGCGGTGGGCTTCGCGCTCAAGCTGCATCAGCGCGCGTGCGCTCGCCTCACCGGGCCCCGATTCGCGGGCGGAGCAGCCGCACGCCAATCCAGGCGGCCGCGACGCCGATCGCCACGCCGATGAGCGTGTCCACGAAGCGGAGTATCGGCTGCTCCCAGGCGTCGTGCGGGGTCACGGCTGCCACCAGCATGACGACCGCGGTGGTGATCGCCGCCGTGACGGCGTCGCCGGGCCGGCCGACCAGCATGACGGCCAGCGCGCTGAGGCCGATCAGCAGCGCCACACCCCAGCCATACACCGGCAGGAAGATCAGGTAGATGAGGCAGAGCGCAAAGCTCACCGCCGTGGCGGACATCCGTGACACGGCGGCCGCCGCGCTCTGCTGGTAGCTGTCCCGGCAGACGAAGATCGTGGCGACCACCGCCCACAGGCCGCCGAGCAGGTCGTCGGACCGGGATATCGAGTACACCCGGGTGAGCACGCTTGTCGTCAGCCAGTAGGTGATCATGCACGCGACGGCCAGGACGGTGCATTCCAGGATCGCTGTCCGGGCCTGCGCCCAGGTTGGGCGCGTCAGACGGTTGCTGCCTTGCGTCACAGCGTCGCCTTCCGGTTCCGGGGATCTACCCGGCCATTACCCGGTCGAAGTCCACCTTGATCTCCAGACCTCCCCCAGGCATGGCCCGCGCGCTCAGCGAGGCCCGGTGCGCGATCGCGATCGCCCGGACGATGGCCAGGCCGAGCCCGTGCCCGCCGTCGCCGTCGTCGCCATCGCGGCTCATCCGGTCGGCGCCGAACTGCTGGAACGGCTGGAACAGCCGGTCGACCTCCTCGGCCCGGATCACCGGCCCGGTGTTCGCAACCCGCAGGCTCGCCGACCCGCCGGTCATGGACGTGCTGATCTCGACGCTGCCGCCGGCGACGTTGTGCCGCAGGGCGTTGTCCGCCAGGTTCGCCACCATGCTCTGCACCAGGCGGGGGTCGCCGGGGGCAACGGCCGGGCCAACCGCGGTGTCGACGCGAATGCCGCGGCGCGCGGCCTCCTCTCCCCGGATGGCGAGCGCGCCGCGCGTGATCGCGGCGAGGTCGACCGGCTGCCACCGGTCGATCCCGCGCTGGCTGCTGGCCAGGGTGAGCAGCGCATCGATCAGCCGCTCCTGCTGGGCCCCGAGGCTGAGCAGCTGCTCGCAGGCCGATCGCAGCGTCTGCGCCGTGGCACCCGGATCGGCGAGCGTTACCTGGAGCAGGGTTCGCTCCGCCGCGAGCGGGGTCCGCAGCTCATGCGAGGCGTTGGCCACGAATTGGCGCTGCGATTCAAACGACGCCTCGAGCCTGCTGAAGAGGCCGTCCAACGTTTCGCCTAGCTCGGCGAACTCGGCATACGACGCGTTCAGACCCAAACGCTCGTGCAGGTTGCTGGCCGAGATCGCGCGCGCGGACCTGGTGATGGTCCGCAACGGCCGCAGGGCCCGGTCGGCGGCCAGCCACCCGAGTGCGGCGGCGAGCACGGCCGCGGCGGCCAGCGCGATGCCGGAGTATCCGAGTACCTGGTGCAGGTTCGAGGCGGCGTGAGCATGAGCGTCCCCGGCCCCCACGCGGGACGTCCTCGAAATCCGCACCGCCGGAAGAAAGGCAACGGCCAGCAGCACCGCGCTCGCGGCGAGGAACACGCCGCCGTAAAACAGGGCCAGCCGGGTGCGCAGCCTGCGCCTGGGCATCACGGTCCGTCGATCCGGTAGCCGCCGGCGCGCTCGGTGTGGATCACCGGCGGGTCGCCGAGCTTGGCCCGCAGCCGCCGGATCGCGGTCTTCACCGCTGTGGTGAACGGGTCGGCCGCCTCGTCCCAGGCGCGTTCCAGGAGCTCTTCGGCCGAGACGACCCGGCCAGCCGAGGCCAGCAGGCACTCGAGGACCGCGAACTCCTTCGGGCTGAGGTCGAGCCGGCGCGCGCCCCGCAGCGCCACCCGGCGGCTGGGATCGAGGCTCAGGTCACCGCTCTGCAGCACCGGGGGCAGCGCCTCGGCGGAGCGGCGGCCGAGGGCGCGGACGCGCGCGACCAGCTCGGCGAAGTCGAACGGCTTGGTCAGGTAGTCGTCGGCGCCGAGCCCGAGGCCGTCCACCCGGTCCCGGACGGTGCTGGACGCGGTCAGCATCAGCACCCGGCTGCCCGGCCGGTCGGCCACGATCCTGCGGCACACATCGTCGCCGTGCGTCCCCGGCAGGTCCCGGTCGAGCACGATCACGTCGTAACGGGTGACGGCCAGATGCTCGAGCGCGTCGTCGCCGTCGAGGACCACGTCGACCGCCATGCCCTCCCGGCGCAGCCCGGTCCCGATCGCTGTGGCGAGGATCCGGAAATCCTCGGCGACCAGCACACGCATGGCGATCCTTCTCTGGATGAGTGCCCTGAACGGTTAGCTCCGGGCGCGGTCCCCCCGGGTCAACGATCTCAGGCAGCGGGTGTCCGTGCGGTGTCGGCAGCGGACACCGTGCCGACACCGGCCACGGCGTACAACCAGCGTCGTGAACTCAACCAATACCGCCGCAACCCTGCTGGCCGCCAGCGGGCTCGGCAAGCGCTACCGGCGCCGGTGGGCTCTTTCGGGCTGCACGCTGGAGATCCCGGCCGGCCGCGTCGTGGGGCTGGTCGGCCCGAACGGGGCCGGCAAGACGACCCTCCTGCAGCTCGCCGCCGGGCTGATAGCGCCGACCACTGGCACGGTCGAGGTCCTCGGCGGACGGCCCGGCGACGGCCCGGTGCAGCTCACCCGGGTTGGCTTCGTGGCGCAGGACACACCGGTGTACCCGGGGCTTTCGGTCGGCGGGCACCTGCGGATGGCCGGGTACCTGAACCCGGGCTGGGACGGCGTGGGGGCCCGGCGTCGGATTGAGCAGCTCGGCATCGACCTGCGGCAGCGCGGCGGGCGGCTGTCTGGCGGCCAGCGCGCCCAGCTCGCGCTGACGCTTGCGGTCGCCAAACGGCCCGACCTGCTGATCCTGGATGAGCCGGTGGCCAGCCTCGACCCGCTGGCCCGGCGGGAGTTCCTGCGGTCTGTCGCTGGCACGGTGACCGGGCGCGGCACGAACGTGGTGCTGTCCTCGCATCTGGTGGCGGACCTGGAGCTGATCTGCGACTACCTCGTGGTGCTGGTGGCTTCGCGGGTGCGGCTGGCCGGCGACATCGCGGAACTGCTGGCGTCATACCACGAGCGCAGCGGGCAACCGGTCAGTCTCGACGACCTGGTGCTCGCGGCCATGAGCCAGACGGGAGATGACCGATGATCCGGTTCACCTGGCTGCAGTTCCGGACCCAGGCCGTGGTGGTCGCGAGCGCGCTCGCGCTTCTGGCCGTCGCGGCTGCCGGGCTGCTGCATCGCGACGACGGCACCGCGCGGCTCTGGCTCGGGGTGCTGGTGCTCGTGACGCCCGCCCTCATCGGGATGTTCTGGGGCGCCCCGCTGGTCGCGCGCGAGTTCGAGGAAGGCACGTTCCGGCTGGCGTGGACGCAGAGCGTCACCCGGACCCGCTGGGTGGTGGTCAAGCTCGCCGTAGTCGGCCTGGCCAGCATGGCCGCGGCCGGGCTGCTCAGCCTGGTGGTCACCTGGTGGTCAAGCTCGCTCGACCGGGCCGACCTGAACCAGTTCGCCACCTTTGATCAGCGCGGCATCGCCCCCATCGGCTACACCGCGTTCGCGTTCACCCTCGGCGTGCTGGCCGGGGCGCTGATCCGGCGCACACTCCCGGCCATGTTCGTCACGCTGGCCGTCTTCATCGCGGCCCGGCTGGCCGAGTTCAGCTGGCTGCGGCCGCGACTGCTGCGCCCGGTGCTGCTGAACCTGGCGCTGAACCCCGGTTCCACCGGTTATGGCCAGCAAGGCACGCTGTCCGTGCTGTTTTCCAGCCCGACGCTGATGCCGAACCCGCCGAACCTGCCGAACACGTGGATCACCTCGCTGGGGATCGTCGACGCGCGCGGCCAGGCGCTCACCACGCAGGTGCTGAACAGCGCGTGCCCAGGAATCGGCCAAGGGCGGGGCGGCGGTGGCGGCGGCGGGCTCGGCGGTCACAGCAAGGCGCCGCAGGCTGTTGTCAACAGGCTCCAGGACTGCGTGGCGAAGATCGGGACCACCTATCACGAAGCACTGGCGTACCAGCCGGCCAGCCATTACTGGCCGCTGCAGTGGTACGAGCTGGCGATCTTCGTCAGCGCCGCGGTCATCCTGGCCAACGTGTGCCTCTGGCGGATCCGCCGCAGCTGAGCCCGGGCGCTGCTATCTCTCCTTGCTCGCCAGCACGATCCAGTTGCCGTCGGGGTCGGCGACGTAGGGCCGCCGGTGCCCGGAGAAGTGGCTGTACGGCTCCTGCAGCACGGGTGTCCCGGCGGCCCGCAGCGCGGCGACCGTGTCATCGGCCGAGTCGCACCCCACCACGAGCTCCATCGGATGGCCGGCCGTCGGCGGCGGCATGCCTTCCGCCTCCACGGCCTCCTTGCTGCTGAGCGCGATCATGATGTCGCCGAGCCGCAGTTCCACGTGCTCCGCCTTCCCTTCGGCGGGGTGGCGGAAGGTCTGCGTGCCGCCGAGCAGGTCGCGGTAGAAGGCGACCGCCCGGTCGACGTCGGCCGTGTACAGGTTGGGCATCACTGACTGGACTGCCATCGTTGCTCCCTTGACTCGCTATCGGGCCGCCCGCGGCCCGCCCGGGCCGCAGATATGTTTCCCTCAGCTAAACTCAAGCGGAACGTCGTTCCGGAAATCCGTCCGGGGCCGTGTTCCGTTTCGTCAACGACCGTCCGGAGGCAGAGCGTGGTGTCCGCTGAAAGGCAGTTCGCGGAGACGCCAGCCCGAAGCAAACGGGCCGATGCGCTGCGCAACGAGAAGGCGCTGCTTGCCGCCGCGGCGTCGGTCTTCGTCACCTCTGGGGTCGACGCGCCGATCCGCGAGATCGCGGCCAGGGCCGGCGTCGGGATCGGGACGATCTACCGCCACTTCCCGACTCGGGCGGACCTCGTCGTCGCCGTCTACCGCCACCAGGTCGAGGCCTGCGCCGAGGCGGGCCCGGCCCTGCTGGCGACCGCCGGCTCTGCCTTCGCCGCACTGCGCGAGTGGGTCGACCTCTTCGTTGACTTCCTGGTGACAAAGCACGGGCTCGCCAACGTGCTGCAATCGGAAAGCGGCGGCTTCGAAGCGCTGCACACGTACTTCCTGGACCGCCTCGTGCCGGTCTGCGCCGAACTGCTCGACGCCGCTGTCAGCGCGGGCGAAGTAAGGCCGGGTACCGGCGCGCACGAGCTGATGTGCGGGATCGGCAACCTGTGCGCCGGGCGAGGGCACGACTCGGGCTACGACCCCCGCCGGCTCGTCGAACTGCTCCTGCAAGGGCTACGTCAACCGCGGTGATGGTCAGCCGGCCGCAGCGACCCGGAGCACGATGACCTGGGCGATGAGCTGACCCGAGCTCAGCAGCCTGCCGAACAGCTTGCTCTGCTCGTCGGCCGCGGTCAGTTCCGGTGTGTGCCCGTACCGGCGGTGCAGTTCGCGCTCCACGGCCTCGACCCGGCCGGCCCAGTCCGGCGGCGGCTGGACTACGTCGCGGAAGCCGGCCACCTCCACCGCCTCCAGGCCCGCCTGGCCGAACAGGTCGTGCAGTTGGCCGCTGGATGGGAAGTGGTTGCCCTGCGGCGGGTCGTCCAGCTCGACCGCGGCAGCCAGGTAGACCAGCAGTCCGATGCGGCCGCCGGGGCGTACGACGCGCCGGAGCTGACCGAGCATGGCCCGCTGGGCGGCGCTGCCGGGCGCGGTGCACAGCACGCCGAGGCACCAGGCCAGGTCGGCGGTTGCGGCGCCGAAGGGCAGGGCGGTCGCGTCGGCCAGGACGACGGGGGCACCGAAGAGCCGAACCGCCGCGCGGCACGCACCCGGCTCGGGTTCGGCCAGGACGGGCTGCACGCCGGTCCGCCGGGCGGCGTAGGCCGCGGGCCCGCCCATGCCCGCGCCGACGTCGATCATCACCTCGCCGGGTCGCGGCCCGAGGCACTCGAGCAGCCAGTCCAGGACCGCCGGCTGACCGCTTCCGCGGCAGGCGGCCGGGATGTAGTACTCCGGGCCCAAGTCGGCGGCCACCCGAGCGGTCCAGTCGGCCACGGTGTTGAACTCGGCTTCCATGGCGCCGCCGATCTCAGGGCTCACGCGGCAGATCCTTCCCGGACCTGGGCGGCCAATTCCGCCTTGATCTGCGCGGCGAACTCGTGCCCTCGCGCCGATGCCAACCCGGAGATGTTCACCCCGGCCACGCCCGGGATGTCCAGCAGAGCCCGGGCCTGCCGGGCCGCCGCCGCGATCCCCGCGGCAACCGGGTCCGCGTCGTCCAGCACCGTGCGCACAACGTCCGGATCCAGTTCCAGGCCGGGGAGGCCGGACAGCGCCGCGGCGGAGGCGACATCGGTGAAGATGGCCACCGCGGCTATGACCGGAATGGTGACCCCCGCCCGCGCGGCGGCGGCCATGAAGTTGGTCACCGATGCGACGGTGTCGTGGTTGAGCACGGCGACCGCCGCCCCCGCGCGCTGCTTCTGGGCCAGCCGGAAGGGCCGCAGCTGCCGGGGCGGCGCGGCAGGCGTCTCCGGGACGGCCGCCGGCAACCCGATCGCGGCGGCCAGCGCGGCCAGCCGCGGCCCGTCCAGGTCAAAAACCTGCGTCACATCCGGTCGGACGTCGTAGGCGCGGGCATCGCCGGTCACGCACAGCACCGCGCCGACATCGAGCTCGCGCAGCCCGTGCAGCTCCTGCTCGAGCACCACGCGGTTCCGGTCCCGGCAAGACAGGGTGATCCACGGCCGGGCCCCGGCCTGCTGCAAGATCGAGGCCAGCTGCGCAGGCGGGAAGTCGGGCCGGTCCTGGTGCTCGCCGACCAGGACCGCGTCGCTGACCGGGGCCAGAATGCTCGCCACGGCGGCGTGCGCCGACAGCGAGTACGGCTCGGAACTGAAGTCGGTCAGGATCAGCGGCACCGGGTCCAGCGGCACCGGTGACACCGGATCGGACCAGGTGACCGGCGCCGGGAACACGCAGGGGTGCGGCTCGACCTCACAGTCGCCGTCCGACTGCACCCCGCCACACGGCCCCATGACCATGTGCTTGGGACAGCCGTGGCCCGCGCCTGGGCCAAGGGGCCCGGGATTAACGGCCAAACGCCCGCTCGATACGCCGGCTCACCTTCCGGAACTCTTTTCCGAGGTCGTCGCCGAACTGTCGCATGCCACCGCTGACCCGGTCGGCCAGCCCTTCAGCCTGCAGCCGCTGACTGCGGGTGACGCGGCCAATCCCCTGCTTGGCCCGGCCCCGGCGGATCCGGGACCGGTTCCGGCTCTTGCTCGTGAGGCTCATGGCCTCCCTACTGCCCACCGGATCGCGCCTCATGCATGGCAACGTGGCGCCTGGGACCGGTCTCAGGCGCCACTCCTGGTCATCAGAACAGCCTCGCGGCCGTCTCCTCCAGGTCGAGCAGGAACCTCTTGCGCGCCAGCCCGCCGGCGTAGCCGGTGAGACTGCCGTCCTTGCCGACCACGCGATGGCACGGGACGATCACGCTCAGGGGGTTGCGTCCCACGGCGGCACCGACGTCCTTGGGCGTGGCCCCGCCCACCTCGCCGGCCAGGTCGCCGTAGGTGACGGTCTGCCCGTAGGGGATCTCCGCAATCAAACCCCACACCTGGGACTGGAACGCTACGCCCCGGGATTCCGCCGCCAGGTCGAAGGTCTTCCGGTCGCCGGCGAAATACTCCGCCAGCTGCTCGGTGGCCTCCTCGAACCCGCCACCGGACCGCGGCCCGAACGTGGCCGGGTCCGGCTTGTACCAGTGATGCGGGAAATACACGCCGGTCAGCTTGCCGTCGTCGGCGACCAGCGTCAGCTCGCCGATCGGCGAGTCGATGGTCGTGTGCGTTGCCATCACCGTTCTCCTCGTTCGGGTGCTGTCATCTGGTAAACGGCTGACGGCACCGGAACGTGAGATCAGCGCTGCGCCTGGTTCTCGCCGGCGTCGGCGGTGAACACGAGTTGGGCCTGCTCGTTGCTGTTCGGCTGGTGCGGCGGCTCGGGCGTGGGGCGCTGGGGCAGGAACAGGGACAGGACGGTGACGAAGGCCAGGATCTTCGACACGATGTTCAGCGCGGTGGGGAGGGGAGCCGACGGGTAGCCGAACCCGGCCAGGGCCCAGACCGCGAACACGCCCATCATTAGCGCGAAGGAAAAGAACGTGGCCCTGGTCAGCCGCACCAGCGGCGATTGCCGCAGGAGCAGCAGCGTGGTGATCTCGATCAGGAACAGGGGTGCGAAGAACAGCACCCGGTACAAGGCCGGGTCGGGCGGGACGGACGGGTAGGTCCTGGCCATCACGATGAGATCGAAGGGAAGCTCGAAGATCATCGGTGCGGCTATCGCGCCGATAGCAGCACCGGCCAGCCTCGTCCAGATGCCAGCCGTGCGGCACGAGATGAGGATGATGATGAAGACGACCACGACCGCCGTAAAGGTGATCGGGGCGACGGGATCCTTGGGCTCAGACGCGAGTTCATTCACGCCGTAGTCGTGAATGAACTGCCTGAGGTAGATCGTCAGCGCGACCAGGAACGCCGGTATCGAGACGAGCCAGACGAAGATCAGGGGGCCCCGGCCCACGAGTCCAGGCCGGGCAGTCCTGACAGGCAGCGGCAGCCGGATCCCGGCGAAGATCACACCACCCGCGGCGACCAGCAGAATGATGGCGAGCCAGATCCTGGCATCCCCGCCGTAGCTGACCCATTGGTACTTGATCATGATGTGCACCTGCTCCCAGAAGCCACGCGCTGCCCGGACGACACGCGCTTAAATCTGATATCAGAAATCTAGTATTGTGATATCAAATTTGTCAATCGGGTACCGTGTGCGATCGCACGGTCACGCCGAACGGGCTGATGTAACGCCAGGCGGTCTAGGTCCCGGCATCAGGACAGGCGCCAGGGCCGACGGCGCCGGTCAGGGTGCCAGCGTCATGCCGCCTTCGGAAGGCCCTTGGGTCCGGGTCCTGGCGACCTGCGCGGAATGCCAGCCTTGCGCATGCGATACAGGATGGTTACGTTCGAGACCCCGTAATGACGGCCGAGCTCGACAAGCGTTGCGCCAGCTTCATATCGCCGACGCAACTCGTCCACATCGTTCGCAATTTGAATCCGCCTAGCGCGCACTGACTCAATGATCGGAGCGGCCGCCGCTGCCTTTCGGTCAAGTGCCGTAGTAGCGTTCCTATAGAGTTCGTCGATTATCAGCTCTGCAAGATGGCCTGCGGTGCTCAATTCGTAGATGCTCTTGTGTGGCCAAACGGTCATTCGACCAGACAAGTTACGCTCTCTTAGAAATCCGAGAAATGCGTCAAGCAGCCTCTGTGAGCCCACCAGACTAATGCCGGAATAACCGGTCTTTAGGGTGAATATTGAGCCGTCGCCATCTACCACGCCACGCCAGAAGTGACGCGAAGAAGCCAGCTCAGGAGCGATCGGGCCTTCATAACGACCCATCTCGAGCAGGCGGCCCGCTAGGCGCCGAGAATTTAATGCCAAACGAACCGAGGCCTTTGATAGATATCCACCGAAGTTACCTGGCGGTAACTGGTCAGCCATACGCTCTCAAGACCGGATAGGTTCAGTGAGCCAATGGCCCGTTCCCGGTCGGCCGCAGGCTGGGAGAGTACTGGGCGGTGCTCTACTGTCGGGCTGTGGACATGGCTGCAGAGACCGGGCAGGAGCGCAGCAAGCGGCGGCACCAGCGGATGCTGTTCGACGGCGTCGCCGAGCTTTATGAGGCGTCCCGGCTCGGGTACCCCAGCGATATCGTTGAGTTCGCCGTGGCGACCGCCGCGGTTGGCGCCGGCGGCGAGGTCCTCGAGGTTGGATGCGGCACGGGCCAGCTCACTGAGAGCCTGGCGTGTTACGGCTTCCGCCTGACGGCCATCGACATCGGCCCGTCGATGGTCGCCGCCGCCCGCCGCCGCCTCGATGGCCCGGCGCTCTCGTTCCAGGTGTCCTCGTTCGAGGACTTCGCCGCTGCCAGCGCATCCTTCGACCTGATCGTCTCGGGCACGGCATTTCACTGGGTCGACCCCGAGGTCAGGTTCCGTAAGCCCGCGCGGCTGCTGCGCCCCGGCGGCTGGCTCGTCCTGCTGGAGACCGGCGAGCGCTACGACGACCCTTTGCGGGGCTGCCCTGATCGGTATGTGGGCTGCCCGCGGCGGCCCGGCAGGGCCGGGGTGAGGCAGCCGCATTTTGCCGGCACCGAGGTCGTCGCGGGCACCGGCCTGTTCGAGACGCCCATCCACAAGACGCATACGCAACCGGTCGTCCGGACCGCCGAGACCGTCGTCGGCGTGGAGAACACCAGAGCGACCTCGCTGAACTGGCCAGATGACGTCCGCCGGGAATTCACCGAGGAGCTGCGCCACCATCTGCGGTCCCAGACCGAGGTGCATCTCACCCAGCAGACCTCCCTCACAATGGCCCGCGTCCTTCCACGCCCTGCCCTCAGCAGGTCCTGGATCCCAAAGACCAGCCGGTGAGAGGTCTGGGCGCGGGCGGTAAGCGATCTTGGCCGGTCGTAGTGTCCGGTGTGCCCGCCGACCGGGAACCGCCGCCGGATGAGGTGCTGGCTGCGCTGGTGGTGTCCCTGCGGGCGGAGCTGGCGGAGGTGCGGGCAAAGCGGCAGGGGCGCGGGTGCGGGTCGCTGAGCTTGAGGCTCGGCTGGGGCAATCGCCGCAGAACTCTTCGAAACCTCCTAGCTGGGATGGGCTGGCCAAGCCGGCGCCGGGTCGCTGCGCAGCAGCGGGCGCGGCCCGGTGGGCAGGACGGCCATCATGGTTCGACCTTAGCCCAGGTGGCGGCGCCGGACCGGGAGGTGCGGCATGAGCCGGGCTGCTGCTGGGGGTGCGGGGACGATCTGGCGGGCGCCGGTACCTGGGCGGAACGCCGGCAGGTCTTCGACATCCCGCCGATCAGGTCCGAGTGATCGAGCATCAGCTGATCAAGCGGCGCTGCGGGTGCGGAACCGTACCAGCGCCGAGGCCCCGAGGGGGTGACCGCCCAGTCCAGTACGGCCCGCGGATCACCGCGATCATCGTCTACCTTTACGTCGGGCAGTTCCTGTCCAAGAGCGCACCGCCGCGGCGTTGGCCGAGCTGTTCGGCACCCCGGTCTCCAAGGCACCGTCGCGGCGATGACCAGCCGTGCGGCCGACGGGCTGGGCGGGTTCCTGGAGTGGCCGCGCACCAACTCGCCGCCGCGGACGTGGCAGGGTTCGACGAGACCGGGCTGCGGGTGGCGGGCCGGCTGGCTGGGTGCACTCGGCGTCGACCGGCAAGTACAGCCTGATCACCGTGCACGACCGGCGCGGCACCAAGGGCATGGACGCCGCCGGGGTGCTCCCCGCGTTCACCGGGGTCGCCGTGCACGATGCCTGGCGCCCTATGACACCTACACAGCGCTCACCCACCGCTATGCTGCGCGCACGCCCTGCGAGAGCTCCAGGCCGTCACCGACACCGCCCCGACCGGCCAGTGGTGCTGGGCGCAGCAAAGCGCCGACGCGCTGCGCGAGCTCAACCAGCTGGTCAACGACGCACTTGCGGCCAGCCCCAACCCCGACGGCCCCAACCTCGACGGCATCGACCCGGCCGCGCTCGCCGCCGCGGTCCACCGCTACCGCAGCGGGGCACTGCTGGGCGTGGAGGCAACCCACACCCGGGCGAGCAAGGTGATGGGCAAGCACAACGCCCTGGCACGGCGCCTGCTCGACCGCCAGGACGACTACCTGCGGTTCACCGTCGACCCGCGAGCCCCTCCGACAACAATGGCGCGGAGAGGGACATCCGGATGATCAAGCTACGGCAAAAAGTCTCCGGATGCCTGCGAACCCGCACCGGAGCCCAGCAATTCTGCGCCATCCGCAGCTACCTCGCCACCGCCGCCAAGCATGGCACCCACTTCTTCTCGCCCTCACCACCCTCGCCGAGGGCCATCCATGGCTGCCCGAAACCGCCTGACACCGAATAGCTCTCGAGACCTGACCAGTTACACCTGGCGGACTAGTAGTAATTGCATGTGTGGAACCGAGGAATTGCCGGAAATTCTCAACTTGGCCTCTGTCGATCTCAGATAGCCTGAGTTGCACTACTGGGGCACCTTTCTGCTGTTGGATGACGGAACCGTCAGCGAACAAGAACCCGATCCAGTAGGCCGCATCGTTCGTAACAACGTCGAATGCCATATGATTAACCAAACACTTCGTCATAGACGTGCCATGTCGCTGAATCGACTATAGTGCCCTTGGAATGCCACGGTTACTGTGGCGGTTGGTCCATTGCGATGTTTAGCCACGATCAAGTCGGCCTCTCCCGCCCGCGGCGACTCGCGCTCATACGCATCTTCTCGGCGCAAAAGTAGGACAACATCCGCATCCTGTTCTATGGATCCGGATTCACGCAAATCGGCCAAAAGTGGACGTTTGTCGGTTCGCTGCTCGGGGCCGCGGTTGAGCTGGGCCACGGCCACGACGGGGACGTCGAGCTCCTTGGCGAGCAGCTTCAGTTGGCGCGACATGTCGGAGACCTCTTGCTGCCGGTTCTCCACCCGCTTCGGGGAGCTCATCAGCTGCAGGTAGTCGATGATCACCAGGCGCAGGTCGTGCCGCTGCTTGAGCCGCCGGCACTTGCCCGATCTCCATCATCGACATGTTCGGCGAGTCGTCGATGAACAGCGGAGCGTCCACGACCTCGCTCATCCGCCGGGCCAGCCTGGTCCAGTCGTCTTCCGATCTGGCCGGTCCGCATGGAGTGCAGCGGGACCCGCGCCTCGGCAGAGAGCAGCCGCATCGTGATCTCGTTGCGGCTCATTTCCAGGCTGAAGATCACCGCGGTCTGGCCCGCCTTGACCGAGGCCGCCCTGGCCAGGTCGAGGGCCAGCGTCGAGTTGTGGGTCGGGATCATGCCGGCCCGCGAGGTACAGGTGATCCGGGCTGTCCACCTGCACGCAGCGCACCGGGCGCGATGACACCCGGCGCACGCCCACGATATAGCGCCAGCGGGCCATCTGCGGGTCGTGCCGCAGCCGCTCCTTATGCAGCCGCTGCTTGCGGCTCAGGCGGAACACCTGTCATTCGGTCATGAACCGTGAGAGGTAATGGGCCGCCGACGCGGCAGTACGCCCCTTCCCCTTCTTCGGCATCGAACAGCGGTAACCGAGGCTGAGAACCAGTTCCCGGACGTCTTGAACGCCAATCGGGTGTGACAGCCAACTGGACGGCCCCGTCGTCGCCACGGTCCCGTCGGTATCGAGGATGCCGGCGAGCAGGGCTCGCCGCGCGCCTCGACGCTCGCCCACGTAATAGCAGCGGTATGCGCTTTTTCCTCGCCCCGGGTCCAGCAGCCCCCTGGCCGCATCGTCCCGCGAATCACGATACCGGGCGCCGCCGCGGCAATGCGCCACCCTCGGGGTCCGCTAATTGGTATCCGAGTGCCCGCGGCCGCGGTGTACGGACCGCCCAGCCAGATGCCCAGGGGTACGGCAGGATCGGCAGGTCGGCTTCGGGCAGATCGAACGACGCGCACGCGGGACGGCGTGGCTCCGCCGACCATCCCTGGACCGCCGGAACCGTTGCCGCGATCTGCTCCGTGGTCAGCACCGTCCCGGTCCCTGCGGCGGAACTGGTGCCAGGCCCCTCGCCCTCGCTACCCGCACGCTGGCCGAGGGCGGGGCGGTCCCAGGTGAGCCACTGATGCTGGCCGTCGGCGACGATCACCTCGCTGGTAGAGAACGTCACCTCGTAACACGGCCGCCCGTGCATGACCTCGGTGGCCGCGACGACGATGACCGGCCTCCCGTCTGCACCCACGAGCTGGTCGCCGACGGCTACCTGGCCCATCGTGGTCCATCCGGTCGGCGTCGGCAGCGATGTATCGAGGGCCAGTGCCTTCCCGAGGGCGGGTCTGGCAGCTATGACGATCATCTGGCCCGGGTGCAGTCCGTTGGTTAGCGCGTCGAGGTCCGCGAATCCGGTGGGCACGCCGGTCAGCGCGCCGCCGCGGCTGCCGATCGCCTCGATCTCGTCGAGCGCGCCCGGCATGATCTCGGCCAGCGCCAGGTAGTCCTCGCTGATCCGCCGGGCGGTCACCCCGTAGACCTCGGCTTCGGCCCGGTCGACGATCTCGTCGGCATCCCCGTCGCCCGAGTAGCCGAGCTGGACGATGCGGGTGCCCGCCTCCACCAGACGGCGCAGGATCGCCCGCTCGCGCACGATGCGGGCGTAATAGCCGGCGTTCGCCGCGGTGGGCACTGAGGCGATGAGCGTGTGCAGGTACGGGGCCCCGCCCACCCGGGTGATCTCGCCGCGTTTGGTCAGCTCGTTCGCGACCGTCACCGCGTCGGCCGGCTCGCCCCGGCTGTACAGGTCGAGGATGACCTCGTGCACGAGCTGGTGCGCGGGCCGGTAGTGATCGCCAGGGTGGATCACCTCGAGCACGTCGGAGATCGCGTCCTTGGACATCAGCATGCCGCCAAGAACGCACTGCTCCGCGGCGAGATCGTGCGGTGGTGTCCGCTCGAATTCCTCGCCGCGCGGGGCGATCTCCGCCACACTCACAGGTGCCACCTCCCCCATTGCGGTAGGCATTCCCGCGGCTGCCCGCGCTGGCCATTCATAGCCGTTGTATCTGACGGCTCCGACAGTCTGGCGCCAGCGCTGGTGGGCGTCCAGCGATGCTGTGCACAGGCCTGTGGATAGCCTGTGCAGACACGCCGCCGCCGCTGTGCGCAGCATGGGGATGGCGCTGTGGATATTGCAGTTCAGTTCACCGCGAGAACGCGTCTGCCTGCGGTTATGCCGTCCACGGGTTGTGCGCAGGAAAAACTTCTGGCCCGGGAGGTCGTCCACAATGGTCGGAAGTTATCCACATTAGGAATTTCACGTACGACGTTACATGCGCAGTCCTCCGCAGCCGGTCGGAGCGCGGCCCCGGCCAGCCCGCGCAGCGCGCATCGATGTACCAACGGGCTTGATCTATGCGGCCCATCGGTACATCGATAGCTCGGAATCTCTGCGCTCGGGTCAGCAGGGCTCAGCCGGGGTCCGCGGCGGCTCGGCGTGGGCCCTGGGGATGCACGCGTTTGCCGGGCGGGCACTCGCCCGCTTCTCTAGCATTCGAGCATGTGTTCGATCAACCGGGGACAGCTCGGCCGCATCTGCCGGGCTATCGACGAGCTTGCTGCCTGCTCGGCCAGCTCAGATCATGCGGCGACCGGGGGGCCGGCTCCCGCTGCTAGCGAGGACGGTGCTGTACAGGAGGAAGGCGCGCGCCGCACCGGAGCCGCAGACCAGGCGGGAGCGGCAGACCAGGCGGGAGCCCCGCGCCGGCCCGAAGCGGAACGTCCGCCCGGAGCGGAAGGCCGGGCCGGACGGGACGACGGTGACATCGCCCGGCTGGCCGCGATCTGGGAAATGGTCGCCGATGCCGATCCCGAACTCGCGAAGCGCTTGCCCGGCTACCTATCCGCTGCCGAATAACCGCCTTCGGGCGACGCCTGCGCCCGCCGACCACGCCCGGCGAGAAGGCCGAGTTGCGGGTGATCACGCCGCGTGAGAAGGCCGGGGTACGGGCGATCACGCAGATCCTGCGAGACTGGGGCCAATGGAACCTGCCGCGACGACGTCGGCTGCACCGGTGGCCGCGCTCGAACGTGAGTCGCCGGAACTGCGAGCACGCCGCTTGGCCGCCGCACGCCGGCGCGCCACCGCTCTTCTCGCGGCGGCCACCGTTGTGTTCGTGGCCGTGACCGTTGTCGGTGTCCATGGGACGGCGGTTGGCTACGTGCAGGCCGGAGCCGAGGCGGCCATGGTTGGGGGTGTCGCGGACTGGTTCGCGGTCACGGCCCTCTTCCGCCGCCCCCTGGGCCTGCCGATACCGCACACCGCGCTGATCGTCGAGCGCAAGGATCAGTTCGCCGCCACTCTCGGCCAGTTCGTCCAGGAGAACTTCCTCAACGCTGATGTTGTCAGCGAGCGGATCCGCTCGGCTGGGCTTGTTCCTCGCCTGGCTGCCTGGCTGGCCGACCAGTCCAACGCCGCCGTCTTCGCTGGTCACGCCGCCGACCTGGTGGTCACGGTGGCCGAGACGCTGCGGGATGAGGACGTCCAGCGGATCCTCACCGACGAACTGACCCGGGTGGTCGACGCCGTGGAAGTGGCGCCGCTGGCCGGGAAGGCACTGCGGGTCGTCATCGCGGAAGGGCATCACGCCGGGCTGTTCAACGCCATCGTGTCCGGTGCCGATCGCTACCTCGGCGAGCATTACACAGAGGTTCGCGAGCTGTTCGAGGGTGAAGCACCCCGATGGGTGCCGGATGCGGTTTACCGACGAGTATTCGACCGCCTGTACACTCGTCTGCGCCTTCGGCTGGTGGCCATGGCAGCCAATCCGAACGACGAGACCCGGCGTCAGTTCGAGGGGTGGCTCGCCGGGCTCCCGGACCGCCTCGAGACGTCGCCAGAGCTGCGTGAGCGCGGCGAGCGCATCAAGCGCGACGTCCTAGGCAGCGCCGAGCTCCGGGACTGGTCCTCGTCGCTGTGGAAGCACGCGAAGGACACGCTCCGGGCTCAGGCGGTCGATCCCGAGTCCGAGCTGCGTCGCCAGCTGGCCACCGCGCTGGTGGCAGCCGGCCGGCGGCTCGAATCAGACCGCCGGTTCTCCGACGGCGTGCTGCGCATGCTCGACTCGGGAGCCAGGGCGCTCACCGACCGGTTTCACGACGAACTCGCCGGACTGGTCACGGGAACCATCGAGCGATGGGACGCGGAACAGACGTCAAGCCAGCTGGAACTCCTGCTCGGCCGCGACCTGCAGTTCATCCGCATCAACGGCACCGTGGTGGGCGCCAGCGTGGGCCTGGCGCTGCACGCCATCAGCCTGGCCCTGGCCTAAGCCATCAGCCTGGCCCTGGCCTAAGCGCCGACGACCTCCACGTCCATGGTGGCGGTCACCTCGGGGTGCAGCTTGACCGTCACCTGGTGCGCGCCGACGGTCTTGATCGGGTTCTTGATCTCGATCCGGCGGCGGTCCAGCTCGGGGCCGCCCGCGGCCTTGACCGCGGCCGCGATGTCAGAGGGCGACACGGAGCCGAACAGCCTGCCGCCGCCGCCAGCGCGGGTCTGCAGGCGCACCTGCAGCGACGCGAGCCGCTCGGCGGCGGCCCGCGCGTCGTCAAGTCCCCTGATCTCCCTGGCGGACCGGGCGCGCTGGATCAGCTCGATCTGCTTCTCCGCGCCGCGGGTCCAGCGCATGGCGAGCCCGCGCGGCACCAGGTAGTTGCGGCCGTAGCCGCCCGCTACCTCGACCACGTCGCCGGGGGTGCCCAGGCCGGTGACCTCCTGGGTCAGGATGAGCTTCATCGGCGTACCGCTCATCGGTGCAAGCCTCCCTCGGCCTTATCGGGCCGTGCTCGTGTACGGCAGCAGCGCCATCTCGCGCGCGTTCTTGATCGCCGTGGCGACATCGCGCTGGTGCTGCGTGCAGTTGCCGGAAACCCGACGTGCCCGGATCTTGCCGCGGTCAGAGATGAACTTCCGCAGCAGCCCCGTGTCCTTGTAGTCCACGTGGGCGATCTTCTCCTGGCAGAACAGGCAGACTTTCTTTTTGGGCTTGCGAATAGGTGGCTTGGCCATCGTGGTGCTCCTCAGCAGAGCCCCGCCCAGGCGGGGATGGTCGCCCCCGTCCGAGGGCGGGGATGGTCTGGCCCCGCCCTCGGCGGGGATGGTCTGGCCCCCGCCCGAGGGCGGGGGTAGTTAGTGAAATTCGTCAGAAGGGGGGCTCGTCGGAGAACCCGTCGCCGCCGCCGCTGCCGACATCGGATGATGCCCACGGGTCGTCGGCCGGGCGTCCGCCGCCTCCACCATACCCGGACTGGCCGCCGCCCCCGGACTGGCCGCCGCCGAAGCCGCCGCCGCCCGTGGACCGGGTCGACTTGGTGACCTTGGCCGATGCGTTGCGAAGCGACGGGCCGACCTCGTCGACCTCGATCTCGTAGACCGTGCGCTTCTCGCCTTCCTTGGTCTCGTACGAGCGCTGCCGCAGCCTGCCCTGCACGATGACCCGCATTCCGCGCTGCAGTGACTCGGCCACGTTCTCGGCCGCCTGCCGCCAGACATTGCACGACAGGAACAGGGAGTCGCCATCCTTCCACTCGCCGCTCTGCCGGTCCTGCCAGCGTGGCGTGGAGGCGATCCTGAAGTTTGCCACGGCCTGGCCGGTCGGGGTGTAGCGGAGCTGGGGGTCGTCGACGAGGTTGCCGGCAATGGTTATCTGCGTGTCGCCTGCCATCGGGATCCTCCCGGTCGTTCGGGTGGTGTCAGCTCGGGCCGTGCCCTGCCGACGCCGTCATCTGTGGTCTGGCCGGATGATCTTCGTTCGCAGGACCGCCTCGTTCAGGTTGAGCTGGCGGTCGAGTTCCTTGACGGTGTCCGGCTCTGCCGTCATGTCTATGACGGTATAGATGCCCTCTGACTTTTTATCGATCTCGTACGACAGCCGACGCTTGCCCCAGACATCTACCTTGTCCACGGTGCCGCCAGCGGTGGTCACGACGTTGAGGAACTGTTCGAGCGACGGCTGGACGGTACGCTCCTCGAGCGCGGGGTCGAGAATCACCATCATCTCGTAGTTACGCATGCACTTACCCTGCCTCCTCTGGACTGACGCGGTCACGGTCTCTCCGTGACAGGAGGGCGCCGCGCGCCACCAGCGGTGGCCCAGCGCGGCCGAGCCAGCTTACCAGCAGGCAACGCCGGATCTGCCGGGGTTGCCGTGGCGCACCGGCCCAACGCCGCACCCGATGACCACCCCGGCGAGAATCCGGAACGCGGCGCAGCGCCGGAATCGCCGTCCGCTAGGCTGATCGCCGTCATTCCGCGGCGTTGTGATTCCGCTTCGCCCGGTGCGGGAACAAAATGAAGTCGACAAGACCCGAGCCGCAGGGGGTCAGCGCCATGGACGAGGCCACCAAGACTCAGTCTCACGCTCGCTTGACGCTGAACAGCGACGGCCAGCGCCACCCGATGGAGAACATGCTCACGATCTCCGTCTTCCTGGCCGGGCTCCTGGCGTTCGCGATCGGGTTCATCGTGCGCGTTCACTTCGCCGCCACGCTGATCGGCCTCCTGACATTCGTGATCGGCCTGTACGCGCAGCTGGTCTCCAACACCAGGGAGCAGCGGGTGCTCATCATGGCCGGCATGATCGCCGCTTTTGTCGGGGCCGGCCTGAGCATCGCGCATGGCGGCTTCAGCCTGCACGGCTGAGCCGGGCGCCTCCGGCTGACGGCAGCGGCCATTAGGCTCGAAGCCATGGTTCGCATCGGAGCTCACCTACACGACGCCGACCCGCTTGCCGCCGCCCAGGCAGCCGGCGCCGAAGTTGCGCAGTTCTTCCTCGGGGACCCGCAGGGCTGGAAGGCTCCCACGTTCCCCGGCAACCGCGCACCCGATGAGGTCCGCGCGGCCTTCGCAGCCGCGGGCATCGACGCCTACGTGCACGCGCCTTACGTGATCAACGTGGCGTCGCCAAACAACCGGATCAGGATTCCCAGCCGCAAGCTGCTCGAGCAGCAACTCGCCGCCGCCGCTTCGATCGGCGCCAAGGGCCTGATCGTGCACGGCGGGCACGTGACCGCCGGGGTTGATCCCGAGGAGGGTTACGACAGCTGGCGCAAGGCGGTGGAGCGCATCGAGCGGCCGCTGCCCATGCTGATAGAGAACACCGCGGGTGGTGACGGCGCCATGGCCCGCAGCTTCGAGGGGATCGCCCGGCTGTGGGAAGCCATCGCTGACGCCGCTGCGAGCGGCGGCGAAGTCGGGTTCTGCCTGGACACCTGCCACGCTTACTCCGCCGGGGAGGAACTCGACGGTATCGTCGACCGGCTCAAGGCGATCACCGGCCGGATCGACCTCGTGCACTGCAACAACTCGCGGGACGAGTTCGACTCCGGCCGGGACCGGCACGCTGGCCTCGAGTCGGGGACGATCAACCCGGCGCAGATCGTGGACGTGATCCGCGCCGCGGGCGCACCGGCCGTCTGCGAGACGCCGGATCCGGCAGTAGACATCGCCTGGCTGCGCCGCCAGCTCGGGTAGCGCAGCCCGGCGTTACCCGCCGCCCGGGGGGCGGGCCGCCGTTGTCGTCGGCTCCTCCGCCAGCAGCACCGCCGCGGCCGTCTCCGCTCCCTGGACCGGCGGCGTTGGCACGGTCGGTGTAGGTGTCGGGTTGACGGGGTTGGTCGGGTTCGGGTTGGGGTTCACCGGGTTGGTGCCCCCGACGCATATCCCGAAGACGCGGTGCTGTCCGTTCGGGCACTGGTTCTGGTTCGGATTCGGGTTCGGCTTCTTCTGCTTCTTGGGCTGCGGCGGGACCTGGTTCCACTTGGTGAAGCCCACCGTGTCCAGCGGCGCGAAATTCTCAATCGGGAGGGTGGCGAACTCGTTGTTCATGTAAGTGCGCCAGATCGCCGTCGGCCAGGCGCCGCCGTACCCGCCGGTCTGGTTTCCGACCAGCTGGGGCAGGATGTTCAGCGACTGCCCACCCGGCACTTCATTCTGCTGGTTCGTGAACATCCCGATCGCGAGCGAGTACTGCCGGATCGCGCCGATGAAGAACGCCGACTGGGCCACGTCGGTGGTGCCGGTCTTGCCGATCGTCGGGCGCGTCGGGGTGAGCTGACCCTGAGCGGCCGCGGTCCCGTTGATCGTGTCGAACGACAGGGCGTAGTCAACGTCGGCCGCCTGCACAGCATTCAGCACCTGGCGGTGCATGACCTTGATCGGCACGCTGTTCCCGTTCTGTGTGATCTGCTTGATCACGTGCGGGGTGGCGTACTCGCCGCCGGCCGCCAGGGTGGCGAACGTGGTCGCCTGCTCCTCGACAGTGAGGGACGCCGTACCCAGCGCCACGCCGGCCTCGTTCACCTTCAGCTGCAGCCCAGAGCCGCCCTTGTTAACTGGTGCGACGTTCACACCGAACGCCTTGGCCATGTTGACCGTCTGCTGGCCGCCCACCCGGTGCCACAGGTCCTCGAACGCCGGGTCGGATGACTGCGCCGCGGCGGTGACCACACTGATCGGGCCCATGTTCTCGCCTTGGATGTTGACCGGCCACCATCCCGCCGGGCAGTTCGTGGTCTCGCTCGAGAACGTCATGGGCTGGGAGTCGGGCGGCACGCACATCGGCTCGATCGCGTTCAGGACGCTGCTCTGCACGTTCATGCCCTCTTTGACGGCCGCCGCCAGCACGTACGGCTTGAACGAGGAGCCGACCAGGTTCCTGCTCTCGGTGGCCATGTTGTACTGGCAGTCGACCCTGGCGCAGTTGGCCGCGCTGTAGCTCGCCCCGCCGTACATGGCCAGAATGTCGCCGGTGCCCGGCTGCTCGAGCAGAGCGCCAATGTGAGCGTAGTTCGGCAGCTTCTGGCCGTCCGCCTTCATCTGGGCCAGGTTCTGGTTGACGGCCTGGTACAGACCCCTCATGTCCTTCAGATTGAGGGTCGTAACGACCTTCAGGCCGCCGGTGTCGATCTGCGTGTAGCTGTACCCGTAGGTGTTATGCAGCTCACTCTGCACCGCCTGCATGATGTAGCCACGAAAGCCCGTCCAGCTGCTCGCCAGCCCTTGTCCCTCGTTCACCGTGGGGAACTTCTGGGCGTTGGCCTGGGCCTGGGTGATCGCGTCGTCCCGGACCATGTTGGTGAGCACGTACTGCCAGCGGGCCACCAGCGCACGGTAGGCCTCCCCGGCCTTCGGGTCCGGGCTGAAGAACCCGGGCTGGTTGACCATTGCGGCGAGCATCGCGGACTGCGAGATCGTCAGTTCACTGGCGGGCTCGTCGAAGTAGATCTGCGCGGCCGCCCCGATACCGTAAGCGTTGTTGCCAAACGGGACCGTGTTCAGGTACTGGGTCAAGATCCAGTCCTTGGACTCCTCATGCGACAGCTTGATCGAGATGAAGATCTCTTTCAGCTTGGTGCTGACCGTCCTCGAGGAACCGACCGTCGCGTAGTAGTTCTTGACGAACTCCTCGGTCAGCGTCGATCCGCCCTGCAGGTTCCCGCCGCCCTTGAGGTCCTCGTAGGCGGAGCGGACGATACCGCTGATCGAGATGCCGCCCTCGGTATAGAAGTGCCGGTCCTCGGCAGCGATCATCGCGTTCTTCATCACGGCCGGGATCTGGCCCGAGGTCAGCATCTGCCGGTCGATGCCGTTCGCGGTGAACGTGCCCACCTGCGTCTTGCCATTGCTGTAGTAAACAGTCGAGGACTGCTGCACCGCGGCAAAGGACACATCGGTGGGGATCTGGGTCTTCGCGTAGAGGTATACGACCGCCGCCACGATCAGCAGCATGAAGAACGCGAACGTCCCGGCGAACGTGGCCAGCGCCTTGCGCCAGGTCCAGCGGCGCCACCAGTCACCCTTGCGGCGCGTGCGCGGGCCGCCGCCCCGGCCGCCGCCTGTCCCGCCGCCGTCGGCGTACCCGCGGGCGCGGCGGGGCCCACTGGTCCGGGAGTCAATGACGTCGGTCGCGCCGCGCTCTCGCAGCGCCGTGGCACCGCGCCGGCCGCCCGGAGCCGCGTAGCCGCTGACTTCCTCGCCGCCGAATCCGTTGCCGCCGGCGAATCCGTTGCCGCCGCCGTAGCCGTGCGTGCCGCCGTAGCCGTTGCCGATGCCGCCGGGCGCGGCTGCCGCGCCATTGGCATTGCCGAGGCCGAGCCTGGCCCTCAGATCCGCTTCGGTCTGCGAGCCCCCGGACCGCCGGCCGCGCTGCCCGTTCCCGGACGCCGCGCGCCCGCCGTTAATCCGCGTGCCAGCCCCGGACCGGGGGCCGCGGTCGTAAGGCTGACCCTGGCCGCCCGGGCCGCCAGTTGGCGCTGCGTAAAGGCCCCTGGCGGGATTGCCGGTGCTGGCGCGAGCCGAATCCGGCGCGCTGTTGCCGAGGCCGAGCCTGGCCCTCAGATCCGCTTCGGTCTGCGAGCCCCCGGACCGCGCGGGACCGGTACGGCGACGGCCGTACTGCGCCCCGCCTTGATCGGCGTAGCCATTCGCGTCGCTGCCGTTGGCAGACCGGTTGCCGCCACTGCGGCGGCCATTGCCGGCCCGGCGACTGTATAGCTCGTCGCGGTAGGGACCCTCGCCCGCGGGCTCTTGCCAATACGGCCCGGGCGAATCTGGATTACTCACGCGTCCTCGCTGGTCGGGTTGGCGGTTCGCGAGCATAGCGATCCGCCGCGAGCCTCAAGGTACCCGTTGGTACCCAGTGTCCCGGCACTTATCGTGAGTCACACCTGGCCGTCCCGCATGCCCGCAGAATCAGGCCGTGAATCCTGCTGGCGCGCTCAATCACCGGCACGGGCGCGCCGACTGCGCCGGGTCTGCGGTTCGCCTGTGCCGAGTACGTAAGACGACGCGAGGTGATTCCAGGCACAACTCTGACAGACCTCGACGACGTAAACCTGGAACTCCGCGTATTCCGCAGCCATTTCCGCCAACTCAACGGCCTGTTTTACGCGTCCCTCGTAGCGGCCGAGCTCGTCCCCGTACACATACGTCACGTGTGTGAGCTTGGTCTTCTTGCAGATCGGGCACGCCCGGTCGGTCGCCTCGCCGTGGAATTTGGCGGCCCGGAGCAAGTACGGGTGTGCATCGCAGACGTCGGTCAGAGTGGCCCGCCCGGAGAACACGGACGCCAGAGTGGCCCGCCGCGCGAGCGCGTAGTCCACGACCGAACGCCTCATGCCCGACAGGTTACGACGGAACCGCGCGGACGCCGAGTCCTGGGCTCACCGGCGGCCGGGTCTGCGACGTCCCATTGGGGCTGGCTTGCGCTGGCGCACGGCAGCGCATATCTTATCGATGTATCGGGCCGATACATCGGCCTGAGACACTGAAGACGGTTGATGCCATGCCATGGTGCGGCTTAGTTGCGGAGCTTAGGCGTGGCGGGGACGACCGGCCAGCGCACAGCAGGGAGGAGGAGCGCGGATGACCAGCCAGCGATCGGGCGTTCTCGAGCTTGCTGTGCTCGGCCTGCTGCACGAGACGCCTATGCACGGTTACGAGCTGCGTAAGCGGCTCAACTCCGTGCTCGGTGCGTTCCGTGCCTTCGGGTACGGGTCGCTCTATCCCTGCCTCAAGGACCTGCTCCGGCAGGGCCTGATCGCCGAGGAGGCCCCGGCCGGGCCTACCGCCAAGCCGCTGGCCGGGCGCAAGTCGAAGATCGTTTACAGGCTGACCGCCGAAGGCAAGGAGCGACTGCAGGACCTGCTCGGTGAGGCGGGCCCGGCGGCCTGGGAAGACGACGGGTTCGGAGTTCACTTCGCGTTCTTCGGGCTGACTCGCGCCGACATCAGGATGCGGATCCTGGAGGGCAGGCGCAGCCGGCTCGAGGAGCGCCTGGACAGCTTCCGGGCCGCGATGTCGCGGACCCGGGAGCGGCTGGACAGCTACACGCTCGAACTGCAGCGGCACGGCCTCGAGTCGGTGGAACGAGAAGTGCGCTGGCTCAACGAACTAATCGCCTCGGAACGACAGTCTGACCCGGAGCCGCCGCGGCGCACCGGGGATCACAAGTAACGCAGCTCAGGCGGCACCGCCGACTGACGCGGCACGACGCTGCCACCCGCATGGCATGCAGATAAGGAGCAATCCGAATGGGTTCGGTACGGGTAGCCATCGTTGGCGTCGGGAACTGTGCCAGTTCCCTCGTCCAGGGCGTGGAGTACTACAAGGATGCCGACTCAGGCAGCCGGGTGCCTGGCCTGATGCACGTACAGTTCGGGCCCTATCACGTGCGGGACGTGGAATTCGTTGCCGCTTTTGACGTGGACGCCAAGAAGGTCGGCCGCGACATTGCCGAGGCCATCGTCGCGAGCGAGAACAACACCATCAAGATCTGCGACGTCCCGCCCACGGGCGTCACGGTGCAGCGCGGTCCCACTCTGGACGGGCTCGGCGAGTACTACCTGCAGCTCATCGATGAGTCGGACGAGCGGCCCGTCGATGTGGCACAGGCGCTGCGGGACTCCCGGGCGGACGTGCTGGTGTCCTACCTGCCCGTCGGCTCGGAGGAGGCAGACCGCTACTACGCGCAGTGCGCGCTCGACGCGGGCGTGGCGTTCGTCAATGCGCTGCCGGTATTCATCGCCTCCAACCCGGAGTGGGCGGCCAAGTTCACCGCGGCCGGCGTGCCGATCATCGGCGACGACATCAAGTCCCAGGTGGGCGCCACGATCACGCACCGGGTGCTGGCGAAGCTGTTCGAGGACCGCGGGGTGGAGCTGATGCGCACGTACCAGCTCAACGTCGGCGGCAACATGGACTTCATGAACATGCTGGAGCGCAGCAGGCTCCAGTCCAAGAAGATCTCCAAGACGCAGTCGGTCACGTCGCAGATCCCGCACGAGATGGAGCGGGCGTCCGTGCACATCGGGCCTTCTGACCACGTGCCGTGGCTCGATGACAAGAAGCTGGCGTTCGTCCGGCTCGAAGGCAGGGCCTTCGGCGACGTGCCGCTGAACCTGGAGTACCGGCTCGAGGTCTGGGACTCGCCGAACTCCGCCGGGGTGATCATCGATGCCATCCGCGCCGCGAAGATCGCCCTCGACCGCGGGATCGGCGGGCCGATTCTCTCCGCCGCGTCGTACTTCATGAAGTCGCCGCCCGAGCAGTACGGCGACGACGTCGCCCGCGACCTGGTGGACAAGTTCATCCGGGGCGAGGTAGAGCGCTGACCCTGGCGCTCCGGCACCTCGGGGCGTCTCGGTTTTTGGGCGCCCGGTTTGGGCCGCGCCCCCAGACACGCGGCGCGGCCGTGCACCTGACCCTGGCGCCGGCGTCGCCCGGCGACGTGTGTGCGCCGTAGGCTGAGGGCGTGTCCCAGCAGGCGGACCGCGGCCCCGGGCGCGACCGGAGGAGCCCGTTCGGCTGGATAACCCGGTCGGCCTTCGTCTCCGATCTGCGCATTGTGCTGGCAGAGCGGAACTTCCGGCGGTTGTTCACGGTCCGGCTGATCTCGCAGACCGGCGATGGCATCGTCACCGCCGGAATCGGCACGTACGTGTTCTTCAACGCCGAGACGTTCACGAGCCCGGCGGCCGCCGCGGCCGCATTCACCGTGCTGTACCTGCCGTACTCGCTGATCGGCCCGTTCGCCGGAGTGTTCATCGACCGCTGGTCACGCCGGCAGATCCTGGTTCTGTCCGCCCTGCTGCGCTCCGCCTTCGTGGTACTGACCGCGGTGCTGATGGCCTCGGGCAACAGATCGGTCCCGCTGTACGTCGCCTACCTGCTGGTGCTGGGCGTGAACCGGTTCTTCCTGGCGTCGCTCTCGGCGGCGCTGCCGCATGTGGTCCCCGCGGACAAGCTAGTGATGGCGAACTCGGTGTCACCGACAGCGGGCGGCATCATGGCCTTGATCGGCGGCCTGGCCGCCGGCGGCCTGAACGCGGCCACCGGCGACACAGAGCGGGGCGCAGCGATCACGATGCTGGTCGCGGGCTGCTGCTACGTGGCCGCCAGCCTGGTGGCACGGACCATGCACCGGGATCTGCTCGGCCCGGTGCATGAGGCCGGCGCACCGCCGCGCCGGCTGATGAGCGATCTCGCCTCGGTCACGGCAGAGCTCTGGGCGGGCGCACGCTATGCCATCAGGCGCCGCGGACCGGCAACGGCGCTCGGCGCCACCGGCGGCAGCAAGTTCCTGTACGGGATCTTGTTCGTGATGTCGATCCTGCTGTACCGGAACTACTTCTACCCGTCCAGTGCTCCCGTGGCCGAGGGCCACTACCTGGTGCTGGCCTCGATCTCGGGAATCGGCTACTTCTGCGCTGCGCTGATGGTGCCGCCGGCTGTGAGGCGGCTGTCCAAGCCGACGCTCATCACGCTGCTGCTCGTCATCTGCGCTGTGGCCACCGCCGCGCTCGGCGAGACCTTCGTCCAGGTCGCGTTCCTGGCTTTCGGGTTCTTCCTGTACCTGACCTCGCAGGGGGTGGCGATCTGCGCGACCACGATCCTGCAGGAAGAAGTGGCGGACGCCTACCGCGGGCGGATGTTCGCCTTCTACGACGTGATGTTCAACGTCACGATCGCGGCTGGGGCGCTGATCAGCGTGGGCTTCATGCCGCGGACCGGCAGGTCACCAGTGCTCATGGGGGCGGTCGCTGCGGCTTACGCGGCCGTAGCCGCCGGGTACTGGCTGCTGACGCGTCAGCCGTCCGCTGGCGGTGAGCCGGGGACGTCGAGTCCTTCGGCCGCGGCCCAGTCAAGCAGCTCCTGAGTGGCGCGCTCGGGGCCGAGCGGGCCGTGTTCCAGACGCAACTCGAGCAGGTGCGCGTACGCGTCGCCGACCGGCGGCCCGGGCGAGATGCCGAGGATCCGCATGATCTGGTTGCCGTCCAGATCCGGGCGGATGCTCGCCAGCTCCTCGCGCTCGGCCAGCACGGCGATCCGGTCCTCGAGGCTGTCGTAGGCGCGGGCCAGCCGCTGTGCCTTGGCGGCGTTACGGGTCGTGCAGTCCGCTCTGGTCAGCGCGTGCAGTCTGGTCAGCAGCGGCCCGGCGTCCCTGACGTAGCGGCGCACCGCAGAGTCGGTCCACTCACCGGTGCCGTACCCGTGAAACCTCAGGTGCAGCTCGACCAGGCGGGACACGTCGGCCACGACATCCTTCGGGAAGCGCAGCGCGGTCAGCCGGGCCCTGGCCATCTTGGCGCCCTTTACGTCGTGGTGATGAAACGCCACCTTGCCGCCGGGCAGCCGGGTGCGGGTCTTCGGCTTCCCGATGTCGTGCAGCAGCGCGGCCAGCCGCAGCACTAGGTCGGGTCCGAGCTCGTACCGGTCTTCCAGCTCGATGGCCTGGTCCAGGACGGTCAGCGAGTGCAGGTACACGTCCTTGTGCCGGAAGTGCTCGTCGGGCTGCAGCCGCAGCTTCGGCACTTCCGGCAGCATCTGGTCGGCCACGCCGGTGTCCACGAGGAGTGCAATGCCGCGGCGCGGCCCGCCGGGCAGCGGCGACAGCAGCAGCTTGGAGAGCTCGGCCGAGATCCGCTCGGCCGAGACCTTCGGCGGCTGCAGCCGCGGCGCAAGCTCGGTCATGGCAGTGCGCGCCTCGGGTGCCACGGTGAAGCCCAGCTGGGCCGTGAACCTGGCCGCGCGCAGAATCCGCAGCGGGTCGTCGCCGAACGAGACCTCGGGCGGGCCGGGCGGGCGCAGCACCTTGCTTCTCAGGTCCGCCATCCCGCCGAACGGGTCGACAAGCTCATTCCCGGGCAGCCGCGCGGCCATCGCGTTGACCGTGAAGTCCCGGCGGGACAGGTCCTCGATGAGCGATTTGCCGTACTCGACATCGGGCTTGCGTGACCGGCCCGTGTACTGCTCGCTGCGGTAGGTCGTGATCTCGAAGATCTCGCTGCCCTTGCGCATCCCGACCGTGCCGAACTCGATGCCCACCGTCCAGAACTGGTCGGCCCAGCCATTGATGATCTCAAGGACGCGGGCTGGCGTGGCGTCCGTGGTCAGATCCAGGTCACCGGGGCTGCGGCCGAGAAAGACGTCCCTGACCGGTCCGCCGACAAGCGCGAGCTCATGGCCGTGGCTGGCGAACAGCCGGCCAAGCTCATCGGCTGACGCGGCGACGGCGGCAAGCAGGCGGGCCGCAGCCTTGCGCTGCTGCGGGGTCAGTGGCGTGGAATCCGGCACGGGCATTGAGGGTAAGTCCTGCACATAAGCTTTGGGAAACCCGGGGAGCGCGGATGAACAGCGGGGAGACGATGCGCAGCAGTCCGCACGACCTGGCACACCTCGCCCGGTCGTCCGCAATAGCATTTCCGCCATGCCCCGACCGCTGCTGACCGGCTGCGCAGCCATGGCCATCGCCGTCTCGGCGATGACCATGGCCGGGCTTGCGGTCCCGGTCAGCGCGGCAACCGCGGCGGCGGCGCAGCCCGCCGGAGCACCTCCCGTCTCCGTCGCGATCACGTCGGTCAGCCCTACCTACGCCACGCCCGGCGGGACCGTGACCGTCTCGGGGACGCTGACCAACAGCTCCAGCAGGACCATGTCCGGCCTGTCGATCCAGCTTCGCTCCTCGGGAACCCCGTTCGACAGCAGAAGCGAGCTGCAGGAGTACGCCGACGGCACCTTCCTGGCGGACGAGCCGGTGGCCGGAGCGGCCACCACGCTGAAGCCGCTTGCCCGGCGGGCCACGGTGCCCTGGACGATATCGCTGCCCGTCAACGACGTCTCGATGAGCACCTTCGGCGTCTACCCGCTCGCGGCCCAGGCCGAGAACTCCAGCCTCAGCGCGTTGACCGTGAGCCGGACCTTCCTGCCGTTCTGGCCGAAGAACAGGTCGCTGCAACCCGATAAGGAGGCCATCGCCTGGATCTGGCCGCTGATCGACCAGCCGCGGCAGGGCATCTGCCCCGGCCTGCTGAACGATGGCCTTACCTCCAGCCTGGCCAGCGGCGGGCGGCTGCATGACCTGCTGCAGGTGGGCAGCCATTACTCCGTCATGGCGCACCTGACCTGGGCGATCGACCCGGCGCTGCTGGCCAACGTCAACACCATGACCAGGCCGTACGCGACTGGTAACGGAGGATGCGGCAGCGCGACCAAACCCGCGACCAAACCAGCCAGCCAGACCGCCGGGGCATGGCTCGCGCAGGTCAAGTCGGCGACCGCCGGCCAGCCGGTGTTCCTCACGCCGTACGCGGACGCCGACGTTGCCGCGCTGACCCGGTCCCACATGACCACCGACCTGGCCCAGGCTTTCACCCAGGGCCGCGCCGTCGCCACCAGCCTGCTCAGCCGCAACTTCACCGGATCGGGCTTGACCGGCGGCACGAACCTGACCGGGCTGGCGTGGCCGGCCGACGGGATCGCCAACCGTGCGGTGCTGAAGAACCTCGCCGCGAACGGGATCAGCACGGTCGTGCTGGACAGCTCGACGATGCCTCCGTCGCCACAGCAGGATTACACGCCGAGCGCGCAGGCCACCGCCACGGACGGCACGGGCACGCCGATGACGGTGCTGCTCTCCGACGGCACCATCACCCAGATAATCGGTACGGCTGATGCACCGTCCGACTCGAAGGCCACGGCGTTCGCCGTCGGGCAGCGGTACCTGGCCGAGACCGCCATGATCGCCGCGGAACAGCCCAGCATCGGCCGGTCGGTCGTGGTCGCACCGCCACGTCGCTGGGATCCCCCGGCTGGGCTGGCGAACGAGCTGCTCTCGGAGACCGTCACCGCCCCGTGGCTGAGCTCGGTCAGCCTCGGCGACCTTGCCTCCGTCAAGGATCCCTCGGGGAAGGTAACCCGCCAGCCACCGAGGGCGCACAGCAAGTCTCAGCTGAGCAGGGGCTTGCTTGGCGAGGCGCGACACGTGGAGCAGCAGGCAGTCCTGCTGACGAGCGTCGAGCAGAACCCGAGCCCGCTGCTGAAGAACGCGGCGGCCGCCATCGAGTCCTCCGCCTGGCGGGGTGGCGGCAGCGCGGCTAAGCAGGGCGCCACACTCGCCCGGCAGATATCCGCTTACCTGACGCAGCAGTCGGGCAAGCTGACCGTGTTCGTCGTGCCCAGGGTCACGCTCGGCGGCCTGAAGGGCACCGTGCCCGTGTCCATCTCGAACGCGCTGAACTATGCCGTTAACGTCAGGCTGCAGGCCGATCCCAGCGGCGGGATAACCGTCCGCGGGCCGCCGCACGTGGTGACGGTCCCGCCCGGGCAGCAGGACATCGTCAAGATCTCGGTGGCGGCGACCACGGTGGGCTCGACCGCGCTCAGGCTCCGGCTGCTCACCCCGCAGGGCGTGCCGTTCTCTGCGGCGGCCAGCGTGACCATCCAGGCCACGCACTACGGCACGCTGGCGCTCGTGATCATGGGCGCGGCACTCGGCGTGCTCGTGCTCACCGCGGTCACCCGCGGGCTCCGGCGCCGTGGATCGGGGCGTGGAGGGCGGGGGGCCCGGCGGCAGGACGGCGGCGAAGACGGTCCTGGTGGCGGCGGCGACCGCCCGCGGGATGCTGAACCGGAGCCGCAGCGCAGCGGCGGGCCGGAGCCGCAGGATGCCGCTGGTCGGCCGGACTGGCCTAACGAGCCGGAAGAAGCCGATAACGTCGTGGCTGACGGCTTTACCGCCGAGCACGCCGGCGACGGTGCCGGCCGTCAGGCCGGTGGCCGCGCCGCAGACCAGGCCGGCAGCCAGGCCACCGGGCACAACGCAGCGGAGGGAACAGATGACTACGCCTGGGCACCGGGCCGGGCCGACCGCCGCTGACGACGGGCTTGCCCCAGGCAATGGATTCGCGCCAGGCGACATGCTCCCCGAAGCAGACGTAAGCGGGCCGCGGCACGCCGCTGAGCCTGCGCACTACGGCGCGCACACCCACGCCGCGCACACCCACGCTGCCCCCGCGCACGCCGCGGGGCATCCGCAGGCCGACGTTGGCGGGCAGGCCGCCGTTGGGGAAGCCGCCGAGGCCGACGGCACCACGGAGGGCACTGCGAACGCCACACCCGCAGCCGGGAGCGCCAGCCTGCTGCGATCCAGCGGCACGATGGCGCTGGGCACCATCGCCTCCCGGGTCACCGGGTTCGTGCGCAACGCCGTCCTGATCTTCGCGATCGGCACCCTGTACCTCGGCGACGCCTACAACCTCGCCAACACGCTGCCGAACATCGTCTATAACCTGGCGCTCGGCGGGATCCTCACCAGCGTCGTGGTACCGCTGCTGGTCAACGCCGCCAAGCGGGACCGTGACCGGGGCGAGGCATACGACCAGCGGATCTTCACCCTCGGTGTGATGGCGCTCGGCGGCATCACGCTGGTGGCGACGCTCGCCGCCGCCCCGATCACCTCTGTCTACGCGACCGGGATCGGCAACGCGGCTGCCTACCACCTGACGGAGATCTTCGCCTACTTCTTCATCCCGCAGATCTTCTTCTACGGCGTCAGCTCGCTGGCCGGGGCGATCCTGAACGCGCGGGGCAGCTTCGCTGCCCCGATGTGGACACCAGTGATCAATAACATCGTCGTGATCGTGGTCGGCGTCGCGTTCATGGCGGTGGCCGGACTGAACCGGACCCCGCAGAACATCTCGGAAAGCGGCATCTGGCTGCTCGGCATCGGCACCACGCTCGGCATCGTGCTGCAGACTGCGGCGCTGGTGCCGTCGCTGCGCCGGGTCGGGTTCCGCTGGCGTCCCCGGCGTGATTTCCGCCGCGATGAGGTCTCCGAGATCGGGCGGATGAGCGGCTGGATGTTCGGCTACGTGCTGACCACCCAGGTCGCGTTCCTGTTCACCACCCGGGTCTCAAACATCGCCGGCCACCGGGCGGGCCAGGCCGTGGGCGCCGGGTTCGCCGCCTACAGCAACGCCTACACGCTGTTCCAGCTGCCGTACGCGATCGTCGGCATCTCCGTGATCACCGCGCTGCTGCCGCGGATGAGCGCGCACGCGGCCGAGCGAAAGTACCGGCTGGTCGCGGCGGACTTCTCCACGGCAACCCGGCTCGCCGCGGTGATCGTCGTGCCTGCCGCGCTGATCCTCGCCGTGCTCGGCACGCCGCTGGCCGAGGGGATCTTCGGGTACGGCAGCACCTCAGTGGCCAGTGCCAGGTACCTCGGCGAGATCTTCGCGGTGTTCTCGCTCGGGTTGCTGCCCTACATGATGTTCCAGTTGCTGCTGCGGGTGTTCTACGCGATGCACGACAGCCGGACCCCGGCGCTCATCGGCTGCGTCACGATGGTGCTCAACATCGCCACCAACCTGATCGCGCTGGCCGTTCTGCCGCCACAGCACGTGGTCGCCGGCCTGGGCGCGGGCTTCGGCGTCTCCAACCTGGTCGGGACGCTCGTGGCGTGGCAGGTGCTGCGCAGGCGCATCGGCGGCCTCGACGGCCGGGTGATCGGCCGCGGGCTGGTACGGATGCACGCTGCGGCAATCCCGGGCGCGGTCTTCGCCATCGCCGTATCGGTCATGCTCGGCGCCGTCATCCCGGGGGGAAGAATCGCCGCCCTTGCGACGGTGACGCTCGGCGGTGCGGGCGCGATGCTGCTCTACGTGATGTTCGCTAAGGCCTTCGGTGTGGCCGAACTCAACGACTTGACCGCAACCGTCCGGGCGAGGCTGCGTTGACCTATGTTGACCTGCGCAGATACGGTCCATGATGACTAGCACCCGGTGGCGGGACAACTCCGCGCGCTGCCTTGGATATCTCTTGGTGGTAACGGTTTGCAATGGGAGGTTGCGCGGGACTGTCGGGGGACGCTCTGCGGCCTAGCATGTTGTACAGCATGATTGTCTTGTCTCGGTTCATCACCTACGGGGCTACGAAGGAGGCTCGGGAGCCGCCCCGCTCGTCACAGACATGTGAGTACGTTTACCTCTGAGCCGGGGACGCGGCTCGGTGGCCGGTACCGGCTTGAGGACCGGATCGCCGCCGCTGCGGGCTGGGCTGCATGGAAAGCCATCGACGAGACGTTGGCCCGGGCGGTCACCGTTCTCACTTTTGCGCCCGGCTTCCCGCGGCTTCGCGAGGTGGTGACGGCCGCGCGGGCCGCGAGCAGGCTCAATGACTCGCGATTCGCACAAGTGTTCGATGTCGAGGACGACTGGGACCACGCGTACATCGTGAGCGAGTGGGCGGCCGGGGACTCCCTGGACGACATGCTCACCAACGGCCCCCTGGACGCGGCGCGCGGCGCCCGGATCATCGCCGAGGCGGCCGAGGCGATCTCGGCGGCGCACGCCGCTGGTCTGGCACATCTTTGCCTGTCGCCGGACTCGCTGCGCTGGACCGCGGGCGGCGGCGTGAAGATCACCGGCCTCGGCATCGACGCCGCGCTGACCGGCGCCAGTTCCGACGACCCTGGGCTCGCCGACACTCACCGGCTGGGCATGCTGCTCTACGCGACGCTGACCGGCCACTGGCCGGGCCCGGACTGCCCCACCCTGCCGCCGGCACCGGTGCAGGACGGGCTTCCGTGCAGCCCGCGGCAGGTCCGGGCGGGCGTGCCCGCCGTGCTCGACGAGATCACCACCCAGGCCCTGATGCTCGACGGCAGGGACGGCAACGCGCTGACCACGCCGGACCAGCTCTCCGCGGCCCTGGTGGAGGCGATCCCGCCGGTGCCGATCCCGCAACTGCCCCCGCCGCCGCCGTCACGTCCGGCGCCGCGGCCGGCTTCGCGGTCGCAGACTAGGGGGCGATCGCGGGCCGACAGCCACCGGCATCCCGCGGGGCCGACCCGGGATGACATGTACGGCCGGGGCGACCCGTACGGGCGCCCGGACGAATACCTGTACCCCGACGAGCAGGAACCCGGATACTGGCCCCAGGACGGCCAGCGCTCAACGCGTCCGGTGACGCGGGGCGGTGGTGCCGGGCGGGGCGGCGGCGCGGGGCGGCGGGGCGGCGCGTCCAGGTCTCGGACCATCGCGATCGTTGCGGTGGTGGTCGTCGTCGCGGTCGCGCTCGTCGTGTTCGCGCTTACCTCGCTGAACCACGGCGGCACCAAGACGCCTCCGCCGGCATCGCACCACACCGGCGCCCCCAAGACGTCCTCGGCCGCGACCACGCTCACCCCGGTTGGCGCGGCTGCGTTCGAAGACAACCCGGCGGACGCGAACATGGCGATCGACAACAATCCATCGACCGCATGGCAAACGTTCCAGTACCTTGGCAACCCGGTATTCGGCGGCCTGCAGCAGGGCTCGGGCCTGATCCTCAACATGGGTCATTCGGTCAAGCTCAGTTCCGTGAAGGTCACGTTCCAGTCGACCGCGGGTGCGGACGTTCAGATCAAGATCGGCAACCCGTCCAACCCGTCGCCGCCGCAGGGTAATCAGGCCGACATAAGCCAGGCAGAGTCGATCGCCGACAGCATGCCGACCGTGGCCCAGCAGAGCAACGTCAGCGGCACCGTGACGTTCACCATCAACAGTTCGGACTCGGGACAGTACGTCCTGATCTGGTTCACGAAGCTCGCGCCGATGCCCAATCACCCGAACAAGTACCAGGGGTCCATCTTTAACGTCGTCGTGACCGGATCGGGCTGAGTCCTGGGCGCCGGGGACGACGGGAGGGACGGCTACGGAACACGATGGGGCGGAGCCGTGGGCACCCGCCAAGGAGCCGTCCGACGCGGAACTGATCCGCAAGCATGTGGCCGGCGACCCGGATGCCTTTGGCACGCTGTTCCTGCGGCACCGTGACCGACTCTGGGCGGTAGCCGTGCGGACCCTGTCCGACCCGGAGGAGGCCGCGGACGCCCTGCAGGAGGCGATGATCTCGGCGTTCCGCCGGGCGGAGAGCTTCCGCGGCGACTCGGCCGTGACCACCTGGCTGCACCGGATCGTCATCAACGCCTGCCTCGACCGGTTGCGGCGCAAGGCCGCACGGCCCGCGACCGGCGGCGCGGACGAGCGCACCCTGGACAACCTGGCGGTGGCTCATGCCATACCAGATCCGTCGTCGGACAGCGATACCTCAATGGACGTGAGGTCCGCGCTGCGTACCCTCCCGCCCGACCAGCAGGCGGCGCTGGTCCTGGTGGACATGCTCGGTTACCCGGTGGCCGTCACCGCCGAGATTCTCGGGGTGTCCGAGGGCACGGTGAAGAGCCGCTGCGCCCGGGGGCGGGCCCGGCTGCTGCCCCGGCTGGCGCACCTGCGGCGGGCCGCCGAGCAGCACCCCGCGGGCACCCGGCGGCGAGCGCCAGGGAACCGATCAGCCACCGGAGACGTCCTACCTGCGCGGGAAGGGGGTGAAAACCCGTCATGAGGCCGCACGTCAGCGCGGAAACCATGGCCAGGTACCGGCAGGGTGACCTGAACCAGCGCCGGACCTCCCATATAGGCACGCACCTGGCCGGGTGCGAGCGCTGCAGCGCTCTGAACGAGGATCTCGGCGGGCTCACCACGCTGCTCGCCGGCGTTCATCCGCCGCCGATGCCCGAAGATCTCACCGCCAGGATCACCAGTGCGATCGCAGCCGAGAGCGCCAGGCGCACCGCGGCGCCGGCCGCCGGAAAGGCGCCTGTCACCGGCAGGCCTCCAGTTGCCCGGCAGCACCGGTCCCCTCGCCGGTCCCGCCTGCCCCACGTCGCCCCCAAGGTCGCGCTCGGCGGCCTTGCCGCCGCGGCGGCGTTGGTCCTCGTCGGCGGCGGCATCTACAAGGTGGTCACGCAGAACGGCTCGACGGCAAGCACCTCAGCATCGGGTGTGCCATCGGCGGCCGAGCCTGCCACCAGGGCGCCGGCCAACGGGCCGATGGCGTCGGCGCTGCCGGTCTCCGGGCCTGCCCTGCAGTACCAGCGCAGCGGGCGCAGGGACAGCATCACCCCGATCACCACCAGCGCGAATTTCACCCCCGACGGGCTCAGCAGCCAGGTCACGGCGGAAGTCAAGAAGTACGGCGCGGGATTCACGAAGACGGGCCCGAACGCACAGCAGCCCGGCCGGTATGGAGCGGCCAGCCCGGCCGCTGTGCCGGGCGAGCAGACACCTACGTTCGCGGACGTCCCGCTGGCATCGCTGCGGGGATGTGTCAACCGGATGGCCGCGGGAAGTCTGGTGCTGCTCGTCGACGTGGCGCACTACCGCAGCGCACCTGCGACCATTATTGTCACGGAGGCTGCGAAGACCGGCCCGATGCAGATTTGGGTGGTGGGCACTGGCTGTTCGGCATCAAGCAGCGACGTGCTGCAGCATGCGACGGCCACCACCCCCTAACTGAACGGTGACCACGGGAATCTCCGGGCCTTCGGATCTGTTGACGCCGCTGCGTGTTGCACAGAAGGGCAGCAAGAAGTGACCGACGTTCGGGATGTCATCGTCATCGGGTCAGGCCCGTCAGGATACACAGCCGCGCTGTACGCGGCGCGGGCACGGCTGCGCCCACTGGTCTTCGAGGGCTCGGTGACCTCTGGCGGCGCGCTGATGAAGACCACGGATGTGGAGAACTACCCGGGCTTTCCCGACGGCGTGATCGGTCCTGACCTGATGGATTCGATGCGCAAGCAGGCCGAGCGGTTCGGCGCCGAGCTGATCGCCGACGACGTCACCGAGGTCGACCTGACCGCTGACCCCAAGGTGGTCAACGTCGGCAGCGACATCTACCTCGCGAAAACCGTGATCATCGCGACCGGCTCGAGCTACCGTCAGCTCAACGTGCCTGGTGAGGACCTGCTCTCCGGCCACGGCGTCTCCTGGTGCGCGACCTGTGATGGCTTCTTCTTCCGGGAGCAGGACATCGCGGTCGTCGGCGGGGGCGACTCGGCCATGGAGGAAGCCACGTTCCTGACTCGCTTCGCGCGCTCGGTGACCGTGATCCACCGGCGCGATGCGCTCCGTGCTTCCAAGATCATGCAGGACCGGGCGTTCGCCAACCCGAAGGTCAAGTTCGCCTGGGACAGCGAGGTCGTCGAGATCCTTGGCGAGGACCGGGTGACCGGAGTGCGGCTGCGGAACACCAGGACCCGCGAGGAGAGCGAGCTGGCGGTGACCGGCATCTTCGTGGCCATCGGCCATGACCCGCGCAGCGAGCTGTTCACCGGGCAGCTGCCCACCGATCCGGAGGGCTACCTGCTCGTCGACCAGCCGTCCACGCGCACCGCGATCAAGGGCGTGTTCGCCGCCGGGGATGTGGTCGACCACACCTACCGCCAGGCCGTTACCGCGGCCGGCACCGGCTGCGCCGCCGCCCTGGACGCCGAGCGGTGGCTGGCGGACCTGGCGGATCAGGAGACCTGAGGGGGACGGGGAACCGCCGACCTCGCGACCAAACGCCACCAAGAAATGGAAAGGAACACCGCACCATGGGCGCAACCCGAGCCGTAACCGATGCGACCTTCGAGGACGAGGTTCTCAAGAGCGAGAAGCCCGTCGTCGTGGACTACTGGGCCGAGTGGTGCGGTCCGTGCCGCCAGGTCTCGCCGGTTCTCGAGGAGATCGCCAGCGAGCACGCTGACAAGATCGATGTTGTCAAGCTGAACGTGGACGAGAACCCGGTTACGTCGCAGAAGTACCGGATCCTGAACATCCCGACCCTGTCCGTCTTCAAGGGCGGAGAGGTTGTGAAGGAGATCGTGGGGGCCCGGCCGAAGTCGGCGCTGCTTCGCGAGCTGGCCGACTTCATCTAACTGTTGGGGGGCTCCGCCCCCAACATCCCCCGACAAGCAGCACCGGCGGGGGTTGGATCCGCACCATCCGCCAATCCACAAGACCAGCACTGGTGGAGGTCATGCCAGCCTCTGAACGGGCGCCACACAAACCGTGGCGCCCGTTCTACGCCAAACGTAGGGCGCGTTCTGGCGTCATGGAGCCGAGCAGGCGCTCCAGGGCGACCTCGACGTCTTCGCGCCAGGACAGCGCGGTCTTGAGCTCCAGCCGCAGCCGCGGGTACCGGGAATGCTGGCGGACGGTCTTGAAGCCGACGGCCAGCAGGTAGTCGGCGGGAACGACGCACGATGGCCCGTCCCACTTCAGGTCGCCAAACGCCTCGATGGCTTTCACGCTGCGCCTGGTCATGTCCTTGGCCACACCCTGCACCAGCATCCTGCCGAGCCCGCCGCCCGCAAACTCGTCCAGCACGTGCGCGGTCATCAGCAGCGCGGCGTCGGCGCTTACCGGGCTGGTGGGAAACGCGACCGACCGCGGAACATGGTGCGGAGGGGCATACATCACGTATCCGGCCGGAACCCCGTCGACGTAGATGATCTTTCCGCAGCTGCCCCACTCGAGCAGCACCGAGGAGACCCAGGACTCCTTTTCCAGCCTCGGGTCCGCCTCCTCGTGAGCCCTGGCGTAGCTCACTGGGTCGAGTTCCCAGAAGACACACCTGCGGCACCTGGGCGGCAGGTCACCAATATTGTCCAGCGTGATGCTAGCGAGGCGGCGCGACACTTGGCACCCCTGAAATCGTGGCAGCTGGTCTGACGCTGGGCGCTGGAGGCTGGGCTGCGTTCTCCGCATCCCGCTGTGGTTCCGCAGTGCTTCCCTATGCGCCCCCTGACCCGTACCTCAAGGATACCCACTGAGCGCCCGCTACGCTCAGTCAGTGACTTCCATGCTGACACCCTCTCAGGCACTGCCACGCAAGAGTTTCGGCAGCGACAACCACGCGGGCGCACATCCGGCCGTCCTGGCCGCGCTGGGCGCCGCCAGCCGCGGCGATGTGACCGCCTACGGCGATGACCCGTGGACCGAACGCGTCGCGGCTCAGCTCGCCAATGAATTTGGTGCCAGCGCTGCCTACTTCGTCTTCACCGGCACCGCGGCGAACGTGCTTGGCATCAGCCTGATGCTCCGCCCGTACGAAGCGGCGATCTGTGCCGAGGGCGCCCACCTGAACGTGGACGAGTGCGGGGCCGCGGAACGGATCCTTGGCTGCAAGCTGCTGACCGTGCCGACCCCGGACGGCAAGCTGACGCCTGAACTCGTTGCGACCCGGCTGGCCGGCCGCGGCGACGAGCACCGCGCCCAGCCGCGCGTGGTGGCGATTACTCAGGCGACCGAGGTGGGCACCTGCTACACGGTCGCTGAACTTCGGCGGCTCGGGGACTTCTGCCACGCCAGCGATCTGCTCGTCTACATGGACGGTGCCCGCCTTGCCAACGCCGCCGCCTTTCTTGGCTGCCCGCTCTCCGACCTGGCGTCCACCGTGGACGTATTGAGCTTCGGGGGCACCAAGAACGGTGCCGTTGGGGCCGAGGCGCTGATCGTGATGAGCCCCGAGCTCACGGCGGACGTCCCGTTCCAGCGGAAGCAGCAGATGCAGCTGGCGTCCAAGATGCGCTACCTGTCCGCGCAGTTTGGCGCGCTGCTCGAGGACCAGCTGTGGCTGCGCAGCGCCGGGCATGCGAACGCGATGGCGCGGCGGCTGGCCGAGGGCGTCAGCGAGCTTCCCGGTGTGGGCCTGCGATATCCGGTCGAGTCCAATGGCGTGTTCGCAATCCTCGATCCAGCGCTGATCGAGCCACTGCAGCGGGAATGGAACTTCTACGTGTGGGACGCCGAGGAGCACGTGGTCCGGTGGATGGCGGCCTTCGACACGTCAGAGGAGGACGTCGACGCGTTCGTGGCGGCGATCCGCCGGGCCGCTGGCGCGGGCATTGCCTGACGCCGGAGATGTGGCGCTGGGCCAGGCGCTCGATGTTCCACGTGGAACCTCGCGTGATGTTCCACGTGGAACCTTGGCCGGGGAGTTCAGGCGCTCCGCGACTGAGCATTCCAGCCGGGGTGCATCGCCTTGACGATCCGCTCCAGGTCGTCCAGTGACGCGAACTCCACCACGATCTTGCCCTTGCGCTGTCCGAGTTCCACCTTCACGCGGGTGTCGAACGCGTCCGAGAGCCGGTCGGCCAGCTCCCTGAGCCCAGGCGCCACCGGCTTCGGCCGTGCGTCATGCTGCCGCGGCGCCTTCGCGGCCTGAGCCCCAAGCGCGACGATCTCCTCTACCGCTCGCACGGACAGCCCCTCCGCCACGATCCGGTGGGCCAGCTGCTCCTGGGCTTCGAGGTTCTCGACGCCAAGCAGCGCCTTCGCGTGCCCGGCGCTCAGAACGCCCGCGGCGACGCGCTTCTGGACGTTCGCCGGCAGATTGAGCAGCCGGATGGTGTTCGAAATGTGCGGCCGCGACCGGCCCACCTTCTGCGCCAGCTCCTCGTGGGTGGCGGAAAAGTCCTCGAGCAGCTGCGCGTAGGCCGCCGCCTCCTCGAGCGGGTTGAGCTGCTGGCGGTGCAGGTTCTCGATCAGGGCGTCCCGGAGCATGTCGTCGTCTGACGTCTCGCGCACGATCGCCGGGATCTGGGACAGGCCCGCGATCTCGCACGCACGCCAGCGCCGCTCGCCCATGATGAGCTCGTAGTGGCCTGGCATGATTTTCCGGACCACGACGGGCTGCAGCAGACCGACCACCTTGATCGACTCGGCCAGCTCCTCGAGCGCCTCCTCGTCGAAGACCTGCCGGGGCTGCCGCGGGTTCGGCGTGATCGCGCCCACCGGTATCTCTTCGAAGTACGCGCCGACGTCTTCCTGGACCTGGGCCTCCACCGCCGCGGCGTGGTACTGGCCGGGATCTGCGGCACCCTGTGGTCCGGTCACCCCCGCTGTCGCCGCGGTCGGAATCAGCGCCCCGAGTCCCTTGCCCAGTCCGCGCCTCTGCTGCGGCATTGCCTCTCCTCGCTGTCCGGTCGCGCATAGCTCCCACGCCAGCCCGCTGCGTCGTGCACGCCCGGCCGGCGGATCCCGTCACAGCAATCCTGCCAGGCGCCCGGCGGGAAGCAGACATCATCGGCCAACGCGCGGCTCACTCCCGCACCCCCCGGCCGCGAGCAGCCCGGCGCCGCCGAAGAATGACGGTGCGCCGGTCGATCCCGATCAGGCCGACGGCGCCTTGCGGTGCACCATCTCACGCGCCGCCTCGAGGTACGCCTGCGCCCCGCTTGACCCCGGATCGTAAGTCATGACGGATTGCCCGTAGCTCGGGGCCTCGGAGACCCGGACGCTGCGCGGGATGATCGACGACAGCACGATGCCGCCGAAGTGGTCCCTGACCTCGTCCGCAACCTGCGATGCCAGCCGCGTGCGACCGTCGAACATCGTCAGCAGGATCGTGGAGACCGCCAGGCACGGGTTGAGGTGACTCTTGACCAAGTCCACCGTGCGCAGCAACTGCTCGAGCCCCTCGAGCGCGTAGTACTCGCACTGGATCGGGATCAGCACCTCCGGCGCCGCCACAAGAGCGTTCACGGTCAGCAGGCCAAGCGACGGGGGACAGTCGATGAAGATGTAATCGAAGCCGGACGAGTCGAACCCCGCGAGCGCCCGGACCAGCCGCGATTCCCTGGCCACCATCGGGACGAGCTCGATCTCCGCTCCGGCCAGGTCGATCGTGGCGGGGGCGCAGTAGAGCTGCGGAATGGACGCGGCGGGCTTGACGACGCCGGACAGCGGCTGCCCGTCAACCAGCACGTTGTAGATGGACACCGTGCCGGAGCGGTGCTCGACGTCGAGCGCCGTGGACGCGTTGCCCTGCGGGTCGAGATCGATCACCAGCACCCGCAGCCCGTGCAGGGCCATGCTCGCGGCGATGTTGACGGCCGTCGTGGTCTTGCCCACGCCGCCCTTCTGGTTCGCGATCGTGATCACCCGGCATGCACCCGGCCGCGGCCAGGCCGGGCCGCCCCGGGCCGCCAGGGCGGCGCGGGCGGCGCGGGCAATCGGCGTATCCAGGCTGCTGTCGGAGGCCGGGCGGGGCGGGGCGGGCGGAGCGTCGGTACCACCGGAGCCCCGCGGGTCCGATTCCCCGAATCCGGCGACGGCCGGTGCCGGCGAGCCGGCCTCCCCCGCCTGCACCGGGCCGCGGTGCTTGCCTGTTCCACGTGGAACCGGCGGCGCCGGCCACCCAAGGCCGGGCTCTCCTCCCGCCGATGGAGCACCGGTCCAATCGCCGCGCTGCGGCGCCTGCTCAGGGATTGCGGCGTCGCTGACGGTTTCGGGCAGGCTCGCCGCGGCGCCTCCCTGGTCCGGCTGGTCCGGCCATCCCAGGCCACGATCGGCGGCCGTCATCACGTTCGCGCTCCTCCCGACAGTCCGCAATCAAGCGGCGCCGTGCTGGCCTTCAGAACAACGATGCCTCGCACCGGGGCCGGCCGTCAGCCGGACGACTGTCGGCGGCGGACTGACCTTACCGCGCCCCGCCTCCACCACTGCCGCGTCTTGCACACCGAGCCTGCGCAGCACGGGCGCGGCCTGCTGGAGTTCCTGCGCCGCCGCGGCTCCCTTGATCGCCAGGACCAGCCCTCCCGGATGCACCAGCCCGAGCGCCAGGACCGCAAGGCGCTCCATCGGAGCGACCGCACGGGCGGTCACCACGTCGGCCGCAAGCCGCCCGGCCGCGTCCTCGGCCCGTCCTCGATGCACCGCCGCATTGCCGAGCCCGAGCGCCCGCACGCACTCCTCGAGGAAAGCCACCCGCCGGGCCAACGGCTCGAGCAGCACAACCTCCGAATCGGGGAGCAGCATAGCCAGAACCACGCCCGGCAACCCGGCCCCGGAGCCGAGGTCGATCAGCGAACTCCCCGGCGGCACCAGCTCGGCGACCGCGGCGCAGTTGATCAGGTGCCGGTCCCATAGCCGGGCCGTTTCCCTGGGCCCGATGAGACCTCGCTCCACGCCAGGCCCGGCAAGCAGTTCGGCGTACCGCTGCGCAACGCCGAGTGCCGACCCGAACACCGCCTCGGCCTCGGCGGGCGGCAGCGGTGCCCGCCGTGCCTGTGACCTGGCGGCCGGGCCAGGCTGCCGGGCTGGCTCAGGTCCCAGGAAGAACAACCACCCGACGGTCGGGCTCCTCGCCCTCTGACTCGCTGCGCAGCCCGGCAGCGGCGACCGCGTCATGCACGATCTTCCGCTCGAACGGGTTCATGGCCCATAGCTTCTTGGGAACGCCGGTGCGCTTGACCTCGTCGGCGGCGTCACGGCCGGTCTCGGCGAGCTCGGCCCGCTTGCGCTGCCGGTAACCACCGACATCGATCATGATCCTCGTACGCATGCCGGTGTGCCGGTGCACCGCGAGCCGGGTCAGCTCCTGCAACGCCTCGAGCACCTCACCCTTGGACCCGACCAGTTCGTCGAGCGTCGCGCCGACCACCGAGACCAGGGCGCGGTCGCCTTCGACGTCCATGTCGATGTCCCCGTCCAGATCGGCGACGTCGAGCAGGCCTTCGATGTAATCGGCGGCTATCTCGCCTTCGAGTTCCAGGTCTGCGACATCCGTCAGCCCGGGCGCCGCCGTGCCGTCATCCTCCGGACCGGGACCATCGTCCTCGCCATCGGAGTCCTCCGCGTCGACCTCAAGCTCGTCCGCGTCGACCTCGGCCTCGGCCGCCGCGACCGGCTCATCCCGCTCATCGGGCTCGTCCAGCGGCTCCGCCGGCTCGGCCTGATCTGCCGACGCCTGCGACTCGGTGACCGCGCTTTCCCCTTGGCTCACGACCGGGGCCTCCTACGTTCGGGGTTGATCTCTCCTGACAGCAGCCACGCAGTAACGCTGAGGCGGCGCCTCACCGCTTGCCGGAACGCTTGCTGCGGGACTGCCGTTGGCGTTGCTGCCTGACGAGCTTAACGTCGGGGGCCGGGGGCTCGGGCTCGGGCTCGGCACGCTTGCCGAGCCTGCGCAGCACCCCGCCGGCACCGCCGCCGCCGTTCGCCGAGGGCTGCGCGGCGGTACGCGCGGCGCCGCCGGTCCCGGAGGTCTTCGCCGCCGATCCTGTTGCCGGGGTGCCAGCAGGCTTGCGGCTCTTGCCGGGCTGAGCGCCGTTCGAGCTCTGCCGATCCGCAGCCGGCTTTGCCGCGCCGTTCGACTGGGCGGCGGCCGACCCGCTTGGCCCGTCCTGCTGCGCCGGTGCCGCGGGCAGGGGCTTGGCCTGGCGCTTCGGCCGCGTGGTCACCACGGGCGCGATGGCCGGGCTTGTGGCCGCATCGGCCGCACCGGCCGCACCGGCTGCGGCCGGGGACGGGAACCTGCGGAACAGCACCCACTGCTGCAGGAGCGTCCAGCAGTTCGTCGTCACCCAGTACAAAACGAGGCCAAACGGCCAGTACAGGCCGGAAAGGGCGAAAAACGGCATGATGTACATCATGTACTTCTGCGACTGGCCCATCGGGTTGTCCGGGGTCGCCGCCGGCATCATGCCGCGCTTCATGCTCTGCCGCACGGTCAGGAACGTCGTGGTCATGCTGATCAGAACCGCCAGCAGAATGACCGCCTTGGCCTCCAGCGGAACATTAAGCCCCTTGGTGAACAGGAACTTGTCGGCCACGGTCGCGCCGAGAATCTTGGCGTGCTGAGCGCTCGACACCATCGGCAGCGGCAGCCCGTACTTAGTCGGCTGGCCCGGCTTCCACTCGGCAATGGCCTTCAGCACGCTGTACAGGGCGAAGAACATCGGCAGCTGGAGCACGACGGGAAGGCATCCCATCAGCGGGTTGACGCCCGCCTGCTGGTAGAGCTTCATCGTTTCCTGCTGCAGCGTCTGCTTGTCGTTCTTGTACTTTTTGCGCAGCGCCTGCATCTGCGGCGCCAGGGCGCTCATGGCCCGCGTCGTGTGCATCTGCTTGACGAACAGCGGGACCATGATCAGCCGCATCAGGATCACGAGGATGACGATCGAGAGCGCCCAGGTCCATCCGCTGGTCGTGCCGAAGATGGGGCTCAGGAAGTTGTAGATCTGCTTGAGCACCCACGCGACGGCTTCATAGATCGGGTTGAGGATCCCCACCGGCTATCTCCCTTGAGATCTGGACGGGCACTTCTGCCCCTCGGGTGTCCGTCCCGGCGCGGGCACGGGGTCAAGCCCCCCGGCGTGGAATGGGTGGCAGCGGCTCAGCCTACGGGCAGCCAGCCAGGCGCCACGCAGCGCGCCATGGACCTGGACTGCCTCGAGCGCGTACGCGCTGCAGGAGGGATAGAACCGGCAGCGGGGTGCGAGCAGCGGGCTGATGAAGTTCCGGTACCCGGTCAGCAGCAGCATGAGGAGCCGCGCGGCGGCCGATGGCCGCTCCCGTGGTTCCGCCGGCGCTTTGGCCGATACCGTTGTGCTCGTCACGGACGCTGTGTCCCACCCTGCCGCCGAAGCAAAGTGCGGATTACCAGGTCGAGTTCGGCGGCGAGATCCGCCTGGCGTGCGGTGGCGGCCCGGGGATTGGCACGCACCACCAACAGGCTACCTTCAGGAAGCGACCCGAGATACCCGCGGGCCAGATGACGGAGCCTGCGCCGGACCTGGTTGCGCACGACCGCCCCGCCCACGGCCTTACTCACCACGAAGCCGACCCGCGCAGGCTCGCCGTGACCCGGCCGGCAGAGCAGGTGACCAGAGACCAGCGGCCGCCCTGCGCGGCGGCCGCTGCGCAGGGTCCGCGAGAACTCCGAGCGCCTCCGCATCCGTGCGGCTGCGGGAAGCACAGACGGTCACCGCCGCACTGGCGGGCCCGCATCAGCCGCAGGGTCAGACACTGATCCGCGCGCGCCCCTTGCGGCGCCGTGCGGCCAGGATCGCGCGTCCAGCCCGGGTGCGCATGCGCAGCCGGAACCCATGCGTCTTCGCGCGGCGGCGGTTGTTCGGCTGGAACGTACGCTTGCTCACTTGGGACTCCAGGTGGACAGAAAGAGGTAGGCGCGGCCACCGGGCCAGCCATGCGGGCCGCGCACATGCTGAAGCCCGCCCTGGCGATAGCCGGACCAATGAACGGTACGCGGGGCGGGTGCCGCCGGTCAAACCGGCGCCCGGCCTGATGGCCCGGTACTGCCGGGCCAGCAAGTCGCCGCCTGCTCTTGCCAGCACAACCCGAGGCGGCTCGTCAAGCAACCGCGCCGGTACCCTCCGCAACACTTCCCGTTTGCCAAACGAGCACCGAAGTCCGGCCCTAGGCTGTGGACAGCGGTTCCGGGCGAGGGGATCCGGGATCGGGACGCCTCCGGGATCTCACAGTCCCCGGCGGCAATGGGGAGGGCTGCCGCACCAAGTGCAACGTGCACAACCTGTGGAAAAACCTGTTGATCATATGTGGGGGCGCGAGGTGAACGGCCGATGAGTGAAACAGACCTCGCGGAAGTCTGGGCCCGATCGCTGGCCGAGCTAGCCGGGATGCAGATTGAGCCGGCCCACCGGGCGTGGCTGCAGCTCACCAGGCCGCTGGGTCTGGTCGAGAACACAGCGCTGATCGCCACCCCCAACGAGTTCGTCAAGGAGCAGCTGGAAACCAGGCTGCGAGCCCTGATCACCAACACGCTGTCCAGGGAACTCGGGCGGAGCATCCAGCTCGCGGTCACCGTCGACCCCACGGCGGCCGCCGACAATGGCGCCCGGCCGCCCGGGCTGCCTGGCGTTCCGGATCTGGACGACATGCGCGGCGGGCCGGATGACGAATCCGCCGATGCGACCACCGGGCCGCTGCAGCGGATAACCGACGATGGCGGGCCGCCGTCAGGCGAGTTCCGCTCCGGCATCGGCCAGTTCGGCCCAGCCAGCGGTGAGTACCCCGTTCTCGGCGCGCGCGGCGACATGCTCGGTCTCGGCCCCGATCGCGGCCCGGCGGGCCGCGGCCGCAGCGAAGGCATCTCAGCCGGCGACATGCGGCCTGACGGTCCCGGCCTCGACGGCCAGCTCCACGGCCCGGGCGGATTCCTGCCGGGCGCGGGCAACAGCGCCGGCCGCCCGGTCCAGGCCCGGCTCAACCCCAAGTACACCTTTGAGACGTTCGTCATCGGCTCGAGCAACAGGTTCGCCCACGCGGCCGCGGTCGCGGTGGCCGAGGCGCCCGCCAAGGCGTACAACCCGCTGTTCGTCTACGGCGACTCGGGGCTAGGCAAGACTCACCTGCTGCACGCCATCGGCCACTACGCCCAGAGCCTGTACCAGGGCGTCAAGGTGCGGTACGTGAGCTCGGAGGAGTTCACGAACGACTTCATCAACATGATCAGGGACGGCAAGCAGGACGGCTTCCGGCGCCGGTACCGCGACGTCGACGTGCTGCTGGTGGACGACATCCAGTTCCTGGAGAACAAGGAAGGGACCCAGGAGGAGTTCTTCCACACGTTCAACACGCTGCACAACGCCAGCAAGCAGATCGTGATCTCCAGCGACCGCGCGCCCAAGCGGCTGGTCACCCTGGAGGACCGGCTGCGGAGCCGGTTCGAGTGGGGGCTGCTCACCGACGTCCAGCCGCCCGAGCTGGAGACCCGGATCGCGATCCTGCGCAAGAAGGCGGTACAGGACCGGCTCAACGCGCCGCCCGACGCGCTCGAGTACATCGCGAGCCGGATCTCGACCAACATCCGGGAGCTCGAGGGCGCGCTGATCCGGGTCACCGCGTTTGCCAGCCTGAACCGGCAGTCGGTCGACCTTCAGCTCGCCGAGTTCGTACTGAAGGACCTGATCCCCGAGGCACAGGGACCGGAGATCACCGCGGCGACGATCATGGGCCAGACGGCTTCATACTTCGGGCTTTCCATCGACGACCTGTGCGGCACCTCCCGTTCCCGGGTCCTCGTCACCGCGCGGCAGATCGCGATGTACCTCTGCCGCGAGCTGACCGACCTGTCGCTGCCCAAGATCGGCCAGCAGTTCGGCGGCCGCGACCACACCACGGTGATGCACGCCGACAAGAAAATCCGCTCGCTGATGGCCGAGCGCCGGTCGATCTACAACCAGGTCACCGAGCTCACCAACCGAATCAAGCAGCAGGCGCTGTCCGGGTGAACGCGCGGTGAAGGTTCCCATACCAGTGGCTGCAAGAATAATCAGCGCACACAGGCTGTGGATAAATGTGTGGACAGACGCCGGTCGCCGGAGGAAAACTCCGGCTAACCGGGGGGTAATCACAGGACATCCGGCGGGCATCCGCGGGGTATCCACATCGCCCGGCACCTTCGCCCACCGGGGAGCCACAGCCACTGTGGACGCCCCAGGCGCCGCTGACCTGCTGCGGCGCTGGATATCCCCAGAATCCACCGACCCTATGACGACTACTTTTCTCTCAATTACTTAAGACCAAGAACAGAAGTAAGCCGACCAACAGGAGGATGCTCCCTGTGAAGATCCAGGTTGAGCGTGACGTTCTGGCCGACGCCGTGGCGTGGACGGCTCGCGCCCTTCCGGCCCGCCCCACCGTGCCCGTGCTCGCCGGTATGCGGCTGCAGGCCGGTGACGACCTCACGCTGTCCAGCTTCGACTACGACGTATCGGCCCAGGCCACCGTCCCGGTGATCACCGAGGAGGAGGGCAGCGCCCTGGTCTCCGGCAGGCTCCTCGCCGAGATCAGCCGCAGCCTCCCGGGCCGGCCGGTGCAGATCGCGTCCGAGGGTGGCAAAGCGGTGCTGACCTGCGGCAGCGCCACGTTCACGCTGCTGACCATGCCGGAGGAGGAATACCCGGCGCTGCCCGAGATGCCGCCGGCCGCCGGGACGGTGGGCAGCGACGCGTTCGCCTCGGCGGTCAGCCAGTCGGCCACCGCGGCGGGCCGGGATGACACCCTTCCCGCGCTGACCGGCGTCCGGATCGAGATCGAGGGCGAAACGCTGACGCTGATTTCCACCGACCGCTACCGGCTGGCCGTGCGGGAACTGCGGTGGACTCCGGCGAGGCCGGGCCTGTCAGCTGCGGTCCTGGTGCCGGCCAGGGCGCTCGCCGAGACGGCGCGGTCGCTGACGTCCGGAGCCGAGGTGGCGATCGCGCTTGCGCTGCCCGGCGACGGAACCGACGGCGCGGGCGGCGACGGGATGATCGGCTTCGAAGGCGGCGGGCGCCAGGCCACGACCAGGCTGCTCGGCGGCGAGTTCCCGCGGCACCAGGCGCTGCTGCCCAGCCACGCCAACTACACGGCCGAGCTGGCCACTCCGCTGCTGGCCGAGGCGGTGAAGCGGGTCGCCCTGGTGGCGGAGCGCAACACCGCGGTGCGGCTGGCCTTCACGCCGGGCCAGCTGGTGCTCGAGGCCGGCACCGGCGACGAGGCTCAGGCGGTCGAGGTGCTGGAGGCGAGCTTCGACGGCGACGACGAGCTGTCGATCGCGTTTAACCCGCAGTACCTGCTGGACGGGCTGACCGCGATCGACTCGGACACGGTCCGGATTTCGTTCACCGAGGCGGGCAAGCCAGCGCTGATCACCGGCAAGCCCTCGCCCGATGGCCAGACCGACTACCGGTACCTGCTCATGCCGATCCGTCTTGGCGGGTAGTTCGCAGTAATCTCGCTGGCGTGCACCTGAGCAGGCTGGCGCTGACCGACTTCCGCAGCTACGCGGCTGCCGACGTCGAACTTGCGCCGGGTGTATCCACGTTCACCGGGGCGAACGGTGAGGGCAAGACCAATCTGGTAGAGGCGGCGGCGTACGTCGCCACGTTCGGCAGTCACCGGGTCGCCACCGACGCCCCGCTGATCAGGCACGGTGCGCAGCGCGCGATCCTGCGGGCCGCGATGACCTCCGCGGAACGCGACAGCCTGGTCGAAATAGAGATAAACCAGGGCAAGGCAAACCGGGTCCAGCTGAACCGGGTGCCGCTGCCGCGGCCGCGGGAGGCGCTGGGCACGCTGCGCTGCGTCCTGTTCGCCCCGGAGGACCTGTCCATCGTCAAGGGCGACCCGGACCAGCGGCGGCGCTATCTCGACGAGCTCCTGGTCGCCATCAGGCCGCGGTTCGCCGGCGTCCGGGCGGACTACGACCGGGTGCTGCGGCAGCGGACCGCCCTGCTGAAGTCCGCCAAGGCGGCCCGGTTCACCGGGCAGGGCGGCGGGGGCGGCGCGGGTGCCGCGGGCGGCGCGGCGCCCAGCGCGCTCGAGGTCTGGGACGATCACCTGGTAACCAACGGCGCGGAACTGACAGCGGGACGGCTGGAGCTGACGGCGGCGCTCCGGCCGCTGGCCGCCAAGGCCTACGCGGCGGTGTCCGGCGAGCCCATGACCACCGGGATGAGCTACCGGCAGTCCGGGCGGGAAGACGAGCCCGGCGCCGATCGGGCGGCGCTGGCCGAAGGGCTGCGTGAGTCCCTGGCCCGGGTCCGCCGGGCCGAGCTGGAGCGCGGCGTCTGCCTGGTCGGCCCGCACCGGGACGACCTCGAGCTGCGCATCGGGGAACTGCCTGCCCGTGGCTACGCCAGCCACGGCGAGTCCTGGTCGCTGGCGCTCGCGCTCCGGCTGGCAGCGTACGACCTGCTGCGCTCCGGCGGTGACGATCCAGTGCTGATGCTGGACGACGTCTTCGCCGAGCTCGATAGCGGGCGCCGGGAAAGCCTGGCCGGCCTTGTCTCCGGCGCCGAGCAGGTGCTCGTCACCGCGGCCGTGCCCGCCGATGTGCCCGCGCTCCTGGCGGGCCAGCGATTCGAGGTGTCCGGCGGGGCGGTCTTCCGTGCCTGACGATGCAGACCTGGCGCGGGTCGCCCGTGAGGCCCTGGCCAAGGCGAAGGCTGACGCTCTCGCCAAGGGGAACCGGCCAGCCCGCCCTCAGGCCAGGCGGCCGGAACGTGACGCCTCCCCCGACTCGGCCGCGGGCCGCCGGCCCGGCCGCAGGCCCCGGCGCGACGACCCGGAGCCGCTGAACGCCGCGATCGGCGGCCTGATCGACGCGCGCGGCTGGCGTCAGGCGGCCGCCGTGGGGTCGGTTTTCGGGCGGTGGGCCGAGATTGTCGGCCCTGAGCTCGCCGGGCACACCCGGCCCGAGTCCCTGACGGATGGTGAACTGACTGTCACGGCGGACTCCACCGCCTGGGCGACCCAGGTCCGGCTGCTCGCGGCGCATCTGGTCCGCAGGCTCAACGACGAGCTCGGCGACGGCTCGGTGCAGCGGGTGCGGGTCCGCGGTCCCGCTGGGGCAGCGGGACCGGCGCGCCGCCCGGGGGAATGGAAGGTGCGCGGCGGCCGGGGGCCGCGCGACACATACGGCTGAAAGGTGTTTATCCGGGGGCCGGCCCCGGACCCCCATGCCGCCCGCTCGGCCCGGCAGGCCGAGCCTCACGGTCGTCAGCCGACTATTCAGCCGGCTTTTGCCGGGGGGGACAGCCCCCCGGGCCCCCATGCCGTGCGCTCGGGTCCCGGCGGGCTCTCGCGCCCGGCAGCCGACTGGTGCAGACGGCTGTGGCTGACGGTGCGGCCAGGTAAAATGTAACTGCAGCCGGAGGGGGACAAGGGGGACGTCCCCGCGAGGCAGTGCCCGCGTGGCTGTCTTGTTCAGGAGGAGTTTTCCGCTTTGTCATACGATGCGCGCTCGATCACGGTTCTGGAGGGGCTGGAGGCCGTCCGCAAACGCCCCGGCATGTACATCGGCTCGACCGGAGAGCGCGGCCTGCATCACCTCGTTCAGGAGGTTGTGGACAACGCTGTTGACGAGGCGCTGGCTGGCTACGCCGACCGTATCGACGTGACCCTGCTCGCCGACGGCGGTGTCCGGGTCGCCGACAACGGCCGCGGCATCCCGGTGGACAACCACCCGGTCGAGAACCGTCCCGCTGTCGAGGTGGTGCTGACCACCCTGCACGCCGGGGGCAAGTTCGACCGCCAGTCGTACGCGGTGTCCGGTGGGCTGCACGGCGTGGGCGTGTCGGTGGTCAACGCGCTGTCGAGCCGGTTCGAGGTCGAGGTCTACAAGGACGGCTACGTCTGGCGGCAGTCCTACGCGGCCAGTGAGCCCACCGGGCCGCTGCAGAAGGGCGAGCCGACCGAGGAAACCGGCACGATCATCACGTTCTGGCCGGACGGGGACATCTTCGAGAGCACGATCTGGTCGTTCGAGACGCTGTCGCGGCGGCTGCAGGAGATGGCGTTCCTGAACCGCGGGCTGTCTATCACGATCACTGACGAACGTCCCGATCACATCAACGGCGAGCCCAATGTCGTCACCTACCGCTACGACGGCGGCATCGCCGACTTTGTCCGGTACCTGAACGCGTCCAAGGACCCGGTGCATGACACGATCATCGAGTTCGGTGATGAGGCGCCGGGGATCTCGGCCGAGGTCGCGATGCAGTGGACCAGCTCCTACGCGGAGTCCGTGCACACGTTCGCGAACACGATCAACACCGCGGAGGGCGGCACCCACGAGGAGGGCTTCCGCGCGGCGCTCACCTCGATCGTGAACCGCTACGCCCGTGAGCAGAACATGCTGCGGGAGAAGGACGACAACCTGACCGGCGACGACGTGCGCGAGGGCCTCACCGCGATCATCCACGTCAAGCTCGCCGAGCCGCAGTTCGAGGGCCAGACCAAGACCAAGCTGGGCAACACTGAGGCCAAGTCGTTCGTGCAGAAGGTGTGCAACGACCACCTGCGGGACTTCTTCGACCGGAACCCCGGCGAGGCCAAGGCGATCGTGATCAAGGCGACGCAGGCGGCCAGGGCGCGGATCGCGGCCCGCCAGGCCCGCGACCTGACCCGCAAGAACCTGATGGGCGGCTCGGGCCTGCCGGGCAAGCTGGCCGACTGTCAGTCCGGCGACCCGGCGATCTGCGAGGTCTACGTGGTCGAGGGCGACTCGGCCGGCGGCTCGGCCAAGGGCGGCCGGGACCCGCTGTTCCAGGCGATCCTGCCGATTCGCGGGAAGATCCTGAACGTGGAGAAGGCCCGGATCGACCGGGTGCTGAAGAACAATGAGGTCCAGGCGATGATCACCGCGCTGGGCACCGGCATCCACGCCGAGTTCGATATCACCAAGCTCCGCTATAACAAGATCATTCTGATGGCGGACGCGGACGTGGACGGCCAGCACATCACCACGCTGCTGCTCACGCTCCTGTTCCGGTTCATGAAGCCGCTGGTCGAGGCCGGCCACGTCTACCTGGCGCAGCCGCCGCTGTACAAGATCAAGTGGGAGGGCCGGAACGTGCCGCCCGGGTACGCCTATTCCGACCGGGAGCGCGACGCGGTGATCGAGGCCGGCATCGCCGACGGCCGCAGGGACCCCAGGCCCCGCGATGGCGTGCAGCGGTTCAAGGGCCTCGGTGAGATGAACGCCACCGAGCTGTGGGAAACCACGATGGACCCGGCCCGCCGGGTGCTGCGGCAGGTCACCCTGGACGACGCCGCCCAGGCTGACGAACTGTTCACCGTGCTGATGGGCGAGGACGTGGAGGCACGCCGCGCGTTCATCCAGCGGAACGCAAAGGACGTCAGGTTCCTCGACATCTAGGACGATGCCACCTGATCAGCTCGATCACGGAGGATCCCGGAGCATACGGCACGGCACCCCCCCGTTGATCACGGAAGTGAGATGTTAGAACAGTGACCGACGTGAACGCCCCAGCCCCGCCCGAAGGGCACGACCGCACGGAGCCGGTCGATATCCAGGTCGAGATGCAGCGCAGCTACATCGACTATGCGATGTCGGTCATCGTGGGCCGTGCCCTGCCCGACGTCAGGGACGGCCTCAAGCCGGTGCACGTCCGGGTGCTGTACGCGATGTACGACGGCGGCTACCGGCCCGACCGCGGCTTCTCCAAGTGCTCCCGCGTGGTCGGCGACGTCATGGGCCAATACCATCCGCACGGCGACAGCGCGATCTACGACGCCCTGGTCCGGCTGGCGCAGCCGTGGTCGATGCGGATGCCGCTCGTGGACAGCCAGGGCAACTTCGGCTCCCCGGGGAACGACCCGGCGGCCGCGATGCGGTACACCGAGTGCCGGCTGGCCCCGCTGGCCATGGAGATGCTCCGGGACATCGACAAGGAGACCGTCGACTTCCGGCCCAACTACGACGGCCGGTCCGCCGAGCCGGTGGTGCTGCCGAGCCGGTTCCCCAACCTCCTGGTCAACGGCTCGGAGGGGATCGCGGTCGGCATGGCCACCAAGATCCCGCCGCACAACCTGCGCGAGGTCGCGGCCGGGGCCCAGTGGTACCTGGACAACTTCGAGGCCACCGACGAGGAGCTGCTCGAGGCGCTGATCGAGCGGATCAAGGGCCCGGACTTCCCCGGTGGCCCTGACGGCAGCACGGGCGCCCTGATCGTTGGCCGCCGCGGGATCCAGGAGGCGTACCGCACCGGCCGCGGCTCGATCGTGATGCGCGCGGTGGTCGAGGTGGAAGAGGACCGCAAGGGCCGCACCTGCCTGGTCGTGACCGAGCTGCCGTACCAGGTGAACCCGGACAACCTGGCGACAAAGATTGCCGAGCTGGCGCGCGACGGCAAGGTCACCGGCATCGCCGACGTGCGGGACGAGACCAGCGGCCGCAGCGGGCAGCGCCTGGTGATCGTGCTGAAGCGGGATGCGGTCGCCAAGGTCGTGCTGAACAACTTGTACAAGCACACTCAGCTGCAGGACACGTTCGGCGCGAACATGCTGGCCCTGGTCGACGGCGTGCCTCGGACCCTGCGGCTGGATCAGATGATCCGGCACTGGGTCACCCACCAGATCGAGGTCATCGTCCGGCGCACCCGCTATCTGTTGCGCAAGGCGCAGGAGCGGGCCCACATTCTGAGCGCGCTGATCAAGGCGATCGACCGGATCGACGACGTCATCGCGCTGATCAGGGGTAGTGAGTCGGCCGCCGTGGCGCAGCAGGGCCTGATGGACCTGCTGGAGATCGATGAGATCCAGGCCAGGGCGATCCTGGACATGCAGCTGCGCAGGCTGGCGGCCCTGGAACGGCAGCAGCTGATAAACGAGTACGAAGAGCTGATGGCGGAGATCGCCGACTACGAGGCCATCCTTGCCTCGCCGGAGCGGCAGCGGGAGATCATCGGCACCGAGCTCGGTGAGATCGTCGCGAAGTACGGCAACGACCGGCGCACCGAGATCATCGCCTACGACGGCGACGTATCCGAGGCCGACCTCATCGCCGAGGAGGACGTTGTCGTCACGATCACGCGCGGCGGCTACGCCAAGCGAACCAAGACCGACCTGTACCGGGCCCAGCGCCGCGGCGGCAAGGGCGTCCGAGGGGCCCAGCTGCGCGCCGACGACATAGTCGAGCACTTCTTCGTCAGCTCGACCCACAACTGGATCTTGTTCTTCACGAACAAGGGCCGGGTGTACCGCGCCAAGGCGTACGAGCTGCCCGAGGCGCAGCGCGATGCCCGCGGCCAGCACGTGGCCAACCTGCTGGCGTTCCAGCCTGACGAGCGGATCGCCGAGGTCCTGGCGCTGCCCGACTACACGGTCGCTCCGTACCTGGTCATCGCCACGGCTTCCGGGCTGGTCAAGAAGACGAAGCTCTCGGAGTACGACTCGCCCAGGTCCGGCGGAATCATCGCGATCAACCTGCGTGAGGACGACGAGATGATCGGCGCCCGGCTGGTCTCGGCCGAGGAGGACCTGCTCCTGGTCAGCAAGAACGCCCAGGCGATCAGGTTCCACGCCACCGACGAGGCGATGCGCCCGATGGGCCGGGCGACCTCGGGCGTCATCGGCATGCGTTTTGGTGATGGCGACCGGCTGCTGGGTATGCACGTGGTGCAGGAAGGCGCCGATGTGCTCGTGGCCACCGGCGGCGGGTATGCCAAGCGCACGCCGGCCGACCAGTACCCGGTGCAGGGCCGTGGCGGCCGTGGGGTGCTCACTGCCAGGATTGTGGAGGCTCGCGGTGAACTCGTCGGCGCGTTGATGGTGCTGCCCGAGGACGAGGTCTTCGCGATCACGTCCGCCGGCGGGGTGATCAGGACGGCTGCGGCTGAGATCAAGCAGTCCGGCCGGCAGACGATGGGAGTACGGCTGGTCAACCTGGCCTCTGGGCAGAGCCTGGTAGCTATTGCACGCAACGAGGAGTCACTCGACGGAGGCAACGGTGCTGAGGCTGCGGAGGACGGTGACGAAACTGGTACCGGGGGTGACCAGGAGTGACGGACAATCACGAAGATGGCGAGCCGCCGCGGGGCGAGCAAATATCTGCGAGTCTTCACACGCAACGTGACGGGGATTTGCGGCGTCACATAGATGTTGCCGGGGACACCGACAGCGAAGCCGAACGGGACGCAGAACGGCCATATGGGGATAACCTCATGGGAGGCAACGTTCCGGAGGAGGACGGGGTGGATCACCGCGTAGAGCCAAAGCTGTGGCTCACCGACGGATCGGACGGGGCTCCAGAGAGCGCCGAGCCGGTGCAGTCGGCCGCAGCCGACCCACCAGGGGACGCCAGCTCGCTGCCGGACCTGCCGCTGCCCGCTAGCTCAAACGGCACGGTGGGCCAGGACGTCCCGTATCCGGGACAGGACATCCCCTATACCGGTCAGCAGATAGCGTTCGACCCAACGGCCACGTCGGCTGAGCCCGCCGAGCATGGCAACCGGTTCGGCTCCTCCGCCGCGACGGACGCATACGGCACGGCCGGCTCGGAGACCAGCGGGCACGACGACAGGTTCCGGGTTCCGCCATATCAGGCGCAGGTCTCGGCGTCCCAGGCGACGGCGCCGACTCAGCCGCCGCCATACCCGGCGCAGGTGCCTCCGCCGCCATCCGCGGGGATGGCGTCCAAGGTCACCGCGCCGTTCGCGGCGCTGACCAAGACCAAGACCAAGCCGAAGAAGCCGCCCCGCCCGCCCCGCCCGTCCCGCCCGGCGCCACCTCAGCCAGGTCCGGCCGCGGTGAAGGAACGCGTCTCCGCGGCCACCAGGACCGGAAACGTGCCCAGGGGGACGGCCCCGACCCGCCGCGCCCAGCTGGTCCTGGCCAGGATCGAGCCCTGGTCGGTCATGAAGTTCAGCTTCATGGTCTCCCTTGTCGGCTGGGTGATCCTGTTCGTCGCCGTCGCCGCCCTGTACTACGTTCTGAGCAAGCTCGGCGTGTTCCACTCGATCCAGTCGACGGTCACGGACGTGACGTCGAGCAAGGGAACCACCGGGGCTGACGCCAACGGACAGTGGTTCTCCGCCTCGCGGATTCTCGGCTACACGATGCTGGTCGGAGCCGTGAACGTGGTCCTGATAACCGCCCTGGCCACGGTGGGTGCCGTGGTCTACAACCTGGTCACGTACCTGGCCGGCGGCATCGAGGTCACGCTCAAGGAAACCGACTGAGCGTGGAGCCCGAGCTTGCGGTAACCTAGCCCGGCGTGCCCGTGATCTGCGGTTGATCCGGGTGCCCGCCGGGGCGTGTAGCTCAGTCGGTTAGAGCGCTTCCCTGATAAGGAAGAGGTCCCAGGTTCAAGTCCTGGCACGCCCACCCCACAACATCGCAGCTCACACGGCCTCCAGGCCATCCACAGCGCCCTCATCATGATCCGCCCGACGTCTCGCGTGCCCGATCGGCGTCGAGGACCAGGCCGCCGCCGCAGCTCCGGGCTGGCCAGTTCGCTTAGCGTGGCCGCTATCGCCTGCTGTCTTGGCATCGCTGCCGTGCAGGTAGATCAGCGCGGCACGGGGACTGCTATGGCCAGAGCAGCCAGCTCACCCCAGCGCAAGCTGCCGAACACCGCTAGCAAGATCAGTGCTCGGTACCGCGGATGGATAGCGTCGGCGAGCACCAACGGCTCATCTCGGTGGTGATCGGGAGGCAGGCGCAGGCGTCGACGTTCATCCTGCCGAGTTGAACAGCTTCCAGTGCCCCTCAGAGATTACCTCGACGCTGCCGCCGGTGACTTTGATGGCGGTTTGAGAGTCGATGGCGTACGCCGGGCCCTTTATCCCGGCGGCCCACCGTTCCGCCTCGGCCACGGTTCTGTCCGGGCTGTCGAGGTGCGGGAAGATGGAAAAATTGACGACTCCCAGCATGCTGTCATTACCGGTGGGCGGCTTCCAGTGAACGAACCTCTCACCGATGCGGGGGGTCAGCACCATGCTCCCGGCACTGAGCCCGACGTAGACCGTGTCACGCAGCGACGGGAGGAGGCCGGCCAGTCCGGACTCCTGCATCCAGTGGCACAAATACAGCGCGTCGCCGCCGTTCACCAGCAGAGCGTCTGCCTCCCGGACCCAGGAGACCCAGCGGTCTTTGTCGATGCTGGGAAGGGCGGTCAGCTCCAGCGCGCCTACCGACTTCCACCCCAGCTCGGTCATGGGTTCAGGGGACCGCCCGCTGATGAAACGCCATGGGCCCTCCGGATCCCCGTAAGGGCCCCCGTAACCTGCGGTGGGGATGCAAAGGGCGCTGGCCTCGGCGATCGGTTTGCCCAGGAGGTCGACCAGCGCCGCCAGCATGCTTGCATTCCTGACACCAGAATCGGTGAGGAGAAGCTTCATGGCGGCACCGTATCAAGGTCAGGTTGACACCGAATCGGTGATCCAGCATGACCGGGGGAGTGGTGAGGGACGGCTGGCGCGTCCGCGAAGTCGTGCCAGGACCCCGGGGATTCACCCGGGCAGTGATCGTATTCCGCCGTCCGCTGCGGTCAAGCAGCGGCTAACCGCACCTTGACCTCCACTCCCGGCTCCACAACCTCGGCACCTATCGGGTGAAGGCCCCAGCCGATCACCCCTCTTGTGGCCGGGGCGGAAGGAGCAGGCAGATGACCCCCTCATGGCAGACCACCCGACTGGCAGCGGCCACAGCGGCAGGCGATCCAGTGTCAAGGCTGGCTTGACACCAAACCGGCGGCGGCGCTGTACACGCTGCGCGATCTTGCCGCCGACGCCGCGGCGCTCGCCCGGAACCTCGACGACCGGCAGGCGCATCTGGCGGGCATCGGCGTGGGCGGGATGGTCGCCCAGATCGCCGTGCTCGACCACCCGGACGCGTTCTCTGCGGTCACCCTCGCGGAACGCGGCCTGTGGCTGCCGGCCCGGTCGATGATGACCTGCCTGACCATGACACGGCGACGATGGACCGGCTGTTCTCGCGCTCAATGTCCGACTGGTCCGACCGCGCCGCGGTGGCGGAGTTTGCCGCCCGCGGCGCGGAGATCCTCGGCGGCGACCCCGGCGCCGCGCGGCGACCTCTCCGAGTTGGCGATCCCGGCGCTGGCAGTGCACGGTCGCCGAAACCCGTTCTTTCCTGTCGGCAACGGAGAAGCGCTCGCGCGCGAGATCCCCGGTGCGCGGCTGCTCGTGCTCGAACGCGCCGCGACGGCGATCCCTGATGGGGCCGCCGATGAGGTCGCGGCGGCGATGCTCACTCTAGGCGCTCACGGTGCAGGCGGGCCTGACAGGCGGTGATGCGGTGCGGTGTGCCAGGCTTCGACGGCGGCGGCAGCCGCGACGATCAGGGCCGCGACCCGGTCGGCCCACCACCAGCCGAGCGCGCCATTTAGTGCGAGAGCAGCCAGAGCCAGCAGGCTGGTGGCGGCCCCGATGCCGCTAAGCGTGCCATCACCTTGCAGCGCGCGACTGGCCATGCACCTGCCCAGCCGCCGCTTGGCATAGGCCAATGGGGCGAGCACGGCAAGGGACACGCCTGCAGCGATCAACGTGATGGCCGACGTGCCAGGACGCGAGCCGCTGGCCAGCGCGCTCATGGACTCGGCCGTCAGGACCACGGCGACGACGGCCAGGGCGGCGGCGACAATGACGGAGGCCCGCCGTTCGTGCACGGCTGACTGGCCGGGTCGGTGCCGTTCAGCCCTAAACCGCCAGATCAGCGTGGCCGACCCGATGACATCGGCTAGAACACCCAGGCCAACAGCGAATACCCCGAGGCTGTGACCATGCAGGCCGGTGATCAACGAGATCGACCCGGACACCAGGCCAAACGTGACCGAGGCCGAGACCAGCCACAGGGCCCGGGTGAGTTGCTGCTGCCGGGTCACGTGGCCATCCACGAGCCGGTCAGGGAACACGCTGGTGACTACCTCCTGCATGCGGGCCTGGGAACCTAACCTATGGCCGTGGTGCACATCGGCGGCTTCACCGTCGTAGATGTGGCCGACGAGGAGGCGGCGCGGCTATGGGCGGGAAAGATCGCGGTGGCCTGCGGTTGGCCGCAGGAGGTGCGACGCTTCCAGGTCCCGATGCAACTGCCCGAGCGCCCGTAGACCCTGGCGCGACGGCCGCGGCGCCGCCTGCGCAGGAGAGGTGGGCTCGTTCAGCGACCTGATGCAGCTGCGTAGCTAACGAGCATGTCCGCCAGTTCCTTCGGGTGGCTGAGCGCGGCGCAGTGACCAGAGGCAATCTCATCAGGAGTAATGCCAAGACGGTCCGCGACCACCCGGCGCATGAAATCGGGCGGGAAGAAGCGATCCTCGGTGCACAGGATGAACCTGGTCGGCACGTCCGGCCACGCGCTCAGCGGCCACGGGCTGTGCCCCGGAGCGTCCGACTGCCCGCGTGACTTGCTGCGGGCCTGGTCGGCCACGTGGCGCGGCACGTCGTGGTAAAACACGTCTTCCTGCGTTTGTTCGCGCATAACCCGGTCGAAGCCCGTGTTGGCCATCCAGTCATTAGGTCGCTCGCCCGGGGCGGGGATCATGGCGGTCAGCAGGACGAGGGTGCGAACCGGAACCTGGTCGGCGACTAGCGGCGCGGTAAAGCCGCCGAACGACTGAGCCACCACGACCACGTCATCCCGGTCGCCGATCGCCTCGACCACGGTGCGGGCGTACTCGGGCAGTCCGGCGGAATCGTCCTCACACGGCAGATCGGGCGCCACCGATTCGTGTCCTCGCGACCGCAACTCCCTCTCCACCAGATGCCAGTACCAGCCGACATCCCCGGCGCCGTGAATCATCGCGAAAGTCGCCATCCTCTGCGCCTCCCCGCGCTTGCCCACCTCAACCCGGCACCTGATCGGGAGGGCTCCGGTCGCGCAGTGCCTTGATATGGCGGAACGAGCCCTGAGAAGCTAGCCTGCCGCGTTGTGGGTATCTTCGGCCGCGGCCGCAAGCCTGAGCACCAAGCAGGCGTCGTCTACGTATATCTGAAGAAGAGCGACCAGCTTCCCTACTACAGCGCTGTATGCAGGTGTGGATGGTTCGCAGAGCCGGTCGAAACCGGCTACCCCGACCCGGCCGTTGAACAGCAGATGGCCTCCGCAGCCCGCTCGCATGATCCAGCAGCCGACACAAGCGTTGGGTTCCCGCTCGACAAGCTGCCGAAGCTATAACCGGCGACCGGCCGGGCCGGCGAGCTGACCCCTAGTTCGGAACGCTTACCTCCGAATACTTCCCTAGCGGTAACCACGCTTCAGCAGGTACTTCGCTCCTGCCTCGAAGCCTTCCGGACCGAGCACCTCGAAGCCGAACGCGTCGGCGAGCCGGTCGGTCGTGTTGAACGCGACGCAGACCGCCAGTGCATCCTCGATTTGCTGGGGTGAGGCACCGGCGGAGAGTGCTTGCCGCATGTCGTCGGCGCTTACCTCTCCTTCAGCCGTCAGCTTGCCCAGCATCCGCAGCGTTGCCCGGAGCGGCTCCTCGACGGGAGCCGAATCCAGGTCGGCGAGCACCGCCTGAACCTTCGCGCCGTCCTGGTACGCCTGGCTCGCGGTCGCGGTGTGGGCGCCGATACAGAACGCGGAATCATTAACTTTTGACACGTAGGCCGCTGTGAGCTCCCGGTCGCCGACCGACCAGGCAGACGGCCCGCGCATCGCCTCGTGGGTGAACTTCTTTGCCCGGGCGCCGTAGAAATCGGGCCGGTAGAACACCAGCTTGGCTGCGTCTGGTACCGGCTGCCCGGAGAACAGCCGGATGACCGCGAACAGCAGCTTGGTTCCGGGCCGGTAGCCGCTGTTGAGGATCTTGAGGCGCAGGCGGCGCGGCGCGGCCGGGCCGCGGCGACATAATGCCGGCCCGATATTGCAGGCTGCTTTCCGCGATGGGTAGATTTCCGGTGCGGTATTACCTGCGGCTGGCCGGTCCGGCCTGGAGGCTGCGTCTTATGTCATCGGCGGCGGTTACGGGTGAGGCGTCATCTGCGCCCCGGGAGGTTGACCTCTCGGTCCGCGGGATGACGTGCGCCGCCTGCGCTGTCCGGGTTGAGAAGAAGCTCAACGCGATCGCCAGCGTCTCGGCGACCGTGAATCTCGCGACTGAACGGGCCAGGGTTACCGCGCCGGCGACGGTTTCGGTGCAGGTACTGATCGAGGCGATCGAGCGGGCGGGCTATGGCGCCGACGTGCTCGCCCGCGGGCCGGGCAGCGAATTCCCGGCGGATGATGCTCCCCGCGGCGGACCGGATGCGGACCGGGTTACCTATCTGCGCCGTCGGCTGATTCTTGCGCTGATCTTCTTCGTTCCGCTCAGTGATCTATCCGTGCTGCTGTCGCTGTTTCCATCGTTCCGGTTCCCGGGCTGGCAGTGGACTCTGGTGGCGCTCGCGGCACCGGTGGTGATCTGGGCGGCTTGGCCGTTTCACCAGGCCGCGCTGCGTAACGCCCGGCACGGCTCGGTCTCGATGGACACGCTGGTATCGCTGGGCATCACCGCGGCGTGCGGCTGGTCGGCGTACGCGATGTTCGTGCTGGACCGCGACCAGGCTCGGGTCAGCGCCTGGCATCTGCTGCTGCACGCCTCCGGTGGCGGCATCTACCTCGAGGTCGCCGCCTCCGTCACGACGTTCCTGCTGGCAGGACGGCTGTACGAGGCCAAGGCCCGCCGGGATGCCGGGGATGCGATGCGCGAGTTGGCCGCCGCCGCGGCCCGGGACGCGTGCGTGCTGTCGGCGGACGGCACCGAGCGCTGGGTGCCGGCCGACGACCTGGCAGCCGGCCAGCGTTTCGTGGTCCGGCCGGGCGAGCGGATCGCCGCCGACGGCGAGGTGGAGTTCGGCCAGTCCGCGGTCGATCGCAGCATGATGACCGGGGAGTCGACGCCGGCCGAGGCCGCCGAGGGTGACCTCGTCACCGCTGGCACGGTGGTGGTGAGCGGACGGCTGGTGGTGCGCGCGGTCAAGGTGGGCAGCGACACACAGCTAGCCCATCTCGTCGGCCTAGTGGAGTCCGCACAGTCTCAGAAGGCAGCGATCCAGCGGCTCGCCGACCGCATCTGCACCGTGTTCGTTCCCGCGGTGCTGGCGGCTTCGGGCCTGACCCTGGCCGGGTGGCTGCTGGCAGGCGGCACGGCGCAGTCGTCGTTCAGTGCCGCCCTGGCGGTCCTGATCATCGCGTGTCCGTGCTCGCTGGGGCTGGCCACCCCGGCGGCCCTGATGGTGGCCTGTGGCCGGGGTGCGCAGCTGGGGATCTTCATCAAACGGTATGAGGCGCTGGAGGCCTCCCGCGCGGTTGACACCGTGGTACTGGACAAGACCGGGACGGTCACTACCGGCGTGATGGCGGTGACCGGCGTGCTGGCGGCCGGGGTCAGCCGCGAGGTGCTGCTCCGGTACGTCGGGGCGGTGGAGCAGGCGTCGGAGCACCCGGTGGCCGCGGCGATCAGCCAGGCGGCGGTCAAGGAACTTGGGCCGCTGCCGCAGGCGGCCGGGTTTGCCGCCCTGCCCGGCCTGGGTGCCCGCGGGTCCGTGCACGGTCATGAGGTGGTCGTCGGCCGCGATGGCCTGCTCCGCCAGCAGGGGATGACCGTCCCGGCATCCGTAGCCGACCAGTGCCGGCGCTGGGAACAGGCCGGGTGCACGACGGTGCTTGCGGGCTGGGACGGCCAGGTCCGCGGGGCGATGGCGGTCGCTGACACGGTCAAGCAGTCGGCTGCTGCCGCCGTCGCGGACTTGCGGCGGCTGGGCCTGCGCACCGTACTGCTGACCGGGGACAGCGAGGCCACCGCCGAGGCGGTAGCGGCCGTCGTCGGCACCGACGAAGTGATCGCCACTGCACTGCCCGACCGCAAGGTTGCGGTGATCGCCGGCCTGCAGGCAGATGGTCACCGGGTAGCCATGGTTGGCGACGGGGTCAACGACGGGCCCGCCCTTGCCGCCGCCGATCTGGGGCTGGCCCTGGGCACTGGAACCGACGTGGCGATCACCGCGGCAGACCTGATCTTGCTGCGTGACGACCTCGGCGCGGTGCCCGACGCCATCGCCCTTGCCCGCGGCACGCTGGGCACAATCCGGGGCAACCTCACGTGGGCATTTGGCTACAACATCGCGGCGATCCCGCTAGCCGCCGTGGGGTTCCTGAACCCGCTGATTGCCGGTGCGGCGATGGCTGCCTCGTCAGCGTTTGTGGTGGGCAACAGCGTGCGGTTGCGGCGGTTCAGGGCGCCATCCTCGGCCCGGCCCGCGCAGCCGCCGGTCGGCTGATTGGCCGGCCGGTCAGTCCCGGGTGGTCACCTCGCGGCCCGGCGCCTCGGGATCCCGGGCCAGGGCGTCCCAGCGCGGGCCTAGTTCCCGGGTCCGGTAGGCCAGCGCGTCCAGCGGCACCTGCGCCCAGCGCCTCGTTCACACCCTGCACCTTAGATACCAAACCCGGCCCGTCGCATACGAATATCCTCCCGGGAGATCTTTCCGGTCACGCAGGAAATGGCCGGACAGATGGTCCGGCCGCGGGTGGACGAGACATGGCTTTCGGAGAAGCCATTACCACCCCTCTGGCATCATCGATGAGGTGACAAACGCCGGCCTTGAATCCCTCGCCCGGACAGCTTACGAAGCTCACCGGGGCGCCCACCCCGAGTCTCTTCCGCCATGGGAGGAGACCACCGAACCGGAGCAGCAAGCCTGGAGGGCAGCGGTTTCCGCCGTTGCGGGCCAGACCGGAGTCACCCTCGCCGATGCCGCTCCCATCGTGACCCAGTCGCTGCAGATCCAGGCCGGGGATCAGAGCCACACCTTCCACGGCGAGTTCACTGCGGGCCGTCAAGGCACGCTGGCCATCACTGACGAGTTCGCATCGAACCAGCATGCCCGGTTCCAGATCGCTCACGGACTCTGGTACGTCAAGGACCTCGGTTCAACCAATGGAACGTGGCTCAACGGCCGCCGGATCCACGCGGCCCAGCGGGTGAAGAAAGGTGACAAGATCAAGATTGGCCACACGGTGATGATCGTGATATCGGCCTGAGCGCAGGGGAGCCGGTCCGTCAGGGGAGCCCGTCGGCGTGGGTCTTGAGCGCGAGCAGGGTGCGCCCGCTCTCGCTCCGGAACAGCCGCATCGTCATCGGCTGGCGGTGGCTGCCGCCGCCCGGCTGTGCGGCGTCGGACCCCCGCCCGTTGGCGGTCGGCAGCCACCATTGCCAAGCCTGCCCGGAGGCGAAGCCCGTGTCGTCATGCTGGGGAGCGACTCTGCGTCATCCGAGCGAGGTAGTGCGAGCGAGGTAGCGCAGTGCGAGCGCGGTGCGCGGCATGGCTGGCCCCGCGAGCACGGGGGAGCTGGCGGGGCCGAAAGGGGGAAGCCATGCCCCACCCACAGCCCGCATCAGCCGGAATCCGGGGGCAGTCCCGGCACAATGCTCTTAGCTGGGCAATTACGCAACCATAGCGTCATCTGCGGGCCAGCACCCCCGGATCATACGGAATGCTAACGACCCTCTGAGGGATCGCCGCAGCTAGAAGCGGTGGATATGCCTCAGTGGTGGCGCAAGCGTGCATCGACCGGAAACCTCACCAGCCCCGCCAGGCGTGGCCACCTGGCTGCCAGCGATCGCTTAGTGGCCGGGAGTGCCGACCGCCTCCGCCGCCCCACGGCCATCCCCAGGTGGGCGGCCACGGCCAGTGCGGGGGCCCCGGCGCCCATGTCGGCGACGGATTCGGCGTTGGCGTCGCGGGCGGCTTGGGCGAAGAGGCGGGTGCCGGCTTCGGAGTAGCCACCGGCTTCGGCAGCTTCGAAGGCGCCGGGGTTGGCGCTGGCGTCGTCGCCGGGGTTGGCGTGGACGCCGGAGCGCTCGATGGGGCCTTGGGCGATGGCAGGGCCGGACTCGGGCCCGGAACTGCGACAGTTGCGGTAGATGAATCAGCAACCGAGCGCAGGACCGCACATTTGACTAGGCCGCAGTAGACCGACTCGGTGCGCGCCCGCCCGCCCGTCTGCTGCTGCAGCAACGCCGCCCCGGCGCTGCCGAGGAGTACCACGCCAGCAACCGCCCAGGTCACTGGATGCCGTCCGTGGCTGGCCAGCCATGAATGCCGCCGCCCGGCCGTGAATGGCGGTTCGGGTTCCGGTGGTGCTTCAGCAGAATCGCTCGATGGCCCCGTTGACATCTGTTGCCTCCCCAAGCACCAAAGCTACCAAATGCAACATAGCAATGGCGATCATTGGGTCGATGTCATAACACGCGAAATTCTCACAGTAAGTGTCCGGTCAGCTACCCGGGCGCGTGGTTGCCGCCAGCATCGTCCAGCACGTGAATCGCGCCCGCGTCACTGATGGCCCGCAACCCGCGAAGGTCACCGCTGCCACATATCGCCCATGCCAGAACAGCACGTTAATGGCCTCGCTGTCCGAATTGGCATTTTCCATCGGCCGCCGAAATGCACGAAGGCCAAATCCGGCAGCCCCGTCTGGCGCGACGTGGATCCAGCATGAGCTGACTGGGGTCCGGTTGGCAGGCCTGCGCCTGGAGGCGCCGGACGGCCGGAATCGCGCGTCAACGATGCTGATCTCCGGGCTCAAAGCCTTCCGCGAGACCGCCGCCCGGCGCCCGAGCCTATAAGAGAACCCTTAATCCGATGTCGCCGCAGCTAGCGGTGAGGAATTAGAGTCGAGGCTAGGACAGCAGCACCGGCTGGAAGGTACCCGCAGATGGATGACGCCAGGGAAGTGCTTCGCGAGGTATGGAGCGCCCAGGGACAGACCAGCGCGGATCTCGACGAGGACTGCGGCCCGACCAAGGCCTGCAAGAAGATGGCAGATGTCGGTTTTGACGGGCTGGCGGATGAGGACGGCGACCTGCGCGCCGCGTGGCGGAACAGGCTGCAGCGTGAGGGCAAGCTGAACGAGGAGACGGGAAGCATCCGCGACCTGGTGCTCGGTTCGGCAGAAGTCCGCTGATTTGCCAGCGAGCCGCCCGCCCCCTGCCCACCGCCCCGTGCCCATCCGCTGCCGCTTCGCTGGGCCGACGGTGAGGAGAGCGCCGCATGGAGCGTCCTGAGACCGTCGGCCAGCTCACCGAGACCCTCCGCCAGGGGAGTTATCTCGCCGACCGGGGGCTGGCGACAGCGCTGTTCGTCGCGCTGAACCTGCACCGCCCGATCCTGCTTGAGGGCGAGGTCGGGGTCGGCAAGACTGAGGTCGCCAAGGTCCTTGCTGACGTGCTGGGCCGCAGGCTGATCCGGCTGCAGTGCTACGAGGGCATCGACACCAACCAGGCGCTTTACGAATGGGACTACGCCCGCCAGATGCTGCAGATCCGGGCGCTGTCGGAGCACCAGGTCTCCGACGACACGGCGGTCGACAAGCTGTTCGGCCCCAAGTTCCTGCTGGAGCGGCCGCTGCTCGAGGCGGTCAGGGCTGGCGACCAGGCGGTGCTGCTGATCGACGAGGTGGACCGCGCCGACGACGAGTTCGAGGCCTTCCTGCTCGAGCTGCTCTCCGACTTCCAGATCACGATCCCGGAGATCGGCACGATCCGGGCTGAGAGCCCGCCGCTCGCCATCCTCACCTCCAACCGCACCCGCGAGCTGCACGACGCGCTGAAGCGGCGCTGCCTGTACCACTGGATCGGGTACCCGGCCGCCGAACGCGAGGTGGAGATCGTGCTGATACGCCAGCCCGGGGTGTCCGAGACGCTGACCCGCAAGGTGGTCGCGGCGGTCAACCGGCTGCGCGAGCTCGACCTGGCCAAGCCGCCGGGGGTCGCCGAGACCATCGACTGGGTCCGCACCCTGGACTTTCTGGGAGCCACCGACCTTGATCAGGCGAGTGCCGACGACACGCTCGGCGCGGTGGTCAAGGAACGCGACGACCTCGAGCTGGTGCGCGACAACCTGGCAGAGATCACGTCCGGTGGCTGAACCCGCCACGCGCGCAGCGTACCGGTCCCCGATCCTCGCCGCGCTGGTCGGCTTCTCCCGCGAGCTGCGCTCGGCGGGGCTCGCGATCGGGTCCGGTGACATCCTGACCTTCACCTCCGCGGCGAGCTTGCTGGACCCCTCCGACCTGGTCGATCTGTACTGGGCCGGCCGCAGCACGCTGGTGACCAGGCGGGAGAGCATCCCGGTGTACGACGAGGTGTTCCGCAGGTACTTCCTCGGCGGCGCCGACCCGGTCCCGGAGCTGCTGACCCTCAAGGCGCAGGTGACGGCCGAGGCCGGGGCCGTGCTCGAGGTCCCCGCCACCGAGCCTCCCGCGGCCGGGCACGAGGACGAGCAGGCAACGCTCGGCCTGATGGCGTCCGACGCCGAGGCGCTCCGGCACAGGTCGTTCGCGGCCTGCACGCCCGAGGAGCTCGCCGCGGTGCGGCGGATCATGGCCAGGATCCGGCTGACCCCGCCGAAGCGGCGGACCAGGCGCACCACGAAGGCGCCGTCGGGACGCTCCCCTGACCTGCGCCGTACGGTGCGGGAGTCGCTGCGCATGCACGGCGAGCCCGCCGAGCTGTACTGGCGGCGGCGCAGAGTCCGGCTGCGGCCGCTGATCCTGATCCTGGACGTCTCCGGCTCGATGGCCGACTACTCGCGCAACCTGCTGCAGTTCGCCTACTCGGCGAAACGCGCGGCGTCCCGGGTCGAAGTGTTCTGCTTCGGCACCAGGCTCACCCGGGTGACCAAGGCCCTCGATCACCGGCGCCCGGACGACGCGCTCGAGCTCGCCGCGCAGACCGTGTTCGACTGGGAGGGCGGGACCAGGATCGGCGCTTCACTGGACGCGTTCGTCAGAGAATGGGGGCGGCGCGGCCTCTGCCGCGGTGGGATCGTGGTGATCTGCTCCGACGGCCTCGACCGCGGCGACCCCGAGGTCCTCGCGGGGGCCATGGAACGGCTCGCCAGGCTGAGCCACCGGGTGGTATGGATGAATCCGCACAAGGGCGATAACCAGAACTTCCGGCCCGCCGTGCTGGGCATGATGGTCGCCGCGCCGCACATCGACCTGACCCTGTCCGGGCATGATCTGAGCAGCCTGGAAGAGTTCGCGACGCTGCTGCCGACACTGAGTTAGGGAGCCGCCGGGTGAGATGGAGCGTTGGCATCGAGGCCGAAGGCGATCGCGCGGCGACCCGGGAGCAGATCGTCGAGCTGGCTGACGCGGTCGCGGCCAGCGACGGCATCGCAACCGGCATCGGCAGCAGCAGGTACGGGGCTCAGCTGGTCGTGGACGCGCCAAGCCGCGACCAGGCCATCGAGAAGGCGACGGCGGAGTTCGAACGGGCCGCCGCCCTGGCGGGCCTGCCCCCGGCCCCGGTGGTTCGGGCCGAAGCGATCAGCGAGGAAGAAGACGACCTGCGATGATCCGCCTCGGATCACTGGCCGGCTACCCGTTCGAGGGGCCGCGCCTGCTCGGCGGCTGGACGCCCCCGCAGGCGGCGGCGGTCTACGCGATCCTGTGCAAGCCGGAACCCGACGCCAAGCCGGAGAAGTACGCGGTCATCTACGTCGGCCACAGCGACGACCTCTCAGCCGAGCGCTTCCCGTTCCGGCATCCCCGCGCGCCATCCTGGGTGCGCCGCGCGGGATCGAAGTGGAAGGTCTACATCTGCACCTTCGAGGTGCCCGGCGGCACCCGGCCGCACCGCGAGCAGATCGCCCGCGAGCTCACCGCGATCTACCGCCCGAGCTGCAACGACCAGCAGTACGACCCATCCTGGAAGGCAGAGTGGATTGGCGAGTACTCCGCCCCCACCACGGGACCGGTGTCCCGGCGAGGCCCCGACCAGGCATGACCGGCGACGTTGAGCTGATTCCCAGGCGGGTGCTGTTCGGGAACCCAGACGACGCCAAGCCGAGGCTGTCGCCCGACGGGACCCTGCTGGCCTGGATCGCTCCGTATCACGGTGTGCTGGACGTCTGGGTCGCGCCGGTCAGCACGGCGGACGGTATCGACCGCGCCGCCGCCCGCGTGGTCACCGAGGACGCTGACCGTGGCGTGCGGACGTTCGGCTGGGCCCGCGACGGCCAGCGCCTCATGTACGTGCAGGACACGGCGGCGACGCTGAGCTCCTCAGGGTCCCGGGGTGAAGCCGACCGCATCGTGCAGGCGGGAGCGGCGGGTGCCGGAGGCGGGCCGGGCGGGCTCGGGCGTGACGGGCGGCTCGGGCCGCGGCGTCACGTCGGTCACGATCTCCTCGGCCATGCCGTACAGCAGCGGAAGCGCTCCGGCGACCACGCCGCCGGTCTCGTTGATGTGCCCTACGCCGGGCCCGATGAGCTTTGCATGCCCCACGATCGTCTGCACGATCTCGGCGCACTCCTCGAGGTTGCCCGCGACGCGGGTGAGCAGCGTGCCGACCCAGTACAGGTAGACGGCCAGGCCCGCGACCAGCAGGACGATGTCGATGACGCTGAAAACGACGAGCCCGGTCAAGACTTCACCTTCCCTAGGACGCGACCGAGGAACAGGTGGTGCTGCAGGCCTTCGGCCAGGACCAGCTCGACGCCGTCGGCGACCTGCGGGATCAGGGCGGCGTCCGCGGTGTTGGCAGCCGCCGCCTTGAGCGTGTCCCGCACCGTGACCACCCGGCGATCGATGATCTTGACGAGCACGATCAGGATCGTCAGCAGGGCGGCCACGGCGACCACCACGACCAGGCCGACGATGTTCGCGACGAGCCAGTTGGTGTGCTCGGACGAGGACATGGCCAGGGTGTGCATGGCTAACCTCCCAGCCGGGCGCGGCCGCGCTGCAGCCCGCCGATGATGGTCACGGCGTAGTCGATGGTTGTTCGCAGCGCGCCGAGCGGCGCGGTGTTGTGCACCGCCTTCTCGAGCTCATAGTTGATCTTCGGTGCCTCGTTGCCGATCGAGCGGGCCAGCAGCAGGATCGGCACCACCAGGGCCACTACCACCAGCACGATCACGATCCCGATGACCCAGCCCACTATCCAGCCGGTGCTCATCTCAGACCCCTTCGCAGAAGTCGCGGACCGGCTTGAGGCTCGCGTTGACCGAGGTCAGCCGTTCGGGGACGGTGCTGGTCAGCTGCGCGACGGCCTGCACACCTCCGGTAGTCGCGACCAGCGTCGCGCGAATGGCCCGCAGGTGGAAGATCACCCGCAGCAGGCCGACCGCGGTGATCGCGATGATCAGCGCGGCGACAATCAGTGTGAACCAGGCGGCAGCCGGCATGACCGCGTTCCTTTCAGCCGAGAAGCTTGGCGACGGAGCCCGCGTACCGGACCGCGCCGACTGAGACTTCGTGGACGGTGGCGTCGGTTGTGGCCAGCGCCTCGGGCACGCCGTCGAGCTCACCGACCAGGGCCACGCCGCCGGACAGGATCGCGTCCGTGGCTCCCCGGATCCGCTCGAGCGCGGCAAGCACCCGGTTGAGCAGGAAGATGACCACGGGCAAGATCACCACCAGCAGGATGATGTTCCCGATCCACCACAAGACCATTGCTCGTTCTCCTCCTCTAGCGTCAGCTCGCTGGCTGGTACGGCATGAAGAACCTGCGGAACACCCGGGTCAGCGCCATCAGCGCGGCGCGCAGGCCGAGCGTGAGGCCACCGGCTGGCGTGACGGCCGCGGCGGCGATCTCTTCCGGCGACTCGCCACGTTCCAGGCGCTCGATCCGGTCTTGCATGTTCGCGGAGAAATCACGCATGAGCACGGCCGTGACGTCGGAGATCATGCCCCGGCCGTACTGCGCGGCCGCGCCGGAGAGCTGCAGGTCCTGGGCGACGCCGACCTTGGTGCCGCGGCCGGCCTGGGTCAGCGTCGCGGTGATGACCATGCTGGCCTGGCCGCGGCCCTTCTCCTCGGCGCCGGACGCATGCACGACCACGCGCTTGCCCGCCTCGTCGCGTTCGGTGATCTCGGCGGTGCCACCGAACTGCAGCCGGACCGGGCCCATCCGGACGGCCACCCGGCCCTTGTACTTGTCATCGCCGAGGTCCTCGGTCAGCTCGGCGCCCGGCAGGCAGGCTGCGACCTGGGGGATGTTGTCGAAGAAGTGCCATACCTTGTCGACCGGCTCGGCGACCTCGAACTCGTTTCTGATCAGCATCGGGTCTCTCTCTTCACGTAGGCGGCGGGGTCGTTCTCGAACGCCCGCCGGCAGCCCGTCGAGCAGAAGTAATAAGTGGAGCCGTCGTACTCCAGTGATTTGCCTGAACGGGCCGCCGTCACGGTCATGCCGCAGACCGGGTCGGTCTGGTGTGCCGCTTCCGCTGCGCGGCCCGATCCCGCCGCTGCCGTCGCTCCTGCCCCGGCGCGCTGCCGGGGCAGCGCGCCGGACGCGCGCAGCTGGACAAGTTCGGCGAGGATCGCGACCGCGATCTCCTCGTGCGTGGTCCGGCCCAGGTCCAGGCCAGCCGGCACGCGGACCTTCTCCAGCCGGTCCCTGGGTACGCCGCGCTCGGCCAGGTAGCCGAGCAGCGTGGCTCCGCGGCGCTGCGAGCCGACCAGCCCCAGGTAGGCGGGCCGGGCAGCGACCGCCTGCTCCACCGCCTCTTCGTCGTGGTGCCCCTGCGTGGCCACCACGACCATCGAGCGCTCGCCGGCGTCGGCCGAGGTGAAGTCGGGGCCGTCGATGAGCACGGCACGCCAGCCGAGGGCGCGCGCGAGGTCGGCGAGCGTGGAGGCCATCGGCGAGCGGCCGACGACCACGAGGTGCGGCGCGGGCAGCACCGGCTCGATGTAGACCTCGAGCGCGCCTTCGCTCTGGCAGGCGATCGGCACAACGGTCATGCCCTCGGGTACGGCCGCGCCGAACTGTTCCGGCGTGCCGAGCAGCAGCAGGCGGGCCTCGCCGTCCGCGATCACCCGCTGCGCCTCGCGGATCACCACCGGCTCCGCGCACGCCCCGCCGATCCATCCGTGCAGCTCGCCGGCCTCGGTGATGACCGCGCGGGAACCCTGCTGGCCGGATGAGGGGCCCTGGCGCCAGACCACGGTCGCGAGCGCAAACGCCTCACCGCGCTTGCTCAGCTCCCCGGCCTGCGCCAGGACACCCCATCCTTCCATCTGCCCCCCCGGGTCAGTCATCCGTCCGGACCGGCGGCGCGCCGGAGACGTCGCGGTGATGGGTGATCGCCTCCCACACGCGGTCCGGAAGCAGCGGCATGTCGATGTTGCGGACCCCGGTGCCGGACAGCGCGTCGATCACCGCGTTGACGAATGCGGCCGGGCCGCCGACCGCGGCGCACTCGCCGATGCCCTTGGCGCCGATCGGGTGGTGCGGGCACGGGGTGACCACCTCGCTGTGCAGCTCGAAGCCCGGGGTTTCCCAGGCGGTCGGCAGCAGGTAGTCCATGTAGTTGGAGCCGACACAGTTGCCCTCGGCGTCGAACGTGATGAACTGCATGTTGGCCATGGCGTACGCCTCGGTCAGCCCGCCCATGATCTGCCCCTCGACGATCATCGGGTTGATCCGGACGCCGCAGTCGTCGACCGCCACCACGTTCAGCACGTCCCACACCCCGCTGGCCGGGTCGACCTCCACCGTTGCGATGTAGACGGCGAATGGCCAGGTCAGGTTCGGCGGGTCGTAGTAGGCGGTGTTCTCCATGCCCGGCTCCATGCCGTCGGGCATGTTGCTGTACGCGGCCATCGCGCACTCCTGGATCGTCACCCCACGGTCCGGCGCGCTGCGCACGTAGAACCGGCCGAGCTCCCACTCGATGTCCTCCTCGGAGACCTCGAGCAGGTGCGCGGCCAGTTTGCGCGCCTTCGCGCGGATCTTGCGGGACACCATCGCGACCGCGGCGCCAGCCACCGGCGTGGACCGGGACGCGTAGGTGCCCATGCCGAACGGAGCGGTGTCGGTGTCACCCTCCTCGACGACGATGTCCTCGGCCGGGATGCCGAGCTCGTGGGCGACGATCTGCGCCCAGGTCGTCTCGTGCCCCTGGCCCTGCGTTTTCGCGCCGGTGCGCAGTATCGCCTTACCGGTCATGTGCACCTTGAGGTCGGCCGAGTCGAACATCTTGATGCCGAGGATGTCGTACTCGCGGCTGTTCCCCGCGCCCAGCGGCTCGGTCATCGTAGAGATGCCCAGGCCGAGCAGCCGGCCCTTCGCGCGCGCCTCCTCCTGCCGCTTGCGGAAATCCTCGTAGCCGATCGCGCGCAAGCCCACGTCCAGGCACTTCGCGTACTGCCCTGAGTCGGTCAGGAAGCCGAGCGGGGTTCGGTGCGGGAAGTCGTCATCCCGGACGAAGTTCATCCGGCGGAACGCGGCCTGGTCCATGCCGATATCGTCGGCAGCCGCCTGGACCATCCGCTCCTGGAAGAACATGGCCTCGGTGACCCGGAACGAGCACCGGTAGGCGACCCCGCCTGGTGCCTTGTTGGTGTACGTGCCGCGGGCCTGCAGGTGCGCGACCGGGATGTCGTAGGCGGCGAAGGCCGAGTGCAGCAGCCCGATCTTGAATTTGCTGGGCTGGGCGTCGGAGAAAAACGCGCCGTGGTCGGCGTCGCAGCGCATCCGGACGCCGAGGATCTTGCCGTCGTTTCGCAGCGCCATCTCGCCGTCGAGGTAGATGTCGCGGGCGAACCCGGTGGAGATCAGGTTGCCGGTCTTGTCCTCGATCCACTTCACCGGTCGCTCGAGCAGGATCGACGCCAGGATCGAGCAGACGTACCCGGGGTAGACCGGGACCTTGTTGCCGAATCCGCCGCCGATATCCGGCGAGATGATCCGGATCATGTGCTCGGGAAGCTCGGCGACCAGCGCGACGGCGGCGCGGATGATGTGCGGCGCCTGCGTGGTCATATACACGGTGAGCTTCGACGTGGCCCGGTTGAAGTCGGCGATCGACCCGCAGCACTCGATCGGGCTGGGGTGCGAGCGCGGGTAGTGCAGCTGCAGCCGCGAGACCTTGTCGGCCTGCTCGAACGCGCGGTCGGTGCCCGCCGCGTCGCCTACCTCCCAGGTGTAGATGACGTTGTCGGGCTGGTTCTCCTTGTCGTCGCGGATCACCGGCGCGCCGTCGGCTACGGCCTGCTTGGGGTTGATGATGGGCGGCAACGGCTCGTAGTCGACGTCAATGGCCTCGCAGGCGTCCTTGGCGATGTACGGGTCATCGGCGATGACGCAGGCCACTTCCTGGCCCTGGAACCGCACCTTGTCGGTGGCCAGCACGGCCTGCGTGTCGTAGGACAGGGTTGGCATCCAGGCCAGGTTCCGCGTCGCCATCATCTCGCCGGTGAGCACCAGGTGGACGCCGGGGATGTCCCACGCCTTGCTGGCGTCGATCGACTTGATCCGCGCGTGCGCGAGCGGGCTGCGCAGGATCTCCATGTGCAGCATGCCCGGCAGCGTGATGTCGTCGGTGTAGTTGCCCTTGCCCCGGATGAAGCGGTCGTCCTCAACGCGCTTCCTGCTGGCGCCCAGGCCGCCGATCTTGATTTCGTCCAGCGCTTGTGTCACTGCTGTCTCCCGTGTCGATCGGCCTGGTCAGCCCGCGGACTCGGACCTGAGCTTGGTGGCGGCCCAGAGCACCGACTTGACGATGTTCTGGTAGCCGGTGCAGCGGCAGAGGTTGCCGGACAGGGCCCAGCGCACGTCTTCCTCGGTCGGGTCGGGGTTCTCGTCGAGCAGGGCCTTGGCGGCCATCATCATGCCCGGCGTGCAGAACCCGCACTGCAGCCCGTGCTCCTCCTTGAAGCCCTCCTGCAGCGGGTGCAGCCCCCCGCCCGCCTCCCCTGAGCCCTTCATGGCCAGGCCCTCGACGGTCGTGATCTCGCGCCCGTCGACCTGAACGGCCAGCATCGTGCAGGACTTCACCGGCCTGCCCCCGCCCGCCTCCCCTGCCCCCTTCACCAGCACCGTGCACGCGCCGCAGTTGGTCGTGTCGCATCCCATGTGCGTGCCGGTCAGCCCCAACCCGCGGCGGATCAGGTGAGCCAGCAGCAGCCGCGGTTCTACCTCGGCGATCATCTTCTTGCCGTTGATGCTGAACCGGATCCGGCGGATCGGTACCGCACCCTCGGCCTCGTCGCCGAGGTCTTCGTATACGACAGTCATGGGTCAGGCCGCCCTTTCCTGCACCGGCTCGATGCGGCCCAGGATGCGCGTGACGAACGTGCGCACCATGTGCCGCTTGTACTCGGCGCTGCCGCGGTGATCGGTCCTGGGCCGCGCCGCCTCGGCCGCAAGGTCGGCGGCCCGGCCGATGCTCTCGGCGGTCAGCGGCCCGCCAACGAGCGCGTCGGCGGCCGCGCTCGCGTCGATGGTGGATCCGCCGACCCCGGTCAGCGCGATCCCGGCCCGGGTCACGCGCTCACCCGAGGTCTCCACCGCGACCGCCACCCCGACGGTCGCGAAGTCGCCCACCCGGCGCTCGAGCTTGAGGTAGCCGCCGGCGCGTGCCCCCTTCGCCGCCGGGATCACGGCCTCGACGGCGATCTCGTCCGGCTCGAGCACGTTCTGGAACGGGCCGGTGACGAAGCCGGCGATCGGGATCGCTCGCCTGCCACGCGGCCCCTGGGCCACGACCGAGCCGCCCAGCGCCATCACCACGGAGGCCCAGTCGCCCTGCGGGTCCGCGTGGCAGAGCGAGCCGACCAGCGTGCCGCGGCTCCGGACGATCGGGTCAGCGATCAGCGGCGCGGCAGCGGCCATGGTCGGCTGGTAGGTCTTGAGCAGTTCCGATCGCTCGAGCTCGGCGTGCCGGCAGAGGGCGCCGACATGCAGCGTGCCGTCGGGGTCGGCGCGGTGGTAGTCGAGGCCGGGGACGTTGTTGATGTCCACGACCAGTTCCGGCGAGGCGAAGCGCAGCTTCATCAGCGGGACCAGGCTCTGGCCGCCGGCCAGCACCTTGGCGTAGTCCCCGCCGTCGTGCAGCATGCCGATCGCCTCATCGAGCGATCGCGGTGCCTCGTAGCGGAACCGAGACGGATACATGGAACCCCTACTTCCAGGTCAACCTGCTGAAACGTCGGGCGGGCTGGATTCTGGGCGCTGCTGCGGCAGCTGAAGCAGGGACTCCTCCGTGGCCCCCCGCTCTGCGGGCTCGGCGACCTCTGTGTGCTCGGCCGTCTCTGTGTGCTCGACCGTCTCTGCCTGCCCGGCCGTCTCTCCGTGCCCGGCCGTCTCTGCCTGGACCGCAGCCGTGGCGGGAGGACCCCCGGCAGGCCGCGGGGAGGATTCGGGGTCGGGCACGGCGACAGGGAGCGACTCGTAGTCGGGGTCCGGCCGCGGTTCCTGGTGCGGCGGCCATGGCCCGGCCACGGGCTGCCCGGCGATCTTGAGGTAGTCGACAAGTTCGGGCCATGCCCAGACCGTGGGGCTCTTGCCGGTCTTCGGCGCGTGCTCGATCAGCTCGTACAGCCGTGGGTTGCCCCTGCTGTGCCCGTCGGACTCTATCCGCATGCACGCTCCCGCCCTCGGATAGCCAGAAATGTCCTTTTACTTCTGGTTACAAACAAACTACGGCCATGATTCATCGCGTGGGATTGCGCCGCAAGGCGCGAATAAGGTCTTGCTTAAGAGGGTTCCCGCAGGTGCCTCCGGGCCACCTAGCTCCAGATCGTGACGTAGACGGGTGGCCGGAACCGGGACGGCGGGATCCCGGCGGCGGGCGAGCGCATCAGGTGCATCGCCTCGGGGGTGGTCAGGAAGCGGCGCAGGGCGCTGGCGACGGCGCTGCGGCTCTGCCGCTCGAGCAGGGTCGCGTGCCAGGTGCCGGCCACCGGAGTGCCCGGCACCTCGGCCAGGGAGAGCTCGCCCCGGCGCAGCTGCTGCGTGACCAGATGCTCGACGGCGGGCGCGACGCCCGCACCGTCGGCCGCTGCCGCCCAGGCGGCGGTCTGGTTCGGGAACACCCCAATCCGGCTATCCGGGATCCGCAGCGCGGCCAGCAGCCGGCCGGTGTCGCTGTCCGGATCGGTGCCCGCCGGGTCCACCAGCCACCGCCATTGCCGGGCGCTGCCCTTCAGCCGGGATTCACCCGCCGTAACCACGACCAGGCGGTACCGGAAGATCGGCTCGCTGACCACCGGGAGAGCCGGGTCGGGGCTCACGGCCTGGCCGATGGCCACGTCCGCCAGCCGGTTTGCGACGAGCACCGCCATCTCGCTGGTCACCGCCACCCCTGCCGAGACCTCCACCACACCTGGAAACCTGCGGGTAAACGCCTCCATCAGCGGGCTGACCACGAATTCGGCCAGCGTGGACGTGGCGACCACCCGCAGTTGCTCCGGAGCGCCCTGCGCGGCGCGGACCTGGGCGTGTGCCTCGGCACCGAGCACCACGATCTGCGACGCGGTCGCCAGCAGCCGGGAGCCGCCCGCGGTCAGCGTCATGCCCGTGGGCCCGCGGCTCACGAGCTGGTCGCCCAGGTGCAGCCGCAGCGCCGACAGCGCCTGCGACACGGCCGACTCGCTGACGCCGAGCGCGTTAGCGGCGGCGGTCACCGAGCCGAGGCGGGCCACCAGGACGAAGGCGTTGAGCTGGGTCAGCGTCATGACCCTCCCAGTATCACGCAGCGTCGTGCCTGGCCATCGCCACCGAACGCCGGGCTCGCGTCGCGGGCGGGCCGGGACCTGCCTGGCTCATGGACCGTAAACTCGTGGCACGAGGGAGGGTCCATGCAGGTTCCGGCGTACGTCGAGTACGAGAAGGCAACCAGCGTGGAGCATGCCCTGGCGCTGCTCGCCAGGTTCGGGCCGGAAGCCCGGATCCTGGCCGGCGGGCACAGCCTGATCCCAATGATGAAGCTGCGGCTGGTGCAGCCGGAAACGCTGATCGACATCAACGGGCTGAGTGAGCTCTCCTACATCGACGTGGCCGGCGGTGAGCTGCGGATCGGCGCGCTTACGAGGCACGCGGAGCTGCTCGACTCGGCGGTCGCCGGCGAGCGCTTCGCGATCCTGCACGACGCCGAGCGGGTCATCGCCGACCCGGTGGTGCGCAACTGGGGCACGATCGGCGGGTCGCTATGCCAGGCCGACCCATCCGAGGACCTGTCCGGGACGTTCGCGGCGCTGAAGGCCAGCATGATCATCCGTGGTCCCGACGGCACCCGGACCGTGTCGGCGCGGGAGTTCCATAGCGGGCCCTACGAGACCGTCGTGGCGCCCGGCGAGATGCTGACCGAGATCAGCATTGTCATCCGGCCCGGCTGCGGCAGCGCCTACGAGAAGGTGGGCCGCCGGGTGGGCGACTGGCCGATCGCCGCGGCCGCGGCCGCGGTCTGGCTGGACGGCGCGGTCGGGCGGCCCGCGGTCGGGCGGGGCGAGGGCGGGCGGGGCGAGGGCGGGCCGGGCGGGGAAAGAATCGCCGAGGCGGGGCTAGGCCTCACCGCGGTCGGCGCCCCGAACTTCGCCGCGGCCGAGGCGGAGGAGTATCTGCGTGGTGCCCCGGCCGTCGAGGAAATCTTCGCCGAGGCGGGCAGGATCGCTGCTGAAAACTGCAACCCGGTCTCGGATCAGCGCGGCCCCGCCGACTACAAGCGTCATTTGGCCAGGGAGCTCACCGTGCGGGCGCTGCGCCGCGCATCTGAGCGAGCGAGAGCCGCATGCAGATCACGGTGAACGTCAACGGCGCCGACTACTCGCGCGACGTGGAGGCCCGGCTGCTGCTGATCCACTTCCTGCGCGACGACCTGGGCCTCACTGGGTCGCACTGGGGCTGCGACACGTCGAACTGCGGAGCCTGCGTGGTGTGGCTGGATGACACCCCGGTGAAGTCGTGCACGGTGCTGGCGGCCATGGCGGACGGACGCAGGGTGCGGACCGTCGAGGACCTTGCGATGAAGGGGGCAAGTGAAGGGGGAATGGGGAGGCTCGACCCGATCCAGCAGGGCTTTGCCGAGTGCCACGGGCTGCAGTGCGGCTTCTGCACCCCGGGCATGATGATGACCGCCCGGTGGCTGCTCGACCGAAGCCCAGACCCGTCCCCGGAGGAGATCCGCGAAGCGCTGTCCGGGCAGATCTGCCGCTGCACCGGGTACGAGAACATCGTGCGTTCGGTGCTCTGGGCAAGCAAGCACCGCGACGGCAGCGCCGCGAGCGCGGAGGCCGACGAATGACGGAGCCAGTCAACCGGCGGGAACACACCGCGTACGGACCGGTCAAGCGCAAGGAAGACGCCCGTTTCGTCCGTGGCCAGGGCAACTTCACCGACGACATCCAGCTTCCGGGGATGCTGCAAGGCGCGATCCTGCGCAGCCCGCTTGCCCATGCCAGGGTCGTCTCGATCGACACCCTGGCCGCCGAGTCCCATCCCAAGGTCAAGGCCGTGATCACCGGGGAGACGCTCGAGCAGCGCCGACTGGCCTGGATGCCGACCCTGTCCCAGGACGTGCAGGCGGTGCTGGCCACCGACAAGGTGCGTTTCCAGGGACAGGAGATCGCGTTCGTCGTCGCCGAGGACAGGTACTCGGCGCGCGACGCGCTCGAGCTCATCAACGTCGAGTACGAGCAGCTTCCCCCGGTGGTCGACGCCACCAAGGCCCTGGATCCCGGCGCCCCGGTGATCCGCGACGACCTCGCGGGCAAGCAGGACAATCACATCTTCGACTGGGAGGCGGGCGACAAGGCGGCCACCGACGCGGCGTTCGCCAGCGCCGACGTCGTCGTCGGCCAGGACATGCTGTACCCCCGGTCGCACCCGGCGCCGCTGGAGACCTGCGGCGCCATCGCCGACTTCAGCGAGGTGACCGGCCAGCTCACGGTGTGGACCACGAGCCAGGCCCCGCACGCGCACCGGACCCTCTACGCCCTCATGCTCGGCCTGCCCGAGCACAAGATCCGGATCATCTCGCCGGACATCGGCGGCGGGTTCGGCAACAAGGTGCCGATCTACCCGGGGTACCTGTGCGCGATCGTCGGCTCCATGATCACCGGCAAGCCGGTCAAGTGGTTCGAGGACCGGTCCGAGAACCTGATGTCCACGACGTTCGCCCGCGACTACCACATGCACGGCGAGATCGCCGCCACCTCCGACGGCACGATCATTGGCCTGCGGGCGAAGGTGCTCGCCGACCACGGCGCGTTCAACGGCAGCGCGCAGCCGTCGAAGTTCCCGGCCGGGTTCTTCCACATCTTCACCGGCTCCTACGACCTACGGGCCGCGCACTGCGAGGTCACCGGCGTGTACACGAACAAGTCGCCGGGCGGGGTCGCCTACTCCTGCTCGTTCCGGATCACCGAGGCGGTGTACCTGGTCGAGCGGATGGTCGACCTCCTCGCGCTCGAGCTGGGCATGGATGCGGCGGAACTCCGGATGAAGAACCTGCTGCGCCCCGAGCAGTTCCCGTACACCTGCCCGACCGGATGGGAGTACGACTCGGGCAACTACCCGCGGGCGCTGCAGGTCGCCATGGACATCGCCGACTACCCGGAGCTGCGCCGCGAGCAGGCGGAGAAGCGGGAACGCGGCGAGTACATGGGCATCGGCCTCAGCTTCTTCACCGAGGGCGTGGGCGCCGGCCCGCGCAAGCACATGGACATCCTCGGGCTCGGCATGGCGGACGGCGCCAGCCTGCGGGTGCACCCCACCGGCAAGGCCGTGCTCAGCGTGTCCTGCCAGACCCAGGGCCAGGGCCACGAGACCACATTCGCGCAGATCGTGGCCAACGAGCTGGGCCTGTCCCCGGACGACGTCGACGTGGTGCACGGGGATACCGACCGGACGCCGTTCGGGCTCGGCACCTACGGGTCCCGGTCGACCCCGGTCTCCGGCGCGGCCGCCGCCGTGGTTGCGCGCAAGGTCCGGGAGCGGGCGAAGATCGTCGCGTCCGCGATGCTCGAGGTGTCCCCGGACGACCTGGAGTGGTCCGGCAGCCGGTGGCAGGTACGCGGCGACCCCGAGAAGGCCCGCGACATTGCCGAGATCGCGATGGCCGCCCACGGCGCCATCGAGCTGCCCGACGGCGTCGAGGGCCACCTCGACGCGGAGACCGTGTACAACCCGCCGAACCTCACGCACCCGTTCGGCGCGTACATCTGCGTCACCGACGTGGATCCGGGCACCGGCCAGGTGCAGATCCGGCGGTTCATCGCGGTCGACGACTGCGGCGTGCGGATCAACCCGATGATCGTCGAGGGGCAGGTGCATGGCGGGCTCGCCGACGGCGTCGGCATGGCCCTGATGCAGGTCATCGCGTTCGATAGCAACGGCAACTGCCTTGGTGGCTCGCTCATGGACTACCTGCTGCCGACCACGATGGAGTGCCCGTCGTGGGAGCTCGGCGCGACCGTGACGCCGTCGCCGCACCACCCGATCGGCGCCAAGGGCGTCGGCGAGTCGGCCACCGTGGGCTCGCCGCCCGCGATCGTGAACTCGGTGCTCGACGCGCTCAGGCCGTTCGGGGTGCGGCACGCCGACATGCCGCTCACCCCCGGATGCGTGTGGACCGCGATCCAGGGCGGCAGCCTGCGCAGCGACCTGGCGGTCCCGTGACCGGCGGACCCCCGGCCCGAGCAGCCTCCTGCCTGCAGCATCATGGAGGAATGCGCGATTTCGGTGACCCCCGGTGCGATCTCGGATGAGCGGCCTGGCAGAGCGGCTGCCCGACGTGGACTCGCTGCTGAGCACCCTCGACACCCAGGACTACCTGGCCGACCCGCCGCTCGGCACGGCGCTGTTCCTAGCCGCGCGGATGGGCCAGCCGCTGCTGCTCGAGGGAGAGCCGGGCGTCGGCAAGACCGAGGCGGCGAAGGCTCTGGCCGGCGCGATCGACACGCCGCTGATCCGGCTGCAGTGCTACGAGGGCCTGACCTCGGCCGAGGCGCTCTATGAGTGGAACTACCCCCGGCAGCTGCTGGCGATCAGGCTGGCCGAGGTCAGGCACGAGACACCGCGCGAGGCGGACCTGTTCGGCCCGGACTACCTGCTCGCCCGGCCGCTGCTGGCCGCGATCCAGCATCAGGGCCCGCGCCCGGCGGTGCTGCTGATCGACGAGATCGACCGGGGCGACGACGAGTTTGAGGCGTTCCTGTTCGAGTTGCTGGCCGAGTCCGCGGTGACCATCCCCGAGCTCGGGACGATGCGGGCGAAGTTCCCCCCGGTGGTGGTGCTGACCTCGAACCGGACCCGCGATCTGCATGACGCGCTGAAGCGGCGGTGCCTGTATCACTGGATCGACTACCCGAGCATCGACCGGGTCGCCGAGATCATCCGCCGCCGGGTCCCGGGAGCCGCCGCGTCGCTGGCCGGACAGGTCGCGAACGGCGTAGCCCGGCTGCGCGGCCTGGACCTGGCCAAGCCACCGGGGGTGGCCGAGGCCATCAGCTGGACCGCGGCGCTGCACATGCTCGGCGCCGAGAAGCTCGACGAACAGGCGGCCGAGCAGACCGCCGGCGCCGTGCTCAAGTACGCGGAGGACCTGCAGGCCGCGCGCGAGACCGGGTTCGGCGCGCTGGTCACCGGCGATGGCTGACAGCGACCTGGCGGAGGTGGCTGCGCGGTTCGGCGCCGAGCTTCGGCGTGCCGGGCTGCCGGTCGGGCCCGGCCGCAGCGAGCGGTTCGCGAACGCGGTCATGATCGCCCGCCCGCAGACCCTGGACGCCCTGTACCGCTGCGCGCTCGCGACGCTGGTGTCCAGCCGGGACGACATCGCCGTCCTGCGCGCGGTGTTCAGCCACGTGTTCGGCGGCGGCCTGGAGGACCCGGCGAGCCGGCGCGGCGCCCCGACCTCCCCGACGATGCCGCTGCGGCCGCCGGTCACGCCCGAGGACCTGCTGGCCAAGGCGGCCCGGGCGGCGAAATCCCACGTCAGCGACACCCAGTCGGCGCAGACGCCGGACGCCGGCGAGGATGACGCCGACGCGCCCGAGCCGGAGCGCGAGATCGAGCACCGCTACCTGGGCAGCACGGTCGAGCGGCTGGCCGGGCAGGACTTCGCCGAGCTCTCCGAATCCGAGCTGACCCTGCTCGTCGGCCTGATGCGCAGCATCACCCTGTCCGTTCCCATGCGCCGGTCCCGCAGGGAACGTCGCAGGCCGGGAGGGCCGCGCACCGACCTCCGGGCAACCCTCAGACAGGCCAGACGGACCGGCGGCTACACGTTCCGGCTCCTGTCGAGAGCCCCGACGCGGCGACCACGCCGGCTGGTCGTGCTGTGCGACATATCGGGGTCGATGGAACCGTACGCGCGCGCCATGATCCAGCTGCTGTACTGCGCCGCGGGGGGCGCCCGGGCCGAGGTGTTCACGTTCGCCACCCGGCTCACCCGGCTCACGCCCGCCCTGTCCCGGACGCTGCCGAGCGTGGCGCTGCAGCGCGCGGGCGAGGCCGCGCCGGACTGGCTCGGCGGGACCAAGATCGGTGCGTCGATCAAGGAGTTCAACGACGTCTACGGCAGGCGCGGGATGGCGCGGGGCGCGATCGTCGTGATCATCTCCGACGGCTGGGACACCGGCGATCCCGCGGTGCTGCGGCGCGAGATGGAGCGGCTGTCGCTGGTCGCGTTCCGGATCGTGTGGGTGAACCCGCGCACCAAGAGCGCCAGCTACCAGCCGCTCGCCGGGGGCATGGCCGCAGCCTGGCCGCACTGCGACGCCGTGGTCAGCGCGCACACGCTCGCCGCGCTCGACCAGCTGGCCGACGCGCTCGCCGACCCGGTCCGCCGCCGCTCGCCAGTCCGCCCCGTCAGCGCCGAGCCGTCCGCCGCCTAGCAGCCCTGATCCGGCGCCGCCTGACGCCGCCCGCGCCCGCCTCGCCCACCTGGGCCCCGCCCCACCCGCTTTCCATGATCGTGGTTGATTTTGGACCCCCGGGTTGCTATGCCGGAAAAGTCACCATGATCATGAGATGGCGGTGCGCTTCTCCTTGCGCCGCTTGTGCTTGACCGAGATCCCGCCGAACACGCAGGCGCCCTGGAGCCTGAGCACGGGCGCATCGGGGGACTCGGATTCGGGCGTTTCGCCCGCGACGTCCCGCCCGCCGAACACGGCGACACCCGAGTCGACGACCCGCATCTCCGGCGGGACCGTGATCGACATCCCGCCGAACACGGAGGTGGCCTTTATGGTGATCTCCCCGCCGGGCAGGATCGCGTCGCGCAGGTCGAGGTCGGCGCCGCCGAAGACGGTCACCACCGTGCTGGCCGGCGGGACCCGCCAGCGGCCTTTCCGGACCGCGCCGCCGAAGATCGCGACGATCGGCCCGCCGTGATAGGAACGCTCGGGCCCCGTGCCGGGTACCGGGACCGGCGCCACGGCGGAGGCCGGGACGGGCAGGTCATCCAGCACCGGCACCAGGTCCGCCTGGGTCTTGGCCGCGTAGATCGAGTCGAGCCGCTCCGAGTGCTCCTCCGCGGTCAGCCGGCCCTCCGCCAGCGCCTCGTTGAGCACCGACGCGGCGCGATCCCGGTCCGCGTCGGACGCGCGCAGCCGGGAATTTGAGTTGAAGGCCTGGGGGTCCATCCAGCTATTGTCGGGCGCGGAGCCGCATCGTGGATAGGGGACCAGGTGGGCCACATCGAGGTCGCGCACGTGACCCACACCCTTCCCGACGGGCGGGTGCTCCTTGACGACGTCTCGTTCCGGGTCGGCGACGGGATGATCGCCGCGCTCATCGGGCCGAACGGCGCGGGAAAAACCACGCTCATGCGGCTGGCCGCCGGGGACCTCACGCCCCAGTCCGGATCGGTCAGCTCCAGCGGCGGCATCGGCATCATGCGGCAGTTCATCGGCGGTATCCGGGATGACTCGACCGTGCGTGACCTGTTGCTGTCGGTCTCTGCGCCCCGGGTGCGGGAGGCCGCAGCCCAGCTTGACGCCGCCGAAATCGTGATGATGGAACGCGACGACGAGCGGGCCCAGCTGCGGTACGCGGCGGCGCTGGCCGAGTGGGGAGATGCGGGCGGGTACCAGGCCGAGGTGCACTGGGACTCCTGCTGCGTCGCCGCGCTGGGCGTGCCCTACGACCGCTGCCGCTGGCGCGAGACGGCGACGCTGTCCGGCGGCGAGCAGAAGCGGCTCGTGCTCGAGTCGCTGCTCCGGGACCGGACCGAGGTCCTGCTGCTGGACGAGCCGGACAACTACCTGGACGTGCCGGGCAAGCTCTGGCTCGAGGAGCAGCTCGCCGCCACGCCCAAGACCGTGCTGCTGGTCAGCCACGACCGCGAGCTGCTGGCGAACTGTGCCAAGCGGATCATCACCGTGGAGGACCGCAACGTCTGGGTGCACGGCGGCGGGTTCGCGACCTACGCGCAGGCGCGCCGCGACCGCAACGAGCGGCTCGACGAGCTTCGCCGCCGCTGGGACGAGGAACACGAGAAGCTGAAGCAGCTGGTGCGGATGTACCGGCAGAAGGCGTCGTACAACTCGGATATGGCCTCCCGGCTGCAGGCCGCGGTGACCCGGCTGCGCAAGTTCGAGGACGCCGGGCCGCCCGAGCTGGCGCCGCGGGAGCAGAACGTGCGGATGCGGCTGCGCGGCGGGCGCACCGGCAAACGGGCGGTGATCTGCGAGAACCTCGAGCTCACCGGGCTGATGCATCCGTTCGACCTGGAGGTCTGGTACAGCGAGCGGGTGGCGGTGCTCGGCTCCAACGGGTCCGGCAAGTCGCATTTCCTGCGGTTGCTCGCCGGTGAGCAGGTGCAGCACTCCGGCGTGGCCAGGCTCGGGGCACGGGTGGTTCCGGGGCTTTTCGCCCAGACGCATGCCCGGCCGGACCTGGCCGGCCGGACCGCTCGGGAGATCCTGATGACCTCCCACGCAATGCTGCCCAACGAGGCCATGTCGGCACTGGCCCGGTACGAACTGCAGGCCAGCGCCCAGCAGCCGTTCGAGACCATGTCCGGCGGGCAGCAGGCGAGGCTGCAGATCTTGCTGCTCGAGCTGGCCGGGTCCACGCTGCTGCTGCTCGACGAGCCGACCGACAACCTCGACCTGGCCAGCGCCGAGGCGCTGCAGGAGGGCCTGGAGTCGTACTCGGGCACCGTGCTGGCTGCCAGCCACGACCGATGGTTCGCCCGCTCTTTCGACCGGTTCGTCGTGTTCGGCGCAGATGGTGACGTGTATGAGGCGCCGGAGCCCGTCTGGGACGAGGCTCGCGTGGACCGGCCGCGCTAACCGCGCACTTGCTAGGCTTGCCGAATCATGGAACTTGGCTATCGGACGGCCGGTTCCGCGGTAGCCAAGGTAGAGGGGTGCGCGCCCGTGAAGAAGCTGCTGGTGCTGGCCGTCGTCGCCGCCGGGGTCTTCGCCGTATGGCGGAAGGTGCAGGCCGACCGGGCCGAGCTTGACCTGTGGACCGAGGCCACAACGGACGACGACTAGCTTTACCCAGGCCCGGCCGTGTCGGCGCGCGAAGGTGATCAGGCGAGCGGCGCGATACCAGTCTCGCTGGTGTGCTGTGGCCTGATTGGCACGGTCGTCACCGACGGCGGCATGGTGGACCGGGCATACGCCGAGGCCATCGCCACGCAAGGGGTCGTGACCGGCACCGCCGCATACGCCAGGTGCATGGCACAGGTGCACCAGGAGCGCGGGCGGTCCACTGTAGACGTCCTGCGGACCATGTTCCCCGACAGCGAGGCCCGGGGGCAGGCCGCGCACCTCGCGCTCGACCGCTCCTTCTGCGACGCCATCGGCCGCATGGGCGCGACGCCAGCGCCAGGAGCTGCGGCCGCCATGGAGCAGCTGGCCAGCGCCGGCATCCGGATCTGCGTGAGCACCGCCTTCTCCCGGCGGGTGATGACCGTGGTCCTGGACACCCTTGGCTGGTGGGACCGCATCGACCTGGCGCTGTCCCCCGAGGACGTGCCCAGGGCCTCGCCAATGCCGGACCTGGTCCTGGCAGCGATGCTCCGGCTCGGCGTGACCGACGTGCGCGAGACGGCCGTCGCGTACGACACCCAGGTCGGCATCCTTTCCGGGCGGCGGGCCGGGGCCGGCATCGCGGCCGGGATCCTGGGCGGGACGCACAGCGGGGAGCGGCTCCGGCAGGCCGGGGCCACCCACCTGATCCACGGCATCGCTCAGCTGCCGGAGCTGCTGATCGACGCCGGGAGCCAGGTCCCGGATCAGGCGCCGGCCACGTCCGCAGTGCCGGACGCTGCCGCCGACGAGGTCACACAGACCGATCGTCCCCGCGGGTCCGGCGGCCGGATGGCGGGGTAGCCGGGCGTTCAGGCCCATGGCCACGCTGCGATCGGCGACTCGCGCAGGTACTCTTTAGGGCGGCGCGCAAGCGTTGGGGCTATAGCTCAGCTGGAAGAGCACCTGCTTTGCAAGCAGGGGGTCACGAGTTCGAGTCTCGTTAGCTCCACCAGGCAAAACGCCCCGGTCAAGATCACTGCCCGGGGCGCCCGTGCCATTAGCGTGCCATTAGCTCTTCCTGGGCGCCTCGATCTTCCTGTCCAGCTCGGCGGCGATGGCGTGATCAGCGGGGGCCGGTAGCGGTCGCCGGCGGCCCGGGCCACCACCGGTGGGCACCGCATACGCCTCCCGCGGGGCGCCCCGGTGGAGCGACCGGGTGCCATCGCGGGTCGAGGTCCACGCGACGTGCGTGGCTGACGGGTTCAGCCGGGGATGCAGCACGGGGGCCCGGTCAGCAGTCAGTCGCCATGCCCGGGTGCCATGGCTGTCTGCCGCCTCGCTTAGCGAGGCGAGCCAGACATCGTCCTGCGCCGTGAACGTGATGAGATCGCGTGCAAGGTGCGGATGACGGAGGTACTGCGGCATGACGATCACTCCGGTCACTGCGCGCCGGAAGCGTCGCGCCAGATCACTTCGGCTTCGGCTTCTCTGACGCTGCCTAGGATCGCGTCGTCGAGGTCCCCGTCGAAGAAGGGGCGGACCTCGATCGGCCGCTGTTGCGCGGCCGCGGCGAGTTTGGCCCACTCCAGGGCCTCGTCCAGATCGGCGGCGTTGACGATAAAGAACCCGGCAAGGTGTTCCTTGGTCTCGGCGTATGGGCCGTCGGTCATCAGGAAGTCGTCGCCGGACTGGCGCACCACGGTCGCCGATCCCGCGCCACCTCGCAGGCCACCTTGGAACACGAACGCGCCGGCGTCGGTCATCCTGTCGATCAACGCATTTATGTCGGCCCATTTCTGCCCCGTTGCCTCCGGGGCAAGGGGCACCGCGTAGTCGCGGTGGATTGCGAGCAGGTACTGCGCCATAACGATCACTCCCGTTGGTCATCCGGGGCCGGTCTGGGCCGGCCCTCACTCCCGCTACGAAGTGGCCACCGCCGAATCGACATGATTCGGCAGGCAGTCGGGGCGGATCTTCTGGGCTGGTCCTGGCTGTGGAGGTACAGTGCTCGGGCACCCAAGCTGTGAGGACTCGTTCTGGCCATAGCGTCTCGCGCAGTGACTGTCGAGGAAGTGTTCCGCCGCGAGTACGGCCGCTGCGTCGCCACCCTCATCCGCTTTCTCGGCGATATTGACGCCGCCGAGGAAGCGGTCCAGGACGCGTTCACAGTGGCGGTCGCCAGGTGGCCGTCGGACGGCCAGCCGCCCAATCCCGGCGCGTGGATCGTCACGACCGCCCGCAACCGGGCCATCGACAGGCTGCGCCGCGAGTCGGTTCGTGACGAACGGCACGCGCAAGCGCATCGCCTGTACGGTGCCGCCACTCAGGCCGCCGGGAACAATGCCCTGGCGCCGCAGGAAGAGACCGTGCCGGATGACCGGCTGCGCTTGATCTTCACCTGCTGTCACCCGGCGCTGAACCAGCCCGCCCAGGTCGCGCTCACCCTGCGGCTGCTCGGCGGGCTCCAGACGCCGGAGATCGCGCGGGCGTTCCTGGTTCCCGAAGCAACCATGGCCCAGCGGATCGTCCGGGCCAAGCGCAAGATCAAGGACACCCATGTCCCCTATCGCGTGCCTGCGGAAGCCGAACTTCCTGCCCGCCTCAAACCCGTCCTCGCCGTCGTCTACCTGATCTTCAACGAAGGCTACGCGGCGACCGCCGGATCTTTGCTGAGACTTGATCTGTGCGCCGAGGCAATCCGGCTCGCCCGCGTGCTCGCCGAGTTGATGCCCGGCGAGCCGGAGGTGCAGGGACTGCTGGCGCTGCTGTTGCTGCTGCACGCCCGCAGCACCGCCCGCCTCAGCGCCGACGGCTCGCTGATCCGGCTGGCCGAACAGGACCGCCAGCTCTGGGAGCGGAACCTGATCGCCGAAGGCCAGGCTATCGTGCGTGCGTGCGTCCAGGGCGACCGACCTGGCCCGTACCAGATTCAGGCCGCCGTCAACGCGGTCCATAGCGTTGCGCCTAGCTTTGACCGCACCGATTGGCACGCCATCCTGACGCTCTACGACCAGCTTTACGCGGTCACGCCGACCCCCGTCGTCGCACTCAACCGGGCAGTCGCGCTCGCGGAAATACACGGTCCTGCTGCCGGACTGGCCGCCGTAGACGACCTGCATTCTTCGGGTCTGGACAGCTACTACTTGTTCCACGCGACACGCGCCAACCTGCTTCGCCGCCTCGGCCGCACGACCGAAGCCGCGGCCGCATACGCCGCCGCCCGCGCCCTCACCACGAACCCGGTCGAACAGGCCTTCCTCGACACCCAGCACGCCGCGCTCAGCCAGCCAACTCCGACCGAGCCGAAGTAGAGGGGTGGCGGGCGCAGTAGAAAACCTCTCGCGTCCCGGATCTGCCTGGCAGAAAATATGTACCCGGCGGCGCTGATTCCGGCGGCGACTGGACGTCGATTGCGGTGACGACGCGATGACTCTGCCGAATTTCGTGGTGATCGGGGCCATGAAGGCGGGGACCGTGAGCCTTGGCCACTATCTCGATGAGCATCCGAACGTCTACCTCGGGCGCTGCGGGAGGTTCAACGAGCCGAACTACTTCATAGCTGAGCAGAACTGGCCCCGCGGCCGTGGCTGGTACGAGTCGCTCTTCGACCGCGCCGACAGGGCCGCTGCCATTGGGGAGTGCTCTCCGAGCTATACGTGGGCCAAACAGCCCGTTCACGGTGTCGGGCTGGTGCGCCCACAAGCGAGACACGTTCCACACGTAGCCGCCGTCGGCGAGGTCGTCGGCGTAGAGCGCCTGCACCTGGGGGGACACCGGGGGTTCTTCGAGAAAGCTGCCCGTCATGTCGCTTCTCCTTCCGGCCGGCGGGCCAGGTAGCCTACGACCTTGATCTCGGCGCGCAAAGGCAGGCCGTCCCGCAGCTGCGCCTCAGCCTGTTCGACGGCCGCGCGGTGGAGCTCGGCCTCGCCGACGTTCTGGATGGCCTCATAACCCGGGCCGCTGGACATCAGCGCTCGTGCGTACAGCTCCGGATCCGCGAACTCCCAGACGAACGGCACGTCCACGCGCTCAACATCGCGGAAGCCGTATGACTCTAGGAGCTGCTCACCCGCACCGGGCCGGCCGAGCGACACCATCGCAGCCTGATTGTCCACCTTTTCCACAGCGGCAAGGCGGAGCGGTGCCAGCGCCCAGGCGCCCGGAGACACCTTGATGTGACCCCACACCGTTATGCCGACGCGCCCGCCGGGGCGAAGCACCCGGCGGACCTCGGCGACCGCGTCAGGTGTGGTGCCCCAGATGCCGCGGAAGCTGGTCACGACGTCGAACGACGCCGGATCCCATGGCAGCGCGTGCATATCGCCGACCCTGATGTCAGATCCCGGCGTTCCGGTCGCGTGCCACCGCGACCAGCCTGGCGGAGGCGTCGATACCGGAGCACAAGGCGCCGCGAAGGCGAGCCAGTTCGATCGAGAGCCCGGAGCCGCAGGCCAAGTCGAGCAGCCGGTCTCCGGCATCCACGCCCAGCCGATGGTGCATCGCAACATACTCGCGGCAGTTGCCCAGCTCGCTGAGGGTTGAGAAGTCGGCCGCCTTGCGGCCCCAGCCCTCGTCCACCATCGTCCACTGGGCAGAGCTTGTGCTGTCGCTCATGCATCCCCCCGATGCTCGCAACGAAGTATCCCCACTTCGTGCCGGTCCGGGCAAGGCCATGATCGCGGCTTGGCCGGCCCTGCGGCGGGTGGCGGAACGTTAACAGTCAACAATGTGATCATTTCGTGCTTGACCAGCATCATTCCGATGGCGTCAGGTAGTCGTGGCGGGCTTATGTGGCCGGAGGGTGGCTGATGAGGTCAGTTCGGGTAATGCGTTCTGGGTCAAGGTGGGTTCGGCCGCGGATGGCGCTGGCAGCGGCTGGAGTTGCAGCGCTGGCGCTGGTGGCGGGCGCCTGCAGCAGCAGCAAGAGCGCGAGCTCGGGGACGACGCCGCTGAAGGGCGGCACGGCGGTGATGTCCGAGCCGCCGTCGCAGACCCCGAACTACATCCTCCCGTTCATGGACCCGTCGGTCTCCACCAATCAAAACCTGTTCGACTTCACCTACCTGATGTACCGGCCGCTCTACTGGTTCGGCTACGGCAGCCAGCCGGTGGTGAACACGTCGCTCAGCGTGGCCAGCACGCCCACCTTCAGCGGCCAGAACGTGACGATCAAGCTCAAGCACTACATGTGGTCGAACGGGACGCCGGTTACCGCGGACGACATCATGTTCTGGATCAACATGATGAAAGCGGTGCCGCAGGACTGGTTCGGCTCTGTGCCGGGCGGGTTCCCGACGAACGTCTCCAACATCAAGGTGGTGAGCTCGACCGAGCTGACCATGACGATGAATAAGCAGTACTCGTCGACCTGGTTCCTGTACAACAACCTGAGCCAGATCACCCCGATGCCCGCGGCGTGGGACCGGACGGCTTCCGGCCCCAGCAACTGCGACACGACGGTCAGCGACTGCGCCGCGGTGTATTCCTACCTGGCCGGCCAGGCCAAGGACCTCAGCACGTACGCGACGTCGCCGATCTGGGGCATCGTGGACGGCCCGTGGAAGCTGAGCGCGTTCAACTCCGACGGCCATGTCACGTTCGTGCCGAACAAGTCGTACTCCGGCCCGGTCAAGCCGAAGCTGTCGGCGTTCGAGGAAGTGCCGTTCACCACCGACTCCGCCGAGTACGACGTGATGCAGTCAGCCAGCAGCAGCACCAAGATCGATTACGGTTACATACCGGCCTCTGACCTGCCCGCCAAGCCGGCCGGGTCGTCGCTAGGGGCGAACCCGCTGTCCTCGAAGGGGTACACGCTGGCCCCGCTGTATGCCTGGGGCATCGGCTTCTACGTGATGAACTTCCAGTCCACCACCGGCAACGGCCCGATCATCCGGCAGCTGTACTTCCGGCAGGCGATGGCCTACCTGATGGACCAGCAGGGCGTCATCGGCGGGCCGTTGCGTGGCTACGGCTCGGTCACGGTCGGCCCGGTCGGCAGTACTCCGGTGAGCAAATTCCTGTCCGCGGAGGGGAAGAAGGGCGATCCGTTCCCGTTCAGCATCGCCAAGGCCAAGGCGCTGCTGACCAGCCATGGCTGGAAGGTCGTCCCCGGCGGGCCCACCACCTGCGTTGATCCAGCCAAGTGCGGCCCGGGGATCGCCCAGGGCAAGACCCTGAGCTTCAATTTCCCGTACGCCAGCGGCCTGACCTGGCTCGCATCTGAGATGACCGAGCTCCAGTCGAACGCGGCGCAGGTGGGCATCAAGCTGAACATCGAGCCCCAGCCGATCAATCAGGTCACCGACGTGGCCGCGGCTAACTGCGTGGCCGTCAAGGTGTCGTGCGACTGGGACATGGCTAACTTCGAGGGCTTCACGTTCTCGCCCGACTACCTGCCGACCGGCGATGTGCTCTACAAGACCGGGGCCACGTCAAACTACGGCGCCTACAGCGACACACAGAACGACGCGATGATCGAGAAGACGCTGACCAGCTCGAACCTGTCCTACATGTACAGCTGGCAGGATTATCTGGCCAAGCAGCTGCCGTTTGAATGGCAGCCGTTCCCGGCCTATCAGATCACCGAGGTCGCGAACAATCTCAAGGGAGCCCTCCCGCAATCCCCGACGCTGTCCATTAACCCGGAGAACTGGTATTTCGTGAAGTAACCCCGTAGTGGAGGTGCACGACGTCGCTGCCGAAGCTGCGCTCGGCCAGCAGCTCGAGTTTGGCGCGGACGCCGTCCGGCAGTGCGGGCTTCCCGCCGCCGACGATGACCGGGGTGAGGAACAGGTGGCACTCGTCGACCAGGCCAGCGGCCATGGCCTCGCCGGCGAGTTCCGCGCCGCCGACCGTGATGTCGTGAGCCGAGGACTCCTTCAGCCGGCCAATCGCCGCGGGCTCGAAGGCGCTCTCGATCCGCGTCCGCTCGCTTGATGGCTCCCGCAGCGTGCGGGAGAACACGATCTTCTCGGCTGCCCGCCAGATCTCCGCGAAGTCCCGCATCACCGCCGGCTGATCGCTGCTCGTCGGCGCGGTCTCCCAGCTGACCATCGTCTCGTACATCCGGCGGCCATAAAGGTAGGTGCCGATCGGCCGCTCGAGGTCGTTGATGAACGCGAACACCTCACGATCCGGCGTCGCCCAGTCAAAGTTGCCGCCGGAGTCCTCGACGTATCCGTCAAGCGACGTGATGGCGGAGTAGATCAGCTTGGCCATGTCAATCTCTCATGGTCGTCTGAGCACTGCCATCGGCCGCAGCGGACAGCTCCCTGATGGTCTGCTCGGCCCACTGGAGACTGGCCCGGTGGACGGCCAGCCCGTGGCCGAGGGCAAGGCGTGCATAGCGGCTACCCAGATCAGCGGTTGCCGCGTACTGCTCCAGGCCGCCGGTGAATTCCGCGAGCGCGTCAGCGAAGCTCCGCAGGAACCCGACCACCTCCTCCGCGGGAAACAAGGATTCCATCATCACGAAGCGCATGAGGTGCAGGCCGAGGTCGCTCGCGACCGTGGCAGGTTCCACGCGGGCACGCAGCCAGGCCTCGTGCGCGGCGCGCCCAGCCCGGGTGGGCTCGTAGACGCGACGATGCCGGGCTGACGACCCGTTCTGGCCCGACGGGGTCTGGGTCTGGATCATCCCGATGAGCTCCAGGCGGCGCAGCGCCGGATACAGCGTGCCCGAGCTCGGCTGGTAGACGCCCATCGGCGTGACGGCGAAGATCCGCTTCAGGTCGTAGCCGGACGACGGCTCGATGCGGATCAGGCCGAGCAGTATGTGCTCGAACGAAGTAAGTCGCCGTTCAGCCATGACAAGATCCTACCTTGCCGCATAGGTCGAAACGACCTATGCTTCGGGTTGGGCGAGGGCACCGGCCTTCGCACCATCACGGAAGGCCCGTTCACGTGGACACCAGCGCTGATCCCCGGAAGCCCGCCGGAAGTGCAGGCACGAAGAGCGGCCGGCTCCTCTCCATCGCGATGATCGCGATCTTCGACGTCGCGGCCCCGCTCGCCGCCTACAGTGCGCTGCGTTCGGCCGGGTGGTCGGCCGTGGCAGCCCTGCTGCTGAGCGGGGTGTTCCCGGTCCTTGGCGTGGCCATCGCTGCCATCCGGAACAGGCGGCTTGACGTTGTCGGTGGCCTGGTACTCGCCGGGATCGTGGTTGGCACCGTCCTGGGCCTGGCCTTCCACAGCGCCAGGTTGCTGCTGGTCGAGGGATCGGTGCCCACGGCCGTATTCGGCTTCGTGTGCCTGGGCTCGCTCTGGGCGCGGCGCCCGCTGTTGTTCAGCGTCGCCCTGGAGTTCACCGGGCCGGATACCGCCAGGGGCCGCGAGATGACCAGTCTCTGGGAATTCGCAAAGTACCGGCGCATCCTCCGGATCATCACGGCGGTGTGGGGCATTGGGTTTCTCGTCGAAGCCGCCCTGCGGGTGGTCATCGTCTACAACACCTCGACCGGAACAGCTCTGGCCATCTCGAAGGTCTCGCCGTTCGTGTTCGCGGGCGTCTTGTCGGCATGGACGGTTGCCTATGGCACGTACCAGAAGAAGAAGGGTGAGCGCAGGGGGGAGATGAGCCAGATACCGGAACCAAGTCACGTGACGGCTGCCTCCCCGGAGGTCACGAAGGCCCCCGACCTCACCTGATCTGCGGCGGATCGGCAGGCGGCGACCGGTCTGGCTACTTCGGGCCGGCGACGCCGATGAGATTTCCTTCCAGGTCGGTGAAGTGGCCGACCACGAGGGTTCCGGGAGTTCCCTCGGGGCCCATCCGGCGTGTTCCGCCGAGGCTCTCCGCCTTCTCGAGCGCGGCTTCAACGTCGGGAACGCCGACATAGAACAGCACACGAGGCTGAAAGCCTTCGCCGCCGCCGACGCCACCGTTTGGCCCGGTCCCGTCGCCGTTCGTGGTTGCGTCCACGAAGCCATAGCTCCCCGGCTTGGACACCGTTTCGGTGACCGTGTCGCCGACGCTGAACGTCCAGTCGAACAGCTCGCCGTAATAGCTTCTGAGCCCCGCCGGGTCGCTGCCGATGATCTCAAAGTGCACGACTGGCTGCCCCATGGTGACCCCTTCCACGCTGCGTGCCTGGCCTCAGGCCGTTCGCTTACTCGTAGTGAGACGTCGCAGGTCCGCGTAAATCATCGGTGTCTGCGGGCCGTGCAACGATGGCCGGATGACCGGATCTGATCCAAAGGCTGACCTGCACCGGTACCTGCAGGAAGCCCGCGACGCGCTGCTGTGGAAGCTCGACGGGCTGACCGAGTACGACATCCGGCGCCCGCTGGTGCCGACCGGGACGAACCTGCTCGGGCTGGTCAAACACCTGTCGCTCGTCGAGCAGGGGTACTTCGGTGACACGTTCGGCAGCCCGCCGGAGGACAAGATTCCCTGGGACAAAGCCGACCCGAACTCGGACATGTTCGCGGCCCCGGAGGAATCACGCTCGTTCATCACCGGCCGGTACCGCCGGGCGTGTGCGCAATCGGATGCCACGATCGACGCGCTGCCGCTGGACGCCGTCGGCCACGTGCCCTGGTGGCCTGCGGACGGCAACGAGGTCACGCTGCACCACATCCTGATCCGCCTGGTCGCGGAGACCAACAGGCACGCCGGGCAGGCGGACGTCGTCCGGGAGCTCATCGACGGGACGGCGGGGCTCAGCGTTGAGGTGTCGAACCTGCCTTCCGAAGACCCAGCGTGGTGGGCAGCGCACCGCGACCGGGTGGAACGCGCCGCGCAGCAGGCAGCCGCGGCAAGCACCAACCCGGGCGGGCAGCGCGACTAGCAACCCCGCCTGCGGGCACGCCGATCGGTCACATTCTCGCTCTGCCAGGTGTCGGTCTAGTGACCGGAGAACGCCGCCGGCGAGTGGGCGGACCCGCCGCCCGGAAGGAGAAGGCCATGCGAGTGTTCGTGGCGGGAGCGAGCGGTGCGATCGGAACCCGCCTCGTTCCCCAGCTGATCGCCCGTGGTCACGAGGTGACCGGTAGCTTCACATCGTCTCCTGAGAAGGCGGAGCGGATCCGCGGGCTGGGCGCCGAGGCCGTGGCGCTCGACCTGCTCGACGCGACCGCCGTGCGCGCGGCCGTGCTGGCCGCCAAGCCTGACGCGATCATCCATCAGGCAACCGCTCTGGCTGGTGGCTTCTCCAGGAAGCTCGACAAGACCTTCGCCCAGACCAACCGGCTGCGGACCGAGGGAACCGACGCCCTCCTCGCCGCCGCGCGCGACGCGGGCGTGAGCCTCTTTGTGGCCCAGAGCTTCGCCCCCTACCGGTATGCCCGGGAGGGCGGGATGGTCAAGACCGAGGACGATCCGCTCATCGCTGTCCCGGCCAAGGGCACCGAGCAGACGTTCGCGGCGATGGCGTACCTCGACAAGGCCGTCACCGGGGCCGGCGGCATCGCGCTCAGGTACGGCGGCTTCTACGGCGACGCCGGCAACCCGCTGCTCAAGCCGGTGCGCAGGCGGCTGTTCCCCATCATCGGCAATGGCGAAGGCATCATGTCGTACGTTCACCTCGACGACGCGGCCTCGGCCACCGTCGCGGCGCTCGAGCACGGCCAGGGCGGCATCTACAACATCGTGGACGACGACCCTGCTCCGCTTCGCGAATGGCTGCCGGTGCTCGCCAGCGTCCTCGGCGCCAAGCCACCCCGCCACCTGCCCGCCTGGCTGGCGCGCCTCGTGGCAGGTGAGGACGCCGTGAACATGGGAACCAGCAGCCGCGGTGCCTCTAACGCCAAGGCCAAGCGGGGACTCGGATGGACGCTGCGTTATCCGAGCTGGCGGCAGGGCTTCGCGGCCGCCTACGGATCCGCACCGGCTCAGGTCAGGAACGCAGGAAGCCGAGCAGCAGACGGTTGACCTCGAGCGGCGCGACGAGCTGCATCAAGTGGCCGATCCCGTCGATCCGCTCGCAGCGCCACGGACCGCTGACGTGGTCTGCTGACCCGGTCACCCGGCCATCGACGTCATCTCAGAACACCTTCAGCTGTCGCAGCACGGACAGGACACGGGGATCTCCTTCAGTGTGCACGCCGAGCTCTTCCCAGCTGGCCCGCTGGGTGATCCAGCGCACGCAAGCGTCGCCGCCGGAACGCACCAGCACCGATGCAGGTTCGGCCGGATCGCCGACCCTGATCGTCCGCCCCGCGGTGCCGGTTATGACGATGTCAGCGGCGCCCGCGACATGGTCGAGCAGCGCCGCGTTCTGCTGCGGAAGCGCCGTCTCGATCCACGTCAGAGCCGGGGCCAGGCGCAGTTCGTCGGACGGCGGGGTCGGGCCGGGCAGCGGCCCGCGGGGCGCGAAGAGGTCCGCCCTGATGTGGGTGTAGTGATCGAAGCAGAACGCCGCCGGCAAGATCCCGGCCTGGTAGGTTCCGAGGTCGCCCAGTGGCACCTCGAAATCTGCCCCCGCGAACCCGGCAAGGGCGGTCAGCGCCTTCTCGCTCACCGTCGCATAGTCGTTCAGGACCTCCTCCGCGGTCAGCGACCGGCGGGACGCCACGAGAACCTCCTGGGCCGCTTCGGTTGCCAGCCCGCTGACGTCGGGCAGCACCGCCAGATCGACCACGCTCCAGAACAGGGCTCCCAGGTGCGCGACCAGGTCGGTGACCGACCAGCCGGGGCATCCGGACGGGGCGGCCCACTCGGCTGCGTCAAGGCCCTCGCAGATCCGGATCAGTTCGGCCCGGTCGGCCCCCAGCGCATCGATGAAGTCTTCCATAACGTCCACCTTCTGAATAGCAACTTAACTTAACATAGTGATACTATGTAAAATTGAACTACGATGCAAGAGGCTGGCCGAGATGGCGATTCAGGTTGGCGATGGTCAGGCGTCGTCGCTGCGGGCGGAGCACGTGGCCCAGACCCGCGCCGCGCTAGGGAAGCGGGCCGCCGCCTGTTTGGCGAACACGGCTTCGCCGGCACGTCGGTAGAGGGACCTGGCGAGGGAGGCGCGGGTCACGGCCGGGGCGGGCCATGCGCGCCCTGATCGCCGGTTTCGTGCGTTACCGGCGTGCGCCGGAGGCGTAGGACGGCTCTTCAGCCCTTGCGCCGACGGGCACCGGCATGGGCGAGGCCTCGAACAGCAGCAGCGCGATGTCGTCTTCGAGCCTGCGGCCGGTATGCGCCATCAGCCGTCCGAGCAGTTCGTCGGCGGCCGCCTCGAGATCGGGCTTGCGCAGCGTGTCCGCGCAGTCTTCGAGGCGGAAGAACCGGCCGCCCCGGTCGCGCGCCTCCAGCAGGCCGTCGGTGTAGAACAGCAGCCGGTCGCCCGCGCCGACCGAGAACGTGGTCGGCTGGATGTCCGGGTGCAGGCCGAGCGGTGTCGCGTACGCATTGGGTGCCAGCGTCCGCAGGCTGCCGTCGGCAGCCAGCCGCAAGGGCGGCGGGTGGCCGCACGTGACCAGCTGAAGCCAGCCGCGCGGGTCGAACTCGGCGAACACGGCGGTCACGAAGCCCTCGTCTCCGACGGCCCGGGTGACCGACTGATCCACGACCCTGGCGATCTCGGGCAGCGCCAGGCCCGGCTGGGCGCACGCGTCGCGGAAGCTGGTCATCGCGAGGCTGGCGAGGCGAACAGCAGGCAATCCCTTTCCGCGGGTGTCCCCGATGAGCCAGCGCGAGCGGCCTCCGCTGGACACGACCTCGAGCAGGTCCCCGCCCACCTGCGCCTCTGCCGCCGCCGAGAGGTAGCGCGAAGCCAGCCGCCCCGCTGTCACCGCGGTCGGCACCTCGCGCATCACCGCGCTCTGCGCTACCCGGGCGACGGCGCGGACCTGGCCGAGCCGCCGCTGCGCAGCGGCCCGCAGCACGGCGTTGACGACGGCGAACGCGGCTAGCAGCACGAGCACGCTCACCCGCGATACCAAGCCCTCCGGATGCCCCGGCTGGTCCAGCATCAGGCCGACGCCCAGCAGGACCGCCCAGCCCGCGAGCGCGGCCGTGGCCAGCGGGGCCAGCAGCAGGGAGGCCAGCAGCGGACCCACGGCAAGCCACGTGACCGGGATCAGGATCTGGGCAGCGTGGTAGTGCACCGCCACCGCGGCGGCCGTGACGGCGAGCCACAGCAGCAGCGCGAACATGCGCTTGGCGCGGGCTCGTGACGGCTGAGCGGGACCCGACGCGTCCAGCGGGATACCGCTGCCGGTGCGCGCAAGACGCAGGTCGCCGGGACGCCAGCTTCGCCCCCGCCGGAAAAGTCCCGGTCGCCTCGGACCAGGGTCGCCGTCAATGCCGAACTCTGTGGCTTCCCCCATCGCGCCCTTCACCCCTCGGGTCTCGGCTCGGTTCCGCCAGTCATGACTATGCAGGTCAGCCCTTAACAGCGGCTCCCCAAAAGCTGAGAACCCGCTCATAGAAGATCAGGGCTCAGTCTGCATAACCTGGACCCTGCACCGGTGCGTTGTCACATTCCGCGCCCCGCCAGGTGTCAGCACAGTGACACCTGGCAACGAGGGAACATGACCGATGGCCAACAGTGACCTGCTGGCAGCCGCGTTCGAGGCACACCGCGAGCACCTGCGCGCGGTGGCCTACCGGCTGCTCGGCTCGACGAGTGACGCGGACGACGCGGTCCAGGACACCTGGCTGCGGCTGACCGGCGCGGATGCCAGCGAGGTGGAGAATCTCGGCGGCTGGCTGACGACGGTCGTCGCGCGGGTGTCCCTCAACATGCTCCGGGCGCGCCGGCACCGGCAGGAGGAGCCGGTCGGTGATTCCTGGCCTGGCGCCGCCGAGATGGCGGCAATGACCAACGGCGCGGCCGGGCCCGGCGCCGCCCAGCCGAGCCGGGCCGGTGATCCGGAGGACGAGGCCGTGCTCGCGGACTCGGTTGGCATCGCCCTGCTGGTCGTGCTCGACACGCTCACGCCGCCGGAACGGCTCGCGTTCGTGCTGCACGACATGTTCGCGATGCCGTTCACCGAGGTGGGCGCCGTGCTCGGACGCTCGACCGAGGCGACGCGCCAGCTCGCGAGCCGGGCCAGACGCCGGGTGCGCGGAGCGGGGAACCCGGATCGCGCCGACGACCTCACCCGGCAGCGGGAGGTGGCGGCCGCGTTCCTCGCAGCGGCCCGCGGCGGCGACATGAACGCCCTCATAGCGCTGCTGGATGCGGACGTCACGCTGACCGGCGATTCCTACGTCAGCGGGGCCGGGAGGCCAATGGTGCTCCAGGGCGCGGCCAGGGCTTCGAAGGGCGCGATGCTTGCCTCCAGCCGGGCTGCGCAGTCCCGGCTGGCACTGGTCAATGGCTCGGTTGGCATCATCTGGGCACCGGCCTGGCTGCAGGTCGTGCTGAACCTGACGGTCAACGCCGCGAGCAAGATCACCGCGATCGACATCATCGCCGATCCCGACCGGCTACGGCGGCTGCGGCTGGCGATGCCGCCGGGCGGCGCCGGGGACGGAATCAGCCAGTCAGCAACGTGATGGCCGTACATTTCGATTGTGTGAGCCACGTGCTCACGATGCCAGACGAGCCACCGTCCTGGAACGCTCGAGATCGCGGTGGCAGCATTCGCCGCAGACCCTGTTGGCAGGCTGTTAAGTGGCTATGAACTTCCGCGTTGTGTTTGCGGCGTCACCTGCGCCCACACTAAAATGCTCAACGCGCATGCGCCGAGTATCCCTGGCAGACTTACTGCTCCGGCTGTCCTTCCCAGGCCCGATGGGCCCTAGTTCCGGGCTGCTGCCAAGGCTCTCTTATCAAGCATTCCGAATGGAGTTCTTCGTGAGCAACGGCCAACGGGAAAGTAATTCAGCGGCACATCCCGCTATGCTGAGAATCAGTATTGTCAGCGGTTACTTTAATCCACTTCACGTCGGCCACATACGCATGATGGAAGCGGCCGCCGAAACGGCCGACCACCTGATTGTCATCGTCAACAACGACGAGCAGCAGATGATGAAGAAGGGCCGAATCATCACTTCGCTCGACGATCGTCTCGAGGTCGTAAGGGCGCTGCGGATCGTCGACGAGGTGGTTCCGGCCCTCGACGGGGACGCCACGGTCAAGCAGACGCTCGCCTCGATCCGGGAGCGATATCCGGCGGCCTCCGTCACGTTCGCGAACGGCGGCGATCGCAGCACGACGTCGGCCGTCGCGGAGGCCGAGGTGTGTGAGGCGCTCGGGATCGCCCTGCGGCTGGGTGTGGGCGGCACCGAGAAGGCCGACTCCAGCTCGCGGATCAACGCCGCGCTCGGCATCCAGTAGGGCGGTCCCGCGCCCAACAGGGAGGCGGGCGCCGAACAGGGCGGCGGGCGCCGAACAGGGCGGCGGGCGCCGAACAGGGCGGCGGGGCGCCGAACAGGGCGGGCAGCCACCATTCCCGCCGGGCATCGCCCGGCGGCGTGAGGAGCCACAGAACGTAACCAAGCTCCGACTTCACGATATATCTTGCGGCTCGAGACAGACGCGATGTATCTTGACACTCAACGGCACGACGGGGGAGCCTTACAGGACGGAGCGGACCCATGTTCGGGCGGTTTACGGACGAGGCGCGGCGGGTTCTTGACCTGGCCCTGGACGAGGCCAGGACGCTCAACAGCAATCGCGTCGGCACCGAGCACATCCTGCTCGGCCTGGTTCAGGAACGCGACGGGATAGCTGCCGAGGCGCTGGATTCGGTGGGCATCAGCCTGGATGCGGTCCGCCAGCAGATCGAGCGGATCACCGGCCAGGGCCATGAGGCGCCGGCCCCCAGTCACCAGCAGTACACGCTGCGGGCCAAGAGGGCGCTGGACATGTCGATGCGGGAGGCGCTGCAGCTCGGCCATCACCACATCGGCACGGAACACATCCTGCTCGGCCTGCTCCGCGAGGGCGAAGGGCCCGCCGCTCAGGTGCTGATCGAGCTCGGTGCCGATCTCAAGCTGGTCCGCCAGCAGGTGCTCGGGCTGCTCGACGACACCGACGACGCTGAAGGTGCCGGGGATGCCGAGAGCGGCGGAGGCAGCGGCCAGCCCAAGGCCGGTACTCCCGGTCCCGGCCCGGACGGCGCCGGTCACGACGGCACGACCCTGGAAGGCCGGATGCTGGCCCAGATCCTTGGCCGGATCGAGGCGATGGACGCCCGGCTGTCCGCCGTCGAGCAGGAGCTCGGCAGCGGGCCGGACGTCGGCCACCTCGACCGGCAGATCGCGCAGGCACGCCAGGACAAGGAGTCGGCGGCCGGGGCCGAGGACTACGAGCACGCGGCGGCGCTGCGGGACACCGAACGCCAGCTGATCGAGGACAAGGCCGAGCGGCAGAAGGAGTGGGCCGCCGCGCACCCGGACCTTCCGTCCCTGGCCGAAGGGCTGCACATGCTGAGCGACGAGGTCGGCCGCCTGCGCGGCCTGCTCAGCCAGCAGGGCAGCAAGTCACGCGACGGCGCCGCATAGCAGGAGCCAAGCCGGGCGGCATACTAGGCGTAACGGGCGGTTTCCGGCAGTACCGAGGGGAGTCGGATGACCCGCGGACCGCTGCACCACGTAGAACTGTGGGTTCCTGACCTCAGCCAGACGATCGCCAGCATCGGCTGGCTGCTCGAGGCGCTCGGCTACCACGGATTCCAGGACTGGGACGCCGGGCGCAGCTGGCTGTATGGCGACACTTACATCATCGTCGAGCAGTCCCCGGCGCTCTCCGACGCCCGGCACGACCGGCAGCGCCCTGGGCTGAATCACCTCGCCTTCCACTCCGGCTCCCGGAGCGAGACCGATCGGCTGGTCGCCGACGCAGCCGGGCACGGGTGGACGCTGCTGTTTCCGGAAGACCATCCGTACGCGGGCGGCCCCGGCCACTACGCCGGATACCTGGCAAACGGCGACGGATTCGAGGTCGAACTCGTCGCCGGTGATTCCTAGCCAGGCTGGCAGACTGGACCCGTGACTTCCTCCGGGTCCGGTTTCGAGCTTGGCACCGACGGGCCGACGCTGATCCTGGTCGGCATCGACGGCTCGCGGACGTCATGGCGGGCCGCCGCCTACGCGGCCGGGCTGGCGCGCAGGCAGCACTGCCGGCTGCTGGCCGTCTACGTGGCGCGGCTGTCCGCCAACATCGGCGCCGCTCCCGGGGTTGCGGCCGCGATGAGCGAGGCGGCGGCGCAGTCGGCGGGCGAGATCGAGCAGCGGTTGCGGGACGGAGCCGCGGAGATGGGCCTCGACTTCGAGTTCCGCGCCGTCATGGGGGATCCGTGGACCGAGCTCACCCGCGCGGCCAAGGAGCGCCGGGCGGACGCGGTGATCGTCGGCGCCTCCGAGCACGCCGGGCACCGCATCGTGGGCTCGCTGGCGACCAGGCTGGTGCGGGCCGGCAAGTGGCCGGTCACCGTCGTTCCGTAGCGGGCTCGGCGGAATGCTGGTCCGGGGCGCCGCCCATCATCCTGAGCATCGGGCCGCCGCCTGACCGGAAGAAGCGCACCAGCAGCGCCGCCGCGAGTAGCAGGAAGATGATGTTGAGGACGGTCGTGTAGTTCCACTGGACGCCGTGCGCGGCTACCCGGGCGGCCCGCTCGGCCGGGACCAGGCCGAGCGCGCTGAAAGCGAACTCGATGATGTACCCGGCGATAACCATCGCAGCGTAGAACGCCCCCAGCACCACGAGCATCATCCTCGTGCCGTAGTACTTCCGGTAGATGATCAGGATCGGGATGATGATCAGGTCGGCGAACAGGAACGCCACCACGCCGCCGAAGCTGATCCCGCCGTTCCACAGCACCCCGGCCAGCGGCACGTTGCCGATCGAGCAGACGAAGCTGAGCAGCGAGATCACCGGGCCGATGACCGGTCCCCACAGCTTGGCAGCGAGCGGGTGACCGGTCAGGAACAGATGCCGCCAGAACCTGTCGGGCACCCACGCGCCGACCGCCCCGGCGATGAGCAGCCCGACGACCACGTCGCGGATGACCGCCGCCCACTCCATCACGAAGATGTGGCTCACCGCGGTGAAGCCGTCCCGGCTGAGCAGCCGCTGCCAGAAGCCGCCGCCCGATGAGATGCTCATGTCCATGGCCGCGTGGCCCTCCATGGACCCCGCCAGGCCCCGGTTCGCCTGTCGCCTGGCCCCCTCCACGAGCTTCTCTCCGACGAAGGCCTTGAACGTGACGCCGACCAGGCTGATCATGATGACCCCGCCGGCATATTCCGCCAGCGTGAATTGCCAGGAGATCAGCAGCGCCAGGATGATGCCCAGCTCGATCACCAGATTGGTGCTGGCAATCTCGAAGACCATGGCGGCGGTGAAGCTGGCGCCCTTGCGGAACAACGACCTGGCCAGGGCCACCGCCGCGTAGGAGCACGACGAAGACGCGGCGCCGAGCCCGGCGGCCAGCGCCAGCGTGGCCGGGCCATCGCCGCCCAGCCGCCTGGTGACGGCCTCACGGCGCACCACGGCCTGCACAACCGCGGAAAGCGTGAAGCCAAGGATCAGCGACCAGGTGATCTCCCAGGTCATCGACCCTGCGACGGCGAGTGCGTGACCGATCGCGTCAAGCACGCGCATGATCAGCCTCCCTCGCTCATCGGTCCTTCGTATGATCACACGCCGCCGGCCGATGAACCTTTGGGCCGCATAGAACGAGCTCCGGTACAACGATGAGGGCCGGGAGCGCCAGGTGCCAGACTGAGCGGGTGAGCGGCCGGCTGGTGGTACTCGGCAGCTGCGGTGCCTGGCCCGAGCCCGGGCGGGCCTGCAGCGGCTTCGTGCTGGAGCATGGGGGCGCTCGGGTCGTCCTCGATCTGGGTTACGGCACGCTGCCGCGGCTGCTGGCGCTGCTCGGCTCGTCGGCTGCGGACGGGATCGACGCGGTGATCGTCACGCACGCTCATCCCGATCACATGGTTGACCTGCACGGGCTGCTGCGGGCCCGGTGGTTCGGCCGGCGGTCGGCCGCGCCGATTCCGCTGCACGCGCCCGAGCCCGTGCTCGCGCGGCTGATCAGCCTGGAAGACGATGGCGCTGACGTGGTGCGGCGGGCCTTCGACTGGCATCCGCTGCCCGCCCCGCCGCAGCAGATAGGGCCGTTCCGGCTGGAGAGCATGGAGCTGCCGCACTACCTGCCGAACTCCGGCGTCCGGCTGTCCGCGCCCGGCCTGACCGTGGCGTATACCGGGGACACTGGCCCCGACCCCAGGCTGGCCGAGCTTGGCCGCGGCGCCGACCTCTACATCGTCGACGCTACCGATCGATGGCAGCGTCCCGGCGCCGAGGCTGCACCGGCCGGCCCGACGCTCAACCTGACGGCCCGGGAGGCCGGCGAGGCGGCCGCCGCGGCCGGCGCCCGCCGCCTGCTGCTCACCCACTTCTGGCCGGACAATGACCGGCTGGCCGCACGCGCCGCGGCCGAGGCGGTGTTCGGCGGCGAGGTCCTGATCGCGGAAGAAGGCCTAGAGGTGCAGCTGGGACTAATGGGACCAGCGGGGCTAGCAGGGTAAGGCCTCAGAAACCTCCTTTCCAAAGACGTGCGGCTGGCAGTCGTCCTATGCTCGCTGCCCTGACCTGCGGGGAGCCCCACTCCCCGCATTCCCCCCACCGGCGGAGGGCTCCGCCCCCCGCACACCGCCCGAAACCTGCACGGGGTTCGCAGGCCGAGGGAACATACCGGGATTCGCGGGCCAAGGGGAGGCCTGCACGGGGTTTGCATGCCGCCGAAAGTCTTTTGTCGGCATGCCTTTCAAGGGGGAATCCATGCCCGCGGGGGGAAATCAGTCGAGGCGGCCTCCTGCGCATGCCGGCCCGCTGCGGCCGTGGGAGCGGCTGACGTTCGTGCTGGCGTTCGTGCTCGTTGCCGTCGGCATCGTGGTGCTCTCGGTGTCGGGTGTGCATGGTCACCCGGCTGCGCAGCGGGCCCGCAGAAAGACCGCACCGGCGGCTACTCGCACGGCCTCAGCTAGTGGATCGAGTCCGGTGGTGCTGACCGGGCCGGGGAGCATCAGGTTCTCCGCCGCCGCTGCGGATAACGCGCGGCTGGCCGCCGCGCTCGCCCCGGTGTTGCGGGACGGCACGGGCAACCTCGCGGCCGGGGTGGTCGACGCGGCAACCGGCGCCGTGGCCGTCTACGGGGGCGACCGGAGGTTTCACAGCGCCAGCATCATCAAGGTGGATATCCTCGCCTCGCTGCTGCTGGAGCACCAGTGGTCGAATGCGCCGCTGAGCGCGCAGCAGCGGGCGCTGGCCACCGAAATGATCGAGGACAGCAACGACCAGGCCGGCAACGAACTCTGGGAAGCCGTCGGGCAACGCCAGGGCCTCAAGGTGGCCAATCAGGAATTCGGCCTGCGGCAGACCACGCCGGGCGACGGCATCTACTGGGGACTCACCAGCACCACAGTCGAGGACCAGCTGCGGCTGCTGGCCGACCTGGCTTCGAGCCACTCGCCACTTTCGGCGGGGTCGCGGTCCTTTGAGCTCGGCCTGATGCGGCACGTGGCGGCCAACCAGGACTGGGGAGTTACCGCCGCAGCCGTGCCGGGCACTGGAGCGGCCGTGAAGGACGGCTGGCTCCCTGACGGCAGCGCCACCACCTGTGTGATCAACAGCATCGGCCTGATATCGCGCGGCGGGCACGAGCTGCTCGTCGCGGTGCTGTCCAGCGACCAGCCGTCCGAGTCCGCCGGGATAACCCAGGTTGACGCCGCCGCCAGGGCCGCTGTCTCCGCGATCAGTGGAGCCCGCGCGTAGCGCGGGCTCCACAACCTTAGGTATTCCCCGACACGGGCAGCGCCCAGCAGGTTGGGTTTTGAGGGTCAGCGCGACGGGATAACGACGGTCTGCATGATCTTGTCGGCCAGCGTCTGCCGCTTGGCGTCCCAGAGCGGGAACAGAAAGCCGACGTAGCAGATGACGCTGTCGACGATGTGGCAGATGTCGCGCAGGAAGGCCTTGCCGGCGCCGATCGGCTGGCCGGTCTGCTCGCCGATCAGGCTCATGTTCAGCGCCCTCTTGCCCCAGGACTGGCCCGTCTTTCCGGCCTGGTACCAGCGGTTGTACGCGGTGACGGCGACTGCGGCGAGCACGAAGATGAAATAGACGGCGTTGTTGTGCGAGGCCACGCCGATGCCGATCAGGATCCAGATGGGGATGATGTCGATCAGGTAAGCGCCGACCCGGTACAGCCAGCTCGAGTAGTTTCCCGCCTGGCTGACGTAGCCGCCCTGCGGCGCGCCATAGCCGCCCGCGGGCTGGCCGTAGGCGCCGGGCTGGCCGTAAGGACCGGGCTGGCCGTACCCTCCAGGCTGGCCGTAGCCGGCCGACTGGTCATATCCGCCTGGCTGCTGGGCGTATCCCCCGGGTGGGGGCGGCGGCGGGCTGCCATACCCACCGCCGGGCGGCGGGCTGCCATACCCACCCGGCGCCTGGCCGTAGCCGTCGGACGGACCGGCGTTGCCCCCTGGGGGGTTCTCATAGGTCATGGACGTGCCTTTCTGGTGACGGAGATCGCCGTCTCGGCGTGGACCGGTCGGGAGACCTCACAGGAGGCCGTAACGGTGCAACTGGAAGACCCAGCTCAGCGCGACCACCACGGCCACGACGTAGCCCACTCGCTTGCGTGTGGCCGGAGACCAGGCGCTCGGCTGGGCCACCAGGCCCGCGTTCCGCGCGACCAGGACCGGTGCCGTGCCCAGGGTCAGGGCGGCGGCGAGGTACGCAAGCGGGCTGGTCGCGGCCGCGGCCGCCCAGTGCCCGTGCGTGAGGGCAACCGTCGCCGTGGTGAGACCGCAGAACGGGCAGGGCACGCCAGTGAGCGCCCGCAGCGGGCACTCCAGGCCATGACCGCCGGTATGCGCCAGGATCAGCGGGTACACCGATCCAACCACGCCCGCACCGGCATAGAACATGGTGATGTTCTCAGGTACGGAATACCCCCGGCGGATAATCACCGACATGCTCCCCGTGCTGCTTTCCTGCCATCCATATGACGGCTGTCGGCATCGTACGGGTTCAAAGCACCTGGTCGCCGGGTAAATCCGGCGATACCTCGGCACGTCGGCTGTTAGCCTTGCTCACCGCGGCACTCGGTGATGTCCTGCTCACACCGTGTCTGGCCGCGAAGTGAACCCGGAGTGAAGCCGCGTGCTCCTGACGATTTCGACCACTCGCCAGTCAGTGACCGACCAGGCATTCCTGCTGCACAAGAACCCCGCCGCCACCGCGTCAATTCCGGCGGCCGCCGCCGCGTTGCGGATTTCGGCGGGCGGCCCCGCCGCCGCTGGTCGCCGGCCGGGCGCGCCGCGCTGGTCGTCTCCGCGGCCGCCGTCGCCCTGGCCGCCGCCGGCTGCACCGGCACCGGATCGTCTGGCTCGGCGGCTGCGTCTGGCTCGCCCGCGTCCTCCCCCTCGGCGGCGGCCCGGCACCCGTCGCCGTCGCCGTCGCCGTCGCCCACGCCCTCGGTCTCCGCCCCGCCGCTCGCCGGAAAGATCGTCGGTATCGACCCGGGTCACAATGGCGGCAACTTCAGCGACCCGGACGCGATCGCGCGGCAGATCTGGAACGGCGCCGAAGGGGAAGCCTGCGACACCACGGGCACGACGACCGACGGCGGCTACACCGAGGCGCAGTTCAACTTCAATGTGGCCAGGTACCTCCGGGCCGACCTGCGGCGTGACGGGGCACGCGTGATCATGACGCGGACCAGCAACACCGGCGTCGGGCCGTGCGTCGACCGCCGCGCCGAGATCATCAACGCTGCCCGCGCGGACGTCGCGGTCGACATCCACGCCGACGGCGCGGCCGCTTCCGGCCGCGGGTTCACGATCCTGGAGCCGGTGGCCGACGGCCCGAACAACGCGGTGATCGCGGCGTCGCAGCGGTTCGGCGGAGACGTCCGGCAGGCGCTGCTGGCGCAGACCGCGATGCCAGAAAGCAACTACGAAGGTTCCGGCGGCATCATGCCGCGCGATGACCTGGCCGGACTCAACCTCACCACCGTGCCCAAGGTGCTGATCGAGTGCGGCAACATGCGCAACGCCGTCGATGCCGGGCTCCTGGTGACGGCGCGATTCCAGCAGCAGGTGGCCAGCGCGCTGACCGCCGCGATCGCGGCGTATCTCAGGCCGGCCTGACCGGCCGGTAAACGGGTTCCCACATCAGGGCTCGAATGCGGGACGGCAGGTCCCGGTCCAGGCTGGCGCCTGCCACGCCGTCCGCGGCGGCGGCCCGTACCACGGCGGCCGCGACGGCAACCGACGTCTCGCGCATGGCCTCGACCTCGGGCAGCAGCGGCGCGCCCGGCGTGGCGGTGTCGACGAGCCCGGACACCGCGTGCGCCGCGGCGGCCAGCATGTTGTCGGTGACCTGGGTGGCCCGGGCGGCGATGACACCCAGGCCCATCCCGGGAAAGATCAGCGCATTGTTAGCCTGACCGATCACGTACCTGACGCCGCGGTAGTCGACGGGCGGAAACGGGCTGCCGGTGGCCACCAGCGCGCGGCCGTCGGTCCACCGGATCAGGTCGCCCGGCACCGCCTCAGACAGCGGGGTCGGATTCGACATCGGCAGGATCACCGGCCGGGCGCAGTGCGCCGCCATGTCCCTGATCACCGGCTCGGTGAACGCGCCCGCCCGGGTGGACGTGCCGATCAAGATCGTCGGATGCACGCGGCGCACCACCTCGGCCAGCCCGGCGCCGCCGATCGAGTCGTCCCGATGCCATCCGGCCACCTCGGCCTCGGGGCGTGCGTACCGGCGCTGCGCCGCGGCGAGCCCCGTCGTCGCGGTGGTCAGCAGGCCCGCGCGATCGATCGCCCAGAACCGCTGGCGCGCCTGGTCCTCGGACAGCCCGTCGGCCAGCATCGCGGCGTTGAGCTGGTCGGCGATGCCGGTCCCCGCCGTGCCCGCCCCGAAGATCACGATCCGGTGCTCGGCCAGACTGACCCCCGTGGCCCTGGCCGCGGCGAGAACTGCCGCCAGGTTGACCGCACCGGTGCCCTGGATGTCGTCGTTGAACGAGAGCGTCTGGTATCGGTACCGGTCCAGCAGCCGCCGCGCGTTGCTGACGCCGATGTCCTCCCAGTGCAGCAGCGCCCCGGGAAACAGCTTCCCGACCGCGGTGACGAACGCCTCGAGGAACCGGTCGTACTCGGCTTCGCCGGCCCGCGGGCGCCGGTTCCCGATGTACAGCGGGTCGTCGAGCAGGCTCTGCCGGTCGGTGCCCACGTCGAGCATGACCGGCAGCGCCCGGTTCGGGTCGATGCCGGCCGCCGCGGTGTACACGGCGAGCTTGCCGACCGCGATGCCGATGCCGCCCACCCCCCAGTCACCGATGCCGAGGATCGCGCCGGCGTCGGTTGCAACCACCAGGTCCACCTCGCCCGGGCTCAGGCCCGGTGCCTGCAGCGAGGCCTCGATCAGGTCGGGCTGGTCAACCGACAGGTAGACACCGCGCGGGCGGCGGTATTCATGGCTGTACTGCTCGATGGCCTGCCCGACCGTGGGGGTGTAGACGATCGGCAGCATCTCGGTGAGGTGCCGGGTCAGCAGCTGGTAGTACAGCACCTCGTTTCGGTCCCGCATCTCGTTCAGCAGCACGTTCCGCGCCAGGTCCGAGGCCTGACTCTGGTATTGCGCGTACACCCTGGACACCTGCCCGTCCAGGGTGCTGTGACCGCTCGGGATCAGCCCGGTGACGCCGAGCACGCGCCGCTCCTCGTCGCTGAACGCGGTTCCCTTGTTGATCCTGGGGTCGGCGAGAACCTGCCGCCCCCGCAGTGTCGTGTGCCAGGCGCCGTCGTCGCCGGTCCAGACCGTCTTCATCGAGGGCCCCTTCCGGCTACGTCAGAGCAGCCGCCTCCACAGCGGGCCGTTCCGCCCGCGGCTGGCGCAAGGTCCAGGCGCCAAGCACACACAGTACGACCGCTGCGAGGACCGTGCCCAGCCGGACCCACGGCGACACGTCGCTGCCCACGAACCCGATGACGTGCGCCAGCCACATCGGGCGCGGATCCCCGTAGACGGTGACCATCGCCATGGCCGCCGGAACCGCCCGGATCAGCATCAGCCAGTCCAGCCGCGACGCAGGGACGGCGGCCAGCAGGCAGAACGCGATCGCGTCGTACCACGGCCGCTGCAGTGGCCATACCAGCAGCCAGGCCAGCATCAGCGCCATGGCGGGGCGGATGACCGGCAGGTGCGGTGGCCCGGCAGGCAGCCGCCAGGCCAGCAGCGCGGCCACGACCACGCAGGCCGCCGCGGCGAACAGCTCAAGACCGCGCGGCATGCTGTCGTAGCCGAACGGCGAGTAGAACAGCCGCCAGAAGCTGTCGAAGGTCACCAGGTTGCTGCTGCGCACGAGCAGGTCCCTGAGCGCGGCCGGCCCGGCGATCAGGTAGCCGGGCACCAGGGCCAGCAGGCCGCCAACGCCTGCGGCGGTCGCCGCCTTGATCGAGTTCCGGCACGACCAGGCGAGCGCGAGCCCGAGCGGAAAGTATGGCGCCTTTACGCCGATGGCCGCACCGACCAGCAGCCCGGCGAGCAGGGCCCGGGCAGGCGGGATCTTGGCGAGGGGGCCCGTTGTGGCCGTACGCGCCACGAGCAGTCCAAGGATCCCCAGGGCGGCGCCGAGCCCGTCGATGTGACCGCCGCCGACCACCGCCCACAGCATCAGCGGGTTCACCGTCCACAGCAGGTGCGCCCTGGCCCTGGCCGCTGGATCGCGGAGGAACAGGCGGTCCAGCGCCAGCGCGATCACGCCGAACGCGAGCGCGAACAGCAGCTTCAGCCAGAGGACGACGTAGGCGATCGTGATGCCGCCCACCTTCGCCGCCGCCCTGTCCACCGCGATCGCGACGGGGCCGTAGAGCGAGGGGTCGGTCTGCCAGTTGCGCGTGGTCTGCAGGCCGATCGGGTCGCCGATCGCTCGGAGTTGCGCGGGCGTCATCACGTACGGGTTGTGGCCAATCAGGGCGATCCGGCCGTACGCCGCGTAGCTGAGGCTGTCCGTGGACCCGCCGGGCGGGAGCAGGGCCAGCACGATGATCGCGACGATCACGCCCGCCGCCAGCAACCGGAGGTTCGGCCGGGCACCGCGCCGCACCGCGACCAGGCCGCAGGCGACACCGACTGCGCCGATCACGATCGCGGAGTAAATCAGGGTGACGCTCGTGGCCTGCGACAGGTGCAGGGGAAACCACAGCGGCGGGATCGGCCAGGTCCGCGGGATCACCGGCACAACGATGCTCGGCCCGGCCACGCACACGAAGATCATCAAAAGCAGCGAGATCGTGATGTCGGCGGCGGCGACCCAGCCGAGAATCCCGGAACGCGATGTCGGTGTAGGCAGCCAATCCGGCGAAGCGAGCCGTGGCGCGCGGGGCACCGTCCTGGTCAGGCCGGCTACTCCACCCCGCTCACTCCCGTACACCACGCTCCGGCCATGCGTCGAGGCTTCCCCCAGCTCCCGTTACATCGGGGATTACGCATGCCGAAATTACTCGACGATCTGGATTTCCCGCGCACCGGGAAAGCATCGTTGACGCGATCTTTACTCGCCGTTTAAATGCCTTTACCGAGCCTCGAAATGCCTTTACCGTGCCCGGTAATGACCTTTAGGGTTCACCGGCCCAAAGAGCGCGAACGGCGTCAATGGTGTCCGCATCGGCCGCTTTCTTGTCCGGCCGGAAGCGGAGCACACGGGCGAATCGCAGCGCCAGGCCGCCCGGATAGCGGCGGCTCGCCTGCACCCCGTCGAATGCGACCTCCACCACAAGCTCGGGGCGCACCCTGACGACCCCGTAAGCCTGCCGGTGGTCGGCGTCCGCCGCGATCTGCGCCGGCGGGTCCGCCAGATCGAGCAGCCTGGCCGTCTGCCACGCGAGCATCTCGTCGGTCAGGCCCTTGAAGGTTTTGCCGAGCATCACCAGACCGCCGGTTTCCGGGTCGCGGGCACCGAGGTGCAGGTTGGACAGCACGCCCCGGCGCCGCCCATGGCCCCATTCGGCGGCGAGAATCACGAGATCGAGCGTGTGCCTCGGCTTCACCTTGATCCACTCACCGCCCCGGCGCCCGGCCCGGTACGGCGCCTCAAGGGACTTCAGCACGACGCCCTCGTGGCCGTGGGCGACCGCGTCGGCGAAGAAGGCCTCGGCCTCGGCCAGGTCCGCGGTGACGATGCGGGGGGTGAGCAGCGTCGCAGGTGCTATCTCGGCCAGCAGGCGATGCCGCTCGCCGGCCGGCTCGTCTATCAGGTCGCTGCCGTTCAGGTGCAGCAGGTCGAACAGGAACGGCGTGAGCGGGGTCTGCCCGCGCATCCGCCCGACGTCGGCCTGGCTGGCGGTCCTGGCCGCGGTGACCTGGAACGGGCGCGGCCTGCCGTCCGGAGCGAGGGCCACAGCCTCACCGTCGAGCACGGCAGCGGTCACCGGGAGCGACAGGGCCGCATCGACGATCTCGGGCACCCGCGCGGTGATGTCGTCCAGGGTCCGGGTGAACACCGCTACTTCGTCGCCCGCCCGGTGCACCTGAATCCGGATGCCGTCGATCTTCCACTCCGCAGCCGCCGGGCTGATCTTGGCCAGGGCGGCGGCCACATCCGGCGCCGACGCCGCGAGCATCGGACGGGCCGGCCGGCCCACGCGCAAGGTGAACCCGCGCAGCGCCGTCAGCGCCCGTTCCGGCGACGGCGTGCCGTGCTGCCCTTCGGCGCCCTCCCCCAGCCCCTGACCGGCTGTGGCCTGAGCGGTGCCGGTCTGCCCGGTGCCACCCAGCGCCGCCTCGGCCACCTCGGGCAGTGACCCGCCAAGCTGGTGCGCGCGGCGGACCTCCTCGGCCGGAACACCGGCGGCCTTCGCCACCGCCTCGGTCATCACGCCCTCGAGCGCGCCCTGCCGGAGATCGCCCGCCAGCAGACGGACCAGGAACTCCCGGTCGCCGTCGGCCGCCCGGGCAAACAGCGCGGCGAGCTGCCGCCTCCGCAGCGCGACAGACCCAGGCCCGGTCACCGCGCCGATCGCGGCGAACGCCTCGTTGACCTCGGTCAGCGTGAGCGGGGCCGCAGTGCCGTCATCCGTCCCTGCGGCGTCGGCGGCCCGGAACAGGTCGCCGATCGTCGCGTACCCCACGCCGATCTGCCCCTGCAGCAGCTCGCCGGACAGGAACGCCACGGCGACCGCGACCTGCCCAGGCTCGGCCCGCGCCAGCAGCGTCGCGATCTGCGCGATTTTCGCGTTCCTGGCGGAGGTCGCAGTGACCCCCGCCGACACCTCGACGACCTCGCTCAGCAGCACAACAGCGATTCTGCCTGACCAGCACGTCCGCCGCAGAGTGTGGCCTCGTCCGCTGCGCCGTCCGGGCGCCGGCAGGCAGGGAAAGCCCGTCAGTGCCTACAGCCAGCCCTTTTCCTGGGCGATCTGGGCGGCGTCGGCGCGGTTTCGGGCGCCCAGCTTCTGGATCGCGGCCGACAGATGGTTGCGCACGGTGCCGGGCGACAGGTTCAGCTGGGCGGCAACGACCGCGATGGTCTCGTGCCCCGCTGCCGCGGCGAGCACGTCGGTCTCGCGCTGGCTCAGCGGGCACCCTCGCGCACCGTCCAGGCAAGCAGGGCATCGGTGGCCGGGGGCAGCTCGATGGATGCGGGCGCGTGCACCTTTGTCACGTCGTGGAACATGACGGCAGGGCTGGCCTGCGGGCTTGCTGTCTTCATGACAGCCACGCTAGGTGGCCGCCCGGCGCTGGGCCTGTGCCCAGGATCACGAACCGGGCATGACAGATGTCATGCCCGGTTCGGGGTGAACGCGCTGCGCGAGGTCAGGACGTGGTGGAGGTCCGCCCGTTGACCGACTCCTCCTCGGTCGCCGGTGCGGCGGCCGAGCCGTTGCCCTGGGCCGACGAGGTGCTGCCACCCGGCGCCTGGTCCTCGTTGCCGAAGCTGGAAAAGTCCGGCTTGCGCCTCAGCATGACGGCGGCCACCGCGCTGCCGACCGCGGCGGCCATCGCGAAACCCGCGAGCACCCGCGGCCAGCGCTTCCGCCGCGACGGAGCGGGATCCAGCCGGTTTGCGGCTTCGACCAGCGCGGAGGCGATCGTGGGTGCGATCTTCTCCGAGATCGCCGGGGCGATCTTGTCGCGCACCGCGATGCCCGCCTGCTCCACGTGCGGCGCGGCCCAGCTGCGGGCGTCCTGCACCCGCGGCGCAGCCCAGGCCGCGGCGTCCTCGGCGCTCTGCCGCGCCGCAAGACCGGCGGTCTTCGCCGTCTGCCCGGCGCTGCGGGCCATCACCGGCACCTGCGAGGCGGTATCGAGCGCGCGCTGTTTCACGGCTGCGCCCGTATTCTTCCTGGTCATAAGGGACATCGAACCTCCCAAGAGTCTTTCCCGCCGTATGCACTTCCCACGGTTGGGGAGGTCAACCGTTATCGGCAAGATCGCCAAAGGGCGCGGCGCCGCCAGTGAAAGTGGAGGGGGCGACGAGGCTAGGCACGACGAAGGGGATGGTGAGGTGGGTGGAAGCGCCGAGGTAGGGCGGTGAGATGAGGAGGTGGACGGGGACGGCTTGCCTCGGTTCAAGCACAGCGGCCGGCGCAATAGGCTGACCGTGCAAGGATGCTTTCCATGACTAATACGCTCACCGCAACGCTTCGCACCAGCCAGGGAACGGTTCAGGTCCGGCTGTTCCCTGACCATGCGCCGAAGACCGTGGCGAATTTCGTTGAGCTCGCCGAGGGCGGGCGCGAGTGGACTGACCCGCGGACCCGCCAGGCCACGACCGGCAGGCTCTACGACGGCACGGTCTTCCACCGCGTCATCCCCCGGTTCATGATCCAGGGCGGCGACCCGCTCGGCACCGGGACCGGCGGCCCCGGCTACAAGTTTGGTGACGAAATCCATCCCGACCTGAGGTTCGACCGGCCGTACCTGCTCGCGATGGCCAACGCCGGCCCGGGCACCAATGGCTCGCAGTTCTTCATCACGACGGTGCCGACGCCCCACCTCAACGGCAAGCACACCATCTTCGGTGAGGTCATCGACGGCGCTGACGTCGTCGAGCGGATCAGCCAGGTACAGACCGGCCGGAACGATCGCCCGGCGCAGGATGTGGTGCTCGAATCGGTCTCGATCGAGCGGCCGTCCGGCAACGGGGAAACCGCGGGATAGGAGACTGGCGGTGGCCACCCCACCAGACTCAACGGCGGACCAGGGCACGAAGGTCCCCACCTGCTACCGGCATCCGGGCAGGGAGACGTATGTGTCCTGCGTGCGCTGCGGCCGGCCTGCCTGCCCGGACTGCCTCCGGTCTGCCGCGGTCGGCCAGCAGTGCGTCGATTGCGTTCGGGAGGGGAGCCGCGGCACCCGTAGCGGCGGTGCGGTGTTCGGCGGCCGGCCGGCCGCCGGCGCCGTGGTCACCTGGGCCTTGGTCGGCATCAACGTGCTGCTCTACCTCGTGGAGCTGGCGCACCCGAACATCGCGAACGACTGGGCGATGCTCGGGCGGGCCGAGATTGTGCCGGGGGGCCCGCTGCAGGGCGTGTCCCAGGGGCAGTGGTACCGGCTGCTCACGTCCGCGTTCCTGCCGCCGCCCGGCCTGAGCGGCCTCGGGCCGCTGGACATCGCGTTCAACATGTGGGCCCTGATCCTGGTCGGTCCGGCGCTCGAACGGCTGCTTGGCCACGGGCGCTATCTCACCGTCTACCTGGTCAGCGCCATCGGCGGCTCGGTGATGTTCTACCTGATCGGCCCCACGAACGTGGAGGCGCTCGGCGCCTCGGGCGCCATCTTCGGCCTGTTCGGCGCCTGGTTCGTGGTAGCAAGGCGGCTGCGCCTGGACAGCAGGTGGATCGTGACCGTCGTGGTGCTGAACCTGGTGATCGGCTTTGTGGTGCCCGGCATCGCCTGGCAGGCGCACGTGGGCGGGATCCTGGCGGGCGGGCTGCTCACCGCCGCCTACGCCTACGCGCCGCGCGCCAACCGGGCCCTGATCCAGGGCGGAGCGACCATCGCCGTACTGGCGATCCTGGCCCTGGCGCTGCTCGCGCGCAACCACCAGCTCGCCGCGGCAGCCCTCAGCTAGCCGGCTGCCAGGCTATGCACAGCCTGTGGATGACGGTGTGTACCGAATCACCGCGATGTGATTCGGTGTCAGCGCCACTTCGTTGAGAGCCCGACTCCGAGGATGATGAATCCGAACCCGAGGACCAGGTTCCAGTCGCCGAGCGCGTTCTGCAACGGCGTGGTGCCGCCGGTGATGTAGAACAGCGCGATCCAGGCCAGGCCGAGCAGCAGGCAGCCCAGCATGGACGGAACCAGCCACCGCGGGCTGACCTTCGCCTTGGTTGACTTCGGCGGCGGTGTGTAGACCGCCTTGCTTCTAGTGCGTGATTTTGGCACGGCCGACGCCTCCTGAAGGAATTCTAAAGCCTGGGTTGTTCGAGGCGCTCGGGCTCGGCGACGGTGACGACGACGCGGACGGGCTCGGCGACGGGCTCGGCGACGAGGTCTGCTGCGCCGCGACGAAGATGGTCACATTGCTGCCGGTGGGCGCCGTGCCGCCACTGGGGGTCTGTTGGAACACGTTGCCCGGCGTCGATTGGGCTGGTCCCTGCACGGTCTTGGTCACCACGTTGAACCCGGCACCAGACAGGATCTGCTGCGCCGTGGCCACCGGGTCGCCGATCACGGACGGGACCTGAGCGCCGCCGCCGGAGACGTAGATCGTGATACCGCTGCCCTTGGCTACCGAGGTGCCCGCCTTCGGGTTCTGGCTGACCACCTGGCCCTGCGGCGCCGTCGAGTTCGGCTGAGGTTTCTGGGTGACCACGAAGCCCTCGTTCTCCAGCTGGCTCGTGGCCGCGTTCTCGGTCTCGCCGACGACCCTCGGCACCTTAACCGAAGCCGGGCCCTCGGACACGAACAGCTTGACCGTGGCGTTCTTGGACAGCTTGGTGCCGAACGGCGGGCTCGTGCTGATCACGTCGCCCTTGTGCACGCTGCTCGACGCCTTGTCCACGAGCGAAGGCACGAGGCCCGCCGCCACAATCGCCTTCTGGGCCTGCGCCTGGGTCTGGCCGACGACGTTCGGCACCGCGATGTTGCCGCCGCTGCTCGAGATGTAGTTGAACCCCCAGATCAGCCCAGCGATGACGGCGACGGCGGCCACGGCCGCCACGATCCACGGCCACTTCTTCCTGCCGCCGGGCTGATCGTCCTCTGGCCCGTAGTCATATGGCGGGATCGCACCGGTCGCCCCGGCCATCTGGGTCGCCGCCCCCATCCGCCGGGTGCCCTGGTAAGCGCCGAACTGGGTCGGCGCGGCGACCGGCATGCCCTGGAGTGCGCGCTGGATGTCATTGCGCATATCCCCGGCCGACTGATAGCGGTCTCCGGGGTCCTTGGCCATGGCCTTGAGCACGATCGAATCCGCCCACTGCGGGATCTCCGGGTCCACCCGCGAGGGCGGGATCGGGTTCTCCCGCACGTGCTGGTAGGCGATCGCCACCGGCGAGTCGCCGGTGAACGGGGGCCGGCCGGTGAGCAGCTCGTAGAGCAGGCACCCGGTCGAGTACAGGTCGCTGCGGGCGTCCACCCGCTCGCCCCTGGCCTGCTCCGGCGAGAGGTACTGCGCGGTGCCGATGACCTGCGCCGTCTGCGTCATCGTGGCCTGCGCGTCGCTGACCGCCCTGGCGATGCCGAAGTCCATCACCTTGACGTCGCCGGTCCTGGTCAGCATCACGTTGCCGGGCTTGATGTCCCGGTGCACGATCCCGTTGCGATGGCTGTAGTCCAGCGCCCGCAGCACCCCGTCGGTGATCTCGAGCGCTCGCTCCGGCAGCAGCCGCCGGTCGTCCCGCAGCAGGTCGCGCAGGGTCCGGCCGTCGACGTACTCCATCACGATGTAGGGAACCGGGGTATGGCCGACCATGTCCTCCCCGGTGTCGTAGACCGCCACGATGCTCGGGTGGTTGAGTGAAGCGGCGGACTGGGCCTCGCGGCGGAACCTGGCCTGGAAGGTCTGGTCGCGCGCCAGGTCGTCGCGGAGCGTCTTCACCGCGACGATGCGGTCGAGACGGATGTCGCGGGCGCGGTAGACCTCGGCCATGCCGCCGCGCCCGACGACCCCGTCGAGCTCGTATCGGCCGCCGAGTAGCCGCGGCTGAGTCATGTCTCGCACTTGCGTTACCGCCCTGCGTAGATGTCTGTCTGGGTCTGGCTGGGCAATGAGCCCTTTTCATCTGGCGATTTCGCGCTCAGGGTATGCGGCCAGTCATGGGGAAGATGAAAGAGGTTCATCAGTGCACCCCCAGGTAAGCTTCGATGATCTTGACGGCGATCGGGGCAGCGGCGTCGGCGCCGAAGCCGCCGCCCTTGACGATGACGCCGACGGCTATCTGGGGGTTGCTGGCGGGCGCGTAGCAGGTGAACACCGCGTCGTCCAGGCCCGCGCCGCTGACGGTGTTCTCCGCCGTGCCGGTCTTGCCGGCGATCACCAGGCTGCCCACGGCGGGCGGCCCGGCGGTCTGGTATGCGGTGCCGTCGGGGTTCTGGGTGACCTGGACCATCATCGAGCCGACCTCGCTGGCCACCTGGGAGCTGACCGCCTGCGTCAGCACCGACGGGGCGGTGGCAGCGAGCGTCGTCAGATCCGGGGCCTGCACCGACTGCAGCAGGTAGGGCCGCATGACTTTGCCGTGGTTCGCGATCGCCGCGGCGTCCAGGGCCTCCTGCAGCGGGGTCACCTGGTCGTCGAGCTGGCCGATCGAGGAAATCGCGGTGAGCGACTGGTCGGTGATCCTGGGGATCACGCTCGGCGAGACCTGCATCGGGATCGTCAGGTTGGAGTCGTTCCAGCCGAACTTGTTGGCCTGGCTCTGCAGCCCGGGGCCCCCCACCTTCATGCCGATGTTCGCGAACGCCGTGTTGCAGGACAGCAGGAACGCCTGGATGACCTGGGGGTGACCGCCAAAGCAGGTCTCGTCGGCGTCGTTGTTGAGCGTGTTGTGGTTGGGGAGCGTGAGCGGCTGCGGGGCGGCGATGGTCGCCTGCGGGCCTGCCACCTTGCCGGTCGAGAACCCGGCCGAGCTAGTGATGATCTTGAACGAGGAACCGGGCGGGTAGGTCTGGTTGATGGCCCGGTTGAGCAGCGGCTGTGCCGGGTCGGCCAGCAGCTGCTTGTCGACCTTGTTCAGCTTCGCACCGTCGAACGTGGTGAGCAGGTTCGGGTTGTACGACGGGTAGGAGGCCATGGCCAGGATGGCGCCGGTGCTCGGGTTGAGCGCGACGACGGCGGCCTGGTGACCACCATCGCTCAGCAGTGCCTGGTAGGCCGCCTTCTGTGCCTTGGGGCTGACCGTGAGGTTGACCGTCGCCCCCTGTTTGGCCTTGCCGGTGAGCAGGCTGATCAGGTTGTGCACGGCCAGGCTCGGCGACGTGCCCGCCAGGTACTTGTTGTACGCGGACTCGATCCCGGTCGCGCCGTAGACCGTGTCGTACCCGGTGATCGGCGCGTACATGGCGCCGTGCGGGTAGTGGCGCTGGTAGATAGCGTTGCCAGAAGAGGAAGAGTCGCCCTTGACCGGCTGCGAATCGGCGATCGTCAGCGGGCCGCCGGTGCCGTCGGCGATGATCGAGCCTCGCTGGTACTGAAACTGCTGGTCGAAGGTGCGCGCGTTGCCCGGCTTGCTGGCCAGGCTGCTGGCCTCGAACCCCTGCACATAGTTGATGTTGACGAGCAGCAGCACGAACATGACCAGGCAGGCCAGGGACAGGCGGAACAGCGCACGATTCATCCGGCGCGCACCACCTGCGTCATGCCCTCGTCCTGGATCGGCTGCGGGGCCGGCCGCCGCGCGGTGTCACTGACGCGCATCAGCAGCGCGACAAGAGCCCACGTGGTCAGCAACGAGGAACCGCCCTGGGACAGGAACGGCGTGGTGATACCGGTCAGCGGGATCAGTCTGGTCACACCGCCGACGATGATGAACACCTGCAGCGCGATCGCGAACGCCAGGCCGCCGGCCAGCAGCTTGGAGAACGGGTCGCGGACCGCCACCGCCGCCCGCAGGCCGCGCTGGACCAGCAGGCCGAAGATCAGCAGCATGGCCATCAGGCCGGTCAGGCCCAGTTCCTCGCCGAACGCGGTCATGATGAAGTCGCTTTGCACCAGCGGAGTGAAGTACGGCTGGCCATGCCCGAGCCCGGTGCCGAGGATCCCGCCGACGCCCATCCCGTACAGCCCCTGCACGAGCTGATAAGAGGACACGCAGTGCGCCGCGGGGGTGGGGTTGCAGAAAACGTTGGCCGACGTGAACGGGTGCAGCCATCCGGTGAACCGGGCGCCGACGTGGCTGAAGAGCTTGCTTGCCACGTACGCGCCGGAGATGAACAGCAGGATGCCGATCAGCAGCCAGGAGGTGCGCTGGGTGGCGATGTACATCATCGCGACGAACATGCCGAAGAACAGCGCGGAGGTCCCGATGTCACTCTCGAAGACCAGCAGCAGCAGGCTGGCGCCCCAGGCGATCAGCACCGGCCCCAGATCACGGGCCCGGGGCAGGTCGATGCCCAGGAACCGGCGGCCTGCCAGCGCCAGCACATCACGCTTAGCGACCAGATAGCCGGCGAAGAACACGGCGAGCGCCAGCTCGGCGAACTGCTCCGGCTGGATCGTGAACCCGCCTATCGCGATCTGGATCTTGGCCCCGGTGCCCGGGATCTCGCTGAATCTGTCGGGCAGCATCGCCGGAATCGCCAGCAAGATCAGCCCGATGGCGCCGAGGGTGTAGGTGTAGCGCTGCAGTACCCGCACTTCCCTGATGAAGAACAGGACCGCGACGAACGCGGCCACGCCCAACGCGCTGTACATCACCTGCGCGGCCGTGGTGGACGCGCTGATCGTGGTGATCTGGGTGCCGGGATTCCCGTTCCGCCCGGACTCCTGGAGCCGGTAGATCATCACGATCCCGAGGCCGTTCAGCAGCGCGGCGAGCGGCAGCAGCAGCGGGTCGGCAAACGGCGCGAGCTTCCTGACGGCGAAATGCGCGACGAGCACGATCGCCGCGAACGCGAGCCCGTACTCCGCCAGGCCAGCGGGGAGCTTCCCGTTCAGGCCGAATCCGACATTGGCGTAGGCGAACAGCACGACGGCTACGGCGAACGCGAGCATGAGCAGCTCGGTCCGGCGCCGCCCGCGCGGCATCGCCACGGCCGCCCCGGCGGACGGCCGCGCTGCGGGCTGGCTGGAGATAGTGGTCACCCAGCCGTCCCTTGCGGGGCGCAGCCCTTGGGCGTCTTGGGCACCGGCGGCCGGGTCAGGGGCTCGGTGCGCGTTTGCTTCTTGCCGTGGACCGTCACCGTGACCTTGTGCGACGTGGGCAGCGCCGACCACTTCGCGTACGCGGCGTCGTAGGTGTTGCAGGTGATCGTCTGGCGGATGCTGTCCACGGTCTTCCGGGCGTCGGTCAGGGTGCCCGGGGCGGTCGCGCTCACCACCGCGGTTTTGTCGGTCGCGGGGACCTGGGAAAGCTTGATGCCGGTCCTGGAGTAAACGTGGGACAGGCTCATGCCGAGCACCTTCTGGTTCACGCCGCGGTAGATGATCACCTGTGAGCCGTCGGTGCCGACGTAGTACTGGTTCTGGGTGTAGCGCCATCCGGCGTACCCGCCGCCCACAATGACGATCACCAGGATTATCAGGATCGTGGTGACCACCGGCCAGCGCCGCCTCGGCGCCCGGTGGTCGGCGGCGCCGGAATCGGTTTGTGCTTCCGGTTCGGCGCTGGCGGCCTGCCCGTCCGCCGCTGGCACCGCGGGCCTGATCGCCGTGATGCCGGTAGCCGGTGACCCACCGCGGGTCAGCAGGTGGGCGCGCCCCGCCGGGCTATCGGTCCGCAGCCGCGGCCGGCCGTCGCCGTTTGACGCCGCGCCGACCACCCGGTAGGCCTGCCCGGCCGACGGTTCTGGCCCGCTCTCCACGACGTCGCCGACGATGCAGGTGATGTTGTCGGGGCCGCCGCCGCGCATGGCGAGGTCGATGAGCCGGGCCACCGCCTTCTCGCGGTCGGATTCCGACAGCAGCGTGGTCCGCATGGTGTCGTCGCTGACCACATCGGAGAGGCCGTCCGAGCAGAGCAGGTACCTATCTCCGGCCTTGGCCTCGATCAGGGACAGGTCGGGCTCCGCCTCGGTGCCGCTCTGCAGTGCGCGCATCACCAGCGAGCGCTGCGGGTGGGTGGCGGCCTGAGCCGGGCTCAGCCTGCCGTCGTCCACCAGCGACTGGACCAGCGTGTGGTCGCGCGTGATCTGGTGGAAGTCGCCGTCGCGCAGCAGGTAGGCGCGGGAGTCGCCGATGTGGCAGATGGCGATCGTGCCCTTGGACCAGAGCAGCGCGGTCAGCGTGGTGCCCATGCCCTCGACGGCCGGGTCCTCGATGCTCATCTCGTGCAGCGTGTTGTTGGCCTGCGCGACCGCGGCGGCGAGCGAGCTGAGCAGCTGGTCCTGGGGGAGGTCGGTGTCCAGGCCTGCGAGAGCGGAAATCGCTACCGAGCTGGCGACCTCGCCGGCGGCGTGCCCGCCCATGCCGTCGGCGATCGCGAGGAGGTTCGGGCCCGCGTACGCCGAGTCCTCGTTTCCCTCGCGGAGGAGCCCGACGTCTGTGTTGACCGCATAGCGGAGTGCAAGTGTCATCTGCGCAGTTCCAGGACGGTCTTACCAATTCGGATCGGCACGCCGACCGGTATCGGAGTCGGCTGCGTCACCTTCTGACGGTCGAGGTAGGTGCCGTTCGTTGAGCCAAGGTCCTCGACAATCCACTGACCATCCTGGGGAAACAGCCGGGCATGCCGGGTCGAAGCGTAGTCATCATTCAGCACCAGTGTGGCATCATTCGCGCGGCCGATGGTGATCTGCTGATCAGTCAGGCCCAGGGTCGTGCCCGCCAGCGCGCCCGCGGTGACGAGGAGCTGCTGGGGAGCCGATCGCGGGTTGCGGCCGCGCTGCGGACGCGGGGGTTTGGGAGGCTGCGCCGGACGGGGGCGCGACTGCCGCTGTTTGCGCGCCTGCCTGCGGGACGAAACCGATGAGGCGGCGTTGCCGAAAAGGTCGGTGCGGACCACACCGACCGCTGCGATCACGAACAGCCACAGGACTGCGAGAAACGCGAGCCTGATAAGCGTGAGAGTGAGCGCGGTCATCGGGTCATGCCTTTGCTGCCCTCTGCTGGTCAGTGGCTGCCGGAGCCGCCTTTTCCTAGCGGCGCCGTCAGCCGGTCGGGGTTGTACCGCCGCCGGTGTGGTCGCGGCGTCGTGGGTCGTCAGTACACACCATCCCTGCGGAAAACGAGGGTCGTCCGGCCCAGCGTCACGCGCGTGCCATCGGTCAGTGCCATGCGGCGCACCGGCTGGCCGTTGACGAAGGTGCCGTTGGTGGAGCCGAGGTCCACGAGGATGACCTCGTTATCCTCGACGCGCAGCTCGGCGTGGTGGCGCGAGACACCGGGATCGACCAGCCGCAGATCGCAGTCGGTGCCGCGGCCAAGTATGGTCAGCGGCGCGCTCAGCTCGTAGGTGCGCTGCGTGTTGCCGTCCGAACCGGGTTCCGGCCCGGAGACCAGCAGCCGCGGATTCCCGGCGAACCCGCCGGCCGGGCGTGGAAGATCGCTGGCAGGCCTGCGGATCTCACCGTCCTCGACGGTGGTGCCCCGGATCACCCCGGACCGGATCCGGAACGTGCCCGTGGTCAGGTCGGGGACGCCTTCGAAGCGCATCCGCACCGGTCCCACGAACGAATAGCCCTGCTCCCGTGCGTGCTCCCGGGCGAGCGTCGAGAGCTCGATGCCGAGGCTGTCCGCATAGACCTCGAGCCGTTCATTGTCCGCCTCGGCCAGCTCCACAACGAAGTCGTTGGGGACCAGCGTCCTGCCCTGCGCCACAATCGCAGCGCGATCATCCATTTCGCGCTGCACAGCACTGGCGATCTCCACCGGCTGCAGCTCCGATTTGAACGCCCGCGCGAAGGCACCCTCGACCATCCCCTCGAGCCTGTGCTCAAAACGCTGCAGAACTCCCACCGGGTACCCCCTCTCCCTCCTCGCGTCTGTTCGCATCCGATCGTATCGGCGCAGTGGCATTGCTTGCGGACGTGCTAACCTGACTCACTGCCCAGGGCGGGTGGCGGAACGGCAGACGCGCACGGTTCAGGTCCGTGTGTCCGAGAGGACGTGAGGGTTCAAATCCCTCCTCGCCCACTTCGCTGCTGCTTGTTCTTCCTGACCCCTTCCAGTTCGCTGGCCGCAGCTTAGGCGCATGGCGAGTTTCTTGCCACCGGACCGGTAATGACCCGGCATTAACTGGCCACCTGCACCGGGGTGGCTGATCAAGAGGAGCTGGCTGCCGGGGACTCGGCGCGCAGCGCGACTCCGGCTGCAACCAAACCGATACCGGCGAGCTCCGCCGGGTCCGGCAGCTGATGCAGCACGATCACCCCGATGATCGTCGCGCTGGCCGGCAGCAACGACATGAGCAGCGCAAAGGCTGCGCGCGGAAGCCTGGCCATCGCGAGCTGGTCGGTGACGTACGGGATCACCGACGAGCAGATGCCAACGCCGCAGCCCGCTCCCAGCAGGAGCGGATGGGAGAACGCGACGGAGGCCGCGGCTATCCCGGCCGGGCTGATCGCGACCGCGGCGATGAGCATGGCCGCCGCCAGCCGGTCGATGCCGGTGCTGCCGCCGGCCGCGGCGATCCGGTGCCCGAGCACGATGTACAGGGTGAACAGCGCGCAGTTGGCGAACGAGAAGGCCAGGCCGGCCGGCTGGCCGGTGATTTTGACCTCGCTGAGCAGCGCCACGCCCGCCACGGCCAGCGCCAGCGCGGCGGCGTTGCGGCGGCTCCGCACGCCGACCGCGGCCAGCGCGACCGGGCCGAGGAACTCCATCGCCCCGACCGTGGCCAGCGGGATCCGCGCGATCGCCAGGTAGAAGCAGGCGTTCATCGCCGCGAGCACGATCCCGAACGCGACGAGCAGCCACCGGGTCCTGGCCGTGGCGGCCCGCCAGAGCCGCCACAACCGGGCCGGGCGCCGCCACAGCAAGAACACCACCGCGGCGCTTGCGATTCGCAGCCACGCGACGCCCAGCGGCGCGATCTGGGCGAACAGCAGCACCGCCAGGGCCGGCCCCAGATAGTGGAAGACCGCGCTGACGAGGAAGTAGGCGTGCGGCGGCAGCCGGTGTTTCCGGTGGGCGGTTCCCGTCTCCCCGGCTGCTGTCATATTTTGATACTTGACGGCCCAGAGGCTTACTTACAGGGCAAGCAGAAGGCTTGGAGCAGCTAATGCCTAATAATCGTCAGCCGCGACCGGCCACTCGCGATGAAAATCCAGAAACTCTGCTGGCCGATCCGGTCAACCTGCGGATCCTGGCCGAGCTGGGCCGCAATCCGCGGATCGCGATGTCCGAGCTCGGCCGGCGGGTGGGGCTGTCGGCGCCCGCGGTGACCGAGCGGGTGGCGCGGCTCGAGCGATGCGGCGTGATCGCGGGCTACCGCCTCGAGCTCGACCCGGCGGCGCTCGGCTACCCGGTCTCCGCCTACGTCCGGGTCCGGCCGGGGCCCGGGCAGCTCCGGCGGATCGCCGAGCTCGCCGCGAGTATCCCCGAGGTAACCGAGTGCTACCGGATAACCGGCGAGGACTGCTTCATCATGCGCGTGTACGCACCGGCGATCGACGAGTTCGAGGCCGTGCTGGACAGGTTCCTGCTGTACGGCCAGACGACGAGCTCGATCGTGCAGTCGGCCGCTGTCCCGCCGCGCGCGCTCCCGCTGCCCGCCGCCCCACCCGCCCTCTGACGTTCAGAGCAGGGGGCCGGACCAGGCAGAATCGGATTCGTGCCAGAACTACCCGAGGTCCAGGCGCTCGCCGACGACCTGCGAGAGCGGGTCGCGGGCCGCGTCATCGACCGCGCGGACGTGGCCGAGATCTCCGTGCTGAAGACCTACGATCCGCCGCTTGACGCACTGCGTGGCCAGACCATCACCGGGACTAAGCGTTATGGCAAGTTTCTGGATTTGGTGATCGGCGCGGAAGAGCTCCACCTGATCACGCACCTGGCCCGGGCGGGCTGGCTGCGTTGGCGCGACAGCCTGCCGGAGCAGCCGCCGCGGCCCGGCAAGGGCCCGCTGGCGTTCCGGCTCCGGTTCACCGACGGCACCGGATTCGACCTGACCGAGGCCGGCACCCGCAAACGGCTGGCCGTCTACCTGGTGACCGACCCCGCGGCGGTGCCCGGCATCGCGTCGCTCGGGCCGGACCCGCTGGACCCGGCGTTCACCCCGCAAGCGCTTGCCGCGATCCTCGCCGGGCGCAGGACGCAGATCAAGGGCCTGCTGCGGGACCAGTCCGTGATCGCCGGCATCGGCAACGCCTACTCGGACGAGGCGCTGCACGCGGCCAAGATGTCACCGTTCCGGCTGGCCGCGAGCCTCAGCGACGAGGAGGTGACCGAGTTGCACACGGTGATCGTGAGCACCCTGCGTGACGCCATCGCCAGGTCGGACGGGCTCGCCGCGAGCGACCTGAAGGCGGAGAAGAAGGCCGGCCTGCGGGTGCACGGGAAGGCCGGGCAGCAGTGCCCGGAGTGCGGCGACACCATCCGCGAGGTGTCGTTCGCCGACTCCGCGCTGCAGTACTGCCCGACCTGCCAGACCGGCGGCAAGCCGCTGGCCGACCGCCGGATGTCCCGGCTGCTGAAGTAGGCCGTCAATTGAAGATCTGCCCGATCTTCTCCCACTGGGCCAGCTTGCAGCCGCCCGGGCTGAGCGTGGTGTCGATGTGCTTGCCGAAGTAGGTTCCCTTGACGATCGCGGTCTTGGTGCCGACCCGGATCATCGGGCACATGATGCCCTTCGGCAGCGGCGCGAACGGGTTCTTCGCCTTGAGCAGGACCGCGCAGGCCGCCGCGGGGTTGGGGTGGGTGCCCCCGGCCGGCTCGCACTGCAGCGTCCAGTGCTTGGACGGCGCACTGGGCGTGGTGCTGACCGTGATGTCCAGCGACACCTTCGGTGCGGGCGCTGGCGCGCTGCCCACGCTGGCCGGCGCCGGCTTGCTGCCGCACGCGGTGGCCGCGGCCGCGCAGATCGCGGCGATCAGAAGGTAACGGGCGCCATTCCGGACCCTGAGCAAGTCTCGCTTCATGCCCATTGGACGCGTGCCCGCCCCGCTCGGTTCCTCGCGTCCCGCATCGCGGTCGAGGCCGGCGCAGTTGCCGGATGCGTCGATAGTGGGACGTGCTGCCGGGTTGCCGCTGAAATTTCACGCGTTTTCGCTGACCATGAATTGCCAAGCGGTGGGATCATGAATCGTGGCCCTTAGGCTGTCGGTGACGAGCGGCCGCGACCGGGAGCGGATTGACGCTACCGCGCGCGCGGTTATCGAGTGCGCGGCCGACGCGATAATCGCTTTCGGCGCAGACCGGACCGTCACCCTCTGGAACCCGGCCGCGGAGCAGCTGTTCGGCTGGAAGGCGTCCGAGGTCGTCGGCCTGGATCTGGCGTTCATCCCGGAGGAGCTGAAGGCCGAGCACAACGCCGTGCTCGAGCACGTGGCGAGCGGCGGCCAGGTCTCGTTCGCCACCCGGAGGCTGCGCAAGGACGGAGCGCTGCTCGACCTGCGCATCGACACCAGCGCCCTGGTGAATGCCTCGGGCGAGACGGCGGGCTGGGTCAGCGTCTGCCACCAGACCGCGGGCGACGAGGCGGTCAAGCACTACATGGCCGAGCGCGCCCGGGTGGTGCGCCGGCTCGGTGACGTCGTCGCGGACATGAACGCACAGCTGGAGCTGTCGGCCGTGCTGGACCGGATCGCGGCCAGCCTCCGGGAGCTGACAAGGGCGGACGCCGGCGGCTTCGTGCTCATCGAGGACGACAGGCTGCGCCTGGTCAGCCTCGACGGGCTGCCGACCCGGCTGCGCGGCCGCACCGCCGACCTGGCGTCGAGCACCGTGGGCGAGCTGATGCGGTCCGGCAAGACCGTGATGATGGCCACCGCCGAGGCAGGCCGGTTCGACGACCTCATCTGGTCCGCGCTGCCCGGACTGCACACGATCACGCTGAGCCTCTCGCACGTCGGGGACCGCCCGTACGGCGCGCTGTACGCGCTGTACTCCAGGCAGAAGGTTGGCCACGTCGAGCTGGAGCTGCTCGAGCTGCTGGCCGGGCACGCCAGCGTGGCGCTGTCCAACGCCACGGCGTACGAGGAGGTCGTCAGGCAGCGGGCGCACGAACGCGCGGTGATCGACGCCAGCGCGGACGGCATCGCGGTCCTCGACGAAGACGGCCTGGTCCGGCAGTGGAACCCGGCCGCGCACCAGCTGACCGGCGTGCCACCCGAAGAGGCCACGGGCAAGCCGCCGCCGTTCCCGCTGCCAGACCCGGGGGCCAAGCTGACCTACAAGCTGGACAGCGGCCGCTGGCTCGACGTGCTGTGCACCGGCCTGGAGGGCCGCGACGAACAGGTCCTTGACTTCCGCGACGTCACGGCGTCCAAGGAGCTCGAAGAGGCCAAAGACCTGTTCCTGGCCACCACCAGTCATGAGCTGCGCACCCCCATCACCGTGGTGCAGGGGTTCGCGAGCACGCTCGCCAGCCGGTGGGAGAAGCTGACCGACTCCGACCGCCGCAGCGCGGTGCAGACGATCGCCGACCGGGCGGGGGCGCTGGCAAGGCTGGTGGAACAGCTGCTGCTCGGCTCCCGGGCCGGCGCCGACCAGCTGCAGGTGCACAACGGGCCGTTCGACCTGGGCGGGCTGCTGCGGGGAGCCGCGGTCGCGTTCCGGCCGCTCTCGGACAAGCACACGCTCACGGTCGAGGTCCCCGATCAGCTGCCGAAGGCCATTGGCGATCCGACCGCGACCGACATCATCGTCGGGCAGCTGCTCGAGAACGCGTACAAGTACTCACCCGACGGCGGCAAGGTGACCGTTCGCGCCAAGCAGGCCGGGGAGAAAATCCAGGTTCTGATCGAGGACGAGGGGGTCGGCATCCCGGCCGAGGACCGGGATCGGATCTTTGAACGGTTCGTGCAGGGTGAGACCGGCGACCGCCGCCGGTTCGGCGGCATCGGTCTCGGCCTGTACATCGTTCGCCAGCTCGCCAGGGAGCAAGGCGGCGAGGTCGTGGCCGAGGAGCGCAAGGGCGGCGGCACGGTCATGCGGCTCGAACTGCGGCTGGCCGGCAAGGCGGACGAGCAGGCCGATGCCGAGCCCGCGGCGCAGGCAGGCAAGGCCACGAAGGTCGGGCAGGTTCAGGTCTAGCCCGGCGGCCCGGCAGGTTCAGGCCTGGCCCGGCGGCCGCTCGAGGCCTTCTCAGGTTTTCGCTGGCACCCGGGCGTGGACCCGCTTCCCGGTGACCGGGTCGCGCTCGACGGGGGCGCCGCCCGACGCAGCGATGTAGCGGTCGATGATCCCGATGACGTCCTCGCCCTGGGTGACGATCTTGCCGCGCTCCATCCAGATCACCCGGTTGCAGGTCTGCTCGACCTCTTCCAGGTTGTGGGCGACCAGGAAGACCGTGCCCGCGTCCTTGCGCAGCTCCTGGATTCTCGCGTGGCTCTTGACCCGGAACTCCGCGTCCCCGGTGGCCAGCGCCTCGTCGACGAGCAGAATGTCCTGGCTCTTCGAGGCGGCGATCGCGAACCGCAGCCGGGAGCCCATGCCGCTGGAGTAGGCCTTCATCGGCAGGTCGATGAAGTCGCCGACGCCGGAGAAGTCGACGATGCTGGGGAACTTCTCCTTGGTCTCGGCCTTGCTCATGCCCATCGCCAGGCACCCGAGGACCACATTGCGCTCGCCGGTGAGGTCGTCGAGCAGCGCGGCGTTGACGCCGAGCAGTGCGGCCTCCCCGTCGGTGTAGACGTTGCCCTGCTCGGGCGGCAGCAGGCCGGCGATCGCCCGCAGCAGCGTGGTCTTGCCCGAGCCGTTGCGTCCGATCACGCCCACGGCGTCGCCGCGGTAGGCGATGAACGAGACGCCGCGGATCGCGTGCACCTCGCGGATGGAGGCCCGGGTCTTGCGGCCCATGATCCGCAGCAGCGCGGTGGCCGCGGTCCCCTTGTCGCCACCCGCGCCGAACACGCGGTAGACGATGTGCAGGTCGTCCGCGATCACCATCGGCTTCTCAGCCGCGGCCATACTTCGCCTCCGCTCGATGGAAGAAGAAGAACCCGACTACCAGGGCAAGCAGCGCCCAGGCTATCGCGTAGTACCAGTAGTGGGCCGGGTTGGTCACCGGCGAACAGTAGGCGCTGAAGTCCAGCGGATTCTTCGTGTGGTGCCACTTGGCGCATTTCACCGCGTTGTACGGCATCGCGCCCGGCTGGCTCTGCCGCTGTGTCTTGAGCAGGGACTCGCGGATCAGCGTGATGTAGATCGCGGCCGGGTTGATCTGCAGCAGCGCGACCCACTTGCGGGCGATGTCCAGGGTGGAGATCTGGAACAGCACGCCGGATACATACAGCCAGGTGCGCATCAGGAACGGCAGCAACTGGCTGAAGTCGTTGACGTTCGACCCCAGCCGCGCGGTCGCGAGCCCGGCGCCGACGTTGAAGACCGTCTGCAGCAGCAGCGCGGGGATGACCAGCAGCCAGTACCAGGTGATCGGCTCGCCGGTGCACAACACGATCACGGCCAGCACGACGATGGACAGCACCATCTGCTGCAGCTCGATCATCACGTAGGCCAGCGGGAGCGCGGCGCGGGGGAAGCGCAGCGCGCGGATCAGCGGCAGGCTCTCGGTCACCACCGTGGACGTGGAGATGAACGCCCGCTGGGTGAAGTTGAACACGAAGACGCCGGTGACCAGGAAGCCGAGGTAGTTCGGGATGCCCCGGTTGATGTGCAGGAGCAGGCCGAAGATCAGGAAATAGACACCGGCGTTGAGCAGCGGGGTCAGCACCTGCCAGACCTGGCCGAGCCGTGCCTCGGTGTACATCGCGATGTTGCGCGCGGTGGCGAAGGCCATGATGAAGTGCCGCCGCTGCCAAAGGTGCCGGATGTACGCGATGACCGGCGGCCGCTCCGCGCTGGGCCGCAGGCCGTGCTGGGCCGCAAGCTCGGCGAGCGGGGTGTCCGGCAGCTCGGTCGCGACCAGCCCGGACGTCGCGAACTCGTCGCCCTCCTGGAGCTGGCCCGGCGCGCTCATGCGCCTGTCGTTGCTCACGCTGTGTCTCCTGCTTGCCGGTGTGGCGCCTGGCGGCACCGCCTTCTCCTGCCGCCTTTAGCGTTTGCCCCCTGTCCCGGTGCCCAGCCGGTGCCGCGTCTGGAGCGCCCGGATGAGCGCGCCGGTGAGTTGTACGGAGCAACTGTCACGCGGCGACTGTACCACCGACTGAGTTGTGCGGTACAACTGTTGTTGTGAGCGACACACTGGACGACACCGAACTGGGGCAGCTGCTCGCTCAGCTGCTGCGCCTGGTGAGCCCGGCTGCCGGGGACGGGGCGGTCGGTGCCGATGCACCAGGAAATGGCGCGTCCAGTATCAGTACCACGGACGGCGCGGCGGCCGCGGCTGGCGCTGCCGCCGATGTCCTCGGGCTCGGGCACCCGGCACCCACGGACGGCCGCCCGCGGGACGCCGCCGACGGCACTTCCTTGGCGGCAGGGGTGGCGCACGTTCCGCAGCTGTCGAGCTCCGAGGCACGCGCGCTGATCGAGTTGGTCAAGGCGCGCGGCATCGCCCAGGGCGAGCTGGCCAGCCTGCTCGGCCTGGAGAAGAGCACCGTGAGCCGGCTGGCCGCCGGGCTGGAGCGAAAGGGCTGGATTCGCCGCGGCCGGGACGAGGGCAACCAGCGGTATGTGCGCCTCTACCTGACCGCCGAGGGCGGGGCGGTCGCGGCCAGGCTGTGGAACGCCTGGCATTCCCGGCAGGCGAGGATCCTCGGCGCCCTTACCGACGAGGAGCGGGAGGGTCTGTCGGCCGGCCTGCGCGGGCTGGTGCGCGGCCTGGCGGCGGAGGGCCTGCTCGGCGACGTCCCGCCAGTTCGCTGAGGCACGGGCGGCACGCCGCCCATCCTCCGCGGCCCGGAGGCGGTGAGGGCGTTGCTGGCCGCGGCACTTCGCGACGGGCAACCGGGTCCTTGTCAGCGGGCCGGCCGGTACACGGCGGCGCCGTCGGCCCGGTAGTCGAGCCGGAACCCGGTGGCAACCAGGTACTTGGCGATCAGCGGGTTGCTGGTCCAGACCAGCACCCAGCCGACGTGCATGCGGCGGGCGTCCCGCGCCGCGGCCGCCAGCTGGGCATGGCTTGCCCGCACGACCACCGGCGTGCCGAAGATGTAGTTCGAGGAGCTGACCAGCAGCGTGTAGAACGGATGCTTCTTGATCCCGCGGATGGTCGCGGCCGGCACCCAGGAGGTGTAGGAGACCGCACGCGGGTGCCCGTCGCTGGTGGCCAGGACCAGGGACTGGGCGGCAAACTGCCCGCCGTACAGCGGGACACCGCCGCGCAGCCCGAACGGTGCGTCGACCACGATTGAGTTGGAATGGTCGGCGGCGATCGGGCGGTCGATGGCGGGCAGCGACGTCCGCATGACGCCGATGGCCGAACTGCCCCCCCAGCCCGCCTCGAACACCGCCAGCGCGGCGAGCACGACGACCGCGACGCGGGCATGACGCCACACCCAGTCCACCGCGGCGCCGGCCAGCAGCACGGCGCCGACGAGCCCGATGATGGCGAACCTGTCGGCTTCCCTCAGGTCCGACAGCCACGGGATGCGCATGAACCACGTGTAGGGCATGATCAGCGAGACCCGCTGGCCGTACCACCGGTCCAGGAACGGCACCCGCGGTTTGTGGCCGACCCAGAGCACGGCCCCGAGGGAGAGCCAGGAGCAGCCGACCCACAGCGCGGCCAGCTTCCACGCGCTGCTCCGCCGCCAGGCGGCGACCAGGCCGCACAGCGCGAGCACGGTGAGCACCACGCCATAGATCGGCATGCCTTCGCCGATGCGACCGTCGCCGTTAGCGGCGGCGTTGGCCAGGCTGGTCAGTCCGTAAGACGCCACCCGCTGCGAGGGGTTGACGAGGTCGAACAGCCCGACGCCGTAGGTCTTGGCGGTGTGCGCGAGCGTGCGCCCGCTGACCGACGCGCCGCCACTGGCCGCCTGCTGAATCATGGCGATGAGCTGCGGGCTCGCGACGATCACCGCGGCCAGCGCGCCCCAGGCCAGCGCCCGCAGCCGGGCCGCGGCCGGGTGGCGGATCAGCCACGGCAGCAGCGCCGCCGCGGCCAGCAGCACGGCCATCACCGCCGACTCCTGGTTGACCAGCAGGCTCGCGCCGAGCACCACGCCCAGGATCACGCCCTGGCGCGCCCCGGGCCGGCGGCGCAGCCGCACCGCGGCCTCCAGCGTCATCGGCAGGAAGATCGTGCCGAGCGCGATGTTCAGATGCTGCCAGTCCTGCCACGTCAGCATCGAGGACAGGCCAAACAGCGCCCCGGCGGCGATCGCCCCCGGCTCGGCCAGCCACAGCCGGGCCGCCCGGTACATCAGATAGCAGGTCAGGCCGGGCACCAGGATCGTCAGCACGTCAAACGAGGCGCTGGGGCCGAAGGCCAGGGTGACCGGCGTCATGATCAGGCCGGCCAGCGGCATCGTGGTGTCAAACCCCAGCTGGATGCCGACCGGGGCGGCCATGTGGCTGGTGTACCAGGGGTTGGCCAGGTGAACGACCTGGTGCGCGGTCCACCACAGGTCCCACACGTAGCCCGAGGTGTCGCGGGTCTCCGGCAGCAGGTGCCGCCACAGGTATGCGGTGCGTGGCCAGGTCAGCGCGATACCGGCGGCCAGGTAGGCGACCAGCAGCGCCAGGTGCCGCATGCCGGAGCGGGAGGCGGCGCGGCGCGGCCAGCGCCCGGGCACCTCGGCGCCGGGGGCGTTCGCATCCGGCCGGTGCGTCGCGGCATCGCCGGCCGTGCCCGCGGTCCCCGGTCGGTCGGTGCCCTCCCGCACCTCGGCAGCCGCGGGGGCGTCGTTATGCACAGGCCGGGCCTCTGCGGCAGCCAGCTCGCCTGGCCTGCCGCGGCCTGCACGGTTCATGGGTTCACCTGTCCAGCGCCTGTCCAGGTTTGGGCAGTTCGTTGCCGTGACGATGGGTTATGGCGTGGTCTCCGTCTCACGGATCGGGCCAGCGCTAATGGCCACCAGCACCGCGGAGTTGCCCATGATATCGGCTGAACGTGAGCAACGAGGCGCTTGCCGCCCGGACGGTGTGCACCCGGCCGGCTGTCGCGACATCGCCGACCCGGCCCGGATCGCGCGGGCATCGGCCGCCGGTTCCGGTTTCCGGGCCTGCTGGGATGGGCATTCCCGGTCGCAATGGTTCCTTTCGCCGGGCGCCGTGACAGGGGGTCGAGCATCGTCCTCCTGCCCGCCACGCCCGCAAGCGTGGCCGTCGCCCGACGGCGCCTCGCGGCTGACCTGATCGCCGCGGGCGTCTTCGACACCGTCATCCGCGACGTGGCCCTGGTGATCAGCGAACTGCTCAGCAACGCGATCCGCCACGCGCAGTCGCTTCCCGGCTCCCGGCTGCAGGTGACCTGGCACGTTGCCAAGGAGGCAGTCGAGGTCGCGGTCAGCGACGGCGGGAGCCCGACCAGGCCTCGCCAGACGAAGGCGTCACTGTCGGCGCTCGGCGGCCGCGGCCTTGGCATCGTCGAGCAGCTGTCGCGTACCTGGGGGGTGCGCAGCGGCAGCTTCGGGCTTACGGTCTGGGCGGTCATCCCGGTGCCGCCGGTGACAAGACCGGAGCCGTTCCTTACCCATAGTGACTAGTTGCTAACACAAAGCCACAGCGCATGCGTAATCGGCGCCGGAATGGTGATACTCCTTCCAGGGGCGCTGGGGGGCGCTCAGCAGCCGCGCCGGGGGCGTGGCAGCACAGCCGGGGGGAATCGTGGTCCACGCGCACGGCGCCGACAGTGAGGTTGGCCGGCTTCGGACGGTGCTGGTCCACCGCCCAGGCCTGGAGCTGCGCAGGATTACCCCGCGCGACGCGGGCCGGCTGCTGTACCACACGCTGCCCTGGGCAAGCCGCGCCCAGCAGGAACACGACGCGCTGGCCAGCGCGCTGCGTTCCCGCGGCGTCGAGGTCCTTTATGTGACCGAACTGCTGCAGGACGCGCTCGAGTACCAGCCCGCCAGGGACGAGGCGATCGCCTCGGTGCTCGCCAGCGCGGCACTCGGCGATGAGCTCAGGGCGCAGGTCCGTGAGTACCTCGACCAACTGGCCCCGGAGACACTCGCCCAGGTCCTCATCGCGGGCCTTACCCCGGACGAGCTGACGATCGGCCGCGGCGTGGTCTTCGAGCTGCTTGACCGGCATGACTTCATCATCGATCCGCTGCCGAACCTCACCTTCAGCCGCGACTCGAGCGCCTGGATCGGCGACCGGGCCGCGGTCACATGCCTGTCCGCAGCGGGACGGCATCGCGAGTCCGAGCTCATCGGCGTGATCTACGCGCACCATCCGAGGTTCGCCGGCACCAAGTGCCTGTACGGGCCGGGACTCGAAGAGGTAACTGGTGGGGACGTGCTGCTGCTGGCACCGAGCGTGATCGCGGTCGGCGTGGGCGGGCGGACCACCGCGGCGGGCGCCGAGCGCCTTGCGCGGCGGGTATTCGACGCCGGGCTCGCGCACACGGTCCTGGCCGTGCCGCTGGAGTCGCTCGGGCCGGGCGCGCACCTGGACACCACCTGCACGATGGTCGACGTGGACACCATGATCATGTATCCCCGGCACGCGTTCACGCTGACCGCGCACACCATCACCCCCCGCCCCGAGGGCATGCGGATGTCGCGGCCGCAGCCGTTCCTCGAGGCAGCGGCGCAGGCCATGGGGATCGACCGGCTCAACGTCATCGAGACCGGCATGGATCCGCTGACGGCGCCGCGGCAGCAATGGGACGACGGGGGCAACGCGCTGGCGATCGACCGCAGGGTCGTGATCAGTCACGAGCGGAACGTCGAGACGAACAGCAGACTTGAAGCAGCGGGACTGGAAGTGATCCGGGTGCCAGCCAGTGAGCTTGGCAGCAGCCGCGGCGGCCCGCGGTGCATGGCATGCCCGGTGGCAAGGGACCCGGCAGCGTCACCGGACGCGGGCGTGCCCACCGCGCAGTTCGCCCGACCGGGCGTGTTCATGCCGCACGAGGCGGTAACCCAGCCGCTCCGGAGGGCCAAGCCGCTCGGGCGGCTGACGCCGGCCGGCTAGTTCTCGCGGCGCCGGCCGGACCAGCGGCCGACCTTGAACATGGCGAAGGCCGCGATCGCGATCAGCACAATAAAGAACGCGTAGAGGAAGAGCACGTGGACGATCGCGAGCACGAACATGATCAAGATGAACGCGGCCACGAGCCCCACGATGCCCAGCAGCAGTTTGCCCATGACTCCAAGGTACGGCTAATTGGCGGCGGCCGCATAGCCGCATTCCGACCGTGCCAGGCCGGCCGCTAGGTGGCCCCGAGGTCGCCGGGCAGCAGGCCGCCGGACAGCACTTCGTCCAGGATCCGGAACGTCGGGCAGGGCCACCGCCACATGCAGCTCCCGCACCGGTGGAACTGGCCTGCCGGGTCGCTGGTGATCGCGCTGACTTCCTGCGGCTGATGCAGTTCCGCGAGCCGCAGCCCGAGTTCGGTGAATCTCAGCAGCTCCTCACGCGCGTTCGCCAGAAACGCCAGGTCGTCGGCGGTGAACCTGGCCGTGACCGGGACGAAACCATCCCGGTTGAGCAGCTGCGCGTACTGAGCGCTGCTGCCGAGCCAGGACGCGGCGCCCTGCGCGCGCTGCCGCAGGCCCTCCAGATGCTGCCGCAGCGTCTCGGCGCGCTCGTCAGGCACCGAGGCTTGCGGCGCCGGCCCGGGCGGCCCGGCCCCATCGGCGCCGACGCGCCTGCCCCCGCCCCGGCGGGGCTGACCTGGCTGAGAGTGCATCCGAGAGTGCTCCAGCTCCCTTTGCTGAATGTAAACATCAAGCTTGGCGTACATTCGCTGAGCCGAACAGCGAGTTGGACATCTGCGGCAACGTTCCATCTGGTCGGCGGCGCCCCGGACCGGGTAAGGTGCCGCACGTGGAGCTGAAGGTCTCGACTCGGTCACAGGGGAGTCGCACCATCATGTCGCTGGGCGGCGAGATCGATCTTTACACCGCGCCCCGGCTGCACGGGGAGCTGGTTTCCCTTCTGTCCGGAGACAGCCCGGTGCAGGTAATCGTGGACATGTCCGGGGTCGAGTTCTGCGATTCGACCGGGATGAACGTGCTGCTCGCCGCGCACCGGAAGGCGCGCGAGCAGGGTGGCGACCTCGAGCTCGCAGCTCCGCGCCCGGCGATAAGGAAGATCTTGCAGGTGACCGGCCTGGAGAGCGTGTTCACGGTGCTCGACGACCCGGCGGCGGTGGCCGGGCAGTAGCCGTTGCCAGCCTCGCGACCCCACTAGGATCGCAGCCATGGTGCCGCCGAGCGGCGATGTCGCCGTCGTCATCCCGGCCAGGAACGAGTCCGATCGCATCGCCGCGACCGTCCGGGCAGCGGCCGGCCTGCCCGGAGTCGACATCGTGATCGTGGTGGACGACGGGTCGACCGACGGCACCGCGGCGGCAGCCCAGAACGCCGGTGCGTCGGTGATGCGGCACGCCCGCAACCGGGGCAAGGCCGCCGCGATGGAAACCGGAGCCGAGTCCGTCCGCCTGCTCGAGGACAATGAGCGCCGCGACCGCCCGCGTCACCTGCTGTTCCTGGACGCCGACCTGGCCGAGACCGCCGCCGGGGCGGCCCCGCTGGCCGAGCCGGTGCGAGAAGGCAGAGCGGACATGACGATCGCGGTGTTCAGCACCCGGGTGAAGCAGGGCGGCCACGGCTTCGTCGTAGGCCTGTCCGGTTCCGGGATCATGCGCGCAACCGGATGGCGGCCGGCTCAGCCGCTGAACGGCCAGCGCTGCCTGACCCGCGCCGCATTCGAGGCGGCACGCCCGCTCGCGCCGGGATTCGGCGTGGAGACCGGGCTCACGATCGACCTGCTCCGCCAGGGCATGCGGATCACGGAGGTCGAGGTCCCGCTCGCGCACCGCGCGACCGGCGGGGACTGGCGGTCCCAGGTGCACCGGGCCCGCCAGCTCGTCGACGTGGGACGCGCGCTCGCCGCCCGGTGGCCGGCCCTGCGCCACCCGCCGGCCGAACGCTAGAGATAGGGCCCCGAACCCCGCTGCGGAGAGTCGTCGCCGCCGCCTGCGCCCGGCATCTGCCCTGGCACCATCTGCCCAGGGACCACGCCCGGCGGCAGTGCCCGCCGCATATTCTCGAGCTGCGCCCGCGCGGCCATCTGCTGCGCGAACAGGGTGGTCTGGATCCCGTGGAACAGGCCCTCCAGCCAGCCAACCAGCTGTGCCTGCGCCACCCGGAGCTCGGCCTCGCTCGGCACCTCATCCTCGGCGAACGGCAGCGAGAGCCGCTCGAGTTCCTCGACAAGCTCGGGCGCGAGCCCATCCTCGAGTTCCTTGATCGAGCTCTTGTGGATCTCCTTGAGCCTGGCCCTGCTCTTCTCGTCCAGCGGCGCCGCCCTGACCTCTTCCAGCAGCTGCCTGATCATGCTGCCGACTCGCATCACCTTGGCGGGTTGCTCGACCATCTCGGTCACCGGCCGCTCGCTGGCCTCAGTGGCGTCGGACTCCATGGCGACGCCGTCCGGGCCAACCACGACCACCCTGGCGCGTTCCGGCTCGGGGTTCGTCTGGTCGCTCATAGGCCTAGTCTGTCCCGAGCCATCGTCGCTCCGCACGGAGGGGGGCCGGCTGCCCGGCTAAACGGCGAGCAGGATCTTGCCGAAATGTGATCCGCTCTCCATCAGCCGGTGCGCCTGTGGCGCCTCGGTCAGCGGCAGCACGCGGTCGATCACCGGCCGCACCCGCCCGGCCCCGATCAGCGGCCAGACCTGCTCCCGGACCGCCGTCACGATCGCGGCCTTCTCCGCCGTCGGCCGGGCCCGCAGCGTCGTCGCGCGGACGCTGGCCCGCTTGCCGAGGAGCATGCCGAGGTCGAGCTCGGCCCGGGTGCCGCCCTGCATCCCGATCACGACCAGGCGGCCGCCGGTGGCCAGCGCGGCGACGTTCCGTGCCAGGTAAGCGGCCCCGACGAGGTCGAGGATCACGTCGGCGCCCCTGCCGTCGGTGAAGTCGCGGACGGCCTCGACGAAGTCCTCGGTGTTGTAGTTGACCGCCAGGTCAGCGCCGAGCTCCCGGCAGCGGTCCAGCTTTTCTGGCGTGCCGGCGGTGCACGCCACCCGCGCGCCGTGCTCGCGGGCCAGCTGGATGGCCATCGTTCCGATGCCGCTGGCGCCGCCGTGCACCAGCAGCGTCTCCCCGGGCTGCAGCGCGCAGGACTGGAACACGTTCGAGTGCACCGTGCAGGTCACCTCGGGCAGGCCGGCCGCGTCGGACAGGCTCACTCGGGCGGGCACTGGCAGCAGCTGCCCGGCCGGGACGGCCACCTTCTCCGCGTACCCACCGCCGCTGAGCAGCGCGCATACCTGGTCACCGACGGCCCAGCCGTCCACGCCCTCGCCTAGCGCCGCGATGCGGCCCGAGCACTCGAGCCCGGGATACGGCGGCGCACCCGGCGGCGGCGGGTACATGCCCATCCGCTGCATCAGGTCGGCGCGATTGACGCCGGCCCCGACGATCTCGACTACGGCTTCCCCCGGCCCGGCCTCCGGGTCCGGCACCTCGGCAAGCTGCAGGACGTCGGGCCCTCCCGGCTCGGAAATGACCACGGCACGCATGCGCGCTCTCCCTCCAGCTCACCACCCGGCGGTCTCAGCCTGGCATACGGGCCGTTACGCGTAGCACCCGCCGGCCCTGGCCGCTCAGCGGCCGACCTGACATCCCGGATGGTAGACGATGCCCGTTCTGCGTGGAAAGATCGAGTTCGGAGCATGTCCAGCCGTGGGTCCATCCTTGGTAGGGGATGACATCAGGTGTCGGTACTGTGGCAAGCCTGCCCCTCCTGTCGTAGGCCCCCGCTCGCGCCGTTACCGGCTCGCGGGCAAGGTCCTCGGCCGGACACACGTGAGACTTCCTGATGGACGGGTTAGGGGACCACCGTGGCCAACGACGATCGGGACCAGGAACGGTCCGGGGCCGGCGAGCGGGCCGCGGCGGACGCCGAGCGCTCGGCATCCGGCCAGCGGCCGACCGCACAGCAGGCGGCGAACGAGGCTGTCGAAGCGATGTATCCGCCCGCTGCGCCCGGGCAGCCGGGCAGGCCGGGCGGTAACAACGGCACCGACCAGTCGGCAGGCAGCCCGGCGAGCCCTTACGGCCCGCCCGACGGCGGCCCGAATCCATACGGCCCAATCCGCTACGACCCGATCGGGCGCTACGGCGCGCCCAACGAGTACGGCGCCGACGACCTCTACGGCACGTACGGGGTGATCGGGCCGCAGGACAAGGGCTCCGGAGCGCCGGCTCAGGCCGCTGGGCCGCCACCGCCATCGGCTCAGCCGGGTGCACCGGGTGCCTCGCCGCAGCGCCGGCCGGGCGCGCCAACTCCGGTGAATTCGTCGGGTGCTGGCTCGCCGCGCGCCCAGGATGCTCCCGGTGGGCCGGGTGCTCCCGGTGCCGCTGGGGCTCCTGGTACGTCCGGCCCGTCTGCTCCGTCGGGGCCGCAACGCGCGCCGGAGGGTTCCGGCCCCCAGCCCGCACCCCGTGCGCCGGGCGCACCACTTCCGGCAGGCCCGCCGGGCACGGGCGGCCCGCAAGGCACCGGCGGCCCGCAAGGCACGGCAGGTCCGCACGGTGCCGCAGGCGCGCCAGCCACCAACCCCCCAGGCCAGCCGGGGGTCGGCGGTCCACCGAGCCAGGGCCCACCGAGCCAGGGCCCACCGAGCCAGGGCCCACCGAGCCAGGGCCCACCGAGCCAGGGCCCACCGAGCCAGGGCCCGCCAGAGCCAGGGCCCGCAGAGCCAGGCTGGTCCGCCGAGCGAACCGGGTCAGCGCTCCGCCTCTCCGCCCGGTACCGGGTTCCCACCGGGTCAGCCCGGTCTAGTACGTCAGCCGGGTCAGCCGGTTCCGCCGCGTGCCGAGGGTGCCCCGGGCCAGTCCGGCCCGTTGAACGCCCCGGGTCCGGTAGATCAGCCGAGGTCGCCGGGTGCGCCGGGCCAGTCGGGTCCCTTGAACGCGCCGGGAGCGCCGGGCCAGCCGGGTCAGCCCCGGCCGGCCGGGCAGTCCGGTCCGTCCAATATTCCGGGCGTGCCGGGCCAGCCGGGTATGCCGCGCCAGCCCGGCTCGCCGGGTGCCACCGCTAAGCAGGGCGACGCAGGTTCGCCGGGTCAGCAGGGCGCACCGGCTCAGCAGGGTTCGCCGGGCCAGCAGGGTGCACCAGGGTCACAGGGTGCACCAGGGTCACAGGGTGCACCGGCGCCACAGGGTGCACCGGGGTCACAGAGCCAGCCCGGCCAACCGGGATCGGGGTGGTCTTCTTCGCCTGGATGGTCCGGCGCGGGAGGCTGGCCTAGTACTCCCAAGCCGCCGAGCCCTTCGAGTGGCCCGGGCGGGCCGGGCGCGGGCCCGTGGGGCTCGCCTGCCTCGCCCAGCACGCCGGGTGGCCCGTCAGGGTCGGGCGACCGGTTCGGGCCCCAGGCGTACGGGCGGACCGACCCTTACGGCGCGTCCGATCCATACGGGTCGGCGGAGGACTACGATCCGGCAGATCCATACGGGCCCGCGGATCCGTACGGGCCCGACGCGTATGGCCGGGCGGATCCTTACGCTGGCCGCGACTACGCCGGCCGGGATTACGCTGGCCCGGGGTACGGTCCCCCCGGCCCCAGCTACGCCCCGCCGGACCAGGCAGTTCCCGATCCGTACCGGCCCGCGAGCGCCTATGTTTCCGCGCCGAACCCGGCGGCCCAGCCGACCCCGGCGGCTCCGCCGAAGCAGCCGACCCCTGAAGCCGCCCCGCCGCTTGCCGGAATTCCGGGGCAACCGCCCGCTCCTCCGCAGCCCGCTCCGCCGGCGCAGCAGGCCGCTCCTTCAGCGCCGCCCCGCCCGCCGGGCGCTCACGCCGCGGACACGGCTCAGCAGGCGCCGCCCAGGCCCGTGCAGGGTCCCGCCACGCAACGGGAGGCAGCCGACGGCGACGCGGACTCGGTCGGCGGCCTGACACCGGAGTTCCTGCTGCCTGGCAGGCGGCGCGCGCCCGATCCGGGCTGGCGCCGCATCCTCTACCACGCCACCGGCGGGCTCATGCGCGTGCCATCGTCGGCGGCGGAGTTGCGGCGCCGGGACATGATCAACCGAGTCCGGACCCCGGTCGCGGGTGGCCACCACCGTGTCGCGATCCTCAGCCTGAAGGGCGGAGTCGGCAAGACCACCACCACGGTCGGACTCGGCTCGACGCTGGCGTCGCTGCGCGGCGACCGGGTGATCGCGGTCGACGCCAACCCCGACCGCGGCACGCTGTCGGACAAGGTCAGGCTGGAGACCGCCGCAACAGTCCGTGATCTGCTAAACGAGCGCGGCCACATCAGGCGGTACGCGGACGTGCGCACGTTCACCTCGCAGGCGCCGAGCAGGCTCGAGGTGCTCGCGTCGGATCGCGATCCCACGGTCTCCGTCGCGTTCAGCGACCAGGACTACGGCATGGTCGCGCGGGTGCTCGAGCACTACTACTCGATCTGCCTGACCGACTGCGGCACCGGCCTACTGCATTCAGCAATGGCCGGTGTGCTCCGCCTCGCCGACCAGATCGTGCTGATCAGCTCGCCCTCGGTGGACGGCGCCCGCAGCGCGAGCGCAACGCTGGACTGGCTGGCCGCGCACTCCTACGGGGACCTGGTGCGCAACGCCGTCGTCGTGCTGTCCATGGTGCGGCCGAAGAGCAAGAGCAGCGTGGACCTGAGCCGCCTCGAGGAGCACTTCGCCTCGCGGTGCCGGGCCGTGATCAAGATTCCCTACGACTCCCACCTCGAGGAGGGTGCCGAGGTCGAGCTTGACCTCATGGCCCGGCCGACCGCCGACGCATACCTGGCGCTCGCCGCCGTGATCGGTGACGGGCTGGCCATGCCAGCGAGGGCCAGGAGGGTCTGACTGATCCGTAGACCGATGTAACGCTTGACGATATACCGGCTGCCGAACTAATGTGTCGGCATGCCGGAGCAATTACTGATCTCTGACCCGTCCTGCGCTGACCTGGAGCGGCGTCGCGGGCGATGGCACACCGCGTTGCTGCTAGCGGTCCTGCTGGGGAGCGTGGTGGCAGTCTTCGTGTTGCTCATCGTGGTCGTCATCCCGTCGGCGGGAGCGGCCGGCGGCTGCGGCGGCGGCTGACGTGACGTCACTGAACCAAAGACGGCCTATACGCCGTCGTTTGGTACATCCACGCTAAGCAAGGGACGCCAGCCCGCGACTGGAGCGGCCAGTGAGGCCAGTGAGGCCAGTGTGAACAGCGGGCCGGATGCGGGTGCCGGACCGATCGTGGGCGCGGCGGATACAGGTGGCTGGCGGATGGTGGCCGGGGCGGCAGGTGACGGGTGGATCGGTGGCCGGCGCCGTCTCGGTGCTCCGCGGGTCTGGCTGGCCGGCACGCTGGCGGTCACGCTTGCCGCGTTCGCCGTGGCGATCGTGCTGGCGCCGCCGGCGTCCGCGCCTCCGGTCCGCGCGCTGGCCTGGCTGCTGTTCGTCGGCTCGTCGGTGCACGTCGCCTCTACCGGGTGGCTCTACACGCTGCCGGAGGTACGCGGCTATGCTCGCCAAAACTCGGCCAAACTAGTGGTGCTGCCGACCACGCTGATCCTGGCAACGGCGGTGCTGGCCGCCGCCCTGTCACCGGCGACGATGGCGTGGTTCCTGCTGCCGTACTACGCCTGGCAGTTCTTCCACTTCCAGAAGCAGAACCTCGGCATGGCGGCGCTGGCCGCGTCGTCGCGCCGGGCTGCCCCGCTCCGGCCGGCGGAACGGCGGGCGCTGATGACCGCTGGCTGCGCGGGCATCGCCGGGCTGATCGCGCATCCCGGCCTGCTCCAGCTCCGGCTCAATCCGAGCCTCGGCTTGATGTACCCGGTAGCCGCCACGGTCTTCGCTGGGGCTGTAGTGGCCGGCGTCATCACGGTGGCACGGCGACCGGGAGGCGGCGCTGCGTTCCGGGCGGTATATCTGAGTTCGTTGTGCTTCTTCGGCCCAGTGTTCGTGTTCGGGTCACCGTATGCGGCGGTTGGTGGGATGACGATCGCGCACGGCCTGCAGTACCTGCTGCTGATCGGGCTGGTCGCGGCCGGGAACGGGCAGCTTCCCGGCCGGGCGATCCGGCTGGCCGTCGCGTGCAACATCGCGCTGATCGGCGGTCTCGCGCTCAGCGTCTCCTCGCACCTGCACGGCGCCGCTTTCGCCGGGCGGCTGGCCTTTGGCGCGTACCTGGGCGTGGTCATGGCGCACTTCGTCATCGACGCGAGCCTGTGGCGGCTGCGTGATCCGTTTCCCCGGGCCTTTGTCGCTTCGCGCGTGCCCGGCCTGCTGCCCTCCAGAGTTTCGGTTCCCGATGGATCGCCGGCCGATCTAAGATGACGGATGTGGCAGGTGCGAAGGACAACACGCTCGGAACCTTCGGCCGGTATGCGGGACCGGCCACCCTGATCCTGTCGAGCCTCGCGGACGGCCCCAAGCACGGATACGCGCTCACCAAGGACGTGGAGGCGTTCGCGGGGGTCCGGCTGGCGCCCGGCACCCTGTACGAGGCCCTGAGCCGGCTCGAGGGGCAGGGGCTCATCGAGGCGCTGGACAGCGACGACCGGCGCAGGCCGTACCGGCTGACGGCCGCCGGCGCCGGGGCGCTCAAGGCACATCTCAATGACCAGCGCCGGGTGGCCGATGTTGGGCTGCGACGGCTGGCCACCGGCTGGGGCGCGTCGTGACCAGCGGCGCCGAGCGGCGGGCCGTGCGGTTGCTGCGCTGGTATCCGCCCGCCTGGCGGGCGCGCTACGGGGACGAGTTCACCGAACTGCTGCTCGCGGAGTTCGCCGAGCGGCCGAGGTCGTGGCGCCGGGCCGGGGACGTGGCGCGCGGCGGTCTGCTGGCGCGGCTCACCGGCGCGGGCCTGACCGGCCACGAGCTCGAGCCGCCGGAACAGGTCAGGGCGGGCCTGGCCACGGCGGTCTGCTCGCTGGCCGCGTTCCTCGCGTTCGGCATCGCGATGTGGGCGCAGCTGACCGTGGGGTGGGAATGGGCGGCGCCGTCCGCGACCGCCACGCGGGTCGGCATGGTGGCGATGTCCGCCGCCGCGCTGCTGCTCACCGTGCTCGTGCTGCTCGCCGTGCTACCGCTGGCCGTGGCCGCGGCAGGCGGGATTGTCCGGGGCCGGGCCCGGCACCTGCACAGGCCTTTGCTGCTCGCGGTGGCGGGCGCCGTGGTGCTGGCGGTTGGCAGCCACCACTTCCAGAACGCGTGGCCGGGCACGGGCGGCCACTCCTGGGCGCAGCAGGGTCTCGTGCCCGGCGGCGTAGCCGCGTTCAGCTGGGCGGCCACGCTGTCGGTCTCCTCGTACTGGGCACACCCGGCCGCGCTCGCGGCGTTCCCCGCGGCTGAGGTCGCCTGGATGGTGGTGAGCCCGCTGGCGCTGGTCGCCCTGGTCGTGGGTGTGGCGGGCACCATACGCAGGCTCGACTGGTCACCACGGCTGCTGCGCTATGAGGCATGGCTGGTCAGCGCGGCCGCGGTCGGTATGACCGTGTTCCTGGCCGGCGGGTGCTGCTGGGTGCTGGCCGAGGGCTCGCGGCCCGGGTTGTTTCACGCCGGGGCCATCGACGTCGTAAGCCTGGCCGTTATGGTGCTCGCGCTTTTTGTGGCACGGCGGGCCACCGGCCGCGCATGGAAATCGGTGCAAGGCGCGCATTGAGCCGCACGGGGCGCGGGGCGGGCCTGGTGTGAATAACCTGGGGCGGTAACCGAGATCGGCAGATGCCGTGGTCAGGCCGGTAAGGGCTCAGACCGGTAAGGGCGGGGACAGTGGAAGACACCTGGGCAGTCCGGGACGTTCCGGTGCTTAGCGCGGTCGTGGAATTGCTCGACCACAGCTACATGGTGACGGTCAGCGACGTCGCTGAGAAGACCGGGCTGGACCTGGCCGAGGTGTCCAGGTCGCTGGAAGCAATGGATCCGACGTTCGTCGACTTCCGGAAGACCGAGACCGGCGGCGACCCGAGGTTCTGGTACGTGAACCGGGTGACGCCGGAGGCCCGCCAGGCCATCGGCCAGTGGCCGACGGCCGAGAGCCTGGTCGACCGGCTCGTCAAGGCGTTCGGCGATGCGGCCGACCATGAACAGGACGCCGAGCGCCACTATCAGCTTCGCCAGGCCGCGGGCCTGCTCGGCGAGACCGTGCGCGACGTCGCCGTCCGCGTGGCCGCCACCATCATCGGGCCGCTGGCGAGCAGGCCGGCTGCTGCGGGCAACGGTCCCGGACCTTTGGATCTTGACGGCCCGCCATCGGGCGCCTCGCCGGAGCCCACGTCCGCGCCCGGGGAAGGCGCCAGCTGACGCTGCTCGCCGCCCTGCCAGACCGCGGGGCGTCGGCTTTCGTCGGCTTGCCCCCGTGCTTGTATAACCATCAGGTCACATCTATACGGTAAATCGGACTCTGTCGGACATAATTTCCAGTCGCATTGCTTATCCGGCTCATCTCTGTAATCCCGGATCTCACCTTCGGCGTCCTACTCACGAGCGCCATACAGGCCGTCGCCTGATGCTCGCGCTCACTTCACACCGGGGTGATCCGAGGAGGCATCTGCATGAGACTGAACCGTCCGCCCGTCGTGGTCAAAGCGGCGTCGGTGGCGGCGCTGGCCGCGGCGGCCTGCGCCATGTCGGCGCTGCCGGCAGGGGCGGCCAGTGCCGCGCCGGTAGTCAAGTACGCGACGACGACGGTCGTGTCGGCGCCGAAGACGGGCTACACCCACACGGACATCAAGCTGTCGGCCACCGAGAAGGGCCGGGGCGGGAACCCCACCGGGACCGTCACGTTCTGGTCCGGCACGCGCAAGCTGTGCCATGGCAGCCTGAAGGCGCGCAAGACGTCTTGTGAGGCGGTGTTCGTCGATCCGGCCACGAAGACGGTGATCGCCAAGTACTCGGGTAACGCCCACCACAAGGCCTCGTCCGGCAAGACCACGATCAAGATCACGAACAAGCCGACCACCGGTGGTGGCGGCCCGATCGGCACGACCACGACGGTCACCAGTCCGGCTCCCACCCCGCCGAACCCCTACTCCTACGTGAACGCGGGCAGTGCCTTTACCCTCGAGGCGACCGTGGCCCCGACCAGCGGCGGCTCGGCTCCCACCGGGACCGTATCGTTCACGGTGTACCGTGACCCTGGCGTAGTGCCGCCCAACATGGAGTGCACTGCCACACTGACGGCCGCGGACAACGGCAAGGCTTCGTGCAACGTGCAGACCGAGGCGGATACCTGGGGATTCCTCCTCTACGAGGCCACGTACACGCCGACCGCTGGCAGTGAGTGGACCACCTCTAACTCGGGGCAGGCCGTCGACCACAAGCTAGTTACCTGGGACATCACGTCCACCCAGCTCACCTTCAACCCGGCGACGGCTACCGAAGGCAAGCCGGTGACGCTGACGGCTGACGTGACCGACGAGCCGCTGGACGCCCTCGCCTCGGCCGACAGCGTCAAGCCGGACCAGGTGACCTTCTCCATCGGCGGTGTCGCCATTCCCGGATGCGCCAATGTCAGCGTGACCGACCCGTCGAATGGCCCGGACAACATCGCGGCCTGCACCTACACCCCCGCCGCATCGGGGACGGTGACGATCACGGCCGCCTACTCGGGCGACGACTACGCACTGCCGTCGTCGGACCCGGAGAACCTCACCGTCAATCCCTGATCAGAATCCAGACAGTCGCCGGGCCGTCCCCTCCGCAGGGACGGCCCGGCGCTGTTGTATAACCATCAGGTCACGGCTATTCGGTGAATCGGTCTTTATCCGGCAATTACCTCAGAGGCAGGCGACGTCAGCGCGAGCGAGGCGGAACTCGGCCGGGCAGCCCGTCAGGCCATAGCTATTACCACCGAGGCGCGGCGGATGTGGAACGGGCCTGACGTTGACTCGGCAAGCCTGGTTGCCAGCCTGGCGGCCTCGTCAGGGATGCGACCGAGGATGTGGGCTCAGATAACCTCATCGGCGCGCTGGCTGCGTTCCTTGCGGTCGTCACGAACGACAACCCTTCCGTGCTGCAGGGGCTGGCGCTCGAGCTCGCGGACGACGACCCTGCGGACGACGATGCCAGCTGACCGTCTCGGCGGCGCCTGATCACTTCACCGCTGACGTCAGCGGCCGCGTTCCGCAATGTCCTGGTCGGCCAGCAGGAGCGGAGCGCCACGCCCGGCATCAACTAGCAACCGCCAACGACCGCCGCACACTCAGCAGCGGATCTATCGCACGCCGGGCATGAGTGCGTGATTCCTAACAGGACCCTGCTGCTGAAACCGTTGCTGTTTGCACGTAACGTCCGGAGTGTTTCACCGGCCAGGACTGTGCCCTGCAGTTTTGGGACCTGAACCGTTTCCTGTCCGTACTGGGTTGCCGCAGGTCAGCGGCTCAGCCGGTTTTACCGGGACAGCGGAGCGCCCGGTCACCTCTCTCCCCTTGAGGCGACCGGGCGCTCACGAACCCCGCTCAATGGTTCGACGCGCGAGCGGCGTCAGTGGATGACCCTGCGGGGGAGGGAACAGCTACTCCCTCGGTCCAAGACAGCGACGCGCCCGGCCACCTCTGGAGGCCGACCGGCCGATCACGAACCGCGGGTCGGCCTCGAGCTTGTCGAGCGTCGGGCTGTCGCCGAGGAGGGCCAGCCTGGTTACCTCAGCAGCGGGGTGTATTGGGCCGAGAAGCGCAGGCGACCTCGGCACGGTCGTCAGGACCTGCCCGGGCGGCACCACATGCGGCGCTTCACCGGGCGCGGACGGCGGCTGCTCGGGTAGCTCGGCGGGGACGGAGCCCGGCCCATGTCGGATGCCAGCGGCGCGTGACCGGGTCCTGCGGTTGGATAGGCCTCCTGTGCATTCAGGTGGGCGCTGGTACCTTCGGCGCCCTGGCGCACGTCTGCCGGAGCGCCCGCCAGCTAGGGCGGCGGCAGCTGAGCCACCCGGCGTTCCCCGCCTGTTCCCCGGAGACCGGAGCAGAGGCGGCAGTGGAACAGGGAGTCTGGTAGGTCAGCGGAGGGTGTGGGATTCGAACCCACGAGGAAACTCACGCCTCCTAGCAGTTTTCAAGACTGCCGCCATCGGCCACTAGGCGAACCCTCCCGGAGACACGATAGCCGCGCCGGCGCGCGGCACCGAACACGGCCGGCACAAGCCTGCAGCCAGGGGACCCGCGCCGGGTGAGTAGGCTCGATCGGAGGAGGTCCCCATGCTGCGCCCGTTCGGCTTGCCGGCCGTTTTCACGGTCTGGCAGTTCGCGCCGATTGTCACCGCCGCCGTGGTCATCCTGGCCGGGCTTTATCTGTGGGGCGTGGTCCGGGTCGCACAACGGCATCCGGCCAGGCGGTGGCCTGTCTGGAAGACCGGAATGTTCCTCGGCGGCCTCGCGGTCGTGGTGCTGGCAACGGAAAGCGGCATTGGCTCCTACGACAACGTGCTGTTCTGGGATCACATGGTGCAGCACCTGATGCTGATCATGGTGGCCCCGCCGCTGCTCATCTTCGGCCAGCCGATCACGCTGCTGATGCACGCGAGCAGGAACCCGCTGCATGCCTGGGTCAAGCGAATTCTGCGGTCCCGGGTTGCCAGCTTCCTTACCTGGCCGGTCTTCGGCTGCGTGGCCTATGCGGTCGCGGTCATGTGGGCGCACCTGACGAACTTCGCCAACCTGGTGCAGACCAACCAGCTGGCGCACAACGCCGAGCACGTCCTCTTCCTCGTCGTCGGCTACTTGTTCTTCCTGCCGATTCTGGGCCGTGAGCCGATCCGCTGGCGGCTGAGCTACCCGGTCCGGTTCGTCATCCTGGTCCTGGTGATGCCGGTGGACACGTTCACCGGGTTGATGCTGGGTTACGGCTCGGCCGGCACGCCAGGGGTTCCCTCGGGAGCGCAGCCGTCGTGGGCGCCCGCGCCCGTGTCCGACCTGCACACTGGCGGAGCGGTGATGTGGATCGGCGGCGACGCCATCATGTTCGGCCTGATGATGCTCGTGTACCTGATGTGGAGCCTCGACGGCAGGGCGGCGACGAGCGGCCACGGGTGGCTCGAGGCGGCCCGCAGGGCCAGTCTCGCCAATCTGGTTGCCTCGCATCAGGCGCCGCCCGGAACGGCCGAAGGCGGAACCGACTCCGCCATGGCCGCCGTCGGCGGGCCGGAGCCAGCGGCCGTCAGCTGGGACGGCCGGCGCGGAATCGACGACGATGAGCATCTCGCCGCCTACAACGCGTTCCTGGCGCGGCTGAACGAGGCCGAATCCGGCCGCAAACAATAGTCAGTGCGCTGAACCGCTGATAAGGGCTGTCCGTTATAAGGGCAGCGACACGGGTGGGGCCTCCCGTGCCGCTGGTCGCGTCTGGCAACGCAGCGGCCAAAACTTCACTTTTTCTATTGGGGAGCGTGAGCATGTCGGTACTTCACCGTTTACTGGCCACGGCCGCCACGGCGGCCCTGACCGTCAGCGCGGGACTCGCGATGTCGGCGTCGGCGTCCGCCTCGTCGTCGCCACCGTTCATCAGCCAGTTCAGCAAGCTCAAGACCATCGCCTCGACCGTTCCCGGCAACGGAGACGTCAACCCGTACGGGATCGTCGTCGTCCGGCACAGCCGCGGCAAGCTGCGCCGCGGCGACATCCTGGTTAGCAACTTCAACAACAAGGCCAACCTGCAGGGCACCGGCACCACGATCGTGCAGGTCTCGCCGGGTGGCAAGCAGACCGTGTTCGCGCGCATCACCCCCTTCGAGCTGACCGGGCGCTGCCCGGGCGGCGTGGGGCTGACCACCGCGCTTGAGGTGCTGCGCGGCGGATGGGTGGTCGTGGGCAGCACACCATCAAAGAACGGGATGGCGGCCACAGCGAAGGCCGGCTGCCTGATCGTGCTCGACAGCAACGGAACCGTGCGGGAGACCATTTCCGGCCACGGGATCAACGGCCCGTGGGACATGGCCGCCCTGGGCAACGGCCTGGACGCCGACCTGTTTGTGGCCAACGTGCTGAATGGCACAGTTGCCGCGAACGGAGCGGTGGTGAACAGGGGCACCGTGCTCCGGCTGCTGGTCCGCACGTACTGGAACAGCCCGCCGAAGCTCCTCGCGGTGACCAAGATCGGCTCCGGGTTCTCGGAGCAGACCAACGCGTCTGCGTTCATCATCGGGCCGACCGGCGTAGGGCTTGACCGCAACGGCACGCTCTACGTGGCTGACACCGGGGAGAACCGGATCACCGGCATCCCGTATGCGGCAACGCGCATGTCGAGCGCTGGCACCGGGTTCGTGCTGACCTCGGGCGGGAGGCTCAACGCACCGCTTGGCCTGACCATCGCGCCGAACGGCGACGTGCTCACCGTCAACGGCGGAGATGGCCGGATCGTCGAGACGACAACCGGGGGGACCCAGGTCGCGCACCGCTTCCTGGACCGCTCCGGCAGTCCGCCCGGCTCCGGCGCCCTGTTCGGCCTGACCCTGGTGCCACGAGACGGCGGCGTCTACTACGTGGACGATGCCACCAACACACTGCGGGTGCTGCACTAACCCGAACAACCTGAGCCGCCGCAACCGAACCGCCGACTCTGCGGGGAACGGCGGGCCGGTGCGTCGGGCTGAATCGTCCGTCCGGGCCGTACTGGGGGCGCGTGGCCCCGCCTCCGGTACGGCCCGGCGGGCTTGCTCCGACACGCCGACGAGTGCTTTCTAAGTCAATCTAAGGAAAGCGCTAGATCAGGCAATAGGCTCCAATGCCGTGGACCCGGTTCGCAATCCTTATGCCCCAGGAGCGGGCCAGCGCCCGCCGGAACTCGCGGGCCGCGATCGCGAGATCGGCCAGTTCGAGGTGGTGCTTGAACGCGTCGCCCGCGGGCGGCCCGAACGCAGCATGGTCCTCACCGGGCTGCGTGGCGTCGGCAAGACCGTGCTGCTGAATGCGTTCCGCTCGATGGCCATGCAGCGACTCTGGGGAACCGGGAAGATCGAGGCGCGACCGGAGCAGTCGATCAGGCGGCCGATAGCCTCGGCCCTGCACATGGCCGTGCGCGAGCTCGCGCCGAGGCACCGGGCGCCGGACCGGATCGACCAGTTTCTCGGCGTTCTCAAGGCATTCACCATCCGCGACCCTGCCGCGCCAAAGGGGTCGTACGCGGCGCACCTGGGCATCGACGTACCCGCCTCACATGGCCGGGCCGATTCCGGTGACCTCGAGATCGACCTAACCGAGTTGCTGACCGACGCCGCCTCGGTCGCCGCCGACCTCTCGGTGGGCATCGCGCTCTTCGTGGACGAGATGCAGGATGTGCCCGCGCCCGACGTCTCTGCGCTCTGTGCGGCCTGCCACGAGCTCTCGCAGACCGGCGGCCCGCTGATCGTGGTCGGGGCCGGGCTGCCGCACCTTCCCTCCGTGCTGTCCGCCAGCAAGAGCTACTCCGAGCGGCTGTTCCGGTATGTGCGGATCGACCGCCTCGACCGGGATGCCGCGGACTTCGCGCTGCTCGCTCCCGCCCGGCGCGAGGGCGCGGACTTCGAGGCCGCTGCGCTGGACGCGCTGTACGTGGCGGCCGACGGGTACCCCTACTTCGTGCAGGCCTACGGCAAGGTGACCTGGGACGTCGCTGCGGCGAGTCCGGTGACCGCCGCCGACGTCACCGTGGCCAGCCCGGTGGCGGCCGGTGAGCTCGCGGTCGGCTTCTTCGGCAGCAGGTACGAGCGTGCCACGCCCGCGGAGCGTGAATACATGCGGGCGATGGCGCAGCTTGGCGACGAGCCGGTGCCGACCGCCCAGGTTGCCGAGGAACTTGGCCGCAAGCCGTCCAGCGTTTCCCCGGCCCGGGACAGCCTGATCAAGAAGGGGCTGATCTACAGCTCGGAGCGCGGCCTGATTGCCTTTACCGTCCCCCATTTCGGCCGCTTCCTGCGCGCCCAGCCGGCCTGAGAGCTCCTGAGAAGGACTGACTAGGAGCCATGAACGGGCGCGCCTTCTGGGAAAGTCTTGTGCCGTCTAGGGAAACAGCTAGAGATCGCTAGAAAATGGCAGATCGTCTTCCCCGGAATGGGCTGGGGGATCGACCCTGATTGCGCGGAGATACAGGCCGGGATCGCTCGGAGCCGAGAGCATTCCCGCCGGAATCCGGCCGCCGCCTGCGCCCAGGCCGGAACCGGGCCCAGGCCAGCTAGCTCCAGGAGCGGGCCGCCTCCCCCCGGAAATGGGCAGAGCAGCAGCGCGAGAAGCAGATCCAGATTCGGCGCCCGCGCTGGGCCGCCCGGTATCGCTCGGGCCGGGGCCTGCCAATTGCGGCTTCGCCGCGAAGAGCCGCCTGCGCCGGGCCGGGGCCGCGGGCCACGCCAGCACCTCGCCCGTTGCCGAGTCGATCAGGGCGCTGTTGATCACCGGCCGGTGCGGACGCAAGTAGACCGCAAAGATGATCTCGGTTGCCCGGTCGCCGATCCGGGCGGGGAACACCACGTACCGCCAGCACAGTTCCCGCCACATGTCGACGGGCACCTCGGTGGTGATCAGCCAGGCCCGCTTGCGCCACTGCGAGCTGCGGCGCAGGGCGGCCAGCGTCCGAACCGTGGGCAGCCGGCGCAGTTCACACGGCTCGGAGTAGCCGAGCCGGGTGAGCGCTTCGCCAAGCTCCGGTGAGAGCAGGGCGATCACCGCGAGCTCGATCGCGAAGATCGCCAGCAGCCTGGCCGCATCGGCACCGGGGTGCGGCGCCCGCAACGGGGGCAGCCCGATCGTGCCCAGCGCCGCCGCAGCAAGAAAGGCCGACCTGGCCAGCGTGCGCCCGCTCACCGGAGTTCTGCTGAATTCGCCGAAACACCCGCAGCCGGTTTCGGGATGGCTGGTGCGAAGCTCGATCAGCGCGCACGTGGCGACCAGGAACAGCAGCGAGGTGGCGAGCCGCACGGCGGTCGCGGGCCCGCCCCGGCCCAGGCCCCCGGCGGTGACAATCAGCGCCACGCCGCAGGCGAACTCGACCGCACAGGTCGTGATCGCGACCGGGCGCCGCAGCCGGAGAGGGAACAGCGCGGTCGGGCCGAGACCGGCGTCCATCGACCCGACGCGCACGACGCGCGCCAGCTTGGCCGCGCACCCGCCGAGCAGCATGGCCGACAGCAGCGGAACCTGAGCCTCCCGGATCTCGAGCACCGCGTGGCCAAGCATCGTCAGCGGCCAATCGTGATCGTCGCGTTGAAGCAGCCGCGCTCGAGTTCGCCGCCGAGGGCGATGAAGCTGGCCTGGGTCAGGTCGGCGATACGGCCCCGCGGGGAGGTACCGCAGGTGACGCACCGGTCGTTGAACAGCCGGGCGATGGCGGCACAGCCGGTGACCGACAGCGTGCACGAGCTTTTGGTGCAGTCGTTGCTGACCTGCAGCACGCTGCCCACGGCCAGGTAGGGCATGCGCACGAATTGCGGCGCGGCGGTCCCGACCGGGTCCTCGGCGCACCCGGACCCCGGGTCGAGGGCCGGGTACGACACGCCCAGCAGCCCGGGTGGCTCGTCTACCGGCTCATGCCAGGTGGCGGAACCGCTGATCGCGGCGGGTACCCGGCCGGTCACCATCGGCGGTGTGGGCATCTGGTCGACGGGGTAAGCGGGCTGGGACGTCGCTGGTATCCGTGCCTCGAGCTCGCCGGGCCGCCGCACGCCGATGACGTCGAGCAGATAACCGGGCTCGAGGTTCGGGAAGCGCACCTGGACCCGGCCAGACGCGGCACCCGGGATCGTCACTAACTGGCGCGGCTTCGTCTTGCCCTCGTCTACCAGCAGGCTCTCCGCCTCGCGCTCGATGATGACGCCGGTCACGCGGCCGATGTTCGCCCAGATCCGGTCGGCCACGCTGCGCTGCGAAGGACGCAGCCGGACCACCGCCTGGTCGCCCGGCTGCACCCCGGACGGGTCCAGCGGGGCGCCACGCCAGGCCGTCGCGTCGGAGGTAAGCGCGATCCGGGTCTCGCTGGCGCCGTTCCCGATCACCAGCACGTGCGGGCTGACGTCGCGGACCGTGCCGGTGACCGCCCGCGGCAGCTTGCCGGGGGTCGGGAAGTCAGCGCGCTGGTCAGCCTCCGGGTCCGAGGGTCCGACGTGCGTCGTGAGCACCGCGGCCTTCAGCATTCGCCGCCGCGACGCGCGTACGGCCGTGGCGTTCCCGGTGCAGCGATCGCAGCACCGGAAGTCGCCGTGGACGTCCAGCATCGGCCCTCCCCTGCCAGGCTCGCGGCCCAGCCCCATGCCACCCGGCCGGTAGTCCCGCGGGTTACCGGCCCGGCGTCGCGCCCGCCCCGGCCGGGTCATTTGCCCGGCCCGTCCGCCCCTATCCGGCCGCGCGGGCTGCCAGCCTGGCGGCGCAAAAAACCTGGGTAACCAACCCAGCCTAAATGACCATGCTTACCTGGCACTGCCCACGTCAAGCGATTCACGCCTTTTCCATTTAGAAGTCACACATGTGCGTCCCGGCGGCGAGGCCGCGTAGCCGTCACTTGTGTATCTCCGGAAAGACGACGCGCCGTTACAAGCGGTAGTCACCCGTTAACGCCGGCGGCGAGTACCGTTAGAATGTGAGCGTCGGGGGCGATCACTTCGTGGCGGAAGCACGTGCGGATCCAGCCGCAGCAACTCGGGGCGTCGCAGGCGTTGACCAGGGGGATAGCGTCGGCGCGCAGCGGAGCCATACCAGCGGGCAGGTGCTGGCATCGCAGCCGAACCGGGCTGGGTTCGACGACCCCGGCTTCCGCGACTACGTAACGGCCCGTAGTCGGTCACTGTTGCGGACCGCATATCTGCTGACCGGAAACCGCGCGGACGCCGAGGATCTGGTGCAGGCGGCCCTGGCAAAGACGTATCTGGCCTGGGACCGGATCGAGGACCGGGGCGCGCTGGACGGCTACGTCCGCCGCGCCATGGTCAACACTCACATCTCGTGGTGGCGCCGACGTCGGCTCGAGGAATACCCCACCGACGAGATCCCCGACCAGGCGGTCGCGGACCAGACGGGGAGCAGTGACCTGGCCGACACGCTGCGCCGGGCCGTCGACCGGCTCCCGCAGCGGATGCGCGCGGCCGTGGTGCTCCGCTACTTCGAGGACATGACCGAGGCGGAGGTCGCAGCGGCCCTCGGAGTGAGCCTCGGCACGGTGAAAAGCACGGTCTCACGCGCCGTTGCCAAGCTGCGGATCGACGCCGAGCTGCAGGCCGACTGACCGGTCAGACCGGGCCGGTGGTGACGTTTTCCCGCTAGCGTGGCACTATCCACCCCAGGGGCATTCCGGCCCATCAGGGGCGGGTACCGGGCACACCGCAGGAGGTGGGCAGAGTGCAGAGCACGATGATGGACGTTCCGCTCACGGTGCAGGCGATCATGCGCTACGGCACGTCGGCGTACGCCGACCGCGAGGTGGTGACCTGCACGTCCTCGGGCACCCGGCGGCAGAGCTACGGCGCGACCGGCACCAGGGCCGCCCAGCTCGCGAATGCCCTGCGCAGCCTTGGCGTCGACGGCGACCAGCGGGTGGCCACGCTGATGTGGAACAACGCCGAGCATCTCGAGGCCTACCTGGCGATCCCGTCGATGGGCGCGGTGCTGCACACGCTGAACCTGAGGCTCGATCCCCAGGTGATCGGCTACATCGCCACGCACGCCGGGGATGATGTGGTGATCGTCGACGCCACCCTGGTGCCACTGCTGGCCCAGGTCCTTCCGCATGCCCCGGCCATCGGGCACGTCCTGGTGACAAGTCCAGAGCCTGGAACGCCAAGCCCCGTGGGTGATCTGGCTGCCATCGGCCCCGAGGTGCACTCGTACGAAGACCTGCTCGCCGCGCAGCCGGACACGTTTGACTGGCCCGAGCTGGACGAGCGGTCCGCCGCGGCGATGTGCTACACCAGCGGCACCACCGGGCACCCGAAGGGCGTCGTCTACAGCCACCGGTCGTCTTACCTGCACTCGATGGCCGTCTGCCACGGCAACACGTTCGCGCTGTCTGAGCGGGACAAGGTGCTCCCGGTGGTGCCGATGTTCCACGCGAACGCCTGGGGGCTGGCGTACGCGGCGGTGATGGCCGGTGCCGACCTGATCATGCCGGACCGGTTCCTGCAGCCAGAGCCGCTGGTCCGGCTCATCGAGGCGGAGCGCCCGACGATCGCCGGCGCCGTGCCCACGATCTGGAACGTGCTGCTGGCCTACGTGCGCTCGAACGGCGGGGACCTGTCCTCGCTGCGGCTGGTGCCGTGCGGCGGTTCCGCGGTGCCGCACGCGCTGCAGGAGGCGTATGAGAAGGAACTCGGTGTCCGGATCGTGCAGGCCTGGGGGATGACCGAGACCTCGCCGCTCGGTAGCGTCGCGCACCCGCCCGCCGGCACGCCGGAGGAAGAGGCGTGGCGCTACCGCGACACCGCGGGCCGGCTGATGTGCGGGGTCGAGGGCAGACTGGTCGGCCCGGACGGCACGGTGCTGCCGCACGACGGCGAGGCGGTCGGCGAGATCGAGGCCCGCGGGCCGTGGGTGACGGGGAGCTACTACAAGGACGACGACCCGGCGAAGTTCCACGACGGCTGGCTGCGCACTGGCGACGTCGGGACCATTGACCGGCTCGGCTTCGTCACGCTCACCGACCGGGCCAAGGACGTGATCAAGTCCGGCGGCGAGTGGATCTCGTCGATGGAACTGGAGAACATGCTGATGGCCCACCCGCAGGTCGCCGAAGCCGCGGTGATCGGGGTACCGGACGAGAAGTGGGGCGAGCGGCCGCTGGCCGCCGTCGTGCTGGCACCGGACGCCACCGTCACCGCCGCTGAGCTGCGGGAATTCCTGTCGACGCAGATACCTCGCTGGCAGCTGCCCGAGCGGTGGTCGTTCATCACCGAGGTGCCCAAGACCAGCGTCGGCAAGTTCGCCAAGACCCGGATCCGGGACGCGTACGCCAACGGCGACTACGAGGTGGTCGAGGCCCGCTGATCCCGGCGCGGCCACCGCCCGCATCATCGGCCCCCTTCGCTTCCCTCTTCATCCACCTACGTGATCTGCTTTGCCGGTGCTCAGCCGGTACCGGTACCCTGGGTCGGACCCCGCTGGGTCATTGGAGGCTTCGCCTAGTCCGGTCTATGGCGCCGCACTGCTAATGCGGTTTGGGTTTACGCCCATCCGGGGTTCAAATCCCCGAGCCTCCGCAGCTCACAGGCTCCTTCCCGAACGCTCCGGGAGGGGGCCTGATCTCTTGCACGGCCGATGGTTGCAGTTTGGGTTGCAGTTGTCCTCATCCGTCGCCCCATAGCGCCTGGTCCATCCGTTCGCTCGCGTCCTTCATCTGGAGCGTGGCCACGTGCGTGTAGCGCTCCGTTGTGGTCACCCGGGTATGGCCAAGAACCTCCTGAACGACGCGGATGTGAACGCCCGGCCTCCGGCCTTGGGGGCCCCGGCCAGCACACGCCGGCCCTCACGCCATCGTGCCGCTGATCATGGCAGCCCATCCGGCAGGGCGTCCGATGCTGGACATTGCCGTCTTCCTCGGCGCTTCCAGTGTCCCGCTCCCGGCCACCGCGTCGAGGTCGCTCCCTGCGGTCGCGTCGCATGCGATCGGCTACGCCGAACCTCGACCCGGCACCCGCTCGCCAGGGTTCCGGCACCTGTCGAGGATGACGGAGGGGACCAGGACACGACCCCGTGACCTGCGCTGTGATGCCACGGCGCAGGACGACCGCCCAACTTAGTGGAGAAAGTCGAGCGCCGCGGCGCGGAACTCAGCCGACATCAGCGCGCCGCGATGATCACCGGGCACCGGGAGGTATTTCGCGTTCGGAAGGGTCGCTGCCAGCTGGTCGACAGGATCGTCCTCGGTTCCCGCGACGAACAGCGTCGGGACCGTGGGCAGGTCGGCGCCTGCATCGAACGGTTCGGCGGCCAGCGCTTCCATGAGCAGCAGCATCTGATCCCGGTCGAGGTGGGGCTGAGAGATCCAGGCTGCGAATTCGGCGAGGTCGGGGTCGGGCGCCTCGGCTTCGCCTTTGGCCACCGCGCGGAGCAACTCGATGTCCATACCGGCCAGCGGGTCGGTCGTGCCCAGCCCCTCGAGGACCAGGCGCCTTACCCGGCCAGTGGCAGCCAAGGGCCAAGCCAGCCGGGCGCCGAGCGAATAACCGACCACGTCGGCCTCGTCTTGGCCGGTGCTGTCGATCGCCGCGGCCAGGCCCGCAATGATCGCGCTAACCGAGATCGCGTCGCGATCGGCCGCCGGGCACGAGCCGTGACCGGGCAGGTCGACAGCGACCGTCCCACGCCCTTGGGCAGCCAACGCCTGCGGCCAGCCCGGCTCGATCCAGTCGATCTGGGCACTACTGGTGAATCCATGGACGAGCAGCACCGGACGCTCGCCCGGGAAGCTGTGGACGGCGAGCCTGAGTTGCGACGTCATAGGTTCTCCGATTCCGCTGCTACCAACGCGCCCGCAGCTGCAAGGCTCGCGCATGGGTTGCAGTTCACCGTATACCACGGCATTCAACCGGGACCGCTCAAGGACGTTGGTCCAGCTTGAACCGATCTGAACGCCCACGATCCGAGCTGCTAATGCGGTTTGGGTTTACGCCCATCCGGGGTT
>CAVZTJ010000011.1:0-591607 GCA_963778075.1 uncultured Actinomycetota bacterium | reverse complement strand
TGCCAATTGAGCTAGCGGCGCGAAGACCCAGTGATGGTAGCAGTCCGGCAACGTCTGAGCGAATTCTGTCGCCGCTGAGCGGCGCGCGTACAATGCCTTCACCGAGGCGCCCCAGGGCGTCAGTCGCCCAGGAACCTGCCGACGAATCGAGCCGCCCGGGATGGGTGGCCGGTCCTCGCCTCCTCGCGGTCGGCCCAGCTCATCGCGCGCAGGCCGGCGTTCACGCCGAGCCAGCGCAGCGGCTCGGGTTCCCACTGCGGCGAATGGTGGCCCACCCACGGCAGCCGGGTGAGCTCGCTGTCGGTTCCGGTGATCAGGTCGGCCAGGGTTCGCCCGGCCAGGTTGGTGGTGGATACGCCATCGCCGACGTAGCCACCCGCCCAGCCGAGGCCGGTGGCGCGATCGAGGCCCACCGAAGCGCACCAGTCCCTCGGCACCCCGATCGGGCCGCCCCAGCCGTGGGTCACCTCGACGTCGCCGAGCACCGGAAACAGCTCGGCGAGGGTGCTCCGCAGCGCCGCGAACACCGCCGGGACGCGGTCGAACGACGGGCGCACCGTGGAGCCGAAATGATAGGGAGCGCCGCGACCGCCGAACGCCAGACGCCCGTCGGCCGTGCGCTGCCCATAGATGATCAGATGGCGCAGGTCGCTGAACGTCGGCCGGCTGCCCAGCCCGATCTCCGCCCAGGCGGCCTCGGGCAGCGGCGCGGTCGCGATCATCAGCGAGTACACCGGCGCGATCGCCCGGCGCTGACCGGGCAGCAGCGCGGTGTAACCCTCGGTCGCCCGGACCACGTACCGGGCCCGCACGGTCCCGGTGGCGGTCACGAGCCGTCCCGGGCCGATCTCGATCACGGGGCTGCGCTCATACAGCGAAACGCCGCGTCCCCGTAGCACGCCGGCCAGCCCGCGGGCCAACCGCGCCGGATGGATCGCAGCACAGTGAGGCGTGAACGTGCCGCCGACCACGTCGGTCGCGTCGGCAAGCTCGCTGGCCTCCGCCGCCGACAGCAGCCGCAGGTCCTCTTCGCCGAACCGGAATGACCTGGCCTCGGCGATCTCCTCGGCGGCGCGTTCAAGCTGGGTCTTCGATCGAGCGAGCTGCACGGTCCCGCCCTTGGCAAAGTGACAGTCGATGCCTTCGGCCGCGGCCACCCGGCCAACCTCGTCGATCGTCGCCTGCATGGCGCGGTACATGGCGATCGCCGCGTCGGCGCCCGCCATCCGCTCCAGCTTGCCCAGCGACGCCGGAAACAGCGCCGAGCACCACCCGCCGTTGCGGCCCGAGGCGCCGAAGCCGGCGATGTCGCGCTCGCAGATCACGATCTTCAGGCTCGGGTCGGCGCGGGACAGGTAGTACGCGGTCCACATGCCGGTGTACCCGGCGCCGGCGACCGCCACGTCGGCGTCGAGATCGCCGCGCAGCGGCTCACCAGGCTCGAGCGAGCCGGGCACGGTGTCGTGCCAGAACGAGAGCTTCCGGTACGTGTGCGACACGGGCATGTCGCCCATCGTGGCAGGTGCCTGCGCAGTTGGTCGCATCGGGCATGCTTGTCGCATGACCGATGCGATGAGGCTTTGGTAAGCGCGCCGGCGCCGAGGCGCGAGTCCGGAACGTACCGGATCTGCCTGGTGTGCCTGGGTAACATCTGCCGGTCGCCGATGGCCGAGGTGATACTGCGCGAGGAACTCGAGCGCGCCGGGCTCTCCGACAGAGTCAAGGTGGACAGCGCGGGCACCGGGGACTGGCACCTGGGCTCGCCGATGGACTCGCGGGCCAGGGCGGAACTGTCCCGCCGCGGCTATGACGGCAGCGGGCACCGGGCGCGGCAATTCGGGCCGTCCTGGTTTGGCCGTTATGACCTGGTGGCGGCGATGGACCGGGGAAACCTGGAGCGGCTGCGGCGGATGGCGCCGGATCGCCAGGCAGCGGACCGCACGGTGCTGTTCCTGACCTTCGACCCGGCCCGGGACGGCCAGGGGAGCGGGCGCGACCTCGAGGTGCCCGATCCGTACGACGGCGGTCCCGATGACTACGCGCTGGTCTTTGACCTGGTTCAGCCGGCGGCGCGAGAACTGGCCACCCAGCTTGCCGGAGTGCTCGCGGACAGGCCAGCAGCGTCAGGATGACGGCCGAGCCGGACTCGAGGCCCCCGGGGCTCCGGCTGGAGCGGCTGCTCGGCACCCAGGTGCGCGACTGCCGGGTCATCGGCGGGCAGTTCGGGGTCCGCCACTGCCGTGCGACGCTCGCCGACGGCCGGGCGGTGTTCGCCAAGATCGCTGGCGGCCGGGCCGGCGACCCCGGCTTCGGGGCCGAAGCGCGAGGGCTGCGCTGGCTTGGTGAGGCGGCGGCCGCGCCGGTGCCCGACGTCATCGGCTGGGATGAGGGCGCGCTGGTCATCTCCTGGCTGGCCACGCGGGCACCGGAACGGCAGGCTGCGGAGCAGTTCGGACGTGATCTGGCGCGCCTGCACGCCGCGGGGGCGCAAGGCTTCGGCGCCCCGTGGCCCGGCGTCATCGCCGGGCTGCCGCTGGGCAACGAGGCCGGGGGCTCCTGGCCCGAGTGGTTCGCGGCACAGCGGCTGCTGCCGTTTGCCCGCCGCGCCAGGGACGCGGGCTCGCTCACCTCGGCCGACGTCCGGGTGATCGAGTCCGTCGCCGACCGGATCGACGAACTTGCCGGGCCCGCCGAGCAGCCCAGCCGGATCCACGGCGACTGCTGGTCCGGGAACGTCCTGTGGTCCGGCGGCCGGGGATGGCTGATCGACCCGGCCGCTCACGGCGGCCACCGGGAGACCGACCTGGCGATGCTGGCCTTGTTCGGCGCGCCGTTCCTCGACCGGATCATCGCCTGCTACCAGGAGGTCGCGCCGCTGACGGGAGGCTGGCGCGAGCGAGTGCCGCTGCACCAGCTGCATCCGCTGCTCGTGCACGTGTGCCTGTTCGGCGCGGGTTACCGGACGGCAGCGCTGGACGCCGCCAGGGCCGCCCTGTCCCATCGGCCCTGACCAAGCCGGGCCTGACCAAGCCGGGCCTGACCAAGCCGGCCCTGACCAAGCCGGCCCTGACCAAGCCGGGCGTGACCAGCCCGGCGGCCGCACACCGCGCTGCTGGTAACCTCTAATGGCAGACATGTCGATAATTCCTATAGATGTGATAGGTTAAGCCTTCTGGGATAGCGGCAGAGGGCAGGCGATGACCACCGGGAACGTGATCCAGATGAGCTCGCTGGCCGACGACATCGACGCGGAACGCGTGATTGCCGCCCAGGCCGGCCTTGTTGTGCACAGTGCGGAGTCGCTGAACTGCGAGACGCCGCCGGCTCTGCTCGGCGGCGAGATGACGCCGACGGCGCAGTTCTACCGCCGCAGCCACTTCCCGACCCCCGCGCTGGACGCGTCAGCCTGGCGGCTCGAGGTGCGCGGCCTGGTGCGCCGGCCGCTGAACCTGAGCCTGCTCGATATGACCCAGTTGCCGGCCGAGACCGCCGTGGTGACGCTGGAGTGTGCGGGCAACGGCCGGACGCGGTTCCGACCGCAGGCTCCCGGTGTGCAGTGGGGGTTCGGGGCCGTGGGCACAGCGGAATGGACCGGACCGCTTCTCGCCGACGTCCTGGCCCGGGCTGGCGTCGAGCCCGACGCCAGCGAGGTGGTCTTCGGCGGTGCCGATGGCGGGGCCGTCGACGGGTTGCGGCACTCGATCAGGTTCGAGCGCAGCCTGCCGGTCCGCGACGCGATGGAGTCGGGCGCGATGCTTGCCTACGCTATGAACGGCCAGCCGCTGCCTGCCCGGCACGGTTACCCGCTCCGCCTGGTGGTGCCCGGCTGGTACGCGGTCGCGTCGGTGAAGTGGCTGACCGATATCCGGGTGGTCGCAGAGCCGTTCCGCGGCTTCTTCCAGGACACGCATTACGTGTATGAGTGGGACCGTGGCGGGATCCGGGTCCGGGAGCCGATCAGCCTGATGCACGTCCGCGCCGTGATCACCCGCCCGGCCACCGGCCAGGAACTGGCCCGCGGCACGATGACCGTCCGCGGGGTCGCCTGGTCAGGCGCGGCACCCATCACCCGGATCGACGTGAGCGTGGCGGACGGTCCGTGGCAGAAGGCGCGCCTGATCGGAATGCCGGCGGCGAACGGGTGGCAGCAGTGGGAACTGCTGGCCAGCGGCCTGCGGCCGGGGGAGACGCGGATCCGGGCCCGGGCTTCGGACCTGGCCGGCCGGGTCCAGCCCGAGCAGCCGGAGTGGAACGCGCTGGGCTACGCCGCGAACTTCATCCACGAAGTCCAGATACGGTTGCGCTGAATCTGTTATGTCCGTGTATGCCCGGAGTAGCGGGGCGCCGCTTGGGCAGCGGCGGCACGTCCGGTCGCCCGGCAGGGCCGGAAGGCTCGGTATGACCTGGCTGAGCATGACCTGGCTGGAAGTGATCTGGCTCGGCGCGACCCGGATGGGAAACGCCGACGGCGGTGTCGGGTAGCTCGTCCCTAGAAAGCGGACGGCGCTGAGTGGCCCGGCCCGGATGAGGCCGGCGGCGCTGAGTGGCCCGGTCCGGAGGGGGCCGGCGGTGCTGGGTAGCCCGGTCCGGAGGGGGCCGGCGGTGCTGGATAGCCCGGTCCGGAGGGGGCTGGCGGTGCTGGGTAGGCCGGCCCGCGAGCAACGGCGGACTGAGCGTTTAATGTGCGGCGGTCTGAGTTCGAGATGTCCGGGTCGGTGCCGTCGTCGAGGTCGGGCCCGCTGTTCCTGGCTTCGGGCGCCAGGGGGATCGCGATGCGGAAGATTGCGCCGCCGCCGGGCGGAGACTCGACCCACACGTTGCCACCGTGCGCGGCAACCAGCGCGGCCACGATGGCCAAGCCGAGCCCTGCGCCCCCTGATGATTGTCTCGTCCTGGCCTGATCCGCCCGGTAGAACCGCTCGAAAACGTGCTCTGCCTGGGACTGCGTCAGCCCATGACCCTGATCGGCGATCTCGAAGACCACGGCCGGGAACGGCTGGGGGCTCGGGCCTGCCACGGCGAACGCGGCCTGCCCCGCGTGGTCGGCGGCCGCCCGGCGTGCGGCAGCCGCGGCCGAGCGCCATTCGTCCATGCTGCCCAGCCGGACCCGGACCTCGATCGCCGATCCCTCGGGCGTGTGGCTGATCGCGTTGTTGATCAGGTTGCCGATCACCTGGCGGAGCCTGGCCTCGTCACCGAGCACGAGAAGGGCCGCGCCGGATCCCACGGTGAGGTTGATGCTGCGGTCCGGTGCAACCACCCGCGCGTCGTGCACCGCGTCACCCGCGAGCGTCAGCATGTCGACGGTGCCCAGTTCCAGCGGCCGCTGCTGGTCCAGCCGGGCGAGCAGCAGCATGTCCTCCACCAGTCCGCCCATCCGGGAGGATTCCTGCTCCACGCGCTGCATGATCCGGTTCAGGTCACCCGGGGGAAGCGGCCCGGACGCGGCCCGTTCCGTCGGTTCAGCGTTTGAGCCGTGCCGCGGTGAGGCCACGGCGCCCGCACCGGCCTCCGCCTCGCCGGCGTCGCTGCCCGGTGGCAGGCTGCCTGCCACGCCAGGAATCTCAGCCGCCCCGCCGCGCTGGCGGTAGTACTCGGCGAAGCCGCGGATCGCGGTCAGCGGGGTCCGGAGCTCATGGCTGGCGTCGGCGACGAACTGGCGCATGCGCTCCTCGGACCTGCGGGCGGCGAACTCGGACTCGGCCCGGGCGTCGAACGCCACCTCAATCTGCGAAAGCATCGCGTTGAGCGACTGCGCCAGCCGCCCGACCTCGGTCCGCGGGTCGAGATCCGGCACCCGGCGGGTCAGGTCGCCGGCCGCGATGGCGCCGGCGGTCTTTTCGATATCGGTCAGCGGGCGCAGGCTAGCCCGCACGACCGCGATGCCGACGATGAGGATGACCAGCAGCAATAGCGCACTGACGATCACGTCGAGGTACGTCAGCTGGCCGATTGCGTTGTAGACGCTGGTCACATTCAAGGCCACGATCACGCTGCCGCTCGCGAACCCGTTGTTGGTCGGGAACGAGACGTCCTGGACGAGCACGCGCCAGCGGTAGCCGCCGGACTGGCCCGGAACGGTCACCTCGTGGTTGTTGTTCGCGACAAGCCAGGCCGCGCTGTCCGGTATCTGCGGTGGGGGCAGCTGCTGCTGGGAGGCGGGGAAGCCCGTGCTCGAGTGGAACCCGCCTTGGACCTGTTCCAGCACGGTCACCGGCTTGCCGCCCGACGGGATCCAGATGACGTACGCCAGGTACGAGGTGTTCGGGCTGGCCCCGCTCAGGTACTGCCCAACAGCGTTCTGGGCCTGGTGCGCGTAGGTGTTCTCAAGACTGCTGTCGGTCTGGTTGAGCAGGTAGTTCTTGAGCACGGAGATGCCCGCGATGCTGATGGCCGCCAGCGCGACCGCGGTGAGCGCGAGGACTGCAGTCACCATCTTGACGCGCAGCGGCGTACGGTCGGGTAGGCCCCGTAGGCTGCCCCAGGCCTGGCCAATCCGCCCCGACGACATCGCCGTCCGCTTCCCTAGGTCGAAGGGAGCCGCAGCACGTAACCGACGCCGCGCAGCGTGTGCAGCAGGTGCGGTTCGGTGGTGTCGATCTTGCGCCGCAGCACCGAGACGTAGGACTCCACGATGCCGGTATCACCACGGAAGTCGTAGTCCCAAACGTGGTCGAGTATCTGCATCTTGGACAGCACCCGGTTGGCGTTGCCCATGAAGTACCGGAGCAGCTTGAACTCCGTTGGGGACAGCTGGATCTGCTGACCGCCGCGCCACACCTCGTGGCTGTCCTCGTCGAGTTCCAGGTCGGCGAACTTCAGCCGCGGCGGCGGCTCGCTGCCGTCGCCGCGGGTGCGGCGCAGCACGGCCCGGATCCTGGCGATCACCTCTTCCAGGCTGAACGGCTTGGTGACGTAGTCATCGCCGCCAAGAGTCAGGCCGCGGATCTTGTCCTCGGTCGAGTCGCGTGCCGTCAGGAACACGACCGGGATCCTGGCGCCGCCGCCCCGCAGCCGCCGGATGACGTCGAAGCCGTCCATGTCCGGGAGCATGACGTCGAGCACGATGAGGTCGGGCCGATGCCGCTGCGCGGCCTGCACCGCCTCCGTGCCGGCCGCGGCGGTGACCACCTCGAATCCGGCGTACCGAAGGCTCGCCGACAGCAACTCCAGGATGTTGGGCTCGTCTTCGACGACCAGCAACCGGGCGTCCGGCTGGCGGCGCCCATCAATCGTCGGTGTGGTCATCGCACCATTGTGTGCCTTCTGCCTGAACGTTACCTGAAGGCATCCTGAGGCGGTCCTTCACGAACTTGCTGCGCGCAGCGCGGCAGATGGCGATAACTCGCTGGCAGGTTCCGCGTCGGCACGGGCGACGGGCGCCCAGCAGGAGATCGCCGCGGGGCGCGAGCCCACGCCCAGCTTCGCGTAGATCCGGTTTACGTGGTTCTTGACTGTTTTTTCCGCCAGGACGAGCTGCGCCGCGATCTGGCCGTTTGAGTGACCCGCCGCGATCAGGGCCATGATCTGGGCCTCGCGCGACGACAAGCCCGCAGTACGCGGACGCCCTGGGGTGCTGGCGGTTCTCATGAGACCTCCGTTGCTGACGCTGGCCAGCGTGCAGGAAGGTGCAACGGTTTGCATGCTATCGACTACCACGGGGCATTCCGCAAGGGCTAAATTCGGCGCAAAAGGGATGCCGTCCAGATCGCCGAGGGTCGCCGCGAGCTCATGGATGAACCAAAAGACGGGTGATAGGCCGTCGTTTGGTACATCCACGCCGACTCCGGCAGCCATTGGGCCGGGCGGCGGGAACGGCCGCAGCCGTGCCGCCGGGGTCGGGACCCCCGGCCGGGCCGCCGTAGCGGGGGGACAGCGGGGTGCCGGCGGCCTGGGCCGCCGTAGCGGGGGACAGCGGGATGCGGGCGGGCAGCCGTGGCGGGGTGCGGGCGGGCAGCCGTGGCGGGGTGCGGCGGGGCAGCCCCGGCCGGGCAGCCCCGGCCGGGCGGTTACTGGGTCGCTGCGGCCTTGGAGCCTGAGATCAGGCCCTTAGGCAGCGGCGTGTCGGTCTTCAGGTCGTTGAACAGCTTCAGCGCCCGGCTCTGGTCCCACTGCACGGCCACACCGTCGTTCGGGGTCTGGAAGTCCAGGTTGGCGAGCGGCACGGTGGCGGTCTCCGGGTTCCGGAGCGCGAACGCCACGTGCATGAGGTCGTAGACGCTGGTGCCCTGGCTGACCGTCAGCGTGTTCGCCGATCCGGTCGCCGCCGGGATGATCGCGAACGGGTTGAGCAGCACGCTAGGGCTCGTCATCTTGCTGAGCAGCGCCTTGATGAACAGCCGCTGATCCTGCTCGCGCTGCAGGTCGCTGAGGGCGAAGTTGCGGGTCCGCACGTAGCCGAGCGCCTGGTCGCCGTTCAGGGTCTGGCAGCCGGCCTTCAGGTTCAGCCCGGCCTTCGGGTCGACCATCGGGCCCGGCAGGCACATCCGCACGCCGCCGACCGCGTTGACCACGCTGACGAAGCCGCCGAAGCCGATGCCCATGTAGTGGTTGATGTACAGGCCGGTGACTTGCTGGATGGTCTCGGCCAGCAGCTTGGGCCCGCCGAGGTCGAACGCGGCATTGATCTTGCTTTCCCCGTGGCCGGGGATCGGCACGTAGGAATCGCGCGGGATGCTGACCAGGACCGGCTTCCCGCCGCCGGACGGGATGTGCAGGATCAGGATCGTGTCGGAGCGCTCGCCTTCGGCGTCACTCAGCGGCCCGGTCGCCAGCTTCCGCTCCTGTCGCCGGGTCAGCCCCTGGCGGCTGTCCGAGCCAGCGATCAGCCAGTTCGTCCCGGCGGATACGGCGGGCCGCCCGTTGTAGTCGACCAGCACGTTGGACTGATGCAGCTTCGAGCCGACGTAGAAGTACATGCCGACGCTGGCGATGATGACCACGACGAGGAGCAGGGCGAGCATCGCGATGATCCGGCGCGGGCGCAGCCACCTCCGCCCGCCGGGGCGGACGGGGCGGACAGGACCACCGGGCCCGCCAGGACGGCCACGCGACGGCGGCGGCTGCTCGGGCCAGGCGCTGCCCGAGCCGAGCCGCCCGCCGGGCCCGTACCCGCTCGCCCCGCCGGAGCCATAGTCGCTGGAGCCCGCGTAGCCGCCGGGCGACGCGCTCGATCCCGGGTACGGGGACTGGACCGTCGGGTCTGTCGGGCCCGCCTGGCCAGGGGTGCCCGACGAGCCGCCGGCGCCCCGGTACCAGCCCTCTGGCCACTCGCTCATGCTCGCCGCCTCATCACGCAGTTCACGTCACTATCGTCTTATCCTCAACGCGCCCAGACGGCCAAAACGGCTGGGGAGGGGTCCCCTAACTCTCCGCGTCGCCGTTCCACCAGATCGTGACCACCTCGCGGCCGGACGTGCCGAGATCGACCGGGCTCCCCGGGTCGGCACCGGCCTCGACCAGCGCCTCGGCCACCTCATCCGTGCGCTCGGCCGGCAGACACAGCCGCCGCCGGGTCACGTCCACGAGCTCGGCGAAGTCCGCGTAGTCCCGGCCGCCGGGGCGGTGCCACGTCTCGTGCCCCGGCCGCAGTCCCATCGCGTCCAGAATCCGGACTAGGTCGGCCGCGGTAGGCCCGACCGGCCGCCGCAGCCCGTGGAACCGCAGCCACAGCGCGTTCAGCGACACCAGCGGGTGCTCCGCGGTCATCTCCGCCACGACGATGCGCCTCGCGGCGGCCGTGAGCGCCGCGACGAACGGCGCCAGGCCGGGCACGTTGTAGAGCACGTTGTGGCAGGTCACGACGTCGACCACACCGGCCTGGGGCGCCACGTCCGGCCAGGCGCCGAGCACCGCGTCAAAGCCGACCGGCGAGTCAGCGACCCGTTCCGAAAGTCTCTGGAGCATCTCGGCGTCCAGATCAACCGCCGTCAGGTGTGTGGCGCGCGGCAGCAGCGGCAGGCACGCTGCGCCGGCGCCCGAGCCGACGTCCAGGACGCTGCCCGGCGGGTCGAGGGCGGCCCAGGCCCGCTCGAACGACGGGCCGGCCGGAGCGGCGCGCACCCGGTCGGCGCGCCGGGCGAACACCTGCCGCGGCAGCACCCACGGGGATTCCGTGACCGTCGCGGTGATCTCCTCGGGTATCGCCCAGCCCGCGAGGTCACGACGCCATCCGTCGAGCAATTCAGAGAGCATGGGCCTTAACGGTACGGTGGCGGCCGGTCGGCGAGCCACCGGCCGGTCTGATGGCCAGGAAAAATAGAACAGGTTCTTGCTCTTGGCCCGGCGGGTGGGAAAGCTTGGTCCCATGGACCTTGTCACGATCGAGGAAATCCGGCAGGTGAAGCATCGTTACCTGCGCTGCGTGGACCTGAAGCTATGGGACGACCTGGCGGACACGTTCACCGAGGACGCGACCGCCGACTACGGCACGCCCGCGCTCGGCAAGCCGCTGCGGCTGGCCGGCCGGGACGAGATCGTGGGGTTCCTGCGGAAGAGTCTCGGGCCGGAGATCATCACCGTGCACTTCGCCAGCCAGCCGGAGATCACGGTGGACGGCGACACGGCGACCGGCATCTGGGCGTTCGAGGACACCGTGATCGCGACCGAGTTCCGCGTGGTGATCACCGGCGCGGCGTTCTACGAGGACCGCTACGCGCGCGGCGCCGACGGCAAGTGGCGGATCGCGCACACCGGGTACACGCGCACCTACGAGGCGACGATGTCTCTTGACGACCTGCCGAGCTTCAAGATCACATCGAACCGCTGGGCCGCGCAGCAGGCCGCCGCCGGCCAGCCGTAATCTAGAACACGTTCTAGTCTACGGAGGCCGACCTTGCTCACTCAGCCGTTCGCTGACGCGGTGCTCGAAGCCGAGAAGATCATCACCGGGGCGCCGCACGTCAAGAACGAGCAGGACCTGGTCGAGGGTTACGACTACCTCGCCGGGTCGATCCGCTCGTCGCTGCAGCTGGCCTGGGCGTACCAGCGTGACTTCCCGTTCTTCGCGCAGTCGACCGGGCCTTACACGAAGGTGGGCCTGGACAACCCGGACACACTGTATTTCCACGCCTACCTGCGCGACGACGCGGAGTATGTGGTCACCGGGCGGCGCGGCACGACCGCGGACCTGAGCTTCCAGGTGCTGGCGGGCGACTACACGCCGGTCCAGGTGCCGGACAGCCTGTCCGCGTTCGACGACCGGGAGATCGAGATCGCCGCCGACGGGACGTTCGAGCTCCGGTTTGGACCCGAGAACCCTGGGGGCCGCCGGAACTATTTCAGGCTCGGCCCGGGGTCCGCGATGCTGCTGGTCCGCGAGGTGTACAGCGACTGGGCGACGGAGCGGCGGGGCACGATCAGCATCCGCCGGTCTGGCCGCGAGGGCAGCGCGCGGCCCGCGACCGATACCAGCGCGCTGGCAAAGCGCTACGGGGTGGCGGGCAAGATCCTGCTGACCCGGCTGCGGACGTTCCTCGCGTTCCCGGAGTGGTTCTACCTGAAGCTGCCGGTGAACACGATGACCGAGCCGCGGCCGACGCCCGGCGGGCTCGCGACCCAGTACTCCTCGGCGGGGCACTTCGACCTCGGCGACGGCCAGGCGATGGTCGTGACGGTTCCGGCGGCGGACCGGGCGGTGGCTCCGTACCAGGGAATCCAGCTCGGCAGCATGTGGTACATCTCGCTGGACTACATCAACCACCAGACCAGCCTCAACGCCGACCAGGCGCGGACCGACCCGGACGGGCAGATGCGGTTCGTGATCAGCGAGCGCGATCCCGGCCTGGTGAACTGGCTGGAACTCACCGGGCACTCCCGTGGCTACGTGCAGATCCGCTGGCAGCGGCTGTCTCGCGACCTCGGGCCCGACGACGGGCCGGTGGTGGAGGTCGTGGCCTTCGACGACCTGCCCCTGCTGCTGCCGTACTACGAGTCGGCGCGATTGACGCCGGGGGAGTACACGGCGCGGATCGCCGCGCGCCAGGCCTCGGTGGCCGAGAGGATGCTGGGCTGATGGCCGCGGGCTCCTTCCCTCTTCTGCTGGATGGCAAGGTCGTCGTGGTCTGCGGCATCGGCCGCGGGCTCGGCCAGGCACTCGCGGTGCAGAGCGCGCGGGCAGGCGCGGACGTCGTGCTGGCCTCCCGGACCGAGGGGCTGTCCAAGGAGGTCGCCGCCGAGATCACGGCGATGGGGCGCCGCGCGGTCACCGTGATGACCGACGTCACCGACGACGAGCTGGCCGCCGGGCTGCCCGCGGCGGCGCTCGAGGCGTTCGGCCGGGTCGACGCGCTGGTGAACAACGCGTTCGCGATCCCGCCGCTCACCTCGCTCGGCGACGTTGACCTGGACGCCATCCGGGCCGGGTTCGAGACCGACGTGTTCGGGGCGCTGCGGATGACCCGGCTGTTCACCCCGGCGCTCGCGGCCAGCCGCGGGTCGGTCGTGATGATCTCCTCTGCCGTGCTGCGGCATTCGCGGCTGCCGTATGGCCCGTACAAGATGGCCAAGTCGGCGCTGCTCGGGATGGCGCAGAGCCTGGCCACCGAGCTCGGGCCGCAAGGCATCCGGGTCAACTCCGTTGCGCCCGGGTACATCTGGGCCGGCTCGCTGAAGTGGTACTTCGGCGAGCTGGCGAAGCAGCGCGGGGTGAGCAGGCAGGACGTTTACGACGAGACCGCGGCAACGATCGACCTGCGCCGGCTGCCGGAACCCGACGAGGTCGCCGACGCGGTCGTGTTCCTGGCCTCGGACCTGGCCCGCGCGATCACCGGCCAGTGCCTGGACGTCAACTGCGGCGAGTTCCACCACTGACCGGCGCTCACATGACCCCGCACCCCCCGCCCCCCGGCTCCGCCCAGCACTCCCCATACCCGGGCACCGCGCCGCACTCCCCATCCCCAGGCACCGCGCCGCACTCCCCATCCGCGGGCACCGCGCCGCACTCCCCATCCGCGGGCACCGGACGTGACAGCGTCGGCACCGTCGAGGACCTGCACGCGTCGGCCACCCGGGTCACCGGGCTGTCGGATTTCGGCACCGACGACTACCGCGACGGCCTTGCGGTGCTGCTGGAGTCGTATGCCCGGGACGCCGATCTGACCCCCCTGGGCAGGCGCGTGAAACGGTCGTTCCTGCGCGGCGCCCTGGTGGCCCGGCTGCTCAGCGAGGCGGCGTGGGCGTCATGGCCGTCGTCCGCGTCGGTCGCCATCGAGCGGCCGATGTTCGTGACCGGGCTGCCGCGCACCGGCACTACCGCGCTGCACCGGCTGCTGGCTGCCGATCCCGCGCATCAGGGGCTGGAGATGTGGCTGACCCAGGCGCCCGGGCCGCGGCCGCCGCGGGAGACCTGGGGAGCCAACCCGGTTTTCCAGGCCATCCAGGAGGGCTACGACCGGCACCACGCCGAGCACCCCGAGTTCATGGGCGTGCATTACATAGCCGCCGACGAGGTGGAGGAGTGCTGGCAGGTGCTGCGGCAGTCGATGCGGTCGGTGTCCTATGAGTGCCTTGCCCACGTGCCGACCTACTCGTCGTGGCTGGAGGAACAGGACTGGACCCCCGCGTACCGCAGGCACCGCCGGAACCTGCAGCTCATCGGGCTGAACGACGCCGACCGCCGCTGGGTGCTGAAGAACCCCAGCCACCTGTTCGCGCTCGACGCACTGCTCACCGTGTACCCGGACGCCCTGGTGATCCAGACCCACCGCGAGCCGCGGACCGCGATCGCGTCGCTGTGCAGCCTGGCCGAGCAGGCCACCGCGGGATGGTCGGGCACGTTCCGCGGCGAGATGATCGGCCAGGATCAGCTTGAACTATGGGCGCGCGGCCTCGGGACCTTCTCGGCCGCGCGGGCCCGGCACGATCCCGCGCGGTTCTGCGACGTCGCGTATGACGAGTTCGCCGCCGACCCGTTCGGCACGGTCGAGTCGATCTACGCGCGGTTTGGACTGCCGCTTTCCGGCGAGGCCGCCGACGCCATGCGCGCGCTGACCGCCGAGCAGCGGGCCGGCGACTCCCGGCCAGCGCACAGGTACACACTGGCCGACTTCGGCCTTGCCGCGGAGCAGGTCGACGAGCGCTTCGCCGCCCACCCCCGCGGCTGACGCCCGTTCAGCGACAGGCACCCATTTTCGGGTGGCCGCAACGCTCGTTAGACCGCGTTCGGATTGCCGTCAGCCGCACATATCACTTGCTCGGTAACCCCAAAACGGAACAAAACGGGCCAGGAATTGACTGGAGCGCGTGAAAAGTAGCGGAGCGCTGCTACCCACCGCGTTCGCGCCACTGCCCACCGCGTTCGCGCCGCTGCTGCAAGCGCCGCGATTGGGGTCGTGGGGCGGGCGCAAGAAAATGCTTACCCGGTCCGGCGTCGGCCGGGAGATGATGCCGTGCGTGGACAAGGCAGCGATAACGCCTGAGCTGGTGTCACGGCTCGTCGCGGCGCAGTTCCCGCGGTGGGCCAACCTGCCAGTCCGGCCGGTCGAGGCAGATGGATGGGACAACGCCACGTTCCGGCTCGGTGAAGAGATGTCGGTGCGGCTGCCCAGCGGCCCCGGCTACGTACCGCAGGTCGAGAAGGAGCACCGCTGGCTGCCGGTGCTGGCGCCCCGCCTGCCGCTGCCAATTCCCGAGCCGGTGGCGAAGGGCGTTCCGGGGTGCGGGTACCCGTGGCCGTGGTCGGTGTATGGCTGGCTTCCCGGCGAGCCTACCGAAACCGCGAGGATCACCGACCGCATTGAGTTCGCTGCGGCGCTGGCCGGCTTCCTGGCCGCGCTGCAGCGGATCGACCCGGCCGGCGGCCCGGAGCCCGGCGAGCACAACTTCTTCCGCGGCGGATCGCTGGCCGTCTACGACTCACAGACCCGGGAGGCGCTCGCGGCCCTTGACGGTGAGATCGACACCGCGCGGGCGGCCGAGGTCTGGCAGGAAGCGCTGAGCGCGACCTGGCATGGCCCTCCGGTGTGGGTCCACGGAGACGTCAGCCCTACGAACCTGCTTGTCGATAACGGCCGGCTGAGCTCGGTCATCGATTTCGGCTGCTCGGCGGTGGGAGATCCCGCCTGCGACACCGGCATCGCGTGGACGTTCTTGTCCGGCGAGAGCCGCGCGACGTTCAAGGCCGGGCTTCCGGTTGACGATGCGACCTGGGTGCGCGGTCGCGGCTGGGTGCTGTGGAAGTCCGCGATCGTGCTCATCGCCGCGCTCAAGGACGATCCCGAGGACGCGAAGTACACCAAACACGTCATCGAGGAAGTTCTCGCCGACGCGTCCGGACAGGAGACCTAGATGGATAGCTCGCTGGCCGTTCCTCGAGCGCAGGGCCGACCGGACCTACCACATGCCCGCCGGCCGCCCGGAGATTCCGTTGCTGTACTCGGGCGGCCGTCAACGCCGCGACCGCCCAGTCCTGAGGGCTCGGCCGCTCGATGTCAACGAAGGCCACCCGGTCCAGGAACGGTCCGGCGTTGGCGGTGATCAGGCGGCGCTGGCTGGTGGGTGCGACGACGGCGACGAGCCTCTCGTCGAGCCGTAGGCCGCCCAGGATCTTTACCGGGTGCACGCCGTCGAACCGCGCGCATGGATGGTCGGCCAGGGACCGCCAGCGGAAGTAGAAGCGGACCGCCGGGGGATAGCCGGGCGTCAGGTCGGCCGGGGTCAGGTCGCGGACAAGGACCCGGCTGTACACGACCGCCTCCGGAGCCGTGCAGCGGCCGTTGGCGAGCATCACGTGCTCGAAGTAGTCGGCCGGCTCGCCCCGGGTACACGTGCGTGCAGCACCGCACGGGGAACCCGCCAGGGTCCGGGCGCACCTCCGGCGTCCGCCAGGCGCGCCAGCCGGAGAGGCCGGGATCGGCCACGACGTCCACGCGCCGCCCATGACCGGTCTCGTAGGCGAGGAAATCGGCGACCGCCTGGTGATCAAGCGGCGTAGCGCCTTCGGGCCGGACGGCGTGGCGGTAGCGCCATTCGCCGTCCGGGCCACCATGCGGATGGGACAGCCCACCCACCCTGAGCTCGAGTACCGACCGGTCCATCCCAGCAAGCATGCACCGAACCGGCGGCGGCCTCGATGGCCGTTGTCCTCGCCCGGGTCAGTTGTCCTTGCCGGGGTTAGTTGTCCTTGCCGGGCAGGATCTCCCTGGCCTTTGTCATGACACCTTCCTTGATCACGCCCCACCGGTCGAGGTCGCCCTTGAGCATCGCGGAGGCCGCGTCCTTCATCTGCTCGAAGGTGGCGTGCGGCGGGATCGGGGGAACGTCCGGATCCGTCCGCACGTCGAGCACGGTGGGACGGTCGGCTGCCAGGGCCTGGTCCCAGGCGCCCCCGATCTGGTCGGGCTTGTCCACCGCGATCCCGTGCAGGCCCAGGCTGCGGGCGAAGCTCTCATAGGACACGTCGGGCAGCCGCTGGGACTCGACGAACCGCGGGGCGCCCTCCATGGCCCGCATCTCCCAGGTGACCTGGTTGAGGTCGTTGTTGTGCAGGACGGCGATGATCAGCCGGGGATCGGCCCATTCCTCCCAGTAGTGCTTGATCGTGATCAGCTCGGCGAGGCCGTTCATCTGCATCGCCCCGTCCCCGGCGAAGACGATCACCGGCCGGTCCGGGTGGCCGAACTTGGCCCCGATGCCGTACGGGACGCCAGGGCCCATCGTGGCCAGGTTGCCCGACAGCGAGCCGCGCATCTGGCCGCGGAATCTGAGCTGCCTGGCATACCAGTTGGCCGACGAGCCGGAGTCCGCCGTGACGATGGCGTCCATGGGCAGCCGGCCCGACAGCTCGCGGAAGACCAGCATCGGGTTGACCGGATCCGCCTCGACGTCGGCTTCGGCACGCATCGACTCCCACCATTTGGCGACGCCGGCCTCGATCGCCTCGCGCCAGCTGCGGTCCTCCTTGCGCTGCAGGTGCGGGATCAGTGCACGCAGGGTGGCGGCGGCGTCCCCGACCAGGTTGACCTCGTTCGGGTACCTCATGCCGATGAACTTGCCGTCGATGTCGATCTGAACGCCGCGCGCCTGATCGAACGCGGGCAGGAACTGCGTGTAAGGGAAGCTCGAGCCGACGGTCAGCAGGGTGTCGCAGTTCATCATCATCTCGTAGCTCGGCCGGGTGCCCAGCAGACCGATGGATCCGGTCACGTACGGCAGCTCGTCGGACAGGACGTCCTTGCCCAGCAGCGGCTTGGCCACCCCTGCACCGAGAAGCTCCGCGACCTCTTCAAGTTCTGGCCGGGCCCCGCGGGCGCCCTGGCCGGCCAGGATCGCCACCTTGCCGCCCGAGTTCAGCACGTCGGCGGCCCGCATGATCGCCTGGTCATCCGGCAAAGCGGTCGGCCAGTCAACCCCGAGGGAGGATGGCACCATCTTGAACGCGTGGGTTGGCGCCGAGTACTCGAGCTCCTGGACGTCGGCAGGAATAATGATCGCGGTGGGTGCCCGCTCGGCCATCGCTGTGCGGAAAGCCCGGTCGAGCACATTGGGCAGCTGCTCGGGCACGGTGACCATCTGGACGTACTCGCTGGCGACGTCCTTGAACAGCGACAGCAGGTCGACTTCCTGCTGATAGGAACCGCCCATCGCGCTGCGGTTGGTCTGGCCGACGATCGCCACGACGGGCACGTGATCCAGCTTGGCGTCGTACAGGCCGTTCAGCAGGTGGATGGCTCCAGGACCGGATGTCGCCATGCACACGCCAACGCGCCCGGTGAACTTCGCGTACCCGACGGCCTCGAAGGCGGCCATCTCCTCGTGCCGGGCCTGGATGAATTGGGGCTTGTTCTCCGCTCGTCCCCAGGCGGCGAGAATGCCGTTGATTCCGTCACCGGCATACGCAAAGACGTGATCCACGTCCCAGTCACGCAGCCGCCCGAGCAGGTAGTCAGCGACGGTCGGTTTCGGTGCCATTTCTATCCTCCATAATTCGTGTGCCGGTCAGCGCCGGGCCCTGGCGATCAGCTGGTCTGCCGTCCGTGCCGCGACGGCCATGATCGTCAGGGCCGGGTTGGCGCTGCCCTGGGTGGGCAGCACGCTGCCGTCGGTGATGTACAGGTTGGGAACGGCGAAGGTACGGCAGTTGGCGTCGACGACGCCCTGCCGCTCGTCCGCCGCCATCCGCGCGCCGCCGACGAGATGGGCGTAGCGCTGGATGGTGATAACCTCGTCCGCGCCGGCCGCGTGCAGGATGTCCTCCATGGCGCCCTGCGCCGCCTTCATCAGGGCGCGGTCGTTGTCGCACTGGGAGTAGGCGAAGCGCGCGACCGGCAGGCCAAAGCGGTCCTTCTCGTCCGCCAGGGTCACCCTGTTCTCCGGCTGGGCGAGGAACTCGCACAGCGCGCCCAGGCAGGACCAGTGCACGTAGTCGCTCATGTACTCGCGGAGCGGGCGCCCCCAGTGTCCCTGCGCGGCAACGTGCTCGGCCCAGGTGATCGGCAGCGGCGACACCGTCTGGATCGCGAATCCGCGCTTGTAGTCCTTTGCCGGGTCCGTCTCGTAGAACTCCTCGGAGCTCACCTCGGGCGGCGGCGATTTGTACATTCGCACCTCGGCGTCGAAGCGGCCAGCGGTCTGCGGGGCACCTTGCACCATCAGGTAGCGGCCGACCTGGTCGAAGTCATTGCACAGGCCGTCGGGGAACCGGCTGGACGCGGAGTTTAGCAGCAGCCGTGGCGTCTCGATCGAGTACCCGGCCACGGCCACCATGGCCGCCCGCTGAAACCGCTCCTTCCCATCGCAGACGTAGCACACGCCGGTCGCCCGGCCGGTGCGTTCATCGATCCCGACGCGGGTCACCATCGCGTCGGCGCGTACCTCCGCGCCGTGCGCCAGGGCATCGGGAATATGGGTGATGAGCGGTGACGCCTTGGCGTTGACCTTGCAACCCTGGAGGCAGAACCCGCGGTAGATGCAGTGCGGCCGGTTCCCGAACCGGCCGTTGGCGATGGCGACCGGGCCAACCTTCGCGGCGATCCCGGCCTTGCGGGCCCCACGCAGGAAGATCTCGCCGTTCCCGCCGACCGGATGCGGCCGGTGCGGGTAGCCATGCGGGTCGCCCCACGGCCAGTGTTCGCCGGCGACGGGCAGCTCCTCCTCGATCTCGGCGTAATAGGAGCGCAGATCCTGGTAGCCCAGCGGCCAGTCCGCGCCGACCCCGTCGAGGCTGCGGGTCATGAAGTCGCTGGGGTGAAAGCGGGGCGTGTAGCCCGCGTAGTGAACCATCGAGCCGCCGACGCCGCGCCCGGAGTTGTTCGAGCCCATGGGCACCGGGTCGGTGCCCGCGATAACCCGGGGATCTGTCCAGTACAGGTGATGCGAGCCAGCCTCGTCGCTCACCCAGTCGGCGTCGGGATCCCAGAACGGGCCGGCATCGAGAGCTGCCACCCGCCAGCCGGCCCTGGCAAGGCGCTGCAACAGCACCGAACCCCCGGCCCCGCAGCCCACGATCACCAGGTCGAGCTCATCCTCGTCGGCGAATCGCCGCATGTCCTGCCGCAGCCGGTGATTCGTCCTGGTGCCATCGTTTGGCAGCAGCCACGCTGACTGGTTACGGGTGCGCACGTCGGCCATCAGGGTCCCTCCCGTACCGGGTCATCCGATGGCTGCGCGTCCCGCACCTCGAAGGGCTCCAGCTTGCCGACCCCCGCGTTCTTGTAGCCGCGGGGGTAGGCCGGGCCGGGGAAGCCGATCTCGTTCCAGGCTGACGGATGAGAGTAGAAGGCCGTGCACGCGTATCGGGTCCACAAGCTCCACACATGAGCCGCGGGCAGGCCGTGCCATTCAGCTGACCCCAGGTCCTGAACGGCCTGCAGCAGCGCCATCTGGTCGACAGCCGAGGCACCCGCGAACGTCGTGCCGCACCGGCGAAAGGCATCGTCATCCAGGTAGGACAGCGTGTCCCGCCACGCCTGGCCGTCCTCGGGCATGTCCGCGTACCGCCAGCCGTCGGTCTCCGCCGCGGCCAGCCGGGAGTCGATCATCTGCAGCACGGGCACCAGAGGCTCCTCGTGCTGACCGGTGATCTGGTCAACCAGCGCCGTGGCACTGGCCTCCTCGGCGGCGGTGAAAAACTTGAGCACCGGCGGCGGCCCCATCCTGGCCAGGACGACATCAGCCGTCACCTGATCCCAGTGCTGTGCCTGGCTGCTCGCGTCGAAACCCGGGAACCGGTGCCCCGGCCCGGTCTGCGGCCGGGCCGGGGCGCCGTTCCGGTCGGCGTGGCCGCTCACTCCTCCCGCCTCAGGATGGCTGCGAGCAATCCCATTCCACCCACCATGGTCACCAGCAGCGGAGCCAGCAGCGGCGGGCCCATCTCCATGTTGTAGCGGGCGTTCGACCAGCCTCCGGGCTTCTGGGCGATGCCCCGCCCGTGCAGATAAAGCCCCTGCAGGCCGTTGGCGACGATCGCTGCGGACGTGATCGGCAGCGCCGTCTTGGCCATCCGGCGGCTGCAGAACCCCGCGACGCCCGCCACCGCTCCCACCGGGCCTAGCACGACCGGGAGCCACATCATCTTGTTGCCGAAGCTGGCGCTGTCGTGCTCGAAGTAAATCTCTGCTGCCGTTACCAGTGCTCCTGCGGCGGTGAGCGCCGACAGGCTCCGCTCGAAGCGCCCGGTCTCCACGTTGCGCACCATGCGGTCGATACCGCGTGCGCTCGCGCCGACTGCGCCGTCACTCGCGCGCCGAGACTTCACATGGTCTCCTCTTGGCCGTCAGCGCGAGCGTCATTGCTCGCACTGCCTTGCTGCCGCGCTGCCCTGCCTGCATTCCCGCTTCGGGTCGCCCGGCCCCGGATTGCCTGACTACCCGGGACGGCTGGGGCAAACATTGGTGTGCGTGATTCGAGGCGCCTGCCCGGCCTGGCCGTTGAGGTACCGTGGCCGGTCGCCCCCTGCGACCAGGGAAGCGCTGACTGATGCCGCGACGGACCTGGGCCCGTCGGCCGGCAAAGATCAAATCATTGAGCCTGATGAGAGACGGGACGCCCGAGGAACTCAAGGAGCATGCGGGCGAGTTCGTCCGGCGACCCTTCGGCCTGGTGGTGCCCGGAGTGGATCGGGCGGCTTTGCAGCTCGCCGGCCGCCCACGGTCGCCAGATCGCTTTGGGGTCGCCGTGAATGTCGAGGTCGTCGTCCGTCGAGACGAGCAGCAGCATCGGACACCCGATCTTCCGGCCTGCGGCACGGTCGGCTTCCTCATGCGCGCGATCGACGCGCAGGCCGGCGCGGTAGTCCTCACACATGCCGTGGACGACAGCTGGATCGCGGAAAGCGGCCCACACGTCCGCGTAGTTGTCTTCCCCCATCTCGTCCGGTGACGGGGTCCGGTACCAGCGACCGGGATCTGGATTGATGACTGCCTCGGCTGGTTTGTCGGTCTGGCCCAGAAACCACCAATGCCACCAGGTGCGCACGAACGCTTCGTTCAGGCGCTCCAGGTGCTCGATGACCGGCAGGCCATCCATGACGACGAGCCGTTCGACGGCATCCGGGTGATCCATGGCCGTGCGGAAGGCCACCAACGCCCCCCGGTCATGACCCACCACCGAGAACCGGTCGTGACCGAGGTGTCGCATGAGTGCCATGACATCGCGTGCCATCGCCCGCTTGGACGACTGCGCATGCTCGGGCTCGTCCGGCGGCAGCGTCGACTGGCCGTAGCCACGGAGGTCAGGACAGACCACGAAGAATGAACGTGAAAGCTGGGGCGCCACGCGGTGCCAGGTCGTGTGCGTCCGGGGATGGCCGTGCAGCAGCACCACCGGCGCTCCCTCGCCGCCGTATCGCACGCGGAGCGTAACGTCGCCGACATCGACGTGCTCCAGCTGGAAGCCATCGAACACGAGTGGGGCCTACCCGCACCATCCAGTGCAAACCGAGGTGCGGCTGCAGATCCCGCTGCTCGCGGCGGCGGGCGGAGCGGTTGTTCTTACAGTCCGCTTGACGGTGCCGGGCTATCGTGTCGTGCTGGCGGGTCAAGCTTGAACACCTACTCGACCCGTCAGGAAGGCCGAGGGCCCTGTGATCCGTGAGGAATTGACAAGACTTTTCACCTGGCAGGAGCGCCATCGTCGGCTTGCCGCCCGTCTCATCATTGCGTTCGTACTGACACTGGTGGTCCTTGCCGCTGGCTCCGTGCTGATATGGATATTCGAGAGCGGCAAGAAGGGCGGGGATATTCATGGCTACGGTGAGGCCGTCTTCTTCACCGCTGTGCAACTGCTTACCATCTCATCGTCGATCACCAACCCTGTGACCGCCGCCGGGAAGGTCGTCGACGTCGCGCTGGAAATGTGGGCGATCTTTGTGGTCACCGCGATTGCGGGCAGCTTCGCCTCCTTCTTTAGCTCAGGCGACTCCAGCTAAGTGAGCCTGATCCGCTGCAACCCTCGATGTTCGCAATTGCCAGCCCACCGGCCGGCCCCCGGGACCCACAACACCAGCACGCCGCAACGGAAAAACCCCGCACCCTAACGTGGGTTCGGGGTCATTCCTATGTCTCGAGAGATCACACGGGGTGAGCGATGGGATTCGAACCCACGACATCCAGGACCACAACCTGGCGCTCTAACCAACTGAGCTACGCCCACCATGGCCGCGGGCCGACGGATCGGCCGTATGGCTTCCCGAAGCATACCGGGATCAGGGCGTCAGTCAGAACCGGGTTCGCCGGCCGGGCACGGTTCGCCCGCTGCGGCGGCCTCGCAGACCGGGCCTGGTCCGCCGGCGGCGGCGGTCCCGCCGACCGGGGCGGTCTAGCCGACCGGGGCGGTCTAGCTGGCCGGGCCTGGCTCGCTGGCCGGGGCGGCCGCGCCGGAAGCGCCGGGAGTCCCGTACCGGGCTGCGATCGCCCGCGCGGAGGCGGTATCCGGCCCCGGCTGCGGCACGAAGATCGCCTCCCGGTAGTACTGCAGCTCCCGGATGCTCTCCCTGATGTCGGCCAGCGCGCGGTGTCCGCCGTGCTTCTCCGGGCTGGCGAAGTAGACCCGGGGGTACCAGCGCCGGGCGAGCTCCTTGATGCTGGACACGTCCACCATGCGGTAGTGCAGGAACGAGTCAAGCTCGGGCATGTCGCGGGCGATGAACGTGCGGTCGGTGGCGATCGAGTTTCCGCACAGCGGGACCTTCCGCGGCTCGCGCACGTGGCTGCGCACGTACGCCAGCACCTGTTCCTGCGCTTCGGCTAGCGTGATCCCCGAGGCGAGCTCGGTGAGCAGCCCCGAGGCCGTGTGCATCTCCCTGACCACCTCGGGCATGTGGTCCAGCGCCTCGGCGGGCGGCTTGATCACCAGATCTATGCCCTCATCGGCCGCGTTGAGCTGGCCGTCGGTGACGACGCACGCGATCTCGATCAGCGCATCGCGGGCAAGGTCCAGCCCGGTCATCTCGCAGTCGATCCAGACGAGCTGATCGTTCATCCCCTAAGGGTAGGCCAGTCGGCCGGTAACTGGACCTAACGACCGCCTGTTACGCCTAGCTTCCCCGCCGGTGGCCCGCCAGAGCCTTGATGTGGTCGGGCAGCCTCACGTCCGCGCGCCGGTCTGGATCCGGCTCCGGGGAGCCGAACATCAGCTGGGCGGGCACGACCCCGGCCCAGACGTCGAGGCCGTAGTCCTCGTCGTCGTCGTGGGGCCCGCCGGTGCGCACCTTGACCGACGCCTCGGCCAGCGGCAGCTCGAGCACGGCCGTGGCGGCGAGCTCCTTGCGGCTCGGCTGCCGGGCATAGTCCCACTGGCCGGGGGCGAGCTGCTCGGTCACGACGCGGAGCGCGGTCAGCTTCCTGGCATCGTCAGAGATCAGCCGCGCCGTGCCGAAGATCGCCGCGCTGCGGTAGTTGATCGAGTGGTTGAACAGCGATCTGGCGCACACCAACCCGTCGAGGTGGGTGACTGTGACGCAGATCTCATGCCCGTCGGCCGCCCGCAAGGCCTGATTGCCCGAGGAGCCGTGCAGGTAGAGGGTGTCGTCCTCGCGCCCGTAGCCGGTCGGCAACACCACCGGATAGCCGTCCATGATGACGCCGAGATGGCAGATCAGCCCGGCGTCCAGGACGGCGTAGAGGTCGGCTCGCTCAGTCCTGCCACGCTCGCTGAGCCGGTGCAGCGTGGTGCGTGCGGTCGTCGACAGGGGAAGATCGGCGCTCATGCTGCCATACCGTACATGCGGCCAGGACCTGCATAATCAGCCGACTCGGCTCAGCGCCCCCGAGCCGGCAGTCTGGCCGTTGCCGAAGTAGACGTCGAGGCCGGGTACTCCGGCCGGACCCGTCCGCCCTTCGGCGCCTGCGGTCAGCTGATCAATGTCGATCGCGCCCGGTCCCGCGGCGGTCATGCCGGGTACCTGAGACGCGCCAAAGTGCCCGCCCCTGGCCCAGGTCCGCCGGTCGCCGCAGGTCGTGAGCCCGTGCGGGAACGGAGCGGGCGGCCCTGCTGGCCATCGCCGCGGGATGCCCCAGCAGCCGAGCCAGTCCAGGATCCGCTGCAGGCCGGTCATCGGCCATGACGTGAACGGGTCCCAGGCGAACGCCACGACGCCGATCTGGACGCACAGCCGCCCCTCCACGTTGGCTTCGGCGAGCTGGTCAGCGTCCGCCTCGGGCCGCGGCGGGGTCATCTGGCCCAGATCCTCCGGCGTGCCGAGCAGCCGCCCGGCGCGCAGCACCGGTATCAGCTGCACGATCTCGCCCTGCACCGGATTCCAGACCAGGTGTGGCGCCCGGCCGAGCTGGTCAAGACTCTGCGCCGCCGACCCGGCCGACGTCGCCCGTGGGTCGGCGCCGAGCGTCTGCCAGACGACGCGGGGGGCTCCTCCGTTCAGTGGACCGCCGTCGGTGGTATCCCAGAGGCGCTTTGCTCCAGGCATCCATGCATCACTCACTGCGCTCCCTAGCTTCGTCCCTCAGCGTCCGTCGGCTTGGCCCCTCCTACCTACCTACGTCAGCACGGTCATTTAGTCCACCCCAAATGTGACGTGCTCACCGGCTGTGACCGAACCACGGTCCGGGCATTGCCGTCCCGTGGGTCGCTGGAACCGGCCGGTAACCCCTCGCCCGGCTCGGGCGGTATGTTCTCCGGCATGGCGGTTGACAACGTTCCAGGTATTGACGGGCCCAAGCTGGCCAGATGGCTCGGCGCCAACGGCATAGCAAGCGGCGACCTGACGGGCATCGAGCTGATAGCTGGCGGTCGCTCGAATCTCACCTACCGCGTCGACCTTGGCAGTTCCCGGCTGGTGCTGCGGCGCCCGCCACTCGGGCACGTGCTGCCGACCGCCCATGACATGTCCAGAGAGTTCCGGGTGCTGACCGCGCTGCACGGCACCGACATCCCGGTTCCGACGCCGGTTGCCATCTGCGACGACGCCGACGTCATCGGCGCGCCGTTCTACCTGATGGACTTCGTGGACGGCGTGGTGCTGCGTACCCGCGAGGATGGTGAGCGGCTCACGCCGGCCCAGGCGCGGCAACTCTCGGACCGGCTGATCGAGATGCTCGCGGCGATCCACGGCGTGGACGTCGCCGCCACCGGGCTGACCGGGTTCGGGCGGCCGGAGGGATACCTGGCCAGGCAGCTTTCCCGATGGCAGCGGCAGTGGGAGCTGTCGAGCACCCGGGAGATGCCCGGCTACGACCGGCTGGTGGAGCGGCTCGCCGCCGGGCTGCCAGCCGACGGCGACCACGCGCTCGTACACGGCGACTTCCGGCTGGACAACATGCTGGTCACGCTCGGCGGGCAGGGCGGGCAGGGCGGGCAGGGCGGGCAGGGCGGGCAGGGCGGGCAGGGGGGCAGGGGATGGGCAGACAGACCAGCCTGCGGTCGCCGCGGTCGTGGACTGGGAGATGTCAACGCTGGGCGATCCGCTCGCGGACCTTGGCCTGACGCTCGTCTACTGGGCCGATCCGGAGGATGCGCAGTGGGGGGACATCAGCATCGGGGCGACGGTCACGGCCATGCCAGGATTCCTCAGTAGGTCCGAGCTCGCGGAGAGATACGCCGAGCTAACCGGACGGGACCTGTCCGGCATCGGCTACTACATGGCGTTCGGCTGCTTCAAGCTGGCCGTGGTCCTGGAGGGCATTCACGCCAGGTTCCTGCAGCACAAGACCGTCGGCGAGGGTTTCGAGCGGGAGGGGTTCGCGGTGCCGGTGCTGATCGAGCGGGCGCATCAGATGCTTGACAGGGGCCTGGACGGCGCAGCCCGATGATCAGGATCCCCCGGGAAGTTTGAGTGAGGCCCGGCGCCCCGCTCTCGCCGGGCCTCACAACAGATGACGCGCACCTCGCGTGGCCGGTTCACAAGAATCGGCATCGATCCTCATGAGAATTCAGAGGAATTTTCAGCCCGCGCAGCCGCCGGACAGGCAGAACCGCCGGGCGACGGCCTCGAAGAAGACCTTGCCGACCTGTGTCGGGTTCGTGACCTGGTACGCAGCGCCGCCACCCGCGGCCGCGATCCGCTCCAGCGCAGGGAAGTTGCCCTTGCTGCCCAGCATCAGGATGATCAGTTCGACGGGCCGGTTCGGGTTGAACAGCCCGTGCAGTTTGCGGACCAGCGCCGCCGCTGAGATGTCACCGCGAGCGTTGTCGACCCCGGCGGTGAGCATGATGACCGCGTTGGTGTACTTCGTCTCATAGCTGGCGGTCATCTGCTTGTAGGCGGCCAGGATGGTCTGATTCAGCGCGGCCGGGGCATTCGTCTGCGTCTGCAGGCCGCCATCGACCTGCAGAATCTGCTCGCGTCTGCTGATCAAGCCGAGTTCGCCCGGCAGCGGGCCGACCGAGACCAGCTGTTTGTAGGGCAGGGTGCCGTCGAGCTTGTCGGAAAACTCCCACAGGCCCATCTGCGCGCTGTCCGGGAACAGCTCGAGACCGAGCTCCGCGGTCTGCTTCAGGATCTGCCCCAGGGTCAGGGTGCCGAGGCCGGAGGGCGCGGCTGTCGCCGACGAGACGTCCATGACCGCCAGGTCCCGCGACCCAACCTGCAGCCGGCGCCAGGCCGCCAGTGCCGTCTGCGCCTCGCTGGGCGCGGCGGCGGGGGCCAGCTTCAGCGGCTGCTGCGCGATCCCGTCGCTGGCCGGCAGCGTGCCGGTGACGCCGTTGGCCGAACGGAAGCCGTAGTAGCGCACCAGCTGGGCGGTGTAGCTCTGCTGCAGCAGCTTCCCGAACTCGCCGGCCGCGGTTTGCTCGGCTGCGTTGGTGGAGGTGACGACGAAGGGGTAGTCGAGTTCGGGGGCGCCGAGCGCCGCGCTGCCCCCGGTGGGGTACCGCGCGGCCAGCGGCTGGTTCTGGTGCTGGGCGTCGTAGCTGAGCACGGCTTGCTCGGTGGTGACCGTCACCGGGTGCGCGTCCAGCGGGGGAGCGGAGAGGGTGACGAACGCCGTCAGCTGAGCCGGGGTGTCGAACTGCGTCGAGGACTGGGCCGTGAACACGAACCTGGTCAGCTCTGCGCGCGCGGCCGGGCTGGTGCCGATCAGCCTGCTCACCTCGATCAGGGCGGCGAGCCCGGCGGCGCTCTGGGTCGGATCCGGCAGTTCCACCCTGACCTGCTGCGCGGCAGGTGGCCCGCCGGCCGTGCTCGGCGCGAGGAAGCTCCAGCCGACGTCGTTGTTGAACGCGGGAACCTGCGCAGCCGCGGCGGCCGGCATCACGATCATCAGTGGGGATCTGGCCACCGTGATTCCGGTGGTCTGGACCTGCTGGGCGCCCAGCGGATAGGCGCGTGCGACGTCCACCCACAGGCTCGAGTCGGGAATCCAGGCGTCGGAGGTGGGCAGGCCTCCGCTCGAGGCCTGGCCGTCGACTACGGATGCCACCGACGCCGGATCTTCGGGGCTGACCTGAGTGATGACGCAGCGCCCGCCGGCCACGTGGCTCTGCTTGTTGAAGAGCTGGCCGACCCGCTGGATCGCCGGAGCGATGTCCGGGGAGACCGCCACGTTGAGCACCAGGGGGCGGTCGTTGCAGTTGGTGCGGGCCATTACCGCCTGGGCGGTGAGCCCGGCCATGAGGACCGCGGAGATCGCTACCGCGATTGCGACCAGCAGTCCCACCCTGACGTGGCGCTCGCGGCCCCGTCGGCTGACGCGGCCGCGCCGTGCGCGTGAACTCACAGGATTCCTTGGGTTGCAGGCATCAGGCCGACCCGGCGCAGGTCCCAGTCGTCCCGGGCCAAGGATGACTATATCTGAGGGTCGTCGCCGGATCGGCCGACTTGCCCCGATTCTCAGCCGGCCACACTGAGGGGGATGAGCACCATGGTTCCGGTCGACGACGCGGGCGATCCGCGCCTTGCGGACTACGTCCGGCTGACCGATGTCCATCTGCGGCGCAGCCTGGAGGCACCCAGCGGGCTGTTCGTGGCCGAGGGGGAGAAGGTCATCAGGCGGGCGATCGGGGCCGGCTACCCGGTGCGGTCGCTGCTGATCACGCGGGACAAGTTGGCCGTGCACGCGGACCTGGCCGGTTCCTGCCCCGGCCCTGTCTACCTGGTCGAGCCCGAGGTGGCCGAGCAGGTGACCGGCTACCGGGTGCACCGCGGCGCCTTGGCGTCGATGCAGCGGCTGCCGCTTCCCTCGGTGGGCGACGTGACCGGCAACGCCCGGCGCATCGTGGTGCTAGAGGACATCGTCGACCACACCAACGTGGGAGCGATCTTCCGGTGCGTGGCCGCGCTCGGCTTTGACGCGGTCGTGCTGGCACCGCGCTGCGCGGACCCGCTATACCGGCGGTCGGTCCGGGTGTCGATGGGCGCGGTGTTCGCCGTGCCGTACGCCCGGTTGGCCGACTGGCGTAAGGGTCTCGGCGGGCTACGCTTGGCCGGGTTCCGGCTGCTTGCGCTCACCCCGGCGCCGGACGCGGTACCGATCGGCGGCATGCTAGCCGAGGCGGGGGACCGCCTCGCGCTGCTGCTCGGCGCCGAGGGCGACGGGCTCTCGGCCCGCTGGCGGGATCAGGCCGACGTCCCGGTGCGGATCCCGATGCGCCGGGGAGTGGACTCGCTCAACGTCGCCTCGGCGGCGGCGATTGCCTGCTACCTGCTGGCCGAACCGGCGTGATCAATGCCCTGGCCGGCTGAGTTACCGCAGCCGCATGCCGAGGACGTGGCTGTGACCGGTGCGCAGCCAGGTGAAGCCGAGATGGTCGTAGAAGCTGAGGGCGCGCCGGTTGGTGGGTCGCACATGGAAGTGCACGCCATGCGATCCGCGGTCCCGCAGGGTAGCGAGCTGGAGCTCGATCAGCTGACGGCCGATGCCGCGGCCCTGGACCCTGGGGAGCAGGTCGATGTGCAGGTGCGAGGGAAAGTCCGCGATCAGGTCGTCCTCGGTCTGCCACGGGTGGTGGACTAGGTACGCGACCTCCTGGTCCCGCGTCCAGCGCTCGCGCTCGGCGACCTCGGGGTCGGCGTATCGGGACCGCAGCGGCGGCCACCATTCCTGCTCTAGCCGCTCCTCGAACGCCCGGGTATCCAGCGCGGCCAGGCAGTAGCCGCCCACCCCCGTTCCGTCTTCGGCCACGAACGCCAGCGACGGCTCCAGCACCCCGTACGGCGCCGCGTTCACGTGGCCGAGCAGATCCGGGTCGCGGAACAGGCCGGTCGCATCGGTGCCGCTGTCCCCGGTCTGCAGGCAGATCCGGTACAGGTCGCGCAGGTCGCCGGAACGGTAGCCGCGAATCTGGACAGGGCTCGCGGGCGGATCCACCGGCGCGATCATGAGCGCGCGGTCACCGCGCGGTAGGCGTCGCGGAGCCGGGCGTGAGCGGCGGGCGGGGCCCCGATCCGGTCCAGGCCGAGCAGGGCCGCGCCGGCCACCGGCGGCACTTCGACGATGCGAGGCTCCGCCAGCGGAACCTCGTCCGCGAGCCGCTTGGTGATCTCGGCCGTGAGCAGCGGATCGCGCGCGGTCAGGACCCCGCCGCCCAGCACCACAGGAACCGGCTGGTCGCCGAGGCCAAGGCGGCGCATCGCGCTGAGCGCCATCAGGCACACCTCGTCGGCCTGCCTGCGGACTAGATCCATTGCGACCGAGTCCCCGGCCTCAGCCGCTTCGAACAGGACCGGGACCAGGCCGAGCAGCGCCTCCCAGCTGAGCGCCCCGGTATGGAACGCGACTGCGGCGTCCTGCATGCTCGGTGTGCCGAAGTAAGCGGCCACGGCTTCGCGCAGCGCGGTCTGCGGCCCCCGGCCGTCCTCGGCGCGGATGGCGGAGAAGACGGCTTCCGTGCCAAGGGTGTGCCCGCCGCCCCAGTCGCCGCTCAGCGGCCCGAAGGAGAGGAACCTGCTGGTCCGCCCGTCCGGCGCCACGCCCGCGCAGTTGATCCCGGCGCCGCAGGTGACGCCCACGCCCCAGTGCGGGCCCAGATCGTCCAGGCCGGCCCGCAGCACCGCGAACGTGTCGTTGGCCACCTCCACGGTGTCGCTCCAGCCTTCCGCGCGCACCGCCTCGGCCAGCTGGTGTTCTTCCTCGGGCAGGTCGGCGTTGGCCACACAGGCCGACAGGTGCCGGGCCATCTGCGCGCCCGGGCCTTCCGCGCGCAGTCCGGCCTGCTCGGCCGCGAGGCGCGCGGCCGCGCCGAGCACGCCGATGGTGTCGGTGAGCTGCATCGTTGCGGTCACCCCTGGGCCCCGGGCGCTGCCCAGCAGCGTCCCGTCGGCGGCGACGAGGGCGACGTCGGTCTTGCTGTTGCCGCCGTCGACCGCCAGCACCGCGGCCAGCTTTCCTCTGGCCCCCGCCCACCTCCCCAGTCCCCCCACAGCTTCCCCTGTCACTGTCCGGCCGCCGAGGCAGTCTCCGGCGACCCGCCCGCCCAGGGCAGGTACCGCGCGTTCTCGGCGATGAGCCGGTCGGTGAGCTCGCTGGCCAGGTCGTACTGGCCGACCAGCGGGTGCGCGAGCAGCGCGGCCCGGACCCGGTCTGCCCCGCCGCGCAGCGCCGCGTCGACCGCCAGGTCCTCGTAGGCCGATACGTGCGCGACCAGGCCGCGCATCAGCGGCTCCAGGGGTGCCACCGGCACCGGCTCCGCGCCCCCGGCACCCACCACGGCCGCGACCTCGATCACCGCGTCGTCGGCGAGGAACGGCAGGGTCCCGGCGTTGCGCACGTTGACCACCTGCCGGTCCCTGGTGTCGCTGACCAGCGAGGCGAGCAGCGCCACCGCCGCCTCGGAGTAGTAGGCGCCACCGCGGTGGGTCAGCAGTTCCGGCTTGCGGTCGAGCGCCGGGTCGGCGTAGAGCTCCAGCAGCTCTTGCTCGATGTTGGAGACCTCCTCGGCGCGGGTCGGGCGGCCGCGCTGCTCGGCCACGGCGGCGTCGTGCGCGTAGTAGTAGTGCAGGTAGTACGAGGGGACGGCCGCCATCTGGGCCATGGCGGACAGCGGCAGCCCGGTGCGCAGCGCTATGTCGTCGCCGTGCGCGGCGATGAGGCCGGGCAGGGCGTCGGTGCCGTCCACGACGGCGGCGCGCTCCCAGGTGAGGTGGTTGAGGCCCACGTGATCCAGCTCTACCTGCTCCGGTTCCACACCCAGCAGCTCGGCGAACCGGCGCTGGAACCCGATCGCCACGTTGCACAGGCCGATCGCGCGGTGACCGGCGTCGAGCAGCGCCCTGGTGACGATCCCCACCGGGTTGGTGAAATCGATGATCCACGCGTCCGCCAGCGCGCGCTGGCGCGCCCGTTCGGCGATGTCGAGGACAACTGGGACGGTGCGCAGCGCCTTGGCCAGGCCGCCGGCGCCGGTGGTCTCCTGCCCGATGCAGCCGTAGTCCTGCGGCCAGGTCTCGTCGCGCTGGCGGGCCGCCTGGCCGCCGACGCGAAGCTGCAGCAGCACGGCGGAGGCGCCATCAATGCCGTCGTCCAGGCTGGCGGTCCAGCGCAGCCGCGCCGGGTGGCCGTAACGGCGCATGATCCTTTCCGAGACCGGGCCGACCACATCCAGCCGTGCCTGGTCCGGGTCGACCAGGACGAGCTCGGTGACCTTGACGTCCTCGGCCAGCCGTGCCACGCCGTCGACCAGTTCCGGTGTGTAAGTGGAGCCGCCGCCGATCACCGCGAGCTTCATCTGAGATCTCCTGCTTTCATGCGGGCGGAGGATGTCAACCGAACGCCTTCACTCCGGCGCCGGAGCGGGCGACGTGGCAGGCTGCGTCGTGATCGGGTGCCAGCTCGGTGAGCTCGGGTGTCACCTGGCTGCACTCGTCGATCGCCAGTGGGCAGCGCCAGCGGAACCGGCAGCCGGGCGTGGGGTCGATGACCCGCGGCGGCTCGCCGCGGTCGGTCTCGGCCCCGATCGTGAGCGGTGCGCGGGGGTCTGGCACGGCCGACAGCAGCAGCTGCGTGTAGGGGTGCCTGGGGCTGGCCAGCATCTCCTCGGACGGGCCCTGCTCGGCAATGCGCGCCGCGTACATCACGATCAGACGATCCGCGACGTACCGGGCGCTGGCGATGTCGTGCGTGATGTACAGGATCGACACCCCCTGCTCGTCGCGCAGCTGGCTCATCAGGTTCAGCAGCCCGATCCGGATCGACACGTCGAGCATCGAGACCGGCTCGTCGGCCAGGATCAGCTTCGGCCGCAGCGCCAGCGCCTGCGCGAAGCCCACCCGCTGCCGCTGGCCGCCGGACAGCTCGTGCGGGAACCGCTGCAGCACCTCGGCCGCTGGGGACAGCCCGACGGACTCGAACACCCGCTCCGCTTCCTCGCGCCGCTGGTCGGCGGAGAGCTCGGGGCGGTGCAGCTTGAGGGAGCGCAGCACGCCGTGGGACACCCGGAAGACCGGGTTGATCGAGGAGAACGGATCCTGGAACACCATCGGCACGTCGCCCCGGTACCGTAGCAGGTCGGCCCGGGAACGCGCGGCGGACAGCGGCTTGCCCTGGTAGAAGATCTCGCCGCTGGTCGGCTTGTAGAGCCGGGCGAGCAGCCGGGCGAAGGTGCTCTTGCCGCTGCCGCTCTCCCCGGCCAGCGCGACGATCTCCCGCTCGCCGATCGAGATGTTGACGTCGTCTACGGCGTGCAGCATGCGCCGGGAGAACGCCCCGCCGATCCTGAAGTGCTTCGAGAGCCCCTCGGTCCGCAGCAGCACGGGCGGTTCAGTCATCGGCGGCCTCTCCGTCGGCGTGCAGGAAGCAGCGGACCAGCGTGCCGTTGACGTGATACAGCTCCGGCGGCTGCTCCTCGCACCGGGTCATGACCTTGGGGCAGCGCGGGGCGAACCGGCAGCCCTGCGGCGGCCTGGCCAGGTTCGGCGGGCTGCCGGGAATGCCGGTCAGCGGCACCCGGGGGCCCCTGATCGAGGGGAAGGCGTCCATCAGGCCGATGGTGTAGGGGTGCTGCGGCGCGTCGAACACCTGCCGGGTGGGCCCGAACTCCGCGACCTGGCCGGCGTACATCACCATCAGCCGGTCCGAAAAGTGGCTGACCAGCGACATGTCGTGGGTGACGAAGATGACGGCGAAGCCGAGCTCGTCCTGGAGTTCCTTGATCTGGACCATCAGCGAGCGCTGCGCGACCACGTCGAGCGCGGACGTGGGCTCGTCCATGATCACCAGATCGGGAGTGAACAGCATCGCCATCGCGATCATCGACCGCTGCCGCATGCCGCCGGAAAGCTGGTGCGGGTAGCTCTTCAGGTGGACCGGGTCGATGCCGACCATCCGCAGCACCTCGGCCGACCGCTCGGCGATGTGCGCCTTGTCGGCCACCCCGTGCGCCCGCATTGCGTCCTTGAACTGCGCGCCGATCGACTTCACCGGGTTCAGCGCGTTCATTGCGCTCTGCATCACCACCGAGAGGTTCTTCCACCGGACCGTAGCGAGCTGCCGGTCGGTCAGCCCTACCATGTTCTGGCCCTTGAACGCCACACTGCCCCCGCTGATGCGGGCGGGCGGTGCCAGCAACTGGGCGATCGCGAACAGCAGGGTGGACTTGCCGCAGCCGGACTCGCCGACGATGCCGATGAATTCGCCCGGATCCAGGTTGAAGCTGACGTTGTCGACTGCGACGACGGTGCCGCGTTCCGTCACATATTCGGCCGACAGGTCGCGAACGACCAGCACCGGCTCGTTACCTGGGCCGCTTGACACGCTTCCCCCGAATGCTCCGGACCGGCCGCAGGGCCGGGTTCCCGATCTCGTCGAACGCGTAGTTGAGCAGCGCGAACGCGGCGCCAAGGGCCACGATGCACAGCCCCGGCACGATGATCCACAAGGGCAGGCCGGTCTGGAACGCCTCGTTGTTCTCCGCCCAGTACAGCATCGTGCCCCAGCTGACCTGGTTCGGGTCGCCGAGCCCGATGAACTCCAGGCTCGAGGAGAACAACACCGCGTACAGCGCGTTGGTCAGGAAGCTGGCCACCAGCAGCGAGGTCATCGTGGGAATGATCTCCACGACGATGACGTACAGCGCGCGCTCGCCGCGCACCCGCGCCGCCTCGAGGAAGTCGCGGCCGCGCAGCGACAGCGCCTGGGCGCGCAGCTGGCGGGCCGTGTACGACCAGGACACCGCCGTGACAACCGCGATCATCACGCCGGTGGTCGCCCCGTGCAGGTAGCTGCCGATGATGATGAGCAGCGGGAACGCCGGGATGACCAGCAGCACGTCGATGAACAGGCTGAGCGCGCCGTCCCAGACCCCGCCCAGGTACGCGGCGGCCACACCGATCAGCATCGCGAGGATGGTGGCACCGAGCCCGACCCCGAACGCGATCAGCAGCACCGGGCGGGTGCCGTAGATCACCTGGGCGAACATGTCCTGGCCGAAGCTGGTGGTGCCGAGCAGATGCTGCGCCGACGGGGTGCCGAGGGAACGCTGGTAGATTTCGGCGTTCGGGTTGTCGTGCGCGATGACCCCGGGGAACGCGCCCACCAGGCAGAAGAGAAGCAGCAGCACGATGCCGGCGGTGGCCTTCCGGTTCGCCGTCACCGCGCGGGCCATGCGCCGCAGCGACCGGGCCCCGGTTACCCCGCCGCCGCCGAGCGGCAGGCCGCCGGCTACCCCCGGAACCAGGGGCGGCTCGCCGGGGGCGCCGGGTATCTCGGTGGTGGTCATCGCTACCTCGACGTCCTGGTCCGCGGGTCGAGTATGGCGGTCGCGATGTCCGAGAGCAGGATCGCCACCAGCACGGCCACGGTTATCAGCAGGAACAGCGCCTGCTCGAGCGGGTAGTCCTCGTTGTTGACGGCCTGCAGCAGCAGGTAGCCCACGCCCTGGTAGTTAAAGACCTCCTCGATCAGGATGGCGCCTCCCACCACGAAGCCCAAGGACATGGCGAAGCCAGTCAGGTTCGGCAGAATCGCGTTCCGAGCAGCGTAATCGAGCATTATCCGGTGCCCGGGCAGGCCCTTGGCGCGGGCCATCCGGACGTAGTCCTCGGCCAGCGTGGTGATCATGGTGTTGCGCATGGTGAGAATCCAGGTGCCGATCGTGGTGATCAGCAGGGTGAAGCCGGGCAGGATGGCGTGCTCGAGCACGTTGCTGATGAATGCCCAGGTGAACCCCGGCGTCAGCGTGTAGTTGTAGCTGAAGAAGTACGGCAGCCAGTGCAGCTTCACGCCGAAGATCAGGATCAGGATCAGGCCGATCCAGAAGTACGGGATGACCGTCATGATCACGAAGATCGGCGGCAGGATGCTGTCCAGCCGGCCGCCCCGCCGCCATGCGCCGACGATGCCAATGAGGGTGCCGAGGATGAACGCCAGCACCGTGGCGACCCCAACCAGGCCGAGCGTCCACGGGATCGCGTGCAGCACGATCTGGGATACCGACGTGCCCGGCTGGGTGGTCAGTGACACCCCGAAGTTCCCCGAGGCCAGGTCGCCGAGGTAGTGGACGTACTGCGTGATCAGACTCTGGTGCGTGTCGAGCCCGAACTGCGCCTCGAGCGCCTTGAGGGCCTGCGGGGGGACCGCGCCCTTGAACTTGCCCAGCACCGCCAGGGCAGGGTTGCCCGGCATCAGCCGCGGCAGCAGGAAGTTCAGCGTGACCGCCACCCACAGCGTCAGCACGAAGAAGCCCAGGCGGCGCAGCACGAACCTCATGCTGTGCTGCCCGCCCGCCTCATGCGCTCCTCCTGACGCCCATCGATCGTCCTCCTACGCTGGCCTACCGGGCCGTGGCCGGGCAAGATCCCGGCCACGGCCCGCTCGGCTACTTCGCCGGGGTCAGGTGCAGCAGCATCTGGCCCCAGTCCGGGTAGTTGTAGGCGGCAGGCTGCGCGTACGGGTCGCTCTTGGTGACCCATCCGGTGAAGCTGCCCGTGTCGTACTGGTACCAGTCGACCGACTCGGTGACCGGGATCACCGGCACGTCGGTGAGCATGACCTTCTCCAGCTGGTCCACGATCGAGTGCTGTGTGGCCGCGCTCGTGGTGGCGCCGTACTCGTTGATCAGCGCGTCGGTGGCCGGGTTGCTGTACCGCTCGAAGTTCGGAGCCGGCCGCCGTGCCGATCTTCGCGGAGTTGGCCGAGTACAGCCACTGCCGCAGCTCGAAGTACGGGGTCGGGCCGCCGGTCTCGCTGCCGTAGGCGAGCTGGTACTTGCCGGTGTACAGGTCGGTCTGGTAGGTGGTCGCGGCCAGGTTCTCCGGGGTGACCTGGATCCCGATCGCCTTGAGGCTGGTCTGGATGGTCTGCACCGCTGCCACCCAGTCCGAGAACCCGCCGTTGTTGAGGATCGTGAAGGACAGCGGCTGGCCGGACGGCGTCTGGAAGATCCCGTTCGATCCCCGCTTGTAGCCCGCCGCCGTCAGGATCGAGATCGCCTTGGCGGTGTTGTGGGCGTAGTTGTTGCCGAAGCTCGCCGCCTGCGACGTGTCCAGCCAGCTGGAGAACGTCGGGGTGACGATCCCGGACTGGTTCGACGCCGGCTCGTAGCCGTACTCACCGATGGTCGAGGCCTGCTGCCGGTTGATCGCGTACGCCATCGCCTGCCGGACCGCCACGTTCTTCAGGAGCGGGTTGGTCAGGTTGATGAACATGCTCACGTTCGCGGTCGGGGGGAACCAGTAGTGATAGTTAGGGTTCTTGGACGTGTAGAACTTCGCGATGCTCGGGATGAACTGGCTGCCCCACTGGGCCTGGCCGTTGGCCAGGTAGGTGTTGGCCGTGTCGTTGGTGAGGAACGACGGGTAGTTGACCGTCCCCACCTTCGGCTCGCCCGGCTGCCAGTAGTGCGGGTTGGCGGTGTACTTGATGTTCTGCGGCGTGCAGGTGCTGCTGCCTGCCGTGAACGCGCCGGTGCCGACCGGGTTCTTGTCCGGGTAGGTCACCGGGTTGGCGACCTTCGACCAGACGGACTGGTCGACGATCGGGACCTGGTCGGCGATGTAGTAGAAGTACGGCACCGCTGCGGTCTTGAACGCCATCACGACCTGGTCAGAACCGGACGCGGTGACGCTGGACAGCACCGACCAGACCGCGTTGATGTCGAGCGTCGGGTTCTTCTTGAGCAGGTTGAAGGTGTAGACCACGTCCGCCGGAGTCAGCGGGTTGCCGTTGCTGAACTTCACCCCCTTGCGGATCGTGAAGGTCAGGGTCTTGTTGCCGGCGCCCCAGGCCCAGCTCGTCGCCAGCCAGGGCGTCGCCTTCCCGCTCTCCAGCGTGTTGACGAACGCCAGCGGCTCGTAGATCGGACCCATCGAGTAACCGATATAGCTGAGGTTGAACGGGTTGAAGTCACAGGTCCAGGTCCCGCCGCTCTCGTTGTCGATCGTCAGCACGCCGCTGGCGCCCGATGCCTTGGATGACGATGACGGTGCTGAGCTGCCGGAACTGCAGGCGGCCGCCAGCGCGCCCGCCGCGATGAGGACCCCGATTGTCTTAAGGCGTCTCATTGATTAGCCCTTCCGATGAGTGTTCCGCGCGCCGGGAGCCCGGCCGGCGCTGGCCGGCTGATGCGCGGCAGCGGCAGAGGGATGGCCGACGCGTCGGCCGGGATGGCACCCGAGATGTCCTGTCATGACGGCATGCCGGTGTTGATGGTGTCGTGATGCAGTGCGTCTCGCCGCCCGGCATCCGGGCCGGCCGGGACCGCGTCGCGGCCGTTCGCCGCGTCCACGGCCATCGCCACCGCGCCGAGCAGCGGGGCGTCGTACGGGAAGTGCGCGACCACGAGTTCGGGAGGGAACGGGGTGCCCGACCGCAGCGCGTGCTGCAGCCTCGGCCGGATCCGTGCCCAGGAGCGGACGATGCCCCCGCCGACCGCGATCCGTGCCGGGTTCACCAGGTTTGCGAGGTTCACCAGGTGAAACGCCAGCTCGTCGACGAAGTCATCGATCAGGCCGTCCAGGTCCTCGGTCCGCCGCGGCGGCGGTGAACACGTCGGCGGCCGTGAGCTGCCTGCCACGCTCGGCGGCGCGGTCGGCCAGCGCCTGGCCGCTGACCATGTGCTCGAGCAGGGGCCGGCGGTCGAGCGCCAGGCCGACGTCGGCCACCGAGCGCAGGTTGTAGCCGATCTCACCGGCCGCGCCGTTGACGCCGGTCACGACCTGGCCGCCGATCACGACCGCCGCTGCCAGCCCGGTGCCCAGGTTCAGGTACACGGCGGGATCGCGGCCGGCCAGCACGCCCCAGCGTGCCTCGGCGTGGGCCGCCGCCTTCGCGTCGGTGGCCATCCGGATCGCCGCCCCGGCGAACGCGGCGCGCAGCTCGCGGCCCATCGCCAGCTTGTCCCAGCCGTCGATGGCCGGCGCCAGCTCGACCCGGTCCTCGAACGGGATCCCGAACGTGGACACGCCGACCGCGACGAGCTCGCTACCCGGCGCGGTGTCCTCCAGCAGGTCGCGCGCCACCTGGATCCCGCGGGCGAAGCTCGCCTGCGCCCCGAGCGCGCCACCGCTGCTGGTCGTGGTCGACGCCAGCCGGTTGCCGTCCAGGTCAGCCACGGCGGCGGCGATCTTCGTGCCGCCGTAGTCTAGGCCGAGCACGACCGGGGAAACCGACACAATCACCCGCCAGTAAGCTCGGCCTGTCGCTAATAGATAGTTAGGACAGTATCCTAACTATCCAGATAGGCACAGATCCGTAGCCGAACTGTGACCACGCTCCCGGCGCGGGACATTTCGGAGGCTGGCAAGGGGTGGAGGACAGCTAGCTTGGACATGATCTCGTTCGGCTCGGTCTTCCTCGAGCTCGTCTTCGGGCACGTGCCGGAGCTTCCCCGGCCCGGTGAAGAGGTCTTCACCGAGGAGTTCGCGTTCTCCTGCGGCGGGGCGGTCAACAGCGCGAGCGCAGCGGCGAGGGCCGGGGCAACGGCGGGCCTGTGCACGGTTCTCGGCGATGACCTCGGCTCGCGCGTCGTGATCGAGCACTGCGCGCGGACCGGCGTGGACCTGTCTCCGTCGGTCCGGGTGCGCCGGCGCTCGGCCGGGGTCACGGTGGTGCTGAACTTCGACGGCGACCGGGCCTTCGTCAGCAACATCCCCAAACGGCGGGAACAGCAGGAGATCGACCGCTGGCGCGCCGTGCTCCGGCGTACCCGGCCCCGGTGGTGCTACGTGCACGGGGGGCCAGGGATGCCCGAGTTCATGCGCGAGGCCCGCGAGCTCGGCAGCAAGATCGCGCTCGACGTCTCGCTGGGCGACGAGCGCTACGCCGCCGACGCGATCATCGAGTGCGTGCGGCTGGCCGACGTGTTCATGCCCAACGAGGACGAGATACGGCGCCTGACCGGAACGGATGCCCTGGGCCCCGCTCTGGCGGTCGCGACCACGTGGGGGACGCCGCTGGTGGTCACCCGCGGCGCGGCCGGCGCGGTGATCGCGAGCCCGGACGGGATCACGGAGGTCGCCGACGGGGTGCGGCCGGTCACGGTCAGGGACCTTACCGGGGCCGGCGACGCCTTTGCCGGCGCGATGATCGCGGCGCTGGTGCGGGGGGTCCCGCTGACCGATGCCGTGGTAGCGGCGAACGCGGCCGGCTCGGAGGCCGTGACCTGGCTCGGCGCGGTCGGCGAGGTCGACGTGTCCGGCGTTGCCGCGGTCGGCCAGACGCTGGGTGCGCGATTCATCGACCAGGTGGCCGCGGCTGCCAGCGGGCAGGGCGGAAGCGGGCAGGGCGGAAGCGGGCCGGGCGGAAGCGGGCAGGGCGGAAGCGGGCACGGGCGGAAGCGGGCAGGGCGGAAGCGGGCAGGGCGGAAGCGGATAAGGCGGAAGCGGATAAGGCGAAGCGGCAAGATGGAAAAGGAGACCGGCCAGTGAAGCTTGCGATCCTCGGTGGTGGCGGCGTCCGGATGCCCGCGTTCGTCCGGGCCGTGCTGGCCAGCAGGCCAGGGACGTTCGACGAGATCTGCCTGTTCGAGCCAGATCCCGGGCGCAGGGACACGATCTGCAGGCTGGCGTCGGGGATCGCGACCGCGCTCGGCCACCCGGACACGGTCACGGTCACGGCGGACGCCGCCGAGGCGTTCACCGGGGCCGGGTACGTGTTCTCCGCGGTCCGGGTCGGCGGGGACCGGGGCCGGGTCATCGACGAGGAGGTCGCGCTGCGGCGGGGCATCGTCGGTCAGGAGACGACCGGGCCCGGCGGCTGCGCGATGGCGCTGCGCACGATCCCGGTCGTGCTGTCCTACTGCGACCTGCTGAGCCGCTGCTCGCCGGATGCGGTGCTGATCAACTTCACCAACCCGGCCGGCCTGATCACGCAGGCGATCTCGGCGCAGGGCAAGGTGCAGGCGGTCGGGGTCTGCGACACCCCGGGCGGCACGGTCGCGCGCGTGGCCGAGTTCCTTCTCGCGCAGCGTTCCGGCTTCTCGGCGTCCTACGGGGGCCTGAACCACCTGGGCTGGGTCTGCTCGGTGCAGGCCGGCGGCGAAGAGCGGATCGGCGAACTGCTGGCCAGGTTCGAGGAGCTGCAGCGTTTCGACCACCGGTTCGCCGCCTTCGACCCCGAAATGGTGCGCCGGGTCGGCGCGATACCGACCGAGTACGTCTACTACTTCTACGACGGCCAGCGCTACGTCGACGAGGTCGCGAGGGCGGGCTCCAGCCGGGGTCAGGACGTGCTGCGCCTGAACACCGAGCTGTTTGCGGCAGTGGCCACGGCGTTCGACGACGGCGTCGAGGCCGCCTGGTCGGCCTACGAGATGCTGCTCGGCGTGCGCCGCGACACGTACATGAGGACCGACACCCAGGGCGCCAGCGGGCAGGGCGAGGCGCGTGCCCGGCGGGTGAAGCAGGGCCCGGCCAAGCTCGCCGCGGCCCAGATCGGTGGCTACGAGGGACTGGCATTGCAGGTCATCGACGGCCTGTCCGGTGGCGGCCCGCGCGAAGTGATCGTCAACACCCGCAACGGGGCGAGCCTGGACTTCCTGGACCCGGACGACATCGTGGAGGTGCCGGCGCTGGTCACCGCCGACGGCGTCGCCCCGCAGCCGGTGACTGGGCTGCCGCGAGCGGGCCGGGCTCTGGTCGAGCAAGTGAAGGGCTACGAGCGTGGCGTCGTCGAGGCCGCGATGACCGGTGACGCCGGCCTGGCGGGCGTGGCGCTGGCCCAGCATCCGCTGGTTCCCGGGATCACCGCGGCCCGCGAGCTGGTCGCCGAGTACCGCGAGGCGCACGGTGAGCACCTTGACTACTTGCGATAATCCGGACACTCTCCGTCAGGGTATATAGTTAGGATAGTATCCTAACTATCTGAGTGCGGTTCGAATTTGTTGGTGCCCGGTGGCCGCAGTGCGGGAAGATGGCCGAGGAGGTGGCCCTTGACTAGTACGTCAGTCGACGCGGCCGGGGTCGCCGAGGTGGTCGTCGCCGAGCCTGTCGGCGAGTTCCGTGGCGTCGCAGCGGTCGACCAGCGGGGCGGCCAGGCGGCCAGGCCACAGCTCATCCGGGCGCTGAACGAGCAGCTGCTGCTCGGTCACATCCGCCAGCTCGGGCCGTGCTCGCGGGCCGAGCTGGCCCGGCTCTCCGGCCTGTCCAAGCCCACGGTCTCACTGGCCCTGGCCAACCTGGAGCGCTCGGGCCTGATCAGGATCGCCGGGCAGCGGACCGGCGTGCCCGGCCGGTCGGCCCGGCTGTTCGAGATCAGCCCGGACGCCGGGTTCGTGCTGGGCCTCGACATCGGCCACCACTACCTGCGCGGCGCGCTCGCCGACCTGACCGGCGAGATCCGGGCGAAGAACTCGGCCAGGACCAGGGCCTCCAGCGTGCGGGGCCGGATAGCCGAGCTGATCCGCCTGGCGGACACGCTGTGCGCCGACGCCGGGATCGCCAGGGAAGCGATCACCCAGACCGTGATCGGCAGCCCGGGCGTCTACGACCCGAGGCGGGGCGCCATGGCGCTCACCGGCGGCCTGTCCGGCCTGAGCCGCCCGGCGATCCTGGCCGGCCTGCGGGACGCGTTCGGGGATGGCCTGGTCATCGAGAACGACGTCGACGCCGCCGCGCTGGCCGAGCGGGCGCACGGGCACGGCAGCGACTTCGCGAGCTTCGCGTTCGTGTGGATCGGCACCGGCATCGGCCTCGGCCTGGTCCTCGACGGCAGGCTGCACCGCGGGGCGCACGGGGTGGCCGGCGAGATCGCCTACATGCCGATATCGGAGGGAGAGGGCGCCGACGAGCAGGACGCCCGAAGGAGGGGCACGCTCGAGGCCGCCGGATCCGCGCCGGCCGTGGTGCGCGCCGCCCGCCGGGCGGGAATGCGCGGACCGGTCTCGGCGCGCAGCGTCTTCGCGGCGGCGGCCAAGGGCGACGAGCGCGCCGTGGCGGTGGTGGCAGCCGAGGCGCGCCTGGTGGCCAAGGCAATCAGCGCCGTGGTCACCGTCGTCGATCCGGAACTCGTCGTGCTGGGCGGTGGCATCGGGCAGGCCCCCGGGTTCTCGGCCGCAGTGACCGCCGAGCTCCGTGTGCTGTCGCCGGTGCTGCCCGAGGTGCGGGTGAGCGCGCTGGGAACCGACGCGGTCGTGGACGGATGCCTGGCCTCAGGCGCCGATCTGGCCTGGGCGCGGCTGGTCCGGCTTACCGCGCACGCGGGCTGAAGTACTCGCTCGATTCCCGTCGCCACAGCATGACCACCGCGCCGAGGCCCACCAGCCACACCAGAATGTTGAATATCAAACCTAGGCCGACGTGCGGGCGCGCCAGGTTCAGGAAGATGAGCAGCGTATTCAGGCCGAAGAGCACGCTCCCGACGATCCTGGCGTAGTTGTGGCCCGTGGCGCTGGCCCGGGCCATCCAGAGCCACAGTCCGATCGCGATCAACCCGGAGATCACTCCGAGGACAATGGACGACACCTCTAGGGTGTGGATCTGAGTCGCGGTGTAGTGCTTACCCGCCTTGTGACCCGCGGTCACGATGGCGCTCCTCAGGCTGCCGATAGTGATCAAGCCCACGATGAGCTCGATCAGGCTCAGGGCCGCGCCGGCGTACATGAGCTTGACCGCTGTCTGCACCGAATTGGGTGCGGCCGGGCGCTGCTGTGGCTCGGGTGTCTGCCCAGAGGTCGGGTAGGGCTGGTACGACATCGGTGCTCCTTTAACGCTTTGCCCCCCAGCATGACGGATGCTGCAACCGGTCACAGACACGGCCCAGAACCGGACTGTAACGGACTTGAAGCCGCGGCGCACGAACCCGCCCGGCCGCACTTGGGGCTGCGGCGGATCGACCGCCTAGCCATACTTTGCCACCGGTCCGCCCGAGTTGGCTGGCTGGGGACTTGGCGTGCATGGCCATCAGCGACCCTGGGCACAGGTAGGATCACCCGAGCTAGGTGTAACGGCAGGTCCGGTGGAGCACGATCCGGGTGTGCCGCAACGCCCGCTCGAGTCCCGCACCGCCGGGCGATAGTAGCTGTCTGCCGTGAGGTTTGGGACACGCGTGGCTAATGTTTTGTGGTTTCATTGCCGGATTCGTCTGATGCAGTCAGCGAGAGGTTGAGGCGAGTGGAAGCAGCGCGTTCCCAGGGCGTGACGAGGGACGACACGGATCAGATCCGCGGTGACCGGCAGATCCAGTGTGACGTCCTGGTTGCGCTGGCGGAATGCCAGAATCACCGAAAGTGGTTCGCCGCCTTTGCCAGGCCTTACCTCGGCGAACACCCAATCGAGATCGGCACTGGATTGGGTGATTACGCTCTGGAATGGATCCCGCTCGTCGAGAAGTACACCGCGACCGAGGCCGAACCGGCGCTTTACGCGGAGCTGAAGAAGCACATGGCTGCGTACCCCAGTGTCACGACGCGCCAGCTGCTGCTGCCGACCGACGAGCGCGGCGACCACTCCTCCCTGCTCTGCTACAACGTGCTCGAGCACATCGATGATCACGTCGGAGCGCTGCAGAGTATGGCCAGGCTGGTCAGGCCCGAGGGCTACATCGTGCTGGTGTGCCCGGCGTTCCCGTTCGCGATGAGCCCGGTGGACATCGCCACCGGCCACGTGCGGCGCTACACCAAGCGGACGATGACCAAGGCGCTGACCGACGCGGGGCTAGAGGTCGTTGAGGTCCGCTACGCGAACTCGCTGGGCCTGCTCTGTTACTACGCGTTCACCAGCCTGCTGAAGAAGCAGCCGTCAACGGGCGGCACGATGTCCTTCTACGACCGCATGGTGGTGCCGCTGGTCCGGCTGCTGGAGCGCGCGATGGGCGACCGCCCGCCGTTCGGCCAGTCCGTCGTCGCCGTCGCGCGGGTCAAGGAAGAGGGCGACCGCACCGACTAGCCCGCCAGTGTCAGCAGCAGCACCCGGGCCTGTCTGGCGCCGGTCTCGCCAGCGGCAGCCGGTCCCGCACCGCCGGGCTCAGCACCGGCACCCCGGTCCGCACCGCCGGATCGTGCCGGGCCAACCTCCTCTCGCGAGTACCGTGGCGATCTCTCGCGCGGTCTCGCACGGACGCTCGGTAACGTCCGCCCACCCGTACCGCAGCGTGAAGATCCCGTCGGCCGCCGCCGCGTTGTCCCGGCGTTTGTCCTGCCACCGCTGTTCGTCGGGATGGCTCGCCGTTCCGTCGAGCTCTACGGCGACCCGGTACCTGCGGTAGTGGATGTCCCGGAAGATGCGCCCTGGGTGCCGGTCCGCCTCGGCCTGCCGGTCTGGGCGAGGCAGGCCGTGCGCGCGCTCCACGCCGTGCAGGTAGCGATACTCCAGCGGCGAGTGCACGCCTTCGGCCACGTCCTGAAGCGCTTGCCTCAGTTCGCCGCGCCAGCGGGCTCTTGCCCGCAACTGCAGGCTGTCAGCCAGCAGGAACGGGGTGGTCAGCCTGCCCTGGCAGGCCCGCGCCACGAGCCAGACCACGGTGTCGAAGCTGGCTGCGGCGTCAGCGAGATCGAGCACCGTCTCCTCGGTCGCCGTCCGCGGCGGGAGCGGCCGCTGCTGCTTGAACGCGATACTCCGGGACGACCGGTGGATCACCACTCCCGCCACAGGCTGCCGGTGCTGCTCGGATCGCACGGTGACGTGGATCACTTTGCTCGGCTTGTCGCTCAGACCATCCAGCTCGGCGGCTGTCTCATGGCTGAGGATCGCGCGAGGCCCGGCCTGCAGCACGGCGGCCCATAGAACCGCTGAGCGCGGTGGCTGGCCGGTGAAGGCCGCATACACGCCGAAGTGGAGACGTCGCCACCGCCCGCCTAGCTCCAGGTTCCGCATGTGCCGCCCGGTGATCCCCGCCGCCTCTGCTTGCCAGCTCGCGATCACCCCGCACTGGGCCGCCAGCAGCCGTAAGCAAGGCCGTGGCAATTCGTGTGCCATGCCGTGGAGTCTGCTCGCAGGGTGTGACACTGACCTCGGCGCATCCATGATCATGGTAGAAAAAGACGCTCCCGCGGTCGTTATCTACCACGATCATGGAAAACCGGTCGCGGGCCGGGCGGGGTACGGCTCGCGGGTGCCTTTGGCCCGGTCTGCGGGGCGCCCGGCCCGGTCTGCGGGGCGCCCGGCGCGGGCTACTTCCAGCCGGGGCGGTAGACGGAGACGTGGTCGGCGCGGTAGTCGAACACGAAGCCGACGCTCTTCAGGTACGGCACGGCCTGGCCGGGCTTGCTCCAGACCAGGACCCAGCCGATATTCATCCGGCGGACCTCAGTGCGGGCGGCGGCGAGCTTGGCGGCGGATACCGGCTTGCCGTCCTGCGCGGCGGTCAGCGCAGCGTAGAACGCGTTCCCGGCGATCCGGTTCCTGGTGCGCGCCGGAATCCAGGAGGTATAGGAGACGGAGCGCGGGTGCCCGTCGGCGGTCGCCAGCACCAGAGCCTGCCGTGATATCCCCGATCCGTAGAGCCCGATGCCGCCGCGCAGCCCGAACGGCACGTCCAGCACGATGGAACCGGAGTGGTCGGCGGCGATCGGCCGGTCAAGCGCTGGCAGAGCGGTCGCCATGACGCCGATCCCGGAACCCCCCGACCAGCCGACCTCGAAGACGCCGAGCACGGCCACGACCGCGATCAGCGGCTTTGCGTGGCGGCGCAGCCATTCCACCGCGGCGCCCGCGAGCATGGCCGCGCCGACGAGGCCGAGCAGCGCCAGCCGGTCGGCCTCCCGCAGCGCGGACAGGCCCGGCACGTGCACCAGCCAGGTGTACGGCATGAGCAGGGACATCCGGGTGCCGTCCCAGGTCACCGGCAGCGGCACGTGCACCTTGCCGCCGATCACCAGCGTGGGCCCGAGCGCCAGCAGCGCGCCCCCGAGCCACAGCAGCGCGAGCATCCAGGCGCTCCGGCGGCGCCAGGCGGCCGCGAGGCCTGCCACTGCCAGGACACTCAGGACCAGCCCGAACGTCGGCACTCCCTCGTCTGGCTGCCGATAGCTGTAGATGGTCGCCAGGCCATGCAGCCCGAAGGTGGCGAGCCTGGGCGAGGGCGCGAACAGCCCGCCGGCGTCGGCACCGAACTTGTCGTAGGTGCCGATGAGCAGGGCAGGCGTGGCGCTCGAGCCGCCCGCGGCCTCCTGCTGCGCCATCGCGATCAGCTGCGGGCTGGCCACCACGGCGGCGATCACGACGGCCAGCACCAGCGGCAGCAGCCGCCTGGCGGCCGGACGCCGGACAAACCAGGGCACCAGGCCCCCGGCGGCCAGCAGCAGCGCCATCACGGTCGACTCCTGGTTGACCAGGAAGGATGCGCCGAGCACCAGGCCCAGAACCACGCCGTACCGGACACACGGCCGCCGCCGCAGCCGGATGATGAGCTCCAGGGTCATCGCGAGGAACAGCTGACCCAGTGCGATGTTGATGTGGTACCAGTCCTGGAAGGCCACGATCGTGGACAGCCCGAAGAACGCTCCGGCCACGATCGCGCCGATCTCGGCGCTGAGCCACAGCCGCGCGGCGCGGTACATCGCGTAGCAGAGCAGGCCCGGCGTGACGATCGTCAGCAGGGACAGCGAGGCCGACGGGCCGAAGGCCAGCGTGACCGGCGTGAGCAGCAGCCCTGGCAGCGGCATGAGGGTGTGGAACCCGAGCTGGATGCCCACCGGCGCGGCCATGTACCGGGTGAAGAACGGGTTGCCCAGATGGGTGACCTGGTGTGCCACCCACCAGAATCCCCAGACGTACTGCTCGGTGTCGCGGGTGGCCGACAGCTTTCCCTCAACCAGGTAGGCCGGCCGCGGCCAGCTGACCACCACCCCGAGGACCAGGAACGCGGCGAGCAGTGCGACGTGCCGCAGCACCGGCCGGTCGGCCAGGGGGAGCCGGCCGGGGCGGTCTGCGTGCCTCGCCCCGGCCCCCGGGACCTGCCGGGCGCTGGTCGGGTCGGCCCCCGGGACCTGCTGGGCGCCGGTCGCACCTACCTCCGGGACGTCTCGGGCGCCGGGCGTGCCGGAGCCCCTCGCCGGGGCCCCGGCCGTGGTGGGATCGCCGCCCTCCCCGTTGCGCGCGGCCTTATCGTCGGGGTTGGCGGTCCTGCCCGCATCGTCGGGGTTGGCGGTCCTGCCCGCATCGTCGGGGTTGGCGGTCCTGGCAGCGCCCGCGTTCGGTCCGCGGCCTGCGCCGTCCGCCGGCTCGCTCCTGTCCACGGCTCCCCAGAATCAGCATGTGCCCGGCGCAGGCGCCCGGGCCGGCGCCAGTGTGGCACCGGAGATTGTGCCGGGTGCGGCCGCCCGATCCGGCCCCGTCCTGGCACCGGAGAAAAGGACTCCGCCGCACCCATTAGAGTCCTCACGTGGCACTCGGGGAGGGTACCAGCCTGCGGCTGCCCTCGGATCGGATGATCCGGTGGGAGATCTTCGCCGTTTTCGCGGTTTCGCTCGGCGCGAGCGCGCTGAACGCTGCGCTGAGCCTGATCGGGTCGCTGCTCCAGCGGCAGTCGCTCGGCAGTCAGCAGGCGCTGCTGGTCGGGCCCGAGGCCGCGAACAACTGGCTCGACCTGGTCCTAGAGCTGGCGGGCATCGCCACGGCGCTCGCGCCGGTCGTGCTCGTGTTCTACCTGCTGGCCAGGACCGGCGAGGGGCCAAAGGACATGGGCCTTGACGCGACCCAGCCGGTCAAGGATACGCTCCGCGGCGCGGTGCTAGCCGCGGTCATCGGCGGGGCCGGCCTGGCCCTGTACCTGGCGGCGTACCACCTCAAGCTCGAACTGAACGTGGTTCCCGAGGACCTGCCGGCGGTCTGGTGGCGCACGCCGGTGCTGATCTTGTCCGCGGCACACGACGGCATTCTTGAGGAGACCCTGGTCATCGGCTACCTGCTGACGAGGCTCGACCAGCTGCGCTGGAACCCATGGCGGGCGATCGTATTCAGCGCGGTGCTGCGCGGCTCCTACCACCTGTACCAGGGCTTCGGCGCGTTCATCGGGAACGCGGTTATGGGCCTGATCTTCGGTTACTTGTACCGCCGGTGGGGGCGGGTGACCCCGCTGATCATCGCGCACACGCTCATCGACGCGGTCACGTTTGTCGGCTACGCGGCGCTGATCGGCCGGGTGTCCTGGCTGCCGAAGCCGTAGAAACGCCGTGCCGGTCCGGCTCGCTGTGCGGGGTCCGGCTCGCTGCGCGGGGTCCGGCTCGCTGTGCCGGTCGTCCGGGTCGCTGTCCGGGTCCGGGGTCCAGGCCCCGGCCGGTCAGCGGCCAAGCCCGTCCAGGATCTCCGCGCCGGGCAGCCGCCCGAGCGCCTCGCCCGGCAGCGTGAGCTTGGAGCGCCGCACGCCGCTGCCGATGACCACCTGCGGTGCGGCCGCGACCGCCGCGTCCACGAAGACCGGCCACGACGCCGGAACGCCGATGGGGGTGATCCCGCCGTACTCCATGCCGGTCTCGGCGACCGCCAGGTCCATGGCGGCGAACGACGCCTTGCGCACGTCGAGCTGGCGCCGGACCACACCGTTGACGTCGGCACGGGTGGTGGCCAGCACCACGCAGGCGGCGAACCTGGTCTCGCCGTCGCGCTTGCCGGCCACGACCACGCAGTTGGCAGACTCATCCGGGGCAACGCCGTAGCGCTCGCAGAACGCGGCCGTGTCCGCCAGCTCGGGATCGATCTCGGCCACGCCGACGGCGTCGGCGGGCAGCTTGCCGTCCAGTGCCGCGAGTGCCGCGGCGACCGTCGGCGCGAGCAGGTCGGGCCGGTCAAGGGCGGGCACCGTCTCGAGTTGCCCCATGCGCATCGTCACCCGCACGAGTGTAGATACCGCGGTCCTCGTGCTGCGTGCCGGTGTGGATCAGACGGCTGCCCGGGGAACGTGAATCAGGCCACTGCCCGGGGAAGCGGCCCGGGCCCAAGGCCGGGGCGGCGTCTCCGGTTCGCCAGATATTGCCACGATGACAACCGGATTGATTGAGTCTGCGTCTTACTAGTGGGTCGGCCGGGAGCGGCCGCCGTTCTACGGCGGCTGGGGGGCCGGCCCGCCGATGTTGCGAGGCGCGGGAGTCACGGCCACCATTGACGCCGGGGCTACCCCCACCGAACGCGGCCTCCGCGGTGATCGCGATCACGCCGCATTTCTGGACTTTTGGTAAAGCCCCGAACGCGGCGGCGGCGCCGTCCGTGCTGGAGTTTGTGACGGTCCGACGGCTGGCGCCGAGCGCCAAGCTGCCATGCATCACGCCCGCCAGGGACCAGGCGGGCAGCGAACGCATGCGTCACGGCAAATAGCGGCACTCGGGATAGGAGCGGGATCAATGCGAGTACTCAACCGTGCCCTCGTGGCACTCGCCGCAACGGGAATGGCCAGCGCGTTATCGATGGCCGTCGCGTCCGGCGCGAACGCCCAGATATCGGGGTCTGCCTCCGCGACATCGTTCACCGGCAATTTCAACAGCATCAGCACCGTGGCGTCCACGGTGCCCGCGAACGGCGACGTCAATCCCTACGGAACCGTCGTTGTCCAGCACAGCCAGGGTCTGCTGCACCGGGGCGACGTGCTGGTCAGCAACTTCAACAACAGCGCGAACCAGCAAGGCACGGGCAGCACGATCGTGGAGATCTCGCCATCCGGCGCGGTCACCCAGTTCGCCCAGATCAACGCCGCCAGCCTGCCGGGCACGTGCCCCGGCGGCGTCGGCCTCACCACGGCGCTCACGGTCCTGAGCGGCGGGTGGGTCATCGTCGGCAGCCTGTCCACCGTGGCCGGGAACTCCGCCACGGCCCAGGCTGGCTGCCTGATCGTGCTGAATAGCAACGGCCAGGTGCGTGAGACGTTCTCGGGCCACGGCATCAACGGTCCGTGGGACCTGACCGCGCTCGATGCGGGCAGCGTCGCTGAGCTGTTCGTCACCAACGTCCTCAACGGCACCGTCGCCGGCGGGGGCAACATCGTGAACGGTGGCACCGTGCTGCGGCTGCTGCTGGTGATCCCCAGCGGCCAGCCACCCAGGCTCGTAGCGGCGACCACGATCGGATCGGGCTTCGCCGAGGAGACGAACCCGTCCGCACTGGTGGTCGGCCCGACCGGCGTCGGCCTCGGCGCCAACGGGACGCTCTACGTGGCCGACACTTTGGACAACAGGATCGCCGCGATTCCCGGCGCGGTGCTCCGGCTGACCTCGGCAGGCACCGGCGCCACGGTGAGTGAGGGCGGCGCGCTGAATAACGAGCTCGGCCTCACGATCGCGCCGAACGGCGACATCCTCACCGTGAACGGCGGCAACGGGAACCTCGTGGAGGTCACGCCGGGCGGCAGGCAGGTCGCGGTCAAGGCGCTGGACACCACGCCGACCCCGCCAGGCGAGCCGGGCAACGGGGCCCTGTTCGGGCTCGCGGTCGCGCCGGGTGGCTCCGGTGTGTACTTCGTGGACGACGACACCAACACGCTCAACCTCCTGAACTAACGAGGAGGAGCCGGCGCTGGGCCTTGTGGCCCGGCGCTGGCATGTTCGCGGCCGCCACCACGTAATGTTCGCTGCATGTCGGTACTTGATCACCTCAATGACACGATCGGCGACTCGGGCATCGGCGCCCGCGACGCCACCGTGGCAAGGCTGCAGCAGGCGCTGTCCTCCGGTTCGCTGACGTCGGCCGGCCTGACCGCGTTCTACCTCGACCGGATCGAGCGGCTCAACCCGAGCCTGCACGCGGTGATCTCGGTCAGCCCGAACGCGCCGGCCGATGCCGCGGCCAGCGATGCCGCGCGCGCCAGCGGGGCAGCCCGCGGCCCGCTCGAGGGCATCCCGGTGCTGCTCAAGGACAACATCGCGATTGCTGGGCTGCCCGCGACCGCGGGGTCGCCCGCCCTGGCCGGCTCCGAGTCCGGCGACGCCTTCCTGGTCGCGAGGCTGCGCGCGGCCGGGGTGGTGATCCTGGGCAAGGCCAACCTCTCCGAGTGGGCCAACATCCGCTCCACCGGCTCCAGCAGCGGCTGGAGCACCCTCGGCGGCCAGACCGTGAACCCGCACGGCGACGGCCGCAACCCGTCCGGCTCGAGTTCCGGGTCCGCGGCGGCCGTCGCCGCCGGCCTGTCTCCGGTCGCCGTCGGCACCGAGACCAACGGCAGCATCGTCTCGCCCGCGAGCGTCTGCGGTGTGGTCGGTCTGAAGCCCACCGTCGGCCTGATCAGCCGGGCCGGCGTCGTCCCGATATCCGGCGTCCAGGACACCGCGGGCCCGATGACCCGCTGCGTGGCCGACGCCGCGGCGATGCTCGGCCCCCTGGCCGGCCCGGACCCGGCCGACGCGGCGACGGCGCGCGCCCCGGGCCTGCCCGGCGACTACACGGCGTTCCTTGACGCTGGAGCGCTGGCCGGGGCCCGCCTCGGGATCTGGCGCGACGGCTCGCGTCCGGCGAGCCCGCCCACCGTCGCCGTGCTCGAAGCGGCGGTCGATCGGCTGCGCTCGGCCGGTGCGGAGGTCGTCGACCCGGTGCCGCTGCCCGGCCTGGACGAGGCTGGCGAGCCCGAGCTCACCGCGCTGCTGCACGAGTTCAAGCACGACCTGAACGCCTATCTTGCCGCGCTGCCCGGCGAGCACCCGATGACCCTCGCCGAGCTCATCGAGTTCAACAAGCGCAACGCCGACAAGGTGCTGGTCCACTTCGACCAGGATCTGTTCGAGCGGGCGGAGGCCACCAGCGGCGACCTCGGCGACCCCGCTTACCTGGCCGCACGGGGCGAGGCGGACCGGATCGCGCATTCGGCGCTGGACGGCGCGCTTGCCGAGCACCGGCTGGACGCCGTTGTCTCGCTGACCGGCGGGCCAGCGAGGCTGACCGATCACGTGCTCGGCGATTTGTGGGACTTCTCGACGTCATCGCCGGCTGCGGTGTGCGGGTACCCATCGCTGACCGTTCCGGCGGGTGATGTGGGTGGTCTTCCGGTCGGGATCCTGCTGTCCGGGCCGGCCTGGAGCGAGCCTCGGCTGATCGCGCTCGGGTACGCGTTCGAGCAGGCCTCGGGCGTGCGCTGATCACTGTGGCGCGGGGCAGCGATAGCCTGGCGGCTATGGATTCCTGGCGCGCCGTGAGCGTTCCCCAACTGCCCGGACAGGGCCCGGAAGTAAAGGTGGCCGACCGGGGCGAGCGGGTGGTGGCGGGGGCCGGGCCGAAGGCGACGTTGTACGCCTGCGGGATTACTCCGTACGACGCCACGCATATCGGTCACGCGGCCACGTTCATCGCCTGGGACCTGCTGGTGCGGGCCTGGCGCGACGCCGGGCACCAGGTCCGCTATGTGCAGAACGTCACGGATGTCGATGACCCGCTGCTCGAGCGTGCGGAGCGCGACCACGAGGACTGGCGGGAACTGGCTGACCGCGAGATCGCGCTGTTCCGCGGCGACATGGAGGCGCTGCGGGTGCTTCCGCCCGCCGAGTACGTCGGCGCGGTCGAGGCGCTGCCGGTCATCGAGCGGCTGACCAGGCTCCTCGCCGACCACGGGGCGGTCTACGACCTGGATGGCGACATGTACTTCGCCCGGTCGGCCGATCCTTCGTTCGGGGCGGTATCCGGGCTCGACGCCGCCACGATGATGGAGCTGTTCGCCGAGCGCGGCGGCGACCCCGGCCGGGCGGGCAAGAAGGACCCGCTGGACGCGCTGGTCTGGCTGGCCGCGCGGCCCGGCGAGCCCTCGTGGCCGTCCGGCTTCGGCAGCGGCAGGCCGGGCTGGCACGTGGAGTGCGCGGCGATCGCCACCGAGCATCTGGGCGTAACGTTCGACGTCCAGGCGGGCGGCACCGACCTGATCTTCCCGCACCACGAGATGAGCGCTTCGCACGCGCGGGTGGCGCTCTCTGGCCGGGCCAGCCCGGGGGAGCCGGTCTTCGCCCGGCACTACGCGCACGCCGGCATGGTGCGGCTGGACGGGGAGAAGATGTCCAAGTCGCAGGGCAACCTGGTGTTCGTGTCCCGGCTGATCGCGGGCGGCACCGACCCGATGGTGATCCGGCTGGCGATCCTCGCGCACCACTACCGGCAGGACTGGGACTGGACCGACGCCGGGCTGGCAGCGGCGCAGGCGCGGCTCGACCGCTGGCGCGCCGCGGTCGCGGCGGCCTCCGCCGTGCCGGGCGCCCCGGCCACGTCCGCCACGTCGGGCACGAGCGTGCTCGCCGCGGTGCGTGAGCGGCTGGCCGACGACCTCGACGCGCCCGGCGCGCTGGCCGCGGTCGATGCCTGGGCGGCCGCCGTCCTCGACGCGCCGGGCGGCACGGACGGCCCCCTCGTCCGCGACACCGTTGACGCCCTCCTCGGCATTGCTTTGTAGACCAGATGGAAGTCGCGGCTTCGACCGCCTTCGGCGCGGGGGCACCAGGTAGCATCTGAGGCCGTTGTTGCTAGCTAGCGGCCACGCAGTGCGACCGGTCGGCAGAAGGTAGCGGGTGTGAGCGGAACGACGCCAAGCGGGACGATCGCGAGCCCCGGCTCGGGTGAGCCAGGGGGCCAGCCCGCCGCGGCCCGGTCGGCCATGCCGGCCGGCCTGGGCAACCCGGTGACCCTGATCATCGTGGCCGCGACGGTGCTCGGCCTGCTGCTCCGGCTCTACCAGCTCAGCCGGCCCGGCTTCCTGCTCAGCGTCAACGAATACGACGACGGGCCCTACTTCGGCAGCGCCGTGCGGTTGGTCCACGGCGCCGTGCCCTACCGCGACTTTCTGATCGTGCAGCCACCGGGGATCACGCTGCTGATGATTCCGGTGGCGCTGCTCAGCAAAGTGACCGGCACCGCATGGGGAATGGCCACCGCGCGGATCCTGACCTCGCTGATCGGCGCCGCCTCGGTGGCCCTGGCGGGCCTGCTGGTCCGGCACCGCGGCGTCCTCGCCACGGTCATCGTCTGCGGGATCATGGCCGTCTACCCGGACGCCATCCAGGCCACCAAGACGCTGCTCGTGGAGCCCTGGCTGGTGCTTTTCTGCCTGATCGGCGCCCTGGCGGTGTTCGACGGCGATCGCTTCACGACCAGGACGCGGCGGCTCGTCTGGGGCGGCGTGGCGTTCGGGTTCGGCGGCGCGGTCGAGCCGTGGGCCATCTTCCCGGTGATCATCATCACGGTGCTGGCGCTGCGCTGGCCGCGCCGGGCCGCGGCGTACGTCGGCGGCGTCGCGGCCGGCTTCCTGGTCCCGGTGCTGCCGATCGCCGCCCTGGCGCCGAAGAAGTTCTACCAGGCCACGATCATCGCGCAGATCGGGCCGAGGGCGGGCGCCACCCGCACCTCGACCTGGGAGCGCCTACAGGACCTGACCGGGCTGGCCGACCTGCACAAGCCGACCCACCTGGTGATCCTGGGCGCCGCCGTGCTGATCGCCGCGGTCGTGGCAGGCAGCCTCGGCCTCGCGTTCCTGCTGACCTCGCGGCTGCCGCCGATGCTCGACCTGTTCGCGGTCGGAACGGCGGGCTTCGTGCTGATCGGCTTCATCTGGCCGAACCAGTTCCACTACCACTTCGCCGCGTTCTTTGCGCCGTGGCTCGCCCTGGCCATCGGGCTGCCGCTGGCCGCCCTGGTGCGCGACCTGCGGCTGATCTCGGGCGGCGACGCCGGCGCCGCCACGCCGCCGGCCCTGCAATGGGGCGCGGCCTGCGTGGCCGGGCTGGTGATCCTGGTGATGGCCGTGGTCCAGTTCAACTGGGAGAGCTATAACACCCCGCACCTGCCGCTGTCCGTGGTGCAGTCGGCGGAGCGCCTGATCCCGCCGGGGTCGTGCCTGCTCGCCGACGAGGTGTCGTTCGCCGTCATGACCAACCGGCTGGTCTCGGACGTGCCGGGCTGCTCGCTGCTGCTCGACGCCACCGGCACCAACTACGCGCTCTCGCACGGGCGCGACCCGGAGACCGGCGCCGCGAAGTACAAGGCGGTCGACGCGGTGTGGACCTACGCCTTCGATCACGCGCAGTACGTGTGGCTGTCCGGGCTGAACCACCACCGGGTGGCCTGGACGCCGGCGCTGGAGCGCTATTTCAGCGCCCACTTCACCCGGATCCTGAATGCCGGCCACGCGGGTGCGCTGTACCGGCGCATCGGCCTGAAACCGGCAAGCTGACAACCGGCGGCCGGGATAAATGCCGGACCAGGAGTCAGCGGTAATCGTCCGCCGCGCCACACCCGCCGACGTCCCGGCGCTCTACGTGGTCGCGAACGAGGCGTACCTGCTGTACGTGCCGAGAATCGGCCGCATGCCGGCGCCGATGACCGCCGACTACTCCGCGGCCGTTCAGTCCGGCCAGGCCTGGGTCGCCGACGTGGACGGCCAGGTCCTCGGCCTGCTCGTGCTCGTCGTATGCCAGGGCTATCTGCTGATCGAGAACATAGCGGTGCTGCCGTCGGCGCAGCGGCGCGGCATCGGCGCGCGGCTGCTCATGCTGGCCGAGGACGAGGCCCGGGCGAACGGCCTGGGCGAGATACGCCTCTACACGAACGAGGGAATGACCGAGAACCTTGCCTATTACCCGAGGCACGGCTACCGGGAGACGCGCCGCGCAGAGGAGCACGGGTTCCGGCGCGTGTTCTTCAGCAAAGTGCTGTGACTCCCCAGGCTCCTACAGTTCACGGCGGTCGAAGCTGACCAGGCCAAGCACCAGGACTCCCGCCAGCCAGACGGCCGTCCAGGCCAGGTACTGCCAGGGCGGCGCGGCCAGGGCGAGGAACGGGTCGCCCTGCCCCACGGGCGATGCGGCGAGCTGCTGGGTGACGAACGACGACGGCTCGAGGTAGTAGATCGCGCCCTGCCACAGCCCGTTCGTTGGCAGCAGGTACTGGCTGACCTCGCTCGCCGTGTGCAGCGCATGGATGTTGAACGCCGTGGCCAGGGCGCCGCCAACGCCTGCGAGCCAGGCCAGGCCGAACAGTGCGATGCCGATCACGCCGGCGGCGAGCGCGGACAGCCGGGTGCTGAGCAGCAGCACGAACGTCAGGAGGACCACGCCCTCGGCGAAGACGAGCGCCGCCGCGGCGGCCGGGTCGGGCTCCGCGAAGCCGGAGGTCCAGTACACGACGGCCACCTGCAGGCCGGACACGATCGCGGTGTACGCGCCGAGCAGGCCGGCCAGGCCCAGCCACTTCCCGAGCAGCACTTCGCTGCGCCGGACCGGCCGGGCGACGATGGTCTGCAGGACGCCCGAGTCGATCTCGCTGGAGACAGCCAGCGAGCCGACGGCGGATGCGCTGAGCGCGACGACAAAGCTGAACATGAACATGAACAGCACGACCGCCTGGGGGAGTGCCAGGTTTGTCTCGCCCGAGGTGAACGCTCCGCCGTGGCTCAGTTTGTAGAAGGCCCAGCCGCTGGCGCCGACGAGCACGATGGAGATGACAGCGAACGCGGCAACGAGCCGGCGCCGCACCGCCTCCCGCATGGTGAGCGACGCGATCGTCAGGATGGCACTCATTTGCGCGCCTCCGGCATGGTGCTCACGTTTCCCCCAGCAGCTTGAGGAAGCTTTCTTCCAGGCTCTGTTGCTCGGGTATGACCGCCTCGACCCGGCCACCGAGCGCGACGATCGCGGCCACAAGCTCCGGCACCCGCCCGGCCGCCATCTCCTCGACCAGGAGCCAGTCTCCTTGCTCGGTCCAGCGCCCGAAGCTGGCCAGGCGCCGCCACCAGCCACCGGGCAGGCCGGTCACCCGCAGCCGGGCGCTGGGCCTGCGGACCTTCAGTTCGGCCAGCGTCCCGGTGGCGAGCGACCGGCCCTTGCTGAGGATCGTCACGCGGTCGCAGACGTGCTCGGCCTCCTCGAGCAGGTGGGTGTTGAGGAAGACCGTTGCGCCGCGGTCACGCAGCTCGCGGATGATCACGCGGACGTGATGGCGGCCCACCGGGTCGAGGGCGCTCGTCGGCTCGTCGAGCACCACGAGCGCGGGCTCGCCGAGCAGCGCGACCCCGAGGCCGAGCCGCTGCTGCATGCCCTTGGAGAACGTGCCGACCTTGTGGTCGCCCCGGCCGTCAAGGCCGACGACGTGCAGCGCCTCGTCCGCCGCCGCGGCCCAGCCCGGCCGGGGCATCCGCATCAGCCGGCAGTGCAGGACCAGCACCTCGCGGGCGGTGAGCCAGCTCTGGAAGCGGAACAGCTCCGGCAGGTAGCCGATCTGCCTGCGGGTCTGCAGGTCCCCGGCTGGCGCGCCCAGGACCATCGCCTCGCCGCCGGTCGGCCGGGCCAGCCCAAGCAGCAGCTTGACGGCAGTGGTCTTGCCCGCCCCGTTCGGGCCCAGGAACCCGAAGACCTCGCCGCGCGCCACGGTCATCGACAGCCCGGCCAGCGCCACCGTGCTCCGGTACCGCTTGCTCAGCTCGATCGTGTGAATGGCCGGGGACCCCGGCGGCGTGCAGCCGCCGGGGTCGCTCGCGCCGTGGCCCGCCACGGCCGCGCGCTCAGCCGATCTGGCGGGCGACATTAAAGACGTCCTGCTTGTCGAGCAGCCCGCCGACGGCATGCACGATGCCGTCACTGCTCTCCCAGATCACCCCGGACGCGAAGCCGTTGGGGTCGGTGACGAGCAGCGCCGGTGCCCCGCCGATGTGCTCCTTCAGCGCCCACAGCCCCGACGGGACCGGCACCGGCAGGACCGATGTCGGGTTGCCGAGCAGCCGGATCTCCTGGGCCAGGCCGGCCGGCAGGCCCGGCCGCGACAGCGCGAACGTCTCGAGCTGGCTGGCGGTCGCGCCCGTCGACGACGCCACCGGCCTGCGCGCCGCGACGATCGCGAGCGTGGTCACGTTGCCGCGGCCGGATGTTCCACCGTACTGCACCGCGATCGCCGGGCCGACGGTGACCTCCAGTGTGCTTCCCGCCACGGCGGGACCAGCGTTCTGGCTGAACCGCACCGTGGCTGTCACCCGTGGCTGGACCTCGACGCTGCTGATCGCCCCCACTCCGGACGGCAGCGTCGCCGGGGTGGGAAAGGCCAGATGGGTCATTGCGGTGGCGCTGGCGAGCGAGCTCACCTGCTGGGGGCGGCCCGCGGTGCTCCAGCTCAGCTCGCCGAAGCTGAGCCGCATCGAGCCGGTCGGCTGCAGATTGCTGGGCAGCCGGCCGACGCCGGTGATGTTCTCGATCGCCCGAAGGTCGTTCGCGCTGACCCGCACCGGTGCCACCTGGGTCGGCGAGTAGACGGTGGTGAGGACCGCGGCGGCGGCCCCTCCCACGGCGAGCACGCCGGCCAGCACCGCGGTCCCGGCACCGACCGAGACGTTGACCAGCCGCCGCGGCATGCGCCGGGACGGACGGACCGCCGGGTGCCGGTCCGCGTCGGGCCGGCTGAGGCGGTCCTGCAGCAGGATCCACTCCAGATCGATGTCGGCGATCTGGAGTGGCGCGGCCAGCACGCGCGCGGCCAGCGCCGCGTCCGCGGCGATCTCGGTGCTCTGGGTCTGGCAGCGGCCGCAGTCGTCGAGGTGACGCCGGGCCAGGTCGGGCACGGCCAGCGGCTCGTCCTCGAGCCGGCGCAGCACCGGGCTAGGTACGTGGTGCATTCTGCAACTCCTTGCGTAGCGCTGATTCGGCTCGGCGGAGCATCGTGCCTACGTGCCCCACCTTCACGTTCATGGCCTCGGCCACCTCGGCGTAGCTCAGCCCGTTGTGCCGGAGCACCAGGACGGCCGCGGCCTTGCGGGGCAGGCGGGACAGCGCCCGCCTGACCTCGGTCCTGGACTCGGCGTCCAGCACGGTCTCCTCCGGGCCCGCCGCGGGCACCTCGACGGCCGCCGACCGCTGGCGCCGCTCGCGCCGCCGCTCGCCGCGGATGGCGTTCAGGGCCGTATGCGCCGCGGCCGCCCGCACCCAGGCGCGGGCATGATCCGATTCCCCCGGCTCGGGAAACCGCTTGAAGGCACTGATGAAGACGTCCTGCGCTACGTCCTGGGCTGCCTGGGCATCGCCGACGACGCCGAAGGCGATGCGCACGACCGCGGGATACTCCTCGCGGAAGAACCGCTCGAACCCGGAGAACGAGGCGGCCCTTGGCGGTGACGAGCGCAGGTGGGTCATGAAGCTGGCTTCCATACTCATCCTCTCCGTCACCTAAGCACCGCAAGACCAGCAGGTGTGACAGCCGACCGCGTTGTCAAGCCGATTACGCAGCCTGTGGATCAGAGCCTGTTACGCACAGTCCCGGGGTTAATCACGTCGTGCCGCGCGGCCCGCCCGCCGCAGCCTGCCGACATGACAGACAACACGCAAGCGGGTGACAAGACCCCGCACACGAACAGTCAGCCGGACCGGGACGTACCGAGGATCAGGGTCAGCTCCGTGGCTGGTTTCCTGGCGGTCATCCCGCACCTGCTGGGATTCCACCCGAGCCGGAGCATGGTGGTCGTCGGCCTTGACGCGCGGCGCGGGCGCATTGTGCTCGCGTTCCGCTACGACCTGCCGGACCCGCCGGACGCCGCGCGGTCGCGGGACATCGCGAAGCACGCAGCCGCCGTGCTGCGGAAGCGGCGGATCAGGACCGCGATCGCCGCGGGATACGGCGACGGCGTTCTGGTCACGCCGGTCGCCGAGCAGCTCAGGGCGGGCCTGCGCGGCGCCGGGATCGCAATGCGCGACCTGCTCCGGGTGCAGGACGGGCGCTACTGGTCCTACGTCTGCACGGACCCGGGCTGCTGCCCGCCGGACGGTGTGCCGATCGACGTGTCCGCTCACCCGGCCGCGGCTGCGATGACCGCGGCCGGGATGCCGGCTCGCCCCGACCGGGCGTCGCTGGCGGACTCGCTGGCCCCGCTGACCGGCCAGGCCGCCGAGTCGATGCGCCAGGCAACCGAGCGCGCGGTGCTGCGGGCCGCGGAGCTGATCACGTCCTCCGGCGCGCCGTCCGGTGCTCCAGGCGGCCTGTGGCTGGCTGTCGAGGCCGGCCGCGAGGCGGTCCGCGCCGCGATCAGCATCTACCGCCACGGCGGCCGGATCACCGACCACGACCAGCTCGCCTGGCTCACGGTGACTATCGCCGACTTGCGGGTACGTGACGACGCCTGGGCCCGGATGGAGCCCCGGCACCGCGCCGACCACCAGCGGCTATGGACCGACGTGGTCCGTCACGCGTGCGAGCCTTACGTGCCAGCGCCAGCGTCCCTGCTGGCATTCACCGCGTGGCAGTCCGGCGACGGGGCCCTCGCGAACGTCGCGATCGAGCGGGCCCTCGCTGCCGACCCCGAATACTCGATGGCGCATCTGATCGGCCAGGCGCTGGACGCAGGCCTGCCCCCGTCGGCCGCGCGGCTCCCGATGACGCCGGAGGAGGTCGAGGCCAGTTACGCGAGGACCGAGCTCGGCGGTACCGACCCTTCGGCCTCGCGGTCGGCAAGAGGGCCGTCGGCGGGGAAGCGGCCGGGCGGAAGATCGCCAGCGGGACGCTAGCCGCCGCTGCAGCTGACACCGGCCCCGATGGTGTATTCCGTCACAAAGCCGAGCGCCTCACTCCTGGCCGGAACGCGTGACGCCGCCCAAGTCAGCCGGCTGGTGCGACATTCGTGCGTCATTCGTGCTCTGGTGACGCGCGCTCGCGCCTGATGCGCTTTCCGCGCATGACATCACTGTTTCGCTCGCAAGGATCAGGAGGTTGTTTACGTGAGGATGACAGAACTTCATCGGCTGGGTATTCGCGGCAGCGCCAGGACGGCGCGGTGAGCGCCCCCAAGGCCTTCGTATTCTGGACAGGCGCTGACGGAAACCTGTGGCAGGCCCAGGGACCGGCCGACGGCGACCTGGCCGCGCACAACCTGGGAATGGGGGATCTGGGGTCCGCCCCGGCAGCGGGAGTCGACAGCAGCGGCAACAACTATGTCTACTGGAAAGGCATCGACGGGAACCTGTGGGGGGCCTACTGGAACGGGTCCAGGTGGGTTGGCCCCACCAACCATCGCATGGGACAGCTCGGCTCCCAGCCCACCGTGGGAATCACCCAGGGCACCGCAGGCGCCTTACTCGCGTTTGTGTTCTGGCAGGGCACCGACGGGAACCTGTGGATGGCCGCGGGACCAGCCGACGGCACCCTGGAGGGCCCCCAGAACCTGGAAATGGGAGAGCTGGGCTCGGCGCCGGCCGCCGCGGCCACCCTGACCGACCCGTACGTCTACTGGAAGGGCGCCGACGGGAACCTGTGGGGGGCGTTCACGAACGGGACCGGGTGGACCAACGCCATGAACCTCGGCATGGGCCAGCTCGGCTCCCAGCCCACCGCGGCCATACACGAGTCGGCCGTGAACGTGTTCTGGGAGGGCACCGACGGGAACCTGTGGCAGGCCCAGGGAACAGCCGGCGCGACGCTGGCGGGCCCGTTCCCCCTGGGAATGGGGAGGCTGGGCTCGGCCCCGGCCGCCGGGGTCGACAGCAACGGCAACGCGTACGTCTACTCGCAAGGCACCGACGGGAACCTGTGGGAAGGGTACTGGAACGGGACCAGGTGGCTCGGTGCCATCAACCGGGGCATGGGACAGCTCGGCAGCGAGCCCAGCGTGGCCGTCTTTGGCTGAGCCGCTCCGGTCAGGACCGTTCGCTCCCGGCCCGTCGGTCACCGCCGGGCCGGGAGACCTGCCCCCGTCCGCCGCGCGGCTCCCGATGATGCCGGAGGAGGTCGAGGCCAGTTACGCGAGGACCGAGCTCGGCGGTACCGACCCTTCGGCCTCGCGGTCGGCGCGCGGTTCTTCGGCAGGACAGTCGTCGGCACGAACGTCGTCGGCACGAACGTCGTCGGCACGAACGTCGTCGGCAGGACGGTCGTCGAAAACGAGGTCGGCCAGCAAGCGGCCCTCCGCGTAGCGCAGCGCCGCCTCGGGCAGGCCTGCCTGCCTGCCGCTGAGCAGCACCCGCACGGTCCCAGTCCGAGACGGCGCGGCATCGGGCCTGGTATCGGTCCCGCCCGCAGCGACCCGGCGCAGAGCCTGCGCGGCGACGGACGCCGCCGAGCGGAACAGGGTCACGCCCGGCAGCGCCGCACCGATCAGGTCGGCGGCCAGCTCATACTCGGTGCAGCCGAGCACGACCGCGCCGCAATCGGCCGGTGTGCGCGCGGCCGCACCGGCGACGGCGGCTCTGGTAGCCGCCTCGTCCCCGGCGTCGACCGCGTCGGCCAGGCCGGGGCACGGGACCGGAGTGACTCGTGCCGAGCCGGCGAAGTCGTCGATGAGCCGGCGCTGATACGTGCTGGCCGTGGTTGCCACGGTCGCCCAGATCGCCACCGAGTCGCTGAACGCCGCGGCGGGCTTGATCGCCGGAACCGTGCCGACGACCGGCATGGCGGGCTCGAACTCCGCCCGGAGCGCGGGGAGCGCGTGCACGGTTCCGGTGTTGCACGCGAACACGAGCACGTCCGGCCCGAACGCGGCGGTCGCCCTGGCGCAGCCGAGCGACCGCTGAGCGATGTCGGCGGGGGTGCGCGGCCCCCACGGCATCCCGTCCGGATCCATGGCCAGCACCAGGTCTGCGTCGGGACGGAGCCGGTGCAGCTCGGCGGCGGTAGCAAGCAGCCCGATCCCTGAGTTGATCAGCGCGATCCGCATGAATCCAGCCTAAGAGGTTTCCCGCTTCCCGCCCGCGACCAGCGCCGAAAGCGCGGGTCAAGGAATTGTCAGCACCCGGCGAAAGAATGACAACGTTGATCCCCGGAAGGCAGGGCACGATGAGTGCTGTGACCATAGCCGAGAAGGCCGCCTCCGGGAGCGAGGCGTTCCGCGCCCGCACGCCGTTCGACGTCGAGATCGTTCCGGACCGGCTGGTCGCCAAGCTCCGCCGCCGCTGACCATCCGCGGCCAGCAATCGGCCAGGTCATCGGCCGAGCGCTGGCAGGCCGTCGATGCTGACCGCGTTGTTCTCCTCCCGGTATTCGGCGAGCTCGTCGAGAGACTTCTGGTCCGCCATCTGTGCTAGCAGGTCGCGTTCCTCGGTCAGCTCCATGCAGGGCACGGCGTAGCCGCAGGAGTCGGCGATGCGGTCCGCCTCCACCACGATGATCGCCCTCCGGTCGCGCCGGTCGGCACCGCGCGTCCCGTTCTGGGCAAATCGCGCGGCAAGCGCCTGCCAGCTCGGGTCATCGGGCAGCACCACGTGCCCGCGGCCGTAGATTCGGAGGATTTTCGCCTGCTTTGTGAACGAGCAGAACATGATCGTTATCCGGCCGTTCTGCCGCAGGTGCGCGATCGTCTCGGCGCCGCTGCCAGTCAGATCGACGTAGGCCACGGTGGTCGGGCCCAGTACGGCGAAGGTGTCCCGGTAGCCCTTGGGAGAGACGTTGACGTGGCCGCCCTCGCCGTCCGAGGTGAGGCACGGCGCTGTGGCCACGAAGAACACCGGCTGGCGGGCGATAAACTTCGTGAGCCGTTCGTCCAGCTCGGCATAGACCTTGCCCATAATGCCCTCCTGCGTGCATTCTCGCCGTGAGGGCCGGGTGCGGGCGACATCGGGGAGGGTTCGTGTGACCGACGTCACTGGCACGAACAATCGCGGGGTGGCACCGCGGCGCAAGCTGCCGCCCGCTCACCGAGCGGCGGTGGCCAGGCTGCAGCATGACTACGCGGCGATCCCGCCCGGCAGCCCGGTCCGGCTCGCCAAGCGAACGTCCAACCTGTTCCGGTTCCCCGACAGCAGCGCGCAGGCCGGGCTTGACGTGTCCGCGTTCGGGCATGTCGTGTCCGTTGACCCGGCCACCCGCACGGCGGTGGTCGGCGGCATGACGACTTACGAGGATCTCGCCGACGCCACCCTGGTGTACGACCTGATGCCGCTCGTCGTGCCGCAGCTGAAGACGATCACGCTCGGCGGCGCGGTGACCGGCCTCGGGATCGAGTCGACCTCGCTGCGCAACGGTCTGCCGCACGAGTCTGTGACCGAGATGGAGATCCTCACGGGCGACGGGCGAGTGGTCACCGCCACCGACGACAACGAGCACGCCGCGCTGTACCGCGGTTTCCCCAACTCCTACGGGACGCTCGGCTACGCGCTGACGCTCACGATCGAGCTCGAGCCCGTGGCGCCGTATGTGCACCTGCGCCACTTCCGTTTCGGCACCCCGGAAGCCTGCATGGACGCGGTCGCGCAGATCGCGGCGGACGGCAGCTACCACGGGCATCGGGCGGACTTCGTGGACGGCACGGCGTTCAGCCTCGACGAGATGTACCTGACCGTCGGCGCCTTCAGCGACGTAGCGCCGTGGCGCAGCGACTACACGCGGGAACGCATCTACTACCGGTCGATCCGCGGGCCCAAGGAAGACTTCCTCACTATCCGCGACTACCTGTGGCGCTGGGACACCGACTGGTTCTGGTGTGCCGGGGCCCTCGGTGTGCAGAACCCGGTGATCCGCCGGGTGTGGCCGCGCCGGTACCGCCGCTCGGATACCTACCGCAAGCTGATCGCCCTCGACCGCAAGTACGGCTTTTCCGCGACGCTGAACGCCCGCCGCGGCCTGCCGTCACGCGAGTACGTCGCCCAGGACGTGGACATTCCGGTCGGGCGCGGCGCGGAGTTCCTGCGCTGGTTCGTCCCGCACGTCGGCATGAGCCCGGTCTGGCTCTGCCCGATGCGGCTGCGCGGCACCCCGCTCAGCAAGCAACCCTGGCCGCTGTACCCGCTGCATCCCGGCGACGTCTACGTGAATTTCGGCTTCTGGGGCACCCGTTCGCTGCCGCCCGGCGCCGGGGACGGCCACTACAACCGGTTGATCGAGGAAGAGGTGACCGCCCTCGGCGGCCGCAAGGGGCTCTACTCCTCGTCGTTCTACTCCGAGGACGAGTTCTGGGCCCTGCACAACGGGCCGGAATACGCGATACTGAAGGACGATTATGACCATCAGGGCCGGCTCGCCGGGCTGTATGAGAAGTGCGTTCGCGGGAAGTAACGAAGGAGACGGGCCATGGCACTGGCGGACGTATTCGAGGCGGTAGCCGGGCCTGATGCCCCGGTTGAGTTCCAGGCCTATGACGGCAGCAAGGCCGGAGCTCCCGATGCCCCCGTGAAGATCACCGTGCGGTCGCCGGTGGCGGTGTCCTACCTGGCCCAGGCGCCCGGGGCGCTCGGCCTTGCCAGGGCCTACGTGTCTGGCCACCTGGACGTTGTCGGCGACATGTACTCGGCGCTGGCGAGGATGGCACGCGCCCAGATGACGCACCTTGATTTTTCTGATCGGCTACGGCTGCTCCGCCAGCTGGGCGGACCGCGTGTCCTTATCCCGCGGATCCCGCCGCCGCCGCAGGAGGTCCGGGTACGGCGCAGGTCCTTGTCGGGCCGGCGGCACTCCAAGGGCAGGGACGCCTCGGCGATCTCACATCACTACGACGTCTCCAACACGTTCTACGAGTGGGTGCTCGGCCCGTCGATGGCCTACACCTGTGCCTGCTATCCGAGCGAGGACGCAACGCTGGAAGAGGCGCAGTGGTTCAAGCACGACCTGGTAGCGCGCAAGCTGGCGCTGCGGCCGGGGATGCGACTGCTCGACGTGGGCTGCGGCTGGGGCGGCATGGTGCGGCACGCCGCCCGTGAGCACGGCGTCAAGGCACTCGGCGTCACGCTGTCCGAGCAGCAGGCCGTGTGGGGGCAGAAGGCCATCGAGGAGCAGGGTCTTTCGGACCTGGCCGAGGTGCGGCACATGGACTACCGCGATGTGGCGGAGACCGGGTTCGACGCCGTCAGCTCCATCGGGCTGACGGAGCACATCGGCAAGGCTCAGCTACCCGGCTACTTCGCCTTCCTTTACGGCAAGCTCAAGCCGGAGGGGCGGATGCTGAACCACTGCATCACCCGCACCGACAACACCGAGCCCGCCCGGCGGCCCGATGGGTTCATCTACCGGTACGTGTTCCCGGACGGCGAGCTCGAGGCGCCCGGCCACCTGGTCTCGCTGATGCACGACGCGGGCTTCGAGGTCCGCCACGAGGAGAACCTGCGCGAGCACTACGCGAAGACGCTCGCCGGCTGGTGCAAGAACCTGGACGAGCACTGGGACGAGGCGGTCGCCGAGGTTGGCGAGGGCACGGCCCGGGTCTGGCGGTTGTACATGGCCGGGTCACGGCTCGGCTTCGAGCGCAACCAGATCCAGCTGCATCAGGTTCTCGGCGTGCGGCTCGGCGACAACGGCAGGTCCGGCATGCCGCTGCGGCCCGACTGGGAGCCAGTGCGAGCCCAGGTCAGCTGACCCGGGCCCAGTATTTTCATTCCGCTGCACGGCAGACGTGCAATTCCTGCACGAATACCGGCTATTAAATCGCTGACCAGCGCGATTGAGCCCCGTGCAATGGCTCCCGGGAGCCATTGCACGGGGCGTCTGGGTGCCGCTTGCTACAGCAGCGCGAGAATCTCGTTGAGCAGGGTGGATATCTCGGAGAGAGAGCCGCCGCCATTCAGCAGGTTGGCAACATCGCACAGCAGGTTGCCCAGCAGGTTCCCGACCCCGGGAACCGCGGTGATGTTCAGGTGCACCTGGTTGAGCGTGACCACCAGGCCGAGCAGGTTGAGGTTGAGCGGCCCGAGCACCAGGTTGAGGATCCCGCAGCCGGCGGGATCGGCGGCCGCTGCGGTCGTGTTGACCGGCATGGTCGCGGTCTGGTCCACCGTGCCGACCTTGCTGCCGGCGGCGTTGGTGAGCGTGCCCGTCAGCGGGCCTGTGGCCTCGAGCGTGCCGTTGACCACGAAAACTTCTTCGGCGTGAACGTTCCCGCGAACGTTCCGGTGCCGTCGGAGTTCTTGAAGGTGCCGGTCACGTTAGACGTCACGTCACTGGCCGCCTTCTTGACCGCAGCGGCAGCTGACGCGCTGCTCCTGGCGGGGCTTTGCGCGGCGTTAGCGGTGGTGGCGGCCAAGCCGATCGCCGGCACGGTCTGCCGCGCGGCGTCGTCGACGTGGACGCGCGGCGGCTCCGGCGGGGCCGTCTCGTAATAGGTGCCGGGACCGTAGAGCTGGCCGTACCTGATCACTACGCCGCCCGCCTGCAGCACCGCGCGCTCGTGCTCCGCGGTGGCCGCCCGGCCGCTCTCATCGGGCAGCTCCCAGGAGATGCTCTGCGCGATGACCGGTCCCGCCGAGGCCGCGGCCGTAGCGGCGAGCAGGTTACGCGTGCCCTCGCTGCGGATCCTGTTGTTGCGCTCGCTGAACGCGGGAGTGTCGGCAGCGTTGTCGGGCAGGTCGGTGAGCTGGGCGGCTCCCGATGATGCCGCTCGCTCCCGCCACGAAGATCCGCACCGGGCCAGCCTATGCCGCGCCAGGCCGCTCCCGGCTAACCTCTTGCCGCGCGATCCCGCGCCATCACAAGTACGCGCAGCGCTTTACACTGCGCTCGTGGAGGGCTATGACGACGGCGATCGTCATTCACCTGGACGGGGTGATCCGCCCGGTCATCACCCCGGACGATCCCGACCGGGTTGCGGCGGTGCTCGCCGAGCACGGGGTGAACGTCACCATAGGCTCGGAAAGCGGACTGCGTTAGCAGGCATGGAGTACAGCGAGTTCGACATCAGCTAGAGGCGGTAGTTCTCCGCCACGGTAAAGGCCAGGTCCAGCGCCTGGCTGCGGTTGAGCCGGGGGTCACAGGCGGTCTCGTAGCGCTGGTAGAGATCATCCGCGACGATCTCGTGGCTGCCGCCGACGCACTCGGTGACGTTATCGCCGGTGAACTCGATGTGGATGCCGCCTGGGTGTGTCCCGAGGTCCCGGTGTACCTCGAAAAACCCCTGCACCTCCTCGAGCACGTCGTGCAGTCGGCGGGTCTTGTGACCGCTCGGGGCCTCGAACGTGTTGCCGTGCATCGGGTCGCAGACCCAGGGGACCTCTATCCCCTCCGCAATGACCGCGCTGATCAGCGGCGGCAGCGCGTCTCTGACCCGGCCCGCGCCCATCCGTGTGATGAGCGTCAGCCGCCCGGGATCGCGGGCGGGGTTCAGCTTGTCGATCAGCGCGAGCACATCGGCGGCCTTCGCGTCCGGGCCGACCTTGACGCCGATTGGGTTGCTGATGCCGCTGGCGAACTCTACGTGTGCCCCGTTCAGGTCGCGCGTTCGCTCGCCGACCCACACGAAGTGGGCCGACGTGTCGTACATCAGGCCGGTCCGTGAATCGCGCCTGGTCAGTGCCTGCTCGTAGTCGAGCACCAGCGCCTCGTGGCTCGAGTAGAGCTCGACGGCGCGCAGCTCCTCGGGGTCGGCCCCGCAGGCTCGCATGAACGCAAGCGCGCGGTCGATCTCTCCGGCCAGCCGCTCGTAGCGCTGCCCGGCCGGGCTCTGCTGGACGAAGTCCTGGTTCCACGCGTGCACCTGGTGCAGGTCTGCGTAACCGCCGGTGGCGAACGCGCGGCACAGGTTCAGGGTCACCGCGGAGCAGTGGTAAGCGCGCAGCAGCCTGGCGGGATCCGGGGTACGCGCCTGCGCGGTGAACTCCACATCGTTGATCGCGTCGCCCCGGTAGACGGGAAGCTCGGTTCCGTCGCGGCTCTCGGTCGGGCGCGTGCGGGGCTTCGCGAACTGGCCCGCCAGCCGGCCGATCTTGACGATCGGCACGCTGGCACCGTAGGTGAGCACGACGGCCATCTGCAGCAGCGTCTGCAGCTTCGCCCGGACCGCGTCCGCCGTGGCGCCGGCGAATGTCTCCGCGCAGTCCCCTCCCTGGAGCACGAACGCCTCGCCGCGCGCCACCGCCGCGAGCCGCTCACGCAGCACGTCACACTCCCCGGCGAAGACCAGCGGGGGCAGCGCGGCCAGCTCGCCGGTCACCTGCTGCAGCCGGTACGGATCCGGCCAGTCCGGCTGCTGCGCCGCATGCAGGTCACGCCAGCTCGCGCGAGCGGGGACTGAGGCTGGCCCGGACCGCGGAGCCGTGGTAGTGGTCACCGCTGCAGGTGTTCGGGCAGGGGAAGGCTGTCACCAGTCACGATCACACGCTACGCGCCCTGGGGGTGCGGGAGGCACGTGCCCGTGAGGATGCGGGGAGTCGCGTGTCCTGGGTTGCGCGGGATGCGGGTGTCCTGGCGTGCGGGGAGGCGCGTGCCCTGAGGATGTGGGGAACGCGCGTTCTAGTTGCGCGGGATTCGCGCATCCTGGGGTGCGGAGATGCGCGCATTCTGGGGTTGCGCGGTGCGCGTCCCCTGACGCGCACGTCACGAGGGCGCGGGCGAGAGACGGCGGAGCGGGGGAGAATGACCGCATGGACTCAGCCAGCGCGCGCCGGGACGTCGTCGTGCTCGGATCCACCGGATCGATCGGTACCCAGGCGGCAGACATCATCCGCCGCAACCCCGACCGTTTCCGGGTGGCCGGGCTCGCCGCCGGTGGCGGCAACCCGGGTCTGCTGGCCAGCCAGGCGCTGGAGTTCGGCGCCGAGGTGGTCGCGGTGGCGAGCGATGCGAAGGTCGAGGAACTGCGCCAGGTGCTGCATGCCAAGGCTGCGGCCGGCGTCGGCCGCCTGGGTGCGGCGGGCGGGGCGAAAGGAGCGGGTGCGGCTAGCCCATCGGGCCGGGCCAGGCAGCTGCCCAAGATCCTGGCCGGGCCGGACGCGGTCGCCGAGGTCGCGGCCTGGCCATGCGATGTCGTGCTGAACGGGGTAACGGGCGCAGTTGGCCTGGCTGCCACGCTGGCCGCGATCGACGCCGGGCGGGTGCTTGCGCTGGCCAACAAGGAGTCGCTGATCATGGGCGGCCCGCTGGTGGCGGGCCGTGCCGCGCCCGGCCAGATCGTCCCGGTCGACTCCGAGCACTCCGCGCTGGCCCAGTGCCTGCGCGGCGGCAGGGCGCAGGAGGTGCGGCGGCTAGTGGTCACCGCGAGCGGCGGGCCGTTCCTGCACCGCAGCCGCGACGAACTCGAGGACGTCACGCCCGAGCAGGCACTCGCGCACCCGACCTGGAACATGGGCCCGGTGGTCACCGTGAACTCTGCCACGCTCGTGAACAAGGGCCTGGAGCTGATCGAGGCGCACCTGCTGTTCGGAATCGGCTTCGAGGCCATCGAGGCGGTCGTGCACCGGCAGTCGGTGATCCATTCCATGGTCGAATTCACCGACGGCTCGACGATCGCCCAGGCCAGCCCCCCTGACATGCGGATACCCATCGCCCTGGCGCTGGCCTGGCCGGACCGGGTTCCCGACGCGGCCAGCGCGCTGGACTGGACCACGGCGCATACCTGGACATTCGAGCCGCTCGACGAGAAAGCGTTCCCTGCGGTGCCACTCGCCCGTGCTGCGGGAAGCGCCGGCGGGACCGCCCCGGCCGTCTACAACGCCGCCAACGAGGTGTGCGTCGAGGCGTTCCTGTCCGGCCGGCTCCGCTTCAACAGGATCATCGATACTGTTGCGCGGGTAGTCTCTGACCATGATGGATCGTGCCGGGAGGCCATGACGCTGGACGACGTGCTCGCCGCGGATGGCTGGGCACGGAGCAGGGCGCGCGAGCTGACCGGCACCGGGCACTCTCGATGACCCGGCGCCGCCGCAGGGAGGGAGACACGGCAGGATGAGTTTCCTGCTCGGTGTGGTCATCTTCGTGGTGGCCATCCTGATCTCTGTGATCCTGCACGAGGCCGGGCACTTCCTGACCGCCAAGAAGTTCGGCATGCAGGCCACCCAGTTTTTCATCGGCTTCGGGCCGACCCTGTGGTCGACCACGCGCGGCGAGACCGAGTACGGCATCAAGGCCCTGCCGTTCGGCGCCTTCGTCCGGATCACCGGGATGACCAACCTCGACGAGGTCGACCCGGCCAACGAGCCGCGCTCGATGCGGAACAAGCCGGCCTGGCAGCGGGCCATCGTCATGGTGGCGGGCTCGTTCATGCACTTCGCGCTCGCGTTTGTGCTCCTGCTTGCGCTCGCGCTCGGGATCGGGCGGGTCAACGAGAACGCGAACACCAACGCCATTGGCGGGGTGAGCGCCTGTGTGCCGGTCAGCCTCAAGGCGTACGACCAGGGCTCCTGCGCCGGCAGCAAGCAGGCCTCGCCGGCCAAGGCGGCCGGGATCAAGGCCGGCGACACGGTCATCGCGGTCGGCGGCACGCCGGTGCGCAACTGGACCCAGCTCGGCGTCGCGATCCGTGCCCAGCCGGCCGGAAAGCCCGTGCCGGTGACCGTGCTGCGGAATGGCAAGCGGCTGACCCTTGACGCGACGCCTGCCAAGATTCCCGGCTGCAAGGGCTCCTGCCTCGGCATCGGCGAGGCCGTGCTGTTCCAGCGGTCCAGCCCGGTCGGCGCGGTGGCGTTTGCCGGATCGTCGTTCGGCGAGGTGCTCGTCGGCTCGGCCGAGGCGTTCGGGAAGCTGCCTGCGGCCCTGCCTGACCTGTTCAAAAAGAACCGGGCCAAGACCCCCGCGGGCGACGTGAGCAGCGTGGTCGGCGCGGCGGACATCGCGGGCCAGGCGGTCTCCTCCGGCGGCGGGTGGCGGTACTCGGCCTCCGACCTGCTGCTGATCATCATCTCGCTGAATATCTTCATCGGCGCGTTCAACTTGCTGCCGTTGCTCCCGCTCGACGGCGGGCACCTCGCCGTGATCTTCTACGAACGGATCAGGGCCTGGCTGGCGAGGCTCCGCGGCAGGCCCGACCCGGGGCTGGTCGACATGCAGCGGCTGGTCCCGGTCAGCGTCGGGGTCTTTGGGCTGTTGATAGGCCTGGGCCTGCTACTCATGGCCGCAGACATATTCAATCCGGTACATCTTGTACAGTAAGGTGACATTTTCGCTATGACTGTTGATCTTGGCTTGCCGGAAGTGCCCCCGGAGCCGCTGGCGAAGCGCCGGACGTCTCGCCAGCTCATGGTCGGCAAGGTGCCGGTGGGCGGCGGAGCGCCCGTCTCGGTCCAGTCGATGGCCACGACACTGACCGCCGACGTGAACGCCACCTTGCAGCAGATCGCGGAGCTCACCGCCGCCGGGTGCCAGATTGTCCGGGTCGCGGTGCCGTCCCAGGACGACGCCGACGCGCTGCCGCAGATCGCGCGTAAGTCGCAGATCCCGGTGATCGCCGACATCCACTTCCAGCCGAAATACGTGTTCGCCGCGATCGACGCGGGCTGCGCGGCGGTCCGGGTCAACCCGGGAAACATCAAGACGTTCGACGACAAGGTCGGCGAGATCGCCAGGGCGGCGTCGGCGGCCGGCATCCCGATCAGGATTGGCGTCAACGCTGGCTCCCTGGACAAGCGGCTGCTGGCCAAGTACGGGAAGGCCACGGCGGAGGCCCTGGTGGAGTCCGCGCTGTGGGAATGCTCGCTGTTCGAGGAGCACGGCTTCACCGACATCAAGATCTCGGTGAAGCACCACGACCCGGTGGTGATGATCAACGCCTACCGGCAGCTGGCGGCGCAGTGCGACTACCCGCTGCACCTGGGTGTCACAGAGGCCGGGCCGACCTTCCAGGGCACGGTGAAGTCGGCGGTGGCGTTCGGCGCACTGCTCGCCGAGGGCATCGGTGACACGATCCGGGTGTCGCTGTCGGCCCCGCCGGTCGAGGAGGTCAAGGTCGGTATCGCGATCCTGGAGTCGCTCGGCATGCGCGAGCGCGGCCTGGAGATCGTGTCCTGCCCCTCCTGCGGCCGGGCCCAGGTCGACGTGTACAAGCTGGCCGACGAGGTGACCGCGGCCCTGGATGGCATGGACGTGCCGCTGCGCGTCGCGGTGATGGGCTGTGTGGTCAACGGGCCAGGGGAGGCACGCGAGGCCGACCTGGGCGTGGCATCCGGCAACGGCAAGGGGCAGATCTTCGTGCGCGGCGAGGTCGTCAAGACCGTGCCCGAGTCGCAGATCGTGGAGACCCTGATCGAGGAGGCCATGAAGCTCGCCGCGACCATGGAGCCGGCGGCCGAAAGCTGACCGAGACCCGATCCCGGCACGGCGACCCTTCCGCATCGGGCAGGATGGCGTCATGAAACGTGTCCTGCCGACCGTGGCCGCGATAGCGGCTGCCACCGCCCTGGCGGTCGCTGGCTGCACCAGCGGATCCTCTTCGTCGGCGGCCTCCACGGGGGCAGTCTCGGCAGGATCGGCGTCCCGGGTGAGCTGGCACTCCTGCACGGAGCAGGGCGCCTCGATGCTGTGCGGGAGCCTGCAGGTCCCGCTCGACTACAGCCACCCGAACGGCAGAAAGATAACGCTGGCCCTATCCGAAGTGCCCGCCACCGCCCCGGCCGGCAAGCGCCAGGGCGTACTGCTGGTTAACCCCGGCGGCCCCGGTGGCGCGGGTCTCAGCCTCGCCGCGTTCGTGGCCCAGGGCCTGGACCCATCCGCCGCGGCCGACTACACGATCGTCGGCTTCGACACCCGCGGTGTCGGCGCCTCGGCGCCGTCGATGAGCTGTGACTCGTCGTTCTTCTCCCGTGCCCGGCCGGACTACATCCCGAGCTCGGCGGCCGAGGAGCAGCAGAACATTGCCCGGGCCAAGACGTACGCCGCCGACTGCGAGAAGAAGTACGGCTGGCTGCTGCCGTACATGACCACCGAGAACATCGCCAGGGACATGAACTCGATCCGGATGGCGCTCGGGCAGAAGCAGCTCAGCTACTTCGGCTACTCCTACGGCACCTACATCGGGCAGGTGTTCGCGACCCTTTTCCCGCACCAGCTGCGGCGGATGGTGCTGGACAGCACCGTCGACCCCACGGGTGTGTGGTGGCAGGACAACATCGAGCAGGACTACGCGTTCCAGGGCCGGCTGGAGGCGTTCTTCGCCTGGATGGCGAAGTACAACAGCGTCTATCACCTTGGCACCACCGCCGCCGCGGTGAGCGCGAGCTGGTACAAGGCACGCGACCAGCTGGAGGCGCACCCCATCCCTGTGAACGGGACGCCGCTGATCGGGCCGGACGAGTTCGACGACACGATGCTGATCGGCGGCTACGACAACAGCTACTGGCCCGGCCTCGCAGCGGCGCTGTCCTCCTATCTGAACGACCACTCGACCAGCCAGCTTGTCTCTCAGTACGACCAGGAAGGTATCCAGAACGAGAACGAGTTCGCCGTATACAACGCGGTCGAGTGCAGCGACGTGAGCTGGCCCCGCAACTGGGCCACCTGGAACACCGACACCAAGCAGGTCTATGCCACCGCCCCGTTTGAAGCCTGGGACAACGCCTGGTTCAATGCCGCCTGCGCGTTCTGGCCGATCAAGGGACCATCGAAACCGCTTCAGATCAAGGGGGCGGGGCTGCCGGGGATCCTGATGCTGCAGGGCACGCTGGACCCCGCGACTCCGTACGCGGGCGCGCAGGTGGCGCACAGCCTGCTGCCCAGCGCTCGGATGGTCGTGGTCGAGGGCGGCGGTAACCACGGCCAGTCGCTCTCCAACCCGCCTAACAACTGCGTGAACGGCTATCTGAACCGGTACCTGGCCACCGGCGCGCTGCCGCAGCACCCGGGGAAGGTGAACGCGACCTGCCCCGTGGTGCCGGACCCGACGCCCAGCAGCGCCGGGTAACGGTTTGCCCGCAAGGTGTGCGGCTGCGCCGCCGCGGCGGTGATGCCGTTACGCTGGGAGCGTGCTGCGCACCAAGGCATGGCGATCGTCCTCGCTGCGCCTGCTCAATGACCGCGACCTGGATCAGGTGCTCGAGATCTGCGACCGCGACGCGGTTGCGAACGTATTCGTCAGCTCGCGGGTTCGTGCGGCCGGGGTGGACCCCGGCCGGCTGGGCGCTCAGCTGTGGGGATACCTGGAATCCGGCAAGGTGACGTCGCTGTGCTACTCGGGCGCGAACCTGGTGCCGGTCGCCGCGACGTCGGCGGCCGTGGCCGCGTTTGCCGAGCGGGCCAGGCTGCAGGGGCGCCGCTGCTCGTCGATCGTCGGCCCCGCCGAGGCCGTGCAGGAGCTCTGGTCCCTGCTAGCGCCGTACTGGGGCAGGCCCCGCGAGATCAGGTCGGCGCAGCCGGTCATGGCCATCTCATCGGACCCGCTGGTGCCGCCTGATCCGCGGGTGCGCCTGGTTCGGCCGGACGAGCTGCACACGCTGCTGCCCGCGTCCGTGGCCATGTTCACCGAGGAGGTGGGGGTTTCCCCGGTCGGGCCGGACGGGGGTGCGGCGTACCGGGCCCGGGTCGCCGAGCTGATCAGGGCCGGCCGGTCGTACGCCAGAATCGAGGACAGCCTGGTCGTGTTCAAGGCCGAGATCGGCGCGGTGACCCCGCTGGCCTGCCAGGTCCAGGGCGTGTGGGTGCCCCCGGAACTGCGCGGCCGCGGGCACGCCTCCGGCGGGATGGCGGCCGTGGTCGCGCACGCGCTGCGCGCGGTCGCCCCGGTCGTCTCGCTGTACGTTAACGACTTCAACGTTCCGGCGCGCGCCGCCTACCGCAGGGTCGGGTTTTCCGAGGTCGGCACGTTCATGTCGGTTCTGTTCTGAGCCGTGCCACGGCCAGCGGGCGGCGGAATCGGCCAGCGGAGATCGGGCAGCGGGCAGCGGAAAATTGGGATGACTGACCCGTTCGCCTTTGCTAAGCTCCTGTGCCCTTGCGCCGCCCCGGCGGCATCCCACCGCAATTAGCCGATACCAGCCGCGCCGGCTCGCACGCTCTCGCCCGGCGCGGCCTCCCGCACGCCGCCATCCGCCGACTCCCCATCACGGAGGTGATGAGCCATGCCATCCGGCCCGCGGGATGATCCGGACGGGCACGATTCCGTCCTGGTCGCCGAACGGGACCACCTGCGCAGCTCGCGAGAGTTCCTGCGCCTCATGCGCGAGAACGTGCTCTCGCTGCGAGCGCTCGGCGCTGACCCGGTCTCCGAGGAGTACCTCAAGGCCGACCTGCACCGCCGCGCCGAGGCCCTGATCGACCTGCCGGACACGCCGCTGTTCTTCGGGCTGCTCGACTACGCGGTCTGGCCAGATGACGCGGGCGAGGCCGGCCCCGCCGCCGAGTTCCACATCGGCAGGCGGCACGTACACGATCAGGACGGGCGGCCGGTTGTCATCGACTGGCGCGCCCCGGTTTCCCGGCCGTTCTACCGGGCAAGCCCGGCCGATCCGATGGGGGTGGCCCTCCGGCGGAGGTTCGGGTTCTCCGGCGGCGAACTGACCGCCTATGAGGACGAGGACTTCACCGCACCCGACCGGCCGGAGTCCGTGTCGCCGACCAGCCGCATCCTCATCGAGGAGATCGAGCGGCCCAGGTCCGGGCCGATGCGCGACATCGTGGCGACGATCCAGCCGGACCAGGACGATATCGTTCGCGCCGAAGCCGACCAGACCGTCTGTGTGCAGGGTGCTCCCGGGACCGGCAAGACGGCCGTGGGCCTGCACCGCGTCGCCTACCTGCTCTACGCGTACGCCGAGCGGATGCGCCGCGGCGGCGTGCTGGTCGTCGGGCCGAACCGGGCCTTCCTCGCCTACATCCGCAACGTGCTGCCGGCGCTCGGCGAGCTGGACGTGACCCAGTTGTCCGTGACCGACCTGCTGGCCACGGTGCCGGTGCGAGCGGTCGATCCCGAGCCCGCCGCCCGGATCAAGGGCGACGCCCGGATGGCCGAGGTGCTGCGCCGGGCCCTGTGGCTGCAGGTCGCCGAGCCCCAGGGCGAAGCGATCATGGTGGCCCGCGGCTCCCGGCGCTGGCGTGTCTCCGCCTATGAGCTCGGGCAGCTCGTCGAGGAGCTGCGGCTCCGCGGCGTTCGCTACGGAACCGGGCGGGAGATGCTCTCGCACCGCATCGCGCACGTCGTCCTGACCAGGATGGAGGCGGGCGGCGAGCCGTGCGATGACCGAACCCACGACGCGGTGCGGCGGACCGCGCAGGTGCGCGCCGCCGTGAACGCCATCTGGCCGAAGGTGGATCCGGTACGGCTGGTGTTCGGGCTGCTGTCCGACCCCGGCCTGCTGTCCAGGGCAGCCGGCGACCTGCTCGACCCCGGCGAGCAGGCCGCGATCTGCTGGGGCAGGCCGCCTCGCGGGCCCGGATCCGCGCACTGGTCGCCCGCTGACGCGGTGCTGATCGACGAGGCGCGCGACCTCATCGAGCGGACACCCAGCCTGGCGCACGTGGTCGTGGACGAGGCGCAGGACCTGTCGCCGATGGAGTGCCGCGCGCTCGGCCGGCGCTGTGCCACCGGGTCGGCCACGGTGCTGGGCGACATCGCCCAGGGCACCACGCCGTGGGCCACAGCGAGCTGGCAGCAGATGCTCGCCCACCTCGGCAAGCAGGACGCGGGACTGCGGATACTCGACACCGGCTACCGGGTGCCGCGCCAGATCCTCGACTTCGCCAGCAGGCTGCTCGACCTCATCGCGCCCGGCCTCGACCCGGCGACGTCGGTGCGCCAGGATCCCGGCTCACTCGTGATCACTGCGGCCACGCCAGAGGGGTTTCCCGGCGCGCTGGCGGGCGCCTGCGCCGACGCGCTGACCCGGCCCGGCTCGGCCGCGGTGATCGCGGCCGACGACCAGGTGGCCGGGCTGTCAGTGCTCCTGGACCAGGCGAACCTGGCGCACGCGGTCCTCGATCGGGACAGCAACGGCCAGCCGCTCACCGTGGTGCCGGTCACCCTGGCCAAGGGCCTGGAGTTCGACCAGGTCATCGTCGTCGAGCCGGCCAGGATCGCCGCCAGCGAGGCCCGCGGCCTGCACCGCCTCTACGTCGCGCTGACCCGCGCCGTCTCCCGCCTCACGGTCATCCACACCACCCCTCTGCCCGCCCCCCTCACCTGACGCGCCCCGCCCGCCCCGCCGGGTGGGCCCGGCTCCCCGTTCCGGCCCATGATCGATTGAACTTCTCATTTTCGGTGACCCGCAAACCGCTTCAAAATAGGGCAGGCGATGACTGCCGGAACGCGTGAAATGACGCGCAGATCGGCGGCGCGGGGAGGTGGTGCGGGGCGGGGGATGCGGGTGAGGCGCGAGGGCGTGGCGGGCTGGCGGCGGAGGGCGCGGGCAGCGGTCCGCGTCACATCTCTTTGAGGACGGAGGTTATTAGGGCGGCGGAGTCGTCGAAGGAGAGGGCCGTGGCGCGCAGGTGGTTGAAGAAGACGTTGTATCTGTCTACCTCGGCGACGTCTTCCAGGTAGAGGGCGCTGGTCAGGTCCTCCAGGTAGACCACGTCGGTGTCGACGCGCTCGGGGAAGACCAGGATGATGAAGGGCCTGCCCATGGCGGGATGCGCGCCGCCGGCGAAGGGGATGACCTGGACCGCCACGTTGGGCAGTGCCGCCTGGGCCAGCAGGTGCTCGAGCTGGAGGCGCATCAGCCCGGAGCCGCCGACCCGGCGGCGCAGCGCGGCCTCGTCGAGCACGGCCCAGACCTTCGGCGGGTCGTCCCTGACCACGGCCGGCTGGCGGGCCATCAGCAGCGAGACCCGGCGCTCGATGTCCTCGGCCGGGCTGTTAACCATCCCGGCCTTGATGACGGCGCGGGCGTAGTCTTCGGTCTGCAGCAGCCCGGGGATGAGGCTGACCTCGTAGATCCGGATCTCCGATGCGGCGCTCTCCAGGCCGATATAGGTGGCCATCTGCGGCTGCATGGTGTCGCTGTACGCGTGCCACCAGCCCTTCTGCCGGGAGTCGCGAGCGAGCTGGACGAGGCTCTCCCGCTGGTCGGCGGGCACGCCGTAGAGTTCGAGCATGTCGCGGACGTCGCGTGGCGAAACTGACACCCGGCCGGTCTCCACGCGGCTGATCTTCGAAGCCGAGCATTCCAGATGCTCTGCCACTTCCTCGCACGTCAGCCTGGCCGCCTCGCGGAGTCTCCTGAGCTCGAGCGCGAGTCGGCGCCGCCGCACCGTGGGGCTGTGTTCGGTTCCCATGTCACCTCCCCCGAAGAGCGCGACTGCGGGCTAACTAGTGTGCCGCCGGAGCGCCATGGCGTCTAGTTACTGACAGGGATCGGGCTCGGAGTCATCTCATATGCAACGTGCGAATTTCTCTATGCATGTTGCATCTAACCGCCCCGCAGGGCATTCTTAAACGGTGTCATTACTTTATGCTGTGCCTCGGCTACTAGGAGTGACTGAATGACTACGGAGACCCAGCAAGCCCCTACACCGGGGCAGGCTCCGCATATTTACCTGAACCGGCTCGAAGGGCTCGCCGAGGTGCTGGCCAGGCACGGGCTGCGAACCAGCCTGATGGCGCCGCCGGGACGCGTGCCCAGCCTGCACGTGGTCAACCCGGCGGCGTCCGCGCTGGCCGAGGACGTCTACGCCGGGCGCGGCCAGGACGGCACCTGGTGGTTCTGGTGGTCATGGGCGGAACGGATCGCCACCTGGGATGATCTGGACGGCGCCGCTGGCCTCATCAAACAGGTTCTCGCGGCTCGCGACCAGTAGGGTCACGACTGCTTTCGGGGTCTGGCAAGCGCGGCCGAGGTCATTCCGGGAAAGGCGACGGTGTCCCCGCGCCAGGCCGCGGCGCGCAGCGCGGACGCCTGCACCTGCCGGGCGCCGTAGTCCCTGATCGAGGCGTTACTCAGCGCAACCAGGCCGAGATAGGCCGTGGCGATCCGGTCCTCGAGCACGACCGCGAGCGCAACGGCCTCGCTGGGGTTCCGCACCGGCGCTGGCAGCTGGTAAGCCACGGCGGCAGCGGCCGGCTGTGCCCCGAGGGAGCGCAGCACGGCCTCGAGATGGTCGCGGGCGACCTGATGGGCCAGCCAGTCGCTCGTGGCGGCGGTGGCCTGCGCGCTTCCGGTCAGGTAAGCGCCGGCGACCCCGTAGCCGTAGACCGCGGCATGCTCGGCCGTCAGCGCGGTCTGCAGCGCCCGGATGGTGCCGGGGGCGGGACGGACGTGGCTGCTCACCGCGCGACCTGGGCTGCAGCAGCGTCAAGGACCGGGACGTGCGTCGCCTCCGACGCCCCGATGCTCGCGAAGAGCTGGGCAAGGGAAGAAGAGGCGCCGTGCAGTCGTTCAAGCATGGTGGTTGCTGCGTTCTGCTCGGCGGTCCGCAGGAACGCGACGCTCGCGCTCACCCCCGGCGGCACCGGGGCCGGGGGCCGTTCGTGTGGCGTCGCCGGGCTCGCCTTGCTTCCCGCCGGAACGATCAGCCGGGAGCGGAGCTGGGCGAGGTGCGCGCGGTGCTCCGCCAGCAGCGGCTGGAGAGCGGCTGCCAGAGAGCCGGCGGCGCGCCCGCCGCACTCGCCTGGTGCAGCACGGTCGTGTAGCGCGTGATCATCAGCTGCTCGGCGGCGATCGCCCCGCGGAGCACGGTGACGTCGGGTGCGGGTGACGGGGGAGCAGCGAGGACGTCGGGGCCGTCGCAGCCGGACACGGCGGCGAGCGGCAGCATAGCTGCAGCCGCAAGCACTACTCGGCGTGTCGGTTTTGCCGCCACGAAGCCTCCAGCGGGTGCCGCGTCCCGGTGCCAGCGCGGCAACCTAGCATGCCACGCCCGCCGGCCGGTGGCCCGGACCGGCACGCGGCGTGACGGGCATGCGTCCGGGTGGTGGCCAGCCCGGTTAGGCTAGAGGCCGAGCGGACAACAGCACAGGTCGCGGGCGAGGAGGTCGTGATGCAGGGGAACTCGCGTCACGGTTCGTCGCGGGCGCCGTCGCGGGCGCCGTCGCGAGGCGCCGCAGATGCCGAGCGGATCGTCGGCCTGCTTGAGCCGGCGGTTGCCGCCTTGGGCATGGACCTGGAAGATGTCAGGATCACCTCGGCCGGACGGCGGCGGTTGTTGCGCATCGTGGTCGATGCCGACGGCGGGGTAAGCCTTGACGACATAGCTCTTGCGAGCCGGGAGCTGTCGGCCACGCTCGACCGGGCGGCTGCGATGGGGGAGGCGTCCTACACCCTTGAGGTGTCCTCGCCGGGCGTCGACCGCCCGCTGACCGAGCCCAAGCACTGGCGGCGCGCGGTCGGCCGTGTGGTGAGCGCGCCGCTCAGGTCGCAGCCCGGGACCTCGGCGACTGCCCCCGATGCGACCGTCACCGGGCGTGTCGCCGGCGCGGATTCCAGCGGGGTGCGGATCGACGTCGACGGAGCCAGCCGTGAGTTCGGCTATTCCGAACTGGGCCCGGCAAGGATACAGATCGAGTTCGCCCCGCTGGATGGCTACGCCGGCGACGGCGCGGACGAGGAGGGGCCCGATGGATATTGACCTGAGCGTCCTGAAAAGCCTTGAAGCCGAGAAGAACATCTCGATGGACCTGGCCATCAAGGCCATCGAGGATGCGCTCCTTGTCGCGTACCACCGGACCGAAGGCGCGGCGCCCACGGCGCGGGTCGAGGTCAACAGGGGCAGCGGCCACGTCACGGTCTGGGCGGCCGAGACCGGCGCCGACGGCACGGTTACCCGGGAATATGACGACACGCCCGAGGGTTTCGGGCGCATCGCGGCGACCACGGCCCGGCAGGTCATCCTGCAGCGGCTGCGGGACGCCGAGGACGAGCTCACCTTTGGTGAGTACGCGGGCCGCGAGGGGGACATCGTGGCCGGCGTGATCCAGCAGGGCAAGGATCCCCGGGCCGTCCTGGTCGATCTCGGCAAGCTCGAGGCCATCCTGCCGCCTACGGAGCAGGTACCCGGCGAACGCTACGTGCACGGCGAGCGGCTGCGCTGCTACGTGCTCACCGTCCGCAAGGGCTATCGCGGTCCGTCGGTGACGCTGTCTCGCACGCACCCGAACCTGGTCAAGAAGCTGTTCGCGCTCGAGGTGCCGGAGATCGCCTCCGGGGCCGTGGAGATCGCCGCGATCGCCAGGGAGGCCGGGCACCGCAGCAAAATCGCGGTGGCCTCGCGCCAGCCGGGAGTGAACGCCAAGGGCGCCTGCATCGGCCCGATGGGCAGCCGGGTCCGCAACGTGATGACGGAGCTGCACGGGGAGAAGATCGACATCGTCGACTACTCACCGGACCCAGCTGAGTTCGTGGCGCACGCGCTGTCGCCTGCGCGGGTCTCCCGGGTGATCGTGGTGGACGCCCAGGCGCGGGTCGCGCAGGTGATCGTGCCCGACTACCAGCTGTCGCTGGCCATCGGCAAGGAAGGCCAGAACGTGCGGCTCGCGGCACGGCTGACCGGCTGGCGGATCGATATCCGGCCGGACAGCGACGCCGACGAGGCCGTCGCGTCGGCCGCTCCCGGAGACGCCAGCCAGGCCGGGGCGGCCGGCCAGGGCGGGGAAGGCGCGGGCGGCGACGGTGCGCTGGCCACCGCCGCCAGCGACGCCCCGGGCGCGGCGGGTACCGTGCCCGGCGCGGCCGCAGACGTTTAGGTTGCGCGGGTCCTGACCGCACGGCGTGGCTCGCGGCGGTGCCGTCGGGCTCGCTTATTGGGCGGTTGAAGGGGGGTCGTCCCTCCTGGGGGTAGCACTGTAAGCTTGGCGGAGATGGGCACGCGGCATTCGCAGACTCGGCACGCGCCAGCGATCCGGACCTGCGTAGGTTGCGGGGCCCGCGCCGTCAAGTCCGACTTGCTCCGCTTGGTGGCAGCCGGGAACGAAATTGTTCCCGACGCGCCAGCGCGGAGACCGGGCCGGGGTGCATACCTGCATCCCAGCCAGGGATGCTTTGAAAAAGCGCAGCGCCGCCGGGCGTTCGCGCGGGCGCTGCGCCTGTCCGGAACGTTCGGGACGGGCGCGGTCGTCGAGTATCTTGGGCAGGCACGGCCGGCTGCGCCGGGGCATCTCCGGACGGACGGCGGTGGCTGGCATCGCGAGCCGGGCGAGCTGGCCGAGTGTGGACGTACGGCCGTGGCGACACGGCCCGGGAAAGCAGGCTGAGATTGCGATGAGCGACCGATGAGCATGCGGCGATGAACAGCAGAGGCTGACGCCGGACGGAGCACGCGCTGCCCCGACCGGCTGACGGGTCCGGCGAGTCCGGACCGAGTAGAGGGAGCGCAGTGGCGAAGGTCCGGGTATACGAGCTCGCTAAGGAGTTCGGCGTAGAGAGCAAGGCCGTGATGGCCAAGCTCCAGGAAATGGGCGAGTTCGTGCGATCGGCGTCTTCGACGATCGAGGCGCCGGTCGTCCGCAGGCTCAAGGATGAATTTGCGGCCCAGCAGCCCAAGCAGGCTCGGGCCAGCCAGACCGCAGGCGGCCGTTCGGGTGCGGCCCCGGCCGCGCCCGCGGTGGCTGCGGCCGATGACGGGCACGGCGCGACCAACGGCCGCAGCCCGGCCGCACCCGTCGCGCCGGCGGCCGAAGCCAGGCCTGCACCGGCAGCAGTCGAGCCGGCCAGCCCTGCCGCAACGGCGCCAGCCGGGGACCGGGGCGCAGATGGGTCGCCGGGCAGGCCACCGGCGGTTCCGTTCCCGCAGCCCCAGGCGGAAGCACCCGCTGCGGCGAGCGAAACCGCGCCGAGCGTGCAGCAGCCTGCCGCCGATGGCTCCGGCACCGCAGAGCCGAGTGCCCCGAGGCCGAATGCGCCGCGCCCGGGTCCCGGCGCGCCGAGGCCAGGTGGCGCGCCCCGGCCGTCCGGCGGCGTGCCAGGCCCGCCCCGGCCAGGTCCCCGGCCGGGCAACAACCCGTTCAGCTCGACGGCGACCGGCATGGGCTCCGCGCCGCGCGGTCCCAGGCCAGGTCAGCAAGCCAGCAGCCCGGCGGCCTTCGCCGGCCAGCCAGGCACCAGCCAGGGTCCCAGGCCAGGTGGCGGGCCAGGCAGCGGGCCTCGCCCGGGCGGCCCGCGGGTGCCCGGACGCTCCGGTCCCGGTGGGCCCGGAGATGGTCCGCGGCCAGGCGGTCCCCGGCCGGGCGGCCCTCGCCCCAGCCCCAGCAGCATGCCGCCCCGGCCGGTCGGAGGTGGCCGCGGACCCGGCGGCTACGCCGGGTCGGGAGGCTCAGGCGGGCCAGGCGGAGCAGGCGGCCGTGGCGGCCCAGGCACGGGCACCAGGCCCGGTGGCGGCGGCCGTGGTGGCCCCGGCTCCGGTCCCGGAGGGCCGCGTGGCGGCAGCGCCGGTGGCGGCCAGCGACCCGGCGGCGGTGGCGGCGGCGTCGGCCCCGCCCGTCCCGGTGGCGGCGGCCGCGGCCGGAGCGGCACCCAGGGCGCGTTCGGGCGGCCGGGCGGGCGCCCGGCACGCGCCCGGAGGTCGAGGAAGCAGAGGCGCCAGGAGTTCGACAACATGCAGGCGCCGGCGATCGGCGGTGTGTCGATCCCGCGCGGGAACGGCCAGGTCATCCGGCTGTCTCGCGGTGCGTCGCTGAGCGACTTCGCCGACAAGATCGGCGTGAACCCGGCATCGCTGGTCCAGGTGCTGTTCCACCTGGGCGAGATGGTGACCGCGACGCAGTCGGTGAACGACGAGACGCTCCAGCTGCTCGGTGCCGAGCTCAACTACAACGTCCAGGTGGTCTCCCCGGAGGAAGAGGACAAGGAGCTGCTCGAGGCGTTCGACATCGAGTTCGGTGAGGACGAGGGCGACGAGGGCGACCTGGTGGCCCGCCCGCCGGTGGTGACCGTGATGGGCCACGTCGACCACGGCAAGACCAAGCTGCTCGACGCGATCCGGCGCACGAACGTCGTCGCCCACGAGGCTGGCGGCATCACCCAGCACATCGGCGCGTACCAGGCGAACGCCAAGGTCGACGGCCAGGAGCGCAGGATCACCTTCATCGACACTCCGGGTCACGAGGCCTTCACCGCCATGCGCGCCCGCGGCGCCGAGACGACCGACCTGGTCGTGCTCGTGGTCGCGGCGGACGACGGCGTGAAGCCGCAGACCACCGAGGCGCTGAACCACGCCCAGGCGGCCGGCGTGCCGATCGTCGTGGCGGTCAACAAGGTCGACAAGGAGGGCGCCGACCCGGCGCGGGTGCGGGCTCAGCTCACCGAGTACGGGCTGGTGGCCGAGGAGTTCGGCGGCCAGAACCTGTTCGTCGACGTCTCCGCTCGCGAGGGCACCGGCATCGACGACCTGCTCGAGGCGATCGTGCTGACCGCAGACGCCGAGCTGGACCTGCGCGCCAACCCCGACCAGCAGGCTCAGGGTGTCGCGATCGAGGCCGAGCTCGACAAGGGCCGCGGGCCGGTCGCCACCGTGCTCGTGCAGCGCGGGACGCTGCGGGTCGGTGACTCGATCGTCTGCGGCGAGGCGTTCGGCCGGGTCCGGGCCATGCTCGACGAGAACCGTGACACGGTCAGCGAGGCGCCGCCGTCCCGCCCGGTGCAGGTACTCGGTCTCACCGCGGTGCCCAACGCCGGCGACAGCTTCCTGGTGGTGGACGACGACCGGGTCGCCCGGCAGATCGCCGAGCGGCGCGAGGCCAGGGAGCGCAGCGCGATGTTCGCGCAGCGGCGGCCGCGGGTCACCCTGGAGGACCTGGAGTCGGCGCTCAAGTCCGGCGAGCGGGAAGAGCTGCTGCTCATCATCAAGGGCGACGTGTCCGGTTCGGTCGAGGCGCTCGAAGATGCCCTGCTCCAGCTCGACGTCGGCGAGGAGGTCGTCCTGCGGGTCATCGGCCGCGGCGTCGGCGCGATCACCCAGGACGACGTCAACCTGGCCATCGCCTCCGAGGCCGTGATCATCGGCTTTAACGTCCGCCCAGCGGGCCGGGCCGGTGAACTCGCCCAGCGCGAGGGCGTGGACATCCGCTACTACTCGGTGATCTACCAGGCCATCGAGGAAGTCGAGGCCGCGCTCAAGGGCATGCTGAAGCCGATTTTCGAGGAAATTCAGCTCGGCCGCGCCGAGGTGCGGGAGATCTTCCGGGTGCCCAGGGTCGGCAACGTGGCGGGCTGCATCGTCCGCTCCGGCACGATCACGCGGCACAGCAAGGCCCGCCTGGTCCGCGACGGCGTCGTGGTCTCAGAGAGCCTCAGCATCGAGTCGCTGCGCCGGTTCAAGGACGATGCCACCGAGGTCCGCGAGGGCTTCGAGTGCGGTATCGGCCTCGGCTACAACGATGTTCGTGTCGCTGACGTAATCGAGACGTTCGAGATGCGGGAGAAGCCCAGGGCCTGACGCGAATCCAGCAGCCCGCCGCCGAAGGAGCCACCGTGTACGTGGGTGCCCTGACGTTGGACGTGTTGCTCGGCGACGTGCGCTCACTGAAGCAGAAGCGTTCGGCGGTACGGCCGCTGATCGCCGAGGTCGCCCGGCGCTTCCCGGCCGCATCCGTGGCTGAGACCGGGCACCTCGACCTGCACCGGCGGGCGGAGATCGGCGTGGCGGTGGCGGCCTCGACGGCCGCGCGGGCCGCCGAGGTTCTCGACGCGTGCGAGCGCTTCGTCGCGGGCCGACCCGATATCGAGCTGCTGTCCGCGAGGCAGCGGCTGTTCAGCGAGGAGGAGTGAGCCAGCCATGGTGGACACGGGCCGGGCGCGCAGGCTGGGCGAGGCGATCGCGCAGATCGTCGCCGAGATGCTGGAGCGCCGGATCAAGGACCCGAGGCTCGGCTTCGTCACGGTGACCGCGGCCCGGGTGACCGGCGACCTGCGCGAGGCGACGGTGTTCTACACGGTCTACGGCTCCGAGGAGGAACGCGCCGCGTCGGCCGTCGCGCTGGCCAGCGCGACGGGCCTGATCCGCTCCGAGGTCGGCAAGCAGACCGGCGTGAAGCACACGCCCTCGATCACCTTCGAGCAGGACACGGTGCCCGACACGGCGCGCAATATCGAGGAGCTCGTGGCCCGGGCGCGCGTCGCCGACGCGCAGGTCGCGGCCGCGCGGGTGGGTGCCGAGCCTGCCGGCGACCCGGATCCCTACCGGGTTCGCCCGGAGCCGGCCGGTGATGATGAAGCCGGCTCCGATGGTCACCCAGACGACGAGGACGCGGTGCACGGCGACGGCCACGCGCGTGGCGGCCCGCTCGGCAACTACCCCGCGCCCGGGACGGGCCGTAGCTGACCGGGCACGCAGCAGGGTTTCGGAGTGCCCGCGACCCAGCCCCCCGTAGGGGTTTTCCGTGGGGGGTTTGTGGGTGACGGAGCCCCCCGCATGGGCGATTACCCGGCGGCCGGCAACGGCAGCGCGAGATACTCACGGTCGTGACGACCGAGCAAGTGGGCACCGAGGAAGAGTGGGCGCGGGCCGTCAAGGCGCTGGACGGAGCCACCGAGATCTGCCTGGCCTGCCACATCCGCCCGGACGGGGACGCTCTCGGCTCGATGCTCGCGGTCGCGCACGCCCTGCGCGCACGCTGCGGCCCGGCGGGCTCCGCGCCGGTCGCGATCGTTGCCTCGTTTGGCGACCTGCCATTCGAGATCCCGCGCATTCTTAACTTCCTCCCCGGCGCCGAGCTGCTCAGCCCGCCGGACGCGTTTCCCGAGCGGCCCCAGGTCATGGTGACCTTCGACGCGGCCAGCCCGGACCGGCTCGGCCTGCTCGAGGCGAGCGCGGCGGCGGCCGACGAGCTGATCGTCCTCGACCATCACGCCTCGAACACCAGGTTCGGCACCGTCAACCTGATCGATGACGCGGCCGCGGCGACCGCGGTGCTTGCGTTTGAGCTGGTCAGCAGGCTCGGCGTGACACTGACCCGGGACATCGCGCTCGGCCTGTACGCGGGCCTGGTCACCGACACCGGCTCGTTCAAGTACTCGAACACGTCCGCTGGCGTGCATGAGCTCGCCGCGCGGCTGCTGCAGACCGGCATCGAGCCCGGAGCGGTGGCGCACGAGCTCTGGGACCGCGGCCCGTTCGGGTTCCTTGGCCTGCTTTCCGCCGTGCTCGGGCGGGCGCAGCTCGAGCCGGACGCCGTGGCCGGCCATGGCCTGGTGTGGACGACGGTCACCCGCGATGACCGGGCGGTGCACGGGCTGCCGTACGAGGCGGCCGAATCAGTGATCGACGTGGTACGCCGCACCGACGAGGCCGATGTGGCGGTCGTGCTCAAGGAGGACGACGACGGGTGCTGGCAGGTGTCGGCCAGGTCCAAGGGCCAGGCAGACGTCGCCCGCGCCTGCGTGGCGCTAGGTGGCGGAGGTCACCGGCTCGCGGCGGGCTTCACCGCGCACGGCCCGGTCGCGGACGTGATGACCGCGCTGCGCCGCCAGCTCGCGATCGTGCCCGCCCCGGCCGGCGGGCGGTGACGAAGGCGGCGGGCGGCAGCCAGCTGCAGGGAAGCGGGCCTGGCGACCAGGGAAGTGGGCCTGGCGAGCAGGGACGGGTGACCAGCGGCCTGGTCATCGTCGACAAGCCACAGGGGCTTACCTCGCACGATGTTGTGGCGCGGATCCGCCGCCTGGCCGGGACCCGCCGCGTCGGGCACGCGGGCACGCTGGACCCGATGGCCACCGGGGTGCTCGTGATCGGGGTGGAGAAGGCCACCAGGCTGCTCGGCCATCTCGCGCTGAGCGAGAAGGAGTACTCGGCCACGATCCGGCTGGGCGAGGCGACCGACACCGACGATGCCGAGGGCCAGGTGATCGCGCAGACCTCGGCGGCCGGGATCTCGGAAGCGTCGCTCGAAGCGGCCGTGGCCGCGCTGACCGGCGAGATCGAGCAGGTGCCCCCCGGGTACAGCGCGATCAAGGTGAGCGGGAAGCGCGCCTACCGGCTGGCCAGAGAGGGCGCAGCGCCCGAGCTCGCGGCCCGGACCGTCACCGTGACGGCCTTCGACGTCCTGGCCGTTCGCCGGGCCGGCGATCTGCTGGACGCCGACGTCACGGTCACCTGCTCCAGCGGGACCTACATCCGGGCGCTGGCCCGCGACCTTGGCCGGGCGCTCGGCGTCGGCGGCCACCTCACCGCGCTGCGCCGGACACGCGTCGGGCCTTACGAGATCGCCGCGGCGGCAACCCTTGATCAGCTCGCGGCCACATTCGCCGTGATCCCGCTGGCCGAGGCGGCTGGCGTCGCGTTCCGGCCGGTGCATCTCACCGGTGATCAGGCCCGCTCGGTCGCGCACGGAGGCAGGATCGCGATCGGTGAGCTGGACTGGCCGGGCGGGCCACCGGGGCCGGTCGCCGCGTTCGCCCCGGACGGCTCGCTGATCGCGCTGCTGACTGACCAGGACGGCTTGGCCAGGCCGCTCGCCGTCTTCGTCCCGTGACCGCTGCGCACGGGACGGTCTCGGCGCATGGCAGGCTTGGAGGGTCAGGGCGACGCGACCGGGGGAGGAACCGTACATGCACCGCTGGGAGGGCCTGGACGAAGTGCCCGACGGCTGGGGTACCTCCGTCGTCACCATCGGGGTCTTCGACGGCGTGCACCGGGGCCATCAGCGCGTCGTGGGCCGGGCCGCCGAGATCGCGGCGGAGCTCGGGCGGCCAGTGGTGGTGGTCACCTTCGACCCGCACCCGGACGAGGTGGTGCGGCCCGGGTCCCACCCGCCGTTCCTGTCCAGCGCCAGGCGGCGCGCCGAGCTGCTGGCCGGGCTGGGCGTCGACGCGGTGTGCGTGCTGCCGTTCACGCGCGAGTTCTCGCAGCTCGGGCCCGACGAGTTCGTCCGCGCCGTGCTCGTCGACCGGCTGCACGCCGCGCGGGTCGTGGTGGGCGAGGACTTCCGGTTCGGGTACCGGGCCACAGGCGACGTCGCGCTGCTTGCGGAGCTAGGCGAGAAGTACGACTTCACCGCCGAGGGGGTGCCGCTGGTCGCGGACGACGGCGTCCGGATCTCGTCAACCGGGATCAGGGCCCAGCTCACGGCCGGTGACGTGGTCGGGGCCGAACGCGACCTGGGGCGCCCGCACCGGGTGGAGGGCGTCGTGGTGCGGGGGCATCAGCGGGGCCGCGCGCTCGGCTTCCCCACGGCCAACCTGGAGACGATCCCGCACACCGCGATCCCCGCCGACGGCGTCTACGCGGGCTTTCTCACCAGCGTGGACTCGTCAGGGCGGGACATCGAGCGCTGGCCCGCCGCGATCTCTGTCGGTACCAACCCCACCTTCGACGGGCAGGAACGCAGTGTCGAGGCGTATGCCCTGGATCGCGATGACCTGGACCTGTACGGGGTGCACGTGACCGTGGACTTCATCGCAAGGCTCCGCGGCATGGAACGCTTCGACTCGGTCGACGACCTGGTGGCCCAGATGCACCTGGACGCGGACGCCGCCCGCCTGATCTGCACGGGCGGGTAACAGCATCCCGGGTTTGCGGATGTGCGGAGTCGCGGGTGTGCGGCATCCGGGTGTGCGGCACGGCCCTGGGGTTTGCGGCACCTGGGGTTTGCGGCACCTGGGGTTTGCGGCTCAGTGTCCTGCTGCGGGCGTGATGCGGCGCTCGGCGTGATACCCTGAATAGTCGGTCGGTGTATCCGGCCAGGTTAGCTGCGCCCTCATGCGGCTGACCTTCTGGGAAGCAGGCACGCCTTCAAGGTGTGACGTGCACCCAGGCGCATCCTGCCCCGAGCGGTCTGGCGACCATACCACCGGGGCGCCCAGCGATCACATGACGAAGGAGCAACGTGCCGCTAGAGACCACGGTGAAGAAGGAGATCATCGCCGGGCACGCGACCACTGAGGGTGACACCGGCTCGCCGGAGGTCCAAGTCGCGCTGCTGACACGGCGGATCCAGGATCTGACCGAGCACCTCAAGGTGCACAAGCACGATCACCACAGCCGCCGCGGGCTGTTGCTGCTGGTCGGCCGCAGGCGGCGGCTGCTGCAGTATCTGTCCCGGAAGGACATCACCCGCTACCGCGAGCTGATCGAGAAGCTCGGCTTGCGCAGGTAGGTTGACGGTAAACCGCCCGCTGGGCTCCGCGCCCGGCGGCCGTACAAGTAAATAAGAGCAAAAGACAAGAAACAGAACGACGTCCCGCGGCCCCGGCCCAGAGCGCTCAGAGCGCCCAAAGCGCCGGTCCTCGGTAGTGGTTCTCGGGCCAAGGGGGAAGCGCTCGCACCAAGCGGCGCCGCTCACCCGGGCCGAGGACTTCGATCGAAGACCGGCCGACACCCGGCCCGGCCAGGCAGTCGGTGCGTGCTCACTGGTGGGCGGGCAACGCGGGACCTCACAAAGGAGGTCTCACCCGTGACTGGAATCCAGGAGGGTGTGCATACCGCCGAGGTCACCATCGACAACGGCGCACTCGGAGTACACAAGATCCGCTTCGAGACCGGGCGGCTGGCGAAGCTCGCCGCTGGCTCGGCCGTCGTCTATCTCGACGACGAAACCATGGTGCTGTCCGCGACCACCGCGTCCAAGCGCCCCAAGGAGGGCCTCGACTTCTTCCCGCTTACGGTGGATGTCGAGGAGAAGATGTACGCGGCGGGCCGGATTCCCGGCTCGTTCTTCCGCCGGGAGGGCCGCCCGTCCGAGGACGCGATCCTCACCTGCCGGCTGATCGACCGGCCGCTGCGGCCAACGTTCACGCACGGGCTGCGCAACGAGGTCCAGATCGTCGAGACGGTCATGGCGCTGCACCCCGACACCCTGTACGACGTGGTCGCTATCAATGCGGCCTCACTCTCCACCCAGCTGTCCGGCCTGCCGTTCTCCGGGCCGATCGGCGGCGTCCGGGTCGCCCTGATCAAGGGTCAGTGGGTCGGCTTCCCGACCTACTCCCAGCTCGAGGACGCCACCTTCGACATGGTTGTGGCCGGCCGGGTGCTCGAGGACGGCGACGTCGCGATCATGATGGTCGAGGCCGAGTCCACCTCGAGCACGCTGCGCTTGCTCGCCGACTCCGGCAACGGCGCCGTGGCGCCGACCGAGGACACGGTGGCCGCCGGGCTGGAGGCCGCCAAGCCGTTCATCAAGGCCCTGTGCGAGGGGCAGCAGCAGGTGGCGGCCGTCGCGGCCAAGGAGGTCCAGGAGTTCCCGATCTTCGTCGACTACCAGCAGGACGTCTATGACGCGCTGGCCGGCGAGGTCTCCGACGACCTGGCCAAGGCGCTTACGATCGCGAGCAAGCAGGACCGCGAGGCCGAGACCGACCGGGTCAAGGCACTGGCGACCGAGCGCCTCGGTGGCCAGTTCGAGGGCCGCGAGAAGGAGATCAGCGCCGCGTTCCGGTCGCTGACCAAGAAGCTGGTCCGGGAGCGGATCATCCGCGACGGCCTGCGGATCGACGGCCGCGGCCTGGCCGACATCCGGCAGCTGTCCGCCGAGGCGGGCGTGCTGCCCCGGGTGCACGGCTCGGCCCTGTTCGAGCGCGGCGAGACCCAGGTCCTGGGCGTCACCACGCTGAACATGCTCCGGATGGAGCAGATGATCGACACGCTCAACCCGGAGCGCACCAAGCGCTACATGCACAACTACAACATGCCGCCGTACTCGACCGGCGAGACCGGCCGGGTCGGCTCGCCGAAGCGCCGCGAGATCGGTCACGGCGCGCTGGCCGAGCGGGCGCTGATCCCGGTGCTGCCCACCCGCGAGGAATTCCCCTACGCGATCCGGCAAGTGTCCGAGGCCATCGGCTCCAACGGCTCCACCTCGATGGGCTCGGTCTGCGCGTCCTCGATGTCGCTGCTCGACGCGGGCGTTCCGCTGAAGGACATGGTGGCGGGCATCGCGATGGGCCTGATCCACGAGGGCGGCGACTACGTCACGCTGACCGACATCCTCGGCGCCGAGGACGCGTTCGGCGACATGGACTTCAAGGTCGCCGGGACCAAGGACGTGATCACCGCGCTTCAGCTCGACACCAAGCTGGACGGCATCCCCGCCTCGGTGCTCGCGGCCGCGCTCAAGCAGGCCCGCGGCGCGCGGCTGACGATCCTCGATGTGATGCGCGAGGCGATCGACACGCCGGCCGAGATGAGCCCGTTCGCACCGCGGATCATCACGGTCAAGGTGCCGGTCGACAAGATCGGCGAGGTGATCGGCCCGAAGGGCAAGATGATCAACTCCATTCAGGAGGACACCGGCGCCGAGATCACCATCGAGGACGACGGCACGATCTATATCGGCGCCACCGACGGCACGTCGGCCGAGGCCGCACGGACGGCGATCAACGCGATCGCCAACCCGCACATCCCCGAGGTCGGGGAGCGGTTCCTGGGCACGGTCGTGAAGACGACCACATTCGGCGCGTTCGTCTCGCTGCTGCCCGGCCGGGACGGGCTGCTGCACATCACCCAGATCCGCAAGCTGCACGGCGGGGCGAGGATCGAGAACGTCGACGACGTGATCTCGGTCGGCGACAAGATCCAGGTCGAGATCCGCGATGTCGACGACCGGGGCAAGCTGTCGCTGGTCCCGGTCGAGGTCGTCGAGCGTGAGGCGGCTGGGGAGGACCTCGGCGGCGGTGACGACCACCGCTCGCGTGACGGTGACCGTGGTGAGCGCCGGGACCGGGGCGGCGACCGGGGCGACCGGGGCGGTGACCGGCCTCGAGGCGATCACTACCGCACCCGGGAGCGCCACCGCGGGCCGCGCAACTCATGACCGCGGATACAGGGCAGCCACCGGCAGGCGGCGACTCGACAGTTGCCCGCACCGTCCTTCCGGCCGGCCTGCGGGTGATCACCGAGTCGCTGCCCGCCGTGCGCTCGGTGGCGTTCGGGATCTGGGCGGGCGTCGGGTCGCGGGATGAGGATCTCGCCCATGCCGGCGCCACGCACTACCTTGAGCACCTGCTGTTCAAGGGCACGTCCCGGCGCAGCGCGCTGGACATCTCTGCGGAGATGGACGCGGTCGGCGGCGAGCTGAACGCGTTCACCGCCAAGGAGTACACGTGCTACTACGCACGAGTGCTCGACGCCGACCTGCCGCTGGCGATCGACGTGCTGGCCGACATGGTGACCAGCTCGCTGATCGAGGAGAAGGAGGTCGACGCCGAACGGGGCGTGATCCTCGAAGAGATCGCGATGAACGAGGACGACCCGTCGGACACCGTGCACGAGGCCTTCGCGGCGCAGCTGTTCGGTGACTCCCCGATGGGCCGCCCGATTCTCGGCAGCGTCGACTCGATCAACTCGATTACCCGCTTGCAGATCAGCGAACATTACGCGGCTCGCTACAAGCCCGACAACTTGGTGGTCGCGGCCGCGGGCAGCCTCGAGCACGAGCAGGTGGTCGAGCTGACCCGGGCCGCGTTCGGGACGGCGCTCTCCGGCTCCGCCCAGCCGCTGCCGCCGCGGCTGCTGGCACCCGGCACGGCCGAGGCCGCGACAGGAACCGGCGTCCGGCTCGTGTCGCGGGGCATTGAGCAGGCGAACCTCGTGCTCGGCTGCGGCGGGCTGTCGCGGACCGACGAGCGCAGGTTCGCGCTTGGCGTGCTGAACGCCGCGCTGGGCGGCGGCATGTCGTCGCGGCTGTTCCAGGAGGTGCGCGAGAAGCGCGGCCTGGCCTACTCGGTGTACAGCTTCAGCTCGCAGCACGCCGATTCCGGGATCTGGGGCGTGTACGCGGGCTGCCTGCCGGCCAAGGCTGACGAGGTGCTGTCGATATGCCGGGACGAGATCGCCAAGGTGATCTCCGGCGGGCTGACCGACGACGAGCTGGACCGCGGCAAGGGGCAGCTGCGCGGGTCGATCGTGCTCGGCCTGGAGGATCCGTCGTCGCGCATGAGCAGGCTGGGCAAGTCCGAGCTCGTCTACCCGCGGCTGGAGCCGGTCGACGAGATCCTGGCGGCCATCGGCGCGGTGACCCATGACGACGTGCGCGAGGTTGCTGCCAGCGTGCTGGCCCAGCCCAAGGCGCTCGCGGTGGTCGGGCCGTTCGACGACGCGGACGCGTTTGCCGCGTCGCTCGGCTGATCTGGGAGAGGTGCGCGGCACAACACGCGGTTGCACGTCGAGCGGAGGGCACGATGATCAAGGTCGGGGTGCTCGGCGCCAAGGGGCGCATGGGGTCTGAGGTGAGCCGGACGGTCGACGCCGCTCCCGACCTCGAGCTGGCGGCTGCTGTGGACGTCGGCGACGCCCGCGATCCGCTGGCCGGGTGCGACGTGATCGTGGACTTCACTCACCCCGGCGCGGTCATGGACAACCTGCGATGGTGCGTGGAGCACGGCCGCAGAGTCGTCGTGGGGACCTCGGGGTTCGACGACGCCAGGCTGGCCGAGGTGCGGGACTGGCTCGGCGAGTCCCCGTCCGCCCGGGCGCTGATCGTGCCGAACTTCTCGATCGGCGCCGTTCTGATGATGTACTTCGCCGCAAAGGCGGCGCCGTTCTTCGAGTCGGCCGAGATCATCGAGCTGCATCACGCGGCGAAGGCCGACGCGCCCTCGGGGACGGCGACGCGGACCGCGTCCTTGATCGCCGAGGCGAGAGCCGGCGCCGAGCTCGGGCCGCCCCCGGACGCCACCGTGTCCGAGGTCGCTGGCGCGCGAGGAGCGACCCTGGACGGCGTGCGGGTGCACTCGGTGCGGCTGGCCGGGCTGCTGGCGCACCAGGAGGTGCTGCTCGGCGGGCACGGCGAGATCCTGACCATCAGGCACGACTCCATGGACCGGTCGTCGTTCATGCCCGGGGTGGTGCTGGCGGTGCGGGGAGTCGGGTCGCTGCCGCCGGGCCTGACCGTCGGCCTTGACGAGATGCTCGGCCTGGCCTGAGAAGAAAACGCCGACGGGCCCTCCAGCTCTGGTTCGGCACGGGTCGGCGCCCACGTAGGCCAGCGTAAGGTTGAGGCGGGGGCAAGCTGGCTTACAAAGGGGGAAGCTGGCCGATGAGGATAATTCTCAATGTGATCTGGCTCGTGCTCTGCGGCCTGTGGATGTCGATCGCCTACGTGATTGCCGGGCTGATCTGCTTCGTCCTGATCATCACGATTCCGTTCGGCATCGCGTCATTCAGGATCGCGAGCTATGTCCTGTGGCCGTTCGGCCGGACGATCGAGCCACGCCGGAGCGCCGGGGTCGGCTCCATGATCGGCAACATCATCTGGATCGTGCTGTTCGGCTGGTGGCTCGCGATCGGGCACCTGGTGACCGGCGTGGCCCTGTGCCTGACGATCATCGGCATCCCGCTCGGGCTGGCGAACTTCAAGATCATTCCGATCACGCTGCTCCCGCTCGGCGTCCAGATCGTCCCGACCGACCGTCCGTTCACCAGGGTGGCCTGACCGACGGATTCGGGGCGCGGCCGGTGGCGTACCGTCATGCCTGGAGCTACAGCGGCTGACGGGCAGAGGAGCAGGCATGGCCGAGCGGCAGGGCCGCGCCCCGGACCTGGTGGTCATCGAACCGCTCAAGGAGTTCAGCTGTGCCAGCTGTGGCGGCACGGGTCCGTACCTGATCATGGAGGATCCCGGCCCGCAATGCCTGACCTGCGCGGACATGGACCATCTGGTGTTCCTCCCGGCAGGAGACGCGGCGTTGTCGCGGCGTGCGAAGGCCGACAGCGCTCTCGCGGCCGTGGTCGTCCGGTGGAGCCGGTCACGGAAGCGGTACGAGCGCAAGGGGATTCTGGTTGAGGAGGCGGCCCTGGAGCGGGCCGAGGAGCAGTGCCTGGCCGACGCGGACGCGCGGCAGCGGCGCAAAGAGCGGGACGCGGAGCGAAGGGCAGGCCAGGACCTCGAATTTCAGGACAGGCTCGCCATCCAGATCACGCGGCTGTATCCGGGATGCCCGCCGGCCCGGGCCAGGGCGATCGCCGCGCACACAGCGGCTCGCGGAAGCGGGCGGGTGGGCCGCTCGGCCGCTGGCCGCGCGCTCGACGCCGAGGCCATCAGGCTCGCCGTGGTCGCCTCGATCCGGCACGAGGACACCGGCTATGACAAGCTGCTGATGTCGGGGACGCCACGGGACGTCGCCAGGGATCACGTCCGCGCCGGCATCGACAAGGTCCTCGACTCATGGCAAGCGAGCGAGCAGTAGCCCTGTCGTGGCGCAGCTCGTGGCGGAGCAGGCCGTTCTTCGCATAGCGTCGCGGTATGTGCCGGAGCATAAAGACCCTGCGTGAGCCCTATACCGAGAACGTCACCGAGGCGGACGTGCGCGCCGCAGCGCTGCAGTACGTCAGGAAGGTGAGCGGATTCCGCCGCCCGGCCAAGCACAACGCCGAGGCGTTCGACCACGCCGTTGACGCGATCGCCGGAGCCACGCTCACCCTCCTCGACCAGCTCGAGCTGCGCTCGGGCCCCGCGTCCCACGCGGCCAGCGCCTGACCGTCCGGGCGGCCCTCAGCGGCCTCAGGAGCGGCGGAGCAGCCGCATCGGCAGCCCGCGGCCCGGCCGGAGCGTGATGTTGGCGCTGGGAGTCGGGATCCCGCGCACCGTCAGCTCCAGCCGGTACCGGCGGGCGATGGTCGCCAGCACCAGCATGGTCTCGAGCTCGGCAAAGGACGCGCCCACGCACGCCCTCCGCCCGCCGCCGAACGGGATGTACGCATACCGGTGCACGGGCTGCCCGTTACCAGATGCCGCCTCGCCGTCCGCCAGGAACCGGCGTGGGTCGAACCCGGCTGGGTCGGGCCAGAAGTCCGGGTGCCGGTGGATCAGGTACGGAGGAATCGCCACGAGGCTCCCGGCCGGAACGTCCGTGCCCGCCACCTCATCGTCGGCCAGTGCGTTCCGCTCGATGGTCCAGGCGGGCGGGTAGAGCCGCAGCGCCTCGGACACGACTGCGCGCGTCCACGTCAGCTTGTCCGCATCCTCGGCCGCGGGGTCACGATCACCGAGCACGGAGTCAACCTCGGCTTCGAGCTGCTGCCTGGCCGACGGATACGCCGACAGCAGGGCCAGGGTCCAGGACATCGTGTTCGCCGTCGTCTCGTGGCCGGCCAGCATGAACGTGGCCACCTCGTCGCAGATCTCGGCGTCGGTGAGCGGCGAGCCGTCCGGGGCGCGTGCCGCCAGCAGCACGTCGAGCAGGTCGCCAGCCGAGGCGCCGCCAGCGTGGCGGCCGGCGTCCCGCGCGGCGGCGCGGCGCCCGGACACGATGCGGCCCACCGGGCCCTCGATCCCCTCGGGGGTGTGGCCAGCCCGGCGCGCAACCACCTTCAGTGCGCGGGTTGACCGCGGGCCCCACGCCAGCGGGACGAACGTGGCCAGCATCGCTACGCGCTGCCAGGCGTCCATCGCCCGGCCCACCTGGTCGGCCTCGCCGCTCAAGTCGGAGCCGAACAGCGCGCGGCCCACGATGTCCAGTGCCACCGCGCTCAGCTGCGCGGCGACGTTGATCACCGTCCCGTCGGGAAGCCTGTCCCAGCGGGCCGTCAGCCGGCGTGCGGCATCGGTCATCGCCGGGCTGAAGATGGCCACGTGCCGCCGTGAGAACAGTGGCTGGATCAACCGCCTGTGCTGCCGCCAGCGGTCGCCTTCGCTGGTCAGCAGCCCGTCTCCGATCAGCGCCCGAAGCGGCCGGTAGGTGAACGCCTTGACGTAGTTGTCCTGATTGGCGGCCAGCACGTGCTCGGCGTGTTCCGGCCTGCTCAGCAGGTAGAACCCGCTCCCGGGCGAGTAGGGGAACCTGACCGTATCCCCGTACCTGGCGGCCAGGCGCACGTAGCCGCCGAGCGGGTCACGGGCGAGCGATGCGAGGACCGTGGCCACCTGGCTGCCGCGCGGCCCCGGCACCGCATACCGGGAGGATCGCGCCTTCATGCCTCCATAGTGCGCCCCAGGCCCGGACCTGGCGACGGCCGCCTGGCTGCCAGGACGCTGGCAAGCACGCCCGGGGCCCGCTCGGCGTACCTGGCCGGGTACTGGTGCGCCATGGCCGCGGTCCAGACAGCGCCCTCGAGTGCCCGCGCCCAGTCGAACCAGGCAAGCTCCCCGGGCTCGGGCAGCGGAGTCCCGGTCACGTCCGCGTAGGCCGCGAGCGCGGTGGCCGCGCCGGCTGCGCTCTGGCCGCGAACCAGCACGGCGAGGTCGAACGCCCGCGGCCCGCGGCAGGTCTCCTCCAGGTCCGTCCACAACCAGCCGGCGGCCGTCCAGAGCAGGTTGCCCGGGTGAGCGTCCCCGTGCAGGACCAGCTCGGGGCCGCCGACGCCGTCGAGCCCGGCGAGGATCTCCGCGTGCCGATCGCGCAGCGCGGTCAGCACGCCGGGATCGAGCACGCGCTCCCGCTCCAGTGCCGCCAGGGCGTTACTGTCATCTCCGCGAACCTGTCACCGCTGTCGCCAGGCATCCGCCAAGTATCCAGCCCGGCCACCCGCCCCCGGTAAGGGTTATCAGGATCGCCGCGGTCTCCCGCCAGGACTCCAGACCGTCGCCGAGCCCGGTATCGGTTAGTGGGTCGCCCCGCGGGCGTTATGGTTGCGGTGTGATTTCGGCGGGGCAGTTTGCGGGGTTCGCGGCCGCTGCGGTCGTGCTGATCGTCATCCCCGGGCCCGGCGTCCTGTTTGTGATCGGCCGGGCCCTCGCGCACGGCCGCAGGACGGCGCTGGCGTCCGTGGCCGGGCATTCCTCCGGAAACTTCGTGCTGGCGGTGTGTGTGGCCTTCGGCATCGGGGCGATCGTCGAGCGCTCGGCGGCCTTCTTCACCGCTATCCGGCTGGTCGGCGCCGTCTACCTGGTCTGGCTCGGCGTCGTGGCGTTCCGCAGGCGCGGCTCGCTGGCCCGCGCGCTCACCGAGGCCGCCGAGCCTCGCGGTGGCGTGCAGTCGGTGCGCGAGGGCTTCATCGTCGGGGTCACGAACCCGAAGGGCGTGATCTTGTTTGCCGCAGTGCTGCCGCAGTTCGTGAACCGGGCGGCCGGGCATGTCACCGCCCAGATGCTGATCCTCAGCACGGTGGCCGTGCTGATCGGCATGGCCTCGGACGTCTGCTACGGGATGGCCGCAAGCACCGTGCGGTCGTGGTTCGCCAGGTCCCCGAGGCGGCTGGGGCTGGTCGGCGGTGTCGGCGGGCTCGCGATGATCGGGCTCGGTGTCACGCTGGCCGTCACCGGCGGCCGCAAAAACTAACCGCACCCGCCACCCCGCGCCCACAAAACGGCGCCCGCACCGCGCCCAATGGTGGCGTGAGTCCCCACCTCGCTCCTCTAGCGCAAACGCAATGCCCCGGAAAGCCCCAGCGGCCTCCATCGAGATCCGCTCAGACATTCGATTTCCATGATCGTGGTAGATAACAACCAGATGCGCGTCTTTTTCTACCACGATCATGAAACAGCGCCATGCCCGGTCGGTCAGGTGGTGACGCCGGGGGTCAGGCGGTGCGGGCCTGGCTGGCTGCTTCGAGGCCGAGCTCGGCGACCGACGTCTCGCGCATCTTGAACTTCTGTACCTTGCCGGTCACGGTCATCGGGAACTCCTGGGTGAACCGCACGTACCGCGGCACCTTGTAGTGCGCGATCTTGCCGACGCAGAACGCGCGGACGTCCTCCTCGGCCAGCCCGGAGCCGGGGCGCAGCTTCACCCAGGCGCACAGCTCCTCGCCGTATTTCTCGTCCGGCACCCCAACGACCTGGACGTCCTCGATCTCCGGGTGGGTGTAGAGGAACTCCTCGACTTCGCGCGGATAGACGTTCTCGCCGCCGCGGATGACCATGTCCTTGATCCGGCCGACGATGTTCAGGTAGCCCGCCGCGTCTATCACGGCGAGGTCCCCAGTGTGCATCCAGCGGCCAGCGTCGATCGCTTCGGCTGTCTTCTCCGGCTCGTCCCAGTAGCCGAGCATCACCGAGTAGCCCCTGGTGCACATCTCGCCGGGCTCGCCGCGCGGCAGGACCAGTCCGTTGTCCGGGTTGATGATCTTGACCTCAACGTGCGGGTGCACCCGGCCGACCGTGGATACCCGGCGCTCCATGTCGTCGTCCGCGGTGGTCTGGGCGGACACTGGCGAGGTCTCCGTCATCCCGTAGGCGATCGTGACCTCGGCCATGTGCATCTCGCTGACCACGCGCTTCATCACCTCGACCGGGCATGGCGAGCCGGCCATGATCCCGGTACGCAGCGAGGTCAGGTCGTAATCCCCAAAGTCGGGCAGGGCGAGCTCGGCGATGAACATCGTCGGCACCCCATAGAGCGACGTGCACCGCTCGTCCGCCGTCGCGCGGAGTGTGGCGGCCGGGTCGAATCCCGGGGCGGGTATGACGATGCAGGCGCCGTGCGTGACCGCGGCCAGGTTGCCGAGAACCATGCCGAAGCAGTGATAGAACGGCACCGGGATGCAGACCCGGTCCCGCTCGGTGTACCGGCACGCCTCGCCGATGAAGAAGCCGTTGTTCAGGATGTTGTGGTGCGACAGCGTGGCGCCCTTGGGGAAGCCGGTCGTGCCACTGGTGTACTGGATGTTGATCGGGTCGTCGAACGCCAGCTCGGCCTCACGTGCTTCCAGCGCGTCCCCGCCCACACTTTGCCCCGTTGCAAATAGTTCGTCCCATTCCGGCGTGCCGAGGAAGATCACCCGCTCGAGGCTGTCCAGGCTGCCACCGACCTCGCCGACCATCGCGCGGTAGTCGCTGGTCTTGAAGCTCTCCGCGCTGACGAGCAGCCGGACCCCCGACTGACGCAGCACGAACTCGAGCTCGTGACTGCGGTATGCCGGGTTGATGTTGACCAGGATCGCGCCGATCTTCGCGGTCGCGAACTGCAGCAGCACCCACTCCGCGCAGTTAGGGGACCAGATGCCGACCCGGTCGCGGGCCTTGATCCCGGCAGCGAGCAGCCCCCGGGCGAGCGCGTCGGTGTCGGCGTCGAACTGCCGGTAGGTCCAGCGGCGGCCGCTGGGCACGTCAACCACGACCTCGCTGTCGCCGAACTGGTTGGCGATGCGCCGCAAATTGTCCCCAATCGTCTCGCCGAGCAGCGGCGTGGACGAGGTGCCGTGGCTGTAGGAAAGCTGGGATGCAGTGGGCATGTCTAGATCCTTTGAATATCGGTCACTCCATGCTGCCTGCTCAGAGACCTGGTGTGAAGGGTGGGGCCACACTGCTATGGCGCCATGATGCGCTGGGTACACCTCCGGGGTTACTGTCGGATTAAGTGCTCGTTCACCTCCCCGGAGCAGCTATGGGGACCTGGATCATCTGGCTGGTCGTCGCCGCAGTGCTCGGTGTAGCCGAGGTCATGACCGCGACGCTGGCATTCGGCCTTGTGGCCGCTGCCGCGCTGGTCGGTGCCGGTGTCGGGTTCGCCGGGGGGAACGTGGCCCTCCAGTTCGGCGCGTTCGCGATTGCGTCAGCGGCCGGCCTGGGGATTGCCCGGCCGTTCGCGATGCGCCACATCAGGCAGCCGCCGTTGTTGCGCACCGGGACGGCGGCGCTAGTCGGCCGGTCGGCCTACGTCCTCGACGACGTCACCGCGCAGAGCGGGAGGGTCAGGATCGGCGGCGAGGAGTGGTCGGCGCGGCCCTACGACGAAACCCTGACGATTCCCAAGGGCACCACCGTCGACGTTCTGCTGATCGAGGGCGCAACCGCGCTCGTTTATCCCCGGGAGTAGCCATGGAACTGGCTGTCCTCATCGTCGTCGTGGTCGCCGCCCTGCTGGCGGGGCTCGTCGTCTACAAGACCGTTCGCATCGTGCCTCAGGCGCGGGCGCGCAACGTCGAACGCCTGGGCCGGTACCGCAAGACGCTGGAACCGGGCATGAACCTGATCGTCCCGTTCGTCGACCGGGTGAAGCCGCTGATCGACTTGCGCGAGCAGGTGGTCTCATTCCTCGGCCAGCCGGTGATCACCGAGGACAACCTGGTCGTGAAGATCGATACGGTGCTGTTCTTCCAGGTCACCGACCCGCGCGCGGCCGACTACGAGATCGTCAACTACATCCAGGCAATCGAGCAGCTCACCGCGACGATGCTGCGCAGTGTGATCGGGTCCATGGACCTGGAGCTGACCCTGACCTCGCGCGACAAGATCAACACGATGCTCCGAGGCGTCCTGGATGACGCCTCGGGCAAGTGGGGGATCCGGGTGACCCGGGTGGAGATCAAGGCCATTGACCCGCCGAAGAGCGTCATTGACGCGATGGAGAAGCAGATGCGGGCCGAGCGGGAGAAGCGGGCCGCGATCCTGAACGCCGAGGGCATCCGCCAGTCGCAGATCCTCACCGCCGACGGCGACAAGCAGGGCAACATCCTGCGGGCCGAGGGCGAGAAGCAGAGCGCGATCCTGAAGGCGGAAGGCCAGGCGCAGGCGATCGGCACCGTGTTCCAGTCGATCCACGCCAACGATCCCGATCCCAAACTGCTGGCCTACCAGTACCTGCAGACCCTCCCGCAGCTCGCGCAGGGTCCCGGCAACACGGTCTGGATGGTTCCCAGCGAGTTGACCAGCGCGCTGAAGAGCCTGTCCTCGGCGTTCGAGGGGGGCGGCGGCGCCGAGAACGGCCAGGGCCCCTCGGTACAGCTGCCGAGCGTGCGACGCGCCGAGGTGCCGCACTCGTCCGGGCCTGCTCAGGTTGAGGCCCCGGCCAACGGCACCGGCACGGCGTCGGCAGGCGCTGAGGCCATCGCCAACGGTGCCGATCCAGCGTCGGCGACCCCTGCGGCCACGGCGGCGACCCCTGCGGCCACGGCGGCGAACACTGAGGCCACGGCGGCGAACCCTCCGGCCACGGCGGCGACCCCTGCGGCCACGGCGGCGACACGCCCTGCGGCCACGGCGGCGAACACTGAGGCTAATGCGGCGAGCCCCGCGACAGCCGGGGCCGTGGCCGCCGGTGATGCGGAACTGGCGGCAGCGGTGGCCGAAGCCGCCGAAGACGCCGCGCAGGTGGGCGGGGCCCATGGCCAGTGACCCCGGCCTCAGCCGGCGCGTGCCCTAGGGGGCGGCCAGTGATGACTCAGGCGTAGGCGTTGCCGTCGGAGGCTGGGACGCCGACGGGGTTCGCGAGGGGCTGGGTGAGCCGGTCGGATACGGCGACGGAGAAGGTGTGAAGGCCGACTGGCCCGGCGCCAACGACGGGGACGGCGACGGGGACGGGGACGGGGACGGTGTGTGCATGCCGGGCGCCGGTGACGGTGTGGGCGCCGGCAGGGTCGGCCCGGGCGATGGCAGCGGGGCCGCGGGCCGGGTCTCGGGATGGTGCAGGGTCGCGTGCTGGCCCGCCGGGATGCCCGATATGACGCCCGCGGCCACGGCTCCGGCCACCGCGACGGCCGCGAACCCGTCCCGTAGCCCTCGCCGGCGGCGCCGGCGATCGCCCCAGCGCATGACCTCGGCCGGCGGCACCGGCTTCGCCTCCTGCGCGCCCAGATCGGCGAGGATGCGCAGTTCGTCTCCGAGTTCAGGCATGGGTCACCTCCTGTCCGCGCTGCCCGCGCCGTTGGGGATAGCGGTTTCACGCAGATAGGGCGCGAGAGCGGCGCGGCCCCGGGCCAGCTGCGCCTTCACCGTTCCAGCCGGGACGCCGGTCTCGGCGGCGATCTGTGCCACGCTCTGATCACACACGTGGTAGAGGACCAGCGCTCGCCGTTGCTCGGCGGGCACCTGGCGCAGCGCTTCGATCAGTGCCACCCGGTCGGGGCTGGGCCCGTCGATGGTCGCAGCCGACGGGCTGGAGCGCATCAGCGCACGGCCGAGCCGGGCGCGCTGCCACCGTGACACCGCGATGCGCCACGCGGTGGCCCGCACCCAAGCCTCGGGAGCGCCGCTGTGCTCGAGCTGCCTGCGATGGGCCCAGGCCCGGATGAACGCCTCCTGGACGGCGTCCTGGGCTTCGGCGTGACTCCCCGTCATCGCGTAGAGCTGGCCGACCAGCCGCCGAAATGACGCGGCGTAGAAATCAGTGAACTCCTCGGGGCTCACTGCGTTGGTGGCTCCCTTCCCGGCTAATTGTGTCCCGGCGTGGGTGAAGGGCTGGGTGCGGGCGCGGCGGTAGGTGCGGGCGAACACGCCGGGGTCGGCACCGGGCTGGGTGACGGTTCCGGCGTGGGCGCCGGTGACGGTACCGGAGCGCGCGAGGCCACAGGCGTGGGCGATGGCACCGGCGTGGGCGCCGGCGACGCTGCCGGCGTGGGCACTGGTTCTGGCGGTGTGGGCGCTGGCGACGGTGTCGGTGCGGGTCGCCGGCGAGCGGGCGCCGTGGCGGCGTGCGGCCGCGCGACATGGTGGCGGCCGGTCTCGGCGGCGAGCGCGACACCCGTTGCCGAGATGACCAGGGCCGCTGCGGAAAACCCGACCCACGACGCGCGGCTGCGGAACGTTCTCATGCTGACTCCAGTCCTGGCCGGCTGGTGACGCCGGTCGCAGTCATAGGTACCGATGAGAAGCTGGCGTGGTTGCATCGCGACCGCCATCGTCGCCGGCAAGCTGGGAGTCAGATCCGGATGGCCAGGCCCACGGTGAGAAGTGCCCCGAACGCGAGCTGAAGCCGGCCGGTCTGGCCGAGCGCGGTGATCAGGCCGGGACCCGAGGCGCCGCGGCGGACCAGCCGCAGCGGCGCCAGCGCGAACGGCGCGGCGGCCAGCACGATCAGCGCGAGCGGGTCGGCCGCCGCGATGGCCGCGGCCACGCAGAACGGGATCACGATGCAGGCCACGTACAGCTCACGGGTCCGGTGGTCGCCGAGCACCACGGCGAGCGTGCGTTTACCGGTCTGGCTGTCGGTCGGGATGTCACGCAGGTTATTGATCACCAGCAACGCGCAGGCGAGCAGCCCGACCGGCGCCGATGCGGCCACGGCGAGCCAGGGCATCCGGCCCATCTGGACATAGGCCGTCCCGGCCACCGCGGCGAGGCCGAAGAACAGGAACACCGACACCTCGCCGAGCGCCCGGTAGCCGTAGGGGTGACTGCCGCCGGTATAAAACCAGGCCGCGGCGACCGCTGCGGCACCGAGGAGCAGCAGCCACCAGGACGAGACCGCGGCGAGGACCAGCCCGGCCACGCACGCCACGGCGAAGCAGCCGAGGGCGGCTGCCAGAACGCGCCGTGGGCTGGCGAGTCCCGAGGCGACCAGCCGGACCGGGCCCACCCGGCGCTCATCCGTGCCACGGATCCCGTCGCTGTAGTCGTTGGCGTAATTGACACCGATCTGCAGCGCGAGCGCGACGACCAGGGCGAGGGCCGCCCGCCACGCGGAGAACCGGCCGTAGCCGACGGCGACGCCCGTGCCCACGACGACGGGGACGATCGCCGCTGGGAGGGTCCGCGGGCGCGCGCCCGTCACCCAGTCCCGCGCTGCGGCCACGGCCTTCCCTCGCTCTTTCGCTCGCTGCTCAGCGGATCACAGACTAACCGCAGGGCCGACCAGGTTGCGCCGCCGCGTCCCCGGGTGCGGGGCGCGGGGCCGCTCAGGTTGCGCCGCCGCGTCCCCGGGTGCGGGCGCACCGCCCAGAACGGTTCAGCGAGCCGGCGGCAGCGCGAGGGCCGCCGCGACGTGGATGTCCTCGATCTGCGCGGAATCGAGGCGGGCGCCGCGGCTGGTCCTGGTCTGGCGCCTGAAGTACTTCCTGACCCTGCGGCCGCCGAACACGTCCACGCCGTCCAGGTTGGCCACGATCCACGGCACCGTGGGTCCGTAGATCGCCATCGCCGGTCGGACGCTGACGGTTTCGCCGAGCGCCTCACTGAGCAGGCCGGACGCCTGTGCGGCCTCCCACCGGGCGTGTTTCAGCCGCTCTTTCTGGCTGTACGGGCCGTGGTAGAGCAGTTCGCCGGGGGTGCTGCGGACCGGAAGCCTGCGATCCCAGCGCTCGGAATCCACGGCGAACACGCCGCCTGGCCCGATGACGAGGTGATCGATCACCGAGTCACTCCCGGGGATGGCCCGGCGGTTCAGCGCGACGTATCCGGTCGGTCTCATGAGCAGCAGGCGCCGATCGGTCCGCCGCTGCGCCGAGGTGACGCGCACCGACGCCGGAATGACCGACGTAGTCCTCGAACGGTAGATGGTGTCGACGATGGCGACAAGGGCCGCGGCGGTCAGGCCGAAACGCCAGCCCAGCCAGAACGTGACGCCGATGCCGGCCGCCAGCGCCAGGACGGCGCGGACGATCCATATCGGCAGCCGCGGATCACCGGCCAAGCCGCCGAGCACGTTGCGGGAAGCGGGGACTAGCTGCCCGTCCCCCCGCCCCCGCGATTCCGCCGGTCCGGTCGTGTTCACCTGCGGCCCGGTTTCGGGGTCCACAAGCCAAAGCGTAATCGAGCCGATACGGAGCGGCGGGTAGGCGGGTGTTTTTGCGCGAGCCGGGTCGCGAATGGTGTGCCGCCGGGGTCGCGGATGGTGTGCCGCCGGGGTGGCGAATGGTGTGTCGCCGGGGTGGCGGAGGGCGTGTCGCCGGGGTGGCGGAGGGCGTATCGCCAGGGTGGCAGGGTGCATCGGCTGGATCGCGCACGGTGCCCGGTCCGGTCGCGGCTGGACCGGGCCGCCCGGGTCCGTCTACTGTTCGGTAACGTGACGCAGATTCATGACCTGTCCGTGACCGAGCTTGCCGCAGCGATCCGGGCTGGCGAGCTGTCGCCCGTCGAGATCACCAATCACTACCTGGACCGCATCGACCGCCTCAGCGACCAGGTCGGCGCCTTCTACACGGTGACCGGCGACCGCGCCCGGCAGGAAGCCGCCGCCGCGGAGAAGGCCGTGGCGCAGGCGAGCGGCGACGACCGCTCGGCGCTCCCGCCGCTGACCGGGATCCCGATCCCGATCAAGGACCTGAACATGGTGGCGGGCGTCCGGATGACCTTCGGCTCGACGCTCTTCGCCGACAACGTCGCCGATCAGGACGACTATGTGGTCGCCGCGCTCCGGTCGGCGGGAATCGTGATCACCGGCAAGACGGCCACGCCCGAGTTCGGCCTGCCGTGCTACACCGAGACCAGGATCGGGCCGCCGGCCCGGACGCCCTGGGACCTGACCAGGTCGGCGGGCGGATCCAGCGGTGGGGCGGCGGCCGCGGTCGCCGCGGGGCTGGCTCCCGCGGCGCAGGGCAGCGACGGCGGGGGATCGATCCGGATCCCGTCCAGCGTCTGCGGGCTGTTCGGCATCAAGCCCACCCGGGGCCGGGTCTCCGGCGGGCCGCTGCTGCCCGACCTGAGCGGGCTGTCCATTGACGGCCCGCTCACCCATACGGTCGCCGACGCCGCGCTGCTGCTCGACGCGATGGCCGGAAACCGTCTCGGCGACATGTACACGCTGCCCGCGCTGCCGGCCGGGGAGACGTTCCTGTCCTACGCCGGCCGCGAGCCCGGCCGGCTGCGGATCGGCCGGTCGCTGCAGAACGCGGTGGAGGGCGCGGAGGTGCATCCCGACTGCGTGGCCGCCTACGAAGAGGCGAGCGCGCTGCTGTCGGACCTGGGGCACGAGGTCGAGGACATCGCGATGCCGTTCGGGCCCGACGTAGTCCCGTTTTTCGAGACGCTCTGGTACGCCATGGCCACGCTCGCCCCGATCGACGCGGCGCAGGCGGAACAGCTGCTGCCGATCACCCGCTACCTGCGCGACAAGGGCCTGGAGGTGCGGGCGCCCGAGCTGGTGTTCGCGCAGGCGTACCTGCAGGTGGTCACCCGGACCGCGCTGGAGGCCCTGAACGCCTACGACGCGGTGCTCTCGCCCACGCTGGCCTCGCCACCGGTCCCAGTCGGATACTTCGACGAGGTCGACCCCGCCGAGAACTTCGAGCGGCAGAAGCGGTTCACGCCGTACACCGCCCTGTACAACGTCTCCGGGCAGCCGGCCGTGAGCGTGCCGCTGCACTGGACCGCCGACGGGCTGCCGATCGGCATCATGCTGGCCGGCCGGATGGGCGATGAGGCCACGCTGATCTCGCTCTCGGCCCAGTTGGAGGCCGCGCAGCCGTGGCGGGACCGGCACCCGGCCATCTGGTAAGGCGGGGCACGAAAGCGGGGCAAACGGGCCTCGGCATCCTTGGCGAAGAAACAGCGTAGCGCAGGCTGCGCTCAAGCTGGCCGGCGAGATTGCTCTGCGTTGCCGCAGCGGCAGCTACAGGATGGCCGGCGCCTTTGGGAAGCGCGGTGCCGACCTGTGTCCAGAGGAGAACTCTGTGTCCAGCAGGCTATTTCCTCGCTCGTGCGCTCCCAGGAACGCACTGCGCGGCGTCCGTATCCTTCGCGTCATCGCAGGCAGCGCATTAGCCGCGGTGCTGGCTTCGGGATGTGGCACGTCGGCCACGCCGACCGCAGCGGTGACCGCCGCAGCCTCGCCCAGCCCTAATGCCAGCGCCTACGTCGACTGCCTTCGGCAACACGGCGTGACGGTTCCGACCGCACGGCCGAGCATCAGGCCTTCCGCCCGGCCCACGGCGCGGCCGAGCGCCAACTCCGCGATGATGAAGGCCCGGCAGGCGTGCGCGTCGCTGCGCCCCAAGGGCGGCTTCGGCGGGCGTGGCGGCTTCGGAGCCGCGTTCCAGGCCTTCCGCACGTGCCTGGCCGACCACGGCGAAGCCATCCCGACCGCCCGGCCGACCGCCCGGCCTACGCCCGAGCCCTCGGCCTCGCCTCGCGCCGATCGCTTCCTGAACGGGCTGGACCCGAGCAGCCCGAAGGTGGCGGCCGCCGTGAAGGCGTGTGCGTCCAAGCTCCCGGCCTTCCCTCGTCCCAGCCCGTCCCCGACCGGATAGCGCTGCTGGCGCCCGTCGGGCCGCCGCGCGTCGCGTTCCGGCTAAGTCCCTCAAGGCACCCCCGGCCTTCACCCCGGCCGGGTGATGACACCCCGCGGGGCGGCCTGCCAGCGTCTGAGCATGAACCATCTGCTCGAGAGGCTGGGCGGATTCGCTGCCCGACGCTTCTGGGTCTTCATCGTCGCCTGGCTGATCATTCTCGGCGGGCTGCTCGGTGCCAACCACGCGTTCGGCGGCAAGTACGTCAACGACTACACGGTGCCCGGCAGCGGCTCAGCAAACGGGCTCAACCTGCTCAATAGCGACTATCCGCAGAAGGGCGGCTTTGGCGGCCAAATCGTGTTCCACGCCAGCCACGGAACCGTGGCCCAGCAGCAGTCGGCGGTGAACCAGGCCACGAGCAACGTGTCCAAGCTGGCGGGTGTGACCAGCGCGGTCAGCCCGTTCGCGTCGTCGAAGACCGGCGCGGTTTCCAAGAACGGCACGATCGCGTATTCGAGCGTGACCTGGAGCGATAACCCGGCGGGCCTGGACACCTCCTACCTGAACCAGCTGAACAAGGCGGTCGCGCCGGCCCGCAAGGCAGGGCTCGAGGTGCAGTACGGCGGCGGCGCCGGGCAGATCGGCCAGGACACCGGCGACACGAAGTCCGAGGTGATCGGCCTTGCCTGCGCCCTGGTGCTGCTGCTGTTCATGTTCGGCTCGTTCATCACCGCGGCCATCCCGCTGGTTTCGGCGATCTTCGCCGTTGGCGCCGGCCTTTCGGTGGTCGGGCTGCTCGCCGCGGTCAGCACGTTCCCTTCCGTCGCGCCGACCGTCGCCACCCTGCTCGGCCTCGGCGTGGCGGTCGACTACGGCCTGTTCCTCACCGCGCGGCACCGCGAGCAACTGGACCAGGGCATGGACGTGGTCGAGTCCGCGACCAGAGCCGAGGGCACGTCCGGGGCCTCGATCGTCATCGCCGGTAGCACGGTCGTGGTCGCGATCCTCGGCCTCTACCTGTCCGGGGTGCCGTTCGTCGGCGCAATGGGCGCGGCGGCGGCGATCGTCGTCCTCGTGACGATGATGGCGGCGCTGACGCTGGTTCCGTCGTTCATGGGCCTGGTCCGCAGCAACATCCGGTCGCTGCCCGCCCGCATCCGCGCGCACCGCCAGGGCGTCTCCGCGCAGGAGCAGGCCAAGCGGACCGCCGAGGTGACCGAGGAGCGGCACGAGCAGAGCGGGTTCGCCCGGTGGGGCCGGCGGGTCGCCAGGCAGCCATGGCCGTGGGGAATCGCCAGCGTGCTGGTGCTCCTGGTGCTGGCGATCCCGCTGCTGTCGATCAATCTCGGCCAGCCGGACCCCGGCACCAACCCGCTCAACCAGAGCAGCAGGCAGGCCTACGACCTGCTCAGCGACGGATTCGGCGTCGGGATCAACGGCCCGCTCACCGTCGTGGTCAAGCTGCCCAAGCAGTCGAGTTCGGACACCCAGTCGCTGCTGAGCTCGATGACCAAGAGCGTCGCGGGCACCAAGGGCGTCGCGTCGGTGTCGCCGACGTCGGAGAACAGTGCGGCGACCGTCGCCGTCTTCAACGCGATCCCGACCACGCGACCGCAGGCCACGGCGACGAACGACCTGGTAAAGACCCTCCGGAACGACGTGCTGCCCAAGTACCACGTCACCACCTATGTCACCGGCACCACCCCGGGCAACGTCGACTTCACCGACCAGATCGCCAGCCGCATGCTGCTCCTGATCCTCGTCGTCGTGGCCGTGGCCTTTGTGCTGCTGACCACCGCGTTCCGTTCGGTGGTGATCGCCACCAAGGCGGCGATCATGAACCTGCTGTCGATCGGCGCCGCGTACGGCGTGATCGTCGCGATCTTCCAGTGGGGCTGGGGCGCGAGCCTGATCGGGGTGCATACCACGTCGCCGATCCCGGCCTACGTGCCGATGATGGTGTTTGCGATCGTCTTCGGCCTGTCCATGGACTACGAGGTGTTCCTGCTCTCCCGGGTACACGAGGCCTGGATCGGCACCGGCGACGCGCACCGCAGCGTGGCGATCGGCATCGGCAGCACCGCACGGGTGATCACGACGGCCGCCGCCATCATGGTGACGGTCTTCGCCAGCTTCATCCTGAACGACCAGATCGCGGTGAAGATGCTGGCCATCGGCATGGCGGTGGCGGTATTCATCGACGCGTCGCTGGTCCGGATGATTCTGGTGCCCGCGATCATGTCGCTGCTCGGCGCCAAGGCCTGGTGGATGCCCCGCTGGCTGGAGCCGATCCTGCCCCAGCTGCACCTCGAGGGCAGCGAGCTCGCGGCCGCCGCGGGCGCGGGCGCAGCCCAGCCGAGCCCGGTCGGCGGAACCCGCAGGTCACGGTAGTTCGTCATCGGTCGCGGCACGGCCGACGCCTGCCGCATCATTAATCGGTGACAGATCCCGAGCTGATCCGGCGAGCCGAGGCCGCCGGGATCGCCCCCTGCTACCTGGACTGGCGCGAGCAGCGGACCGAGGTGAGCGCCGAGACCCTCGCCGCGATCCTCGCCGCCCTGGACGCCGTGCCGCGGCCGCCACGGGAGCGGCGCGAAGCCGGTCCGCATGGCGGCCCGGACCCGGCGCCCGGGCGGGACGGCGCGACGGTCCCGGCGAGGCCCAGGGTCCCCGGCGGCCGGTCGTGGGGGTTGACCGTCCAGCTGTACTCCGTCCGGTCCCGGCGGTCGTGGGGGCATGGCGACCTGCGTGATCTCGCGGACCTGGCCAGCTGGAGCGCCCGGGACCTGGGCGCAGGATTCGTGCTGATCAACCCGCTGCACGCCGCGGAGCCGAAGGAACCGGTGAGCGCGTCCCCGTACCTGCCGATGACCAGGCGGTACGTCAGCCCGCTGTACCTGCGGATCGAGGACATTCCCGAGTTCGGCCGGCTTGAGCCAGGCCAGCGGGAGCGGATCGACGCGCTGGCGGCCCCGCTCCAGGCCAGGAACGTCACCGGCGACCTCATCGACAGGGACGCGGTGTGGACCGCCAAGCGCGAGGCACTGGAGATCATCCACCGCGTGCCGCTGACCGGCGCGCGGCGCGCCGAGTACCAGCGGTACCGCCAGCGCGAGGGCCGTGACCTCGAGGACTGGGCCACCTGGTGCGTTCTCGCCGACCGGCATGGCCCCGACTGGCGGTCCTGGCCGGCCGCGGATCGCGACCCCGGAGCGGCGCGCGCCGCGATGCCAGGCGGCCCGTGGGCGGACCCGGACACGGACTTCCACGCCTGGCTGCAGTGGCTCGCCGCCGCGCAGCTGGCGGCCGCGCAGCGGGCGGCGCTCGCGGCCGGCATGGGCACCGGGATCATCACGGACCTCGCGGTCGGGGCGCATCCCGGCGGGGCGGACGCGTGGGCGCACCAGGACCTGCTGGTCGGCGGCCTGTCCGTGGGAGCGCCGCCGGACGAGTTTAACCAGCGCGGCCAGGACTGGTCGCAGCCGCCGTGGCATCCGCAGCGGATGGCCGAAGTCGGCTACCGGCCGATGGCCGACCTGTTCGCCGCGGCGCTCCGGAACGCCGGCGGGCTGCGGGTCGACCACGTGATGGGCCTGATGCGGCTGTGGTGCGTGCCGCACGGCATGACACCGGACCGCGGCGCGTACATCCGCTACGACCACCGGGCCACGGTGGCCGCGCTGGCCGGCCAGGCCGCGGGCGCCGGCGCGCTGGCGATCGGCGAGGACCTTGGCACCGTCGACCCGTGGATCCGCGAGTACCTCGCTTCCAGCGGGATCATGGGCACGATGATGCTCTGGTTCGCGCGCGAGCCCGACGGCACGCCGCTGGCTCCGGAGCACTGGCGCCGCGACTGCATGGCGACCGTGGGAACCCACGACGTGCCGCCGGTCGCCGCGTTCCGCACCGGAGAGCAGGTAGCGGTGCGGGCCCGGCTCGGGTTGCTCAACCGTCAGGAAGATCTGGAACGTGACGCCGCGGGGGAGATGCTGTCGAGCTGGCGCGACGCGCTAGCCGCGCGCGGGCTAATCCCGGACGGCCCGCTTCCCGGGCCCGACGAGTTCACCGTGGCGCTGTATGGCTACCTGAACCTGACCGCCGCGGCGGTGGTCGGCGTCTCGCTGGCCGACGCCGTGGGCGACCGCCGCGCCCAGAACCTCCCCGGCACCAGCGACGAGTACCCGAACTGGCAGATACCGCTCTGCGACTCCGATGGCCAGGCAGTGCTCCTGGAGAACCTGCCTGACGTGCCCCTGCTTCGCATGGTCTGTGCCGCGGCCGCGGGCCGCCCGCCGCTCCCGTAGGCTTCCGCGCATGAGCTCAAGCGACGCCAGCCCGCCGGCGTTCGACACCAGCGTGGCCCACATCGCCCGCGTGTACGACTACTGGCTCGGCGGCAAGGACAACTATGCGGCCGACCGGGCGGCCGGCGACCAGGTGATGCAGGCCTATCCGAACATCGCGCACTCGGTCCAGGCCAACCGGGCGTTCCTGGCGCGGGCGGTGAGCTACCTGGTCGGCGAGGCCGGGATCCGGCAGTTCCTCGACATCGGCACCGGGATCCCGACCGCGAACAACACCCACGAGGTCGCCCAGTCGGTGGCTCCGGATTGCCGGGTCGTCTACGTGGACAACGACCCGGTCGTGCTCTCGCACGCCCGGGCGCTGCTGGCGAGCGACCCGGCGGGCGCCACCGACTACATCGACGCCGACCTGCGCGACACCGCCAGGGTGCTGTCCGAGGCCGAACGCACGCTCGACTTCTCCAAGCCCGTGGCTGTCATGCTGCTGGGGATCCTGCACATGGTCGGTGAGCAGGACGATCCGCAAGCTTCGGTGGCAGCGCTGATGACAGCCGTGCCTTCGGGCAGCTTCCTCACCATTTCCCACCCGGCGTCGGACATCGACGCCGCCGCGGGCGCCGAGGCGAGCCGGCGCTACAACGCACGGGCGGCCGAGTCAGCCACGTTCCGATCTCGCGCCGAGGTCATGGGGTTCTTCGACGGCCTCGAGCTGGTGCAGCCGGGCCTGGTGCCGGTGCCCGAATGGCGGCCGCGCTCCGAGATCGAGGCCAAGACGCCCTCGAACCTGTGGGGCGGTGTCGCCAGCAAGCCCTGACGGCGGGGCTACGTACGGGCGGGGCTACGTACGGGCGGGGCTACGTACGGGCGGGCTACGTCGCCTGGGCGTCCCGCTCGCGGCAGCGCAGCGCGCGGGCTACGTCGTCCCTGCCCTCGATCAGCAGCCGGTGCAGTGCCGGCGGCGCCGCCATCCGCTCGATGTAGGCGCCGGTGGCCGCGATGGCCTCCGGTGTGACCTTCCAGCGCGGGTAGGCGTACTCGACGAAGTGCTGCGCCATGTCCGAGCCCCAGTCCCGCCAGATGTCCGCGACGACGTCGAAGTAGCGGCTCACGTACGGTTCCAGGAGCTCCTCCGCGTCCGGGTCGGCGAACCCGTTGAGGGTGGCACGGAAGGTCGCGTTCGGCAGCGTGCCGCCGGTGATCTGGTTCCACGCCTCCTGTTTGGCCGCGGGGTCGGGGAACGCGGCGCGGCAGGCGGCGGCGTGCCGGGCACCCGCGTCGGTGGCGTCCCTGGCGAGCTCGGCGCCGACGTCGCCCGCGCTGGCCGCACCGCGGCTGGCCAGCCGGTACAGCAGCTGCCAGCGCAGCTCGGTGTCGACGGCGAGGCCCTCGATTGTCGCGAAGCCGTCCCGCAGTCCGGCCAGGAGGGCCAGGTCGTCGGGGGAGCTGGCCACCCCGACAAACGCCTGGGCGCACGCGAGCTGGCGATCCGACCCTGGCTCGGCCCGGCGCAGCAGGTCCCGCAGGGCACCGGCGATCTGCTCGAGCCCCGTGTCACGCCAGGCCGGGTCGGCGAACCGGCGCACCGCGCCCGCGGCCTGGCGCAGCACGGTCTGCAGGACCGTGATGTCCTCGATCGCGTCCGCGCCAGGCAGGGCCAGGCTCACGTAGTCGCGCGCCGGCAGTTCTGCGTCCCGGCACATGTCCCACGCGGCGGCCCAGCACAGCGCGGCCGGCAGCGACTCGGTGAACTCGCCGATGCCGTTGACGAGCGTGCGCAGGGAATGCGCGTCCAGGCGGATCTTGGCGTAGGTCAGGTCGTCGTCGTTGACGAGGATCAGGTCCGGCCGCCGCTGCCCGACCAGCTCCGGCACCTCTGTGCGCTCGCCGTCGATGTCGATCTCGACCCGGTGCCGCCGGGACAGGCCTCCCCGCTCGGTGCTGCCTCGGGGGGCCGACCCCTCCACACCCCCCCGCTCCGTGCGGTCGTACAGGCCGATCGCGATGCGGTGCGGGCGGAGCACCGGATGGCTGGCTGACGCCTCCTGCAGAACCGCGAACTCGGTGAGCTTGCCGTCGGCGTCAACCAGGTACTCCGGCCGCAGCGTGTTCACACCGGCGGTCTCGAGCCACTTCTTCGACCAGGAAGCCAGGTCACGCCCTGAAGCCTGCTGGAGCGCGGCGAGCAGGTCGCCGAGCGTGGCGTTGCCCCACGCGTGCTGCGCAAAGTAACGACCCACCCCGGTGAGGAAATTCTCCCGGCCAACGTGGGCGACCAGCTGCTTGAGGACTGCCGCGCCCTTGGCGTAGGTGATGCCGTCGAAGTTCACCTCGACGGCCTCGATGTCGGGGATGTCGGCCGCGACCGGGTGCGTGGATGGCAGCTGATCCTGCCGGTACGCCGCGGTCTTCCAGGTCTGGGCGAAGGTCGTCCAGGCGCCGGTCCAGCGGGTGGCCTCGGCCTCGGCCACGAGGCTGGCCCAGGTGGCGAACGACTCGTTCAGCCATAGGTCGTCCCACCAGCGCATGGTGACCATGTCGCCGAACCACATGTGCGCCATCTCATGCAGGATCGTCTCGGCGCGGGCCTCCCGGTAGCTGTCCGTCACCCGCGACCGGAACACGTAGGCCTCGAGGAACGTGATAGCGCCCGCGTTCTCCATCGCGCCCGCCTTGAACTCGGGCACGAACAGCTGGTCGTACTTGCCGAACGGGTAGCGCACCCCGAAGGCGGCGTGGAAGTAGTCGAAGCCCTGCCGGGTTATCTCGAAGATCTCGTCCGGGTCCAGATAGGGGGCCAGCGATTCGCGGCAGAAGATGCCGAGCGGGATCCCGTCGTGCTCGTCTCGCACCACGTGATACCGGCCGGCCGCGACCGCGGTCACGTACGTCGGCAGCACCGCGGTCGGCGGGAACGCCCAGAACGCCGTCTTCGCCGTCGGCGCCTGCGCGACCGTTTCGGGCGCCGTGTTCGAGATCACCTGCCACCCCTGCCTGGCGGTGACCTGGAACTCGAAGGTGGCCTTCAGGTCGGGCTGGTCGAAGCAGGCGTAGACCCGGTGCGCGTCGAACGTCTCGAGGTCGGTGTACATGTAGACGCCGCCGTCGGCGGGGTCGGTGAACCGGTGCATGCCCTCGCCGGAGCGTGAGTAGCCGCAGTCGGCGGCGATCCGCAGCTCATTGGTCTCGGCGAGGCCGTCCAGGCTGATCCGGTTCCCGTCGAAGCTCTCCAGGCCGACGGCGTTCCCGTTGAGCGTGATCTCGTGTACCGCCGGCGCGGTGAGATCGATGAACGTCGACGCCCCGGGTCTGGCGCAGCGGAAGCTGACCGTGGTCACCGAGCCGAACGTGATCTCACCCCCGGTCAGGTCCAGTTCGACGACGTAGGACTGCACATCGAGCAGACGCGCGCGTTCCCGCGCCTCATTGCGCGTGAGGTTGCTGGTCACTGCCGTGATCCCTTTCCCGGTCTGACGCTGGCGAGAATAATCGCACGTGGGCCTGTGGAATGACCCGGCCAGCCCCCAGGTTGTCAGCAGGGTCACCCCGACTTCCCCCAAGGAGTATGTCCATGGCCCAGCAGGAGCCAACCCCCGTCGATTTTTGGTTTGACCCGCTGTGCCCGTGGGCGTGGATCGCGTCGCGCTGGCTGCTCGAGGTCGAGAAGGTGCGCCCGGTGGCGGCGCACTGGCACGTGATGAGCCTCGCCGTGCTCAACGAGGGCAGGGACCTGCCCGAGCAGTACCGTGAGCTGATGGCCCAGGCGTGGGGACCGGTGCGGGTCGCGATCGCCGCCGAGCAGAAGTTCGGCCCCGAGGTGCTGCTGCCGCTGTACACCGCGCTCGGCACACGGTTCCACCACGAGCAGGCGGCGAAGGACCGGGCCACGGTCGAGGCCGCGCTGACCGAGGCCGGCCTGCCTGCGGACCTGGCGGACGCGATGGACGATCCGTCCTACGACGAAGCGCTCCGGGTGTCGACCGCCGACGGCATGGACCGGGTCGGATACGAGGTTGGCACCCCGGTGATCTCGGTCGATGGCGTGTCCTTCTTCGGTCCGGTGGTCTCACCGATTCCGCGCGGCGACGCCGCGGCCAGGCTCTGGGATGGCGTGCTGGCCGTGGCGGGGACCGACGGCTTCTTCGAGCTGAAGCGCAGCCGCACCAGGGACCCGATCTTCGACTGAGCCCCGGTCACCCGGCCATCCCGGGTCCACCCGGCCCTTCGCTCCCACCCCGTCCTTGGCCCACCCGGCCATCCCTGCCTTCTCTGCCCACCCGGCCATCCCTGCCTTGTCTGCCCACCCGGCCATCCCTGCCTTGTCTGCCCACCCGGCCATCCCTGGCCCCACCCTTCCCATCGGCCACCCGCCGTCGGCGGTTCTGACAGACTGATGCCGTGCGTGTCTACCTTGGATCCGACCACGCGGGTTACGTGCTGAAGAGCCGCCTCATCGAGTGGCTGAAGCAGGCAGGCCACGATCCGGTCGACTGCGGCCCGGACGCCGAGCGCGATGACGACGACTACCCGCCGTACGTCATGCGCGCCGCGGACGCCGCCGTCAAGGACCCGAGCAGCCTGGGCATCGTCATCGGCGGCTCGGGAAACGGCGAGGCGATCGCGGCGAACAAGATTCGCGGAGTGCGGGCTGCCATCGCCTGGAGCGAGGAAACGGCCCAGCTCGCCCGCCTGCACAACAACGCGAACGTGCTGAGCCTCGGTGCCCGCATGTACTCCGTCGAGGACGCGGTGTCGTTCACGCGGATGTTCGTCGAGACCGAGTTCTCCGGCGCTGAGCGGCATGCCAGGCGGCTGGGGGAGATCGCGGACTACGAGGCCACGGGAAAGCTGCCCCCGCTGCCCACCGAGCCCTAGCGGTGCTCGTTTCCAGCTACATCTCGCCCAAGGCGGTCAAGGGCCAGCCGAGCGGGATCGCGGGCCGCGGCTTGATCGCGGTGGCGCCGATCGCCAAGGACGAGATCTTGGCGATCAAGGGCGGTCACCTCGTCGACACCGCCACCCTGGAGGCGCTGCCGGAACGGCTGCGCAACTCCGACGTCCAGGTCGCCGACGGGTTTCACCTGGTGGCGCTGGACGAGGCCGAATACGAGCCGGTCATGCTGTTCATCAACCACTCCTGCGAGCCGAACGTCGGGTTCGCCGGCAACATCGTGCTGGTTGCCATGCGTGACGTGGCGGCGGGGGAGGAGCTGACTACCGACTACGCGCTGTTTGACGACGCCGACGACCCGATGACCTGCAACTGCGGCACGCCATCCTGCCGCCACACGATCAGCGGCCGGGACTGGCAGCTTCCGGAGCTGCAGCGCAAATACGGCAGCTACTTCTCCACCTACCTGCTGCGCCGCTTCGCTCCCGCGAGCGGATGAATGAACCAAACGACGGGCTATAGGCCGTCGAACGGTTCAGTCATCGGGGAAGGGCGTGGCGTTCTGCTGGCACACCGTTCCGGCGGGCGGCAGGGCACCGGTGAGCAGGTAGCGCAGCCCATAGCCGAGCGCGCAGGTGCTGGGGTTGTTGGTCTCGGTGTGGCCGTACCCGTCGATCGTCAGCAGGCGGGAGTGAGCCAGCTCGTGGGAGAGCGCGACCGAGTCCTGATAGAGAGTGGCCGGGTCGCCGGTGTTGCCGAACAGGAGGATGCTCCCGGCGGTGGGCCGGTTCCACGGCCCCGAGTAGCGGTCCTGTCCAGCGGTGGCCGGCCAGTCGGCGCATTCCTCCGACTGCCAGGTGAGCTCCAGCCCGAAACCGCCCGACCGGGCGTAGGCGAGCCGGGCCAGCGCCGGGTAGGCGCCCGGGTCGCGAGGATCTGGGCCGTCCGAGCAGACGACGGCGAGCTGCTGTTCCTGGCCTGAATACGGCGCCGCTGGCGCGGTTGCGGCGGGCGGTGCGCCCGTGGCCGCTGCGGCTGCGGGCGTGCCCGTTCCTGCGGGCCGGCGGAACCGGACGACGCCAGCCACAGCTGCTGCATCAGGGGGGCGCCCTTCTGCCACTGAGCCACGCTGCCGAGCGGCACCGCCGCGACCGCGTCCGCGTACGTGTAGACCTGCGGCGGGCTGCCGGTGGACACCGGGTGCCGGCGCAGACGGCGCAGCAGCGTGGCCCACTTGGCCCGGGTCGCTGCCGGGCTGCCCGCCGAGAACGCGCACGCCGAGGTGGCCGTCTGGCCGGCGGTGCGGCCGGCCCGCGCGCCGCGGCGGTCACGGCCGCCGGCACGGCTGCGGCCAGCACGGCGATGGCGCCGGCCAGGGCAGCGACGCGCGCCGTCCGCCGCGGCCGGGCGCGCGCGGCGCCGATCGAGCCGCTTGCTACACGTTCAGGGCACTTGTCATCCATCAGATTCTGTCCATTCTGGTGCGCCATTGCGGGTTAGGTCTTGTGGATCCCGACGCTAGGAGCCGCAAGCCGGCTCCGACATCCGCCTGGACGGCGTCCTGGGTGTATCTAGGTACACCTCACGATCTGGGTGACCAGCGCCACTGCGGCGGTGGCGGATCGCGCGGCACACTGAGGGAAACCCGCGGCGGTGAAACGGAGACCAGCCATGGACAGGCAGATGGCGAGCCAGGTTCGCGCCCGATGGCCGGGCCGGGGGCTGGCCTGGCTGAACGGGCGGATGACTGCCTGCGCCCGCGGCACGATGCTCGGGGCGCTCGCGATCGCCGAGGCGGTGCTCCTGCACCCGGTCCTGTTCGTGGTCGCCTTCCTGATCCCGATCCCGGGCATCGGGCTGGCCGCGCGCCAGCTGGCCGACCTCGCCAGGAGACTGTGCGGCGAGTGGTGCGGTGTGCCGATCGCGTCGCCGTACCGGCCCGCGCCCGCGGGAGCGGGCGAGTTCGGGAGCCTTACCTGGCGGCAGCGGCGGCGGTGGCTGACGGCCGACCCGGCGACCTGGCGGGACCTGGCCTTTTTCTTCTTGAACCCGTGGCTGGGTGCCGCGCTGGCCGGCGGGTCCGCCGCACTGATCGTGTACGGCATCTTCGGGTTGGCAATGCCGCACCATTCGACCCAGCTGGCCGGCGTGACGCCGCACCCGCTGTTGGGCATCCTGCTGGCGGCCGGTGGGTTCCTGGCCGCGCCGTGGCTGCTGCGCGCCTACGGCGGGTTCACCCGTTCGCTGCTGGGGCCGACCGAGCGCGCCGAGCTGGCGAATCGGGTCAGCCACCTGGCACAAACCAGGTCCGACACGATCGACGCCGGGGCGGCCGAGATTCGCCGCATCGAGCGGGATCTGCACGACGGGGCGCAGGCCCGGCTGGTGGCTATGGGGATGACCCTGGACGCGGCCGGGCAGCTGATCAGCACCAACCCGGTCGCAGCGCAGGCGCTGCTGATCGAGGCCAGAGACAACTCGATCAAGGCCCTGGCCGAGCTGCGCGGCCTGGTCCGCGGGATCCACCCTCCCGTGCTGGCGGACCGCGGCCTCGCCGACGCCGCCCGGTCCCTGGCCCTGGACCTGCCGTTGCGCGTGCACTGCGCCTGCGAGCTCGCCGGCCGGCCGCCGGAACCGGTGGAGTCGGCCGTCTACTTCGCGATTACCGAGCTGCTGGCCAACGTGTCCAAGCACGCCGATGCGGACCAGGTCTGGATCGACATCCGGCATGACCGCGGGCTGCTGAGGGCCGGCGTCACCGATGACGGCCGTGGCGGCGCCGACCCGGCCCGCGGCACCGGCTTGCACGGCATCGAGCGGCGCCTGGCGGCGTTCGATGGCGTCCTCGCCGTAAGCAGCCCGCCGGGCGGGCCCACCGTAGTGAACATGGAGATTCCGTGCGCGTTGTCATCGCCGAAGACCTCTTCCTGCTGAGAGACGGCCTGACCCGGATGCTCGAGGCGCACGGGTTCGAGGTCACTGCGGCCGTCGACAACCCGGCCGACCTGCTGGCAGCGGTGACGGCGAGCAAGCCGGACGTGGCCGTGGTCGACGTCCGGCTGCCGCCCACCTTCACGGACGAGGGACTGCGCGCCGCTCTTGCCGCACGGCGCGAGGTGCCCGGGCTCCCGGTGCTGGTGCTCTCGCAGTACGTCGAGCAGCTCTACGCCCGCGAGCTGCTGGCTGACGGCACTGGTGGCGTTGGCTACCTGCTCAAGGACCGGGTCTTCGACAGCGCCCAGTTCGTCGACGCGCTGCGGCGGGTCGCGGCGGGCGGCACCGCGATGGATCCGGAGGTCATCGCCCGTCTGCTGGCCCGCAACCGGGGCGGCGATGGCGCCGTGGCCGGACTCAGCGCGCGCGAGCGCGAGGTGCTGGGGCTGATGGCGGAGGGCCGCTCCAACGTCGCCATCGGGGCCCGGCTCGTGATCACGGAGCGTGCTGTGGCCAAGCACACGGCGTCGATCTTCGTCAAGCTCGGGCTGCAGCCGTCCGAGGACGACAACCGCAGGGTCCTGGCCGTGCTGGCCTACCTGGGCGGCTGAGCTCAGTGGCGCCTACGGCGGCGCCGTCCCTGGCCCGGCCTGGGCGGGCCGCCCGGTGCCGGGTCGGCGGCCTCGGCTGGCTTCGGGGCCGCCTCCTCAGCCGCCTGTGCCTGCTCCTCGTGCTCGGCGCGCGGCCTCGAGACGTCCCTGGCCCGCATCGCCGCGTCGACCGTGATCTTCATACCGCGCATGTCCCCAGTCTCGCACGTAGGTCAGAAGACCGTCGGGCTCCAGGGCGCAGGCTCCCAGGACAGAGCGGTGGACAGCGCCGCGATCGCGCCCGGCCTGGCCTGCTCGGCCAGGCCTGCCCGGGCCAGCGCGCCGAGCGTGGTGCCGCCCAGGTAGGCGGCGCCGAGCGACTGTACCGGCAGCGTCACGTCAGCGGCGGCCGATGTCCGCTCGCAGGTCGCCCGCGCGTCCTCGGCCCGGCCTGATGCGCGCAGCCGCCAGCGCCCGGCGTTCTCGGCGAACAGGTCGTCGGCCACCTCGATGACCACGTCGACGGGGCATGAGTACCGTCGGCCCGCGAGCGCCTGCGGCACGCTGACCAGCCGGACCCAGAGCCCGTCGAACAGCTGCGGTCGGGCCCGGCGCCGGTCGGCGAGCAGGCAGAGCAGCGGCTCGTCAACCGGCCGCGATACGGCGCGGACCTCGCTCACCAGGTCCCGGCTCAGCAGATCGTTCCAGATTGCCGCGTAGGCGGCCGGATCGGCGGCCATCAGCTCCCGTATCTGCAGCACGGCGTCCGGGATTCCGTCATCTCCCCAGGCCGGCCGCACCGAGTACAGCGCGTACCCGCATGGTCCGGCGTCGTCTTCGGCGATAACACAGCGCAGCGGGCTCCGGCCGGACCGGCGATGTTCGGGATCCCAGAGGATGTGCTCCCACCAGCGGTCATCCCTGGCGTACATGCCGGGACGCTCGCGCAGCACGGACTCAAAGACCTTCGCCAGCTCGGCCGTGGCGTCCCGCGGCTCGGCGATCCGCAGCCGCTGCGGGCCCTGCGCACCCTGCGCTCCCGGCGCTGCGCCCCCCGGCGCTGCGCCCCCCGGCGCGGCGGCCCGCGGCAGGAGCGCGCCCTCGCCGCGGCGGATCGTCAGGTTCAGTTCGCTGGTCGCGGCGCCGTAGCCGAATCTGGCGTAGATGCCCGCCTCCGAGGCGAAGAGCGCAGCGACCGCCTCACCGCGTTCGCGAAGGTCGGCGAGCTGGCGGCGCATCAGGCTGGTCAGGATCCCGCGCCGCCGGTGCGACGGCGCCGTGGCGACCGCGGTCACCCCGGCCACCACGGCAGCGCCACCCGGAACGGTCATCCGGAGCGACAGCGCAGCCGCGGTCCCCACCATGTCGGTCCCGTCGAAGGCCGCCAGCGAGCGGTCGAACTCGAAGACGCCCATCTCATGCCGGAGCTCCTCGCCGGCCGGGTACTGGACGTTGAAGGCGTGCTCCATCACCGCGTAGAAGGCGCCGAACTCCTGCTGGCTGATCGGGCGGATCGGGTAGGCAGTGGCCATGTCTTGATTCTTACCGGGCATGGGGCGGGTACCGCGACCGAATATTGCCGCCACGGCAACGTGCCGTAATGCCCAGATACCGGTACAGTGCCCGGCAGGATGGTTCGTATTGTCCCGCATCGGCTACTGACCGCAACGCTCGCCGTGGTGCAGCGGGTGCGTGGGCTGGTCTTGCGGCAGTTCATTACCAGGAACCGGCGGCTCGCGGCCGGGCTCGCCCTCGTTGTCGTCGTCATCGGCGTTGCGGCGGTTCACGTTTCGGAGTTCTGGTTCTCGCCGGGCGTGATGATCCTGCCGCTGCTGGCGGGCGGGCTGCTGCTCTGGCCTCGGGCGCTGCGGATCCTGTTCTGCCTTGTCGCCCTCGCGCTTACCTATGACGCGCTGATGGGCAAGGCCGGGGCCGGAATCATCGCCACGGTCGCGGTCACGATCGTGTTCGCAGACGCGCTGGCGAGGGCCAGGGCGAAACTGGGCGTGCTGGGGCTGCGGGGCGACCGGATGCTGATCGAGTTGCGGGACCGGATCCGGGCCCAGGGCAGAATGCCCGACCTGCCCGATGGCTGGCGGTCCGCGGCGGTGCTGAAGCCGGCCGGCGGGGCGTCGTTCGGCGGGGACTTCCTGGTGTCCGCGTGCGACGGCAAGACCCTGGAGGTGGCCCTGGTCGATGTGGCCGGAAAGGGCATCGACGCCGGCACACGCGCGTTGCTGCTGTCCGGCGCGTTCGGCGGGCTCCTTGGCTCGGTTCCGGCCGGCGACTTCCTCGCCGCATGCAACGCCTACCTGCGCCGGGGCGGGGCGGCCGAGGGCTTCGTGACAGCGGTTCACCTGTCACTCGACCTGGCCACCGGCGACTACGTTGTCGACTCCGCCGGGCATCCGCCCGCGGCGCAGTTCGAGGCGGGCAGCGGGAACTGGCGGCTCACTCAGGCGCGCGGGATCGTGCTCGGCGTGGTTGCTGACCTGCGGAGCGTGCCGGAACGGGGAGTACTGCGCCCGGGCGATGCCCTGATGCTCTACACCGACGGGCTGATCGAGGCTCCGGGCCGGGACATCGACGCCGGGATCGACCGGCTGCTCGGCCAGGCCGACCTTCTCGTTACGTCGGGCTTCGGGACGGGCGCGGGCAAGCTCGTCCAGGCCATGCAGGCGCCGGGTGCGAAATCGGACGACTGCGCGCTCGTCCTTATCTGGCGGAGCTGACCGGCTCGGGGCCGAGGGCGAGCAGCCGGATCGCGTGCTCGACGAGGGTGACAAGCACGTCGCGGCAGGACGAGCGCTGACGCGCGTCGCACAGCACGACCGGCACGTCGAGGTTCAGGTTGAGGGCCGACCTGACGATCTCTGGATCGAAGCGCCTCGCCCCGTCGAAGCAGTTCACCGCCACGATGAACGGCGTGCCCCGCCGTTCGAAGTAGTCGACGGCGGGGAAGCAGTCGGCCAGCCGCCGCGTGTCGGCCAGCACGACGGCGCCGAGAGCACCGAGTGCCAGCTCATCCCACATGAACCAGAAACGGTGCTGCCCCGGCGTGCCGAAGAGATAGACCACGAGGTCTTCCCTGATCGTGATGCGGCCGAAGTCCATGGCGACCGTCGTAGTGGTCTTGTTCTCCACGCCGGCGGTGATATCCACCTGCATGCCCGGCTCGCTCAGGTCCTCCTCGGTCCGCAGCGGCCTGATCTCGGTCAGCGCGCCCACCAGCGTGGTCTTGCCGGCTCCGAATCCGCCCGCCACCAGGATCTTGATCGCGACCGGGACCGGTTCGGCGTGGCTGTTCCGATAAGAGCCTGCGAAGCCCATCTGCCACCTCCCTTAGCAGCTGCGGGTCGGTAAGCCGGGTGGGCACCGGGTGATAAACCCTGACGAGCCCCCGTTCTCGCATGTCGGAGAGCAGGATGCGAACTACGCCGACCGGAAGATCCATGTCGGAGGCGAGGTCGGCCACCGAGGCCGGGAGCCGGCACAGACGCAGCAGGGTCAGATGCTCGGGCTCGAGATCGTAGGTGCTGGCGTGTGCTCCGCGCACGGCGGTGACCATCGCCATCAGGTCGAAGGTATCCTCGCCGCTCGGCCGGGTCCGGCCACCGGTCAGCGCGTAGGGACGGACGACCGGTCCGGCTTCATGGTCAAGCCACCTGTCGTCTGCCGGGGGCACGTCAGGTCACTTCGTTTCTGCTATGTAGCCGACGGGCCGGGGGCTGACGGCAAGGTGTTCACCGACCCGCTTGACGAGAACCGCCATCTCGTAGGCGACGAGGCCGACGTCGGCGGACGAGGACGACAGCACGGCGAGGCACGAGCCCTCGCCGGCGGCGGTCACGAACAGGAACTCGGCCTCCATCTCGACGATGATCTGGCGCGCTGGACCTCCGCCGAAATGCCGTCCCACACCCCGGGCCAGGCTCTGGAATCCGGCCGCCGCCGCCGAGAGATGGTCCGCATCCTCTTTGCTCAGCCTGGCCGAGGCCCCGATCGTGAGGCCGTCTCTGGACAGGATGACGGCCTTGCTGATGTAGACGACCCTGGAGACTAGATCATCGAGGAGCCAGTCAAGCTCGCTGGCCTGGCTCACGTGTTCCCCCTTTGATGCTCCCGACGTCGCGACAGCCTCGCGGCGTCACTAATCGCTGTTCTCGGCGCCGTTGCCGCTGGATTCGCTGTCGTGTGTGGTATCGGAGGGCGGTTTCACTGACCCGGATATGTAGCGGCCACGCTCCCAGCCCCGCTGCAGTGCCGTCATGATGCTCCGCGCCGCCTCGGGCGACGGCGCGCTCGCTACCGTGTCGGCGCCGTCGGTCCCGGGCGCGCGGTCGCGCAGCTGTGGCGCCAGGCTGGCCTGGCGCACCCGGACCGGCAGGCCGAGCCTGGCCAGCTCGTTCGTGTCGACCGGCGGGTCCTGCGCGCCGGAGCTGTCCGGGCGGGCAGGCAGCTCCTCTCCGAAGGAGAACGCGCTGCTGGTCGCGGCCGGTGCCTGGCGCGAGCGGCGCGGCGTGAACAGGCTTTCTTCCTCAGCGGCCGGGGCGGCTGGGGAGGCCGGCGGCGGGGGGGCCAGAGGGGGCGGGGGCGCCGCGCCGAACGGCGGCGCGGGCTCGGCCGGCCCGAGGCCATCGCCGTCGTCCGGAATGCTGACGCTGGGCAGGCTCGGCACGGCGAACGGTCTCGTATCGGGGCCGGGCGGCGCGTCGGCCTGCGGTTCCTCGGCTGAGGGCCAGTCTGCCGCGGGAGTATCCGCCGCGGGGATGTCGGCCGGCGGCAGACCCGGCGCAGGCGTATCGGCGGCGGGCAGGCCCGCTGGGGGCAGGCCCGCTGGGGGCAGGCCCGCTGGGGGCAGGCCCGCTGGGGGCAGGTCCGCTGGGGGCAGGTCCGCTGGTGGGAGGTCCGCCGCGGGAAGGTCGGCCCCCGTGCCGGGCACCGGTTCGGCAGGCGGCATCAGCGCGCTCGGCCGGGTGATCGCGGCAGGCTCCGCGATCATGCCGTTGCTCCGGGCCGCGTGCCTGCTGGCGAGCCGGATCGGGCGCTCGGGCGCGGTCGGCAGCGCCGGCGCCCCGCCGTCCTCGGCGCCCTCGCCGACGACCAGGGCCTTCGGGATCAGCACGACTGCCGTGGTACCGCCGAAGGGCGACCCCTGCAGGGTAATCCTGATTTCGTGCCGCTTGGCAAGCTGCCCGGCGACGAAGAGGCCGAGCTGCTCGCTGCCGGACAGGTCGAACTGCGGCGGGTTTTCGAAGTTGCTGTTGATCTCCGCCAGCTTCTCTTCGCTGATGCCGAGCCCGCGGTCTTCGATCTCGACGGCGAATCCCCGGCCCACCACGTCGCCATGAACTCGCACGGGGGTGTTGGGCGGAGAGTAGATCGTGGCGTTCTCGGCGAGCTCGGCAATCATGTGGATGACGTCGGCCACGGCCGGGCCGACCAGTGCCGCGGGGGTCCCGACGGTGACCCTGATCCTGGTGTAGTCCTCGACCTCGGAAACTGCCGCGCGCAGCACGTCGATGAACGGCACCGGGTTGCGCCAGCCTCGCCCTGGCGACTCGCCGGACAAGATGATCAAGCCTTCGGAATGCCTGCGCATCCGGGTGGTGAGGTGGTCGATCCGGAACAGGTCCTCGAGCTCCTCGGGCTCACTGGCGCGGCGTTCCATGGCGTCGAGCAGCGCCAGCTGGCGGTGCAGCAGGGACTGGCTGCGCCTGGCCAGATTGCGGAAGACCTCGCTGACCCCCCGGCGCAGCCGGGCCTCGTCGACGGCAGCTTCCACCGCCGTCCGCTGTACCGCGTTGAAGGCCTCTCTGACCTGCCCGATCTCGTCGAGGCTCGATTCCAGCGGCGGTGCCTCGGCGGAAACGTCGACGTCCTGGCCTGCACGGAGCCGCTCCACAACGCTAGGCAGCCGGTTGTTGGCCAGGTCGAGAGCGGACCGCCGCAGCGCGGCAAGCTGCCGCACCAGGCCACGGCCCATGAAGAACGACACGATGATCGAGAGGATCACGGCCAGCAGCCCGAGCCCGCCGACCAGGTAGAGACGGAGGAAGGTCGCGTTGGCGACTGGCTGCGCGCGGACCGTAAGCTCGGTCGCGGCCTGCTCGCTTGCCTTGAACATTCCGCCGGAGACCGCCCCGGCCGCAAGGTTCCAGTCCGCGAGCGGCACCGGCGGGACGTGACCCGGGTGGTTGACACTCATGATCTTGTTCTCGAACGCGGTCAGCGAAGCCAGCGCCTGCGGGTTCATATCCTTTGTGTAGTAGGCCCGGTAAATCGGCTGCAGGTCCTGCAGGTTCTCCGCTTGCACCGCTCGGCGGGCGCCGACGAGCTGGGTGAATTCCTGCCGGTCCGCGACGGAGAACGTCCGCGCGATCGAGTCGCCGTTAATGAGCGCGTCCTCTTCCAGAAGGATGTCCTCAGCCCGGCCGACCCTGACCAGGGTAAGGCTCTGGGTCGCCACCCCGACGTTGTTTTCCTGCAGGATCGTCTGGTTCAGCACCGTGTCAGCGGCGTTGATGACGTTGTCGTACGCGCTGATCGCCTGCGGCCTGCTGACGGCCAGCGAGGCGATCTGGGAGCGCAGCGCCGGGAGGCCGGCCGAGACCTTGATCAGGCTGGCGATCGCCTGCTTCACGCCCGGGGAGGCGTTGCCGATCACGTTGCCGACGGCCTTCTTGAACGCGTTCTCGGTGGCCTCGGTCCTGGTTTCCTGTGCACGCAGCGTAGCCAAGTTCGATGACACGGGGGCGGCCAGGTAGGCCACGGCCAGCAGGCGCTCGGTGTCGACCTGCGCCTCGTAGTTGCCGGTCGGCGTGCCGATGGTGTCCTTCAGTGTCCTTGACCTGGACAAATTGATGGCATCGCTGGCGGTCGTCGTCGCCGCGAAGGCGTACACCCCGATCAGGGAAAGGATCGGGATGGCCACGAGGAGAAGGATCCTCAGGCGTATGGACAGGCTGCGCAAACGCATAGCTGTGGCCTCGGAGTGAGAAGTGACCAGCGAACCTTGCAGTTGTCGGGAGAACTCCGGTTCGAAGGTTTGTGATCATAACAGCCTGTTACGAAGATCACTAGCAGAACTAACTAAGTTAACCCGATAACGGCCGACAGTAGTGCATTTCTCGTTTCGCAATTTGCCCATAGCTTACGCAGCGCAAATTTATTTCACCGCAATCCATAGCCAGTATATACGTGTCTGCATAATTCATAATTAAACGGGCAGCCAGCCGGTGGTCAGCGCCATGCGGGATCTGGTCACTATTCCCCGCAGGGCGTACAAAGGCTACAAATGCGTCTATTTCCCGGGAAGCAGGACACCATGGCAGACCTCAACCCCAGCCCTGGTGCGAAAACCTCCGGGCCGGCCGCTCCGGGTCATCCCGGGCCGGCGTGGGGGTCGTGTTCCTGCTGGCGGCCAGGTTCATCGCGCGGTCCGGCTACTTCGCCGAACCAACCGAGTCTTACGATCCCTCCGCTGCGGCCTCCGCTGGTGACAGCTCCGCATGAGCCTGCGGCACTTGGCTCATCTCGGCGGCGAGAACGTGCTCGACGAGGGTAATCAGGACCTGCTTGACCGAGGACCGATCCCTGGCGTCGCAGAGCAGCGTGGGGACATGGGGATCAAGATCGAGCGCGATGCGGACGTCCTCGGGATCGTAGTAGGGCGAGCCATCGAAGACGTTAACGGCCACGACAAACGGCAGGCCCCGCCGCTCGAAATAGTCGACTGCTGGAAAGCAATCGATGAGGCGGCGGGTATCGGCAAGAACCACGGCGCCGAGCGCGCCATAGGCCAAGTCGTCCCACATGAACCAGAAGCGGTCCTGGCCCGGGGTGCCGAAGAGGTACAGGGCAAGCCGTCTGGCCATGGTGATCCGGCCAAAGTCCATCGCCACCGTGGTAGTGGTCTTGTCGCCCACACCACTGAGATCGTCCACGCCGATGCTCGCCTGGGTGAGTGTCTCCTCGGTGCGCAGCGGGCGGATCTCGCTGATCGCACCGACAAGCGTCGTCTTTCCTACACCGAACCCACCGGCGACGAGGATCTTGAACGGGGTGAGCAGGCTGTCGTCTGCAGCGCCAAGGGCATCAGAGGGAGCGGAGCCCATTGAGCACCTCCCTGAGCAGATCCGGGCTTGCCTGCGGGCGCACGGCCCGTCGCGGCTGCACAGTGATCAATTTCTGCTGGATCAAGTCGGCGAGCAGGACCCGCACCACGCCCAGCGGCAGCGCTATGTCCGCCGCGGCGTCAGCGACGGTCATCGGCTCCTGGCACAGGCCGATGAGCTTGCGGTGCTCGGGACCGAGCCTGCGTGACGCGGCAGCGGTCGGAGGCGGCCCCGAGGCCACGATCACGGAGATCAGGTCGAGCACCGCGCCGCCGGCGGGATCGGTTCGCCCCCCGGTCAGCGCATAGGGCCGGACAACGCGGCCGGCTTCCCGGTCGACCCACCTGTCGTACTGGGCCACAGGCTCTCACTCAGCTGGTATCTGGGGGCCGGCAAGCCTGGGCTGAGCGACGAGATGCGGCCCGGCGCGCTTGACCAGCATCGCCATCTCATAAGCGACGAGGCCAGCATCGGCGCTCGCCGGGCACATCACCGCCAGGCAGCTGCCGTAACCGGCCGCGGTGACGAACAGGAATGCCTGCTCGAGTTCGATGATCGTCTGGCGTACGTCACCGAGACTGAAGTGCTCACCTGCGCCCCTGGCGAGACTCTGCACGCCAGCCGCCAGCGCAGCCAGATGCTCAGCGTTCTCCCGGCTCAAGGCCTGGGATGCGGCGATGGCCAGGCCGTCGCGGGAGAGAATCACGGCATGCTGGATGTCGTCCACCCGGCCGGCGAGGTCGTCAAGCAGCCAGCTCAATTCCTGGCCTGTCGATGTCATGCCGTGTGAACCCATCACGCATCCTCCTGCAGTGCCTCGCGCGCGCCGTCCGCCGAATCCTGGCCACCGCCCGTGTCTGGTGAGTCTGGCCCTTCCTCGGCCTTGCGACCGCGTTCCCATCCGCTCTGCAGCGAAGCGAGCAGCTTCTGCGCCTGGTCTGGCGAGCGCATTTCGGGGGCGCGGGAGGGTGTGGCTGGTCCTTGCGACGGCTTGGCACGCAGATGCGGAGACAGGTTCGCCTGGCGCACCCGGCGCGGCAGGCCCCGGTGGGTACCTGAATCCGGGCCACCGCGCGGCGGCTGCAGCGGGGCAGGCGAGCGGACCGCCCCTTCCGGCTGGCTGCCGCCCGCGGCCGCTTGGCCCGGGACGGCCCGCTTGCCGAGGAAGCTCGGGTCCCTCAGCGGAAAGGCCGGGTCAGCAGGGCCGGCGCCCGGCGCGGGGTTACCAAAGGCTGACGGCCCGAAACCGGTGTCCGGCCCGCTGGGCACCAAGGCTTCGCCGACCGGCGACAAGCCTGCAAACACCTGACGATGCGGTGCCGTGTTCTCCGTCCTTTGCGTCGGCCGCTCCGTCCGGCCGCTCAGCGCGAGCTGCAGGCCCCGGCCGCGTGCTGCCGGTGCCTCACCGTCAGCTGGCTGGGCCGGACGTTGCGCCTCGGCCGCTGACGTGATCATGCTGTTGGGCATCAGCACGATCGCTGTGGTCCCGCCGTAGGGGGAGGGGCGCAGGAAGACGCGCACACCGTGCCGGGCGGCCAGCTTGCCGACGACAAAAAGGCCAAGCTGGTCCGCGTTGGCGAGGTCGAAATCCGCCGGGCTGCCCAGCTGGCCATTGATCGCATCCAGCTCATCGGGCTTGATGCCCAGGCCCCGGTCCTCGATCTCGAAGGCAAATCCATTGCCTACCCGCTCTGCCCGGACCTCCACCCGCGTTCCCGACGGCGAGAACAAGGTCGCGTTCTCAACCAGCTCGGCCAGCAGGTGAATCATGTCAGCCACCACCGAACCCGCCACCAGGTCTTCGGAGCCGGTGACGACCTCGACCCGCTTGTAGTCCTCCACCTCGGCGACGGCCCCGCGGACGACGTCGATGACCGGCACTGGGCTGGTCCATCCCCGGCCGGGAACGGAGCCGGAAAGGATGATCAGGCCCTCGGCGTGACGGCGCATGCGGGTGGTGAGGTGATCAAGCGGGAAAAGATCCGCCAGCGCGGCTGGGTGGGTGGCCTTGTCTTCCAGGTCGTCGATCAGCCGCAGCTGCCGCTGCAGCAGGGAAAGACTGCGCCGCGCCAGGCTCACGAAGACCTGGCTGACACCCGTGCGCAGGCTGGTCTCGGTGGCGGCAGCGGTGAGCGCGGTCTGCTGGATGCTGGCAACGGCAGTAGCCACCCGGGCGATCTCAGTGGTCTTCGCCGGGGCGGGGAGGGGAAGCTCGCTGTCCAGGTCGAGTTCTTCACCGCGCCGGAGCCGTCCCACGAGAGCTGGGAACTGCTGGTCGGCAAAGCGCCGGGCGGTCGTCTCGACGGTGGAGACCTCATTGAAGAGGCGACGGGCGAACCATGTCATGGCGATGGCGGCGATGATTGTGGCGACAAGGCCCACCGCGTCCGCGAGCGCGATTCTGACCAGTACCGTCCCATGCTGAGCGGTCTGCCCGTGGTTCGCGATTGCATCGGTGATGGTGATTCCGGCGAAGGCCCACATCGCCACCGCGGCAAGAATCGGCACGGCTATGATCACGCCTGCGGTGAATCGGATCGAGCGGCGCCGCGCGCGCCATCGCTCACGGCCGGGCAACATGTGCACGCCCATGCGTTACCCCCCGGTCCGGGTCGGGCATCCGGATCCGCCGACACGCGACGGACAGGCTTTCGTGCTTGCTGGGACTCGGTCTGCTGTCACGGCCACGCGATTCTCGGCTAAGCCAGCGTGCGCCCACGCGGGTCACACGGCAGCCGCGCCAACGTCACTCCCCGCGTGGTGCGAATGACTTCCCGTCGGTACAGTACATGACCGTCTGCGTATTTATGAGCAGTTCCGATCAGACGGTGTCCTTTCCGGAATCCGCTCGGTGACCGGCCAAAATGGTCGGCTGTCCCCATCCGTTCTGGCCCGTTACATCGCAATCGCATACTCGTTCTTGCTGCGGATTGGTAACCAGCCGGTCCCGGCCGCGCAGCGGGTACTCCAGGCCGGCCCGTTGCCGTGCGACGGCGACCAAGATCCAGGCCGCGCAAATTGCGCTGGCGCCTACCGCCCGATTCGTCGAAGACGAAGGCCAAGACGCCCGGGCACGGCCCATCGAACCAGCACTCCACATGAGCAGCCAGGATCTGGGCCACGAACGTGATGGGCAAAGATGCCGGTGATCTCCAGGTGGCAGCGGATCCCGGACAGGATGGTCTGGCCCAGGGCGCCACGAGCGCAGTTCGCGGAACATCGGCTCGGGCCGGCGTGGCGCCCCGGGCGGGCGCTGCCCCGCGAGATGTACCCCCGGCCCTGGCCCGAGGTGCCCGCCTTGTTACCCCGGCGACCCGCTGACCAAGGCCGCCCGGGAGAGCAAGATCAAGCTGGCCGGGGAATGACCGCGAGCAATCGTCGCAGGGACGGGCTCCCAGGTTCTCGGTGACCACCGTGTCGCGCAACGCCCGGTCCGACCGCGACCATCGGATGATCCGCCCATTATGTTCCGCTATGTTCGGTGGACGATCGGGCCGTTGTAGGGCCGAAAGAACCGGGGAAGATTGATGCGACAGCAAATCTGCGGTTTCTGTTGATTTTTGCGGCAAGATCAGCAACGCTGCGGACTGTGCAATTGGCCGACCCGGTGCCTGGGCCGGCCGTTGTCCGCTAACCGCCCTCCGCCGGGCTTTCGATCCGATGAGCCGCCGGCCGGACCACAGGAGACATTCCATGACTGCACCACAACCCGTGGACAAGCTGGGTTCGCGTGAGGCTGCCGGGCTGACTCCGAAGATCGGGCTGGCCGGGGACTTCGTGATCGGTGCCGCGAACGCCGGCCCGGGACTGTCGTTGTCGGTGACCCTGGCCGGGCTCGTCGCGGCGACGGCCTACGGCAGCGGGCCGGTCATTCTGCTCTGCGCTGTGCCGATGCTGATCGTGGCGAACGCATACCGACGGCTGAACGCGTGGGACGCCAACTGTGGCGCCGCGTTCGCCTGGGTCGGCCGCTCCATCAGTCCTTATCTTGGGTGGATAACCGGCTGGCTGATGATCATGGCGAACCTGATCGGGAATGTGGCCGCGGTCACGGTGCTGGCCCCGTCGGTGCTGGCCGTTACCGGGCAGAACCAGAACGCGCGGTGGCCCAACATCATCATCGACACCGTCGTCGGCGCGCTGATGATCGCCATCGCGGTCGTCGGGATCCGGCTGTCCGCACGTACGCAGATCGTGCTGGCCATAATCGAATACGGGATCGTGATCGGCTTGGCGATCGCCGCGACCGTGTGGTGGGCCACGCACCACGCCGGGACATATCCGCCCTCGGCCGGGTGGCTGTCGCTGGGCGGAATCAGCAACAAGGGCAGCCTGGCCGCCGGGCTGCTGTTCGCGGTGTTCATGTTCGTCGGCTGGGACGGATCGGCGAACGTGAACGAGGAAACTCACCGGCCGAACATCAACCCCGGAAGGGCCGTGCTGCTGGTTGTGGCGTTCCTGGGCCTGTTCTACGCGCTGAGCACCATGGCGCTTCAGGGAGCGGTCTCCCCGCACGCCCTGCAGGCCAACGCGGCTGCGCCGCTGGTGTACATCGGCCACGTGATCGGCGGGACGTGGCTCGGCCGGCTTGCGGGACTCGCGGTCGCCTTGTCGGTAATCGCCGGGACCGGGACCGGGTTCGTCGTGCTTGGCCGGATCGGGTTCGGGATGGCGGCGACCGGCGCGCTGCCTGCGCGGCTGGGCGACCTATCCCCTCGTTTCCGCACCCCTGTGCTGGCGACGATTATCCCCGGGGTTGCCTTTTTGATCGTGACATGGGTGTATCTGCTGGTCGGGTCCGTTACCGCGGCGTTCACCGCACTGGTCGCCGGCACCGGGATCCTGTTCACCAGCTACTACATCCTGACCGAGCTGGCGCTGATTGTGCACTACCGGCGGCGGGTATTCTCCAGCCCGGTCGGCGCGATAGTGGACGGGGTGCTGCCGCTGGCTGCGGCGGGGTTCCTTGGCTGGATCATCGAGCAGTCGATGACCTCCAATGCCGCCGACGTCAACTGGACGCTCGTCGGGATCGTCGGCGTCGGGATCGTGCTGATGTTCGCATCCAGGCTGACCCACCGAGGCGCGCACTACTTCGCGACTACTCGCGAAGAGGCGCGGGACGTCGCTGCAGGCCGCACGCGGTGACCGCTTAGCGGAGGTTGCCGGCCGGCCTGATCTCCCAAGACGTCCAGAGCGGCCGGTACCCCTGCTGGCTCCAGAACGGGACCGACAGCGGATTGGTCTGCTCGTAGTGCAGCAGCGTGACGGCTACTCCGGCGTCCTCGACCTGACGATTCAGCCGCGCCGCCAGCGCGGCGCCTATACCGCTGGCTCGCTCGGTCGGCCGCACAAACCCGAACATCAAATAGGCAGTCGGCGCTTGGCGCACCATCGGCGCGATCCAGCCCGCTGACTCGGGCCGTTGTGCTGCCATCATGCCGGTCACGGTGCCGTCGCGCTCGGCTAGCCACGTCCAGCATTCGGGGCCGGCCAGTAGTCCGGTTGCTTCCTGGCGCAGCGCCGCTGCCGTGCTCGGCCGTTCGGTCACGCCAGCGAAGTGCGCGTCATACCGGATTACTTCCATCCCCAGGTCGGCCACGGTGTCGATATCGGCCGGCGTGGCCCGTCTGATCCGCAGCCCTTCGTGTTCGGTGCCAGCGGCGCTCGCCAACCCGCTGTGATCAGCGCGGCGACCGGTCGTGCGCGCCGCAACTACGCCGAACGGCGCCAGCCCGTGGCGCACCAGGGCCGCAATCCCGTCGATGTCACGGCACGGCCAGCTCACCACGGCGGCGCTGTCCTCGTCGTCGGCTCCTGGCAATCCGGCCAGATGCTCACGCCATAGGGACAGCAGCTGATCCAACGCGGTCCCCATGCCGGAGCCCGCGGCCCAGGCGGTCAGCTGGAACCGGCGCGCCGCGCCCCAGGCCAGGTCAAGGTCATCGGGCCGGCCCTCCCAGTGCTCACAGATGCCGACGGCAGTCGGTTGCGAGCCAGCGCCGGTGACGACGAGACCGGCTCCGCAGTCGGCCAAGGGCGCCACCGGGTCGGGCAGAAGCGGATCGAGGGCACGTCGTCGCCGCGTGACCTCGGCGATGACCTTGCTCGCCGATTCCCAGGCAACGGCCAATTGCACCCTCCGGGCTGCTTGGCATCCGCACTGACGCCGATCCAGGTTCGCGGTGACCGGTTACTCTCCGGTGATCTCCGACAGGCTGTCCCTGACTCGCTGCGTCAACGGATCGTCCGGCGGCAGGACCCGCTCGCAGCGCTCGGCGACCTCGCGAAGCAGCGTCGCCGCGTCGGTCAGCCGGCCCGCCTTGTAGTACACGGTCGCCAGGTTCGCGCGGCGCTGCAGGGTCTCCGGGTCATCGTGACCGAGGATCCGCGCGTAGCCCTCGCAAGCCTGCTCGTAGAGTGTCAGCGCGGAGGCCATCTTCCCGGCTGAGAGATACGCGGAGGCAAGAATGCCCCCGGTCACGATCGTGTCCATGTGATCGGGACCAAGGACCTTCTCCCGGTCCGACAGGACGCGTTTGAGCTGGGAGATCGCATCCTTGACGCGGCCGCTGGCCAGATAGGTGTCGGCGAGCTGCTGCCGCGCGGTCATGGTGCTGGGATGACGCGGTCCCTGGATCCGCTCGTGGTCGGACAGCGTGCGCCGCTGCAGCGCGATCGCGTCGTCGGGCTTTCCCGCCCCACTCAGCGCGGCGGCGAGCTCGTCCCGGACGCTGAGGGTGTCGGGGTTGTCTGCGCCCAGGATGCGCTCGCAGTCGCCGACAGCATTCTCGAGGACCGGGACCGCGGCCTCCGCCTGGCCAGCAGCGATGAACGCGCGGCCGAGCGCGGTCCGGGCGGCGATCGTTGACGGGTCGTCTGGCCCGAGCACTCGGCTGCGGCCGGCCACGACCCACTGAGCCCACGCGACGGCTTCCGCCGCCTGGCCCGCCGCCATCAGCGCGGCGGTCAGCTGGCTGCCGGCCATGAGAGTGTCCGGGCTGCTCGGGCCCGCGATCCGGTCGCTGGTCGCTGCCAGCTCCCGCCAGTAGGCGACCGCCGGGCCGGTCAGGCGCGCGCCATCCATGCTCCGCCCGGCCCGCACGAGCAGCGGATGACAGCTGCCTTCCACCCACAGCGCATCGCCCGCCACCTCCTGGAGGCCGACAGCGCAGGACCGCAGGTGCGCTGCGAGCCATGGCTGTTTCTCATCGGCCGGCCACACCTCGAGCAGCGCATCCGCGGCTGCCTGTGCTGCCCGTTCAAATACGTCCTTGGTCGTTGCGGCCCGGATCGCCGTCTGCACCGTCGGGGTCATCCGGATCGTCGGAGGTGTGGCCGCCGAGTCCACGGTCAGCAGGCCCGCCCGTTCGAGGCTGAGCAGTGCGCTCCAGGCGACATTCGGATCGACAGCCGACCCACCGCCGCCTTCGCCAAGGTACTCGCACGTGGCCAGCGCGGTGAACACCGCACTCGGGATCGCGTGACCGTCAAGGAGCGCGGCGAAGGCGAGCAGATACTGGGCACCTCCGCCCGGCGACAGCCGCTCGGCGTGCTCCACCGAGAGGGTCCAGGTAACAGCGGCCGCCGAGTTCGCGCCCGCCGTGGTTTTGGCAAGCTGGGCGCGCCGGTAGTCGAAGTGGCCCTGATATTCACGGCAGGTCAGGCGGGAAGTGGCGATCATCGCACTTGCCTGCGCCAGCGCCGGGGGCTCGCAGCCAAGCGCAACAACAAGATCTATCGCGCCGAGGCGCTGATCCGGGTCCGCGGTGAGGCGTCCCATCAGATAGCTCAGGGCCTCGCGGGTACTGAACTCCGGTACCGGGAGAGTGCGTATCCGAGACCGGCCGGATAGCGTCCCGGGACCCGTCGTGGTGATCAGGACGCGGCCCGCCGGCCCGGTCGGCCACAGCCCGTCCAGGTCCTCAGCACGGCGCAGATCGTCGAGCACGATGAGCCACGACCGGCTGGTCTCGCCGAGCCACTCGACAAAGCTGGCTGCCACCGACTCGGCGTCGCCCATGTGGTCGGATGCGGTCGCCGCCGCCGCCTCGACGAAACCGGACAGCAATGACGCCCGGGTTGACGCATCGAGCCATACCAGCAGGTCTGCGTTGCCGGACCGCCAGATCGATTCGGCTGCATACACCGCTAGCTGGGTTTTACCGCACGATCCCAGCCAATCCGGCGATCCGGCCCCGGCCTTACCGGGTTGCTCGGTCTCCCCGGGCGGCCGAGCCCCGCGGGCAGATACCAGCGCCACCGCGGCGCCGGGAACCAGCGTCCCCGCGAGCCCGGGCGCCGTCTCTGGCCTGGCGCTGAATCCGTCTGCAAGCGATGGCATGCCCAAGCGGATCGGCCATGCCGCTCCTCGGCCAGGGGCGCCAGCTGAGCCCGTGGCCTGCGATGGGTCGACCATGGGCTTATCCGCCGCCGTCCGTTAGCACAGAAACCTCCCGCCCACCCAGCGCAAACCCTGACATTACCGCCATTGCGACCGGGATGCCGACGGATTGGCGCGCATTACTTTGCCCCCACAACATGCCAACAACCTCACCGTGGCGCAATAGGCACGCCGGAACGCATGTGGAACGGGTCGGCAGGCGCCACGCATCCCCGGCTGGAACACGGTCAATGCCCGGACGGCGTTCCTTTTATACGGCCACATTTGTTACCGCCAGGTTAACTGGAACGCGAGTGCTGTCCGTGGCTCAGGCATCGCTCGCGGTGCGCTGCTGTGATTGGCCCAGAATGGTGGCGGCCGGCGGTCTGCCCCATGGCCGGATCGCTATGGTGCAGCGCGGTTTCCGGCAAATAACGGCTCTCGCCATAGCCTTGGCGCCCGCCCTGTGGCATCCGCCCGGCCGGATTCCTGCGTCTTGAGTCCGGCCCGATCCGCCGTCGGGTTCACCACCCAGTGTTGGTAATGGCTGATCGCAATCTCCGGGACGCCCCGGTTGGCTGCCTCGCGACCGTGGTAGGCCCCAAACCTGCTTGCGCGCAAGCAAAAAGAAGATAAAGAACTCTGGCCCAAACCTGACAAAGCAGGCCCAGTTACCGCGAGTGCTGGCCAGTTGCCATGAGTGCTGACCGGTTGCCGTGAGTACTGCCCGGTTGCCGCGAGTGCCGGCCAGTTGTCGTGAGTGCTGGTGGATTGGCTGCCAGCGCTGGTGGTTTGCATGCGGGTGCTGGCCGGGGTTGCCTTCCAGCGCTGGCCGGCATCCGGGCCGCCGCAAGCCGGCAAGCCAGCCCCGCCTGGGCCACCCCGCCTGGGCCGGGCCATGCGTGATCGGCCATCGGAGCGGGGCACCGGCCTCAGGGACCGGCCCACGGTGGTGGCGGGCGGTCCCGGCGACCGGGCCGCGGAGTTGGCCCTGGATATGACGTGGCTGTCAGCTTTCCGTGATATGACATATGCGTCAGCTAATGCTTAGCGGACCGCGCCGGATTTAGGTTCTGGCCTTCCAGCAGCGCACGGGGACTGGCCCAGCCGTATAACACGTTCTAGTTGCGCGCGCAAACCCGGTCGGCAAAGTCGACGCGCATGTCATGTGACGCACATGTCATTTTTGCATTTCAAATGAGTCCTGTGCCCAAATAGAACCCGTGGCACTTGACGGGACCCCGGCAAGCCGGGTGAGCGGTGGACCGCGCCCGGAGGCGCCGTCGGCCGTCGCCGCCACGTCTGCCGCCGCCGTCGACGCGATGGATCCTGGATTCGCGCGTGCCTCCGGCGAGAACTTCCCCGTCGCTCTGCGCCTCCTGCCCACGAGCCGCCGGCAGTACCTGATGGCGGTGTACGCCTTCGCCAGGACGACCGACGACATCGGGGACCGGGCCCCGCCCGAGCAGCGCAGCCGCCTGCTCGATGAGCTCGAAGACGATCTGCGCGCCCTCTACGCAGGCCAGTCGGCGGACGGTGCTGGGCCAAAGACCCAGGTGGTACGCGCGCTCGGGCCTGCGGTGACCGACTGCGGCATCCCCATGCAGCCGTTCGCTGACCTCATCCAGGCGAACCGGCAGGACCAGGTCATTGGCCGCTACCAGAGTTTCGAGGACCTGCTGGGCTACTGCCGCCTGTCGGCCAACCCGGTAGGCCGCATCGTGCTGTACGTGTTCGACTGCTTTTCCGGGCGTCGGGCTGAATTGTCCGATTCAGTCTGCACCGCGCTGCAGCTCGCAGAGCACTGGCAGGACGTGGCCGAGGACTTTCGCGCCGACCGTATCTACCTGCCTGCGCAGGACATGAAGGAGTTCGGCTGCACCGAGCAGGATCTGTCGCTGGGCACGGCGCCGCCGCAGGTGCGCGCGCTTATCGCGTTCGAGACAGACCGGGCCACCGCGATGCTCGACGCCGGGTCCCCGCTGATCGGAACCCTGCGCGGCGCGGCCCGCGTGGCGGTGGCCGGGTATGTCGCCGGCGGCCGGGCCGCGCTGGCGGCGATCGCCGCGGCCGGCCACGACGTGCTGCGCGGCACTCCGGCGCCGCGCAAGCAGCGGCTGGCCGGCGAGCTGCTCCTCGCCTACGCGAGGGGGCGGTGAGCCGATGACGGCCCTGGCGGTGGACGACACCGACGTCCGCGCCGCGTACCGGCACTGCGAGCAGGTGACCCGGACGCAGGCGAGAAATTTCTCATACGGCATCCGGCTGCTGCCCGCGCCGAAACGCCGCGCGCTTTCGGCCGTGTACGCGTTCGCCCGCCGGGTCGACGACATCGGCGACGGGACCCTGCCCGCCGCCGAGAAGCTCGCCGCGCTGGGCGAAGCGCGGGCCGCGGTCGCCGCCATTGACGAGGCGGGCGCCGGCGCGGCAGAAGGCGACCCGGTGCTCGTCGCGCTCGCCGACGCCGCGCGCCGGTACCCGGTCCCGCTCGCCGCCTTCGGGGAGCTGATCGAGGGCTGCGAGGCGGACGTGCGCGGCACCAGCTACGCGACGTTCGGCGAGCTCAAGCACTACTGCAGGTGCGTGGCCGGCTCGATCGGGCGGCTCTCGCTCGGCGTGTTCGGCAGCCGGGACCCGGCAACGGCGGAGAAGCTCGCCGACAACCTCGGGATCGCCCTGCAGCTGACCAACATCCTGCGCGACATCCGCGAGGACCTCGGCAACGGCCGGGTGTACCTCCCGGCGGAGGACCTCAAGCGCTTCGGCACGGAGCTGCTGCCCGGCCGCATCGACGACCTGGCCGGCGACCCCGGGCTGGCCGACGTCATCCGGTTCGAGGCGCAGCGCGCCTTCGGCTGGTACACCACCGGGATGCGGTTGCTGCCCCTGCTCGACCGGCGCAGCGCCGCGTCGGCGGGGGCGATGGCCGGCATCTACCTCCGGCTGCTCGAGCAGATCGTGGCCGATCCCGCGGCCGCGCTGCGGCAGCGGCAGTCGCTGCCGGGCAAGGCCAAGGCCATGGTGGCGGTGCGGGCGCTGGCGGGGATGCCTGAGCGTATTCCGGCATCGGCCGGTAGCTCCGCCGCCTCAGACTCAGCCGCCAGCGGGCCTGGCCCCGGTGGGCCAGGCGGCCCCGGCGGCCCCGGCGGGCCCAACCCCGGAGGGACGGCATGACCGCGCGGACCGCCGTCGTGATCGGCGGCGGCCTGGCCGGCATCACCGCGGCCATCGAGCTGCGGGACGCCGGCGTCGGGGTCACGCTGCTCGAGGCCAGACCCAGGCTGGGCGGCGCGACCACGTCCTTCTCCCGCGGCGACCTGACCATAGACACCGGCCAGCACGTGTTCCTGCGCTGCTGCACCAGCTACGCCGAGCTGCTCGGCAGGCTTGGCGTGACCGGCTCGGTGGCCGTCCAGGACCGGTTCGACGTCACCGTGCTGTCGCCGCACGGCCGGGCCAGGCTGCGTCGGTCCGGGCTGCCAGCCCCGCTGCACCTGGGCGCGTCGCTGGCCAGCTACCGCTTCCTGTCGCTGCCGGAACGGCTCCGGGTGGGCCGCGCCGCCCTCGCCGTGCGCTCCCTCGACCCGGCCGAGCCCGATCTCGACGCGCACCGCCTCGGTGACTGGCTCGCCGCCAGGGGCCAGAACGAGCACGCCCGCCGCAGGCTGTGGGACCTGTTCATCGTGTCCTCGCTGAACATCGCGGGCGACGAGGCCAGCGTGCCGCTGGCCGCCACCGTGCTGAAGACCGCGCTGCTGTCCAGCAACGACGCCGCGGACATCGGGGTGCCCACGGTGCCACTCGGCGAGCTGCACGGAAGCCCCGCCGCCAGCCTGCTCGGCGAGCTCGGGGCGGAGGTCAGGCTCGGCGCGAAGGCGGTGGCCGTGGAACCGGGCACCGCGGGAGGGTATCTGGTCCGGGTGGGCGCGGGCGCCGACGGTGGTGACGGAGAAGAACCGCAGCCTGGCGCCGCGGAGCAGATCACCGCAGACGGCGTGATCCTGGCGGTTCCGGCCGGCCCCGCGGCCAGGCTGGCCGGCGCGGCGGGCGTGACCGGCGCCGCCCGCTGGGACGACCTCGGCAGCTCGCCGATCGTCAACGTGCACGTGGTCTACGACCGGCGGGTCATGGATCTGCCGTTCGCGGCGGCTGTTGACTCGCCGGTGCAGTGGGTATTCGACAAGACCAGGACGGCAGGGCTGCGCAGCGGGCAGTACCTGGCGCTGTCGCAGTCCGCGGCCGATGACGACGTGGACGTCCCGGTGGCGGCGCTGCGCGAGCGCTTCCTGCCTGCCCTGGAGCAGTTGTTCCCCGCGGCCGCCGATGCCCGCGTCACCGATTTCTTCGTTACCAGGGAGCGCCGGGCGACGTTCCGCCAGGCGCCAGGATGCAGCGCGCTGCGCCCGGCCGCCGCAACCTCGCTCCCTGGGCTGATGCTGGCGGGCGCATGGACCGATACCGGATGGCCGGACACGATGGAGGGTGCCGTGCGGAGCGGACGCACTGCTGCACAGGAACTGATCCAGGCGCTGGCAGCGCAGGCCACGGGCGAGCCCGCGGGTAACGCCGCCCGTCCCGCCCAGGCTGTCCTGCCCGAGGCCGGGGCCAATGCCGGCGCGGTTCTTCCCGGGGCCGGGGCCGCGGGACGCCGGGGGCAGTCATGACCGCCACGATCCCGGCGGGCGTGGAGACCGCCCGCGACCTCGTCGGGCCGGCGATCGCGACCGCGGTGGACCGGCTGAGCCCTGAGGTGCGCATGGTGGCGGCCTACCACCTCGGCCTGACCGACTCCGACGGGCGGCCCGAGACACGCACCGCGGGCAAGGCGCTGCGCCCGGCCCTGGCCGTGCTGTCGGCGCGGGCCGCGGGCGCGGCGCCGGAGCGGGGCGTGCCAGCGGCGGCAGCGGTCGAGTTCGTGCACAACTTCTCGCTGCTGCACGACGACATCATGGACGGCGACACTGAGCGCAGGCACCGGCCGACCGCCTGGACCGTGTACGGGATCGGAGCGGCGATCCTGGCCGGTGACGCGCTGCTGATGCTGGGCCAGGACCTGCTGCTGGAGGGCCCGGCACCGCAGAGCCTGTGGGCGTCCCGCTGCCTGGCCGCAGCGGTGCAGCGGCTGATCGCCGGTCAGGGTTCCGACCTGGCCTTCGAGCGCCGCGACGACGTGACGCTCGAAGAGTGCAAGCAGATGGCCGGGGACAAGACCGCCGCGCTGATGGCGTGCGCCTGCAGCATCGGCGCGATCTACGTGGGAGCTCCGGCGGCGCTGGCGATGGGGCTGGCCGGGTTCGGGGCGCACGTGGGCCTGGCGTTCCAGCTCACCGACGACCTGCTCGGAATCTGGGGCGCACCCGAGGTAACCGGCAAGCCGGTCATGTCCGACCTGCGCACCAGGAAGAAGTCGCTGCCGGTCGTGGCGGCGCTGACCAGCGGCACCGAGGCGGGGCGGGAACTCGGCGAGTTGCTGGCCAAGCCGGAGTCGCTGACCGAGGACGAACTGGCCGACGGCGCCAGGCTCGTCGAGGCGGCCGGGGGCCGGGACTGGGTCGAGGCCGAGGCGGACTCCGCGCTGGCGTCGGCCGAGAAGTGCCTGGCCGAGACCGAGATGCCGGAGGACGTTCGGGCGGAATTCGCCAATATCGCGGAGTTCATCACGGCACGCCAGTGGTGAGGCGCGGAGCAGCCCAGCGGGGCGGGGGAGCGGCCGGGACGGTGAGGGGAGCGGAGAGCTGAGGGTGATGGCGCGATGACCGTGACACAGGCCCGCCAGGGCACGCCGACGACGGCCGAGGCCGGCCGCGCGGCGCTTGACCGCGCCGTCGGGCACCTGCTCGGGCTGCAGCATGAGCAGGGCTGGTGGCAGGGCGAGCTGGAGACCAACGTCACCATGGACGCGGAGGACCTGCTGCTCCGCGAGTTCCTCGGGGTGCGCACGGCCGAGCAGACCGCCGCCGCCGCCCGGTGGATCCGGTCCTGCCAGCGCGCCGACGGAACCTGGGCCAACTTCCGCGACGGCGACGCCGACCTGTCCACGACCGTCGAGGCGTACGTCGCGCTCCGGCTGGCCGGCGACGCCCCCGACGCCGGCCACATGGCCCGCGCCGCGGCCTGGATCGTCGGCCAGGGCGGCATCCCGGCAACCCGGGTGTTCACCCGCATCTGGCTGGCGATGTTCGGCCAGTGGTCCTGGGACGACCTGCCGGTGATCCCGCCGGAGATGATCTACCTTCCGGCCTGGTTCCCGCTGAACGTGTATGACTGGGCGTGCTGGGCACGCCAGACCATTGTGCCGCTGACGATCGTTGGCTCTCTGCGACCGGTCAGAACTCTCCCGTTTGGCCTGAACGAGTTGCATTCCTCCGGGTCTGGCACCCAGCGAGCCGGGTCGGCGGGTTTTGACCCCTGGTCGGCCGTGTTCAACGGGCTGGACCGGGTGCTGCACCGGTACGTCAAGCGGCTGCCCAGGATGGCCCCGGCCCGGGCGGTCCGGGCGGCGGCGATGCGCCGGTGCGCCGAGTGGATCATCGCCCGGCAGGAGAAGGACGGGTGCTGGGGCGGCATCCAGCCACCGTGGGTCTACTCCCTGATCGCGCTGCACCTGCTCGGCTACGGCCTCGACCACCCGGTGATCAGCCGCGGCCTGGCCGGCCTGGACAGGTTCACGATCTGGGAGGACTCGCCGGACGGGCCGGTGCGGCGGCTCGAGGCGTGCCAGTCACCGGTGTGGGACACGGTCCTGGCGATGGTCGGGCTCGCCGACGCCGGGCTGCCGCCGGACCACCCGGCGCTGGTGTCGGCGGCCGGGTGGGTGCTGGACGAGGAAATCCACGGGCCCGGCGACTGGCAGGTCCGCAGGCCGGGCCTGGCCCCGGCCGGCTGGGCTTTCGAGTTCGACAACGACGGTTACCCGGACGTCGACGACACCGCCGAGGTGGTGCTGGCGCTGCGGCGGGTGGGGTGGCCGGCCGCCGGGATCGCCGACGCCAACGCGCGCGCCACGGAGTGGCTGACCGGCATGCAGTCCAAGGACGGCGGCTGGGGCGCGTTCGACGCCGACAACACCTCCCGGCTCGTCGGCAAGATGCCGTTCTGCGACTTTGGCGAAGTCACCGACCCGCCGTCGGCCGACGTCACCGCGCACACCGTCGAGGCGCTGACCGCGATGGGCGAGGGCGCGGGCAGGCCGGTCCGGCGCGGCGTGGCCTGGCTGCTGCGGGCCCAGGAGCCCGACGGGTCCTGGTTCGGGCGCTGGGGCGCGAACTACGTGTACGGGACCGGTGCCGTCGTGCCCGCGCTGATCGCCGCCGGGGTCAGGCCCGGCAAGCCCGCGATCCGGCGCGCCGTGGCCTGGCTGGCCAGCCACCAGAACCCGGACGGCGGCTGGGGCGAGGACCTGCGCTCCTACGACGACCCGAGCTGGGCGGGCCGCGGCGAGTCCACCGCGTCGCAGACCGCGTGGGCGCTGCTGGCGCTGCTCGCGGCCTGGGACGCCAGGCCCGACGCGCCGGAGGCGGACAGCATCGACCGCGGCGTGGCCTGGCTGGCGCGCACCCAGCGCGAGGACGGGACCTGGGACGAGCCACTGTTCACCGGGACCGGCTTCCCCGGCGACTTCTACATCAACTACCACCTGTACCGGCTGGTGTTCCCGGTCAGCGCGCTCGGCCGATTTGTGACCGGCGCAGGACCCGGCGGCCCGCAACGTGAGCACGGGGGTGTGGATTGAGCGACAAGCTGATCGTCTGTTCTCCGCTGCGGCCGGAGGCGCGAGCCGTCCGCCGCGGGATCGGGGCGGACGGCCAGGTGCTGCGCACCGGTTACGGCGCGGCCAGGGCTGCCACTGCGGCAGACCGGCTACGCGGCGTCACGTTCAAGGCCATGGCGATTGCCGGTACCGGCGGGGGAGTCACCGCTGATCAGCAGCCGGGTGACCTCGTGGTCGGAACTCAGATCAGCCGGATCGGGTCGGGCACCTCGGTCGCCTGCCCGTCCGCGCCGCTGCTGGTGGCCGAGCTGCGCCGGGCCGGGCTGCGGGCCGACGCCGGCAAGATCATCACCGTCGACCACCTGTTCGCCCACGGCCAGCGCGAGCGGCTGGCCGGCGAGGGCGCGCTCGCCGCGGACATGGAGTCGGCGATGCTGCTGGACGGCGCGGCCGGGCGGCCCACCGTGGTGGTCAGGGCGATCTCGGACACCCCGCGGCGCCCGCTGCTCAGCCCGTGGGCGGTGCCGGGCGGAATCGCCGCGCTGCGGTCGCTGCGGCTGGCCGGCCCCGCGCTCGCCCGGTGGGCCGAGGCGTGCGGGCCGAGGCGGGTGCTGCTGGCCGGGCCGCGCTCGTTCTGCGCGGGCGTGGAGCGGGCCATCGAGATCGTGGAGCGGGTGCTCGAGCAGCACGGCGCCCCGGTCTATGTGCGCAAGCAGATCGTGCACAACAAGGTGGTCGTGACCGACCTGGAGGGCAAGGGCGCGATCTTCGTCGACGAACTCGACGAGGTGCCGGACGGCGCGACCGTGGTGTTCTCGGCGCACGGCGTCTCGCCGGACGTCCGGCACGAGGCCGCTGACCGTGGCCTGCAGACGATCGACGCGACCTGCCCGCTGGTCGCCAAGGTGCACGTCGAGGCGCGCCGGTTCGCCGCCGACGGCTACCAGGTCGCGCTCATCGGCCACGGCGGGCACGAGGAGGTCGAGGGGACGCTCGGCGAGGCGCCGCAGTCGATCACCCTGGTCGAGACCGCCGAGGACGTGGCCAGACTGCGGCCGCGTGACCCGGCCAAGGTCGCGTACCTGATGCAGACCACGCTGTCCGCCGACGAGGCCGGGGGCATCGCCAGCGCGCTGCTCGACCGGTTCCCGGGCGCGCGCGGTCCGGGCAGCGACGACATCTGCTACGCCACCACCAACCGGCAGCTCGCGGTGCGCGCGATCGCCGCCGAGTCCGACGTGGTGCTGGTCGCGGGCTCGACGAACTCGTCGAACTCCATTCGCCTCGTGGAGACCGCGGAGCGCGCTGGCACGCCGTCCTACCTGATCGACGGTCCCGAGGACATCGATCTCTCCTGGCTCGCCGGGGCATCGGTCGTCGGGATCACCGCCGGGGCGTCGGCGCCGCCGGCCGTGGTGGGCCAGATCATCGACGCGCTGTCCGGACTCGGCCCGGTCGACGTCAGCGAGCGTGTGGTCGCAACCGAATCCATCCGCTTCGGGCTTCCCAAGGAGTTGAAGCAATAGATGCCTATGCCACTGCGCCAGAGCCTGCGTGTGGGGTCCTACCTGATGCGCCAGAAGCTGGCTCGCCGTGAAAAGTTCCCGCTGCTCGTGGAGCTCGAGCCGCTGTTCGCTTGCAACCTCAAGTGCGCGGGATGCGGCAAGATCCAGCAGCCGCACACGCTGCTGAAGCAGCGTATGCCGGTCGAGCAGGCGCTCGCCGCGATCGAGGAGTGCGGCGCGCCGATGGTGTCGATCGCCGGCGGCGAGCCGCTAATGCACCCGCAGATCGACGAGATCGTGCGGCAGCTGATCGCGCGCAAGAAGTTCGTGTTCCTGTGCACGAACGCGCTGCTGCTGCCGAAGAAGATCGAGAAGTTCACGCCGTCGCCCTACTTCTCCTGGGTGGTGCACATCGACGGGCTGCGCGAGCGGCACGACGAGTCGGTCTGCAAGGAGGGCGTGTTCGACGAGGCGGTCGCGGCGATCAAGGACGCGAAGCGGCGCGGGTTCAAGGTGGGCACGAACACCACGGTGTTCAACACCGACACCCCGCACACCGTGATCGATGTGCTCAACTACCTCAACGACGACCTGGGCATCGACCAGATGCAGATCTCCCCGGCCTACGCCTATGAGAAGGCGCCGGACCAGGACCACTTCCTCGGCGTCACCGAGACCCGGGAGCTGTTCCGCAAGGCGTTCGCCGATGGCAACAGGAAGCGCTGGCGGCTCAACCACACGCCGCTGTTCCTGGACTTCCTCGAGGGCAAGGCCGACTACGGCTGCACCGCGTGGGGCATCCCGTCCTACTCGCTGCTCGGCTGGCAGCGGCCCTGCTACCTGATGGCCGACGGCTACGCCAAGACCTACAAGGAGCTGATCGAGACCACCGACTGGGACGCCTACGGTCGCGGTAAGGACCCGCGGTGCGCGAACTGCATGGCGCATTGCGGCTACGAGCCTTCCGCTGTCCTGGCGACCATGGGCTCGCTGAGGGAGTCCCTCCGCGCCATGCGCAGCTAAACCTGGCCCGGGGCCTCCGGCCCGGAGGCCCCGCAGCCCGCGGGCCGCGGCTCCGTGCGGGCCGCGACTTCGGTTTCCATGATCGTGGCGGATTGTTCCGGTATGGCAACCCGCGGGTTCACCAAATTAACCACGATCATGGAAGCCCCCTGCCAAGTGCGCCCGGCCTCGGCTCCGGTTGCATAGTGTCTAGGGACCGTAATCCGAGCCGACCGGAAGGCGTCCGGCAGTGACTTCGCCCAGCACCCAGCCGCAGAGCACGCAGCCCGTGCCGGCGGGCCAGGCTGGCGCGCAGGACGGCGGCGCCAGGCGGCGTGGGCTCGACGCGGGTTCCTGGTGGGTGCTGGCGCTGCCGCCGGTGGTCACGTTCGTGATCATGCTCTGGGGCATCACCGGCGCCTCCTACTGGCGGGACGAGGCCGCCACGATGTCGGCGGCCCAGCGGCCGCTCGGCAACCTATTTAGGACGCTCGGGAACATCGACGCCGTGCACGGCGCCTACTACCTGCTCATCTGGGTGATGGTGCACGTGGGCGGGTCCGGGGAGCTGGTGACCCGGCTGCCGTCCGCTGTGGCGATGGCCTGCGCCGCCGCCGCGGTGGTCGCGATCGGCAGGAGGCTGATCTCGCCCGGGGCCGGGCTCGCCTCCGGCCTGGTCTTCGCGATCCTGCCGGAGGTCAGCCTGTACGGGCAGGACGCGCGGCCGTACGCGATCGTGGTCGCGCTCGCCGCGCTGGCCAGCTACCTGCTGGTGCGGGTCATGGACGCCAGGCCCGATGCCAGGCACCGCTGGCTGATCGGGTACGCGCTGTCCCTCGCCGCCCTGGGCATCGTGGACATCTTCGGCCTGCTGCTGCTTACCGGGCACGCGGTGACCGTGGGGCTGCGCTGCCTGCGCGAAACCGGGCCGGCCGGGGCTGACGGGCTCAGTGCGGCGGCCGGGCCTGACGGGCCCAGTGCGGCGGCCGGGCCGGGCAAGGCCGAGCGCGGCCGGGCTGCCAGGTCGCTGGCGCTCGGCTGGCTCGCCGCCGCCGCGGCAGGCTGCCTGCTGACCAGCCCGGTGCTGGCGCTCGGCTACGTGCAGCGTGGAACGCTGTCCTGGCTGACCCCGCCCAACTTCGCCGCGGTCACCGGCCTGCACGATCTGGTCGGCCCGGCGACCATGTCGGTCGCCGTGATCCTGGTCGTCGCCGCCGGCCTCGTGGTCAGCGCGCTGCTCGGCCGCGGCCGGCTGCGGGCCAACTGGCCGGGCTCGGTCCCCGCGCTGTGCCTGCCCTGGCTGATCCTGCCCCCCGCGATCCTGCTCGCCGCGTCGGTGATCACCCCGGTCTACACGCTGCGCTATGTGCTGCTCTGCATCCCGGCGGTCGCGCTGCTGGCCGGTGCCGGGCTTGCCTCCCTCGGCTGGATAGCCGGCCCGGCGGCGCTCGTGGTGATCGCGCTGCTCGGGGTGCCGATGCAGCAGCAGGTACGCCAGCCGAACGGTCACGTGGACAACGTCAGGCAGGCGGACCGGATCGTGGCCGACAACAGGCGGCCAGGCGACGCCGTCCTGGAGTACAAGGCGGAGAACTTCGCTCAGGCGTATCCGTACGGGATCCGCCAGCTGATCCCCATCGCCCAGGCCGAGTCGCCAATTCAGTCGGCCACGCTGGTCGGCACGTTCCTGCCCGATCCCGTGGTGCGGCAGCGGCTGACCCACGTGTCGCGGGTGTGGGTCGTCGAGTACGGTCGCCGCACGCCGCTGATCATCCTGAACGGGCTGCACTTCCGGCTGGTCCGCAAGTGGAAGGTCAGCGACATCTGGCTGTACCTCTACGAGCATCCGGCCATCCCGGGCATGGCGCCATGACGCCGCCTGCGAGCCGCGCGGTTCTGGGTGGCCGCGCCCGGGTAAATGGCCGCGCCGGGGTCAGTGCTGGCGAGCACTCGGACCGCGCCGCGGCCTTCGACGCCGGGCCGCTCTGGATGCGGATCCTGCCTCCGGTGACCATGTTCGCGATGGGGCTGTGGCGGATCACCGGCCCGTCCTACTGGCGCGACGAGGCGGCGACGATGACCGCCGTCCAGCGCCCGTTCCCCGAGATCCTGCGGATGATGGGCAATATCGACGCCGTGCACGGCGTCTACTACATGATCATCTGGGCGGTGGTGTGGCTCGGCGGCACCGGTGAGCTGGTGACCAGGCTGCCGTCGGCGCTGGCGATGGCCTGCGCCGCGGCGGCTGTGGCTGCGCTTGGCCGGCGCCTGGTGTCGCCCCGTGCCGGGCTCGCGGCCGGCCTGCTGTTAGCCGCGTTACCGCAGATCAGTCTCTACGCGCAAGACGCGCGGGAGTACGCAGCCGTCACCGCTCTGGCGGCGACCGGCAGCTACCTGCTCGTGCGGGCGCTGGCCGCGGCCAGCCGCAGGGCCGGCTGGCTGGCCGGTTACGCGGTGTGCCTGGGCCTCATGGGCAGCCTGAACGTCTTCAGCCTGCTGCTCGCGGGCGCGCACGCGATCACGGTGGCGGTGGCGGCGGCGCGGGTCTGGCGGCGCGATGGCGGCCGTGCCGCCGCGGTGTCGCTGGCCGCGGGCTGGCTGGCGGCGGCCGCCGGCGCGTTCTTGCTGGCCAGCCCGATCCTGGCGCTCGGCTTCGCGCAGCGGGACACTCTGTCCTGGATCACCACGCCGCCGCTGCTCGGCACCATCGAGGGGCTGCGGAAGCTGGTCGGCCCGGCGACGATGGTGCTCGCGCTCTGCCTGGCCATCGCGCTCGGCGGCGTCTTGGACGCGCTTGCCAGGCGGCCGCTGCGGGCCAGCTGGCCCCCTGAGCTGCTAGCGCTTTGCCTGCCGTGGCTGCTGCTGCCGCCGGCGGTGCTGATCGGGGTGTCCTACGTCTCGCCGGTGTACACGTTCCGCTACGTGATCTTCTGCGCCCCGGCCGCAGCGCTCATCGGCGGGGCCGGCCTGGCCGCCCTCGTGCTGCCCTCGCCGCGCGGAGCGCTGGCGTGGGTCCCGGCCGTGGTCGCGCTTGCGGTGGTCGCGGCGCTCGGCGTGCCCGCGCAGCTCGCCGCCAGGGGACCGGACGGCCACGGCACCAACATCAGGAAGGCGAACGCGATCGTGGCCAGCGCGCGCCACCCCGGGGACGCGGTGCTCTTCCTAGGCCTCGACTCGAAATACTTTCCCGCGGCCTACCCCGGGGGCTTCGTCAAGCTCGATAACATCGGCCAGGCGATGACGCCGAGCCAGGCTGGCAACCTGGTCGGTACGCGGCTGCCCGCCTCGGTGATCCGGGCGCGGCTCGGTCACATCCGGCGGCTGTGGCTGGTCGAGTTCGGCGCCCGACCGCACCCTCGGCTGCTCCATGGCCTGGGCTTCCGGCTGCTCCGGAAGTGGCGGCCCTCCCAGATCTGGCTGCTGCTTTATGCGCGGAACGGGCAGGCCGCCCGATTCCGGTAACTTCGCAGAACTCCCTCAGCATCCCTTCAGAGAGAACCCCCATCATCTAAACCGGCGCAGGTCCCTTGCGCCCGGCGTCAGCGATTCCGCGCCGCGGCGGCTCGGCCCGCTCATCGTGCGGGCCCGGGTTCCAGAGGAGTTCTCATGTTCTTCACGTACCTTCGGCGTGAGCTGCGCCGGCGGATGCGCCAGGCCATATTCATCTCCGTGGGCCTCGCCCTCGGGATCGGCCTGGTTATTACCGTTACGGCCGCGTCATCCGGCGTGAAGGCCGCCCAGGGCACGGTGCTGCAGAACCTGTACGGCGTCGGCACGGCCGCAACCGTCACCAAGACCCCCACCGCCGGATCATTCGGCATCGGCAATCGCAACTTCAACTTCAAGCCGGGCTCGACGGTGAAGATTGACGACCTGACCGCCACCCGCAGCCTCGGCACCCTTGATGACTCAGTGATCACCACGATTTCCAAGCTGAACGGTGTGGCGGCCGTAGGCGGAGCGCTGACAGCGAATGACGTCGACACCACGTTCAAGATTCCCGACTTCAGCGGCGGTGGCGGTGGCGGAGGTGGCGGAGGTGGCGGAGTTGGCGGCGGCCGTGGCGGGGGCGGCGGTGGCGGCGGCTTCCGCGGCCCGGGCGGTTTTAACGCCGGGAACGCGGTGTCGGTCGACGGCATCGACCTGTCCTCGGGCGCGCAGGCACTCGGCCCGCTCAGCAACGGCAACCTGACCTCGGGCCGCACGCTGAAGTCCTCGGATGCCACCTCCGACATGGCGGTGGTGGACTCCAGCTACGCCAAGTCGGCGAGCCTGAAGGTCGGCTCGACCGTCACGCTCGCGAGCACCAAGTTCACCGTCGTCGGGATTGTGACCGAGCCGGCCAGCGATTCGTCGGCGGACGTGTACGTCCCGCTGGCCCGCGCCCAGGCCCTTTCGTCGACGACCGGCAAGGTGAACACGATCTACGTGGCGGCGGACAGCTCGTCCGGCATCTCCGCGGTGCAGAAGGAGATCCAGAAGGCGGTGCCGGGGTCGACGGTGACCACCTCGGCGGACCTGGCCAGCGAGGTGACCGGGTCGCTGTCCAGCGCGTCGAGCCTGGCGAACAACCTCGGCAAGTGGCTGGCGATAGCGGTGCTGATCGCGGCGTTCTTGCTGGCCAGCCTGCTGACGATGTCGGCGGTCTCCCGCCGGGTCAGGGAGTTCGGCACGCTGAAGGCGCTCGGCTGGCGCAGCCGCCGGGTGATCGGCCAGGTCATGGGCGAGTCAATCGCGATGGGCATCATTGGCGGCGCGGTCGGCATCGGGCTCGGCTTCCTCGGCGCGAAGATCGTCGAGCACGTGTCGCCAGCGCTGACCGCAGACGTGGGCCCAACCACCGGCTCGGCCACGCCGGGCGGCGCCCGCACGTTCGGCGGTGGCGGCGGCTTCGGCGGCGGCGGCGGTGGCGGCGGCTTCGGTGGCGGCGGCGCGGGCGGTGGCGGCTTCGGCGGTGCTGGCGGCGGGGCGGGTCGCTTCCGTAACGCGGCCGCCGCAGCGCACGGGACCGTCGTGCACCTGACCGCGCCGGTCACCCTCAACATCATCATCCTTGCCGTGGTGCTCGCCGTGGCCGGAGGCCTGATCGCCGGCATGCTCGGCGGATGGCGCGCGGCCAGGCTCCGCCCGGCGGCGGCACTGGCCCGGGTCGAGTGACCGGGCGGGCGGACAGCGCGGACAGCGAGGAGAGGAATCCATGTACAAGCTCACCGGCGTGACCAAGGATTACCAGAAGGGCCGCGCCACCGTGCACGCGCTGCAGGGCGTGGACCTCGTGATCGAGGACGGCGAGTGGCTGGCCATCCAGGGCCCGACCGGGCACGGCAAGACCACGCTGCTGCAGATGCTGGGCGGCCTCGACCGGCCCACGTCCGGCATCATCGAGTTCGACGGGCATGACCTGGCCCAGATGCGGGAGAGCCAGGTCACCAAGGTCAGGGCGTCGTCGATTGGGTTCATCTTCCAGACGTTCAACCTGATCCCAACGCTGAGCGCGCAGGAGAACGTGGAAACCGCGCTGGTGCCGCTCGGCATCAGCGCGGGCGAGCGGCGGGCCCGGGCCATGCAGAGCCTCGAGGGTGTCGGCCTCGGTGACCGGGCCAAGCATCTGCCCTCGGAGCTGTCCGGCGGCCAGCAGCAGCGGGTGGCCATCGCCAGGGCACTGGTCAAGGAGCCCAAGGTGCTGCTCGCCGACGAACCAACCGGCAACCTGGACGAAGGCACCAGGGACGAGATCATCGGACTGCTGGAGGGTCTCTGGCGGGACCGCGGGCTGACCCTGGTCCTGATCACTCACGACAGCTCGGTTGCCCGCCGGGCTCAGCGCGTCGCGCTGATGCGGAACGGCAAGCTGTCGATCAGGCAGGACACCAGGGGCGCGACTGCCTGACGGCTCACCCGGGCGTGGCCCCGCCGCTGCGATTCATGCGCTGGGTCAGCGGCGGGGTCTGCTCTGTGCCCCGCCGCCGCGATCCGTTCGCTTGGTGGGCGGGGGCGGGGTCTGCTCTTCAGGTGTGGGGCAGCGCCAGCTCACACCAGACGGCCTTGCCGGAGAGCGTGCGCCGTGCGCCCCAGCGCACCGACAGCTGGCTCACGACCTGCAGTCCGCGGCCGCGCTCATCGTCGTCGCTCGCGTGCCGCAGCCTGGGCAGGGCCGCCGAGTCGTCATGGACTTCGCACACCAGCCCTTCTTCGCGCACGAGGCGGAGCGCAATCGACCCCTGGGCGTACCGGACCGCGTTGGTGACCAGCTCGGAAGCGAGCAGCTCCGCGGTCGGGATCAGCTCGGCAAGGCCCCAGCGCTTCAGCCGCCTGCGGACGAGCATGCGCGCGCGGCGAGCCGACGTCAGCTCGGCCGTGAGCTTCCACGTGACGTGCTGATCCGGAGCCAGCCGGTTCAGCCTTGCCAGCAGCACCGCGATGTCATCACGCTGGTGATCGGCGTACACGCTGGCCAGCGTCGCCTTGCACAGATCCTCCAGCGGGCGGGTCGCCGAGCCCGGACCGAACGTCTCCCGCAGCCGGGTCAGCCCTTCGTCGATGTCTGCGGAGCGCCGTTCCACCAGCCCGTCGGTGTACAGGACGAGCAGGCTGCCATTCTTGATCTTGAATATCCGCGTCTGGATGGGTCCCGACCCGATGCCGAGCGGCGGCGCCGGCGCGACGTCAAGGAACTGGCTGGTGCCGTCCGGGGAGACCAGCAGTGGCGGCAGGTGGCCGGCCGAGGCCACCTCGCAGCTGCCGGAGACCGCGTCGAAGATCGCGTACACGCAGGTGGCGAAGTGCGGCTCGCGCTGGCCGAGATCGTGCATGAGCTCGTCGAGCTGCTGCAGCGTCTCGGCCGGCGGCAGCTCGAGCCGGGCCAGCGTGCGGATCGCGGTGCGCAGCCGGCCCATGGTGACGGCGGCGCGCACCCCGTGGCCGGCCACGTCGCCGACCACGAGCGCCACCCGGCCGCCGGGCAGCGCGATCGACTCGTACCAGTCGCCACCTACCTCGATCATCTTGCTGCCCGGCAGGTAACGGTGCCGGACCTCCACCGAGGACGGAGCCGAAAGCCCGGTTGGCAGCAGGCTGCGCTGCAGCGTCAGCGCGGTGGCGCGCTCCCGGCTGTACCGGCGCGCGTTGTCGATGAAGATCGCCGCGCGGGAGGCGAACTCCATGCCGATCTCGGTGTCGTAGGCGTCGAACCGGCGGTACCCCTTGTACCGTGTGCAGGCGAAGAAGCCGAGCGTGGTTCCTCTGGCGATCAGCGGCAGCAACAGCAGGGACGTGCCGGTCATCAGCCTGGCCACCGGCCTGCGCCGCATCCCCTTGGCGAACTCCTCGGCGGCCTCAGCCGCGAGGTCCTGCATGATCGGCTTGCCGGTGTCCAGGCACCGGGTGTGCGAGGAGTCCGGAGGGTAGCTGAGGATCTCGCCGGTCGGGAACGCCGCGTCCCACCCCGCGTCGTCATCGTCGTGGGCGATCGCAAGCCGCCGCACCAGGTGCTGTCCGTCGTAGGTGTCGCCCGGGTACTCATCCGCCCCAACAACGCTCTCCAGCACCAGTAGTCCCGCGGAATTACAGAAGTGCGGAACGATGATGTTGACGAGCGCCGGTGCCATTTGGTCTATGTCGAGAGCCCCGCCGGTTCTGGCGAATGCGCCGTCGAGCAGCGCATGCCGCATCACGGCCGGATCCAGAAACCGCTCTTCGGACGGAGGGGCGATGCGCAGCACGAGCTGAGCGACCAGCCGCGGGTCGGTGGAGCGAAGCGGCTGGACCGTGACTACCGCATCGGCGTGGTGGCCGTTGCCGGTCTTGATCGTCAGCACCGCGGTGCTCTCACGATCGGAGGAAGCAGCGTCGATGAGCGCCTGAAGCCCGCTGCCGTAGGCGGATCCGGTGACCAGCGTGCCGAAATCGGTGCCCAGCAGCGAGGCCGGCACCTCAGCGAGAACCTCGCCCGCCGCGCGGTCGTGCTGCAGCACACGGCCCGACTTGTCGAGCCCGACGGTCAGTGTTCTCGCCGACGTGCTGGACAGGAGCGCAGCGATGTCTGCTGCCATTCCGGATGCAACCATCCGATGCGCTCCCTCCAGCGCCGTTCGCGGCTTGTTCGCCTCATTATGGAACAGATTTCCTTGCGTCGAGAAAGAATGCCCAGCTGCTTTAACCTTTGCCGGCCAGATCCTCCGCGCCTGGCCCTAACCGCGGTACCTGGCGCCTCAGCCGCCGCACCCAGCACCACTGCGACGCCAGCCTCCCCACCAGCTGCCAACTCAGCGACGCTTGTCCGATCAGTCAGCCGTGGCTCATGGTCCGCCCACTGCGTGTAAGCGACGGCCGCCGCATACCGTGCGTGACAATGGACGAGCTTCAGCGACGCTGCGTTATTTCCGCTGGCTTCGACCGACCAGCGCGGCGTCCCGTTCCATGATCCTGGTAGAAAAAGACGCTCCCGCGGTCGTTATCAACCACGATCATGGAAAACGTGCTCTTTGGTGGCCCACTAGGTGCCAGTCGCCTGGTCTTTCAGGGCGGGTGGTTCGCGCAGTCGCTACGCGTCGCGGGCGGGCTCGCCATGGCTGGCGTTGGCGTGGCCCCGGCCCCAGTACGCCTTGGGTGACATCTGATCCTCGCCGAACCCGCGGTCGGCGAGGATCTCCCGCAACCGCAGCACGACCTTGGCCTCGCCGAACAAGTAGGCGTGGCCACGGCCGGGCGGAAACTCGACCTCGGCCGCCTCGGCCGCCAGCGCTGCCGGGTCTCCGGCCGGGGCGCCGAGGCGGTGCAGCCAGGAGATGCGGACGGCGGCCACCGAGGACAGGTCCTGCTCGTCGTCTTCCTCGGGAATCTCGATGACCAGCGTGGCGAGGCTGCCGGCCGATAGCGCCTCGGTCATCGCGAACGTCGCGGGCAGCGCCGACTCGTCGGCTATGAACAGATGCCAGTCGGCCGTCGGCGACGTGCTGATCTTCCCCCGCGGGCCGATGCCCTCGATCCGGTCGCCCGGCGCCGCGGACCGCACCCAGCGCTCACCCGGCCCGTCGCCGTGCAGCACGATGTCGAGAGTGAGCAGCCGCGCGGCCGGATCCAGTTCGCGGATCGTGTAGCGCCGCCGCACCGGCCGGTTGCCTTCGGCCGCGACCAGGAGCATCACGTCCTGGCCGGGCAGGCGGGTGAACCCGTCGAGCTGCGGGGCGGTCAGGATGAGCCGCTGCATGTGCGGGGTCAGCCGGGCGGACTCGACGACCTCGAAGGCCAGCCGGGTCGTGCAGGCCAGCGGCCCCGACAGCTGAGCGAACGGGTCGTCCAGCGCTGCCAGGGTCGATTCCGGCAGTGCATCGGCCATGGGGCGACCAGCCTTTCTCGTGTTGCCGTCTACGCGGGCGGCCAGCGTGGCATGCCCCCTCGCCAGCGACAATACCGGGCGGTCGTCACCCGGCCGGAGCCAGCGCGCCAGCGGGCGCGATCGCGGCCCCGGTGGCCGGGTCGAAGAAGTGCAGGCGCTCGGTGTCCACACCGAAGATCGCCCGGCCGCGCGCCCGGATGGCCGAGCGCGGGTCGACCCTGGCCACGCCCTCGGCTACCGAAGCGGAGACGATCTCGCCCTGGTCCGCCCCGGCGGGCACGGTCTCCTCGCGGACCTTGCGCGCGTCGATCGTGAAGTGGACCAGCTGCTCGCTGCCGAGCACCTCGACGTAGTCGACGTCCGCCGCGAGCGCGGTGCCGGGCTCGGGCGCCGCGCCGGAGTGCGCGGGATCGGACAGATGCTCGGGCCGGATGCCCAGGATCACGTCACGCCCCTGGTAGGAGCCAAGGTCCGGGTTGCGCTTCAGCACGGGCGCAGGAAGCGACAGCCTCTGACTGCCCAGAACGATGCCGACCCCGCCCTCGTCGCCGGGCTCGAGGCGGGCCTCGTAGAGGTTCATCGATGGCGAGCCGATGAACCCGGCCACGAACATGTTGGCCGGCGCCTCGTACAGCTCCCTGGGCTCGGAGCACTGCTGCAGCACGCCGGCGCGCAGCACCGCGACCCGGTCTCCCATCGTCATCGCCTCGGTCTGGTCGTGCGTGACGTACAGGGCGGCGACCCCGATCTTGCGGTGCACCCGGAGGACCTCTGAGCGCATCTGCACCCTGAGCTTGGCGTCCAGGTTGGAGAGCGGCTCGTCCATCAGGAAGACCGCCGGCTCCCTGACGATCGCCCGGCCCATGGCCACACGCTGCCGCTGGCCGCCGGACAGCTGCCGCGGCTTGCGGTCGAGCATGTCGGCCAGCCCCAGCACGGCGGCCGCCTCGCGCACCTTTGCGTCCCGCTCGGCCTTGGGGATCTTCCGGTTCGCCAGGGAGAAGCCGATGTTCTGGTGCACGGTCAGGTGCGGGTACAGGGCGTAGTTCTGGAACACCATGGCCACGTCCCGGTCGCGCGGCGACACATCGTTGACCACGCGGTCGCCGAACCGCAGCGTGCCAGACGTGATTTCCTCCAGGCCGGCGACCATCCGCAGCGCGGTCGTCTTGCCGCACCCGGACGGCCCGACGATGACGACGAACTCGCCGTCGTCGACGTGCAGGTCGAGGCCGTTCAGGGCCTCGACGCCGTTGGGATAGACCTTGCTCAGCCCCTCGAGCGAGACCGTGGACACGGGTTTCCTCCTCTCACCGGCCCGATCCGGGCCTGGATGAGGTTCAGTTCGCGATGCTGCCGAGCAGCAGGCCGCTGCGCCAGTACCGCTGCAGGATCAGGAACAGCGCGATCAGCGGGATGATCGTGACCAGGCCGCCGATCACCACCAGCGGGAAGAGTTCGGTGTTGCCGCTGTTCTGGGCGCGTTCCGCCCACAGGCCCAGGCCCACGGTCAGCGGGTAGAGCCGGTTCTGGCTGAAGATGATCAGCGGCAGGAAGTAGTTGTTCCAGACCCCGACGATGCTCAGCAGCAGGACGGTCATCAGGCCGGGCACCATGAGCGGCAGCGCGAGCCTGAAGAAGATCCGCAGTTCGCCCGCGCCGTCCAGCCGGGCCGCGTCGATGAGCTCACGCGGCACCGACACCTCGGTGTACACCCGCATCAGGTAGACGCCGACCGGGGTCACCATGCTCGGCAGGATCATCCCCCAGATCGAGTTGATCAGGTGCACCTTGGCGTAGGTCAGGTAGAGCGGCAGGGTGATGGCCGTGATCGGCACGAGCAGCGCCGCGATCACGAAGTAGAACAGGATCCTCGAACCGCGGAAATGGAACCGGGCGAAGCCGTAGCCAGCGAACGCCGACAGCACAGTGGCGCCGCCGCCGCCGAGCACCGCGTACAGCGCGGTGTTGCCGAGCCACACCGCGTAGGTGCCGTACCCGTCGATGTTCTGGCCCAGCAGGGCAAAATTGTGGAACAGGGAGAACGGCCGGGCGAACCAGAACCCGAAGGTCTCGAAGATGTTCGCCTGCGTCTTGGTGGAGTTGATCACGATCCACGCGATTGGGGTCAGCGTGAAGATGGCGAACAGCACGCAGACCAGGGTGAGGACCGTGGTCGTGCCGCGTTTGAGGCCGTACATCTCGATCGGGATGACGTCGCTGCCCGGGTCGTCCGGCCTGGACCGGCGCCGTCGGCGCCAGCGGCCGGCCTTCGGCGCGGCTTGCGTGGTGTCGGCCTGGGCGGGCCGGTCGCCTGCGGTCTTGGTACTCATCCGAGCTCACCTCCCCGGCGGCGGAAGACCAGCGAGCTAACCGAGATCACGACGATCACCAGGCCAAGGACCACCGCGGCGGCCGCGGCCAGGTTGTACTGGGCGCCGCCGATCGCGGTGTTGTAGATGTACAGCGTCGGCGTGTAGTTCAGCGAGATCGCACTGGGCTGGAAGTAGGACAGGATGAGCGGCTCGGTGAACAACTGCAGCGCGCCGATCGTGTTGAGGAAGATCAGCAGCACGATGGCCGGCCGGACCATGGGCAGCTTCACCCGAAGGATGATCTTCCACAATGGCGTGTCGTCCAGGATGGCCGCTTCGACCACGTCGCGCGGCACCGACTTCAGCGCGGTATAGAGGATGATCATGTTGTAGCCGGTCCACTCCCAGATCACGATCACGATGATCATGGGGAGCATGAGGCTGGACGAGAAGTAATCCACGTTGTGCAGGCCGACCCCGTTGGCGAAGTGGACGAACGGGCCGAACTGCGGTTCCAGCAGGAATGACCACATGATCGCGCCGACCACCGCCGGCACCGCGAACGGGATGAAGAAGATCGTCCGGAACAGCGTGCCCCACTTGGCCACGCCGAGGTCGAAGATGGTCGCGAAGAAGAACGCGATGGCCAGCATGACCGGGATCTGGATGACCGCGTAGATGATCACGCGCTCCACGCCGTTCCAGAACTCACCCGACTGCAGGGTCTCGGTGTAGTTCCCGGCTCCGGTGAACACGGTTCCGCCGATGATCCGGCTGGTGTACAGGCTCGTATAGATCGCGTATCCCAGCGGCGCGATCATGAACAGGAGAAAGGCGACCAGGAACGGAACGACGAACCAGAGCCCGCGGCGGTCTCGCCGGTGGATCCAGGCCGAGGATCGTGGGCCGCCCGGCCGGGCGGTGCGGCCCCTGGCCGCCCGTAGCGCGGTGCTGCTCACTGTGGTCTGCGCCGCGGCGTCCCGGCGGCGAGCCGGGACGCCGCAGCGCTTCCTCCTCTCAGGTCGATACCGAGAAGCCCTGCTGCTTGGCGTAGTTCACGAGCTGGCCCTGGAAGGCCGTGAACGCCTGCTGCAGGGTCTCCTTGCCGTCCATCACGCCGGCGAACGTGGTCGCCGACTGGGTGAGGGCGAACGTCATGAACGGCGGCCACTCCACGCTGGAGATCTTCGGCGCGGCGGCAGTGAACGCGACGTTCGGGGTCGACGAGCCCGAGATCGGGTACGTCAGGTCCTTGAACGACGGGCTGTTGAGCAGCGGGACGTACGTCGGGAACAGCGACGACGGCGGTGTCTTCACGATGTTCCACGACGCGCTGTTCGCGGTCAGCCACTCAGAGAACTCGGCCGCCTGAGCGGGATGAGCACTCTGCGAGAAGACCGGATACGTTGACCCGCCCCAGTTGGCCGCCACGTCAGCCCCGGCGGTCCACTGCGGCAGCGAGGCAGCCCGCCAGTCGCCAACCGACGCCTTCGCATCGGGCGCGAAGTACGAGGGTCCCCACGCAGAGCTGATCCAGCTCGCGTCGATGCCCTTGTCCATGTCGGCGAAGGACTCCGCCGTGACGTCGGCCACCGTGTTCAGTTCGTGCTTGGCCAGCATGCTCTGCCAGTACTTCGCGAACGCCAGCTGGGCCGTGCCGGTCCAGTTGATCGTCACGTGGCTGCCGCCCGTGTAGTCGAACGGGAACGCGTTGTCCTGCGCCATCAGGCTCATGATCCACTGCAGGTCCGACCCGGCGAAGTTCGTCAGGTAGGCCGAGGGATCAGCCTTGTGCAGCGTGGCCGCGTCGGCGGCAAACTGCGCCCAGGTCGCCGGCGGTGTGATGTGGTACTTCGACAGCAGCGGGGCGTTGTAGTAGAAGCCGACCGGTCCGGAGTCGCTGGGCATGGCGTACACACCGGAGCCCTGGCTGACCTCCTGCCAGGCCCACGGCACGAAGTCGCTCTTGTAGTTGTCGGCCCCGTACTTGACCAGGTTCACCACGTTGTGCGTGATCTCGAACGACGGGAGCTCGTCGAACTCGACTTCGGCGACGTCAGGAGCGCCGGAGCCTGCCTTGAGCGCGTCAGAGATCTTCACGTACTCGGGGTCACCCGCTCCGACGTCGGAGAGCGTGACGCAGATCGACGGGTGGGTCTTGTTGAACTCGTTGACCGCCCGGTCGATGCCGGGCACCCAGGCCCAGAACGTGATGTTCGTGGCGCCGGACGACTTGCAGGACGCGCCCGCCAGCACCGTGCTGCCCGGGGTGGGGCTCGGGCTGCTCGAGCCTTTCGCCGAGGGCGTCGAGGACGAGGTGCCGCTGCTGCCGCAGCCGGCCAGGACTGACACGGCGGCGGCCGCCGCGAGCCAGGCCACGGCGCGCGTGGCCGGGATCCTGCGCCGCGCGGTGCCCGCTGTGGCCGCGGTACCCGTGGTGCGCGCGATGCCGGAGCGGTTGATTCGAGTTAGCGTTAACATTTTCGCGGCTCCTTGCGGATCGACTCACGGATCGGGGCTGGTGGCGGGACGTGCCGCCTACTGACGTGTCGTCGCCGACTCGATGACGGTGAACGACTTTGGTGGGAGCGTGAGGGACAACGTGGGGCCCTTCGGCTTCTCCGAGCCTTCCTCCAGGCACGCACCCTCGACATCGGGGAGGACGCGGGCGTCCCGCCCGCGCTCCGCGGTGAGGCTCCGGACTTCGACGACGCTGTCGAACGCCACGTCGCGGAGCACGATCTCGACGTTTTCCGGCTGGTCAGGGTTCCTGTTCACGAGCGTCATCGCGAGCCGCCGCCGGTCCTCACTCGCGGTCGCCGCGGCGTCCACGAGACTGAACGGGGCGAGGTCGGCGACCCGGTGCGGCCACCGGCTCTGGTGCCCGTTGGTGAGCGGGCTGACGGTGGGCCCGTCGACGTGCACGTCAACCGCGTTGGCCAGCGCCGCCTGTGCGTGCAGCAGCACCGGGTAGTAGATCGGCTGAGTGACCGCGGTCTGCGGCGTGGTGACGACCGGCGCGATCGCGTTCACCATCTGTGCCAGGTTCGCCATCCGGACCCAGTGGCAGTTCCTGACGAAGATGTTCAGGTAGGTGCCCACGGCCAGGGCGTCGGCGAAGGTGTAGCGCTCCTCGAGGGTGCCGTCGTCCGTGCGGTACCAGACGTTCCACTCGTCGTAGGCGATGCGGGGCGGCCGCGCGATCTTCTTCACGTAGGCCGCGCGCTCGATCAGTGCCCGGGCGCAGCGGATCGCGCGCTCAGCCTGGTGCGGCTGCAGCACGTCGGTCCAGTAGTCGCCGGAGCCGGTGTAGATGTGCAGCGAGTGCAGGTCGACGAGGGGCGCCATGCCGTCGATGACCACCCGGTCCCAGTCGTTCCAGCCGTTCATGCCGCAGCTCACGAGCACCGCGTCCGAGTCGAGCATCTTGATCGCCCGCGCCCACCGGGTCGCCTCGCGCACGTACTCTTCGGCAGTCAGCGCGCCGACCTGCCAGTCGCCGTACATCTCATTGCCCAGGCCCCAGTAGCGGACCCGGTAGGGCGCATCATGGCCGTTCTCCCTGCGCCGCTGCGCCCAGGCCGTCTGGCCAGCGCCGTTGCAGTACTCGACCCAGGCCAGCGCCTCCTCCAGCGAGCCGGTCCCCATGTTCAGGCAGATGTACGGCTCGGTGCCCAGCTCGGCGCAGTAGCTGAGGAACTCGTCGGTGCCGAACCGGTTGCTCTCCTCGCCGCCCCAGGCGAGCTCGGGGCGCCGGGGCCTGGCGTCCTTCGGCCCGATCCCGTCCGCCCAGTGGTAGTTGCTGACGAAGTTGCCGCCGGGCCAGCGCAGCACGCCCATCCGCAGCTCGCGCAGCAGGCCCAGCACGTCGTTGCGGAAGCCACGCTCGTCGGCCAGTGGCGAGCCCTCCTCGTACATGCCGCCATAGATGCAGCGGCCCAGGTGCTCAACGAAGCCGCCGAACACCTTGCGGTCGAGCTGGCCGAGGGTCCGGGCGGGGTCGACGGCGATGCGGGTCATCCGGCCTCCAGTCCTGAACGCGGCGGGGGTGTGCTCGAGGGCTGGCCGCTGCCGCAGGATTCGCGCACGATCAGCTCGACCGGCAGCCGCACCGGCTCGTCCGGCACCGGCTCCCCGGCGATGCGGCGCAGCAGCAACTCCACGGCCTTCTCGCCGGTCTCAGCGAACGGCACCCGCAGCGAGGTGAGCGGGGGGATCAGGTACTCGGCGAACGGCATGTCGTCGCAGCTGACCACCGCTACGTCGGCGGGCACCCGGCGGTGTGCGGCGGCGAGCGCGCTCAGCACGCCGATCGCCATGGTGTCGCTGTGCACGAAGATCGCGGTCATGCCCGGATCGCGCTGCAGCAGCAGCCGGGTAGCCGCCGCGGCGCCGCCGGGCGTCCAGTCCGACTCGACCGCGAGATCCTCGCCCGGCTCGATCCCCGCGGCGCGCAGCGCGTCCTCGTACCCGTGCAGCCTGCTGCGCACCACGTGGCGGCGGAACGGTCCGGTAACCGTGCCGATCGACGTATGGCCCAGGTTGATCAGGTGCTCGGTGGCGATACGCCCGCCTGCCCGGTGGTTGGACCCGATCAGCGGGACGCCGCCGCCCGGCACGTGATGCATGCTCACCGCGGGGACATACCTGCGAAGCAGGTCAGCGACCTCGGGATCCTCCTCGAGCTGTGGTGCGGCGGCGATGATCCCGTCGACCCGGCGCTCGATCAGCATGCGGGCGACCGCGGCGCCGTCCTCGCCGCCCTCGGAGAGGTTCCCGACCAGCACAGCGTGCGAGCTGCGGCGCGCGGTGCGCTCGGCCGCCACGGCGAACTGGGAAAGCGCGATGTCGGTCACGTCCCCGGCGATCAGCCCAATGGTGGCGGTCGACTGCTGCACCAGGCTCCGGGCCACGGTGTTCGGCTGGTAGCCGAGCCGCTCGGCGACGGCCATGATCCGCGCGGCCGTCTCGGCAGATACCCGCACGTTGCCACCGTTCAGCACCTTGCTCGCCGTCTGGAAGCTCACGCCGGCGCTGGCCGCGACTTCCTTGATCGAGACGTACCGCGGTGGCATTCCGTCCTGCCTTATCGTGATCTAGCATGAACGAACGTTCGCCTAGAAGGTAAATGTGAGATCTGGGACCGGTCAAGACCCAAATTCCGCTCGTTCCCGGATCGCAATCCGTTCGACCGGTGCCCACAGCGGGATAATCGAAGCAGGTCAGAAGCATGCCTGAGATGCGGAGCGGTCGGGCGTTCCGGCTGGCTCACGCAATTCGGCGTCCGTGCTCAAAGTAGCTGCCTCAACGCGGAACGTAGCAAGCGAGTACCTACTGGCCGGTCACTTCATGCGAACGTTCGCTCCCGTTGGCCTGAGGTTCGCGGCGGATTGCCGCCTCGCGGCCCGCGCGGATAAACACTCCTCACGCGGCGAGATCATGGAACTGCTGGCTCGCCGGCGGGTTCCCCGGCGGCCGGCGCAGCCGGTCGAGTCGCGGACGACAAGGCGGCACGGCACCGTGTGGGCGCCATGCGTCGGCTCGCCGTTGATCGCGGACAGCAGGTGCTCGGCGGCGACCCGGCCGACGTCCTCCAGGCACATGTCGATGCTGGTCAGCGGCGGGTCGGCGCCCCGCGCCATCGGCTCCCAGTTGTCGTAGCCGATCAGCGCGATGTCGTCGGGCACTCTGCGGCCGAACGCGTGCAGCGTGTCGGAGACGCCGCGGGCGATCTGGTCGCTGCCGCAGAAGATGGCCTGCACGCCAGGCGAGTTCCCGAGCAGGATGCTGGCTCCCTGGCGCCCCCAGGCCTCGCTCCACTCGCCGTAGAGGACATCGTTCGGCGAGAACCGGACGTCGGCCTCGGCCGCTGCATCGCAGAACCCGCTGGCACGCTTGCGCACGCACAGGAAGCGCTCGGGCCCGGTGATGTGACCGATCCGCTGGCGGCCCGCCTCCAGCAGGTGCGCCGCGGCCATCCGGCCGCCGCCGTAGTCGTCCGGGAGGATGGCCGGCTCGTCGCTGTCCAGCGACTGGGTCATCGCGTAGACGACCGGCATTCCCAGGCCGACGCCAACGCTCGGCCGCGGCTCGATCCGCCGCCCGGTGACGATCAGGCCATCTACCTGGCGGTCGAGCAGCCGGTTCAGGTACCGCCGCTCCCTGGCCGGGTCGTCGCGCGTGTCGCACATGAAGACCGAGATCTGGCCGGCGCCGAAGGCGTCCTCGGCCCCGAGCATCACCGGGATGCTGAACCTGCCGAAGCTGTCGGTCGTGATCAGGCCCACGGTGTAGGTCCGGCCCGCGAGCAATCCTCTGGCCAGCAGGTTCGGCGAGAAGCCAAGCTGGCGGGCTACCTCGGCGACCCGGGCTCGGGTCTCGGCGCGCAGTTTCCCCTGCCCGTTGAGGGCTTTCGACGCGGTGCCGATCGAGACGCCGGCCCGCGCCGCCACGTCCCTGATGGTCGCGCGCCGCGCGTCGGGTTCTTCAGCAGGCAAACGGTTTCTCCATGTCGCTACCGCAGGTCACGGACTTCATATCGTAATAGAACCGTGTTTGTACAGCCTTGACGGTTTACCCGGACAGGTCCTAGCTTGCTGAGGAAAACCTATTCCTACCGATCAGGCTCGTCGGCGCTCATGGTGAGCGCTAACAATGATCATGGTCGGCAGGGGTAGCTGGGTCGGCCCGGCCGCGCCGCGCGGGTCGGTGAGGCTGGGGAGGCAAGGCCCGTGGGGTCCGGTGAGGCAAGGCCCGTGGGGCCGGTGAGCGAGTGGAGTCGCGCACGTGACTGAGACGGACAGAGCGCCAGCCTCCCGAGGGCCAGCAAGCCCGACGGCATCGGCGGCCGTCAGGCATCGCCCGGTGGAAGAGCCCGGCGTCCGGCTGACCGGCGCGCTGCTGCGCGACTGGCAGCGTCGCAGTCACGAAGCAAGCCTGCCGCTGGCGCTGCGCCAGATGGAAGCGGCAGGCAACCTGGGTAACCTGCGACTGGCCGTGGCCGGCGACAGCGAGGGCTACCGCGGCCCGGTGTTCATGGACTCCGATCTCTACAAGACCCTGGAGGCGATCGGCTGGGAGCTCGCCCACGACCCGTCGCCCAAGCTGGCCGAGTTCGCCGCAGACGCCGTTGCGCTGCTCGAGAAGGCCCAGCAGCCGGACGGCTACCTGAACTCCTACGTTCAGGTGAGTGGCTCGCCGCGGTACGCCCGGCTCTCCTCGAGCCACGAGATGTACTGCGCCGGCCACCTGATCCAGGCTGCGGTGGCGCACGCCCGGACGCAGGGCCAGCTGCCGCTGCTGGGCGTCGCGCGCCGGTTCGCCGACCAGCTGGTCGACCACTTCGCCGGGCGCGAGGAGGGCATCGACGGTCACCCGATCATCGAGACCGCCCTCGTCGAGCTGTACCGGGAGACGGGGCACGCCCCGTACCTGAGCCTGGCCAGCCAGTTTGTCGAGCAACGCGGCCGGGGGCTGATCGGCGACTCCGGCTTCGGCAGCCGCTACCTGCAGGACCATCTGCCGGTCCGGGAATCCACCGAGATCGTCGGGCACGCGGTCCGTGCGCTGTACCTGGAGGCCGGCGTAGTCGACGTCGCCGCCGAGACCGGCGATGACGAGCTGCTGGCCTCATCGGTCACCCGGTGGGAGGACATGGTCTCGACCAAGACCGCGCTCACCGGCGGGCTCGGCTCCCGGCACGACGGAGAGTCGTTCGGTGACCGCTTCGAGCTGCCGCCGGACCGCGCCTACAACGAGACCTGCGCGTCGATCGCGAGCATCCAGTGGAGCTGGCGGCTCCTCCTGGCCACCGGCGAGTCCAAGTACGCCGACCACATCGAGCGCCTGATCTACAACGGCCTCGGCGGGGCGATCTCCGCCGGCGGGCAGCGGTTCTTCTACGTCAACCCGCTGCAGCGCCGCGAGGGTCACTACGAGCGCGACGATCCCGGGCGCCGCCGCGAGTGGTTCTCCTGCGCCTGCTGCCCGCCGAACATCATGCGCCTGCTGGCGTCCGTGGGCCACTACCTGGTGACTGTCAGCGACGACGTGCTCTACCTGCACCAGTTCACGGGTGCAAACGTCGGCGCGAACCTGGCGGGCGGCACCCTCCGCGTCGAGATGACCACCGGCTATCCCTGGTCGGGGACGGTCGATGTACGGGTGCGGCAGGCGCCGGCGGAGGCCTGCGGTCTCGCTGTGCGCATCCCGGCGTGGTGCCGCGAAGCCCGCTTCACGGTCAACGGCAGCCCGCTCGCACCCGATCCCGCGGACCGCGGCTACCTCATCGTCCGGCGGCACTGGATGCCGGGCGACGTCCTGCGCTGCGACCTCGCCGTCGCGCCGCGGCTGACGTTCCCGAGCAGGCGCATCGACGCGCTGCGCGGGACGGTCGCGGTCGAGCGTGGCCCGCTCGTCTACTGCTTTGAGCAGGCCGATCAGCCCGCGGGGGCCGACATCGAGGACCTCGTGCTTGACCCCGAGGACATGACCGAACGCGACGACGACCTCCCGGGTGTGGGCCAAACGGTGACTGTGGCCGCGGGCGCCGAACGCCTGGCGCCGGTCGGGTCAGGCGGCCTGCCCTATGGCACGTCGCCGGACACCGGAGCCGCCGCCGCCCCGGCCACCGCCGTGGCCATCCCCTACTTCCAATGGGACAACCGCGACGGCAGGGCCATGCGGATCTGGATGCCGCGGGACCGATCTGCCAGGAACAACACGGCAGCTGGCCGTTCCCCGGCTGCCGACGAAACCGTGTAACCCGTCAACGAGGAGGACGACGACATGCATAGACGCTCCACGCCGCGTTATCCGCGGAAGGGTGGTCCGCGATGAGGCGCCGCGGCTACCTATCGATCGCGGCCGCGGTGGCGGCCGGGACGCTGGCACTCACGGCGTGCAGCTCCTCGGGCAGCAACTCGTCGTCGACCTCACCGAGCACGTTCGGCGTGAACGCGACCGGAACCGTGCACTTCTGGGCCCGGCAGGCCACCGACGGCCCGGCCATCGCCCTGGTGAAGGAGTTCAACAAGACGCACAAGCACCTCAAGGTCGTCCTGCACCTCACGCCGCCCAACGACGACACCAGCCAGCTCGCGACCGCAATCCGGGCCGGCTCGCCGCCCGACGTGGTCGGCCTGAACGACATCGACGTGCCCACGTTCTCGCATGAGGGTGCGCTGATGGACCTCACCAAGTACATCAACGCGCTGCCGTACAAGAAATCGCTGAGCCCCGGCCACCTGGCGCTCGCGGCCATCGGCAGCAAGTACTACGGGCTGCCGTACCTGGCCGACCTGTCCGTGCTCTGGTACAACAAAAAGCTTTTCAAAGAGGCGGGGCTGAACCCGAACGACCCGCCCACGAACTACGCCCAGATCATGACCGACGCAACGAAGATCAGCGCGCTCGGGCACGGCATCTACGGGTTCTCGTTCGCCGGCGACTGCCAGGGCTGCCTCGGCTTCACGATGCTGCCCTCGCTGTGGGCTGACGGCGTGCACATGATCCACGGGCCGCTTGGCAACCAGACCGTCGACGTCGCCAGCGATGCTCGGCTCAAGACCATGCTGGCTGACTACCGGACCCTGTGGTCCAAGAAGATGGTCCCGGTCAACGACCAGACGCAGAACGGCCTGACCTGGGGCGCCGACTTCGAGGCCGGCAAGGTTGGCATCCTGCCCGGCGACTACGGCTTCGCCACGAAAATGACGAACCCGGCGGAGTTCGCGGACGCGCCGCTGCCCGGTGTGACCGGCGACAACTACAGCACGTTCGACGGCGGCGACGACTTCGTGATCCCGGCCGGTGCCTCTAACCCGTCGGGCGCGTGGGAGTTCATCAAGTGGGTGCTCGAGCCCGCGCAGCAGACGCAGTATCCGTCGCTTGGCGACACCCCGGTCCGCAGCGACATCCTGACCCCGGCGTTCGCTGCCAAGAACCCGTACGACGCGGTCGCGCTCAAGGCCCTGGCCAAGGGCTCGGTGGAATACACCCTGGCGTATGACGCGGTGTACAACGAGCCCGGGTCACCCTGGTTCAAGATGTTCGAAGACGCTGTTTACAGCGGAAACCTGTCGGCAGGCCTGCAGGAAGGGCAATCTGGCATCCAGTCGACGCTGCAGAGCGTAAAGAGCTGACGAGCCCCTGCGCCGTGCCCTGTTCCAATCGGGCCGGGAACGGGGCACGGCGCAGGCAGGACACCCCGGGCAGCGACACCCGGGCAGAGGCGGAGGATGAAGACCGTTGGCAGCAACCGACGCTCCGCGCGGCGTTCCAGGCACGGCTGCGGCTGCTGGGGGGCGCACTCGCTTGTCGCGCCGGCGCAGCGCCGCTGACCGCAGAAACGCCAGGGTGGGCCTGGCGTTCACGTCCCCGGCGCTGCTGCTGGTCGGGGCCTTTGCGCTGTTCCCGCTCGGCTTTGGCATCTACATCTCCCTGACGAACTGGCCGCTGGTCGGGCCGTACCACTTCATCGGCCTGTCGAACTACAGCAGCCTCATTCACAACTCGGAGTTCCTCCAGTCGATCGTCTTCACGCTGAAGTACACCGGGATCGTCACGATCCCGATCTTCGTGGTCGGGTACGCCCTGGCCGTGTTCGTCCGCTCGAACCGGCGGGGCACGACGGTGTTCCGGACGCTGATCTTCCTGCCGTACATCGTCGGTCTGGTCGCCGAGAGCTATATGGCCCTGGTAGAGCTGCAGCCGAGCTCCGGGACGGTGAACTTTGTCCTGTCCAAGCTCGGGATCGCGAGCGCCGCCACCGCGTGGACGGTGCGCACGGGCCTGGCGACGACCGCCATCTGCATCCTCGTCATCTGGTTCGCCTCCGGACTGACGATGATGCTGCTCATGGCCGGAATGCAGAGCATCCCGACCGATCTCTACGAGTCGGCCCGGGTCGACGGGGCCTCCTGGTGGAGCGCCGAGCGGCGGATCACGATGCCGCTGCTGCGCCGGTCGATCGCGCTCAGCCTGATCATCTCGGTTGTCGGCTCGTTCCTGGCCTTCAATCAGTTTTTCATCATCACTGACGGTGGGCCCGGGACGAGCACAGTCCCCGTGGTGATGTCGATTTACCAGACCGCCTTCGCGGATACCGACGTGGGCCTGGCCAGCGCGATGTCGGTCGTGCTCGTGATCGTGGTCGGTCTGATCACCTTCGTCCAGTTCCACTACCTGCAGGGGGATGGCGAGTAATGGCATCCGTGCGCAGCGGCCAGCAGCCGGGCGCCCGGCCGTTGCCGGCCAGCGACCCGAGCATCCGTCGCCAGGCTCCCGGCAGCCGGGCTGGCACCGCCGGGCAGCGGCGCGCCGGCCGCCAGACGAGCAGCGGCGTGGCGTTGTACATCGTGGCCGGCATTCTGATCAGCGCGGTGTTCGTGGTGCCGCTGCTCTGGGAGATGTTCCGCTCGCTGCAGCCGGAGTCGACGGTCAGCAACCCGCCGTCGGGCGCGAGCTTCAGCCACCTCACGTTCGCGAACTACCGGACGCTGCTCTCCGGCCAGGACGACATCATCCGCAACGTCACGAACAGCCTGATCGTCGCGCTGCTCACGGCCGCGCTCACCGCGGTGGTGTCGACGATGGCCGGCTACGGCTTCGGGCTTTTCCGGTTCCGCGGCGCCGGCCTGGTCTTCGGGCTGGTCCTGCTCGCGTTCATGATCCCGTTCCAGGCCGTGCTGACGCCGCTGTTCCTTGAGCTGCACTACCTGCACCTGCTGAACAGCCTGATCGGCCTCGCGCTGTTCTACACGACGTTCAACCTTCCGGTCGGCGTGTACGTGATGCGCAACAGTTTTCTGCAGGTGCCGCGCGAGATCGTCGACGCCGCGCGGGTGGACGGCGCCTCGGTGACCCGGACGCTGCTATCGGTGCTCCGGCCGCTGGTGCTGCCGGGGATCGCCACCAGTGCCCTCTACGCGTTCCTGTTCTCCTGGACGGAGTTCCTCGGCGCGCTGAGCTTCATGACCAACGACAGTCTCTTTACGCTGCCGGTGGCGCTGAGCAACGTGGAGACCGGGACCTACGGCGCGATCAACTACGGCCTGTTGCTGGCGGGCGCGGTCATCGCCATGATCCCGTGCATCGTGGTCTACGTCGCGCTGCAGCGGTACTACGTGCGCGGCCTGGTCTCCGGGGCTCTCAAGGGCTGATCCCGAGGGCTGATCCCGTTCCGGCCGCCGGCGCGGCCCGACCGTGCCGTCGCGCGATCGACCCTAGATATGACGACGCCCCCGGAGCATTCCGCTCTCGAGGGCTCGCCAGGTGCCGGTGCGAGGTCGCCTCTCGGCGAGTGGCACAACGCGGCTCCAGCCGAACGGTATTCCGCGAAGGCAATAATTGCGGCCCGGGGGACACAACGCACCAGCGATGTCTAGGAACGGTGCTGGGCGCCGGGCTATTCCACCGGCTGGGAGAATTTTTCCGGGCGGGGATCGCCGTCACCGATTCCGGCTGGCCCGGCATACTGTGGGATTCCAGCCCGGGATCCAGGCGCGCAGGCGGGAGGGCGGCTGACGGTGGCTCCGGAGACTTCGCTCATCGGCTGCATCGGCGTCCTCACCGTTGCCACCAGAGGAGCAGGCCGGGCCCGGGGAGGTGCTGGTCAAGATCAGGGGCGGCTCCGAGACGTACATCGCCTGGTCACCGACGCCGCTGCCCAAGGGCGCGACGGTCCTGGTCATAGAGTCCCGCGGAAGCCGCACCGTGGACGTCAGCGAGTGGGCCGATCCGCTCGCCCCGTCCCCCGACGACCCATACCGCCCCCTCAGGTAACCCCCGGCCTCCTTCCGTAGAATCCCCCGCGGCCCTAGCGCCCGCTCCCACAGGAGTCCCCCGACGACCCATACCGCCCGTCCGTAGGAGCAGCCGACCGCGAGGCAGAGCTGCCGTGGTCGGCCAGGCACCCGGATGCGACCCCGCGAGGACCGCCCCGCAACCAACCAAGGACCGCCCCTGCTCCTGGGCCTGCGAGCGCTCAGGACCAGGGGCGGGAATCGATCAGCTCGGGTCCAGTCCCCTGCGCCGGTAGAGCGCGTCGCCACGGCGGTCGGTCAGCACCCGGACGAAATCTCGCCGGAGGTACGCGTGCAGCGCGGGCGTCCAGGCGATCCGGCGGAGGTTGTAGGTGCCGGCCAGCCAGACGTACTGGGCGTGATCGAATGCCGTGCGCATGATCGCCACCAGCGCGGGGAATTTGCCCGCGCCGCTGAGCCCGTCCCTGCCTGGGCTAAGGGCATAGTCGGTTACGAGAGGTCGATCATCTGCGGGCAGCCGGGCACGGTGGAGAAGAACCGGTTGGCGGCGATGGTGAAGGACACCTGATCGGTCAGCACGCACGCCCCGGGCGGGATCGCATGCCGGGCGATGGCAACGGCCCTGGGACTGACGCGGGGCGCCAGGGTGGTCTCCGAGCGGCCTGGATCACGGCGAATAACGCCAGGCTCAGCCCGGCCAGGCCTGCGACGCCCGCTGTGCCAGCGACCGGCTGAGGCCCGGCGGCTGAGGGGCAGGGAGACGGTCAGCAGCCTGGATGCTGGCAGAGCGATCGCTAGAGCGAGGAGCCAGGAGGCAGGGAAGTGGGAGAAGAACTCGGGAGGCCACATGAACGAGGCCGCGACCAACGCGGCGGTCGCCACGCCGAACCACTCCAGCGCGGGGGTGGGCGATGGGCGATCAGACGCGGCGGCCACGGCGGCCGCCACGAAGCCGATCAGGCCAGGCGGCGAGCAGCAGGATCAGGTGGCCGGCATGGCGCAGATGGTCAGCCCGATCACGTCTTGTATCCGGATCCAGGCCGACGCCCCAGGCTCCTGGTACCGACAGCGCGCCGATGATCACGCTCTCGTAGAACTGCTCGCGGAGCTAACAGAGCAACGGCAGACCACCAGAACCCCGCCGCCACACCGCCTGCGAAGGACGCGCCCTCTTGCGCTTGGCACAAACCAGCACGACCAGCACGGGCACGATCGCCCACGACTCGTTGTCACCGGCGAACCCGAACATCACGCCGCCCCATACCTGCCGTGCGCCCCCTTTTAAACTTTATCCTCTCATCCCTACAATCCATTATTTATTCTTATGTATTAACCACGCATCACCCCCCATCCGACACCCCGCGGTAGCGCCCGAGTCGCCGCGAATGTACCGTTCGACGGCCAGTCGCCGCGAATGTACCGTTCGACGGCCTATGACCCGTCGTCTGGTTCATTCATGAGCCGCGGAGCGGCGCTGGCTCGCCTTCTCGCGGTGTCGATTCTGAATCCCATCGGGCTTGCAACGCCGCGCTGTGGGACCGTTCAGATGCTCTCACTCAGATGCCATTAAGCAGCCGGTCACATGTTCGAGTCCTGCAAGGCGCGCCAGCAATGGGTCGCCGACAAAACTGCCGGTGTCTTAGCGGCAGTGAGGTGATCTCAGCGATATAGCTTCTGACAGTGCGCTTTTTCTTGCCCAGACGGGAGCATCTAGAGATACGCGGAGAGCCAGGGTGCCGGGTCCGAGAACGAGCCCTCCGGCACATCGATAAGCCAGAGGAGCGGCCCGCATGGGGCGGGTGGGGCCGGTTGATCTGGGTGGCAGGACGGGGGACTGGCGGTAGTCGCTGATCGACGCCTCGCAAGAGCTGCAGCGGGTCGAGCTCCAGATGAACCAGCTCCAGAAGGAGTCTGATCGCCGGTACAACGAGGCCCGCCAAGCCCTCTCCCAGAGGCGAAAGCCACTGGACGGGCGGCCGCGGGAGGGGGAGCGGCGGCCGGGGGTAGAGGCTATTGGTGAGGCGAGGGCCTGGGTGTGGCGGACGGGGGGTTCCGGCGGGGCGGGGCTATCCCTACCCTGTGAGCGGGCCTGCCGCCTTCATGGTGACCGGCGCGCTCTTCCCTCGTGACCTATTTTTGTAGTAAGGCGGGTAAAGCAGACAGTGACTGCTCCGGGGGCCAGCCCTGGAGATCCCGACTGGAGATGAAAGATGCTCGGCTACCGTGTTCCAGCGCCCGATGAGGCGATGCTCGTTTCCGGCGGAAGGTTCGGGCGCAACGGCGCTCCTTTCAAGGTCGTCACCGGCCATGGCGCGTTCGTTCCTCCGTTCCTCCGCAAGGTCAACTTCCTGACCCTGTCCATGGCCGAGTCCGAGGTTTCCGAGACCTGCGTGACTAAGCAGGGCATCTCACTGAATGTGCGTGCGGTCATCGCGTTCAAGGTCGGCAACGACGAGGAGAGCATCGTCAACGCCGGGCAGCGGTTCCTGTCCGACCAGGACCAGATGTCCACGCTCACCGGGCGGATCTTCGCCGGGCACCTGCGCTCGATCATCGGCTCGATGACCGTCGAGGAGATCGTCACCGAGCGGCAGAAGCTGGCGACCGAGGTGCTGGACGGCTCTAAGTCGGAGATGGCCAAGATCGGCCTGACCGTGGACTCGCTGCAGATCCAGTCGATCGACGACAACAACATCGGTTACATCCAGGCGATGGCAGCGCCGCACAACGCCGCGATCCAGCGGCAGGCGCAGATCGCGCAGGCTCAGGCCAACCAGGCCTCGGCCGAGGCGCAGCAGCAGTCGCAGCGAGCCCAGGCCGAGTACGCCCGGCAGACGTCGGTCGTGCAGGCGCAGTACAAGGCCGAGGTCGACAAGGCGCAGGCCGAGGCCGCGCAGGCCGGCCCGCTGGCGCAGGCCCAGGCGCAGATGAACGTCATCGCCGCCCAGGCCGACCTGGCGCAGCGCCAGTCCGAGCTGCGCCAGCGGCAGCTGGTCGCCGAGGTGATCAGGCCCGCCGAGGCCGAGGCGCAGAAGGTGGAGATCCTGGCCAAGGCTGACGCCCAGCGGGTCACGATGCAGGCCGAGGCCGCTGCGTCGAACAACCGGATCGCGCTCGACCGGATGCTGATCGACCAGCTGCCGCAGATCGTGAAGGAGGCGGCGGCCGGGCTGGCCGGCGCCAACATCAGCGTCCTGAACGGGGCCGACGGTCTGGGCGAGATCGCGGCCGGCCTGGTCGGCCAGGGGCTGACGATCCTCGAATCGGTGAAGCAGAACCTGGCCGGGCCAGCGGAGCAGAAGGTCACGTCCTTCGACCCGATCACGGCGGGCCAGGACGGCGTGGCGGCCGACACCAAGCCAGCCGGCAGCTAGACCCAGCCCCGCGCGACGTCACCTGCAGCCCCGGTCCGGGATCCGGACCGGGGCTGCGGCGTGCCGCGGCCAATCCAGAACGAATGGCCAGCATCAGGCTTATTGCGAGCAACCCCCTCGTCGCTGAATTATTCTCTCAGATCATATATAAATCCGCGCCTTAAGTAATCGAACCGGATATTAAGAAACGCTTTCACGGTCGATGACAACCATGCACGGGAGTGGCGCGTCTCGCTTATGAGAATGCAATCGGGCCAATAAAAGTTGGCTATGCATTATCACGTAGGTCCGTTTTAGGTTTGCCAGGGTCCCCGGTGTGCCGGGGGGACGGGCGCGAGATCGCGCGTCTTCTCGTGCTACGGGGGCACCGGGTTCCTGGCTGACCTGCCCGGTGCCGACCGGTGCCGGGAGAAGGGGGGAATGGTGCCAGCTCGGGTGTGTGTGGAGCGGTCAGGGTGCGGCAGGAATGGCCTGCTCCCTGGCTGTCCCGGGCGCATCGCGGGTTAGCGCCTTGCAAGCCGCGAGTGGCCGGTGACCCCGTTGACCCCAATGTCGTCACGTCGCGTAATCAAACGACTACTCGTGGTAGCGTGTCCATCACTACTGGCAGGGCGGGATCAGAACATCAATCACAGCCAGGCTCACAGCAAACGGCGACCGGCCATGCCTGACCGCCCAGGCCGCCGCCTTCTGGGCAGCCGGTACGGCAACAAAACAGGAAGGAATAATCATGCGCATCCGCTTTACTAGGGCGGGCTACGCTGTGGCGGCCGGAGTAGCCGTCACCGCGATGCTCGGCATGGGAGCCGCTAGCGCCGCCGGCGCTTCCGCCAAGCCCATGGCGACGACCGCCTGTGGCGCTGACTGCACCGACATCAGCTTCCAGGTGCCGGGACCCACCGACATCCTTGCCGCTCACTCGGGCCTCAACACCAACAACAACGTGGTGCGGCTGGTCCAGGGCAGCAACGCGGCCTCCAAGGAGGACTTCAGCCGCATGAACGTCGGTACAGTCGTGCCGCTGTACTGTACGGCTGCTGGGCAGGCCCAGACGGGTTCGGTCTTCACGAACAACCAGTGCAGCCTGCTCGTGACCAACGGGCTGAGCGCGGCCACCACGTTCGAGCTGGCGTTCAACCCGAACAACGGCGGTCCGGAGAACGAGTGCATCGGCGGCTGGAAGAACGAGGTGGCCAACGGATGGAAGGTGCGCCTGACGCCGTGTGGCGTCGCGGCTGACACTGTGATCATCCGGGCGGCCAAGCTGCCTGGCGGCAATGTCCAGACCGGTAACTGGTACATCAACGGCGGCAGCGACAACTTCTCCAACCCGCTCGTCCTCACCAACCCGGGCAACGCCCCGTCGCAGGTCACCTGGACCACGGTGAACCTGAACGGTAAGCACGCCGCGGACACGCAGGAAGTTCATAGCGCTCCTGGCCCGTTCTAAAAACTGGCCATCAGCTAGGTAGTTCACCCGGTGCCCCCGGCGTCACCTGACGCCGGGGGCACCGCCATGTTCGGGCTGGCTATCTGGCGTCGGCTGACCGCCGCAGACCGGTCAGCAGCAGGGGCGGTGCGATCGCTAGGCATGCCAGCGCCCCGGCCAGGCCGAACCGCTGGGCGAGCAGCCCGACGGCGAGCGGCACCGCCCCGCCAAGCAGGCCGGCGGCGCTCGACAGCGACACCACGATGCCGCTGTCATCCGGCAGGCTGCCGTACAACTCGGCCTGCAGCACGGGGTACCACGGGGCCGTGGCCACGCTGAGGCAGCCGAGCAGCAGCAGTTTCGGCACCAGGCCTCCCGCGAGGAGGAAAGCCGGGAACACCGCGGCGGTCACGGCGGCGCTAGCCCGCAGCAGGGCCAGCCCCGAGACGTGATTCAGCGCGCGGATCAGCGCGGCATCCCCGGCCAGCCCGGCCCCGAGCCTGATCGCCACACCCAGCGCGGCCTGCTCCGGCGTGGCATGCACCACGGCGACCAGGTACAGGGCGAGGAATCCGGTGAAGACGTCCAGCAGCAGGTCGCTGACCTGCAGAAGGACGAGCCATCGGACCACCCCGGGCTGCCGCAGCGCAGTGAAGAGGGACGGGGAGGTGGGTGGGGCGCGGCGTACGGCGGCCGTGCCGACGGCCGGATCGGCCCCGGGCCCGTCGGCGGACACGGGGACCGGAGGGTTCCTGGCCACGCCGAGCCACGCGGCCGCCGCGGCCGCCGCGAGCGCCAGGTACGCCGACCGCCACCCGCCGCCGGCCGCGAGCACGGCGATCACCAGTACCGGCCCGGCCAGCGAGCCCGCCGACCCGGCCAGTTCCCAGCGCGCCATGTGCTGCTCGCGCCGACCAGGATCCGCATCCATCAGGCCAGACTGGGTCAGGCTGACGAACGCCCCCGAGGCCGGGAAGAACAGTACGAACGCGACCAGCAGGCCGGCGAACGAGCGGGCAGCGGCCGCACCGATCAGCGTGAGGATGAACAGAATCCCGCCGAGCAGGACGGCGCGACGGCGCCTGCGGCCGTGCCCGGCCAGGATCCCGAGCGGCAGTTCCATGATGCTGCCGAGCAACAGCGGCGCCGATTCCAGCAGGCCGATCTGACCGTAGCTCAGACCCAGATCCCGCCGGATCAGCGGCAACGCGGCACTCTTGACGCCGCCGACCAGCTCATCGACAAGTTCCACGGCGAGCGCCGCGGCGAGCACCGCCGCCCCGACCAGGACCGGCCTGACCTTCCCCGTTTTGGGCTGCACGAAATTGTCCTCCGTTCTCGTCTCACCGGCGTGGTCAGGCAGGAACGGAGGGCCGCGGGCCCGTTCAGCTCAGAGTCAAGGGAAGCTGCTCATGCACATGATCGTAGCTCGGCGCCGGCCGGCTGGCAGGGTCCGGAACCAATGTCTGGCCAGGACCGTGCTAGGGGAGGACAATTCGAAATCGCGGGAGATCGCCAGCCGCGGAAGGACTGGGCATGACGCTGATCTTCCTGGTGCAGCACGCGGAGGCGGAGTCCGGCCCCGGTGATCCCGGGTTGACCCATGCGGGACGGCTGCAGGCGGGCCGGACCGCACAGTGGCTATACGGCTGCGGCCTGAACGCCGTATACAGCAGCCCGCTGCGGCGGGCCGTCGAGACCGCCGAGCACATCGCGGGCGCGGCCGGCCTCGCCGTCCGGCGGGACGTCCGGCTCCGCGAGCGCGTGAACTGGGACGGCGGCCAGACTTTCGAGGAGTTCCTGGCTCAGTGGGACCGGTCGACTCTGGACCGGGACTTTGTGCCCGGCCGTGGCGACTCGTCCCGCCAGGCGGCCCAGCGGCTGCGCAGCTTCCTGCTCGACCTGGCAGCAGAGCCTGGCCCGGTGGCCGCCACCAGTCACGGCGGCGTCACCACTGATCTGCTCCGCACGCTGCTCGGCGAGGCCGAACTGCCGCCGTGGCTGCTCGACAAGGGCGTCCCGCCGGGCGCGATCACCACGTTCCGCAACCTGGACGTGGTCGAGATCGCCTCCGTGGCTCACCTGACGTAGCTGGCGGCGGTCATGCCCGACATTCTCGGCCAGGGAGGGGAACGCCAGCACGGCCCGTGGCCGCGCCGGCTGGCAGCGATCGCCGCGCTGCTGCTGGTGGCTGGCGTGATCGTATTGCACCTGCCCAGGCACGCACCAGCGCGCCGCCCGGCCGCCCCGCGCCTGGCCGGCCGCGACCGTGCCCGCGACCGGCGCGGCCGCGCCGGTCGACGGGGTGACCGGCAATACCTTGCCATGGGACCCCAGCGCCCGGCTGCCGGTCGCCGGGTCCCGGCCGATATGGTTCTGGCCCGCCACCGGCCGCACGGAACCGATCGGCGGCCTGCCACCGGATGGTTTCGGCTACCAGTTCACCAGCGTCGTGGGCGGCTGGGCGATCCAGGCCGGGCCGGGCACACAGTCTGGCTGCTCCGGATGCGCCGGGCCGCCGCGACCCGTGTACTTTCTCGGGAACCACGCGCCGTCGGCGACCCGGGTCGGCCTGGCCAACGCGGTCGCGCCTGGTGCGACTCCCGGCGCCGTCTGGCTGACCAGCCTCCCTCCGGACGCGGACGCGGGCACGGCGGCCGGAATCGCGCGGGAGGTCAGCGTCACCGGGAGGCCGCTCGGGTCACCGGTCACGCTGCCTCCCGGGTACGTGATCGACCAGGCGACGGACCGCGGCCTGCTGCTCGCCCCGGCGGCTCAGCGGCCGGGGCCATCGACCTACACGTTGTGGGACGCCGCGGGCTCCCGGCCAAGCCGGGCCTTCGGCGGGGTGATCGCGGCCAGCGCGAACGCGGTCGCCTGGGCGCCGGCCTGCGACCCGATCTGCCGGGTACAGGTGCTGGACCTGGCAACCGGCCGGCGCACGATCGTCACGTTGCCTAAAGTCAGCTCCGCGGCCAACGCCGCGTTCAGCCCCGACGGAGACCTCCTCGCGCTCGAGATGAGCTTCTATAACGGCGGCGACGACGGCGCGCTGGCGACGCAGCTCGACGTGGCATCGGTCGCGAGCGGCCGCCTGACCGTCGTGCCTGGCACCTTCGCCAGCAGCGACGCACTGGTCGGCTTTGGCTGGCTCGCCGGCGGCGACAGCCTGATCGCGGAGCTGAGCTTCACCACCAAGGTCCAGGTGACATCGTGGCGCCCGGGCGCCACCCGGCTGGCCGTGGCGGCCGTCAGGCCGGGCCGCGATTCAGACGCGCTGGTCCTTGGCTGACGGCGCAGACCCTAGTGCAGTACGGGCAGATCTCGCAGTAACGCTGGCCAGTCCTTGGCGGCGGTCAGGTAGGCCATGGCTATGCGCTCGCGTCCCTTGCCCGCCTCTACCAGCGGCCTGAGCCAGTCGGTGAACTCGGCGAACTCCTCGGGGGTCAGCACCTGGCCCATGGCCTCGGCCAGCGGCGGCATCAGCGGGTTTCCTGACATGCGCAGGAACCGCTCCCAGGGAACCGGCTTCGTCACCGACCTGACGCCGACGCGCAGCTCCAGGTCAACCGTCCCGAACCCGGCGTCCACCGCGTGGCCGACAAGATCACGGTCGTCGAAGTCCAGCATGGGATCGACGCCCGGCGGCTGGATGGAGTCGTACAGGGCCTTCACCTTGGCCGCCAGGGCCTTCACCGGCGTGACGTCATACCCGCCGAACAGCTCGGGATCGGACGGCGACATCAGCACGTTGATCGGCTCGGCCAGGCTGATCCTTCGGCCGGGCCTCAGCACCCGGTAGAACTCCCGCAGCGCCGCCGCCTTGTCCTTGACGTAGATCAGTGCGGACCTGGTGGTGACCGCGTCGACCGAGGAATCGTCCACGCCAGCTAGACAGTCTGCGGAGGCGAGCACGAAACGGCACCGGTCGAGCAGTTCCTCGGCCGTGGCGGCCTTGCGGCAGTACTCGAGCAGGTCGGCGGAGACGTCGGAGAAGATCACCCGTCCGGACGGGCCGAGCCGCTCCGGTCCGCCGAAGCTTATGAGCCCGTCGCCGGCCCCCACGTCAAGGAGCGTGTCGCAGGGCCGCAGCCGCGCGCGGTCGAGGACGACGTCGCGGACGGGATAGAGGAACGTGGTGAGATCCTGCTGGCGGGCGGCGGCATCGCCGCCGAACCGCACGTCGAGCAGCCACCGGTGCCAGCGGTCCGTGCCATCAGTCATGATTGTCCATTCTGCTCACAATCGGTTGCTGCCGCAGGCAGCCCGCGACGTCCGGCGGCGCCTGGGATCGGAGCCACGGCGGTTAGTATCACCAGACGTGGCCAGCGAGGGAGGCTCGCGTGATCAGCTCCAGGCGGTACGCCGTGGCCGCGTTCGCGATCGGCATCGCGGTGTGCGCCGTCGACGTGCTCTCCAAGATCCTGGTCGTGGCCGGCCTGTCCGGCCGTCCGCCGATGACGCTGCTTGGCGGGCTGATCACCCTTCAGCTTTACCGGAACGCGGGCGCGGCCTTCGGTGTCGGCCCGTCGTTCACTGCGATATACGCGCTGGTCGCGGCAGCGGTGCTGGTGGCGATTCTGCGGGTGTCCGGACGGCTGCAAAGCTGGCTCTGGGCGACCGCCCTTGGCCTGGTGCTGGGCGGTGCGGCGGGCAACTTGGCGGACCGGGTTTTCCGGTCGCCGGGCCCGATGCGCGGCTGGGTGATCGACTGGATCAAGCTGCCGTACTTTCCCGAGACCTTCAACATCGCGGACTCGGCGCTGACCCTGGGTGTGGTGCTGCTCGTCCTGGCGAGCCTGCGTGGGCAGCTTCGCCGCGAAGCCGTCACGACAGCCACCGGGCAGTAGCCGGCCTGGGTTCCGCTAGCCGACCCACGCGAAGTCGTCGTGCTGGTGCGGGCGGGAGCGATCCAGCGCAGGTACGGATCGGCCAGGGCGAGCAGGGTGTCGTCGGTGCTTTTGCCCGGGCCGCGCAGGCTGGCGCCGACCAGATAGAGCGAGTGCGCTGGGCGAGCGGGCCGGCCAGCGCGGGCGCGCTGAGGTTCATCGTTGCCGCCAGGCCGGGTGCCTCCGCGAACACCCAGGCGACGGGCCGCCGGTCGGCGGCCTGCCGGAGCTGGCCGGCAAAGGCCGCCCGGCCGCCGAGTTCGAGGTAGCTGAGCAGCGATGCCGTGAAGACAACGACCGGCTCGTTGCCGGGCAGGCCGGACAGCAAGCGCGCGGTGTCAGTCACCGCGTCCCCGAGGACCTGACCGGCAGGCGCGCTGCCGCGCAACTCGCAGCCGATCACCACCTGCGATGCGGCGGGGGATGGCTCATCGCCGCCCACACGGTAACGGTAACGGTCGAACAGCAGGTTGAGCCCGGCGCTGGCACCGGCTTCAACCAGCGCCAGCGGCCCCGGCCAGCGCCGCTGGACGTGAGCGAGGCCAACGCGCAGGGCCACGCAGCGCCGGATTTCGTTGGTCTGGGTGGACCCGTCGCGCAGCAGCCGGACCAGCTCGCCGCGGTTCTCGGCGCAGAACGCGGAGAACGCCAGGAACAGCTGCGCATCGACCGGTCGCAGACCGCCGTGGGTGGGGTAGTAGCCGACCAGCGCCGAGTCCGGGTGGGATGCGAGGAGCAGGTTCACCGCCGCGAGCAGCAGGCTCGGCCGCCGCTGTTCCTGGGGGTCTGCATGAGCAGGCGCAGCGTTTCCTCGTCGTCGGCGATCTCCCCGCTCAGCCGCTCGTACACCAGGGAGTGCCCGTGGCACTGGGTCGCGGCGAAGATCCGGAAAACCGCTCGAGCCGTCTGAGCTCATCGGCCGTGCCGCTCATCGGCTGATCCCGCTGCGTGGCCATCGGTCCAAAGCTAGCGGAACCGACCCGTTCACTGACCGTTCCTGGCGGTCGTCGGCGGTGCGTGCGGGCCGCCGGACCTAGCACGCGAAACCGCGCGTTCCGGTATTGGCTGCCCCCATCTCGGCATGTAGGCTCATGTCAGATACGTCGTTCCGCCTAACGGAACGCTTCGGTCAATCACTCGGGAGCCAGCGTGCGACTTGGAACGGTCAGGATCAACGGCGGGCCGCCTCGGGCGGTAGGGCTGGTCGACGGCAACGTGATCGACCTTTCCGAGGCCGCGTTCGATCTCGGGCTCATCAGCGCCCGGTTCCCCGAATCCGTGCAGCAGCTGCTCGAGATGATGCCCTACAGCGAGCCCCTGCTGGCCGACCTCGAGGACGCCGTCGCCCGGCGGGGTGACCCGGAGTCTGCGCCGTGGTCCTACTCGCTCGAGCAGGTGACCTTCCTGGCGCCGGTGGAGCGCCCGGGGAAGGTGCTGCTTGTCGGCGGCAACCGCAAGGGCAGCCACACGCAGCCGCTCAAGCCGGAGATCCAGGACGAGTGGCCCAGGCCCATCTACTTCAGCAAGCCCGGCTCGTCGGCGCTCGGTCACGGCGGGACCGTCGATGCGTGGCAGGTCATGCGGCCCGTGCACACCGAGGGTGAGGTCTGCCTGATCATTGGCAGGCGGGCCCGCCACGTCCCGGCCGCGGATGTCTGGTCGGTGGTGGCCGGCGTATCGCTGCTCAATGACATGTTCGCGGGCAGGTTCATGCTGCAAGACGGGACGACGCTGTTCCTGCGGACGGCGGTCGGCGAGCCGCTCGAGGAGATGGTGACCCGGCAGACGGTGCGCTCGAAGAGCCCGGACGGGATGTGCCCGATCGGCCCGTGGCTGGTCCCGCCGAACGAGATCGGCAAGCCGTTCGAGGACATCGAGGTGCAGACCCGGGTGGGGTCCAACATTGTGCAGAAGGGAACCGTCTCCGACTACGAGTTCACCGCAGGCTGGACCATCGAGGAGATCACAAAGTGGATCACCCTCGAGCCCGGCGACGTCGTCTCGCTCGGCGCGTTCACGCACCAGCCCGACTTCCCGCTCCGCAGCGTTGACCTGGCCGCGCCGGAGAACCGGGTCGTGACCATCGAGACCGCCGAGCTCGGGACGCTGGAGACCCGGCTAACCCTCGTGGACGAGCCCCAGTAACCCATGGCAGGACCCCCGCTCACGGCGGTCGTCGTCGGCGGCGGCATCGGCGGCCTGACCGCGGCCCTCAGCCTGCTGCAGGCCGGACTGCGGGTACAGGTCTACGAGCAGGCCGCCGAGCTGGCAGAGGCAGGCGCCGGGCTCCAGCTGTCGCCGAACGCGACCAGGGTACTCCAGCACCTCGGGCTCGGCCCGGCGCTGTCCCGCACGGCAGTGCTGCCGGAGGCGCTGGAGAGCCGGCACTGGCAGGACGGCAGGCTGCTCGGCAGTTACCGGGTCAACGGCAGCCCGCCGCAGTACGGCGCGCCGCACTACCTGGTCTACCGGCCGCATCTGCTGGACGTGCTGGTCAGCGCGCTGCCAGCGGACACGATCCGGCTGGGCTGGGAGGCGGTCGGCCTGGTGCAGGACGCCGGGTGCGCCACCGTGGAGTTCACCGGCGGGCGCCGCGCGAGTGCGGATCTCGTCGTGGCGGCCGACGGTATCCACTCCGCGCTCCGCGCGGTCCTGTTCGGTGCGGACCAGCCGGTGTTCTCCGGCACCGTCGCCTATCGCGGGCTGCTGCCCGCCGGCCGGGTCCGTCACATGCGCATCCCGAACACCTCGACCAAGTGGTGGGGCCCGCGGCCCGAACACCACCTCGTGCACTACCACCTGGCGCACGGCGACCTGGTCAACGTCGTCGGTGTCGTGCCAGAGGACTGGCGGACCGAGTCGTGGGCTGCCGAGGGCACGACCGCGGACCTCGCCGCGGCCTTCCGTGACTTCCACGCGCCCGTGCCCGAGCTCACGGCCGCAGCGGAACGCGTCTACAAGTTCGCGATATTCGACCGGCCGCCGCTGCCGGAGTGGACCGCCGGCCGGGTGACGCTGCTGGGGGACGCGTGCCATCCGATGGTGCCGTTCATGGCCCAGGGTGCAGCCATGGCGGTCGAGGACGCCGCGATTCTCGGCCGCTGCCTGCAAGAATGTACGGCATCCGGCGTGCCCGCCGCGCTGCGGCGCTACAGCGCGGTGCGGCGCCAGCGCACCGATTGCATGCAGGCGGGATCGCGGGCCGACACCTCGGCCACCTGGGGCGGCCGCGACTGGGTCTACGGCTTCGATCCCCTCACGGCGCCGCTGGCGGGACGGTGACGGTCCTTGGGCGGCTGCCGTCAGCCGGTGCGGCCGGCGGGACGGTCGTGCCGGGCCGCCTGCTGGAGCAGGGCCCGGGACGACCGGACCACGGCCACGTCCAGCATCCGGCCGTCGGAGTCCATGGCCACGCCCTCGCCGCGCTCCGCCGCCGCGTCGGCCGCCGCCACGATGCCGCGGGCCCTGGCCACCTCGGCCGCCGTCGGCGTGAACTCGGCGTTGATGACGGGCACCTGCCCGGGGTGGATGGCGCTGCGGGCCCGGAAGCCGAGCCGCCGCAGGTCGGCCGTGCTCTCGCGCAGGCCCTCGGCGTCGTCGATCATGACCGACACGGGCCCGACCGGCGCGGCGATCCCCGCCGCCGCGCTCGCGACCACGACCTGCAGCAACAGCGGGCGCAGGACCTCGAGATCGGCCGCGGCGCCGAGTTCGGCCGCCAGGTCAGCCAGGCCGAATCCCATCCGGAGCACGCGCGGAGCGGCGGCCAGTTCCGTGGCGGCGAGGAGCCCGCGCGCGGTCTCGATGACGGCGATCACCGCGAAGCTGCCGGCCGGCATGCCCAGCGCCCGCTCCTGGCCGGCCAGCAGCCCGGCCAGGGCCGTCACCGCGGCGGGCTCGGCCTTGGGCAGCACGGCGCCGCGGACGCCGGCGGTCATCGTGGCCGCGACGTCGGCGGCCAGAGCATGGGGCGTGACCGGGTTCACGCGTATCCAGGTCTCGCCGCGGGGCGGCACGGCGGCGAGCCAGTCCGCCACCGCCCGGCGGGCCGCGTCCTTGCGGTCCGGGTGCACCGCGTCCTCGAGGTCGGCGATGACCGCGTCAGCGCCGCGGCTGTGGGCGCGCGCGAGCCGGTCCGGCCGGTCGCCCGGGCAGTAGAGATAGCTGCGCGGCAGCGGCTCCGGGGAGCCGTTCACCGTGGTTTCCTCGCGTCGCCGCGGCCCTGCACCAAACGTCGAATCACGGCTATATTGTACGGAACAGCATTTCGTGCAACGGAACGCTTGGCAAGAAGGGGTCAGACATGATGCCGCTGGAGGGTCTGCGGGTGATCGATGCCTCGACCATTCTTGCCGGGCCGCTGTGCTGCCAGATCCTCGGTGACTTCGGCGCTGACGTGATCAAGATCGAGCACCCCGCCCTCGGCGACGGCATGCGCGGGCATGGCCGGCAGAAGGACGGCGTGCCGCTGTGGTGGAAGGAGATCAGCCGCAACAAGCGCACGATCGCCCTGGATCTGAGCGCTGCGGCGGGCGCCGAGGTCTTCACCCGGCTCGCGGCCGGTGCCGACGTCGTCGTGGAGAACTTCCGGCCGGGCACGCTGGAGCGCTGGGGGCTCAGCCCGGCGACCCTGCGCGCGCAGAACAAGGGCCTCGTCCTGGTCCGGCTGACCGGGTTCGGCCAGACCGGCCCGTACGCCCAGCGGCCGGGCTTCGGAACGCTGGCCGAGGCGATGAGCGGGTTCGCGTTCATGACCGGCGAGGCAGAGGGCCCGCCCACGCTGCCCGCGTTCGGCCTGGCCGACAGCATCTCCGGGATAGCGGCGGCGACCGCGGCGCTGACGGCGCTGTATCACCGGGACCGGCACGGCGCGGACGGCCAGGACATCGACATCACCATCCTGGAGCCGATCATGACGGCGGTGGGCCCGGCTCCGACCGCCTATGACCAACTCGGGATCGTCGAGACCCGGCACGGCAACCGGTCGACCAACAACGCCCCCCGCAACGTCTACGAGACCGCCGACGGCTCCTGGGTCGCCGTCTCCACCAGCGCGCAGAACGTCGCGGACCGGGTGCTCCAGCTCGTCGGCCATCCCGAGGTGGTTTCCGAGTCGTGGTTCCGCAGCGGCCGCGGCCGGGCCGAGCACGCCGACCTGCTCGACGGGCTGGTGGCCGACTGGATCAGGAAGCGGCCGGCCTCGCAGGTGCTGGCCGAGTTCGAGGAGGCCGGCGCCGCCGTGGCGGCCGTCTACAGCGCGCGGGACATCGTCGACGACCCGCATATCCGGCAGACGGGCATGCTGACCATCGTCGAGGACCCTGATCTCGGCGAGATGATCATGCATAACGTCATGTGGCGGATGTCGCAGACACCCGGCCAGATCAGGTTCACCGGTCGGCCGCTCGGAGCCGATACCGACGCCGTGCTGGTCGGCGAGCTTGGCCTCGACCCTGCGCAGGTGGCTGAGCTGCGGGAGCACGGAGTCGTCCAGTGACCGACCCGCTGCTGCAGGTCGTCACCAGCGGAGTGCGGGTCTTCGATCTCGGGCGGCCGATGTTCGTCGGCATGCCGCAGTCACCCAATCACCCGCCGTTCCTGCACAGCGTCATGCGCCGCCATGGCGACGTCGTGCGCGCGGACGGCGGGTCGGCAGCCAACGACCTGCTGATCACCGGGACACACGTCGGCACGCACATCGACGCCCTAGCCCACGTGTCCCAGGACGGCCGGCTGCACGGCGGTGCCGACGCCGCCCAGGCGATGGAGAATGGCCGGTTTCCGGCACACGGCGTGCACGCGATCGCGCCGATCGTGGGGCGAGCCGTGCTGCTGGACGTCCCGGCCACCCTCGGCGCTGACGCATGCCCGGCCGGCTACGAGATCAAGGGCGCCGAGCTCGCGGCGACGGCCGACCGCCAGGGGGTGGCGGTCGGCGCGGGCGATGTGGTCCTGGTGCGCACCGGCTGGGGGCCGCGCTTCGACGACGGAGCAGCGTCCTACCTCGGCCTGGAAACCGGAGTGCCCGGCGTGGGCGAGGACGGTGCCCGATGGCTGGCCGGGCGGGACGTCCTTGCGGCAGGTTCGGACACCGTGGCCTTCGAGCGGGTTGCTCCGGGCGCCGGGCACGCGCTGCTGCCCGCGCACCGGGTGCTGCTCGTCGAGCATGGCGTGTACCTCGTGGAGGCGCTCAACCTGGAGGAACTGGCCACGGCGCGGCTGCCGGAGTTCACCATCATGCTGTCTCCGCTCAACCTGATCGGCGCCACCGGCTCGCCGGTCCGGCCGCTGGCGGTCGTGGCGCATGGCTGACGAGAGCCTGGCGCCGCAGCTTGCGGCGTTCGCCCGGCGCGCCACATTCGTCCGGCTGCCCGATGAGGTGGTGGACAGCGTCCGTAAGCGTGTCCTGGACGTGCTCGGGATCTGCGTTGCGGCGACGCCGCTCGACACCAGCGCGGCCGCCCGCGAGTGGGTGGCCGATCAGGGCGGCGCCGCGCAGAGCAGCGCGGTGGGTGTGGGCGCGCGGATGCCGGCCACCCTGGCGGCGTTCGTCAACGGGGTGCTGGCCCACTCGCTGGACTATGACGACACGCATCTGCCGTCGGTGCTGCACCCGAGCGCCAGCGTGGTCCCGGCGGCGCTGGCCGCCGGGCAGTACGCGGCCGCGGGCGGGCCGGCCGCTGATCGCTGCCATCGCCGCCGGGCTCGAGGTCTGCGTCCGGCTCGGCATGGCTGGCTACGACTCGTCCGCCCGGAACTCGGTCTTCTTCGAGCACGGCCAGCACGCCACCTCCATCTGCGGGGCGATCGGCGCCGCTGTCGCCGCCGGGCTGCTGCTGGGCCTCGACGAGGTGCGGCTCACCAGCGCGATCGGTATCGCGGCGTCGATGTCGTCGGGGGTGATCGAGGCCAACCGGACCGGCGGCTCGGTCAAGCGCATGCACTGCGGCTGGGCCGCGCACGCCGGGGTTTCGGCCGCGCAGCTGGCCGCCCGGGGGTTCACCGGCCCGGATACGGTACTGGAAGGCCGGTTCGGCTTCTTCCAGGCCTGGCTCCGCGGTGAGTTCGACCGCGAGGCCGTGACCGGCGCGCTGGGCGAGCAATGGGCGGTGCCCGGCATCTTCTTCAAGCCCTATCCGGCCAACCACTTCACCCACGCCGCGATCGACGCGGCGATGACCCTGCGGGTCGGCGGCCTGCGCCCGGAGGAGGTCGAGTCGGCGGTGCTGGGGGTGCCGGCCCCGGTGGTCCGCACGATCGGGGAGCCGATCGAGGTCAAGCGCGCCCCGGCGACCGGCTACATGGCGCAGTTCAGCGGCCCCTACGCGGTCGCGGCCGGCCTGCTCGGCGGCAGTGGCCTGGGCGTCGGCCTCGCCGACTTCACCGATGAGCTGGCCCGCGAGCCCGTTCGCCGTGCCCTGATGGCCAGGGTCAGCGTGGTCGCCGACGAGCAGTGCACGGATGCGTTTCCCGCGCAGTTCCCGGCCATCCTGCAGGTGCGCACGACGGACGGCCGCGACCTGCGGGCAGTGGTGCTGACGACCAGGGGCGGCCCGGACCGTCCGCTGTCCCATTCCGAGCTGCAGACCAAGTTCCGGGATAACGTCACCGGCCTGCTGACCGCCAGCGCGGTGAACCAGGTGGAACGCGCCGCCGGTCGGCTCGACCAGCTCGCTGACTTGGACGACCTGCTGCGGCCGCTCACGCAGGCCGCAACCTCGCGCGTACCTGACCACCCCAGCCGCTAGGAGGAGACCCCGTGGCCGCGTATGACCTGCTGATCAAGAACGTGCACGTGGTGACGCCGGAAGGCGGGGAACCGGAACCCGCGGACATCGCGGTCTCCGGCGGCCGGATCAGCCGGATCGCGGCCGGGCTGCCCGCCGCTGACGCCGCCGTGGTCATCGACGGGACCGGCCGGCACGCCTTCCCCGGCGTGGTGGACGCGCATCAGCACTGGGGCATCTATCATCCGGTCGAGCGGGACGCGGAGTCCGAGAGCCGCGCCTGCGCGCAGGGCGGCGTGACCACGGCGCTCACGTACACCCGCACCGGCCAGTGCTACCTGAACCAGGGCGGGCCCTACGCGGACTTCCTGCCCAAGCTGCTGGCCGCGGCGGAAGGCCGCGCGTACGTGGACTACGCCTTCCACGTCGCGCCGATGAGCCGCGCGCACATCGGCGAGCTGCCCGCAGCTCATCGACCAGTTCGGCGTCTCGTCGTTCAAGATCTTCATGTTCTACGGCGGCTTCGGGCTGCACGGCGCGTCATCGAGCCAGCGCGAGTTCCTGATGATCCCGGACGGGGAGTTCTACGACTACGCCCACTTCGAGTTCGTCATGCGCGGCGTGCAGGCCGCCCGGCAGCGGTTTCCTGAGCTGGCCGGCGACATCTCGCTGTCGCTGCACTGCGAGACGGCCGAGATCATGCGCGCCTACACCGAGATGGTGCAGGAGGAGGGCCGCCTCAGCGGCCTGGAGGCGTACAGCGCCGCGCGCCCACCGCACTCCGAGGGCCTGGCCGTCGCGATCGCGGCCTACCTCGCCCATGAGACGGGCCTGCCGGCCATCAACCTCCTGCACCTGTCCTCGGCCAAGGCGATGGAGTCGGCGCTCACCATGGCCCGGGCGTTCCCGCACATCGACTTCCGGCGGGAGGTCACCATCGGGCACCTGCTGGCCAGCTACGACACCGCGAGCGGGATTGGCGGCAAGGTGAACCCGCCGCTGCGATCGGCCGGCGACGTCGCCCGGATGTGGGAGCACCTGCTGGCCGGCGACGTCGACTGGGTAGTCAGCGATCACGCGTGCTGCCAGGAGGAGACGAAGTTCGGCGAGCCGCCGGACGACGTCTTCGCGGCGAAGTCGGGGTTCGGCGGGACCGAGTACGTGCTGCCGGGGCTGATCACCGCGGGCGTCCCCCGCGGCCTGAGCCTGGCCGCGGTCGCGCAGCTCACCGCGGCGAACCCGGCCCGCAGGTTCGGGCTGCACAACAAGGGCATCCTGGCCGAGGGGTACGACGCCGACGTGGCGCTGGTCGACCTGGACTCTCCCTGGACCGTCCACGCCGCCGACTCGCAGTCTGCGCAGGAATACACGCCGTTCGAGGGCTTCGCGATGACCGCGCGCGTCACCGACACGTTCGTACGCGGCACCAGGGTCCTGGCGGACGGCACCGTCACCGGGCAGCCGGCGGGCCGCTACCTGCGGCGGCCCTACCACGGTCAGGCAGACTGACCCGGCCCGCGGTCGGTCGGCGGCTGCGCCGGTGGTGACGGCGGCGCCGGCTGCCTTACGCAGGCGTTGCTGCCTCGGGCGGGCTAGGCTCCGGCGTCGGCCGGCACCGGCTCGGCCGGGTGCTCGCCGGAGCGGTACCCGAGCCGGCGCGACAGCTCGCGGGTCGCTCTCAGCAGTGCCGTCGACGACTGATCGACCTCGGCGCTGAAGCGCTCGACCGGGCCGGATACAGAGATCACGCCGACAGGATGACCGCTGTGGTCGAACACCGGGGCTGCCACGGACCCGGCGCTGGCGTCGCGCTCGCCGAACGAGGTCGCGTAGCCGACCCGGCGGATGCTCTCCAGTTCCTGACCCAGCCGGGCCGGGTCGGTCAGGGTGCGCGGCGTCAGCGCCGCGAGATGCTGGCTGGCGAGGTACGCCTCGCGCTCCGCGGCCGGCAGGAACGCGAGCAGCGCCTTCGAGGAAGCGCCGGCGTGCAGCGGAAATGGCCGTCCGAGCTGGACGACCATCTTGACGTCGCGCTTGGGTGTCACCTGGTCGAGATAAACGCGCGACGTTCCCACGAGGACGGACATCGTCGCCGTCTCATTGGTCAGCGCCACGAGCTCGACCAGCACCTCGTGGCCAAGGCTGCGAAAGTCGATGCGGTCCAGATAGGACAAGCCGAGAACACCGATCTCCGGGCCGAGTCGGTAACGATGCGTTCTGGGGTCTATTTCCACGTAACCGCGTGCGCGGAACGTGGTAAGCAGCCGGTGCACCACTGCCTTGGATAGCGCGAGCTCGCTCGCTATCTCGGTAACGCCGAGCGTGGGGGCGTCAGAAGCCGAGAACAGGGACAGGACATCGAGCGCCCGTTCGATGCCGTTGAGGCCCTGCTGCTTGTCGTCTGCCTCAGCAACTGCCTTGCGAACCATCATCGCCTCTCAACGGCTGCATTGCCGCGGTTCGATCTTATCCCGGCCGCCCAACGCGAGACCCGGTGTTTCGCGCGGGAGCATCTAGCCCGGCCGCCGGGGCAGTTCGACCGTGAATCTATCCAGAATGGACGGCGCACCGGAGCTAATTCGCCTGGTTGCGAGGGCTTAGCAACGGATTTCCTAGGTGCTCGGAGCCGTAAATGCCGGCCCGGAGAGGTCGTCTATGGAGGTGAATTCCGCCACGCCTGCCCGCTCATCCTCGGTCGGCTCCTCGACCGGGTAGCCGAGCGCGATCGCCGCGGCCACCGAGTACTCCGGTGGTGCCCCCAGCACGTCCCGCGCTTCTGCCTCCGTGCGCGAGAACAGCGTCGTCAGGACTCCGACCAGTCCTTGGTCGCGGGCGGCCAGCATGACGTTCCAGGCGAACGGGTAGACCGTCGCACCGCCGACGAACGTGTAGCGGTCGCTGTCCCGGTCCATCGCCGCGAGCTCGCGGAGGTCTGCGAGCACCACCATCAGCACCGGGACCTCATCGAGGCGCTCGGCGAAGCCACCGGGGCCCTGTACCGCCGCCGACCGGAGCTCGGCCGCCTGCTCCAGGACCGCGGCCTCCTTGGCAACATCGCTGAACGGTGACCAGGCCACCAGGCCCGCCTGCTTCAGCGCCTGGTACTCATACCAGCCCTGCAGGTAGAGGTCCCGCAGCGCCCGGCGGCGGGCGGGATCGCGGACCAGCACGACGCGCCACACCTGCCTGCTGCCGCCGCTGCGGGCGAACCGGGCGTCGTCCAGGACACTGAAGACGACCTCGTCGGGCACCGCCCGGTCGGCGAACGCCCTGGTCGCGGCAGCGGTTCGCATGGCGGATCGAAGCTCCACCGTTACCTCCGGATCTTCGTGGTCAGGGCGCCTCGCCCTCGAAGTAGTGCTGGCCGTCGTAGATCTCGAGCAGGACGGATGCCTCGAGCGCTTTGGTCGGACCGTGGTAGTTGCCCTCCGGGTTCCAGTAGAAGTCGCCGGGGGACAGCTCAAGCCCGCTGCTGGCGTAGCGGTAGCGGCCGCCGAGTGAGTACATGAACTGGTTGGAGGCGTGCCGGTGGCGGCGCGGGATGCCGGCCCCCGGCTCGAAGCTCAGCAGGGCGACCGAGATGCCGCTGGGGCGCGACCAGAGCTCGCGCACCTTCAGACCGGGGATGGGGGAGTCGGCCCAGTCTCCGGGCGGGGTGGCCCGGTGCAGCTCCTCGCGCGAGGCCGCGTCGTCTGGAGCGGTCATGATGTCCTCCGATCTGCGCCGCTGGGGCTTGCTTGTGCGCTGCTGAGGCTTGCTTGTGCTAGGCGGTGGCCGCCGGGATGCAGGCGACCGCCTCGACCTCGACCTTGGCGCCGGGAACCGCCAGCGCGGACACCTCGACCAGGGTGCTGGCGGGCCGGGCCGTCCCGAACACCTCCTGCCGGACGACGTTGATGGCGGCGCGGTCGGCCATGTCGGTCACGAACACGGTGACCTTCAGGATGTTGCCGACCGAGGTGCCCGCCGCCGCCAGGATGTCGCTGACGTTCGCCAGGGCCTGCCGAGCCTGGGCCGCCACGTCCGGATCGACGATCTTTCCGGAGACGTCGTTCCCGATGCAGCCGGAAACGTAGACCACGTCGCCGTGCACGACGGCGTCGGTGTAGTGGCTGATCGGCTCGGCGATCGACGCCACTCGCAGCTCGCGCCGGCCGTTGTCGGTCATCTGTCCCCTTTCCGTGCCGGTAGCGCCGGCTTGGCCCTGAGGCGGTTCGGTCCCAAGGTGCCGGCCGAAGAAGGCGAGCACCTGCTGCCAGCCGTCGGTCGCCGCCCGGGCGTTGTAGTGGTCCTCCCGGTCGACGGCGAAGAACCCGTGGCCGGCGTCCGGGTACTCCAGCAGCTCGAAGTCCTTGCCGCGCCTGGCCATCTCCGCGGCGATGAGCTGGGCGTCGGCCGGCGACGGGTTCGGGTCGTGCCCGCCGAACACCCCGAGCATGGGGCAGCTCAGGCCGCCCGTCAGGTGCAGCAGCGGCTTGAACCGGAGCGGGATCTCCGGCGGGGTCTCGTTCGTGACGAACGACCCGTAGCAGTCCACGGCGGCGTCTATCTCGAGTGAGCAGGCGCCGAGGAAGGCCTGCCGCCCGCCGGAGCAGTAGCCGATGATGCCGACCTTGCCGCTGGCGTCCGGTGCCGCGCGGAGGTAGCCGACGGCACCGGCCAGGTCGCCGACGAGGCGGCTGTCCGGCACCCCGCCCGCGGCCCGGGAGACCGACCAGGCGGAGTCCCGGCCATGCTCGACCGCTTCCCGGTGGTGCAGGTTCGGGCACACGGCGAGGTAGCCGTGTGCGGCGAAGCGCCGGACTATCTCCATCGTCGGCTCGTCCAGCCCGAGCAGATGGTGCAGCACAACGACACCCGGATACCGGCCGGGCTTCAGCGGCCCGGCGAGGTAGGCGCTGATGACGTCGCCGCCATCGCCCGGGAAGCTGACTTCGTAGGCGGTCAGGCCTGGATACATGCGGTCCTTCCGGTCGCTGCCTGGCCGGCCGTCAGTCGACCAGGTGGACGGTCGTGACGAGCTCGCCCAGCTGCGGCGAAGTGACGACGAGGCGGTTGCGGCCCTCGGCCGCGGCGTCGACCAGCCGCAGCGGGAAGTCGGGCAGGTTCTTGAAGCAGCCGAGCGACAGCACGTCACCGGGCTCGAAGGTGACCCACTTGGTGACCTCCTCGATGCACTCCTCGGCCGAGAACCCGTAGTCGCGGATGAAGCCGTGCTGGACCGTGTCGTTGCCCACGATCGTGGTGACTTCGACGTCCTCGAATGGGATCGCTATGTCGCTGAGCGGAACCATCCACGGGCCGATCGGGCAGTACCCGTCCGGGATCTTCGCGCGGGACATGTTCCGGGTGATCATCTGCTCCGGCTCCTTACCGGGCCCGCGGTTGATCTGCAGCACCACGCCGTCCTGCAGCCCGAACCGGCCGGCCGACATGTCGTTGAGCAGCGCGACGCCGGCCACGTACGACCACGCGTCAGCCGCGGCGACGTTGCGCGCACGGCGACCGAAGATCACGGCGACCTCGCCCTCGATCTGCACCGGGCGGAACACCTGCCAGGCGTCCACGGTCGCGTCGTTCCCAATGACCGACGTGGGCGCCTTCTCGAAATACTGCGGGCGCGGCCACTCGTCCTGGATGTCCGGGTCCAACGGCTGGCCGGACTCCTTGCGGTTGCCGCCGATCAGGATGACCTTGCCGGGCCGGGGGACCGGCGACAGGAACCGGACGTCGGCGACGTCGAACGCCCACGGTGCGCTGGCGAGGTCGCCGGCGGCGCTCACCTTGTCGCCGAGGTCGGCCAGGAATTGCTGGCCATACTTGCCCAGTTCGAGCAGCTCGGTAAGCGTGCTGGGGGAGCGTCCGTAGATCAGGCCCAGGTCGATGCCCGCCTCGTTGATGTCGATGACATGCTGCGAGCCGGCGGCAGGCAGCCCCACGAGCCGGGGAGCAGTGCCGTGTATCCGAACCGTGCCAAGCCGCATTGCGCCGTCCCTCCGCTTTGTTTAGCGCCTCTGTTCCGTGTTCTTGCACCGCTGCTTCGGGCACCGCCGGACGGCAGTCACCGCGCCTTGCTGTACCACTGAGCGGTACTACGTTCCATTTTCGATATTAGCAGTGACCCGCACCGGGATCAATGGATTGCGCCTGCTTAGCGCAGGTCAAGGGGTGATTGGCCGCCGTCAGGAGGTGGCCGCGATGAAGTCGATTTCGATGAGCATGCCCTCGATGCAGAACCCCTTGACCGCGATCATGGTCGAGGACGGGAGCCGGTCCGCTGGCCAGAACTCGTTGCGGACAGCGCGAATCTTCCACTGGTCGGCGGTGTCGGCCACGTAGATGGTCATGTCCACGACGTCGGCGAGGGTGGCGCCCGCTGCCTCCAGCTCCGCGGCGGCGTGCTGGAAGACCACCCTGGTCTGGGCCTCGACGTCGCCGACGTGCAGGACCTGCATGTCGTGGTCGACGGCCGCGGCCCCGGAGACGAAGTACAGGGCCTGCGGGCGGGTGATCTTGACGACGTGGCTGTAGCCGCGCGGTGTCGGGTTGAACGCGGTGGGCGGGTTGATGAACTCGGTGGTCATTGACCGTCCTTCCTTATTGGTGGATGCGCGTCAGCGGTGCCGCTGCGTGACCCGGTTACGCAGCCGGCCGAGCCCGGCACAGCTGATCTCGATCACGTCGCCGTCGGCCAGGAACTCCGGCGGGTCACGCCACAGCCCTACTCCTGAAGCCGTCCCGGTCAGCATGATGTCGCCCGGCAGCAGCGCCATCCCGGCCGACAGGTAGACGATGAGCTCCGGGATGGACCAGGTCATGTCCGCGGGCCTGAAGTCCTGCTTCACCGCGCCATTCACCAAAAGCGTGATGCTCAGCTCCGCGAGATCGGGCATCGACGCGCCGGTCACCAGCTCCGGTCCGAGCGGGCAGAATCCGTCCAGGCTCTTGCCCTTGTCCCACTGCGCACCGGGGCCGCTGGCGCGCTGCAGGTCCCGCGCGCTGACGTCGTTGGCGAGGCAGTAGCCGAAGACGTGCCGCATCGCCTCGCCCTCGGTGATGTCGCGTCCGCCGGTGCCGATGACCACGGCCAGTTCCGCCTCCCAGTCGGCCTCGCGGGTGACCAAGGGGTCGATCACCAGGTCGTCCTCCGGGCCGATCAGCGTCGTCCACGGCTTGGTGAAGATCACCGGAGCCGGACCGCGCTGGCTGGCGTCGCGGCCGCCCTCGGCCACGTGGGCGGCGTAGTTGAGGCCGGCACACATCAGGTTGCGGGGCGGGCTGGTCAGCGGCGAGCGGAGCCGCTGCCCGGCCGGCCATGACGCGGGCACCAGGTTGGCCTCTCGCTCCACCACCGACCACGCGGCCGGGCCGGCCCGCACCAGGTGCTCCACGGTCGGCCAGTCCCAGTGGGCCAGCCCGGCTATGCCGCCATCGGCCTGCACGACGCCGCCGGGCGCCTCGCCGTAGGCGCCCGCGACCGTCACCAGGCGCATCGGCTCGCGTCCCGTTCCGTGCTGATGGCACTGCCTTTTTCGTCATCGGGCATTCCGTGAACGCTTCGCGTGCTTGTCCGGCGGGGACTCACTGCGCTTCCCCGGCCAGCCCGGTCAGGATGTCCATGCCGAGGACATAGGCCGGCAGTCCCGCGGTGATTGCCGCGTGCTCGATGACGGCCAGCAGCTCGGCCATGCTTGCCCCGCGGCGGATGGCCGACCGCGCGTGCAGGCCTGCGTTGACCGCGTGCCCCAGCACCAGGATCTGCGCGAAGTGGATGAGTTCCTCCGTCTTCGGGTCCAGGCAGCTCTCCGCGACCAGGGCGCGCTTCAGGTTCTCTACGGCTTCGAGTGCGTCCAGCCGGCCCGCCTGGCCGGCCAGCTCGATCCTGGCCTCGACCGAGGCGGGGACGCCGACCCCGCGCGCCGCATAGCCCGCCCGGATCCGGTCAGCCGCGTCACTGCCGGGGTTGGCCTGCGCCGCGGTCACGGGTCCACCGCCCCGCCGGCCGAGTCCAGGACCAGTGGCCGGGCCCCGCCCAGCGGATCAGCGTGGATCTCCGCCTCGGCCGCCTCCTCCAGGACCGTCGCCAGCGTGACGGCCTCCGCCGTGCCCGGGCCGAAGACGAGCACGCCGTGATTGCCCTGCAGCACCGCGTTTGTGCCGGGGTGCTCCTCGAGGCACGCGAGGATCGTCTCGATCCAGGCCGGCGTGCCGCGGCGCTCCCACGGCACCACCGGGACCGGACTGGGCTGGCTGAAGCGCATGGCCTCGTAGTTGCACGGCAGCGGGCGGCCCGCCAGCGCGAACGCGAGCACGTGGGCGGAGTGAGTGTGGATGATGCAGCCGATGTCCGGCCGCAGCCGGTAGATCCGGGCGTGCAGCTCGGCTATCTCCGCCTTGAGCGCGTCGATGTGGCCCTCCCGTACCGTGCCGTCCAGGCTGACCACGGCCAGCTGGCCCGGCGCCAGGCCGCGCAGCCGGCCCGGCTCGGTAAGGATCAGCTGGTCGTCCGGGGCCCGCGCGGACAGGTCGCCGTGCCCCGTGCGCGACATCACCCCGTGGGCGAACAGTGTCGCCGCGGCACCGGCGACCGCCGAGCGCAGCTCCGGATGCGATAGCTCGTCCGGCATCAATAGTCCTTTCGGCTGGCGGGCAGCACCGCTGGTCAGTCGGTCACGTAGTAGAACTCGGGAACCGTGGCATCGAGCACCTGGTACCAGCCGGTGAGCGGCTTGGCCATTGCCAGCACCGGCCGGACCTCCACCAGCGGGATCGTGGGCAGGTCGGTCATGAGGATCTTCTGCATCTGCGTGGTGAGCGAGGTCAGCTGGCTGCCCGAGGCCGTCTGGGCCGTCGTCGACAGGGCGTCGAAACTCTTGTTGGAGTAGTGCGTCGGGTCGACCAGCCCGCCGCTCGACGGGGTCTGGTAGAGCAGCTTGGTGACGAACGTCGCGGTCGGCACCGACGGCGAGGAGAAGTCGAACAGCGACATCGGCATGTCGCCGGTCTGCAGCTGCTTGGTGGCGAACTCCGACTGCGGCAGCGGCTGCAGCGTGATGCTGACGCCGATCGAGGCCAGGTTGGTCTGGATTCGGTTGACGACCGGCTCCAGCAGCGAGGCCCGCTCGGACACGTAATACATGGTCAGGCCGGAGCTGTACTTCGACAGGCCCTTGCCGCCGGGGAAGCCAGCCTGGGCCAGCAGCGCCTTGGCCTTGGTCAGGTTGGTCTGGTAGGTGGTGTTGGGCACGTAGTTGGCGAAGGTCGACGGCACCTGGCTGTACATGCGGCGGGCGAAGCCGAGGTAGTCCTTGCTGACGATGTCGTCGTAGGGGATCGCGTACGCGACCGCCTGCCGCAGCAGGTGGTTGTTGGGCAGGTTCCAGGGCGCGTAGGAGTAGTTCAGGCAGATGAACGTGATGTCGTTGGTGTAGCTGCCCACCAGGTTGACCGACTTGTCGCTCTTCAGGTCCGCCAGGTCAGCCGGGTCGAGGTACTCGGCGATCTGGGCCTGGCCGGTCTTGATCGCGGCGACCCGGCTGCCGGCCTCGGCGACCGCGTTGGTGATCACCCTCGTGTACTTGGGGAGGCCGCGGTAGTAGTCCTTGCGGGCCTCATAGATGATCTGGCTGCCGGGCGAGTAGGTCGTGATGGTGTATGGCCCGAACCCCGCGCAGTGCTCGTTGCCCCAGGTGTGTGACCACGGGTCGGACGCTGTCGCATGCTTCTTCATCTCGGCGGAGTCGAAGATCGTCAGGTTGGTGTCAGCGAGCGCGACCATGAACAGCCGCCCGGTCGGCTGGAACAGATTGAACTGGACGGTGTACTTGTCGAGCGCGACGACCTCGTTGGTCAGTTTCTTGGCGCTGGCCGGCGCGTTGGGCAGGACCGGCGCGACGGTCAGGATGCCGCCAACGTTGCCGAGGAACCAGGAGTTCGACGCGCTGCCGCTCACCGACAGCGCGCGGGCAAACGTGTAGACGACGTCGGCCGACGTCAGCTCGTTGCCGGCCGCGCTCTTGACGCCCTTGCGCAGATTGACGACCCACTGCTTCGGGTTGACTTGCTTCCACGACGTCGCCAGCATCGGGACGAACTCATCGATGCCGGCCGAGAAGTTGGGGACGAAGGCGCCGTCCCGCAGCGGCTGGGGATACGCGACCAGCCCGTCGAACGTGTTGTAGGCCGCCTCTGCAAAGCCAGGATCGGTGTTCGGCCCGTCGCGGTCGAAGCCGCGGGCGATCACGTCACTCAGGCTCGTCAGGCTCAGACCGGACTTGGAGCCCGCTGAGCTCCCGGACGACGCGCACCCGGCCAGCGCCAGGCCGCCGATCGCCAGCCCGCCGGCCAGGAACCCGCGCCGCCCGACGGTCGCGCGTACGAAGTCGATCCGCTCACTACGGGGATCGCGAGCATCAACAGAAGCGCTCATTAAACCCACCCCTCCCGCTTCCTATCTGGATGCGAATTGGTTTGCCTTGTCACTGCGATGGCGGTCGCCCGTCGGCGGCGGGCAGTTCGGCTGCCCGCCAGCAGCGGACGACGGTGCCGACGCCGAACTGGAGCAGCTCCTGCCGCTCGGCTCGGCACCGGTCAGTGGCGTGCTTGCACCGCGACGCCAGGTAACAGCCCGTCGGCAGGTCGATCGGGCTGGGTATCTCGCCCTTCAGCTCGCCGCCGCCCGCCGCCCGCTCGGCCCGCTGCCTCGGGTCCGGGCGCAGCACCGCGGCGAGCAGGGCCTGGGTATACGGGTGCCGGGGCGACCGGTAGACCTGCTCCTTCGGCCCGAGCTCGACGATCTGTCCCAGGTACATGACCGCGACCAGGTCGCAGAAGCTCTGCACCAGCGACAGGTCGTGCGAGATGAACAGGTAGGCCAGCCCGTCGTCGCGCTGCAGCTGGTTCAGCAGGCCGAGCACGTCGGCCTCGGCCTCCGGAGCCAACGCTGACGTCGGCTCGTCCAGGACCAGCAGCCGGGGCTCGCTCGCCAGCGCCCGCGCTATCGAGCACTTCTGCAGCACCCCGGCGGGCAGCGCACCCGGACGCAGCGCGGCGGCTGCCCCGGGGACACCGACGCGCTCCAGCAGCTCGCGCACCCGGCGCCTGCGCTCGGCCGCGTTGAGCCCGGAAGCCCGCAGCGACAAGTCGATCTGGTTACCCACGCTCAGCACGGGGTTGAACGACTCGGCCGGTTCCTGGAACACGATCTGCATCCGCTGCCGGAGCTCTCGCAGCTCCCGGTCGGAGAGCGCGGCGATGTCGACCGAGTCAAGCTCCACCGAACCCGACGTCGTGTCGATCAGGCGCAGCACGCACCGGCCGACCGTGGTCTTGCCGCTCCCGCTCTCCCCGATCAGCCCGAGCGTCTGGCCACTGCGGATCTCCAGCGACACGTCGTCGCAGGCGTGCACGACCTTGTGCGACCCGCGGATCGTGAACTGCTTGCTGAGATTGCGGACGCGCAGAACGGGGGCCGCCTGGCCGGCGCTCACCGGGCCAGCTCCGCGGCCCGGCCGGCGACGACGGAGGCCCGGTGGCAGCGCACCTGATGACCGGGCTCGACGTCGGCCAGCGGCGGATGCACTGTGGTGCAGTCGGCCTCGCTGTCGACGAACGGGCAGCGTGCCTGCAGCCAGCAGCCCGTCGGCAGCGCGCGGGTGTCCACCGGCAGCCCGCGCAGCCGGAATTCCTGCTCGACCGGGTCCAGCTGGGACTCCAGCAGAGACACGCTGGCCGGGTGGCCGGGTGAGCCGAACAGCTCCGCCGTCGGCGCGGTCTCCACCACCTCGCCCGCGTTCATCACGTAGAGACGGTCGGCGTAGTTGGCGATGACGCCGAGATCCTGGGTGATCAGCAGCAGCGACGAGCCGACCTCCTGGACCGTGCGCTGCAGGTCGTCGAGGATCTGTGCCTGGATGGTCACGTCGAGCCTGCTGGTGGCCTCGTCCGCGATCACCACATCCGGCCGGCAGACGGTCGCCATAGCGATCACGGCGCGCTGGGCCATGCCGCCCGACAGCTCGTGCGGGTATGCGTCGAAACGACGTTCCGGGTCGTTGATGCCGACCAGCCGGAGCGCGTCGATGGCGGCATCCCTTGCCGCGCGCGGCCGCGCGCCGGTGTGCGTGGCGAATACGGTGGCGATCTGCTTTCCGACCCGCACCGTAGGGTTGAGGCTGCCACGCGCGTTCTGGGTGATGAGCCCGATGCGGCGTCCCCGGATCTGCCGCAGTTCGGAGTCCGGAAGCTGCCCGCCAACGAGCTGCCGGTCGCCGAGCCGGACCGAGCCAGCGGTGATCCGCGCGTTCCGGCGGGTGAGCCCGAGCGTGGCCAGGGCGAGCGTCGACTTCCCCGATCCGCTCTCGCCCACGACGCCGACGACCTCTCCGCTGGCCACGCCCAGGCTGACCGAGTTCACGGCTTTCCGCACCTCATCGAGCACGGTGTGCTCGACGCTCAGCTCCGCGACCTCGAATAGCACCGGTCAGCCCTCGCGCCCGAGTGCGGACTGGATGGTGTCGCCGATGATCGCGAAGCCGAAGACCGTCAGCGCCATCGCGATGCCGGGGAATACCGAGGGCCACCACTGCCCGAGCATGATGCCCGAGGAGCCGGCGCTGATCATCGATCCCCACTCCGGGGTCGGCGGCAGCACGCCCGCACCCAGGAAGGACAGGCCCGCGGTGGCAATGATCGACCAGCCGATGGTCACGCTCATCTGGGCCGCGATCGGCGCGATTGCGTTTGGCAGCACCTGCCGCCAGGCGATCGCGAAGTCGGTCATCCCGCTCGCCCGGGCGGCCTCGATGAACGATCGTTCGCGGATCCGGACTACCTCGCTGCGCATCAGCCGGGCGTACAGCGGCATGTTCAGGACGGCGATGACCAGGATGATGACGTCGATGCCGTGCCCGGTCAGCACGACGACGATGATCGCGAAGATCAGTGCCGGGAATGCCTGCAGCGTGTCCGTGCCGCGGATGGCCAGCGAGCCCGCCCGGCCGCCGTAGAAGGTGGCGAACAGGCCGATCGCCGACCCGATCACCAAAGCCAGCGCGGTCGCGAGCAGCGCGATGGTGACATCGATGCGTGGTGCCGCGATGACCCGCGAGAAGACGTCGATGCCGCTGCCGTCGGTGCCGAACCAGTGCGCCGCGCTCGGCGGCGCGTTGACCAGGTTCGTGGCTGCCCTGGTGTTGAAGGGCGCGAGGACCGGCCCAAAGATGGCGAGGAAGACCACGGCCACGACGATCACCAGGCCAACCTTTGGCAGCAACTCGCGCCGGAAGCTATGGACGACGTGCCGCCAGAGGCTCGGGTATCCGAGGATCACCTCGGTGGCTGGGGCCGGGGGCTCCGCTACGTCGAGTCCTGGCTGGACAGGCTCTATCGTGGCCATCTAGTGCGCCCGGACGCGGGGGTCGAGCAGGGCGTGCAGGATGTCCATCACGATGTAGACCAGCAGCGCGATCGCCGTCATGACGACCACCGCTCCCTCGATCGAGGGGTAGTTGAGGGCCAGCACGCTTTGCAGCGTGTACACGCCGAGCCCGTCCAGCGAGAACACCGTCTCGACGAGTACGGCCCCGCCCAGCAAGACACCGAAAAGCACGCCGGTCAGCGTCAGCACGGGGGAGAGGCCGTTGCGCACGACGCTCAGCGCGACCCGCTGCCGGGACAGCCCGCACGCCCGCGCGTACAGGACGTAGTCGGCGTTGACCTCCGCGCGCATGCCCTGGGCCGTCATCCGGATGATCGGCCCAACGATGACGAAGGCCAGGGTCAGGACCGGAAGGGCGAAGTGGTCGAGCGCGTTGAAGAATGTTCCCACCTGCCCGCGAAGCAGCGAGTCGATCAGGATGAACCCCGTGATCGGCTGGGGCGCGACCTCGGTGGGGGACAGCAGACCGAGCGGCGCCGGGAACACCCGGAACAGGTAGAAGAAGAGGTAGATGAAGACCAGGCCCCACCAGAAGTCCGGCTGTGAACCCGCGAACAGCGAGAAGATGCGCAGGATCCGGTGCTGGCTGTGCCGCCGCCCAACGCCACGCGTGGACAGCAGGTAGCCGAGCGGGATGCCGAACAGCAGCGCGACCGCCATCGCCATCACGATGAGCTGCAGCGTGATCGGCAGATGGGCGGCGATCTCCGTGCGCACCGGCTGATTGGTCTGCCACGAGGTCCCGAGACTGCCGTGCAGCAGGTTGCGGAAGAACGTTCCGAGCTGGCTCAGCATTGACTGGCTGAGGCCGAGACGCTGCTTCTCCAGGGCGTACGTGGCCTTGGTCGCGGTGGGCCCGACGATCTGGGTGACGGGATTGGCGGGCAGCAACCGCAGCAGCACGAAGGTTATGACCGCGACTGCCAGCGCTTGCGGTATGACCTGGGCAAGTCGGCCGGCGACGTACCGCCTCACTAGCGCCGCCTGACGGGGAGTCCCTCAAGGGCAGCCCCGCCAGGGCCGGTCACGCGAGTCATGGCGCGCTCATCAGCACCCCGGTACGGGGGCCGGAAAGCAGCTGGCCCACTCGAAGCGGAAGGGCGGCGAATCAGGCGCTTCATCTACTGATCCCTTCGCCGATCCGCTCAGCGGAACGTCGTAACAGCTCTTCTTGGCCAGATCCTAACGATGGGGCTCGAAGAGTGTCAAGGCATACCATTGCAAATTGCAGGCCGCCCTCGGACCGGTCAACCTGGCCTGATGCCGCCAAAGCTGTCCCTTCGGCTGGCTGGCCACAACGCTGCCGCCGACTGTTCCGCGGCTGCGGCGGCGAGCCTTCCTGAGCGCGTATAACAACCGGCTTGATTGGCTTGCTGCGGAGCGGAACGCACTTCGAGATGCCACGGCCGAGTACGCCCCACGTCGCCGAGCTGGCCGACATCGCGCCCGGTCAGCACGTCAAGACGATGCGCGGCCAGACCGGCCGCTGCCTGCCCGGCACCGACTCGGCGGCCGTTCCGGCATGGTCGGCTGTTCCGCTGTGCCGCCGCTCAGGGTTTGTGTTGAGACAATGAGGTGTGGATTTCGGTGGTTCGGTCGAGTACACGCGCACGCCGTGCGGAACGACTCGCACACCGCGGCAGGCCGGACCGTGATGCGCGCCTTAGCTGACTGGCGGCCAGCCCGGAGCGCGCATCTTGACGCCGCCGACGCCCGGTAGGGTCGCGTTGTGGTCGGCCACTATGAGAGCTTCTTCATCACAAGCGGGGGCGCGTCCGCCGCCATCTTGCGGTTGCTGACGGCTGAGCCCGGTGGCTTCTAGTTGTGCGAGCGCGCGAAGAGTCTCGGGCATGCAGACGGATGCTGATGGCTGAGGAGCGATGGCGGATCGTCGGCGCCGTGGATTCGGCGCCCGGGCGGACTAACCTTCCCGGCCTTGTCCGGCACTATGTGGTATGGACGGCAGACGTGCCGCAGACGGGCCTGACTCGGATCTCGTCTACGCCTCGTTGCGCGGCGACAAGGACGCCTTCGCCGAGCTAATCGGCCGTCACCGGCCCGCGGCGGTCGGGCTGGCTGCCCGGGTGCTGGGATCGGCCGACCTGGGCAAAGACGCTGTGCAGGAGGCCACGATCACGGCCATGAGTGGCCTGGATCAGCTGCGTTCTGCTGACCAGTTCGGCGCCTGGCTCTGCGGCATCACCCTGAATGTGGCTCGCCGCTGGCTGCGCCACATGCGCGCCGAGCTCTGGGCACGCCTGCCCGATCGGGCATCGTCTGAGCCGGGACCGCAAGAACTTGCAGAACTCGCCGAACTCACCGCGGCCGTCCGGGCAGCCGTGGCGCAGCTGGCTGCCGGGCAGCGTGAGGCGGTCATGCTGTTCTACCTGCAAGGCCTCACTCACAGGGAAGTCGCCGCCGAACTCGGTATCTCGGTCGGCGCGGTCAAAGCCAGGCTGCACCAAGCCCGCAGCTCACTCACGCCGCCGCTTCGACCATTCGCGGCACCACCAAAGGAGACCGTCATGACTGCACCCGCCAGCGGCCCGGCGTGGACCGACGTGTTCGTCGCCGAGATCCGCCGCAACCAGAGCGATGACGTGGCCGGACAGCGCCATGTGATGGTCCTCGCCGAGCAAAACGGTGGTCGGCGGCTTCCCATCTGGATCGGGCCAGCCGAGGGCCTCGCGCTTGCCCTGAGCCTGGAAGCGCAGGAAACACCCCGCCCGCTGACCTATCAGATGGCCAGGCGGCTGCTCGAAGCCAGCGGCGGGCAGGTTCCCGAGGTCAGGATCACCCGCCTGACCGACGCAACCTACTACGCCGTCATCATCATCGACGGCCCCGCTGGCCGCCAAGAGGTGGATGCCCGGCCCAGCGACGCGGTCAACCTCGCCCTGGTGACCGGCGCGGCCATCCGCGCCGACAGCACTCTGCTCGATGAACCCGTCGCCACCGGTCGCCCGGAGTGGCGCGACTATCCGACCGGCACCGCCGAACTAGCCCGGCAGGCAACACAACTGATGCAGCACCCGTGGACCTGCGAACCTCCCGCTAGCTGAGGCCTACTCCTCTCCGCTTTCCTGACAGGCGCCAAACCCGTGCGAGCGGGCGCCGTGTCTAGGCTCGGCAAAGCCGGCGGCCAGACCGGCCGCTGCCTGCCCGGTACCGACCCGGCGGCCCGTTCCGGCATGATCGGCTGTTCCGCTGTGCCGCCGCTCAGGATTTGTGAGGGGACAATGAGGTGTGGATTTCGGTGGTTCGGTCGAGTACACCACCTGGGATGGTGAGCCGGTCAGTCGTGAGCCTCCGCACGGCGCGACGGTCGTGGTCGCCGCGCTGGCGCCCGATGGCTGGCGGTGCCTGCTGCTGCACCGCGCGCATCACGGTCCGGCCTGGGAGGGTGACTGGGCCTGGACGCCTCCCGCCGGGTCGCGCAAACCGGGCGAGGCGGTGACCGCATGTGCCGCCCGCGAGCTGCGCGAGGAGACGGGGCTGGCTGCCTCTCCCCGGCCGGTGGCCACCGAGGACATCGACTGGGCGGTCTTCGCCCTGGAGGTGCCCTGGGGTACCGAGGTCGCGGTGGACGGCACGGAACACGACAGGTTCGAGTGGGTCACCGTCGCCGAGGTGCTGCGCCGCTGTCGGCCTGCCGCGGTGTGCGAGTCGTTCCGCACGGCGTGCGTGGCGATGGGTTTAGCTGACTAGTCCGGGTTGTGACCTGAGGATGGTTGGAGCGGGCGAAGGGAATCGAACCCTCAGGGCCAGCTTGGAAGGTGTACGGCAGCTTGACTGCACACCCCAGAGCCGCTGCCGCTCATGCGCCGGCCGCTACGGTTTCCCACCAGAGGGCACCGGAGTCGAGATCGGTGATGGCCTGCCGAACCCACGATAGTTCCGCGACGGTAGCGCAGTGCATGTACTCGTGTTCTAGGAGGTGCACTCGGGGGACGCGGGCGTTTCGGGAGTTCGCTATTACCACGTCCATCTGGTCGAGTCGCGCCTGGAGCACTGCAGCCCGCCGAGTCAGATGCTCCCGTGCGTCCGCTGGTTCGAGAAGGTGCATGAAGGACACGGTGGCCGGAAACAACGGGAAGTCTGCAGCAGGGGAAGCGAGCCCGTCGCGCAAGCCGGCAAGGAGGCGTTCCCTGCCTGCCGCGGTGATCGCGTAGACCGTCCGCTCGGGATGGCGCAGGTCGCGCTCTACGACCTGTACGCGGATCAGCTCTTCCGACGCCGCGTTGATCTTGTCGGCGCGCTGGTGCTCGCGGAGCTCATGGTGACGATCGGCGTATCGCTAGCCACCGACAGCGCCAGGGTCGGCGCGCTGCGCGACCCGTTTTACCTGGCGGTCGCTGGCACGTTCGCGTTCATCACCCTGCTGGGCAGACGGCCACTGAGCCACACCAGCACCGCCAGCGTTGCCTCGGCCGGGAACCCTGTCCGCCGACGCGCATTCGAGCAGGCATGGGAGCAGTTGCCGAGCTACCGGGACTGGCAGCGAGCGCTGACCGCGCCTATCGGCTTGGTCTTGCTCGGCGGAATCCGTCAACCTGTCTGAGGCACCCATCGCAGGGATTTACTGAGTGGCGGCTTCTTTCTTGACGGGTGGGTTGATCCAGGATGCGGCCGGCAGTTGTGGCGGGGCGGGTGGCTTGCGGACGAAGCGCTCGGGATGGGCGAGGTAGGCGGCGGTCAGGACGCCGGCTCGCCTGGCGCGGACGGTTGCGGCTTGCCCGTGGTGGACGTCGGCCGCGGTGTGCAGGCCGAGTCCGCCATGACGTGCTTCTCTGGGGGTCCTGCCAGTGCCAGGCTTGCTCTGTTCTGCGTTTATGCAGGTCACAGGCCGATTCTGTGAATTTAGCGAGTGCGACAGGTGTGGTGCAAGGATCTTAGCGGCGTGTCGGTGCCGCGTTCGCGGGAGAGTTGATCTGGGCCATGAGCTCGCGGTTGGCGGCGCGGGCGGCGTCGAGGTCCTGGTCTCGTTCTTCGAGCTGGAGACGCAGGTCGGCCACGTGCTGTTCGAGGTGGGTGATCTTCTGGTTGAGGGCATCGATGTCGGCGGGGGCGCCGAGCCCTGATTCGTGCCATGCCTGCTGGCCGAGCAGTTCGGAGAGGCGGTGTTCGAGCTGCTGGACGCGGGCGGCCAGGCGGGCGGCGCGTTCGCTGGGCGGCGAGCAGGTCGGCTTGCAGGGATGTGCGGCTGACGGCGGGCCCGGTGCCGGGGGCGTTGGGCGGCTGGGCCTCGGCGGCGTGGAGTCTGTTCGAGCAGGTCGCGGTGCCGGTAGAGGAACGTGCGGTCGACTCCGGCGCGCGCGGGCGATGCCGCTGACGCTGATCTCGTCACCGCTGGCGGCGGCGTCGTTGAGAGCCTTGAGGACGCGCTGGCGGCGGCGGGCCGAGTCGGCCCGGCGCCCTTCGGCCATGGCTGCGGCGGCGGGCGGGGCTGGTGGCTGCGGGGTTCATGCGGTGTGCTCCGGGCGGATCTCGATGGCGGCCGGGCGGGTGCGGGGCATGCCGAGCATGGTGGCGCGGTGCCGGCGGACGGCGGCGACGGCCTGGTCGATCTGGGTGCGTTCGGCGGCGGTGAGCTGGCCGAGGTCACCGGTGATTTTCGCGATCAGCCGCCGGATCCGGGTGATCTCATCCTCCGATGGCAGGGCCTCTGCTTTTGCCCATTCCTCCACGTCGGTGGCGGCGAGGACTCGTTCCCGGTTGCGCAGCAGGTCATCGAGGTAGGCCTGCAGGTCCGGGCAGGTAGGAGACGTCGGTGCGGAAGTGGTCGCAGCCGGCGCAGCGGAACCGGTAGGGGCAGGCGCTGCCGCCGGCTTTGACGTTGGACGGCTCGGCGCAGGTGCCGAACGGGACGGCGACCTCGCCGACGGAGCGGCGGACGTGCTCGGAATCCAGCAGGCGCCTGAGCGGTGCGCCAGATCCGGTTGCCGTGCCGGTCGAACTGCATCGCGGCGACCCGGTCGACCGCCTCGCGGCGGCGTTTCTCGCCGACGGAGTAATACTGCCGGGTGGTGTCGAGCTTGCGGTGGTCCATCAGCTCGCGCAGCACGTCGATGGGGATCCCGGCGTCGGCGTGCCGCTGAGCGTAGGTGTGCCGGTAGGCGTAGAGGAAGACACGCCGCTTGTCGAACTCGATCCCGTCGCTGGTGCGCAGCACCGGCATCTTGGCTGACCCAGACCCGGTGGGCGAACCCGAAGGTGAACGCGGTGATCGGCCTGTGCGGCCGTGCGGGTTGCGCCGGTCGGTGGGCAGCAGCTTCAGCTCACCGACGGGCGTGCGCGGGGAACCGGGCGCGGACCCGCTGCTGCTGGGCCAGGATCACCCGGGCGTGGTCTCGCTGACCGGTAGCCGCCGCTGCGCACGGCCGGCCTTGTGGTTGTCATAGACCAGCACCGGCGCGCCGTCGTCGTCGCGGGCCAGGCAGTCGAACGCCAGCGCGGCGATTTCCTCGGGGCGGCGGCCGGTGTCGATGGCCAGCTCGGCCGCTGTGCGCATCTCCGGGAGTTGTCAGCAGATCCAGGCAGCTCGCAGAGCTGCCGCATGATCTCCGGTGGCAGGTCCCGCCCGTGCTGGCCGGGCTCGGGCTTGGCCGGGACGTCGCCGAGGTGGATGGCGAAGTCCTCGCCCAGCCCGGCGGCGGGGCCACCCGGCCGGGTCAGTCCCATCAGCCGGGCCTGGGTGAGCACGTGCCGGACCTCGCGGCAGGCCCGGACCCGGGCGTCGGTGGTGATCTGCCCGGCTGAGTGCCAGGAAGGCGAGCCGGTGCAAGAACGCCTCCATGTCGGCGCGGCCCAGCGCCGCAGGGTGCTCGCCGCGGTCGGGCCGCAGCCGCAGCGATTGTGACAGCCGGGCCAGGCAGCCGATATGGTGGCGGACCGCCAGGCCGCCGCTGGTGGTGCCGGCCGGGGTTGATCCGGCGCTTGGGCAGGTCATCAGCGGCCCACCGTTTCGCGGTCTCCCGCAGCCAGCGCCTGGCTGATGCCGGTGAAATCCACCGTGCCGCGGTGGCCGAACAGCACCAGGTCCCATTCGTCCTTGCAGGACTTCGGTTTCGGGGGTGGCCAGCGCCCGGCGGGCGTGCGCGGCCAGGCCGTTGACCAGCCCCTTGAACGCGTAGCCTGCGGGCGGCGGCCACTACGTAATCGCTGATCGAGGTGACCTGCTGGCGGCGCAAGTCGTCACAGACCGCCCGCAGGTCAGCTTCCTTGGTCTTGACGGCGCTGACCCGGCAGCGCTGCTGCAGCCCGGCCAGCACCTCGGCGATCACCAGCGGCGGCAGGCCGCGGAAGCTGATCTGGCCGCCGCAGCCGATCGGCGTGCTCGGACCGCCGCCAGTAGTCTTCGTCCAAACCAGGGTCGTGATCTCCGGGCGGTCCGCAGCCGCTGCTGGTGGGCGTCGCAGTAGCCGGCCGTCGACGTTGCCGGCGCTGGCGCGGACAGGCGGCCACCCCGCACGGCTCGGGCAGCGCCGGCAGCGGCCGGGCCTCGGGCTAGCGATGAACTCGGCCATCGGCTGATCCCCAGTGCCCTGCCGCAGGTCCAGGTGGCCGCGGCACAGCTGTGCCGGGGCGGAAACCCGCTCCCGGCCGCAGCCTGCCACCGCGCATCCGGCCGGGCCCGCGCAGCGGAGCGGCGGCGCGGGCAGGCGGCCAATGTCGTTATCGGCCGAGCCCATGCTCGGCGAGCCGACGGCTGGCAGGAGAAGCAGATCCGGCCGCGCTATGGTGGCGGTGGTGCATGCAGCCGGCAACCCGGCAGACCGTGCCGGCCGTAGCCAGCGGGTGCCCGGCCGGCGGGGACAGCACCAGCGCCGCCGGGTCCCAGCCCGCCTCGGCCAGGAACCCCGGATCGATCACCGCCGTCAGGCCGCGCGGCCGGGCCAGGCGCGCCATCCGGTTACGAACACGTGTGCGGCTCTGCGCTGACTGCGCCGCGGTCGCGGCCGGGCGCCACGGCGTTCACCGGCGCCGCTCCGGGCAGCGGCAGCTCGCGAGGGCTCGGGCACCCGCTCGACTGCTTCCCGCAGCCGCACCGGATCGGGATGCAGGTAGACCTGCGAAGAGGTCATCGATACATGCCCTAGCAGTTCCTGGATCTCGTCGATGGTGCCGCCGGCATCGGCCAGGCTGGACCCGAACGCATGCCTGAGCTGATGCGGGGTCACCCGCCGGGTCAGCCCGGCCCGCCGCCCGGCGGCGGTGATCAGCGCGCCGATGGCGTCGGGTTGCATCGGCGCGCCGACCGGCTCGCGGAACAAGTTGACCAGCACAAAGTCGCTGACTCGGCGGCACGCGCAACGGCCAGCCGCTCGAACTCATAAGCGTCGAACGCCTGCACCGCCAGGAAGTCCAGCGGCACCGCTCGCTGCCGCCGCGACTTGGCCCACGCCCCGTTGACGTTGTCGCGGCGCACCACGTGCAGGTGAGCCCGCTCGGTCTCACACCCCAGCAGCCGTGAATCCAGCCAGCAGGTGAACGTCGCTGCGGCGCAGCCCGCACAGTTCTCCGCGGCGCAGCCCGGCCCGGGCCATCAGCAGCACGGCCAGCCGGTCCCGCGCTGAGCGGCATCCGCTCAGCAGCGCGACGATCTCCTCATCGGTTGCCCGGTCCACCGTGGTTTCCGGTTCCCGCAGCCGGTGCCGGGCCCGCATCCGCCACGACATCCGGCCGTCTTCGCCCCTGGCCTGTTCCGGGCAGGTCCCGGTCATCGGCGAGCTCGTAGATCAGCGGCAGCAGGCTCAGCCGGGGCCTGCCCGGTGGCGACAGCATGCGAGATGAACGCGCGCACCGCTGTCAGCACCGCGTTGATCCGCCGTGCCCCGCGGACCGGTTCCCGGCCCGGGCCCGCCAGCACCTCCCCGGCCGCGCCGCGGCCCGCGTCTGCGCCGCTCACCTCCGGCGGCGCATGCCGCAGCCAGGTGATGAATAACCCCAGCTGCTCCACCCCGGCCTGCCAGGTCCGGCCCGTGCGGCGGCACCACCGCAGATACAGCGCGATGCCGCCCGCATACGCCCTGGTCGTCAGCTCCGAGCCATCGCGGCCGAACCGCACATGCCGCAAGAACGCGTCAGCCACGCCGACCACGGCCAGGTCCTCATCGAGAACCGTCCAGTACCTCACGCCAGACGGCAGCCTCACCGCAAACGCCCGCATCGCCATCCCCCGATCCCGTGACGGGCACCATGAACAACTACCAGCCACGAGCACCACAGGCACGGAGATGTGCTGCAGAGCCGGGTTACGTGTCGTCTCAACGCAACGTCACGCAACACTCCAGCGAACCCCGGAGAACGATGATCTTCGTTGTACCAGGGGAAGAACAGCTGGCAGTGGGCGCGGGCGGCCTCGATCGAGGTGAACCGGCGAGGGAAGTCCGGCCGGTACTTCAGCGTCTTGAACTGGGCCTCGGAGAACGGGTTGTCGTTGGATACGTGCGGCCGGGAGTGGGACTGGGTGACGCCGAGGTCGGCGAGCAGGAACGTGACCGGCTTGGAGGTCATCGAGGAGCCGCGGTCGGCGTGGATGGTCAGCTGCCCGCCGGTGATGCCCTGGGCCGCGCACGTCGCCGCGATGAGCTTCTCCGCCAGCGCAGCGGACTCGCGGGTGGCGACCATCCAGCCGACGGCATACCGGCTGAAGATGTCCAGGATCACGTACAGGTAGTAGTAGGTCCACTTCGCCGGGCCGTGCAGCTTGGTGATGTCCCAGCTCCAGCACTGGTTCGGCCCGGTAGCTGTCAGCTCTGGCTTGACGGCAGCCGGGTGGCTGGCCTGGGCGCGCCGTTCCCGGCTCTCCCCGGCCTCGCGCAGGACCCGGTAATAGGTGGACACCGATCCCAGGTAGATGCCCTCATCCAGCAGCGTCGCCCAGGCCTCGGCCGGGGCGGTGTCGGCGAACCGCGCCGAGTGCAGCATGTCCAGGATGGCCTGGCGTTCACCGGCGGCCAGCGCGCGGGGCTGCACCCGGTCCCGCTGCGGCACCGGTGCCGGGCGCGCCGGCGCCGGGCTGACCCGATGCCGCCGGTACCAGGTGGCCTGCGGCACGCCCGACGCCGCGCACGCCGCCCGGGTGCCGATCCGCGGCGCCAGCAGCGCGATCGCCTCGTCGGTCACGAACTCGACCCGGGTTCGGTGTCCGCGCCCTCGGAGATCGTCTACCGGCATCCTTGCGTATCGGGGTGTTGCGGGTTCTGCGCTTGGTGGCCGTGGATTGACTGGCGGCTGGTTACCGGGTGTGGTCGCCGGCAGCGTACCGGCTCCATGCGTCTCCGGCTGCGGCTGCGTTGCTGGCGGCGGCGGTGCCGGAGTAGCCGAGGGCCTGGGCGATAACGGGCGGAGGGGCCTGCTGGACCAGTGCCCGGAACGCCGCGGTGCGGGAGGCGGGGACCGGAATGCCGTATTCGGTCAGCAGATGCGAGAGCGTGGCGGGGTGCAGCGGACGTCCTGCGTTCTGGCCAGGGAACAGCCAGCGGCCGGCCGCCGGGATGACTGCGGCCTGACGGCCGGCGGCTGCCTGGCGGAGCAGCGCGGCGAAGGGCTCGGGAACGCAGACGGGCGGGTCTCCCAGGCGCAGGAACGTGGTCCCGGTGCCGTCTGCGGTGATGTCGTCTGTGGTGAGCCGGGTGATGCGGGATGCCGGCTGGGCGAACAGCAGGACCAGCAGGCCCGCAGCCCGGGTGCGGACCGGGCCGGTGCCGTCAGTGAGCGCATGGCGGACCAGCGCGAGGCGCTGTTCCTGGCTGATGGGCTGGGTGCGCGCATCGGCTGCCGGGTGGGCGGGCAGCTTCAGGCGTGGCAGGAATCCTTCGGTCATGGCGAAGCCGAAGAAGCCGGAGGTCATCTTGGCGGTGGTGCGGCTGGCGGCGGCGTGCCAGCGGTCCAGGCCGGCCTGGGCGAGGCCGGCCGGGCGGATCCCGGCTTCCTGGAGCCAGTCGCAGAATGCCTGGCCGCAGGTGAACGCGCGGGCGGCATACCGGGCGGAGCCGGTCACCAGGGTTCCCTCCGGCGCGGCGCGCAGCCGCCGCAGCAGGGAAAACGCCGCATACCGGCGCAGCACGCCCAGGTGCGGGTGCCCGGTCAGCGACTCCAGCCGGTGATGCAGCCACGATTCGAAGACGGCGAGGTGAGGATCACGGCCGGGCAGGATCCCGGTGCTGGTGAGCAGGTCCCGCAGGTGACCGCCGGCCTGCCGGCCCGGCCAGGACGCCAGCGCCTCGTGGGTGAGCTCGAGGGTCCCGGTCGCCAGCGCGGTGAGCAGATCGAGTGCGGGACGGTTACGCAGCCAGGCCAGGCCGGCGCTGGGCCTGGGCATGTCCAGCAGCGCCTGGCGCAGCGGCAGCAGGGCAGTGGTCACGCGGCCGGTGCCGTCGTCCAGGACAGTGTCGAGACGTTCGGCCAGCGCGCACCGTTCGCAGATCTTCCCGCTGGTGAGCAGCCCTTCGATGCCGCACCGGCAGCAGGTGAAGTCGCGGGTGATCCCGGCGCAGTCCCGGCAGATCGCCGTGCCGCCGGCCAGCCCGGGCAGCAGCCGGGCCGCGCCGCAGCGCGGGCAGCAGCCCCGGACGCGGGATGCCCGTCCGATGCAGGTCCGGCAGATCCTGCCGTCAGGCCAGGTCGCGGCGGTGGCCACAGCCCGCTGGCAGCGGACGCAGCCAGCAGGCGTCACGGCTCCAGGGTGACCCGCCTGGGCCGTGGCGGTGCCAGGCCGGAGACAGGTCTGCCGGTGCCGGTGCCGGTGACCGCGACAGCCGCGGCGTCAGCGGCGTCCACGGTGATCAGGTCGGCGGGACTGACGTGCAGGATGTCGCACAAGGCAGCCAGGACGGTCAGGTTCAGCCGCTCGGGAGTGCCGGTGACCAGCCGGTGCACCTGGGATGCCGACAAGGTGATGCCCCGCTCGGCCAGCGGCCCGATCAGGGCGGTGCTGGTGAACATGTCGGCGTCGGCCATCGCCTTGCGCAGCCGCCACCGGTAGCTGACCTGCCGGCTCATCTCATCACCCCTCAGATCCCTGCCCGGTGCCCAGCGCCGCGCTTACCGTCTCGTCCAGCACGCGGCGCAGCGTGCGGGTCCGGAAGTCCGACGACACGCACGTGTAAAGCGACGTGGTAGAGGCATGGGCGTGGCCGGCCTGCTGCTGGACGAACAGCGGGTCCCAGCCTGCCTCGATCAGGTGGGTGATGTGCGAGCGGCGCAGCGAGTGGAACTCCAGCGCCGCGTCCAGGCCCAGCACGTCACGCTCGGCGGCGAACCGCCGGTCGATCGCCGACAGGCCGATCCGGCCGCCGCGCTCCGACGGCCACAGCGCCGCCGTGCCGTCTCGGGCCAGCGCCGGCCGGACCTCGGCGACCCACTGCTCCAGGATCTCCGGCACCCACCCCCAGACTGTCAGGACGCTGCGCCGCTTCGGCGCCGACCCGGCGCCCGCCTTGCCATAGCGGACCTGGCAGACCCCGTACCTGCCGAACTCCGGCGCCCGCGGATTGGCCGACAGGTCAGCCAGGTCGAGCATCGCGACCTCACGGCGGCGCAGCCCGAACGCGTACGCGGTCTTGACCAGCACCGCGTCCCGGAACGCCGGCAGCCAGCCCTTGCGCCCCGAACCGTGGACCGCCGCGACCCGGTCATCAAGATGGTCGAAGAACATCTGCAGCTCCGCGACGGTGAACGCGCGGCGCTCCGGCCCTGACTCGCCGTCCTGGACATGGCGGGGAGTGTTCCACCGGGTGCAGACCTGCACCGGGTGCGTGCCGAAATACCCCCAGCACACCTCCGCCCACGCATAGGCCGGGTCGGTCAGGTACTCGCAGAACAAGCGGACCGCCCCGGCATGCCCGCGCAGCGTCGAGGCCGCCACATGATGAACCGAGCGCAGGTCAGCGCACCACTCCTCGAACAGCTGCGCCGTCCACAGCCACGGCGGGCACCCCGCGTGGTCGGCGAAGGACCGTATCCGCCCCTGCCGGCCGCTGATCGTATCGCCGCCTAGGCCGCGGGCAGCCTGCTGGCCCTCCCAGCCCGCCAGCATCGCCTCCAGCACCTGCTCCTCCGGGCGCAACAGCGCCACCCCCCGAACCAGGACCGCACGGGCCGCGCCCAGCCCCGGGCTCCCGCCGGTCACCCCGCCCCGGAACCGGGCACGGACAGCCCCCGCGCGCAACCGCGCGGCATCCCCGTGATCATCCTCATCAGACTCCCCTCACAGGCCGCGGGCCGCCATCGCATCAGGATGGAGATACTCGCATCAAACGCGATCCCCCGGCGGCAAACGCGGATACCGGTGCCGCAATGCCGCATCCCACGGCCCGGCGCCAGCGCCAGCCCGGTGCTCACCGTCGGTAGCCAGGCTGGCGGCCGACAGGACGCGGGATTCCCGCATCAGACGCGGACCCGGAAGCCCTCCCACGTCAGCAGCCTGCCCGGCTGACCCTCCAGCACCTCCCGGAACACCCCGCGTACGCCCCCGCCAGCACGTGAAGCACCATAAAACGCCAGCTGACAGGCCTTCCAGCGTCAACCGCAGACAAGCAGCTCACCACCGGCGCGTATTCACCATCCGCTGCGATCCGCAACACAATCCAAGAGCGCCTGCAGTTTTGCCTGGACATCCACCACGAAGCGGGCCTTAGCCAGCTCCTGCTCCAGCTTGGCCTTCTCCTTGCGCAGCCGCGCGATCTGCGCATCCCGCGGATCAGCCGCCGGACGGCCCCGCGGCCGGGCCGGCCCGGCCAGCACGCCGGCGTCCCGGGCCCTCCGCCACTCGATCACATGGCTGGAGTACAGACCCTCCCGCCGCAGCACCGCGCCCTTCTCACCTGCGGGCGCCGCGTCGTACTCGGCCACCACATCCAGCTTGTACTGCGCGGTGAACGTCCTCCGGCGGGCCTTCTCGGGCACCTCCGGATCCGGGCGTTCCTGCCGCTCGCCGGTCACCCGTCCAGCATCGCCGGCCACCAGGGCACGGTCGAGCACGGTCACAGCATCTCGGAATTGTCTCCATCCCCGCCCTCGGGGAGGTCAGTGATTACTGGGGGGCGGGTGCCTCAAGGAAGCTTGGCAGAGAGGGCGGCGCGGCCGCCGTGAAGGCTGTCGTAATCGTCACCTCGCCTGCGGCTCGGATCGCCCATGCCGTCAACGTGTCCAATACCATCACGCTCGTCATGGCCGTGGTGTTCTGCGTGACCACGGGCATCTTGATCCAACCGCCTCGCAGAATCGCCGATCGTGTGACGGCGGAGCTAACAGCGAAGGAGAGTCGCCAGCCATCGGCCGCTGAGTGATGTTCCGGCCGACGCCGGAGAATCGGGAAGCGGGGATGAGCCATCCAGGATCCAAGCGGCTGGTCGCACTGATGCTGGGCGCGCCCGCGCGAGCGAGCCCAAGGCCGACCTGGGGTTTCGGGTTGGAGCGGGCGAAGGGAATCGAACCCTCATGACCAGCTTGGAAGGCTGGGGCTCTGCCATTGAGCTACGCCCGCAAGGCGGTGCCATGCGTAGCGTACCCGCTCCCGGCGATCGCGCCTGCGTTCTGGTCTTCAGGCACTGCCAAGCAGGAACGTAACATCAGACAATGGGCCACTCAGCAGAGCATCAGACCAACGGAGCCCGTCGCTTGCTGGTGGTCGGCTGCGCGACAGGCATCGGTGCCCGGATGCGCTCGCGGCAGCGGTTGCCCAGGAATCGGCGTCATGGGCGGACTGGGCGCGGCCTGGTCCAACGTCGGCGTCCAGACCGCGGGGACGGTGCTGGAGGCAAGCGTGGCCGACCTGGACCTGTGCTACGCGGCCAACGTGCGGTCCCACTTCGTGGTTGCCCAGCGGGCGCTGCCCGCGCTGCGTGCGACAGGCGGCGGCCCGTTCCTGATCACGGCGTCCAACTCCGGCCTGATGAGCGACAGCCAGCTGGTCACCTACTCCGCGACCAAGGCGGCCGCGGTGGCGCTCGCCCGCCTGCTCGCCCGGGATCACGCCGCCGAAGGGATCCGGGTGAACGCCCTGTGCCCCGACGGGCGAAGTACGGCGGCCGCGACGCGTTCATCGCGGCGGCCGGGAAGCAGATCCCGCTCGGCGCATGTCCGGGCCCGAGGAGGTTGCCCGGCACGTGCGCTTTCTGCTAGCCGACGACGCGTCGTTCCTGACCGGGCAGGTGTTTACCGCGGATGGGGGAGAGACGCTGCTGTGACGGTGCCTGCCGGCATCGGCTAGCTGGCCGTCGGCGAGTACCTGAGCCTGCTTGGGCGGGCAGCCAGCCTGGCAGGCGCTTTCCCGTACACTTGCGCTCGTCGGTCTTGAAGCCGTGCCGCCGGGCCGGTACACGACACGGGATGTAGCGCAGCTTGGTTAGCGCGCCTGCTTTGGGAGCAGGAGGCCGCGGGTTCGAATCCCGCCATCCCGACCAGGTCAGAGCGTTGTCGATCTCCACAGGTGCTCGCGTGGGAGCCAGTTGTGGCACGGTCCCCTCATGACTGACACCCGCCGCGGGCACCAAGACGACTCGATCTGCTTCGATCACCGGGTCGGTGCGGCCTGCTTAGACGCCAGGCTGCATAAGGCCTACGCGGGCAGTTGGCGCGGGGTGGTTCCCCTAGGGTCTGCGCCCGACCGGAAAGCGGATCCGTCGCAAGGTACGTGGCCAGAGCAAGGCCAATGTGACGGCGAAGCTTGTGGCTCTGCATGACGAGCTGCACGAGGGGCTGCACACGTCGGCGACGTACACGGTGAGGCAGGCCGTCGAGGACTGGCTGGCTAACGGTCTCGATGGGCGTTCAGCGAAGACGATGTCGACGTATAGCGAGGTGCTGGATCCGCTGACCGCACTGCTTGGCTCAGCCAAGCTCCGTGATCTGACGGCGCGCCAGGTGCCTTAGCTGTCGAGAAGACGGCATCGGCCGTCTCGAGATGGGGCTGGCGCCACGCCGAACCGTTAGTTACGGTAACAATGTCCGGGTCAACACGTCCCACGCAGGCCAGGGTGGAGGTGAAGAAGTCTCCTGGTCCAAGCCCCCGCAGGCTGCCCGGTAGGCGTGCTGTTCGGCCTTCCGTCTCCTTGGATCTCTAACCGCTGGCACGGTCGGCTGAGCTTTGTGCATACCAGCTCTAGCAACAAGGGAATACATGCGCAGGGGATTCACATCGCGACGCCGAACGTGGAGGGCTGCGCTAGCTGCCGTCGAACTCGCGGTACCCGCCCTTGCTGCCTGTGGCAGCGCGCCCAGGTCGACGAGCAGCACATGGACGACGGCCATCGCGAGCCTTGACGAGATCCTGTAAATGATTGGCGCAGGCGACGTGGACTATGTGGACCCGAATACCTCACTGCACGGCTGGCAACTTGGCCTGGCGAATGTTGACCGGGCAGCTTTACACCTACCCGCAGATGGCAGGGAAGACAGCCGGTGTCGTTCCGGACCTGGCCGTGGACCCGCCGGTCATGACCGATGGCGGCTGCACCTTACGCGGTCACCATTCGCAAAGGCGCGATGTGAAACACGTCACCGGCCCGATCATTGCTGATTCAGTTATTACGTAGGAGTAGGAGCCGAATGTGAGACAACTACTGACAGGTTCAACGGCTCCACGGAAGGCTCCCTGGCGCAGTGCACTCCTAATTTCCGCCGCAGTAGTTCTCGCGGCTTGCAGCACGACCTCGAGCCAGACGTCCAAGAGTAGCTCCGGAGGCAAGATACTTGCTGGAGGAGTAGCGGTTATGGCGGAGAACCCTCAAGGAGCTCCTAATGATATCTTTCCGTTCCTTGGACCTACGACCATCAGCAACGCTAACGTCTCCGACTTTAACGCTCTAATGTATCTTCCACTGTACTGGTTCGGAGGCAGCGGTGGAAGCGACAATAGCGTCACCCTGAACACGCAGAAAAGTCTAGCTTATCCGCCCGTGTATTCAAACGGCAACAAGACGGTCACGATTAACCTCAAGCGCTACAAGTGGTCAGACGGAACCCCAGTGACTAGCGCGAGCGTGATCTTCTTTATGGACATTGCTAAGGCTAACAAGAACCAGTGGGGTCTCTACGAACCCGGCCACCTACCCGACAACGTAGCAACTTTTCAGGCTCATGGACCGCTGCAGGTCGTCTTTAATCTAACTGAGCCGGTAAATCCGGCGTGGTTTACGGCCAATCAGCTGAACGAAATTACGCCGCTGCCCCAGGAGGCCTGGGACAAGACATCCATTAGCGGAAAGGTCGGCGACTACGCGGCCACGGCAAAAGGCTCCCGGCAGGTATACGGTTTCCTAGCCTCGCAGGCAAGTAATCTCGCCACCTATGACACTAACCCTCTCTGGAAAGACGTGGACGGGCCTTGGAGCCTGAGTTCGTTTGATAACACAGGGAACCTCACCTTCGTGCCCAATCGCGCGTACTCGGGACCGGATAGACCCCATCTGACAGAGTTCAAGGAAGTACCGTTCACGGCTGACTCAGCCGAATTCAATGTCCTGCTTGCTGGCGGCGCGATTAACGTTGGCTATCTTCCGACGGAGGATTTGAGCCAGCAGGGCCGACTGACCAGTTCGGGATATGCTCTAGTCAAATCCGAACTATCCCAGATCAACTTTCTGGTTCTTAACTATAACAACCCGTCAATAGGACCTCTCGTCAGGCAGCTATATATACGGCAAGCCCTCCAGCACGTGATGGACGAAAAGGGCCAGCTGAAGGCTCTCCTCGGCGGCACTGCTGGCGGCTATGCAGTCTACGGGCCGATTCCGCCCAAGCCCCCATCGCCCTACATGTCAGACACACAGACGCCAGATCCCGACCCGTTTAGTATTAGTGCAGCGAGAAAACTCCTCACCAGTCACGGCTGGAAAATTCCGCCCTCAGGACCAGCCGTGTGCGTGAAACCAGGAAACGGGCCGCAGAATTGCGGAGCCGACATTCCTGCCGGGAAGACTCTTTCCTTTACGTTGCTGTACGTCAGCGGAAGCACGTATCTCCAGGAGGAGATGGCAGATTTTAAGAGCGACGCTGGGCAGGCAGGTATCGTCTTCAGTCAATCTTCAGCGCCGTTCAACACCGTGACCAGCAGGGTAATCGGCACGTGTCCGGCTCAGTCCAACCAGGCCGCATGCGACTGGCAGGTTGGCACCTGGGGAGCAGGCTTCTCCGCCAGCCTTGATGCGTATCCTAGCGGCGAGCTGATATTTCCGAACCTTACTGGCTATACCAACGCCACGCTTCAAGGGCTGATCAATGCTACGGTCCAGTCGTCTTCGCCCACTGCACTGGCGAAATACTCTCAATATGTCAGCAACCTGGTGCCAGTGATCTGGCAGATCGCGACCTATAACCTCAATGAGGTCTCGACCAATCTTCATGGAGTGGTCTTTAATGCGATAGGAAATATCAACCCGTCCGACTGGTATTTTACAAAATCCTAGCGACGTCCTCTATGACATCCGACGGCCGGTCGGCAATGTGATTGGGCCCGAGCGGGTCACCGCAAGGATGTCTGGTCGTTGCTGTCGGCGCGCGCTGAGACTGCTGGTAGTTGACCGTCCAGCCATAGCAGATCGGAGGAACCTATGCGCGAACGAGCGCCGTGCGGGACCTGGGAGTCTCCGCTCAGCGCAGAGATCGCAGGAGGTGGCCAGGTCGGCCTCTTGTTTCCCCGGCTGCACCGAGGTGACGTCTATTGGCTGGAGGCGCGCCCCCTGGAGGGACGCACTGCGCTTGTGCGCCTGTCATCCGATGGTATACCTGGCGACGTCCTGCCTAGGTGGTGCAATGTCCGATCTCGGGTCCACGAAGACTATGGTGGATGTCCCTACACGCTCGAAGATGGCTTTGTTTACTTCGTGAACGACTCTGATCAGCGTATTTATCAGGCTTCATGCACAACTGGAGAGGACCCGCAGCCGTTAACTCCGGAAATTGAACTGAGGTATGCGGACCCCGTTCATGACGCGCCGAGGCGGCGCTTGCTTTGTGTCGCGGAGGACCATAGTTCAGATTCGTTGGTGGTTAATTCGATAGTTGCCGTAAGCCTCACTGAGCATGGCACGCCGCTAACGCTGGTCTCGGGCGGGGACTTCTACGCCTCGGTACGGCTGGACGTGGACGGGCAGCGGCTGTGCTGGGTGACCTGGTCCCACCCGAATATGCCGTGGAACGGCGCTGAACTGTGGATAGCCGACCTGGCAGAGGATGGGTCGGTTACGGGAGGCAAGCAAATTGCTGGCGGAGACGGCGAGTCGGTTGTCCAGCCAGAGTGGGCGCAGGACGGGGCCCTCTGGTTCCTGTCGGACCGATCCGGCTGGTGGAACCTTTGCCGGTATACACGCGCGGGCGACGTTGAGCCTGTGTACTCGATCGAGGCCGATTGCTGCCGTCCGCCATGGCAGCTGGGCACACAGTCCTACGGTCTGGTTGACGTCGGGGCGGCGCTGTGCGTGGTGCGCCGGCAGGGGATCGTGGAACTTGCTCTCATCGGGCCTGCCCGGTACGAGCCTCTGTCGGCGCCGTACGTGGACTACGGCGACGTAGACACAGCTGGCGGCAAGGCGATCGTGGTAGCCGCTGAGGCTACGCGGCCACCATCAATAGTCGAGGTGGACGCTAGCTCCCTCCGTCACATGCCACGGTTTCGGGACCAGAGTGCTGACCTTGATCAGCGATACATGTCGTCTGCGGAAATGACGGATTTCCCCACAACGGGCGACGCTACGGCCTACGCGTACTTGTACCGGCCAAGGAACCCTATGTTCGCGAACCTGGAGGGGGAGAAGCCTCCGCTACTGGTTCGGGTTCACGGAGGACCTACGAGTGCAGCCTCGCCGGCTGTACAGTCTGGCTGTTCAGTTCTGGACGAGTCGCGGATTCGCGCTCCTTGACGTCAACTATCGAGGGAGTACTGGCCACGGCCGCCCTTACTGGGAGGCGCTGTACGGGCGCTGGGGCATCGTGGATGTGGAGGATTGTGCAAGCGGCGCGAGATATCTGGCCGAGAGCGGGCAGGTGGACCAGGATCGCCTTGTCATCATGGGTGCGAGCGCTGGCGGGTTTACCACGCTCGCGTCGCTAGCCTTTGGCGACCTATTCCATGCTGGTATCAGCCGCTGCGGCGTGGCTGACCTGGAGCTGATGGAGCTTCGCACGCACAAGTTTGAGTCCCGTTATACGTCGCGGCTCACGTGCGGGGCCGATGGCACAGCGGACCTGCTTCGCAGTCGGTCACCTTTGCACGCCGCCGATCAGATTCGGGCACCGGTGCTGCTGGTGCAAGGCGGCATGGACCTAGTAGTCCCTCCCGAGCAGACCGAGCTCATACATGCGGAGCTTGTCAGACGGCACGTGCCCACCGCCCTGATGATGTTCCCCACAGAAGGGCATGCGTTCCTGCAGGCACAAAGTCTGACCCGCATCCTCGAGGCTGAGCTGAGCTTCGTATGCCAGGTATTCGGCATACCGCATTCGCCACTCGCAGTCGACATCACCGACAGCGATCAGCTGCCTTTAGCAGGCACGCGCCAGGGCTAGCTGACCGGTGCAGCAACCATCTGGCGCAGACAGAACTAGACAATTAGGCTACGGCTAGGCGTGAGGGAAGGCAGCAGTGGAAGCGAGATCGCTAGGTCCCAATGCACATCTGATCGGCAAGCCAGGCTCGAGAGAACAGCTCGGTACTCCGGCGCTCGTTCTTGATCTCGATGTCTTCCAGGCAAACATCGATTCCATGGCGAAGCACGCTTCATCTCATGGGTATCAGCTTCGGCCTTCTGTAAAGATTCACAAGTCGGTTGAGGTCGCCCGCCGTCAATTGGCAGCAGGCGCCGTCGGCGTCTGCTGTGCTACGCTGTCTGAAGCGGAGGAGATGGTCGCTGGCGGCATTCCTAATGTGATGCTGTTCACTTCTGTAGTAACGCAGCCTAAACTGGATCGTCTGGCTATTCTAAACTCATCGGCCGCCGGGCTGGTTGTCGTTGCCGATGGTATCGCTACCGCCACGCTGCTTGCCGCCGCCGCCAGGCAATCCGGACGTTCACTGGAAGTGCTTGTTGACTTCGAAATAGGCGGCGGCCGCACGGGTGTCGGAGATGAGGCACGCCTTCTCTCTCTGGCTGATTACATAGCGAATGATCCCCATTTGCGGTTCGCTGGAATCCACGCATATAATGGACGTCACATGACGATCCCCGACTATGAAGCTCGCCGACCTGTACTGAACGAGCAGATTGCCCCAGTGAGAAAGATAGTGGAGAAGTTCGAAGCAGCGGGCCTCCCGCCGCGAATAGTGTCAGGCGGAGGGACTGGCAGCCACGACATCGATGCAGATAGTGGGGTATACACTGAGCTTCAGGTAGGAAGCTACGTGTTTATGGACAAGCATTACGATGATGTTGATCTTCGAAGAGGCGAGCCTCATCCGTTCAAGCCGGCGCTTTCCGTTCTTACGACGGTGATCAGCAATGCGCAGGATGGGTTTGTTGTCACTGATGCTGGCTCCAAGGAAATTGATGGGAGCCAGGGTCAGCTATCTCCTGGGATTTTGCGGGGAGCACCAGAAGAGGCGGTGTACTCCATAGTGGGGGATGATATGGGCAGGATCGATGTCCGGGACACGAAGTCGCTCGCGATGGGTGCGACTGTGGAGGTAATTCCTCCATATTGCTACAAGACTGTGATGATGTACTCGGTGTATCACTGCGTATCCTCGGATGCGCTGGTGGATATCTGGCCGATCGATGCCCGGGCCAGCTGGTAGCAAGGTCATCGGTCGGCCGGATTGCCGACAGCTGTCGCGCCGGAGCTCCCGTGAGCCGAGCCTGAGCACAGCAGCTGGCCCAGCGCGATGTGCTGACTGCCACTCAACTTGGGGACCTGCGCGGTCAGAGCAGTCACTGAACTCGATGATGCGAGCCGTGTTGATCTCGACTCACTCGGCCAGCACCTTCGTCTCGAAGAGAGAGCGTAGCGTCGTGCTATTCCCGCGCAGTTTCAACTGGTTTACCCGTGGTGAGCCGCTGATCAACGTTTGCGAGGGCGCTCGTGGGTACTGAGCTGCCGGGCAGTCCGCCGGTGGCTGCTGACCTCCTGACGAATGCGGCGAGCCTCGTTCATACCCGGCTCATCGGCTTGGTCACTGCCGCATCGGTCAACGCCGTCATCAATCCTGCCGGGTTTGCCGAGGTGCTGCCCGGTCAGGGTGGAGTGCTCATCTGGCCGACGCTTGGCGAGGTCGCGATGGGCTGGCAATCCGACCATCTTGAGGCCGGAGCCTCAGTCCGGAATTCTGACCCGGCTGCCGATCAGGCGATGCAGATCCTGGCCTGCGTCGGCAACCGGGCCATGGTGCTGGACGGCTCAGCGGCGATGTCGCGCGGCATGGTCGTTGGCAAGCACGGTGCCGTGCTCATCAGCTTCCCGCGCAGCACGCTCCAGCAGATGGGGCCGGGCGATCGGGTTGTCATCGATGCGTTTGGAGTGGGCCTGCAGATCACTGGCCAGGACCAGGTATTTCTGCACTCATGCGATCCTGCGCTGCTCGGCTGGATGGTGGATGGAGCTGAGCCGCACGGGCGGCTGCGCATCCGCGTCTCCGCGGTGTTCGGCCGCGAGGCGGCCGGGGGCGGCCTGGGTATGCCAGCCAGCCGCTTCAACCTGGATCTGGATCCTGACCTGGCTTCCCGTCCTGGGACCGGCGCAGCCGCCACCCTGCGGCTAGGAGACATCGTGGCCGTGGCGGATCAGGACCACCGGAGCGAGCGGCGCTTCCGAGTTGGCTGGCTGGCCGTCGGCGTGCTCTGTCACGGCCGATCGGCTGCGGGTGGTCACGGTGTCGGCATGGCCACGCTGCTTACCGCGCCCGCGGACCGGATCAGTCTGATTGCAGACAGCGGGGCAAGTCTTCGGATGTTCTGGCCGGAGGCGAGCAGGTGAGCCGGCCGCGGGATAACAGGGCGGCGCTGGTCACCGTCGCTGCCGAGGGGATCGTGGCGCCTGCCCGGTGCTACGGCGACCCGGCGGGCGCGGATGGCGGGCCTCCGCTGCTGCCGGGCTGCGGCGGGGTAGCCCTAGGCGTGCACATGGGCGATGAGGTGGACCGCTGGCTAGGAGATCACCTGATGCCCGGCGCCTGCATCGAGGACAGGATCGACGGCCAGCCAGGCCCCGGCTCCCTGCACCTGCTCGCCTGCCTCGCCAACCTGGTCCGGCTCGGATCGGGGGAGCAACTCGGTGTCATCGCGGGCAAGCGCGGTGGGCTCGCGCCAGGTTTCCTGCCGCCGAGCCTGCTGACTGTCGAAGCCCCCGACGAGCTTCTAGAGCGCCTCTGCCCTGGCGAGCGGGTCATTGTTGAGACGACGGGCCGCGGGCTGCTGCTGCCAGACCACCCATTGGTCGGCCTGTTCAACCTATCGCCCGTGCTGCTTGACATGCTTCCGGTGACGGCGCGGGCAGGAAGGCTGGAGGTCACCGTGAGGGCCTGGCTCCCGCCGTGGGCCGCGGGCAGCGGCATCGGGCAAGACGCCTGGATCGGCGATGTGGACATCGGCGATGAGGAGGCGTTGGCCGGCCGGTCACTGCGATACGGCGACCTGGTCGGCTTCCGTGACATCGACTCATCAGCAGGGAGGTTCCGCCGGCCTGGATATGTGTCGGTCGGACTGGTGTGCCATGGGCCTGGCAGGCAAGAGGGTCACGGACCCGGCGTCTGCATCTTGCTATCGGGGCCGGCGGCTGAGCTCACCTGCGTGGAAGGTGGCGCAGCCAGCCTCGGGACGTTGCTCGCTGAGTTGGCGGCTGATCGTAATGCCCGCAACGACAGCCACGCGCCTGGTCGGGCTGGACATGACTGAGCAGCCGCCTGCTGGCGGGGCGGTCACGCTGAACTATGTGGGAGAAGATAAGCGCACCGCCGAGCTTCGTTGTTCGAGACGAGCATTGCGGCCGACTGAATTCTATATGCGGTGGTACAGATGTCCGACCTGGGAATTGGAGGCCTCCAAATGCGACCTGAATGCAGCGCCTCGCGTGCCATTCAGAATGCCCGTACCTACTCCTCGGCCAAGGAACTGTCATGAAAAGAGTGGTCACAGGATTTGACGAAAAAGGCAACCCGGCGATCCTCGAAGAAGGTGCGCCGCCCACAGTCATCGATGCAGGAACATACGTGATGACCGACCTTTGGGTCACCGATCCTGCAAAACCACCGGTGCCCGGTACCGACCCCTCCACACGTGGGTGGACAGCCGAGCCGCCCGCTGGAGGGACAATCTTTCGGATCGTCGAGACCACGCCTGCCGCTCGCAGCGGAGAGCCGGGAGCATCTGATGCCGATCAGAGGTTCCTCTATGGGGCACATCAGACCGACACCCTGGACTACGTCACAGTGCTGCGCGGAGAAGTGACGTTGATCGTGGGCGACACTGAGGTGACGCTCCTGCCGGGGGACTCGGTAATCCAGCAACCGGGCGTGCTGCATGACTGGCAGAACCGATCCACGGAACCGTACGTGCTGGTCGGCGTGCTCATCAGCGCTCGTTAGGCAACCGTGGCCCTGATGGAGCGCGGTCCTCGACACTGAATTCCAATACATAGGTCTAGCCTGGTCGGAAGAAAATTCGTAGACTGGCCATATCCAAGTTGGCCGGCCAGCCGGTGACCTCTTCGATCCAGCGGCAAGGAGTCGTAGCTATGGGGCCGGTCTCGCTGTGGCGCGACAGATTGAAGTCAAAGCCTCGCGGCGTGAGGTTCGCGTCATGCTTGGCCGCAGCGTCAATTCTTACGCTCGTTGCGGTTGCTTGCGGAGGCAGTAGCAGCAGCACAACGCCGGGCGGTAGTCCGGTCAAGGGCGGCACTGCCGTTCTTGCCGAGCCGCCGTCAACCACCCCGAATTACATCTTCCCGTACAGCAGTGCCAGTGCTACCACCGAAGCCAACCTCTTCGATCTGCAGGCTCTGATGTACCGGCCGCTGTACTGGTTTGGCGACAACGGCCAGCCGGTAGTGAACTACTCCCTCGGCCTCGCTAATCCACCGAAGATCAGCGGCCGGACCGTGACGATCACGCTGAAGCACTATGTGTGGTCCAACGGCACCCCGGTGACAGCGCAGAATGTGATGTTCTGGCTCAACATGGAACAGGCCGTGCCCACGGATTTCTATGCCTACAGCGGGTTCCCGGCGAACGTGTCGAACATCAAGGTAGTCAGCCCCACCGAGCTGACCATGACCATGGACAAGCCCTACTCGCCGACCTGGTTCCTGTACAACGACCTGAGCCAGGTCACCCCGATGCCGACGGCGTGGGACCGAACCGCGTCCGGGGCCAGTAGCTGCACGACAACCGTCGCCGACTGCGCCAAGGTCTACAGCTACCTCAACACCCAGGCCCAGGCGCTGACCTCCTATGTGACGTCGCCGATCTGGAGCACCGTAGATGGGCCATGGAAGCTAAGCGCGTTCAACGCCGACGGGCACATCACGTTCATACCGAACAAGTCCTACTCCGGCCCGGTCAAACCGAAGCTGGCGGCCCTCCAGGAGGTGCCGTTCACCACCGATAGCGCCGAGTACGACGTACTGCGTGCATCAAGCGCCAGCAGCAAGATCGAGGTTGGGTACCTGCCGGAGGAGGACGCCCCGCCCAAGCCGTCGAACGCCGCTGTGGGAGCCAACCCCTTGCCGGGTTATACGCTGGCCCCGCTGTACCCCTGGGGAATCAACTATTACGAGGTGAACCTGCAGAGCAGCACCGGCAACGGGCCGATTCTCCGGCAGCTGTACTTCCGGCAGGCGATGGCCTACCTGACGAACCAGGAAGGCGTCATCAAGGGACCGCTGCGCGGCTACGGCACCGTCACAGTCGGCCCGGTCGGCAGCTACCCGGTGACCCGCTTCTTGTCTGCGCGGGCCAGGCAGGGCCCCCCGTACCCCTACGACCCGGCGAAGGCCAGGAGCCTGCTGGCGGCGCACGGCTGGAAGATCGTGCCCGGCGGGGTAAGCACCTGCACGGACCCGGGACTTTGCGGTCCCGGCATCAAACAAGGTCAAGGCCTGAGCTTTAGCTTTGTGTATGCGACCGGGACCGCTTGGGTCAACTCAGAGATGGCTGGCCTTCAATCCAACGCGGCGCAGGTCGGCATCAAGCTGAACCTGCAGCCCAAGCCGTTCAACCAGGTCATCGCGGAGGCCATAGGCAACTGCGTGGTCGCAAAGCTCTCTTGTAACTGGGACATGGCCCAATTCGGCATCGGCTACTCGTTCGGACCCGACTACCTGCCGACCGGCGAAACGCTGTTCATTTGCGGTGCGATCGGCAACACCGACGGCTTCTGCGACAAGACGAATGACGCTCTGATCAACAAGACGCTGACCAGCAGCAACCTGTCCTACATGTACGCCTGGCAGAACTACCTGGCGCCCAAGCTGCCGGTCATCTGGCAGCCGGATGGCGCCTACAGCCTCACCGAAGTTGCGGACAACCTGCGAGGTGTCACTCCGCAGAGTCCCACGCTCAGCATCACCCCCGAGAACTGGTATTTCGTGCATTAAGGGGACCTCGGCTCCGAGGGGACCTGCCTGGTATCGCGAAACGACCGGGTTGATGTATGCCGAGGACCAGCCGTCGCTGGTGGCGCCGCGGCGGCGATCTCTGGGTGCTTCTCCCGCTCGGGCCAGGGATAGCGTGCTCGAGAAGATCACGCGTTGATTCCTCAAAGCTGGCCTTGCTGTTTCGTAAGGCTCGGCGACCTCGAGAGCATCGGCGATCTTCGGCAGCTCGGCCGCCGGGAACCGGAGTACCTTGATCTCGCTTTCGAATTCGAGGTTCTGTTCAATAGGCAGAAGCCGAGTTCCTGGACAGCACTGGTGGGAGCCAAAGTGGGAGCCAGCGGACACAGTCATCAGGCGATGCCGGGCGACGTCCAGCCAGCAAAGTCCCAGGTAGGCGCCGCATCGGACGACGTGAGGCTACGTCTGGCGACTGGGTGGAGCTGGTTTGGGAGCAGGAGGCCGCGGGTTCGAATCCCGCCATCCCGACCAGGTCAGGACACTGCCGATCTCGGCTGGCGCTCGTATGGGAGCCAAAATGTGCATGAGGGGCTGCATACCTCGGCTACGTACACACTCAGGCGCGCTGTCGAGGACTGGTTGGCGAACGGGCTAGACGGGCGGTCGGCAAAGACAGTGTCGACCTATCGCGAGGTGCTCGATCCGCTAGCAGCGCTGAGCTACTCGAGCTTCGCTCGTACCTTGGGCCGCGTCATCAGGACTAAGGTCGTGAGGACGGCCAGCGCCTGCCGCCAGGCGGCCTGAGCTTGGTCGACGTCGCCGAGCGCGTGGTAGCAGTCGCCCAGGTGGGTGAATGTCTCAGCCAGGTTCGGGCGGTCGCCAATCTCCTGGAAGGACTTCACCGCCTGCTGGTAGCAGGCGATGGCCTGGACGTGCTGCCCCAGATGATGGTGCGCGAAGCCGAGGCTGTCGCATGCGGTGGCTTTGCTGCGCCCGTCCTCAGTGGCCGAAGAGCTGGCGTTCGGGGTGTGAGTCGGCCGCGCTGGCGACAGAGACGTTCCCCGCTTGCGCTCCCGGACCCTGGGCATTGCGTGCTGCTGTCCGGGTCGCATCTGCTTTGAGGTGCTTGTAGAAGGCGTCGCTGACCTGCCGCTGCGGGACAGGCAGCGCTTCTTTGGCGGTCTTGCCCTCGCTGATGGGTCACGAACTGCCGCGGGCGTTCACGCGCGTGTGGATGGAGTGGAGGTGCCAAGGATGGAGGTGAGGGCGCGGGTGAGCCAGGCCGTGGCGGCTTCGGGGAGTCGGGGGCGCTGGCGTGGCGCGCGGCGATGTATAGGTCGGGGCGGATGAGCAGGACGCCGCTGTCGGATATCTCGCGCAGCTCGGCCCAGGTGCCGTAGGGGTCCTCGATGGGCTCGCGGGGGCCGATCGAGACTGCGGTGATCGGCAGGCCGGTGCGGTCGGTGAAGGCGGCCGCGGCGTCGAGCCAGGCCTGGCCGCCGATGCCGGTCCAGACGCTGAAGGCGCCGTGGCCGACCAGGTCCAGCGTCGACACGCGGTGCCCGGCGCGCGTGACCCAGGTATGCGGGAGCTTGGCGCCGGGCCATGTCGTGGGCTGAGCGTAGAGCTCGGGGTCGCGGGTGAAGGGGGGCATGGCGGTGCCGTCGGGGATGACGGCCGACGAGGCGTAGCGGTGATTGTGCTCCACACCGTGCGCGTCGAACTCGTAGGCCTTGTAGGCGATGGCCTCGCGGAGGTTCTCCCGGATCTTCTCGCCCTCCGGGCCGGGGGCGACTCTCAGCGCCAGCTGCTGGTTCAGCTTGGCGACGTCTGAGGTGTCGTCGACGTCCAGGGCGGCGACGATGCGCCCGGTGTCGGCGATGCTCTGGTTGGCCCGCTCGACGATCTGGCGGGCGACCGGGGCCCGCTCGGCGTCGTAGGACTGCAGCAGCGGCGGCGCCGCCCAGCCTTGGACGACGGCGTGCAGCTTCCAGGCCAGGTTGTAGGAGTCCTGAATGGATGTGTTGGACCCCAGGCCGTTGGTCGGTGGGTGCCGGTGCACGGCGTCGCCGACGCAGAAGACCCGGCCGCGGGCGATGGTGGTCGCGAAAAGGTGGTTCACCGTCCAGGGCAGCCGGGAGGTGACCCGCATGTCGAAGTCGTCGGTCCCGACCAGCTGCACGGCCAGCTCTCGCGCGAATTCGTCAGTGATCTCGGGCGGGCCGGCTGCCGCCTCGTACCCCCACATGAGCATCCACTCATGCCACGGCTTGATCATCCGCAGAACGCCGAGCCCGACGCCCTCCTTCTCGGCGCCCGGCTGCAGCATCCAGTACAGGACCGACGGGCGGTGCGCGACGAAGCGGCTCAAGTTGGCCTCGAAGATGCAGGGAGCCGTGATCGGAGGCACGGGCGACGACGCCCGCGACCACATCGCCGCCTATCCCGCCGGGATGCTGCGCGAGCAGAAGACCCTCACCGCGACCCTGCCGGGCGCACCGAACCCGCCGCGGGCGTTATCGACATGGATCAGAGCGCGCAGGGATTTGTCCCGTCAGATCACTCCGGTCGACAGCGACATGCGGCCGGCGGTCCATCCGCCGTCGACGGGCAGCACGATGCCGGTAACGAACGATGAATGCGGGCCGGCCAGGAAGGCTACCGCGTCGGCGATCTCATCGGGTTGCGCCCAGCGTTTCAGCGGCATGACGTCAATGATCTCGCGCATCGCAGGATCGGCGGCATTGTGTTCGGTCATGCCCGTGAGCGTGGAGCCGGGGGCCACGCTGTTGACCCTGATGCCGTGGCGGGCAAGATCGAGTGCAGCCGCCCGGGTGAGCCCGACGATACCGCTCTTCGCAGCGCAGTAGGCCCCGCGCCTATGGAAGCCGCTGAGGGCGGCCGTGGATGAGATCAGCACGATGCTTCCCGGCAGATTGTCTCGGCGCAGCGACGCTGCTACCTCTGCGAGGCAGAAGAACGTGCCGTCGAGATCCACCCCCATCACCCGGTGCCAGTCCTCGGTTGTCAGTTCGGATATCGGTGCCGAGTGGGTTATCGCGGCGCAGGTGACCAGAATCTGCGGCGGGCCGAACCGCGTCCCGGTCGCGGCCACGCATTCCGCGACGCGGTCACGGTCGGAAACGTCGACCTCCATGAACTCGGCTGCCCCGCCTGCGGCCGCCAGTTCCGCCGCCGCCTGCGATCCGGCCGCGGCGCTGACGTCCCAGAGGGCTACCGGGTGCCCTTGCGCGCACAGCCTTGCGGCAACGGCCCGGCCTATCCCTGAGGCGGCTCCGGTGACGATGGCGACTTCGGCTTCGGTCACGATGGTCACCTCAGACTCGCAGGCCGAACTCTGCGCCGCGCTCGGCGACGAACCTCTGCTCCCAGGGGTTATAGGTATCGCCCACGTAGTAGTTGGCTCGGTTCTTGAACAGGTCGTCGACGTGGAGATCGCGTGGCACGTTGCTCCATCCGATGCCCTGCACCACGCTGTCGAAATCCAGGTGCAGGGCGTCGTCGACGCGCGGGCGGAACGGCTCTGCCGAGGCCTGGACGCCGCGAGCGCGCGCGACAAGATCGAGGTAGGACACCGAGGGAAGCAGTCGGCCGCCGGCTTTTTCCAGGCGCTCGACCGCGCGGTAGGCAAGCTGGGGGTGGGTGTCCTTGGCAAACGCTCGCGCGTCGCCAAGCACCGTCACGTCGTACCCATCGCTGGCCAGCCGCAAGGCTGCCTCGACCGCGGCGTAGTTTGAGCCGATCACTCCCACCGTCTGCCCGAGTTCAGCGGCGCCGACACGCCCGCTCATGACCCGCTCGAGGTCGTATGCCCGCCATGGCACGACGGTTCGCAGCGGCTCGCCTGGCGTCGCGTCCACGATCACGTCAGGTTCCCAGGCCGCGATCTGCGCTCCGAGGCCCCCGCCCGGGTCCCCCGGGGCCAGCGTGGTGACACCGGCATCGGCGAGTTGCCCGGCGAACATCTTCAGCGACTCGACGATCTCCTCGTTGAACGGGACCGTTGCCCGCAGGCCGAGCAGGCCGCCGAAGGGGAACTCGCCGTCAGCTATTGCGGTGGCGTGGCCGCGGCCGGCCGCTGCCAGCGCGCACGCCAGGCCGCCGACGCCGGAGCCGATCACGAGCACGCGCGACGGACTGGCCGCGCGGATCTGCTGGTATTCGTACTCGTGGCCGACGCTCACGTTCACCGGGCAGCCGGACTGGCGATGCACGCTGCGCTGCTGACAGCCGTTGCAGCCGATGCACATCATGAACGGCTTGCCGCTGCGGGCCTTGTTCGGCCACTCGGGATCGGAGACCATGGCCCGGCCGATCCCGATGATGTCGGCGACGCCATCCCGCAATAGGCGCTCCGCCGTGGCCGGCCGCAGAACGCGGCCCACCGTCATGTACGGAATCCTCGTCAGCTGGTTACGGATCTGGACGGCGTACTCGCTCAGGGTCGCTTCGCCTTCGCCCGTGGTCCACTTGAGTTCCTTGGTGAGGGTGCTGACCCCGGCCGATCCGTCGATGTAGGCGGCCCCGGCCGCTTCCAGGATCGTGACCATGCTCAGCGTGTCTTCCAAGGTGATTCCGCCCGGCTCGAACTCAACGATGCTCAGCCGCACGCCGATGGGAAAATCGTCACCTAGCTCGGCATGCGCGCGGCGGATGATCTCGGTCGCGAAGCGGGCCCGGCCGACGGGGTCGCCGCCGAACTCGTCGTCGCGGTCGTTTTTCGACGGAGACAGAAACTGGTTGATCAGGTAGGCGTGCCCGCCGTGCAGTTCGACTCCGTCGAATCCGGTTTCCGCGGCGCGCCTGATCGCGGCGACGAAGACCCCGATGACGTCGTGGACCTCGGCCGTGCTCAGCCGATGCGGCACCTCCCAGCTCGCGCCCGGCGAGCGCTGGGACGTCGGCGATATGGGCTGGACCCCCGTTACCGCGGAGACCGTCCGGCGTCCGTTGTGCATGAGCTGCATCCAAGCGAGGGCGCCGTGGGCACGGATGGCGCCTGCCAGCCGCCCCAGGCCGGGGCGGAAGCTGTCGTCGTACACGCAGAGGTGATTGGTCCATCCGCGGCCGCGCGCTTCCACCGCCGCGCCTTCGGTCATTACGAGCCCCGCTCCGCCCTTGGCGCGCGCCTCGAGAAAGCTCATCAGCCGATCGCTGACCTTGCCGTCGGACTCGGCGAAGCACGAGGTCATCGGCGCGAGCGCGATGCGGTTCCGGGCCATCGCGCCGCCGATGGCGATGGGCTCGAACAGCAACTCGATTGTCTCGCGGGAGGCTGGCTCAGGACTCATTTGTGCTCTCCTCGCTTATCGACCGCGCGGAGCGGGGCTAATTTCCCTGCGCGTGAACACCCATCCGCCGGGTGACCGTCGCATCTTGTCCTGGTAGTATCCGGCGCCCTCTATGTTCCAAGCCTGCCCCGCACCAGGCTTGATCAGGTACCAATCTGATTTAGCCATTGCGGCGTCCCCCTCAATCTCCACGATCGCATTGGTCAAAATGTGGCGATGGCGGATCGCGGCCGCGATGCGGCTGCCTAGCATTTCCCGGATTTCATCTGCTCCGTGCGCTACGGCACCGTCGACAAAGGTGTATTCGCAGTTGACATCGAAGAGACGCCACAGCTTGTCGAGCTCCCGGTCATCGACCGCCCGGCAGTACGAGGCGAGCAGGTCAAGCACTTCTTCGCGTGCCGTCATGGTGCGTCTCCTCCGATACATTGGCATGGTGAGCATGCCTCGGCATTCCAGTTAACGAGCCAGAGCAGGGTCGGCTTATCGGCCCGCATGCTGCTGATCTCGTCGCCGGGGGCGCCGAGCATGACGTGCAATTCGTCCAGATCTCCCGCGGTGCCGCGAATTCGGCCGGCGATGACCGCGGCGAACGTGTAGCTGTGCAGGCGCCGGGACGCCGTCTCGGCGCCCGTTTCAAGCTTCACGAACGAAAACGACGGGCCGATGTCGCCAAACTTGGCAATAGTCTTGACCTTCACTCCCGAGCCGGGTGCGGGCTCGCGCCATGGATACGCCGCAAGGCTGAACCTCAACATTCCGTCCACGGCCGGCGGATCCGGAAACGGATAGGGATGCCCCATGACGCTCTCCCAGCACACCTCCAGCGCCTCCCGGACCTGGCCATCGGGTGCGATGTACTCGCCGCGTTCCCTGGCCAGGCGCCCCTTCCCCGACTTGGACAGGTGATCGACGGCGGCCGCGATGCGGTCGAGCGTCAGCAGTGGCTGGCCGCCTGCTCCCTCGGTCTGGAGGTAGACATTGACCAGCACATGATCTCGGTTCGGCGGCGCAGTGCTCTGCGACGTGGGCTTGCCTCCGGAAAAGAGCAGGCCTTCCGGCCGATAGGTCAGCTCGCCGCCCAGGTTTTCGATCTGCGAGCTCGGATCCGCGGTCAGCGGCAGCCTGGCGTTGAGAACGAAGACGTCGAAGATATTGCGGTGTGACGGTACATAACTGGCCGCCATCTGAGTTCTGTTCACATCGCTTGGCTCGAGCCGCTCGAAGCACTGCACCCGCACATTTCGCCGCTCGTCGCTGGTTGCCAGCTCCGACGTGTTCGTGCACAGCGCGGTCCAATGCGGCCATCGCCGAGGCTTGACCTGGCGCATGTCGACGATCTGCGGATGGGCGGTGCTCATGGGTACGTATCCCGGGCAAAGACGGCCTCATCGTGAGACGGCAGCACGATGACCGACTCCTGGGCAGGCCGCCGCATGGAGCTGTAGCAGTCCGCAAGGTTCACATGGATTCCCGGCGGGCACCAGTCCTCAGACGACTTCCCCCGCAGCGAACTCTGCAGCGCCACGGTGTCCGAGGCGATCGCAAAGACGCCGCCGGACGTCTGCACCAGCACGGCGCTCGTGCCGGGCGTGTGTCCGGGCGTGTGTATTATCTTCACCCCGGCGGCGATATCGCGATCGCCATCGACCGCGACGATCGGATGCTCGTCATTTCCGGCGTCGGCGGTCAATCTTTGCACCAGCCGAGGATGATAAAGCCCGCGCTGCGTCGGCAGCGGACGCACGGCGAAATCCAGCTCGCTTCGCTGAATATAGATTTTGGCCGAAGGGAAATCCATCGCCGCGAGCCCTAGCACGTGATCCCAATGTGCGTGGGTGATGATAACGCTGCCTATATCGGCGGGCTCAAGGCCCATCGCGGCCAGGGAGTCGAGCGGTGATTTGGATTGGGCCAGGTGGCGGCCCTGGTATTCCTCCACCACATCGGGCGTGCCGGCGCCGACGTCAACGATCACGGGCCGCTCGCCGCCCAGGATCAGCCACATGATGAGCGGCACGTCGATACGCTCGCCGCAGCCGACCAGGTACTGCTGCGACGACCGCTCGACGTTGGACAGGACGCCACAGTGGATCGGCGTGATGGACAATCCCATTCGGCTTCTACTCTGGACGGCGGAGCAGATTGGCAAGGCCACCCGCGTCGCCGTTTTCAAAATGCTCGATGTACTCAGATACCGCACGCCTGGAGTCCGCCGTCTCGTCGCCGCACATGCCTTCGAAGCGCGCATTCATGTCGGCCCAGGTATCGGGGCGGAGGACGGAGCTCGGCATCGAGGACGCATCTTCGCGGATCGACGTGCCGTCGGCGAATACCACCTCGACGACCGCGTTCTTCGCCTCCGGGGTGACTGCGCCGGGCATGGCGCCGATTCGCACCTTTGCTGCCAGCTCGTCGACGCGCGCGTCGCCTGTCGCATCTGCCAGCACGTCAACGTCGTACTTGCCGAAGATGAGGGTGGCTGCGACGTTGAAGGGCGTGCTTGCCAGCGCCTGTTCCTGGTTGGTGAACGGGCCGGGGAAGACGACCGCCGTGTTGCGCTTCCAGGTCACCATGTCGACACGTATGTGATCCACGTCGGCCGCCGACTGGATCGCTCGCTGCCTGACGATGCGCTCGGCGCAGTAGACCGGTATGACCCACGAACCCGGGTAGGGCTTGACACCTATCGGTGCCAGATGCCAGTCCTGCCCCAGCCGGTACGACAGGTCCGGGGGAAGCCCCATGCCGTTCGCGTACACCGCGTAGACGCCGCATTCGCCCTCAAGCGCCAGGCTGGTGCCATGGAACCCGCCTTCGGCGAGCGATGCTGCCAGGACGGCGTTCTTCGCGTTCGCGCCAAGCTGCAGGTATCGCTCCGTGACGCCGGTGCCGCCAAGCCGCTCCGCCTCTTCGGCGTCTGCCCAGTTGCAGTACCACGCCATCGTCCCGGGCACTGCCAGCGTGGAGATCAGAGCCAGGGTGTCCATGATTCCGTTCACGGGGAGGCCCATCAGCTTCGCCGTCGCCACGGCGGCCCCGAAGACACCGGGCCAGGAATGCCGGAAACCCTGCAGGGTAACGGCCGATGCCAGCATCAGTCCGGTCTCGATGCGCGCGGTGATCTCGTAGCCGACCGCCAGGGCCGCCAGCACGTCCTCGCCCGAGCACTCCCTGGCCTCGGCGACCGCCAGCGCCGCCGGTATCAGCATCGTTCCGGTATGCGTCACGGTGTCGTCAAGAAGTGCAAGGTGGGCCCACATCCCGTTCACGAAGGCGGCGTCCTCCGGCCTTCCGCGACTCGCGGAGAGCCAGAAGGAACTGCGGCTGCCGCCGCCGGCCAAGGTTTCGCTGTAGGACCGCACGAGCCGGGCACCGGCCAGGCGGCGGGCGGCGAGTACGGAACCGGCGACGTTGAGCAGCCGCAGCTTCGTCCGCACCTGGTCATCGGCGGGAAGGTCGCTGAATTTGATCGAGGCCGCGAACTCGGCGAGCTGCCGTGTTGCGGACCCGCTCCCGGTGCTGGCGGTCACCTGGCCGCCGCCGTTATCACTCGGCCGGCCTCGGTTACTTGATTTATTTGATTGGGCATTCGACACTCTCCAGCTCTTATCTATGCTGACGGAACACCGCGCCGGGATTCTGCCTGACCTCCGGCTGAGTGTGGGTCGACATGAACCCCCTTTCCGACGATGCTGGCTGGAACCTTGTGTCAAGGGACAGCCGCAGGCGTCCGTCGGTGGAGGTGTTCGGCAGGGACTTGTGGATTGTGTGCGCCTGGAATATCAGTACGTCGCCCGGGCGGAAGTCCGACGATGCGACCCAGGAATCGGGAACGGCTGCTTCCGGAAGTCCCCAGATCGAATTACCAGGCAGCTGAAGTGACGGGCTATCTTTGTAGGCCACATGTTCCACGGCGCCGCCCTTGTGTGATCCGGGCGCCACGGCCAGGCCGCCGATGGTGAGATTCACCGGTGCAAGCGGAGTCCACAGGATGCGGAAGTCGTCGTTCGGCTGGATGAACCAGGAGCACTGATGTGGCGGCGTCAGGCCCGTCGTGCGATTAGGAGCGGTGGCGCGCACGATGGTCTGCCGGAACACCCATGGTGCCTCGCCGAGGAGGCCCTCGAATAGCGCCACGGTCTGCGGATCGTGCCAGAGTGTGTCATAGCCGACACGCGCGTGAATGGCGTCGTCGTCGATTTCCGGCCATTCGTCTGCGGAGTGGACAGCGGTGTGCCCGTCGGCCGAGATGACGTCCTGCCTGACCAGCTCGTCGATCAGCTGCTCGGTTACGAGCTGGACCGCCTGCTCGGGCAGCTGCGCCCGCAGGAAAAGGTAGCCCTCTTCGTCGTAAATTGTCCTCAACGCGGCATAATCCTGTGCTTGTGACGTCGAGTCACGGAACTCTTGGAAGGCGCTCATGGCATCCTTTCGCTCGTTACTGACATAAGCCACGCCCGCCTAGGCCGGGGAAGTTCACTTCGGCCGTGTCGGTTATCTTATCGAGATTGGAGAAGATGCTTTCGATGGTCATTGCCGGGTCGTGCAGGCCACTGGTCAGCCCGATGACAGCTTGCGCGAGCCGATCGCGCCTGACCCAGAATGTTTCACCGTTGACGGAGCAATTCTCGTGTGCCAGCCATGCTGCTGCCGCAGAAATGGTTTCATTTCTGATGCCAGTGGCGTCTGGCAGCCGGAACATCCGGCTGAGCCCTATCGGAACGATCGCGTTGACCAGGATTCCATGCGGTGCTCCTTCGAGCGCGAGCGTCTGTGTCAGCCCGATGATCCCCATCTTCGCTGCCGCATAGTTTGCCTGGCCGGCGTTACCGTAGAGACCCGCCGCCGACGATACGTTGACGATGCGGCCGTACCCCTGAGCGGCCATGGCCGGCCACGCATGCTGGGTTACCCAGAATGGCCCGCTCAGATTGACATCGATGACTTTGAACCAGTCTGCGGAACTCAGCTCTGCCACATTCGAATCGCGCAGAATTCCGGCGTTGTTGACGACGATATCGATACGGCCGAGCGACTCCAGCGTAAACTCGAGCAACTCGCGTGACCCGTCCACGGTTGAGATGTCGCTGTAGTTGGCTAGCGCGCGGCCGCCCGCGGAGTTGATCTCAGCGACCACGGCGTCGGCCGGCGCCGACGAGCGCCGTGTGCCATCCATTTCGGCACCGAGATCGTTGACGACGACCTGTGCTCCTCTTGCGGCCAGGAGGAGGGCATGGCCCGCGCCGAGTCCCCGGCCGCCGCCGGTGACGATGGCAACGCGATTGTCGAATCTGTGCTCCGGCATGGCTAGATCACGCCCGCATCTCGGAGCGCCTGGTACTCGGCACCTGGCAGCCCGAGTTCGCCCAGGTATACCGCCTCGTTGTCGGCGCCCAACTCGGCGCCGGTCGTCTCGATCCTGCCGGGCGTCCGGGTGAGGGCCGGTACCACTCCTTGCATCCAGACCTCGCCGAGCCTCGGGTCCGTGACCGGCGTGATGGCTCCCCGCTCGCGGAAATGCGGATCATGGTAAATGTCCTTCGCCGTATAGAGCGGAGCGCCGGGCACCCCGGCGTCCTCGAGCGCGGTCTTCAGCGCGGCAGATTCGAGTTCCCCTATCCGGCGTCTCAAGATTCCGTGCAGCACATCTTGGTTGGCCGACCGCGCCTGATTCGTCAAAAAACGCTCGTCACTGGTCAGTTCTGGCAGGCCCACCGCAAGCGCCAGCTTCTTGAACAGCCCATCCGTGCCTGCCGCGATCATCAGCCAGATGCCGTCGCGCGTGCAGAAGCATTCCGCCGGGGCCATTGCCTCGGCCGCGTTGCCGACCCGCTCGGGAATCGTGCCGGTGAGCTGAAAGAACGGCACGTGGTAATGAAACATGCGGAGCAGCGACTCGGTAAGGGCCACGTCAACCTGCTGACCGGCGTGCTCGGCGCTAACCTCGCGCTCGAAGAGCGCCAGCATCGTGCCCAGTGCTGCGACGATCGCGGTGGAGTAATCCGTGATGCCAATGCCGGGCTTCACCGGCGGCTGGCCAGGATGCCCAGTCACGTACGTCAGCCCGGCCATTGCCTGCGCTACCCTGTCGTACGCCTGCCGCAGCCGGTAGGGTCCGGTCTGGCCGAACCCCGATACCGACACGTACACGAGTCCCGGATTGATCATCCGCAGGCGCGGGTAGTCAAACCCCCAGCGCTCCATCGTCCCGGGCCGGAAGTTCTCGACTATGACGTCGGACTCCCGCACGAGCGCATGCAAGAGCGGGCCGGCCTCGGCGCGCGAGTAATCCAGAGTGATGCTCCGCTTGTTCCTGCCCTCGATCATCCACCACAGAGGCGTGCCCTCGATGCTCGGGCCGAACGTCCGTAGCGGGTCACCGGTCCCTGGGCGTTCGACCTTGATCACGTCGGCGCCGAATTCGCCCAGTATCGTGGCGCACACCGGGCCGGCCAGCGCGGTACCCAGGTCAAGGACCCTGATGCCGTCAAGAGGGCGACGGCCGTGAGAGTTAAGCGAGTTATCGGAGTCGCCTTGCCCCATCATCGCCCTCGTCATTCCGCGCCGATCTGAGGTCCGGCAACCCGGTCGCCATCGCCCCGCGACATCACGTTGCCGAGGTAGGCATCAACCACCGTCCGTTTGGTCAGGACGTCTTGCACGCTGCCGCTGGCGATAAGGGCGCCCTGATCCAGCACCACGATCTCGTCTGCGACCCGGCGGACGAGGCCGATGTGGTGTTCGACAAGCACCACCGTCACGCCGGCCCGGGCAATCGCGGCGATCGCCTCTTGCAGCCTGTCGACTTCCCCGGTCCCTAGACCGGACGAAGGCTCGTCGAGCAGCAGAAGCCCGGGCTTGGACATCATGGCGCGGATGATCTCGACGGTGCGCTTGTCGCCGTGGGACAGGTCTCCGGCGGGGCGATCCCGGAGATCTGCTATGCCGAAGCGGTTCAGCCAGGCGAGAGCCTCTTGCCGGTAGGACGCCTCCTCGCGTCTTACCACCGGCGCGCGAACCAGCCACAACATAATCGAGCGACGGCGCAGCCTGGAAGCACCTACCACGACGTTCGACAAGACGTCTTCGCGATCAAGCAGCCGCGGGATCTGGAAGGTGCGGCCGATCCCCCTTCTCGCCCGCGCCGACGCGCGTTCGCCGTTCACGGCCTCGCCGTCGAACAGAATCCGCCCCCCGGTCGGCTGGTAAAGACCTGAGATCATGTTCAGCAAGGTCGTCTTGCCGGAGCCATTGGGGCCAATCATCCCGACAACGCTGCCGGCAGAGACCTGGAACGAGACTTCGGACAGCGCGCGAACGCCGCCAAAATCGCGGCTTAGGCCCTCTACGGCCAAGGAGGCGCCGTGATAAACCTCATCGAGATCTATGGAATGGTTGATGGGAGGATTGACGGGACGGCCTTCGGCAAGACCTTCATCGGCGGCCGGCGCTGGGATGGTGCGCGAGACTCGTAGCCGTCGCAGATAACCAGCGATACCCACTCCGACCCCGGCGAGACCATCGGGTGCGAGGATCGCGATGATGAGGAGCAGGGCAGCGTAGATAATCAGCTGATATTGCTGGAGGCTGGTGAGAATCTGCGGCAGCAGTTCCATTATCAGCGCACCCAGCACCGGGCCGACGATGCGGCCGTCGCCGCCGATCAGGATGACGAGGAAGAGCAGCACAGAGAATGAGATATCGAATTGTCCGGGTGAAACTGTGCCGCCCAGGGATGCCCACATTCCGCCGGCCAGGCCGGCCGGGATCCCGCTGATGGCGAATGCCCATACTTTCTTCCGGGGTACACTAATCCCGAGCGACTGCGCGACGAGCTCACTATCCCTGATCGCGATCAGCGCAAGCCCCTGTGCTGATCGCCGGATATTTCGCGAGAAAAGCAGGGCCAGGAACATGAGCACGAGCAGGACGATGTATATGCTGGATGAGGTAAGCTCACGCCCGGAAAAGGTTATGCCGGGAATTCCGACCAGGCCGTTGCCGCCGCCGGTTAGTCCCTGATCGCCGTTGAGGAAGCCCTCTACGATGAGCGCGAATGCCATCGTTATGACGGCGAGGGTCCAGCGCGACAGGCGTAGCGACGGAAGGCTCATAACTATCGCGGCCACCACAGCCGCGGCCATGGCAGGCACCAGGGTAGCGACGATCGGCCAGCCATGACTGACCGTGAGAATGGCCGTAACGTATGCGCCGACCGCGACTAGGCTGCCGTGGCCCAGGGAAATCTGCCCGCCGAAACCGTGGACAATATTGAGCCCGACCGCAGCCAGTGCGTAGATTGCGGTCAGCGTACCGATGTACACCAGGTATTTGTCGTTGCTTACCAACGGGACAACGCAGAGGCAGCCTAGCAGGAACGCTCCGATGAGCCTCGGCGAGGCCCCCCTGCTCAGCAGCGAAGGCTTCATTAGACTTCCCGCAGCACTGGTGCGCCGAAAATGCCGCGTGGGCGCAGGGCCAGCACTATCAGGAACACGATGAATGCCGCCACGTTCTGATAGGAGGGGTTGATCTCGATCGCTGCGAACGACTGCACGCAACCCAGCAGGAGACCTCCGATGATCGCACCGCGGTTGTCGCCGAGGCCGCCGATGGCGACCGCGAGGAAGCCTGATATCAGGATCGTGAAGCCGAGGGTTACGTCGGGAGAAGAAAGGGGTGTCTCCAAGATCCCGGCAAGCATTCCGAGTGCGCCGCCAAGTACCCACGAGATGGAGGTCAATGCGTTAGCCGGAACTCCCCGGAGCAGTGCGGCGTCGCGGTCCTCCGCCAGCGCCCTGACCGCCAGGCCGTGCCGGGTGCGGTACAGGAACCACAAGGCGGCAGGGACCAGGCACACGAAGACCAGCAGTCCAATATCGTAAGACGAGATCAAGGCTGAGCCGAGGTTGAAGGTAGAAGTTGAGAGGCCAGGTGGGGCGGATACCGTGGCAGACGTGCCTTGATAGCGGGCTCCGATTTCGTTGCTGAGCAGCAGGGAAACCGCCAGCGTGGTAATGACCCAAGCCACAGAACCGCTCCGGCGGCGCATGATAGGGCGTATCGCTACCAACTCGGTCGCGCCGCCGAGGATACCGCCAAGGACCATAATCGCCAGGGCGGCGGCGTACCAGTTCCAGCCCCATTCGGTGAACAGCACGACCATCAGGATGCTGCCGAGCAGGACGACATAGCCCTGGGCGAAATTAAAATACCCGCCCGGCCTGTACATGACATTTATGGAAAACCCTGCCAGCGCGTAGATGCAGCCGATAGAGATGCCGCCGACGAGACTTTGAAGGAAAAGAGACCAGGTCACCGCGGGCGCCTTCCAGTCACCACGCTGCACGCGGTAATGGAGATCCTGTCAGTCACCGCTGCCACCAAGAAATATCGACGCCAGGTTTTCGTCCGTGCACTCCTGCGCCGGCATGTCGTTGATAATCATCGAGCCGCGCTGCATCACCCAGATCCGGTCAGATATCTCCCGGGTAAACGCCGTACGCTGCTCGACCACGAGCAGCGTCAGTCCGGTTTCGCGGAGGTCTGCCAGATGGCCCGCAAGATCATCGATCACCGAAGGAGCCAGGCCCGCCGATGGCTCGTCCATCAGCAGCAGGCTCGGCGCGGCCATGATGGCCTGGCCGATGGCGACCATCTGCTGCTGCCCGCCGCTCAGCAAGCCGGCCTTGACCTGAGCTCTTTCTTTCAGAATCGGAAAGAACGTATAGACCTGCTCAAACGCGTCCTTCAGTTCCTGCGCGCTGATGCGCTTGGGATAGGCGCCTATGCGCAAATTCTCCAGCACCGTCATCTTGCGAAATACCCGGTGACCCTCCGCGACCTGCGCGATACCGGTCTGGACGATTTTCCGGGGGCTGAACGGGGTAATATCCTGACCTCGGAACCGGATTCGGCCAGCCCTCTTCCTGAGCAGGCCCGAGATCCCCTTCAGGAGCGTCGTCTTGCCGGCTCCGTTCGCGCCGACGATGCCGCTGATCTCACCCTGCCTGATCGCTAGATTGAGGCCGTCTATGACCACGGCTGAACCGTAGGCAAGCCTTAGGTCGGTGGCCTCGAGCAGCACCGTGCTTCGAGTCTCCTCGACTCGCTGTGGCGGGCGAACTTCGTCGACAGGCACGTCCGACGCTCCATGGCAATCCTGGGTTCAAGGTGATTACGAGATGCGCTCTACCATCCAGCCGTGGCTGAGCGACTCGTTCAGCAGGCCACTGGCTTTCGCCAGCGCGTACGAAGAGTCGGTCAGTCCGACGTGGTCGCTGCTGGTGAAATTGATCGTGCCCACCTTGCCGGAGTACGGGCCAAGTCTCTGAAGGGCTTTGTTCACGGCGGCGTAATCGGTTGTCTTGGCGGACTCGATCGCCCGCTTCAGCATATAGATGAAGTCGTAATACGGACCTTGGATAGCCGAGAAGAGAACGACGCCGGGAATGTTCGCGTACTGTGCGAGCCGATTGGCGTAACTGACCACGTCTGACGAGGCGGGCTGCTGCGGAGTGAACGTGAAGGTGCTGTTCACGACGAAGAACGTGTTGTCCAGTATCTTCGGGTTGAGCTTCGGTATTAGCTTTCCGAGATATGTGGAAAAGGTTGAGCTGGAACCTATAGGCACGGTCAGCTGCAGTTGCTGGACGGCGGTGAAGATATTCGATACGTCGCCCGGTGTGGTGCACCATATCATCAGCGAGTCGATATTCGCGGATTTGAGCTTGAGCAGGTTCGACTGAATCGTCGTCGATCCCACGTCGTAGGTCCCTGTGGCAGCAATCTTGGCGGAGGTCGCCTTTACCGCCTGAGTGAAGAAGTTTGCCCCTTCGTCGCCGTAGCCTGTGTTCTCATACAGCAGGCCGATCCGGCGGGAGCCCAGAGTATTGACGAGCCGGTCGGCGAACATCTGCGCGGCATGCTCGGATTGAATGATCGGCGAGTAGCCGCCCGGGTAGCGACTTGGGTCATTAACCGTGGGGGACATCGTCTCGCAGCACTGAATGACCTGGTTGCCACCCGCCTGTGTGGCTGCATACGAGGCCAGCACCTGCGACGTTCCCACCGGGCCAAGAGCGTAGTGCAGGCCCGCGGAGGTGAGCTGATGAGCGGCGCTGCCCTCGTCGGCTACGGCGCCCTGATCGTTGTAGACGGCAGTGCTGATCTTCTTCCCCATGATTCCCCCGGCGGCGTTAATCTCCTGGACCGCGAGGTTGGCCGGGGCGAAGAGCGGTCCGTAGCCAGCAGCCAGCGCACCGGTGGCCGGTTTGATGATTCCGATGCTCAGCTGCTTGTCCGCGCTTCCGCTCGATCCATTCGACGAACCGGAGCCGGTACTGGTACTTGCACTGCTCGTGCACGCCGCCAGAATCGGGGAAGACGCGGCAAGGCCGATGCCGATACCTGAAAGCTTAAGAAGCTGGCGACGATTTACCTGAGAATGAGGCACTGTCTTCTCCTCGCAGCCCAGTTGCTTTGGTCACGGCGACAACAATCGTTCGGGCGCTTCCCGGCAAGCCAATCTGTCGCCTCAAGTGGAAACGCAAGTGTACCTGAGCGGACCGTATACTATACTGTCCGGTCAGTGGAGCCACCCTAGCAGCCATGTATCCGGACCGCAACAGGGCGTTCGTGCCCATCAGGTCTCTGGCTGACGCGCAGGCGGATCCGGGCATCGATGACGCTGCGATGTTGCGAACCCGAGTGAGGTCACGGGATTCGATGGCGGACCGGAGGACGGAGCCCGGCTAGCTCGGTCTAGCTGTCAGCCAGGAAGCTTTCGATGTCAGCAATTCCGTGCCTGATGTAGCTCTCATTCGGTTCGCGTGGCTGCCGTCTCGGCAGGACGCAGACTCCGTGCAGGGGCAAAATGCTCGCATCGCCATACGCATGGTTGTCCCCGACCAGCTCTGCGAGGCAGAACAGAGCCTTGCGGAGCTGCTTGAGGACATCGCCGATCACCGGTGACCTCCCCGGTATGGCAACGGCGCATCATCGGCATCACAAGGCAGGTCACCGCTCGCGACGGGCTGCGCGCCGGCGACCGAGCCGCCGGGCCGCGTCACAAAGTCGACGACCTGCTGACCGACCAGCCGCAGGTTCGCGAGGAGCGCGGGATCGCGCACCGCTCCACCTGCGATGGGGCTTGTCTCGAAGTTGACGGCCACGCCGTAGGGCGTCGGCCAGCCGCGGAGGGCATGCACTATGTCGCGCAGCGTGCGCAGTGTATTAACGGCCGTTTGCCAGCCGGAGGCGACCGAGATGCAGCCCACGGGCCGGCCGTCGAAGTACGGCCGTGGCGCGGCGACGAGGTCCTCGACATAGTCGAGTGCATTCTTGACCAGACCGGAAACCGTCCCGTGGTAGCCGGGACTTGCGATCACATAGCCGTCGGCCTCCTTGACGGCTTGCACGAACCTCGCCGCCTCGGCAGTCCGTTCCGCGGAGGTTGGGTCGTAAAACGGGAAGCGCAGATCGTCGGCGCCGAAGCACAGCACCTGAGCGCCAGCGTCGGCCGCAGCTTCCAGTGCGCACCGTAGCGCGGTCTCGCTGCTGGACCCCGGTCGGGCCGTTCCGCCGAGCCCCACGATCAGCATTCCGTCTCCGATCATCGCCAGGCCGCGCCTTGGATCATATGCTATTATACTGTCTGATCAGTATACATATAGTATGTCAAGCCGGGTCCGGGATGGAAAGACGGATTGCTTTGCTGCCTGCCCTAGCAGCCTATCCATTCAGTTTACTACCGATGACCTGGCATTAGGTGGACGACGGGCGTTTGCCGAGACCTGTCGGTGGCTGACGGAGGACATGTGGGGGCCGAGCTTCGAGTGCCGGAGGACGCTGCGGAGACCGCCGAGGTCGTGCGGCCGGGACTCTGGTCGTTGCGGGTGCCGATTCCTGACAGCCCGCTCGGCTACACGCTGGTCTACCTCTTCGAGACCGCACGCGGCCCCGTGCTCGTCGACACTGGATGGGATCACCGCGACTCGTGGGACACCCTGCTCGCCGGCATCGGCCGCACGGGCCACCGCGTCGAAGACGTGTACGGCGTCCTGTCGACGCACCACCATAACGATCACCACGGCTCGCGGGCCGTGTCCGGGAGGTCTCGGGCGCGTGGGTGGCGATGCACGAGGCGGATGCCCGCGTCGTCGAACACCGCGCCATGACCGATGAGGAGTGGTGCCGGCAGACGCTCGTGCTGATGGAAGAGGCCGGCGCGCCTGAGGAGGATCTCGCCACGCTGCCCAAGCCCGCTGAGGTACGGCGTCATCCCGCGGCGCGCCCGGACCGGCTCCTCGACGACGGCGAGTACGCCGACGTGCCAGGGTGGACCTTGCAGGCGGTATGGACGCCTGGTCACACGCCGGGCCATCTCTGCTTCGCTGAGCACTCTCACCAGCTGTTGCTGTCCGGAGACCACCTGCTGCCCGATCTCACCCCGCACATCGGGCTGCCCGCCGGCATGACGGCGGGCGACCCGCTCGCGGACTACCTCGCCTCGTTGCACCGGCTCGTCTCGCTGACGTTCCGCGAGGTGCTTCCGGCGCACCAGCACCGTTTCGCCGACGCGGCAGCCCGGGCGCGGGTGCTGGTCGACCACCACGAGCAGCGGCTGGCCTCGGTGCTTGCCATCGTCGTCGCCGCGTCACGATTGACCGAATGGGATGTGGCCGAGCGCATGGAGTGGAGCCGGCCGTGGAGCGCGTTCAGCGTGCGCACCAGGTGCACCGCGCTCACCGAGGCCCGTGCGCATCTGCGGCACCTGGAGGTTCGCGGCTTGCTCCAGCACGACGTGCGTGGTCGGCTGTGAACCTGGACCGCAACGGCGGCCGGGCATTCGCCGGCGCAGCGGAGTAGACTATCCAGCCAGTATACTTCTGCCGAACCAGAGGTGAGCGGGTGACTAGCACGATCGGGCAGGGCTTGCCATTCGGGAAGGTCGAGCGCAGCCAGGGCCGGACCGTGGGCGAAGGCGAGTTCGCGCTGCTCACCAGCCTCACCTGGACGACGCGCGAGCGCAACGCCAACAAGGAGTTCATGGCGCGTGCCGACGAAACCGACCGGGAGCTCGCCGCGCCCGTCGTGGTGGCGATTGTGGCGTCGCTGGCGGCGCTGGGCGGTCTGAACCGTGCGCTGCACGAGGAGCACGGCGTCCGGACGCTGGCGGCTATGGGCCTGGAAGCCGAGTTCTTCGCATCCGTGCGACCCGATGACACGTTGTGGGCGGAGAGCGAGGTCGTGAGCGCGCGCGACTCGGCGAGCCGTCCGGGGCAAGGGGTGCTGACCTTGCGCGACCGCGGGGTCAACCAGCGGGGCGAGGTAGTCGTCGAGGTCACCCGCACGCTGCTCGTGGCGCGCGACGAGATGGGGGGGGAGGAGGCCCGGTGATGGAGGCTACGGGAACAACGGGGCGGTCGGTGCTCGACGGGGTTCGGGTGGTGGAGATGGCCGACTGGGTGGCCGGCCCGTTCGCCACGTCGCTGTTGAGCGACTTCGGCGCGGAGGTAATCCGTATTGACCTGCCCGGGAAGGCGGCGAATACCCGGACGCTGTACGGGCTGGAGGATGTCGACGCGGAGCGCTCGCCCTTCTTCGCCGTCTTCGCCCACGACAAGAAGAGCGTCACGCTGGACGTTCGCAGCGACGCGGGGAAAGAGGTGTTTCTGGACCTTCTGCGCCGCTCCGACGTGCTCGTCGAGGGATTCCGCCCGGGGACTATGGAGCGCTGGGGCATGGGCTGGGACACGCTGCACGAGCTCAACCCTGGCCTGGTCATGCTGCGCATCAGCGGGTACGGCCAGGACGGGCCCTGGAAGGACCGCCCGGGCCTCGACCGGGTCGCGCAGGCATTTGCGGGGGCGTCGTTCCTCACCGGGCAGGCGGACGGCCCGCCGGTCCGGTCTGGCCTGGGTTTCGCTGACTACTCCACCGGGATCTGGGGCGCGTTCGGCGTGATGCTCGGTCTGTTCGAGAAGCGATGCAACGGCGGCGATGGCCAGATGATCGACCAGGCGCTCTACGAGTCGATCCTGCCGATGCTGTGCGAGGTGCCGCTCACCTGGCAGCGGTACGGCCGGGTCCTCGCGCGGAACGGTAACCGGGTGCACGGCATCTCTCCCGGTGACGCGTTCGAGACATCCGACGGCGCGTGGGTGCAGATCTCGGCGAGCGGCGACGTGGCGTGGCGCAGGCTGACCGAGGCCATGGAGCGTCCCGACCTCCTTGCCGACCCGCGCTTCGCCACCAGTGAGTCCCGCGACGAGCACAACGACGTGCTGCTGCCGGTCATCGCCGAGTGGGTCGCCGCGACGACCGCCGACGTGCTGGTCGAACGGCTCGACAGCGTCGGGGTCGCCGCCTCGCGGATGCACCGGATCGACGAGGTGATGAGCCATCCGCAGGTGCTGGCCCGCGGGGACTTCATCGACCTCGAGGACCCGATCTTCGGCACCCTGCCCGCGTACGCGCCGATGCCCAGGCTCTCGGGCACGCCGGGTCGCATCGACCGGACGGGCCCGCGCCTCGGCGAGCACAACGACGAGGTGTACCGGGGTCTCCTGGGGTTCGACCACGACCGGATGAAGGCGCTCGCCGCCTCGGGCGCGATCTGAGCGCGCGGCGACAATGGCGCTAGGCAGTTCCGGACGGGATCCGGTCATCGTCGGTGTTGGCGAGAGCTCAGCGGTCGGGCTGGTGCCCGGCAAGAGCTCGCTGATGCTGCACGCTGAGGCGGCGCTGGCGGCGCTCAATGATGCCGGTCTGCGCAAGGAGGACGTCGACGGCGTACTCACCAACGAGTCGTACCTTGACTACCACGTGCGGCATTCGATGGCGTTCGCCGAGTATTTCGGCATCCCGTCGACCGTGCGGATGGTGACGAGCATCCCTCTCGGCTCGGGCGCGTCAAGCGGGCTGTTTGTCCACTACGCCGCCAACGCGATCCGCTCTGGCCAGTGCGACGTCGTCCTTGCGGTGTCGGCCGACAACCTGCTGTCCGGTCTCGCGCGCTCCGGCGCGGTCAAGGCGCTGGCCGACAACCGCGACAAGGAGTTCGAGGCGCCGTACGGCCCGGCGCTGCCGGCCTGCTTCGCGCTCGTCGCGCAGCGGCACATGTACGAATACGGGACGACGCTCGAGCAACTGGCTTCCGTCGCGGTGACGATGAGGCGTCACGCATCGATGAACCCCCGGGCGCACCAGCGGGATTCCATCACCGTGGCTGACGTACTGGCGTCGCGGCCGATCGCGTCCCCGTTCACGCTCCTGATGTGCTCGCTGGTCTCCGACGGTGGCGCGGCGGTCGTGGTCACAACGCGCGAACGTGCCCGCGATCTCGACCGGCCGGCAATTGAGATCCTCGGTACGGATATCGCCTACGGCAACGGCGAGGAGAAGGTTCCCCTGCACAGCTCGCTCAGCCAGGCCCGGGATCTGCTGCGGATCGGGACGCGCGTGTCGGCGGCCGAGGCCATGGCACGCGCCGGGGTGACCCACGCCGACATCGATGTGCTGATGACCTACGACTGTTTCGCGATCATGCCGATCCTCTTCCTGGAAGCGGCGGGCTTCGTCGGCGAGGGCGAGGGCGGTGCCTTCTTCGCCGAAGGCCGCGCCGAGGTAGGAGGCGACCTGCCGGTCAACCCGCATGGCGGGATGATGTCCTACGCGCACCCGGGAAACCCGGGCGGGCTGTTCATGTTCCCCGAACTCGTGCGCCAGCTCCGGGGCGAGAGCGGACCGCGGCAGGTCGCGGGCACCGAGGTCGGGATGGTCACGGGCTACGGTGGCCAGATGGCGTTCTGGCCGGTGACCGTGCTCGGGAGGAGCCGATGAGCGTCACCGTGCCCGTGCCGACCGCCGACTCAGCGGTCTTCTGGGAGCGTTGCAAGGCGGGGCAGCTGTGCCTGCCGCGCTGCCGCGAGTGCGGTGAGCTCAACTGGTTCCCGCGCGCGATGTGCCGGTACTGCTCCGGCATTGACATGGACTGGGTGCCGATGAGCGGGCTGGCAACGGTGTACAGCTTCAGCGTGGTGGACCGGCCGCCATCGCCGGACCTGCCCGGCCGGTACGTGCTGGCGCTGGTTGACCTCGACGAGGGGGTGCGGATGATGACGCACATCGTCGGTTGCGACCCCGCCGACGCCCGTATCGGGATGCGCGTGTCCGTGCGGTTCCAGCCGATCTCCGACGAGATCAGCCTGCCGGTGTTCCGTCCGGTGTAAACGCCCAAGTGACGAGGAGTAGCCATGACTACAGACTTGCCCGCTCTCATCGCTGACCTGCCGGTGGGGGAGTCCAGCCGCACGACCGGCCGGACCATCAGCGAGGGCGAGTTCATGCTGCTGCACAACCTGATGGGCGCGATGACCCCGCTGCACGTGAACAAGCACTACATGCAGAGTCACCCATTCGGCGAACGCATCCTCGGCGGCGGCGTCATCATCGGGCTGCTGGCCGCGGGCTGGGCCGTGGCGGACCTCTATCGCGTGCTGGTGTCGGACTACGGTGTCCGCTGGACGGCGGCGCTGGGCATCGAGGGCCGGTTCGAGAAGCCGTTCTTTCCCGGCGACACCCTGTATGTGGTGCACCGGATCGACGACGTCCGGGTGTCCGCGAGGCCCGGGCAGGGCATCATGACGGTCGGCATGCGGGGCGAGAACCAGCATGGGGACACGTGCTGCGTCGGGACGCTGCGCGCGATGTTCGATCGCCCGGGTCTCGAGGGCACTGGTCTTGAGGGCACCGGTTCTTGAGGGCACTGGTCCCGAGAGCATTGGTCTCGAAGGCACCGCGGAGTAGATCAGCGCGGCAGTTCGACAAGCGCGTCGACCACGCGAAGGCCATCCGGGTACGCGATCAGGGGGTTGACCTCTACCGCGCGCACAGCGTCCCCGACGTCGAGCGCCAGCTCGCCGAGCCGGACAAGCACGTCCGCTAGGGCGTCGATGTCGACGGCTTCGCGGCCACGCTTTCCGAAGAGCAAGTCGGCGCCGCGCAACGAGTGCAGCATCTCCGTCGCCGACGTCGCGCCGAATGGCGGAAGCCGGAGCGCGGTGTCCTGGAAGGTTTCCGCCCAGATGCCGCCAAGGCCAACCATTACTGTCGGCCCGAACGTCGGGTCGAGGTTCACCGCCGCGATGAGCTCGGTACCGGGCGGGGCCATCTCGGCGACCGTGGCCCCTTCGACCGTGACGTCGGGGTGTGCCCGGCGAGCACGCTCCACGACGGCGGCGAACGCGTCTGCCACGCCGGCAGCGTCCGGGATGCCCAGGACCACGCCGCCGAAGTCGGACCGGTGGGGGAGGTCAGGCGAGGCAGCCTTCACGACGTACGGAGCCCGCAGGCCCGCGACCGCTGCGGCGGCCGCGGCCGCGTCCCGGACCAGCAACTGCGGCGCTGTGGGAATGCCGTACAGCTCCAGCAACGCGACGGCCTCGTGCTCCCCGGCCGTGCGCATCCCACGGTCGCGCCACGACGCCACCAGGGCCCGCGACTGTTCGCTCGCCGCCGGGGACCGCCGCGTGATCATCTCGTCGGCCGCCCGGCTGGCGTCCCGGGTGGCCAGCCAGAGCTTGATCGCCTCGATCCCGGCCTCGGGCGGGTCGAGCGCGAGCAGGTCGGCGTCGTGAAAGATCTCGCTGGCGCGCTCGGTCAGCTGCCCCGCGCGGTACTGCAGCACGACGCTCGGCTTGCTGCCGGCACCGGCGACGCGGGCGATGCCCTCGGCGTACACGCCGATACGCTGACCGACCACCGGCATCAGGCAGTACACGACCGCGTCGATGTTCTTGTCGTCGACGAAAGCGGTGAGGCCAGCGGCGAGCAGGTCGACGCCGGAGCTGAGGAACTGGCCGCCGCTGTCGAACGGGTTTCCCGGAGTGGTGTCGGGCATCAGCTCCTTGATGCGCCGGACGGTCGGGTCCTGGAGGGCCGGCAGTTCCAGGCCGGCGCTCGCGAAGGCGTCGGCGGTGACGACCGCGAGCCCGCCGCCCTGCGCGTACACACCGAGGCGGCCGCTCTCGGGTGCCTCAAACCGGGCGGCCAGCGCGCCCGCGGCGACGAGCGTGTCGAACGTGCGGGCACGCCGCAGCCCCCACTGCCGCAACGCCGCGTCGCACACTGCGTCGGACGTCGCGAGAGCCCCGGTGTGAGCGGCCGCGGCGCGCAGGCCTTGCGCGGTAGCGCCGGTCTTCATCACAAAGACTGGCTTGCCCAGCCGTGCCGACAGCTCGCCCATCCGGCGCATGCCGTCGACGTCACGGACGGCCTCCATGTAGCAGATCACCGTGCGAACGTCGTCGCGTTCGAGGTAGTACGAGACGAGTTCGGGGATCGACACGTCGACCTCGTTGCCGGCGACCGCGAGATGACCGACCCCGATCCCCAGGCTCCACGCCCGGTTGAGCAGGGTGAACCCGCAACCCCCGCTCTGCGAGACGATCGCGATGGCGCCCGTGATCGGCTCCGACGGGATGTTGCCTGACACGAACGGCACGGTGGCTTCGTTGAAGTTCGCCACGCCGAGCGTGTTCGGGCCGCACAGCCGCATGCCGGACTTCGCGGCGATCTCGCGCATCCTGTCCTGCAGCTCGGTTCCCTCGGCTTCCCCCGTCTCGGCGAAGCCGGAGGCAACCGCGACCGCCGCGGGCACGCCGATGTCGGCGCACTGCGCGAGCGTCTGCACGGCGAGCCCGGGGCGCACGACGACGACGGCCAGATCCGGCACCTCCGGCAGGTCGGTGACCGAGGCGTAGCAGCGAAGGCCCTCGACCTCCTGGTGGGAGGGGTTCACCGGGTAGACGTCGCCGCGGAACCCGAAGCGCCGCAGGTTCACGAGCGGCTGGTTGGCGAAGGTCCCGGCCTTCGGCGAAGCTCCGACGACGGCCACCCGGCGGGGCCGCAGCAGCGGGTCGAGCGTCGAGCGCCGCGCCGTCGGAGCCGTCACCGCGCCGCCTCAAACACCGAGCGCACGCGCGATCACGTTGTACATGACCTCCGTGGTGCCGCCGCCGATCGTCAGCAGCCGGGAGTCCCGGTAGTGCCGCTGCATCGCCGAGCTGCGCAGGTAGCCCGTGCCGCCGAGGACCTGCAGGCCCGCGTCGGCAGCACGCTTGTACATCTCGGTGGTGAATGCCTTGACCATCGCCGATATCGCGGTGATGTCCTCACCCGCGTCGTCGCGTCGCGCGAGGTCGTAGGTGGCCACCCGGGCCACGTGCAGGTCCACCGCGATCTGGGAGAGCTTGTGCGAGACGGCCTGGAACTTGCCGATCGGCTTGCCGAACTGCTCGCGCTCGCGTGAGTAACGCACCGCCTCGTTGAGCACCGCCTGCGCCGCGCCTACCGACCGCGCGGCGATGCCGGCGCGCTCCCGGCCGAGGTGGCCGCCAAGCACCTTCCAGCCCTGGTGGAGCTCGCCCATGAGCCGGTCCGCTGGCACCGGCACGTCGCGGAAGACGCCGTGGTACGTGCGGTTCTGCCACACGCCCAGCGTCTTCAGGCGGGTCGCTTCGATGCCGGGAGAGTCGGCGTCGATCACGAACACGCTCACGCCCTGGCGCCGGCCGGCGTTCGGGTCGGTGATCGCCGCCACGAGGATGAACTGTGAGTAGTCCAGCCCGGTCATGTACATCTTCTCGCCGTTGAGCCGCCAGCCACCGTTCCCATCCGGCTCGGCGCCCATGGAGAGCGAGGACATGTCCGACCCGGTCGACGGCTCGCTGATCGCGATGACCGTCCGGCCTTCGCCGCGCAGCACCTGGGGCAGGAAGCGCGCCTGCTGCTCCGGCGTACCGAAATGGGCCAGCACGTTCGCGAGGTACATGGCTCCCCGGCTCACCAGCGAGCCGGACTGGATGAACGCCTCCTCGAGGTGCTCGAGCAGGATGACCACCTCGGTCGTCCCGCCCCAGCCGCCATGCTCGGGCGGCACGCCGATGGCCAGCCAGCCCTCCGCCGCGAGCTTGGGCATTAGCTCCAGTGGCGGCCGGCCCTCCTCGTCGCACTCCTCGACGAGTTCCGGGGTCACGTGCTCCTTGGCGAAGGCTATGACCCGGTCGCGGAACCGGGCCTGTTCTGGGGTCAGCTCGACGTCGATGCGCATGGGTCTCCTCGGGTGCTGGCCCGCGCTGGGCCGGGATCGGTTCTCGCCGGGCGGTGCCGTCACGCTGGGGACATCCGGACGTCCTCTTCCTTCGCGTCCCCCGCGCGAGCCCTCAGCTCCGCCCCGATGCGTTCCTGCAGGATGTGCTTCTGGATCTTCGTTGCCGACATCGGCCAGTCCTCCACCAGCCGGACATGGCGAGGAACCTTGAAACTGGCGATACGGCTCCGGCAGAACTCGACGATCTCGGCCTCGGTGACCGTCGTGCCCGGCACCGGTTCGACGAACGCGGCCACGACCTCCTCGAGGTGGTCGTGCGGCGCGCCCACTACCTGGGCCACGCGCACGCGCGGGTGCTCGCTGATGACGGCTTCGACCTCGGCCGCGGCGACGTTCTCCCCGCCGACCTTGAGCATGTCCTTCAGCCGTCCGTGATAGGTGACGTGGCCGTCGTCGTCCAGGCTGCCGAGATCGCCGGTGTGCAGCCAGCCCCCGGCGTCGATCGCGAGCGCCGTTGCCGCCGGGTCCTTGTAGTAGCCCTCGAGGATGGAGTAGCCGCGCACAAGGATTTCGCCCAGCGCGCCGGCTGCGGCGTCCTCGCCGGTCGCCGCGTCGAGAATGCGCAGCTCGATGCCGCGGAACGGCGGCCCGCACGTCGTCGCGCGCTTCTCGGCGGAGTCTGTGCGCAGGTGGTACGTGATGACGCCACCGGTCTCGGTGCTGCCGTACGTCGAGATCTGCACGGCCGACGGGATCGCTTCCTGCAGCCGCCTCAGGGCGCTTGGCGGCCCGACAAGCATCGTCATGCGCACCGATCGCAGGTCCCGCCGCGCGAACGTAGGGTCGTCGAGGAAGGCGTTCGCCACCGCGGGAAAGGCCGGGAACAACCAGGTCGCCCGTTCCTGCTCCATCATGTCGAGCGCGACGCCGCCGTCAAGATGAGTCATCGTCAGGACCGTCCCGCCTGCGTCGAGCGTCGCGATCAGCGGCAGCAGGAAGCCAACATGGAACATCGGCAGCGGGTCCCAGAAGCGGTCGTCCGGGGTTAGGAGGAACCGGGTGCGCCCGGTCACGATGCCGTTGCGCACCAGCCCTTCGTGGGTGTGGATGCAGCCCTTTGGGCTGGCGGTCGTGCCCGACGTGTAGAGCAGCGCGGCCACGTCACGAAGGCGCACGACCGCGCGGCGTCGCTCGACATCGGCGAGAGCCACGGTCCCGGCCGCCGCCTCGAAGCGTTCACGGCCGACGAATCCCGCACGTTCCGGTGCCCGGCCGAGGCATACCACCGCACGCAGGAACGGCGCGCTGGCCACGTGCAGCGACGCGGGATCGGGCGCGCCGGCGAGCTCGGGGATCGCCTCGAGCAGCCGCGCTGGATGGTCGGCATGCTCGGCGACGGCGTCACTGGTGACAATGACCTTCAGGTCGGCGTCGCGGGCGACGTAGCGCAGCTCGGTGGTGCGGAACCTGCTGTTCACCGGGACGACGACCGCACCCGCCAGGCTCGTGCCGAAGATCGTGTACAGGAAATCGAGGGTGTTCGCCATCACGATGCCGACCCGGTCGCCGCGGTTGACACCGAGGGCGAGCAGGCCCCGGGCGCTGCGCAGCGCGCCGTCGAGCAGCCCGGCATACGTGACGCGCGCACCGGGGAAGACCACCGCCTCGTGGTCCGGGGCGCGGACGGCCGCGCGTACCAGCAGGTCGCCGATGGTGGTCGCCTCGGCATGCTCGCGCATCGGCTCGTAGAGACCGGCACCGATCGCGATCATGTCCGCCCCCCTCCTGGTGTCCCGTGTGTCAGCGCCGGGCCGCGCGCGCTCGCGGCTCGCGCAGGACCTCGCGGGCGATGATGTTGCGCATGACCTCCGACGAGCCGCCGCCCACCACGTAGATGCGCGAGTCGCGCAGGTGGCGCTGCGCCTCGAACTCGCGGGTGTAGCCGAAGCCACCGGATAGCTGCATGCTGTCGTTGGCCGCCCGCACGTACATCTCCGAGGCGAACGTCTTGACCGCGGCCGCTTCGACCGGCTCCGCATCGCCCGCTGCCATGCTCTCGGCCAGCTCGTACAGGCCGGCCCGCGCCATCCGCAGTTCGATGGCGATGTCCGCCAGCCGGTGCTGCAGCACCTGGAAGTCCGCGAGCGGATGGCCGAACTGCTCGCGCTCGCACAGGTACTTCGCGGTGATGTCGAGCAGCCGGCGCGTCGCGCCCACGGCACGCGCAGCCATGACGGCGCGTTCCCGCGCCAGGTGGCTGGTCACGATGGCCCAGCCTCGGTCGAGCTGGCCGAGGACGTCGTCGCGGTGTACCCGCACATCCGTGTAGAACACCTGATACGTGCCGACGCCCCAGTCACCGAGCGTGTCCATCCGGCTGCACTTGATGCCGGGGCTCGCGGGGTCGACGAGGAACATCGTGATGCCCTCGTGCTTCTTCCCGGTGGTGCTCGTGCGGGTCGCCACCATCGCCAGGCCCGCGTAGCCCATGCTCGACGAGAAGACCTTCTCCCCGTTGATGACGTAAAGCGCGCCGTCCGCCGCGGCGCGCGTCCGCACGGCCGCGGCGTCCGAGCCAGCGTCGGGCTCCGTCATACCGACCGTGAAGACCGTCTCGCCCGCGCGGAGCGACGGCATCCACCGCTCGCGCTGCGCATCGCTGCCGAAGCTGAGCAGCAGCTGGATTGCGTACATGGTGCGGCCGACGAGGTGGCCCAGCGGCAGGCTGTGGTACCCGAGTTCCTCCATGAGGCGGACCATGTCGTAGGCGTCGCCATAGCCCCCGTGTTCCTCGGGCAGCCCGACGGAGAGGTAGCCGAGCTCGCCCAGGCGCCGCAGCAGGTCCAGCGGCGGCTCGTGCCGTTCGTCGATCTCGCGCACGCGCTCCGGGGGAGACTCCTTCTCGAGAAATTCCCGCAGCGGCGCCAGGAACTCCGGCTCGTCTCGCGGCATCGCCGTCCTCGACCTCGGGGGTGACTTCGCGAACGCGCTGCCACCTGGTGAAATACCAGCAGTATACTGACTAATAAGGCTATCTTCTAGCTCAGTATACTGACTGGAAAGTCTACTCAACGGATCGTCGGCACGGTCGGGTCGTCAACACAGGCGGCCGTCGCCGGTGGTCACTGGGGTCGTCCTGGGCGGCCGTCGCCGCGGGCGAGGAGCATCGTCGCGGTGCCGAGGCCCCCTCCGCAGCACATCGTGACGACGCCGCGCCCGCCCCCGCGTCGGCGGAGTTCGTGCACGAGCGTGGCAAGCAACCGGGCGCCGGTCGCGCCGACGGGGTGGCCCAGCGCGATGGCACCGCCGTTGACGTTGACCTTCGTGTCCGGGATGTTCAGCTCCCTGGCCCAGGCCGCCACGACGCTCGCGAACGCCTCGTTCACCTCGAACAGGCTGACGTGGTCGGGGCCCAGCGCCGAGCGCCGCAGCAGCAGCCGGGTGGCCGGGATCGGGCCGGTCAGTTTGATGACGGGGTCGACCCCCACCATCGCCTGGTGCGTGATCTCGGCCAGCGGGCGCAGGCCCGCCGAGCGGGCGGCCGAGGCGGAGGAGAGGACGAGGCAGGCGGCGCCGTCGGAGATCTGCGAGGAGTTGCCCGCGGTGTGCCGGCCCCCGGGCCGGAAGCGGGGCTCGAGCGCGCCGAGCGACTCGAGCGTCGTGGTACGGAACGTCTCGTCGCGGTCGAGCCGCACACGCGTCGCGCCGTCGGCCGAGGGAAGGTCGACCGGGCGCACCTCGGCGTCGAAGCGTCCCGACGCCCAGGCCTGCGCGGCCCGCTCCTGTGACCGCAAGGCGATCTCGTCACACTCCGAGCGGTCGACGCCCCATTGGTCCGCAATACGCTCGGCCGACTCGCCCTGGTTCACTACCTCGTAGAGTTCCTGATAACGGCGGCCCATCGGCTCACCGAGGCCGCCTTCGACGTTGCTGCCGAGCGGGTGGCGGCTCATGAGCTCGACGCCGCCGATGACGATGTGGTCGGCGTTGCCGGACGCGATCAGCGCGGCCGCCATGTTCGCGGCCTGCTGGCTCGAGCCGCACTGCGCGTCGAGCGTCGTGCCCGGCACGTCGGCGGTGAGGCCAGCGGAGAGCCAGGCCATGCGGCCGATGTTGTAGGCCTGGTCGCCCACCTGCGTGACGCAGCCGGCGAGCACCTGGTCGACCGCGTCGGCCGGCAGCCCGATCTCGTCGAGCGCGCCGCGGATCAGCCCGCCGAGCAATTCGGCCGGATGGGCCTCGGTTAGTGCGCGGCCGCGCTTCCCGATCGGCGTCCGCACGGCGGCCGTCACCCAGACCTCTTCCACGCTGCCTCCGCGGGCGACCCTCGTGTCGTTAAGACAACCGAACGAACAGTGTAGATCCCGAACGGGCAGTGTACTAAGATCCCTCTTCGAGGTCGTGCCCAGCGACGGTCACCCCAGAGAGCTCTCATTGCGGCAGCGCACCGTACACGGGGATCTGAACATTCAGGTTACCGGAGGTCGCGCTCGTCCGCTGAACGACAGCGGAGGCAGCGTATGAAGTTCGGGATCGATCACCTCTTCACGTGGCGAGGTGACCGCTCGCAGCGCGACGTCCTTCGCGAGGCGGTCGAGCAGACGGTTCTCGCCGACCGTCTCGGATTCGACGGATGCTGGCTGGCCGAGCACCACTTCTCGAACTACGGCATCGTCGGCCACCTGCCGACGATGGCTGCGGCCCTCGCCGAGGCCACTGAGCGGATCCGGGTTGGCCTCGCCGTCGCGGTGCTGCCATTCGCGCACCCGCTGCGGCTCGCGGAGGAACTCGCGCTGGTCGATGTCACCTCGAACGGCAGGCTCGACGTCGGGGTTGGCCGCGGCTACCAGCCGAAGGAGTTCGCGCACTTCGGCATCCCCTTCGACGAGGCGTCGGCCCGGTTCGCCGAGACTCTCGAAATCATGCAGCTCGCATGGACGCGCGAGTCATTCTCGTATGACGGCAAGTACTTTCACTTCCGCGACGTTTCTGTATTTCCGCGACCAATCCAGGTGCCCCATCCGCCGGTGCTGCACGCGGCGGTCTCGTCGAGCACGTTCGAGCGCGCCTGCCGGCTCGGCGTGCCGATCCTCACCTCACCCAACTTCACCCCGATCGACATGGTGCGGGCGAACTTCGCGACCTACCGCAAGGCGCTCGCCGATGCCGGGCATGACCCGTCGGCGTTTGATTACCCGATGCTGCAGCAGATCTACGTGTCGGAGGACCCGGAGGAGGCACGCGAGTTCCCGCGCGAGTACGCGATGTTCTTCTACGAGACGCTGTCGCGTCTGCTTCCCAACGTGGCCGAGGCGGAGGTCCCCGGCGACTACGAGGAGTACGGGAAGATCCAGCGGAACGTCGGGCACCTCAGATACGACTTCCTGCTCGAGCACGGCATCAATGTCGGCACACCCGACCAGGTGATCGAGCGGATCAAGCTCCTGCAGCAGGAAGCAGGTGTCAACTACTACATCGGCTGGTTCAACTTCGGCGGCATGCCGCACGAGAAGGTGAAGCACTCGATGGAGCTGTTCGCCAGGGAGGTCATGCCGGTCTTCCAGACCGGGGGGCAGACCGCCGTGGCTGCTCCGTAGCAGGGATGGGTGGCAGCCGTGCTCGTCGGCGTCGGGCTGACACAGCGGCACCAGCCGGAGCTCGCCCGGCAGCTCGAAGCGCTCGGCTTTGATGGCTTGTGGGTCGGCGGTCACGTGCTATGGCACGCGCCCATGCTCGACCCACTCGTGCAGCTGGCCGCGTACGCCGCGGTGACCTCGCGCATCCGCCTCGGCACCAGCGTCATCCTGCTGCCACTGCACCACCCCGTCCTGCTGGCGAAGGCCGCGACGACCGTCGACGTCGTTTCCGGTGGTCGCGTAGTTCTTGGCGTTGGCGTTGGCGGTGAGAACCCCGCCGAGTTCGAGGCGATGGGCATCCCTGTCGCCGAGCGCGGCCGTCGCGCCGACGAGGCGATCCCGCTGCTGCGGGCGCTGTGGTCGGGCGAACCAGTTTCGCACAATGGGCGTTTTTTCGCTGTGCGGGAAGCGGCCATGGCGCCGAAGCCGATGCAACCGAATGGCCCGCCGGTATGGATCGCCGGCCGTTCCCCGGCCGCCCTCGCCCGGGCTGCCCGGTGCGGCGACGGCTGGATTGGCATCTTCTGCTCACCCGCCCGTTACGGCGCGGCGGTGCGGGAGGTGGCGCGCCAATGCGCCGAGGCGGGCCGGGACCCAGCCGAGCTGACGTTCGCGCACTACCTGTGGGTGCGGGCGGGCCGCACACGCGAGCGGGCCACGGACGCAGCCCGCGGGTATCTCGAGCGCAGCTACGCGCGGTCGTTCACGGCCGAGCAGGTGCCACGGTTCTGCGCGGCCGGGACCGCGGACGACGTGCGGGGGCAGGTGGCAGAGTACGCCGCAGCCGGATGCCAGTACCTCATTGCCAAGCCCGCGTGCGAGCCTGACGAGCTCGCCGACCAGTGCGCCGCGATCGCCGAGACGTTCCAGCTCGCACCGTCAAGAACCGTCGGCTGATGACGTCCCTGAAAGGACCGAAATGAGGATCTGGTGGCCTTCGCCGGGCGGCGCCCGCCGCTCTGAACCGGACGTCGAAACCCGCTACGTGCGTCGATGCGCACACCTGTCGGGTCAGTATAAGCTTCGGCTATCGAATAGATCGGAGGTCGCCTCGTGGCGAGACGGCCGGGTGACAGCGGCGGGGCGGCTGTGACGACTCAGCGTACGCCTGAGTCGCAGCAGCTCATGGCCGAAATCCTCAACGCCGCCACCCAGCTTTTCCGGGAAAAGGGCTTCCTCGGCACCACGACACAGGAACTCGCCGACGCCGTCGGGCTGGTCAAGGGCACGCTTTATTACCACATCGGCAGCAAAGAGGAATTGCTCTACCGGATCCACGAGCAGGTCACCGAGGAGGGCATCACCCGGTGGCAGGCGATCATCGACGCTACCCGCGACATGCCAGCGCCCGAGGTGCTGCGCCGCATGATCGTCGAGCACTGCCTCATCATCGACGAGTACCGCGACTGGGTCGCGGTCTTCTCTGACGAGATGAAGTACCTCTCCGGCGAGCTGCGCGACCGGGTGCGGGAGAAGCGCGCCGAGTACCAGAGCCTGTTCGAGGAGGCCATCCGGCGTGGGGTCAAGCGAGGTGAGCTGGTCACCGATGATCCGCATCTGACCGCGCTCGTTACGCTCGGGATGCTGAACGCGATGCACCGCTGGTACAGCCCGAGTGGGCGGCTCACGCCGGAATGCATCGGCGAGATCATGACGTCGATATTCCTCGACGGAATCCAGCCGGAACGGTCGGCGAGGCCCAGGTCGGGCGACGCGGTCAGGCGCGCACGCCGCGCATGACGGACGCCACCACGAAATCCGAAAGGCTCTTCACGCCCATCGAGCCTGATGGCCGGTACCAGCGGTAGATCTCGGTGAGGCCGCCGAGGATGTACAGCGTGGCGATGTGGACATCAAGCTCGCGGAACTCGCCCGTTTCGACGCCCGCCTTCAGCGTGTCGTACAGGATCTCCTCGTAGCGGTCGCGCTGCTCGTTGATCACCGCGCGGTCGGCGGGATCGAGGTGCTTCATCTCCTCGAAGAAGACCCGGATCGCCTTCTGGAACTCCGCTACGGTGCGGACGTGCTCGCGGACCAGGTTCGCCAGAACCTCGGTGGGTGTGCCGCCGCGCTCGACCACCGCCTGCCATCGGCGCAGGCCCTCTTCGATGAAGTTCGTGTGGATCTCGAGCAGCAGCCGTTCCTTGCTCCCCACGTGCCGGTACAGCGTGCGCTTGGTGACGTGGGCGGCGTCGGCGATGTCGTCGGTCGTCGCCCCGAGGTACCCGCGCTCGTTGAAAAGATCGATGGCGGCGTCAAGGATGCGCGAGCGCCGTTCCTGCAGCGCCACCTGCGACCGGCCGCCGCGAGCCCTCCGTGCCGTCTCCGCCATGACGTCGATGCTAGCAGCGACCGTGACCCCTCAACTGGCTCACCAAGTATACCGACTGACCAGTATTGTAAGACGTGAGAACGACGGCCGGCTGGCTGGAAGGGACGGGCGAATGCGGATCGCCTACATCGGCACATTCTCGCGGTACGAGCCCGGCATCACGGCCACCGAGCAGCTAGTCCTCGGCGTGCGCAGCTATCTCGACGGTGCGCACGGCGCACTGGGCGCCGACGGGGAGCGGGTCGAGTGCCTTATCGGCGACGACCGGGGGGATCCGGCGACCGGTGTGCGGGAGGCGCGGCGCCTGGTCGAGCGCGAGGGGGTCGCGGCGTTCGTCTTCGTCGCGGCGAGCATTGTGATGGAAGCCGTGCTGGAGTACGCCACCGAAGCGCACGTTCCGATCGCCGGAACCGGCGGTGCGCTCCGGCCCCTGTTCCGGCCGGTGCGTCCGTGGCTGTTCACGGCGCGGACGCCGTACGAATCGCACGCCGCCGCGCTCGCCGACCAGCTGCTGCGAGACGGCGCGCGGCGCATCGCCCTCGTCAGCACGGAGGACGGCACCGGGCGCAGCTATGCCGCCGGCCTCTCCGGCGCACTCGCGAAGAGCGGCGTGGAACTGGCAGCGGTAGCGCTTTTCCGGCGGCTCGACGGTGAGCTCGGCCGGGTCGTGCAGCGGCTCGCGGACGCGGAACCGGACGTGGTCGTCTGCACGCACTTCGCCCCCACCAGCGGCGCCCTCGTTGCCGAGGCGCGCAGCGCCGGTCTGCCCTCGACGTGGGCGTTCGGGCCGTCGGCGACGAACCCGGAGACCGCACAGGTCGCGGGCGCGGCCGCGGTGGAAGGCTCCCTCGGCCAGTCGTCGTTCGCCGCGCCGACGACGGACTCGGCCGCCATCAGGTCGTTCGTCGCCGACGTGCGCCGGCAAGACGAGGGCGCCGAGATCACCTCGCTTACTCAGCTCGGGTACGTGACAGCCCGCGCCGTGACGGACGCCGCGCGGAGCACCGGGGACCGCACCGGCGACGGCATCCGGGCGGCGCTCGAGGGGCTGGCTGGCGACTACGGCATGCTGCCGCCGTTCCGGCTCAGCCCCCACGAGCATCTCCTCAACCGGGGCGTGCAGCTGATGCGCTTCGCCGGCGGCGGCCTCGCACCGTTCGGTGCGATGCGGGAGGTCGACCCCGACACGTGGGAGGTCCGGGAGATGACGGCCGGTGCACCCACGTGACTCGTGGCCGGAACGTTAGTACACTGGCTGGTCAGGATTGCAGGAGGTGGACGGCGTGAGCGAGGACACGAGCGACGTGACCGCGGGAATGCCGGTGGGGCGGCGTTCGACCAGTCCCGGCCGCACGATCGGCGAGGGCGAGTTCGGCATGCTGACGAGCCTGACGTGGACTAACGACGAGCTGCACTCCAACAAGGAGTACATGCGCTCATCGGAGTTCGGCGAGCGGTTGCTGGGCGGCTCGGTGCTGCTCGCGCTCGTGTCGGGTCTGTACTGCCAGAACCCGTTGTTTCGCGACCTGCTGCGAGTGCACGGGATGAAGCCGATCGCCGCCCTGGGATCCGAGGCGAGCTACCGCGGCGTCTTCCGGCCCGGCGACACGTTGTGGGAAGAGACCGAGGTGGTGGCGGTGCGGGCCTCTCGCAGTCAGCAGGGCAGAGGCATTATCACCCTGCGCGACCGCGGCTTCAACCAGAGCGGCGACCTGATCACCGACGGCACGCGCTCGATTCTGTACGAACGCTGGGCCTAAACCCGCGAGTCTGGAGGAACCATGTCGGTCCTGGCATCTGACGAGCTGCTTGGCGGGCTCCCCGTCGGCGTTGTCGAGCACAGCCGCGCGCGGACCATCACCGACGGCGAGTTCGGCTTGCTGACGAGCCTGACCTGGACGATCGGTCCGATGCACGTCGACGACGAGCACATGAAGGGCACCTCTTTCGGACGGCGCATCCTTGGCGGCCCGGTCGTGGCGGCGGTTGTGTCGGGTATCTGGTACACGTCCTGCTGGGAGGACTTCCGGCGGGCTTACGGCGTCATCCCGATTGCCGCCCTGGGCATGCAGACGCGCAACCGCGCTCCGGTGTTCCCCAACGACACGCTGCGGGTAGAGACCACGCTCACCGACGCCAAGGCGTCGCGCAGTCGCCCGGGCCGGGGGATCCTCTTCTTCGAGGACAGAGCGTTCAACCAGCGCGGCGAGCTGGTGATCGAGATGCAGCGGCAGCTCATGTTCGAGCGGCCGGGCAAGGACTCCTGAGCCTTGGCCGGATCCCCGGGCGCCGACGGCGCCGACGCGCTCGCCGACATCCGGGTCGTAGAGCTAGCGGACTGGATCGCGGCGCCCTTCGCGGTCAGCCTGCTCGCGGATCTGGGCGCCGATGTCGTGAAGGTCGAGCTTCCGGGCACGCTGTGCAACAGCCGCACCAACGGGTCCCTGGAGCCGGCCGATCCGGAGCGCAGCACCAATTTCGCCGCCTCGGCGCGGAACAAGCGGTCGATGACGCTCGACGTACGCACCCCCCGGGGCCGGGAGATCTTCCTGGACCTGCTGCGGGAGACCGACGTGCTCGTCGAGAGCTTCCGTCCCGGGACGATGGAGCGGTGGGGGCTGGGCTGGAATGTCCTCGAGGAGGCGAATCCTGCCCTAGTGATGCTGCGGATCAGCGGTTTCGGGCAGACCGGCCCGTGGCGCGAGCACCCAGGGTTCGACCGGGTCGCACAGGCTTTCGGCGGCCTGACGTATGTGACCGGCCACCCGGACGGGCCGCCCGTCAAAGCTGGCCTCGGGGTGGCCGACTACGCGACCGGCATGCTGGGCGCGTTCGGCGTCATGGCCGCCCTGCACGAGAGGGCGCGAAGCGGCCATGGCCAGCAGGTCGACCTCGCGCTCTACGAGACGGTGCTCGCCATACAGGGCCGTGTGGCGGTCGACTTCCTGCGTGACGGCAAGGTGCGAGAGCGGACGGGCAACACGGTCCCCGGGATCGCGCCCGGGGGAGCGTTCGCCGCCGCCGACGGGCGCTGGCTGCAGATCTCTGCCAGCGGAGACGCGCTGTGGGTTCGGCTGGCGCGTGCGATCGGCCGCGCGGACCTGCTCGACGACGAGCGATTCGCGACCATGGAGTCGCGATCGCGGCATGCTCGCGAGATCGATGCCATCGTCGAGGAGTGGGTGAGTGCGCGCCCGGCCGGTGACGTCGAGCGGGCACTGCACGAGGCGGGGGTGGCGTGCAGCGCCATCATGAATATCGCGGACGTGCTGACGCACGAGCACGTCGACGCGCGGGGCAACGTCGTGACGGCCTCTGACCCCGTGTTCGGTGATCTCCGGATGATCGAGCCGCTGCCGAAACTTTCCCGCACGCCGGGCCGGATCCGGCAGACCGGGCCGCGTCTCGGTGAGCACACCGCGGACGTTCTGGCGTCGCGGCTCGGGCTGGATGCGGCACAGATTGAGTCGCTGCGCCGCGACGGCGTCGTCTGAGCGCACGTGGCCGGCGGTGGGCCGCCTGCGTGTTCCACGTAGCCGCTGACCGTCGCGCTGCCCGCCCGGGCACTTCCCATCACCTGCTGTGCAGGCGAGCCCGTTGACAAGCGCTTGAGCGCAAATATACTGACCAATTAGTATCTTAGTGCGCTGGCGTGCCTGACCAATTGGTGCGCTTGTCCAGCAGTAGGAGAAGGAGGGGTGAGGCCGTGGCGCCGCCGGTGGAAGCCGTCTCGCCGGAAGGTCAGCGGCGGGATGAACGGTACCCCCTCGCCCCCCGGCTTAAGTCCCTGCACGGGGTCACGCTCGGTGTACTCGACAACGCCAAGCCAAACGCCAACCACCTGCTGCATGAGATCGCCGCAGGGCTGCGCCGTGCACACGGCGTGGCGCGGGTCGTTGAGTTCAGCAAGAAGATCTCGGGAGTCCCGGCACCGCCGGAGACGATCAGGTCGCTCGCGATGGAGTGCGCCGTCGTGCTCACCGGGAGCGGTGATTGAGGCAGTTGCACGTCGTGGAGTATCCGCGACTCGATTGAGCTGGAAAAGCTCGGTATCCCGACCGTCACCGTGTGCACGGATGTGTTCAGCGTGCTCGGGAGATCGGAGGCAGCGCTGCTTGGCATGCCCGACCTTCCCATTGCGGTCGTGCCGCACCCAATCGGGAACCTTCCCCGGTCCGCGGTCGAACAGGTCGGTGCGCAGGCCATCGGGAGCGTGGCCGACGCAATGGTGGCTGAGTACGCGCCCGCAATGGTGCCCAGCGAGAAGACAGCAAAGGTGACGCGGCAGCGCCGGATCTCGGTCAACCCCGCGGCCGGTGACCTGTTCGATGAGTTCTGGAGCCGGGGCTGGAGCGAGGGCCTGCCGGTGGTCGCGCCGACGGTCGAACGGGTTGAGCGCGCCATGGACTACCTGGGGCGAGATCCGACCGAGGTAGTCGGGGTCATTCCGCCCCGCCGTGGCGTCGCCACCGTCGAGGCGGTCGTCGCCAATGCCGTCATGGCCGGATGCAGCGATGAGGTCCTCCCGATCGTGCTGGCCGCGGTCGAAGGGGTGTGCCGCACACGGCACAACATCTATGGCGTCCAGGCCACAACGGGTTCTGTCGCGCCGATGATCATCGTGTTCGGGCCCGGCGCCGCTCACCTGGGCATCCATGGCGGCGTCGGCTGCCTTGGTCCCGGATACCGGGCGAACGCCACCATTGGCCGTGCGCTTCGCCTGGTGCTGTGGAACATCGGCGGGGGGCACCCGGGAGACCTCGATCGTGCCACGCAGGGGCAACCCGGCAAGTTCACACTGTGCATCGCCGAGAACCAGGCCGAGAACCCATGGACCCCGTGGCACGTGGACAAGGGCTTCGGCCCGGATGAGACCGTCGTGCTGGTCACCGGGATCATGGGCACCGAGGACCTGATCGACTACGCCAGCCAGAACGCGCCGGACCTGCTCACGATGCTCGGCTCGTGCGGCCGGACCATGGCGTCGAACCACATGCTCTTCGGCGGCTGGTCGACGTTGCTGATCTCTCCGGAGCACGCCGAGATGCTCGCCGCAGCCGGTTACAGCCGGGCCGACGTTGGCAGGATGGCGGCGGGGCGCGGGTCCGTCCCGTTCACGGGCTTCCCGGCAACCGCTCGTGAGGTCCTCAAACGCAAACGTCCTGGCCTGTTCGGGCCGGCCGGAGAGCCACCTGCCGAGGTGCCTTCCTACGACAGCGCGGACCACTTGCAGGTTGTCGTCGCGGGCGGGCCGGGACCGCACTCGGTCTTCTGCTCGTCTTTCGGCGATCTCACCGATCCGCAGTGGGTGCCGGTACGGTGGCCGCGGCCCGCGGGCACGGGCGCACAATGAGCGAGGACAGCGCGCGACAGGCAGCCGAGCAAGATTCCGCGGCGGAGTTGCCGATCGGGCGATGTTTCCGCAGCCAGGGCCGCACCCTCGGTGAGGGCGACTTCTCGGCGCTGGTGAACCTGACCTGGACCACCGGTGAGTTGCACGTCAACCGGGTTCTCATGACCTCGGAACGAGGCACCGCCATCCTTGGGCGGCCTGGCGAACGGGTTCTCGCGCTCCAGGCGGTGGCGGCTGTCGGAGTGGGGCTCGGCTGGAGCAGGAACATCGGTCCCCTGCTGCGCCACCGGTACGGCGTTGCGGTGGTGCGGTCGCTGTCCTTTGAGGTGGAAGCCGGAGAGCCGCTCTTTCCGGGCGATACTGTCTGGTCAGACTCGACGCTGACCGGTACCCGACCCACCGAGGACGCCGCCCGCCGCGTTCTGGATGTCGAGCACAGGATCATCAATCAGCAGGACGAGGTCATCGCAACGATTGTGCAACACCTGCTGTACATGCGGACCAGTGTTGACAGTCCTGGAAAGTGGCAATTACCCTGAACGATCAGTATCCATGCATGGAGTGCTATCGGCGGTGGGCTCGATGTCCAGAACGGCGCCGTCACATCTCAATCGAGATGGGCCGAGGTCAGCTGGCGCTGAGGCGTACCGGTCCGCGATAGAACTCCCGTTTCAGGGAGGGTAGGCGGATGTTGACATGAGACATAGACGTAGCCGCCTTGTCGGCGTGCTTGCAGCAGCCTCGGTGCTGGCGCTGGCTGTCGCCGGGTGCGGGTCTTCCGGCTCGAACGCGTCCGGCGGTTCGTCCGGCCGGACGGCCAGTGCGCCCGGCATTACCGCCGACAGCATCACGCTCGGCACCGACATGCCATTGACCGGCCCGGTGGCATCCGCCGGGCTCGAGGGCGTGGCGGCCTACCAGGCGTATGTGAAGTACGTGAACGCGCACGGGGGGATCAACGGGCGCAAGCTGATCCTGAAGGTGGGCGACAGTGCCTACGACCCGGCCACGGCGCTATCGGCGGTCCGGACACTCGTACAGGGCAACGTTTTCGCGATCTTCGACAATTTCGGGACCCCTCCGGCGCAGGGAACGTACAACTTCCTGAACCAGCAGCAGATTCCCGACATTAACATTTACGCGGGCGACACTCAGTTCGTCCAGCCTATACAGAAGTACACCTTCGAGTTGCTGCCCCAGTACGCGAGCGACGCGGCGTTCGTCGTCAGTTACATTAAAAAGAACTGGCCGGGCAAGCGCGTCGCCATCCTTTACCAGAACGATGGCTTCGGGCAGCCCTACTACAACACATTCAAGAAATTGCTCGGCTCCAGCCTTGTCTCCGCGAGCTACGATCCGACCTCGACGAGTGTCTTGTCGCAGGTGACGACCTTGGCATCCAGCAAGGCCACCGTGGCGTTCTGTGCCTGCATTACGCAGCCGGCCGCGCAGTTCCTGGAGGACGCCCACAACCTCGGCTGGCACATGCAGCCGTTCCTCACATTCGGGGTCCTGGATTCGACGACGGAGGGGCTGACCGGCAAGGCCCTCATCGATAATGCGCTCGGCTCCGACTTCATACCGCCGACGGACGACACGTCAAATCCCCAGGTCGCGTTGATGAAGAGCGTCCTCGCAAAATATGCCCCCAGCGCATCCTTCGATTTCCAGTCGTTCAGCGCTCTGGTGTCGATAGACCTGATGGTGCAGATGCTGAAGTCGGCCGGGCAGAACCCCACGAGGCAAGGCCTCCTTACCGCTATAACCTCACATAGCTATAAGGGGCCGTGGCCCGGCCAGGTGCACCTGACCGGTACCAACCACAACGCGCTGAGCTGCGAGCAGATGAACAAGATGGTCAACGGTGACGTCATCACGGTCGGCCCGGTCAGCTGCAGCTAGAACTCGGGTCCGGCAGCTGAACGGGCCGGCACGTCCGGTGCCGGGACTGATGGCAGGGTCCGGCACCGATGATGGAGGGCGCGGGCATGCCATGCCCGCGCCCTCAGCCGTCCGTGAACCCGACCTTCGTGAGGATGACGCGCTGCGCTGTCTCGCCCGCTTCGCGGAGCGCCACCTCGATGATGGACAGCACCGTTTCGTCGGGCACCAGGCAGTCCACGCACGCACCCGGCTTCGCTTCCAGGATGATTTCCAGGGTCCCGTCCGCGCTGGCGGCGCCGAGCCTCAGGTCGAATCCGTCAGCGGTGAGCGCCGGCCGGAGCTGCCGCAGGGCCGCCTCGGCCGCGGTGTTCTCCATCAGATCGCCTCCTGACGAGGGGCCCGGAGCCGCCGTCGCTGGGCCGCATGTGCCTGGTGTGGCAGGTTTCGATACTGTAGGGTCAGTATACTCTGGGTCCGGGAATCATCCCGGGGCGGACGCCTCCGCTGGATCAGCCGCACTCGAAGGGGGATCACGTGCCGGTCGTCCTTGACGTGACGCGCACGGTCGCCGTGGTCACCATTGACGAGCCAGCCACCCGGAACGCGCTGACCGGCGAGTCTGCCCGCTCCCTCGTTCGCTGCCTGACCGAGGTGGAGGGCCGCACGGATATCGGGGCACTGGTAGTCCGCGGAGCCGGCGGGCAGTTCTGCTCAGGCGCCGACCGGAGCCTTCTGGCCGCAGCCCGCGAGAACCCGAGCGATCCGCAGGTCACCGCCTCGCTGTCGGCCATCTACCAGTCCTTCGGCAAGCTCGCTAGCATGCCGGTTCCGGTCGTCGCCGCCATCCGCGGCGCCGCGGTGGGCGCGGGCCTCAACCTGGCGCTGGCAGCCGACGTCCGGATCGCCGCCAAGGACGCCAGGCTGCTGTCAGGGTTCCTGAGGATAGGCGTGCACCCAGGCGGCGGCCACTTCGCGCTCCTCGACCGGGTGGCCGGCCCGCAGGCCGCAATTGCAATGACCGTGCTCGGCGAAGAGATCAGCGGCGAGCGCCTGGCCGAGCTGGGGCTCGCGTTGGAGGTCCTTGACGACGACCGCGTCGAGCCCCGGGCCATCGAGCTCGCTGCCCGAGCCTCAGATCCGGAGCTTGTCCGGGAGGCGACGGCGACCTTCCGCGCGCAGGCAGAGTCCCGCCAGCTCCCCGCGGCCGCGGCCATGCGGGCCGAGCAGGCAGCGCAGATGTGGTCATTCGCGCGCCACCTTCCCGCCAGAACGAGGGCGGATGACGGCGTGATCTGATCGCTGCAGAAAGGGGCCACCATCATGCGCACCGAGCTGTGCCGCCTTCTCGGGATCGAGTACCCCATCGTCGCGTTCAGCCACTGCCGCGACGTCGTCGCCGCTGTCTCGCGCGCTGGCGGGCTCGGTGTGCTCGGCGCCGCGACGTTCAACCCCGCCGACCTCGACCGCGAGCTGACCGCCCTCGACATGCAGTGCCAGGGCCGACCCTACGGGATCGACCTCGTCTTCCCCGTCAAATACCGCGGCGACGACGAGACCGAGCTGCGGGCGATGATCCCAATGGAGCACGCCGACTTCGTGCGTGAGCTGGAACGGCGCTTCGGCATCCCGCCTCGGACGAGCACCGACGAAGGCTCCACCGTGCGTGGGCACATCCGGGCCCGCGAGCAGTGGAACGTCGCGCGTGCGCACCGCGTCGCGCTGCTGGCCAGCGCGCTCGGTCCGGCCCTCGTCGACGTGCAGGAGTCAGCCCACGCGGCCGGGATTGCGACGGCCGGCCTGGTGGGCGCGGTCCGGCACGCCACGGCGCACGTTGCCGCCGGGACAGACCTCATCATCGCCCAGGGAACTGAGGCGGGCGGCCACTCGGGCGACGTCAGCACCCTCGTCCTCGTCCCGCAGGTTGTGGATGCCGTGGCCCCGCGCCCGGTGCTGGCGGCGGGCGGCATCGGCGACGGGCGGCAGATCGCCGCGGCTCTCGCTCTCGGTGCCGCCGGCGTCTGGACCGGGTCGATCTGGCTAACCACGATGGAGAGCGACATCCATCCGATCCTGAAGGAGAAGCTGGTCGCGGCCACGTCGCACGACACGATCCGCTCGAGGTGCCGCACCGGCAAGATGGTCCGGCAGCTGCAAACGGCGTGGGTCGATGCCTGGGAGGCCCCGTCGGCACCCACCCCGCTGCCAGCACCGCTTCAGCAGATGCTGGTCCGCGACGCCACGCTGAGCGCGATCGAGCATGGGGTGGCCGACGCACTGGGCACTCCCGTCGGGCAGATCGTCGGGATGATGGCCGGCCAGCGCCCCGTACGGGCCCTGATGGACGACTTGATCGCCGCATACGTGGACGCCGCTGACCGGCTGGCGGCCACGGTTGCCCGGGAGTAACCCTGCGATCACCGGGGAGGCGGGCCGGACGCCTTGGCGTGATCCCCAGATTCCCGGTCCGTGCCCTCGCCTGGCCTGGCGGCGAGGGTGCCGTCCGGCCCCGTGACGGCTGCTGGCGGGGCCGTCTCACCGGCCAGGCCGCGGCCGAACGGAAGGATCTTGACGCCAACGCCCACCTCCCACTGGGCAAGGCGCTGAACGGCACGAGTTTCCGTGAGGCGGGCCAGCAGTCCCACGATGCCCTGTGGCGCCACGACCAGGATGAGGACGAGGATCACCCCGTAGATGATCTCCGCGGCCAGCTGGACGTGGACAACGGGAAGCGTCAGCGTCGGCACTTGCAACCCGAGTTCCCAGATCAGGGCCGCCCCCAGCACGCTGCCAGCCAGGCTGCCCAGCCCCCCGACCACGATGATGAGCAGGAACTCGACGCTGAAGAGCAGATCAAACGAGCTTGGCGAGACGACCCCGAGGCTGACGGCGTACACCGCGCCGCCCAGGCCGGCCCACATCGAGCTCAGCGTGTAAGCGAGCACCTTCTGCCGGGACAGGTTGATGCCCATGGCCTGGGCCGCAACCGGATTGTCGCGGATGGCGCGGAACGCGCGCCCCACGTGTCCTCGCACCAGGTTGCGCGCGGCGTACAGTCCCAGCAACAGGGCAAGGAGAGCGACAAAATACGTGTACTTGTCGCTGGTCAGGCCGACCACCCGGGCCAGCGAGCTCGGCTCGTTCAGCAGCGTGACCGTCAGGCCATCGGCGCCGCCCGTGTAGTTGGTGTAGGCAATCAGGGTCGGGAAGGCCACCGCCAGGGCCAGCGTGGTTACCACCTGATAGATGCCGGCCAGCCTGGCGGACGGCACCGCAATGATCGCCCCCAGGATGCCCGAGACCGCCACCGCGACCACGGCGGTGGCGTAGAACGGCCAGTTGTAGTGGACCTCCAGGACCGCCGTTGTGTAAGCGCCGACCCCGACAAAGGTTCCCTGCGCGATCGAGACCTGCCCCGCAAAGCCGATCAGGAGATTCGCGCCCACGGCGACCAGCGCCAGCACCGCGATCTGGCCCATGTCATAGGCCGGGAAGTAGAAGGGTGCCAGCAGCGCGACCGGCGCGGCCGGCCACATCCCGGCCCAGCGCCAATCCTGCAGAAACAAGGCGCCAGCCAGCGTGCCAAGCAGATACGCGACCGCGACCACGAGGTAAGGGCTCAGCCCGGCGGCCCGGACAAGGAGAAGGAACACCGCCACGGTGACCACAACCGCCGCCACCGCGCTGGCGGTGCGCTGAAGGGCTAGCTCACGCATCCAGGACCTCATACTCGTGTCTGCGCCCGCTTGCCAAACAGCCCTTGCGGACGGACAAGCAGGACAAGCAAGATGACGCCCACCATGAAGGGCGTCGACAGCTGGTAGCCGATGGCGTAGGAGCCAGCGAAACTAGCGATGACGCCGACGAGCAGGCCCCCGACCATGGCACCGACCGGGCTCGTCATGCCGCCCATGATCATTCCCAGCACCGCGAAAATGAGGATGTCGAGCATCAGGCTGGAGTACAGGCTGAGCACGTTGGCTATCAGCATCCCGGCCACCGCGCCGACCACCGCCGCCAGCATCCAGCCGAACGCGTACATGCGCGTCGTGTGGATACCGACGAGGCGGGCCGCAGCCGGGTTCTGCGCCGTTGCCCGCATCCCGAGCCCGAGCTTGGTGCCGCGAAGCAACGCGACCAGCGCTGCTGTCATCACGATCGTGATGGCGAAGATGCCCACGTACGGCCGGCTGACCACCGCCCCGAGCACGTGTATGGGTCCGCCGTTGAACGGCGTGGGGAACGCCTTCGGTGCGGCCGACCACAGGCTCTGCGACAGGCCATTAAATATGTAAAACAGCCCGAACGTCACCATGACGACCGTGAACTCGGGAGCGCGCTCGACTGGGCGGATGACCACCAGGTAGGTCACCAGCCCGAGCACCGCGGCGATAGCCAGCGTGATGACGAAGGCCGGCCAGAACGGCACGCCCAGGCGGGCGATCAGTGTCCACGCCAGGAACGTCGTGAAGGTTGCCATCTCCCCTTGCGCGAAGTTCAGGATCGAGGTGGCGCGGAAGATGAGCACCAGGGCGAGGGCGACCAGGCCATAGATCGCCCCCACTGCCAGGCCGTTGATCAATTGCTGCATGAATCAAATCCCTTAACTGCAGCTGACGGGGCCGAACGGGACGGCGGTCTCGTTGACCATCCGCACCATCCGCCAGCAGGTGAAGGCGTTGTGGTTGGTAGCCGACATGCGCACCTGCCCGTACCACGGACCCTTGTAGGCGTGGGAGGTGATGGCGTCCAGGAGGCTCTGCCGGGTCGGGTTTTCCCCCGCCGACTTCAGCATCTGCACCATCAGGTCTATCGACAGCATGCCGAACAGCGAGTTCGTGTTGAAGGCGGCGCTTGGCGCATAGGTCGCCAGGATGTGCTTCATCTGGGCGATCTGCGGGTCGGCCGTATCAGTGGGCGGCGGGAAGTAGATCTGGGACAGCGTGTTATTGAGCAGGGCGCCGGCCAGCGGGACGGTCTGCTCGTTCAGGATGCCGAAGGTGAAGATCACGTGCGTGTGCCAGCCGAGGCTCTGGGCGTCCTTCAGGAGCTGGACGGAGGGCGGCACGATGCAGGCGCAGAACGTCACGTCGGCGTGGCTGGCAGCGAGGGTCGTGACCTGCGACAGGACGGACGATGCGGCCGGGTCATAGCTCACCGACGCCACCAGGCGGGACCCAAGATCCTGCTTGAGCCCAGCCGCGAACGGCTGGCCGAAGTCGTCATCCTGGTACATGACCGCGACCTTCGCCTGCGGGTAGGTCTTCTTGATGTAGTTGGCAAAGAACGCGGCCTCGCTGGGGTAAGTAGGCAGCAACTCGAAGTGGTACTTGCTGGGCGGCGTCACGAACTGCGGCGAACCCGCGAACATGTTGATGTCGGGGACCTGCTGCTGGGTCAGGTAGCTGAACGTCCCCTGCACCGGCGGGGTGCCGAAGTTGTCGAAGATCGCGAACGCGTTGTCCTGCTCGACAAGCTGCCGGACCGCCGACAAGGCCGTGGCGGGGTCGTAGGCGCTGTTGCCCACCTTCAAGATCAGCTGACGGCCGTTGATCCCGCCGTGGGCGTTCACATACTTCACGTACGCCTGGAAGGCAGGCACAAAGGCCAGGCCGGAAGGTGCCGCGGGCCCGGTCATGGGCATGTCGGTGCCGATCGTGATGGTGCTGGCGGTCACGCCGGGCGCGCTGGCCGTCCGGCCAGACGAATTGCCGGACGTTGTCGTGCCGGACGACGCGCACGCCGCGAGAGCCACCGCCATCAGTGCGGCAATGGCAGCTTTCCCCAGAAGACTTGTGCGTACCTGCTTCATCGCGCCTCCTCCGCCGGTCTTCCGCCTTTGCTGTTCCGCCCCGGTACGGCCGCCCCCGGCGGACCATCGTCGTGCCCCGACGCACTGCTCAGGAATGCCTCCTGCAGCGATGGATCGCCGCGCACGGCGTCGGCTGATCCCGAAAGAACAAGGCGGCCGGCCTCGAGCACGCTCGCTTTTTCGGCGATAGCCAGTGCGCCTGCTGCGTTCTGCTCGACCAGCAGCACACCCAGGCCCTGGTCGGCGGCGATGTCGTGAATCGCGGCCAGGATGCGCTGGATCACCTGGGGTGCCAGACCGAGGGACGGTTCGTCCAGCAGAAGCAGCTTTGGGTGCGCCATCAGCGCCCGTCCGATCGCGAGCATCTGCTGCTCGCCTCCGGACATCGTTCCCGCATGCTGTTTGGGCCGGTCACGCAGCACGGGGAAGTAGCCGTAGACCATTTCCAGGTCCTGGGCAACGCCCACCCGGTCCCGGCGCGAGTACGCGCCGAGCCGGAGGTTCTCGTGCACGGTCAGCTCGGGGAACAGCTGCCGGTTTTCGGGTACCAGGCTGATGCCCTTGCGGACGATCTGCTGCGCGCTTGTCCCGGTGATCTGCCGGCCCTGCCACCACACCTCGCCCGCGGCAGGCTTGAGCACCCCCGCGATTGCGTTCAGCGTGCTGGACTTGCCCGCGCCGTTCGAGCCGAGCAGCGCGACGATCTCGCCCGGGTTCACGGTGAGCGACACGCCCTCCACCCCGAGGATCGGGCCATAGCGGACGGTCAGCCCGCGGATGTCAAGCATCACCTCCCTCCGTCCCGAGGTACGCCTCGATCACCGCGGGGTCGGCGAATACCTCGGCGGGACTGCCGTCGGCGATCTTTTGCCCGAAGTCCAGGACGCATACCCGGTGGGAGATTTCGCGGATCATCTGGGTGTGGTGCTCGATGAGCAGCACAGTGATCCCGAACCTGTCGTGGCAGTCAACGATGAACTCCTGAAGCTGGTTGATCTCGCCGGCACCCAGGCCGGCGGCAGGCTCATCGAGCAGCAGCAGCCGCGGCATGGACACGAGCGCGCGAGCGATGTCGACCCGTTTCTGCATCCCGTAGGGCAGCTCGCGTATCGGCCGGTCAAGAAAACTGCTCAGGTCCAGCATGCCGGCCACGTCCCGCACGCGCTCGCCGAGCAGTCGTTCCTCACGGCGCACGCCGGGCATCCCGACGATCACCGATGCGACCTTGCTTCGGACACGATGATGCTGACCGACCATCAGCATGTCCCGCACAGTCATCGCGTGGGCCAGCTCCAGGCCCTGGAAGGTGCGGGCCATCCCCAGGCCGACGATCTGATGCGGGGCGCAGCCAAAGAGGTCGACGCTGGCGAACTTCATCTGCCCCGCGTCGGGGGTGTGCAGCCGGGTGAGGCAGTTGAGCAGCGTCGTCTTTCCGGCCCCGTTCGGCCCCATGAGGCCAACAATTTCACCGTCGTCGACCTTCATGGACACGTCCTGCAGAGCGTAGACCCCGCCGAAACGCACCGTCAGCGCCGCCACCTCGAGGAGCGGCCCGTCCAGCTGACCGTCCTGTTTCCCGGCCCGACGCCGCTGATACGACACCATCACTTGTCCCTTAAATCACAGTGTTCTCGCCAACGACGCTCCGTAAAACCGTATACTAAATACCGTTCGCCGGATCAAGATGATCCTTAGCTGCGCGATAGTCTAATACTGATCGGTCAGTACACACAGCGTCAAGACAAAAGTCATGCACTTGGCGGTACCGGCCTCCGCCGGCCCTCCGCAGCGTCGTGGCGGCTTTCGCGCGCGGCCGTCCTTGCCCCGCGAGGAGCTCAATGACGAGGCAGGCGTGCCCGCCACGCGGCTCGGCGCCACGGGAGCTGTCCCGGTCCAGCCGCGGTCACAGAGCCAGTGACGCGCAAGTAGTGATACTGACCGCCCAGTGTATTAAGATATAGGTCCCGGCGCCCCGCCGCTTGCAAGCGTCGCCACCGACCGGAGGATCGCCATGCAGACCCGTGCCGCAGTCCTACACCGGGCTGGCGAGCCGCTCACGGTCGAGACGCTCGAGCTCGTCCGCGGTGTCCTCCAGCTCGGCTGAGACCCGGACGACGAAGGAGACGAACATGGCAGAACGTCAGCCACTGCAGGGCTTGCCGCTGGGCGAGGTCTTCCGCAGCCCGAGCCGTACCCTCTCACCCGGAGAGTGCGCCCTGCTCACCGACCTGACCTGGACGATCGGGCCGGTGCATAGCGACCATGAGTACGCCGCAGGCACGATGTTCGGCTCGGTCGTGCTCGGCGCCCCGATCATGATCCCGATCATCGGCGGGCTGTGGACGCAGAGCCGGCACGCGCAGCACCTGAAGGAGTCGGGGTACCGCGTCGTGTCCGCGCTCGGGGTCGAGGCGCGCTACCGGCATCCGTTCCGGTTCGGGGACACCATGCATGTCGAGTCCCAGATCGCCGAAGGGCGCACGTCGGCGAGCCGGCCGGATCAGGGTGTCGTCGTCATCGCCGACCGGGCGCTGAACCAGGACGGCCAGGTGCTTCTCGAGCAGCGCCGCACGCAGCTCGTCGGGTGGATCGACCCGGGTGACGCGCGGATGGCGGGGGGCGGCTGATGATCCAGGCCGACGACCTCGCCGGGAAGGTGGCGATCATCACCGGCAGCTCGTCCGGGATCGGCCGGGCGCTCGCCGTGGCCCTGGCGCAGCACGGCATGCGGGTGGTCGTGAACGCCCGGGCGCAGGAGCGGCTGGAGGGTGTCACCGACGAGATCAAGCACGGTGGCGGTGAGGTGCTCGCGGTCGAGGCGCACCTCGCCGACCCCGACGCCGTCGATCACCTCGTCGCCCGGACCGTCGAGACGTTCGGCGGCATCGACGTGCTCGTCAACAACGCCGGTGGCACATTCAACGCGCTGCCGGAGAACATCTCGGCCAAGGGCTGGCACGCGGTCATCGACACGAACCTGACCTCGGCGTTCCTCATGTCCCGTGCGGCGTTCCCGCAGCTGAAAGATCGTGCGCCGTCGAGCATCGTGAACATCGGCTCGATCGCGGGCGCCGAGCCGGGGCCAGGCCACGTTCATTACTCGGTGGCCAAGGCGGGGGTCCACCACATGACGAAGGTGCTCGCCTACGAGTGGGGCACGCACGGCATCCGCGTCAACTGCATCGCGCCGGGTGTCATCGAGACTCCGAAGTCTGCGTTCAGCGGTGACGACGAGAAGAAGCAGAGCTGGATCCAGCGGGTGCCGCTGGGCTGGCTCGGCCGCCCGCTGGACATCGTCGGCACCACGATCCTTCTCGCGAGCGAGGCGTCGGCGTACATCAACGGCGCGATCATCCGTATCGACGGCGGCCCGAGGTCCGGCACCGCGTTCGGATGAAGCCGCGCTTCCTCCGTTCCGACCATGTTTCCCGCAGGAGGAGCAAATGCCGTATCAGGATGAGCTCGCGCGCGTCATCGAGCCTGCCGCGGCCGAGGTCGACCGCGAGGCCGCATTTCCCCGCAAGCAAATCGAGGCGCTCGCCGGCGCGGGCCTGCTGGCGCTGACCGTGCCTGCCAGCTTCGGCGGCGGCGGCGGCGAGGGACTGCGCGCCGCGGCGCACGTCACCAGCCAGATCGGGGCGGTATGCGGGTCCACTGCCATGGTGGTCACGATGCACTACGCCGCGGCCGGCGCGCTCGCGGCTGCGGGCGCAGCGGAGGCGCTCGCCGCGATCGCGGCCGGACGGCACCTGCGCGCGCTCGCCTTCTCGGAGTCCGGTTCCCGCAGCCACTTCTGGTTCCCGCTCGTACCGCTACCGCTGCCGGGGACGCCGGTGAGGAGGTACTCCTCGACGCCCGCAAGAGCTGGGTGACAGCGGCCGGTGAGGCCGACAGCTACGTCTGGTCGAGCCTGCCGCTGCGGGCCGACGGCCCGATGACGCTGTGGCTCGTTCCCGCGGGCGCCGGCGGGCTGACCGTGGCCGGGCCGTTCGACGGCCTGGGGCTGCGCGGCAATGCGTCATCGCCGATGACCGCCGAAGCGCTGCGCGTGCCCTGCGGCGCTATGATCGGTGCTGACGGCGCCGGGCTCGATCTCGCGCTCGGCTCCGTGCTGCCGGTGTTCCTGGTCTGCAGCGCCTCGATGAGCGCGGGGCTGATGCGCCGGCTCGCCGAAGAGACCGCAGCGCACTTGCAGCGCACCGAGCTGCAGCACCTGGGCCAGTCGCTGGCGCAGCAGGTGCAGCCGCGAGCCCAGCTGGCGAGGCTGCGCATCGAGGCCGACCGGGCCCGCGCGCTGATCGATGACACGATCACCGCGGTCGAGCAGGGCCGGCCCGACGCTCAGCTGCAGGTGCTCGAAGTCAAGGCCGCGGCGGCCGAGGCCGCGGCCGACGCGGCCGACCTGGCGCTGCGGGCCTGCGGCGGGTCGGGCGTTCCGGAAGGAATCCGTCGTCGAGCGGCTGTTCCGCGACTCGCGCGCGGCGCGGGTCATGGCGCCGACCACGGAGGCGCTGCACGACTTCGTCGGGCGGACGCTGTGCGGCCTGCCGCTGCTCGGTGATGCCGCATGAAGCGGGAGCTGCTGCTCGGCGCGGTGGCGTACGACCCCAAGGTGGTCCGATCTGGGAAGGCTTCCGGGCCTGGCTGCGGGGCGAAGGGCTGGCGTTCGACTACGTCCTGTACTCGAACTACGAGCGGCAGGTCGAGGATCTCGTCGCCGGGCGGATCGGGCTCGCCTGGAACTCGCAGCTGCTCGCGACGCAGGCCGCGGACGAGGCCCGTCATGTCGAGGTGTTCAGCCGGCGCGGGCTGCTGAGCGGTGCCCCGCTCGGCACGTCCGGCGCGGGCGGCCGCAGGTCACTGCAGACGCTGCTGGCCGAGCCGGACTTCACGACGGCCAGCTTCCTTCTTTCCGTCCTCGGCGAGGGCACGTTCGTGGACCTGCTGCGCTTCCTGCACCGCCATGCGCCGGATCCGGTCACCGCGGACGTGACCAGGCTCGCGCTACGCGATGAGGCGCGGCACGTCGCCTTCGGAGTGGCGCACACCGCGCACGCGGCCCGGGCGGACCCGGGCTGCCTGGGCATCCTGCGGCAGGCCGTCGAGCGGCGGCACGCGGCGCTGATCGACACCGCCGGGCTGGGCGGCGAGGTGTTCGACGCGATGGTGCTGCTCGCGGCGGGCTCATGGGAGCCCGCCGCCATCGGCCGCGGCTGGCACGAGGTGCAGCGGCTGCAGCAGACAATGGACGAGGGCCGCCGCCGGCGTCTCGGCTACAACGGATTCCCGGCTGGCGAAGCCGCCGAGCTCTCCTCACTGCATACCCGCAACTTCATGTAACCGGCGCGGGAGCGCGGCGGTCAGCGGCCGAGGCCGAGCAGTGGCAGCACCTTGCCGCACAGCAGGTCGAGCTGGCGCATGTCGGCACGGATCGTGCTGAAGATCATCCATGCCACGTCGTCGCGTACCGCGCTCAGCATGGTCTCGATCTTCGCCGCTATCTCCTCAGGCGAGCCGATCAGGTATGTCTCCCGCGCCTGCTCGAACGTGCCGTTGAAGTACGCGCCCAGGGCGTCCCGCGCCGCCTGCTCGTCGGCAGCGTTCTGGATGACATAGAACCAGTGCGAGAACTCCAGACCGACGCCGCCGGGCCGTCCGGCCATCGCCGCGTGCTCCTTGACCCGCTGCCACACCCCGGCCAGCACCTGCGATGTGACCGAACGCTTCACCAGCTGGGAGTACACGACCGGGACCCAGCCGTCAGCCGTGCGCCCGATACGGGCCAGAACCCGGTCCAGCTTGGCCGGGATCTCGCCCAGTTCGGGCCGGGCGGGCAGGAACGAGCCGAGCCACAGCGGCGGGCCGGGCGGCCGGGGCGTCGGCGCGATCGCGACATCCTCGATGTCGAAATACTTGCCGTGGAAGGTGACCCGCTCGCCGGTCCAGAGCCTGCGCAGCAGGTCGATCGTCTCCTCGGTCCGCCCGGCGCGCTGTTCGCGTGACAGCCCGAGCGCGGCGAACTCGGCGGCGTTCCAGCCCAGGCCGACGCCGAGGATCAGCCGGCCGTGGCTGAGCAGATCCAGGGATGCGGTCGCCTTCGCCAGCGGAACCGGATGCCGGAATGGCAGCACCATCACCAGCGAGCCGAGCCGGACCCGCTCGGTGCGGGCGGCCATCGCGGTAAGGGTGACCATCAGGTCCGTGTGCGTCGCTGAGTAGATGGCCCGGCCGCCCTCGCCGACGCTGGCCAGCATCCGGTCGCCGATGAAGACGCCATCGAACCCGCGCCGCTCGGCCTCCCGGGTGAGCTCGAGCTGTGCGGCGAACGGGTCGCCACCCGGGGCCAGCCACACCGCCGGCCGCAGCCCGACGAGGGGTCGTGTCATCATCTCCTGCTCCCCGTCCCTGGTCACGGTGCCGCCACGGTCACGAGAGCGTCGACGGCAACCACTCCACTCTCGCCGACGATGACCGGGTTCACATCGACCTCGGCCACCTCGGCGAGCTCACAGCCGAGCGTTCCCAGCGCTACGGCGATCGCCGCCACCGCCTGCTGTGCCGGGCGGCTGAGGCCGCGTGCGTGCATGACAAGGCGGCCGGCCGCGACCTCCGCGATCCCGCGCATGGCTTCCTCCTCGCGCAGCGGCGCGAGCCGCGACGCGGTGCGGTCGATGATCTCGGTCGCCGTGCCGCCCAGGCCCACCGTGACGACGGGGCCGAACTGCGCGTCGCGGTGCATGCCCACGACCAGCTCGAGCCCGGGCGGCACCATCTGCTGCACGAGCACACCGGCGATCCTGGCGTCCGGTGCCCGGCCGGTGACGGCCGCGAGCACCTCGCCGTAGGCGCGGCGCACATCCGCGGCCGAGCGCAGGCCGAGCCGGACCCCGCCGGCGTCGGACTTGTGCGGCAGGTCGGGGGAGATCGCCTTGAGCGCAACGGGGAAGCCGACTCGCGCGGCGGCCCGCACCGCGCCGCGCGCATCGGGCGCCTGCTCCTGCGCGGGGAACGGGATGCCGTAGCCGGCCAGCAGCAGGCGGGCGGCGTCGTCCGGCAGGATGTGGCCCCCGCCGCTGCCGCGCAGGACCTGCGCCCCCGCAGCCCGCCGGGAGGCGTCGGTGGCCGGTGCCGGGCGCGGCAGCGGGGGATCGAGCCAGAACCGCGCCAGCGCCGCGAGGCCGCGCATAGCGGCCTCACCATCGACGTAGCAGGGGATGCCGCGGCCGGACACCTTCTGCTGCGCGAGCTGGGTGGCGCAGCACACCACCGCTGGCTTGCTCACGCCGGTGCGCAGCACGTCGAGCGCGTTCAGCCAGTCGTCGTTCGGGTCGTCTGAGAGCCCGGCGTAGCAGAGCATGTCGATGTCGGGCAGCCCGGCGACGGTGCGCAGCACCGTGCCGAGCGCGGCGCGGTCGTTCACCCCGACCTGCGCCGTGCAGTCGACCGGGTTGCCCGGCCGCCCCGAACCGCGGGATCGCGGCGGCGACCGTGGCGTACGACTCGCCGGTCAGCCCGGGCACCTGCAGGCCGGCCGTGACCGCGGCATCGGCGAGCATCACTCCCACACCCCCGCTGACGGTCACGATGCCCACCCGCCGGCCCGCGGGCGCCGGCCGTGCTCGAAGATCCGGGCGTAGCTGAGGAGGTCCGCCGTCGTGTCCGCCCGCACGACGCCGTACTGGCGGAACGCGGCATCGACGACTCGATCGGCACCGGTGAGGGAACCGGTGTGCGAGACCGCGGCGCGGGCTCCCGCGTCCGACCTGCCGACCTTCAGGAACACGATTGGCTTGTTCAGCTCGCGGGCCCGGCTGGCCACGCGCAGGAAGCCCTCGGGGTCTGCGATCTGCTCGGCGAACGCCAGCACGGTGCGCACGTCGTCGCGTTCGACGTAGTAGCCGAGGACGTCGACCAGCGATATGTCGGCCTCGTTGCCCGTGCCGGCGAAGTACGAGACCCCGATGTGCTCGCGCTGTGCGGCCTTGAACATCATCGCGCCGAACGCGCCGCTCTGGCTGACCAGCGCCAAACCGCCCGGGCGGAAGGCAGCAGGGTCGCGCAGCTCGGCGAACGTGGCGAGCACGCCCGCTGGCACGTTCATCAGCCCGATGCAGTTGGGCCCGAAGACCCGCATCCCGTGCTGCCGGGCGAGCGCGACCAGCCGCTCCTGCAGCCGTGCGCCCTCGATGCCGGTCTCGGCAAAGCCCGAGCTGTAGACGAGCAACGCCGGCACGCCGAGCTCCGCCGCCTCCTCGGCGACACCGAGAACCGATTCGGCGCGGATGGCGACGATCGCGACGTCCGGCGGCGCCGTGAGGTCGGAGAGCCGCGGGACCGCGGGCAGGCCCTGGACCGTCTGGTGCCTGGGGTGCACCGGAACGACGTCGCCGTCGAAAACGGCGCGCAGGTACGCGAGCGTGCGGCCGTTGATGGTGTGCGGGTCGTCGGAGGCGCCGACGACCGCGATGCTCTTCGGCGCGAACAGCGCGTCGAGCGGGTCCGGCGTACGCCGTGCGGGGGTCACGACGTCTCCAGGTAGTACCGCGTGATCTGCTCGGCGACCATCGCCGGTTTCGGCGCCCCCTCGATCTCGGCGGTGTGCTGCATGACGAGCTGCAGCTCGCCCGGCGCGGGCTCGGTGACGGCGAGCACCTCCGACCGCAGCCGCACCCGCTTTCCGACCGGCGCGGGCGCGGGGAACCTGATCCGGTCGTAGCCGCAGTTGACGCCCCAGCGCACCGGAAGCCTGACCTGGTAGCCGCGCAGCAGCGGGATGCACGAGAGCAGCAGCAGCCCGTGCGCGATCGTGCCGCCGAACGGCGATGCGGCGGCCCGGCGGGGGTCGACGTGGATCCACTGGTGGTCACCGGTGACGTCGGCGAACTCGTCGACGCGTTCCTGGGTCAGCTCGAACCACTCGCCGACCGCCAGTTCCGCGCCGGCGGCGTCCTGCAGCTGCTGGACTTTCTCGATCACTTTCACGATGGGGTGCCTCCGCTCGCGGGTTGCCGTCGGTCACGGGTCACGGGGAAGTCCCAGCAGCCGGTGCGCGATGACGTTGCGCTGTATCTCGCTCGTGCCGCCCGCGATGGTCAGGCAGCGTGAGTAGAGGAACGAGTAGGTCCACTCCGCCGCGTCGCCCTCGACGGCGACGGCGTCGGTGCCGAGCAGCTCGAGCCCGTACTCGGCGAGCTGCTGCTGGTTCTCATTGACCACGACCTTGAGCAGACTGGTCTCGGGACCGGGCCGCGCACCGGCGATTGCCCGCAGCGTCGAGCGCAGCCGCATCAGCGCCGTGGCCTGGCTGACCGCGACGAGCTGCCCGGTGCGCTGCAGCACGCGCTCGTCCGTCCGCAGCTCGTGCTGCCCGGCGACCAGCAGCGCCAGCTTCTCCGCGAGGTCTCCGAGCGTGCTGCGGCTGCCCATCGCCACCCGCTCGAAACCGAGCGTCGTCCGGGCCACGCGCCATCCGTCGTTCACCGCGCCGACGACGTCCTCGTCCGGCACGAAGACGTCGGACAGGAACACCTGGTTGAAGTGGTGGCGGCCGTTGATCTCGATGAGCGGGCGCACGTCCACGCCCTTGGCGGACATGCCGACAAGGAAGTACGTGATGCCGCGGTGCTTCTCGGCGTCAGGGTCGGTGCGGGCGAGGCAGATGGCGTAGTCGCTGACGTGTGCGCGGGTCGTCCAGACCTTCTGCCCGGTGATCGACCACCCGCCCGGAACCTTGACCGCCTTCGTCGTGAGCGAAGCGAGGTCGGAGCCAGCGCCGGGCTCGCTGAACAGCTGGCACCAGCCGATCTCGCCGCGCAGCGATGGCCCGATGAGTTCCTGCTGCCGCGGTGTGCCGAAGCCGATGAGCGTCGGGACCACGAATGCGGCGTTGGCGAGGAAGGGCGACTCGACGTCGGCTCGTTCACGTTCCTCGTCGATGACGAGCTGGTGTGCCGCGTCGGCGGCGAGTCCCCACGGCTGCGGCAGATGCGGTGTGAGGTAGCCGGAGTCGGCCATCCGCCGTCGCTGCCCGGCGCCGTCGAGCCCGGCGAGCGACCCGAAGAACGCGCGGGCCTCGGCGCGGCGCGCCTCGGCTTCCTCGGGCAGCTGCAGGGTGAGCGTTCGGCTGCGGCCCGCCACGACGTCGGCGCCCACCCGCGTCGGCGCGCTCCGCGTGCCGCCGAGCAGCTGGAACGTCGCGAGCGCGCGCTTGAGGTAGATGTGTGCGTCGTGCTCCCAGGTGAAGCCGATGCCGCCGAGCAGCTGGATGCACTGGCGGGCGCAGGTGTAGGCGCAGGCCGGCGCCAGCGCCGCGGCGAGGTTCGCGGCGACGGCGAACTGCCCGGGCCCGTCGTCGATGGCTCGCGCCGCGTCCCAGGCCGCCGCGCGAGCCATCTCGACGCGGGTCAGCATGTCGGCCGCGCGGTGCTTGACCGCCTGGAACTGCCCGATCGGGCGTCCGAACTGCTCGCGGATCTTGGCGTACTCCACGGCCGTGTCCAGGCACCATGCGGCGATGCCGGCGGCCTCCGCGGCGAGCAGCGTCGCCGCGTACGCGCCCGCAAGGGCCGGGTCCAGGCCGTCGAGCACGTCGGCGGGCGGCAACGCGTGGCCGTCCCAGCTCCAGCGGGCCACCCGGCGGGTCGCGTCGGTGCTCGGCAGCGAGGTGACGGCCGCGGCCGCCCGCGGCAGCACGGCCCAGATGTCGCCCTGCGCCGTGCGGACCGGGGCGACGGCGATGTCGGCCAGGCCGCCGCCGAGCAGCGGCGCCGTCGTGCCGGTCAGCAGCCACCGGTCGCCGTCGCGGGTCGCGGCCACACCGCCCGGCTCGAGCGCGACCGAGGCGATGGTGGTGCCCGCGGCGAGCCGGGCGAGGAGGTCCGCAGGCCCGTCACCGGCCTGTACCAGCGCGGCCGCGATCGCGGTGGGCAGGAAGGGCCCGGGCAGGCAGCACCGGCCGAGTTCCTCGAGCACGACCGCGACCTCGGCGAGGGAGTAGCCCGACCCGCCGAGGTCCTCGGCGACGTGCAGCCCGAGCCATCCCTGCGCGGCCAGCTCCGGCCACAGCGCGGGCAGCGCGTCGTCCTCGGCCGTCAGCGCCTCGCGGGCGGCACCGTTGCCGCCGTGCCGGTCGACCCACGACCGCACGGAACGCCGCAGGTCCTCGTGCTCCTCGCTGATCCCGATGGGCATCGTTGCTCTCCCGGATGTGACTGCGAGTCAGCGGTCAAGGACGAACAGCGGAAGAGTGACCGACTCGGTCACCGCGGTGGGCGAGAGCCGGACCCGTGCGCCGACCGTGACCTCGCCGGGGTCACAGCCGACGACGTTGGTCTGCATGCGCGGTCCTTCGTCGAGCTCGACGAGCGCGACGACGTAGGGCACCTCGTCGCGCCAGCCCGGCACTCCGCTGCGGTGGACGACCGTGTACGAGTAGACCTGCCCGCGGCCGCTCACCGGTTCCCAGCGCAGTTCCATCGCGCCGCAGTGGCTGCACGCCGCCCGCGGGTAGAACTGGTGCCGCTGGCAGCTCTCGCACCGCTGCAGCACGAGCGTCCCGTCGCGCAGCGCGCTCCAGAACGGTTCGGACACGGCGTCGGCCACGGGCACCGGCTTGGCGTAGGCGTTCATGTGCTGGGCTCCGATGCGAGCAGGACCGTCCCGTTGGCGGAGAGCTCACCGCCGATGCCGCTGGCGACGGCGAGGCGCGCGCCGCCCGCGCGGATGCGCCGGACGCACTCGGTGAGCAGGAAGATCCCGCGCATGCCGGGATGCTTCGAGGAGAGCGCGCCGCCGTCGGTGTTGTACGGCAGCGTCGTCTCTGCCGCGTACGCGCCGCCCTCGCCCTTCGCGCAGAAGCCGAGGTCCTCGAACTGCAGCAGGGCCGTAATCGTGAACGAGTCGTACAGCATGGCGAGGTCGACATCCTTCGGCTGCACGTCGGCCTGCGCGAACGCGCGCGGCCCGCTGACCGCCGCGGCCGTCGTGGTGAGGTCCGGCATCCAGCCGATGTTGACGTGCGTGGCCGCGCTCGCGGCCCCCACGATGTAGACCGGCCGCGCGGGGAGGTCGCGGGCCCGCTCCTCGGTGGTGAGGACGACTGCGCCGCCGCCGTCGCTGATCACGCAGCAGTCCAGCAGGTGCAGCGGATCGGCGATCATCGGCGACGCGAGCACGTCGGCAACCGTGATGGGCTCGCGGTGCATCGCCGCCGGGTTGCGGGCCGCGTGCGCCCGCGTGGTCACCGCGATCGCGGCGAGCTGCTCGGGCGTCGTACCGTACTGCGTCATGTGCCTGCGCGCGGCGAGTGCGTACGAGCCGATGAGGGTGTTGCCGAATGGGTAGGTCCACTGGTCGTGGCCGCGTGCCTCGAGCGCGCCGCCGCGCTGCCGCGTGCCGATGGCCCGGCCGCCGCTGCGTGAGGCCTCGCCGTAGGTCAGCAGGACCGTCTCGACGTCGCCAGCCTCGATCGCGCGCGCAGCATGCTGCACGAGCAGCTCGTACGACGCGCCCCCGATGTTCGTGCCGTCGAGCCAGCCAGGCCGCAAGCCGAGGTACTCGGCCGTCCGGATCGCGCCCATCGACACGCCGGTGACGCTGGGTGTGCCGTAACCGTCGATGTCCGCGCGGGTGAGGCCCGCGTCGGCCAGTGCCCGGACGGTCGCCTGCGCGTGATGGCCCTCGTCGGAGAGGTGCGGCGCCACCGGCCCGTCGGACTCACCGATACCGACGATGACGGGTCGACGTGGCATGGCGCCTCCGGGCCTGGCTGCACTGTGTTCGGCCGCACTGTGTTCGACTGCACTGGGTTCAGCTGCACTGTGCCGCAGGTGCTGCGCTGATATGAATCCTGTCCAGTCAGTATATTATAGCGTCGGCCAGTGTGACGGGGCCTGATCAGCCGGTGGCAGAGAAACTGTGTAGGGGGAGAGCCGTTGGAAGGGCCGTGGAACCACACAGAAGAGCAGGCCGCGCTGCCCGCTGAGGCTTTCTTGCCGGGCGACGCCGCGACGCTGGCCGCTGAGGCTTTGTTGCCAGGCGACGCCACGACGTTGGCCGAGCGGATCCGGGCTGCCAACGCCGGCTATCTCAGGCTGCGGGAGCTGAACCTGGACGACACGCCGCCCGGCGTGCGGTTCGACCCGCGGTGGGCATGACGTGGATCCCTGGCAGCTGACGCTGACGGAGTCAGCGGCCGAGCAGGCCAGCGGCCGGCTGTCGTCGGTCGAGCTGGTTGGCTCGGTTCTCGACCGGATCGAAGCCGTCGACGCCAAGGTCGGCGCGTTTCGGGTCGTGCTCGGCGAAGAGGCCCTGGCGCAGGCCCGCGCCTGCGACATCGAGCGGAGCGCGGGCCGGGTTCGCGGCCCGATGCACGGCCTTCCGGTGGCGGTCAAGGACGTCATCGACGTGGCCGGCCAGGCGACCACCGGCAGCAGCCGCGCCTACGCCGACCGCGTGGCGCAGCAGGACGCGCACTGCGTGACCCGGCTCCGCGCCGCGGGAGCGGTGATCGTGGGCAAGACCGAGACCCACGAGCTCGCCCTTGGCGTGATCACCCCGGCGACCCGCAACAGCCGCGACCTCTCCCGGATACCCGGCGGCTCGAGCGGCGGCTCGGGCGCTGCGGTTGCCGCCGGGACGGGCGCGCTCGCTCTGGGCACCGACACCGGCGGCTCGGTACGTATCCCGGCGTCGCTGTGCGGGGTGGTGGGTCTCAAGCCGAGCTACGGCCGCGTCAGCAATAGCGGTATCATGCCGGCGGCGTGGTCGCTGGACACGATCGGCCCGATCGTCCGCGACGTGCCGGATGCCGCGCTGGCGCTCACGGTGCTGGCCGGCCACGACAGTCGCGACCCCGTGTCGCTGGACCTCCCGGCCGCGGACTACCGCGCCGGCCTCGATCGCGGGGTGGACGGCCTGGTGCTCGGCCTGGCGACGGGGTTCTTCGCCGCACGCGTCCAGCCCGCCGTGACGGAAGCGGTCACCGCTGCGGCCGAGGCGCTCGTCCGGTGCGGCGCGACGATCTGCCCCGTCGAACTGCCCGCGGGGGAGTACATGCTCGCGTTCAGCCTCGCGCGCCCGGAGGCCGCGGCCGTGCACGCCCGCGTGCTGCGGGAGCGGCCGCACCTGCTGCAGCCCTCGACCCGGGAGGCGCTCGAGCAGGGTTCCCTCGTGCTCGCGGTGAGTTACGTCGACGCGCTGCGCGCCCGTGCCCGCATCGCGGCGATGTGGCGCACGGCGTTCGACGGCCTGGACGCCGTGCTGCTGCCGGCGACACCGGCCACCGCGGTGCCTGCGGCGGACCCGGTGGTCCGCTGGGAGGACGGTGTGGTGGAAACCGCGAGCAGCTGTTACGGCCGGTTCAACCGCGCAGCGAACCTGACCGGGCAGCCGGCGTTGAGCATTCCGTGTGGTCACGACCGTGACGGCCTGCCCATCGGCCTGCAGATCATCGGCCGCCCGTTCGACGAGGCGACGGTGCTGCGGATCGGGCGGGCGTACGAGATCGGGCGTGGGTGGCCGGTTCGGCCCGGCGTCGGGTTGGCGGCGCCCAGGCGCAGTCCGGAGAGCAGCGTGCCCGGGGATTGAATGAAGACTGGCCAGTCAGTATACAATAACGCGGTTACCCCAAGCTCACCCTAGGAGGCGCCGTGCGCACCCGAGCCGCCGTGATGCGAGAGATCAACCAGCCGCTCTCGGTGGAGGAGATCGAGCTCGATCCACCCAAGGACGGTGAGGTCCTCGTGCGGATGGCGGCCGCCGGTGTGTGCGGCTCCGACGTGCACTTCATCACCGGTCACCGCCGCTCGCGCATGCCGGTGGTGCGCGGCCACGAGGGCGCGGGGGTCGTGGAGGCGGTGGGACCGGGTGTTAGCCGCATCGCCGTGGGCGATCACGTGATCCAGACGTTCGTCGCGTCCTGCGGTCGCTGCGCCCAGTGCACCCGGGGCAGGCTCACCCACTGCGTGAACGGCCTCGGGATCGGCGACGGCACGCTCCTCGACGGCACATACCGCATGCACGGCGCGAACGGCGAGGACATCGGCACCGGCTCGCGGCTCGCGGCGTTCAGCGAGTGGTCGGTGATTCCGGAGTACAACCTGATCGCCGTTCCGCCTGAGGTGCCGCTGGAGGTGGCGGCGCTGGTCTCCTGCGGCGTTTCGACCGGCGTCGGAGCCTCGCTCAACGTGGCCCGGGTCCAGCCGGGGGACAGCGTCGCCGTGTTCGGGGTTGGCGGCGTCGGCATCGCCGCGATCCAGGGCGCGGTCATCGGCGGCGCCGCGGAGGTTATCGCCATCGACGTCAACGAGAACAAGCGCGCGTTCGCGGAGCAGTTCGGCGCGACGAAGTTCGTCAACCCGCGTGACGGCGACGTGCTCGATGCGATCCGCAAGCTCACCGGTGGGTTTGGTGTCGACAAGGCGATCCTGACCATCGACCACGTGCTGCCCGAGCACCTCGCTACGGCCATCGAGGCGCTCGGGCCGGGCGGTGTGGCGGTGCTGGTGGGCGCCGCCGACATGGACCTCGACCACATCCCGGTGCACCCCGCGCACATGATGCGGTCGGCGAAGACGCTCACGTCGACGATGGCCGGCGGCATGAACCCGCCGAGGGACGCGCTGCGCTACCTCGACCTCTACCGCGCCGGGCGGCTCAAGCTGGACGAGTTCGTGTCGCGCACGTACCCGCTCGACGACATCAATGTCGCGGTCGAGGACCTCAAGGCAGGAAGGAACGTCCGCGGCGTTGTCGTGTACGGCGGCTGACGGGCCAGCAGAGTTGGCAGCCATCGACCTGAGCGGACGCGTGGCGCTCATCACTGGCGCCGGGCGAGGGCTCGGCCGCTCGCACGCGCTCATGCTCGCCGACCGGGGCGCCGCCGTCGTCGTCAACGACCTCGGCACCGCCCTCGACGGCACGGGCAACGACACCAGCGTCGCGGGGCAGCTCGTCATGGAGATCCGGGCACGTGGCGGCACCGCGATCGCCGACACCAATGACGTCTCGACGTTCGAGGGTGGCGCCGCGATGGCCGAGCGCGCCGTGCGGGAACTCGGCCGGCTCGACATCGTCGTCAACAACGCGGGCATCCTGCGTGACAAGGCGTTCGCCAACATGACGCCGGGCATGATCGACGCGGTGCTCGCCGTGCACCTCCGCGGCGCGTTCTCCGTTCTCAAGGCGGCCTGGCCGGTCATGCGCGAGCAGGGCTACGGCCGCGTCGTCAACACCTCGTCCGACTCCGGCATCTTCGGCAACTTCGGCCAGGCCAACTACGGTGCCGCGAAGACCGGGCTCATCGGTCTCACCAGGGTGCTGGCCATCGAAGGGCAGCGGGCCGGGATCAAGGTGAACGCGATCGGGCCGGTGGGCCTCACCCGCATGACCGAGGATCTCATGACGCCGGAACGGGCGGCTGTCGCGCGTAACGAGCAGGTCTCCGCGGTCGTCACGTACCTGGCGAGCGAGGAGTGCCCGGTGAGCGGGGAGATCATCTCCGTGCGGCGTGGCCGGGTCGCGCGCATCTTCATCGGGATCACCACGGGGTACGTGAACCCCGACCTCACGGCCGAGGACGTGCGCGACAACTGGCCGGCGATCTGGGATCTGGACGGCTACGGCGTTCCGGAAACCGGCGCACGTGGCTGAGGGCAGCGGTCACTGGCCAGCCTCTGCGGCGGTCGCTGTCGGCCTCTGCGACGCTCATTGGCCTTGGCCGCGCCGAACAGCTCAGGCCAGATGAGCGCGGCACGGCGGATGCCGACGTTGCAGATACCGTCCGACCAGTATACTTTTATGCACAGAGCGGGCGTCTCGCGGGTAGCCCGCGGCCGTCCGCGGCCGTCCGCGGCCGATGGCCGACCGCGCAGGACAGGAGCATCCATGGGTGACATCAACGGGATCGAGTACCCGTTCATCGCCGGCCGGCGGGACGCTTCGCGGAGCACCGAGACGTTCGAGTCCATGAACCCGGCGACGGAGGAGGTCATCGCCACGGTCGTGCAGAGCGACCAGGATCACGTCGACGACGCCGTCGCCGCGGCGCGCGAGGCACAGCGCGCGTGGTGGAAGATGTCACCGGCGACGCGCGGCGAGCACCTCTGGCGGTGGGGCGACCTGCTGGTGGAGCACAGCGAGGAACTCGCGAAGCTCGACACCATGGACATGGGCAAGCCGATCAATGATGCCCTGGCCAGCACGCCGGTGACGTCGAAGCTGTGCCGGTACTACGCCGGTCTCTCCGACAAGATCTGGGGAGACCTGACGCCCGTCACACCGGGGCACCTGTCGTACACGGTGCGCGAGCCCTTGGGTGTCAGCGGGGTCATCCTGCCATGGAACGGGCCGATCCAGGCCTTCGTCGGCCGCGTCGCAGCGGCGCTCTCGTTCGGCAACGCCGTGGTGGTCAAGCCGTCGGAGTTCTCGCCGCTGTCGGCGCTCCGGCTGGCCGAGCTGACCCTGGCCGCGGGCATGCCCGAGGGACTCGTCAGCGTGCTGACCGGAGACGGCCGGGTGGGCGCGATGCTGTCCTCGCACCCGGGCGTGGACGGGGTCTCCTTCACCGGCAGCGTGCCAACCGGCCGCAAGGTCAACGAGGCAGCGGCGTCGACGTTCAAGAAGGTCGTGCTGGAGATGGGCGGCAAGTCGCCGAACATCGTCTTCGCCGACGCGAACATGGACGAGGCCGTGCGCGGCACGCTGTGGGGGGTCTTCTACAACACCGGTCAGGTCTGCTGCGCCGGCACGCGGCTCGTGGTCGAGCGCAGCGTCGCCGACGAGTTCGTGGCCCGGCTGAAAGAGCAGGCATTGCGCATGCGTGTCGGCGACCCGATGGACCCGGCGGTGCACATCGGCCCGATCGTGTGCAAGAAGCAGTACGAGCGCGTGCAGAGCTATCTCGAGATCGGCCGGTCGGAGGCGCACGTGGAGCTCGGCGGCGGGCGCCCGAGCAGTGTGCCAGGCGATGTCGGGTTCTACATCGAGCCGACGATCTTCACCGAGGCGACGCCGTCCATGCGCATCTCGCAGGAGGAGATCTTCGGCCCAGTCCTCACCGTCCTCACCTTCGACGACGAGGAGGAGGCGCTCGCGCTGGCCAACGACGTCGAGTACGGGTTGGCTGCGATCATCTGGACCCGGGATTCCGGCCGCCTGCTGCGCATGGCCGAGCGGGTCGAGGCCGGCACGGTGTGGTGCAACACCGCCCGGCTGTACAACCCCGCGCTGCCGTTCGGCGGGTACAAGAACAGCGGCCTCGGCAACGCCTCGGGTGACGGTGCGATCGAGGGCAACACGAAGCTGAAGCGGGTCTCGATCCGATTCGACGACAACGCGCCGGCGCCGGGGTGGAACCTGTAGCGCCTAGATCGCGGCCTGGAACCCCTAGCGCCTAGCTCGTCTTCCAGGTGGAGGCGGGCCGGATGCCGATCGGCTGCACGAAACGGCCCAGCGTGACGTCGAACCGGTCAGCCACCTGCTGTGGTGTCCAGTCGTCTTCGCGGAACATCGCGGCCCGCCACTCCGGCCCGTTGTAGATCATGTAGCCGTATTCGAAGCGCGTGAAGACCTGCCCGCTGACGTGGCCCGCGTGCTCCGAGGCGAGATAGGCCACGAACGGACCGTTGTGCCGGGGATGAGCATAGTCGGGCGGCTCGACACCGGCGCGCTCGTACAGCGGCAGGCTCATGCGTGTCGCCGCGACCGGCGCGAAGGCGTTGACGGTGATGCCCGAGCCGCCGAGCTCCAGGGCCCAGGTGAACGTCATGCCCATGATGCCGCCCTTGGCGGCGCTGTAGTTGGTCTGGCCGAAGTTGCCCTGCAAACCCGATGACGACGTCATGTTGATGATTCGGCCGTAGCCTTGCTCGCGCATGCGCGGCGCCACGTGCCTGGCCATGTTGAAGGCGCCCTTCAGGTGCACAGCGATGATGGTGTCGAACTCCTCCTCCGACATGCGGACCAGCGTGCGGTCCCGCAGGATGCCGGCATTATTGACGAGGATGTCGACACGGCCGAAGACGTCGAAAGCCGCGTCGGTGATCCGGCCAGCGGCCGCGAAGTCGGCCACGGAGTCGTAGACGGCCACGGCCTGGCCGCCGATCGCACGGATCTCGTCGACGACCTCGTCCGCCGGGCCGCGGTCCGCACCCGTTCCGCCGAGATCCGCCCCGACGTCGTTGACCACGATGGCGGCGCCCTCACGAGCGAAGCACAGTGCGATCTCCCGCCCCACACCTCGGCCGGCACCGGTGATCAGCGCGACACGGTTCCAGCAGCATTGGGTGCCCTTCAGTATGACTTCGGCAGGCCGAGCACGTTGTCGCCGAGGTAGGCCAGGATCAGCTCCTGGCTGACCGGCCCGAGCCGCAGCACGCGCGCCTCCCGGAAGTACCGCTCAACGTGGTACTCCTTGGCGTAGCCGTAGCCGCCGTGCGTCTGCACGGCGCGGTCGGTGGCGTGGAACGCGGCCTCGGCGGCGAGGTACTTCGCGGTGTTGGCCTCGCGGCCGCATGGCATCCCGTCGTCGTAGAGGCGTGCGGCCCGCCAGCACATCAGCTCGGCCGCGTCCAGCTCGGCGAGCGCCTCGGCGAGCGGGAACTGGATGCCCTGGTTCATGCCGATCGGCCGGTCGAACACGATGCGGGTCTTCGCATACTCGACGGCGCGCCGTAGCGCGGCGCGGCCGATCCCGATGCACTCCTGCGCGTTCAGCACACGCTCCGGGTTCAGCCCGTCGAGCAGCACGCGGAAGCCGTGGCCGGGCTCGCCGACGACGTCTTCATCGGGCACGAAGAGTTCGTCGATGAACAGTTCGTTGGAGTCCGTCGCGTTACGGCCCATCTTCTTTATGGGGCGGATGTCGATGTGGTCGCGGTCGACCTCGGCGAAGAAGAGCGTGAGGCCGTGAATCTTCCTTTTGACCTCGCTCAGCGGCGTCGTCCGGGTGAGCAGCAGCAGCCGTTCGGCCTCCTGCGCCTTGGTGATCCAGACCTTCTTGCCGGAGACGAGATAGCCGCCGTCGACCTTCTTGGCGAACGTCGACGTCCGCCCGGTGTCTGTGCCCGCGTCCGGCTCGGTCACGGCGAATGCCAGATGCAGGTCACCCGCGGCGGCGCGGGGGAGGAAGCGCCGCTTCTGCTCGTCGGTGCCATGCCGGATGATCGGGAGCAGGCCGAACACCGCCGTGTGCGCCAGGCTCGCGCCGTTCAGGCACGCGCCGGAGGCCGCGATCTCCTGCACAATGATCGACGCCTCGGTGACGCCCAGCCCGCCGCCGCCGTACTCCTCGGGAATGCAGATGCCGAGCCAGTCGCCCTTGGCCAGCGCCTCGTGGAACTCCCACGGGAAGGCGCAAGCCTCGTCCTTCTCCGACCAGTACTCCTCGCTGAACTGCGCGGCCAGCTCCCGGATGCCGTCGCGCAATGCCTCCTGCTCGGGAGTGAAATCGAGGTTCACGTGCTCCTCCGCGGCCGCAGATAGGTGTACTGACCAGATAGTATATCGCATGGGCGTTCCGGCCACGGAGGTGGAGCAGGCGCGGCAGGTGCCCGCGGAGTTCAGACGGCGTCGGCCGCGCGCAGTTCGGCGATGCCCGTCGCGTCATACCCGAGTTCGGTCAGCAGTTCGTCGGTGTGCTCGCCGAGGAGCGGCGGCCGGGTGCGCATCGTCGCCGGCGTACCCGACATCAGCGCGGGGAAGCGGATCTGCGGAAGCCGGCCAAGGACCGGATGGTCCATCCACTCGATGATGTGGCGGGCCCTGGCGTGCGGGTCGTCGGCGGCCTCTCCCAGGTCGTTGACGGGCGCGCACGGCACGCCCGCCGCGCGCAGGTCGGCCAGCCACTCGTCGCGGGTCCGCTTCAGGAACGCCTCGCGCAGCCGTTTCCGGATCACCGAGCCCTGCGCGCGCCGTTGCGGCGGGGTCGCGAAAGCATCGTCGGCCGCCCAGTCGTCGAGGCCGAGGCTGGTGCACAACGCGCGCCAGAAGTGGTTCTCCGCCGCGCCGGTGGTGAGGTACTTGCCGTCGCTCGTCTCGAACAGGCCGATGCCGGGGCGCGCCATGAGCGTGGCCTTGTCCGGCCGTCCGTTCATGAGGTACTCGACCATGCGGCTCTGCATCAGCGCGTAGGAGGCGTCCGCGAGCGCGACGTCGATGTACTGGCCGATGCCGTGACGGTCGCGTGCACGCAGCGCGGCGAGGATCGCGATGGTGGCGAACCAGGAGCCCGAGAGGTCCGCCATCGACGCGCCCACCACACCCTCCGGCGGGCCTTCGGGGGCACCCGCCAGACTCAGCACGCCGGCCACCGCGAGGTAGTTGGGGTCGTGCCCGGTGAGATCGCGGTACGGGCCGTCCTGGCCGTACCCGGAGAGCGAGCAGTACACGAGGTCCGGCTTCAGCGCGCGCAGCGTCTCGTAGTCGGCGCCGAGGCGCGCGACCACTCCGGGCCGGAAGCCCTCGAGCACGACGTCGGCCTCCCGGACCAGGCGGTGCAGGACATCCCGCGCTTGTGGATGCTTCAGGTCGAGGGTGAGGCTCTGCTTGTTCCGGTTCACCGACTCGAACGTGCCCGGGTAACTGCTGCGCGAGTAGTCGCCGGTGCCGGGGCGTTCCACCTTGATCACCTGGGCGCCGAGGTCGGCCAGGATCATCGAGCAGAAGTGGCCCGGCATCATCGGCGACAGGTCGACCACGGTGATGTCGTCCAGCGCGGCGGGTGTCTCAGATACGGTCACGAAATGGCCTCCCTCGATGCCAGACGTTCGTCGAGGCGCGGCCGGACCTCGGTGCCGAGCAGCCGGATCGCCTCCAGCACCTCGGCGTGCGGCGGGCCGCCCGGATGCCGCAGCGCCAGTACGATGGTGTCCGCGCCGGTACCCTCCACCAGCGAAGCGAGCCCACCGGCGACATCGGCCGGTGAGCCGACGACGACCCGCTCTCCCAGGGCGCCGTCGAACGTGAGGTCTGCCTCGGTCACGCCGCTGCCCGCGGGGAAGGCGCCGCTGCGCAGGTAGTACCGGTACACCGGCGTCACAGCCGGGCCGTAAACGGCTCGCGCCGCGCCGGTGTCGGGTCCGACCCAGCCCTCGCGCATGACAACCACGTGCCCGCTGCCGCCTCCGCAGGTGTCCCGGTAGAGCCGGGCCATCCCGGCCACCTCGCCGGCGGTGCGGACAGGGTCGGCGATCCAGCCGTCGGCCAGCCGCGCCGCGCGCCGCACTCCTGGCTCGGACCATGCGCCCAGCCAGACCGGTGGTGGCTGCGTCCCCTCGAGTCCGGGCCGGACCGTCACGTCGCGGACCGGCTCGCCGTTCCAGCTCGCGCGCAGCCCGGCGAGCGCCTGCTCGAGCAGCCAGGTGCGGCGCCGCCGGTCGACACCGAACAGGGCGAAGTCGGCCTCCTGATAACCGGCACCCACGCCCAGGATGAGCCGCCCATTCGAGGCCTGCTGCAGCAATGCCACCTCCTCCGCCACCCGGACTACAGGGTGCAGCGGCAGCAGCAGCACGCCCGTGCCAACGCGGATCCGCGACGTCCGCGCCAGCAGCCAGCCGGCGACGGTGAGCGGCGAGGTGAGCGACCCCGGCGGGCCGACGTGGTGCTCCGGCATGAGCGCGAGGTCAAGCCCGGCCTCCTCCGCAGCCTGGACCTCCGCGGTGAGCTCGCCAAGGAGCTGCGCGGCCGGCATCCCCCGGCCGGCCATCGGCAGCAGGATGCCGATGGCGGGCGGCCCTGTCACCGGGCCGGGCTCAGCTGTACCAGGGCGTCGACCGCCACAGCGCCCCGGCCACGTTCCAGCACCACAACGGGGTTCAGGTCGATCTCCGGCCTGCGGTCGCGCCAGGCGTCGGCGAGAGCGGACAGCCCGAGCATCGTGTCGAGGAGCGCGTCGACATCGGCGGCCGGCCGGCCACGGAAGCCGTCGAGCACCGAGCCGCTGCGCAGTTCCGCCAGCATCCGGCGCGCCTCCGCGCGTGATACGGGGACCGGTCGCTGCACCACGTCACGCAGAACCTCGGTCAGCACCCCGCCCAGCCCGACGGTCAGGATCGGGCCGAGCTGGTCGTCCGTGGACACACCGAGCAGAATCTCCACGCCCTCCGGCACCATCTCCTGGATCTCGACGCCATCGATGCAGGCCGCAGGCGCATATGCGCGCGCGTGCGCGACGATCTCCTCGAAGGCGGCGCGGGCCGCGTCGCCGCCCGCGACGCCGAGCCGGACGCCCCCAGCCTCGGTCTTGTGCGGTATGTCGGGCGAGGCGATCTTCATCGCGACGGGGCCGCCGAACGAGACCGCGGTCAAGCCCGCTTCCTCAGCGGAGGTGGCGAGCTGTGCCCGCGGCATCCGGACGCCGAAGCGGGCGATTTCGTCGCGTGGGGTGCCGTCCTGCGGCGCCTGGCCGAGATGGGGCCCGAAGTCGGCGGCCTCCGGGTCAGCGCGCCCGGCGAGGAACTCGGCGTACCAGCGGACGCGCTCCAGCGCGCGGAAGGCCGCGCCCGTCTGCGTGAACAGCGGGATTCCGGCGTCGTGCAGCGTGCGCCATGCGCCGGGCTCGAGCTGGCGGCCCGCGGTCCAGATGGCCACGATGGGCTTGCCGATCGCATCCTTGACAGCCACCAGATCACGCGCAAGCTTCAGCGAGTAGTCGACCTGCGAGGCGAGCGGGAAGAAGACCAGGATGTCGACGCTTGGGTCGGCACTGAAGATCTTCAGCGCCTCCTGCATCTTCTGCGAGTCGCGGCCGAAGCCGGCCGTCGGGTCAAGCGGGTTCTTGGGGATCGCGATGTCGGGGAGGATCTGCTTCAGTTTCGCGATGGTCTCCGGCGCGAGATCGGGCACTTCGAAGCCGTGGTCGGCGGCGAGGTCGGAGACGAGTCCGGTGCCTCCACCCGGGAGGCTGAAGACACCCAGCCGGCGGCCCACGCCGGGCGTGATGCGGGTCAGCAGCATCGCGCAGTCGGCCAGATCGTCGAGGTCGTAGACCTGGATGATGCCGTGCTTGCGGAATGCGCCGGCGAACGCTTGCGGCGAGCCGCCGAGGGCGGCGGTGTGCGTCATGATCGAGTGCTGCCCGGCCTCGCTGCGCCCGCCCTTCAGCACGACGATGGGCCTCGCAGCGGCGGCGGCGCGGTCGGCCGCGCCGAAGAACCGCACCGGGTCGCGCACCGCTTCGATGTTGCCGAGGATCACCGAGACATCCGGGTCGTCGACGAGCACGTCGAGGTAGTCGGCGGCGGTCGAGACCGCCTCATTGCCGATGCCGACGAGGTGACTGAGGCCTACCTGCCGTTCCTGGCAGTAGGTGAAGACCGTGTTGCCGAGGCCGCCGGACGCCGATAGCAGTGCGACGTTGCCCTTCTGGACGTGCTCGAGGTCGATAAAGTTCGTCGTCCCGTACGCGACGAAGTCCGCGACGAAGGTGGCAAGGCCCGCGCAGTTCGGCCCGCACATCGCCATGCCGTACGCGTTCGCCGTTACCGCGAGCTCCTGCTGCAGGCGCACCCCGTCCCCACCGACCTCCGCGAAGCCGGAGCTGATGACGACGAGGGCCTTGACGCCGCGCTCACCGCAGGCACGGGCCACGTCGTTCACCTGGTCGGCGGACAGGTAGACGATGGCGACGTCGATCTCAGCTTCGGCCGGGATGTCGGTGACGGAGGCGTAGCAGCGGAAGCCCTGGATTTCCTCGTACTTCGGGTTGACCGGGAACACCTGGCCCGGGAACTTATATCGCTGCAGCAGGCTCACGATAATGCCGCCGATGCGTGTCCGGGTCCCGGAAGCACCGATCACGGCGACCGACTGCGGCCGTAGCAAGCTGCGGACCTTGCGATCGTGGGCGGCTCGGTCGCGTGCCCCCGCCGACGTGGCGGGAGGGGTGGCGGTCGAGGTCATTGGTCTCGCTCCGATTCGCGTAGACGTCCTCCGACGCGATGCATGCCAGCTGTATACTGTTCGGTCAGCATAACTCCGCTGGCCCGTCGACGTCAGTGTGTCGTCGCACTACGAAATCGGCCAGATCAGGCTCGTATGTCATGCGCCAGTAATCCACCACTCGCCAGGGAGAGTTGGTGACGACCCGGCCGCGGGCGTTCCGGTACCAGTTGGTCGCCCCGGAGTGGCTCCAGATCATTCTCGAGTGCGCCGCGTCGACGTCGCGGTTGTAACGCGCGCAGACGTCTTCGCGGCACTCGAGGGTCACGATGTCCTCGAGGATCATCCGCTCCGCCAGCCGCGCGACGTAGCGGACCGCGCACTCGGTCAGGAAGATCAAACTGCCGCCATGGCCGAGCGAGGTGTTCGGGCCGTAGAGGCAGAAGAAGTTCGGGAACCCGGGAACGGTCATCCCGAAGTAGGCGAACGCATCGTCCTCACCCCATGTCTCCCGGAGCGTCTGGCCGTCCCGGCCGTAGACGTCGAAAGAGCCCACGAGACGCAGAGTCTGGAAGCCGGTCGCATAGACGAGGGTGTCGGCCGCGTAGTGGGTCCCGGCGTTGTCAACCACCCCGTCCGCAACGATCTCGCGGATCCCTTCGGTGACCAGCTCGACGTCGTCGCGCGTCATGGTCGCGTACCAGGAGTTGTCGATCAGCATCCGTTTGGCGAAGGGTGGGTACTGCGGCAGCATCCGGCCGAGCAGATCCTGGCGCGGGCCAAGCTGTTCCGTCAGGTACCTCGTGAAGTAGCGGCGATGCCCGTCGTTGATCGCGTTGATCGAGTGGGCTTGATCGGGCCATTCCGGATCTATCTGCAGCGACTCGTGGACCTTGTCGCTGAACGACCAGACGAGCCGGCAGCGGTACCAGGCCGCGTACAACGGCACGTGCTCCATCAGGTAGCGCACGCCGTCCGGCACGCTGCGCTGGTAGTTGCCGCTAGGCACAGCCCATTGCGGTGAGCGCTGGAAGACAATCACCCGGGCGGCCTCGTCAGCGATCGTCGGGACGATCTGCATGGCGCTGGCGCCCGTCCCGATGACACCCACCCGCTGGTCGTGAACATCGATGTCGGGGGTCCACCGGGCCGAGTGCACAACCTTGCCCCGAAACCGGTCGGCGCCCGGGATCGACGGCACCGCAGGCTGGTTGAGCTGGCCGACCGCGCTCACCAGGAGGTTGCCGGAGAGTTCCAGGGGTTCGCCGGTCGCCCGCCGCGCGCGCACCGTCCACATGCCCGAGGCGGCGTCGAAGCGGGCCTGTTCCACCGCGGTCCCGAGCAGAATGTTGTCCCGCACACCGTACTCGTCGGCGCAACGCTCGATGTAGTCCCTGATCTCGTCCCGCCTGGCGAAGTACCGCGACCAGTTGTTGGGTGCGAAAGAGTACGAATACAGATGGCTCGGAGTGTCCACCCCGCAGCCCGGGTAGTCGTTCTCGAGCCATGTCCCGCCGACCGACTCGTTCTTCTCGATCACCGTGTAGCGGATGCCCAGCTGCTGGAGGGTGATCGCGGCGCAGAGGCCCGAGACACCGGCACCGACGATAAGGACCTGAAAGGCGGCCAGGCTCGCGGCATCCGGCACCTGCTCCCACTCTGGTGCACGCGATCGCAGCCCCAGTTCCTCGAGCATCATCGCCGAGTACTCCGCGGGCACCGGCTCGCCCATGCAGACCGACATCATCGTGGCCATGACCGACTCGTCGGGCGCTTTGGGAGTCGCGGCGAGCCGGCGGGCCTCGAGGATTGCCCGAAAGGCAGCCGCTCGCACCTCTGCCTGCAGGTCGGCTGCCAAGCCGCCGGTGTCGTTGTCGTCCATGCCGCGGGTGCGAGTCGGGGCGTAGGGCTCGGCGAGCCAGGTCATGTCGCCAGTGAGCTGCGTCAGGATCATCAGGAGCACCGGGATGTTGCCGACCTGCAGCGCATCCCACAGCCGGGCTTCGTCGGTGCCGTCGGCGGGCGGCGAGACGCCGTCTGGGGTCTGCGGAGCCGCGATTCCCTCCACGCAGGCTTCCCTCCTCGCTGAGCGCCGATCCTGACCGATCAGTGATACACTGTCCGATCAGTATACATGGCTTGACTCCAAAACTGGGGCCGCGGCGGACGAGGGCAGGTTGTTATGACGTCTCCATCCGTGAACGCTGACGCAGCAGATCGCGCGAGCCGCTTCCGTCTCTACGACCCACGTATTAAAGACGCCTATTCCGAGCTTGCTGCATTCCGCCAGCATTGCCCAGTAGCACACAGCGACCAGCACGGTGGCCACTACATTTTCACAAAGTTTGACGACGTCGAGATCGGCTTGACCGACTTCGAGCATTTCTCGAGTGTCCAGACCACGGTACCGCCGTTTGAGGATCCCGCAGGCTCACAGATCCCACTGCAGTTTGACCCGCCGGAGCACACGCTCTACCGGCAGAGCGTTAGCGCCGTTTTCTCCCCCGCCTACATCCGCCGGAGTGAGCCCCGGACGAAAGCGCTGGCTGTCAGCCTTCTCGAGAACATCGTCGAGCGGGGAGGCGGCGACCTCGTCAAAGGCTTCTGCACGCCACTTCCGGTCTCCACATTCCTGCTCATCCTCGGCGCGCCCGTCGAGGATGCCGAGCAGCTGATGGCATGGAAGAACCAGATCCTGCACGAGGGCTTTTCGGGCGACCAAAAACTCCGGAACCATGTCGACACACAAGTCCGGCCGCTAATTGCAGAGTACTTCGAAGATCTTCTCGTCGAGCGTGGCCGGCAGGCAGACCCTCCAGACGACGTGCTCACAACGGTAGCAAGGGGCCGCTATGGCGACCGGCCGCTCACCCTGAATGAACAGGTCAGAATCGTGATGCTGCTGTCGACCGCGGGCTCCGACACCATTACCAACACGCTGTCGATGTCACTCTATTACCTTGCGACACATCCGGCAGCGCTGCGCCAACTGCGCGACCGGCCAGAACTGATTCCCGCGGCGGTCGAGGAATTCTTGAGGTACGCCAGCACGGTGACCACAGCGCGGCTGTGCATAGCGGAGACGTCGGTCCGTGGAGTGCGCATCAAGGCGGGGGAGCCTGTGCTTCTTTCCACTCCGTCAGCCGGGCGAGACGAGGGCATGTACCCAGACGCCGGGGAGGTCCGCTTTGATCGCGGCACCAGACTCAAGCACCTTGCGTTCGGCGCCGGGCCGCATCGCTGCATCGGCGCGCACATGGCACGGATGGAGATTCGGGTGGGGCTCGAGGCGCTCGTCGAGATCATGCCAGAATTCACGCTGAGGCCGGGTTTTAAACCACCATGGTTCTGGGGTGTGAACTTCGGAATTCATGAACTACAGATTTCGGTCGGCTGACGGCCGGCCTCAGCGAGGAGACGCTGCAGTGCGCGTGCGAATCGATCCAGGCAAGTGCGTGGGCCACGCCATGTGCGTCGAGTCGGCACCTGACGTCTTCGACCTTGATCCCGCTAACGACCGGGCGTACCTCTTGGTGCAGTCGCCGCCCGAATCGCAGCAGGCCGCGGTTGACGCCGCAATCCTAGGCTGCCCTCAGCAGGCGATATCCGCGGAGAAATAGGAGTTGGCATAGTTATATAGCGCCCCGGCGACACAACCCGCACCGCCCGGATCAGAGGATGCTGAAATCGATGATTCCGCGAATGTTCAGGCCGGCGCGCATGTCGGCGTACCCCTCGTTGATCTGCTCGAGTCTGTAGCGGCGGGTGATCAGCTCGTCGAGCTTCAGGATGCCGTTCCGGTAGAGGCCCAGCAGCCTCGGGATCTGCGAACGAGGAGACCCGTTCCCGTAAAGGCACCCCTGGATGCGCTTCTGGTACAGGGTCAGCTCTGCCATGTCAACGGGGATGGCGGTGCTGTGATAGCTGCCCAGACCGGTAACCACGACGGTACCGGCCTTGCGTATCGCAGCGAAAGCCTGACCAATATGCTCCGGCGTGCAAACCCCAGTCGTCACGATCGCGGCATGGGCACCCTGACCGTTGGTCACGCCGCGCACGAACTCGCTGGCCTCGGCCATTTCCGCGAACGCCTCCGTGGCGCCGAGCCGGAGAGAGACCTCGCGCTTCACCTGCACGGGATCGACCGCAACGACGTGGGCCGCCCCGCTGTGCGCCGCACCTTGCACGGCGTTGATCCCGATCCCGCCGCAGCCCATGACGATCACGACATCGCCGGCCGAGACTCCGGCGGCCGTCGTGGCGGACCCCCACCCGGTGGGGACCGCGCAGCTCACCAGGGCGACCACGTCGAGTGGCAGGTCCTCGGGGACCTTGACGACGGAACGCTGGCCCATGACCTGCCATTCGGAGAAAGCGCCGGCCGCGGCGGTCTGAGCCACCCCGCGGCCGTCCGGCATGTGCATCCGGTAGGTCCCGTCGCGCATGAAACCGTTCGGCATGTGCTTACCCTCGTCACACAGGTGCTGGGCGCCAGCGGCGCAGGGCTCGCATACCCCGCACGCCGGGATGAACGAGGTGACGACATGGTCCCCCTCGGCCAGGTCGGCAACATCTTCACCGACGGCTCGCACGATGCCGCTGCCCTCGTGCCCTCCGCACAACGGCAGGATCGCCGGGCGGTTGTCTCCGGTGCTGTAATGGTCGTCCGAATGGCACAGCCCAGCCGCCGCCAGCTGGACGAGCACCTCGCCCCGCTGCGGCTCATCGAGCTCGACCGTGATCACCTCCCACTTGCCAGGTGATTCGAACAGCACACCCGCTCGAGTTCGCATAACGATCAGTCCTCTGCTGTGGTCGTCTATGGGCGGCGTCGAATAGTGCAGTAAATGCCGCGTGACGCGAGGGTCCGGACACGGGCGGCAGACCGGGCCCAGTTCTACTGTGTATACTAACCGGACAGTATCGAGGAGTCGAGAGCTCGGCCCTAGTACTGCCCATCGCGATGTATCCAAAGTCAGGAGCTGCCATGTCTACGGCAGGCGGTCCACTGGCCGGTGTCAAAATACTGGCTCTCGAGCAGTTCCAGGCGCTGCCCTTCTGCACGAACATCCTGGCGAGGCTCGGCGCCGACGTCGTAAAGGTCGAACTCCCGCCCGCAGGTGAAATGGCCCGGATTTCCCGGCCCGGCCTAACCGGACCCGACGGCACCTACTACGGCGGTACGTTTCTCCGGAATAATCACAACAAACAGAGCCTCGCCATCAACTGGAAGCACCCAGCGGGCGCGAAACTACTTCAGCGAATCTCAGCTAATTTCGATGTCTTCGCGGAAAACTTCCGGGCTGGTGCACTGGATAAGTACGGTCTTTCCGACGAGGCCTTCAGAGAAGCGGATCCCCGCATCATATATCTCTCCATTTCCGGATTCGGTCATGACAAGGCCTCGCCGTACTATGAGTGGGCGGCCTTTGCCTCCGTGGTCGGGGCCATGGTCGGCTTCTACGCATCAGATCCGTCCGAGGATCACATCCCTGAGGTGGGCGGGGCTGGGGCACTCGGGGACTCCGTCGCGGGCCTTTATGCCGCGATCGGGATTCTCGCCGCGCTCCGCGCTCGCGACGCCTCCGGCCGCGGCCAGCACATCGACATCTCGATGCTGGACTGCATGGTCGCGATTCAGGACTTTGCGATCAATCAATGGACGCTACGCGAAGAGGCGAGCACCGCAATTGGGATCGTAGATGCGTTCCGGTGTGCCGATGGCTTCTTCGTCCTGGTCGTCAACAGACCCCATCAATTCCAGAAGCTTGCATCACTGATCGGCAAGGAATCATGGCTGGACGATCCCGGGCTGAAGACCGCGACGGGATGGGAAGCGAACTTGACGGCTGCGATCCGCCCGGCGGTGGAGGCCTGGTCCCAGTCGCGCACACGCCTGGATGCCTGCCGGGGACTTGCCGCCGCCGGAATCGCCGCGGGCCCGCTGCTCACGATTGGCGAGCTGGTCGCCGACGAACATGTGCGCTTGAGGAGCATGATTCACGAGTCCGCATTGGTGGGATCGACGGGCCAGCCGTACCTGTATCCAGGGAATCCCGTGAAGCTGTCAGAAATGGCGGAGCGACCGGACGAGCCGCCTCCCAGGCTTGGTGGTGCCACCACCGCAATCCTGGAATTGTGTGGCCTGTCCGGCGCAGAGATCGACTCGCTGCGCGCCCAACGGATCATCGGACCTTATCCAGACTCCGCAAATAACGATTGAATGCCCGCGCTCAGACGGCGGCGCACGCCTCCAACGTGGCCAGGATCCGCTCCGTAGGAGTGCCCCGCGCCACCGTGACAACCGGCTCGTCGATGCCGGCCCGGCGCGCCCCCGCGACGTAGGCCGCAACCTCGGCCGGACTGCCGACACAGCCCATCGCGTCGACGAGCGCGTCGGAGACCGCCGCGGTCGCTGCGCCACGGTCACCGGCCCGCCAGGCCGCTGCGACCCGGCCGAGCGTCCCGCCGAAGCCGAGCCTCTCCAGCGATTCCCGGTGGAATTCGCCGAGGCCGGCGACCCTGAAAGCGAGGTCGCGCCGGAGCAGTTCGCGAGCCGCATCCCGTTGCTGGCCGGTGTCGCAGACGGTCACCTGCAGCATGAACGACACCTCGGCGCCCGGGCGGCCCGCGTCGGCCGCGGCCTCACGGAACGGCGCCGACTCGTGCCAGCTGCCGAGGGTGCGCTCACCGACGAGCCAGCCGTCAGCGTGCCGGGCGGCAGCCGCGGCGGCCCGCTCACCGTATACGCCCCAGTAGATCGGGACGTCCGGGCGCACCGGCGTGAACTGCAGCCGGAAATCCCTGAGCCGGAAGTGCCGCCCCTCGTAGTCGACCCGCTCGCCGGCCAGCGCCAGCCTCACGATGTCGGTAACCTCGCGCAGTCGCGCCAGCGGCTGCCGCCACGCGACGCCGTGCCAGTCCTGCACCACCTTTGGCCCGCTCACGCCGATGCCCAGCAGCGCGCGGCCGCCGCTCGCCTCGTCGAGGGTGGCGACGGCCTGCGCGAGCGTCCCGGGACTGCGGCCCCAGACATTGACGATGCCGGTCGCAAGCCGCGCGTGCGAGGTGACCGTCGCCAGCCGCGCGAGCAGCACGAACGCGTCGCGCCCCCACCCCTCTGACACCCAGATGCTGCGGTACCCCAGGGCGTCAGCGCACCGCGCGACCTCGCACAGCTCGTCCTGTGGCCGGTCCTGGGCGCGCCGGAAGTGAAACCCGGGCGCAGCCGGCCCGTCCACTCCCGTCAGGCGAGGCCAGCGGGCACTGGGATCCCGAACCAGTTCGCCGGGTTGTCGGCGAGGATGGCGTGCTTCTGCTCGTCGGTGAGCGTATCGGCTTCGAGCAGGCCGTCGGGGGCGCCCGGGAACGTGCAGTCGGCGTGCGGGTAGTCCGACGCAAACACCACGTTGTCCGGGTACATCGACACGAACAATTCGAGCCCTGTCTCGGCGCCCTCGGTCGAGACGAACCCCTGTTCGCGGAATTGCTGCGAGGGCAGCCGGGATAGCCGCTCGCCGCCGGCCCACTCCTCGACGTGCTCGTCGAATCGGTGCAGCCACGACGGGACCCAGCCGCACCCGGCCTCGAGGAAGCCGATCCGCAGCCGGGGGTACCGGTCGAGCACGCCGGTGCCCATCATCTCCAGCATCGCGTAGATCTGGCCGATCGGATGCGCGCCGGCGTGGATGAGGTTGTACTCCTCCGGCCCGAACCGGTCGAGCCCCGGCGTCGGGAACACCAGCAGTGCCGCCTCGTGGAAGCAGACCGTGACCCCGAGATCCTCCGCCGCAGCCCAGAATTCCTCATTCCGCGGGTCTGAGGCGAACTTGCCGTGCGGTTCGTACGGCGGGTAAGGATTGGGCCGCACGTACACGCCGACGGAGTCGTACTGGTCCTTGGCCCGCACGAGCTCGGCGATGGCGTCTGGCACGTTGCCGAACGGCACGTGCGCGACGTGCTTGAGGTGCGCCGGGTCCGCCGAGCAGTACTCGCCGAGCCAGTCGTTGTACGCGCGGGACATGGCCTTGGCGGCCTCCGGGTCCGTCACGCACCCGAACGCCATGCCCTCCGTGGGGAACAGCACAGCGTGGGAGATGCCATCGACATGCATGTCCTCGATGCGGGCCACGGGGTCCCACTCACCGCGCATGACCGGGATGGGTGCCTTGTTTGCGCTGCCGGTGTTGCGCGGCTGGATCCGGGTGGTCTTCCAGCCGCCTTTGACGTCACCGAGGACGTACCTGGTGCGCGCGCCGTCCACCTCGTGGCGCGGCCGCAGGTGGCGATACTCCGCGGGGAAGAACTCGTCATAGAGACGGTCAGGCTCGCGTACGTGCCCGTCGCCGTCGACGATCCACGGCTGCTCCTTGCTTGGCAGGGCCATCAGTCCAACCTCCGAACTCAGGGCAGCTTGCCGGTGTGCCTGTCCCGCACCCGCATCACTAGCGTAAACTGGGTGGTCAGGTTACCTAAGTTGGATTGTAGCGAAGGGCCGAGATGACCGCAACGGCTGACGTGCCCGGCCATCCCGCACCGGACGACCCCCGGCTGGCTGGCGCGATCGGGCTCCGGGTGAGCTCGGCCGCCCGGACGGTGTCCGCGGGGGAGTGCGGCATCCTCACGAGCCTGACCTGGGCACGCGGGCCACTGCACACCGACGTCACAGCCGCCGAGCGCTCACCGTTCGGCGCGCTGAGCCTGGCAGGCCCGGTGGCCGTGGCGATCGCCGCGGGGCTGTGGGCAAGCAGCGAGCTGATGCACGTGCTGGCCCACGCCCACGGCATCGGGCTGATGGCGATCGTCGGATGCGAGGTGCGCTACCTGCACCCGGTGCTCGCCGGCGATACGGTTTCCCTCGATATCACCGTCACCGGCGCGCGGGCGTCGCGCAGCACGCCCGGCCGCGCGGTTCTGCAGATGTCGGAACGGCTGATTAACCAGCGTGCGGAATGCGCGGTCGAGATCGAGGAGCACGTGCTCGCCGAGCTGCTGCCGCGCTGAGCAGCCAGCGGCGCCGAAGTCACGCTGACGGCGAGCCGAACTGCACCAGGCCGGTGCGGTTGGCGACCTCGGCGTAGGCCTCGAACTGCTCCAGGCAGTGCGCGAGCGAGCGATGGACGAGCCGCACGTTCAGCATCGTCGCGCCGATCGCCTCGAGATCGGCGATCGTGTCTGCCAGCCGCGCAGGCTCCTCGACCGGGTCGAGCTCTGGCGGCGTCGCCATGATGATCTCGAGCGGCCGCGTGCGCGCGGCGAACGCGGGCGACTCCTTGGCGCGCTTGACCATCTCGGCGAACGTGTGGTGGTTTGCGCCCTGCGGTGCCCAGCCGTCGCCCAGCTCGACGGCCCGCTCCAGCGCCCGCTCGCTGCGGCCGCCGATCCACAGCGGCACCGTCTGCTGGATCCCGTGCGGCTCGATGACCCAGCCGTCGAACGAGTAGTGCGTTCCGTCGTACGAGGGCGTAGGCCGCCCGAACGTCTGCCGGATTGCGCGGAGCGCGTCGTCCATCCGGTCGCCGCGGCCGGTGAACGGCACGCCGACCAGCTCAAACTCCTCCCGGGCTGAGCCCACGCCGACGCCGAGGATCAGCCGGCCGCCGCTGATGCGGTCGAGCGTGCCGTAGCGCTTGGCGATCGCCAGCGGGTGGTGGAACGGCAGCACCAGCACATGGGTGGCGAGCCGGATCCGCTCCGTGCGCGCGGCGAGGTAGCCGAGTGTGGCGAGCGGGTCCCAGTAGGAACGCCCGCGCAGCTGCAGCTTGTCGGCCGCGACGGCGACGTGCTCGCTGCAGGTGACGTGGTGATAGCCGAGGCGCTCGCCGGTCTCGGCCACGGCGGCGATCGCCTCGATCCCCGCATCCGCCTCCCAGCTCTGGAAGAACCGCGGGTTCAGCGTGGCGACAGGTGAGACGATGCCTGCCCGTATCATGTTGCCGCTCCGTTCGGTCATTGCCGGCATAGCCGATTCACTGGGCGACGTTGGCCCGTCGCAGGCACTCCAGATCCTCGGCGGAAACGCCAAGCTCGCCGACGAGTACCTCCGTCGTGTGCTGGCCGACGCGCGGGGCGTTGCGCCGGATGCTGCCGGGGGTCTCCGAGAGCCGTGGGAAGACGTTCGGGATGGTGACGTCCCCTATGACGTCGTCCTTGATCGTGACGAAGTCGCCGCGCGCCTGCACCTGCGGGTTCGCCAGCAGGTCGGCAACAGACTGCACGCGCGCACACGGCACGCCCGCCTCCTCCATCGCCGCGATGACGTCCGCACGGTCGTGCGCCGCGACCCACTCCTCCATGGCACGGTCGAGCGGCTCGCGGTTGGCGAAGCGGTCGTTGGTGGTGGCGAAGCGCGGGTCGGTGGCGTACTCGGGCCTCCCGATCACGTGCATGGCGCGCTGGAACGGGTTGTCACCAGTGGGCGCGATGAAAAGCCAGTGGCCATCCTGCGTGCGGTAGGCCTCACCCGGAGCGACATTGGCTGACTTGTTGCCGACCCGCTCGGCGACCTTTCCCGACCATGCATACACCGCGGGATCGTCCTTCATCGCCGGGAGGATCGACTCGTAGATCGCGTTGTCAATGACCTGGCCAGGCGCGCCATTGTGCAGCCGGTGGATGTATGCGAGCAGGATGCCGAGCGCTCCCCACACGCCAGAGGTGTAGTCGGAGACCGGCAGGCCAGCCCGCTGTGGTGGCCGGTCTGGCTCGCCGGTGACGTACATCAGGCCGCTGAACGCCTGGGCGACGCGCTCGAAGCTGGCCCGCTCGCGGTACGGCCCGGTCTGGCCGAATCCGCTCACGCGCAGCAAGATCGCGTCCGGGTTCAGGCGGTGCAGCAACTCCCAGCCGATGCCCCACCGCTCGAGCGTCCCGGGCCGGAAGTTCTCGGTGACGACGTCGGCCCAGCGGTACAGCTTCTCGACGACCGGACGGGCCTGCTCCGCCCGCAGGTCGAGGGCGACGCTGCGCTTGTTACGGGCGAGCGCCATCCACCACAGGTTCCGCTCGTCATCGTCGGGCGTGAAGGTGCCGAGCCCGCGCTGCCCGTCGCCCTTGCCCGGCAGTTCGACCTTGACGACCTCGGCACCGAAGTCGCCGAGCAGCGTGCCGGCGAACGACGCTGAGACGAAGGACGAGAGCTCGAGCACCTTCAGCCCGGCGAGCGGGCCTCGCTGCTGGGGATCTTGCGACACTTCAGGCCCCTCGCCAGCACGGGCTCGAACTTCGGCAGGGTGATCTCATCGTTGACGTCGTCGTAGATCACCTGCACCGGCATCCCGATCGTGACGGCGTACGGGTCGACGTTCTCGACGTTGCTCATCATGCGCACGCCCTCCTCAAGCTCGATGACCGCGCACAACAGCGGCACCTTGTCCTTGAACCAGCGGGCGAGCGGGCGGTGGACGATCGTGTAGCTGTAGACGGTGCCGCGCCCGCTCACGTTCGTCCAGTCGCTGTCGGCCGACAGGCACTCGGGGCAGCGGGGTCGCGGGTAATAGCGGAACGTGCCGCACTTATTGCACCTCTGGAGTACGAGCTCGTGCCGCTTCGTGCCCTCCCAGAACGGCTTGGAAAAGGAGTTCGGCGTGGGCAGCGGCCGGTCCTGACTGGTGGCTACGACTTCGAGATCCATGGGCATTGCTGGCGGCTCCTGTCGAGCGGGCTAACGGCGGCCGTTGCCGAGGATGAGGGTGCAGTGGGAGGTGAGCACTCCCGCATCGCCGTGCACGGCGGCGATCTCCGCGTTGCGGACCTGGCGGTCGCCAAGGCCCCCACGGAGCTGGCGAACTGCCTCGATGAGGTGCAGGTGCTGGCCCGGAGCTCCCGGGTGCGCATACGACAGGCAGCCGCCATGCGTGTTGACGGGGAGGCCGCCGCCGATACGGATGCGGCCGTCCTGTACGAAGTCCACGCCCTCGCCCGGCTTGGCGAACCCCATGCCCTCGAGCCCCACCAGCGTGCAGACGTCGGCCGGGTCGCCTACGAATGCCAGGTCGACGTCGTTCTGGCTGACCCCGGCCTGCGCGAACGCGGCGTCAGCGGAGGTCTGCACCAGCATGCGGATGTAGTCGGTGTAGTCGGGCAGGTTCCAGCAGAAGTAATACGAGTAGGCATTCCCCATGCCGAGCACGTAGACCGGCTTCTGCTTCAGCGACTGGGCCCGCTCCCGGGTGGTGACGACGAGCGCGGTGCCGCCATCGGAGATGAGGCTGCAGTTCAGCATGTGCAGCGGGTCGGTGATCGGCTTCGAGTTGAGCACGTCCTCGACCGTGATGGGGGTGCGCTCCTGCGCGCCAGGGTGCAGCGAGGCGTTGTAGCGCTGCGAGACCGCGACCTCGGCGACCTTCTCGGGCGCCCATCCGTATTCGTGCATCCAGCGCTGCGCGATCAGTGCGTACAGCGAGATGATCAACGGTCCGTACGGGATCTCGTAGTCAAGGCTGTGGTAGTGCGCCATCTTGACGACCGGCGTGTCGCCGCGCCCGATCGTGCTGCGCTGGCTGTCGGCGCAGGAGATGAGCACGACCTCCGCGAGGCCGGCGCGGATGATGTTGACGGCGTCACGCACTGCCGACGTGGAGGACGCCCCACCGACCCGGGACGAGTCGGTGTAACGCTTCCAGGGCATACCCAGGTGTTCAGCCAGCAGCACGTGGTGGCGCGCGTGGTCGTCCATCGTGCTGGGACAGCTGATTAGCCCGTCGACGTCCCGCAGGCCCAGGCCGGCGTCGTCCAGCGCCGTCTCGACAGCCTCAGCGTGCAGCTCCCACGAGGTGCATCCTGCGTCCCGGCCGACCCGGGCCTCCCCGATCCCCACGATGGCGATGTCAGCGTCTCTCACCGTGCCGCGCCCCTCCGCCCCGTTGTACACTGTCCGTTCAGTTTCACCTTGTCAGTCTAAGCCAAGGTCACGCCGACCGTACAGCGGGGTCCCTGCAGCACGGCGCCGGTTCTGTGCATAACGCGACGAATGGGAGGCGCGCGTGCAGCTGCTGCGGCAGGGGCCGGTCGAATTGCCGGAGAGCGCCCGGCGGCTGCGCACGGAGGTGCGCGCCTTCCTCGCCGACGCGCTCGGCCGCGGAGTCTTCACGGCCCGGTGCGACGCGTGGATCGAGGCTCACGACCCGGCCTTCAGCCGGCTGCTCGGCGAACGCGGCTGGCTCGGTCTGTCGTGGCCGGTCCGGTACGGCGGCGGCGGCCGGTCGCCGCTCGACCGCTACGTCGTGGTGGAAGAACTGCTGGCGGCCGGCGCGCCAGTGGCGGCGCACTGGTTCGCCGAGCGGCAGATCGGGCCGAGCCTGCTTCGGCACGGGACCGACGAGCAGCGCGCCCGCTTCCTGCCTGCGATCGCCCGCGGGGAGTGCTACTTCTCGATCGGCATGAGCGAGCCCGACAGCGGCTCGGACCTCGCATCCGTGGCCACCGCGGCGCGCAGGGCCGATCGCGGGTGGCGCGTCACCGGGCGCAAGATCTGGACCAGCCACGCGCACCGCGCCCACTACCTGCTCGCGCTGTGCCGGACCAGTCCCGGTGCCGTCCGTCACGAGGGGCTCTCCCAGCTGATCGTCGACCTGGGCGCCGACGGTGTCTCGGTGCGGCCGGTCACCACGATGGCCGGGCGCGCCGACTTCTGCGAGGTCGTCCTCGACGACGTGTTCGTGCCGGACGCCGACGTGCTCGGGCAGGCCGGTGCCGGCTGGGAGCAGGTGATGTCGGAGCTGGCGTTCGAACGCAGCGGGCCCGAGCGGTTCCTCTCGACGTTCCCGCTGCTGGCGCGGCTGGCAGCGCGCGCCGACGGCGGTGACGCCCGCGAGGCCGAGGCGCTCGGGACCTTGCTGACCGACCTGCATACGCTGCGCCGGCTCTCGCTCGCGGTGGCCGCGCAGACGACGGCTGACGACGCGCCGGGTCTCGCCGCCGCTGTCGTGAAGGACCTCGGGACCCAGTTCGAGCGCGACGTCATCGAGGCCGCGCGCCTGCGCGTCTCGTCCGATACCGACCCGGAGCTGTCACGGCACTACCGGGACGCCGTCCTAGCCGCCCCTACCTTCTCGCTGCGCGGCGGCACTACGGAGATTTTGCGCAGCATCGTGGCGAAGGGGGTGCGGGGCGCGATGAGCAGCACCGACACCGCGCTGCTGCGGGAGACCGTCACGGCCGTGCTCGCCGACGGATGCACCGGCGAGGTCGTGCGCGCAGCCGAGCGGGGCCAGTGGCCGGCGCGATTGTGGAACACGCTCGCCGAGACCGGGCTCACGCTCGTCGGGATCCCCGAGGCTGCGGGCGGCTCGGGCGGCTCGGTTGCGGACCTCGCGGTAGTGCTGCGGGCGGCAGGGAAGGCGGCCGCACCGCTGCCGTTGGCCGAGACCTGGCTGGCGGCGTGGCTGTGCGCGGCGGTATCGCTTCCGCTGCCGGAAGGGCCGGCGACGGCGACGTGGGGTATGGCCGTGGGCCGGTCACGGCTGGACGGCACGCAGGTGGTCTCATGGCTGCCGTCGACAGGCGAGCTCACCGTGCTCGCCGTCCGCGACGGCGGCGAGACCTGCGTGGCGAGTGGCAGCGTCACGGCCGAGGCGGTGTCGCGGTCACGGAATCTCGCAGGCGAGCCGCGCGACACGGTCGACCTGGCCGCGGTCGCGGTGGCCGAGTGCGTGCCGGCCCCCGCGGGGCTCGACGTCATGACGCTCCGGCTGCTGGGGGCGTACACCCGTGCCGCGCTGATCGTCGGCGCGCTGGACCGCGCGCTTGAGCTGACTCTCCGCTACGCAGAAGAGCGGGTCCAGTTCGGCCGACCCATCGGCCGGTTCCAGGCCGTGGCGCAGCAGACCGCGGTGCTCACGGCCGAGGTGGAGGCGGCCAGCGGTGCGCTGGCGCTCGCGACCGACGTGCTCGCCTCGGCCCCGGACATCCAGGCGGCCGGGGTTGCCATCGCGGTCGCGAAGGCACGGGTGTCCCGGGCGGTCCGGGCGGCCGCGGCCATCGCGCACCAGGTGCACGGCGCCATCGGCTGGACGCAGGAGTATCCGTTGCAGCTGGTCACCCGCCGCGCGCTCGCGTGGCGCGACGAGTGGGGCACCGAGCGGGACTGGGCAGCCTCCGTCGGGGAGGCTGCGGCGACATCGGCGGTGCCGTCGCTGTGGGAGTGGCTCGTCCCGGGCTGAGGCTCTGCTATGACGCGGTCCGGCGGAACTGCAGCCGCCGCTCGAGCTCGACCACGGTCTCGGCACGCTGGTTGGTCGCGGTGTCCCGGAACACGACGACACCGACACCCGCGTCGTCCGACGGCTCGGCCGCGACCAACTCGGTGTCGACCCACAACGTGTCGCCGGGTTTGACCGGCGCCCGGAACTTGGCCTGCAGCCGCAGCGTGCGGGTGATCTGCACGCCGTGGGTCTCCTCCAGCTCGCGCAGGCCGTCGCTGGAGTCGTGCATGCCCTGCGCCACCGCGAGCAGCATCGTCCCGGCGAGCAGCCGCTCACCGAAGGCGGATTCGGCCATCTTCTCGCGGTTGGTGTGCAGCTCGCTGATCGACCAGCTGAGGGTGTTGAGCAGCGAGAACTCGCCTTCGGTGATCGTGCGGCCCATGCTGCGTGTCTTGCTGCCCACGGGCAGGGTGTGCGTCACGTCGGTCACCCGGGCCTCCCGGCTCCGCCCCTGCGGGCTGGCCAAAGTTACACTTATCGTTCAGTATAACTATGGCACCGATGCCACCCCTATCGTCCCGGCGGAGAAAAGGAACGCGCGATGTACCAGCCACCGTCCCCGGACCAGCCGTACGCCCCACGGATGCCCGAGCTGTCGGCCAAGGCGGAACTCGCGCTGCTCGCCCGCGCGCTGGACCGGATCGGGTACCGCGATCGCATTGCCGGCCACATCACGTACCGGCAGGACGACGGCACGCTGCTCACCAACCCCGTCCGGCTGCGCTGGGACGAGCTGCAGGCTGGCGACATCATGCGCATCGACATGGACGGCAACGTCCTCGAAGGGCCCTGGACGATCACGCCCGCCATCGCGATGCACCTCGCGCTGCACCACGCCCGCCACGACATCCGCGTCGCCGTGCACAACCACCCGCAGTGGAGCACGATTTGGGCCGACATGCACCGCGTTCCGCCCGTCTATGACCAGACCTCGGCGCTGGTTGTCGGCGAGATAGCTGTATACGACGAGTACGGCGGCACGTTCGTCGACGAGATCCACGCCAAGTCCGCTGTCGAGGCCCTCGGCGACGCGAACTCCCAGCTGCTCGCCAACCATGGTGTTCTCGTCGTCGCGCCGAGCATCGACCTCGCCTACCACCGCTGCCACGCGCTGGAGTGGCGGTCGAAGATGGCGTGGCACGTCGAGGTCGCCGGCGGCGGCGTCCCGCTCAAGCCGGACGTTGCGCGCGCTGTGGGTGCGCGGTTCGCCGAGAAGCCGATGATCGGGCTGTGGGAGTCGGCAGCGCGGCGCGAGATCGATGCCGATCCGGCGGTGCTGGCCACCGAGCATCGGCGCACGGTCCTCGACCGCCCATGACCATGAGGACACCCAGTTAGGCACCTCTTTCGCCGTGGCCTAAAAGAAGATCACGAAGAGAGGACAGGTGCCCCGCCGCCATGCGGATTGCGGTACTTATCAAGCAGGTGCCCGGCGCTGAGATGCTGGAGTTGCTGCCGACGGGCCGGATTCGCCGTGAAGGCGTCGACCTGGAGATGAACGCCTACTGCCGGAGGGCCGTCGCTAAGGGTGTCGAGCTGGCGGCAGCGACCGGGGGCTCTTGCCTCGCCCTGACGCTCGGTCCGCCATCCGCCGAAGAGGTGCTCCGCGAGGCGGTTGCGTGGGGCGCCGATGAGGACGTCCTGGTCACCGACCCGGCGTTCGCTGGTTCAGACACGCTCGCCACCGCATCCGTCCTGGCTGCCGCGCTTCGGCACCTGGGCGGATTCGATCTGGTGCTGGCGGGCCGCAACTCGGTAGATGCGGATACCGGGCAGGTCGGCCCGGAACTAGCCGAACTGCTCGACCTCCCGTTTATCGCTGCGGCACGCGAGCTGGATGTGACCGGCGCGACGGCGGTCGCGCTTTGCGAACTGGATGACGCCAGCCGAACTGTCCGGGTCGTGCTGCCGGCCGTTGTTTCGGTCGCGGAACGGCTGTGCCAGCCGGCCAAGGTTCCCGCTGAGCAGCGCGGCGTCGTCGCCGCGGAACGGCTGCGGCGGCTGCCCGCCGCAGCGCTAGGCGCCGGGCCGTGGGGAGGGTTGCTGCCACTGCGGGCGCCACGTGCTGGTGGGCGCCTGGCACGCTGCACGGTGCTCGGCGCGAGCGCTCGGCACCGGGTGAGCGTCCTCAGCGAAAACCGCGAGGATCACGTCGACGATCTGCTCGCAGCCAAGCACGTCATCGCTGTCGGCGCAGGGATCACTCACGATGAATATGCCCAGCTGGAACCGCTTCTCCAGGTAACCGGCGGTGAGCTCGCCGCGACGCGGAAGGTCACCGATCGCGGCTGGCTACCGCGTGCGCGCCAGGTAGGCCTGACCGGCCACAGCCTGGCACCTGATCTCTATCTGGCGCTAGGGGCCTGCTGAATAACTTGTGGCGCCTCACCGAGGGCTTCTTGGTGTCCACGGCGCAATTTGCCGGGCTACCGGATGATGAGGACGCTGTCGCGGCGCGGGATCAGCTCCCCGATCACGGGCGCGCCCGGCAGCTCACCGGCCACGAGTAGCCCACCCGAGGTCTGCGCGTCGGCGAGCAGGAGCAGGTCCTTCTCGGCCACGCCACCGGTGTCGGTGTGTGGCAGGACCCAGTCCAGATTGCGCCGACTGCCGCCGGGCATGTACCCGGCATCCGCTGCCTCCCGCGCCCCCTCGATCAGTGGCACCGCCGCGTGATCCACCACCGCGGTGACCCCGCTGGCCCTGGCCAGCTTGAACAGATGGCCAAGCAGGCCGAAGCCGGTCACGTCCGTGGCGCACTGGATCCCGGCCGCGAGGGCCAGCCGACTGGCGTCGGCGTTCAGGGTCGTCATCACGTCGATCGCTGCGGCGCTAGTCTGACCCGTCGCCTTGTGCCAGGCGTTGAGCACGCCGATCCCGATCGGCTTGGTCAGGCTGAGCGGGAGGCCAGGCTCGCCGGCGTCGATCCGCAGCAGGGTTGCCGGGTCGGCGGTGCCGGTCACCGCCATCCCGTACTTGGGCTCGGGGTCGTCGATGCTGTGCCCGCCTGCCACGTGGCAACCCGCGGCGCGGCCGGCGTCCAGGCCGCCGCGGAGCACCTCGGCCGCCAGTTCGGCCGGGAGCTTGTCGCGAGGCCAGCCGAGAAGGTTCACCGCGACCAGCGGCTCGCCGCCCATTGCGTAGACGTCGGACAGCGCGTTAGTGGCCGCGATCCGCCCGAACGTATACGCGTCGTCCACCACCGGCGTGAAGAAGTCGGCGGTCAGGATCACCGCCGTGGACGGGCCGAGCCGGACCACGGCGCCGTCGTCGCCGTTCTCGACGCCGACCAGCAGGTTCGCGCCCTGGCTGGCGGGCCCGAGCAGCTTTATCGTCTCCTCGAGCTCGCCGGGCGGGACCTTGCAGGCGCAGCCGCCGCCGTGCGCGTACTGGGTGAGCCGGACGCCGTTCGGGTAGGTCATACCAGCCAATCTAGTGGCCTGCCACGGCGAGCTGGGCAGATCCGGATGGCGGGCGGCGCCGGTGCGCGGGTAACGTCGCCCGCGGAGGTGTCTGGGTGCCTGGTGGCCCCCCCGGTCTTCAAAACCGGTGTGCGGCGCTCAGCGTCGCAGGCGGGTTCGATTCCCGTCCGCCTCCGCTGATCCCCTCACCTGCCGGTGCGGCGTAAGGTCGCGAATGTGGATCCCCGCCGTCACGTGCCACGGACCGATGTGGTGCTCGCCGACCCGCGTCTGGTCGCGGCGCGGGAACTGTTGGGCGGGGCGCTGGTCAAGGCGGTGGTGACCGAGGCGCAGGATCTGGCCCGGTCGGGGGCCATCAGCCCGGCGGACGTGGCGGATGCCGCGGCGGCCGCGCTGCCGAGGACCGCGGCGAGCCTGACCCCGGTGATCAACGCGACCGGCGTTCTCGTGCACACCAACCTCGGCCGGGCGCCGCTGTCGGCGGCGGCGCGTGACGCGGTGCTGGCCGCGGCGGGCTGCACGGACGTGGAGTTCGACCTGGAGTCGGGCAAGCGCGACCGTCGCGGCGCTGGCGCGCTCGAGGCCCTTGCGCGCGCGGTCCCGGCGGGCGAGGCGGTGCACGTGGTCAACAACAACGCCGCCGCGCTCGTGCTGGCGGCGACGGCGCTGGCCGCCGGGCGCGAGATCATCGTGAGCCGTGGCGAGCTGATCGAGATCGGCGACCGGTTTCGCCTCCCGGACCTGCTCCAGTCCACCGGCGCCCGGATCCGGGAGGTGGGCACGACCAACCGGACCGCGCTGGCCGACTACGAGCAGGCCATCGGGCCGGATACGGCGTTTGTCCTGAAGGTGCACCCTTCGAACTACGTGATCGAGGGCTTCACCGCGTCCGTGAGCGTGGCCGAGCTCGCGGGCCTGGGCGTGCTGGTTGTCGGCGACATCGGTTCCGGGCTGCTGCGGCCGAGCCCGGTTCTCCCGAACGAGCCTGACGCCGACACGTGGCTGCGCGCGGGCGCCGGGCTGGTCACGGCCAGCGGCGACAAGCTGCTCGGCGGGCCGCAGGCCGGACTGCTGCTCGGCGAGCGCGAGACCGTCACCGCGCTCGCGCGCCATCCGCTGGCGCGGGCGCTGCGGGTGGACAAGCTGACCCTCGCCGCCCTGGAGGCCACCCTGAACGGGCCGCTCCCCCCGGTCGGGCAAGCGATGACGGCGACCGAGTCGTCGCTCGCAGCGCGGGCCGGGATGCTGGCCGGGTGGCTGGCGGCCGACGGCGTCGACTGCCGCGCGGTGCCGGCCGCCGCGGCCGTGGGCGGGGGCGGCGGGCCCGGGGTCACGCTGCCGAGCGCCGCGCTGTCCCTGCCCGAGCAGTTCGCGGCCGTCCTGCGGTCGGGCGCGGCGGTGCGCCGCGGCGACGTGCCGGCGGTCGTGGGCCGGGTCGAGGACGGCCGCCTGCTCCTCGACCTGCGCGCGGTCCCGCCCGGCGACGACGAGCGGCTTGCCGAGGCAGTGCTCGCCGCGGCCGGCGCGCAGTAGCGGCGATGCACGTCATCGCAACCGCCGGCCACGTGGACCACGGCAAGTCCATGCTGGTGCGCGCGCTCACCGGAATGGAGCCCGACCGGTGGGAGGCAGAGCAGCGCCGCGGCATGACCATCGATCTCGGCTATGCCTGGATGACGCTGCCGTCCGGCGAGCAGGTCGCGTTCGTCGACGTGCCCGGGCACGAGCGCTTCATCACCAACATGCTCGCCGGAGCCGGGCCTGCGCTCGCCGTGGTGTTCGTCGTGGCCGCCGACGAGGGTTGGAAGCCCCAGTCGGCCGAGCACCTCGCGGCGATTGACGCCCTCGGCGTGCGCAACGGGATCCTGGTGATCAGCCGGACCGACCTGGCCGACCCCGGGCCGGCCCGGCAGCAGGCGGCGGAGAAGATCGCCGGAACCAGCCTCGGCCGTGGCGGCGGCTGGGAGGCCGTCGGGGTGAGCGCCGTCACCGGCCAGGGCATGCCCGACCTGATCGCCGCGCTCGGCAGGCTCGTCGCGCGGCTTCCCCGACCCGACCGGCGCCGTGAGGTCCGGCTGTGGCTGGACCGCGTGTTCGCGATCAAGGGAAGCGGGACCGTTGTCACCGGCACCCTGCAGGAAGGGACCGTGCGGACCGGGGACGAACTGGTGCTGACGCCAGCGTCGCGGCCGCTGCGGATCCGGGGGGCGCAGTCGCTCGGCGCGCCAGTCGCTGAGGTCAGCGGCGTTGCCAGGGTGGCGCTGAACCTGCGCGGCATCGGCACCGGCGAACTGGGCCGCGGTATGGCGCTGATCACCGCCGGCCGCTGGGTGGTGACCAGAGAGATCGACGTGCGCCTGGCAGCCCCGCAGATGCCTGATGGCGCCATGCGGCTGCCGCCCGAGCTCACGCTGCACGTCGGCGCGGCGCGGGCGGTGACCCGGGTCCGGCTGCTGGGCGGCCGCATCGCGAGGCTGAGCCTGGAGCACGCGCTGCCGCTGCACGTGGGCGATCGGGTGCTGCTGCGCGATCCCGGCGCGGCCGCCGATCACGTCGGCGGTCGGCCGATCGTCGGCGCGACCGTGCTCGACGCCGCACCGCCGCGGCTGCGCGGGCGGGGCACGGCCGCGGCGGCCGCCCGGGAGCTGGCCTCCTGGCCTGAGCCGCCGGGAGCATCGGACCTGCTGCGTCGGCACCGGCTGCTGCGGGCGAGCGCCGCGGCTGCCATGGGCGTGCGTGAGCTTCCGCCGCCGGTCAACCGGGACTGGCTGGCCGACCCGGCGCATTGGCAGCGGCTGCGCAAGCTGCTGGCCGCGGCCGTCGCCGCGCACACCCAGCGCGACCCGCTGGCTCCCGGCCTTCCCGTCGACGCGGCCCGGGCCGAGCTGGGCTTGCCCGACCGTGGCCTGGTCGAGGCCCTGGCGCGCTCTGACGACGGGGACGGCGAGCCAATCGACGTGAGCGGCGGCTACCTCCGCCGCACTGGCGCGCATGCCACGGCTGCGCCGACGGCCGCTGGCCTGCCCGCCCCGGTGGCCAAGGCCGTCCAGGCGGTGCTCGACGACCTCGTCGACGCACCGTTCAGTGCGCCCGACGCTGACCGGCTCCGCGAGCTGGGTCTGGATACCCGCGGCGCCGCAGCCGCCGAGCGCGTCGGCCTGCTGCGCCTGCTGCCGGGCAACGTACTGCTGGCTCCCGACGCTGGCCGGCGCGCGGCGCAGATCCTGGCCGGCCTGCCGCAGCCGTTCACCGCGGCCGAGGCCAGACAGGCACTGAAGACCTCACGACGGGTCGTGATTCCGCTGCTCGAATTCCTAGACCGGGAGGGGAGCACCCGACGGCTGCCCGACAATCGCAGGATCATGCGTGCCGCACCGGAGCACCCCGACGAGAACAGAGGACGATGAGCACCCTCGACTACTGGACGGACGCGGTATGCGCCGAACTCGGCCTCGACCCAGAAGATGGCAGCTAGAAGGCCGTGCTCGACCTGGCCCGGGTCGTCGCGCACGCGGTGAACCTGTCGGCCGCGTCGCTGACCTCGTTCCTGCTGGGCTGCGCGGTCGGCGGCGGGCAGCCACTGGCGAAACCGCCGCCAAGCTCCAGCAGCTGGCCCGTGAGTGGCAGAGGCGGACACCGGCTGCGAGCCGGGAGCCTGATCAGCGGGCAGCCGTCAGGACGCGCCGGGTATCGGGTGAACGGCGACGTGCTCGCCGCGCACGAACTTGGCCTGACCGCCGGGGATCCGCCACCAGGCATCGGCTCGCGTGAGTCGGCTGATCGCCCGGCGCCATGCCTGCCCGGCGTGGCCATGACCGCGGCGGGCTACCTCATCCTCATCGGAGTGATTGTTGGTCTAGCCATGACGTTGTACAAGCCGAAGGACATGTTGGGCCTGCGTCCGAAGGGCCGTCGAGGCGATGAACCTTCTGGAGTGGCGGGCTGAAGGGCTGAGGAGCGCGTCAGTGGTTCGCATGGAACATGAACTATTCGGCTGCCTTCCGCGGTGTGCAATAGGCAATGAGGATCTTCTTCAACGAAGTGAGCACCGACAGCAGCGGCCCTGCGACGCAGGATCGACAATTCTGGCCTTGGGCTCGGCGCTCTGGGGCAGGCTAAAGAAGAGCTGCGTGGCTTCTACCTGAAGCGGTGTCAACAGAGGGGCAGGCATCTAAGTCGCTGTGTCTCCGCGGACGGCGTCGATTAGCGGCTGCCATGCGCCTCGCAGTGGGGCTGGCAGGATGAGGTCCGGCCACAAGTCCACCAGCAATGCGCCGTCGACATAGTCGCTGATGTCCTGTCCGGTCCCTTCGCGCAAGACGATCTCGTAGACCCGCGCGCGCTGGCGCCGGTCGGACAGGTCGTACTCCCGTCCAGGCTGTGACCAGTTCAGGTGCAACGGCAGCCGGACGCGGTCTAGAGCACGGTCGACGGCCAGCCGGGGCAAGACGGCGGGAACGTAGATTGCATGACCATGGCCAACGGCCGCCTCCCGGAAAACCGGACGGGGGATGAGATCAAGATCAAACCCGGCCGCCTTGACGATTCGCTCAGCAGTGGCCAAGTTCGGGCTCTTCGTTCCGGCCGCGTACGCAGCGAGCGTCGGGCGGGACGCACCCGCCCTGCGCGCAAGCTCCGAGCGCGACAACCCGGCCTGGCGCCTGGCCCTCTCAAGCAGCCCAGCAGTTTGCATCATGCTCCTCGTCCACGCTGCGGCCTTGATTGAGAGAGTGTATCCGATCGGATACACCCTTAGCCAACTGCAGCCGATGGCGCCGTAGATGTGGGAGCCAAAATGGGAGCCAACGCACGCAGACACCAGGCCACGCCGAGCGGCTTCTAGCGGGCATCGTCCCAAGTGAATGCCATGCCGGGCGACACCCGGCGATGTCCAGCTACTGGCTGGAGTTGATTTGGGCAGGAGGCCGCGGGTTCGAATCCCGCCATCCCGACCAGGTCAGGACACTGTCGCTCTCGGCTGGCATTTCGTGTGGAGCCCGGCGCGCTGCGCTGGCGAAACGCCCGTCGGCGAAGGATGTATCCGGATGTCCATGGTGGGACTGCGTTCGGCGGTGTTTGCTGGACGGCAGAGCATGCGTTGCATGGCTCCTTCGGGCAAAGGTGGCTCCCCATGCGAACCCAACACAACTGGCTGACGGTCGGCGGCCTGACCCTGGCGCTCGCCGCTACGGTGCCGGCGATGACGATGGCACCAGCCGGGCGGCTGTTCCCGGCGGCCACGCGGCGGTCGGGGTGACCGCCATCGATTCTGCCGCGGTGGCGGGCCTGTCGCCGCAGCAGCTGGCCGGCCAGCGGGTGATCTACAGTTATTCGGGCCTGACTCCTCCGGCGAGCCTTATCTCGCTGATCCAGAACGGTGAAGCCGCCGGGGTCATCTTCTTCGGGCAGAACATCTCCAGCGAGGCGCAGATCGCGGGTGTCATCAAGCAGCTTGACCAGGCTGCGGCCAGCGCGCTCAACCCGGTGCAGGCGCCGCTGCTGCTGATGACTGACCAGGAGGGCGGGCAGGTCCGCCGCCTGCCCGGCCGTCCCTACCTGTCAGAGAAGCAGATCGGCGCCAATCCGCTGCCGCAGGCGGAAACCTTGGCCACCGAAGCAGGCCAGGGCGCCGCGGCCAACCTGCGCGGCGTGGGGATGAACGTCAACTTGGCCCCGGTGCTGGATGTGTACCGGCAGGCCGGAGACTTCGACGACCAGTATGGCCGGTCTTACAGCATGGATCCGGATGTGGTGTCGGTCCTGGGCAGCAACATGATCAAAGCGCAGCAGGGCGGCGGGGTGGCGGCGACCGCCAAGCACTTCCCGGGCCTTGGGGCTGCTGCCGCGGATCAGAACACTGACGAAGGGCCGGTCACCCTCGATCTGTCGCTGGCCACGATCCGCAGCATCGACGAGGTCCCGTTCCAGGCCGCGATCGCGGCCGGGGTCAAGTTGGTCATGGTGTCCTGGGCGGTCTACCCGGCCATCGGGGCCCGGCCCGCCGGGCTGTCACCCAATGTGGTGCAAGGCGAGCTGCGCGACCGGCTGCACTTCACCGGAGTCACGATCACCGACGCCCTGGAGGCTGGAGCGCTCGAGCCCTTCGGCTCAACCCAGCACCGCACGATGCTCGCAGCGCAGGCCGGCATGGACCTACTGCTCTGCGCGGCGCAAGACGTCACCCAAGGGCAGCAGGCCAGCGGCGAGCTGGCGGCCGCCTACAGCAACGGAACTCTCAACGGCCCGGCGTTCCTGGCCAGCGTCAACCGGGTGATCGCGCTCCGCCAGTCGCTGAAGTAGACGACCATTCACCGCCCTGGCCCAGACATGCTCAAGCGAGCGCAGAGGGGATTTGAAAGGAGCGGACGGTGAGGGCTGCGGGCGTGCGCCAATTCGGTGACGTTGGAGATCCTGCAGTTGCCGAGGCCCCGCAGGCTGCGCCCGGATGAGGTCATGATCGACGTGCGGGTGTGCGGGGTCGGCAACTGGGACGAGTTCGCCCGTACCGGAAACTGGGACCTGGGGGACCCGGCCGCCAATGGCACTGGGCGTAGAGGCGGCCGGGCTCGTCGCCGCAGTCGGCGACCAGGTGGCAGGGATCACGACGGGCGATCGGGTGACCGTGCACTCGGCTCCGTTGCGCGAGCAGGGAACCTGGGCCGAGCAGCACATCGCCGCCGCCGGGCATGTGGCCGTCCCGCCGCCGGGCGTACCGTTCGAGGCCGCCGCGGCGCTGCCGGTCCCGGCGCTGACCGCCGACCAGGTGATCGGCGACGCGCTCCAGATTCGGCTCGGCAGCCTCGTCCAGCTCCTCGCTCAGGGCTTGCTCGCGGTTTCAGTAGACGACATGTTCCCGCTCGAGCGGGCCGGCGACGCGCTGGCGCGCCAGGCACGGTGCCCACGGCTCAGCCACCGTGCTCACAACGCGCGATTAGGTAGGGATTGACTCGCTTAGCTCCACGAGGTGTCCGTCGGGATCTCGAAGAAAGCAGCGGATCTCGCCGCCCCAATCATGCGGCGGGGTAAGGAAGAGCGCACCCCGGGCTGCCAGTGCCCCATAGGCTGCACGGCAGTCGGCGACCCGCAGCGTCATGGCGTGACTGACTTGATCCGGGTCGGTCGGCGCTGCAAAGGTGACCCCGGGCTTGTCGGCGGTTGGGCCTCCTCCGCTCACCAGCAGAAGCCACGTCCCAGCGAACTTGAGCACGACGCTCGTGCCGCCGTACTCTCGGTACAGTTCCGCGCCCAGGACATTCACCCAGAAGTCACGAGAGGCCGCCGGATCAGCGACCACAAGAATGTGTGTGACCGCGACGCCGGCGCCGAGCGGACCGGGCTCCTGGCCCATCCTGCCCTCCCATCCAGCCGTCTGCCCCGTGGCGCTGACCCGCCGCAGGTTCGCCGGTGTCATCATCGCGGTTCGAGGCGGGGGACGGCTACGCCTGGCTCGATGCCGCACCTCGTGCCTTCGCCGAAAGACCGGTCAGCACAGCCCGCGCCAGCAAGTCTTCCAGTGCGATGGGCCGAAGGGTGCATAGCATTTGATCTATGACTGGCCTGACGCCCTACGTCCACTTCCCCGGCACTGCTCGCGAGGCCTTGACGTTCTACGGTGACGTCTTTGGCTGTGGGGTTGGGCTGCATACCTTCGCCGAGTTCAACCGGGCCGATGGTCCGGCCGATGCCATTGCCCACGGCTACCTCACCGCGGGGCCCGTCTCGCTGTTTGGCGCCGACGTGGCAGGGGACGAGCCGCCGTTCCGATCCGAAGGCCTGATGCTGGCCCTGCTTGGTACTGCCGCTGCCTCGACCCTGCGCAGCTGGTTCTCCCGCCTGTCCGAAGGTGGCCGGGTCGTCGACGACTTGCAGACCCGGCCATGGGGCGCATCCGATGGGCAAGTCATCGACCGGTACGGTCTCCACTGGCTGATCGGATTCGAGGACGACGAGAGCGACTGAACGCCTGGTCGGACGTCCTCCCACAGCAGTCAAGGCAGGAGCCACGATGATCGAGCACACCACGGCGGGCCAGATGTCCCTCGCTGAGCTGGCCGACGGGCACAAATGCCCGCCGTCCACCATCTTGCGGCTCACCGCAGAGCACAGTCCCGGTGGTGCCTATCCCGCGAACGTCGCCGCCTACATCAACGGAGTGTTCCGCGGCACCATCGCCGCGACCGACCACATGCCCGCTGGGCTGCACCTCTACCTGCCGTAGCAGGCCCCGGGGCGGCTGCTCAACTGCCGCAGGCCATGCACAAAGCCGCCGTAGCGGCGATGGCGGCTCTAGGACGGGCGGCGGGCGAAAAGAACCGCGCCAGGGCGGCTTGCGTCCGGGTCAACCAGCATGTGGGCCTCGACCGCGAATCCCGCATCGCGCAGTGCGGCTGCCACGAAAGCGGGCTGACGGCGGTGCACGTAGACCTTCATCGGGTGCCCGCCGTAGCCCTCAGTCTTCAGCCTCGACGTCTCTCCGACGTGAAAGCCCAGCAGCAGCGGCCCGCCGGGGCGCAGCGCCCTTCGGAAGTGCCCGAACACTCCGGGCAGGGCATGGTCGGGGAGATGGATCAACGACCAGAACGAGACCAGTCCCGCGACCGAGGCGTCGGCGAGGGGCAGATCTGTCATGGAGCCAACCTCGAACCGCAGCTCAGGGTGCTCTCGGCGGGCTACGTCGATCATCACCGGCGACAGCTCGATGCCAAAGGCATCGAGGCCCGAATCGTGCAAGTGCGCAGTGACGTGTCCTGGCCCGCAGCCCACGTCCGCAACGGGCCCTCCGCCGCCGGCACTAGCCAGCTCGGCGAACAAGGCCAGCGCCGCCCGGACATATGGCGTCCCGTCCAATGTCTCACGCGTCTGGTCGGCGTAACTGTCTGCGACGGTGTCGTAGGAGGTCCGGATGTCGGTCAGCCAGTCGTCGGTGCCCACCAGCGACACGGTAACGCTGAGCTCCGACACGCTGGTCCTTGTCTGGCACGCGTCCTGCCCCATAGGACAGGACGCGCCCTGTCCCGAGGAATTGGGCGGGTACGGTGATCCCGGTCAGCGCGAACGCGAAGGAGTGCACGGGTGGGCGGCGCAAGAGGTGGCGAGCAAGCCGGCCATCCCGCGCCCGCCGACGCCGGCCCTGACGCCCGCTCGGGGCACTGGCCCGGCGTCGGGGACTTCGACGACCTGGTCGGCCGGTACCGGCGCGAGCTGCATGTGTACTGCTACCGGATGCTCGGCTCCTTTGACGAGGCCGAAGACCATGTGCAGGAGGTGCTGCTGCGCGCCTGGCGTTCCCGGGAACACTTCGAGGGCCGGTCGAGCCCGCGGACCTGGCTGTACCGGGTCGCCGGCAACGCCTGCCTGGACACGCTGCGCCGCAACCGCCGGGCCGCGCCGCCGCCGTCCAGCGCACACGCCGGTGCGGGGCCATCGGTCGCCACGATGCCGTGGGTGCAGCCGTACCCCGATGCGCTGCTGGATGAGTTGGCCAGCGACGCGCCAGGCCCGGAGGCGACGGCGGTAGGCCGGGAGACCATGTCGCTGGCATTCCTGGTGGCGATCCAGCTACTGCCACCACGCCAGCGGGCTGTGCTGATCCTGCGCGACGTGATCAGCTTCCCCGCCGCCAAGGTCGCCGAGATACTCGACATGAGCGTCCCGGCGGTCAACAGCGCGCTCCAGCGCGGCCACGCAACGCTGCGCGATCGGGTGGCCCGGCGGGCGACTGAACTGGTCACCGGCCGCCGAACCCGATTCCGAGCAGCGCCGCCTGCTGCAGCGTTACATCGCCGCGCACGAACAAGCCGACCCCGCCGCGCTGACCGGGCCGCGCTGACCGGGCCGCGCTGACCGGGCCGCGCTGACCGGGCCGCGCTGACCGGGCCGCGCTGACCGGGCGTGGCGCCCGGAACCAGGCGTGCCGCCTGGGACCAGGCGGTCCCAGGCGCCACGTTGACGGAGCGGTTCAGGCGAGGCGGCCCGCGTAGCGGCGGCGGAAGCCGTCGGCGGTGCTGGCGGTGATCACCACGTCGTAGTAGCCGCACTGATCGGTCGGCCACTTGACGGTCCTGGCGCCGCCGGACTTCACGGTGACCGTCTGGGTGCGGCCCTCGTAGTCGTTCGGGGTCAGCGTGTAGACGACGGGCTGGTGGCCCTCATTGGCCAGCGTGAGCTCGAACGTATTGGGCCTGCCGGGCTGCACGGCCGCGGTGACCACCGGGACGGGGCCGGCGCTGAGGTTGGCGGGCACAACCTCGCCGGCGAAGCTGGTCAGGAACCCGTCCGGGCCGTAGACCGAGAACGCGTACTTCCCGGCCGTCAGCGTCGCGTCCCAGACGTAGGAGCGCGGCGAGCCCTGGAGCACCGTGAACGGCGCGGGGGTGGCGGGCAGATAGTCATCGGGGTAGACGCAATGAGACGCCGACCTTGCCGGTGTTGGTGAGGGCGGCCGTGACCTGGCTGGTCTTACGGTCCACTCTCACATCGGCGAAGGGCTGGTGGACGGTTGGGCGGTGGGGCCGGGTTCCCGGCTCCTGGGCCGGCATCTTCTGGTCTACCCTCGGCCGGAGGCGTCGTCGACCCGCCGGTCAGCTGGGTCAGGGCCCAGGTCTGGTCCAGAGTCGGGATGTTGCGCGGGACCGAGAAGTCCGGGTGCTGGAAATCGAACGCAGCGGTCAGGTCACCGGTCACCGACGCCCGCCACGGGGTGACGTTGACCGGCTGCACCCCGGTCCAGGCGGCAAGGAACCGGAGCATCGAGGTGTGGTCGTAGACGTTGGAGTCCACGTAGCCGCCCCGGGTCCACGGCGAGCAGATGAGCATCGGAACCCGGGTCCCGGGGCCGATCGGCAGGCCCGCGATGTGCTCGTCGGTGACGCTCGGCTCGGGGAATGGCGGGAGCTGGTGGTCGAAGAACCCGTCGTGCTCGTCGTAGGTGATGAACAGCGCCGTGTTCCGCCACAGTTCGGGTTTGAGAACAGCGTCTGGAGCACGGTGTTGACGTAGTGGGCGCCGTAGTCGGGGGTGTAGGACGGATGCTCGCAGTACCCGGCGGGGGCGACGATCCACGACACCTGGGGGAGTGCGTTGCTGCTGACTGCCTTGATGAACGAGGAGAGCACGTACGCGGCGTGGGTCTTGCTCAGCGCGGCGCCCCCGCGTCGGTCTGCCAGGCGTGACCGCCCCGCGACCGCGAGCTGGCTGGTCCCGCCGTTGGGGCTGTTGCTGCTGTTGTACTGCTGGTAGAACCACAGCGGTTGTCGCCGTCAGGGCCTGCTTGTCGCCGAAGCCCCGGACTCCCCGCAGGGTCCCGAAGTAGTGGTCGAAGGACCGGTTCTCCTGCATGAGGATCACCACGTGTTTCAGGTCGGCGATGGTCCCGCTCCAGCCTCCATCCGGAACGCTAGACCCGGGGCCGGCCTGGCCAACATGACCCGACTGCTGGCTGGGGCGCGACGGTGGGGGCCGGCATCGACACGGGAGTGGGGGCGATCACCAAGGCGGTTTCGGCCGGGAGCTATTGTGCGGCCATGCAGGCCACCGATCCGGCATCGACCAGCCCCGGAGCGCCGGGCGCCCGGGCCGCGCCGGGCGCCCCGGCCGCCTGGCCGGTGACGCTTGCGGCCGACACCGGCCGGCTGCCTCCCTACGACGGCGTATCGGCTGAGGCGCTCGCCCGTGCGGGCCAGTTGCTCGCCCGGCACCCGGCCATCTCCCTGCACGACCATCCCGTGCGGTTGCCGGACCCGCTGACGCCGCAGGCCTGGCAGGCCTGGCGCGCCGACGGCCGGGAACCGCTCGGGTATGCCGGACTGGCCGGCTCGGGCTGGGCCGCGGTCGTGGCCAGCGCGCTGTCCACCGATGACCTCGGCCTGCTGCTGCGCTGGGCCAGGTTCCTGCGTGACGACATGAAGCTTCATTCCCGGGAGACGGTCTTCGCCGCCGGGCCCGGCGACATCCCCGCGACCGGCGGCGGCCCGGTCGCGATCCTGCTCGGCCTGGAGGACCTCGATGCCGTCGGCACCGACCTAGGCGTCCTGCCACAGCTCTTCGACGCCGGCATCCGGTGCGCCGGCCTGACCTACAACCACGGCAACCCGCTCGGCGGCGGCCTGGAGAGCGATCCCGACGACGGCCTGACCCGGCTGGGTCAGCAGGCGGTCAGCCTCATGAACGACCTGGGCATCACCGTCGACGTCGCGCACGTTGGCGACCGGACAGCGCTGGACGCATGCCGGGTCAGCCGGGCGCCGGTGGTGGTCAGCCATGCCGGAGCCCGCGCGGTCTGGGGCACGCCCCGGATGAAGCCCGACGTGGTCCTGGATGCCGTCGCCGGCACCGGCGGCGTCGTCGCCGTGTCCGCCGCGCCCAGCTCGACACTGTCCGCCGCGCATCCCCGGCACAGCCTGGAATCGGCCATGGATCACGTGACCTATCTCGCGGAACGGCTCGGGGCCGAGCACGTGGCGCTCGGCCCCGACGCGTTCTTCGGCGATCACATCGGCCTGTACGAAGCGGTCGGCCACCGGACCGCGTGGGCGACGCCGCCGCACGAGGAGGTGCGCTATGTGGCCGGGCTGGAGAACCCGGGCGAGGCCGCCAGGAACGTGACGGCATGGCTGCTGGACCGAGGCTGGCCGGAGGCCGACATCGCCCGGGTCATCGGCGGCAACGTACTGGAGGTGCTGCGCGCAACCGCGGCCGCCGCGGCACCCGGCGGTTAGCCCGCCGGCCCGCAAACCCCGCCGTAGTCGCGACAGAAAACCCGCCGCAGTCACAACAGAACCCCGCCGCAGTCACAACAGAACCCCGCCGCGGTCACAACAGAACCCCGCCGTAGTCACGACAGAGAGGACGAAGACTGGTGCCCGAACCAGAAGCGCGATCCCGGCCCCGGGATCTGGGCGCCGTGCACAGCGCCATCGACGTGGCGATTGCGGAACTCGATGGCCCGCTGCGCGAGCTCAGCCTGGACCTGCACAGCCACCCGGAACTGGCCCTCGCCGAGCACCGCTCGGCAGAGCTGCTGCGTGATTGGCTGACGGATCATGGTTTCCGCGTCCAAGCCCCCGTGGCCGGGCTGGACACGGCGTTCGTCGGGGAGTACGGCCAGGGCTCTCCGGTCATCGCGTATCTGGTGGAATACGACGCGCTCCCGGGCGTCGGCCACGGCTGCGGGCACAACCTGATCGCCTCCGGCGGGATCGGCGCGGCGACCGCGCTGATGCAGGCGCTGCCCGAGCCGCCTGGCACGCTGCGGGTCATCGGCACCCCTGGCGAGGAGGGTGCAGGCGGCAAGGTCATCGAGCTGGAAGCCGGCGTCTTTGACGATGTCGACGCGGCCCTGATGTTCCACCCTGGCGACCGGACCATGCCGATCCGGCACGCTCTGGCCTCGATGCCGCTGGTCTTCGAGTTCCACGGCGTCGCGGCGCACGCCGCCGGCAGCCCGGCGGAGGGCCGCAGCGCCCTGGCAGCGATGATCCAGCTGTTCGTGTCCGTCGACGCGCTGCGGCAGTTCGTCCCCGAGACCTCCCGGATGCACGGCGTCATCCTGGACGGCGGCCGCGCGTCCAACGTGATCCCGGACTACACGCGTGCCTCGTTCCAGGTCCGGTCCGTCACCAGCGAGGAGCTGACCGGCCTCGTCGAGCGGGTGGTGGCCTGTGCGGAGGCGGCTGCCCTGGCCACCGGAACCACTATGGAGGTCACCCGCGGCCACGTCTACGCCGAGCGGAAGAACAACCACGCGATCGCCTACCGGGTCGCCCAGCACCTCACCGAACTCGGCGAGGAGGTTGAAGAGCCCGTGCTGCGCGGCGGCACCGGGTCCTCGGACATCGGGAACGTAAGCCTGCGCTTGCCCGCCATCCACCCGTACATCAAGGTCATGCCGCGCGGCACGCCCGGCCACTCGCACGCGATGACCGAGGCGGTCGCCAGCATGGACGCGCACCGGGCCATGCTGCGGATGGCAACCGCGCTCGCCAAGACCGGCGCCGACCTGTTCTGCGACGGCGCGTTGCTGGACCAGGCCCGCAAGGAGTTCGCCGTGTCCGGCCCCGACCTGCCCACCTAGCCCCGTGAGCCCCATCCGCCCCAGCCAGTTTCGCTCAGTTATTCGATTTCCATGATCGTGGTAGATAACGACCGCATGAGCGCCTTTTTCTACCACGATCATGGAACGCCCGCGCGCTCGGCCGGGGTTACTCCTCGCCGATGTCCGCGAGGCTCTCGCGCAGCTCCGTGATCAGCGGATCGTCCTTAGGCAACGTGCGCTCTAGGCGGTCGACCGTGCCGCGCAGCAGCGCGCGTTCGTCGCCGTACCGTCCCAGTCGGCCGTACACCCGGGCGAGCTCCACGCGGCAGCGCAGCGTGTCGGGGTGGCGAGGGCCGAGAACCCGCTCGAAGCCGGCCCGGGCCTGCTCGTAGGCCTGTTCCGCCGCCGCCGTCTTGCCCATCTTCTGATAGGCGGCACCGAGACTGTTCCGCGCTTTGATCGTGTCCAGGTGGTCGGGCCCAAGGACGCGCTCCCAGCCCGCCAGCATCCGCTTGTAGACGGATACCGCGTCTTTCGAGCGGCCGCCGGCCAGGTAGGAGTCGCCCAGGCCCTGGCGCGTGATCATCGTCTGCGGGTGGTTGGCTCCCTGGCCGCGTTCCCGGTCGGCGAGTGTGCGCTGGTAGAGAGCGATGGCGTCTGAGTACCGGCCCGCGGCCAGGTAGGCCGCCGCCAGTTCGTCTCGCGCGCCGAGGGTGTCGGTGTGCCCCGGTCCGCAGATCCGCTCGAAATCGTCAACCACGCGCTCCAGGACCGTGATCGCGTCCTGGAACTGCTGCGCCGCCACGAGGGTGTGACCCAGGCGGCACCGCGCCTCGAGAACGTCGCGGTGGTCCGGCGCGAGCCTGCGGATCTGGGTGTCGAGCACCCACTGGAACCACGGAATGGCCTCGTTCGCGCGCCCGGCCGCCAGGTAGGCTCCGGCCAGCTGCTGGCAGGCCAGCATTGTGTCCGGATGCCCGGCGCCGAGCAGCCGGTCGCAGGTTGTCGCCAGGTCGCGCCAGTGGCCCACCGCGGCGTCGGTCAGGCGGGCGCTGTTCAGGCTCTCCCCGGCCCGGAGCAGCACCGGATGGCAGCCGCCTTCCCATAGCAGGTCTCCGGAGATCTGCCGCAGGGCGGCCGCGCAGGCTCGCAGGCCAGAAGCAGGCCAGCCCGGAGGGTCGCGTTCCGGCCAGGCCTGGAGCAGCGCATCCGCGGCCGCCCGGGCCGTGCGATCCTGCATGCCTTCAGGCATGGCGGCTCGCAGTGCCACCTGCAGCACCGGGCTGATCTGGACCGTCGGCGGTGCCGTCACCGATTCGACAGTCAGCAGGCCGGCCCGTTCCAGCGCCTCCAGCGCCGCGCTGGTGCCTTCGCCGCTCGCCGCGGTCTCGGCGCCGCCCCCCTGGTAAGCGCCTGCGGCCGGCGTCGCGAGGACGCTCCGGGGAATTCCGTGCCCGTCCAGCATCGCGGCCAGGGCCAGCAGGAACTTGGCCGATCCGCCAGCCGAAAGCTGGCCGGCGTGCTCGAACGAGAACATCCACGTCACAGCGGCCGGGGGCGGCGCTGCGCCGGACGAAGCAGTCAGCTGATCCCGCCTGCGGATGAAGTAGTCGCGGTAGTTGTGGCACGACACGCCAGAACTGACGATCACGGCGCTGGCCTGGGCCAGCGCGGCAGGCGCGAAGCCCAGCTCGTTGATGAGCTCAACCGCGCCGAGCCGCTGGCTCGGGTCGGTCGCCAGCCGTGCCATCAGATAGCCGAGGGCCTCACGCGAGTTGAACGGGCCAACCGGCAGGACCTGCATACGGCTGGGGAGGACCGCGGCGTCGTTGGCGGTCACCAGGACCCGGCCGGATGGCCCGGCCGGCCACAGGCCGTCCATGGCCGCCGGGTCGGCCAGGTCGTCGAGCACCACCAGCCACGAACAGCTGGTCTCGCTCAGCCAGTCGGCGAACTGGGCGGCTACCGACTCGCAGCTGCTGGCCTGATTCCGGCCGGTCGCTTCGGCCGTCGCCGCGGCGTAGCCGACCAGCACCGATGCCCGGCTCGTGGCGTCGATCCATACCAGCAGGTCCACTTCGCCCGACTGCCACAGCGCCTCGGCGGACGCCGCCGCGAGCTGGGTCTTGCCCGAGGACCTCAGCCAGTCCTGGGCTGCCGGAACCGATGCCAGGCCGGGATCCGGCGCCCGGTCTGGGACCAGCGCGACCGCGGCCCCTGCCCGCAGCGCCGCCGTCAGGCCGGGAGCTGTCTCCGGCCGGGCGATGAAGCCCTCGGCCAGCGCCGGGACCGTTCCGATTCGGACCGGCCGGAACGGACTGCCGGGTACCGCGCCCGTCACAGCAGCGGGCCGCGCTGCGCTGGTCATGTCACGCTGCCCGGGACAGGCGGCAGGAGGCCTGCGCGGTCCGGGACAGGCGGCATGAGGCCTGCGCGGTCCGGGCCGCCGCAACGGCCGCCTGAGCAGGTCATACTGGCCTTCACTGAACGTTCAGTCTGCACCATACTTGGCCCCACAGTGCCAGGTAACGCCCCGGATGAGCAAGCCCCCCCATCCGTTGCCCCGGCCGATCCCTTCCCAGGTCAGCCGGGTCCGACGCGCCACGGTGCCCGCCGGGCTCACAGGTCTGGGTAAGGGACGAGCACGGGAGTAGTCCGGGTAAGGGTCTGCTTGCGGAAGAAGGAGGGACCGGTCACGCGCATGAAGACAAAGGCGATGACCCCGGTGAGCGCGGCCAGCGCGGCGATGATGAAGGTCCCGCCGATCTCCCAGTTCAGGCCGGGCACCGTCCAGGTGGTGTAGCTGTTGGACGCCACCCAGTCGCTTTGCAGGCTGTAGACGCCAGCCGCGTACATGATCAGCCCGCCGAGTACCGGAAAGATGCCGCGCATCCACAGATCACGGGCACTGCTGAGCAGCGTCTTGCGGTAGTACCAGGCGCAGGCGAAGGCGGTCAGGCCGTAGTAGAAGGCGATGTACAGCCCGATCGCGGTCACCGCGTCGGCGATCGGGTTGCCTCCGGCGATGAAGTTCAGCGGAATGTACAGGGCGATCGATGCGGCTCCCATCACGACCGTCGACACCGTCGGGGTCAGGTACCTCGGGTGGATCTTGGCGAACGACGAGGGGAGCGCCCCGTAGGCGGCCATTGACAGCGTGGTGCGGGCGGTTGGCAGGATCGTCGTCTGGGTCGAGGCCGCGGCCGAGCTGAGCACCATGAGGATCAGCAGCCGGGACAAGAAGGTGCCGAACCCAGAGGTTCCGAAGATCGCGCCCCCGATAACCGACAGCACGTCGAACTGGTGCGCCTGGTTCGTCAGCCCGACGCCCTTGCTGCCTATCCCGGCGAACGCCTGCACCGCAACGATCACGATCAGGTAGGTGACCAGCAGCAGGACCGTTGAGATGATTCCCGCCCGGCCTGGCGTCCGGGACTTGTCCGCGGTCTCCTCGTTCACCGACAAGGCGGTGTCCCAGCCCCAGTAGATGAACAGCATCAAGATGATCCCGAACACGAAGGACGAGAGGGACAGGTGCGACGGCGACAGCCAGCCGAGGCTGGGGTGCAGCGACCCGGCCGTCGCGTGACCGCTGTACACCCGGACCAGCGCCGTCAGCGACATCACGATCAGCATGACGAGTTCGATGGACAGCAGCACTTTCTGGAAGTTGGCCGAGACCTCGATACCGCGGTAGCAGATGTAGGTCATCGCGACGATCCACAAGACGCCGACGAGCAGCACCCAGCCGCCGGAGGCATCGGTCCCGATCGCGCTGTTCGGCCCCTGGAACAGGAAAAACAGGTACTGCCCGGCCACCTGGGCCAGGCTGGCCATGACCAGGATGTCGGCCGCCACGACGCCCCAGCCGCCGGCCCAGCCAATCCTCGGCCCGAACGCCCGGGTGGCCCAGATGAACGTGGTCCCGCAGTCGGGGTCGGCCTTGTTCAGCTCGCTGAAGCCGATCGAGCACAGCAGCATGGGCACGAACGCGAGCGCCGCGACCAGCGGCGACTTCAGCGCGACGGCCCCCACGACGAAGAACAGCGTCGCGGCCAGGCTGTAGGCGGGTGCCGTCGAGGCGACCCCCATGACGACGCTGGACACAAGACCAAGAGCGCCCGTCTTGAGGCCCTTGTCCCTGGACTCCTCAACAGGCTGACGACTGGGAGCAAACGTGGCCATGACCCACCCCCCTAACTACTGGTCACCTGGTCGTCCTGGGGGACACGCTAATGCGGAATCGTCGCCGACGACGGATTTTCCCGGTTATTTCGGATAGCTATAAGCGCACGGCAATCGGACTCCGCCGGACTCGGCCGCGGCGTCTGCCGGCGCGGCCGTCCGCTGCTGTGGCGCCCGGGTTTGCGCTGGTGGCGGCCGTACGGTGGCGCGAAGGCGGCTATCGCCTTGATCCCAAGAATTTCTCACTAATGATCACGATAAGAGGGGGTCAGGCGATAGTCGCGATCGCCATCTAGGCATCTAAGACTTGCCAGTAATAAGTTACGCACCGACTACTGGATATCACCATAATGCGCGAAATTAACCGCAAATACCTAACGATCGGGGCACAGGCAGTGGGTGACGGCGATCGTCGGCAGATGTGGCGATCGCCGGCAGATGTGGTGGGTGACGCGATCGCCGGCAGATGTGGTGGGTGACGGCGATCGCCGGCAAATGTGGTGGGCGACGCGACGGTCGGCGCAGTGCGGCGGTGGTGGTGGTGGTGCCGTCCGGCTGCGGTATGGCTAACGATCAAGGCGGGAGCGCCACCCGCCCGGCAGGGTGGTCTCGCCGACCTCGATCAGATAGCCATCGGGGTCGCGGACGTAGCAGCGGATCTCGGTCGTGTGCCGTTTCGGCGGCGTGAGGAACTCGGCGCCCCGTGCGCTCCAGTCGGCGTACACCGCCTCGATGTCCGAGACCCGGATGTTCATGAAGCTGGTGGCCCGGTCCGGATCCCGCGGGGTTTCGAGCGTGACCGTGGGTTTGTCGTCGGTCGGGCCGCCGCCCACGTTGATGATGATCCAGGTGTTGGCGAGCGCGACATACGACGGTTCGCCCGATATGACGGTCATGCCGCCGAGTACCTCGGTGTAGAAGCGGCGGGACCGTTCGACGTCGGCAACGGTGATGAACTGCGCGACGGCGATCTCGTAGGCGGGCGGGTCGGCCTCAGGCGTCATGAGACGTCACCGCCTGTCGCCGCCGGAGAAGATCTCCAGGAAGAACAGGAAGACGTTCAGGATGTCCAGGAAGATCGAGGCGGCTATCAGCGGCGCCTGGGCGACGTCGGTATTTCTCCGCACCCGCTGGAAGTCGAACATGGTGAACAGGGCGAAGATCACCAGGCCCAGCGCCGAATAGGCCAGGTCACCGCCGGGAATGTGGACGAAGATCAGCACGATGCCGAGGATGATCAGCGCGAGCAGCGCCCAGAAGGCCACCCGCGCGATCGCGGTCAGGTCGCGCCGGGTGGCGTAACCCGCCACGCCGAAGCCCGCTATGAACAGCGCGGTCGCGCCGCCGGCCTCCCAGAGCGCACTCGGGTCCATGGCCCCGTAGTAGGCGACCGTCGGCGCCACGGCGATCCCGAGCAGCAGGCCGACCGCGCACAGCAGCGCGACGGTCAGCTCCGTGGATCGCTTCGCGGCGAACCGCATGCCGATCAGCGCTGCGAAGGCGGCGATGAACGCGATGATGCCCACGCCTCCGCTGAGGTTGTGGCCAACCCAGGCGCCGAGCGCAAATAGGCCGGCGGTGAGGGCGACGTAGCCCATGGTCTGCGAGAACAGCGTGTGCGCCTGGGACCGGTCGTCCGTTCCCATCTGCCGGTAGGTCATGGTTTGGCTCATGGTGCCAATCGTGGCCTACGGCGGAGCGCTTTGCACCCGGGGAACACCCTGGACTGTGCCCTGGTTCAGGAGATCAGTGACCGGCGGTCAGGCCGCCGTCGATATGCACGATCTCGCCGGTCACGTACGGCGAAGATTCCAGGAACAAGACCGCGTCGACCACGTCGCTGACCTGGCCAACGCGCCCGAGCGGGGGAAGCTGGGGGCCGAGATGCTCGTAGCTCTCCGGCGAGTGCATCGGCGTCTGGATGATGCCGGGCGAGACGGCGTTGACCCGGATGCCGCGCGAGGCGTACTCGACGGCCAGCGATCTGGTCGCCGCGGCCAGGCCGCCCTTGGTCAGCGCGGTCAGCACCGACGGCGCTGCGGTGTTCGCGACCTCGGCCACGCTGGCCGCGATGTTGACCACGTGCCCGCCACCGCGGGAGACCATCTCGGCGACGGCCTGCTGGGTCAGCCAGAAGAAGCCACCCAGGTTGAGGGCGGTGATCAGGGCGTAGTCCTGCGCGGTGTACTCGGTGAACGGCTTGGAGACGAACACCCCGGCGTTGTTGACCAGCGTGTCGATGCGCCCGAACCGCTCCAGCGCGGCGCCCATGATCCGGGCCGGCGGTGGCCGGATCCGTGATGTCGCCCTCGATGGTGAGCAGGTCCGGGTCCCCGGACGGCTTGAACGTGCGGGCGCTGGCCACCACCGCCCAGCCCCGCCCGCGGTATCCGGCGACCAGGCCGGCGCCGATGCCCTGGGAGCCTCCGGTGATGATGGCCACCTTGCGGCTGGTCTCCACGAACAGCTCCCCCTGACGGCCTCAAACCGAAGGTCACCTGCAGAAATAGCCTGGGCCTGAGCCTGGTTGTATCCGTTGTGTACGATGCGCCCGCATCCAGCGGGCGGCACTCCGCAAAGGATCCCACGTGTCAGACAACAACTACCGCAAGAACCCCGAGGCCGTCTCCCAGCTGACGCCCGATCAGTATCAGGTCACCCAGTGCAGCGCCACCGAGCCGGCGTTCCGCAACGAGTACTGGGACAACCACGAGCCCGGCATCTACGTCGATGTCGTATCGGGCGAGCCGCTGTTCGCTTCGGTCAACAAGTTCGACAGCGGCACCGGCTGGCCGAGCTTCACCGTACCGATCGAGCCCGAGAACGTCGTCGAGAAGCGCGGCTTCGGCAGCCTGATATTCGGGACTGAGGTCCGCTCCGCCCACGGCGACAGCCACCTGGGCCACGTCTTCCGGGACGGGCCGAGGGACGCCGGGGGCCTGCGTTACTGCATCAACTCGGCCTCTCTCCGCTTCATCCCGCTCGATGACCTCGAGCGGGAGGGGTATGGCGAGTACCGGAAGCTGTTCGACAGCGTTACCGTCGCCAAGGCAACCGACACCAGGAGTGCATCATGACGACCGAGAAGGCAATCCTCGCCGGCGGCTGTTTCTGGGGCGTGCAGGATCTGATCCGCAAGCTCCCCGGCGTGATCTCGACCAGGGCCGGCTATACCGGCGGCGACGTGGCGAACGCGACGTACCGGAACCACCACGGCCACGCCGAGGCGATCGAGATCACGTTCGACCCGGACAAGATCTCCTACCGGGACCTGCTGGAGTTCTTTTTCCAGATCCACGACCCGTCGACGCTGAACCGCCAGGGCAACGACATGGGGACCAGCTACCGGTCGGCCATCTTCTACCTCAGCGACGAGCAGAAGCGGGTCGCCGAGGACACGATCGCCGACGTCGACGCCTCCGGCCTGTGGCCGGGCAAAGTGGTCACCGAGGTAACCCCCGCCGGGCCGTTCTGGGAGGCAGAGCCCGAGCACCAGGACTACCTGGAACGCTATCCAGCGGGATATACCTGCCACTATGTCCGCCCTGGCTGGAAGCTGCCGCACCGGGCGGACCGGGTTACATCCTGAACCCCTTGGCGCCTGACCAAAGGCCGAGGAGGCCAAGCTGCCTCCTCGGCCTTCGTGTTGCCTCCAGCGCCGGGCGGACTGGACGATCGTTAGCCGCTCTAACGATCCGGCCGTAGACTAGGGCGAGTGTGTGCTGCGTGCGGTGTCCCGACCCATGTCCCGGTCCTTGAACCGGAGCCGGCCGGCCCGCAGCCCGACGCCCGGCCTGCAGGTCCAGGATCACGTACATCCGCGCCGCGATCGCGCGCCTTACCCACGGGCGCAGCAGCGCCAGCGGCGTCTGGTAGGAGTAATCGCCGTCCGGCCCGGGAGATGCCTCGGCGACGGTGGCGATGATCTCGAACGCAGGCACCACCGGCACCGCGCTCAGCGGCCGGTACGCGGCAGCGAGCATGCGGGCACGCTGGATGCTAGCCCGCAGGCCCTGCTGGCCGAGTGCCCCGAGCGAAGGGGTGCCGGGATGCCCGTGCAGCGCGACCAGGCGGTGCCAGGGAAACAGGACCTGCCCGCCGCCGGGCAACTGCATGCCGGTCTCGGCGACGGCGACGCGTGATCCCAGCCCTCCCGCGGTCCCGAACCCGGCGCCGATCGCCACGACCTGCCGGGGACGCATGGCCCTCAGCGCGGCGATTGCCGCCGGGTCGGTCTGCGGGTTGTGGCCACTGACACCGATCACCCGCGCGCCGGCGGCCTGCGCCGTGCTCACCGCAGAGACCGCCCCGGCACCGTAGTAGCCATGGCGCACGAGCAGGGCCACCCGGCCGAGGCGCAGGGGAGCCATTGCGGGAGGCAGCATCGCCGGGTCGGTAACAACACGGATCCCCGGCAGCGAGGGTGCAAGCGCGCTGGCGGCCACCCCAGCCGCGAGCACGGCACGCGGCTTCAGGGCACGGATCAGTGCCTGGAGCGCCCGGCTGACCAGCACCTGGCCTGCGCTCGCGGTCAGCAGCAACGGCGCGTGCGCTCCCGCTGCGTCGGCTGCGGCCGCCGTTAGGGCGCCACGATCGCCGGGGTCGGCCAGAACGACCACCGGGGCCGAAGCGAAGAAGGTCTGCGCCGCGGCCGCGGCGATCAATTCCGGCGGCCCGGAGAGCACAGTCGTGGCCGAGGGCGGCAGCCGGGTCCGCGCGGCCGAGGGGGCCGGCGCCCTCCGCGGCGGCGGTGCGGTAGTGCTGGCGCACGACGTTGAGCCGACGGCGACGGCCAGTGTGACCGCCAATGCGGCGCAGAGATACCGCAGCCGACCGTGATCTGCCCGACGGCGGATCTTCACCCGCGTAAGGTATTTAAATCCCTCTTGTCATGTCAAACACCCGTTAATAGGACTGTGTCCTCATGCGCCCGCTGCCGGGTGAGGCCCGCTGCGGCTGCGGGACCGAGGCCAGCGGGACAATACTCCGATGGTGCACGTTGCCTGCACTGTGAGGAACACGCAGCTATGACCGCCATCCTTGATCACTTCGCCATTGCCACCCCGGCGCTGACCGACGGCTGGGACCTGTTCAGCGGGGTCCTCGGTGGCACCTGGGCCTTCGGCGACGACTCTCCCGGCTTCTGGTGGGGCGAGCTCGAATTCGCCGCCGGGCCGAAAGTTGAGCTGCTGACGCCCACGGGAGGTCCGGACGCGGCCTTCCTGGAGCGTTTCCTCGCCGCGCACGGCGCAGGTCCGCACCACCTCACCTTCCTGGTGCCCGACATTGGCGGGACGCTGGCCCGGATCCGGGCGTTCGGCATCGAGCCTGTCGGCGTCGACCTGGCCAACCCGGACTGGCGGGAGGCCTTTCTGCACCCGCGCGCCGCTCATGGCATCGTGATCCAGATCGCCGAGCAGCATGGCCCGCCGCCGGCGGCTCCGCCGCCGCGGGAGCTGGCCGAGCCAGGACCGCCAGCGCGGTTCGACCTGATCGAGCATCACGTCAGCGACCTTGACCGCGCGGTGCGGCTGCTGCGTGACCTCCTGGGTGGCCAGCTCGATGCGGCCAGCACCGGGACCGCCGGGGGCACCGAGCTGACCTGGCCCGGGGGCAAGCGGATCCGGCTGGTGCGCCAGGATGGCCTGCCGCTCGGCGGCGCGCTGCACCACGTCGGTTTCACCCGCACGTCGGGTGCTTTCAGCGCTCAGGAGCGCGACCGTGCGCACCTGCTGGCCAAGCGCCTCGGCGTGGCTGTGGAACTCGCCGGCTAGCGCCTACCCGCGCGGCTGCTTTCTGGCGCGGTTGACGAGGCGGGCGGCCAGCCCGGCGATGACCGCGTCCTCGAAGTGCTCGGGAGACTGCCCGATGAGCTCCTCTATCCGCTGAATCCGCTGGCGCAGCGTGTTCCGGTGGATGAACAGCTCGGATGACGTCCTGGTAACCGAGCCGCCGTTGGCCAGCAGCGCGTCGAGCGTCTGGGCCAGGTCGGTCCCATTGTCGAGGTCATACCGTACGACCGCGCCCAGCGCGTCGAGGATCGTCTTGAGGGGCGCCGACATCTCCAGCGCTCTGCCCGGCAGCTGGCGGAGGTGGGCCACGTCCTCGTATCGCACGACCGCGCTGCCGCCCGAGGCAGCCAGTTCTGCCCACTGCGAGGCGACGAGGGCCTGCTGGATGGCGGCGTGCGCCTGCTCGGGAGCGCTGGCCGCGGGGCCGATGCCCGCTGTCAGCCTCATCCGGGGCCGCCGTCCCAGGTCGCCGATGCGCTGGATGAGCGGTTCCCGGAATGCTGGCTCGCCCTCCGCCAGCGCGAGGTAGTGGCCATGTCCCCCGAGGAGCAGGAAGTTCCGGTTGTCCGCGCCGAACACATCCACGAGGGCGGCTCGCACCCGGTCGTCGTCCTGATCCGCCGCTTCGCCGGCGGAGGCTGGGTGGATGCGGAGCACGATGGCCGATGCGGGCTGCCGCTGCCACCCGTGCCGGCGGAGCAGCCGCTGCGTCGCCGCCGGGCCGGGGGCCGACAGCAGCTCGCTCACGGCAGGCCGGGTGCGCTCGGTCCCGGACAGCGATAGCACTCCCGCGGCCGCCTGGGTTCCGATCGCCTCGAGGAGCAGCTCGTCTTCTGACGTGAACTGGCGCAGCCGGTAGCACGTCACTGCGCCGATCGGTGCCGCGGCGGCCAGCGGGATGCGGAGCCGCTGCATGCTGAGCGGCTCGAGCAGCTGTGCCAGACAGCCGCGGTCCAGGTCCTCATCCGGTACTCCCGCTCCCTGCTCGTCACGGAATCGCTGGGTCGTGACGATCGCGGTCGCCGCGCCGTGCGGGTGCGCCCGGTCGGTGGCCAGCTCGATCATGCAGACATCGGCTTCGAGGTGCAGGGCGCACTGGCGGGCCATGCTGTGCAGGCACTGGCGCAGGGAGCCCCACGCCTCGTCGGGCAGGTCGCGGAGGAAACGGGCGGCGGCTGACTGGATCCGCAGCTGGTTGACGGTCTCGGCCTGGATCAGGCCGCTGGCCAGAAGTGAGCCGACCTCACTGGCGAGGTTCACGTCTGGGCTGGTGAAGGCGTCCTCGGTGGGTGCGTAGAGGGAGAACACCCCCAGGATCTCTTCGCCCGGTGCCACGATCGGGACGGCGATCATCGACTTGAACGAGGATTCGTGGAGCTCCGGGAACGGCCGTGACCGCGGGTCTTTGAGATGGTCCTTGGGGATGACGACGGTCTGCCGCATGAGAGCGGACCAGCCGGTGATCCCCTCTCCCATGCGGAGCTGGATCCTGCCCAGCTGGGCGCGCTGCCAGCCCTCGGTTCCCACCTGCAGGACGAGGCGTTCCGCGTCCCGGTCCCAGAGGTAGACGAAGGCACCGGCCGCCCTGGTCGCCCGGGCGGTGAGTTCGACCGACCGCTGAGCCAGGGCGAGCGGGTCCCTCCCCTCGCTCATGAGCGCCGTCAGCTCGGCAAGCGTGGCGGCTCGCCGTTCCGCGAACACCAGCGACTCCCGCAGGGTGGCGAGGTCGCTGCTGGCCCGTTCCTCCGGTTGCCACATGATCGATACGTTAGACGGCAGCGCAGGTCGGAGCTATCGGACGGTCAGCTCCTGGCCAGCTGCAGCGTGAGCCGGCCGATCCCGTGCCACTTCTCGCCGGGCTGGGCGTGGCTGAACGCGGGCACGCCGCAGATGAATTCCTGGAGCGCTACGACGAGCTCCCGGCGGCCGAGATGGGAGCCGAGGCAGCGGTGGATGCCCGCGCCGAACGCGAGATGACGGTTGGACTCCCGGCTGATCTGGACGTCGTCGGGGTTCTCGAAGCTGTCCGGGTCGCGGTTGCCTGCGCCGAACACCAGGACGACCCGGTCGCCGGCTTTGATCTGCTGTCCGCGGACCTCGGTGTCCGCCCGGCAGGTCCTGGCCATCGCCTGCACCGGCGACATCGTCCGCAGGAATTCCTCGGCAGCCACCGGGATGAGCTCCGGCTGACGCCGCAGCCGTTCCTGATCTTCGGGATTGCGGGCCAGGTACCACAGGCTGGACCGGATCGCCCACGCCGTGGTGTCGAGACCGGCGGCGAACAGCAGGTAGCAGTAGGAGACGAGCTCGCTGTGGGCCAGCGGCCTGCCGTCGATCCGGGCCCGGTAGAGCTGGCTGATCAGGTCATCAGGGCCCATGTCGTCACAGCGCTCCTGGAGCAGCCGGTCAAAGTAGTCCACCAGCTCTCCGGCGGCCGCGTGTGCCCGCGCCGGGTCGACCGTCCGCTCGTAGATGATGTCGTCCACCCACGCGTCGAACTTTGGCCAGTCCTTCTCGGGGAAGCCCGCGAGCCTGCTGAACACGATCGTGGGCATCGGCCGCGCGTACAGAGCCGATACGTCCGCGACCTCCTGCTCGGTCACCTGCCGCAGGAGCTCGCGGGAGGTGCGCCGCATCCCGTCCTCGAGCCGGGCGACCGCCCTGGGCGAGAACAGCGGGAGCAGGATCCGCCGGTACCGGGCGTGGTCCGGCGGGTCGACGTCGATAGGGATCAGCGGGAAGTCTGTCCCCAGGTCCGGCAGCAGCATCGACGGGGCGACCCCGAACGTGCCCGGGTCCTGCTCGGCGGCGAAGATGTCCTGGTTCTTGGTGAGGTACCAGAACCCGTCGTGCTTCTCACTGCGCCCGACCGGGCACCTGCCGCGAAGCCGCGAGTACGTCGAGAAGATGTCGTCGAGGGCGTCGCCGTGGAAGTCGAACCCGGTCTCCACCGCGCGGTCGTTGGTCATGGGTCCCCGTCTCAGATGTGCTCGAGATAACGTGCGATCTCCCAGTCCGTGACCGCCGAGCGGGACTGGTCCACTTCCCACCTCCGGGTGGCCGCGAAATGGTCGACGAAGGCGTCGCCGAGGAGCGTGCGCGCGGTCGTGCTGCCCGCCAGTGCCGCCGCGGCTGCTTCGAGGCTGGCGGGCAGCGCGGTCCGGTCGTCAACCTGCTCGTAGGCGTTCCCGGTGATCGCCGGCGGCGGGGCAAGACCCTTGCGGATGCCGTGCAGGCCGGCGGCGAGGTTGCCCGCGATGACCAGGTACGGGTTCGCGTCGGCGCCGGCGACCCGGTTCTCGATCCGTGCGGCCGGCCCGGAGCTCGGAATGGCACGCACCGCGACGGTCCGGTTGTCGGTGCCCCAGGTGACGCTCGACCCTGCCCAGGAGCCGCCCTCGGTCCGCTTGTAGGAGTTGATCGTCGGCAGGTAGAGCGCGGTGAAGTCCTTGGCCAGGTCGAGGACGCCGGCCAGGTAGGCCTCGCCGGTAGCGCTGAGCCTGGCCGGATCGCCGGAGTTCGCAAATGCCGCAGACCCATCCAGGCCATGCAGGCTCTGGTGCAGATGCGCCGAGGACCCGGCCCACTCGGGGGAGAGCTTCGCGATGAACGAGGCGGTGCAGCCGTGGCTGGCGGCGATCTCCTTGACCGAGTGCTTCAACATCATCGCCTGGTCCGCCGCCTGCAGTGCGGCGGCGTAGCGGAAGTTGACCTCGAACTGGCCGGGGCCGTGCTCGCTGTTGCTGGCCTCGATGTCGATGCGGTAGGCCGCGAGATGCTTGCGGATGTCGCCGATGATGTACTCCGACCCGGCGTCCCGGTACAGGCTGTACGTGTGGTTCCCGTGGGTGAGCGGGGCAAGGTCGCGGAAGCCGCGGGAGGCGAGTTCCTCGGCGGTGCCGCGGAGCACGTAGAACTCGAACTCATAGCCGCACATCGCCTGGTACCCGGCCTCGGCCGCCTGCTCGGCGACCCGGTGAAGCAGAGCGCGGGGCGACAGCGGCAGCGGCGCCCCGCCGAGTTCGTGCACGTCGCAGATTACCGACGCGGTGCCCGGTTCCCAGGGAACGATGGCCAGGGTCGACAGGTCGGGGACCAGCACGACGTCGGGATAGGCGGTCTGCCAGCCGGTGTAGGTCAGCCCGGGGATCGGGACGTCGTGCAGATCCCAGCCGAACAGGATGTTGCAGATGTTCGTGCCCTTGCGCCATACGGCGTCGGCGAAATACGGCGCCGCGATGCGCTTGCCCCGCCAGACGCCGTCGATGTCCACGGCACCGGCCTTGAACGTCGTGATGTTGTGCTGCTCGATGAAGCGCTGCAGGCCGTCGGCATCCGCAACAACGGGCTGGCTGGAACGGGCCACGGGCTGCCTCGCATCGGGTCAAAGATGTCCCTCGATGCTAGGCGCGGGGCAAGCAGACGTCTGTGGCCCCGTTGCACACCGTGTCCGGCCTTCGTGTGCACGGCGAACATTGCCCCGGCCCGAGACGGCGGCTGAGCATAGCGAAGCAGATCGCGCACGTGGAATCACGTGTTACTGGGAGGCTGGGTGCGGACACCGATCACGGCGGCGTTGCTGTGCGAGCCGGGCAAGCCTCTCGAGCTTGCCGAGGTTCTGCTCGACGAGCCCGCGGCTCACGAGGTGGTGGTGCGCACCGAACGGGTGGGGCTTTGCCACAGCGACCTGCACTACCTCAATGGTGCGCTCCGCATCGCCACCCCCGCCGTCCTCGGCCACGAGGTCGCTGGCACCGTGCAGAGACTCGGGGCGGCGGTCACGAACGTGGCCCCTGGTGACCGGGTGGTGGCCACGATCACGCCCTCGTGCGGCCTCTGCCCGGCCTGCTTGCGCGGGCGCCCCACCCAGTGCGCGAGGGTGGAGCAGACCCGTCGCAGGGAGCGGCCGAAGCTGCTCACCAGCCAGGGCGACGAGATAACCGTGCTTGGCGACCTCGGCGGGTTCGCCGAAGCCTTCCTGGTCAGCGAGCGCTCACTCGCGAAACTCCCCCCGGGCCTCGATCCGGCCGTGGCGTGCCTCCTCGGCTGCTGTGTCAGCACCGGCGTCGGCGCGGCGCTGCACGGTGCGAAGATCACTGCGGAGGACACAGTCGCCGTCATCGGCTGCGGCGGTGTGGGGATCGCCGCGATCCAGGGCGCCAGGCTCGCGGGTGCCCGCAGGATCGTGGCCGTAGACGCGGCCGCGGGCAAGCTCCCCATCGCCCGCAGATTCGGCGCCTCCGATGCCGTGCTCGCCGACGCAGACCCGGCGACGACCCTGGGCAGGCTGCATGAGCTCCTGCCTGGCGGGTGCAGCCACTCGATCGAGGCCGTCGGCCGGGCAGCAACCGCGGAGCTGGCCTTCGACGTCCTCGCGCCGGGCGGCACGGCCACCATCCTGGGGCTCATGCCCGAGGGCGAGCGGCTCAGCATCTCCGCGGACGCCCTGGTCTACGGCGACCGTGTGCTGCGGGGCGCCTACATGGGTGCCAGCAGGTTTCTCAGCGACGTTGAGGTGTACACCGACCACTACCTGGCCGGCCGCCTCGACCTCGATGCCATGATCACCGCCGAGCTGCCGTTCGCGCGCATCAACGACGGCTTCGCGCGGATGCCCGACCCGGGCACGATCCGGATCGTCCTCGCGTTCTAGCGGAGCCGGCCGCCCGGCCGGCGTGAGAAACTGGCGGCCGAGTCGGCAAGCCCGTTCAGCAAATCGGCGATGGAGTGCTCCATGGCGACGAAAGCAGTGGTCGCGACCGCCTTCGGCGGCCCCGAGGTCCTGTCGGTGATCGACATGCCGGTCCGCCAGCCGCACCCCGGCGAGGTGCTGATCGAGGTGCGGGCGGCCGGCACGAATCCGATCGACTACAAGCAGTACAGCGGGATGATGGGGCACAATCCGGACAGCCTGCCGATTCACCCGGGCCGGGAAGTCGCCGGCGTGGTGACCGAGGTGGCCGACGGCGCGGAAGGGCTGGCCGGGGCCATCGGAGTTGGCGACGAGGTCGTCGCGTTCCGGATCGCCGGCGGATACGCGGGCGAGATCGTGGTGCCCGCCTCGGCCGTGGTCCCCAAGCCCACGACGCTGTCGTTTGAGCAGGCCAGCGGGATGATGCTGACTGGCACGACCGCCGTGCACGGCCTCGCCGTCATCCGGGCCGGTGCGGGCGACACGGTCGTGATCCACGGCGCCGCTGGCGGCGTCGGCCTGATGGCCGTTCAGCTGGCGGCCGACGCGGGCGCGCGGGTCATCGGAACGGCGAGTGAAGGCGGCCACGCCTTGCTGCGCGAGTTCGGCGCCGAGCCCGTGACCTACGGCCCCGGGCTCGAAGAACGCATCCGCGCCCTGGCGCCCGGAGGAGTCGACGCAGCCTTCGACTCTGTTGGCGGCGACGAGGCCCTCGACACATCCCTGGCCGTCGTTCCGGACCGCGACCGCATCGTCACCGCCGTCGCAAGCCCGCGGGCCTTCGCCGAGGGCATCAAGGTCATCGGCGGCGCCCCGGGCGCCGACCCGGGAACCGAGATCCGGGACCAAGCCCGCCTGCAACTCGTGCGGCTTGCCGAGGACGGGAAGCTGCGCGTGGTGGTCGCGGCGGCCTATCCGCTGGCCGAGGCCGCCGCTGCGAACCGCGCGCTGGCCACTGGCCACACCCATGGCAAGATCATCCTCATTCCGTAGCGAGGTAGCCGGGTCACTTTCGGGCCATGGCGACCCGCCATTGGTCCTCGGGCGAGATGAGGTGCCGGTTGTCCGCCTTGCCGGTCTCGATCTGGACCCAGTTGATGACGCCGGGGAACTCGTTGCCGTCCGCGTCGTAGTCCTCGCTGACCGCCGAACCGCTGTCGCGTCCCACGTCGGTGGTCTCGTCGTAGGAGAAGATCAGCGGGGTGGTCCGCTCCAGCTGGCCGGTGCCGGCAGGCTCGGCGTCCACGTACAAGGCCAGGGCGGCCGGGCCGCCGAGGGCGTGGGCGTCTGTGTAGCCGAACTCGACGCGGACCGGCGGCCAGCCGCTCCGTCGCCGGGGTGCGGCACGGCCCGCCGAACGCGCTGGACGCCCCGAACCCCACGTCGTCGAGCAGGATCAGCAAGACGTTGGGCGCCCCGGCCGGCGGCAAGGATCGGCTGCACCGGCGGGAAGGAGGTGTCCGGGTCCTTCGCGTCATAGGTGGTCACCCCGACATGCGCCGGATCCGGAGGGCAAGGTAAAACGATTGCCCGGTTCTGCGCCACTTGTCATGCCCAGGCCCCCGCTGAATCATGCTGGGTATCAGCCAGGCATGCCCTGCCACGAGCCCAGGTATTCCCCGATTATGGGTCAGCTGGTGGGCTGCCTGCTGCTCCTGCCATGCTCAGCCCGCATCGACTCGATCCGCCGGTCAGTAGTGGTCTCGATCAATTCGGCCAGGAACTCCTGGGTTTGCGGATCGGTTGCATAGATCACGGTGCCGGCCATGCCGCGAGTAAGCAGCACCTTGTAGATGTTGCGGATATGCCGGTCGTACTGCAGATCGGTGACCGACCGCTTCTTGAAGTCCGGGTCTTTGTTGGCCTCCCGTACCGTGACGACACGGCCGTGGCGGGCGACCAGGTCGGGGCCGAGGATGACGCCAGACCAGTCGTATTCGAATCCCTGGGCCGTGTAGACGCAGCCGACCTGGTCGAAGCCGCCGTTCATGGTGGCCCAGAGTGCGCTGGGCGGGGCGATGCCGACGGACCGCTCACCCTTTACGTTCCACGGCCTGGCCCAATCGCCGACGCGTACGTCGCTGATAAGCGTGCCGTCGGGGCGAGGATCGCTCCACGGCCAGCAGTATCCGGCAGATATCCGCGCCGAATAGCCTTCTCCGAGCTTGCCGTGCAGGATGTTTTCCATTTCCCACGGCGACTCAGCGAGCGTGACCTCGAAATGTTCGTCACCAGTCCAGGTTTCAGGAGCACCCGATTCAAGGCTGAGGAGCCGCAACACCCACTTTTCGTACTTCCGGCTACCGCCGCACCGGAACTGCTCGTCGAGCGGAACGTGATGGACGCGAAACCCCAGAGACGACGCGTGTGACTTGATGGCCTCCACCGTTCCGATCTCGCCGGGCTTCACCACCTGGTGCTCGTCGAGCAGGAAGATGGGTACCCTGGCCGCTTCGATGAGTTCGTCAACCTGCAGGCGGCCAGTTCGCTGCGCGGCCCTGGTGTAGCGGTTGGCGGACGTTTCCCGGATACGGTGGGCCTCATCGCAGATTAGTAATTCAACGTCATTCTGCCCGGCGTCCATGAAACTGTTGAAGTACTTGAACAGGTTTTTGATCCGGGGAGCACCATGACCCACATGCCGCCGCATCGTCTGCGTAAATGACCGGGAGCCGGTCGCGTGCAAGGCTGAATAGCCTTGCCGGTGCAGCTCGCCCAGCAGCGACAGCGCGATGACGCTTTTCCCGCTTCCCGGGCCGCCGGTAACGATGACGACCTCCTTGGCATCCGAGCGCTGAGCCTTCCCGACCACATGCAGGACAAGGTCGTACGCGACCCGCTGCTCGGCGAGAAGGATGAACTGCTCACGGTCCTTGATCTCGGCAGCCGCCAGCTTGAGCAGCTGCTTGGACGGGCGTATGGCGCTCGTCATCAGCCGGTCGGCGGCGTTGGCCCCGTGGTCCGGCGCGAACTGATCGCGCAGATATTCGAGAAAGGCGCCTCGTCTGCTCTTGGTAAAAAGCCTGGTTCTTTCGGTAGTTGCCAATTCGAAGAGGAAGCAGATTACCGGTGATTGCCGGAGCCTTCAGGGGATCGGCGGAGCGACCGCGTAGAAGAACCCGTAATGGCAGGCCGTCCTCGGATCGGGGCCCGCCCCAGGGGGGAGTAGCGTCTGCGGCGATGGAAGTTCTCCGCAAAGACGTGGTCGTGGTCGGCCTGGGCGGGTTCGGCTCCGCGGCGCTGTGGCGGCTCGCCGAGCGGGGGGTCGACGTTGCCGGGATCGAGCGTCACGGCATCGGGCATCACCTGGGCTCCTCGCACGGCGCGACCCGGCTGTTCCGGATTGCCTGCCAGGAACATCCCGGGCTGGCGGCCGTCGCGCTGAAATCCCTGGAGCTGTGGACCCGGCTGGGGGAGCAGACCGGGCAGCAGCTCGTTCGCCAGAGCGGCTGCCTGACCACCGGATCGCCGGACAGCCGTCCGTTGCGTGGCGCGATCGCCGCCGCTAACGCGGCCGGCCTGTCGGTCGTGGAGCTCACCCACGAGGAACTGGTCGCGCGCCAGCCGCAGTACGCGGGCCTGGCCCCGGGCGACGTCGCGGTATGGGACCCGGGTGCGGGGATCTGCTACCCCGAGCGCAACGTGCGCGCGCAGACCGAAGCGGCCCGGCGGCTCGGCGCCGAGGTCTACCCGCACACGATGGTCACCGGCATCGAGGCCGGCCCGGGCGGGGTTACTGTGCGCACCCCGACCGCCGAGTGGCATGCCGAGCACGTGGTCGTTGCCGCCGGGGCGTGGCTCGGGACGCTGGTCCCCGGTCTGCCGCTGGCTCCACGCCGGGCACCGCTGTACTGGTTCCGGCCACGCGACCCGCTCTCCGACGACTTCACCCTGGACAAGTTCCCCTCGTTCATCTGGGAACGCCCCGACGGTGAGCACCTGTGGGGACACGGCTCTGCCGACGACTTCGGCGTCAAGATCGGCCTGCATCCCGGGCTGTCGACGGCCAGCACCGCCATCGACCCGGAGGAAATGGACCGCTACATCCACCTGGACACCGACATCGACGAGCTGACCTTGTCCGTCGCGCGTGCCTTTCCCGGCCTCGAGCCCAGGCCCGCGAAGGCCATCCCGTGCATGGTCACCGACTCGCCCGACGAGCAGTTCCTCGTCGGGCGCCTCGCCGGCGAGCCACGTCTGGTCGTGGCGGGCGGAGACAGCGGGCACGGCTTCAAGCACGCCGCCGGCACCGGCGAGCTGCTGGCGCAGATCGTCACCGGCGAGCACCAGTACTGCGCGGCCGACTTCATGGACCCGGCGCGCTTCTCCTGACCCCACCGCGGCCGGTCAGTCGTCGAGCAGGCCTGCAGCCACGAAGGCCCGGTGGTAGATCTCCCGGATGACCTGCTGCTTGCGGGCGTTGTACTGCATCACGTGCTCTCCGGCCGCGTTGGCCATGGACGCCGCCTCGCGCTTGGCGGCGGCGTAGCGGTCGCGCTCTTCGGGATTGCCGCGCAGCCAGTCCCGCAAGATCCGCTGCCTTATGGGCTCGGGGCTGTCGAAGCCGAAGACGTGCAGATTGCAGGACGGCTCGTCCGCGCGCAGACAACGGTGGCCGTACCACCAGGGCTCGCGGATCGTCAGCCGGAACCCGATCTTCTCCAGCGCCGGCACGTAGTCCTGCTCGCGGCCGGGGTCGGCGACCGTCAGGTCGATGTCAATGATGGGCTTGGCCGCCAGCCCCGGGACCGAGGTCGAGCCCACGTGCTCGAGCTGTATCGCCCGCCAGCCCAGGGCCTCCCGGATCCGGCCGGCGAGGTGGTCATACCGCCGCGGCCACGAGGGATCCGGGTCGGTTACCTCGATGCCGGCGGCCGGGGCCGCCCCGGCCACCCACGGACTCGCACCCGGCGGTGGCGGGGAGTCGTCAAACAGCACGATCTCGGCTCGGCTGGGCATCGGCGCAGTCTATTCTCCCCGGCCTGTCCGGGTGCGCTCCAGCGAACGGCCGGGGATGAGCTGGCTGTGCCGTGCCTCTGGCCGCTATCCCAGCATCGTGAGGTCGGACGGATGGCCGAGGCCGTCGATCACCCCGTTGCGGGTCACGCAGAACGCTCCCGCCCGGCAGCCGTGATCGATCGCCGACTCCATGGATTCACCCCGGACCAGGGCGGCGGCCAGGCCCGCGTTGAACGCATCCCCGGCCCCGGTCGTGTCGATGGCGTTTACCGGATAAGCGTCGAAGTGCTGCAGGCCCGCCGCCGACGCCCACAGCGCGCCGTGTTCCGCCAGCGTGACCACGACGTCGCGGACTCCGGACTCGACCAGCTGCTGCGCCAGCACATCGGTCGCGCCGCCGGCAAGGCCGAGTGACGCCGCGATCATCTGCAGCTCGCCCTCGTTGGGGGTGATGATGTCGAACGATGCGAGTGCTTCGGGCGAAAGCGGCCGGGCCGGCGCGGGGTTGAGAATAGATCGGGTGCCCGGGCCGCATGCCTGTGACGCGAGGTCGACCGCGAGTTCTGCCGTGCACTCGAGCTGCATCAGCAGGCACTTGCAGCCACGCAGATCGGCACCGAAGCTGGCCCGAACCTCCGGCCCGCTGAGCTCGAGGTTGGCACCCGGCGCCACCGAGATCGCGTTCTGGCCGGAGTCGTCGACGAAGATCAGGGCTATTCCGGTTGGGCTGCGGTCGTCGGTCGTGATGCCGTGTTCCGGCAATCCCTCGGCGACCAGGATGGAGCGCGCCTCGTCGCCGAACGCGTCGGCCCCGAGCCTGGTGACGAAGAGGACGTCGGCACCCAGCCGCCGTGCGCCGATGGCCTGGTTTGCGCCCTTCCCCCCGGGTCCCCGCTCGAAGCGGTCGCCGACAACTGTCTCGCCGGGTGCCGGCAGGTTGGTGCTGTACACGGTCATGGCGGCGTTGTATGACCCGACCACCACCAGATCAGCCATCTCGCCCCCTTCCGGGCAGGTCGCTATGTATCAGGCCCGCTTGGACACGCGCTGTGAGCTCGCCCGCTCGATGAGCTCGGCCCGCAGAACCACGTGGCGTGGCGGGAACTTCTCGCCGTCAATGCGGCGGAGCAGGAGCTTCGCCGCCTGGCGCCCGATCTCGTAGGTCGGCTGGGCGACCACTGTGATCGGCGGGTTGAGCGCGGCGGCCCAGCTGCTGTCGTCGAAACCCACGATCGCGATGTCACCGGGGATGCCAAGGCCGGCCTCGGCGATTGCCTGCAGCCCGCCGACGGTCATGAGGTTATTGGAGATGAGCAGTCCGTCCGGCAGCCGGCGTTGCCGGAGGAGCTGCCGGGTGGCCGCGTAGCCGCCGTCGGTACGGAAGTTCCCGTAGGCAACGAGCGAGGGATCAAGTCGGCGGCCGGCGTCGCGCAGCGCCGCCCGGTACCCTGCCAGCCGGCTCGCCCCGGTCGTGGTCTCGACCGGGCCTGCGACCAGCCCGACGCGGCGGCAGCCCTGGCCGATCAGGTGCTGCACCGCGTCATGCGCGGCGCGCTGATTGTTGACCATGATGCTGTCGACCGGCGTTGCGGCCAGCCGCCGGTCGATGGTCACCACCGGGATGCCGCGCTCGGACAGCACGTCGATGCTGGTCTGCTTCGGCGAGGCTGGCGACAGCAGAGCTCCGGCCATCTGCTCTGCCGCGGCCACCTCGAGGTAGCGGGCCTCTTTGGTCAGGTCCTCATCTGCGTTGGCGAGCACGACGGAGTAGCCCGCGAGCTGCGCCTGGTCTTCGGCGCCGCGCACGACCGCGGTGAAGAACGGGTTAGTGATGTCCGAGATGATGACGCCGAGCACCATCGCCGCCCGGGTGCGGAGGCTGCGGGCCGGGCCGTTCCGGCGGTAGCCGAGTTCGGTCACCGCGCCAAGTACCCTGCGCCGCAGGTCAGGGTCGACATCCTGTTTCCCGTTCAGGACTCGCGATACCGTCGCCGGGGACACCAGCGCCATCGCGGCAACATCGCGAATGGTCGTCGGCACCCTTCACCTCACCTTCCTGGGCACGGACCGCCGCGCGATTGCCGCGCCGCAGACGCCCGCGGTGGCCAGGCCGCCACCGGGCGAGGGCTTGACTCCCTTTGCTAATGGTCCCACAGTTATAGAAATCGTTCTATGAAACGATTTCTCACCGCTGACTGGGCTCTGCGGAGGTCATTGCTATGGCGTGTGGCGTTGCTGACCATGCCCCATGGCAGGACCGCCGCATCGCCGGCCGGGCTCGGCACCGCCGCTAGAGCGGGAGCGCTTCATGAGGAGGAATCGTGACCACTGACCAGGGCGGCTCTCAGGGAGGCCTGCGCGCCAATGCCATCGGGCTCGGCGGCGACATCATCGTCGCCGTCGCCAACGTAGCTCCGTCCAGCGCGGTGGCCTTCACGCTTGCGCTGCTGCTGACGCTCACGGGCCTCGCGTCGCCCTTGGTGGTTCTGGTTGTCGGCCTGCTGATGCTGTGCGTGACCCTGGGCTATGCCGCCATGAATCGCTGGCGTCCAAGCGCTGGCGCGCCGTACGTGTGGGTCGGGGAAGCCACAACGCCGTCGCTCGGCATCGGAACCGGCCTGCTGTCCGCAGTGGGTGCCACGCTGTTCAATATCGGGAACATCACCCTCGCGGGTGCGTACCTGCTTTTCGTCGTATCCCCCAGCACGACATTCCCGAAAGTGGTCACCTGGCTTATTGCGGCCGCCATTATGGCGATCCTGCTCTGGCTCTCGATCCGCGGGCTGCGCCCATCTGTCCTCGTCCAGACGACCCTCATCGTCATCGAGTACGTGTCGGTCATTACGTTCGTGATCCTGGCGCTTATCCACGAGGCTGGCGGGTCCGGGGGTGCCACGCTTCCGTCGTGGTCCGACTTCTCCCTCAGCAGCAACATCGGCGGCATCCACGGCCTGGCCAACGCCGGCGTCACCTGCGCGGTCCTCTACGCGGGCTGGGAGGCGGTCTCGGTAGTGGGGGAGGAGTCGACCAAACCACGGCAGAACCCCGGACGCGCCATGATCGGTTCCGTAGCGTTCCTGATCGTCTGGTTCACCGGGCTGATCATGGTCTTTCAGGGCATCTCCAGCCAGAAGACCGTCCTTGCGCACGGCGGTGACGTGCTGGCCTATGCGGGCAGCCTGCTGGCCCCCGGCATCTGGGGACGGATCCTGCCGCTGGCCGTGCTCATCGCGGTGATCGGCACGACCCAGCTGCAGATGACGGAGGCGAGCCGCCTTCTCTACGCGTTTGCTCGTGACCGCCTGCTGCCGAGCTTCCTGGGCAAGATCAGCACGAAGCACCAGACGCCGTGGGCGGCGCTGACCGTCCTCGGGCTGATTCCCCCGATCTTCCTGATTCCCTATCTGGCGAGTTCATCGTTCTTCAACGTGATCACGCACATTATCAGCTCCGGCGGCGAGCTGTACCTGTTCATGTACTTCGTGGTCGCCGCGAGCAGCGTGTGGTTCTACCGCAGCCAGCTCACGAGGAGCGGGCGGTCGATGCTGGTCGGCGGCATCCTCCCGCTGTTCGGCGGCGCCCTGATGCTCATCCTGTGTATCTACGGGATGACGACGGAGGCGGGCGTGGTGACCGGAGTGGCGCTTGGAATAATAATTGCGAGCTATGTCGCCGCGTTCATCATCGTGCGCGTCGCCAAGTCCTCCCCGTTCCTGGAGGAGCTGCGGCGGCGCCGGGCGGAGGGCATCAGCGGGCCAGAGGATGAGCCTGGGCCGGTCCGCGATGCATCGGGGATAGCCGATGCGTGATCGCCGCGCACGGTCAAGGATCAGAACCAGTGCAGGTCGGGGTGGCCGTCGTGCCACCACAACAGCACCACCTTGCCGACGATGCTCGAGCCCTTGATCGGGCCCCAGTACCGGCTGTCGCACGAGATGGCCCGGTTGTCGCCCAGCAGGTAAAACTCGCCGGGCGGCACGCGGTAGCGGTGCTGCCTGCTCGCGATCGCCGGCCCGAGCGGGTCGTAGTGCGGCAGGTAGGGCTCGGCCAGCAGCCGCCCGTTGATGTAGATGCTGTTGCCTGACGAGTAGATCGTCTGCCCCGGCAGCGCGATGACGCGCTTGACCAGGTCGCCTTGCTGCGGCCCGGGGCAGTGGTCGCGAGGTGGGTGGGTGAACACCACGATCTCGCCTGCGCGCACGTCATGCCAGTTGAAGAACGCCTTCTCGACCAGGATCCGGTCGTAGACGCTGAGCGTCGGCACCATGGACGATGAGGGGATCCAGAAGGTCTGGAACACATATGCCCGCACCACGAAGGCCAGCAGCACCGCCACGAGGATGATGATGGCCGTCTCGACCAGTGACCGCGTCCTCCGCCGACGCCGCGGGCTGATCTTGGCAGGGCCGGCGTCAGCGGGGCCAACGTCGGCGGGGTCTGCGGCAGCGGGGCCGGCGTCAGCAGGACCGGCCATGCCCGCCTACCCGGACGATCATCTGCGGGGGGCCCGTGACAGGGAGTACGCCCAGCACGGGCTCAGGCGAGCCAGGCCAGCAACGAGCGGGTGGGTGCGACTGGCTCGTGCTGGCCGCCCTGGCAGGCCGCGCCGAGGCCAGCAGCCCCGCCGACACGCCCAGCGAACATGCCGCGACGAGCAGCGCGCAGGCGACCGCGCTCAAGCGCCGACAGGAGCGTGGCGTCAGCCACTCCCGCGCTGCACCGGCCAGGTAGCTCCAGGCAATCGAGCCCGCCGGGGTCCCGTCCCCGATGAGCAGCGAGGCCAGTTCGGCGGCCTCCTCACCGTGCCGTTGGCGCCAGCGGAGCGGGTAGCACCGCAGCACGGTCCCGACCAGCCGGGCTGTCCGGGGTCCATTCATCAGATGCCGCCAACCTGCAGCCGCAGCCGCCCGGCCGCGCTGATTCGCTCAACAGAATCGAGGTGCACGCGAAGTGCCGCCGCCCCCGGCGCGGTAATGCGGTAGGGATGGCGCCGGTCGTCGGCGGGCAGCGGCTCGATCAAGGCGAGCCGCTCGAGCCGGTCCAGCGCCCCGTAGAGCGTGCCCGGACCGAGCTCGACGCCGGCCAGCTCCTTTATGTCCTGGATAAGCGCGTAACCGTGCTTGGGGCCGTCGGCGAGGCTGATCAGAATCAGCACCGACGCCTCGCCGGCCCTCCGCAGCACGTCGTGCCCGGCGCGGTTGTCTAGCCTGCCCACGGCCATCCACCCTCCTATTACGTTGGCCAATATATCAGTCAACGTAATAGTCGCGTCGGCCGGCGGCGGAAACAGCGCGGATCCCAGGCCGCGACGGGGCTCTTGGCCGCGACTGGGTTCCTGGCCGCGACTGGGTTCCTGGCCGCGACTGGGCCTCGGGCCGCGGCCGGGTGCCCGGCGCGACGGCTAACTACCTCCGCCAGCCATAAAGGCATGGCGCCCGGAACCGGGCGGCAGCGCCAGCAGTAACCAGACCTCAGAAGCCCGCAGCGATTGAGCGGTAACAGCCAGCGTCATTAATCGCTGTGAAGAGCAGGAACGCCCGGCCATGCGCTGCTAAGGCGGCTGGCGAACCAGATCCCGGCTAAAACCTCATTGAGGTGGACATGTTTCAGAAATGGCTCCAAACTCGTCTCTCGTGAGCGGATCAGCTACCAGCCCGCAGGGCCTGAGTCTGGCCATCTCCTACTGGCTAGCGCTTATTGTCCTAATAGTTCTTCTTGTCCTTCTCGCGTTTGCGGCGCGCGCGGCGCAGAAACAACAGTCCTCGGGCGGGCAGGCCGGCGAGCCATCCTCCGGCGGCGGAGCGGCTACCGGGACGCCGACCTCGACCGTAGCGACCCCGGGCGCAGCGACCTCGATCGTGGCGGCCTCGGCCGCAGCGACCCCTGCCGCCGGGCCGAAGCCCCAGCAGGCGAACCCGTTCTGGTACGTAATCCTTGGGCAGGACAATCGAGTATCCACGTCCAAGGTCCAGTTCGCGCTCTGGACGGTGGCGTTGGCTTACGCGCTGCTTGTAATGGCCTTCCATGATGCGGTCTATCCGGCTGCGAGCCTCGATCCGCGCTATCTGCTGCTGATCGGATTCCCGGCGGGCGCTGCGGTCAGCGCCAAGGCCATTACCACGGGGCAGATAAACAGCGGCACCTCGTCGAAGACCACCATTTCCGCCAAGGGAAAGAGCCTGGGCACTGCGATCAGCGAAATCGTCTCGAATGACCAAGGCGATCTCGACCTCGGCGACGCCCAGTACTTCTTGTTTAACCTCGTGGCGCTGACCGCCTTCTTCATCGCTTTCTTCCACAGCCCGGTGGCGCTCCCGGTCCTGCCGGACACCCTGGTGGGGCTGACCTCGGCGTCCGCGGCCGCCTACGTGGCGAAGAAGGCCACAACCGGCGCCGCGCCCATCCCTCCGCTGACGCTCACGGCCATAAGCCCGCAGAAGGGGGCGGCTGGAACGCCGGTCAGCGTCTTCGGGTCAGGGCTCATGAATATCGCTTCCGCTGACGCGCGCCGACCTGAGGTGACGATCGGCGGCGTCACCGCACCTCCGCGAGCCGACAGCACCGCCGCGATAGTCCCGGTCACAGTGCCAGAAGGCCTGCCCCCAGGGATCGTCGACGTGCGGGTCGCGACCTCAGACGGGCAGGCGGCCATCCTGCCGGCCGCCTTCGAGGTCACCGCCGTTAACGCCGACGCGCCTGCCCACGCCTAGCCAATTCAAGATCTCGAAGCGGTTGTTCGTGGTTGTGGCGCTGCTGGCATCCTGGAGGCCACGGCGATCATGAGGAGATCAGCAATGACCCACCCTCCTGGCGCGCAGCCCAGGCAGCAGAGCACCCCTCTCAGCGCGGATGAGAAAGCCCGGGCCGAGGCGAACTTCTCGCCTTATGTCGCCCAGGCGCTCGTCGCCAGGGGGCGGTTCCGGGTAAGCGCCGACACCCCGGAGATGGTGGAGTTGTTCCAGAAGGTCGCCCGCAGGGTCGGTGACATGCTCCGGCGGCCTGTGGTCAGCTATGCCAACGGCAGGGAGATCGTGATCGCCTTTGGCCAGGATGAGCCGTCTGGCATCACCGGCGAAGGCGCTCTTTCCGGTCAGGACTGACTGCCGGGCGTCTGGACCTGCGCTGTTCGCGTGGCCGGCGCTATGCATTAGCCCGGCGCAGGCGTTCGGCTGCCTGCGCCCGGAGCGCATCCTCGCCCGCCGGGGTGTCGCCATGCAGTGCTTCCTCCCGGGCGTTGTACGCCGCCATCCACAAGCTGGCCGCCCACGCGATCTCCTGCTCCATGGCCGTGAACAAGCGCCCCCGAATGTCCTGGTAAGCCACCAGGAACGCCTCGGAGCTTTCGATCGGCGCCAGCATGGGCGGCCCGGAACTGGCGAAAGACCCACTCGCCGCCCCAGCCAGCGCCGCCTCCGGCTGCCACGCCAGGCTGTCCCAGTCGTGCACCACCCACACCTGCTGACCGTGCCACCGCAGGTTCTGCGCCTCGAAGTCGGCGTGGCCCAGCACGTACGGCAGGTCGGCGGCCAGCAGCCGCCGCCGGGCCCGCCGGGCGGTGTCAGCGACGTACGCGGGCACCGCGCTCTGGTCCCGGTTGTCGAGGAAGTCGATCGCCGGCCACAGCACGGAATCGGCGTGATCCCAGCGAACCCAGGGCGGATTCGGCAACGGTGGCGCGACGCTCACGTCGGCCAGTTCGGCCATGAGCCAGGCGAACACCTGCGCATAGCGCACAGCCACGTCCGGCGAGTCCCCGCCCAGCACCTCGCCGCCGGGCCGGCACTCCTCGGCGTGCACAGCCAGCGAACCGGCACCGGTCACCGGCGTGAGCGGCCGGGCACACGGAAACCCGCGCCCGGCCAGCCAGGCCTGCGCCGCGACACACGAGACGGTCCGGCCGTCATCGGCGCGCGCTTTCACCACCACGTCCGTGCCACCGGCCAGCCGCAGGCCGAACACCATCGAGACCTGCTGCAGCCGGAACAGCACGCCGACGGGTTCGCCATCCAGATGGTCCAGACACCACGCCGGCAACCAGTCCGGCAGATCGCCCAACGGCACAATCAGGACTGTGGCACAGGCACCGAGCGCACCTGAGCGAGATCCGTCTGTTGCACGACCTGTGCCCTGGTCGGTCAGGAACGGGCGAGGCCCACGCCACGGGCGGTGACCCCGCTCCGGCTCACCCATCTGTTCGGGATCAGCCACCTTGCCTCCATCCGCCGCTGTGCCGAGTTCGGCCAGCACGGATACGATGAGCGCCAGGCGCGGGAGGGCGCCGCCGGGTCCGCGGGCAGGACAGAGTCCACCTCCGCAAGCACGTAGCAGGCCGTTGCAGATGACGCTCTCTTCCGGCCCGGCCGCGGACCACCGGGTGACGAGGGAGACGTCATGCCTGACCTGCCTGCCCGGCCCGACCTCGACCAGCTCCGCCACCAAGCCAGGGATCTGCTGCGCGCTGCCCAGCGCGGTGACCCTGAAGCCACCGCGCGCATCAGTGCGGTCGTCGGCCGGATCGTCCTGTCGTCGGCGCAGCTGGCGCTGGCCCGCGAGTACGGGTTCGCCAGCTGGGCCAAGCTCAAACTCGAAGTCGAACGCCGCGACGTCCTCAACAGCCGCGATCTGTCCCGGCTGACCAGCCTGCTGGCCGAGCACCCGGAGCTGGCTACCTCGAAGATGGAGCACTGGTGCGACCACCAGCTCGGGGCTGACCCGCTCAGCTACATGGCCATGCTGCGGTTCGACCACGACCGCCTCGGGCTGCCACCCGAGCTGCCCGGCACCGGCGCCATCGCCAGATTCCTGATCGACGCCGGGGCGCCCGTAAACGGTCGCCCCGGGGACACGGAAACCCCGCTGATCACCGCGGCCAGCTACGGCGACGCCGAGGTCGCCCAGGTGCTGATCGAGGCCGGAGCCGATATCGACGCCATCTCCGCACCCGACTCCGGCGGCGTGCCCAGCGGCACCGCGCTGCAGCATGCTGCGGTGTTCGGCATGACCGAGGTCGTGGACGTCCTGGTGGCCGCCGGAGCCCGCATCAGCAGCCTGGAGATGGCCGCCGCCGCGGGCGACGTCACTGGCTGGCCGCTGGCCCGGTTCACGCTGCAAAGCCGGATCCGCGCGCTGGTATTTGCCGCCGACCACCAGCGGCTGGAGGCCATCGACCACCTCGTCGAAGCCGGAACCCCGGTCAACGAGGCCGACGCAGAGTGGGGACGGCTGCCGCTGCACACCGCGGCGGGCAACGGCCGGGCCGCCAGCGTCCGGCGGCTGCTCGCCCGTGGGGCCGACCCGAACCTGCGCGACCCGCGCCACCACACCACCCCGCTGGAGGAATGTCAGCAAGAGAAGAGCCCCGGACACCGTGAGGCCGAGGCCATCCTCCGGCCCCTCACACGCGACGGCGGCACGCAACCACACCAGACGGCGGGTTCCTGAATCCGGGCTACGGGACGGCGCGGGCGCCGAGGGCGCGCGAGATGGTCAGCGCCGCGGTGCGCACCGCCGGGCCTGCCCGGTCCGGCTTCATCCGCGCCGACCAGCCGGAAACCGACAGCGCGCCGGCTACCTGGCCACCCGGGCCGTGCACCGGGCTGGCCACACAAACCAGGCCGAGCCGGGATTCCTCGGAGTCGTAGGCGAGGCCGGACTCGCTGACCCGGTCGAGCTCCTGGCGCAGCAGCTCCGGTGAGGTGATCGTCCGCTCGCTGACCCGTGCCAGCCCGGCGTCGAGCACGCCCTGGACGACGGCGCTGTCGGAGAACGCCAGGATCGCCTTGCCAATCGCGGTGGCGTGAGCCGGCCAGCGCCCGCCGACCCGGGTCGGCAGCCGCGGCGAATCTGGCCCGGCCAGGATGTCGACGTAGACGACGTCGGAGCCCTCCAGGATGCCGAGGTTCACCGAGTGCCTGGTCGCCTCGCGCAGGTCGGCCATGACCGGCCGGGCGGCGTCACGCAGGCTGCGCTGCTGCGGCACGAGCTGGCCCAGTTCGAACAGCTTCAGCCCGAGGCGCAGCTCGCCGGCCGCGCGCTCCAGCAGCCCGCAGCGGATCAGCTCGGCGGTCAGCCGGTGCGTGGTGGTCTTCGGCAGCGACGCCCGCCGGGCCAGCTCGGAGACGGTCATCGCCTCGCGGTCATCGCGGAACGCGTCGAGCACCGACGTGATCCGGCCAGCGGCCGAGGTCTCGCCATTGCTGCCGTGGGCTGGGCACATGAGTCGATGATGGCCCCCGGTCCCGGCGCCCGTCCACGAGGTGTTCCGATCACCGGGACGCATCTCTTGCCCTCCCGTCCTGGCGCACTGCACCGTGCAGGGGAGCTCGTACGGAGGCACACATGCTCTTTCGACCGCCCGGAACGAGGCGATGACCGCCACCCTGGCCGCCATCGTCGGCCCCGGCAACATCGGCACTGACCTGCTGGCCAAGCTGCAACGGCTGGACGGGATCGACGTCGGCTACATGGTCGGCGTGGTGGAGTCCGAGGGCCTGGCCCGGGCCAGGAAGCTCGGCCTGGCCGCGTCCGCGGAGGGCGTCGACTGGCTGCTGCGCCAGGACCCCCTGCCGGACATCGTGTTCGAGGCGACGTCCGCGCGGGCGCATCTGGCCAACGCACCCCGCTACGCCGAGGCCGGCATCAAGGCGATCGACCTGACCCCGGCGCACATCGGCCCGATGGTCTGCCCGCCGGTCAACCTGCCCGAGCACCTGGACGCGCCGAACGTCAGCATGATCAGCTGCGGCGGCCAGGCCACGATCCCGATCGTGCACGCGGTGGCGCGCGTGGTGCCGGTCCCGTACGCCGAGATCGTGGCGTCGGTTGCGTCCCGGTCGGCGGGACCGGGGACGCGCGCGAACATCGACGAGTTCACCCACACCACCGCCGGGGCGCTGGAGTCGGTCGGCGGTGCCGCCCGGGGCAAGGCGATCATCATCCTCAACCCGGTCGAGCCGCCGATGATCATGCGGGACACGGTCTTCTGCGCGATCCCGGACGGTGCCGACACCGACGCGATCACTGCCTCGGTACACGACATGGTGGACGAGGTGCAGCAGTACGTGCCCGGCTACGCGCTGCGGGCCGAGCCGCAGTTCGACCCGCCGCAGGCCTCCTGGCAGGGTAACGGCCGGGTGGCCGTGTTCCTCGAGGTCCGCGGCAACGGCGACTACCTGCCCGAGTACGCGGGCAACCTGGACATCATGACCGCGGCGGCCGCCCGCGTCGGCGAGCTCGTGGCCAAGGCGACGGCGGTGACCTCATGAGCGGCGGGAACGGGTCCGGCGGCACCAGCCGGCCGGTGCGGATCACCGACACGACGCTGCGGGACGGCAGCCACGCGATGTCGCACCAGTTCACCGAGGATCAGGTCCGGGCCACCGTGCACGCGCTGGACGCGGCCGGGGTGGAGGTCATCGAGGTAACCCACGGCGACGGGCTCGGCGGGTCCTCATTCAACTACGGCTTCTCGCTCACCAACGACATTCAGCTGATCAGCGCCGCGGTGCAGGAGGCCAGCCGGGCGAAGATCGCTGTGCTGCTGCTTCCGGGCCTTGGGACGGTGGAGGACCTGCGGCGTGCGCGGGAGGCGGGCGCGTCGGTCTCGCGGATCGCGACCCACTGCACCGAGGCGGACGTGTCCATCCAGCACTTCGGGATCGCCAGGGACCTCGGCATGGAGACGGTCGGGTTTCTGATGATGGCGCACCGCACCAGCCCCGCCGAGCTGGCCCGGCAGGCCCGGATCATGGTCGACGCCGGGGCGCAGTGCGTGTACTGCGTCGACTCCGCCGGGGCGCTGCTGATCGGCGACGCGCAGGAACGCATCCTGGCGCTGATCGCCGAGATCGGGGGAGAGGCGCAGGTCGGCTTCCACGGGCACCAGAACCTCGCGCTCGGCGTCGCCAACTCGGTGCTCGCGTTCCAGAACGGGGCGCTGCAGATCGACGGGTCGCTGTGCGGGCTCGGCGCCGGCGCCGGGAACGCCCCGACCGAGGTGCTGGCCGCGACGTTCGACCGGCTGGGCATCGAGACCGGCGTGGACGTGCAGGGCACGCTGGCTGCCGCCGACGAGGTCGTGAAGCCGTTCCTGCCCAGGCTTCCGTGGACCGACCGGTCCTCGATCGTGCAGGGATACGCCGGTGTCTATTCCAGCTTCCTGCTCCACGCCGAGCACGCGGCAGAGCGTTACGGCATACCTGTCCATGACATTCTCCAGCGCGTGGCGGAGCACGGATACGTGGGCGGGCAGGAAGACATGCTGATCGACGTCGCGCTGCAACTGGTCCGCGAGCGAGAGGCGGCGGGCGCGGCCGTATGACGTGCCCGGGGCCGGACGCCACCCGGCCCCGGGCGCCGCGCCTCACCAACTGGGCTCATCGATGTACCGCTGGGCTCGTAAGAAGCGGCCCATCGGTACATCCATCCGCTTAGGACTGGCGGTAGAGCTCGGACAGCATGGCGATGGCCGCGTGCGTCGACGGATGCGGGTCGTGCCGCCGCCAGATCACCCGCACCGGGATCGGTGGTGCGTCGCGCAGCGGCCGGAACACAACTCCGTCGCGCTGGTACTGGGTTGTGGTGCCCTCGGCCGTGACACCGACCGCTCCGCCGGCCGCAATGACCGCGAGCCAGTCGTCCACCTCTCGCGTCTCGCGGATCTCGGGCCGCGCTTCGGCGGGCCATAGCTCGGGCGTCGTGGTCCCGGTACGCCGGTCCACCAGCACGGTCCGGTCCGCCAGCTCGCTGAGCCGGACCGAACGCCGGCGGCCCCAGGGGTCATCAGCGGCGAGCGCGCAGTAGCGCCGTTCGTCGCCCACGACCGCGCTCTCGAAGCGCCGGGCGTCGGGCGGGATGCGCATCACCGCGATGTCGCACAGGCCCTCGGCCAGCCCGCCGGTCGCCGAGTTGGAGCGGATCAGCTGCAGCTCGGTGTCCGGGTACCGGGCGGCCCACCGGCGCTGGAACTCGCGGGTGTGCCGGCCCATGGCCGCCCACGCGTGCCCGATGCGCAGCCGGGTGTGGCCGGTCGTCGCTTCGGCGACAAGGTTGTCCGCCGCGGCGAGCACTTGCCGTGCCTGAGCGAGCGCGTGCACCCCGGCCGTCGTCGGGGTGACGCTCCGGCTGGTGCGGTGCAGCAGCCGTACCCCAAGGACCTGCTCGAGCGCGATGAGATTCCGGGACACCGCCGCCTGCGAGATGCCGAGCTCGATCGCGGCGTCGGTGAAGCTGCCCGAGTCCACGATCGCCACCAGGCAGCGCAGGTGCCGCAGCTCTAGATCCATAACCTAAGCGTATAGCTGCAGCCATCTATGCATTTTGCGCATGTGATCTCGGGGTCCAGACTCGTCCCATGACCACCACATGCGAGCGCCAGGTGAGTGCAGCCGCCGGCACATGCGAGCGCCAGGTGAGTGCCGCCGCTGGCGCGCGGCAGCATGACCAGCTGACCGGGGTCGCGCTGATGACGGGCAGTGCCCTGTCCGTCCAGCTTGGCGCGGCAACGGCCGCGCTGGCCTTCCCGGTGCTCGGCCCGGCCGGGGTGGTCGCGATCCGCCAGTGGGTGGCCGGCGCCGTGCTGCTGAGTTCGGTGCGGCCTAAGTTCCGGTCGTTCACCCGGCGGCAGTGGCGCCCCGTTCTGGCCCTCGCTCTGATCTTTGCCACCATGAACCTGTGCCTGTACGTGGCGATCGACACGATCGGGCTGGGCCTGGCGGTGACCCTGGAGTTCCTCGGCCCGCTCGCTGTGGCGCTGCTGGCGTCGCGCCGCGCGATCGACCTCGGCTGTGCGCTGGCCGCCGCGGCCGCCGTGGTGGTGCTGGCCAGGCCGCAGCCAACCACCGACTACGCCGGCATTGGCCTCGCCCTGCTCGCCGCCGCCTGCTGGGCCGGCTACATCCTGGTCAACCGCGTCGTGGGCGAACGGCTGCCCGGCTCGCAAGGGCCGGCGGCCGCGGCCACCCTGTCGGCGCTGCTGTACCTGCCGGTCGGCATCTGGGTGCTGGCCAGCCACCCGGTGACCGCGATCGCGCTCGGCCGCGCGGCCACCGCGGGCGTGCTGTGCTCGGCGCTCCCGATGGTCGCCGACCTGCTCGCGCTGCGCCGGGTGCCGGCCAGGTTCTACGGCGTGTTCATGAGCGTCAACCCGGTGTTCGCCGCGCTGGTCGGGCTCGTGGTCCTCGGCCAGTCGCTGCAGCCGGCCGACTGGCTCGCGATCACAGCGATCGTCGCCGCCAACGCTCTTGCCCTCAGCACAAGTGGCCGCGACCGCACCACCTCGCCGCGGCCGCGCAGGGTCAAGGTCCCGGCGGGCCGTCCGTGACCTGGCGGATGAAATCCTCGATCGCCGGGAAGGCGAGGTCTGGCCGGTCGCGGAAGATCTCGTGCCGCGCGCTGGGCAGGCGGACCAGGCGGGTCGTGCCGGCGGGGAGGCGGCTGGCCAGGTCCTCGACGAGGGGGAGCGGGCACATCGGGTCGTCTTCGCCCGCGAGGATGAGCGCCGGGCTCGTGATCAGGTCCAGCATGCTCCAGGGGCTGAAGCGTGGCACCTCGTTGCGGAAGTAGTGCAGGCTGACATCCGTCGTCTGGATCGACCTGGCCCGCCGCTGCCGGAATTCTTCGGCGGACATCGGCTTGCTGCTGTACAGCGGGAGGCAGACCCGGCGGAACTCGGCCAGCGATTCCGCGCTCAGCTCCGCGAAGTCGCGTTCGGCGACGGCAGCCGCTTCGTCGCCGCCCAGGCTGCGGAATATCTCGACGCTGCGCGCGTAATCTGGCCGCCCTCCCGTCGTGTTGGCCAGAATGATGCCTCCCGCGTGCCCGGGGAAGGCCGCGGCGTACGTCAGGACCACGTGACCACCAAAGCTGCTGCCCAGAATCACGGGCTTCACCAGGCCGAGCGCGTCGCAGAGCCGTCTGAGGTCAGTGGCCCAGGTCCGCAGGTTCCAAGACGCTGAGCTGCCACGGCCGCTGCGGCCGTGCCCCCGCTGGTCGTAGTACAGAACCTGAAAATGATCGGCCAGCGGCGCCAGCACGTCCTTCAAGTTGACGTGGTCCGAGCCAGGCCCGCCATGGACGGCCACCAGGGTCGGCCGTTCGACCACCGTGTCTCCACGGGGAACGGCGGATGGTCCAGACACGTCGAACCACAGGCTCACGTCGCCTAGGTCGATCCGCATCGCGGGTTGCCTCGCCTCTCACCTTTGCCGGCATGCTGTGCTCGGCGGTCCCGTTGGTCGCCGGCCTGCTCGCGCCGGGTCGCTCAGCGACACCGGCCGGGACGCTACCAAGGCGGCGACCGCAAGCGCAACGCTCGGCCGCGCCGCCTGGTCAGGGCTGCTGGCCGGGATATCCCCCCGAAAGGGTGATGCGGCCTGGTGGCCGGGACGGCACCTTGGGTCCAACTGACATCTGCCCGATTGGGGAACAGGTCATGGCAAAGCCGGAATCGGTCTTCATCTACGTCGGTACCTATCCAGGTCAGGCTCAAGCCCGCGAGGACTACCGGGTGGTCAAAGACCTTTACTCTGCTGGGGCCGTTGGGAGCTACGACGCCGCCGTGGTGACCAAGGACGACCAGGGCAAGGTGCACGTCAATAAGGATGAGATGGCCACACGGCACGGTGCCTGGGGTGGCGCGGCCGCCGGAGCGGCGGTCGGTCTCTTCTTCCCGCCCGCCATCATCGGTACAGCCATAGTGGGCGCGGCCGTCGGTGGAATCAGCGGTCACCTGTGGCGCGGCATGTCCCGTGCCGACGTCAAGGAACTCGGTGAGGTCCTCGATGCCGGGCAGGCCGCCCTGGTGGTGGTCGGTGAAGGCAACGTCCAGCAGGCCCTCGACAAGGCCGCTCTGAAGGCGGAGAAGCACGCCGCCAGGCAGCTGCACGTAGACCCGAAAGACATCGACCGGGCCGTCCGCGAATCCGCCGGTGCAATGGGCTGACCGCTCAGGGGGCGTCGGCAAGAACACTTGTCCTGGTGCCAGCCGTGACCACAAGCTCTCTGATCAGTCGGCCGCCCATGAAGGTTGACCGCCCGTACGGCTAGCTGTGCCGGCGGTCGCCAGATCGGGCGGCGAGGCACCGGTCAGGTCAAATTCCGGCTCAGCCTGGGGTTCGGGCAGCGACATGGCGCTCGAGGCCGGCGCGGGTTTCGGCCGGCGCGGGTTTCGGGCATCCGCTCCGCCGCCCCGGCCCCGGTAGACGAGCAGGCCGTTGACGGGGTCCGGAACGCCGTCCAGAGCCGCCCGTACGACCGGCAGGTTGCGGAAGGCCTGCCACTGCTCTTCGGTTTCGAAGAGGACCTCGAAGATCACGCCCCAGCTGCCCGCGTGCCAGGCCCCGTCGCGGGCGCCGTTGGTCAGCGCGGCCTCGATCAGGGCGGAATCGTGCTGCTCCTGCCACCCGTAAGCCGAGAGCTCACCGTGCAGCACCTCGATCGACCACCACTCAGCCATAGTCAAGATAGTACGTCTTTTACCGAAAAACGTCCCCACTGATTCTCGGCGCCGATCCGTGGTTTGTTCCGCGGCTCCGGTGCCGCCGCGGACGGCTGGTCCGCGCCTGAGCCCCGCCCTCAGGACGTTGCACTTCGGCAACCTAACGGTTATGTTTGATCCTAACCGTTAGGTTTGGAGGAACCGGTGCAGCAGGAAGTCGTGCTGGCAATGCTGGCCAAGGAGCCGTCGTCGGGCTCACGGCTGCGCGCCCGGCTGAACGACGCGCTCGGCCCCCTCGGCGAGGATTTGAACGACGGGCAGATCTACGTCACCCTCTCCCGGCTGGAGAAGACCGGGCTCATCGCTCGTCAGGGGACAGAGGCGCCGGAGGCGGGCCGCAAGGTCTACGAGCTCACCGCGGCCGGCCAGGAGCGGGTCGCCGAATGGCTCTCCGAGGTCAGCTGGCCAAAGCCCGACCTCGCCGAGTTCCACCTGAAGCTCGTGGCCGCGGCCCAGGCCGGGCTCGCGGACCCGGTCGGCATCGTCGACGCCCAGCGCCGCGAACTTATCCGGCGCCTTTGGGATGTGCAGCGGGCGGCGATGGCCGAACCCGATGGCTCACAGGCCGGGCTGCTGCTCGAAGGAATCGTGCTGCGCCTGCAGGCCGACCTGCGCTGGCTGGAAGCGTGCGAACGCGCCTGGATTGATCGGAGAACTCGGTGAACGAGAACAGTTCGGACGCGCCCATCGTGCGTGCCCGAGGGTTGCGTAAGGAGTACGGGAGCGGTTCGGGGCTGGTGCGCGCGGTCGACGACGTCGACCTCGAGGTCGCCCAGGGCGAGGCGCTAGCGATCATGGGGCCGAGCGGCTGCGGGAAATCCACCCTGCTGCATCTCCTGGGCGGCCTCGACCGGCCGAGCGCCGGTGAGATATGGCTGGAAGGCCGGCAGATCGACCGGCTGTCGGAGCGCGGCCTTGCCCAGTTCCGGCGCCACGACGTTGGGTTCGTTTTTCAGGCCTTCCACCTGATGGACGAGCTGACCGCCCAGGAGAATGTCGAGCTGTCGGCGCTTCTCGGTGGACGCTCACCCCGGCAGGCGCGTCGGCGGGCCCGCCAGCTGCTCGACCAGGTCGGGCTCTCCGACCGGGCCGGCCACCTCCCGTCGGCACTCTCCGGTGGCCAGCGCCAGCGTGTCGCGATCGCCCGGTCGCTCGCCAACGACCCGCGGATCGTGCTGGCCGACGAGCCGACCGGCAACCTGGACAGCGCGGCGACCTTGGAAGTGCTCCGCCTCTTCGAGGGTCTGCGCACCGCAGGTCTCACTCTCATCGTCGTGACCCACGACGAGCGGATCGCCGCAACGGCGAACCGGATGATCTCGATGCGCGATGGCGCCTTCGTCGACGAGATGCGCCTGACCGGCGGCACCGGCACCGGCGGCACGAGGCGCAACCTCGCCGACTTCGCCGGATTGAGTGGCTGAGCAATGGGCACCGCTTTGCTCGTCTTCCGGCTCGCGGCGCGTGACGTGCGCCGCCACGCTGCCCAGGCCGTCCTGCTCGTCGTCGCCATCGCGGCGGCGACGGCGACGCTCACGATGGGGATCGCCCTGAACGGCGTGACCAGCCGGTCGCCGTACCTGACGACCCGTGCCGCGACAAAGGGCCCGGACGTCGTCGCGTACCTTACGTCCGCCGCCCAGGCGAGCAACCTCAGCCATGCATCCGGAGTGGCGCGCCACAGCGGCCCCTTCCCTGTCGCCTCCGCCACGATCCACTTCGACGGGCGCCAGGCCGACGTGCTCGCGGAGGGGCGCAGCGAGGCGCCGTCCGCGGTCGACCAGCCGCTGCTCACGGCCGGGAGCTGGGTGCGACCGGGCGGCGTGGTGATCGAGCGCACCTTCGCCGACGCGCTCGGCGTCTCGGTGGGCGACCGGGTCAGCCTGAACGGCAAATCGTTCGCGGTCGCGGGCATCGCGGTAACCGCCGCGCAGTCGCCCTACCCGAACCTGTGCAACGGCACGCTGGTGGGGCCCACGCCGACGGCGTCGAAGTTCTCCAACGCCTGCCCGACTTGGTTCAACATCCCATTTCTGTCGCTCCGCGACGGCCAGAAGCTCGCCAGTTCTGACGAAGTCGGCCAGATCTGGATGACCGAGCCTGATGCGACCGGGCTGACCTCAGCGGCGAACCCCCTGACGACCTACGCCGTGAACCTGAAGCTCGCGAACCCTGACGATGCCCAGGCATTCGCCTACGACCGCTTCGCTCGTACCGACAGCTCTGCAGCTCCGGTGTTCTCGACCTGGCAGGGGCTGGCGTCGGAAGACGGGAAGCTAATCCAGGACGGGCAGGGCGTGCTCGAGCCGGGGGCGTTCCTCCTCGCGCTGCTCGCTATCGCCAGCGTGGCCGTGCTCGTCGGACGCCGGCTGTCGGAGTACGCACGCCGGGTCGGGCTGCTGAAGGCAGTCGGCGGCACGCCGAGCGTCGTCGCGGCGACCTTCCTCGCCGAAAACCTCGTGCTCGCGCTGTTCGCCGCGGTGGTCGGCCTCGCAGCCGGCTGGCTCGCGGCGCCGCTTATCACCAAGCCAGGTGCGGCCCTCATCGGGACTGCTGGCGCACCTCCGCTCTCGCTGGGCACCGTGTTGCAGGTCATCGGGCTGGCGATCGTGGTGTCGCTCGCGGCGACGCTCGTGCCCGCAATCCGCGCGTCGCGTGGAAGCACGGTCGCGGCGCTCAACGACGTCGGCCGCCCTCCGAAACGCCGAGGCGCCCTGGTGCGCATCTCGAGCAGGCTGCCGATCCCGGCGCTGTTCGGGCTCCGGCTGGTCGCGCGCCGCCCCCGCCGTTCGCTCCTCAGCGCGGCAAACGTCGCCGTCACCACAACCGGCATCGTGGCGGTGATCGCATTCCACGCCTTTGCGGACAACAAGCTGTCCGGAGCCGTCGCTTTGACTGGGGGCGGGCTGTCCAATCCGGTGGTCAACCGCGACGAGCAAATGCTCACGGTCATCACCGTCATGCTGGTCGCCCTCGCCGCGCTGAACACGCTGTTCACGACCTGGGCGACCGTGCTAGACGCACGTCACGCCGCGGCGCTGATGCAGGCGCTCGGTGCCCGATCCCGGCAGGTCGGCTCCGGGCTCGTCGTCGCCCAGGTGCTCTGCGCGCTCCCGGGCGCCATTGTCGGCATCCCCCTCGGCATCGGGCTCTTCGAGGTCGCCGTCAAACATGGGAGCCTGCCGCCGGTGACCTGGCTCGTTGCCGCGGCTATCGGGACGCTGGTCGCGATGGCCGCGCTCACCATCATCCCGGCCCGAATCGGCGCCCGGCAGCCGATCGCCGAGGTCCTCAGCGCCGAGGCAGCCTGATGGGTTCGGGGCTGCCGGGCCGCTGGGGCCAGAACGAGGGGCAACAACGGTGGATCAGGGATGCTGCGGCTGGCATTCTGGCGGCGAGGCTGGGCCGTCGCAGGCAGCACCAAGGACCGAAACGACCTTCTAAGCAGCCTTTCTTCATCGAGTTGGTGACCGGGCGACGTTGCCCTCAGAGCATGGCTGACGCGCGTTCACTATCGCGGCGCTTGCCTACCGTCAGAAGTAGTTAACCGCACGATCGATCAGCATCGACAGACACGATCGCGGGTACGCGGAGACGTTTGACTTGGTTTTGATTTTGGTTTCAGGAAGTCGCGACAGGTTTACAACGTCACTCCCTTGAAGACGGCAAGGAAGATCGCGGCGAATACTGCTACCAGGCCGATGATCCCGAAGGCCACCGGATTTGACGCCTTACGGGATTCAACACTGCGGACACCGTGCTCTTCCTGCGCCTCGAAGTATCTCGCGTAATGACGGCACAGTACCAGCGTGCTCACCGCAAACGATAGGGCGGCGGTTATTCCCATAAGCGTTACCGTTCGCTCGGGAAGGCCGCGGGTCAGGCCGAGCAGCTGGATCAGGGCGGCCCCGACGATAACTCCAGCTGCCGCGCGCCCGCGAGACATTTTGGCCGCACAATCAGCATTCGCACGAGCAGGAACACCCATGAGGCAGCTTCTGCCACCAAGAATATGACTAGGGGAACGCTGTTAACATTAATCACGGCCACCATTCACTCGCGCCGAAATACCACGGCCCGCGCAGTTGCTTCTCAGCGTAGCACCCGGCGCTAGGCGGCTTAATGCCGGGCCCTTTCGGGCGTCATCGGCTAGCTTCTCGATCGGTTGTGGCATTTGGCGTGGTGGTGACTTTGATGCGAGTCCCGCGGGAGAGCCGTCTAATTCCCTCGAAGCGCAGCCGCAGGCCGGTGCCGTTGCGTTCGGCGTGGATGTGAAGGTGTGGTTCGGTGGAGTTTCCTGAGTTCCCCACCTGGCCGATGACCTGGCCACGGCGGACGAGATCGCCGCGGGCGACCTGGACGCTGCCGGGGCGCAGATGCGCGAGCAAGACCTCCTCGGTGCCGGTGCCGATGCGAACGTGGTTCCCGGCTGCGGGTCCGGGCCATGGCTGGAACGGGCTCTGGTCGGGGTAGGCGTCCACTGCCCGCAGCACTGTGCCGTCGCAGGGCGCCACGACGGTGCAGCCGTAGGCCGCGAACGTACGGACGTCAGAAGGGAACCAGCTGGTGACCCGCGCGCCGTTCTTGCAGGCACGGACGATGTCCAGTGCGCCGCGCTGTTCGGCAGCAGCCGCGTGGTGGTTGAGTAATCCGCGGCCTCCTCCCACGGCGACCTGCCAGGTGCCTTCGGCCAGGGGGAAGATCATCACCGCCTGCACTGTCTCCCGCGGCCAGTCATACCGGACCCACGCCAGCCCGATCATGGCCAGCACAAGGAACAACACGCCTACGGCGGCCGGCCCCCAAGTCCCGGCGGGCAGTGTCACCACCCGGACCGCGGATGCAGCAGCCGTCACGCCGACAGCTCCCGCAGCCAGCCGGACACGGCGGGGCATCAGGAGAGGGTCCGGGATGGCCAAGCCATACATCAGCACTCCCAGGGCAGCGGCCACGGCGGCGTAGCCCAGCCACGACAGGCCAGAGGAGGCGAGCCAGCAGAACACAGTGGCGCTGACAAGCAGGAACGCCCACCAAACGTACGGATACGCCATGCGGGCCCGCCAGTGCTTTCCCGCTATGCCGGCGCCCCGGCCCAGGGGCTTTCCGAGCAGCAGGCCGCTGAGAAGGCCGCTGTTATCAGCTCTCGCCCATACCGGCATAGTGCCTCGGGTTCCGTGCACGGTCAGCCGCTCACCGGTCCCGCTGACGCTCACGAACGCGCCTATCTGCCGCCACGCCTTCGCCAGACCCTGCTCCACCTTCCGGGCGTCGACGCCGGACATGAGCCCGGGGGCGGTGTGCAGCCAGTCAGCGGGAGCAGAACGCAGGAACGCCGTCAGCGCGTCCCGCGCCGCGGCCGCCGGATCTGTGCTCTGGCCCACACCCGGCAGTATGCCGCTGGCTCGACGTATGCGGCGACGACGAAAACTGCTAGACCACCGTGGTCGACACGCCAGGCTGGGCCCCCTAGCTCTGCGAGGCGGCGGGCATCTCGGTGGCGGTCACGATGAACGCGAGGACCTCGGCCTCGTAGCGCAGCTTGTCGTAGCGGCCGGTCGGCCCCATGTGGGCTTCGGTGCCCAGCTCGGCGCGGAACAGCAGCTGGCCGCCTGTGCTGGTCGCGGTGGTGGCGGCGGTGGCACGGAGCCGGGCCACCCACTTGGCGGGCTCGCGGATCAGCACCCGGGTGTCGTGGACATTCCCGGTGACCAGCAGGTCCGGCCAGGGGAGCGGCGGCACGTTGTCGTACGGGCTGTACGAGCGCAGGTAGGCCCGTATGTCTGGGTCATTCCGCGGGTCGCCCCACTCGTCCCATTCGTTGATCGTGAGCGGGATCGTCGGGTCCGACATCGTGGTCACGCAGTCCACGAAGGGGACCTCTGCGACCACGGCCCGCCAGCGCTGCGGCGCCATCGAGAAGACCGCGCCCTGCAGCAGGCCGCCGGCCGATCGCCCGCGGGAGACGATCCGGTCCGGCGCGGCCCAGCCCTGGGCGGCCAGCATGTCGGCGGCGGCGATGAAATCGGTGAACGTGTTGCGCTTGCGGTCCAGCCGCCCCTGCAGCCACCAGCGGCGGCCACCTTCGCCGCCACCGCGGATGTGCGCCACCGCGTACACCGCGCCGCGGTCCAGCAGGCTGGGCGTGGCCACGCTGAACTCCGGCCAGTAGCAGTCCTCGTAGGCGCCGTAACCGTCCAGCAGGCATGCCGCTGACCCGTCCTGCGGCAGCCCGCGGCGGCAGGCGACCGTCACCGGGATGACCGTGCCGTCGGCGGCGGTCGCCGCCACCCGCTGCGTGATGTACCCGGCCGGGTCGTATCCCGGCACGTCCTTGCGCTTGCGCAGCTGCCAGGCCCCGCCGACGAGGTCCACGTCGTGCCATGACGGCGGGTCGATCAGCGACTCGGTCCGCACGGTGACCACTGCCGCCGCGTAGTCCTCGTTGGTCGCGAGGGCGAGCGAGTACTGCGGCCCGCCGGCCTCGATGAGCCGCTGCTCGCCCGACGAGCGGTGCACGACGCGCAGTTGCGGCGCTGCCGCGTGCCGCTGCTCCACGACCAGGTACGGCCCGAACACGTGGCACGACGCCAGGCGGGTGTCCGGCGATCCCGCGATGACCTCGGTCCAGTTCGCCCGCCCGGGCGCCAGCGCGGGGGCCCGGACCAGCCGGAACTCCTCGGCGCCGTCGTTGGTGACGAGGTAGAACTCGCCGCCGTCCGGGCCATCCAGCCCGTCCGGGCCGACCGCGTGGTCCGCGCGGTACTCGGTGCCGCGCCTCCGCGGCTCCAGCACGGCGGGCGGCGTTTGCGGTGCGGCCGCGGGGATGACCAGGGTCTCCGTGGTGTTCCTGGACTCGGTCTCGATCAGCACGTAGCCGCCGCTGCGGGTGGCCCGGACGATGAGCGCGAAACGCTCGTCATCCTCCCGGAACACCCGGACGTCGCGCGCAGGGTCGGTCCCGAGTTCGTGCCGCCATACCTCGTGCGGACGGTACTGCTGGTCGGTGAGCACGTAGAACAGCGACCGCGAGTCCGCGGCCCAGGCAAGCCCGTAGTAGGTGGCATCGATGCGGTCGGGCAGGTCTTCGCCGGTGGCCAGGTCGCGTATGCGGAGCTGGAACAGCTCGTCGCCGGTGAAGTCGACCGAGTACGCCAGCAGTCGGCTGTCCGGGCTGACCTCGCGAACCCCGAGGTCTACATAGCCGCCGGTGCAGGCCGGGTCGCCGAGCAGCAGGTTCGCGTCGAGCAGCACCTGGGCCGGCTCCCCGGGCGCGGCTACCCGGCAGAACTGCTCGAGTTCCTGCCCCTCGGCCACCCGGGTGAAGTAGCTGAACCCGCCCCGGCGCCAGGTCACCGAGTCCTCCGCGGGAGCCACCCGCGCGGTCATCTCGGCAACCAGCCGGTCCTGCAGCGCGCGGGTTGGCGCCGTCTCCCGCTCGTAGTACGCCCGCTCCGCGGCCAGGTAGTCGCGCATCGCGGGCAGGTCATGGTCGCGCATCCACGCGTAGGCGTCGCCCGTTGCCGACGCGCCCGGCTCTACGTCTGCCGCGACCGGCGCGACCGGCGGCACCGATTCCTGGGCTTGATCGGTCATGATCGGCTCCTCGCCGGATACCCGGCAACTAGGCTGCGCAGCTCCTCGACGGGAATCTGGCGGGAGGTGTTCCCGTTCCGGCCGGTGACGGTCACCGACTGCAGCAGGCTGTTGATCACTGCTTCCTCGGTGGCCTCGGCCACGGCGGCGAAATAGTCGTCGAGCGCCCGGCCGGTGACCGGGGCCCGCGGCGGCGCGGTGCCGCGTGGCGCGCGCAGCCCGGTGGCCAGCGCCAGGAAGATCTCGCCGCTGCCGTGGTGGGCGGTGCTGCCGCACCGGGCCAGGCCCAGGCCGGCCCGGCGGGCCGCCCGCTGGCAGGCCGCACCGTCCAGCGGGCCATCGGTGATCGCGACGACGATGCACGACCCGGCGGGGCGCGCCACCCGCGTCACCCCCGGCTCCGGAGCGCCGGGCTGGCCGCCGACCGGCCCGTCGGCGTCACGTTCACGCAAAAGCTGGCCCGCGGGCACCCCCGCGACGGTGAGCCGCCCCGCCTCGCCGAAATTGGTCAGGGTGAGAACGCCTACGACCGAGCCGTCCGGCAGAACCCGCGACGCGGTGCCGATCCCGCCCTTGTAGCCGAGGCAGCTCATCCCGGTCCCGGCGCCGACCGCGCCCTCCACGGCCGCCACTGCGCCGGCCGAGGCGCGCGCGGTGGCCAGCGCGTCCCGCACATCGCCGCGCTCCACCTGCATCCGCCGGGTGTCGCTGAGGAAGCTGTCGTCGCACTCGGCGACGATCGGGATGATCACGTCGTCGGCGATCGCGGGCTGCTCCTCGAGCAGCAGCTCGCACGCGGCGTCGTAGACCCGGCCGACCTGCATGGTCGAGGTGAGGAACACTGGCGTCTCGGCCAGGCCCCACTCCTGCGCGGTCAGCAGCCCGGTGCACTCGCCGGCGCCGTTGAGCACCGCGCCTCCGGCCGGGACCGGCGCGGCGAACACGTCGCCGCCCGGGTCGAGCACGGTGACCCCGGTCCGGGCGATGCCGCGGCCGGCCGGCGGGGCGGCTCGTCCCGCCAGACCGTGGCGTGCCCCAGGCCGACGCCGGGGACGTCGAGCACCGACCCGGTCGGGCCGGATGGCAGCAGGCCGATGGCGATGCCAAGATCAGACGCGCGAGGCATTCCGTGATCGTAACCGCCGCCGCGGCGGGTGGGGAGGGGCACGTGAGCCTGCCGGTTCCGGTGGTCTGGAGCGAGGACTGCCTGCGGCACGAGCCGGCCTGGGAGGTGTGGCTCGGCCTCCGGGACCCGGGCACCGAGGTGCCGGCCAGGGCGCTGGCGCTGCGCGACGCGCTGTCGGCGGCCGGGGCGCCGGTGGTCCCCGCCCGCGAGCACAACGACACCGTGCTGCGCGCGGTGCACGACCCGGCGCTGGTCGATCACCTGGCGCAGGTCTGGGCGGAGTGGTCGGCGGTCGGCTTGCCCGGTGAGTACGGCCGGGACCGGGTCGTGCCGTACGTGTTCCCCACGCCGGGACTGCTGGGCGGCCTGCCGCTGCGGACGCCGCCCGCGGTCCACGGCCGGGCCGGGCTGTTCTGCTACGACACGATGACGCTGGTCGGCCCGGGGAGCTGGGCCGCGATCCGGGGCGCGGTGGATGCGGCGCTGACCGCGGCCGACCTGGTCAGCGGCGGTGAGCGGCTGGCCTACGCGCTGTGCAGGCCGCCGGGCCACCACGTGACCAAGAGCGCGTACGGCGGCTCCTGCTACCTGAACAACGCCGCGGTCGCCGCGCAGGCGCTCCGGGACGCCGGGGCGGGGCGGGTCGCCGTGCTGGACATCGACGCCCATCACGGCAACGGCACCCAGGCGATCTTCTACGACCGGGCCGACGTCTGGTACGGCTCGCTGCACGTCGACCCGGGGGCCGGCTGGTTCCCGCACTATGCCGGGTACGCCGGCGAGCGGGGGAGCGGGCCGGGCGCCGGCGCCAACCGGAACCTCCCCCTGGCGCCCGGAACAGGTGACGACGGCTGGCTCGCCGCCCTGGAGGTGCTCTGCGATGAGATCCGGGAACGGGACGCCGACGTGCTGGTCGTGTCGCTCGGCGTCGATGCCGCCGTCGGCGACCCGGAGAGCCCGCTGCGCGTCACCGAGGACGGCTACCGGGAGGCGGGCCGCCGGATCGGCTCACTCGGGCCGGCCGTGTTCATCCAGGAAGGCGGCTACGACCTGGCATCGCTCGGCCCGCTGGTCGTGGCCACCCTAGACGGGGCCGCATGTTGGGGCACGACCACGACGCCTGGGTAAGTTGGGACGTATGAGCAGGTCGTGGCCCTGGCAGAACAGCCTGGGCGCGGATAAGACCGACACGACGGATACGACCGACTTTGCGGCGGCGTTCCGTGCGGCTGGCATCGGCGCCTGGGACTGGTTCCTGGGCTCAGGCCTGCTGAAGCTCGATGAGAACGCGATGGCCGTGATGGGCATTGACCCAGACAGGTATGACGGCCTCATCAACGCGTGGACCAGCCTGGTGCATCCCGACGATTACCCCTGGATGGCCGAAGATACCCGGCGGGCCGTGTACACGGGCGGGTCGTTCGACCAGGAGTTCAGGATCTGCCGCCACGGGACCACGGTGTGGGTCCGGTCCCGGGGCCGGGTGCTGGCAGGCGCGGACGGGCGCCCGTACCGTCTGGTGGGTGTGATCTGGGAGACCGCGGGGTCACGGGGTAACAGCGGCGAGCCTGAGACCGAGCCCGACACCGAGGTGCGAGGTACCGAGCGGGCGGCCCGGATCCAGGACCTGGCCTCGGCGCTGGCCGAGGCTGTCACCTCGCAGGATGTGGTGACCGCGGTCGCCGACCGGGTACTGCCGCCGTTCGGGGCGTCGGGCCTGATCATTCAGGTGCCGGACGGCGCCATCATGCGGGTGATCGGGGCTGTCGGCTACTCCCGGTCGTTCATCGACGTGATCAGCGCACCCGCGGCGGATCTCGGCCCGGTAGAAGAGGCGATGAGCACTCACCGGCCCTGGTTCGTCTCCTCCGCCGAGGAGTTCGTGCAGCGCTACCCGAAAATGCCGGGCATACCGGCATTGGGCGGCAAGCAGGCGTGGGCGTTCCTGCCGCTGGTCGTTTCGGGACATGTGGCCGGCCTGTGCGTGATCTCCTTCGCTTACCCCCGCCGCCTGACCGGCGCCGAGCGAGCCCTGCTGATCGCGCTCAGTGGACTGATCGCCCAGGCGCTGGAGCGGGCCCGGCTCTTCGACGCCGAGCACGCCCGGGCGCAGGCGCTGCAGCGTGCGCTGCTCCCCCAGGAACTGCCCGTCCTCCCTGCCGTCACCGCGGCCGCCCAGTACCTTCCCGCGGGGCAGGGCATGGATGTCGGCGGCGACTGGTACGACGTCATCCCGCTGTCAGCCGACCGGGTTGCCCTGGTGATCGGCGACGTCATGGGCCACGGCCTGCCGGAAGCGGTCATCATGGGTCGGCTGCGCACCGCGGTGCAGACCCTGTCTGACCTGGAGATGCCGCCCGACGAGATCCTGAGCCGCCTCAACGACCTGGTCAACGGCCTCGGGGATGATTCGTTCGCCACCTGCCTGTACGCGATTTACGACCCGACGACCGCGACCTGCTCCGTCGCGCGGGCCGGCCACCCGCCGCTTGCCATTGTCTGCCCCGATGGCCGGGTGTCCTTCGCGAAAGGGAATGGCGACCCGCCGCTAGGCGTCGCTGATCCCCCGTTTGAGGTCGTGGACCTGCCGGTTCCCGAGGACGGGTTGATCGTCCTGTACACCGACGGCCTGATTGAGTCGGCCGAACGCGACGTCGACAGCGGGATGAGCCGCCTGGCCGAGCTGCTGCACAGCCACCATGCGCAGGACCTGGACCAGCTCTGCGACAGCCTCTGCGAGGCGCTGATGCCTGCCGACCAGCAGCGTCCCGACGATGCAGCCCTGCTGGTCGCCCAGGTACACGCCACGGCCCCGGATGCCATCGCCACCTGGTCGCTGCCGGAGAACGCGCAGGCCGCCAGCGCCGCCCGTGAGCACGTGCGCGACACGCTCGGCGCATGGCACCTGGACGACCTGGCGCTCACCACCGAGATGCTTGCCAGCGAGCTGGTCGCCAACGTCGTCCGGCATGCCAGGGGACCGGCCCGCCTCCGCCTGATGCGCAGCCGGTCCCTGGTCTGCGAGGTCTTCGACGGCAGCCAGACCACTCCGCGTATCCGCCGGACCTCCTGGACCGACGAGGGCGGCAGGGGCCTGCAGCTGATTTCCGCGCTCAGCGACCGCTGGGGTACCCGGTACATGGCCACGGGAAAGTGCATCTGGACCGAGCAATCCCTGCCCGCGCCGTGGCTGGGCCTGCCCGCGCAGGGCTAACCGGCCCGTGGCTGGGGCGGCCCGCGCAGGGCTAACCGCGCCGTGGCTGGGTCGGCTGAGCCGCCTGCTTGCTGGTGGCGTGGGCCTTGATGAAGGCGGCGATCCGGTCGTTCAGTTCGTCGATCCGGTTGAAGCCGCCGTGGCTGCCGGGGACGATGGCCACCTCGGCGTGCGACATGAGGCTTCCCCGGGCGCGGGCCTCCGCCGGGGTGAGCAGGGCGCTGCGCGCTCCGGTGATAACCAGGACCGGCACGTCGATCGCGCGCAGCTCATCGTCGGTGAGGACGCCGGGAAACTTCGGTTCTGCCCGGTAGCCGCGAATGGCTGCCCACATGAGCGTCATCAGCTCCGGCTGCAGCATGGCCGGGTTGTCCAGCCACCGGGCGAGGCGGCGGCGCAGCGGCATCGGGGTCAGGGTGGCCAGCCCGCTGATGGTGAGCCACCACCAGAAGCGGGCGTCGAGCTTGGTGAGCCCGGCGGGGTCGAGCAGCGTGATCGAGGCGACCCGGCCGGGCGCCCGGATCGCCTGGTTCATGGCGACCCAGCCGCCGTAGGAGAAGCCCACCAGATGCGCCGGGCGGTCGCTGAGCTTGCCGAGGAGCTCGTCAAGCCAGGCCGCGCAGGAGGCCGGAGGAGTCATCAGGGCGCGCGGGACACTGGGATTCGCGTCGCCGGGCATGTCGATCGCGTACACCGGGCCGTCCGCTGCGAGCGCCGCCACGTGCGGGAACCAGACAGCTGCGTTGCCCCCGGCGCCAGTGAGCAGCACGACCGGGTCCCCGCTGGGATGCGGCCGGTAGGCGTGCACCCGCGTGGTCGCGGTCGCCGTCTCGATATCGAACTCCTCGCGCGGCTGCGGCCACAGCGCGAAAGTCCGCTCGTAGGCGGCCATGAACTTCTCCCGTGCCGCATCGCTCACCCACGATCCCGGCTCGCCCTCGGCTGCCAGGTCTGCTGCGCCGGTGATGCGCTTGATCCCGAGCATGTCCCGCCTCCTAGCGGCTGAGCCCGCTACCTTTATGATACGAGTGTACCATGAAGATGAGCGGGCGGATGCCGAGGGATACGGTGGGCGGGTGCCAAAGCGGGTCGACCACGAAGAGCGGCGCAGGCAGATCGCGGACGCGCTGCTGCGGACGGCCGCGACGCGCGGGCTGCACGCTACCGGGATGCGTGAGGTCGCAGCCGAAGCCGGCGTGTCCCTGCGGCTGGTCCAGTACTACTTCGGTACCAAGGAAGAACTCCTGCTGTTCGCCTTGCAGCAGCTGGCCGCCCAGTTCAGCGCGCGGGCTGTGGCGCGGTTCAGGGAGACAAGCGGGTCAGGCGGCTTGGCTAGCCCGCGCGACGTCATCGCGGCCATCCTGACCGAGGGGCTGCCCGCGGATGACGAGCGACGCACCTTCACCGTCCTGTACACGGCCTACTTCGCGCTCTCGCTGACCGACCCGGCGCTGGCGATCGGTCCCCTGGTCCGGAACTCAGCCGCCGTGATCGACGTGGTCGCCGCCCAGCTGCGATCTGCCCAGGCCACCGGCGACACGCCCGAAGGCCTGGACCCGGAGCTGGAAGCCCTCAGCCTGATTGCCATGTCCGCGGGCCTGGGCACGAGCGTCCTGGGTGGCCAGTCCACGCCCGAGCACGCCCAGGCCGTCATCGACTATCACCTGGACCGCCTGTTTCCCAGTCCCGGCCGGCAGCACGCCGGGCGCCCCGTGAAGGAAGACGCGACCCAGGGCACAGACTCTTAGCCTGATCCAAGGCGCAGACTCTAGGCATCCCACAGCTCCTCACCCGCCCAGACATCAGTCTGCGGTGAAGAGCCGCCGCAGAACGCGGGCGGCCTCGCTGAAGGCCCGGCTGACCGCCTCAGCCCAGTTGGTGGCCAGCCTGGTCATGCCGGTGTTCAGCAGCTCCAGGAACAGCTGTTCCTTTCCGGTGAAGTTGTAATACAGCGCGCCGGTTGTATAGCCGACCCGGCGACCGCCGCCCCGTCATCACGGAGGAAGACGGACCGCTGTACGGCTACCAGGTCGATGACCTGCCGCTGGCTCAGGACAACCTCGTCGCGACACCGCGGCAGCAGAGCGCGCCTGGACCACGGGCCGCGCCGGCTGATCCTCGGCCCTGGCCTCGCCGCGCTGAACATGGCGGAACGGATCTAGCCGTCGCGTCAATACTTACTCGTGGACGGGAACCAGGCGACCGGAGCCGTCGCGGCGCTGGGCGACTTCGACGCGGTGTTCCGGGAGCACTTCGCGCCGGTGTACCGGTTCATCGCGCGGCGCGTGGGCCAGGCCCTCGCCGAGGACCTGGCGGCCGAGGTGTTCGCGACGGCGTACCGGCGGCGGGCGGCCTATCAGCCCGGGCTCGGGTCGCCCCGGTCCTGGCTGTACGGGATCGCCGCCAACGTGGTGCGCAAGCACTGGCGAGACGAGCAGCAGCTCCTCGAGCTGGACGCGCGGCTGGCGCGTGACTCGCTCGGGCCGCTGCCCGCGGCCGAGTTCGCCGACGCGGCCGACGAGCGGGTGATTGCGGCAATGCTTGCGCCGCGGATCGCGGGGGCACTCGCGGCGCTGAACCGTGACCAGCGCGACGTCCTGCTGCTACACGCGTGGGCCGACCTCAGTCACGAGGAGATCGCCGCCGCGCTCGGCATCGCGCAGGGCACCGCGCGGTCGCGGCTGTCTCGCGCCCGCGCGGCGCTGCGCGCCCTGCTCGGCGAGTTCGACTTCGACCAGTGGACGTTCAAGGAGCAAGGCCATGCCTGACGAGATCGACCTGCTGCGCCGGTTCCGGGCGGACACCCCGGGGCCGGACGACGCCGCCTGGAGCCGGGCCCGGACGGCGCTCGCCGGTGCCCAAGCCGACGAGCCAGGTGCGTTGGGCGTGCTGGTGCGGAGGCGCTGGCGCCGCTGGCGGCCGCCGGGTGGCCGCGTCACCATCGTTGCGGCTACGGCCATCGCCGCGGCCGCCGTGGCCGTTCTGATCGTCAACGTCGTGCAGGGACCGCCGACCCTCAGTGGCCGGCTGACCACCTCCTGGCAGCCGGCCCGGCTGCTGCCCGGCGGCGCTCGCTCCGTCCGGGCTCCGTCCGGCGCCTGGCGGCTCATGAGCTACCTGGTCACCCGCGGCTGGCAGGAGAACACGGCGGGCCCAGAGCCAGGATGGCTCACCTGCCCGGCGGCGGCGACCTGCTATGTCGAGGGTGACAACTCGACGTCGCCGAGCGGGCCGGCGGACATGAACTCGTTCTATGTCTCAACCGACGGCGCGCAGACGTGGAGCGTCCTCCCTGTGCCCAAGGGCATCACCTTCACTTCGGCGCTGTCGTGCGCTGCCGCGGCCGACTGCGCGGCGGGTGGCCTGTACTACGGCCATCAGCCCGTGTACCTCAGCACCGCGAACGGCGGTCACTCCTGGACGGTGCGGCCCTTGCCGGCCGCCGTGGGCCAGATCAGCAACCTCAACTGCGTTACCGCTACCACCTGCCGGGGACTCGCCTCGGCCACCGGAAATCTAATGAGCCCGGGTTTTGATCTCATCGCCGACATGCACTTCGTCGTCACGTCCGACGGCGGGAGGCGCTTCACCGTCGTGCCGTTCCCCAAGGGCGAGTCGATCCAGACCGTTAGCTGCCCGACGGCCGCTCACTGTGTGGCGGTCGGGCTGTACGACAACAATGATCCCCGGACGGGCCCCGACGTCGACCACGGCATACTGCTGACGTCCGATGACGGCGGCCTGACCTGGCAACATCATGCCTGGCCGGACGGCTACGGTCCCGGCCCTTTCCCCGGCGTCACCTGCGCGGACGCCAGCCACTGCGCGATGATCGGCTTCGTTGAGCGCAACGGCAGGGAGGGCAATCAGGTTGGCTACTCGTCGGGGAAGGATGCCGTGCAGTACACCGTGATCGCGTTCTCCTCCGACGGCGGGGTGACCTGGACGGCCAGCACGCTCCCGCACACGATGCCCTACCCGATGATGGACGCCCTGACCTGCCCGACCTCGCAGACCTGTTACGCGGCCGGAGGTGATCTCATCGCGCAGCGGATCGGGAATACGTACAACGCCGAGTCCTCGGTCGTCGCCGTTACCCAGGACGCCGGCCGCAGCTGGCAGCGGGTCAGCTTCGCCGTACCAGCCAAGGTTCCTGGCGGGATGCAGGGCGACTCGTTCATGGAAATCGCCCAGATCCAATGCCCGTCGCCGGACGCGTGCGTCGCGATCGGCGGGTCCGACCAGGGATCGACGTCCACACCGATCTACACCAACCACGGCTGAAGGACCCGGCACCGCCGGCCCTGCCGCAAGCCTCACGGACTCGGCGACCGACACCCGGCCGCCTCCGAAGCGGGGCACGCTTGTGTCAGGACGTGATCGTGATGGTCTGGGCGGCGGAGGTCTGGCCGTCTACGGTCACGGTGATCGTGGCTACCCCGGGTTCGAGTGGGTAGCTTCCGCTGTCTGGCGGCAGGACGAACGTGATGGAGGCGTCACTCCAGCTGGTGATCGTGAGCTTGGCGCCGTCATAGGGTGCGCCCCAGCTGGTGCCGCCCTGAGCCAGGGTGAGGTAGCTGGAGCCCTGGCTGGATCCGAAGTTCTGGCCGGTCAACGTCACCGACGTGCCAGCCGCTGTGGTCGCGGGCGACACCTGGCTGATCACCGGGGCTGGCGGCGGGGCCTGGGCGGGAGGCGGCTGCTCGGCGGCCGACACCTGCTGCTGCAGCCCGGCGCTCGTGTAGCTCGCCTGCGCCTGGAGCGACGCGGCCTCCGGCGACGTCGACGAGCTGGCGGGTGCCTGCACCTTCCATGACTGTGTGGCTGACGACCCCGGCCCGATCGTGCCCGCCGACGCCCCGGTGGACGGTGTTACCGTCCACCCGGATGGCGCGGTCAGCCGAACCGTCGTGCCGCTGGCGTCACCGGGACCAGCGTTGCGTTCCGCCGTGGTCACCGTGACCATCTGCCCAGGGGACAGGCTCAGCGGCGTCGCTGGGTCGATGCTCAGGTCCACAGCGGCAGGCTCGGCCTGGGTAACGGCAGTGCCACCCACCTCGGTGATACGGGCGCTTGCCTTGTTTGCCAGACCGGTGACGGCCGTCGCCACGGTGTGGGTGGCGGGATCATAGGTCCAGTCGCTCGCGGCTAGCGGCTGCCCGTCGAGCAGGACCGCCAGCGGCCGGTTGACGCCGACGATGTCGACGTCGAAGCTGCGCGTGCGGGCCTGGCCTGGATAGCTGCCGCGCGCCGGGCCGATGTCCACGGTGCTGGCCGCTGCGTGAACGGACTGCGTGGCGTTGATCGACGTGAGGCTGAACTGGCCCTTCTCATATCCGGTGCCGCTGCCAGCGTCCTGGTAAAGGCTGAAGCTGGCGGCCGCACCCGGGTACACCCGCAGGGTGAGCGGAGCGCTCGGATCGGCCCCGACGTGACTCATCGGCGCCTGCTCGGGGATGATGCCGCCTGCCTTGACGAACACCGGCATCCGGTCGAGCGGAACCGTGAGCGTCTGGGTGGCCGGGCCCTGGAACGTGGCGCCGGTGAACCAGTCCGTCCACTTGCCGGGCGGGAACCATACCCGCTCAGTGGTGACGTTGCCCGGTGTTGTCGCCGGGGCGACCAGCATGTCGGGACCGTACAGGTATTCGCCCGGGTTGGCGTACGCCGCCGCCTCGCCGGGGTAGTCGAGGTACAGCGGGCTCGTGATCGGCAGGCCGGTGTTCACCGATTGATCGGCCACTGTGTAGGTGTACGGGACGAGTGCCTCGCGCAGCTGCAGGAAGCTGGCGGCGGCCGAGTCGGCCGGCCCCGGGTAATCCCAGGGCAGCCGGTTGCCCGCGCTGGAATGCAGCCGCAGCACCGGCTGGAACGTGCCGAGCTGCACCCATCGGGTGTACAGGTCGGAGTCGTCCTGCGGGTTCCCGGGCGGCGGCCCGAGGAAGCTGCCAATGTCGTTGCTCACGTACGGCTCGTCGATGCTGGCCTCGTCGGCGGCAAGCTGCGCCTGGAAGGTGAGCGTGTTCCAGGTACCCCAGGTGTCGCCGGTGAAGGCGAGCGTGGAGGTGTGGCCCGACCATGGGCCGGCCGGGTACACCTCGTCGGGATCCTGGTATGAGCTGCCGGTCCGGGAGAGCACGAAGCCGCGCTGGCCCTTGTTCGCCAGGTCCATCGCGTACAGGTGGTTGATCCAGTCGTCGGGCGTGAGCCCGGGCATGGAGACCGTCGATGCGTCGCAGCACCAGTCCAGCCACCAGAAGTCCACGCCCTGCGACTCGTAGGGCTGGTGCAGCGCGAAGTACGACTCGGCCTGGGCGACCTGGCTCCAGTCCCACACCTTGCAGGCGCCGCTGAAGCAGCTGCTGTCGGTGAGCGGGCCGCCCGCCAGGGCCTGGGTCGCGGCGAGTTGTGGGTCGTTGTCGGCGATGCTGGCGTGCACGTTCAGCGTGACGTGGATGCCCTGCGACTTGGCCCACGAGAGGAAGGCCTGCGGGTCGGGGAACAGCGCCGGGTTCCACTCCCAGCCATCCCACTCATTGGGGGACTTCCAGTCCGTGTCGACGGATAGATCATCGAGCGGGACGTTGTTGGCGCGGAAGTCGGGGATGAGCGTGTTCTCGTAATCGGAGGTTGTGTACGGATAGTAATCGGAGTACCACACGCCGAAGTTGGACTCGTCGAGGAGCGGCGACGGGCCGGTGAGCTTGTTCAGGTCCTCCAGCGCCTGGGTGTAGCCGTTGCCGTAGACGAACAGGTAGCCGTCCTCGACGTCCCCGCCCGCCGGCCGCGGCTGCACCCAGCCGTCGTGGGTCCATACCGCGCTCTGGCTGTCGTCGAGGAGCCGGTACCCGGCCCGGTCGAGGATGCCGGGATGCATCTCCGGAAGCGCGGCTGTGCACTGGCTGGCCGTTGGCGTGCCCGCCGGGCAGCTGTAACCGGAGTCGTAGGTGGCCGTGTCGAATCCCCGTGTATAGCCGCCCAGGTAGTTCATATCGGGCTCGGTCGGGGCCGCCGACCCGACGGCCGACACCGACAGCGTGTCGACGTTGACGTTGCAGCTATCGGTGGCCGCGCACAGGACGCCGACCGTGTTGGCCCCAGCCTTCAGCGAAACGTCGGCGGTGACCGTGGACCAGTCGTCCCAGCTGCTCGTCGGGGGCAGCGTCAGCGGCCCGGTATCTGTGCCGTTGACGATTAGCTCGATGGTGCGCGGCGCGGGCCCGCCGAGCGCTCCGATGTAGTTGGAGTAACGCAGAGTTACCCGAGCCTGTCCAGCCGGGGCGCCCAGCACGGTCCAGGTCGCCCCGGCCTGATTGCCCTGGCCCAGGCCGGCGATGAACCCGGCGACGCTTTGGTAGCTCGCGTGGTTGGTCTCGATGTTGGCCGGACCTGAGAGCGCGGCGGCGCCGGCGTCGCAGACCTGCCCGTAAGGGCACTCGTTCTGCCACACCGGGCTGACCGTCGCGGGCTGACCCGCGTCACGGAAGCTCACTGAGACGTTGGACGGCCCGAACGGCCCCGATCCCAGCTGGTACCGGAGAATCGCCGCGGAGGTGGCGATGGTGAGCCATCCGTTGCTGACCTGGGTCCGATAATGCGGCACGGGGAAGCGCCGGTTCAGCACGTTGACGGTGGGCAGATTCTCGAAGTTTCCGGCCGGCGAGTACTCCATCCTGATCAGGCCGTTGCCGAGGACCTCGAACCGAGCGTCGCCGGCCATCACCGTCGCGCCGCGCGCTGCGACCGGGGCGCCGAAGTCGATCGGCGTCGACAGGTCGACGGGAGAATCCGGTGAGCTGGCTGACGACGCAGCAACCTTGGCTAACCCTTGGGGCGCGGCTGCTGCGGCCGTTCCAACACCTGCGAGCGGGACGGCCAACGCCAGCGACCCTATGGCGGCCAGCAGGCGGGGCACACGACGAGACCAGACCATGTTCGCTCCCGGGATCGTCACGTTGAAAAGGTGCTTTCCACCAATCTGCCTGCTATTCCATTAACGAGTTGCGAATTTAAAACGTCTCGCGACAACAATTCGTAAACAGGACCGTCGCGCCCGGTGGGGTGAACGCGTGCGGCAAAATCTCGCTGGCCGCGCCGGGAGCCAGGAGATGTAACCGCCGCGCAACCGCCAGCGCGGCATCGTGGCACCTGGCGGCCCGGAACAGGCCGCCTGCAGAAGCAGTCACGACCGCAATGGAGAGTTGGATCATGTCATCGCAATCTCCTTTCGATCCCACGGCCTCCGGTCACGCGCACTGGCCGGGCGAGGGCAGGGACGATTCTGGTGGCGACGTGATCCCAGGCCTGCCCATTGCCGGCCCACCGAGCTCCGGCCCACCGAGCTCCGGCCCACCGAGCTCCGGTCCACCGAGCTACGGTCCACCGAGCTCCGGCCCACCGAGCTCAGGTCTGCCCGGACCGGGGCAGGCCGCTTCCGGCCCCGTCCCGCAGCGACTGCGCCGGCGGTGGGCCCCCCTCGTTTCCTATGTCGCTGTCGCGGCGGTGGCGGCCTGCTGCGGGGGCCTGGCCGTCGCGTTGACCTCATCCAGCGGCAGCCCGCCGAGCGCGAGCGCGGGCCTGCGCCCCGGCAGCGGCGCCAGCACCGAGCCATGGGCAGGAATCACACCTGGCGCCGACATCAGCAGCGCGACCCTGCGGCGGGTAGAGAGCGCCGTGCAGCCCGGCCTCGTCGTGATCAACAGCAAGCTCCAGGACGACGGCGCCGACGTCTCGGGCGCGGCCGGCACCGGCATGATCATCAGCAGTTCCGGTCTGGTGCTGACCAACAACCACGTGATCAACGCGACCAACGGCCTCACCGCGACGGTCGTCGCGACGCACAAGACCTATCCGGCCATGTGGCTCGGCTACGACCAGCATCCTGGCGAAGGTGCCGGCCGGAAAGACGATCACCATCGTCTGGGTCAGCCCGGACGGCCAGACCGTCACCCACAAGATCACCCTCGTCCAGATCCCGCCCCAGTAGCCGGGTCGGCCGCTTGGGTGCGGCTACGTTCTGTGGCTGTCGCCAGTTCAGTGCGGCTAGGCCGTGGGCGGCGCCAGTGCGCGTTCCATCCGCGTTATCGCTCGGTGCGTACGGTCCACTCGAAGACCGCGAAGATGGCGCACCCGACGCTGGCGACCGCGAGAGCCACTACGTACGTATGCGCGGGATGCGGGAACGCCGAGAGCAGCGCCACTCCGGCGACCGTTGCGGCCATGTTGCCGGGCGAGATCAGGCGGCACACGTTTACCGCCTCGCCGCGAGCGCTGGCGTACAGCAGAAACGCCGAGGCAGCAAGGCATGCCACGCCAAGCGCTACCGGCAGCGGCCACGGCCGCAACGGCTCGGCACCTAGGGGCCTGGTGACGGCGCTGACCGTCGCCACGATGAGCCCCACGCCTAGCAGAAGATCCCAAACCGAGTCGGCGATCAGAATCGTCCGGGCAGCGCCCCCGGGCTGGCTTCCGGGAAGTTCTGGAACCGGTGAGCGAGCGTGTTGCACGAGCCTGCCTCTCTGCGTGCCGGACAGTGTCTTATTATTGACACACTCGTTTCATAAACTGTCAGCGGCACCCCGGCAGTGTCAAGAAGGGCAGCGAAACATGGCACGACCGGCTGATCCACAGCGGCGGGCTAGGGCACTCGCAGCCGCCGCTGACTACGTGCTCGAACACGGGCTGACCGGGCTGAGTCTGCGGCCACTCGCCGCCGCGCTCGGCACCAGTCCTCGCATGCTGCTGTACGACTTCAGCAGCAAGGAGGAACTGATCATGGCGGTGCTCACCGAGGTGCGCGGCCGTCTGTCCGGGATGCTGGCCGGCTACGTGCGAGAAACCGGCGCGTCGGGAGCGGACCTGGTCCGGGCCGTCTGGGACTGGGCCAGCTCTGCCGAGCGTGCGCCGTTCATGCGGCTGTCCTTCGAGGTCTATGTGGAAGCGATGACTAATCCGGGGGCCTATTCAGAGCGCGGCCGGGCCATGGTCACCGAGTGGCTGGACCAGTTCGGTACCGCCCTCGTGGACGCTCCCGTCGGCGGTCCCAATGCCACCTCGGCCACTCTCCTGATAGCCGTCCTGCGTGGGCTGCTGCTCGACCGGTTCGCCACCGGCGATGAGCGGCGCACTGACCTGGCACTCGAACGTTTCGCGGAATTGCTCGGCCGGCCAGGCCCGTAATGCACCTACCTGGACAGCACGGCTGCAAGGGCCGTGGGCCGACCCGATTGCGCAAAGCTTCCTGCGCGACGGTACCGTACCCCCCCACGGGGTGACGCATGGGTCCGCATGCGGACACCCGCCTGAAGCAGCACGCGTGCGCTCACCTAGCGTCCCGATCACGACGCTTTATGGACTCCGGCGGGAGGCGACATGGAAGATCATGACTTCCGGGTGATCGAGGCGCGGGCGGCTCTGGCCGAGGCGCGCAAGCGCGACCCCGGTGAACTAGCTCCCGACGAGCTCAGGAAAGAGATCATCAGGGTTCGGCAAGTATCAAGCTGTGCGATGCCTGCATGAAAGTGCTGGATCTTGTATTGGCGGGGTAGTCATGCGGTCGCGGCAGCGGGTGCTGATTCCGCGCGCTGCAGCGGGAAATGGCACGCGGCTATGTGCCCGGGCCCGAACGGGCGCAGGGGAGGCTCCTCGCTGGCGCACAGATCCTGGGCGTACGGGCAGCGGGTGCGGAACCGGCAGCCGGACGGGGGGGTGACCGGGCTCGGCAGCTCGCCCTTGATCACCGCGTCCTTGCCCGCCTTGGCCACCTCGGGGTCGGGTACCGGGATGGTGCCGATCAGCCCGGCCGTGTAGGGGTGCGCGGCGCGCTCGTAGATGTCGTCCGCCGTGCCCATCTCGACCATCTTGCCGAGGTACATGACGCCGATGCGGTCGGCCATGTACTTGACGACCGCCAGGTCGTGCGAGATCACGATGTAGGTCAGGCCGTGGTCGGCCTGCAGCCGCTTCATCAGGTTGAGTACCTGCGCCCGGATGGACACGTCGAGCGCGCTGACCGGCTCGTCCGCGACGATGACCCTCGGGCTGAGGGTGAGCGCCCGGGCGAGGCCGATCCGCTGTCGCTGGCCGCCGGAGAACTCGTGCGGGTAGCGCTCGACCGCGTTGCGCGGCAGGCCGACCTCGTCGAGCAGCTCGAACACGCGCTGTTGCTGCTGCTGGTGGCTGCCGACGTGCTGGATGGTGAGCGGCTCGCGGATGATCGAGCCGACCCGCATCCTGGGGTCGAGTGATGAGTACGGATCCTGGAACATCAGCTGCAGGTCGCGGCGCTGCCTGCGCAGCTCGCCGCGGCTGAGCGCCGAGATGTCCTGCCCGGCCAGGAGCACCGAGCCCGAGTTCGGCCGCTCCAGCGCCACAACGACCCGGCCGATCGTGGTCTTGCCGCACCCCGACTCGCCCACCAAGCCGAATGTTTCCCCGGCGTTGACAATAAACGACACGTTAGAGACCGCGTGCACGGCGGCCACCTTGCGCTGCAGGATCGCCCCGGCGGTGACCGGAAACTCTTTGACCAGCTCGCGCACCTCGAGCAGCGGCGCTCCGGTCGCAACGCCGTCCGTGCCGTCTGGGGCAGTGGGCGCCGCGTACGGCCGGTCGGCGACCGCCTGAGCACGGGGGGCCGTGCCGTCCGCGGCCCCGGCGCCGGAGGGTCCGTCGACTGGGTGCCAGCAGGAGAACAGGTGCGCCAAGGTCTCGCCGGTGAGCGGCGGCTCGTCGGTGCGGCACCGGTCGGTGGCCCGGCTGCAGCGGGGCGCGAACCGGCACCCCGGCGGCGGGTCCGACAGGTCCGGTGGCAGCCCGCCGATGCTCAGCAGCCGCTGCTTGCTGTCCTGGTCCAGCCGCGGGATCGACGCGAGCAGGGCGTGGGTATACGGGTGGCGCATGTGCCGGAACAGGGTGCCGGTGTCGGTGGCCTCGACCATCCGGCCCGCGTACATGACCTGGACCCGGTCCGCGTGCCCGGCGATCACGCCCATGTCGTGCGTGATCAGCAGCATCGCCATGCCGAGCCGGTCCTTCAGGTCGTGCAGCAGGGCCAGGATCTGCGCCTGGATCGTGACGTCAAGCGCGGTGGTCGGCTCGTCGGCGATGAGCAGCTTGGGCTCGCAGGTCAGCGCCATCGCGATCATCACGCGCTGGCGCAGCCCGCCGGAGAGCTGGTGCGGGTAGTCGCCGAGCCGTTCGGCAGGCCGGGGCAGGCCGACGAGGGCGAGCACCTCCTTCGCCCGGTCCATGGCCGCCGACTTGCTGGCGCCCTTGTGCAGCCGGACCGGCTCGGCGACCTGGTAGCCGATGGTCTTCGTGGGATCCAGCGAGGTGAGCGGGTCCTGGAAGATCATGGCGACGTCGTTGCCGCGGATCTTGCGCAGCTCAGAATCGGGAAGCCCGACGAGCTCTCTGTCGGCCAGCTTGATCGAGCCGCCGACGATCTCGCCGCCTGGCGGCAGCAGGCCCATGATGGACAGGCCGGTCATCGACTTGCCGCAGCCCGACTCGCCCACTAGCCCGAGGGTCTCGCCCGCGTCGATCGCGAGGTCGACGTTCCCGACCGCCTGCACGACCGACTTGGTGAGCTGGATGTGGGTCGACAGGTTGGTGATCTCCAGGACCGGGCTCATCTGCGGCGCAGCCTTACGTCGAGCGCGTCGCGCAGCGCGTCGCCGAGCAGGTTGCAGGCCATGACGACCGCGATGATGCAGATCCCCACCGGGTAGACCTGCCACCAGTAGCCGTCCTGCAGGTACGAGATCCCGTTGTTGAGCATGTCCCCCCAGTCGAACGTCGGGAACTGCAGGCCGAACCCGAGGAACCCGAGGGTAGCGACGGCCAGGATCGCGTCGGCCACGCTGAACGTCGCGGTCACGATGATGACGCCCAGCGAGTTCGGCAGCAGGTGCCGGTTCATCAGCCGGAACCAGCCGGCGCCGGCGGCGCGGGCCGCGGAGACAAAGTCCCGCACCCGCAGCGTCAGCACCTCGCCGCGGACCAGCCGGGCCGGGACCTGCCAGGTGAAGATGCCGATGATGATGCTGAGCCCGAGCACGGACGCGCCGTACCTGACCGCGACGATCAGCACGACGAACAGGAACGGGATCGACAGCAGCACGTCCACGATCCGCATCAGGAATCCGTCCAGCAGCCCACCAGCAAGGCCGGACACCGCCCCCCAGACCGCTCCCCAGACCATCCCGATGACGGCGGAAAGGAAGCCGATCTCGAGCGCGGCCCGGCCGCCTATCATCAGCTCCTCGACCACGTCGAAGCCCTGGTTGTCGGTGCCGAGCGGATGCCCGGCCCCCGGTGGCAGGTTCGTGGACTCCAGGTTCGAGCTCAGCGGGCCGTGGTACACAAGCGGCCCGAGGTAGCAGAACACGACGAAAAAGACGAGCACGACCAGCCCGACGACGGCGAGCTTGTTCTGCGCGAACTCGCGGGCCGCCAGCCGCCAGCCGGTCTGGATCGGGCCGATGGCGCCGCCCTCGGGCGCGCGGGCCAGCTCGGGCGGTATCGGCGATGTACCGAGGTTGGTCATCGGTAGCCTCCGGGCTGCGGGCTGCGGTCAGACAAGCCGGATCCTCGGGTCGGCGACGGTCAGCGCGATGTCAGCCACGAAGTTCCCCACGACGACCAGCACGGCGCCCACCAGCGTGTAGGCGAGCAGGATCGGGTAGTCGGCGTTGCCCAGGCTGTTGTAGAACAGCAGGCCGAGGCCGGGGAAGTTGAACACCGCCTCGCAGATCAGGTTCCCGGCCAGCAGGTCCGGGATGGACAGCCCGATGAGAGTGATCATGGGCAGGAACGCGTTGCGGACCAGGTGCCTGAGCAGGACCAGCCGCTCGGGCAGGCCCTTCGCCCGTGCCGCCTTGATGTAGTCCTGCGCCAGCGTGTCGATGGCCGCCGACCGCATGTATCGGGAGTACCCGGCCAGGTTCAGCAGGGTCAGGCAGACAATCGGCAGCGTCATCGCGCGGAAGTCGAAGATGATCGTGATCATCGACGTGGTCTGCGGGCCCTCAAAGCTGAAGATCGGGAACGAGATCGCCAGCAGGTCGATCGCGATCAGGTACAGGAAGAAGTCTGGCATCGCGTACGTGACGAACGCGCCGGTGGTCAGGATGCCGTCGCCGAGCGTGTTCCGCCGGATCGCCTGGTAGATGCCGAGCGGTACCGCGATCACGACCGACAGCACCAGCGTGACGCCGGACAACCACGCGCTGCGCTCCCAGCGCTCGTGGAAGAGCGATGCCACGCTCTGGTTCAGCTTGTAGGAGTAGCCGAGGTTCCCGTGCAGCACCTGGTTGATGTACCGCAGGTACTGTACGACCCACGGATCATCGAAGCCGTGCTGGCGGTTCCACTGCGCGATCGAGAACTTGTTGGCGTGCGGGCCGAGCACGTCGATCGCGGGCGTCGGGTAGATCACGTGCAGCATCAGGAATATGAACACCGAGACCCCGAACAGCACCACGATCGCCGTTGCCGACCGGCGGATCAGGTAAGCCGACACGTCCCGTACCTCTGGCTCAGCAGACCTCCCGCCCCTGACCCCGTCACTTCGTCAGGTACATCAGCTCGGTGTTCAGGTAGTACTGCGTCATGGCCTGGATCGCGGCCGGCTGGCCGGAGACGTTGTCCTTCCACACGATGATGAGGTCGTTGTTGGGCTGGAACAGGCTCGGCTGCTGCTCGGTGATGTAGGACGCCTCGGCCTTGACCGCGTCCGGGTTCCCGCCATTCACCGACGCGCTGATCAGCTTGTTCGCCTCTGCGTCGTTCCAGAAGCCGCCGTTGTCCGAGCCGCCAGTGTTGAAGATTCCGAACGTGGTCGGGTACGGCTCGTCGGTGAAGCCACCGTAGTCCGACATCGCCCACTGGTTGATGGTCTTAGGCGAGCCGGGGTCGTCGGCCACGTCGACGACATGGTTGAACGTGCCGGCCTGCAGCGTGACCGCGATGCCGACCTTCTTCGCGTCGGATGCCCAGTCGGTGAGCATCTCGCCGGTGATCGCGGGGTCGTTGACGTACAGCACGTTGAACGTGAGCTTGGTCCCGGCCGGGATGCCGCTGCCGCACTCGCCGGACCCGGTACCGGGCTTGGCGCAGGTGCTGACGCCGCCCGGGACGACGGTCCAGCCGTGCGACTTCAGCAGGTTGCCGGCCGCGGTGATGCTGAACGGGTACGGGTTCTTCACGGCGTTGGCCGGGCTGTACGGCGATGTCGGCACCGCGGGAACCGGCCCGTACGCGAGCCCGCCCGCTCCGTGGAAGAAGGCCTTCACATAGCCGGCCTCGTCTTCCAGGTGCGCCAGCGCCTGCCGGACGTACAGCTGGTTGATGATGTTGTTGAAGTCGCCGGTCTTGTCGGCGAAGTTGTAGTTCACGTAGTCGAAGCCCCAGTCGGGGTAGCCGAACACGTGGTACCCGGAGGACTTGACCCGGGAGATCTGCGGCACGTCGGTCTGCGGTATGTAGCCGATGTCGACGCTCTTGGACAGCACGGCGTTGAACTCGGAGGTGTCGGACGTGTACGGCACCGCCTGCAGGGTCGGGACCACTTTCGACTTCGGGCCGTCGTAGCTCGGGTTCGGCGCCATCGTGTAAGCGCCGGTGGTGTTGTTGAACGCGGTCAGCCGGTACGGCCCGTTTACCACCTGCCAGAGAGGGTTCGTCGCGTAGGTGCCGGTCGAGCCCGACGCCTTGGCCAGGAAGTCGTAGATCGCCTTAGCGTTCGCCGGGTTGGTGAAGTCCAGGACCGGCCCGGTCGCCGAGGACTTGGCCCAGGCGTACACCGGCATCGGCTGGATCTGCGCGAGGTTGTTCTCGGTGAACCAGGTGGGGTTGACCGACTTGTTCAGGTTCACCACCAGCGTGGTCGCATTCGGCGCGCTGGCGCTGACCACCTGGTCGGGAATGCCGACGCCCGGAGAATACTGGCCCCAGTTGGAGCCGCTCTCCTTGACGGCAGCCTTCAACTCGTCGAGGAAGAACAGCGAGTCGCTCGCTGTCACCGGCTGGCCGTCGTTCCACTTGTAGTTGGTCTTCATGCGAATCGTGACGGTCTTGTCACCGTTGGAGTACGTCGGCAGGTAGGCCAGGCTCAGGGCCTGGTCGATCTTGGGGCTTGTCCCGCTCTGGGTCCAGTACAGCGGCCGCCACGACTCATAGGAGAAGTCGTCGGTGCTGTAGACGGTGAAATCGGCTCCCGGAGTGATCGGGAAGATCCAGGTCGGCGCCGAGCCCGGTGGCTCCGCCCAGGTGATCGTGCCGGCCGTCGGCGTTCCGCTGGCCGTGGGCACCGTGCCGAACGCGCCACTCGACGAGTTGACAGATCCGCCGGACTTGCCGGTTGAGCAGGCGGCTAGGCCCATGGCCGCGACTGTGGCTGCTGCGGCGACGCACACCACCAGTGTTCTCGGCCGACGCGAGCTGGTCATCGGCTTTCCTCGCAATCATCCCGGGGCCGCCCGCCGGTTTCCATAGATCCTGGCTAGTTAGCGGCCCTACGCGAGCATATGGATGGCCATGGTTCGATCTGGGGCGAATATTGTCACAAGTTGCCATCGATGTGAAGACAGATCAGATTGAGCCGGGCGCATTCGGACATCCCGAATAACCCGCAGGTCGGCGCCCGTTCAGGGCATAGAAAGACAATTTGCAGCTATTTGTCGGGCTGCACCCAGCACAGCACGGCAAACCTTGAGCCTGGCCCTATCCGCCGCGGACGGCGGGCAGCACCCGGCGGCCGAGCAGCTCGATGCCGCAGGCCGCGGTCAGGCCGTGCGGCGTGCCGAACTCCACGCGGGTGGCCCCGGCCTGCAGCAGCGTCTGCACCTGTGCGGCAACCTGGTCAGGCGTCCCGGAGAACGCGAACCGGTCAAGCACCGCATCGGGGACGAGCCGGCCCGCCGCGTCGTGGTCGCCCGAGCGGACCAGCCGCTGCATGGTTTCCAGCTCCGCCGCGCCGAGCCCGGCCGAGCCGAGGTCGTCCGTGCCGTCCAGCGCGGCGACGACCGGCAGGTACGTGGCCACCTCGGCCCTGGCCAGGCGGCGGGCGCTGGCGCCGTCGTCGTCGACCACCGTGACCGCGCCGCACACCAGGCCGACGTCGGCGGCCGGGCGCCCCGCTCGCGCCGCGCCGCGCTCGAGCGCCTGCCGTGCCCACGGCAGCAGCGCCGGGTTCGCCGTGCCGCCGATCTTGACCTCGGCGGCGAGCTCGCCCGCCAGGGCGAGTCCAAGCGGGCCCCACGCCCCCAGCAGCAGGTCCACGTCCGGCCGCACCGGCTGGTACGCGAGACGGACGCCGGGGGCCACCCGGAAAATCTCACCCTGGTAGCCGGTGTCGTCGCCGCGCATCAGGCGGCGGACCACGTCGATGGCCTCGCGAAGCCGGCGCACCGGCCGGTCCTGGCTGACCCCGACGGCGTCCAGCCACGCCCCGCGGGCCAGCCCGAGATAGGCCCGTCCACCGGAGATGCTGTCCAGCATGTGCAGCTGGTTTGCAATCTCCACCGGATGCAGCAGGTACGGGTTCAGGCACGCTGGGCCGAGCCGGATCCGCCGCGTGGCCTGGGCGGCGATGATCAGTGGCAGAACCGGCGACGGGTAGCCCAGGTCGGCGTACACCGAGATGGCGGCGAACCCGAGTTCCTCGATCCGCGGTGCCAGGCTGGTGTAGGTCGAAGGTTCCTCATCGGACTGCAGCGCGATGCTGAGTTCGCGGCTCATGTGACGTCGTCGAGCACGACCTCGCTCCGGCCGCTCCGCTCGATCCGCATGATCAGCCGCTCGTCCGGGTCTGGGCAGGCAACCAGGCTGTCGCTCTCCAGCCAGTCACCCGGGCTGAGCTCGCGCTGCTTCGCCGCGAGCAACGGCAGCACCGCGGCCAGGGCGTACACGCAGAAATACCGGCCCGGGCAGGTGCGAAGGTGGCTGCTCTCGGTGAGCTCGAACCAGTCGCCGACCCGCATGCCGCAGACCGAGCGTCCCTCGATCCGCTCCACGACCACCCGCAGGTCGTACAGGGTGGCACCCGTCGTCTCGTCCATGCCGCCCGTCAGCTCACCCATGAATCATCTCGGTAGACGTGCCCGTCCTTCATCACCCAGTGCAGCGTCCGCAGCGCGGACACGGTTGCCGTCGGGTCTTCGCTCATCGCGATCAGATCCGCCCGCCTTCCCGGTTCCACCGAACCTACCTGCTCGTCGATGCCGAGCCAGGCGGCCGGCACCCGGGTGGCGGCCAGCAGCGCGTCACCCGGCGGCAGGCCGAACGCCTCCATGTGCTCCAGCTCGCGCACGGTGGCCGAGGTGCCGTCGGTCGGCCAGAACGGCGGCACGTCGCTGCCTAGCATCACCGAAACCCCCGCCGCCAGGGCCAGGCGGTACGACTGCTCGTGCTCGGGTGCCGCGCCGAGGGAACGCTCCTGCATCCAGGCCGGCACGCCCAGCGAGTCGAAGAAGTCTTTGCACCTGGTCACGGACAGCGTCGGCACCAGCGCGACCCCGCGGTCGGACATCTGCTGGGCCACCGACTCGGTGAGCTGGTACCCGTGCTCGACGCAGTCGAGGCCCTGCTCCACCGCCGGTCCGATGATGCGGGCCGGGCCGGCGTGCGCGGTCACCTTGCGCCCCCAGGCGTGCGCGGTGAAGATCACGGCCGACAGCTCGTCCGGGGCCAGGGGGACCGTGTCCATGGTCTCGTGCAGCCCGGCGATGCCGCCGGAGATCATGACCTTGATGAGGTCGGCGCCGGCCTTGATCTGCGCGCGGGTGCCGCGCACGAACCCCTCTGGCCCGTCGCACTCGAGCGTGTTCGACGACTCGTGCCCGTGCCCGCCGGTGCACACCAGCGCGCGCCCGGCGGTCAGGATGCGCGGCCCCTCGGTGCGCCCGGCCCCGATGGCCGAGCGCAGCGCGAAGTCCACGTGGTCCATTTCCCCGACGCAGCGGACCGTGGTCACCCCGCACAGCAGGGTCCGCCGCGCGCCGTCGGCGACGTAGAACGCCAGCTCGTGCGGTGACATGGCCCGGACCGACTCGGCCAGCGGTCCCGGCAAGGAGAGCGAGAAATGCGTGTGCATGTTGAACAGCCCGGCCATCAGGTACGAGCCCTGCAGGTCGATCCTTGCCGCGCCGTCCGGAGCGGGGGCCGATCCCGTCGGCCCGATCTCGCCGATCTCGCCGTCCCGCACCAGCACGTAGCGATCCAGCTGCACCTGCGGGCTGGAGCCGTCGAAGACGTTGCAGTTGATCAGGACCTTGGTATCAGGCACCGCCGATCCCCTCCATCAGCCGACCCGGGTCGTGCACCGGCTTGCCGCCCAGCATGGTGGCCAGGACCTCGACTTCAGGCAATTCCGCGGCCGGGCAGGACAGCGGATCCGCCGAGAACACCGCCACGTCGGCGTCCATGCCCGGCCGAAGCCGTCCGCGGCGCGTTCCAGCTCCAAGAAGGGCCGCTCCGCAGCGAGTGTAGAGATCCAGCGCAACGCCCTGGTCCACGGCCTGGCTCTCGCCGATCGGCCCGCCCGACCTTGGCGACCTGGTCGCCATGAACGAGACGCCGCGCAGCGGGTCGAACGGCGGCACGTCCCCGTCGCTGCCCGCAGCAATCCGGACGCCGGCCGTGACCATATCCCGCACCGGGGCGGCGCGCGCGGCGCGCCCGGCTCCCCAGTACCGCCGGACGTCGTCGGCGAACTCGTACACGATGGCCGGGTGCGCCGACACGCCGACACCGGACGCGGCCAGGCGGGCGATCGTCTCCGGGGCACAGCTCAGCGCGTGCTCCACCACCAGGCGGCGCGGGTCCGTCACCAGCCCGGCGGCCAGCGCCTGCTGGTAGGCGTCGAGGACCATCCGCACCGCGGCATCGCCCACCGCGTGGCAGCCCACTCCCGCCGACCGGCTCAGCGCGCCCTCGACGATGATCTGCAGGTCCGGGGGAGTGATCCTCAGGTGATCCGGGTCGTGGTCGTCACCGATTGCGGCGTCGGCGATCCGCCCGTCCACGAACGCCTTCACGCCGGTCAGCCGCAGCAACGGATCGTCCGCCGGGCCCGGCTCCGGCATCGCGGCGATGACCTGGCGCGCCGTGTCGGCGTCGCTGCCCTCGGGGATGCGCCACAGCAGGTCACACCGCAGCGGCAGGCGGTCCTGGTCGCGCAGGGCCCGGAACAGCCCGAGTTCCGCGCCGTCGACCCCGGCCTCCCTGATCGTCGTGATGCCGCGGGCGACGAACCGCGCCAGCACCCCCGCGAGGTCGTCGCTTCGCTGTTGTGGAGTGGGCTCCCCGGCGAGGTCGAGGGCGCGCGCGATCACCTCATCGGCGTGAATCTGCCCGGTCTCGGCGGCACCGGCCGGCAGCGACGCCCCCAGCAGCGTGATCGCGTGGGAGTTCGCGACGGCGAGATGGCTGCCCCGGCGCAGCAGGATCGGACCGGGCACGCCGAGGCCGTCAAGCTCTGTCCTGGTCGGCAGCCTGCCTTCGCGCAGCCCGGACTCGTGCCAGTTGCGGCCGGTCACCGTCCACGCGTCCGCCGTGCGGCCGAGCCCGGCCGCACGGACCGCCGCCAGCAGGCCGTCGATGGTGGCCGCGTCGCGCAGGCTGACCAGGCGGGCGTCGGCGGCCGCCTGCAGCGCGTGGATGTGGGTGTCGATGAATCCCGGACCCACGCAGGCGTCACCCAGATCGATCCGCCGTGCCGAAGGCCCCGCCAGGCGCGCCGCCTCGGCTGCCGCTTTCGCCAGGGCGGCCACCTTGCCGCCGGTGATGACCAGGTACCTGAACGAATCGCCCGAGATGTAGTCGGGCCGGATGTTCTTGGCCGCGAGCACGGTCGCAACCGGGCGGTCACTGGCCAACGAAACCCTCCCCCCACAGGGCCGGCGGCGCTCCCGTCGGCGCAGCACCTCTGCATGATCACTATGCCCCTGTCGGCACCGTCTCGGCATCCCGGCCCGGCGTCACTCCCCGTGCTACGGTCCGACCATGAATGGCTCACGGGGCGTGATTAGTTCGATACGCAGGGTTGTAGTTGGCGCCTGCGCGGTGATTCTGCCGCTGGCTGCGGGCGGAGGAGTCGCGTCCGCGAGTCCGGCAGCGCACGGGACGATCAAGCACTGGGGCGCGTTCATCGGCGGGCTGCGCCCGCCTTTTCCCTATGACCTGCACCGGTCGCCGGTCCCGCTGGGCCTTCCCGGGCGGATCGCCGAGATCGCGACGTCCAACTCGAGCCAGTATGCGCTGCTGGCCAACGGCAGCGTGTACGCCTGGGGCCTGGGCAAGTACGGGCAGCTCGGCGACGGCAGCACCGAGAACTCGTTCACCAGGCCGGTGCGGGTGCGCTTCCCGGCCGGGGTGAAGATCGCCTCGATCCCGATCGACGTCATGCCCTTCGACACCGCGCTCGCCGTTGACACCACCGGGCACGTCTGGGGCTGGGGCTACAACGCGTTCGGGCAGCTGTGCCTGGGCAACCGCACCGAGCACAACACCCCCGTCCGGCTGCCGCTGCGCCACGTGACGCTGCTCTCCGGCGCGGGCGGCCATTCGCTGTTCTACTCCCGCGGAAAGGTCTACGCCTGCGGCAACAACACCTACGGCGAGCTGGGGAACGGCAGCAGGAGGTCCAGCAAGGTCCCGGTTCAGGTCCTCGGGCTCGGCTCCGGCCAGGTCACCTCGCTGGTCTCCGCGTTCGCGGACTCCGGTGCCATAATGGCCAACGGCACCTACTACGACTGGGGCTACAACGGCCAGGGCCAGGTGGGCAACGGGGTCCTCGGTCAGTCTGCCCTCGTGCCGTACCGGGTGCCGCTGCCGGCCGCGGTGAGCCAGCTCGCGCAGGGCGGCTCGGCGCAGGGCAACGGGCAGACGATCGCCCTGCTCGCCAGCGGCGCGCTGTACGCGTGGGGCGCCGGCGGCGACTACCAGCTCGGCACCGGGGCGACTGCGAACCAGCCGTCCCCCATACAGATCTTCGCGCCGGCTGGCGTGCGGTACCGGCTGCTGGCGACCGGCGGCAGCACCTCCTACGCGATATCGACGAACTCGAACGTCTACGCCTGGGGCGGCAACGCGGTCGGTGAGGTCGGCAACGGCGGCATCCGAAACGTCCGCTACCCGGTTCGGGTCGCCTCCCGGGCAACGTCGATCTCGGCGACCTCCACCGACGTGATGATCAGCGTGCGCCCGCGCCCGTGCGATTCCACCGGCTGGACCTGCTAGCGATCGGCGACTAATGACCAGGCCCGAACCGCTGCACGACACACTCACAAAGATCTAGGAGGATCGGGTGCAGCATATGCACCCGATCCTCCTAGCTAACGTTGTGGATCTTGAACGCGCCGGGGGATGGCTCAGCAGCCGAGGGCGCCGGCCAGGGCGGTCAGGCTGTCGGCTTCGACCAGGCCGTCGAGGGCCGGCGGCTGGTCGGCAGGCCCGGCCGGGCCCCATTCGAGCGGGCGGCGGATGAACAGCGGGCGCAGGCCGAGCGCCGCTGCGGCCTGCAGGTCGCCAGCGTGCGCCGCGACCATCCCGGCGTCTGCGGGGTCGCACTCCAGCAGTTCCAGTGCTGTCAGGTACACGACCGGGTCGGGCTTGTAGCTGGCGGCGAGCTGTGCGGACAGCACCGCGTCGAACCGCAGGTCGCCGAACTTGAGCAGGTCGGCGAGCAGCGCAACGTGGCCGTTCGACAGCGTCGCCGTGACGTGGCCGCGGCGCAGCCGGCTGAGCCCGTCGCGGCTGTCCGGCCAGGGCCGCAGCTGCCGCCAGCCGCGCACCAGAGTCTCCCTGTGCTCGGCGGCGAGGGCGATGGCGTGGCGTTCAAGGCATTCATCGAGGGTGTCCCGCTGCACGGCATCGAGATCCCGCCAGGCCGAGTCCTCGCGGGCCTCCTCGAGCGCGGGCTGGTAGGCGCGGCGCCAGTCGTCCACGACGGCCGGCCAGTCGCCTCCGGCGCCCGTTGCCTCGGCGATGTCGATCAGGCTGGACCGCCAGTCGACGACCGTCCCGAAGATGTCGAAGAGGAGAACGCGCAGCGAGCTCATGAACGCTCAGTATCGCAACGTTGCCGGGCATTGCTTTTCGCGGCGCGCTTAGCGATGCTGCGGCGGGAATCACAGGTGGAGGACGCGATGACCGATCGGCCTGCGACTGCCTTAACCGGAACCGCCGACGTCCCCCCGGCCGGGCTGGAACCCGACGCGATCGGGCCTGCGCAGGACACGATCATCGGGATGGCCAACGCCGCTCCCGCGGTGTCGGTCGGGCTGACATTAGCCGCGCTCGCCGCGGCGGCCGCGTACGCCGTCGGGCCGATCATCGTGCTGACCGCGATACGTGCACCGGCACTTCCGGGCCACCAGCCGCTACGAGTGGATGTTCTGGGAGATGGGCTACCGCAAGGAAACCTGGCCGGTGTAAAGCCGCCCGCCTTCCCGTCGCAGGTGGTTTGAGGGCAGAATGGAAGTTGAGCCCGAAAAGTCTGCATAGTTCACGGGGAAGTCGGACTCTGATCGCGGTAACGTGTGCCGGTACCTGCAAGGGGGGATAGTCCGTGGCTGACCAGGTTTATCTCCATGCCTCCGTCTTATTCGGCGGCCGAAGTCTGACTGCACGTTTAGCCAAGGGGGACGGCCGACAGCCGTCGGCGGCCGCTTCGATGGGGCTGGCGCCACGGGGGGGCCGGTGCTGGAGGCGCGATGGGTGACGGGGACGCCGGCGCTGTCGGATTCGTGCACGCTTTCTTTCCCGGTTCGCGGATCGCCGGATACCGGCTCGGGGAGCAGATCGGCCGGGGCGGGATGGCGGTTGTTTTCCGGGCCCAGGACGAGCGGCTAGGGCGGCAGGTAGCCCTGAAGATCCTCTCGCCTGCCCTGGCGGCGGACGAGACGTTCCGGCACCGCTTCATCCTCGAATCGCGGTCAGCGGCCGCGGTGGACGATCCGTACATCATCCCGGTGTTCGAGGCTGGTGAGGCCGATGGGGTGCTGTTCATCGCGATGCGCTACGTGCCGGGCGGCGACGTGGACGCGCTCCTGAAACAGATGGGACCGCTGCCCGCCGAGCGCGCCGCCGCGATTGTCTCCGGGGTGGCGTCGGCTCTCGACACCGCGCACGCCGCGGGACTGGTGCACCGTGATGTCAAGCCGACCAACATGCTCCTCGATACCCGGGTTGGCCGGCCCGACCACGTGTATCTGTCGGACTTCGGCCTGAGCAAGGGCGCGCTCTCGTCCGCCGACCTGACCGGAGTGGACCGCTTCATGGGCACGCTCCACTACTGCGCGCCCGAACAGATTCAGGGGCGGCGGGTCGACGCGCGCACGGATGAGTACGCGCTCGCGTGCACGGCGTTCGAATTGCTGTCCGGCAGGCCGCCATTTTCTCAGGAAGAGGCCTCGGCGGTGCTGTACGCGCAGCTGGAGGAGCCGCCGCCGCGGCTCGCGCCGCGGCGGGCCGATCTCCCGGCCGCCGTGGATGATGTCCTGCTCCGGGCTCTGGCGAAGGAACCCGAAGAGCGCTATGCGAGCTGCGGGGAGTTCGGTGACGCACTCCGCATGGCGCTCGGGCTGCAGCGATACGCGCCCGACGTGGCGACCGTGCTGCACCAGCGGACCCTGGCCGATCAGCACCACGGGCTGGGGACAGACGCGCCGGCCGTGCCCTCGACCCTCTCCGGAACCGGCGAGGAGGTGGGGGGCCCGGATGACACGCCCGACCTGCCCGAGCAGATCGTGGCCGATCAGCCGGATGCGCTCGAGCCGGATCGCCCGGATGCGCTGGCAGCCCGGTTCAGCCTGGCTCAGCAGATGGCCGCGCAGGGGAATCATGCCGAGGCGGAGGAGGAGTTCCGGCACGTGTACCGCGCCCGGCAGCGGGCGCTGGGGCCGAATCATCCGGAGACGCTGATCGCCCGGTTCGGCGCTGTCCAGGAGATCGCGGCGCGCGGCGACCACGCCCGGGCGGAGGAAGAATTCCGCGGCATGCTGCCCCATCAGCGGCGCAGCCTGGGCCGGTACCACCCGGACACGCTGGCTACCCGGTGCAGCATCGCCAGGGAGATGGCGGCACGCGGCGATCATGCCGGGGCGGAGCAGGAGTTCCGCGACGTGCTGGCGTATCTGCAGCGGAAGCCGGGCCTCGATCACCCAGTAACGGTGATCCTCTGGCTCAACATCGCCAGGGAGATGGTGGCGCGCGGCGATCATGCCGGGGCGGAGGAAGAGTTCCGGGACCTGCTGCCGCACCTCAAGCTGACAATGGGCCGGGATCACCCAGACACACTGGCGGCACTCGAATGGATCGACTACCTGGAGCGCAAGAGGAAAGAGCGGCCCGCTGAGCCCCGCCGGCACCCTCGCGCCGACGGCCCAGCGGCCAAGCCCGCGGCTCACCCTGGCGAACGTCAGGGTCGTGGCGGCGTGCTTTCCGCTCGCCACGAAGTCATCGGCCGGCAGGAGCATGGCTCTGCCCAGCCGGGCGCGGCTGGCCGCTGATAGCGTTGCTGGTGCGGCGGTGGCCGCATCGGAGGAACCGTGACAAACCCGATGGCGCCGGGCCGTGTTCCGGCGGGGGCGACAGCCGAGGGCGACGGGATCGTCGTAGGTGATGGCCCTACGCGGGTTGATGCGTACATCGACTTCCTGTGCCCATACTGCAAGCGGTTCGAGCTCTCGGTCGGCCCAACGCTGGCGAGCATGGCGGGCGACGGGCTGGTGAGCATCGCTTACCACCCGATGAACTTCCTCGACCAGGCGTCGACCACGAACTACTCGACCCGGGCTGCCGCGGCGTCCGGTTGCGCCGCCGACCAGGGCCGGTTCCTGGAATTTGCCAATGCGCTGTTCGAGTACCAGCCGCCCGAGGGCGGCCCGGGGCTGAGCGATGCCGAGCTGGCTAGCCTCGGCCGGGACGCAGGCCTGGCCGAGGCGCCGTTTGCCGCCTGTATGTCCGAGGCTCCGTACCTCGACTGGCCCTCCTACGTGACCGCCCGCGCCACCAAGGCGGGGGTCGGCGCGACGCCGACCGTCCTGGTCGCAGGTGCGTCGGTGGAACCGGACGCGAAGGCGATCAGCGCCGCCGTCGCCCAGGCAGGTCGCGGGCGGTAAGCGCGCACGCGCCGCAGCCTGCTCGGCGAGACCGGCAAGTAACAGGCCCCGGCGGTGCTGCCGACGTCAGTCTCAGGTGGTGCTGTCGGCGTCAGTCTCGGGCAGTGCTGCCTGCGTCAGCCGGACAGGGCTTCACGGGCGGCCCGGATTGAGAAACGCTTCCCGGAGTCCAGGTACTCCTCGATCCGGGTGATGTGCCCGTCCTGCACCCGCAGGTACATGGCCGCATGCAGCTCCACCTCGGTCCCGTCCGGCAGCGAGCCGCGCAGCACATGCTGCTGCAGCACGCCATCAGCGGCCGGAACCCGCCGGACGATGTCATAGTGCAGGCCGGACACCGCCCGGTGCAGGCCCTGCAGCACCTTCAGGTTCTCGTCCACAGGCTGCTCGACCAGGTCATCGTTGTGCCAGATCAGCGCGTCCGGGGCGTAGATCTCGCGCACCGTGTCGATGTCGCCAGCCTCGAGCGCGGCGAAGAAGCGAATCACAAGTTCCTCGCTGATGACACTGCCTCCTTGCTTGGTCCATTTGGTCCGGCTGGCTCGGCTCCGCTCGGCGCGAACGAGGCGATGGTCTCCTCGTAGCCCCAGTCACCGCCGACGGGCATCGGGAACAGCACCGGCAGGTCCACGCCCGCGGCCCGGTACTCCGCCAGCCGCTGACCGCACGCGGCCACGTCCCCATGCGCCACGAAGCGGTCGGCCACCGGCTGCGGCACCCGCGCGGTCGCGCCGGCCCGGTCCCCGGCCAGCAGCAGCTCCCGGACCGGCCGCAGGTCGGTGCCGAGGCTGTCCTCGCCGAACAGCGAGGGCACCGCGGGATGCAGCACGTACCGGGGTACGACGTCGCGGGCGGCGGCTGCGGCAGCCGCCGCGTCACCGGACAGGCAGCAGTGCACGGCGCAGACGATCTCCACGGCGGCCGGGTCGCGCCCGGCAGCGGCAGCGGCGGCGCGCACCAGCCCCGCCGCCTCGCGGGCCTGAGCCGGTGACACCAGGTTCAGCACCACGCCGTCGGCGATCCGGCCAGCCAGCTCGAGCATGCGCGGCCCGAGTGCGCCCAGGTAGATCGGCAGGTCGGCGCGGACCGGAGGGCTGTCCAGCGGAATCATGCCGGTGCGGAAGAGGCTCGCCCGCGTGCCCGGCCGGACTGCCGGCCAGGACCGCGCGGACCACGGCCACGTACTCCTCGACCATCTGCAGCGGCCGGAACGGCGCGATGCCGAACCTGCCGTTCATGACCGGGTTGCCGACACCTATGCCGAGGATGAACCGGCCGTCCGCCGCCTGGTCCAGCTGCGCGGCGGTCTTGGCGGCCAGCACCGGCGGCCGCAGTGCCGCGTTCGCGACCGCGGTGCCGACCCGGACCCTGCGGGTCGCGGCGGCCACCGGATGGCACAGCGCGAGCGCGTCACCGTGCCCCTCGGCAACGAACACCGCGCCGAACCCGGCCCGCTCGGCCGCCGCAGCGAGCTCGCCGATCCTGGCCGGCGCCAGCCCGCTGTGCGACGCGATCGCCAGCCCGATTGGGCCGCTCTCGCCAGATGGCGTCGGCTCGGCGGTCATCGATGTACCTCTGGGCTCGTTCTTTGCGGCCCATCGGTACATCCATACGTCCGCTGAGCCCGATCGGGCTGCTCCTCACGCGGTGGCCTGCCCGTCACGCGGTGCCTGCCCGCCGTCCCGCTCCGGCTGCGCGCCTCGCGCCGCCGCGAGTTGCGCCCGCAGTTCGCGCTTGAGGACCTTGCCGGTGGTCGTGCGCGGCAGCGAGGGGGCGAACTCGATGGTCTTGGGGCACTTGAAGTGGGCCAGACGTTCCCGCGACCAGGAAATGATCTCCTCGGCCGAGGCCGATGCCGAGGCTGAGGCTGAGGCTGAGGCTGAGGCGCGATCCGAGCCCGCGGCTGAGGCTGAGGCGTGGACCGAGCCCGCGGCCGAGGCTGAGCCGATCCGGCCCGCGGCCGCGGCCGCGGGGATGATCACGGCGTGCACGGCCTCGCCCCACACCTGGTCCGGCCGCCCGACGACCGCGACCTCGGCCACGGCCGGATGATCGGCGAGCACCGCCTCCACCTCCGCCGGGTAGATGTTCTCGCCGCCGCTGATGATCATGTCCTTGGCCCGGTCCATGATGTAGAGGTAGCCGTCCGGCGTCAGCCGGCCGATGTCCCCGGTCCGGTACCAGCCGCCCGGGGCGAACGCGGCCGCTGTGGCCTCCGGGTCGCGCCAGTACCCGGAGAACAGGCACTCGCCGCGGATGAGCAGCTCGCCCGCCGTGTCCGCCGGCAGGTCGCGGCCGTCGGGGTCGACGATCCGCACCTCCCAGCCGAACGAGATCCGGCCCGCGCTGGCCAGCCGCGGGTGGCCGGGCTGGTGATCCTCGGGCGCGAGCAGGCTGATCATGCTCTGGCTCTCGGTGTTGCCGTAGATCTGCCGGAACCGGCAGCCGAACGCCTCGAGCGCGGCCGTCAGCGACGACGGGGTAATTGGCGCCGTGCCGTACGCGATTTCCCGCAGGCTGCCGAGCTCGGCACCGTCGCGTCGGCGGATCTCGGCCACCAGCATGTCGATCAGCGAGGGTCCGGCGGTGAAGAACTCGATCCGGTCCCGCTCGATAGCGTCGATGACCGCGGCCGGGTCGAAGCCGGTGTGAATGTAGACCGTGCCCGCGGTCAGCAGCGCCTGCATGCACTGGCCGAAGCCGCCGAGGTGAAACAGCGGCAGGATCTGCAGGTGATGCGAGCCAGCGACCTGATCGCCGATCTCGATTGCGAAGTCGGCAACGCTCATCATCAGCGCGCCGTGCCGCAGCGGGATCGCCTTGGCCTTGCCCGTGGTGCCGCTGGTGTGCACCAAGGCAAGCACCGTGTCGCCGCGCAGCGCGGGCCGCGGCGGGACCGCCCCCGTAAGGGCCCCGCCGTCAAGCCACCCGGGGGGCACCGGCCCGCCCCCTCCGATGGCCACCCGCAGCTGCGGCCGGCCCGGCACCGCGTCGACCAGAGTGGTGAACTCGGCGTCGGCGGCGACCGCCGCCGGCTCGACCAGTGCCAGCACCTCGGCCAGTTCGCGCGGCGACAGCCGCCAGTTCACGAACGCTGGCGTAACCCCGGCCCGCATCAGCGCGAACGCGTGCACCAGGAAGTCCGCGCTGTTCTTCGCCATGATCGCGACCGTGTCACCGTCGCGCACGCCGAGGGCGGCCCAGCCGCCTGCCCTGCGCTCGAACTCGGCGCGCAGCCCGGCGTAGCTGAATTGCGCACCCCGGTCGTCGACCAGCGCGGTCACCTCGGGCCGCACGGTGGCGCGCCATTCGAGGACATGAATCCAGCTCTGCATCGGCTGCGTCCCTTTCGTCCGCAGGTCGTTATCGTTGCAGTTAACGCTTCTGGAAGACAGAGCCCGCGGCGGGGAATTTGCCTACCGGCAGGTATCAGGCGGCGCGCAGCAGGGCCGCCAGCCGGGCCGCCTCGTCGCGCAGCCGCCCGCCGATCGCGCGCACGTTCTCAGTGGCTGGCGACCCAGGCCGCAATCAGGTCGGCGGCCTGCTCCCGGGCGCCCTCGGGCTCTTGCAGGTAGTGGTCTGCCTTGATGAACTCCAGCGTCTTGTCCGAGGCGGCGAGTGCATCGTAGAGCGCGCGTGCGTCGCTCTCGTAGACGCACGCGTCCGCGGTGGCGTGCACGACCAGCGCGGGCAGGGTGATCCGGGCCAGGTGCGGCGCGGCGATGCACTGCGAAGTGCGCAGGCTCCACATCGACAGCCAGCTGCGCAGCGTGCTGACCGTGCCCACGCCGAACACCCCGTAGTTGGCCCGGATCGGGTCGCCGAGGTAGCACCAGTTCGGCCGGCGGTCCGACGGCTCGATCGACGGGTCGATCATCCGCAGGTCGGCCCAGCTGCGGAAGGTCGTGAACAGCCGGTCCCTGGCCCGGGTCTCGCTCAGCGCGTCGATCTGGGCCAGAGCCCAGTCGGTGATGCGCTCGTTGCGGGCCCGCTGCGCGGCGCGGTAGCGGCGCTGGAACTCCTCGCTGTAGGGCGGCCCGTTGTCGGTGTTGAACGGGTCCAGCGCGGGATCGGCCGCCACCGGGTCGGTCTCGTCGGTTACCGAAGCGTCAAGCCAGTTCGTGAACACCTCGGGCCGGCCGGAGTGCGCGGCGAGCGCGATGAACGCGTCGCCGGCAGGCAGGTCCTCGATCGCCGGCAGTGGCCGCATCCCGGCAACCGGCTGGAAGTTGGGCTCGACGGCCTGGGACTGATAGGCCGCCATCAGCGAGCCGCCGCCCGAGTTGCCCAGCAGCACCACGCGCTCGACGCCGGCCTGCTCGCGCAGCCAGCGCACGCCCACGCCGATCTCGGCCAGCGCGTGGTCGAGCAGGAAGTGCGCCTCGTTGCCGCGGAAGCGAGTGTTCCAGCCGAGGAACCCGAACCCGCGTTCCGCCATGAAACTGGCCAGGTAGTGCTCGGAGAAGTCCACGTTGTAGTGGGTGGCGATGAACGCGGTGGTCGGCCGCGCGCCGTCGGGCCGATGGTAGATGCCCTGGCACGGATGCCCGCCCGCGCCTGCCCGGCCGACCACCGGGGACGGCAGCCCGACGAACTCTCGCACGATCTCGGTCAACGTTTACTCCGATCCGTTCTGCAGCATTCTGCTTTGGGCTTGGCCTCGGCGATGTCGGCAATCAGGATTCCAGGTAGCGGAGGACGGCGAGCACCCGGCGGTTGTCGGCATCCGACGGGGCCAGGGTGAGCTTGCTGAAGATGTTCGCGACGTGTTTTTCGACGGCTCGCTCGGAGACCACGAGAGTCGCGGCGATCGCGCTGTTGGACCGGCCCTCGGCCATCAGCGCCAGCACCTCGCGCTCTCTGGCTGTGAGGGAGCCGAGCCTGTCGGTACGGCGGCTGGCCGCCAGAAGCTGCGTGACGACTTCCGAGTCGAGAGCGGTCCCTCCGGCGGCCACCCGGCTCAGCGCTTCGATGAACTCATCGACGTCGCTGACCCGGTCCTTGAGCAGGTAACCGACGCCCGCGGCGCTGCCACCGGACGCCGCGCCGAGCAGGTCGGCCGCGTAGTGGGTCTCGATGTACTGGGAGAACACCAGCACCCCGGTCTTGGGGTGGTCGCGGCGGATGGCGATCGCGGCGCGCACGCCCTCGTCCGTGTAGCCGGGCGGCATCCGCACGTCCACCACGGCGGCGTCTGGACGGTGCTCGGCCACCGCGGCCAGCAGGCCGTCGGCGTTGCCGACCGCGGCAACCACCTCGTGACCGCTGTCGGCCAGGATCTCGGCCAGGCCCGCCCGGACAACTGCCGAGTCTTCGGCGATCACAATCCGCATCGGGAGCTCCGGTTCAGTCAGGCGTGGGACGGCAGCTCAACGCTGACCAGGGTGGGGCCTCCGGGTGGGCTGCTGAGCCGCAGCCTGCCATCTACGGTCCGGACCCGCTCGGCCAGCCCGGCCAGGCCGCCGTGGGTCTCGACGCGGGCGCCGCCGATGCCATCGTCGGTGACCTGTACCCGCAGCAGCCCGGACACGTGCGCCGCCTCCAGCGTGGCGTGCTGCGCACCGCCGTGCTTGGCGGCGTTGGCCAGCAGCTCGGCGGCGCAGAAGTAGGCGATGGTCTCGATCGCCGGCGACGGGCGCTCGGGCAGGTCGATGACCAGCTCGACGGGCAGGTCGCTGCGGGCGGCGAGGGTGGCGAGGGCGGCGCCAAGCCCCTGGTCGAGCGCCGGGGGGTGGATGCCCCGGGCCAGGTCACGCAGCTCGGTGATGGCCTCCTTCGTGCCGCGGTGGGCGGCGACCACCAGCGCCAGGACCCGGTCCAGGTCGGTTTGTCCGGTCCCGTCGACCATGCCGCCGAGCTTCTTCGTGGCCAGGCCGAGCTTCATCGAGACCGCGACCAGCTGCGCCTGCGCGCCGTCATGCAAGTCCCGCTCTATCCGGCGCAGCCCCGCGGCTGAGTCGTCCACGACACGCGACCGGGACTGCTCCAGCTCCCGAACGCGCTGCGGCAGCGGAGCGTAGAGCAGGCGGTAGGCGATAGTCATCTCCCAGTAGCCGAACGCCAGAAACAACGCCGCCAACGCCAGGAAGAGCGCTGCCCACCCGTAGGCGTTGACCGAGAGCGTGGCGACGCCGCAGCAGGCCAGGATGATGCCGGCGACGATGCGGTAGCCGGCCCACGCGCGCAGGTGGCGGTACTCCCATGACCTGATCAGAATTCTTTCCAGGGCCGATCGCTGTGACGGGACCGTGTCATCCGATGTCGGCATCGGGATGCCTCCTGTGCTGCCCTGTGGTCCAGCGATCATCTCGCTCAGCAATCGGAACTCAGGCAGATGCAGAGCGGGCGATGGTGATCTCCCAGTAGGCGAACGCCAGGTTCAGCGCCGCCGGCACCAGGAAGAGCGCTGTCCACCCGTAGGCGTTGACCGAAAGCGTAGCGATGCCGCAGAAGGCCAGCGCGATGCCGCCGACGATGCGGAAGCCCGCCCAGAAACGCAGGTGGCGGAGCTCCCATGACCTGATCAGGATTCTTTGCAGGACGGGCCGCCGGGAATGGACGTTGTCATCCGGTACGTGCATCGGAGTGCCTCCTGTGAGCTGCGGTGCCGGCCGTCCCGGTCACCTGCACCTCAATGTTCGCCAGGTCCAGCCGGGAGATCCACCGTGCGGACACCCGAACCACAGGTACGGCTAACACGATCCCAGGGGCGAGCAAGCGTGCGACGCCCGCGGCACCGGGGCTGGTGCGTAAGTGAAACTGAGTTTAGGTTTAGTTCTGACGGGCGCGCCAGACTGGAGGAGGCTCTATGGAGTGGCGGAACGAGGAGTTCGACCTCGGCGGGGTCAACCACCTGGCCCTGGTCTGCTCGGACATGAAGCGGACCGTCGAGTTCTACACCGAGGTGCTCGGCATGCGGCTGATCAAGACGCTCAACCTGCCGGGCAACTCCGGCCAGCACTTCTTCTTCGACATGGGCGGCGGCAACGCGCTGGCGTTCTTCTGGTTCCCGGACGCGCCGGATCCGGTTCCGGGGGTGTCCGCGCCGGTGACCGTGCCCGGCATCGGCGAGTGGACCAGCGCCGTCGGCTCGATGAACCACGTCGCGTTCAACGTGCCGGAGGAGCGCTTCCTGGAGTACCGGGCCAAGCTCAAGGCCAAGGGCGTGCGGTGCAGCCCGATCCTGGACCACGACGACAGCGAGTTCGGCGTGGCCAGGGAACTGCATGACGGCGTGTTCGTGCGCTCGTTCTACTTCCAGGACCCGGACGGGATCCTGCTGGAGTTCGCGTGCTGGCGGCGGGTCATGGGGCAGCCGGGCGACGTGAGGCACGAGCCAAAGACCGCCGCCGATCGCACCGGCGTGCCAGCCTGAGCACATGCTGTCCTGGGTCCACGTCCTGGAATGGCGGGCGGCGGTCACCCCGGACGCGGTAGCCCTCACCGACGACGGCGGCGGCGAGCTGACCTACGCCGGCCTGGCTGCCGCCATGGAGCGGGAGGCGGCTGGTTACGCCGCCGCGGGTGTCCGGCCGGGTGACGTCGTCCCGGTCATCGCGCGCAACCAGGTCGGCTGGGTGACCGCGATGTTCGGGCTGGTCCGGGCCGATGCGCTGCCCGCCGCCGTGAACTGGCGGCTTGCCGCGCCCGAGGTGACGGCGCTGCTCGAGCTGATGCGCGCATCCGCCGTGGTCAGCGACGCCGACTGCGCCGGGCTGGCCAAGCAGGCTCTGGCTGGCCTGGCCGCCCCTGAGCCGGCTCAGCTGGACACGGCCGGGCTCATCGACTGGGCACATCAGCGGCTGGCCGGGTTCAAGTGCCCGACCGGGGTCAGCGTCGTGGCGCAACTGCCCGCAACGCCACCGGCAAGGTGCTCAGGTCCGCGCTGCGCGAGCCGTTCTGGGCCGGACGAGACCGGCGGGTCTCATGACGCCAGCTAGCACGCGTGGGCGTAAAGGGCGGGAGACCGATGCGGCGTTCCGGCAGGCCGCGCGCCACGTGTTCGCCCGTGAGGGGTATCTGAACGCGAAGATCAGCGACATCGCGGCGGAGGCGGGCCGGTCGGTCGCGTCGTTCTACAACTACTACGACACCAAGGCCGATCTGCTCATCGCGCTGGCCGAGGAGTTCCACGCCGAGGCCACCCAGATGGCGGCGCTGCCGTACCGCAGCGGGCTAACCCGCGAGGAGGCGCTGCGCCAGGCCGTGGCCGGGTTCTGGCGGACCTACGCCAAGCGGCGCGGCGAGCTCATCGGCATCTTCCAGGCCGCGATGCTGGAGGGGGAGTTCCGGGACCGGTGGCTCAAGATGCGCGCCGAGGCGATCACGCGGATCGCGGCGGAGATCCGGCGGGCGCAGGCGGAGGGCTACTGCCCGGGTGTGGATCCGGTGCTGACCGCGTCGGCCCTGTCGGCGATGCTGGAGCACTTCTGCTACATATGGCTCGGCCAGGGCGGCGAGCTGGGCGACATCCAGTTCGACGACGAGCGGGCGCTGGACGCGCTGGCCACGATCTGGGTGAAGGCCGTCTACTGGCGGCCCTGACCCGGATCTGCCGTGGCACCGGTCACAGCGCGGCGCACTCGACGATCAGGTCGCGTTCGCTGATGTCGTGCACCGCGGTGACCTGCAGGCCGGCGTCGGCGGCGAGGGCCGAGTAGTCGTCGAGGGTGCGCTCGCGGCCGCCAGCCAGGACGAGCATGCGCAGGTTCATCTCGGCGAACGCGGCGGGTTCGCCGCCCGGGGTGCCGTGCGATTCGACCACCAGCACGCGGCCGGTGCTGCCCGCGGCCTCGGCGCACCGGCGCAGGATCGCGGTCGCCGCGGCGTCGTCCCAGTCGTGGATGACGCGGTTGAGCAGGTAGGCGTCCGCGCCGGCGGGCAGCGGGTCGAAGAAGCTCTGGGCGACAACCTCGCACCGGCCGTCCAGGCCGAGCCCGGCCAGGTACTCGCGGGCGCGGGCCGCGGTTTCCGGCAGGTCGGCCAGCGTGCCGCGCAGCCGCGGGTTGCGCTGCAGCACCTCGGCGATGAGCGTCCCGGTCCCGCCGCCGATGTCGGCCACGTGACGCACCGCCGCCCAGTCGTAACGTTCCGCCACTGCGCTGTTCCCGCCATCCACCGCCATGGTCGCGTCGAAAGAGGCGCTGATCGCCGGGTTGGCGTCGAGGTAGTCCCAGAACGGCAGGCCGAAGACCTGCTGCCAGGCCGGCTCCCCGGTCCGCACGGTGTGCGCCAGGCCGGTGAATGCCAGGTCCATCCGGCCGCCGAAACCGTCCAGGTCCAGCCACATCAGGCCCGGCTCGCCGGTGCGCAGCATCGCGGCGGTCTGGTTGGCCGCGAACCGTCCCGGGCGCCGCTCGGTGAACACCCCGTGCGCCACCAGGTGGCGCAGCATGCGGGCCAGCGCCTCCGGGTCGGCCCCGGCACGTTCGGCCAGGTCGCTGATTGCGGCTCCGTCGCCGGTGCCGTCATCGGGCATGAAGTCGGCGAGCCGCAGCGTCGCGGCGACCCGAAGCGCCATCGGGGTCACCAGGTCCATCAGCGGTCCGAGCACCTGCCATGCCGACACCACCGCCTGGCCCGTTCCCGCGTCCGTGCCCTGCGTCGGCGCGCGGCCCGTTCCCGCGTCCGTGCCCTGCGCCGGCGCGCGGCCCGATTCCGTCTCCGCGCCTGCCGCCGGCGCCCGGCCGCCGTCGGCGCCTGGTGTCTGGTCACCCGAGGTCATCAGATCCCTCCCAGTGCCCATTGTCGCCGCCCGGCCCGGGCACCGGCTTGTACAAACCGGAACGCCGGGCTGCCGGCCGGACTTCACGTAGCCGACAAGGCCGACGTTTCAACCTCACGCCGTGGGTAGCCGACATTGCATGACGAGGTCGGCAGGCGGGTTAAGCGGGTCGGCACCCGGACAGCGCGGGCCAGATCCGGGCGGCGCGGCAGCGGGCGCCGAGACGGGCCCGGGCGTGATGGCGCGGGCGGGGCTGATCCTGGCCCGGCAGGACCGGATTCCGGTCTGGTCGCTCCCTGGTGTGTACCTGGTGATCATCGGCGTCGGCTACTTCTTCACGTTCTTCGACATCGCCGACATCGGCTACGCCATGCCGGCCATCAACAAGCAGTTCAGCCTCTCCAGCGGTGCGAGCACGTTCGTCGCGCTGTCGGTCGGCCTGATCGGCTACGCCGTCGGCTCGATGCTGATCGGCAGCCTGTCCGATCGGTTCGGGCGGTACCGCCTGCTGCTGATCACCATCGGCATCACCGCCCTGGGATCGTTCCTGGATGCCACGGCGACGGGCGTGGTCACGCTGTCGCTGTGGCGCTTCCTGACCGGCATGGGCGTGGGGGCCGACCTGAACCTGGTCTCCACGTACCTGGGCGAGCTGGCGCCGGCCGGCAAGCGCGGCCGGATCACGAACATCACATTCCTGCTGGGCATCATCGGCCAGGCGGTCACCCCGTTCGTGGCGCTCGCGCTGGTCCCCAACTACAGCTACGGCTGGCGGCTGCTGTTCGTTATCGGCGGGGTGATCGCGACCGTGGGCTTCGCCGCCCGGTTCGAGCTGCCCGAGTCCCCGCGCTGGCTGGCGCTGCACGGCCGGGTGGACGAAGCCGACGCGATCGTCACGCGGATGGAGGATTCCGCTCGGGCCAGGGGCGTGACGCTGCCGGAGCCGCGCGAGAATGAGGTCTCGCTGCAGCGGGCGAAGATGCCGTTCACGGCGCTGCTGGCCAGGCCCTACCTGGGCCGCGTGGTCGTGCTGGTCGCGATGTGGTTCTTCTGGTACATCGGCAACTACGGCTTCCTCGGTGACGCAGCCACGCTGTTCGCCGCGCACGGCCAGGCCATCGGCAGCTCGATCCTGTATCTCGGCATCGGGGCCATCGGCTACCCGGTCGGGGCGATCATCATGACGCTGCTGTCGGACCGCGTGGAGCGGCGCCTGCTGATCTTCGCATCCACTCTGGTCTGGCTGGCCGGCATGCTCATCGTGGGCACGATCGCCAGCGAGGCAGTGCTCACCGCGGGCACGTTCCTGGCCTCGCTCGCCCTGGGCCTGTACCTGCAGGTGGCCTACACCTATACCGCGGAGTCGTTCCCGACCCGGGCCCGCGCCACCGGGTTCGCGCTGTCCGACGGGCTCGGTCACGGCGGCGGCGCGCTGGGTGCCCTGGTGCTGCCTACAGTGGTGACGTCCGTGTCGTTCTTCGCTGGCTTTGCCGGCATCGGCGCGACCGGGGTTGTCGCCGGGCTGATCGCCCTGCTCGGACCGCGGACCAGCGGGCGCTCGCTGGAGCAAGTGTCGCGCTGACCGCTGAGATCCGGGCCGGCTCAGCCCGGCTGCCTCCTTTCCCGTGTACGTGACCGGTTTCCGGGGCGGTTGACTCGCCACTTATTCAAGCTGTAGCTTTATCAAGAAATCACTTGAACATGGATCGCAGGGAGACCGCTGGCATGGTGCAAAGGCCCGAGGAGCATGACCGGCTGGACCGGGCGTTCGCCGCGCTCGCTGATCCGGTGCGCCGGGCGATCATCGCCAGGCTCAGCACCGGGCCGGCCACGGTCAACGAGCTCGCCGAGCCGTTCCCGATCACCGTGCAGGCGGTCTCCCAGCACGTGCAGGTGCTCGAGCAGGCAGGGCTGGTGACCCGGACCCGGCAGGCTCAGCGCCGCCCGGTCCACCTGGACCCGGCCGCACTGGAGGCGGTGACGGCGTGGATCGACACCTACCGGCTGCAGGCCGAGCGCAGCTACCGGCGGCTGGACGCGGTCCTGGAGAAACTCAAGGAGGAACAGTGAACACCAACCCGACGCACATCACCGCGCCGGACGGCACCCCGTTCATCGAGGTGGTCCGCGAATTCGACGCCCCCGTCGCCCTGGTCTTCCGGGCCTCGACCGACCCCGACCTGGTCGCGCAGTGGCTGGGCCCCCGCGAGCTGACGATGCGCGTCGTCGAGCTCGACGCCCAGGCGGGCGGCCGCTATCGCTACGTCCACACCGCGCCCGACGGCGCCGAGTACGCCTTTCGCGGTGTCTTTCACACCGTCACCGAGGCACTGATCATCCAGACCTTCGAGTTCGAGGGCGCCCCCGGGTCGGTCAGCCTCGAGACCAGGACCCTTGACGACCTCGGCGGCCGTACCCGGATGCAGCAGAACGCGGTGTTCCCCAGCGTCGCCGCGCGCGACGAGGCCCTGGCCGCGGGGATGGAGCACGGCATCACCGACTCCATGGACCGGCTCGCCGAGCTCCTCGCCGCCGGCGCCGTCCGGCAGGGAAGGCGACGGCCATGAGCAAGGGGAGTGACCCGTCATGACCGGGAACAGGGCGGATGCGCTGGCCCGCCTGGACGTCTTCGTCGGCGAGTGGGTCATCGAGGCCCGCTTCCCCGGCGATCAGCCGGCTGCGGAGAACGGTCCGCAGGGACGCAGCCGGTTCGAGTGGGATCTGGACCGGGAGTTCCTGGTGCAGCGCATCGAGATACCTGTCCCCGAGGCGCCCGACGGCCTGATGATCGTCGGCACCGACCTGGAGACCGGCGCGTACATCCAGCACTACTACGACTCCCGCGGCGTGGCGCGCCTGTACGCGATGACCCTCACCGACGGGGTGTGGACGCTGACGCGGGAGTCGCCCGACTTCACGCCCCTGGAGTTCGCGCAGCGCTTCACCGGCACGTTCAGCGCAGACGGCAACGTCATCAGCGGCGCCTGGGAGAGCCGCCCCGACGGTAACCGTGACTGGCAGCACGACTTCGCCCTTACCTACCGCAGGACCGGCTGACGGCGACAGTTTCCGGAACGCTACGCGACCCCCAACTCAACCGACCCGAGCCGGTCGATGGTGGCCACGACCACGTCGCCGCGCCGGACCGGCACCGCGGCAGTAAGTCCTCCGGATAGCACGACCTGGCCGGCCAGCAGGCCGTCGCCGGCCGCGGCCAGCGACCGGACCAGCCAGGCCACGGCGGCCGCCGGGTGGCCTAGCGCGGCCGCTCCAGCTGAGGTGCCCACCACCTGGCCGTTGTGCTCGAGCACCACGCCAACCAGCCGCAGGTCGATGCCGTCGAGCGGCACCGGCGACCCAACCAGGAACCGCCCGGCCGAGGCGTTGTCGGCGATGACGTCCGCCGTCGTGACCCGGCCGCCGGCATAACGGGAGTCCAGGATCTCGATCCCGGCCGCGACGCTGGCCGTCGCGGCCAGCGCATCGGCGGCGGTCACGGCCGGGCCGGACAGGTCCCCGCCCATGATGAACACGATCTCCGGCTCGGCCCGCGGCTGGATCAGCTCGTCACTCGCGAGCGCCTTGCCGAGGTCGAGCGCGTTCGAGCTGGCCAGGAAGCCGCGCACCGGAAAGTCGATCCCGGCCTGGGCCTGCTCGGAACGTGACGTCATGCCGAGCTTCCAGCCGGCCAGCGGGCCTGCCGCCTCGCGGGCCAGCCCCTGGATCGCGTACCCGGTATCCACGTCGAGCTCGGGCGCCTGATCCGACAGCGGGGCGATCGGGGCCCGGCCGAAGGCCGCCTTGGCCAGCTGGTCGGCCAGCTCGCTGTTGTCCTCGGTCATTGTCCCTCCGTCACCCGCACCGTGACCGGGCCAAGCCGGTCGAAGTCCGCCCGGAACACGTCACCGGCGGCCATCTGCACCGCCGCGTGCATGGATCCGGTCATCACCAGGTGACCGGGTTCCAGCGCGATGCCGTGCTCGCCGAGCGTGTTGGCCAGCCAGGCGACCACGGCCAGCGGGTCGCCGAGCGCCGCTGCGCCGGCGCCGGTATCGACCACCTCGCCGTTGCGGGTGAGCACCATCCCAATCAGCCTGGTGTCCAGGCCGGCCAGCGGCACGATCCGGCTCGAGATCGCGACCGCGCCGTTGGAGGCCAGGTCGGCGACCGTGTCCGCGAGCTTGATCCGCCAGCCCACGATCCGGGAGTCGATGATCTCCATCGACGCCGCCACCCCGGCGGTGGCCCGGCTCGCGTCCGCCACGCTGACGCCGGGTCCGGCCAGCCGCTCGCCGAGCACGAACACGATCTCGGCCTCGAGCCGCGGCTGGATGAACCTGGTCAGCGGCAGCTCGGCGCCGCTGGCGTATACCGTGGACGCCAGCACCGGGCCGTAGTCGGGGGAGCTGACCCCGACCATCTGCTGCATCGGCTTGGACGTCAGGCCGACCTTGTAGCCCGCGATCCGCTCGCCGTCCTCGAGCAGCATCCGGACCAGGTGCTCCTGCACCGCGTAGCCGTCGTCCATGCCCAGGCTGGGGTCGCTGTCGGTGAACGGCTCAACCGGGACTCCGGTCCGGCGCGCCTCGTACAGGATCGAAGCCGCGGCGTGCGGGTCGGCTATCGGCATGAGCCATCCCTCCTGTCGCTCCGGTTGCCGGCAGCGGAGTCCAGCCGAGCTTACGGGACACCGGGGCGCCGACGGCTGCTGCATATCCCGGCTCCCGGGTGAGGTGCCAGACTGTTCCTGAGCCGGTCCGGCGTTAAGGAGGCCACAGTTGCCGCTTGGGGGAGTCCAGTGACGGCGCGGCTGACCCGCCACCCGGGAGCGGCGGCCCGGTTGCGCGCGCTGCTCGAGTCCGGCCAGACGATCGTGGCGCCGGGGGCGTTCGACCCGCTGGCCGCGCGGCTGGTGGAGGAGGCCGGGTTCCCCGCCGTGTACATGACCGGGTTCGGCACATCGGCCGCGCTGATCGGGCGACCCGACGTCGGGCTGCTCACGATGACCGAGATGGCGGGCAACGCGGGCCGGATCGCCGCGTGCGTGGACATCCCGGTGATCGCGGACGCCGACACCGGCTACGGCAACCCGCTCAACGTGATCCGCACCGTGGGTGCCTACGAGGCCGCCGGCGTCGCCGGGATCCACATCGAGGACCAAGTGGCGCCGAAGAAGTGCGGCCACATGGAGGGCAAGCAGGTCATCGGTGCGCAGGAGATGGCCGAGAAGGTGCGCGCTGCCGTCGACGCGCGCGCCCAGCCCGAGTTCGTGATCATCGCCAGGACCGACGCCCGCGCGGTCGAGGGTCTCGAGGCCGCGATCGAGCGGGGCAGGCTGTACCGCGCCGCCGGGGCTGACGTCCTGTTCATCGAGGCGGTGGTGTCCGAGGCGGAGGCCGACGAGGTGGCCAGGGCCTTCCCCGGCGTCCCGCTGCTGTTCAACTGGGCCGAGGGAGGCAAGACCCCGCCGATCGGCCTGGACCGGCTGACCGAGCTCGGCTACCGGATCGTCATCTTCCCGATCGCCACGCTGCTCGCGGCCACCGCCGCCATGCGCCGGATCCTGCGGGAAATCGCCGAGGCCGGAACGCCGGCCGCGGTCATGGGCGAGCTTCCGTCGTTCGGCGAGTTCCTTGATTTCATCGGGCTGCCCGAGGTGCGGGACGTCGAGCAGCGCTACATCGCGAAGGACTGAGAACCGGGAGGGTACGGATGGCAGCAACGTTCGAGCGGCCCAGCGTGACCACGGAACTGGCGAAGGCGATGATCGAGGCGGCCGAGCGCAAGGCCACCGAGATGGGCCAGCCGTTCGTGATCGCGGTGGTGGACGACAGCGGGGTACTCAAGGCGTTCAGCCGGATGGACGGCGCCCCGCTGCTGTCGGTCCAGGTGGCGCAGGACAAGGCGTACACGGCGGTGGGCTTCGGCATGGCCACCGACGCATGGCACGACTTTGTGAAGGACGACCCGCCCCTGGCCATGGGCGCGGCGCCGGGCATCGACCGGCTCGTCGTCTTCGGCGGCGGCTACCCGATCAAGGTCGGCGGAGCCGTTGTCGGCGCGATCGGCGTCAGCGGCGGCCACTACAGCCAGGACATGGACGTGGCCCAGGCCGGCCTGTCCGCCGTCCCCTCCACCTGACGCCAGCCGCCGGGTCAGCGGCCTGCGCGCCTTCTGGGCGAGCACCGGCGCTCCCGCGGCACCCGCCTGCGGCGCCGCGGCGATACTTGCCTGGTGAGCCACGAAACCGCCGGCGCGGCGTGGGCGTTCGTCCCGCTCGCGCCGCCTCGGCAGCTGTCCGAGGCAGGCTTCGATCCGGTTCCGGATATCGGGGCCAGGCTGCGCCTGTTCCTCGAGGCGTACGGGCTGGCCGACCGCCGCGCGATCCTGCCCGCGCTGCAGCGGTCTCAGCTCGACCTCGAGCACGTGACGTACTGGCCGCTGACCGCGTCAGAGGCCGCGGACAAGATGGAACTGCAGGCGCGGCGGCTGCGGTGGCTCGACGGCGTGCTCCCGGAGCTTGCCCGCGCGCTGTGACCCAGCCTTCCCGGCCTTCAGGTCACGTGGCCAGCTCGCTGCCCTGGGCGTCGCTGCCGGGAATCCTGGGCCTGCGCCAGGAGACCTGGAACGACGCGCCGCCAAGCGGCGAGCCGCCGATGCGCCACTGGCCGGCGGTGGACTTCACGATCGAGTCGGCGATGGCCAGGCCGAGCCCGGCACCGCCGCCATGCTCGGTAGCACGGTGAAACCGGTCGAACAGCCGTTCCCGGTCCTCCGCCTGGATTCCGGGGCCACTGTCCTCGACGGTCAAGGTGACCCGGCCGGCCCGTCGGCCGACCCCTATCCGCACCGTGCCGTCGTGCCCGGCGTGTCTGCAGGCGTTGTCAACCAGCACCCCGGCGAGCCGGTCGATCCACTCCGGCGGCGCGCTGATCCAGGCCGGGCCGGGCCCGTCACCGGTCACCACCAGGTCGGTGGCTTTCGCGCCCGCCACCGCGCGGAACCGTTCCGCGCAGTCGGCCGCGATCGTCGCCAGGTCAAGGGGCTCTTCTCGTGGCTGGGGCGGATTGGAGTCGAATCTGGCCAGCCACAGCAGGTCCTCCACGATGCTTCGCAGCCGCTCGGCCTCGCCCTCGATACGGACCAGCGCCGATCGGTAGTCGGCGGCCTTCCGCGGCGCGCTGAGGGCGAGGCTGGTCTCCGCGCCGATGACACTGAGCGGCGTGCGGAGCTCGTGCGAAGCGTCCGCGGTGAACTCGAGCTGGCGGCGCCGCGACTGTTCGACCGGCGCCAGCGCTCGCAATCCTATGACCAGCGCCCCGATGAAGGCTGCCAGCAAGAGCACTGGCGCCGCGAGCGCTTCGCCGACGCCCAGCACGGCCTCGATGTGGTCCTGCTCGCCGAGGCTCTGGCCTGCCACTAGCACGGAGCCGTCATAGCGCATGCTGTCCAGCCGGAACGTGCCGTGCGCCACCTGGGCCGTCAGCGCCGACCTGACCACCGCGTCGCTTGAGGTGGGGAGGCGCGGGGCACCGGCACTCAGCCGTGCGATAGCGCCGTCCATGTTCATGCGCCACAGGTAGAGCGGAGGTGCGTCGCTGTCGTCGTCGTCATCGTCGTCGGTTACGGCTGGCCCGTTCTCGAGCGCGTCGGCCAGGCGCTCCTGCAGCCTCGCATCGACCCCGGCCACCAGGCGCGCGGTCACGACCCGGTCGAGCACCGTGACGCAGCCCGCGTACACCAGGCCGATGAGCAGGCTCGCGGCCAGTGCGATCCGCGCGGCGTGCGCGGATCCCGGCGGCAGCGACCACCGCCGCCGGGTCATGCGCCGACCATCCGGTACCCGACGCCGCGCACGGTCTCGATTCTGACCATGCCGCCAGCCAGCTTGGAGCGGAGCCTGGCCAGGTGCACGTCGATCGTGTTCGATCCCATCGCGTCGGCCTCGTGCTCCCACACGTGCAGCGCGATCACGCGCCGCTGCACGACCGCTGGCGACCGCCGCATCAGCATCTCCAGGATGCCGAGCTCGGTCGTGGTCAACGCTGGCCGGCGCGTGCCCACCCGCACGTCCCGTGTCGCGGGATCGAAACGCAGGTCGCCGACCACAAGCTGGGGCGCCTGCAGGGCGCGGGGCCTGCGCTGCAGCGCCCGCATCCGGGCGAGCAGCTCGCCGAAGTCGAACGGCTTGACCAGGTAGTCGTCGGCGCCATGGTCAAGGCCCGTGACCCGGTCCGCTGGCGCGTCGCGCGCGGTTAGCATCAGCACCGCGGCCTCCGACTCGCGCCGCTGCAACCAGCTGAGCACGTCAAGCCCGGACATCCGCGGCATCCTCCAGTCCAGAACCACGACCGCATACTCATAGCTGCGCAGGAACCGGACGGCGGCCTCGCCATCGGCCACCGCGTCCACCACGTAGCCGTTCTCCCGCAGCCCCCGTGCGAGCGCATCCCGCAGTCCGCGGTCGTCCTCGGCGACTAGCACCCTCATCCCTTACCCCGTTCTCATCTGCGCAGCCGGCGCCAGATCGGCCTTGGTATCAGCCGCAGCGCGACCGCGAATACCCGCAGCACCGGCGGAACCCAGACCACGGTCGCGTCGCGAGCCAGCCCCGCGGCCACCGCTCTGCCCACGGCCGCAGGCGTGGTCGCCAGCGGCGCAGGCCGCAGGCCGCGCGTCATCCTGCCGATCACGAAGCCGGGCCGGACGAGCAGTACCCGGACGCCGCTGTCGCGCAGCGAGTCGGCAAGCCCCCGCGCGAACGCGTCAAGCCCGGCCTTGGTTGCCCCGTAAACGAAGTTAGCTCGCCGCGGCCGGATCGCGGCAACCGACGAGAGGACCACGATGGTGCCGTGGCCCCGCTCCCGCAGGCGCGCCGCGGCGGCAAGCAGCGTGGTGACGTGCCCGGTGAGGTTCGTCTGCACGAGCAGGCCAGCCCGGTCCGGGTCGCCGTCCAGCACTTCCTGCCCGGCCAGAATGCCGGCCGCGGAGATGACCAGGTCCACGTCCCCGTCGGCGAAGGCCTTTTCTATTACTGCCCGGTGGGTGCCGGTGGCGGCGGCGTCGTAGTGCAGCGTCCGTACCCGGCAGGCGAGCCGCTCCGCCGCCTCGGCCATCCGCTGCTCGTCGCGCCCGGCCAGCAGCACTTCGGCGTCCGGCGGCAGGTGCAGCGCGGCCAGGACTTGCTGGCCGATCTCGCTGGCGCCCCCGAACACGAGTACCCGGTGATAGGGGCAGCTCTTGGTCATCCCGCGCACAGGCCCAGCCTCCGGCCGAGATCGGACTGGAACACGCCGTCTGGGTCGAGCCGCGCTCGCGCCGTCCGCCATGCGGTCTGCGGACCGTACATCACGTCGAAGGACGCGCGGCCGAGCCGCGCGTCCTTGGCCAGGTAGACCCGGCCGCCCACGGCAGTGACCGCATGGTCCAGCTTGGCGAGCGCGCGACGAAGGCCGGGCCTGCCCGCGGGCATGTCGATCGCCAGCGACCAGCCGCGCATCGGGAAGGACAGCGGCCCCTTGCTGGCCTCGCCGAAGCGTTTGAGCGTCCCGAGGAACGGGGCGCAGCGGTGCTGCTGCACGGTTTCCAGGGCACGGGCTATGACGTCCTCCGCGCCGTCCGGCACCACGAACTGATACTGGATCAGGCCGCGCGGGCCGATCGCACGGTTCCAGCCGTCCACCGCGTCCAGCCGGTGATAGAACGTCGGCAGGTCGGTGACGGCTATCCGGTAACTGGTTGCCTGGGAGAACCACAGGCTGTTGAACCAGCGCGCGGACAGGGGTGTGACCGGGCAGAACGGCATGGCGGGTGCCCGGCGGGCATGGGGCGGGCGGTAAGTCAGGCCATCGGGCTCTCGCAGCGGGTCCGGCCCGGCCAGATGATCGCCGGTGTCCACGATGCCGCGGCCCAGCGACCTGCCGGACGCGGTCGTGTCGACCCACGCCACCGAGTACCTTTCGCGCGTGCCGTCCAGCGCGGCCATCAGCCCGTCGAGGTCCGCGTGCCGGCCGGACGTGACCTTCATCATCGCGCTGCGCACGGTCATCATCCGGATCTTCACCGTAAGGATGAGGCCGGTCAGGCCCATGCCCCCGACCGTGGCGTGGAACGCCTCCGGGTCGCTGTCCGGCGTCAGCGTGCGCAGCGCCCCGGTGCCGTCGATGAGCTCGATCTCATCGATCCACGCGGCGATGCTGCCGTCGGCGTGCTGGTTCTTGCCGTGCACGTCGGCGGCGACCGCGCCGCCCATGGTGAGGTGGCGGGTCCCCGGCAGCACCGGCAGGATCAGGCCGTGCGGCACGGACTTGGCCAGCACCTCGGCGAAGGTCGCCGACGCCGAGGCCCGCACCGTGCCCGCTGCCACGTCGAGTTCCACCGCCGGCTGGGTCGCCGGCGTGACCACATGCCCGTCCCGGTTCTGCGCTGCGTCACCGTAACTCCGGCCGGCTCCGCGGGCCAGTACGCCCCTGGCCGGACGGCTGGCAACGAGTTCTTGCAGCGCGCAGGTGTCCATCGGGCCGCAGACGTTCGCCCGCGACGGCCTCGTCCGGCCCCAGCCGGTCAGTACCTGATTCGCGTCCATTTACAGCCCCGCTGCGAACATCGTCAGCCAGGCCAGTTCACAGTAGACCATCACACCGTCTCTAGCGATAAGGTCTTCGACCGGCTTGCCTGACGTGCGGGCAGTGAGCCTGTCGAAGCGGGTAATTGCCACCGCCAGCGCGATCGCGCTGGCCAGGTGCCAGCCGCGCATCCAGGGGTTTTGCTCTCCCAGCGCCCACAGCACGTAGGCGACGGTCATGGCGCAGGCGACGGCCCGCTGGCCGAGCCGCAGCACCCGCCGGCTGTACCAGCGCATCACCGGGCGGTGCCGGGCCGCCGCGTTGTCCAGCATGGTGAGCTCGGTGTAGCGCTTGGCGATTGCGACCATCAGCGCGCCGAGGCTGCATACGACCAGGAACCAGCCGGACGGCGGCACATGCGTGGCGATCGCGCCGCCGACGGCGCGCAGCACGAAGCCCGACGCCACGAACACGAGCTCGACCACGGGGATGTGCTTGAGGACCATCGTGTACAGCACCGAGAACGCGAGGTAGGCGCCGATGACGGTGGACAGCCGTGGCTCGCCGATCGCCAGGCCGACGGTGAGCCCGGCGATTATAGCCAGCCCCGCCACCACCAGCGCGTGTGCCTTGGGCAGCCGCCCGGAGGCCACCGCGCGGAGTCGCTTGACCGGATGCCGCAGGTCGCGCTCGGCGTCGGCCACGTCGTTGACGAAGTACACCGCGGCGGAGGCCGCGACGAAGGCACCCGCGGCCATCAGCCCGTAGCCGAGGCCGTCATCCCGCCCGAACGACGCGCCGGCCAGCGGGGCGGCGAACACTAGGAGGTTCTTCGGCCACTGGCGAGGCCGGGCGGTCTCCACCACCGCCGCGAGCCACGCCAGCGGCGCCGGGTAGTGGGCGGCCGCGGCGGGCGCCCCGGCTCCTGATAGGCGAGTGCTCATCGCGAGTACACGGCCGTAAAGTCGCGCCCGGAGACCGAGTAGTACCGGTCGGCGGGCTGCACTTGGTCGGGCAGCAGCGCGACCGGGGTGGGGTCGGCCGGATGGCTCGGAACGTAGTACATGAAGGACGTCCAGTCCGGGTTGATGTCCAGCTGCATCGCCGTCACCGCCCCGGCCCGCTTCAGCAGCTCGGCCAGCTCCCGGACGTTCAGCGCCGGGCCGTAGGCGAACACGATCTGCCCGCTGGCGGTGACGCCGATGCCGGACCGCCATACGTAGTAGCTGCCGCCCAGCGTCGCTCCCCAGCTTGTCTCCACGTTGCTGTCGACCGAGCCCGGGACGCGGCCGTGGGAGACGATGAGGTGCAGGTTCTGCCGCACCCCGACGACCTCCGGCGTCATCCGCACCGTCTCGCCCCACACCCCGATCGCGACGTGGCCGTCCCGGTAGTACACGACCGAGGCGGTGCCGCCGGCCAGCCGCCCCGTGGCGGCGCCGTTGAGGTAGAAGCCGCCGTCCGACTGGGCGATTTTGAAGCCGTTGTTGAACGTGGCCAGCAGTCCTTCGCGCGTGCCCGCGGGGATATCTGGCGCCGCCTTCCAGTCGCCCGGGCCCGGGTCCTCGGCACCGGGCCGCAGCTCGAACCTGAGCAGGCTCTGGTTCAGCAGCACAATGCCGGCTACGTACGAGGAGTACACGCTGCTCGCTCGCAGGTAGGTGCCGTAGATCGCGGGCTGGCCCTCGGCCGTGCCCAGGACCCGCCACCGGCCCTCGCCGGGGAGTGGGCGGCCGGCGAGTGACCTCAGCGGTGCGGGCGGGGCGGACGACGCAGGGGTCGCCTGCCCGCGCGGTGCGGCGGCCGCGCGGATCCTCGGCCCGGCGAGCGAGAACGAGGGCTTCCCGCCAACTTTGGGCGACTGGTAAGTGAGCCACTCGCCGAAGGTGACCAGCGGCCCGAGGTAGTGGTCGCGGGCCCATTCCGCGAGGCGCTCCGACACTGTGCCGCCACCGGGGACGGTGAGTGCGTTCCCAACCGACCAGGACACCAAGAGCAGGAACACGGCAAGCACCGCGAGCACCGTGCATGCCACCGGCCGCTGCCGCAGTGGCCGGCGCTTCCTTTCCCGCCGCCGGTGAGCCGGTGTCTCGACCAGAACCGGCCGGGTGCTCCCCGTTCCGGCCCGGACATCAGACCCGGATGTGAGCGATCTGCGCACACGTCCTCCTGTCGTGCTGTCGTACCGCCGCACGCAGGTCTACCCAGGGAACATGAAGGGAGCATTACGCCGCGCAACCGGATGTTGGTGCGTGGTAATCGTGAACCCATGCGATCGCAGCCGACAGGCAGCCGGGGCAGAGACCGCCACCGTCAACGCGGCCGGGCTGGTCCAGGGCATCGCCCTGGTAACCTTCCCGGCCGCCAGCACGATCTTCACCGCCAAGGGCTCCTACGACCTGTCCAGCAGCCAGTACGGGCTGATGTTCGTCCCGCAGGTGATCACGGCGTCGACCACGGACGGCGGGCGATGAATGAACCGAAAGACGGGTCAGAGGCCGTCGGATGGTTCATCCACAAGCTTCGGCTACCCGCGCGAGCGGAGTGTGGCGTGACGCGAGGTGTGAGGGTGGCATACGGGCCCCATGGCGTGGAGGGTGCGGGGTGGCGTGGGTACGTGCTGCGAGATCCCGGTGGTGCGGGGGGTGGCCGCGGACCACGGGAGTGCGGATTTGCGGGCCGTACGGGGTCGGCGGCGTGTCGTGGCAGCGGGGCCGGCATGATGGCTGCGTGACTGAAAACTACGACGTCATCATCATCGGTACCGGGGCCGGCGGCGGCACGCTGGCGCACACACTGGCCTCGTCGGGCAAGCGGATCCTGCTGCTGGAGCGCGGCGACTACCTGCCGCGGGAGAAGGAGAACTGGGATCCGTCGTCGGTGTTCATCGACGGCCGGTACATCTCGAAGGACACCTGGTACGACGCTGACGGAAAGCCGTTCCAGCCCCAAGTGCACTATTTCGTGGGCGGGGCTACCAAGATGTACGGGGCTGCGCTGTACCGGCTGCGGCCCGAGGACTTCGGCGAGATCCAGCACGTCGACGGCCCGTCACCGGCGTGGCCGGTGAGCTACGACGACTTTGAGCCCTGGTATACCAGGGCCGAGTGGCTCTACCAGGTGCGCGGCACGCACGGCGAGGACCCGACCGAGGGGCACTGGTCGAAGCAGTATCCGTGGCCCGCGGTCTCCCACGAGCCCCGGATCAAGGAGATCGCCGATGCGCTGAGCGAGGGCGGCTACCACCCGTTCTCCGCGCCGTGCGGGGTTCTGCTGGACGAGGCCAACCGACCCAAGAGCACCTGCATCCGGTGCAACACCTGCGACGGCTTTCCCTGCCTGGTGCACGCCAAGTCCGACGCCGAGACCATGGCCGTGCGCCCGATCATCGACCGCGACAACGTGACCCTGCTGGTGAACGCGGAAGTGGAGCGCCTGGAGACCGACCAGGGCGGGGGCGCGGTGACCGGCGTGGTGGTGTCGCGCGGCGGCCAGCGCGAGGTGTACGCGGGCGACGTCGTGGTGGTCGCCGCGGGTGCGGCCAACAGCGCCCGGATCCTGCTCCGCTCGGCATCCGACCGGCACCCGGCCGGACTGGCCAACGGCTCGGACCAGGTCGGCCGCAATTACATGTTCCACAACAGCAACGCCGTCGTGGCCATCGACAAGCAGCGCAACGACACGGTGTTCCAGAAGACGCTAGGCCTCAACGACTTCTACTTCGCCGGTGACGGGCGCGAATGGCCGCTGGGGAACATCCAGATGGTCGGCAAGTCGAACTGGGCCGCGATGAAGGGCGAGGAGCCCAAGCTGACCAAGCTGGCACCGCGCATTGCCCTGGAGGAGATCGCGCGGCACGCGGTGGACTTCTGGCTGACCACCGAGGACGTGCCCAAGCCGAGCAACCGGGTCACGGTCGACGGCGACGGCAACATCCACATCGCCTACCAGCAGACCAACGACGCGGAGGCGGATGGCCTCTATCACGAGCTGCGGAAGATCATCAATCACGTCGGGCTGGCCGCCCACCACCTGCTCGAGAAGAACTTCTACATGAACATGAGCATCCCGATCGCGGGCTGCGCACACCAGGCGGGCACGTGCCGGTTCGGCACCGACCCGGCGACGTCGGTGCTCGACGAGAACTGCAAGGCGCACGAACTGGACAACCTGTACGTCGTCGACACCAGCTTCATGCCGAGCATCGGCGCGGTGAACCCGGCCCTGACCGCCATGGCCAACGCAATAAGGGTCGGCGAGCACCTGCAGCAGCGGCTCGGCTGACGCTCACCTCGCGCCGGCTGGACCTGATGGATCAAGGTGAGATCGACCTCACCGCATCTCTCCTCGATGGCGGATGCGGCTCCAGATCACCACCCCGGCCAAGATCACGATCGCGAGCCCGCCCATGATGATCGCGACCATCACCGACCGGCGGAACAGGACCGCGCCTATCAGCAGGACGAGCGGGGTGATGAACCGGAAAGCCTTTGACGTCCTGCTCGAGGAGACCGGCGGTACTGCTCCCGGTAGATCTGGCCAGAGGTGGGACGGCTGGACGGCTCAGACATACGCCGTGGCTACCCGGGCCGTGCTGCTTTACTCAGCTGGGTGCCGCGGAGCGGGATCGCCAGATGCGCCGTTGCAGGCGCATGACCAGCGCGCCGACCACGATCAGCACGACCACGTTCAGCAGCAGCTGGTAGGTGGAGCCCAGGGCCCGGTCCCAGTCCGCATACGCGATCGACAGGCCCATGTTGGCTGCGGCCGGGATCGTGGTGACCGAGATGAACACGCCGATCAGCGCGCCCGCCCGGGACTCGGTCAGCGAGACCACCCCGGCGATGCCGGCCAGCACCGCGACCACGACAGAGAACACGTCGGGGCTGCTGATCAGCGCCGAGATCGGGCGGACGCCCCGGTAGAACGCCTGGGGCGTCTCGCCGGACCCGCGGATCGCCAGGCCGAAGAGCATGGTCAGCACGAGCGCGGCCAGGAACCCGGCCAGCAGCGCCGTCAGCCCTCGGGTCACCTGCCGCCGGTTGCGCCGGTCGATGCCGAGCGCGACGCCCATGATCGCGTTGTACTCCGGCCCGACGACCATGGCCCCGACGAGCAGGATCTGCGAGTTGATCAGGATGGCGACCGCGCCGATCAGCCCGGCGATCGCCAGCAGGGTGTAGAAGCTGGGCGCGTAGACGGCGTCGGAGCGGATCTTCGCGTCGACGACGTCCCAGACCGGGGCGATGTCGCGCTGTACGACGCCGAACTTCGCCGCCGGGGACGGCCGCTCACCGACGACCGCGTCCACGACCTCGATCGCGACCGGGCCGGCGGCCGGGTCACAGCAGGCCTTGAGCCGGGTGAGCACCGAGTTGGCGGCCGACGACCGGACGTCGCACTGCACGGCGTCACCCGCTGGCCGACGGGCCGCAGCGGGAAGAACCACCAGGTTCGACACGCCGGGCTCGTCGGCCAGCAGGGCGACGACCCGTTCCGTCACCTCACCAGCGGTCACGACGCGCAGGTGAAAGGTCACCGCGCGGGCTCAGGACTGGAAGACGGCCTCCCGCAGCGAGCCGAGGCCGTGATCTATCTGGTAGTCGAGGTTGATCGCCGCGTTGATCAGCGCCAGATGACTGAACGCCTGCGGGAAGTTGCCGATCTGCTCCCCGGTGGCGTCGATCTCCTCGGAGTACAGACCCAGGTGGTTGGTGTAGGTGAACATCTTCTCCATGGTCAGCCGGGCGTCGTCGACCCGGCCGGCCCTGGCCAGCGCGTCGACGTACCAGAACGTGCATAGCGAGAACGTGCCCTCGCTGCCGGCCAGGCCATCCGGCGAGGCGGCCGGGTTGTAGCGGTAGACCAGGCTGTCCGAGACCAGCTCGTGGTCCATCGCGTTCAGCGTGGACAGCCACATCGGGTCGCGCGGGGCGATGAAGCCCATCTGCGGCATCATCAGCAGCGACGAGTCGAGCACGTCGGTGTCGTAGTGCTGGGTGAACGCGCCGACCTTCGGGTGGAAGCCGCGCTCCATGATCTGGGTGTAGATCTTGTCGCGCTCGGCGGTCCACTTGAGCAGGTTGGCCGGGCGGCCACGGCGCATGGCCATCCTGATGGCCCGGTCCAGGGCGACCCACGACTGGAACCGGCCGTACGTGAAGTTCTTCCGGCCGCCGCGGGTCTCCCAGATGCCCTCGTCGGGCTGGTCCCAGTGGTCGCAGAGCCAGTCGGTGATGCTGGCGATCGACTTCCAGGCCCGGTACGCCATTTCCCCGGTGCGGGCGTCGGCGAGCTCGATGGCGTCCATCGACTCGCCATAGATGTCCAGCTGGAGCTGGTCGGAGGCGCCGTTGCCGATGCGCACCGGCCTCGAGCCGCGCCAGCCCTCGAAGTGGTCGAGGGTCTCCTCGGTGAGGTCCGACGTGCCGTCCACCCGGTACATGATCTTCAGCGGGCCGGAGCCGTTGCCGGCCTGCTCGGTCGTGCGGTCCCGCAGCCACTGCATGAACTGGGCCGCCTCTTCCAGGTAGCCCAGGCCGAGCAGCGCGTAGATGGAGAACGAGGCGTCCCGGATCCAGGTGTAGCGGTAGTCCCAGTTGCGCTCGCCGCCGACCTGCTCCGGAAGCCCGGCGGTCGGCGCGGCGACCAGCGCGCCGGTGGGTGCGTACGTCATCAGCTTGAGCGTCATCGCCGAGCGGGCCACCACCTCCCGCCACCGGCCGTGGTAAGTAGACCGGCGCAGCCAGTTGCTCCAGAACTTGGCGGTTTCGTCGGCGAGTTCCTGCGCCTCCTCGGGCGGGACCAGCCGCTTCGGCAGGCCGCCCATGGACTCGAGCACCACACCGCCGATCTCGCCCTCGCGCAGCGTGCGGGTCCACTGCAGGCCACTGCCGTCCGGCTCGATCGCGAGTTCCAGGTCCCGCAGCTTCGTGCCGAGCGGCGCGATGCCGCTGACCGACAGCTCCATGTCGTCGGTGTGAAACAGTGCGCCGTGCTCGGAGTAGTCGAGCTTGTGCGGCGTCCGCCCGTAGTTGAACCGCGGGTGGATCTGGATCCGGAACTTCATGGTGCCCCGCACCATCTTGATGTTGCGCACCAGCCTGTGCCGGTCGGTCGCCTTGCCGTCCGTGATCGGCATGAAGTCATGCACCTCGCCGACGCCGTCCGGGGTCATGAACCTGGTGACCAGGATCGCGCTGTCGGGCAGGTAGAGCTGCTTGCTGACATAGTCGTCCCGGTCTGGGGCGATCTTGCAGAAGCCGCCCTTGTCGGCGTCGAGCAGCGAAGCGAAAACGCTGGGGGAGTCGAATCGGGGTACACAGAACCAGTCGACGCAGCCGTCGGTCGTCACCAGAGCGGCCGTCTGCAGGTCGCCGATCAGCCCGTGGTCGCTGATGTTGGGATAGCGGTCCAAGATCCTCACCTCGCGGTTGGGTGGTTGGGGTTGGGCGGTTGGTTAGCGGTTTCAGCCGGTCAGCCGGCCGGTCAGGTGCTCGCCGACGCGGATCGCGTTGGCCATGGCGGTCAGGGCGGGGTTCACCGCGCCGATGCTCGGGAAGAAGCTGGTGTCCACGACGTACAGGTTGTCCAGCTCGTGGGTCTTGCAGTTCACGTCGAGCACCGACGTGGCCGGATCGGTGCCGAACCGGCACGTGCCGGCCTGGTGCGCGACCGCGGCCACCGGGATGTCCATGCTCGCGTAGAAGTTCTTGTGCAGCACGTGGTGATCTGCCAGGCCCACGTGGTTGAGGATCTTCCGCAGCTCGTGGTACAGGCCGCCGGCTTCCTCGTCGTTGGTCTGGCGGTAGGCCAGGTGGATGCTCCCGTCGGCGTCCACCGTGATCCGGTTGTCCGGCTCCGGGATGTCCTCGGTGGTCAGCCAGAAGTCCACGATCTCGCGCTCGCCGCCCCGGCTGACCACCACGCCGGTCACCGCCCCGCCGCCGGGGTCGGTCTGCAGCCGCTCCACCTCGGCGTTCACCAACAGGGTGACGTTCGGCCGGTCCAGCAGCGGGCGGACCGCGATGGTCTCGGCGTCGGACTTGGCGTGCACCAGGCACGGGTAGCCGTCACACCAGGCGCAGCGGATGCACGCGCTGGCCGGCCGTCTCGCCTCGTCGAGGAGGATGCCGCACGGCGCGTGGAACGGGTGGTACCCCCCGCCTGCCAGCGAGTCGAAGATCTGCTGCACCCGCTGCTCGTTCGACACCGGCGGCCACGCGTACTGCCGGGACCAGTGGCCCTCCGTCGGGTCCTCGCCGTGCACGCCGCGGACCTGGTACAGCCACTCGGCTCTGGTGTACCAGGGCTCGAAGTCGTCATAGCCAAGCGGCCAGGCCGGGGACACGCCGTCGGCGTGCTTCAGCTCGCCGAAGTCCTCGGGCCGCAGCCGGTAGAGCGCGGCGCCGTACATCTTCGTGGCGCCGCCGACAAAATAGTGCGATTGGGGCTGGAACGGCTTGCCGTCCGCGTCGTACCAGGTGTCCGGGGAGATGTACCTGCCGTCGACGAACACCGCGCCCGGGTCCCAGTTCTCGGTTTCCCTGGGCAGGAAGTCGCCGCGCTCCAGCAGCAGGATCCGCTTGCCGGACGGGGCCAGCGTATGTGCCAGCGTGCCGCCACCCGCGCCGCTGCCCACGATGATGACGTCATAGTGATCGGTCACGCGCCCACGATGGCTGGCGCCCGCGTGCGGTGCATCACACCCTTAGGGTGAGGAGCCCGGCGGGTGCCCGCGGCCAGCCCCTGGCCCGGCGCCGGCTTCTGCGGCCAAGCGCCCAGCGCGCGCTGCCGGACGGTCCGGGATCAGGAGCCCCAGAGCCAGCGCGGTGCGGGTAATCACCCGGCCCGGATGATGTCCGGCGCCCCCCGGCTGGCAACAGTGACCACCGACGATTACTGGCTGAACGCTCAGGGATGGAGCCATGGCTAACAACGGTGTTCAAGGCACGTCAGGACTGCCGCAGGTGCGGCCCGCCCCGCTGGTGACCGGGGGAACGCTGATCGCGGTCGGCGGCGCGATCGCGCTGGCTGGCCTCGTCATCGGCGGCGCCCACCTGATATCCGCTACCCGGCAGTGGATCCGGGAGATGGACGTCCCGCCGAGCGAGCTTGCCAAGCTCAAGCTGGCCCAGGCCCGTGCGGCCGCCTCCGCCGGCGCCGACGCCTGGCAGAACGGGCCCGTCGCGGCCAACACCCGCGGCTCATAGCCAACTCACAACCAGATAATGAACGTCGATCTTGCACGCTGGCAGTTCGCGTTCACGTCGATCAACCATTTCTTTTTTGTCCCGGTCACGATCGGGCTGGCGTTCCTGACCGCGCTGCTGCAAACCGCGTGGCATCGCAGCGGGCGTGCGGAGTACCTGCGGCTGACCAGGTTCTTCGGCACGCTGCTCGTCATTAACGTGGCGATCGGCGTGGTCACCGGGCTGGTGCAGGAGTTCGAGTTCGGGATGAACTGGTCGGCCTACTCCCGGCTGGTCGGCAACATCTTCGGTGCCCCGCTGGCCATCGAGGGGCTGGGCGCTTTCTTTCTCGAGTCGACGTTCCTCGGGCTGTGGCTGTTCGGCTGGGACAAGCTGCCCCGGCGGATCCACCTGCTCACGATCTGGGCGGTCGCGGCCGGGTCGGTGCTGTCCGCGGCGTTCATCATGGCCGCCAACTCCTGGATGCAGCACCCGGTCGGCTACGTGATGACCCGCGGCCAGCCGCAGCTGACCGACATCTGGGCACTGCTGACCAACCCGGTGTTCGTCTGGGGCTACGCCAAGGTGCTGTTGGCGTCGCTGGTCACCGGCGCGGCGGTCATGCTCGCGGTGTCGGCCTGGCAGCTGCGCCACGGCGGCGACCAGGGCGTGTTCACCCGGTCGGCCCGGCTGGCGCTGGTGGTGCTGGTCCCGGCGATCCTGTTCGCGATGCTCGTGGGCGACGAGCTCGGGGTGATCGAGGCCCAGTACCAGCCGATGAAGATCGCCGCGGCGGAGGGGCAGTGGACTACGTGCCAGCCGTGCTCGTTCTCGCTGTTCCAGATTGGCGGCGGCAACCGGGACCAGACCCCGACCCAGATCCTCGCGATCCCGCACCTGCTGTCGCTGCTGGCCACCAACCACTGGAACGGCAAGGTGATCGGCCTCAACCCGCTGCAGGCGCAGTACAGCAAGGCCTTCGGCCCCGGCTACTACGTGCCGAACGTATTCATCCAGTACTGGTCGATGCGGGTGATGGCCTACATCGGGGTGCTGGTGCTGCTGATCGGGCTGTGGGGGCTGTGGCTGATCCGGCGCAAGAAGCTGGCCACCTCACGGCGGTTCCTGTGGGTGGCGATCTGGGGCAGCGCGCTGCCGTTCCTGATGAACACCGCGGGCTGGCTGCTGACCGAGAGTGGCCGCCAGCCGTGGATCATCCAGGGCATCATGCTCACCAAGAACGCGGTGTCGCCGTCGGTCTCGACGACCGACGTGGCGATCAGCCTCGGCGCGTTCGTCCTGCTGTACGCGGTGCTCGGCGTCGTCGACTTCCTGCTGATGCTGAAGTACTCCCGCGAGCAACTTCCGCCGTCGCGCAGCCAGACCGAGGCGGACGCGCCCGTTCCGGCTGTCCAGTATTGAGGCGCCGATGGTTACGTTCTGGTTCATCGCGATCACGGTCCTGTGGATGGGGTTCTTCATCCTGGAGGGCTTCGACTTCGGGGTCGGCATGCTGCACGACTTCGTCGGCGCTGACGAGCCGGGCCGGCGGGCCGCGATCAACACGATCGGCCCGCTGTGGGACGGCAACGAGGTCTGGCTGATCGTGGCCGGCGCCGCGACATTCGCCGCGTTCCCTGGCTGGTACGCGACCTGGTTCTCCGGGTTCTACCTGGCGCTGGTGTTGCTCCTGGCCGCCCTGATCGTCCGCGGCGTGGCGTTCGAGTACCGGGGCAAGCGGGACGCGGCGCGCTGGCGGCATGCCTGGGATGCGCTGCTGACCGTGGGCAGCCTGCTGGCCCCGCTGCTGCTCGGCGTGGCCCTCGGCGACCTGCTGCACGGGCTGCCGATTAACGCCAGCCACGAATACACCGGGTCGTTCTGGACGCTGCTGCAGCCGTACGGCGTGTTCACCGGGATCACGTTCGTCGCGGTCTGCCTGCTGCACGGCGCGACGTTCCTGTCCCTGAAGACGACCGGTGACATGCGCCAGCGGGCCCGGCGGCTGGGCCAGCGGATAGCGCCGGTGACCGGCCTGCTGGTGCTGGCGTTCGTGTCCTGGACGCACGCGATCGCGGGCAAGGGAGCTCTGCTCAACCCCGTCGAGTTCGGGGCGTTGCTGTCCGCGTTCGCCGCGGTCTGGCTGGTGTACACGCGCAGCGAGGGCTGGGCGTTCGCGGCGACCACGGTCACGATGGCGGCCTGCGTGCTGTCGATCTTCGTCGACCTGTACCCCAGGGTCATGGTGTCCAGCACCAGCCCGGCGTTCAGCCTGACCGTTCACAACACCGCGTCCGGCCGGTATGCGCTCACCGTGATGACCGTGGTCGTGGTGATCTTCCTGCCGTTTGTGCTGGCGTACCAGACCTGGAGCTACTACGTATTCCGCCGCCGGGTCAGCCGGCACGAGTTTCTGCCCCGGTCGGGGCAGGGCGACGCCGCGCGGGCGGGTGCTGCGGTGCCGCCGCAGCCGGGCGAGCCGGACCCGTCCCAGCCGCGCTCTACAAGATCGCGATCGGGTTGACCGGGGAGCCGGTCCCGTGCGCCAGCCGCAGCGGCGCGATCACGCAGCAGAACGACCAGCGGCCGAATTCGGCGCACAACGGGACGAGGTCGTCGAATTGCAGCCAGTCGAGCAGGTGCAGGCCCATCGCGTTGAGCGCCAGCACGTGCACGGGGAAGTCCACGCCCTCGGCCACGCTGGGCGAGGTGTCGTTGTTGCTGTCGCTGCCCAGCGCGGCGACCTTCCGCTCGGCCACGAACTCCATCGCCGTGGGATGCAGCCCGGCCCGCGTGGCGGCCGAGTTCCACGGGCCGAGCGCGTTCCGGCGCTCCCGGTGGCCGACCCGCACAAACAGCAGGTCACCCTCGCCGACCCGGACCTGCTGGGCCTGCTCGGCCCTGGTCAGGTCGTCGAGGGTCACGTGATCCCCGGGCTCCAGCCACGGCACCCCGTGCAGCCGCGGGATGTCCAGCAGCACCCCGCGCCCCACGATCCCGTTGCTGGCCATCTCGATCGACAGCTCGTCGGCCCCAGCCGAGGTGACCGTGTCCGCGGGCACCCCGTTGTAGAGCCTGCCTCGGTACATGACGTGGCACAGTGCGTCGATGTGGCTGTCGGCGTTCCCGTGGACGTTCATGGAAATCCGGTCCCGGGCGAAGGTCAGCCCGGCCGGGTCGGCCTGGTCCCCGGTAGCCATCATCTCGTCCATGGCAGGCTCGGGGTTGTCCGGCGCGGCATGAGTCTCGATCGGCGCCTCGAGCGTCACCGTCCGGCCCAGGCGGACCTCACTGGCCGCGGCCAGCACGCGATCGGGTGTGATGTAGTTCAGCCCGCCACGCCTGTCATCGGGCCCCCACGGTGTGGCGCGCCGGAGCCGCTGATAGAGGGCGCTGAAAGCGGCGCTGTCCAGGGCGGGCGATCGCTCGGAGTTTCCGGGTGTGGTCATGCCCGCATATTGCCATCACCCGATTGGAATGATGGAAGCAGCGCGCGGTAGCGGTCCCATAGATAGTGCGCGTTCAACCTAACGAGGAGCTCGCATGGCGACTGACCAAGTTGATGCACTGGTGATCTTCGGGGCCACCGGCGACCTGGCGAAGCTGGAGACGTTCCCGGCCCTGGTGGGCCTCGTGGGCCGCGGCGTGCTGGACGTCCCGGTGATCGGTGTGGCGATGAACGGGTGGGGCCTGGACCAGTTCCGGAACTACGCCATCGATTCGCTGAAGCTGAACAAAATGGACCCGAACACTCCGGCGGCGCAGAAGATGCTGGGCCTGCTGCGGTACGTCGACGGCGACCTGGGCGAGGACTCCACCTACAAGGCAATGTCCGATGCGGTCGGCGACGGCCAGAAGATCCTCTTCTACCTCGAGGTCCCGCCGGTGCTGTTCGGCCGGATCGCCGAGGGGATTGCCACAGCCGGGCGCACCAAGAACGCCCGGATCATGGTGGAGAAGCCGTTCGGCACCGACCTGGCCAGCTCCCGGCAGCTCAACGACACCATGCACAAATTCTTCGCGGAGGAGGCCATCTTCCGGGTCGATGACTGGCTGGCCTTCGACCCGGTAGAAAACGTGCTTTTCGTCCGCTTCGCGAACTCGACACTGGAGCCACTGCTCAACCGGAACTACGTCGAGCGCATCCAGATCACGATGGCCGAGGCGTTCGACGTCTCCGACCGGGGCAAGTTCTACGACCGGACCGGGGCGATCCGGGACGTGCTGCAAAACCACATGCTGCAGGTCCTCGCCACCGTGCTGGCCGAGCCGCCGGACGGCCAGGGCCTGGCCTCGTGGCCGGACGCGAAGACGCGGGTGATCTCGGCATTGCGGCCGCTGACCCCAGACGACTGTGTCCGCGGCCAGTACGAGGGCTATCTCCAGGTGGACGGCGTCGCCCAGAACTCGACCACAGAGACGTACGTCGCGGTCCGGCTCGCCGCCGACTCCTGGCGCTGGGCCAACGTTCCGATCCTGATCCGGGCGGGCAAGTGCCTGCCGGTCACCGCGACCGAGGTCGACATCAAGTTCAAGCGGCCGCCGCACGATGTGTTCGGGATCGAGCCGTTCGCCGTGTCCAACTCGCTGCGGTTCCGGGTGTGGCCGGAAACGGCCGTCGGCCTCCATCTGGCGGGGAAGAAGCCGGGCGCCGGGCTGGAGCCGCAGCCCGAGGACCTCTCCTTCTCCGGGCAGCAGGGGTCGGACATGCGGCCATACGACCGGCTCATCGGGGCGGCCCTGGACGGGGACCGCTGGCTGTTCGCCGGGCAGGACCAGGTCGAAGCGTCCTGGGAGGTGATCGACGCGGTGCTCGGCGACGCCACGCCGGTGCATCAGTACGCCCGGGGCACCTGGGGACCACAGGAGGCCGACCGGCTGCTGAAGGGCCGGGACACCTGGTACGACCCGGCGGGCTGAGCCGCCGGGACCCGGAGCGACTGGGGGGCAAGGCGATGATGGACGAACCGGCGAGCCAGGCGAGCCCGGCCCACGCAGCGAGCCCGGCCCACGCAGCGAGCCCGGCCCACGCAGCGAGCCCGGCGGACCCGGCGAGCCCAACCGGCTCGGCCGGCCGGCGCCGGGTCGTGATCATCGGCGGGGGCTTCGGCGGGCTGTTCGCGGCGCGCGCGCTGCGCCGGGCCAACGTCTCGGTGACGCTGATCGACCGCGCCCAGCACCACCTGTTCCAGCCGCTGCTCTATCAGTGCGCCACCGGGATCTTGTCCGAGGGGGAGATCGCCGTCCCGCTGCGCGACCTGCTGAAGAAGCACAAGAACGTCGACTGCGTGATGGCCGAGGTCGTGGACTTCGACGCCGAGGGCCACCGGGTGATCGCGCAGCGGGTCGGCGGCGGCCGCCTGGAGTACGGCTACGACGACCTGATCGTGGCCGCCGGGGTCCAGCAGTCCTATTTCGGGCATCCCGAGTACGCGGGCTGGGCTCCCGGCATGAAGACGCTCGAGGACGCGCTGGCCATCCGGCGCCGGGTGTACGGCGCGTTCGAGATGGCCGACACCGCCACCGACCCCGCCGAGCGCCGCAGCTGGCTCACGTTCGCGCTGGTCGGCGCGGGACCGACGGGCGTCGAGCTCGCCGGGCAGATCCGGGAACTCGCGACCAAGACGCTGCGGTCGGAGTTCCGCAGCATCCAGCCGGGCGACGCCCGGGTCCTGCTGTTCGACGGCGGCAGCGCGCCGCTGGCGAGCTTCGGGCCGAAGCTGTCTGGCAGGGCCGCCGAGATCCTGCAGGGACTCGGGGTCGAGCAGCACATGGGCACGCTGGTCACGCACGTCGACCGGGGCTGGCTGGAGGTGCGCGACCACGCCGGGCAGCAGACCCGCTACGACGCCTCCACCGTGCTGTGGACGGCGGGCGTGGAGGCCCCGCCGGTGGCCGAGGCGCTGGCCCGCGCCACCGGCGCCGAGCGCGACAGGTCCGGGCGGATCGCGGTTGAGAAGGATCTCACGATTCCCGGCCACCCGGAGATCTCGGTGATCGGCGACGTCATGAGCCTGGACAAGCTGCCCGGCGTCGCCGAGGTGGCGATGCAGTCCGGGCTGTACGCCGGCCACCGGGTCAGCCTACGGGCCTCGGGCCGCACGCCGGACAAGCCTTTCCGCTACCGGGACCTCGGCTCGGCGGCCTACATCTCCCGCGGCCGGGCCGTCGTGACCGCCGGGCCGCTGCGCACCGGCGGGTTCATCGCCTGGTGGATCTGGCTGTTCATCCACATCGCGTTCCTGACCGGCTACCGGAACCGGGTCGGCGCGGTGCTGACCTGGTGGCTGGCGTTCACCAGGGACGACCGCAAGGAGCGGGCCTTCACCGTCCAGGAGGTCAAGACGTTCCGGGACGCCTACACCCATCCGCTGACTCCGGGCATGCCCGAGGAGACGAAGCTGCCCGGGGAGGAGGGACAGCCCGGGCATGAGCCGCAGGCCGGGCATGAGCCGCAGGCCGGGCATGAGCCGCAGGCCGGGCAGCAGGCGCCGGCAGCGCAGTCGGGGAAGCCGGTCAGCGCTCCGTCCGCCCCGCCGCCACCTCGGCAAGCTCGCTGATCGTCGAGCCGGACAGCAGCCGCACCGTCCGCGCGGCACGGGACGGCTCCATGGCGCGGCGCGGCAGCCGGACCCGCAGCGCGCCCGGCAGCGACTCGAACACCAGCGGCGGATCCAGCAGCAGCGCCTCGCCGTCGATCCCGATCTCCACCGGGGCGCCCGAGCTGACCTCGAACCGTGAGGTGGCCCACTCCTGCCAGCCGGGAAAACGGCGGACCTGGCCGGCCGCCTCGAGCGCCATGAACCGGCTGGCCTGAGCGGCGTCAGCGATCCTGGCCACGACGATGCCGAGCACGCCGAGGTCGAGCCGCTCCCGCGTGCCCATGCCGCCGATCGTGTCGAGCTGGTAAGGGTCGTTGGACACCAGGATCAGGTGAGCATCCGGGTGGTCGCCGTCCGGCCCCCGGAAGCGCAGGTCAAGCGGCGTTGCCTCCGGGCCGAGCACCTCCGGCAGCACCGAGGCGGCGGTCGAGAGCTTTGCGTCCCGGTATTCGGGCGACTGGATCACCTTCGCGTACAGCCCGAGCGACGCGTTGTTCACGAAGACCCTGCCGTTGACGGTGGCCAGATCGACCTGCCGCTCGACCCCGTCGGTGAACGCGTCCAGCGCGCCGACCACGTCATCCCGGTCCAGGCCCAGGTCGAGCGCGAAGTGGTTCCTGGTCCCGGCGGGCACGCACACGTGCGGGATCCCGCGGCGGCTGGCCACGGTCGCGACCAGCGCCTGCGATCCGTCGCCGCCGGCCATCCCGATCACGTCGGCGCCCCGGCTGACCGCGTCGTCGGCCAGCCGCTGCAGGTCGTCTCCTGGCCGCAGCACGACTGGCTCGATGCCCCGCCGTTCACACTCCTCGGCGAGCCGGAAGCGCTCGGCCTTGCCACCCCCGGACTTCAGATTCATTACCAGAACGGGACGCCGGGGCCGGGCCGCCGCGCTCAGGCGGGCCGGGTCAGCGGCCGACCCGGCGGACCCGGCCGGTCTGGCCCGGAGCGCAAAGCGCGCCGACACCACGGAGATCGCGGACACGACGATGACCAGGACCAGCGCGAGCAGGTTGAGGTTGGCGAACGCCAGGCCGGTGGCCAGCCCGCCCAGCGCCGCGACCATGACTACGGCCGCAACGGCCCGGGCGAACCCGCGCCGCGACACCACGTACCAGCCCGCGATCACGCAGATGAGCAGGCAGGCCAGCGCGAGCAGGACCGCCCCGAGGTGGACCACAACGCCGGTCAGCAGCAGCCCGGCGGCGGCCACCAGGGCGAGCAGGGACACGGCGGCGGCTACGCGCCGGTCCGCCGAAGGGCGGTTCGCCCTGTGCTTCCCCACCCCGTCCACCTGCCTATGCGCTCGTACGCTCTGCTGCCCTATGCCGCTCGTACCTCTGAGCCGCTGGTACGCCTGCTGCGTGCCATCGTGCTCCACCTGGCTGCGGCGCCCATCCCCCGCTGCGGGTGAGGGGAGCGGAGAGCTACCCGCCGGACGCCCCGCCCGGCCCGGTTAACCGCAGGTCACGGGCGGGGTCGTATCACCCGATGAGGATGGGGCGCGGCCGGCAACGAGCCTGATGAACTTGGCCGGACCGTTCAGCTCACTCCAGGAAAAGGGGACCCAATGGCTGACCTGATCGCCATCGGCTATCCGAACGAGGCCACCGCCGAGGCGGCAGCGGACGAGGCGCGGCGGCTGGCCCGCGACCTCATCATCGAGCCCGAGGCGATCGCGGTGATCGTCCGGGACAACGACGGCAAATACCACGTGCACACCAGCCACAACCCGGTCGGCAGGGGCGCGACCTGGGGCATGTTCTGGGGTCTGCTGTTCGGGCTGCTGTTCTTCATCCCGGTCTTCGGCATCGCCATCGGCGCCGGGCTTGGCGCCCTCATGGGCAAGATCACGAAGTCGGGCATTGACCGCGAGTTCCAGGATCAGGTCCGCGGCATGCTGCGGCCGGGCACCTCGGCGCTGTTCCTGATGGTGGACAAGGTGACCCCGGACAAGGCCGTCGACGCGATGTCGAAGTACGGCGGCACCGTCCTGAAGACCTCCCTGTCCAAGGAGGGCGAGCAGGAGCTGCAGGAGGCGCTGCACGGCCGCGCGGCCTAGCGCCGCCGTCAGCCACCGTCGGCCCGCCGCTTCGCCCGCAGCGTGACTAGAAGGAGGTCATGATGCGGGCGCCGCGGGCCTTGTGGGCTGCCTGGGCCGGCCGCCGGGCGGCCGGGGAACCAGATGGCCGTCGGCCGTCCGGGGAACCTGCCGGCCGTCGGACGGCCCAGGAACCAACCGCCCGGTACGGCCTGCTGCTGTTGTTGCTGATCCTGACCTACCTGCTCTCCGCGTCCGGGTTCAGCACGCTGGTCGCCGAGGTGCAGACCTTGCTGTTCTTCGGCGTGCTGCTGCTCGCGCTTCGCACTGGGCAGGCCAGCCGCCGGTTTGCCATGCTCATCGGTCTGGTGGCGCTGGTCGGCTCGGTCGCCGCGGCCGTGGCCGCGTCCAGCCACACCAGGGGCGGTGATGGCGCGGCGGACATCTGGAAGGCCCTGGTCCTGCTCCTCACCGCGGTGCTCATCGTGCGCCGGGTGCTGGCCAGGCCCACGGTCACCGTGCAGAGCATCTACGGTGCCCTCAGCGCCTATCTGATCCTCGGGCTGATGTACGCCGCCTTTTACGCGGCGATCGAGCGTCTCGGCGGCGGGCCATTCTTCGCCCACCACCAGTCGGCCAATACGCAGACCTTCCAGTACTTCAGCTTCACCACGCTGACCACGCTTGGCTATGGCGACTTCACCGCCGTGGGCAACAGCGGCCGCGCACTCGCCGTCGTTGAAGCCCTCACCGGCCAGGTGTTCCTGGCGACGCTGGTGGCGCGGCTGGTAGCCGCGTTCCGGTCGCCGACCGAGCGGACTCGAATGGAGGACGCTGCTGAGGCCAGGCCGGCCAGGCGGCGGCCACCGGGTCATGCGGCGCATGGCTCCCGGATGTCGTACCACCGCAAGCCGCCCGCAGGCGGCCGGCGGCCGCGGCCCGCAGGTGGCGCGCGGCCGTCGCCCGGCCCTCGGCCGTCGCCGGGGTCGCCGGGGTCACCGGGCTTGCCGGGGTCATCCGGCCCGCCGGATCCCCCCGGCCCGCCGCGGTCAGCCGGCGATCCGTGAGCTGCCGGCGCCTATGACCGGCAGGCCCCGGGCGGGCGCGAGCTCGCGCTGCCGCGGGAGCTCGCTTCCTGCCGCCTGCCACAGCGCGGTGAGCTCGGCGAGCTTCTCCGGGTGGCTCGCTGCCACGTTGCGGGTCTCGGCCCGGTCGGTGGCCACGCGGTAGAGCTCCCACCGGCTGGCCCCGGTCGCCGCCTTCCAGCCGTCGTGGTAGACCGCACGCCCGCCGGGCGCCTGGTAAAGCTGGGTTCGCCGGGCGCTGGGCGCGTCCGGTGCCGTGAACGTGTAGCGCATGCTCACACCGGGCAGCGGGGCCTGCAGATGCCCGTTGACGAGCTGCGGGGGCTCGATGCCCGCGCAGTCCAGGATCGTCGGCACGATGTCGGCCGCGTGGTGATACTGATCGCGCACGCCGCCGGCCATGTCCGCCATCCCCGGCAGCCAGCTGACGATCAGCGGGCTGGCGGCGGTGCCGCCGTGCGTGTGCTGCCTGGCCACGTTGTACGGCGTCCCGAACGCCCAGGCCCATCCGGCGGGCAGGCTGTCACAGCCGGCCACGCCGTTACCGCCGGTGCCCGGCCAGCCGGCCGGGACGCCGCCGTCGCCGGGCCCGCCGGGCGCGGCCCCGGCCGAGCACGCCACCACGATCGTGTCGTCCAGCTGCCCGTACTCCTCCAGGAAGCTGAGCAGCCGACCGATCTGATGGTCGGTGTAGGACCAGAGCGCGGCGTAGGACTCGGCGCTGTGGCTGCTGAGCCGTTTCTCCGCCTCGCCCAGCGAGTGCCACGGCCGGGCCGGGGCCAGGTCCCCGCCGGGGAGCTCGCCGCGAGAGGGGTGCCCGTCGACCGGAGCCAGCGCGGTGCCCTCGGGAACCACGCCAAGGCGCTTCATGTTGCCGAGTACGGCCTCGCGGTAGCGGTCGTAACCCATCTCGAACCTGCCGCGGTAGGCGTCGGCCCACTCTCGCGGGGCCGCCTGCGGGTCGCTGCCGCCGAAGGACAAGTAACAGAGCCACGGCTGGGCGGGAGTGGTCTGGCGGCCGTCGCGGATGAACTCCATGGCCATGTTGGCGAGGTCGGCGGTCAGGTGGTAACCCTCGGCCGGGGAGTACGCGGGGTCGACGTTCTGGTTGTCGAAGACCAGGTCGGGGTACCAGTGGCTGGTCCGGCAGCCCAGAAAACCGTAAAAGCGGTCGAAACCGCGGCCGAGCGGCCAGGCCCTGCGCGATCCGGTCATCGCGCCTGCCTCCGCCGGGCCCAGATCCCACTTGCCCACGCAGTACGTGCGGTAGCCGCCGCGGCGCATGATCTCCGCCAGGGTGGCGGAACCCGGCGGGCTGGTCATGTTCGGACCACCTGGGCCGGGGTCACCGGCCGCGACCCGGGCACCGCGGCCAGCCGTCCCGTCGCGGCCGGTCAGCAGGGAACCCCGGCTAGGTTCCGAACGGGCGGGCGTGTGCCACTGCGAATAACGCAGCCCCCGCCCGGCGAGCCATTTCAGGTACGGGGCGTCAATGAGCCCGCCGAATGCATTCCAGGTCGCGATGCCGGCGTCATCCCAGACCAGATACAGCACGTTAGGCACAGCGTTGATCATCGGGTCCGGCCGGGCCGGGCGCATCGCACTGCGCGGGTGAACTTCCGGTGAACTGGCGGGGAACTCCCGATAGGCGTCTGGGACCGGGATCAGCCCTGCCCTCCGGACCGGGCGGCAGGCGCGGTCCGCGGGGCAGGATCAGCCCTGCCCTCCGGACCGGGCGGCAGGTGCGGTCCGCGGGGCCGGAACCGGCGCTTGCCCGTCCCCGCCGCCCGGCGCCGCCTGCGCGGCCGGGTGCGGAGCCGGGGCGAGCCTGGCGGAGACCAGGTACGCCACGACCACGGCGACGATGATCAGCGGCGTCACGGCCAGGCCATCGGTGGACAGCAGCAGGGCCGGCAGCAGCGCCGAGGTCAGCGGGAGCCTGAGCATCACCGTGCTCATCGCGCCGATGCCCATGGCTACGGCGGGCACCAGGGGCAGGCCCGGCAGGTGCGAGAGCGCCATGCCGCCGGCCGCGCCGAGGAACATCGACGGGAAGATGGGTCCGCCGCGAAAGCTGCTCAGCGACGCACCGTAGGCGAGGCCCTTGCAGGCGAGCAGCAGCACTAGCGCGCCCGCGGTGTACCCGGCGCTGTGCAGGATGAGCGGGCCGAGCTGGTTCTGGCCGGAGAACAGCACCTCGGACATGGACTTCCCGGTGCCCTCGGCGAACGCGATCGCCAGTCCGGCGACGGCGAGGCCGATCACCGGCATGAGCAGCAGCATCCGCCGCTCGACGTGCGGGCGCAGCAGCAACGCGAGCCGGTGGATCCCCACCCCGAGCGGCGCGGCGGCCGCCCCGATCACCAGCGCCCAGCCGAACTCGGCGAGGTCGGGCGTGCCGAAGTGGGGGAGATGGGGCAGCGCCAGCGAGAACGTTCCGAGCCCGGTCCAGTGGCCCAGGCCGATGAAGATCAGCGAGCCGATGCCGGCCGCCAGCAGCCCGGGCAGCATCACCAGCTCCAGTGCCGCCCCGCCGATCCCGGACACCTCCATCAGCAGGAACGCGCCGATAATCGGCGAACCGAGCAGCGTGCTGATCGCGGCGAAGCTGCCCGCCGACGCCACCACGACCTTGGCCCGCTGCGGCGCGTCCCGCTTGGCCAGCCGCACGGCGCAGACACCCAGCCCGCCGCCGAGGGCGATCAGCGGTGCCTCGGGCCCGAGCACGATCCCGAGGCACAGGCCGGCCAGGGCAGCGAGCACGATGCCGGGCAGCTCGTTCGCCGACGGCGCGCCGCCCGCCTTGAACCCGTCGGCCGGCGAGTGCCCGCCGGTGCCGGGCAGGTACCGGATCGCGAGCGCGACCAGCACGCCGGAGATGACCAGCAGCGGGATCGGCCACCACACCGGTGTGGCGTGGAAGCCGAGACCCCGCGGCAGGCTGGTGTAGATCCATCCCTGCAGCTTGTTGACCAGCGCGAGGAATCCGAACGCCGCCGCCGACACCGGCACGCCGATGATGGCGGCAAGGGCCAGCAGCGCCAGGTAGCTCCGCGATCGCAGCGGAGCCAGCGGATCGGCTGGCTGGGTCACCGCAGCAGCCGGGTTCCCAGGCCCCCGGCCCTGCCGGGTGTCACAGGTCGCTTTCCGCCATGATCCGGCCCGACTTCACCGCGGCCAGGAGCGCCTCGTGGTCCTTGGCGTTCTGGTCGGCGTACGCGGCGGCGAACTGGGTGATCGCCCGGTCGAACGCGTCCGAGCCGCCGAGGTAGGCGGCGATCGCGATCCGGTCGCCGGAGCGGGCGTGCGCCCTGGCCAGAGTCCATCCGCACAGCTGGCCGTAGACGCGCAAGCCGCGCGGCACCATGGTCCCGATGTCGAGGGAGAACTTCCAGTCGCGCAGCTGGCGCACGTAGAAGTCTCGGTGCCCGTTGTTTTCGGCCCCGATCGCGACGCGCTGCCAGCCGAGGAAGATGTCGCTTGCGGCCTGCATCAGTCGCTGGCCCGCGACCACGCGCTGGCCCTGGTTGGAGTACTTGCTGGAGCCGACGTACCGGCACAGCACCGAGTCCTGGGCCTCCTTGACCTGGAGGAACAGCGGGTCGCCGGTGTCGCGGCCGAGCATGAGCACGATCCAGCAGCGGGTACCGACGCTGCCGACGCCGACCACCTTGTGCGCCATGTCGCAGAACTCATACTGCTCGAGCAGGTACCGGCGGTCGGTCTCCAGCGTCCGGCGGTACGCCGGCCACCAGGTCGCTGATCAGCCCCTCGAAGCGCTTGCGGTCGATCTCGTCGGGGATCAGCTGGTCGGCAGGGACGATCAGCGGCGGGTCGGCGACGATCTTCGGCTTGCCGTCGACCATGTGGGTCAGCTTGTCCACCGCCTGCATGCTGTCCTTGGTTCGCGCCTTGGCGAGCCCCTTGTCGACCGCCTTGCGCTGGCGCGCCTTGAGCTGCGCCGGATTCTGCTGCCGCAGCAGGTCCATGTCGGCGGTGGCGTACCAGACCTCCAGGTTGGTCATGTCGGCGAAGCTGCGCATCGCGTTCCGGTACTGGGCCACGGCGGCGGCGACGATCGCGCGGCGCTTCTTGCTCGGGAAGCCGTTCTCGCGTGCGGCGACTTCGAGGCTGGCGGCGAGCCGCTTGACGTCCCATTCCCAGGGTCCGGGCGTGGTCTCGTCGAAGTCGTTCACGTCGAAGACCAGGCGGCGCTCGGCAGACCCGAACACCCCGAAGTTGGACAGGTGGGCGTCGCCGCAGGCCTGCACCGCCAGGCCGGTGACCGGCGTGGTGGCCAGGTCGGCGGCCATGGGCAGCGCAGCGCCGCGGTAGTAGCTGAACGGCGAGGCCATCATCCGGCCGTAGCGGACCGGGACCAGGTTGGGGACCCGGCTGGCGCCCTGCTCCTCGAGCAGTGCGATCGGGTCCGGCCGGTCTGCCGCCGGCTCGAACTCGGCGTGGCTGTCTAGCGGAACTTCGGCCCGCGCCGCCTTGCCGCGAACCGCGCGCTCTTCCGGGGTCAGGTGCCCCAGACCCGTGTCCAGCTGATACCGGTGCACGGGCCGGGTCGGCCTCGCTGCCGTGGTGACGCTCATTCTCGGCTCCCCTCTCTGGCCACTGCCCGGCTCCCCGGCCGGGCACCCACGCCGAAGCGCGGCCGCGCGCCTGGTGGCTGCGGTCGCCGCGCCAGTCACGATGCCCTGGCGCGACGCCGGTTGCGTCACCCAGCCGGGGTGATCGGCGCGCCGCGGCCCGCGACGAGGACGTCGAGGCTCAGGGCGAGGATCCAGGCCGGGAACAGCAACTCCACCCAGACCGAGATGCCGGTGCCGATGAGCAGCACCAGTGCGACCGCCACCCCCGCGTACGTGAGCCAGCGGGCGACGATCTGGGTGCGCCGCGCGATCGTCACCGTGGTGAGCGTGAATACGGCCGACATCCGGACCGCGTAGATGTTGATCAGAGCCGAAGTGATGTTACGGCCGAGCACCAGCGTGCCCGGCGCCGACGATCCGAACGACTTGGCCGATTCGCTGGTGATGATGCCGCCCTCGATGCCTGCCGCCACGAAGAACATGCCAACAAACAGCAGGCCGCTGCCGATGAAGATCGTGGCGAAGAAGCGGTCCTCGTGCCGGCCGACCCGGTCCCTGATCACACCGAGGAACCAAAGGAAGGCGATCCCGGCGAACGGGACCAGGTTCAGCGCCACCGCTATGGCCGTCCGGCGCGCCGGGTCGTGCAGCCAGGAGCCCGCCTTGCTGGGATCGGTCGGGGTGGACAGGTGGATCAGCACGAGCGACGCGATCGACAGCACCGAGAAGACGATGCCGGCCAGCGCAGCGGCGCGTGGCGTCTTCAGTGGACTGGCGATCTGCGGCTGATCGGCCGCTATCGTCTGGTTGGTCATCAACGTCTCCCGGTGGACCAGCCGGACCGGCCGGCCATCGCAGGCCGGTCCCGTTCAGGCGCTGCCGAGCAGCTTCGCCTTGGCGGCGGTGAACTCGGAGTCGGAGAGGGCGCCCTGCTTGTGCAGCTGGTTCAGCTGGTTGAGCTGGTCGAGCATGGACGGCTTGGGCACCGCGGCGGGCCCCTGGCGCGGCTGATCCCCCTGGCCTGCCTGGCCACCGCCCTTGTCGTGTGCCTGCTGCTGTTCCAGGCTGGCGATGCGCTCGTTCTGCTCGTCCTCGCTGCGTTGCGTCTGCTGCTGTTCCTGCGCCTGCTCGGCCGATCGCTGAGCGGACTTCTTCCCCGCCACGTACGCGCCACCGCCGATCATGGCCGCGCGCAGCAACGGGCGTCGCCGCATGAACATGTCTTCCTCCTCGCCGACGACGTCCGGTCACGCGCCGTCGGGCAGCTCGAGCCCGAGCGCGACCATGATCTCCGGCGCTGCCGCCATCGCCCGCGGCCCGCCGACCTGCGGGGCGACGGCGTGGAGCACGCCGACCAGGTCCTGCGGCGTGGCGCCGGATTCCAGCGCGTTGGCCACCTGCCAGAGGTATGAGACCGGGGGAGCGTCGACCGCGATCAGCGCGGCGATCTTGACGAGAGAGAAGGTGCGGGCGTCCAGGCCGCTGCTTTGCTGCTCGGCCGTGCGGAGTTCCACCATCTCGTCCAGCACCCGCTGGTCCCCCTTGGACATGCCGACCAGCGCGTCCCTGGTCGCATCGTCGACATCAGCCTGTACGGGCACGGTCATGTCCGCGGTCCTTTCACTCGGCCTCGGTTTCACGTGCGGTAACAGTCGCGCCTCGGCGGCGAGGTTGCGTCACCCGCAGCGGGTGGTCGACTCACGCTGGGTTACGCCCGGTCACTTACCGGTGATCAGGCCGTAGCTCCCGTCGAAGACCATGAGCGCACCGGCCACGACGATGGCCCCCACGAGCATCGCGGCGCCGTGAGCCCGCAGCCAGCCGTTGAAGGCCTTCAGGCGCTGCGCGGTGAGGCCGGGCGCGAGCAGGAAGAACACCAGCGGCAGCCAGACCAGGGCCACGTCGATCAGCACGCTGACCGCCACGGCCAGCGTGGTCAGCTCGATGTCGGCCCGCGCCGTCGCGATGACCTGCGCCGCGGCCAGGAACGTGACGCCCGGTGCGAACAGCAGCACGCCGACGGCGAGCGCACTCAGCGGTGAGGGGCTGGCGATCATCCTGGACACCAGCCCGGGCTTCTTTTTCTTCTTGACTTGATCGGCCGGTCCTCGCCTGCGGCGGCGCACCACGAGCACGGCGCCGACGGCCAGCAGCAGCACGCCGAGGCCGAACCGCAGGCCGTACCGAGGCGTGTGCTCGTGCGGACGGCTCAGGCCGACGTTGCGCAGCAGCACCACAACGGCCACGGCGATGACCGTGCTCATCAGCACGGCGCCAAGCAGGTAAAACAGGGTGGTCTGCCGGGGCCGGGCCGAGCCGAGATACACGGCAGCCGCCAGTAGCGCCGTCGGAGACAGCGCCGCCAGCACGGCCAGGCCGGCCGCCTGCTCGATCACCGGGGGTTCCGCATGCGTCTGCGGTCCCCCGGCCCGGGCCGGCCCACCTCACCCGGCGTGGGTGAACTGCCGTTCCGGCAGGCGGGGAAGCATGTCTTCGTGGTCTGGATCATGCTTGCTGGCCGTGCGCCCGGTTGACCCGCGGCTGCTGCGTTACGCCCGGGCCGCCCACCGCCAGCTGGTCACCACCGTCGCCCTCGGGATCGTGGCCACCGCCGCGATCCTGACCCAGGCGAGCCTGCTGGCGCATGCGCTGGCCACCGCGGCTCGCGGTCAGGCCGCCGCCACGGCACTATGGGGCACGCTGGCGGCGCTGCTCGGCGTCGTGGCCGTGCGGGTCGCGGTGACCTACGGCGGTGAGGTCTGCGCGCTGCGCGCGGCCGCCGCCGTGAAGTCGCAGCTGCGGCGCGCGCTCGCGGCCCGGGCGGTCGGGCTCGGCCCAGCCTGGTCCGGCAGCCCGGGCGGGCAGGGCGGGCAGGGCGGGCAGGGCGCGGAGGTCGCCGCGCTGGCCACCAGGGGCCTTGACGGACTTGATCCCTATTTCGCCCGTTACCTTCCACAGCTGGTGCTCGCGGTCGCCGTCCCGGTAGCGGTTCTGGCGCGGGTGGCAGCGGCCGACTGGATTTCCGCCGTCCTGATCGCGGCGACGCTGCCGCTGATCCCGCTGTTCGCGGTGCTGGTCGGCTGGCACACCAAGGCGCAGACGCGTCGGCAGTGGCGGCTGCTCGCCACGCTCGCCGGGCACTTCCTCGACGTGGCCGAGGGCCTGCCCACGCTCAAGCTGTTCGGCAGGGTCAAGCCGCAGCAGAAGGTGATCGGCGAGGTTACCGGCGCCTACCGGTCGGCGACGATGTCCGCGCTGCGGGTCGCGTTCCTGTCCGCGCTGGTGCTCGAGCTCGCCGCCGCCGTTGCCACCGCCCTGGTCGCGGTCGAGGTCGGGCTGCGACTGCTCTACGGGCATATCGGGTACGAGACCGCGCTGCTCGTGCTGCTGCTGACACCCGAGGCGTTTCTGCCGCTGCGCGCGGTCGCCGCCCAGTTCCACACGAGCATGGAGGGCGCGGCGGCGGCCGGGCGGGTGCTGGAGATCCTGGAGACCGACTCACCTTCCCACCCCACTTCAACGCCGCGTATCCGGTCTGCCGACCTGCACACCGATGAGATTGCCCTGAACGCGGCGACCGCGGCTTATCCGGGACGCGACCGGCCGGCCTTGCAGGAGCTGAGCCTGGCGATCCGGCCGGGCGAGCGGGTCGCGGTGACCGGGCCGAGTGGGGCAGGCAAGAGTACGCTGCTGGCGCTGCTGCTCGGGTTCGTCCAGCCCGCCGCCGGAACGATCCAGGCTGGCGGCACCGACCTGGCCGCGATCGACCTGGGCCGGTGGCGCGCCCAGATCGCCTGGGTGCCGCAGCAGCCGCACCTGTTCGCGGGTACCGCGGCCGACAACATCGCGCTGGGCAGCCCCGGCATCGGCCTGGACGCGATCCGGCGGGCGGCCGAGCTGGCCGGTGCCGCCGAGTTCATCGAGGAACTGCCCCGCGGCTACCGGGAGGAACTCGGTGAGCGCGGACTGCGGCTTTCGGCGGGTCAGCGGCAGAAGATCGCGCTGGCTCGCGCGTTCCTCCGGGACGCGCGGCTGCTGCTGCTCGACGAACCAGCCGCCCACCTGGACCCGGCCAGCGCCCGCCGGCTCTGGGAAGCCGTCGAGACCCTGGCGGCCGGCCGCACGCTCGTCCTGGTCAGCCACGGCCGCGGCTGGGAAGGACTGGCCACCCGCGTGATCAGCCTGGACCACGGCCAGCTCCGGCCACCCGCCGCCGCGCGCCCACCCACCACGGCCGTCCTCCGCCCCCTGCCCACCGAGCTGGCCCGGTGAGCCGGAGGGCCCGGTGCCCAACCAAGGTGGCCCGGTGAGCTCGGCCGGGGCGGCTGCCCGCGATGCCGCGCGCTCGTCCACGCGACATTCCCCGGGCGATGACTTCATGAGCTGGGGCGGGGCGGCCGCCGGCCGCCGGCCGTTGCTGCGGCTGCTGTGGCTGGCCCGGCCGATGCGCGCCCAGTTGCTCGTCGCGGTGCTCGCGGGCGCAGCCGCGATCGGCTGCGGCGTGGCGCTGCTGGCCACGAGCGGGTTCCTGCTGGCCCGCGCGTCTGAGCACCCGAGCATCGTCGCGATCTCGGTGGCCGTGGTCGCGGTACGCGGGCTGTCGGTCGGACGAGCCGTATCGCGCTATGTCGAACGCCTGGCTTCCCACGACGTCGCGTTCCGGATCCTCGCCGACATCCGGGTGGCGATCTACCGGCGCCTCGAGAGACTTGCCCCGGCGGGCCTGGCCGCGTTCCGGTCCGGCGACCTGCTGGCCCGCCTGATCAGCGACGTGGACGCCACCCAGGACCTCTTTATCCGTGGCATCGCGCCGCCGCTGGCCGCCGCCCTCGTCGGTGCCGGCGCGGTGGCCGCCTGCCTGCTGATCCTCGCGCCGGCGGCGGGCGTGCTGGCGATCGGCCTGCTCGCAGCCGGAGTCGTGGTGCCCGCGCTCGCCGTGGCGGCGTCGCGCCGGGCGGCCAGGGCGACCGCCGAGGCCCGCGGCGCGCTCGGCGCGACGCTGACCGACCTGCTGGCCGGTGCCGCCGAGCTGCACGCGTTCGGCGCCCAGGACGCCGCCCTGGCCGCCACCGACGCAGCGGACCGCAGGCTGACCGCCCTGGCCAGGCGCTCGGCCGCGGCGTCCGGTCTCGGCGACGGGCTGATGGCCGCGGCCGCTGGGCTCACCCTGTGGGGCGTCCTGCTGCTCGGCGTGCAAGCGGTGGCTGGCGGAACGCTGACCCGGGTCCCGCTCGCGGTGCTCACGCTGACCGCGCTGGCTTCGTTCGAGGCGGTCACCGCGCTGCCGGCGGCGGCGCTGCAGCTCGGCGCAGCCCGCGAATCGGCAGTCAGGATCGGCGCCGTGCTGGACGCGCCGGACCCGGTGACCGAGCCAAAGGCGCCGCTCCCGCTGCCGGCCCGGCCGGTGCGGGTGCGGATGGTCGGCGTGCGGATTCGCTACGCGCCGGACGCGCCGCCGGCGCTGGACGGGTTCGATCTTGACCTGTCGCCGGGCCGGCGGGTCGCCCTGGTCGGCCCGAACGGCGCCGGGAAGTCCACCGCGGCCGCCGTGCTGCTGCGGTTCTGGGACCCGGCCGTCGGGCGGGTTACGCTGGGCGTTCCCGGCGAGGCAGGCCGGGACCTCGCCGCGTTCGCCGCCGACGACGTGCGGACGGTGATCGGCGGCTGCCCGCAGGACCCGCACATCTTCGACACGACGATCAGGGACAACCTGCTGCTGGCCCGGCCGGGCGCCAGCGGCGAGGAACTGGAGGCCGCGGCGGCGGGCGCCCGGCTGCTGCCCTGGATCGAGTCGCTGCCCCAGGGCCTGGACACCCGGGTCGGCGCCCGCGGCGCCGCCATGTCCGGCGGCGAGCGGCAGCGGCTCGCCCTGGCCAGAGCGCTGCTGGCCGACCCAGACGTGTGGATCCTGGACGAGCCGACCGCCCACCTCGATCCGGAGGCCGCGGCGGCGCTGACCGCCGACCTGCTCGCCGTCACCGCAGGCCGGTCCACCCTGCTGATCACCCACGACCTCGCCGGTCTTGAGCAGGTCGACGAGATCATCGTCCTGGACCGGGGGAGGGTCGTACAGCGCGGCACCCATCGCGAGCTCATGGCCGCCGAAGGCCCCTTCCGCAGCCTCTACCCGGCGGTCTGAGCCCACTCACCTCCCAGGGATGACGACACCGGCTGGCGGGCCCAGCAGACTGCCGCGATGGCAGCAGTAGCGGGCTGACCGGCCGCTTGGGGCGCACCTGCTGCCATCGGGGGGCTTGCCGATGTCGCTACCGATCCAGGACTACGCGCTGATCGGCGACCTGCACACGGCGGCACTGGTGGGCAGGGACGGATCGATCGACTGGCTCTGCCTGCCCAGGTTCGACTCCGAGGCCTGCTTCGCCGGGCTGCTGGGGGAGGACCGGCACGGGCACTGGCGGATCGCGCCGCCCGGCGGCAACAGCCGGGTGCAGCGCCGTTACCGGCCGGACACGCTGGTGCTCGAGACCGAGTTCACCGTGGACTCGGGCACCGCCCGCCTGGTCGACTGCATGCCGCCGCGAGAGTCCGACCCGGTGCTGGTCCGGATGATCGAGGGTGTCAGCGGCACCGTGGACCTTCGGATGACGCTCGCCGCGGCGTTTGAGTACGGTTCTGCGGAACCACGGGTGCTCCGGCACGCCGGGGCCCACCGCATCGTCGCCGGCTCGGAGACCCTGTGGCTGTTCGGCCCGGCGCACGTGCGCCGGGCCCGGGGCTCCGCGATCGCCGAGCTCACGGTCAGCCAGGGTGACAAGGTGCCGTTCGCCGTGGTCTGGCGCAGTTCCCGCGACGACCCGCCGGACCCGCCGCTGGTTCCCGCGCTGATCGACCAGACCGAGCGCTGGTGGCGGGACTGGGTGGCGGGCCTGGCCTACGACGGCGAGTGGCGCGAGGCGGTGATCCGGTCCCTGATCACGGTCAAGGCCCTCACCTACGCGCCGACCGGCGGGGTCGTGGCCGCGCCCACTACCTCGCTGCCGCAGCAGGTGTCCGGCTCGCGGAACTGGGACTACCGGTACTGCTGGCTGCGGGACGCCGCCGCGGCGATCCGGGTGCTGCTGCGCGCCGGTGCGCTCGGCGAGGCCGTCGGCCTGCTCGACTGGATGAGCCATGCGGTGGCCGGCAAGCCATCCTGCGTGCAGGAACTCTACGGCCTGGCCGGAGAGCGTCGGCTGCCGGAGATCGAGCTCGAATGGCTGCCCGGCTACGAGGGGGCGCAGCCGGTGCGGATCGGCAACGCGGCGACCGCCATGCCGCCGCCCGACGTCTTCGCCGAGGTGCTCGCCGCCCGGCTGGCGATCCGGATGGCCGGCCGCAGCGGGTCGCACGACCCCTGGGACGCCGACGAGCTGCTCGCCCACCTGGAGGCGACGTGGCGCCAGCCGGACGCCGGGATCTGGGAGGTGCGTGGCCCGGCGCGCCAGTTCGTGCACTCCAAGGCCATGGTCTGGGCGGCCGCCGACGCCGCCGTCAAGATGATCGAGCGGTTCGGCGACCCCGGGCCGGCCGACCGGTGGCGCGAGCTGCGCGCCGCGGTCAAGGACGACGTGCTCGAGCGTGGCTACGACACCGGCGCCGCGACGTTCGTTCAGGCCTATGAACACCCTGGGGCGGACGCCAGCTTGCTCCGCCTGGGCCCGCTGGGATTCCTGCCGCCTAGTGACGAGCGCCTGCGCGGCACGGTCTCCGCCGTCGAGCACGCGCTGGACCGCGGCGGGGTGCTGCTGCGGTACGAGCGGGATCCGGGGGACAGCGTGGACGGGATGCCGCCGGCCGACGGCGGCTACCTGCCTGCCGCGTTCTGGCTGGCGCAGTGCGCCGCGATGATGGGGCGCGGTGCGGAGGCGCGAAAGGTGTTCACCCGGCTGCTCGAGCTGCGCAACGACATCGGCCTGCTGGCCGAGGAGTACGACCCGCTGCGGACCCGGCTGGCCGGCAACTACCCGCTGACCGCCAGCCACGTGGCGCTGGCCGAGGCCGCCGCGGCCCTTGACGCGCTGAGCGCCAGGCAGCTCAGCGCCAGCTGACCGGCGACCCCGGCAAGCCCCGGCATGGCGAGGCCCCGGCCGATATGACCGGGGCCTCGCTTCGCGCGCGGCTGCGCCGCCCGTCAGGCGACCCGATGCCTGCCCATCGTCGCCAGCGCCCAGATGATGAACACGTTCAGGGCGATCAGGATCAGGGACCAGAACGGGTACCACGGCAGGAACAGGAAGCTCGCGACGCCGTAGAGCACGGCGAGCACGATGCCTACCGCCCTGGCCCACGTCATGCCGAGAAGCAGGCAGGCGCCTGCCGCGAAGATCACCGCGCCGAGGATCAGCTGCGTGAGCCCTCGGCCCCACGAGCCGACGGTGAAGATGTAGTTCGGGTGCACGGTGTAAAAGGAACCGTGGATGAGCCCTACGAGTCCCTGGAAGAACCCCACGAGGCCCGTGAAGATCATCAGGACGGCGGCCAGGGTTGCGCCGCCGAACGAGGCCGCGGCACCGCCCTCGCGCCGGTCGTAATCGGCTGACTCCCGGTATCCCTCCTGGTAACCGGTGTTTCGGTGCGCGCCGGCCCGCTGGCCAGGCACGCCGCTGCCGGTCGGTTCGGTCTGGCCCGTGGTGTCGGTGCCTGCCGTCCCGGTTGGTCGCTCCTGTGCACTGCTCATGAGCAGCCCCCTTTCTCGCCGGCCGCTAGTAGCGGCTCCGGCCCCGCGAGCGCCGTGTGCCGTTCCCCGGGCGGCGTGCGGGTTGCCTGCTGTCCCAGTGCATAACCGGATGTGCCCGGTGTCCTACTGCATGTGACGCTACGGAGGGCAGGAGGCGGCGGCATCATCCGAACGGGGTGATCACGATTGCCCGGGCTGCTCCGGGAGTAAGCGGGGCCTGCCAGGCCGTTGCGCTGGCGTGGTCCGCCCGGTGCGCCGGCGATCTTCGCACGCCCGCGCCGCCCGCTGAACCGGCCGCCGCGCAGTCGGCCCGCTCCGGCCGTAGGGGCGCCACGCTAGAGGCATTTGGGCTGGTCCGCGTCACCCTGGCGGGGTGACACGATCCTGCTGCCGCGCGGTTGGTGGTGGTCAAGTCCGGGTACGGCGGTCAGAGGGTCGCGAATCGCACATACGGCCTGCAGGCAAGGACTCGACCTTCCGCTCATTACTGCAGGCAGGCCGGTCGCCCGACGGGGGAAGGGCATGTCGACAACGCGACGGGGGAGTACATGTCGACAACAACCAGCGGGGCTGCTGCCGCGCGCCGGGTAAAGCCGGCGGCCGGGGAGCCGGATCGGCCGGAGGGACCGGTGCGGCCGGTGCGGCCTGAGGGACCGGTGCGGTCTGAGCGGCCGCTGCGGTCTGAGCGGCCGGTACGGTCTGAGCGGCCGGTGCGGTCTGAACGGCCGGAGGGACCGGAGGGACCGGTACGGCCGGAGCTTCTCGCTGACAAGCTGCGGATACCGCGGCTGAGCCTGGCGATTTTGCGCCGTGGCCGCGTGATCGACCTGGTCGAGCGCGCGGCGGGGCACCGGGTGACCGTGGTGTCCGGGCCAGCCGGGGCTGGGAAGACCGTTGCCTGCGGATCGTGGGCATCCGCGGCACCGGCGGGACGCCGGGTCGCCTGGCTGACACTCGACGCCGACGACCAGGATCCGGCACGGTTCTGGGGCTACGTCCAGGCCGCGCTGGCGGGCGCTGGCGCCATTCCCGGCGACGCCGCCCAGGCGCTGCGGGATGCCGCTGCGGACGGTCTCCCACTGCGAGTGGCCGAGGCCGCGCAGCAGCTGACCGAGCCGGTCACGCTCGTGCTCGACGACGTGCACGAGCTCGCGGACGGCGCGGTGCTGGCCGGTCTCGACCTGCTGATCCGGCATGCCCCGCCGACCCTGCGGCTCATCCTCAGCGGGCGCTGCGCACCCCGGCTCCAGCTGGCCCGGCTGCGCGTGGCCGGCGATCTGGCCGACGTGAACGCGGCGGACCTGGCCTGCACGGCCGACGAGGCGGACGCCTACTTCGCGATGCTCGGCCTCGACGTGGACGCGTTCGCGCGGGATGAGCTGCTCCGGCGCACCGAGGGCTGGATGGCTGGGCTTCGGCTGGCGGCCATGGGCGCCCGCAGCCAGATGCGCCAAAGTGGCCGGATCACCGACATCGCGGGGGACGAACCACTGGTCACCGACTATCTCTGGGACGAGGTGCTGGGCCCGCAGCCGCCGGAGATCCGGCTGTTCATGCTCCGCACGAGCGTCACCGCGCAGATGTCCGGTGACCTTGCCGACGCACTGACCGGAGAGCCCGGCGGCGGCCGCACGCTGGAGCGGCTGAGCAGGGAGAACAGTTTTGTCGAGGCGCTCGGCAACGACCACGCCGGATACCGCTACCACCCGCTGCTGCGCGACGTGCTCGCCGCCGAGCGGGCCCGGGAGATTCCGCACGAAGTCCCGATCCTGCTGCGCCGCGCCGCGCGCTGGCACGCAGCGCACGACCAGGCCATCGACGCGCTGCGCAGCGCCGCCGAGGCGGGAGACTGGGACTACGCCGCGCACATGCTGGCCGAAGCCGGTATCGCCGCGCTGGTGCGCAGCGGGGCGGCGACGCTGGAGCAGGTGCTGGCGCTGTTCCCGGCGGAGCAGCGCGCGGACGACGCCGCCGTGGCGGCGGCGCTGGCCGCGGGCAGGTTGTGGTCCGGCGACCCGGATGGCGCCGGCCATCACCTAGAGGCCGCGCAGCGGGCTATCGGCCGCTGCAGCCAGGCGGCGCGCCGGAGCGTTGAGCCCTGGCTGGCGGCGCTGCGGGTGATGCGGGCGGCGAGCCGGTCGGCCGCCGATCCCGGCCTGCTCGCGCAGGGCTGGTCCATGGCCGAGCAGGCGCAGGCCACCGCCGGCACCCAGCCCGAGCACCGGGCCCTCGGTTTGCTCTGGTTCGCGCTCGGTGCCGCGCGGCTGCGCCGCTGGGAGATCCTCGAGGCGCGTTACGCCCTGAACCACGCCGCCCGTCAGCTCACCGCGGGCGGCCTCGGCGAGCTGTGCGCCCGGGCCCGCAGCTGGCAGGCGCTGGCCGAGGCCTGGCACGGTGACCTGACCGCCGCGGAGAAGGCCCTTGCCGAGCCCGCCAGCGCGGGCAGCGCCCGCGACCCGGGCTCGGCGTGCCTGGCCGTGCTCGCCGCGGCGCAACTTGGCCTGGCCCGTGACGACCTTGCGGGCGCCCGCAAGCTTCTCGACGACGCGGACGAGTACGTGGCGGGACGGCACCAGCTTCCCGGGGAACCGCAGTTCAGCATCGTGGCCGGGCTGATCCGCACCCGCACGGCGCTGGCCGACGGTGATGCCACCGGCGCCCGCGCGCTGGTGCTGCGGCTGCGCGACACCAGCGCGTCCGGCGACCCCGAGCTGGACTGGCTGCTGACGATGCTGGACTGCGAGATCGCGCTGCGAGCCGGTGACACCGAGCGGGCCAGGCTGACGATCGACGCGGCCGCCGACGGGCCACAGCACGGGCGGGCCGAGAGCCTGCTGATGCTGAGCAGGGTGCGGCTGGCCGAAGGGGACTTCAAGGGCGCGCTCGAGGCCGCGGGTCCGGTGCTCGACGGATCGGCCGACGAGGTGACGTTGCAGGTCAAGCTCGCCGCGTTGCTCGCGGCTGCGGTGGCGAACCGGCGCATGGGGCTGACCGGGACGGCAGCCGAGCTGCTCGAGCAGGCGCTAGCCCTGGCCGAGCCGGACGACGCGAGCCGGGTGTTCCTCGACGCCGGGCAGCCGGTCCGGTCGGCGATCACCGTGCTGGTGCCGCCGACCAGCCGCTGCGCCGGTTTCGCCGGTCGGATCCTGGAGCGATTCGATACCCAGCTGCCGCACGCCGAGGGAGCGCACGAGCAGGCCGAGGTGCTGCTGACCGACAGCGAGCTCGCGGTGCTGCGGTTCCTGCCATCGCACCTGACCAACCAGGAGATCGCCGAGGCGCTGTTCCTGTCGATCAACACGGTCAAGACGCACCTGCGCTCGGCCTACCGCAAGCTCGGCGTGGACTCGCGGCGCGCCGCTATCGCCCGCGCCCGCCGCCTGGACCTCCTCTAGCTCCGCCCGCCCAGCAGGCGGCGCCGCGAGTTCTGCGGCTGGTGGCTGGCTGGCAGCGGGAAGCGGGCGCCGCGAGTTCTGCGGCTGGTGGCCGGCAGCGGGAAGCGGGCGCCCCCCGCCCGGCGTAGCCTCGGTCGGCCCGCCTAGTGCGCCGTTTTAGCGCGGTGGAGGGAAGTTTGCTGTCGCTGTTTCAGCAGCGTGGGTCCCACCACGCTGTTGCTTCGCCGCGGCGCACGCCCCGTTGGGGATTCGGCGTGCCCGCAAACCCGAGCACCGCTAGCCGAAAACCTCAACGCACCGAAAACCCGCCTGTCGGCGGCTTCTAGAACCAGGCATATTCTCGCATATCCGGCAGCCCAGGAGTCGCGCCACGGCAGCAATGACGACAGCGGCGGGCCGGTGACACCAGTAGGACGACAGCGGCGGGCCGGTGACACCAGTAGGACGACTGCGGCGGGCCGGTGACACCAATCGAGCCAGGTGCCGGAAATGGCGAGCCGCGCCTCCCGGCCCGCGCCGTGGGCAGGCCGGGGCGCGAGCGGTCGGCCCTGGGTTGGCGAGGGGCGGGAGGGACAGAGGGTCGGCCCAGGTGGCGCGATAGTGGTCAGGCCGAGGCGGGAGGGAATATTGGTCAGGCCGAGGCGGGAGGGAATATTGGTCAGGCGAGGCGGGAGGGAATAGTGGTCAGGCCGAGGCGGGAGGGGATAGAGAGGGTCGGCGCTGGTTGGCGCGGGAGCGGTCAGGCTGGGGCTGGGGCGGAGCGGCGGGCGCGGCCAGCGGACTTGGTCTGACGGCGGAGGCGGAAGGCCAGGGCGCCGAGGATCACGGCGTAGAAGATCAGCCAGGCGCCGAACACCGTGAGCATCAGGACCAGCGAGATCCCGGGCCAGAACAGCACGACCGCCCCGGCGGCGATGCTGAACAGGCCGACGACCACCCGGAATCCCCGGCCCGGCACGCGGCCGGAGGTCAGCGCCGAGGCGAGCTCGGCCACGCCGTGCACGATCCAGAATGCGCCCACGAGCAGCGCGAGCAGGAAGATGGTCACGTCGTGGTGCCGCAGGCAGTACAGGCCAACGAGGATGGCGACGAGGCCGATCAGCACGTAGGCGGCCCGGGTCGCGCCGCTGGCGTCGCTGGCGGCAAAGCCCTCGATGAGCCGGAACAGCCCGCTGATCACCAGTCCGGCGCCGAGCAGGATCGCGACGACCGCCAGCGTGGCCTTGGGCCAGGCCAGCAGCAGAACGCCGACCGCCAGGGTCAGCACCGCGGCGGTGAGCACGGCCAGCCATCCCTGGTTGCCCAGCGGCCCTAGGGCGCCGGTCACGAAGCGTTCTTCCGCCGTGCCGCCTGCTGCTTCTGGCACGCCCGGCTGCTCCGGTCCGCCGGGCTGGCGCTGGCCGGGGACACCGGCGGGCTGATCGGCGGACGACGCGGACGACGCGGATGACGCGGAACGCGGTGCGGTCATGTCGGCTCCCCTCGGCCCGGTGTCGCACGGCGGCGGGCCAGGTGACGGGCACCGGGCGCCTCCGGCCACAAAGAATGGACCGGCCATCGTTTTCGATCACCACCCGCGCCGGGTGAACAACCCCGCGCCTGCCCTAGACTTGGCGCCCTAAGACGTGCGTGACCAGTAGCCGTGCGTGACCACCTGTGCCCAGGGTTTGGCATGATGCCTGCCCGGGCGGGGAGCCGAGGAGTGACCCCGTCGTGAAGACCGACGTCGAAGAGCTCAGCCCGACCCGGGTCAAGCTCACCATCGAGGTTCCGTTCGATGAGCTGAAGCCGAACGTGGACCGTGCCTACCGCGAGGTCGCCCGCCAGGTTCGGATTCCTGGTTTCCGCCCTGGGCGTGTTCCGCCGCGGGTCATCGACCAGCGGATCGGCCGCGGCGCCGTGCTCGAGCAGGCGGTGCAGGAGGCCGTGCCGCAGCTGTACGGCAAGGCGCTGGAGGAGAACGATGTCTTCGCCCTTGGCCAGCCTGCCGTGGAGATCACCAAGTTGGACGACGGCAAGGAACTCGCGTTCACGGCTGAGGTCGATGTCCGGCCGAAGTTCGACGTCCCCGTCATTGACGGCATGCCGGTCACGGTGGAGAACGCCGACGTGGATCCGGACCAGGTCGAGGAGTACATCGGCTCGCTGCGGGAGCGGTTCGCGTCGCTGAAGGGCGCCGACCGGCCCGTCGAGACCGGTGACTTCGTCTCCATCGACCTGTCCGCCGAGGCGGACGGGAAGGCGGTCGAGGACGCACAGGCCAGCGGCATCTCCTACGAGGTCGGCAGCGGCCGGATGCTGGACGGGCTTGACGAAGCGCTGGTCGGGATGTCGGTCGGCGAGAGCAAGACATTCCCCGCCCTGCTGGCTGGCGGCGAGCACGCCGGCAAGCTGGCCGACGTGACCGTGAAGGTCGACAGCGTCAAGGTCAAGGAGCTGCCCGAGCTCGACGACGACTTCGCCCAGTCCGCCAGCGAGTTCGACACGCTCGGCGAGCTGCGCGCCGGGACCAGGAAGCAGCTCGAAAATATGCGCCGGGCCGGCCAGGCGGGACAGGCCAGGGAACGCGCCCTCGATGCCCTGCTGGCCAGGGTCGACATCCCGCTGCCCGAGGACCTCGTGAACCACGAGATCGCGTCGCGCGAGCGGTCCCTGACCGACCGGCTGGAACGCTCTGGCAACACGATGGACGAGTACCTCGAGGCCACCAACCAGTCGGCCGAGGAGCTCGACACGCAGTTCGCCGAGGACGCGCGGCGTAGCGTCAAGGCCGGGTTCATCCTGGACAAGCTGGCGACCCAGGAGGAGCTCGGCGTCGACCAGGACGAGCTGGCCGCTTACGTGACCGAGCAGGCGTACCGGATGGGCGTCTCCCCGGACCGCCTGGCCAAGGAGCTGTCCGAGCGGGGCCAGCTCGCCTCCGTCGCCGCCGACGTGCTGCGCGGCAAGGCGCTCACGCTGCTCGCCGAGCGCGCCTCGGTCACTGATGAGGCGGGCCGCCCGGTGGACGTCAAGGCAGCGGTCGCCGCCGCGGATGCGGAGGCCGACGACGAAGCCGACGACGAAGCCGATGAGACCGGGGAAGACGCGGAGGAAGCCGAGTAACGGCCCCCGGCTCGCCCCACAGCGGTGACGGGCTGGAACCCTGCGCCTACAGCGAACAGCACTCGGCAGCGGACTTTCGGGCCCTGGCAGCGGGTTATGGTCACTGACAACGACATTGAACTGATGACCGAGCACATAGAGAGCGAGGAGGGCATCGTGACCACGCCCGCCCCTGACGAGTGGCTGGCGCCAATGGTGGCGCGGGTCGCTGAGGCTCCGGCACTACCCTTTGGCGACCAACTGTTCCAGCGGCTGCTGCGGCACCGGATCGTCGTCCTCGGCCAGCAGGTCGACGACGACCTGGCCAACCGCGTCTGCGCCGAGCTCATCATGCTCGCCGCGGAAGACAACAAGCGGGACATCCACATCTACATCAACTCTCCCGGCGGCTCGGTCACGGCCGGCATGGCCATCTACGACGTGATGCAGTACGTGCCGAACGACGTCGCCACGTACGCGATGGGCATGGCGGCCTCCATGGGCCAGTTCCTGCTCTGCGCGGGCGCCCACGGCAAGCGCTATGCGATGCCGCACGCGTCGATCCTGATGCACCAGCCGCACGGCGGGATCGGCGGCACCGCCACCGACATCAGGATCCAGGCGGAGCAGATCCTCTACCTGAAGCGCACCTTGGCCGAGCGCATCGCCATGCACACCGGCCAGACCGTTGAGCAGATCGAGATCGACTCCGATCGCGACCGCTGGTTCACGGCGGACCAGGCCAAGGACTACGGCTTCGTGGACCAGGTGATTCGCAACGCCACCGAGGTCCCGACGGAAAGCCCGGTCTCTTGAACACCCGGGTGGGAGCTGAGGAGCTGACAGTGAACGCAGGCAAGGGCAGCGCAGCAGGACTGTGGCGGCCGGCCGAATCCAGGTACGTGCTGCCGTCGTTCGTCGAGCGCACGTCGTACGGGATCAAGGAGATGAACCCGTACAACAAGCTCTTCGAGGAGCGGATCATCTTCCTCGGGGTGCAGATCGACGACGCGTCGGCCAACGACGTGATGGCGCAGCTGATCACGCTGGAGTCGATCGACCCCGACCGCGACATCCTGATGTACATCAACTCGCCCGGCGGTTCGATGACGTCGATGATGGCTATCTACGACACGATGCAGTACATCCAGCCGGAGATCCAGACGTTCTGCCTGGGCCAGGCGGCGTCCGCGGCGGCGGTGCTGCTGGCCGCAGGCACCAGCGGCAAGCGGATGGCGCTGCCCAACTCGCGGATCCTGATCCACCAGCCGGCCGTGGAAAGCGGCTACGGCCAGTCGAGTGACCTGGAGATTCAGGCCAGGGAGATCCTCCGGATGCGCACCGCGATGGAGCGGGTGATTGCGCAGCACACCGGGAAGGACGAGGATCAGGTGCGGCGGGACGTCGAGCGCGACAAGTTCTTCACGGCCCAGGAGGCCAAGGAGTACGGGCTGGTAGATGAGGTTCTGACGACCATCAAGCGCCGGACCGAGGTAGGGTCTTCCTAACCGGATAGGACGATGTCGCCAGCGACACCGGGGCGGCACCGTTCCATAAGCCACAACGACAGGCGCCAAGGCGGTACCGTCTAAGGTCTACGGCATTACGACTGGGCAGGATGCCCGCCGCCGGCCGGCGCAGCGGCCGCTGGTGGCGGCCCCGGGCGAAGGAGTAGCTGGGTGGCACGTATGGGCGACGGCGGTGATCTGCTGAAGTGCTCGTTCTGCGGAAAGAGCCAGAAGCAAGTCAAAAAGCTGATAGCCGGCCCAGGTGTGTACATCTGCGATGAATGCATCGATCTCTGCAACGAGATCATCGAGGAAGAGCTGGCCGAGCCCGCCGAGCTCAAATGGGACAGCCTGCCGAAACCGCGCGAGATCTATGAATTCCTCGACTCCTACGTGATCGGGCAGGAGAAGGCCAAGAAGGGCCTTTCGGTAGCGGTCTACAACCACTACAAGCGGATCCAGTCCGGCGGCGAGCGCTCCGGCGAGGACGGGGTCGAGCTCGCCAAGTCGAACATCCTGCTGCTCGGACCGACCGGATCCGGCAAGACCCTGCTCGCGCAGACCCTCGCCCGGCTGCTCAACGTGCCGTTCGCGATCGCCGACGCTACCGCGCTGACCGAGGCCGGGTACGTGGGCGAGGACGTCGAGAACATCCTGCTCAAGCTCATCCAGGCGGCCGACTACGACGTCAAGAAGGCCGAGACCGGGATCATCTATATCGATGAGATCGACAAGATCGCTCGCAAGAGCGAGAACCCGTCGATCACCAGGGACGTCTCCGGCGAGGGCGTCCAGCAGGCGCTGCTGAAGATCCTCGAGGGCACCACGGCCTCGGTGCCGCCGCAGGGCGGCCGGAAGCACCCGCACCAGGAATTCATCCAGATCGACACGACCAACGTCCTGTTCATCTGCGGCGGCGCGTTCGCCGGGCTGGAGAAGATCATCGAGCAGCGGATCGGCCGCAGCGGGATGGGCTTCGGCGCCGTGCTCCGGGTGAAGACCGAGCGGATCGCGGCCGACCCGTTCGCCGACGTGATGCCGGAGGACCTGCTGAAGTTCGGCATGATCCCCGAGTTCGTCGGCCGGCTGCCGGTCATCACCAGCGTGCACAACCTGGACCGCGAGGCGCTCATCGAGATCCTGACCAAGCCGCGCAACGCGCTGGTGCGCCAGTACCGGCGGCTGTTCGAGCTGGACGGCGTCGACCTGGAGTTCACCGACGACGCCCTCGAGGCCGTGGCCGACCAGGCGATCCTGCGCGGAACCGGGGCCAGGGGACTGCGGGCGATCCTGGAAGAAGTCCTGATGTCGGTCATGTACGAGGTGCCGAGCCGCAAGGACGTCGAGGGCGTCGTGATCACCAGCGAATCGGTGCTCGAGAACGTGAACCCAACGCTCGTGCCGCGTGACGTCGCCCGCCGCACCCCGCGCGAAAAGTCCGCCTAGGACAGCTCGCCGTCTTTGAGGCTCAGGACGCGGTCGGCTAGGCCTATCAGGACCGGGTCGTGGGTGGCGACTATTGCGGTGATGCCTTCGGCGTGCACGATGCTGCGCAGCAGCCGCATGATCTGTCCGCCGGTGTCGGAGTCGAGCTGCCCGGTCGGCTCGTCCGCCAGCAGCAGCTGCGGTTCGTTGGCCAGCGCCCGGGCGATCGCCACCCGCTGCTGCTCACCGCCGGACAGCTCATAGGGGCGCAGGCCGACCCGGCCGCCAAGGCCGACGAGGTCGAGCAGGGCCGCGGCCCGCTGCTCCCGCACCGCAGGGTCGGTCCTGGCCAGCCGCATCGGCAGGCCCACGTTCTCGGCGGCCGACAGGATCGGGATCAGGCCGAACGCCTGGAAGATGAACGCCACGGTGTCCCGCAGCAGCCGCGCCCGGCCGTCGGCGTCCATCGCGGTGACGTCCTGGCCGGCCACCTCGACCCGGCCGCTCGTCGGCTGGTCCAGGCCGCCGATGATGCTGAGCAGCGTGGACTTTCCGGAGCCCGACCTGCCCCGGAGCGCGACCAGCTCGCCCCGGCTGACCGAGAGCGTCACCCCGCGCAGCGCGCGAACCTCGGTCCGCCCGCCGCCGAACGTGCGGGTCACCGACTCGGTCCTGGCGATCACCAGATCCGTTCCCGTTTGGGTACCCGCCGCGGTCATGGCTGGTCACCCTCAGAACCTTGAACGCGGTGCCGCCCTCGGGTGTGGCCACCCTCACCACCCTGGCCGTGGGCTGTGTGGGGAGTGCTGGGCCTGGCGGGTGGGCTCGCGGTGTCCGGCCAGACGCCCAGGTGGTCGGGTTCGAGGGCCAGCAACACCCGGTCGCGCATGCCCAGCGTGTCGATGAAGTCGCGGGGGATCTGCAGCAGGCCGGCCCGGTCGAGCACCGAGTACTCCTGCGCGACATCGGCCGCCTCGCCCTGGTCGTCGACCGTGGTACGGCGCAGCACCTCGGTGCTGATCCTGCCGTCCCTGATCGCGATCGTCCTGCGGACCTGGTCCGACACCAGCGGATCGTGCGTGACCACCAGGATCGTCACGCCGAGCTCGGCGTTGGCTGTGCGCATCGCGCCGAACACCTGGTCGGCGCTGTCGCTGTCCAGCTCGCCGGTGGGCTCGTCGGCCAGCAGCACCGCGGGCTGGTTGGCGAGCGCGATGCCGATCGCGACCCGCTGCTGCTCCCCGCCGGACATCTGGGCGGGCATCCGGTCGGCGCAGTATGCGACGCCGACCAGGTCCAGCAGGTCCATCGCCCGGGAGCGCCGCTCGCCCCGGCGCACTCCGGCCAGCCGCATCGGCAGGGCAACGTTCTCGACCGCTGTCAGGTGCGAGAAGAGGTTTCTGGCGGTCTGCTGCCACAGGAAGCCGACGACCGAACGCCGGTACCCGAGCCGGTCCTTCGAGCGCATCGTCAGCAGGTCATGGCCGGCCACCCGGGCCTGGCCGGCGGTCGGCGTGTCCAGGCCCGCCAGAATGTTCAGCAGCGTGGACTTGCCGCTTCCCGACGCGCCGACGAGCGCGGTGAGCTCCCCGGGGTCGATGACGAGGTCCAGGCTCTGCAGCGCCTGGACCTCGATCCCCGCGGTCGAGTAGATGCGCACCAGCCGGTCACACGCGATCACGGCATCCCCGGCCCCCGGCGCCCGACCCTCCCCGTGCCGCCCCACTGCCGCGGCGTCCCCGCGTTCACCCGGCCCGCGTGCGCCACTGGTCAGCTGGTCGATCGAGGTGCGTCCTTCACTCACCCGCATCCACCCCTCATCTACGCCTCATCTACCCTCGTCCAAGTGGATCACCGTGCTGGTGCGCCGGCGGATCAGCGCGTTCTGGACCGCCGCGGCCACCATGATCAGGATCAGGGCGCCGGCCGCCGGCGCGACCAGCGCCACCAGGTCGGGCCGCAATGGCACCGGGGTGCTGGACCCGGTGAACGCGGACAGATCGAGCCCGGGCCCGATCAGCGGGCCGAGGGCCAGGCTGGCCAGCTCGCCGCCCAGGATGGCGACGATCAGCAGCGGCAGCGCGTCGAGCAGGGCAAGGCGCCGGGCCTGACGGGCGGTCATGCCCATCGCGGTGAGCCACACGCCGATCCTGGTCCGGTCGCGCCCGGTCAGCAGCACCCCCAGCAGCACCGCGGCTGCCGCGCAGGCCGCGGAGGCGGCCGCGGCCTCTTCGAGGGCTACGTCCGACGCGTGCACCGTGGGCGAGCCGGCCGCGGCCTGCAGTGCCGCGGTCCTGGAGGTGACCTGGCCGCCGGGAAGCTTGTGCGCTACCACCGCTCGCAGCGCTCCGAGGTCGATGTGCGCGCCGGCGAGCAGCATGGTGTTCGGCGTGGTGTTGTCGATCAGCCGGAAACTGGCCCAGGCAGGGATGATCACAAACGAGCCGCCACCGGGAACAGCCGGGGTGCTGCTCGCGGTCGCGGCCACCCGGAGGGGCAGGGTGGCGCCCTCGAATGCGAGCTGCCGCGATCCGCCCCTGATGTCGGCCGCCACGCTGGGGGAGGCGATGACCGGGACGGTGCCGCCGCGCTGGCCCGCCGGCGGCGCGGCGAGCAGCCGGGCCGGGAACGCTGGCCACGGCGTATCCGCCACCAGCGCCGCGTACAGCGCCGGGTTGACGATGACCACGCCGACCGACTTCGAGCCGGTCGACCCGATGAGCAGGTTGGCGGCCTGCGTCGAGTCCGAGGCCATCAGGAACACGGCGGACGAGCGCCGCACCCCGGGCACGGCGGCCACCGCCGCCTGGTCCGCCGGGCTGATTGACGTGCTCGCCCCGGCGGCACTGACCAAGGCGTCCGCGCCGACCTGCTGCCACGAGACGCTGATCTGGCCGCTGGTCACCGCGGCGCGAACCATGCCGCCCAGCGCGATCACGGCCATGGCGACCACCAGCGCGAGCGCGGGCAGCAGCGGAACCGACCGGGCCCGTGCCGAGCGGGCGATTCCGAGGAACCCAACGGTTCCGCGGCGCGCCGCCGTGACCCGCGCTACGGCGCGCAGCGGCACCGGGTACACGCGGGCCGCGATCAGCCCCGCCGCGATCGCGATGAGAACCGGGGCGGCGACCAGGTACGGGTCGACGCCGGCACCGGGCGCCAGGCCACGCACCCGCAGCGCGACCACGCCGCCGACGATCACCACGATCGCTGTCGACTCGATCACCAGCCTGCGGGCGGACCGGCGCGGCACGGCCAGCTCGGTGCGGCCGGTTCCGGCCAGCGATCGCAGCCCGCGGTGTTCCCACGCGGCGAGCAGGGCCGGCGCGGTCAGCGCGATCACGGCGGCGATCGCGGCCAGCACCCAGCTTGTCGTGTTGCCCCCGTCCGGCACCGCCACGACGCCCAGGGCGACGCCCACGACCAGGGCGGGCACGGCCGCTCCCGCCGTCGCACCGAGCACCCGCCACGCGATCTGGGCGGTGCTCCCGCCGCGGGCCCTGCTCAGAGCCAGCTCGCCGCGGAATGCTTCGGTGCGCGTGACGGCGCCGATCAGCAGCAGGATCGTGGTGGCCGCGGCAACCCCGGCGAGCAACAGCGCGTCGGTGGTGCCGACGGCCGCCTGCGCGGCGATGAACGCGGAGAGGACGCCGGTGCCGTTGGCCGACAGCGACGGCGGGTTCTGCAGCGACTGCCCGATCGCCTGCGCCGCCGCTTCCCCGGCGTTTCCGCTGGCCATGCTCGTCATCGCGGCCAGCATCCCGGGCGCCTGTGACGCGGAGAGGCCGCCGGTCAGCAGCGGGTATTCCCACGACATCGTGACGATCGCGCCGCTCAGGGCGGCCTGCAGCTCGGAGAGCTCATTCGGCCCGATGAGCACCGCGCCGAGCCAGACCGGCGAGGTTGTCGGGTTGTCCAGGTACGGCGCGGCAACCAGCGGATCGGTGGTCCAGAACGTCGACGCGGGATCTGTCGGCTTGAGCACCCCGGTGACCTTCAGCACGATCGGCGGGTCGCTCGCTGGCATGGTGCTGCCCCGGCCAAGGCTGACCAGCGATCCGAGCCGCAGCCCGAATCTCTTGGCCGTCGGCTCGGTGATCGCGGCCTGCAGGGTGATCGCGTGGGTGCCGGTGCTGCTGGCCGTGGCCGACTGCGGCATCGTTCCCGAGACCAGCCGGGCGTTGCCGGACAGCGCGGCGCGGTAGACGACCTCGAGCTGAGGCGGCTTGAAGGCGACCGCTTGCGGCGCCGGGTTGAGCACGAGGAGCAGTGGTCCGGTCAGCCCGGACCACTGCTGTCTGGCCGGGGAGACGAGCGGCGGGCGGATGTAGGAGGCCATCACGCTGGCCATGGTCTGGATCTGGGCGGCCGTGAGCCCCTGGCCCAACCCGACGATCTGCGAGGACGACGTGGCGGACACGCTGAAGCCGCCGCCGTGCGTCAGGGTCTGCCGCAGCGTCTTGTTCTGCAGCGAGGTGATCTCCCGTGGCCCGGCCGTCGCGAGGAAGGCAGCCAGCAGGGCGATCACGGTCAGCGCCAGCCACGGCCCCGGGCCGGCGTCGCCGGCCAGGAACCGCCGGATGCGGGACGCCACGGGCAGGCCGCCGGCCGGCGGTGCGGGGGAGATGGGAGGGTTGCCTCCCCTGGACGGTGCGCTCACGTCTCGGCCTCCAGCCGGGTGCGCGCCGCCAGCCCGGCCCGCCGGGCCGGGCCGAGCGCCGCGATCGCGACCGGCACGGCCGCGGTCACCACGGCCACGGCAATGGGCACGGCCAGCGGAACCTGCACCAGGACGGCGGGCTCCGGATGCGCGCCGGTGGCGGTGAGCGTGACCGCGGGGACCACCAACCTGGCCAGCACGCCGCCGAGGACCAGGCCGGCCACGGCCGCCGGGATGCCGAGGGCGGCCTGCTCGAGGCAGAGCAGCCGGGTGAGCTGACGCCGGGTGGCGCCGAGCGCCGCCAGCAGCGCGAGGTCGCGGGCCCGTTCGCCGGCCGTGGCCGCTGCCACGGCGAAGCCGGCCGCGGCCAGGACCACGGCGGCGGCCGCGATCGCGAGCATCGCGAGCTGCGGTGCCGCCCCCAGCGGGTTGGCCAGCAGCGAGGCGGCCAGGGACGCCCGGTCGGTCAGCGTGGCGCCGCCGGGCAGCCTGGTCGGCGCGGCACCCGCGGTGCGCAGCCACCACTCAGTCACCGGCTCGGGCGGAGCGCCGTCGGCCGCCAGAGCCTGCTCCAGCAGGCTCTGGTCAACCACGATCCCGCCGGATCCGCTGATGGTGGGGAAGCTGGCGATCACGCTGACGATCGTCACCCGCACCGCCGAGTTGCCCACCTGGATCGGGAAGGTGGAACCGCGCCCCTGCCCGGTGGCGGCCGCGAACGCGCTGGTGGCCGCTGCTGGCAGCGCGCGAGTCGGCCGAGGCGGCGTGACCGAGATCGACGCGGGCAGCGTGGTGGCGGGCGAGCCGAACTGCGGCGGGAAGATACCGGACCCCGGCTGGAACGACACCGTCAGGCTGGTGCCGCGCGTTGCCGTGCCGGTGACCGACGGCTGGATGGTGACCTGGCCGGAGCCGGCGGTGGTTGACGAGGCCAGGTGCCCGCCCGACGCGGCCGCGGCGAACGGCGCGCCGAAGCCGCCGGTCAAGCTGGCGGATCCGCGCATCGACTCGATGGACAGCGTGGCGTGCGCGGCTCCGGGCGCCTCGGTGGTCGGCATGACGTACTGCAGGCTGTAGCCGGTGATGCGCAGCGGGTACGCCGCCTTGTTACCCGGGGCGACCGGAACGACCAGTGTGGTCGCCGTCCCGTTGGTGTGCAGCACGCCTGCCTGCAGCTGATACGGGATCCCGAAGGCGTCCGTGACCTCGAGGAACAGCACCGGCTGGCCGACCGATTTGGCGTGCAGGCTCGCGGTGATCTCCAGACGGGCGGGCCGGCCGGGTACCGGCGCGCCTGAAATGGTCGCCCGCTGGTCGCCTGCGGGAGAGAGCCGGTCGAACAGTGCCGTTGGCGACCCGCCCACCAGGTCCGGCCGGATCGCCGCGACCGACGCGGCCTGCCCTGCGTCCAGCGCCAGCAGCGTCGCTGTGGTCGAATTCGGCATCATGGCCGATACCCGGATGACCGGCGTGCTCCCGGTCACCCCGTGCGCGCCGGTCAGCGTGGCAACCTGACCCAGCGCGAGCGGTGCCTGCGGTGACAGCTCGACGCGCTCGTCGGCGCCGGCGGCGAAGCTGGCCTGATCCTGCGCCGAGCGCTGCCAGCTGCTCCACTGCGCCACCGCGAGCACGCTGGTGGCCACGGCGAGCACCGCGAGCAGCACCGGGCCGGCCTGGCGCAGCGGCCGCCGGCTGATCTGCCATGCCGCCACGGCGGCGGTCATGTCGCGGCCATGGCTGGCCGCGCGGTCGCCGAGCCTGACCACGAGCGGCAGCAGTCGCAGCAGGATGACCGCTCCGGCGGCCAGGGCCAGCACGGGCGCGCTGACCAGGACCGGGTCGATGCCGATCGAGCCGCTCAGGCCCGTCGATACCGGGGCGGCATAGTGCACGAGCTGCCAGCCGGCCAGCCCGGCGAGCACCAGCAGGCCGAGGTCGGCCCCGGCTCGGGTGGCCGCGCCGAGCGCGCCACGCCGCCCGCGCTGGGCGCGTTCCCGCACCGGCGAGCCGGCGGTGCGCAGCCACGGCAGGGCGATCACCACCAGGCATCCGGCGGCCACCGCGGCGGCCGCCACCCACGCGGCGGCCGGGAACGCGACCGGCAGCCGCAGCCCGCTGCGGCTGAGCGGGCCGTGGCGGGCCAGCGGCGGCAGGAGCAGGCCGGCCAGCAGCGGGCTCACGATCAGGGCCGGCAGGACCAGCAGCGCCGCCTCGGCAACGCCGGACCCGGCCAGCTGCCAGCGGGAGGCTCCCCGCGACCGCAGCAGCGCCGCCTCGGCCTGGCGCTGGCTGCTCAGCATCACCGTGGCGAGCGCCAGCGTCGCCCCGGCGATCACGAGCAGGATCGCCGCGCCGATGGCCAGCTGGGACCTGGTCACGACCAGTGCCGTCCCCAGGCCGGACAGCAGCCCGGGCAGCCCGGTGGACACGGTCTGGTTCTGGACGTTGCCCATGCGGCCGACCTTGCTCACGGCCGACTGCAGCCGGCCGGAAAGGGCCTGCAGGTCCCCGGAGCCGATCCTGGCCACGTCGGGCACGGCCGCCCAGGCGGCAGCGTCCACGGCGACGTGCCCGGTGGCCATCACCGCCGGAGTGGTCACGAGCGGCCCGTAGTCGGCGAACCCGCCCGATTGCTGCACGCCGGCGGTTGCGGAGCTGAGCAGCCAGTACGGGCTGCCCGGCTGCAGCGGGCGGAAGATCCCGGTGATGCGCACGTCGACGGGGGCGCCGGTGACGCTTTCGTGCAGCCGGATCAGCTGGCCGGCGGCCAGGTGCAGGCTCCTGGCCAGGCCAACCGGCACCGCGGCGGGCACCGCCGCCGAGCCGCTTACCACGGTGGGCCAGGAGCCGGCCATCAGCGCGGCGTGCGCGTTCAGGGCGGTCAACGAGATCAGGTGCGTCTGCGCGTTCGCCAGGCCGGTGCCGCGGGGGAGGTTGAGATAGTCGGAACTGGCCGCGCCCCAGACCGCGACCGGCACGCCGCCGAGCGCGCTGGACAGCGATGTTCGCAGCTTGCCGCCGACCGCCGGCACCGTGGCGGCCGAGCTCACGGTCGCGTTCACCGAGATCGTCGTGCCGGGGTTGCCGGTCAGCGAGGTGCGCACCGCGTGACTGCTGACGGTGGCCGAGAACGCGGCGAGCGCGGCCAGCAGGGTCGCCGCGAGCACCACGGTCAGCGCGGCGGCGGCGAGTGCCAGTCGGTGTGGCAGCAGGCGCCGGACGATGGCGGGCGCTCTACGCACGACCCCCGGTCACCTCGCCTTCCGCCCGCATGCAGGACGGCCTGCCCCGAGCCGCCCGGGCAGCACCGCCTGAGATCACCCTGACACGAGCCCACCGGGCAGATCCACAGCCGATACCAGGCGGAAACCGTTTTGCGCGCCGACCCGTAACCAGGAGCAACCAGATTATCGGCCACCATTCGTGGTCATAGCGACCGCCGCACGCGATCGGTACCGGGGTCGGCGCCCTACTAGACTCACCTGGCGTGACCGCACCAAATTCCGCCGAGCTTTCCCCCCAGTACTCGCCCGCGGACGTCGAAGACCGCCGGTACCGGCTGTGGGAGGAACACGGCCTGTTCACCCCCGACGCGGAGTCCCCAGCGCCCGCGTTCTCGATCGTCATCCCGCCGCCGAACGTGACCGGCTCGCTGCACATCGGCCACGCGCTCGACCACACGCTGATCGACGCGCTGGTCCGGCGGCGCCGGATGCAGGGCTACAACACGCTGTGGCTGCCGGGCATGGATCACGCGGGCATCGCCACCCAGAACGTGGTCGAGCGCGAGCTGGCCAAGGAGGGCCTGAGCCGGCACGACCTGGGCAGGGAGGCGTTCGTCGAGCGGGTCTGGCAGTGGAAGGCCGCGTCCGGCGGCGCGATCCTCGGCCAGATGCGGCGGCTCGGCGACAGCGTGGACTGGTCCAGGGAGCGGTTCACGATGGACGAGGGCCTGTCCCGCGCGACGGCGACCATCTTCAAGCGGCTGTTCGACGACGGGCTCATCTACCGGGCGCAGCGGATCATCAACTGGTGCCCGCGCTGCCTGACCGCGCTGTCCGATATCGAGGTTGACCACACCGACGACGACGGCGAGCTGGTCACGATCAGGTACGGCGACGGCGCGGACTCGGTCGACGTCGCCACCACCCGGGTGGAAACGATGCTCGGCGACACCGCCGTGGCCGTGCATCCCGACGATCCCCGGTACAGCCGGCTGGTCGGCACGGACGTTGAGCTGCCGCTGTCCGGGCGCCGGATTCCCGTGGTGGCCGACCCGCACGTCGACCCGGCGTTCGGCACCGGCGCGGTCAAGGTGACGCCGGCGCACGACCCGGATGACTTCGAGATCGGCCGCCGTCACGACCTGCCCAGCCTGGTGATCATGGACGAGCGCGGGGTGATCACCGCGCACGGCCCGTTCCAGGGCCTGGACCGGTTCGAGGCCCGGCCCGCGGTGCTCGCCGCGCTGCGCGAGCAGGGCCGGGTGGTCGCCGAGCGGCGGCCGTACGTGCACGCGGTCGGCCACTGCCAGCGATGCGGGACGACCGTGGAGCCACGGCTGTCGCTGCAGTGGTTCGTCAAGGTCGGCCCGCTGGCCAAGGAGGCCGGGGACGCGGTGCGCGACGGCCGGGTGCGGATCCATCCGCAGCAGATGGCGGCCCGGTACTTCGACTGGGTGGACGACATGCACGACTGGTGCATCAGCCGCCAGCTGTGGTGGGGCCACCGGATACCGGTCTGGTACGGACCCGACGGTGAGGTCGTATGCGTGGGGCCCGGCGAGGAGCCGCCGTCCGGGCCGGGCTGGCAGCAGGATGCCGACGTGCTCGACACCTGGTTCTCATCCGCGCTGTGGCCGTTCTCCACGCTCGGGTGGCCGGACGACACGGCGGACCTGCGCACGTTCTACCCGACGAGCGTCCTGGTCACCGGCTACGACATCCTGTTCTTCTGGGTCGCCCGGATGATGATGTTCGGGCTCTACGCGATGTCCGGTGCCGAACCGGAGGCCGCCGTGCCGTTCCGCGCGGTCGCCCTGCACGGCCTGGTCCGTGACGCCTACGGCAAGAAGATGTCCAAGTCGCGCGGCAACACCGTGGACCCGCTGGACTGGATCGACCGCTTCGGCGCCGACGCCACCCGGTTCACCCTGGCCCGCGGCGCCAGCCCGGGCAGCGACGTCGCGGTCAGCGAGGAGTGGGCGGCCGGAGCCAGGAACTTCTGCAACAAGCTGTGGAATGCTGCCAGGTTCGCGCTGCTGAACGGTGCCGACGCCGGCGCGGCACTGCCCGGTCCCGGCGAGCCCGGGCACTCCGCGCTATCGACCGCGGACCGCTGGATCCTGTCCCGGCTCGCCGCGGTCACCGTGGAGGTGGACGGGCTGTTCGAGCAGTTCGAGTTCGCTAAGGCATGCGATGCGCTGTACCACTTCGCCTGGGACGAGTTCTGTGACTGGTACCTGGAGCTGGCGAAGGTGCCGCTGGCCGGTGACGACGCCGCGGCCGCGGCGAGGACCAGGGCCGTGCTCGGGCACGCGCTCGACCGGCTGCTGCGGCTGATCCACCCGGTGATGCCGTTCGTCACCGACGAGCTGTGGACCCATCTGACCGGCGGTGACTCGGTGATGGTGGCTCCCTGGCCCGGCGTGGCCGCGCCCAGCATTCGCGAGGCGCGCGGCGGCAGCGCCGCCGACCTGGAGCGAGACCTGGCGGCCGAGGCGGAGATCGAGGCGCTGATGCGCCTGGTGACCCAGGTGCGCAGGTTCCGGTCGGACCAGGGTCTGCGGCCGACGCAGCCAGTGCCCGCGGTCCTGTCCGGCATCGAGGCGACGCCGCTGGCCCGGCACGAGGCCGGGATCCGCTCGCTGCTGCGGCTCGCCGAGCCCGGCGCGGACTTCGCGCCCACGGCCTCGGTACAGGCCGAGGCGATCACGGTGCAGCTGGACACCGCCGCGGCGATCGATATCGGTGCGGAGCGGCGCCGGCTGGAAAAGGACCTGTCCGCCGCCAGGGCGGATGCGGCAGCCACCGAGCACAGGCTGGCCAACCCGTCATTTGTCGAGAAGGCACCCGAGGAAGTGGTGGCCCGCAGCCGCGACCGGCTGGCGGCCGCGCAGGAGGAGATTGCCAGTCTGGAAGAACGGCTGGCCGCGCTGCCGCAATCCGGCTGAACTGCAGATGCATTTGCCGGATAACCGGTCTGTCACGGTTTCGCTTTCCTTTAGCACCATTCATACGAAGCGCGGTAATTGCGGCTACCGTCGGGTAAATGCGGGCTCGTTCCAGATTCAGGATCCGTAGCGGGATCGCCGCCCTGTCTGCTATAGCGCTCGCGGCGGCGGCCACCGGCTGCGCGAGCAGCCCGGCGAGCACGACCTCGGCCGGCGGGCCGGTCAGCGGGGGGACCGCGGTCCTGGCCGAGCCGCCGTCGACCACGCCGAACTACATCTGGCCGTTTACACCCAGCGCGGACTTCAGCGATATCAACACCGATAACCTGCAGTATCTGATGTACCGGCCGCTGTACTGGTTCGGCCTGAACGGGCAGCCGGTGGCGAACAACTCGCTGAGCGTGGCCAATCCGCCGATGTTCAACGGCGACAAGGTCACGATCGCGCTGAAGCACTACGTATGGTCCAACGGGACGCAGGTGACCGCGTCGGACGTGATGTTCTGGCTGAACATGGAGCTGGCCGAGCCAGCGAACTTCGGCGGTTACACCGGATTCCCCGGCAATGTGAAGGACATCACGGTGGTCAGCCCCACCGAGCTGACCATGGTGATGGACCAGGCGTACTCGCCCACCTGGTTCCAGTACAACGAGCTGAGCCAGATCACCCCGATGCCTGCGGCCTGGGACCGGACCGCGTCAGGGCCGAGCGACTGCGCCAGCAAGGTCAGCGACTGCGCCGCGGTGTTCAACTACCTGAACACCCAGTCCAAGGACCTGAGCACGTACGCGACGTCGCCGCTCTGGAGCGTCGTGGACGGGCCGTGGAAGCTGAGCTCCTTCAACGCGGACGGGCACGTATCGTTCGTGCCGAACAAGAAGTACTCGGGCCCGGTGAAGCCGAAGCTGTCGGCCTTCGACGAGGTGCCGTTCACCACCGACGCGGCGGAGTACGACGTGCTGCAGTCGCCGAGCTCCAGCACCAAGATCGACGTCGGCTACCTGCCCTACCAGGACGCGCCGGCCAAGCCGGCCAACGCCGCGGTGGGGCGCAACCCGCTGTCCGCCAGGGGATACACGCTGGAACCCTGGAAGATCTGGGGCATCAACTACTACGTGGTGAACTACCAGTCGACCACGGGCGACGGCCCGGTCTTCAAGCAGCTTTATTTCCGCGAGGCGCTCGCCGACCTGATGAACCAGGCCGCGGTGATCGCCGGGCCGCTGCGCGGCTACGGAACGGCCACGGTCGGCCCGGTCCCCAACACCCCGGTGACCTCGTTCCTGTCCCCGAAGGGCAAGCAGGGCACCCAGTTCCCCTACGACCCGGCCAAGGCGAAGGCCCTGCTGGCCAGCCACGGCTGGACGGTGGTGCCGAACGGCGTGACCACCTGCGCGGACCCGGCCGACTGCGGGCCAGGCATCAAGAAGGGCCAGGGACTCAGCTTCAACTTCCCGTACGCGACCGGGATCTCCTGGCTCCAATCGGAGATGACCCAGCTGCAGTCCAACGCGGCCACGCTCGGGATCAAGCTGAACATCGAGGCACAGCCGTTCGACGAGGTAACGGCGACCGCCGGAGGCAACTGCGTGGTCACCAAGTCCCCGTGCAGCTGGGACATGGGGAACTGGGGCGGGGGCTGGTCGTTCGCTCCCAACTTCCTGCCGACCGGCGAGGAGCTGTTCAAGTGCGGTGCGGTCGCGAACTCGGGCGGCTACTGCGACACGACCAGCGACGGGCTGATCGGCAAGACGCTCACCAGCAACAACCTGAGCTACATGTACCAGTGGCAGGACTACCTGGCGACGCAGCTTCCGGTTGAATGGGAGCCGAACGCTGACTACCAGCTGACCGAGGTCGCCAGCAACTTCAAGGGCGTCACCCCGCAGAGCCCAACACTCGATATAACCCCCGAGAACTGGTACTACGTGAGGTAACGGACAACTCCACCACAGCCGATAACCACGTGGTAGCAAGCGGATAACTGATCCGTCACGATTCCCGGGCTATGACCGCTGGCGGCACACCGGGGGAGCCCGGGTCCATAGGTTGGCAGGAGCACGCACTCGGCTGTGGCCAGCGCCTTTTTGTTGTTGCGGCGCTCGGGCGGGAGCAAATCGTGGTTGTCGGAGCGCGCTTGGGGGACGATGACGTCTGCTCTGGCGGGCTCCCAGTGTCTAGGAGCCGCCGTCATGGGGACATCCCCGCATAAGCAAGGCAGATTCAGGTTGAGGCTTCGGAGCAAGATCCTGGCTGTGGGCGCGGCAGCGGTCGCGTGCGCTTTCGTCGCGGCCGGCTGCTCGAGCAGTACCGGGTCCAGCGCGACCGGGACGACGCCGGTCTCCGGCGGGACCGCAGTGATGGCCGAGCCGCCGTCGACGCCGCCGACGTACATCTTCCCGTACATGAGCAGCACCTTCGCCAGCGACGTCAACCTCTTCAACTTCCAGTACCTGATGTACCGGCCGCTGTACTGGTTCGGCCAGGGTGCGCAGCCGACGTTCAACTCGTCGCTGAGCCTGGCCGATCAGCCCACGTTCAACGGCACCAAGGTCACGATCAACCTGAAGCACTACATGTGGTCCAACGGCACCCCGGTGACCGCGCAGGACGTGATGTTCTGGCTGAACATGGAGACGGCCTTGCCCTCCGACTACCTCGCGTACACCAACTTCCCGGCGGACGTGAAGGACATCAAGGCGGTCAGCCCGACCCAGCTGACCATGGTGATGGACAAGGCCTACAGCCCGACCTGGTTCCTGTACAACCAGCTCAGCCAGATCACCCCGATGCCCGCCGCCTGGGACCGCACCGCGTCCGGGCCGAGCCACTGTGATACCACCGTGAGCGATTGCGCGGCGGTGTACAACTACTTGAACACCCAGGCCAAAAACACGACCGGCTACGTCGGGTCGCCGCTCTGGTCGGTTGTCGACGGGCCGTGGACACTGAGCGCGTTCAACGCCGACGGGCACGTCACGTTCGTGCCGAACAAGAAGTACTCGGGCCCGGTCAAGCCGAAACTGTCCGCGTTCCAGCTGGTGCCGTTCACCACCGACGCGGCCGAGTACGACGTGCTGAAGTCGCCGAGTTCCAGTACCAAGATCGACGTTGGCTACCTGCCGCAGCAGGACGCGCCAGCCAAGCCGCTCGACGCCACAGTGGGCACCAATCCGGTGTCCGGGTACACGCTGGCGCCCTGGCAGACCTGGGGCATCAACTACTTCGTGCTGAACTACCAGTCGACGACGGGCAACGGCCCGATCTTCAAGCAGCTGTACTTCCGGGAGGCGCTCGAGAGCTCCGTCAACCAGGAAGCGGTGATCACCGGACCGCTGCGGGGCTACGGGAACGTCACGGTCGGTCCGGTCGGATCGGTCCCGACGACCCAGTGGCTTTCGCCGAAGGGCAAGCAGGGCAACCCGTTCCAGTTCAACCCCACCAAGGCCAAGTCGCTGCTGACCAGCCACGGCTGGAAGGTTGTCCCGAACGGGGTCAGCACCTGCGTCAAGCCGGGCAGCGGCTCCGGCGAGTGCGGCGCGGGGATCACGAGTGGGCAGGGACTCAGCTTCGCCCTTCCGTACGCGACCGGGCTCTCCTGGATCGAGTCGGAGATGACACAGCTGCAGTCGAACGCAGCGGCGCTGGGGATCAAGCTGAACCTGCAGCCCAAGCCGTTCGCGCAGGTGATCTCGACGGCCGGCGGTAACTGCAAGGCCGCCAAGCTGCCGTGCAACTGGGACATGGCGAACTGGGGCGGCGGCTGGTCCTTCTCGCCCGACTATGCCCCGACCGGGGAGCAGCTGTTCCAGTCCGGCGTGGTCGCGAACTCGGGCGGCTACAGCAACCCGACCAACGACTCGCTGATCGGCAAGACGCTGACCAGCAGCAACCTGCAGGACATGTACAGCTGGCAGGACTACCTGTCGCCGCAGCTGCCGGTGATCTGGCAGCCAAACGCCGACTACCAGCTCACCGAGATCGCCAACAACCTGAAGGGCGTCACTCCGCAGAGCACGACGCTCAGCATCCTCCCGGAGAACTGGTACTTCACGAAGTAAGCAGTGCGGCGGGCGGCCCCAGGGCCGCCCGCCTCACTGCAAACCCCGCGTAATCGGGCACCCGAACAGCCCGAGTCTCGGGCTGTTCGGGTTTTGGGGGTGCGCGGGGGCGGAGCCCCCGCGGGTGGGGGATCGCCGGGGGAGGAGCCCTCCGCCAGGGCCAGTAGGCTTGCCAGGGTGACAGTCGACCATGTTGAGCAGCCGTGACCGACTACGAGGCCCGGCTGCGGGAGGTCGAGCGGGAGATCATTGCCCGGCGGCCCGAGCATTCGATAGAGCCGTCCCTGGACCGGATCAAGGCGCTGACCAGCCTGCTCGGTGACCCGCAGCGGGCATACCCGGTCATCCATATCACCGGGACCAACGGCAAGACCTCCACCGCCCGGATGACCGAGACGCTGCTGCGCGCCCGGGGGCTGCGAACCGGCCTGTTCACCAGCCCGCACCTGACCTCGATCAGGGAGCGGATCTGCGTGGACGGCGAGCCGCTGAGCGCCGAGCGCTTCGTCGACGCCTACGAGGAGGTGCAGCCGTACCTGGCCCTGGTGGACGAGAGCCAGCCGGCCGCGCTGTCCTTCTTCGAGGTGCTCACCGCGATGGCGTTCGCCGTCTTTGCCGACGCACCGGTGGACGTCGCTGTCATCGAGGTTGGCGTCGGCGGCACGTGGGACTGCACGAACGTCGCCGACGGCGCGGTGGCGGTGATCACCCCGATATCCATTGATCACGTTCGCTACCTGGGCAACACCGTGACGGCCATCGCAACGGACAAGGCGGGCATCATCAAGCCGGGGGCGGTCGCCGTGCTGGCACAGCAGCCGGTCGAGGCCGCCGAGGTGCTGCTGCGCCGGGTCGCCGAGGTCGGCGCCACCGTGGCCAGGGAAGGCATCGAGTTCGGCGTGACCAGCAGGCAGCTCGCGGTCGGCGGGCAGCTGCTCAGCGTCCGCGGCCTGCTCGGTTACTACGAGGACCTGTTCCTGCCGCTGTTCGGCGCGTATCAGGCCGGCAACGCCGCCTGCGCCCTCGCCGCGGTCGAGGCCTTTGCCGGAGCGTCAGCAACCGGGGAGCAGGACGGCTCCCCTGCCGAACCCGCGGCGCTCGACGACGCGCTGGTACGCGGCGCGTTCCGGATCATGTCGTCGCCGGGCCGGCTCGAGGTGGTCCGCCGTAGCCCGGTGACGATCGTGGACGCCGCGCACAATCCCGCCGGGATGGCGGCCACCGTCGCCGCCCTGGACGAGGCCTTCGCCGCGACCGACCTGATCGCCATCCTCGCGGTCAGCGAGGACAAGGACGTACCGGCGATCCTCGACGAGCTCGAGCCGGTCGTCTCCGAGCTCGTGGTGACGGCCAACTCCTCGCCGCGGTCCGCCGATCCGGCCAAGCTCGCCGAGCTGGCCAGCGCGGTGTTCGGCCCGGACCGGGTCAGAGCGGTGGCCAGGCTGGACGACGCGATCGAGCTCGGGGTGGGGCTGGCCGACGAGGCGGACGCGGGGTCGGCCGACGGCGGTCCGCCCGGCACGGCGGTTCTGCTGATCACCGGATCGGTGATCACCGCGGGTGACGCTCGGCTGCTGCTCACCCGCGCCACGCCGGGTGAGCCGGCCCAGGGCCGGCGGGCACGGCCCATGATGACGTCGGCGATGACATCGGCGACCAGTTCGACGATGGCCTCGACGACGAGCTCGGCAACGACCTCGACGATGACCTCGGCGACGAGGCATGACCGCCATGGCGCGCAGCGGCGAGCACGACACCGGGCCCGGCGATCAGGCCGTCGGCGAGCACGGTTCTGCGGAGCATGGTTCTACTGAGCATGGTTTGGGTGAGCATGGTCCTAGTGAGCAGGGTCCTGGCCCCCGCGGCCGCGGCGACGAGCCAGCGACGAGACGCCTGCTCTCCACTGTGCTGATCATGGAGACGGTCGTGATCTGGCTCGCGATCCCGGTTGCCCTGGCCGTCGACCACGCGTCTGTGCGCAAGGCCGGCGTGGCGGGCGTGGTACTGGCCGTGGCGACGGTCGTGCTCGCCGCTCTTGCGCGGCGCCGGCTGCGCTGGACAATCGTCGGCGGAAGCGTGCTGCAGGCGCTGGTTATTGCGGCCGGCGCGATTGTCCCGGTCATGTACTTCCTCGGCGCCATTTTCGCAGCTTTTTGGGTTATCGGCCTACGCCTGGGCCATCGCTTGGATGTCGCCTCCTAGTCAGGCCTTCGTGGTAATAGCCGCCACCTGCGCGTTCCGGCGTGCCACGCCGGCCGCCCGCTGCAACGGCCTGTAGGCTTTCGGTAACGGGCTCAGCTTGCGCGCGCACCGTAACAATTTGCTAACGAGCAGTAGCTGTTGGTCGCAGGCTGATCCGTTGCCCGAACGGGCATGCAGGGACGCGGGCACCATCGACGCGATCCACACGTTGCACGTTTAGGCAGCCCGGCGCTGGTAGATGAAGAAAGAAGGACCACGGGCCGAAGTCTCGGCGAGCAGGTCCTGGAGCAGTTCAAAGCATCCGGCATGACCATCTGGAAGGTCTTCGTTCCACATGAGCAACGCGCTGGCGTTCCTCGGCCGCGATATGGCGGTCGATCTCGGCACTGCGAACACACTGGTCTACGTCCGCGGACGTGGAATCGTGCTCAATGAGCCATCTGTGGTGGCTCTGAACACGAACACGGGGCAGATCGTCGCCGTCGGGGTGGAAGCCAAACGCATGATCGGCAGAACGCCCGGCAACATCATTGCGGTCAGGCCGTTGAAAGACGGCGTGATAGCGGATTTCGACGTCACCGAGCGAATGCTCAGATATTTCATCCAGAAGGTTCACAAACGCAGCCACCTGGCTAAGCCGCGCATAGTCGTCGCGGTGCCCAGCGGCATCACCGGCGTCGAGCAGAGCGCGGTCAAGGAAGCCGGTCACCAGGCCGGCGCGCGGCGCGTGTACATCATCGAGGAGCCGATGGCCGCGGCGATCGGTGCCGGGCTGCCGGTGAACGAGCCAACCGGCAACATGGTGGTAGACATCGGCGGCGGCACCACCGAGGTGGCGGTCATCTCCCTCGGCGGGATCGTGACCTCGCAGTCGATCCGGGTCGGTGGTGACGAGCTGGACCAGGCCATCATCAACTTCGGCAAGAAGGAGTACTCGCTCATGCTGGGCGAGCGGACCGCCGAGGAGATCAAGATGGCGCTGGGGTCCGCGTTCCCGGCGGCGGACGAGCCGAACGCCGAGATCCGCGGCCGCGACCTGGTGAGCGGGCTGCCGAAAACGATCGTCATCTCCGCCGAGGAGATCCGGCGCGCGATTGAGGAACCACTCGCCGTGATCATCGACGCCGTGAAGACCACGCTGGATAAGTGCCCGCCCGAGCTCGCCGGTGACGTCATGGACCGCGGCATCGCGCTGACCGGTGGCGGCGCGCTGCTGCGTGGGCTTGACGAGCGGCTGAGGGAAGAGACGGGCATGCCGATCCACATGGCCGACAACCCGCTCGACTCGGTGGCGCTGGGAACCGGCAAGTGCGTCGAGGACTTCGAGACGCTGCGCCAGGTCCTGGTGCCGGAGTCCAGGCGCTAAGCGGCTGGCTGCCCAACTGGCCAGCATCGATTAGTCGGCGGCCGGTCCGCGGTATCCCGTGCTCCCGCGGGCAGGCCGGCTGTCGGCCCAGAAGCCGCCGCCGGAAGGGCGGCGGGGACGAGGTGATCTCTAGGTGCACGACACCCGACGGACCCGGGTGGTTCTCGCCGTGCTGCTGGTGGCCGCGCTGGCCCTGATCACCTTGGACTACCGGGACGGCTCGTCGGGCCCGGTACGCGGCCTGAGGCAGGCAGGCGGCGCGGTCTTCGGCACGGCGGAGAGCGTGGTCAGCGCCGTGACCGGGCCGTTCGTGGACTTCTTCAATCATTCCAGCGGGTCGAGCAGCAGCGGCCGGGTCGCGTCGTTGCAGCGGCAGGTCATCCAGCTGCGCACCGAGCTCAGCCAGGAGCAGCTGAGCAAGGCGCAGTACCGGCAGCTCAGCTCGCTGCTGCAGCTCGCGGGCCGGGGTCGCTACCGGATCATGGCCGCGACCGTGATCGCGATGGGCCAGGGATACTCGCAGACGGTGACGCTCGACGCCGGGACCGCCGATGGCATCAAGACCGGGGACACAGTTCTCAACGGCCAGGGTCTCATCGGGACCGTGACCGCCGTGAACGCGCAGACGTGCTCGGTATTGCTGGCGACCGACGCCACATCGGTGGTGGGCGTGACGCTGGCCACCAGCGGCCAGATCGGCTGGGTGACCGGGCCCGGCCGGACCGGATCCGGTAGCGGGCTGCTCAAGCTCCAGGTGCTGGACGAGAACGCCGACCTGTCCGCCGGCCAGCAGCTGGTGACGTCGGCCTCGATCCACGACCGGCCGTACGTGCCCGGAGTCCCGGTCGGCGTGATCAAGAAGGTGGAGAACCGGGGAGGCTCGCTGACCGCCCTCGCCCTGGTCCAGCCCTACGTCGACTTCACATCGCTGGGCGTGGTCGGCATCGTGGTCGCGCCGCCAAGCCACAATCCCAAGTTCTCCGTGCTGCCCCCGGCGCCGCACGTCAAGCCGGTGCCGACGGTGACCGTGACGGTGACACCTGGCGCCTCGGCCACCCCGTCGCCTACGCCATCCGGGGGCGGCTGACGTGAGGCGCGCCGCGGCGTCCGTGGTCCTGCTTGCCGTTGCGCTGACGGCTCAGCTGACCGTCGTGAACAGGCTCTCGCTGCCCGGTGCCGGCGCGCCTGACCTCGTTTTGCTCACCGTCGTGGCGGTCGGGATGTGCTCCAGGCCGGCCACGGCAGCGGTGATTGGCTTCTGCGCCGGGCTGTGCCTGGACATCGCGCCGCCCGGCAGCTATCTGATCGGTGAGTACGCCCTCGTGTTCTGCCTCGTCGGCTACCTGTGCGGGCGGATACGCGGCCTGCTCAACCAGTCGGCCACGCTGACCATCGCCGGCGCGATGGCGGCGGCGGCCGCTGGTGAGGCCCTGGTCGCGCTGCTGGGCATGGCGATCAGCGACCCGCAGGTCAGCTGGACGGCGGTGCAGCAGGTGCTCCCGTCTTCCATCGTCTACGACGTCGTGGTGAGCCCGTTCCTGCTGTACCTGGTGATGCGCGCCATGCGCTGGGCCGACAGCCTGGGCCGGGACGGCGTCGCCGCCGGTCAGCCGGCCGACGGCTCCTCGCTTCTGGCCAGGTCCCTGGGCGCGGGCGGCGCGCTGTCCGGGTCCGCGCTGCCAGGCGGCACGGTGCTCGGCGGGGCCGGGCTGCTCGGCGGGGCCGGCTGGCTGGCTGGCCCGGTAGGCTCGCGCGGCTCCGGTGGCTCGCGGCCCTCCCGCGGTCGCGGAAAGCCGCACACCCCGTCTACGCCCCGGCTTCGTGAGGCCGCGGCGCGCAGCGGCGACGGGTGGGTGGGCGGCGGCCCGCGGCCCGGGCTGGCGGCCTCGGCCGGGCTGAGGACGGGCCGGCCACCGGTCGCCGGCCGCCGAGGCCGGCCACCCCGGCTGCGGCCAGCGGCTGGAACTCCGGGCTCAGCGCACGCCCGGCCGCAGCGGGCGCTGCCGCGCTCCCCGGCCAACCTCCGGATCGGCGCCGGCCGCCGCCGTGATGGCAGCCTCGGTCGCGCACTGGGCAGTGGCACGGCCGGCATGGGCGGCTCGGCCCTGCGTGGCCGCCCCGGCAGCGGCCCGCCTGGCTCGGCGTTCCGCGGCCGGCGGCCTGCTGCCGGAAGGCCGGCCGCCGCCCGGCCCGGCGCGGCTGGCCGTGGCGGCTCCTACGGCGCCCCCAGGTTCCGGCCGGATACGCCGGCTGCCGGGCGGGTCGTCAAACGACGCGACCATGCGCAGCGCCGCGCTCCGCCGTTCACTGCCGGGGCGTCGGGCGAGCCTCCGGCTGGGAACGGGCCGGCGGTACGACGGGATCGTCGGCGGCAGCGCCCTTCGCGGCGGCGCCCTGGCCGGCCGGAGGCTCGGGGCACGGCCGGTCAGCCTCCGGCTGGGTTCCGGTCGGCGCGGTGACGGCGCCCTGGGCGGCCTATCCGGCAGCCGCCCGCCGTGGGCGCGTACCAGGCGAGCGACGCCGCGGTTCCGGTCGGGTCCCACTGTCGGCGGGCACTCCCTGATCGGGAAGGGGGCCAGGCTGCGGGCTGGGAAGCGGGCGAGGTTCGGCTCGGGCCGGTCGTCGTTCCTGACGACCTGGACCGGCGGCAAGCTGGGCGGCCGGTCGACCGTCTGGCGGATCGGCAGCAAGCGGACAGGAGGATTTCGATGATCCCGGCGTCACGGCGCCGCCTCGCGGTACTGCATCTGGTGGTGGCTGCGCTGCTGATCGGACTCGGCGCACGGCTGTGGTTCGTGCAGGTGATGTCGGGTGCCGCCTATGCCGACCAGGCCAAACAGGAACTGACCGAGCACGTTATCGTGCCGTCGGTCCGCGGCGAGGTCCTGGACGACACCGGCAGTCCGATGGTGGACAACCAGTCCGCGCTCGTGGTCTCCGTCAACTTGGCCGAACTGGAGCAGCAGAGCGACGGCGGGGTGGCCGTGCTGCACCGGCTCGCGACGCTGCTCGGCATGCCGTACACGAAGCTCACCGAGGAGACCAGGACCTGCACCGCGAAGGTGCGCCAGCCGTGCTGGGCGGGCTCGCCCTACCAGCCGATCCCGGTGGCCCAGAACGTCTCGGATCAGGTGGCGCTCCAGGTGCTGGAGAGCCCGAAGGAATACCCAGGGGTCACGGCCCAGGTGCAGCCGGTCACCAACTATGTCGAGCCGGTCGGTACCGACGCCGCCCAGGTGCTCGGGTACCTGCAGCCGATCACCTCGGCGGAGATGAAGCAGCGCGGCCTGCCGGAGACCGGGTTCTCCGGGGTGGACCTGGTCGGCCAGTCCGGCCTCGAGGCGCAGTACGACCAGCAGCTGCGCGGCACCACCGGGGACAAGACGGTATCGGTCAACGCGGCGGGGCAGGTGACCGGCACGGTCAGCCAGATCCAGGCCAAGTCCGGCGACGACCTGGTGACCAGCATCAACGGCACCCTGCAGAAGGACGTGTACAACGACCTGGCGAACGCGATCCACAAGACCGAGCAGGAGGGCAACAGCGGGGCCACCAGCGGTGCCGCGGTGGTGCTGACCACCACCGGACGGGTCGTCGCGATGGCCAGCTACCCGGGCTACAACCCGACTGTGTGGACCAAAGGCATCTCGCAGAAGCAGTTCGAGCAGCTCGTCGGCACCCCCGAGAACGCCGGGCCGATCCTGAACCGCGCCACCCAGGGCCAGTACTCTCCCGGTTCGACGTGGAAGGTGACGTCCACCGCGGCCGCGGTTGCGGACGGCTACTCGCTGAACGGCGAGTACAACTGCCCGGCCTCGGTGAGCATCGGCGGGCGCATGTTCAGCAACGACGGCGAGCCCAGCATGGGTCAGATGAGCCTGTCCGAGGCGCTCATCCAGTCCTGCGACACCGTGTTCTACGAGCTCGCCAACGGCATCTACCAGCGCGACGACGTCAAGGCCGACGACGTGACCAGCCCCAAGGCCCCGGTCCAGGAGATGCAGAAGATGGAGCTCAGATGGGGCTTCGGCAAGCAGACCGGAATCGACCTGCCGGAAGAGAACTTCGGCACGGTGCCGACCCGCGCGTGGCTGTACTACTTCTGGAAGGACAACGCCCACACCGGCCAGGACTGGTGCAAGAACGGCAAGCAAAACGGCACGTACGTCCAGCAGATCGAGTACGACGACTGCCTGTCCGGCAACGACTGGACGGCCGGCCAGTCGGTTATCGCGGCCATCGGCCAGGGCTACGTCGAGGTCACCCCGCTGCAGCTGGCCGACGCGTACGTCGCGCTCGCCAACGGCGGCACGCTGTACAGCCCGCGGGTGGGTGAGGCTCTGCTCAGCCCGAGCGGCAAGGTGCTGGAGAAGATCAACCCGCCGGTAGCGGGCCACCTGCCGGTCGCCAAGTCCACCCTCGCGTACATCAGGACCGCGCTGCAGGGAGTGGTGACGTCGGGAACCGCCGCCGCCACATTCGGCGGCTTCCCGCTGAACAAGGTGTGCGTGGCCGGCAAGACGGGTACCGCGCAGGCGTACGGCAAGCAGGCCACCTCGGTGTTCGCGTCGTTCGCGCCGTGCAACAACCCTAAGTACGTGGTGGTGATGATGATCCCCAACTCCGGTTACGGTGCCGACGTCTCCGGGCCGGCCGTCAAGAACATCTGGGACGACCTCTACGGCCTGCAGGGAAATAAGGCGGCGCTGGCCGGCGGCCGGCTCCCGAAGCTGCCGCACATCAACGCGAGCGGCGAGATCGTCCCGTCGACCATGTCCATCACGTCGCCCGCGCAGCTGCAGTCGCCCGCGTCACTGGCCGCATTCGTGGCGCTGCCGGCGAGTACGTCATCCAAGGCCAGGAGGCGGAAGCGATGAGCTGGGCCCGCAGCTCCACCGGCCTGGGCACCAAGGGGACGGGCACATCCGGCCCCTACGGCAGGCTCGCTCCGCTGCGCCCCGATGGGCGCTGGAACGGCGCCGCCGCGCTGCCGAGGTCCCTGCTGCAGCGTTCCTTCGCCAGGAACTCGGTGCTGCGCCGCATGGACGGGGTGCTGCTCGCGACCGTTCTGGCGCTCAGCCTGATCGGGATGCTGCTCATCTGGTCGGCGACCTCGGCGACCCTGCGCGAGCAGGGCAGCGACCCGCGCACGTACCTGTACAAGCAGCTCATCAACATCGTCATCGGGCTCCTGCTGATGCTCGGCGTCACCGTCCTTGACTACCGCCAGCTGCGCACGTACGCGCCCGTGCTCTACGGCGTGGCCCTGCTCGGCCTCGTCGCCGTGCTCGCGGTGGGCACGCCGGTGAACGGCTCCAAGTCCTGGATCACCGTGCCCGGCGGCAACCAGATCGAGCCGTCTGAGTTCGGCAAGCTCGCGCTCATCCTGATGGCCGCGGCATTCCTCAGCGAGCTGCGCAACGCCAACGGCGGGCCCACACGGCGTGCCATCATCATGACGCTCGGCATGGCCATCGTGCCCCTCGCTCTCGTGGCGAAGGAACCCGACCTCGGCGTCGCGATCGTGATGCTGCTCACGGTGCTGGGGCTGATCGCGCTCTCCGGGATAAAGCTGCGCTGGCTAGGGGTGGGCCTGGCGGGCGGGGCGCTCGGCGTCCTGGCGGTGTTCAAGCTGCACCTGCTCAAGGCCTACCAGCTGGGACGGCTGACCGCATTTCTGCACCCGGACGCGGACCCGCAGGGCAGCGGGTACAGCGCCGCCCAGGCGAAGGTCGCCATCGGGTCCGGCGGCGTGTTCGGCCAGGGGCTGTTCCACGGCAGAATCATCTCGGGGAACTTCATCCCGGAGCAGCACACCGACTTCATCTTCGCGGTCGCGGGGAACGAACTCGGATTCGTCGGCGCGGCGGTGATCATCGCGCTGCTCGCGCTGCTGATGCTCCGGGCGCTGCGCATCGCGGCCCGTGCCGATGACACGTTCGGCATGCTCGTGGCGTCGGGGGTCGTCATCTGGTTCGCGGTGCAGTCGTTCATCAACATCGGGATGACGATCGGGATCATGCCGGTCACCGGCCTGCCGCTGCCGTTCGTCTCCTATGGCGGCTCGGCGATCTTCGCCGACATGATGGCGATCGGCGCGCTGCAGAGCGTGCACCGCCACCACGCCGTCTTCGGCTAGCCGAGGTCGGCTTGAAACCGGATACCCGAACGGTGCAGCTGGGGCTGGCGGGACCAGTGATACAGCATGAGAGGGCTGACGGGATTAGCCGGTACTACGGGTCTTGACGTCGGCGGGGTGGCAGCGGAGCCGGTAGCTCTCGTCGTCCGTGGACAGGCAGGTGCCGGTCTCCAGGTCGAACTGCCAGCCGTGCACGGTGCAGGTCAGCGTCGTGTCCGAGATCTGGCCGAACCGGCTCAGGTCCCCGCGCAGATGCGGGCACCGGCGCTGCATGATCCAGTCGCCGAGCTTGATGTCTTCCTCGTCGTTGCCCTTGTCGGCGTACCAGCCCTCGGCATACATCAGCCGGTCGGGCGCCAGGCACTTGAAGAACGTGTACAGGTACTCGTTGTACGGGCCGATCCGCCGGGCCTGGAACCGCATGGACAGGAACAGGCTGTTGACCCAGTCGACCTCGTGGTCGGCGATCAGCCGCTCGGCCAGCGGCCGGGCGATCGTGAACTGGTACCGGCAGGCCTCGCCGGCGTACGGGCGGACCTCGCCAGCGGGGAAGTCGATCACGATCGGCCGCCCGTCGCTCAGCCGCAGCAGCACCGGGCCGCCCACCCCGGCCTTGATGTGCCCGGCCAGCTCCAGCAGCGGCTCGAACCAGGCCTTGAGCTCGGCCAGCACGTCTATCCCGTCCACCGGCCAGCCGCGCTTGTCAGCGGCGATCCGGTCCCGCACCCTCGCGGCGTAGTCGCGCAGGTAGCGCTCCTTGTCGGTGAACGGCTCCATCGCCTTCTCGGTGGTGGAGGGCCAGTGCACCTCGCAGTGGTCGTGATCGACCTCTAGCACCGCACCGGGCGTCAGCGCGCGGCCTCCCTCGATGCCGATGTCGCGCAGGTAGCCGAGGAACACCGTCTGGTCCGGGAACGTGTTCGCCGGGTCGTCCCCGTTCAGGTCGTTGAGGCCGAACAGCTCGTCGTCCAGGAAGCACGGCGGGCCGGCGGACGGGATCACGTACGTGGCATCGATGGCCTTGACGTACCGCGCCGCGCGGTCCAGGCCGTTGGCGCGCTTGGCCGCGCCGAACGAGCGCTTCGCTGACTCGGGCAGCTCGTAGGTCCACGGCCACCAGATCGCCCCGGAGAACTGCAGGAAGTGCGCGTCGTAAGGGCCGAACGCCTGAATGGCGTCGAGGTCGATCGGGCGGGCGTCGTTCTGGTTGAGGATCGTGGCGGTCTCGTCGCTCACTGACAGCGACGAGTCGCCGAGCGGCCCGTCGACGGGTGCCTGCAGCGCCTGCACCATCACCCGCATGCCGTTCAGCTCGACTTCCTTGCCGTTGGGCATCACGACGAAGCGGGTGAAGCCGAGCTTCTCGAGCTCCTCGCGCAGGTCGGGCACCGGGTAGTCGGGCAGCAGCACCGTCGTCTCACGGGACACGTGCTCGCGCAGGTTCTGCGGGTCGAAGTGGTCCTTGTGCAGGTGGGAGACGTAGAGGTAGTCAGCCTTGCCGTACCGTTCCCAGTCCAGGCCGCTGTTGTCAGGGAACACGAACCACGAGTCAAAGTACGCCGGGTTTTTCCATGGGTCGCACAGGATCGTCCCGCCGCGGGATTCGATATGCAGGCCAGCATGGCCCAGGCACGTGATCTGCATTCCACCCTCTCATTGACGCGGCGCAGCGTGTCCCTGTCCGGAGGAAGCGAGCGTCATCACCGTAGATGGACCGCGGTCGCCCCCCCGGTGCGGCTGCGGTCACCTATGCCCTATGACGCAGTTCTAGCATGGCCGGTTGGAAACCCGGCGGCAGCGACACGGCCACCCAAGGTTCCAGGGACGGGACACTCCGGGCCTCCCCGGCCGACCGCCGACGTCATGCTACTGGCGTTCCGAACCAATTGCGGTCATGCCGGTCAAGGCTACCCGTCCGGCTTCTAGCCGGGCGGCCCGGGCGGGCTCGCCAGGCTCTGCTCCTGCGCCGCGGCGGCCGGCTGGTCCAGCCCGGCGGCTGGCGGCTCAGCGCCGCGCCACGGCCGCGCCCAGCCGAGCCACACCACCGCCACGGCCAGCAGGGCCGCCATGGTCCAGCCAAGCGCGGTGGCGGGGACGCCGACGTACTTCAGGCCCGAAACGAAGATCACGAAGGTGATGGCCGGGCGGATGTAGCGGTCCGGCGCCCGGGAGGACAGCAGCGACCCGATCAGGACCGCCGGCACGCTGCCGATCACGATCGACGCGGTCACGCCGAACTCGACGTGGCCGAAGGCCAGCGCGCCCAGCGCCGCGGCCAGCGTCAGTGGCACCGCCTGGGTCAGGTCGGTCCCGACCAGCTGGCCAGCGCTGAGCATCGGGTACAGGAACAGCAGCAAGACGATCATCAGCGAGCCCGAGCCGACCGAGGTCATCCCGACGATCAGGCCGCCGACCAGGCCGATGCACACGGTGGGCAGCGGCCGGCAGGTGACGTCGGCGACGGCGCCGCGGCGCTCGTTGCCCGAGCGCCGGTCCAGGATGTAGCGCAGCACCATTGCGGCGGCGCCGACCAGCAGCGCGGCGCCGAGGGCGATCTCCACGTGTTTCTGCTCGGCGGACCCGCCGCCGAGCAGGTGCAGCAGATAGGCCCCGGCAAAGGCGGCCGGGACGGAGCCCAGCACCATCCAGCCGACCAGGCGCAGGTTCACGGTGCCCTTGCGCAGGTGGACCGCGGCCCCGACCGGCCGCATCAGCACCGCGGCGACCAGGTCGCTGGAGATCGCCGCCGACGGCTGCACGCCGAACAGCAGGATCAGCATCGGCGTCATCAGCGCGCCGCCGCCGGCTCCGGTCAGCCCGACCAGCAGCCCGACGACGGCGCTGCCGATGATGATGTACGGGTCTACGTGCATGGCCCCCTCCCGGTCGGCAGGCGCGTGGAGCGCCCGGCTGACGGCCCGTACGCGAGCCGCCTGGCGCTCAGAAGTTTTGCCCGCTACCCGGCATGTAATCTCTAAATCGTAGGAATTGCTGCTGTCCGGCGTATTCCGCCGCTTCGGGCGGGCGTTGCGGCCGGCGCCCTGACCCGGCCCCCGGCAGGCGCCGGTAGGCTGTGACGATGCCTGTGCCGTCGGTGTACACCAGTCTGGAGCCGCTGCTCCCGCTGGTGAGCAAGCCGATCCAATACGTCGGCGGCGAGCTGAACTCCGTGGCCAAGGACTGGGATGCCACGGATGTCCGCTGGGCCCTGATGTACCCCGATGCCTACGAGGTGGGGCTACCCAACCAGGGCATCCAGATTTTGTACGAGATCCTGAACGGGGAAGCCCGCACCCTGGCCGAGCGGACCTACAGCGTCTGGCCGGACCTCGAAAAGCTGATGCGCGAGCACAACGTGCCCCAGTTCACGGTTGAATCGCACCGGCCGGTTCGGGCGTTTGACGCGCTCGGCGTGAGCTTCTCCACCGAACTCGGCTACACGAACCTGCTGACCGCGCTCGACCTCGCCGGGATGCCGCTGTCCGCCGGGGAGCGCGGCCCTGATGACCCGCTGGTGCTCGCAGGCGGGCACGCCGCGTTCAACCCGGAGCCGATCGCCGAGTTCATCGACGGCGCGGTGCTCGGCGACGGCGAGCAGGCGGTGCTGGCGATCACCGCGCTGATCAGGGCCTGGAAGGCCGCGGGGCGGCCGGGCGGCCGGGACGGCCTGCTGCTCCGGCTGGCCACGGCCGGCGTGTACGTGCCGCGCTTCTACGACGTCGAGTACCTGCCCGACGGCCGGATTGCCCGGGTGGTGCCGAACCGGCCCGGGGTGCCCCAGGCCGTGGCCAAGCACACGCTGATGGACCTCGACTCCTGGCCGTACCCGCGCAAGCCGCTGGTCCCGGTGCACGAGGCCGTGCACGAACGGCTGAGCGTGGAGATCTTCCGCGGCTGCACCAGGGGCTGCCGGTTCTGCCAGGCCGGGATGATCACCCGGCCGGTCCGGGAGCGCACCCTGGCCACGATCGGCGACATGGTGGACGCGGGCCTGAAGGCCAGTGGCTTCAGCGAGGTGGGCCTGCTGTCGCTGTCCAGCGCCGACCACAGCGAGATCAACGAGATCGCGACCGGCCTCGCCGACCGGTACGAGGGGACGAACACCGGCCTGTCGCTGCCGTCCACCCGGGTCGACGCGTTCAACGTGACGCTCGCGGACGAGCTCAGCCGGGGTGGACGCCGGTCCGGGCTCACGTTCGCGCCCGAGGGCGGCTCGGACCGGATCCGCAGGGTGATCAACAAGATGGTCACCGAAGAAGACCTGATCAAGACCGTCACGACGGCCTACTCCAGCGGCTGGCGGCAGGTGAAGCTGTACTTCATGTGCGGGCTGCCGACCGAGACCGACGAGGACGTGCTCGCCATCGCCCGGCTGGCCCGCCGGGTCATCGAGGCGGGCCGTGCGGCCAGCGGGCGCCGGGACATCCGCTGCACCGTGTCCATTGGCGCCTTCGTGCCCAAGCCGCACACCCCGTTCCAGTGGGCGGCCCAGTGCGACCACGAGACCGTTGACGCGCGCCTCCGGGCGCTGGGCAGCACTCTGCGATCTGACCGCAGCTACGGCAAGGCGATCGGGTTCCGGTACCACGACGGCAAGCCGTCGATCGTTGAGGGGCTGCTGTCTCGCGGGGACCGCAGGGTCGCGAAGGTGATCAGGGCAGCGTGGGCCGACGGTGCGCGCTTCGACGGCTGGAGCGAGCACTTCTCGTATGACCGCTGGGAACGCAGCGCCGCCGAGGCTCTGGCCGACGACGGCGTGGACCTGGCCTGGTACACCACGCGCGAGCGCGGCTACGCGGAAGTGCTGCCCTGGGACCACCTCGACGCCGGGCTCGACCGGGACTGGCTGTGGCAGGACTGGCTCGCGGCGATCGACCCTGCGGGGGCCGAGGAGGTAGAGGACTGCCGCTGGACCCCGTGCTTCGAATGCGGCGCCTGCTCGGCGATGGGCACCGAGATCCAGGTCGGCCCCAGCGGGACCAAGCTGCTGCCGCTGACGGTCGCGGGCGGGCAGGGCGCGGGCGGGCAGGGCGGGCATAGCGCGGGCGGGCAGGGCGGGCATGTCGCGGGCGGGCATAGTAGGCCCAAAGTGAGCGTTAACGCTTCAACGCAGGCGACAAACGATGCTGGGAGCGGGGCTTAGATGGCACGTCCCATGCCCGCTGGCCCGCCGCCTCCGCCCGTGGCTCAGTACCTGGTGATCAGGTACGCTAAGAGAGGCAGGATGCGTTTCGCGAGCCATAGGGACGTCGCGCGTGCGGTCGAGCGGGGAGTGCGAAAGGCCGGCTTGCCCATCGCGTACTCCGCGGGATTCACGCCGCACCCGAAGATCTCGTACGCGGGGGCAGCGCCGACTGGCACTGCGAGCGAGGCCGAGTACCTGGAGATCGCGCTCACCAGCGCGTGTCCCGAACCGGACGTACGGGACCGGCTCGACGCCGCCCTGCCGGACGGGATTGACGTGATTGAGGTTCTGGAGCTGGCCGATACGCCAGGCGGCATCGCCGCCCTGCGGCTGGAGGCGTCGCAGTGGCAGGTGATCCTGCCCGGCGTCGCCCCGGACGAGGCTGCCAGGGCCGTGCAGGCGTTTCTGGCCGCGGAAAGTGCCGTGGTAGAACGCCGTACCAGCAAGGGAATCCGGCAGCTCGACGCCCGAGCCGCCGTGGTCACGCTTGAGCTTGACCGGCGTGCCGCGCAGGATGCGGACGCCGGATGTGTGATACTTCGAATGGTTGTTCGGCACTTGACACCGGCCGTACGACCCGATGACGTTTTGACCGCGCTCAGCGCCATGACTGGCTTGGCGCCGTCGTCACCCGCCGTGGTGACCCGGCTGGCGCAAGGGGCGCTCGGCATGGAGGCCGCTATCGGGGGCACTCGCACCGGCGTTGCCGCCGGAAGCGGCGAACTCGTATTGCCACGGCCCTCAGGGCTGACGGCGGGGTCCGCAGGGCTGGCGGCAGTCGGCCCGATCCCCCTGTCGCCCGGCCGGGCTGCGGCTAAAAGACAGGAATCCGAATCACGCCTGACAGACGCGGGCACCGCAGCTGAACCTGACGCAGCGGCTGCTACCGCGCTGGCCAGCGCGTACGAACAACTCCCGCGTGGCGCGACAGGGCCTACTCTCGGCCCGCGCGCCCGGGAGTATGACGGGAGATTGCCCGGATGCTCGAAACCGAGCGATTCGATAGAGAATCAGATAACGATGACAGGCCGGCCCGAGCTGGCCACTCCGCTGAGGTAACTCAGGACCCGGCCGAGGCCGGGCAGGGACAGGACGCGGCCGACCCCGGCAGCAAGGAAGCCGGGGGGCGCAGTCGCGGGCTGTTCCGGCGCGGCCGCCGCACGGCGACCAGGCCGGCCGGCCCGCCAGCCGGCGACCAGGCCGGCGGGTCCGCTCAGTCGCCTGATGATCAGGCTGGCGGCTCGGATCAGTCGGCTGGCAACAAGGACGGCGGCTCGGCCCAGTCGTCTGGCAGCCAGGCCAGGGGCTCGGCTCAGTCGTCTGGTAGCCGGGCAGGCGGCTCGGCTCAGTCGTCTGGTAGCCGGGCAGGCGGCTCGGCCCAGTCGTCTGGTAGCCAGGCTGGCAGCTCGGCCCAGGCGCCTGGTGATCAGGCCAGCGGGCGCGGAAGCGCAGCCAGCGCACCTAGCGCAGCCGGCGAGCCAGCCGGCCCGAAGACCAGGCAAGCACGCGGGGGTAAGGCCAGGCCGGCCCGCGAGGACAGCGCGGCGACGGATGCGCCGTCTGTGGCGCCTGCCGTCTGGCAGCCGCCTCAGGTGCCACAGACACCGCAGCCCGCCCAGACTGCACCGGCTGCCGCGTTCCAGCCGCCGCTGGTGATTTTCCAGCCGCCGGACATTACCTCCTCGCCAGGGCGCAAGCCAGCGGCCGGCGACGGTGGCGCGGATGCGCAGGGATCAGGGGAGGATCGGCCCTCCAGTGCTGGCGAGCAGGATGAGGACGCCGCGGCAGGCGGTTCCTCCAGCCGGCGCAGGCGCCGCGGCGGGCGCGGCAAGGGCCGCAGCGGCGAGGACACGGCCGAGCAGGCCGCTGACGCATCGGCCGACGGCGGGGACAAGCCCGCAGGCGCCGAAGCAGACGCCGAGGCGTCCGCGAACGGTGGCGCCGAAGCGGGCGACGACGAGGAAGCTGGCGAGGGCCAGGGGACCGGTGCCAGGCGGCGCCGGCGCAGGCGGCGCAGCGGCCACTCCGGCGACGGTGAGGCCCCGGCGTCCGACGACCCGCCGAACACCGTCGTGCACGTGCGGCCCCCCCGGGCTGCGTCCGGGGATGACGGCCCGGACGTCAAGGGTGTCAAGGGCTCCACGCGGCTCGAGGCGAAGCGGCAGCGGCGGCGTGAGGGCCGCGAATCGGGCCGGCGCAGGCCGCCGATCATCACCGAGTCGGAGTTCCTGGCCCGGCGCGAGGCGGTCGAGCGGATCATGGTGGTCCGGCAGCGCGGCGACCGGACCCAGATCGCGGTGCTCGAGGACGGGATCCTGGTCGAGCACTACGTGGACAAGGCCAGCCACCAGTCTTACGTGGGCAACGTCTATCTCGGCCGGGTGCAGAACGTGCTGCCCTCGATGGAGGCTGCGTTCGTCGACATCGGCAAGGGCAGGAACGCGGTCCTGTACGCCGGAGAGGTCAACTTCGACGCCAGCGGGCTCGAGGGCGAGTCCAAGCGGATCGAGTCGGCGCTCAAGTCCGGCCAGTCGATCCTGGTCCAGGCGACCAAGGACCCGATCGGCCACAAGGGTGCCCGGCTGACCAGCCAGGTGAGCCTGCCCGGCCGGTACCTGGTCTACGTTCCCGGCGCGTCCATGACCGGGATCAGCCGAAAGCTGCCCGACACCGAGCGCACCCGGCTCAAGCAGATCCTGAAGAAGGTGATGCCGGAGGACGCGGGCGTGATCGTGCGGACGGCGGCTGAGGGGGCCACCGAGGAGGAGCTCTCCCACGACGTCGCGAGGCTCGCCGCGCAGTGGGAGGCGATCGAGCGCAAGGCCAAGTCGGCCACCGCGCCGGAGCTGCTCTACAGCGAGCCCGACCTGACCATCCGTGTGGTCAGGGACATCTTCAACGAGGACTTCACCAAGCTGGTCATCGCCAGCGACGGTGACTGGGATCTGGTGGGCGAGTACATCCGCTACGTGGCGCCGAACCTGGCGGAACGGATGGAGCGGTGGAGCGAGGACCGGGACGTGTTCGCCGCGTACCGGGTCGACGAGCAGATCGCCAAGGCGCTGGAGCGCAAGGTGTGGCTGCCGAGCGGCGGGTCGCTGGTGATCGACAACACCGAGGCGATGACCGTCATCGACGTCAACACCGGCAAGTTCACCGGCCAGGGCGGCAACCTGGAGCAAACGGTCACCCGGAACAACCTGGAGGCCGCCGAGGAGATCGTCAGGCAGCTTCGGGTCCGGGACGTCGGCGGCATCATCGTGATCGACTTCATCGACATGGTCCTGGAGAGCAACCGCGACCTGGTGTTGCGGCGGCTGCTCGAGTGCCTGGCCCGGGACCGGACCAAGCACCAGGTGGCCGAGGTCACCTCGCTCGGCCTGGTTCAGATGACCCGCAAGCGGGTCGGTTCTGGGCTGCTCGAGGCGTTCTCCGTGCCCTGCGAGCACTGCAACGGGCGTGGCGTGATGGTCTCGCTCGAGCCCGTCGACCACGTGCCGGCCGGTGACCGCCAGAGCTCCGGCGGCAACGTCAAGGGCGGCTCCCGGGGCGGCGGGAAGGGCCGTGGCTCGTCGGGCCCGCATCCCAGCCACGTGGCAGCGGCGGACCAGCCCAAGAGCGTCGAGGACGGCGCGGCAGCGGACGACGGCGCGGCGGACGGCTCTCGGTCGGCGGCGAGCGGCGCGCAGGGCAACGGCTCGGCCGACGGCGCGGCGACCGGCTCCCGGCAGGGGTCGGGCGGCCGCCGCAGGCGCAGGTCGTCCGGAGCCCAGGCTGCTCAGGCCGAGCAGCCCGCCCAGGCTGAGCAGCCCGTTCAGGGCGAGCAGCCCGTTCAGGGCGAGCAGCCCGTTCAGGGCGAGCAGCCCGTTCAGGGCGAGCAGCCCGTTCAGGCAGAGCAGGGAGAGCAGGCAGAGCAGGCTGGGCAAGCCGCTCAGGCTGGGCAAGCCGCTCAGGCCGAGCCGGCGGTTCAGGCTGCGCCGGCGGTTCAGGCCGAGCAGGCCGTTGACGGCCGACTCTCCTTCGGTGGCGACCGCGAGTCGGCCGCCGCGGACGGCGTCGGCGCCCCCGCTGGCCCGGACGTGAGCGCGCCGACCTTCGACGGTCAGGCCACGCAGCCCGAGGGGAGTGTTCCGCCCGTCGGCAGCCCGGCGTCACAGCCGGACGTAAGGTCGCCGGTTGCTGGCCACCAGTCGCAGCCGGACCTGAACGCGCCGAGCCCCGACGGTCACGCCGTGCAGCCGGACGTGAGCGCCCAGGCCGTGGGCGGCGTCGAGCCGCAGCCGGATGGCACGCGGCAGGACGAAACGGCCCAGCACGGCGTCTGGCAGGGCGTCGACGAGCGGCGTGGCGGCAGCGAGCAGGGCGGCGGGCAGGAGGCTCAGACGGCAGCAGGCTGAGGCCTGGATGTCTGATATTCTTTGTGGTCGGCGCGTCGGACAAGCCGGCGGCAGCACGCTCGGATCAGGGCCGTGCGCTACGCAGGCGGGCCAGTTCGCATCGATGCTGGACGAACGAAGCCGCGGATCTCGCGGCGGGCCCGCATAAGGGAGAGAGAGTTCTCGGTGTACGCGATCGTGCGCTGCGGTGGCAGGCAGGAGAAGGCATCGGTCGACGATGTCCTGACGGTTGACAAGCTCGCCGGTGAGGTCGGCTCCAGCGTGACGCTGCCCGCCGTGCTGGTCATAGACGACGACAAGGTCATCAGCGACCCCGCGGAGGTAGGCAGCTACCAGGTCACCGCGGAGATCGTGGGGGCCGCAGCCGGCCCAAGATCAACATGATCCACTACAAGAACAAGACCGGGTACCGTCGGCGCCTTGGTCACCGCCAGAAGTACACCCAGGTGAAGATCACCGGCATCGCGACGGCCAAGTCCGGCAACAAGGCGAGTGCCAGCAAGGCCAGCACCGCGAAGGCAAGCTCGGCCAAGGCCGGCGCTGGCAAGGCCGACGCCGAGAAGGCCGGCGCATCATCGGCCAGCAGCGGCTCGGCCAGGTCGAGGAAGAAGGACTGAGATGGCACACAAGAAGGGCGCGTCATCCAGCCGGAACGGGCGCGACTCCAACGCCCAGCGACTCGGGGTCAAGCGGTTCGGTGGCCAGTTCGTGGGCGCGGGCGAGATCATTGTCCGCCAGCACGGAACGCACTTCCACCCCGGGCTCGGTGTCGGTCGCGGCGGGGATGACACCCTGTTCGCCCTGGTCAGCGGGAAGGTCGAGTTCGGCACGCGGCGCGGGCGCCGCGCCGTGAGCGTGATCCCCGAGGAGACCGAGGCGGCCGCGGCGACCAAGGCCCGCTAGAACGCTCGTCAGGCAGACGTCCGACTGCCGGACGGGATTTTCATGATCGTGGTAGATGGCGACCAAATAAGCGGCTTTTCTACCCAGATCATGGAAATGCCCCTGTCGCGGAGCCAGCGATCGGTCCTTTGAAGGAGCAGAAGGCTGGATCGCGCCGGGGGAGCGCTGCCGGGACGGAGTGAGGGAGTGGCTGAATTCGCAGACCGGGCCGAGCTTCGCGTTAGCGCGGGCAACGGCGGGAACGGCTGTGCCTCGATCCACCGGGAGAAGTTCAAGCCGCTCGGCGGCCCGGACGGAGGCAACGGTGGCCGGGGTGGCGACGTGATCATCGAAGTCGACCCCAATGCCTCGACGCTGCTCGACTTTCACCGGCGGCCGATCCGCCGGGCCGCCAATGGGAAGCAGGGCGCCGGCTCCAACCGCAGCGGCGCGGAGGGCGCCGACCTGGTGCTGCGCGTGCCCGACGGAACGGTGGTGAAGACCAGCGACGGCGAGGTGCTCGCCGACCTGGTCGGGGCCGGAACCAGGTTCATCGCGGCTCAGGGCGGCCGGGGCGGGCTGGGGAACGCCGCGCTGGCTTCGGCCCGGCGGAAGGCGCCAGGCTTCGCGCTGCGCGGGGAGCCCGGCGTGGAACACCGCCTGGTGCTCGAGCTGAAAACGGTCGCCGACGTCGGCCTCGTCGGGTTTCCGAATGCGGGCAAGTCGTCGCTGATTGCGGCGATGTCCGCGGCGCGGCCCAAGATCGCAAATTACCCGTTCACGACGCTGACCCCCCATCTGGGCGTGGTCGAGGCGGGTGACACGCAGTTCGTGGTCGCCGACGTGCCGGGGCTGATACCGGGGGCCAGCCGCGGCAAGGGCCTCGGGCTCGACTTCCTCAGGCACGTAGAGCGCTGCCTGGCGCTCCTGCACGTGATCGACTGCACGGCCGAGGAACCCGGCCGCGACCCCATCGCCGACCTGGACGTGATCGAAGACGAGCTCGCCGCGTACGAGGCGGCGACCGGCGCGAGCCTGCGGGACCGGCCACGGGCCGTGGCGTTCAATAAAATCGACGTGCCCGCCGGCCGGGAGATGGCCGAGTTGGCCGCCCCGGAAATCGAAGCGCGGGGCTATCAGGTCTGCATGGTGTCGGCGGCGACGCACGAGGGACTGCGGGAGCTTTCGTTCGTGCTGGCGGCCCTGGTCGACGAGGCTCGGAAGGCGCTGCCGACGCCCGAGCCGACCCGGCTGGTGATCCGGCCCGCGCCGGTCGCCGGCCGGGACTTCGAGGTGATCAGGTCGGGGGAGAACAGGTTCGTCATCCGTGGCGAGAAGCCGCGCCGGTGGATCCTGCAGACCGACTTCAGCAACGACGAGGCCGTCGGCTACCTCGCCGACCGGCTGGCGCGGCTCGGGATCGAGGACGCGCTGGCCGAGGCCGGAGCGCTGCCCGGTGCCGAAGTGCTGATCGGCGACGACGACAACGCGGTCGTGTTCGACTGGGATCCGAACCTGCCCGAGGAGGCCGGCTTCGGCCCGCGCGGGACCGACCCGAGATTGTCGAGATAGCGGCGTCGCGAGCATTAAAAAAAGCGCGCTACGCTTGATAACACGCCTTCTTGATGAATCACGAACCTATTAAGTATAGCCAACGGGATAACGTTACCGAAAGGAAGCATGATTGTCAAGGGATGACATCGGGGGCGAGCAGAGGTACGTCTCCATGCTCTACGGTCGGCTTGACGACATGCGGAAGCGCGCCTCGGACCGGCTGGCACAGGTGCTGCAGCAGAGCGGCGGGACGCACCAGGCCCGGACCGAGCGCGAGGCGTTTAGCGCCATGTACCTCCAGCAGATTTCCCAGTTCGACGCGGCCGAGCACGGCTTGTGCTTCGGCAGGCTGGATTTCCACGAAGGAAATCGTTTCTACATCGGCCGGATCGGTATTCACGACGATTCCGATGACTACGAGCAGTTGCTCATGGACTGGCGCGCCGATGCTGCGCGGCCGTTCTATCTGGCCACTGCCGCGTCGCCCGCCGGCGTCCGGCGGCGCCGGCACATCAAGACCCGGGACCGGACCGTGGTGAGCCTGGACGATGAGATCCTCGACCTGGCCGCCGCTGATCCGGAAAAGCACGAGGGGCTCACGGGCGAATCGTCGCTGCTGGCCGCGCTCGGCGCCAGCCGGACCGGGCGGATGCGCGACATCGTTGAGACAATCCAGGCCGAGCAGGACTGGATCATCCGCTCCGAGCTGGCCGGGGTGCTCGTGGTCCAGGGTGGCCCGGGTACCGGCAAGACGGCGGTGGCCCTGCACCGGGCCGCGTACCTGCTCTATACCTACCGTCGGCAGCTGCTGAAGCGCGGCGTGCTCGTCGTCGGCCCGAACGCCACGTTCCTGCGCTACATCGATCAGGTGCTGCCGTCGCTCGGCGAGACCAGCGTGCTGCTGTCGACCGTGGCCGATCTCTTTCCCGGCATCAGCGCCCAGGGCAGCGATCCGCCGGAGACGGCCGAGATCAAGGGCAGGCTGGCCATGACCGACGTCATTGCGGCCGCGGTCCGGAACCGGCAGCGGGTGCCGGAGCGCCCGGTCGAGGTCCTGATCGACCGCGAGACGCTGCGCCTGACCCCGTCCGTCGCCGTCAAGGCCAGGGAGCGGGCCCGGCGCTCGCGCAGGCCGCACAACCAGGCGCGCCAGGTGTTTGCCCGCGAGCTGGCCGACGCCCTCACCAAGCAACTCGCCGCGCGGATCGGCGCCAACGTACTGGGCGAGGAGAACCTGCTCAGTAAGGCCGACGTGAACGAGCTCCGGCACGAGGTGCGCAACGACCCCGGCGTGCGGGCGCTCATCGAGCGGCTGTGGCCGATCCTCACGCCGCAGCGGCTGGTGGACGAGCTGCTGTCGTCGGGCGACCTGCTCGCCGCCGCGGCGCCCCGGCTGACCTCGGCCGAGCGCTCTGCCCTGCTGCGGCCGGCCGGCAGCGAGTGGACGCCCGCTGACGTGCCGTTGCTCGACGAGGCGGCTGAGCTGCTGGGCGAGGACGACCGCGCGGCGAGGATCGCGGCCGAGCGCCGCCGCCGGGCGCAGATCGACTACGCGCGTGGCGTGCTCGACATCATCTCCCGCGACCTGGAAGACGACCCGGAGATCCTGATGGGATCCGACCTGGTGGATGCGGGTCGGCTGGCCATGCGGCAGCAGGAAGACGAGGGCCTGACCGCCGCCGAGCGGGCGGCCGGCGACCGGACCTGGACGTTCGGGCACATCATCGTCGACGAGGCCCAGGAGCTTTCGGAAATGGCGTGGCGGGTGCTGATGCGACGGTGCCCAAGCCGGTCGATGACGATCGTCGGCGACATCGCCCAGACCGGCAGCCTGGCCGGGGCCTTGTCCTGGTCGAGCGTGCTCGAGCGGTACCAGGGGGAACGGTGGCGGCTGACCGGGCTGACCATCAACTACCGGACCCCGGCCGAGATCATGGAGGTCGCCGCGGACGTGCTGGCCGCGATCGACCCGGCCCTGGAGCTGCCGCACTCCGTGCGGGACACCGGCGCGATGCCCTGGCGGCTGGCCGCCTCACCCTCGGATCTGGCGGGCACCCTTGCCGACGCCGCCAGCCGGGCCGCCTCGTCGAACGGTGATGGCCGGCTCGGGGTGATCGTGCCCGCCGCCCTGCTCGGCGAGTTCGGGGCGGCGATCCAGGCAGTGATGCCCGACGCGGCCATAGGGGAGGACTCCGACCTGGAGCGCCCGGTCGTGGTGCTCACCGTTGCCCAGGCCAAGGGCCTGGAGTTCGATTCGGTGCTGATCGGCGACCCGGCCGGGATCGTGGCGGAATCGCGGCACGGCCTCAACGATCTGTACGTCGCGCTGACCAGGGCCACGCAGCGACTCGGTGTCGTGTACTCCGGCGAGCTGCCGAAGGTCCTGGATGGCCTGCAGCCGGTCGGCGACCTCACGCTCGTTCCGTAGGCGGCGGCGTCCCGGCGGCGCTGGGGTCGGCCGGCAGCGCTAGGGTTGGCCGGCAGCGCTGGGGTCGGCCGGCGGCACTCTCAGCCGACAACCCTGGGCTGGTCGATTACCCAGAGCCAGGTGCCGTCCGGCTGGCGCCGGGCGACCTCGGCGGTTGCGCCGCCCGCGAACCTCGTGGAGGTGAGCGCCAGGTTCCCGAACCGCAGCGCGGGCTGGCTGTCGCCGGCGACCGTCGGCCGCCCGTCAAGGAAACGCTGCAGCGCCTGCCGGATCGCCTCCGTGCCGACCGCGTGAGCACCACCGGGGACGGCGAGCACAGCGCTGGGTTCGTACAGCGCCACCAGCCCCTCAACGTCTCCGGCGTTGGCACGCTCCACAAAGAACCGCCCCAGGTCCTCCGGCTGCGTCGCTCGCTGGTGTCCCCGGCCTCCGCTCATGTGGACATGTTGCCAGGAGCCACCGACAGCCGGCCGCCACCTGCCGAACGGCGGAGTCAGCGGGCGAGGCCGGCCTCGTCCAGCCGCGTCAGCTTCAGCGGGTTTCGGAACAGGTAGACCCGGGCGACGCGCCCGTCCTCGACCACGAGGCTCATCGCACTACGCTCGCCGGCGACCTCGATCCGGCCCGCGGGCGCGCAATTGAGCCACACGGTCGTCGACCAGAACGAGGACCGGCTCGCGCGCGCGAGCACCTTCGCCACCAGTTCGGCGCCAAAGCCGATGAACACGGTGAGCTCGACCAGCGCTGCGGGGCCGAGCCGCTCCAGCAGACTCGCCGACAGCACGTCGGTGACGGTCGTCGGCGTGCTGGTCATAGCCTCGGCGTACTCCAGCACGTCCCGCTCCAGTGGCGTGAACACCCCTGACTCCCGCCAGCGGGGGACCTGGCTCGCCTTGGCCAGGTCCAGGTTATGGTTCATCGCCAGGAAGTAGTTGACGTCCAGGCACCAGCTGCAGCCGACCTGTGCTGCGACGGCCATGTGCGCGAACGTCTTGAGGCTGGCGTCCGCCTCGTCCCACGTGGCCACCTTGGCCGAGAACTCCTGGCTGGACAGGGCCACGCTGGGGCTGTTGTACGTCACCTCGACGGGTTCGGGCACGGCACCCAGCTGCTTGATCATGCTCTCTCGGAGCTCGGCGGGCAGCTGAGCCTTCGGGACGCGTAGCGCCATGGTGTCCTCCTTGGGCGTTTGCCTGTTCGGCATGAAGACACCGTCGGGCCCGGGAACGTTACAGCCGCGGCCAGGGTTTTCGCTCTGCGCGGTATTGGGGGTCGGTACCGCGAATGTCGGTACCGCGAATGTCGGTGCCGCGAATGTCGGTGCCGCGACACCTATCCCGCACACAGGGGGCGCGGCGAGGCTTATCCGAGAATGCGACGAGGCCCCCGCATGTATGAGATGCAGGGGCCTCGCCTGGCCCTGCCCCGCTTAGCGAACCGATTGCTCGGCTGCTCTGCGCTGCCTGGCCGCCCACCGCCGCCGGGCACCCGCCCTCGGTGCCGGTTACCCGGCTCCTCGGCCGTTTCCTGGAGTTGCCCCCGGGATCGGCACCCGTTTTTGGTGGTGAGTGAATTTCTACAGCCTCAGCCTGACCTGGCACAAGAGGTTTCCCGAAGCTATTTCAAGATTCTTTGGCCATCCACAGGACACCTTTAGTTATCCCCTGCGCTTACCGGCATTTCCACCGCGCTATCCACAGATCCGTCCACAGTCCGTGGAATTCGCAATGCGCCGGTGCCGGTTAGTTGCTGCTGCCGTTGTCGTCGTCCCGGCGGCCGCCGAGGCCGCCGAACAGACGCTGCCCGGCACCGGCCGCGGTCTCGGCCACTCCGCGGACCGCGCCGATGAGCGGGTCCGCCGACCGGCTCCACGAGTCCTGGTATGACTTTGCGGCCGCCTTGAACTCGTCGCCGACCGAGGCGTCGGGGTCGTCCTCCCGGCGCGGGTAGTTGCCCGCCAGGATGTTGGGGTAATCCCCGGTGTCGGCCCAGCGGTCCAGCTCAGCGAACCGGATCACCGCGAACGGGTGCGTGGTGCCCTGCAACTGCAGCAGCTTGAGCAGGCCGTCACGGACGTCGGGAACGGCGTCGTACTCGCGCGCCTGCTGATGGAACGCGTCCGAGTTGAACTCGACCAGCCGGGATCCGCCCGCCGTCTTCATCAGCGCGCGGCGTGCGGCGTCGATGTCCTGGCCGGCCAGCAGGCCCGCGCGGTCGCAGGACAGCTCGGACTTGCGGTACCACTCCTCGAGTGCCCAGATCACTCCCCTGGCCGGGAGCACAACGGGCAGCCAGGCGATCCGCGTGACCAGGTTGAGGAGGTGGTAGAGCATCGTCCGGTACACCGCGTGCCCGGACAGGACGTGGCCGAGCTCATGCCCGATCACGAACCGGATCTCCTCGGCGTCCATCAGGTCGACCATGCCGGTCGTGATCACGATGAACGGCTTGTCCGCGCCCAGGGCCATCGCGTTGACCGTCGGGTCCTGGGAGATGAATAGTTCCGGGACCGTCGGCAGGTCCAGGATGTAGCAGCCGTCCAGCAGCGACTGGTACAGCTGCGGGAACTGCTGCTCGGACGCGCGCACCGAGCTGGCGAGGAACATGAGCCGCAGGCTGCGGTCGTTGAACAGCCCTGCCAGGCGGCGGAGCAGGGTGTCGAATCCGGACAGCTTGCGCAGCGCCACCAGGGCGGAGCGGTCTGCCGGATGTTCGTAGGCGCGGGAGCTGATACCGGGCAGACGGACCCGGGAGCGGTCAGGCACGGAAGTCATGCAGCCATGGTATGGCCAAACGCGCAATATCTCGAGTTGGTTGGCCCCACGTCTGTTCTTTGGCGCGTCTTTGGCGCGGCGCCGCGCGGGCGAGGTCGCTGGCCGGTGACAGCGAGGGTGCGAGCAGGCCGAGCCGGCGCGCGGTTGGGGCGCGGGGTGCGGGAACGGCGGGCGGGCGCGAGAATGCAGCACATGACCCAGGAAGTAGCGGTGCCCATGTTTGAGCCTGATGCCGAGTCGATGCCAGCCGAGCAGCTCGCGGAGCTGCAGCAGGCCCGGCTGCGCGGCCTGATCGGCCGGCTGCTCGCGGCCGGCGGGGTCCAGGCGGGGAGGCTCGAGGACGCGGGCGTCACCAGCGGCGCCGACGTCACGCTGGCGGACCTGGCCCGGCTCCCGATGACCGGCAAGGACGACCTGTGGCGCGGCTACCCGTTCGGGATGTTCGCGGTCCCGCGGGCGGAGGTCGTCGCGCTGCACGGCTCGAGCGGGACCGGCGGGCGGCCCACGCTGGTCGGCTACACCCGGGCCGACCTGAAGCTGTGGGCACGGATGTGCGCCAGGGCGCTGGCCGCGGCCGGCGCCGGGCCGGCCAGCCTGGTGCACAACGCGTATGGTTACGGCCTGTTCACCGGCGGCCTCGGCATCCATCAGGGCGCGATCGAGCTCGGCGCCACGGTGCTGCCGGTATCTGGCGGGATGACCGCGCGCCAGGTGACGCTCCTACGGGATCTACAACCGGACATTCTGACCTGCACGCCCTCTTACGCGATCCGGCTCGGCGAGGCACTGGCCGAGGCGGGCTACGGGCCCGGCGAAGGGCTGCGGCTGTCTGCGGGCCTCTTTGGCGCGGAGCCCTGGACCGACGCCATGCGCGGCAGGATCGAGGAACTGCTCGGCCTGCGGGCGCTGGACATCTACGGCCTGTCCGAGGTGATCGGGCCCGGCGTCGCGGCGGAGTGCGTGGTGGCCGCCGACGGGCTGCACGTCAACGAGGACCACTTCCTGGTCGAGGCAGTCGACCCGGCCACCGGTCGCCCAGTACCTGACGGGGAACCAGGGGAGCTCGTGTTCACCACGGTCACCAAGGAGGCGCTGCCGCTGCTGCGGTACCGGACCGCCGACATCGCCACGCTGCGCCGCGGCCCCTGCGCCTGCGGCCGGACGCTGGTGAAGATGAGCAAGATCGCTGGCCGCCGCGACGACATGCTGGTGCTCAGGGGGGTGAACGTCTACCCGAGCGAGGTGGAGCGGGTGCTGCTCGCCGATCCCGCCATAGCCCCCGACTACCTTCTTGTCCTCGACGAGCGCGAGATCCCGTCGCGCCTGCTGGCCTGTATTGAACCTGGAACGCGTGGCTCCGCGCCGATGCCGTCCGCAGCGGAACTCGAGTCGCGGCTGCGAGAGCAGCTTGGCGTCGGTGTCGCCGTGCGGGTGCTCGCCGCGGGGACCGTGCCGCGCAGTGATGTCGGCAAGGCGGTCCGGCTGCGCCGGTGGGCGGATGGCGATCCGCCGCTGCCCGGCCTCGCGTGAGCCGTTCTTCGGCGGCCATCCAGATCGGACATCTAGTGAGCTAGAGACGGGCTGACCGGGCTTGCCTTTAGATTTGCTTCATGGACGACGGGCACACCGCCAGGCGCATCGGAGTGATGGGCGGCACGTTCGATCCCATCCATCACGGGCACCTGGTGGCGGCGAGCGAGGTCGGGCACTTCTTCGCACTGGACGAAGTGATCTTCGTGCCCACCGGGCAGCCCTGGCAGAAAGAGGGGCGGCAGGTCTCCGCGTCCGAGGACCGCTACCTGATGACTGTGATCGCGACGGCCTCGAACCCGCGGTTCTCGGTCAGCCGGGTGGACATCGACCGGCCCGGGCCGACGTACACCATTGACACCCTGCGCGACCTGCGCGCGACACGCAGGCCGGACGCGGAGTTCTTCTTCATCACCGGCGCGGACGCGCTGCAGCAGATCATGACGTGGCAGGATGCGGACGAACTCTTCAAGCTGGCACATTTCGTCGGCTGTACCCGGCCGGGGCATCATCTGACTGGCGCTGGCCTGCCCGACGACCGGGTCAGCCTGATCGAGATCCCCGCGCTGGCGATCTCGTCGACCACGTGCCGGCAGCGCGTCGAGGCCGGGGAGCCGATCTGGTACCTGGTGCCGGACGGAATCGTGCAGTACATCTCCAAACGGACGCTCTACCGGAAAGCGGACGCGGCCCGGCGGCGCGGCTGACCCGGATCATGCCCCAATGCGGGATACCCTGAACTGCGCAGTGCCACGTCGCCTGCTGATGTGCGATGGTAGAGACAAGAGCTGAGTTCGAGGAGGACGAGCAGCACACGTGACAGCCACCCCAAGGGCCGTCGAGCTCGTGGAGATCGCCGCTGCGGCAGCGGCGGACAAGCTCGCAACAGACATCATCGCCTACGACGTCAGCGACCAGCTCGTGATCACGGACGCCTTTCTGCTCTGCTCCGCGTCGAACGACCGCCAGGTCAGGTCGATCGTGGACGAGATCGAGGAGAAGCTGCGCCGGGTCGGGGCCAAGCCGGTCCGCCGCGAGGGCGAGCGTGAAGGACGCTGGGTGCTGCTCGACTACATCGACGTGGTCATCCATGTGCAGCACGCCGAGGAGCGCGTGTTCTACGCGCTCGAACGGCTGTGGAAGGACTGCCCGCAGATACCGCTGCCCGAGCCCGCCATCGCCGGGGCGCGCCGACCGGGTTCGCCCGGTAACAGGCAGCGCTGAGCATGGCGGGAGATAACCCCGCCGCGCCCGGTCAGCCCGCGGTGGGCGTCGGGCCGGACCGCGCCGCGGGGCCCGTGCTGCGGCTCGTGCTTTGGCGGCACGGGCAGACGGCGTGGAACGCCGAGCGCCGGTTCCAGGGCCACAGCGACATCGCGCTGGACGAGACCGGCCGCGAGCAGGCGCGCCATGCCGCCCGCTACCTGGCTGCCATGCGCCCGGATGCGATTTTTTCCTCGGACCTCGTCCGCGCCGCCGAGACCGCCGGGTACCTGGGTGAGCTCACCGGTCTGCCCGTGCAGCTCGACAAGGACCTGCGAGAGCGCGGCGGCGGGGCCTGGGAAGGGCTGACCGACCGGGAGATCCGGGAGAGTTACCCGGAGGCGTACGCGGAGTGGATCCCGCCCGACGGCGAGCCGATCAGCGCCGTGGCCGACCGGGTGTCCGCCGCGTTCGAGCGGGTCGTCGAGAGTGCAGACGGGTCGCTCGTGGTGCTCGTCAGCCACGGGGCGGCGATCGGACTCGGCATCGCGCGGCTGCTCGGCCTTACCGAGCGCAACCGGGTCCTCGGCCCGCTGGGCAACTGCTCATGGTCCGTTCTGGGCCAGCGATGGGGGAACTGGCGGCTGCTCGAGCACAACGTCGGCCCGCTGCCGGACCTCGATCTCGAGCCGGTGCCGGTGCTCGCGGCCGGACCCGAAGAAGAGACTGCGCCCGAGCCGCAGCCCGACTCCGCGGACAGACGGTGACGTACGGTCAGGGCCGATGCCAGGATGCGTTTACCCGGGATGGTCTTGTACACTGACGTGGCGTTGTGGCCTGCTGGTCCGGCTTCGTGGCGAGGCTATAGCTCAGTCGGCACAGGCCTGAGACGCTACCGGCGCGCCTCGCGGTTCAGAGCGCCGACGGTAGCGGCAGCGGCTGGTAAGGTGGGTGTTGCTAATACTGCCTCCCGGCCGTTTTAGAATGTGTATGAATTAAGGGGCTGTAGCGCAGCTGGTAGCGCACCTCCATGGCATGGAGGGGGTCAGGGGTTCGAATCCCCTCAGCTCCACTTAATTTCGTTGCTTGGTCTTCAGAATTCTCTAGGGTAGAGAACATGCGGGACACAAGCACAATCGGCAACAATACCGCAGGGATTGTGCTCGTCGCGCTGCTCTAGGCGGGCCAGCGTCCTTTGCTCCCTTTCGGCGATGGGGGCCCTTACGATATCGCCTTCGACGACGGCAGCAAGCTTAGGCGGGTCCAGTGCAAGGCTGGGAGGCTGATCAAGGGCGCAGTGTGCTTCCCGACATCGATCTGGTGCCGCGACAGCAAGTATCGCTCTTACCGGGGCGACATCGATTATTTCGGCGTCTATTGCCCTGATACATAGCAGGTCTATCTCGCGCCGGTTGAGGATGTCCCGGATCGTGGCGCTAACCTAAGAGTTGAGGCGCCACGCAACAATCAGAACAAGGGTGTGCGCTGGGCAGAGGACTATGTTATCCGGTCTCGCTGATTCGTAACCGGTCATGTTCTGCTGGTAACTGGTCAGTCTCGCCGATTCGAATGTGATCATTAAATGGCGGGTATCCATGGTCGGCCTTGGGTGAGCATGACGAGGGCGTCGAAGAAGGTCAGGCCGTGCTTGGCGGCGGTGGACAGATAACTGCGGATCGCGCAGAACTGGCGGGCGCCGGTCATGTGCGCAGGCAGCCAGAGACCTTCTGCCTGAGCTTGGCCATGCGGATGTCGCGCTCGGAGTTGTTGTCTGCGGGTAGCCCCGTGTCGCGGGTGAACCTGAGGTAGTCGTCCTGGCGGTCGATCAGCCGCCGGGCCAGGGCGTTGTGTTTTCGCATCAGCTTGCCTGCGCGGGCGGCGGTCTGGCTGCCTTGGCTGGCCACGGGCCTAGGGACTTTCGCTGTCATCTGCCCCTGGTTCAGGCTATGGAGCGGTCCCTGTGCCAACCACGCGGTTCAGCTGCGGGTTCCTGGCGGGGTGCGCCGTGAATCGCGGGATCAGCGTCGGACTGGAGTCCTGAGGTTCAGGCGAGCTAGGCGCTCATTTGGGCCATTGACGTGATTGCGCGGTCAGCGACCGCGCGCCGTAGGGCCGTGCCGGGCGGCGGGGGATCCGCCGCCCGGCACGTATGTGGCGTACTGGGTCTCAGCCGGCCCAGTACGGGGCGCTCAGCGGCAGGTCGCGCTCGTTGCTGCCGATGCTGACGCGGTACCAGCCAGGAGTGGCTACCCAGCTGCTCGAGGAGGTCTGGTAGTAGCTCATGTCCTGGCGGGTGATGCGGAAGGTGAGCCGCTGGCTCTGCCCACGTTGCCGTCCTGCTGGCCCGGGTACCAGGCCTCGAACACGCCCGCAACGCTGGGCAGCCACGGCATGTAGGCCGGGCCGCTGGTGTTGAGCACCACGATCGTGGTCGGGTTGGCCCGCGCCACGGCCTCGATCAACTGGTCCTGGTCACCGGGCAGCTGCAGGGTTTGCAGGTCGCTGCCCTCGGCCGAGTAGTTGCTGGCAAAGGCGACGGCCACATCCGAGGACCGTGCCGCGCTGGCCGCCTGCTGCCAGAGCAGGTTCTCTTGTGGCGCCCAGGTCAGGTCCACAACGGTCGGTGGACCGAAGAACCCGCCGCCACTGCTGGCGGCAAGGCCGGTCGCATCCAGTTCGAAAGGGACGGCGACACCGGCGGTGAGGCTGGCCAGGCCGGTGAATGTGGAGCCGGTGCCCGGCCCGTAACTGACAGCCTGCCGTCCGCCGATCGACAGCGTCGCGTTGTTCCCGGCGGACAGTTCGAACTCGGCGACGCCTGACGCTGCTGGTGTCAGCGTGGCGGTGTACTTGACCGACCACGTGGAGACGCCGGCGTTCGTCACGATGGCTGGGGTGCTGGTCACGTCGAGGCTTGTGACGACCGCCGAGCCGAGCGACTTCTTGATGAGCTGGGCGTAGTCACGCCGGTGTTCCAGAGAAATCCGGCCGGGGGCAGCGCCGGGACGGCGTTGGCACGGGCCACGTCCGGGTAGAACCGCGCGCTTGACTTGGGGATCCGCCGCCGCGTGCCGAAGTCGACGGACGCGATGCCGAACCGCTTCTGGTGGCCCCAGGCCCACTCGAAGTTGTCCAGCAGCGACCAGAGAGGAAGTAGCCGTCCAGGTTCGCCCCGTCCCTGATCGCCCGGGCCGCGGCCTCCAGGGCAGGTCGCCGTTCCGAGCCCGATGCCCTCAATGCGGTGGCTGGCAGTCTGCGCCTGTCGCATCCCCTCATCGGCCGCCTGGGTCGCCGCGCAGCATGTCAGTACCGGGACTGATCGCGATCGTGATCGCCAGCGCCAGGTCGCGACTGGACCGGCTGACGCCGAGCTGGTAGGTGCCGGGCTCAATGGCCCATGTGCCGTCTGCGGTATCCCAGTGAGCAAGACAACGGAGAGGCATGGCGATGTCGGCTGTCACCTCGACTCCTGGGGGCGCTTCGGCCTTTGCAAACCCGGCTAGCCATCGCACGGGCCGTTCGACGGCGCTGTCCGGGCGGGACGCGTAGAGCTGGATCGTTTCGCACCCGTAGCTGGCCCCGGCGTTCTTGAGCCGGACACGAACGACGACATCCCCCGGCGCTCCGCCTGCCGTTGGCGAAGGAACGACCTCAGCGGCAAGGTACTCCCAGCGGGTGTAGCTCAGACCGTGTCCGAATGGGTAGCGGGGTTCGCGTTCAGCCCGGTCAAAGTGCCGGTATCCGATGTGGAGTCCCTCGACGTAGGCCAGCGCCCCGCCGTTCGGCATAGTTGCGGGCAGGTCACCTGGTGATTCAGGCCAGGTGACGGGCAGCCGCCCGCCCGGCTCCGACCGGCCCAACAGCACGTCTGCCAGCGCGTTGCCATACTCCTGTCCCGGGAAGAGGGTCAGCAAGACAGCAGGCACCTTGTCCGCCCAGGGCAGCAGCACCGGGGCTCCGGTGTTCACGACCACCACGGTCCGGGGGTTGGCGTCGGCGACCCTACCGACGAGTTCGTCTTGCCGACCGGGCAGGTCGAGCGTGGCGCGGTCGAAACCTTCGCTCTCCATCTCCTCCGTCGTTCCCACGACCACGACTGCCAGGTCGGCAGCCTGTGCCAGCCGGACGGCGCGGGCGATTTCCTCGTCGTCTGGCCGATACGGCTCCTCGATGTTGAGCTGGAACGACAGGCCCCCGAGGACGAATGACGTCTGGTGGTCAAGGTCGCCGACAAGGTACTCCTGGACCACGCCTACGGACTGTCCGGCCTGCAAGCTGACGGCGGTTGAATGCTGTGGCGGGCGAATGTGCGCCTCGGTCGGATCGATACCGCCCGGCACGCTCAAGTATGTGTCGAACGCGAGCTCGCCGTTGAGGGTCAGGCGGAACCGTCCATGGCCGGAGCACCCGATGACGTGGGTGCCTGAGATTAAGGGCTGGACCGTGGTAGTGACCCGGACCGCGGCCAGCTGTGCGGGTGTGACGGTCTCAGGGAGGCTGCGCCAGGTGCAGAAGCCGCCAGCGCGATGCTCGGTGGCCAGTACCGTGCCATCCTCGGCGATGAATTCCGCCAGGACGCCTTGCCTGGTGCTGCCAGGGAGGTGCAGCAGCGCAGGAGCGGCGAGGGGAGTCCTGGTGTGGCTGCGCACGCCCGGCGAGTAGTCGACGATCACGTCTGGTCCCAGCGCGGCGCGCAGCCCGTCCAAAGGAGAGACCCGGTAGGGCGGGAAGACGGTGGCGCTGCCGCCGCCGAGCGTGCGGGGAACGGCGGCGTTCGGGCCGAGGACAGCCACCCGCCGAAGTGACCGCGAATCGAGAGGCAGCAGCGAGTCGTCGTTGCGGGCGAGCACGAAGCCGGCGGCCGCAACGGAGCGCAGCGTCTCGCGGGCGCGATCCTCCGTCCACGACTCGTCAGCCCTGGCCGGCTCGAAGGATCGGCCACCCCCGCCATGGTTTAGCGCTCCGACGCGTTCCGCCAGCCGGAGCAGCCGTAGCACCTTGTCATCGATCGCTGCCTCTCTGACTAGGCCCTGCCGCACCGCCAGGACGAGAGCGGGACCCCACGGTCCAGCTGGGCCCGGCATCACCAGGTCCAGGCCGGCCTTGGCGGCCGCTACGGTCCGGGCGGCGCGCCAGTCCGAGACGACCACACCGTCGAATCCCCATTCGCCTTTGAGGATGTCGTTGAGCATTGGCGATTCCGTCATCGTGTGGCCGTTGACGCTGCTGTAGGCGGCCATCATCGCCCATGGCTGGACCTGGCGGACGATGCGCTCAAAGGGCGCCAGGTAGAGCTCGCGCAACACCCGCTCGCTCACATGGGCGTCGACGGTAAACCGCTCTGTCTCGGTGTCATTGGCGACGAAATGCTTGACCGTGGCGGCCACGCCGCAGCGCTGGATCCCGCGGACCAGTGCCCCGCCCATCGCCGCGGTGAGCAGCGGATCTTCGCCGAAGAACTCAAAATTTCGGCCGCCGAACGGGCTGCGCTGGAGGTTGACGGTAGGCGCGAGGAGCACGTCGACATCCTTGCGGCGGCATTCGGCGGCGAGCAGGCTGCCGACCAGCTCGGCGCGGCGCGGATCCCAGGTTGCCGCGAGCGCCACCGGTGCGGGCACGTTCAGCGCGACATCCCGTTCATCCCAGCGTGGCCCGCGCACCCCAGCCGGGCCGTCAGAGGTGCGCATCGAGCGGAGCCCTATCGCGGGGTGGCCGTGGAGGGACCAATAGTCCGCGCCGGTCAGCAGCGAGACCTTTTCCTCGAGATCGAGCTTGGCTACCAGGTTCTCAAGGCCGCGGTCAGGGCTACTCATTGCGGCTCCTTGTCATCGTGAGTCAATCGGCCAGCTTTGTTCAGTACCGACACGTGCAAGGGGTCTCAGTCGACAACGATCCGGTGGCGGCCGGGCATCTGCCGAACGGTAACGGCTCACCGGCGGCTGGACGCTTGACCATGAATCGATTCACCAGCCCCTTCATATCTCGGCGATTCGTCTGGACTCGTGGCGGCGATAATGGGGAGCAGGGTCAGGACTCGGGCGGTCGGCGGGTCCCGCGGTGCGCCAGCGCGCAGGACCCGCTAAAGGACTGCGGGCCTTGGCCGTCAGCCGGCGAAGGTGCGTTCGGTTCCGCCCGGACCGCCGGCCAGCGCGACGTGGTGCCCGTCGGGCAACTCGATGAGGGCCGTGGTCTGCTGCGGCGCCACGACCGTCAGCGAGAACCCGTGACCGTCCCTCGTCCACCGCACGAAAATGCGTCCGTAGGGCGTCGGGACCGCGCCCTCGGCCCAGTGAAGGCTGCCGGGGTGCGGTGTCACGGTGAAGGTCTGGTAGCCCGGGTTCACCGGCTGCACGCCGAGTACGTATCCGGTCATGATCGGCGTCGGGCCGGATGCCCAGCCGTGCGCCAGGCTGGTCCGAGCCTCGGTTGCCGTGCCGTCGGGTCCAATGTTCTCCCACATGGTTCCGGTGAAGAACGGGTTCCGCGGATCGATCATCTGATCCCAGGTGAGGTGCAGCAGGTGCTCGGCGTCGGCGGTGTCGCCGGCCATGTAGTCCGCCTCCACCTCGTAGGCGCTGATGTACGGGCTGATGAGGTTGCTGTAGGTGGTTCCTGAGAACGGCTCGGAGCCGTGCGGCCCCCACAGCGTCTTCAGCGCGCTCAGGATCCCGGGCACCACCTTGGCAGCCGGTGCGATGCCGAGCACGACAGCCAGGGCGTTGGCGTCCTGCGCCAACGTAGTGTGGTCGGATTCGCTCAGGTAGTAGGTGCCGGTTGCAGGGTTGAAGAGATTCGCGTTGATCTCATTGCGCACGTGGTCGGCGGTCTGGTTGTACGCGGCGGCCTTCGCGGCGTTGCCGAGGTTCGCTTCGATATAGGCGACGTCGCGGAGGTCCTGGTAGTAGAGCTCGTTGAACTCGGTCACGGCGCCGGTTTTCGCGCCGTCGTAGAAGTCCCAGTCGTAGCCGCCGTTCGTGGTCGATATCTGTGGCCCGGTGACGATTAGCCCGTCACCGTCGGTCAGAGTCGCATCGTAGGACAGCTGCCCTTCCAGCCAGGGCAGGACTTCCTGGGCGAAGACGGTGTCTCCGGTGTTCCGGTAGTAGGTTGTCGCGGCGTCGAGCGTCCATGATGAGTAGGAGTTGCTGTAGGGCCCGGTCACGAACAGCGTGTCGGCATTGAGGCCGCCGCCTTGCTTGCTGCTGGTGATCAGGGTGAGCAGGGATTGCTTGACGTAGTTGTCGCCGTTGGTCCCGAGGGTGTCCGCGATGCCCTGGCCCTCGATCTTGAGGTCTCCGGACCAGACCGCCCGGTCGCGCTTGGCGCCGTCCAGGACCGACGGCTCTGCCGCGCCGTTGGTGCCGGCCGGCTGCATGTCGGTCTGCTCGGTGTAGGCGCCGTCGTAGTACATCGTGTTGAACGCGTTCGAGCTGGACAGGAAGAATCCCTGGTAGTCCGATGCCGTGGCGAGGTAGCCGTCGCCGAACTGCACGCCGGCCCCCGGAGCACCAGCGTGCCGGGCGTGGTCAGCGTGATCGCCTCGAACCGGAATCCGCCCATGAGCCCGCTGTTCAGCGTGCCGTTAGCGGTGACGGTGAAAGAGACCTGGCGCGCCTGGAAAGCGGAGTCACCGGTGACGGCTCCCGGCGTGCTGGTCACGGCCGCCCCTGCCGGGTGGGCATCGGTAAGCGGCGTTCTCAGCGTCAGGGTGGTTGCGGATACCGACACGATGTGGTCGGTCTCGGCGGGGGATCCGATGGTCACCGTGTCGCCCGCGGCGAACGTGAGCGGGCTGAAAGTAGTTCCCGGCTGCAGTGAGACGGCCGTCGCCCCGGCCGCGGCCGCGGCGGCGAGCGTGCCCGATCCGGGAGTGTGCAGGTAGGTCTTGGACTCGCTGAACGCCAGCGACACCGCTGGGGTCGTGCCACTGTATGACTCGACATCCAGGTACGGCGTGCCCTCGACCTCAACGCCGTAGTCCAGAAGGACGGTGGCCGGGTCGTTGCCCGACGTCACGGTCAGCGTGGTGTCTCCGTGCCCGCTTGAGGTGAGCCCTCGGGCGTTGATGACGCGCCCTGATAGGACGGTTGCCAATGGGGCCTTGACGTTACTGGTCGCGGGCTGCTCCAGGTAGGACCGCCAGCCCCCGGGATTGGCCTTCGGGTCGGCGTGGGCTGGCGTGGCTGCCAGCCCGGCCAGGAGCGCGACCGCGGCGGTAAGCGACAGTGCCAGCTTCGCCTGGCCTTTTCGATGCCTCATTTCGATCCTCCTAGTATGAAACGTTTCAGCAAACCGGACCGGTTGTCAGAGACCGCCGGGCACTGTGGCTGTGGCGGGCAGTCCGTGACGGGTGTAGCTGGTTCAAGGTGTCCGCGTTCATCTTGGGTGTCCGGAACCGGGCATCGCAGGGCCCGAGAATTCGTGTACGCCCGAGCCCATATGGAAGACGGCCTCCTGGACATCCTGGGCACCGGGGAAGCGGCCGAGTGAGGCGGGCGGGTGGCCGGCGTTGTCGCGGACCTCCGCGGCTTGGCCGCTGGGGATGTGGACACTGGCCGAGGCATTGGGCGGAAGTTCCACCTGGAAGGTGAACCAGTCACCGGATCGTCTCCAGGTGGTGCTGATCGGTCCCCGGATGGACCGGTAGGTGCCGCGGGCCCATTCCAGTGACCAGCCGGGGTGCGGCCGGAGCAGCAGCTGGCCGAAGCCGGCGGTGCCAGGTTCCTGATCGATCCCGAGGAGGAAGCGGTAGAGCCATTCGCCGATGGAGCCGAACGCGAAGTGGTTGAAGGAGTTCATCCAGGGAGACTGGAAGCCGCGCTCGGCGGTCCAGCCGTCCCAGCGCTCCCACATGGTGGTCGCGCCTGCCTCGACCATGTACCGCCAGGACGGCACGGATCCCTGCTCGAGCAGCCGGTAGGCGATCTCGGTGTGACCGGTGGAGCTTAGTACCGGGAGCAGGTGCCCGACGCCGCCGTACCCGGTGGTCAGGTGCCAGCCCGCGGCCAGGACCGCCGCAACGAGGCGATCTGCCGCAGCGGCACGCAGCTCGTCGGGGATCAGGTTCATGTGCAGGGCGAGCACGTAGGCGGTCTGGGTTTCGGAGGTGACCTGGCCGTCGGCGCCCACGAAGGCGTCGGCGAACGCGGACCTGACCTTCGACCGCAGCGCCCGGTATCCGGCGGCGTCGTCCGCCCGGCCGGTCGCGTCAGCGATCTCGGCCATCAGCGCGGCGTCGTGGGCCCAGTAGGCCGTGGCGAGCAGTTCGTGCGGGGTGTCGTCATCGCCTGGTGACAGCCAGTCGTTGTAACTGTTGCCGAGCTTCCGGGTCCGCAGGTAGTCGGGGTTGGTCCGCTCGAGGAAGTCCATCCACGCGGTCATGGCACCGAGGTGCCGATGCAGGACGCCGGTGTCTCCGTACATCTTCCACACCGTCCAGGGGACGATCACCCCGGCGTCGCCCCAGGCCGGTGCACCGGCTCCGCGCACGTTGCGGAGGTCGAGGCGCGGGGCGAGGTCGGCGAAGGCGCCGGAATCCAGCTGGGCGTCGGCCACGTCGTCGAGCCACTTGGCGAAGAACGCGGCGACGTCCCGGTTGTAGCAGGCGGTCCGGGCGAAGACCTGGGCGTCGCCCAGCCAGCCGAGTCGTTCGTCGCGCTGCGGGCAGTCGGTCGGCACGCTGATGAAGTTGCCGCGCTGCCCCCAGTCGATGTTGGCGAACAGCCGGTCCAGCCACGGCTGGGAGGACTCGAACTGCCCGGCTGCCGGGATGTCGGAGTGCACCACCCGGGCGGTGATGTCGGCTTGGCCGATGTCGCCGGGCAATCCCGAGATCTCTGCATACCGGAATCCGTGCAGCGTGAACCGCGGCTCGAGCACCTCCGGGCCGCCGCCGGTGGTGAACTCATCGGTCTGGCGGGCGGTGCGCAGATTTTCTGTGTACAGGGTGCCGTCGGCGGCCAGCACTTCGCCGTGCCGGATCCGTATGCACGCCCCGGCCGGCGCGTCGGTCCTGATCCGCAGCCATCCGGTCAGGTTCTGGCCAAAGTCGATGATGTGCTGCCCTTGGTCGTGGGCGGCGATGCTGCGCGGCGCGATCTCCTCGGTCACCCGGATCGGCGGACCCGGGTCGGCGACCAGCGGCGTGCTGTCGCGTTCGCGGCGCCGGGCTCGCCGCCAGCCGGAGTCGTCGAAACCGGGCCGGTCCCAGCCGCTCGGCTCGAGCGCGAGGTCGTGGCGCTCGCCCATCAGCAGGTCGGCGTGCCGGATGGCCCCGGCAGACGACGTCCACTGTTCGTTGGTGACGACCCACTCGCGGCTTCCGTCGGAGTGGGTGATCAGAAGCTGGGCCAGCAGTTCGGGAGCAGTGCCGTAGTGGGCGCCGGCCCGCTTGGCGTCGAAGCCGACGAAGCCGGCGTACCATCCGTGGGCGAGGATCGCCGCGAGGATGTTTTCTCCCTGGGCCAGCAGGCCGGTTACGTCGTAGGTCTGGTAGAGGATGCGCTGGGTGTAGTCGGTCCATCCCGGGGTGAGGAACCTGTCGCCGACCCGGCGTCCGTTGAGCCGTGCCTCGTACAGGCCGAGCGCCGTCGCGTACAGCCGGGCGGACGCCACTGGTTTGTCCACCGCGAAGGCCAGGCGCAGGTAGGGAGCCGGGGTCAGGGTGCGAGCCACCGCGTCGACCGGTCCGGGCAAGTCGGGCGGGGTAACTCTCTCCCGGGCCCCGTTCTGGCCGATCCAGGAAGCGTGCCACCCATCCGTTCGGTCCAGTTCGACCTCGAAAGCGGCAGGATCGCTCCAGGGTGAGATCGATCCGCTCTCGTCCCAGACCCGCACTTTCCAGGTGTACCGGCAGCCGGGAGCCAGCGGGGTGCCCGCGTACGCTATGTCCGCCGAGCAGGAGGACTCCACCCGGCCGCTGTCCCATGACAGATCCCCGCCGCTGCTGAGCTGCGTCCCGTCCGGGGCCACCACAACCTGGTAGGAGCGCTGCGCCCGGCCGGTTCCCGTGCCTTCCAGCGCCCAGCCGAGCCGGACCCGGTCTGGTGCCACGCCAAGCGGATTGACCTGGTGCGCGCAGCGCAAGCAAGCGGGGGTCAGCGGTGCTGCGGTCACAGTTTGGTTGCTCCTTCGGTGAGGCCGGAGACGAAATAGCGCATGGTGACGCCGACGAGGACGAACATGGGAAAGGTCGCGATCACGAAAGCGGCGAATACCGCGCCGCCGCCGCTCAGGTTGAGGCCGAAGCTGCCGACGAACTGCTCTACGCCAGCTGAGATCGTGGTCCGGTGCGGGTCCTGGATGACGATCGTCGGCCATAGGTAGTCACCCCAGACGTTGATGGTGACCAGGATCGCGCCGGTCAGCAGGATCGGCCTGGTCAGCGGGGCGACGATCCGCAGCAGCACCTGCGGTTCGGAGCAGCCGTCGACGCGGGCGCTGTCGGGCAGTTCCCGCGGGATCTGGTCAAAGAACCCGCGGAAGATCAGCACCAGCAGTGGCTGGGCGGCAGCCGAGTAGGGCAGGATCAGCGCCCACCAGGTGTTGAACAGGTGCAGTTTCTGGATAGTGAGGAACAGCGGGATGAGGGTCAGCGTCGACGGGATCAGCAGCAAAGCGATGTAGGCCAGGAAGAGCAACTCCTTGCCGCGGAACCTGAGCTGGGAGAACGCGTACGCCCCGGCCGCCGCAGCGGTGACGCCCAGGACAACGGATGCCGCGGCGACGATGATCGTGTTGACCAGCGGCCGGGACACACCGGACCAGGCTGTGCCGTAGTTCTGGTAGTCGAACTGGGTGAACAGTGAGAACACGCCGCTGCTGAAGATGTTCTTCCCGCTCTTCAGCGAGTTGGAGACGACGAAGACGATGGGGAAGTAGGTCATTACCACGATCAGCCCTCCGGCCGCGAGGCTGATCCACCGGTAACGGCGCCGCTGCCGCCCGGCCCAGGCCGGCCGCCGCCCGGCAGGTGCAGGTGGGCGGCGGCCGGCCTGAGGGCCGGTCTGAACGACCGAACGCACTGGGTTCCTCTCAGTACTTGTTCAGGTCGACGTTGTTCTGCGTCGCCCAGGCCTGCGCCGAGCTGGTCAGAAGCGACTGCCACTGGCTGGCGAACGCGGAGTAGGACAGCGACCCGTCGACGTACTCCTGGACCAGCCGCATGCCGGAGTTGGTCGCCGCGGTTGACAGCACGTCATCCAAGACCACATCGATCACGGTCGGCACTCGGCCGGTAGGCACCAGGCTGGACAAGCCGGGCAGGCTCACGGTCGGCGCACCGGTCTCGGTCGGAATATAGGCCCCGCTGCCGCTTATCTTCAGCCAGTAGCCGAGGTGCTGCGGGGTGAACAGCCACGCCATGAAGTTCATAACCACAGCGGTCTTGGCCGGGGTCATCGTGCTGTCGGCATGCTGGGAGGTGATACTCCACTCGCCGTTGCCGTTCGGGCCGCCGATGACGCCGATCGTGGAGGTGCCGATCGCCAGCGGCGTCGTCGCGGACGTGATGGGGGGCTCAGGGAACATACCGAATTTGCCGGTGAAACCCGCCGAGTCGAGCTGCGGTATCCACCAGCTGCCGCCCCACAAGATGCCGACCTTGCCCTGGACGAGCAGGGATTGCGAGCTCAGCGGAGGCGTGGTGGTGTTGGGGTTCGAGCATGCGTCGTAGCTGCTCTCGCCGCTGGCCGAGTAGCTGGTGAGCTGGCCGAGGAGCTTCCAGACCTCGGCGTAGCGGGGGTTGCTCATGCCGATGATGCCCTTATGGATGCCGATAGCGACGTCCAGACCGTTGGTCACCTGGGCGTGGTTGACGTCGAACTGGCTGACCTGGTTTGCGAGCAGAGACGAGGTGGCCAGCCGTTCGAACCAGGTCGGATTGCACGGCGCGCCGGTGGTGAACAGGAACGGCGTTATGCCGGCCGACTTGAGCCTGCCGAGGTCGGTTATGAAATCCGCCCAGGTCTGCGGCGGTGACGTGATCCCGGCCTTGGCGAATGCGGCCTTGCTGTAGAACATGCCGGTCTCGACGTTCGACCCGAGGATGATGTCGATGTCCCCGTCGGGCGACTTCATGTACGGGATGGTGACCGGCGTGAACAGCGACAGCCAGCTCGAGTTGCCCGGCACGTACGGGTTGGGCTTTTCCAGGTAGGGCTTGATGTTCTGGAGCAGGCCGGGCAAGGCACCGGACGTGACCGGACCGTACTGTTCCCAGACGATGTCTGCTGCGCTGCCGCCGGAGGCCTGGCTCTCCATCGCGGCGTTGGCCTGGGTGATGCTGGCGTAGTTGTTCGGCAGCCACTGGACGGTGACGTTCTTGTGCGCGGCCTCGTACTGCTTGGTCAGCTGCTGCAGGCCGGCGTTATCGGCCGCTGTGATCGGACCGGTGTTCGGCGGCAGTACCGCCTTGATTGTGACCGGGGCGCCGCTGCCCGATCCGGTTGAGCTGCCCGGGCTGCTCGAGCAGCCTGCAGCCAGGGCACCCGCGGCCAGCAGGGCAATTGCTGCTGGCAGCGCAGAGCGCACGTGGGTTCTTCGGAACATCAAACCTCACCTCCAGGTGAGAGTCCGGATCAGTTTGTCCGCGGGCGGAGAGCCCGCATCATGACGAGCGTGAAGATGAGCATTGCGATGAAAAGAAGGGTGCCGATGGCCATGCCGTAGCCGTACTGGTCGTTCTGGAAGGCTGACTGGTACATGTCCAGTCCCGGTACCAGGGTCGCGGTGCCCGGGCCGCCGTTGGTGAGCAGCAGGATCGGCACGAAATTCTGCACCGCGAAGATGCCAGACAAGATCACCACGATCCGGAACTGCGGCATCAGCAGGGGGATGTCGATCGCGAAGACGCGCCGGACGGCGCCCAGGCCGTCCAGCCTGCCCGCGTCCAGCACGTCCTTCGGCAGGTTCTGCAGCCCGCCGAGGAAGATCAGGAAACCCAGGTTGGAGATCCACGGAAACCCGACCAGCAGGATCCCCACGAGCGCGAGGCGCGGATCGCTGAACCAGGTAGGCTGCGGCAGCCCAACGGCGCCCAGGAGCCGGTCGACGAGCCCTGATCCGGGCTGAAGCAGGTAGGCCCAGACCTCGATCAGCACCAGAGGCGGCAGAACGATCGGCAGGACGAGGACATACTTCGCGACGGCGGCTGCGCGCCTTGGCATGTGGGTAACGATCTCCGCCGCAGTGAACTGAGAAACCAGGCTGATCAGGATGCTGCCGCCAACGAGAATCGCGATGTTCTTCGCCTCAGTCCCGAAGGTCGGCGCCTGGAGGTACTGCCTGAACTGGGACACCCCGACGTACGTTGGCGGGGAGAATCCGTTCCACTGGTAGAAGCCGCCGATCAGGCTGCGCACAGCCGGGTAATAGCTGAAGACGCCGATCAGCAGCAGGCTCGGCAGCAGCAGCACCGCCAGCACCGACCGGTAGCGCCACCAGGACAGCCGCCCGGCGAACTTGCGCTCGGTGCCTATGAACGTGATGTCCATGACGCCGATCTTTGACGTATCCGCTGGCTGTCACTAGTCAGTGATGAACCGGTACTTGCGCGAAATTAACCTTCGGCGCGGAGGGGGCTATGGTACCCAATGTGGACGAGGACCCCCCGGTAGGGACGAGCCAGGGCCTGTTCCACTTCACCGAGAGCATGTCGGCCTACGCGGGCTGCTACCTCCACAAGTGGGACAGCCCGGTGCACACCCACAGCTTCGTGGAGATCGCCTTCGCCGTAGGCGGCGAAGCTATCCACCACTGCCTGGCCGGACGGCGCGAGATACGGCCGGGCGACGCCGTCCTGCTCCGGCCCGGGGTCTGGCACGGCTACGAGGCCTGCCAGCAATTCGAGGTGTACAACTGCTGCTTCAGCACCGAACTGCTGCGCCGCGAACTGTCCTGGACCCGTGAGGATCCCCTGCTGGGTTTTCTGCTGTGGGCCGGCCCGACCTCATCGCCCGCCCGTGGCGTTCTGGCAATAAGCCTTCAGCCCGAAGCTCTCCGCGAATGCCTCGTTCACCTCGACGCTCTGGCCGCGCTGCGGCACCGCCCGCCCGCGCTGCACCGGCCCGACATCGTCGGCCGCCTATCGCTCCTGTTCGGTCAGCTTGGCCAGGCCGTCGCGCAGACACGTAGTGAGTTGCCCATAGAGCCCAAGACGAACCATCCCGCGGTCGTGCAGGCGATGCGCCTGCTCGAAGCCGACCTCACCAGCAACTGGACACTGACGGGCCTAGCTGCCGAGCTGCACCTCGCCCCGGGTTACCTCGTACGGCTGTTCAACGCCGCCACCGGACTGCCTCCCATGGCCTACCTGGCCCAGCTCCGCGCCGAACACGCCGCCGTCCTGCTCCTGCACTCCGACGAGCCGGTCACCAGTATCGGGCGGGCAGTCGGGTGGGCCGACCAGAGCGGATTCGCCCGGCGCTTCAAGGCCCATTACGGGCTCAGCGCTACCACGTACCGCAAGCGCTTCGCTACCAAAACCGCTCATCTGCACTACCCAGCCTCGGCAACATCCTGACCGTACGATTGAGGCCCAGGTCACCGACGCCGGCGGCTTCATCGTCCGGGACGAGGACATCGGGGGCCTGGCCGCGGCGCTCCTGGCCTCGATCGACGAGCTAGTCGAGGCAACCCGGCTCCACATGCAGGCAGCTCGGCCAGGGTCTTCTGCGCCGGCCGGGCCGTCCGGTCCTTGAGCTTGACCGCGCCGAGCTTGCCGATCGCATGATCGGCAAGACGCCGGTAATTCTCGATGGTGGGGCCGCAGGCCTGCGGCTCGCGGCGATCTCCCTGGCGCACAGCCATGATCCGGAACGATTCGTGGCGGAGTTCTCTGGCAGCAGCCGGACCGTGGCCGAGTACCTGCTCGCCGAGATGCTGGAGAGCCAGCCGGCCGACGTCCAGCAGCTGCTGCTGCGCACGTCGCTGCTCGACCGCGTCAACGGCGAGCTGGGTGATCTGCTGACCGGTCATCCGGGCTCCGAGCGGATCCTGCTCAACCTCGAGGACGCCAACGCCTTTGTCGTCTCGCTCGACGCTGGCCGGACGTGGTTCCGTTATCACTACCTGTTCGCTGACCTGCTCCGGCTAGAGCTGCGCCGCAGGCTGCCGGAAGAGCTGCCGGTCCTGCACCGGCTCGCGGCGACGTGGTTCAGCGAGCAGGGCCAGATTGTGGACGCCATCCGGCACACGCAGGCCGCCAGTGACTGGTGTGAGGCGGCGCGGCTGATGGCCGATCACTCGTTCAGCCTGACGCTGGACGGCCAGGCCCAGACCATCCGGGCGCTGCTGCGGGCGTTCCCGCCGGGTGCCGTTACCGACGGCCCCGATCTGCCACTCGCGCGCGCCACCAGCGACGTTGCCGAGGGACGCCTGGACGACGCCGCAGCCCACCTCACCGTGGCCGAGGCCTTGATCGGTTCGACGTCGCCAGACCGTAAACACCGCCTCGAAGTAGCGGCCGCGGCACTCCGGTTGTCGCTGGCGCGCAAGCGCGGCCATCTCACCAGCGTGGTCGAGCAGGTCAGGTTCCTCGCCTCGCCGGTCAGCGGCCGTTCCGACGAGGACGGGCGAGACCGCCCGCCGCGCAGCGCGGCGCGATTAGCCCTGTCGCCGCACCCCGGGCCGGCCGGGCCGCGGCCGGTCGGATTCAATCAGGGTGCCGATCGTGATCAGTGTCAGGAGCAGACGATGGCCCTTCGGAAGATCATCAACGATCCCAGCGAGTTCGTGGACGAGGTGCTGGATGGCATCGTCAGCGCCCATCCGGACGCGTACCGCTTCGCGTCCGCGGACAAGCGTGCGGTTGTCGCACCCGCCACGCCGGGGCGGGTCGGAATCGTCACCGGCGGCGGGAGCGGGCACCTGCCGCTCTTCCTCGGCTATGTCGGCTCCGGGCTGGCCACCGGGGTTGCCGTGGGGAACGTGTTCTCCTCGCCGTCCCCTGCGCAGATCTTCGCCGCCACCAGGGCCGCCGACGGCGGCAACGGGGTGCTGTACCTCTACGGCAACTACGGCGGCGACGTCTATAACTTCGACCTTGCCGCGGAGATGGCCTCGGCCCATGGAATCCCGACCCGCACGGTTCTCGGCGCGGACGACGTGCTGTCCGCGGCTGCGGACCGGGCGTCCACGCGGCGCGGCATCGCGGGCCTGGTGATGGTGTACAAGATCGCCGGCGCGGCTGCGGACCGCGGCTACACACTCGACGAGGTCGCGATGATCGCCCAGCGCGCCGCCAATGCGGTGCGGACCGCCGGCATGGGCCTCGCGCCGACGATTCTGCCCGCAGCCGGGAAACCCACCTTTACTCTGGCTGAAGGCGAGATGGAAGTCGGTGTCGGCATTCACGGCGAAAGCGGCATTGCCACGGTTCCGATCGCATCGGCGGACTCGATTGCCGGAACGCTCTTCGAGCACCTCAATGCCGAACTCGAGCTGACCGCGGGATCGCGGGTCGCCGTGCTCGTCAACGGGCTCGGCGCAACGCCGCTCGAGGAGCTGTACCTGCTCTACTCGGCGATCGCGCGGCTGGCCACAGAGCGGGGCGCGCACATCGCCTACAACTTCATCGGGGAATACGCGACCAGCCTGGAGATGGCGGGCGCATCAGTCTCGATCATGCACCTGGATAGCGAGCTGGAGGCTCTGCTCAACGCCCCTGCGCAGTCGCCCTTCTACCGTCCCGGCACCGCGATTTCCGAGCCCCGCCAGGCAAGCGCCACCGTCGAGCAAGCCGTCGCCGTGCAGGCAAGCCATCCCACGGCGGACTTCGAGTCCCCACTGCGTTCCGCGTTCCTCGCTCTGGCCGAACGGATGCCGGCGCACACCGATGAACTGCGGGACCTGGACGCGGCCCTGGGGGATGGCGATCTCGGGCTGACCGTGTCGGCGGGGGTCGTGGCGATGGCTGACCGCATCTCCGAGCTGCCGGACACGATCACCTCGAGCGCATTGATGCGCGAGGCCGCGATGGCGTTCGCATCGGCCAACCCGTCTACCTTCGCCGCCCTCGTGGGGTCGGGCATGCTGGCCGCATCGACGGGCATCGACGACTCGCGGCCGCTCGACAGGCAGGCAGCGGTCGCCATTGGCCGCGCGATCGCCGCAGCCATTGTGGCAAAGGGCGGGGCAGAACTCGGCGACAAGACCTTGCTCGACGTTCTCGTGCCAGCACTCGACGAACTCGACGACGGCGCGTCCGCCGGGCACCTGCGCGCCTTCCTCGACCGTCGCATCGGTGAGATCGCGTCGTGGCGTTCCAGGCGAGGCCGCGCCGCCTGGCACCAGGAGCGCAGCATCGGGCTCAAGGACCCCGGATCCGTGGCGGTCGCCTACGCCCTCGTCATCCTGATCGACAACGGTCCGGCTTAACTGCTCGGCGTGGCCGCAGCCAGGTTGAGCAATGGCAAATCACGACGCCCCGCTGCGCTAATGAGCTAAGCCTGCGAAAGTCGCGGCTAATGACTGGCATGGCGAAACACGAGAGGCCATATCTTATCTTGGCCAAGTCAGGCTTCTCGTGCAAGCCCGGATTTCTTAAGAGAAGCGTGAAGCGTTTCTAATAGTTTAAGTCTTGAGAGGCTCTAGCGAAGCTGCCTATATTTCGGGGAAGATGCTCTTCATCTGTGTGATCAACATCAACCGGGCCGTGGCGGGTCGCTGCGCCTTTGACTTCCGGAGAACGCCACCAGGTGTGCTGGCCGAGCGAGCTCCCCGAGTTCGTTAGGAGGATCGGCGATGGGGTCAGCTCGTGTGCGGCACCCTAGATCACGGTCATGGGTCTGGCGCCGGATGGTGCTGCCGGTAGCCGGAGTTGCGGCCCTGGCGCTGGTAGCGGCCGGCTGCACCAACAGCTCCAGCACGGCCTCGGGAAAGACGCCGGTGAAGGGCGGCACCGCGGTGTTTGCCGAGCCGCCGGACTCGCCGCCTGACTACATCTTCCCGTTCATGGACTCGGCGGTTTCCAACAACGTGAACCTGTTCGACTTCACGTACCTGATGTACCGGCCGATGTACTGGATTGGTGAGGGCACCCAGCCGGTGTTCAACGCCGCCCTCAGCGTCGCCGACGCGCCTACGTTCAACGGCCGGAACGTGACGATCAAAATGAAGAACTACAAGTGGTCAAACGGGGCGCCGGTGACCGCGTATGACGTCATGTTCTGGATCAACATGGACCGGGCGGTACCGCAGGACTGGTTCGACTACAGCCCGGGCGGCTTCCCGTCGAACGTCACGAACCTCAAGGTCGTCAACTCGACCACGCTGACGATGACGATGAACAAGGCGTATTCACCGACCTGGTTCCAGTACAACCAGCTGACCCAGATCACGCCGATGCCCGCGGCGTGGGACCGGACCGCAGCCGGGCCCAGCCATTGCGACACCACGGTCAGCGATTGCGCCGCGGTGTACAAGTACCTGTCCGGCCAGGCCAACGACCTGGACACCTACGCCACGAATCCGCTCTGGGGCGTCGTGGACGGGCCGTGGAAGCTGAGCGCGTTCAACTCCGACGGGCACATCACGTTCATGCCGAACAAGTCCTACTCCGGCCCGATCAAGCCGAAGCTGTCGGAGTTCCAGGAGGTCCCGTTCACCACCGACGCTGCCGAGTACGACGTGCTGCAGTCGCCGAACGCCAGCACCAAGATCGACTACGGGTACCTGCCTCAGGCGGATGCGCCGTCCAAGCCGGCAAACGCCGCCGTCGGCCCCAACCCGCTGTCGTCGAAGGGCTACGCGCTCTCCCCGCTGTACACGTGGGGTTACGACTTCTTCGTGCTGAACTACCAGTCGACCACCGGCAACGGCCCGGTCTTCAAGCAGCTGTACTTCCGGCAGGCGCTGGAGTACCTGACCAACCAGAAGGCCATCATCGAGGGCCCGATGCGCGGCTACGGCGAGCCCACGGTCGGCCCGGTCGGGAATACCCCGCTGAGCAAGTTCCTGTCACCGACGGGCCGGGCAGAGACGAAATCCGGAGAGGGCCCTTACCCGTTCAGCGTCGCCAGGGCCAAGGCGCTGCTGTCCAGCCACGGCTGGACGGTGAACCCGGGCGGCGTCACCACCTGCGCCGATCCGGCCAAGTGCGGGCCGGGGATCGCCAAGGGCAAGGCGCTCAGCTTCACCTTTCCGTACGCCTCCGGTATCGGCTGGCTCGCGTCGCTGATGGCCGCGCTGCAGTCGAACGCGTCGCAGGTGGGCATCAAGGTGAACCTGCAGGCCAAGCCCATCAATCAGCTGACCGAGACGAGCCTGGCCAACTGCGTCGTGGCGCACATCTCGTGCAACTGGGACTTCGCGGCCTGGGGCGGAGCCACGTTCTCGCCGGACTACCTGCCGACGGGCGACGTGTACTACTACTCCGGCGCGGCGACCAACTCCGGCGGCTACAACGACGCGGAGAACGACGCACTGATCAACAAGACGCTCCTCAGCGGGAACATGTCCTACATGTACGAATGGGAGGACTACCTGTCGAAGCAGCTGGCGCAGGTGTGGCAGCCGGCCCCCGCCTTCCAGCTCACCGAGGTCGCGAGCAACCTCAAGGGCGCGCTGCCGCAGTCGTCCACGCTGTCGATCAACCCCGAGAACTGGTACTTCGTGAAGTAACGAAGACCCGAAAGCCCCCTGGCGCGGGGTAACCTGCGCCAGGGGTCCAGCCAGTTACACGCTGCCGACCTGCTTGTCCTCGCCGGCCCAGTCGCGCTGGCGCAGCACGAACTTCTGGATCTTCCCGGTCGAGGTCTTCGGCAGCGGCCCGAACTCGACCGCGTCCGGGCACTTGTAGTGCGCGAGGCGGTCACGGCAGAACGCGATGATCTCTTCGGGAGCCGCCGCGGCGCCCTCGTTCAGGGTGACGTACGCCTTGGGCCGTTCTCCCCAGTGCGGGTGCGGGATCCCGATGACCGCGCACTCGAGCACCGCGGGGTGGGCGGAGATGGCCTGCTCGACCTCGATGCTAGAGATGTTCTCCCCGCCGGAGATGATGACGTCCTTGCCGCGGTCACGCAGTTCGATGTTGCCGTCGGGATGCCATACGGCGAGGTCCCCGGAATGGAACCAACCGCCCTTGAACGCGGTCCCGGTGGCGGTTTGGTCGTCAAAGTAGCCACTCATGACGTTGTTCCCGCGCATGACCACCTCGCCCATCGTGGCCCCGTCACGCGGGACGTCGTGCATTTCATCGTCGACGACACGGACGAGGTCTGAGGAGATGTAAGCCTGGCCCTGGCGGGCCAGGAACTTCGCGCGCTGCTCCACCGGGAGTTCGGCGAAGCCCTCTGGCTCGGGGCACACGGTGACCGGGCCGTAGGTCTCGGTCAGGCCGTACACGTGCACCACGTGGAAGTTCAGCTCACTCATCCGGCCCAGCAGCGTTGGTGACGGGGGAGCGGCGGCCACCATCGCGGTCACCGGCCGGTCCAGGCGGTGCGCCCGCGGGCTGTTGATGACCATCAGGTGGACGGTCGGCGCGCCGTTGTAGTTCGTCACGCCCTCGCCGTCGATCAGATCCCAGACCAGCTCGGGGTCGACGGCGCGCATCGTGACGTGCCGTGCGGCCACGGCGGTGACCGCCCACGGGAAGCACCAGCCGTTGCAGTGGAACATCGGCAGCGTCCACAGGTACACCGAATCGGTGCGCAGGCCGGCCACGATCACCTCGTTGAGCGCGTTCAGGTACGCGCCGCGGTAGGTGTACTGCACCCCCTTGGGCCGCCCGGTGGTCCCGGAGGTGTAGTTGATCGAGATCGTCTCCTCTTCGTCCTGCAGGCAGCTTTCGGGCCGCTCCGGCGATCCGCTGGCCAGGAACTCCTCATACGCGTCCCCCGGGGAGCCGGTGTCGTCGACGCGGATCACGGTCACGCCGGACAGGTCAGCCGTCTTCGTCTGCGCTTCCAGCGCGGTGTCCAGCAGCAGGTACTTCGCGCCGCTGTGCTGCAGGATGTAGCCGACCTCCGCCGCGGACAGGCGGTTGTTGACCGCGACCAGGATCCCGCCGGCGGCCGGCACGCCGAAGTGGGCCTCCAGCATCGGCGACGAATTGAACAGCAGCGTGGCGACGCGGTCACCCTTGGTCAGGCCCGCGGACCTGAGCGCGTTCGCCAGCCGCCACGATCGCTCCGCGAGCTCCCCGTAACTTCGGCGCCGCTTGCCGTCCACGACCGCGGTCTTGCCCGGGTAGATGTACGCGGCCCGTTCCAGGAAATCGACCGGGTTGAGCTCGGTACGGAAGACCTTGCCGGGCCCGTTCCCGTGCTCAGGTGCACCAGGCAGCTCAGCGCTCATCATCTACCCCCTCGCGGCTGTAGGTTACGGCTCCCGTTGGCTCCAGCAAGACCCCCGGGTTCATGATCCTGGCCGGGTCAAGGTCGGCCTTGGCGCCGCGGAGCGCGTCGGTGAACAGCGGCGGCATCTCGCGCAGGTACCACGGGCGGTGATCGCGCCCCACGGCGTGGTGATGGGTGATCGTGCCGCCGAGCGCCTCGATCGCTTCCGACGCCGCGCGCTTGATCGCATCCCATTGCTCGAGTTCCTGGCCGGGGCGGCCAGGCGCGAAGACCGAGTAATACGGCGCCGGGCCGTCGGGATACACATACGCGAAGCGGCAGGTGACCACGCCTCCGCCGCACTCCCGGAGCACCGCCTGCCGCGCGGCTTTGAGCACACCCTCGTGAAACTCCCAGAAGCGATCCCAGGTGACCGCTGTCTCGAAGGTTTCGCTGACTACCCCGAGCTGGACCAGGCCATCGCGCAGGTGCGGGCCACGCAGGAACGATGCCCGCCAGGCCGCGGCCGGGTCACCCTCCCGGCGCGAGACCGCGCCGCGGTGACTCGCGCAGATATCCAGGGCCCGGTCCAGCCACGGGCCTAGTTCGTGGTCCGCGGACTCGAAGCCGAGCACCAGGACCGATCGCGACCCGTCGCCGCTGCCCGACATCAGCGCCTCGTCGTGGCCCAGCAGGCGGCAGTTGGCCGGATGGAGCCCGGACTGGGCCACCTCCCGGGCCGCCTCCACCGCGTCGGCGAAGTCGGCGAACAGCACCGAGGCGCCCGCCCGGAACCGCGGCCGGGCCTGCACCCGCATCCACGCCTCGGTGATCACACCCAGGGTGCCCTCGGACCCGCAGAACAGCCGCTCCGCCGACGGGCCCGCGCCGGAGGCCGGCAGCCGCCTGGTCTGCAGCACGCCGCGCGGCGTCACCACGCGGAGCGACTCCACGAACTCGTCGATGTGGGTGTGCAGCGTCGCAAAGTGGCCGCCCGACCGCGTCGCTATCCACCCGCCCAGCGTCGACCACTCGAACGACTGCGGGAAATGCCGCAGGGTCAGACCGTGCGGCCTGAGCTGCGCTTCCAGCGCTGGCCCGAGCGTGCCAGCCGCGATCCGCGCGGCACGTGAGGTCTGGTCAACCTCCAGCAGGCCCTGCAGGTGCCGGAGGTCGACGCTGACCGTGCCGCGGTAGCCGTCACCGACGTCGGGCTCGACCCCGCCGACCACGCTGGAACCGCCGCCGAACGGGATCGCCGCGGCACCGGCCTCGCTGCACCATTCCAGCACCGAGACGAGTTCGTCCTCGCCCCGGGGGAATGCCACCAGGTCGGGCGCGTGCGCGTAATCGCGGCGGAACGCCCGCACCAGGTCGCGGAACGACCGGCCGTAGGTGTGCGCGGCCCGTTCATGCGGATCCGTGCTGAACGCTGACTCGAGCGCTGCCGGCGGCGCCAACCGTGGCGGGCGCAGGTCCAGCTCTTCCACCCGCGGCGGATCCTGCGCGCGTATGCCGTCGGTGCCGAGGCGTTCGGCGATCACTGCACCCAGTTGCTGCAGTTCGTCCGCTGTCAGGCCTTCGCCCTCCAGCCCCCAGCCCCAGAACTTGCGCCGCATGGCATTCACTAGTGCGCCTCCTCGCAGGCCTCGCCGCTCACGGGCCTGGCCATGTCAGCAGCTTCTCTCTCGAGGCCGGCGGCGCGCTAGTCACCCCCCGAAGATCCAGAACGCCGGCCGTGGTGGTAGTGGCCTGTCCGCTGCTGTGGTGCCACCCGTGCTGCGTCCCCCGCGCTCGCGTAGCACACTGGCCGAATGGCGATCACAGTTTGTGCGCGCCAAAGGGGGGTGGCAAGTTGGCCACAGCGATGTACTGGTGGCGGGCGACCGTGCGGCGCAGTTGGCGGCAGTCGCTGGTGTTGGCCCTGCTCACCGGCTTGCTGGGGGCCGTGGCGCTGGGCGCCATGGCCGGCGCTCGTCGTACGGATACCGCGTACGGCCGTTACCTGGCGGCGAGCCGGATCAGCGACGCACTCGTCGATGTGCCCGGCATCCTGCCGGGCACGCCGGTGCTCCGGCCCATCTCGCAGATCTCCTCGCTGCCGGGTGTCGTCTCCCACGTCGCGTACATCGGTGTCTACGCCTACCCCGTGGTCCACGGCCACGTCGACCTGTCCTTCGCGACCAACGGAGTCGACGCCAGCCTGGACGGTGAGTGGTTTACCCAGGACCGGGCGACGGTCCTGGCCGGCCGGCTGCCCCGGCTCGGCTCGGCCAGCGAGATCGTGCTCACCCCGCTCATCGCCCGGCTGTTCAGGACGGGCGTCGGCGGCCATGTCACGTACGCCTACCACCGGGTGAACGCGGAAGGGGAGCCGGTCGGCCGGCAGTTCACCCATACCTACCGGGTGGCCGCCATCGTGGAGGTCCCGCCCGCCCTGGTCGATGAGTCCGACCAGCAGGAAGGCGCGATCCTGCCGCCCGGGGCCACCCGCCAGGTGGTGTCCAGCTTCACCTACGCCGAGGTCGGGCTGCGCCTGGCTCACGGCGCGGCTGGCATTCCCCGGCTGGAGCGGGCTCTCGCCCGCCTGGCCACGTCAATGCAGCGGCAGATCCGGCAGACGACTCACCAGAACCTGACTGACCTCAGCTTCCCCGTCGAGCGCACTGATCTCATCCACGGTCAGGTGCAGCAGGCCATCCGGCCCGATGCGGCCGCGCTGACGATTTTTGGGCTGGTCGCCGCGCTGGCCCTGCTGATACTGGTCGGTCAGGGACTGGCGCAGATGCTGAGCCGGGCAGCACCCGACGTGGCGGTGATCCGCGCCGTCGGCGGTTCCCGCGCCCAGGCCGCGCTGGCGGCAGGCCTGCCGGGTGTGATCGGCGTCCTCGGTGGAGTCATGCTGGCTCTGGCAGGCGCCGTGGCCATATCGCCGCTGGCCCCGGTCGGTCCCGTGCGGCATCTCGACCCCAGCCGCGGGTTCGAGGCCGACTGGCTGGTGCTCGGTCCCGGAGCGGCCCTGCTCGCCACCGCGCTGCTGGGGCTGCTCGCGCTTCTGGCGGTCCGCTCGGTGCGCTGGGCCAGCGGTGCCGCCGACGGCCGGCCGTCCCTGATCGCCCGGAAGGCCGCAGCCTCGGGGCTGCCCGCGTCGGCGGCTGAGGGCATCCGCCAGGCGCTCGGGCCCGGGTCCGGCCGGCATTCGGTCCCGGTGCGGTCCACCTTGCTGGGATCGGTTGCCGCGGTGACCGCGGTGGCCGCCGCGGTCGTCTTCAACGCCAGCCTCAGCGGCTTGATCAACCATCCGGCCCGGTACGGGTGGAACTGGGACGTGGTCATCCAGGCCGAAGCCGGCTACGGCAGCTTCACTCCGGGCGCGATCGCCCGGTTGATTCGCGGCCAGCCGGCCGTGGCCGGCTGGTCGGAGATGGCGTTCACCGAGCTGCAGGTCGACGGGCAGAGCGTCCCGGTGCTCGGCATTCAGCGTCATCGCGGGGCTGTGCAGCCGCCGACCACGAGCGGCCGGGCGCTGTCCGGCCCGGATCAGATCCAGCTGGGCAGCGTGACCCTGGCCCAGCTCGGCAAGCACGTCGGTGACTCGGTCCGGATCGGCAGCGGGCGGTTCGCGCGCACGGTCACGATCGTGGGCACCGTAACCCTGCCCTCGTTCGGCCTGGGCGGTGCCGAGCACGTGTCCCTGGGCCGGGGCGCGATGGTGCCGGAGGGCACGCTGCTCACGACCGAGGGCCTGACCGGGCAGCACCCGGCCAGCGCGGCTGCGTCGCATCCCGCGTACCCCTCGGCGGTGGCGATTCGCCTGGCTCCGGGCACCACGGCCAGTCAGCGCGCACGGCTGGTCAGCCACATCGTGTCGGCAAATCCCGACCAGACCCCAGGCGGCACCTATGAGCTGCGCCGCGATCAGGCGCTCGCCGCGCAGGTGGTCAACGCCGAGCAGCTGGGCGGCCAGCCACTGGCGCTGGCGATCGGCCTGGCCGCCGCCGCGGTGCTGTCGCTGGCCCTGACCGTGCTGGGCTCCGTGCGCCGCCGGCGCACCGAACTCGCCCTGCTGAAGGCGCTCGGCATGACCCGGAGCCAGATCAGGTCGGTCATCGCGTGGCAGACCACCTTCACGCTGGCCGTCGCGGTGGTGGTGGGCGGCCCGCTGGGGCTGCTGGCTGGCCGGTGGGCATGGCGCTGGTTCGCCGGATCGCTCGGTGTCGTGCCGGTGACGGTGGTTCCAGCGCTGGTGATCGTGCTCGGCGCTGCCATCCTGGTGGCGGCGGGCAACCTGCTGACATCTGTGCCAGCCGCCGTGGCCGCCCGGACCCGGCCCGCCATCTGGCTGCGGGACCGGTGATGACACCTCAAATCCCGTCTGACCTGGGTGAATGCGGAGTCCGGTAGCCTGGGCCGGTGAAGGCGCTGCTGCTCGAGAACATCCACCCGGACGCCATCCGGCCGCTCGAGGATGCCGGGCTGGAGGTCATTCAGCAGCGATCCGCCCTCGGCGAAGGCGACCTGGCAGCCGCGCTGCTCGGCGTGGCGCTGCTCGGCATCCGGTCCAAGACCCGGGTCACCGAGGCAGTGCTCGCCGGAGCACCCGACCTGCTCGCGGTCGGGGCGTTCTGCATCGGCACCGACCAGATCGATCTGGCGGGTGCCTCGGCGCACGGCGTCGCCGTGTTCAACGCCCCGTACTCGAATACGCGCAGCGTGGTCGAGTTGACCCTGGCGGAGATCATCGCGCTGACCCGGCGGCTCACCGAGAAGGACCAGGCCATGCACGCGGGCCGGTGGGACAAGTCCGCCACCGGGGCTCACGAGGTGCGCGGCCGCACACTGGGAATCGTCGGATACGGCAACATTGGCGCCCAGCTCTCGGTCGTCAGCGAGGCCCTGGGAATGCGGGTCATCTTTTACGACACCGCCGACAAGCTCGCCCTCGGGAACGCGCGGCGCTGCGTCAGCATGGACGAGCTGCTCGAGGTGTCCGACGTCGTGAGCCTGCACGTGGACGGGCGTCCCTCGAACAGCTCACTGTTCGGCGAGAAGGAGTTCAGCCAGATGCGGCCGGGCGCCTTGTTCCTGAACCTGTGCCGGGGCTTCGTGATCGACCACGAGGCGCTGCGCCGTCATCTGGTCTCCGGGCACCTCGCCGGGGCAGCGGTCGACGTCTTCCCGGAGGAGCCCCGGTCGGCGGGCGAGGAGTTCGTGTCTGTGCTGCGCGGGCTGCCGAACGTAATCCTCACCCCGCACATCGGCGGCTCGACCGAGGAAGCGCAGGCCGACATCGGCGCCTTCGTCGGCGCCAAGCTGGCCGACTTCGTCGCGGAGGGCGCGACGTCCTTGTCGGTGAATATGCCGCAGCTGGCTCTCCCGCCGGCCACCGGCTCGCACCGCCTGGCGCACGTCCACAGCAACATCCCCGGTGTCATGGCCGAGATGAACTCGGTGCTCGCCGCGCACGGCGTTAACGTCGAGGCCCAGTTGCTCGGCACGCGCGGCGACCTCGGCTACGCGCTCACCGACATCGGCGTCGACTACCCGGAAGCCGCCGTGGAGCTGGTGCGCGCGATGAGCCCGACCATCCGGCTGCGCGTTCTGTCCTGACTCCTGGAGAACTCCGGGCACCGGGGTTGGCCCAGCGCTGTCCAGACGCGATTTCGTCACTATTTTCCGCCGACATGTGACCCATTGCCAGAAGTCATGGCAAAGCTCCTGTTCGTCACGCGAGCACGCGGGCAGAGGGAAGGCCTCCCAGACGGAATGGCGGTGGAAACTCGATGACAGCGCGCGACGTTGCCGGAACGCGTGCCGCCTACGGCGGACAGAGGCATGAGCTGACGCGCGGAACGCTCTACTCGGCCGCACTCGCCGTGGGGGTCGCCCAGCTGGCGCTTGCGATACCCGCGGTGCTGCAGGGCTTGTGATGCCGCCGGTCACGGCCGAGACGCCGGAACTCGGCGCGCTGCGCCGCGAGGTCCGCGCGTTCGTCGCCGACGAGATCGCCCAGCACCGGTGGGAACCCGGCGTCGACTCCTGGCTGACCGGCTGGGACCCGTCGTTCAGCAAGCGCCTCGCCGACCGGGGCTGGCTGGGCATGACGATCCCTCCTGACTACGGCGGTCACGGCCAGGGATTCCTCGAGCGGTTCGCCGTCACCGAGGAACTGCTGGCCGCGGGTGCGCCGGTTGCTTTCCACTGGATCGCGGATCGGCAGGTCGCTCCAAACCTGCTGCGATTCGGGACCGAGGAGCAAAAGCAGGAGTATCTTCCGCGGATCGCCGCCGGGGAGTGCTCCTTCGCGATCGGCATGTCAGAGCCCGATTCCGGGTCCGACCTGGCGAGCGTGCGAGCCAGGGCCGAGAAGGTCGACGGTGGCTGGCGCGTCACCGGCACGAAGGTCTGGACAGGCGGCGCACACGAGGCCGAGGCCTTCATCGCCCTGGTCCGCACCGCTCCTGCCGACCCGCAACACCGTCATGACGGGCTGTCTCAGCTGATCGTGGACCTGCGGGCGCCGGGCGTGCGCATCTCTCCGATCATCTCGATGACGGGACGGCATCACTTCAACGAGGTCCATCTGAACGAGGTGTTCGTCCCGGACCAGCGGCTGCTCGGCGAGGTTGGTTCGGGGTGGGAGCAGGTGACCAGCGAACTCGCCTACGAGCGCAGCGGGCCCGAACGCTGGCTGTCGACGTTCCTGCTGGTGCGGGCGTGGGCGTCGGGCGCAGTCGGCGGCGCGGACGTCGGCCTCGGCGCGACCGTGGCGCGGCTGCGCGCGCTGCACCAGATGTCACTCGCTGTGGCCGGGGTGCTGCAGGCGGACGGCGACGCCGACGTGCCGGCCGCGATGGTCAAGGTTCTCGGCACCCGCTTCGAAGGCGACATCGCCGAGCGAGCGCACCTGGCCACGGAGCTCAGCGAGCGGAGCACATACAGCGAGGCGGTGGAGCTGGCCCTGCTGCAACGCCCGGGTTTCACGCTGCGCGGCGGCACGAACGAGATTCTGCGCGGCGTCATAGCCCGCGGGCTGGGGATGCGATGAACAGGCCTGCCGAGGTTGACCCCGACTTTGCGTCTCTCGTCGACGAGGTCTTCGCCGACTACGCGGCGACGATGCCGGCCGACGCGCCGCTCGGTGACGCCGACCCGGCGTTCGCCGAGCGGCTGGAATCGCTCGGCCTGGCCCGGCTCACCACGCCGGAGAGCGCCGGCGGCAGCGGCGCGACGTGGCGCGAGGCAGCCGTCGTGCTGCGCGGCGCGGCCCGCCACGGTGTCCCCGTTCCGGCTGTCGAAGAGGATCTGCTCGGCGGCGATCTGGACGCCGGTGCGCGGCGGCTGCGCGGGGCACTGATGCGCGCCGTGCAGATGACCGGCGCTATGGACGCCGCCGTCGATCTCACTGTGCGGCACGCCGCCGGGCGGAAGCAGTTCGGGCGGCCTCTCGCCGCGTTCCAGGCTGTCCAGCATCTGGCGGCGGATGCGGCCGCGGAGGCGGCGCTGGCCAGGGCCGCAACCGACGCGGCCCTCAGTCAGGCCGCAGCCACCCAGTTCGCCGGCGATGGCCTGCTCTTCTCGGTTGCCGTCGCGCGGTCGGTCTGCGGGCACTCCGGCTCCACAGTCGTCCGCAACGCGCATCAGGTACACGGCGCGATCGGCACCACCAGGGAGCACATCCTGCACCGCGTGACCATGCCGATCCTGGCGTGGACCAATGACTTCGGCAGCGTCGCGGAGTGGGACGCAGTGCTCGAGCAGGCTGCCCGTGACGCTGGCGACGCCGGCCTGTGGGAGCTCGTCTGCGGGACGAACGCGGCCACCGCGGGCACCGCCTAACCGCCCAGTTGGGATACTGGGTCCGTGAGACCCCAGACCCCCCGTCTTCCCAGCAGGCTCGGCTCTCCTGAGCTCACGGCGCAAGGTCTGCGGAAGGTCGGCTATCTGCCGAACGAGCGCATCGCGAGCGTGGTGTACCTGGGTGAGCAGCTGGCCAAGCCGGTGCTTGTTGAGGGCCCGGCCGGTACCGGAAAGACCGAGCTGGCCAAGAGCGTCGCGCAGATGACCGGCATGCGGCTGATCCGGCTGCAGTGCTACGAGGGTCTCGACGAGGCCAAGGCCCTCTACGAGTGGAACTACAAGAAGCAGCTGCTCCGGATCCAGGCCGGGCAGGCGAACGGCCAGTCCGGGCTGACCGAGGCCGCATGGTCCGACCTGGAGTCGGACATCTTCAGCGAGGAGTTCCTGCTGTCGCGGCCGCTGCTGACGGCGATCCGGGCGCCGGAGCCGGTTGTCCTGCTCATCGACGAGGTCGACCGTCTCGAGGTAGAGACCGAGGCGCTGCTGCTCGAGGTCCTCTCCGACTACCAGGTGTCGATTCCCGAGCTCGGCACGATCACCGCGACCCAGACCCCACTGGTGTTCCTGACCTCCAATAACTCGCGAGAGCTGTCCGAGGCGCTCAAGCGCCGGTGCCTCTACCTGTACATCGACTACCCGTCGGTCGAGCGAGAGAAGGAAATCGTCGCCAGCCGGGTGCCGGGGATCGGGGAGCGGCTGGCGGCGCAGGTCAGCGGCCTCGTCCGCTCGCTGCGGGAGATCGACCTCAAGAAACGCCCGTCGGTGTCGGAGACCATTGACCTGGCCAACACGCTGTTCCTGCTCGGCGCCGAAGAGATAACCCCGCAGCTCGCCGTTGACACCCTGCACGTCCTGCTGAAGTACCAGTCGGACATTGAGAAGGCGGCCGCCGAGCTGACCACGGGCTCGCGTACATGATCACTCCGCCAGGGCACGGCCGTCGATGGACGTGAGCCTCGCCGCGTTCGTGGCCGAGCTGCGGGCCATCGGGCTGCCGGTGTCCATGTCGGAGAACGTGGACGCAGCGGCCGCCGTCGCGGTCATGCCCATGGTGGACCGAGCGTCGCTGAAGAGCGCGCTGGCCGCGACGCTGGTCAAGAACAGCGACCACTACGGGGCCTTCGAGCTGGTCTTCGACGTCTTCTTCGGCGGGCGGCGAATCGGCGCCGACGCACAGGCAGGCCAGGCCGCCGACGGCCAGGCCGCCGACGCCGCCGCGGCCGATGGCCCGGGCGCCGCGGGCAACGGCGCGGGGTCCGGCAGGAGCGTCGTGGCGATGCTCAGCGACGCCGAACTGGCCGACCTGCTGCTGCGTGCCGTCCTGACCGGCGACCAGATGCTGATCCGGGCCGTGGCGGCGGAGGCGGTCACCAGGTATGCGGGCTTTGAGCCGGGCCGCGCGGTGGCCGGTGTCTACTACCTGTACCGGACGCTGCGCCAGCTTGACTTGGACGCGCTCCTGGAGGGGCTGCTTGCCTCGGCCGACTCGGCGGGCCTGCCCGAGATGGACCGCAGGCTGGCCGGCGACGACTACCGCCGCAGGGTGGATGCCGTCCGCACCGAGGTGGAAGCGGAGATCCGCCGCAGACTGGTCGCTGACCGCGGCGCCGAGGCGGTAGCGGGCACGCTACGCAGACCGCTGCCGGAAGACGCCGACTTCCTGCACGCGTCGCAGGAGCAGCTGGTCGCGATACGGCAGGCGGTTCAGCTGCTGGGCAGAAAGCTGGCCGCGCGGCTGGCGCGCAGGCGCAGGCACCAGCGCCGGTCGGCGCTCGACTTCCGGCGGACGGTGCGGCGGTCGCTCTCCACCGGCGGGGTTCCCGTTGACCTGGTCTTCCGCAAACCGCATCCCGCCAAGCCCGAGATCATGCTGATCGCCGACATCTCTTCCTCGGTAGCGGCGTTCGCAACCTTCACACTGCAACTGGCCTACTCGATCAGGTCGGAGTTCTCCCGGGTCCGGAGCTTCGTCTTCGTCGACGGGATCGAGGAGGTAACCGGAGTCTTCGAGACCGCGCCCGACATCGCCGCCGTCACCCAGCACATCAACAGCGGGACAGTTGCGGTGCGCCTTGACGGCCATTCCGACTATGGCACGGTGCTGGAAACCTTCTGGGATCAGTGGGGCCCGCAGGTCAGGAAGAGGACCAGCGTTATCGTGCTCGGCGACGCGCGCAGCAATTACCGCGCCTCACGGTCGTGGGTTCTGAAGTCCATCCGGCAGCGCGCACGCCACCTGTACTGGCTGAATCCGGAACCGGCTAACACCTGGGATACCGGCGACTCCATCGTCTCCGAATACGCCGAGCACTGCGACAAGATGGTGGAATGCCGTAACCTCCGTCAGCTCAGGGAATTCGTGGAAGCACTGGATTAGTGGCAGGCGAGACGCATATCTCCCTCATACTGGCGGTGCCGTCCGCGCATGCCGTTCCCGGCCGGTGATCCGTGGCATCGGCGCCTGCGGGTAGATTCGCGCGTCATGCGATATCAAGTCCGCGAGCGGCTTTTCTCGATCAAAGATGACTTCTGGGTGACGGACCAGGACGGCAACCGGGTGTTCTTCGTTGACGCCAAGGTGCTGTCACTGCACCACACGCTGGACCTCCAGGACGCCTCGGGGCGCAAGCTGGCCGAGATCAAGCAAAAGCTGGTGACCTTCACCGACGCCCTGGAGGTGGAACGTGACGGCGCGGTGATCGCGACCGTGCACAAGGCGGTTTTCTCGCCGCTGCATCACCGGGCCGTCATCGACCTCGCCGACGGCAGGCGCCTGGAGGCCGTCGGCGACATCATCGACAAGAACTTCGATATCTGCGACGGCGATCAGGTAGTGGCGCAGGTCTCCCGCGCCTGGTTCCGTGTCCGGGACACCTACGGCGTCGATGTCGCCCCGGGCGAGGACGACGCGCTGATGATCTGCATCGCGGTCTGCCTCGACCGCATCCATCACGAGGAAGAGGAGCGACGCGACCGCTGAGCCGGCTTGGCCGACGACGACCTCAACCCGGCCGAGCGAAACCCTAGCCAGGTCTTGCCTTTCCTTCCCATATGTGCACTGGGCCACGCCAGTCCGACATTTCCGTGCGGCAGCTCGGAGCCGAACAGGGTGGTGGGTCCCACGCTGTTGTAAGAGCAACAGCGTGGGACCCACCACCTCCTTCAGTAGTTCCCGGTCCCGAGCGGCGAGTTCGCCAGGCCCCTGCTGCGCTCGATGGTGCTCAGGTTGCCTAGGTGGCTGGGATATGTTCGCGCGCGGCGTTGCCAGGGCTCACCGTGGCGGCCCTTGGCCAGCGCTGTGTTGCGGTGACGGTGAGGACTGTCGTCCATCATCCGGCTGTGCCCGCGCGACGGTGGGGATGAACAGGGTGCAGGCCAGGCCGATCAGGCTGAGGACGGAGGCGACGGCGAACGCGCGGTCGTAGCCGGCGGCCAGCGCGCCGGCCGCGGAGTGCCCGGTGGCGAGGGCGCCGTGCGTGCGGGCGACGGCGACGGTCGCGAGCGCGGCCAGGCCGATCGACCCGCCGACCTGGCGGGAGGTGTTGAGCACCCCGGAGGCGAGGCCGGCCTGGCTGAGCGGGACGCCGGTGGTTGCTGCGGTGGCGAGCGGTGTGAACAGCAGGCCGAGCGCGAGCGCGACGATCAGGCCAGGTCCGAGAACGTGCGCAGCGTAGGAGCCATGCGCCGGAATCTCGGCAAGCCAGGCAAAACCGCCCGTGGCCAGCAGCATCCCGCCGGCCAGCAGCGGTCTTAGGCCGATCCTTGGCAGCAGGCGGGGGCTGGCCTGGGCGCCGGCCATGATGGCGATCGCCATCGGGATGAACGCGAGCCCGGCGCGCAGCGCGCTGTAGCCGAGCACGCCCTGGAGGTACAGCGACAGGAAGTACCACATGGCGAAGAACGCGGCCCCGACCAGCAGCATCACAATGTTCGCGCCAGCCACCGACCTTGAGCGCAGGAGCTGGAACGGGACGAGTGCCGCGGTGGCCTGGCGGTGCTCGATGACCGCGAAGGCTGCCAGCAAAACCGCCGCGACCACGAGGCCCGACAGGGTGAAAGCCGAGAGCCATGCGTGGGTGCTGGTCTCGATGATGGCGTAGACGAGAGCGCCCAGCCCGGCGGTGATCGTGACCGCGCCGCCGACATCGATGCGGGACCGGCCGCCATCGCCGGACGGGCGGCGGAGCTCGGTCAGGTAGGCGGCGGCCGCCACGGCGGTGATGACCCCGATGGGGATGTTGACGAAGAGCACCCACCGCCAGGACAGCTCGGCGGTGAGCACGCCGCCAAGGATCGCGCCCGCGGCACCGCCAGCACCGGCGACCGCGCTCCACATCCCGATCGCCCTGGCGCGCCGCTGCCGATCGGTGAAGGTCGTGACGATGATCGTCAGACTGGCGGGGGACAGGAACGCGCCGCCGACGCCCTGGGCGGCGCGGGCCGCGGTCAGCCACGCCGAGGTCTGCGCCACGCCGCCGGCCAGGCTGGCCACGGTGAACAGCCCCAGCCCGAACAGGAAGCTGCGGCGGCGGCCAAACAAGTCAGCTGCGCGCCCGCCGAAGAGCAGGAACCCGGCGAACGTCAGCACGTAGGCGTTGACCACCCATTGCAGTCCCGAGGCGGAGTAGTGCAGGTCGCGGCCGATGGACGGCAACGCCACGTTGACGATCGACACTCCAGCACGACCATGAACTGCGCCACGCACGCCAGCGCGAGGACCACCCCATCGGGAGCGCCCGGCCTCGCCGCGATGATCCGCCTCACCGCCGGGCCTGCCGGTTCAGGTCCGTCTCGTCGTGGGCTGGCGAATCCTGGGGCATCCTCGACCTCTCGTGCGGCATCCTGGGCCTCGCGGCGCGGGCGTGCGTCGAAGCCACTGTGGAGCGCTTCGGGTCGGTCGACATTCTGGTCAACAACGCGGCGACGAACCCGTACTTCGGACCCATGATCGACATCGACGTGCCGCGCGCGATGAAGACGGTTGGTGTCAACGTGGTCGGCCCGCTGATCTGGGCCCAGAGCGCGTGGCGCTGCGGCATGCGCGAGACCGGCGGAAGCGTGATCAACGTTGCCTCGGTCGGCGGATACACCGTGGAACCTGGCATCGGCTTCTACAACGTGACCAAGGCGGCGCTGCTGCACGTCACCCGCCAGCTCGCGGGCGAACTCGGACCGGGCGTGCGGGTCAACGCGCTCGCGCCAGGCCTGGTGAAGACCGACATGTCGCGGGCACTGTGGGAGGGGGAGGGCAGGGAGGAGGAGATCGCGGCGCGCCTGCCGCTGCAGCGCCTCGGCACGGTCGGCGACATCGCGAGCGCCGCGGTGTTCCTGGCCAGCGACCAGTCCGCGTGGATCACCGGCCATACGATCGTGGTAGACGGCGGCTCGCTGGTGGACGGGGTGATCGCGCACGGGCGCGATCAGGGGCCGCCGCCATAGCCGACGCAGGGCCGGACCCGGACAGGTGGAGGTCGCGCTGCCGGTCCGAGTGGCAGGCCAGTAAGACCACGCGCCGGTAAGGTCACGCGCCGGCAGGATCACGCGCCGGCCAGGTCAGGCACGCCGGATAACGATGTCGCCGAAGGACGTCCGGGCATGCACCTCGGCGGTCTGGTCGGCTGGCTCAGGGCGGTCCGTGGCAGCCAGTCCGTTGCGCACGCTGCCCAGTTTCGTCTGTGCGTCTACCAGCGCAGCGGTGCCGGCCGCGATGCCGATCTCGATCTCGCCCATGCTCGTCGTCAGGCTCGTCATGCCCCGGGAAACGCAGCCGATGCGCAGACTGCCATTGGCGGTCTTCGCCGTCACGTCGCCATCGGCCCGGTCAACTGAGATGGCGCCGTTGCTGGCGCTGAGCTGCAGGTCGCCGGTCACCGCGCCAATCCAGATCTCGCCGTTGGCGTTCCGGATCACGGCGGGGCCGTCGATCTCGGTCAGCTGGACGGGGCCCGTGCTGGAGTGGATCTCGGCTCTGCCGCTCACCACGCCGACGCTGATGCCGCCAGCGCCGATGGTCAGGTTGGCCGGCCCGGTGTTCTCCAGGTCGATCTCCCCGGCGCCGATCTTGGCCCGGCAATCGGCCAGTCGCCCGGTGCTCCGCAGCGCGGCCACCCCGGCGTCGGCCCGCAGCCGGGAGGCTGTCGGCACGTCGACGGTCACGTCGACCGAGCCCGGCTTGCCGAAGAGCGGCAACCCGCGCTGCTTCGGCCCCTTCACCAGGAGGCCGTCGGAGGTCATCTCGACGCGGGTCTGCTCCGCCGCGCGGACGTCGGGCTCGTGCGACGGGTCGCTGGGGCGGACTTCGACGACGGTGTCGGTGCGATCTCGCGCCGCGATGCGCAGGTCGCCGACGGTGACCTCGATCGTGGCCAGAATCGGCTCCGGTGTCTCGAATGCGGGCATGGTGTTACCTCCAGGTATGCAGGTGAGCGGTCCCGCGACCGGGACCGGGTTGTCTCGAGGCGGCCGCGCAGTGCCGCCGCTGGGCTACCGGATCCAGCCGGTGAGGTGCTGGCCGCCGGCAGAGGTTCGTCCGCGGGGTGCTGTGCTGCCGAGGACGGCATCACCGTCGAGTGCGGCCGCGGCGGCCCGGACCAGCCAGCCGTTGACCGACAGCCCGCTGCGGTCAGCGGCCTGCTCGATCCGGTCCTTCAGATGCTGCGCGAGGCGGAAGTTGATCCGCGCCATCGCGCTGTCTTCTCCCTCGGGTGCAGTGGGCGGTGCAGCGCTGGGCTGCGGCGGCACCGGCCCTGTCTCGGCGGGGGCCGGCGTCACGACGAACTGCGGCTCCCGGCCCTGCAGCCGCACATGCACCGAGCCAGGCGCGAGGTCGCTGGTGATCTCGTCGGCTGCTGCCGACAGCGCCTCGAGCAGGGCGAGTCGCATGGACGACTCCAGCGGGACGATGAGCCGCTCGGCGACTCGCATGGCCTCGTCCCCGGCCGCCTCAGCCGCGACAGCGAACTCCTGGCGGAGCGCCGCCACGTACGGTTCCAGTTCCATGACGCCATTATGGCGCCAGTATGGCACCACGTCAAGTTACTGTGCGCCATGATTGCGCCATCATGGCGCCACTAGATGTCTCGGGTGCGGTCACAGTGGACGTGGCCGGGCGGTAGTGTCGCCGCGCTGAGCTGGCGGGGATTGGGGCGGGCGCCGTCTGCCGAACCGAGTCTGGCCGTCCGCTTGTTATATGTCGATGAGCTACTTATGCTGACAGCATGAATACGTCGAAGTCCGAGATGAGGGAGCCGACTTACTTCGTCCTGGCGTCCCTGCTCGATGGGCCGCTGCACGGCTACGCGATCATCCAGCGCGCCGCTGGACTATCGGACGGCCGGGTCAAGATGGCCACCGGGACCCTCTACACCGCGCTGGACCGCCTGACGGCCGAGGGCTACGTGCGGCTGGTGCGTGAGGAGATCGTCAACGGGAGGGCCCGTCGCTCGTACGGGCTGACCGAGTCGGGCTCGGCGGCGCTGCGTGCCGAGGCGACCCGGATGGCGGCCGCGGCCGAGCTGGTGACGAGGCGTGAGGTGCGCTCCCGGCGGGGCGCCGCGATCCGGAAGGAGCGGCTCGCATGAGCCCGCTCGAGCGGCGCTGCCGCAGCCTGCTGCGCGCCTATCCCCGCTGGTACCGGCGGCAGCGCGGCGATGAAATGCTCGCCACGCTGCTCGAGGGCAGCCGGCCCGGTCAGCGATGGCCGTCGGCACGCGACACGCGAGCGCTGATCATCGGCGGGCTGCGGGTTCGCGCCACGCAGGATCAGCGGCTGACCACGGCCGCCAACTTGCGCCTGGCGGCGCAGCTTGGCGCCGTGCTGGCCCTGCTCACGCTGGTCACGGGCAGCCTGACCACCATCCTCCTGATCTGGGTCCACGCCTACACGCTGAGCACCGGCGTCGCTCAATCGCTAGTCTGCGGGCTGCTGGGGCTGGCCGTGGTGGTGGCCGCCTGGTTTGGGTCCCGGTCCGTGGTCGCTGTGCTCGCCGCGGCCACAGCTGCTGCCGCGGCATGGGGGTACTGGGGCAGCGACAAGGCACTGGCGATTCTGCCTGCGGGCCTGCTGATCATGCTGGCCGTTCTGGTATATCTCGGAGAGCGCCTGCCGCGTTCCTGGCTATGGCTTGCGGGCGCTTGGTTCGGGTGGAACGTGCTGCAGGCTCTCAGTGTGCTCGAGCCGCTGCGTTTCCTCTACGACCCGCTGGTCTTCGTCCCCTGGATCATCCTGGGGCTCGTCGCGGGTTGGGCGTTCGTGGATGCGCGGCCGGCGATGGCCATGGCCGTCTATATAGCGTGCATGTACGTCGTCTCCCAGTTGCTCAGCGGCGTCGGCTACGGGTGGGTGGTGTCGCCGGGGTTGTTTGTGTTCGCGGCAGCAGCGGTCGCATTGGCTTCCGGCTCCTTCTGGCGGCTGCGCCGTCAGGCCGTGATCTGACGCGGCGGGTGCTCATCGAACGGGAGACGGGCTGCCCTCGCCCTGGCTCGAACGGGAGACGAGCTGCCCTGGCCGCGGTGATGATCGGCCGGTACTCTTGCTTAGGTAAGGCAAGCCTAACTAGAATATCGCTGATATATCATTGCCAGGCGATCTGAAGCGTGGCCCCGAGCCGCCTCAGCGAAGGAGATACATGACCGTCCCGCAAGCTCCGCCCAGGCGCCGTCGCCGCCCGTTCCGCCAGATTGAAGTCGTGGGCGTGCAGCGCCTCGGAGACCGCTTCGTCTCAGTGCTGTTCACCGGGGCTCTCGACGGGTTCGAGGAGGTGCTGCCCGCTCAGCACATCAAGCTGATGATTCCCGGGTCCGGGGAGCACAGCGTCACGCTGCCCGAGAACGGGCCGGACGGGCCGATCTGGCCTGCCGACCGGCCCCAGCCCGCCCGGCGCACCTACACGCCCCGGCGGTTTGATCCCGCGGCGGGCACGCTCGAGGTGCAGTTCCTGCTGCACGGCGACGGGCCCGCGTCGGCCTGGGCCGAGCGGGCTGCCGTCGGCGACCGGCTCGCCATCGCGGGCCCGGGCGGCCGCCCGGTACCGCTCGACCCCGGCGAGGCGCGATGGATCATCGCCGGTGACGAGAGCGCCGTCCCGGCCATTGGCACGCTCCTCGACGCTTTGCCGGCCAATTCGGTCGAGGCCGTCTACGTGGAGGGCGCCGAGGCCGAGGTGGGCGACGCCATCTCCGCCGGCTGGCCTGCGATCACCTGGCTTCCGGCCGACGAGGCCGCGCCGGGCGCCGCGCTCAACGGCGTGCTCAGCGATCCGGCGACGGTGAACGGCAGCCGGGTGTGGGTGGCGTGCGAGTCCCTGGCCGTCCGTGACATCCGGCGGGCGCTGTTCGACAAGGACAAGATCGCTGCCTCGCACCTGGTGACCCGCGGCTACTGGCGGTCCGGCGAGGCCAACCATCCCGATCACGACTACGGCGAGGACGACTAACCGCAGCCGGAAGCCGTCAGCGGCCCGGCTCCGGCCATCGTGTCAGGGCGTCGATCGTCTGCTGCAGTGCCTGCTGCGCGGCCCCGGGTGAGCCCGACCACATGTGGTCCGCAGCCGGATAAACCCTGAGTTCAGCGTTCAGGCCAGTCTCTTGGAGTGCGGTGTGCAGCCGTTCGCTCTGCACGCACGGGACGAGGTGGTCGGCCGCGCCGTGCAGCAACAGGAACGGCGGGGCTCCGGGGGAGACGTGTGTGAGGGGGCTGGCCTGCGCGGCGGCGTCCGGGACGACGGGCGGCGGCGCGCCGAGCAGCCGGGCCTCGCGGGTGTCCGGGTCCATCGGATCGGTGCCCGTGTCCGCGGCCATCGCCGCAAGGTCGCTCGGCGCGTACCAGGCGACGACCGCGCAGACCTCGCTGGACGGCCCGGTGACGCCGACATCGCCTTCGAGCGCGGGGTCGCCGGTGGTCAGGCCGAGCAGCTCGGCGAGGTGCCCGCCGGCCGACTCGCCCCAGGCCGCGATCCGGTCGCCGTCGATGCCCAGCTCACCGGCGCGGGCGCGCAGCCAGCGGACCGCCGGCCGCCGGATCGGCGTCCCGTTCGGGATTACCAGCCTGAGCGAATCCGTTAACAAGATCGCGTTCGCCCCGGGCGGGGATTTGCTCGCGACCGCTGACATGGTGAGGTTATGGACGAGTTGGTGATGTGCCCGAACTGCGGGCGAAGGAACCGGGTGCCGGCGGCTGCGTCGGGCCACCCGCAGTGCGGCAACTGCCACAAGCCGCTGCCGTGGATCGCCGACGCGGGCGAGGACACCTTCGCCGAGATCGCGGAGGCCGCGTCCGTTCCCGTTGTGGTCGACCTGTGGGCGCCGTGGTGCGGGCCCTGCCGGATGGTGAGCCCAGCCCTGGAGAAGGTGGCCACCGAGATGGCAGGGAAGATCAAGCTGGTCAAGGTCAACGTGGACGAGGCGCCGCGGCTGCAGCAGCGGTTCGGCGTGCAGGCGATCCCGACCCTGTTGCTGCTGCGCAAGGGCGAGATCATCGCGCGTCAGATCGGTGCCGTGCCCGAGCAGGCCATCAAGACGTGGGTGAACCAGGCCCTGCAGCCCGGCTGAGCCGCCCCGATCCCCTACGATGATCGGCTGGCAGGCGAGCTCGACGCGACGCCGCGATACGCGGGAGGTATTCCAGTGGCTACATACCGCATGGTTTACGGAGACGACGAGGAAGTCGTCCGGGAGACGTACAACGACATCACGTCGGTGGAGCGTGAGGACGGCTGGCTCGTGCTGTTCCGCGGCAACGACGCGATCCTCCGCGTGCAGGAAGACCACGTGCAGGAGTTCGAGCAGGTCGTCTAAGCCGGGGACGCTCGCGCCGCGCGGCCGGAGGACGCTCGCGCCGCGGCCGGACTGTCAGCCCCCGCCCGGATAGTGGTTATTGCCACGATCTGAGGAGGCGGGCATGTGCTGGGAATGTGACCATCCGGGAGCTACGCGGGACGACTATCTCCATTACGTGCGCGGCGTCATCGCGGAACACGGCTGGGCGGTGCAGTGCGTCGAGCCTGATCGGATCCACCCGCCGTGGGCCTACACCGTTGGGCTCACCGGGCATGGCGAGCCTGAACTCGTCGTAACCGGGCTGCCGCTGCGCCGCGCCGCCGTCCTGCTTGACGACGTCGCCGGGCACGTTATGCACGCCGCGGCGCCGAGGCCGGGGGAGCAGATCGCGCTGCGCGATGGCCCGCTGCTCGAGATCGTCAAGGTAGCCGTACCGTCCGCACACCTGGTGATGGCCGTCGAGATGTACGGGCCCAGGCTGCGCGCGCTGCAGGTTGTGCACGCCGATGACCGGGGCCACTGGCCGTGGGAGATGGGATACCGCGGCGTGCGCGGCGGTCAGCCGGTCCTCGGGTCGCGTGCACCCGCCCGCCGCCGGGCGGCGTGAGCTGAAACCGGCCCTGTTAGGCCGAGCCGCGCTCGACCAGTTCGCTGCTCAGCAGGACGTGGACCGGCTGGCGGACCCGCCCGGCGATCTGGTCGTCCAGGATCTGCAGTGCCTCGAGCGCGGTCTGCTCGATCGGGTTGCGCATGGTGGTGAGGGCGGGCTCGACCATGGTGGCGGCGGCCGAGTTGTCGAAGCCGACCACGGCCACGTCCTGCGGGATGCGCCGTCCTTCGTCGCGTAGCGCCCCGATCGCGCCGACGGCCATCAGGTCCGAGGCGACGAACAGCCCGCGCAGCTCCGGGTTCCGGTCGAGCAGCTGCTGGGCGCCGAGCCGGCCGCTGCGCAGCGACCAGTCCCCGGCGGCCACCAGCCCGGTGCGGAACTGGTCGCCGATCGCGCTCCGGTAGCCCTCGAAGCGCTCGCGGCCGCTGCTGGTGTGCATCGGGCCGGTGATGGTCCCGATGGGGCCGCCGACCCGGTCGGCCAGGTAGCTCACGACCGTGAACGCGGCCTTTTCGTCGTCGATCGCCACCCAGGAGAAGGCGTCCTCGAAGCCGAGCGGCTTGCCGAGCACGACCAGCGGCAGGTGGTTCGACAGCAGCCGCCCAAGCAGCGGCTCGCGCTCGTGTGTCAGGGCCAGCAGCGCCCCGTCCACGTGCCCGAGGGTCAGGTAGTCGCCGAGGAAGTTCTCTTCCTCTTCGTCCTGGGCGGTCGTCATCAGCAGGTGACGGCCGTTCGCGCGCAGCTGGCGGGAGAAGACGCGCACGAACAGCCCGAAGTTGGGGTCCTCGAACAGGCGTTCCTCGCGATCGGAGATCACGAAGGCGATGGAGCCGGTGTGGCCGCGGGCGAGGTTCCTCGCCGCCTGGTTGACCGAGTAGCCGAGCGCGTCGATCGCGGCGTTCACGGTGTCGAGCACCGCGGGGCGCACGTTGCGGCCGCCGTTGAGCACCCGGGAGACCGTCCCGCGGGATACGCCCGCGAGCCGGGCCACGTCCTCGATCGTCGGCCGCCGTGGCGATGCCGCGCCGCCGCCGTCCGTCCCTCCGGCCGCCGGGCGCCGCAGCGCCGGAGCGCTCCGCTCATCCGTGCTGGCCACGACTGCATCTTAGCCCTCTGGACTCGCCGCTTGTGCACGCTCCCAAATCAGCCATTGCCAGTCCTATATGTGCCTGTTAGAGTCTCCAGCCAAAAGTTGTGAACGCTCCCAAACTTTGGCTTCGGGGCCTCGTCGCCACGGCCTGCGTGCTGCGCGGCCGGGGCAGTTCAGGAGGTAGCGCACATGACGTCTTCGATCCGTAAGGCCCGCCCCCGCGGCAAGCTGCTGCTGGCGGCCGGGGCCGCGGCGTGCGCCCTCGCGCTCGCCGCCTGCAGCAGCAGTGGCAGCAGTTCCACGCCGGCCGCAAGCACCGGCAAGGTCACCCTGACCTTCTGGTCCTGGGTGCCTGGCATCTCACAGTCGGTCAACCTCTGGAACAAGTCCCACCCGAACATCCACGTGAACCTGAGCGAGGTGACCTCCGGCGGGGCGGGAACCTACGCCAAGATGTTCAGCGCGCTGCAGGCCGGGAACGCCCCCGACCTTGGCCAGATCGAGTACGCGACCCTGCCGAACTTTGAGCACGTCGGCGGGCTGGACAACCTGGCCTCCTACGGCGCGGGCAGCATCAAGCAGGACTTCGTCCCGTGGACCTGGTCGCAGGTGACCCAGGGCAGCGCCGTGTACGCCATACCCCAGGACACCGGGCCGATGGGCCTGTTCTACCGCGCCGACCTGTTCAAGAGGTACGGGCTCACCGTGCCGACGACCTGGGCGGAGTACCTGGCCGACGCCAAGAAGCTGCACGCCGCCAACCCGAACGCCTACATCGCCGCTTTCCCGGCCAACGACGCGCAGTGGTTCGCGGGCCTCGCCTGGCAGGCCGGGGCCAAGTGGTTCAGCACCTCGGGCGACACGTGGGTAACCGGCATCGACGACTCGCCGTCGGTGCAGGTCGCCAACTTCTGGCAGGAACTGATCAGCGATCACCTCGTGAAGGTCGAGCCGGACTTCGCCTCTGGGTGGTACAAGGACCTCTCCGACGGCACCCTGCTCACCTGGCCGACGGCGGTCTGGGGCGAGAACACCCTGGTCACGAACGCGGCCACGACCAAGGGCGACTGGCGGGTGGCCTCGATGCCGAACTGGGGATCCGCGTCGGCCAACGGCAACTGGGGCGGCTCGACCACGGTGGTCTTCAAGGACAGCAAGCACCCGGCGCAGGCCGCGCAGTTCGCCGAGTGGCTGAACACGAACCCGCAGAGCATCACCGGCCTGATCACCAAGGGCGGCCTGTACCCGGCGGACCTGGCCGGCCAGAAGCAGCCCGCGGCCAACTCCCCGGTGGCGTTCTACGGCGGCCAGAACATCTGGCAGGTGTTCCAGGCCGACGGGAAGCTCGTGAACACCAGCTTCAAGTGGGGCCCGATCATGAGCACGACCTTCACCCAGATGGAGGACGGCTTCGGCAAGTCGACGAGCGGTTCCGGGACGCTCGCTCAGGTGCTGACGTCGACGCAGTCCCAGACCCTCAGCACGATGAAGTCGCAGGGCTTCTCGGTGACGTCCGGCTGAGGTCATGGGAGTCGACCATCAGCCGGCAACCGGCCCGGCGGCGCCCGGGAATGCGCGGCGCCGCCGGGGTGGCGCGTCCGGCCGCTCCAGCCCGGACGTGCCGCCCAGCCGGCCCGGCCGAGGCCGCCGGGCCGGCTGGGCACCGGTCATGTTCCTCGGGCCGTTCGGGGTGCTGTTCGCCCTGTTCTTCTTGCTGCCGATCGGGTACGCGGTCTACGAGAGCTTCTTCAAGGTCCACGTCTCGGGCCTCGGCCTCGGGCCCAGCTCCACGACGACGGTGTTCGCGGGCCTGGCCAACTACACGCACGTATTCTCGGACCCGTCGTTCCTGCAGGGCGTGGGGCGGGTGCTGCTGTTCGGCGTGGTCCAGATCCCGGTCATGCTGCTGTTCGCCACGGTCCTCGCGCTGCTGCTGGACTCGGTGGCCGCCCGGTTCAAGCGCTTCTTCCGGCTGGCGTTCTTCCTGCCGTACGGCATCCCCGGGGTGATCGCCGCGATTCTCTGGTCGTTCCTGTACCTGCCCGGCCTGAGCCCGGTGGTCGCCGCGCTGCACAGCGCCGGCTTCGGCACCGTGAACTTCCTCGGCGTGCACTCGGTGCTCTGGTCCATCGCCAACATCGTCACCTGGGAGTACACGGGCTACAACATGTTGATCATCTACGCGGGCCTGCAGGCCATCCCCGCCGACCTGTACGAGGCGGCGCGGCTCGACGGCGCCTCGGAGTGGCGGGTGGCGACCCGGATCAAGCTTCCGCTGGTCGCGGGCTCGCTGGTGCTCACCGCCGTGTTCAGCATCATCGGCACCCTGCAGCTGTTCGCCGAGCCTCAGGTGCTGCGCTCGGTCGCCGACGACATCAGCAGCTCCTACACTCCGAACCTGCTCGCCTACACCCAGGCGTTTACCAACAACAACCCGAACTACGCGGCCGCGGTCGCGGTGGTGCTCGCGATCGGCACGTTCATCCTCTCGTTCGGGTTCCTGAGGCTGGTCCAGCGCCGCGGCGCGCGGATGGGGGTCTGATGGCGGTCAGCATGGCGGCCCGGCCCGGCGCGAAGGCGGCGCCGCGGGTCCGGGCGCCCGGAAGCCCGAAGGTCACCCGGGGCGCGATCCTGGCCACCGCGTTCATGTTCGTCTGCGCGGTCTACTTCCTGCTCCCGGCGTGGTGGCTGCTGGTGTCCTCCACCAAGGGGCCGAGCACGCTGTACTCATCCGAGGGCTTCTGGTTCAGCCAGCTGCACCTGGTCTCGAACCTGACCGGCTTGTTCAGCTACGACGGCGGGATCTACTGGCGCTGGCTGGTCAACACCCTGCTGTACGCCGGGGTGGGGGCGGTGTGCGCGACGATGCTGGCCAGCGCCGCGGGTTACGCGCTGGCCAAGTACGAGTTCCGCGGCCGGCAGTTCGTGTTCTCGGTCATCCTCGGCGGCGTGCTGGTGCCTGGAACCGCGCTGGCCCTGCCGCTCTACCTGCTGCTGAGCAAGGTCAGCCTGACCAACACCTACTGGTCGGTGTTCCTGCCCAGCGTCGTCAGCCCGTTCGGTGTCTACCTGGCCCGGGTCTACGCGGCGTCCGCGATCCCGGACGAGCTGATCGAGGCGGGCCGGATCGACGGCGCCAGCGAGTTCAAGATCTTCCGGACCGTGGCGCTGCGGATCATGTCGCCCGCGCTGGTCACCATGTTCCTGTTCCAGTTCGTCGCGATCTGGAACAACTTCCTGCTGCCGCTGGTGATGCTCTCGAACACCCGCCTCTACCCGGTGACGCTCGGCCTCTACACCTGGAACAACCAGTACGGCCAGGCCCCGCAGCTCGTCAGCTACGTGGTGATCGGCTCGCTGATCTCGGTGATCCCGCTGGTCGTCGCGTTCCTATCGCTGCAGCGCTTCTGGCGCTCCGGCCTGACCGCGGGGAGCGTGCGCCTGTGAGCGGCCAGAGCGAACCAGACAGCACTGTGAGCGGCCAGAGCGAACCAGACAGCACTGTGACTTTGCGGAGGACCTGGCCGGCGCTCGACGGCATCGGCTACGGCTGCGACTACAACCCCGAGCAGTGGCCCGAGTCCACCTGGGCCGAAGACGCCGCCCTGATGGCGGAGGCGGGCGTCAACCTGGTCACGGTCGGCGTCTTCTCCTGGTCGAAGCTGCAGCCAGCGCCGGGCGAGCTCACCGCGGGCTGGCTGGACCGGGTGCTGGACCTGCTAGCCGACGCCGGCATCCGGGTCGACCTGGCCACCGCCACCGCCTCACCACCACCCTGGCTGATCGCCGCCCACCCCGAGATCCTGCCGGTCACCGAAGACGGGCGTCGCCTCGCGTTCGGCGCCCGGCAGAGCTACTGCCCGAGTGCCCCGGCATTCCGGACTGCCGCCGTCGACCTGGCCGAGCGGATGGCGTCACGTTACGGAAGTCATCCGGCCGTGGCCATGTGGCACATCGGCAACGAATACGGCTGCCACGTGCCGGCCTGCTACTGCGAGCAGTCCGCGGCGGCGTTCCGGCGCTGGCTCGAGGCGCGCTACACCGAGATCGGACGGCTGAACGAGGCGTGGGGCGGCGCGGTCTGGAGCCAGGACTACTCGGGCTGGGACCAGATCGAGCCGCCGCGGACCGCACCCACCTTCGGCAACCCGGCGCAGCAGCTCGACTTCGCCCGGTTCAGCTCCGACGAGCTGCTGGCCTGCTACCGCGCCGAGCGCGACGTGCTCGCGGCACACAGCCCGGGCACGCCGGTCACCACGAACTTCATGGGGCTGTTCCGGCCGGTGGACCAGTTCCGGTGGTCCGCCGAGCTCGACGTGGTATCCGTGGACAGCTACCCCGACCCGGCCGACGCCGAGGCGCACGTGGCCTCCGCCATGGCCTACGACCTGACCCGCTCCGTCGGCGGCGGGCGGCCCTGGATCCTGATGGAGCAGGCGCCGAGCGCGGTGAACTGGCGAAGCGTCAACGTGCCCAAGGCGCCGGGCCAGTACCGCGCGCTCAGCCTGCAGGCGGTGGCGCGCGGCAGCGACGCGGTGCTGTCGTTCCAGTGGCGCGCCGCGGCCACCGGGGCCGAGAAGTTCCACAGCGGGATGCTGCCGCACGCCGGGACCGACAGCCGGGTCTGGCGCGACGTGGTGAGCCTGGGCGCGGGCCTGCGCCGGCTGGCCCCGGTCGCTGGCAGCCTGGTGCAAGCGGAGGCCGCGCTGCTGCTCGACTGGGAGAGCTGGTGGGCGCTGGAGCTCGACTCGCACCCGACCAGCCGGCTGCGCCAGTCCGAGCTGATCGGCGAGTTCTACCGCCCGCTGCTGCACGCCGGCGTCAGCGTCGACTTCGCCCAGCCCGAAAGCGACCTGTCCGGCTACCGGCTCGTGATCGTCCCCGCGCTCTACCTGGTGACCGACGCCGGCGCCGGGAACGTGCGCCGGTTCGTCGAAGACGGCGGCACCGCGCTGGTCACGTTCTTCTCCGGGATCGTCGACCCGGCCGACCGGGTGCGGCTCGGTGGCTACCCGGCGCCCTGGTGCGATCTGCTCGGCCTGCGCGTGGAGGAGCTGGCGCCGCTGCCCGAGGGGGTGGCCGTCCCCCTCGACGGCCTGGACGCGGCCGAAACCGGCGCGGCCGGCCGTCTCTGGCAGGACGTCATCGACCTGGCCGGGGCGGCCCCGCTGCTCACCTACGCCGAGGGTCACCTCGCGGGCGAAGCCGCGGCAACCACGCACGAACGCGGCCGTGGCGAGGTCATGTACCTGGGCACGCTCCCGGACCGGTCCACCCTCGGCCGCCTGGTGCGGCGGGCCTGCCGGCACGCCGGCCTGGAGCTGCGCACCGAGCTGCCCCGTGGCGTGGAAGCCGTCCGCCGCGGCGACTACCTGTTCCTGATCAGCCACACCGACCGCGCGGTCGAGCTCGACCTCGGCGCCAAGCGACTCGACCTGCTGACCGGGGCCATGGTCGGCCCGACCGCGGTGCTGGCCCCACGCGACGCGCTGGTCCTCGCCCCCTGAAAATCAAGATCATTGCCTTGAACGGGACGCCCCGGGGCTGGCCCGGTGCCAACCGGCCGGTCGGCTGCGCGTAAAAGAGGTATGCGGGCTGATCGAGGGAGGGCATCGGTGACCGGCGTCTGGCACGACGAGCGCGAGCAGTCCTGGCTGCTGGAGATGCATTCCACCGGCTATGCGTTCGGGCTGGCGGACGACGGGGCAGCCATCCGGCACCGGTACTGGGGGCCAGCGCTGCCGCGGGCCGCCGTGGCCGCGGCGCGGGTCACGCCGGGGCGCTGGGAGGAGCACCTCAGCCTGGGGCACGAGGCGCCGGACGAGTATGTGCCCTGGGGCGGCCTGCGCTACGACGAGCCGACGCTCCGCGCCGAGTTCGCGGACGGCACCCGCGCGGTGGAGTGGCGTTACTCGGGCCAGCGGGTCAGCCGGGCCGGTGCGGCATGCACCCTGGAGGTGGACCTGGCCGACGCCGCGTACGGGCTGCAGGTCACGCTGTACTACCGGATCTGGGACGGCTTCGACGTGGTCGAGCGCTGGGCCGCGATACGCAACCGCGGCGACCGGCCGGTCACGATCCGCGAGGCGCTGTCGGCGAACTGGTGGATGCCGGCCGGGCGGCGCTGGCGGCTGCGCTATCTGCACGGCGGCTGGGCCGCGGAGACCCAGCTCGCGGAGACCATGGTGGGTCCAGGCAAGCTGGTGCTGGAGAGCAGGCGCGGCACCACCGGCCACCACCTGAACCCGTGGTTCACGCTGGACCCGGATGGCACGTCGACCGAGACCAGCGGCGAGGTGTGGAGCGCGGCGCTGGCGTGGAGCGGCTCGTGGAAGATCGTCTGCGAGACCACCCCGGCGGGCCGGGTGCATGCGTGCGGCGGCTGGAACGACTTCGACTGGGCGCACGAGCTGGCGCCGGATGAGGACCTGGTGCTGCCGGTGTTCGCCGGCCTGTACTCCGGCGGCGGGTTCGGCGCGACCAGCCGGGAGTGGCACGCGTGGCAGCGCGCCCACGTGCTCGGCCGGGGGGAGCGGACCGCGGTCGCCCGGCCTGCCTGGGCGAGGGGGCCGGCCGCGGCCGCGGGCCAGCCGGAGCTGCGGCCGGTGCTGTACAACTCCTGGGAGGCCACCGGGTTCGCGGTGAGCGAGGACGGCCAGGGCCGCCTCGCCGAGCTTGCCGCGCAGGTTGGCGTCGAGTGCTTCGTGGTCGACGACGGCTGGTTCGCGGGCCGCAACAACGATCGCGCCGGGCTCGGTGACTGGACGCCCGACCCGGTCAAGTTCCCCCGCGGCCTGACCCCGCTTATCGACAGGGTGCAGGCGCTCGGCATGCGGTTCGGCCTGTGGGTCGAGCCTGAGATGGTCAACCCGGACAGCGACCTGTACCGGGCGCACCCGGACTGGGTGTATCACTTCGCGAACCGGGCCCGGACCCAGCGGCGCAACCAGCTCGTGCTCAACCTGGCCCGGCCGGACGTGGCCGACTGGGTGTTCCGCACGCTGGATGGGCTGCTGTCGGCGAACGACATCGGCTTCGTCAAGTGGGACATGAACCGGCCGTTCTCCGAGCCCGGCTGGCCCGAGCAGGCCGGCCGCAACCCTGAGCGGATCTGGACCGAGCACGTCCGCAACCTCTACGCGATCCTGGACGGGCTGCGCGCCGCGCACCCCGGCACCGACTTCGAGTCGTGCTCCGGCGGCGGCGGACGGGTGGATCTGGGCATCCTCGGGCGCGTGCAGCAGGTCTGGACCTCGGACAACACCGACGCCTGGGACCGGGTCGCGATCCAGGAGGGCTTCACCCAGGTCTACCCGGCCCAGGTCATGGCGGCCTGGGTCACCGACAGCCCCAACTTCCTGACGCGGCGCCAGCTGCCGCTGAGCTTCCGGTTCCACGTGGCCATGGCCGGGGCCCTGGGCATCGGCGGCGACCTGCTGCGCTGGGACGCCGCCGAGCTGGCCGAGGCAGCGCGGCTCGTCGCCGTGTACAAGGAGATTCGGCCCGTGATCCAGCGGGGGAGCCTGTACCGCGTCGCCTCGGCCCGCACCGACCCCGCCGGTGCCAGCGAGTACCTGTCCGCCTCGGCCCGCATTGACCCCGTCGGCGCGAGCGAGTACCTGTCCGCCGACGGCTCGGAGGTCGTGGTGCTGTGCTGGTGGGGTCCCGCCCAGTTCGGCGGGCGGCTGTTCCGCCTGCGGCTGGTCGGCCTGGACCCCGACGCCCGGTACACCGACGCCGACACCGGCGCGGAATACTTCGGTGCCGCGCTGATGAACTTGGGCCTGGACCAGCCCGGCGGCGCGGATTTCGGCAGCGCGCTGATCCGGATGCGGCGAAGCTAATCCACGCGCTAGGCAGCTCCGCTGATCCACGCGCTAGGCAGCTCCGCTGATCCACGCGCTAGGCAGCTCCGCTGATCCACGCGCTAGGCAGCTCCGCTGATCCACGCGCTAGGCAGCTCTGCTGATCCACGCGCTAGGCAGCTCTGCTGATCCACGCGCTAGGCAGCTCTGCTGATCCACGCGCTAGGCAGCTCTGCTGATCCACACGCTAGGCAGCTCCGCTGACCCACAGACTGGGCAACAAGGAAGGATCGTCATGGCGACCGAACTGGTGCTGCTGGGAACGGCGGCCGCGCCGTTTCCCGTGCCTGGCCGGGCCGGGATCTCATCGGCACTCGTGATCGACGGGCGGGTGTTCGTCATCGATTGCGGCCGAGGGTCACCGACCGGTTTCGCCGACGCGGAACTCGACTTCGCCCGCCTGGAGGCCGTGTTCCTGACCCACCTGCATGCAGACCACATCGGCGACCTCCCTGGCATGATCCTGTACCCGTGGGGCGTCCGGACCGGCGAGCACGGGCCGCTGGCACCGCTGCGCATCTATGGGCCGTCGCGGCCCGGCGAGCTGCCAGAAGGCGACGCGATCTTTCACCGGGAGACGACGATCCACCCGGAACGGCCGGTCCCGGGCACCGCGGACCTGGTCGAGAGCATCCTTGCTGGCTACGCCTACCACCTGAACGTGATGCCGCTCGACTGTTTCATGCCCGACGCTGGCGCGCTGGTCCGTGCGGTCGACATCCCGCTCCCGGCCCAGGTCGGCGGCACCGCCCAGGCCCCGGTCGTGGTGCTCGACGATGATTCGGTGCGGGTCACCGCCGTGGCGGTGACGCACGGCCGGGCGGTCCCGGCGCTCGGCTACCGCTTCGACACCGCGGACGGCTCGGTGGTGTTCTCCGGCGACACCACCGTGAACGACGACCTGATCGCGCTCGCCAGCGGCGCCGACGTCCTGGTGCACCAGGTGGCCGACCTCGGCTACCTCGGCCGGCACGGCACCGACGCCGCCGAGCTGGAGCGGATGGCCGCGCTGCACACCGACGTCAACGACGTCGGCGGCGTCGCCGAGCGCGCCGGGGTCCGCGAGCTCATCCTCACCCACTACCTCCCCGCCGACCCGGCCGCGATCTCCGAGGCGGGATGGGCGCAGCGCGCCGCGCAAGGCTTCAGCGGGACGACCACGGCCGGCCGGGACGGGCTGCGGCGGACGCTCTCCCGCCCCGGCTCATGATCATCTGATCCTCGAGCATCCCGTCGAACAATCTGGCCGCCGTCTTTGGCTATATCTGGTGCCCCGGGTGAGCATAACCAATAGGGCGCTGCGACGTCCCATCCTCAGCGCCAGCCTCGTTTGGTCGCTCACGGCTCACTGGACCCTGCTCGCGGAAGGAACCATTGATGGCCAGCACGGTGGCTGAGATGACGGTCGCGACGTTGAAGGCGTCAGGCGTGCGCAGGGTCTACGGGCTACCCGGGGACTCGCTGAACGGCTTCACCGACGCGCTGCGCCGGGACGGCAGCATCGCCTGGGAGCACGTGCGCCACGAGGAAGCGGCGGCGTTCGCCGCGGCCGGGGAGGCGGCTGTGACTGGCGAGCTCGCGGTGTGTGCGGGGAGCTGCGGCCCCGGCAACCTGCACCTGATCAACGGGCTGTTCGACGCGAACCGCAGCCGGGTGCCGGTGCTGGCGATCGCCGCGCAGATCCCGGGCGACGAGATCGGCTCGCAGTACTTCCAGGAGACGCGCGCGGGTCGAGAAGGCGGGCGAGCTCGACGACGCGCTGCGGGCCGCCTTCGAGCACGACGGCGCGGCCCTGGTCGAGGTGCTCACCGACCGGCACGAGCTGTCCCTGCCGCCAAAGGTCAGCTACGGCGAGCTCAAGGGCTTCACGCTGTACGCGACCAGGACCATCATTTCCGGCGGCGGGGACGAACTGGTCGAGCTGGCAAAGAGCAACCTGCGCGAGCTCTCCGTCGAGTTACCGGGCGGTACCTGAGTCCCCGGGCAACCGCCCGGGGACACGACGGCGATTGGATGCAGATGGGACGACGGACGATTACCCCGCTCGGTGCGGTCGTGGGCGGCCTGCTGGCCGGGGCCGTGGGGACGGTGTGCATGGACGCGGTCCGTTACCGGCGGTACCGCCGGGCGGGCGGCACGGACAGCCCGATGGCGTGGGAGTTCGCGCCGGTCGAGAGCTGGGACAAGGCTCCCGACCCCGGCACGGTCGCCAAGCGAGTCATCGAGGGCTTCACCCAGCGCGAACTCCCGGACCGCTGGGCGTTCCCGATCAGCACGGTCATGCACTGGGGCTACGGGTCGTCGGCCGCGGTCGGCTACGGCATTCTGGTCGGCTCGCTGCGCAAGCGCAGGCCGCTCTACGGCCTGCCGTTCGGCGCCGCTGTCTGGCTCAGCAGCTACCTGATCCTGCCGGAGGGAGGGCTGTACAAGCCGATCTGGGAGTACGACCTCAAGACCCTGGGCGGTGACCTGAGCGCCCACCTCTGTTACGGGGCGGGCACCGGTGTGGCCTTCTGGCTGCTCACCAGCGTGCCGTAGCCGGGCAGCCACGAGCCGGCCCGGCGATCGGGCCGTCGCCACCACGCCGTCGATCCAGGCGGCCTCCAGCGCACGGAAGTCCGCCCCGACGCTCACCCCGCCATCCGCCGCGAAGGCGATCCCCGCGTCCGACTCCCGCATCTTCGCGGGCAGCGCCTCGACGAACGAGTCGCATCCGAACGCCAGCCACGGATCGGGCAGCACTGCCTGCAGGCACCGTATGATCCCCGACTTCCCCGAGCTGGAACCGCCGTTGAGAATGATCATCTGGGTCGTCACGAGGCCACAGTAAGCCGCTTCCCTCGCCGGGCGAAACGGCCAGCGCCCGCGGCGGCCTGCCCCGCCGCTTCGGCCAGATCCTGGCGGCTGGCCGAACCCGGCTCCACCTCCACGTCCCGCACGGGGGTCGAAGAGCAGGGCCAATCGGCCGGGGGCGGAAGAAAGGAGTTGCGTGGCCCGGTCTGGCGCGTTACGTTCGGCGGGTCGCCGCAGACCGCGGGACAGCTACACGGAAAGGAGGCGCGATGTCCACATACCGACCGGCGCCTCCGGAGACTGACCGATAGCAGTCCCGGTCGCGCCTCTGCTCAGCAGAGGAAGGACATGACTTCACAATCAGCTTCACAGTCGATCGCGCCTGGCCGGACCGACGACGTCCCATCCAGCTGGGACGAGCGCACGGTCCTGACCACGATGCTGGACTACACCCGCGACACCGTGCACGCCAAGTGCGCGGGCCTGTCCGACGCGGACGCCCGCCGGGCGCCGCTGCCAGCCTCGCCGCTGATGACGATCTCCGGGCTGGTAAGCCACCTGCGCTGGGTCGAGAGCTCGTGGATCGAGAAGACGATGCTTGGCGGGACGATCGCCGCGCCGTGGACCGACGAGGATCCCGATCGCGAGTTCCGGATCGCGACCGAGGTTCCGCTCACCCAGCTGCTGGCTGACTACCGGGCCACCTGCGATCGGCACCGCGACCTGGTGGCGCCCCTCGACCTGGACACCCCGTCCCGGGGCGCCCTGGAGTGGCGGACCGAGCCGGTCACGCTGCGCTGGATTCTGTTCCACCTCACCGAGGAGACCGCCCGGCACAACGGCCACATCGACATCCTGCGGGAACTAGCTGACGGCCAGCGCGGAAGGTAACCACGGGCTGGAGCCGGCAGGTTGAGCGATTCCGGCCACTCCGGGCGCGGAAGGTAACCGCAGCCCTGAGCCGGCAGCCTCAGCGATTCTGGCCGCCTCGCGCGCGGGCCCGCGCTACGACGCTCGCGGCGATCAGGCCGATGGCCACGACCCGGCTCGCCCGGCTCGCCCGGCCCGGCTGCCCCGATGATCGGCGCGGCCGGGCCGGGGACCCCGCACCGGTCCGGGCGCCCGCGGGCGCCGTAAGCCCCTCGCCTCCCTGCAGCAGCTGTCGCCCGTGCAGGGCGAACAGCAGCCCGAACGACGGGCCGATCAGCGCCACCACGGCGACGAACAAGACGACCAGGGCGACCAGGGTGGAATGCGGGGCACCCGCATCGTTCAGCGTCACCGCCGTGCCGGGAAGCAGCACCGGGTACTGGGCCACGCCCCACCCCCACACCACGGCGGCCACGCCGAGCGCCGCGAGCACCCGGATGCCGTGCGGCCGGCCCGCCGCCAGCAGGGCCAGCACGGCGAGGCCGGTCAGCCCGGCCAGGATCACCAGCGGCAGGGCGCGCCCGGTGAGGTTATGCTGCAGCGCCGCGGCCGGGCCGTGCAGCTCGAGCAGCGCGGCCAGCGACAGGGCCCCGGTCGCCGCCCCGGCGGCCTGCGCACGGCGGGTGAAGTAACCCTGCAGACGGCGGTTGCCGCGGCGGGCCGCCTCACCGATGAGATAGACGGCGGCCAGGTAGCCGCAGGCACCGACGAACAAAAAGCCGATTAGCAGCGAGGTCGGGTTCGTCCAGGCGGCGAGGCTCGCGTGGCTGGCGTCGGCGGGTATCTGGCCGGCCGCCACGGCTCCGACCACGGTGCCCATGAAGAACGGGGTCAGCAGCGAGGAAAACGCGAACACCGCGCCGAACGCCCGCTGCAGGCCAAGCCCGGAGACCTCCTTGCGGAACGCGAACCCGGCGCCGCGCAGCACGATCCCGCCAACCGCGAGCCAGAGCGGCAGCGCGGCCGCCGTCATCACCGAGGCGAACGCGTCCGGGAACGCTGTCCAGAAGATAACCAGCGCGAAGACCAGCCAGACGTGATTGGCCTCCCACACCGGGGTGATCGACTCGTCGATCAGCCGCCGCGGCGCGTGCCCGCGCCGGTCGCCGCCGGCCAGCAGGTCCCACAGGCCGCCGCCGAAGTCGGCGCCCCCCAGGATGCCGTAGAGGGTGACCGCGGCCAGCAGGATGCCGCCGACGGTCGCGGCCGCGATCACGTCCTGGCCCGGCCGGGACTCGTACCCCGCGTGGCCCCGGCGTCCGGGATCTCCGGCTGCGGGCCGTAGGGAACGCCGGTTTCGGGCACGCCGCCACGGCGCCAGCGCCGGGCCAGCGCCCGGAGGATGAGGACCGTCGCGATGCCGAGCACCGCGTACGCGGCGATGACGATGCTGAGGCTGGTGATCACGCCGCCGTTGGTGGTCGCTGCCTGGGTGGTGGTCTGCAGCCGGTACACCACCCACGGCTGCCTGCCGACCTCGGTGACCACCCAGCCGGCCTCCATGGCCACGATCGCGGCCAGCCCGCTGAGCGCGCCGAGCAGCCAGAACAGCCGCTGGCGCGGCAGCGAGCGGTGCCGCCACCACCCCCACAGCGCCCACAGCCCGGCCAGCAGCAGCAGAAACCCGATGCCGACCATGGCGTCGAAGCACAGGTGGATGAGCCAGACCACAGGCGGCCGCTCGGCGGCAGGCACTGTGTCCCACCCGATGACCTTGGTGCCCGGGCTGAACCCGACCAGCAGCGAGTCGACATCCGGAATCTTCAGGCCGGCGTAGATGTGCCCGTTGGCGTAGATCCCGGCGAGCCACTCGGGTACGTGCGACGAAGTTCGCTGGACGTACTCCATCGACGCGAACTTGACCGGCTGGTCCTGCGCGATGGCCCGGGCGGCGGTATCGCCGACGAAGATCTGGAACGGGGTGAGGACCGCGGCGGGCACGAATCCCAGGGCGAACCCGGTGTAGTGGTACCGGTCACGCCGGCCGCGCAGGATGCCCGCCGCGTACACCCCGGCGACGGTGAACCCGGAGACCATGTAGGCGGCCAGGATCATGTGCGGCATCTCGTAGATCGCGGCATGGTTGAAAAACACCTGCCACGGATCGACCGACACGATCCGGCCGTGGGAGACGGTGAACCCGCCGGGCTGGTTCATCCACGCGTTGACCGCGATCACCGACATGGCCCCGAAGATGCCGCTCAACGCTATCGGCACCCCGGTCCACCAATGCGCCCATCCGCCCAGCCGCCGCCAGCCGTACAGGTAGATCGCGGTGAAGATGGCCTCGAGGAAGAAGAACAGGCCCTCAACGCCGAACGGCAGCCCGAGCACCGCGCCGTACTTGCGCATCAGGCCCGGCCACAGCAGCCCCATCTCGAACGACAGCACCGTGCCGGTGACCGCGCCGACGGCAACCAGCACGCCCATCGCCTGTGACCAGCGCCGTGCCAGCACCATCGCCACCTGGTCCGGCCGCCGCAGCCCGATGAACTCGGCGATCAGCACGATCGTCGGCAGCGCGATCCCCAGGCACGCGAGAATAATGTGAAACCCAAGGGTGGCCGCCATCTGCGCGCGAGCGGGGACCACTTCCCCGCTCACCCGCGTAGCGGCGATTATCGCTGCGGTAGCTGAGTGCATGCCTGTCTCTCACGACCCCGACGCAACGCTACTGCGCGCGGCCGATCGTCTCTCGGTCGGCCCGCCCCGGGCGGGATACGGCGAGAACTCAGCGGTAGTCGGCCGCTCCTCGCGCGTGGCGGTCAGCCACTCGCCTGCGAGCGTGGCGAACTCCTCCCGGGAGGCGGGGCGAGTGACGATATCGGCCTGCAGCCAGCCCATTTAGCCCTACCTTCCGCACCGCAGTTGTAGGTGAGCGTGAACGACCCGTCCGCGTTGCGTGTCAGGTCGGCGGCCAGGTCCTGTGGCCTGGCAAAGCCGCCACTGGCGGCCGGGGTGAACGTCAGCACCGGCCGTCCTCGTCGAAGAACGTCACCGGACCAGTACCAATACATCAATACATCTTTGACATCAATGACATTCATGACATACCCGGATATGCGAGCGGAAGGCTACGTGCAGGCCCGGGTGATCACAAGCAGCTTCGCTAGAACGGTCCCAGCGGGTCCCCACCGGGCAGGTCCAGGCCGAGCGGTCGTCGGCGCGCGCCGGTTGCGCCGCCGGCGGCGGGCCGCAATGGTAGTGCTCGTGCAGGAGAATTTCGCGACGGTGCTTGAGACCGTGGCGGACGTCCGCGCCGATCACACCGCGGTCACGCACGGGGACCGCAGCGTGACCTGGCGGCAGCTGGACGGCCGGTCGTCGCGGCTCGCGGGCTTCCTGGCCGCACGCGGGATCGGCGCCGACGCCCGGGTGGCGATCGCGCTCTACAACGGCATCGAGTACCTGGAGAGCGTCTTCGCGCTCCTCAAGCTCAGGGCCATCCCGGTAAACGTGAACTATCGGTACCAGTCCGACGAGATGCGCCATCTCTTTGACAACGCGCAGGTCAGCGCCATCATCTTCGACGCGTCGCTGGCCGAGCGGGTGGCTGCCGCGCAGCCGAGCCCGCCGACGGTGCGCACCCTGCCGCAGGTTGGCGACGCGGCCGCCCCGACGGTGCGCACCCTGGTGCAGGTTGGCGACGCGGACGTCCCGCCGGGAACCCCGGTCAGTGTCTACGAGCAGGTCGTCGCCGGCACCGAGCCGCTGCCCCGCACCGCACGCGAGGTCGGCCGCTGGCTGATGTACACCGGCGGCACCACCGGCAAGCCCAAGGGCGTGATGGTGACCCACGCCTGGCTGTACCCGGTCGTCTCCGCCAACGGATTCGTGCTCATCGGTGAGAAGGTGCCGGACTCGCTGGACGCGCTGCGGACGACGACCGAGCGGCTGAGCGCACGCGGCGATGCGATCGTCTGCCTTCCCGCGCCACCGCTGATGCACGCGACCGGCATGTACACCTCGCTCGGTGCGCTGCTGGCCAGCGGGCGCGTCGTCTACCTGACGCAGCGGTCCTACGACGCCGACGAACTCGCCCGCGCCGTTCCGGCCCAGCACGTGGACACGGTGTCGATCGTGGGCGACGTGTTCGCACTGCCGCTCGCCGACGCGCTGGACCGGGCGGCGCGGGATGGCCATCCGTATGACGTCTCCAGCCTGCGCCGGATCCTGAGCGTCGGCGTGACCTGGAGCGCCGACGTGAAGCGCCGGCTGCTGGCGCACGGCGACTTCGTCTGCCGTGACCTGGTCGCGGCTTCCGAGGGCGGCCCGTTCGCGATCAGCGAGACCAGGCGTGGCGACAGCGCCACAACCTCGCGCTTCACGCTGATGCCGGGTGCCCGGGTGATCGACGACTCGGGCCGCGATGTGATCCCGGGCTCGGGCCAGGTCGGCGCGCTCGTGGCGCCCACCGACGACGAGATCGCCTACCTTGGCGACGCCGCAAAGACCGCGGAGACGTTTCGCACGTTCGGCGGCCGGCGCTGGGTAATGACCGGAGATCTCGCGTCGGTGGCGGCCGATGGCTCGATCACCTTCCATGGCCGCGGCAGCCGGATCATCAATACCGGTGGCGAGAAGGTGTTCGCCGAAGAGGTCGAGCAGGTGCTGATCGAGCACCCCGGTGTCCGCGACGCGCTGGTGGTGGGGGTGTCCGACCCACGCTGGGGGCACCGGGTAACCGCGGTCGTGGCCCCGGAGGGCGACCCCGGGCCGACCGTGGATGCGCTGGTCGCGCACGTCGCCGGGCGGCTCGCCGACTACAAGAAGCCGCGCGCCATCGTTTTCGTGCCCGAGATCAGGCGCAGCCCCTCCGGCAAAGCCGACCTCCGCTGGGCCCAGGCCGCCGCCGCAAGTGCCGATGGATGAACCCTTTGGGCCTCATCTTGCAAGCCCATCGGTACATCGACATGCCGCCCGCCGCGCGACCGCCGATGGATGAACCGTCCGACGGCCTATTACCCGTCTTTCGGTACATTCACGTGCCCGGGCGCCACTCGCTGCGGCGCGTGGGCGCCATGCGAGGATGACGGGACCTGCCGGCTGGGGAAGAGAGGTCCGAGGGATGAGCCGCGTTGTCGTGATCGGGGCCACCGGGCACATCGGGACGTACCTCGTGCCACGGCTGGTGCGCGGCGGCCACGACGTGGTCGCGATGAGCCGCGGCACCCGGGAGCCCTACCACATGAGCCCGGAGTGGGGCTCGGTCACCAGCATGAGGGTCGACCGCGACGCCGAGGACGCCGCGGATGCCTTCGGCGAGCACGTGGCGTCGCTGAACCCCGACGTGGTGATCGACCTGGTCTGCTTCACCGCCGCGTCGGCGCAGCAACTCGTCGATGCGCTGCGCCCGTCCCGCCCGCTGCTGGTCCACTGCGGGACGATCTGGGTGCACGGTCCCGCGCTGCGGGTGCCGGTTACCGAAGATGAGCCGAGGACCGCTTACGGCGAGTACGGCACCGGCAAGGCGGAGATCGAGACGCTGCTGCACCGGGAGACGCTGGCCGGCGGGGTCCCCTCGGTCGTGCTGCACCCGGGCCACATCAGCGGGCCCGGCTGGCCGGTCATCACCCCGGCGGGCAACCTCGACGCTAGCGTCTGGACGCACCTGGCGACCGGAAAGGCGCTCGCGCTGCCCGATAACGGGCTCGGCGTCCTGCATCACGTGCATGCCGACGACGTGGCGCAGGCCTTCGAGCGGGCGCTGACGCGGCCCGCGGCGATCGGAGCCAGCTTCCACGTGGTGTCCGAGCAGGCGATGACCCTGCGCGGCCTGGCGTTCGGCGTCGCGCAGTGGTTCGGTCGCGAGCCGGTGCTCGACTTCGTCGACTGGGACGAGTTCGGCCGTCGGGTCGGTCCCGAGCACGCCGAGACCACCAGGGAGCACACCTTCCGTGGCATCACCGCGAGCATCGACCGGGCCAGGCAGGTGCTCGGCTACGCGCCGCGCTACAGCACGCTCGAGGCCCTGAACGAGTCGCTGGCGTGGCTGGTCGCCAACGGCCAGGTGGACGTCGGCGGCCAGCCGGTCCCCGCGGGGTCCTGACGGCAGTGGCGGCGCGTGTCGAGATCGATGGCCGTGCGGCGACCGCGGAACAGTTGCGCGCGTTCGCGCTCGGTGGTTACGGCCACTTCACGGCGATGCAGGTCAGGAATGGGCGGGCGCGTGGCCTGGACCTGCACCTGGCCCGGCTCGCTGCCGGGAACCGCGAGCTCTTCGACGCGGCCCTGGACGCGGCGGCGGTGCGTGATCACATCCGCCACGCCCTCGGTGACTCCGGCGACGCGTCGGTCCGCGTCTACGTCTGCGAGCTGGAGGACCGGCCGTCGGTCATCGTGACGGTCCGCCCGCCCGGCGGCATGCCGGGCAGCGGCCCGTGGAAACTGCAGTCGGTCCCGTATCAGCGAGCGGTGGCCCACATCAAGCACGTCGGCGACTTCGGGCAGGGGTATTACCAGCGACTGGCCCGCAGCAACGGGTTCGACGAGGCGCTGCTCACCGGCTCCGAGGCGGAGATCGCCGAGGGCAGCATCACCAACATCGGGTTCTGCGACGGCGCCAGTATCCTCTGGCCCGCCGCGCCCGCCCTGGCCGGCATCACCATGCAGTTGCTGGACCGCCAGCTCCCCGCGAGCGGCCTGACGTCCCGCCGGGCCCGGGTGCGCGTGCCGGACGTTGGCTCGTTCACCGGTGCCTTTGTCACCAACGCCAGGGGCATCGCCGCGGTCGGCCAGATCGACGACCACGTCCTGGCCGTGGACGCGAAGCTGATGACAACACTGACCGACGCCTACCAGTCCGCTGGCTGGGATCTCATCTGAGCGACACCCCACGTGGAAGGAACCATGCCGGAAACTCCCGTTCCCACCGCCGACCTGGTCGACCAGTACGGCACTGAGCTGCGTGTGTGCGAAACCCAGTTCCGCCAGTTCGGCGGCTGCCCTGCCTTCACCGGCCCGGTCCGAACGGTCTCCTGCCACGAGGACAACGGCCTGCTGCGCGAGCTCGTGCGCGCGCCTGGCTCGGGCTGCGTCCTCGTCGTCGACGGCGGCGGGTCGCTGCGCGCCGCACTGGTGGGGGACATGCTGGCCAGCGCGGCGCTGGCCAACGGCTGGGCCGGGCTCATCCTGCACGGCGCGGTCCGTGACAGCGCGGCTCTGGCCGGGCTCGACCTTGGCGTCAAGGCGCTGGGCACGAACCCGCGGCCCGGCGGCAAGACCGGGGCGGGCGCGGTGGACGTGCCGGTGAGCTTCGGCGCGGTCACGTTCCATCCGGGCGACGTCCTGCACGCCGACGACGACGGGATTGTCCTGCTGCCACGGCCGTGAGCATCGCCGTCGCTGGCCCGGCGGACCCCGGAGGCCAGGTCTCGGGCGGCGCCTCGCGTGATCAGCGGCTGCATCACCCGTCACGGGTGATGCAGGTGATCATCTCTTGGGCTGAATCTTTCCCTGTGCCAGGCGGAGGACCCGTTTCGCCGGTTGCTGCCGGCGGCCTCCCTGGATGAGGAGCAGGAATGTCACTGGCCGCATCGTCAGCGAACTATCCGGTCCTGGATATTTTCTGGTCGATCCTGGAGTTCTTTCTCTGGGTGATCTGGATCTGGATCATGATCTGGATCTTCATCGACATCTTCCGCAGCCATGACCTGTCTGGCTGGGCCAAGGCCCTCTGGTTCCTGTTTGTCCTGATCATCCCGCTCGTCGGGGTCCTTGTGTACCTCGTCGTCCGTGGCGGCTCGATGCATGAGCGCTCGGTGCGGCAGGCCCAGCATCAGGACGAGGCCTTCCGCCATTACGTGCAGCAGGCCGCTGCTAGCTCGCCGGCCAGCACAGCGGATCAGCTGACGAAGCTGGCCGACCTGCGCGACCGCGGCGTCATCTCCGCCGACGAGTTCGACCGCGAGAAGCAGAAACTGCTCGCGGCCTGACCGCCAACCCTTCGGGGCCCCGGCCGGGCCGACCTGCGCGGCCGCATCCAAGCCGGTCGGAGTCCGCACCTCCATAAATCATCGCTCTCGCAATATGCCAGCGATATCAGCCTCGGCGGACGGCAATTCTGGCGGGCTGCCCTTTGGGTCGTTTATGCGCAGGCCGACGCCACGGTATTGCGGTCGGCGACTGCGCTCGAGATTGCTCGCCATTGGCCCCGGCGCGCGCTCGCGCAGCTAACCTGAGAGACAGATTTAGCCAGTGTTGCCATTCAATTCGGAAATCCGCGTGACAGAGAGCTCACTGAGCCGTGAAGCCAGTAACGATCCGGGACGTCGCCGCAGAGCTCGGCGTCTCGATCGCAACCGTCAGCCGGGCGCTGAGCGGCGATCCCGCGATCAGCGAGCTCACCACCGCGGCCGTGCGCGACGCCGCATGCCGCATGAACTACCGGCCCTCGGCCACCGCGCGGGCGCTGCGGATGAAGTCCAGCACACTCATCGGCGTCATCGTCCCGGCCATGGCCGACGGCTGCTTGTGCGAGTTAGTTGTCGGAATTCAGAATGAGGCGCGAACATTCGGCTTCAAACCCCTGTTCTTCATGTCTGAGGGCAAAGAGGATCTTGAAGCGGAGGCCCTGGAGGTCTTCTACTCCGAGCAGGTGAAGGAACTCATCGTCGTTTCCCCGACTGGCAAGCCTCAGCTGCTGCGCAAAGCCGTGGATAACGGGCTGCGGATTTCCGTCATCAACTGGGACTTCGAAGTGCAGGAAGAACTTTTCGGCGAGCTCCAGCACGGAAACGTGGGCAAGCGGAAGCCATCGTTGAGCGCCCGAATGGGCCTGCCGATGGTGCACCGCGTCGAGTTCGACGACGTTGGCGCCGGCGCGATGGCAACGCGTCACCTGCTCGACCTTGGCCACCGGCAGTTGGCGCACCTCCGCGGGCCCAACGTGCGGTCGAGCTTGCTGCGCCTGCTGGGGTACCGGCGGGCGCTGTGAACTGCGTCTCCTGACCGATTACTTTGGCGACTTCGCTCGGTCTAGTCCTGCATAACGTCACGTCCGAGGAGGTTGGGATGGCTCTGCCGGAGATCGTTTCGCGCGAGGAGTGGCTCGAGGCCAGGCAGCGGCTGCTCGCTCTGGAGAAGGAGCAGACGGCCAGGATTTCTGCCCTTAACGCGGAGCGCCGCCGCATGCCGATGGTCCGGATCGAGAAGAAGTACGTGTTCGAAGGCCCCGACGGACCGGTCACGCTCGCCGACCTGTTCGGCGACCGCAGCCAGCTGGTTGTCCAGCACGTCATGTTCCAGCCCGAGTGGGATGCGGCCTGCCCGGGCTGCACGGCCAGCCTCGACGTGATCCCGGAGCGGCTGCTGGACCAGGTGCACTCCCGTGACACCTCATTCGTGGCTGTGTCCCGGGCCCCGCTGGCCAAGCTCGAGGCGTACAAGGCGGCTCGGGGCTGGGTGGTGCCGTGGTATTCCTCAGCCGACAGCGACTTCAACTACGACTTCCACGCCACGCTGGACAAGTCCAGGGGGTCGGTGCAGTACAACTACCGTGACCTGTCAGACAAGCTCGAGGATGAGGCCGAGGACGTGCCTGGCCTCAGCTGCTTCGTGCGCGACGGCGACGAGGTCTTCCACACCTACTCGGCCTACGCAAGAGGCTCGGAGCAGACCATCTCGGCCTACGCGCTGCTGGACATGACCGCGTTCGGCCGGTCCGAGGACTGGGAGGAGCCCAAGGGACGGGCCCGGGCGCTGCACGGTGCCGATCCCACATTCACCGACTGACCTGGTGAGCTTGCCCCTGAAGGCACGTGGGGGGCTGGTAGGGAGCCTGCTGGTGAGCATGCTCGCCAGCGATGTCGCGTACACGATGCCGGCGCCCCTACCTGCCTGCGGAGTCACGCGGCGGTCAGGGACTTCATCCGCGAAGACGCGGCTCCGCGGCGCTGGCAACACCGCGTCACTCGCGCGAACGGCCAGCTAGCCATCGGCTGCTACATGCTGGATCCCGCCAGCGGGCCGGTATCTCGCCGCGGCAATCGACGTGCTGACGCTGGACGGCGACCGGATCACGGCGATCCGCGCATTCCTCACCGTCGAGCTGCTCGCGCAGCCGGGCTGGGACGGCTCGTTCGCGGCGGCCGATTTCGCCGGGTTCGGCCTGCCTGCCGAACTGCCCACCTGAAAATTCGGTTGTCGCCGCCTGGCGAGCGGTCCATTATACACGTTGAGCACCAGCCGACGACCAGGGAGAGAACATGGGAGCAGCGCCTGTAACCATCGGAAAGGGCTTCCTGACCTGGTCGGAGGGTATGGCGCTTGGCTCGCAGAACGCTGAACTTGGGGATCCTGGCGCATGTAGACGCCGGTAAGACCACTCTCACCGAGCGGCTGCTGTTCGCCGCCGGTGTCATCGACGAGGTCGGCAGCGTCGACGCTGGCACGACGCAGACCGACTCGCTCGCGCTGGAGCGGCAGCGCGGGATCACGATCAAGTCCGCGGTGGTGTCGTTCGCGGTCGGCGACGTCACCGTCAACCTGATCGACACCCCTGGGCACCCGGACTTCATCGCCGAGGTGGAACGCGCCCTCGGCGTGCTCGACGGCGCGGTGCTGGTGATCTCCGCGGTCGAGGGCGTACAGCCGCAGACCCGCATCCTGATGCGCGCGCTGCAGCGGCTCCGCGTCCCGACGCTGATCTTCGTCAACAAGATCGACCGTCCCGGCGCCGGATACGGCCGCGTTCTTGCTGCCATCGCGGAGCGGCTCACGCCGGCGATCGCCGCAATGGGTTCCGTGCGCGGTCCGGGCACACCAACGGCGGACTTCGTGGCCTGGGACGGGGCGGGGCGTAACGTTCCAGCCCATCTTTTCGAGGTGCTCGCCGAGCACAGCGATTCGCTCCTTGCCGCGTACGTCCGTGATGAGCCTGGGGTGTCACCGCGGCGGCTGCGCCGGGAACTCGCCGCGCAGGCGCGGCGGGGATGTGTGCACCCGGTGTTCTTCGGGTCGGCGCTCACCGGCGCGGGTGTGGACGCGCTGATGGGCGGGATCGCCGGGCTGCTGCCAGCAGCAGGGCGGGACGCCGCGGGCCCGGTATCCGGGCGGGTGTTCAAGATCGAGCGCGGCCCGGCCGGGGAGAAGATCGCTTACGTCCGGATGTTCTCCGGAACCGTGCGCATCAGGGACCGGGTGCAATTTGGCCGGTCCGGTGCCCGGAAGGTGAACGCGATCAGCGTGTTCGCCGACGGCCCGGTCGTGCGGCGGGGCTCGGTGTGCGCCGGGGAGATCGGCAAGCTGTGGGGCCTCGCCGAGGTCAGGATCGGCGACGCGGCCGGGGTGCCGCCGCCCGGCGGGCAGCACCGGTTCGCCCCGCCGACCCTGGAGACCGTCGTGGTCCCGCGCGACCCGGGGGAGCGGGGCGCGCTGCGCGCTGCGCTCGGCCAGCTCGCCGAGCAGGACCCGCTGATCAACGTCCGCCAGGACGACGCGCACCAGGAACTGTCGGTTTCGCTCTACGGCGAGGTGCAGAAGGAGGTGATCGGGGCCACCCTGGCCGCCGACTACGGCCTGGACGTCGGCTTCCGCGAGTCCACTACGATCTGCGTGGAGCGGCCGGCCGGCACCGGCGCCGGGGTCGAGCGGATGCACGATACAGACAACCCGTTCCTGGCCACGATCGGGTTGCGGGTCGAGCCGGCCGCCTCGGGATCGGGCGTGACGTTCGAGGCCGAGGCGGATCTCGCGGGCACGATGCCGCCAGCGTTCTTCCGCGCGGTCGAGGACACCGCGCGGGAGACGCTGCGGCAGGGCCTGCGCGGCTGGGATGTCATCGACTGCGCGGTCACGATGACCCACTCCGGCTACGTGGGCAAGCACAGCCTCGGGCACGCGCGGTTCACCAAGAGCCTGTCCAGCACCGGCGAGGACTACCGCGGGCTGACCCCGCTGGTGGTCATGGCCGCGCTGCAGCGGGCCGGAACCATCGTGTGCGAGCCGGTCCAGCACTTCCGGCTCGACGTGCCCGCGGACACGCTCGGGGTGCTGCTGCCGGCCCTGGCCCGGCTGCGCGCGGTCCCGCGTACGCAGGAGATGCGGGGCTCGTCGTGCACGCTGGAGGGCGACATCCCGGCGGCTGCCGTGCACGAGCTGCGCCAGTCGCTGCCGCCGCTGACCGGCGGCGAGGGCGTCCTCGAGTGCGCGTTCGACCGCTACGAGCCGATCAGCGGCACCGCCCCGGCCCGCTCGCGGACCGACAGCAACCCGCTCGACCGCACCGAATACCTGCAGCGGGTCACCCGGCGGGCCCGCGTCGCCGGCGCCGAGCGGCGGGAGGCGGCGAAGTGACCGGCCAGGAGGCGGGAGTGACCGGCCGCGAGGCGGCGGAATGACCGGCCGGGAGGCGGCGGAGCGAGCGGCGATCCTCCGGCGGGGAGTGGCGCTGGCACGCGGCGACAACGAGATTCTGCTCATGTTCGCCGCCACCACGCTGATCAACGCCGCGTCGATGGTGAACTGGCTGTTCCCCAAGCAGCTCATCGACCGTGGCTTCCCCGGCGACCCGGTGCTCTGGTACACGGCGCTGGGGATCTTGTCGTTCGTGCTCGCCGCGGCCGCGTTGCGTCTGGTCGAGGCGCGCATCGACGGCCCGGGCGTGGCCAAGCGTGCGTACGTCCTCGCCTGCCTGACCGGCGTGGCCGGCCTGATCGTGCTGACCTGCGCGCCGGACGCGCTCGTTGACCGGCACCCCGGAGTCTGCCCGCGCCGGGGACCCACTGTCGCGCCCCCGGAGTCTGCCCGCGCTACCATTCGCGCCATTGGCGATTGAGTGGAAGGGCCAACGATGTCCGGCGAAAAGGAACCAGCGGCGGGCGCTGACCGGCCTGGCGCTTCGGTCCCGGCGGGTGCACAGTCCGCCTTAGATACCACTGTGGCGCACAGCGCCCGGGTGCACGACTATTGGCTGGGCGGCAAGGACAACTTCGCCGCGGACCGGGCAGCCGGCGACGCGGTAATGGAGGCGTATCCGGGGATCGTCATGTCGGTCCGCGCGAACCGGGCGTTCCTCGCTCGCGTTGTGCGCTTCCTGGCTGCCGAAGCCGGGATCCGGCAGTTTCTCGACATCGGCACCGGAATCCCGGCCTCCAACAACACCCACGAGGTGGCCCAGTCCGTGGCCCCGGACTCCCGGGTGGTCTACGTGGACTACGACCCGGTCGTGCTCTCCCACGCCCGGGCGCTGCTCACCAGCTCGCCGGAGGGCGTCACCAACTACATCGACGCGGATTTGCGCGAGCCGTCGAAGATCCTGCACGAAGCGGCCAGGACCCTCGACTTCTCCCGGCCGGTGGCGGTGATGCTGATCGCGATCATGCACTTGATCGTGGATGCCGACGACCCGTACCGGATCGTCGCCGAGCTGATGGCCGCGGTACCGCCCGGCAGCTACCTGGCCCTGTCCCAGGTGGCCTCCGACATCGAGGCCGAGCGGATGGCCGAGGCCCGGCGGCGATACAACCGGCTGGCGCACGAGACGCAGCGGCACCGCACCCACGAGGAGGTCACGCGCTTCTTCGACGGCCTGGACCTGGTCGAGCCGGGAGTGGTGGCGGTCCATGAATGGCGGCCCGGGCCGCAGACCGCGCCCGGAACCCGTTCGGGCATGTGGGGTGGCGTGGCCCGCAAGCCGTAATCTGGCCGGCCGCTCCTTGCCGTCCCGGACGCACCCGCTGGTCCCCGCCGTGGGCCGGATGCGATTTCGATCGTGCTGAGACGTTTCAACTGGCATGGAGATCATCCGGGCGGACTGGCATGGAGATCATCCGGGCGGGGCATGAAATGCGCCTGAGGTGTGCTGAACAAATGTGATTAGTCCATCACGACACGGGGGGGTTGGGATGGCACAGAAGACCTTTGTCTCGCTGGAAGACGACCTTGATGGCGGTCCGGCGGATGAAACTGTGCGATTTGGGCTCGACGGCTCAGAGTATGAGATCGACCTTAACCAGAGAAACGCCACGCGGTTCCGCAAGCAGATTGCGCCGTTCGTCTCGCACGCGCGCGCGGTGCGAAGGGCGGTGCGGCGGCCGGTGCGTACCGTGGCCAGCCGTCGGCGCAGCCATGCCATCCGGATCTGGGCGACCGAACAGGGCATAGAGCTCAGCGAGCGCGGGCGCATCCCGTCCGGCGTCGTCGAGCAGTACGAGCGCGCTGTCCGGCCGGGCTCCCGGCGGTAGCCCGGACCCGTCAGGCCAGCCGGCCCGGTAACGCGAGCCGGTTCGGCAGGCTAGCCGACGCGTTCGGTGATGGGCGTGCCCAGCTCGACCGTGCGCCCGACGGTGCAAAGCTTGTCGTGCGACTTCTTGACCACATCGGGCAGGATCGACCTGGCCGCATCGCCCTGCTCGCCGGGCGGGAACCCGACCCGGAACGTGACCTCGATGTCGGTCAGCCGGTTCCCTTCCTCGTCGCGGATCTTGTTCGCCTCGACCCGGACCTCGAAGCTGTCCGGCTCGGCCCGGCGCGACGTCAGGATGTCCACGTCGATCGAGGTGCAGCCGCCAATCGCGGCCAGCAGCAGCTCGGTGGGGGTGAAGTCGGTGCCGCCGCCGGTGCCGAACGTGAGCCGGCCGCCTCGGCTGTTGACGGCCGTGAAGACGCCGCTCGCGATCCGCTCGATGGTCACCTCCCGGTGCGCTGAGTCATTCGCCATGCCACCACCCTGCCACGCGGCCGCTCCTCTGCCGTCGGCAGATTGCCTTGGCTGATCGTCGCCGGGCGAACCATTGTGGCTAGTGGAGGGCCGGATAACCGGCACCGGACCGGAAAGGGAGATCATGCAGACTGCCGTTGCCGAACCCGCGCTGACCGCCGGGCTGATCGACGACCAGCTGGCCACACGCCTGCTGTACCAGCGCATCATCGTCCTTGGCGCCGAGGTCGACGACAAGATCGCCAACCGGCTCTGCGCGCAGCTGCTGCTGTTGTCCGCCGAGGATCCGCGCGGCGACATCAGCCTTTACATCAACTCGCCCGGCGGCTCGGTCAGCGCGGGCATGGCGATCTACGACACGATGCAGCTGATCCCCAACGATGTACGGACGCTGGCGATGGGCCTGGCCGGGAGCATGGGCCAGTTCCTGCTGTGCGCGGGGGCGGCGGGCAAGCGGTTCAGCCTGCCGCACGCCCAGGTCCTGATGCACCAGGGCTCCGCGGGCTTCGGCGGCACCGCTGCCGACGTCGAGATCTACGCCGAGCAGCTCGACCGGACCGGAAAGATGATGACCAGGCTGATCTCCAAGCACACCGGTCAGCCCGAGGAGAAGGTCGCCGCCGACAGCCTGCGGGACCGCTGGTTCAGCGCCGAGGAGGCGCTCGACTACGGGATCATCGACCACATCGTGGAACGGCTCGACGACGTGCGCCCGGCGGCCACCAAGAGCAAGTCGATGGGACTGTGATCATGAGCCAGTACACGATTCCGACCGTGGTCGAGCGGACCTCGCTCGGCGAGCGCGCGTTCGACATCTACTCCCGGCTGCTCTCGGAGCGGATCATCTTTCTCGGCACCGAGATCGACGACGGCGTGGCCAACGTGGTCATGGCCCAGCTGCTGCACCTGGAGGCGGCCAGCCCGGAGCTTGAGGTCTCTCTGTACATTAACTCCCCGGGCGGCAGCTACAGCGCGCTGACCGCGATCTACGACACCATGCAGTTCATCCAGCCCGAGGTGGCCACGATCTGCATGGGGCAGGCGTCGTCCGCCGCGGCGGTGCTGCTCGCCGCGGGCGCACGGGGCAGGCGGTCGGTCCTGCAGCACGCCAAGGTACTGCTGCACCAGCCGTCGAGCCAGGCCCGGGGAACCCTGCCCGACCTGGCCATCCAGGCCAAGGAGGTGGCCAGGGTCCGGGCCGAGATGGACGAGATCCTGAGCCGGCACACCGGCCACCCGCTGGCCAAGATCCGCGCCGATACCGACAGGAACATGACCCTGAGCGCGCAGCAGGCCGTCGACTACGGGCTGGCCGACCAGGTGATCACCACGCGGAACGCAGTTGAGGCCGAGCTGGCCTCGGCCTGACGGTTACGCGGCCAGCAGGCACTGCGGCGTGCCGGCCGGGCCCTGGGGCCGCAGCGCGGGCGCGATGTGGCGGCCGCCGCGGATGGTGTCGAGCTGGATGACCTGCTCGGCCCGCTCGGACTGCCCGGCTCGCTGGACGGGCTGCGCCGACTGGGCGGGCTCAGCGGGCTCGGCCTGCACGGCACGCTCGAACCGGGCGTGCCGGGTGCGGAGCTGGGCCAGGTCACGCCACACGCCGGCCAGCAGGTCAGACAAGTCGATGCCCAGCGACTCGCAGATGGCGGCCAGAACCTCCGACGAGGCTTCCTTGCGCCCGCGCTCCACCTCGGACAGGTACGGCATCGAGACCCTCGCGGCCCCGGCCACATCGGCCAGGGTCCGGCCCTGCTCCCGCCTGGTCCGGCGCAGAACGTCGCCCACCATCGTCCGCAACAGCGGCCTGGGCCGCCGGCCGCGCCCGCTCGGGCCGGCCAGGGTCGGATCCAGCATCACCGTCCCCTTCCTGCCTGGACGGAAGACCCGTCCCCGGTCACGGTATCCCGGGCCCGGTTCACGTCAGGAGCGGTTTCGCCGCCAGCGCAAGGGCTCCCGCGGGGCCCGGGGATTTGGAGCCCGAACGGGCAGCCAGCCCGGTTCCGGCCACGCCGTCTAGTTGGCGCGGGCCTGAGGGCTTTGCCCGTACAGTGATCAGCGTGACCGAAACTTGGCAAGTCGAGCCGTCTGGCCCGCTACGCGGTGATATCCGCGTCCGCGGGTCAAAGAACGCGGTGTCCAAGCACATGGTCGCCGCGATGCTCGGTGAGGCGCCGAGCACCATGCGCAACGTCCCTGAGGTCGGGGACGTCGACATCACCGCCGCGATGCTGGAATCGATCGGGTATCACGTGGTCCGCTCCGACGCGGAGATCACGATCGTGGCTGGTGACGCGGTCGAGCCCCGGGTCCCCGAGGCGTTCACCGGGCTGAACCGGATTCCGATCCTGATGCTGGGGCCGCTGCTGCACCAGACCGGCGAGGCGTTCGTGCCGCTCGTCGGCGGCGACCCGATCGGCCGCCGGCCGGTCGACTTCCACGTGGCGGCGCTGCGGTCGATGGGCGCCGAGGTGGAGGTCGGCGAGCAGGGGATCACGGCGCACGCCAGCAAGCTGTACGGCGCGCGCATCGACCTGCCGTACCCGAGCGTGGGAGCGACCGAAACCGTCCTGCTGTCCGCCGTGCTGGCCGAGGGAAAGACCGTGCTGCGCAACGCGGCCACCGAGCCCGAGGTGGTTGAGCTCGCGCTGTTCCTGCAGCGGATGGGGGCGCAGATCGAGCTCAGCCCGGACCGGCGGATCGTGATCGAAGGAGTGCCCCGGCTGCGCGGTGCCACCACCCGGCTGGCCGGTGACCGGCTCGAGGCGTTCTCCTACCTGGTGGCCGGGCTGATCACCGGGGGAGAGGTCCGGGTGCACGGGTGCCCGCAGGACCGGCTGGTCACCGCGATCACGACGCTGGCCCGGATGGGCGCCCGGTTCGACATCACCGACGAGTGGATCACTGCGTCGGCGAACGGCGGCCTGCGGGCTGCGGCGGTGCACACCGACACCCATCCCGGGTTCATGACCGACTGGCAGCAGCCGCTCATGGTGCTGTTCACCCAGGCGGACGGGATGTCGGTGCTGCACGAGACCGTGTTCGAGAACCGGCTGGTGTACGTTCCTGCGCTGCAGAAGATGGGCTGCGAGATCGAGGTGTTCGCGGCGTGCCTGGGCGGCCCCGCGTGCCGCTTCCACGACACCAACGCCGTGCATTCCGCGGTGATCCGCGGCGTGTCCAAGCTGCGCGGAGCAGATGTCACGCTCCCCGACGTGCGGGCCGGGTTCTCCGCCGTGCTGGCCGCCGCCGTCGCCGACCAGCCCTCGCTGCTGCGTGGCATCCACCACATCGAGCGTGGCTATCACCGGCCGTTCGAGCAGTTCGCTTCCCTCGGCCTCACCCTGCGCCGCATGGAATAACCGGCGCGGGGTCATGAGCATCGACCGGGCCGGTGTCATCGAGCCGCACGCGGTGATCCTCGTCGAGGGCATGAGTGATCAGGCCGCGCTCGAGGCGCTGGCCGGGCGGCGCGGGCAGGCTCTGGATGCTGACGGCATCTCCATCACCGCGATGGGCGGCGCGACCAACATCGAGCGCTTTGTTGACCGGTTCGGCCCGCACGGGCTCGACGTCAGGCTGGCCGGCCTGTGCGACGTCGCGGAGGAAGGCCACTTCCGGAGGGCTCTCGAACGGGCCGGGCTCGGTTCGGGCCTGTCCCGCACGGGCATGGAGGCGCTCGGCTTCTTCGTCTGCATCGCCGATCTGGAGGACGAGCTGATCCGGGCCCTCGGCACCGACGCGGTCGAGCGTGTCATCGAGGCGCAGGGCGAGATCCGGTCGTTCCGCGTGTTCCAGAGACAGCCCGCGCAGCAGGGCCGCAGCCCGCAGCGGCAGCTGCGCCGGTTCATGGGGACCCGGTCGGGCCGGAAGAGCCTGTACGCGCGCCTGCTCGTGGACGCGCTCGACCTCGGCCGCGTCCCGCGGCCCCTTGATCAGGTCCTCGTGCATGCCGCGGATGGTAGAAACGGCCTATGACCATGCTGACCCACCGGAACGCCGGGCCCGGTTTCAGCTACGCCGGTCGGCAGGTGCACATCCTGGCGGGCCAGGACGGCCAACCGCCAGGTTTCGCCGCGATGGAGATGACGATTCCGGCCCAGTTCGCCGGGCCGATCCCGCACGCGCACGACGAATTCGACGAGTCAATCTACGTGCTCAGCGGCCGGCTTCTGGTGGTCGGCGACGATGAACCTGAGGAAGCGGGACCGGGCTCGATGTTTGTTGCACCCCGCGGGCAACGGCACGGCTTCAGCAACCCGTTCGCCGAGGAAGCCCTCGTGCTCGGGATCTGGGCGCCATCACAGCCCGGGCTGGCGTTCATGCGCGAGATCGGCGGAGCGCTAGTGCCCGATGCTCCGCCCGATCCGGAACGGATGCGAGAGATTTACGCACGGCACGCCAGCCGCCTGCTGCCGTGAGACGAGCGGCATCAATGCGGAAATCTGGCACCAAATTACCTCTTGCAAACGTTTGTGATTCTTCTACCATGAGCGCATGGCCAGTCCCAGGCGCCGTCTGGGCGATGGTCTTCCTGGACGGCGCGGCGAGTTTCGAGTTCTGCCGCCATCGGGTTTCCCGCGGTTATCCCTAACCGCCCGGAATGAGCGGAGGGTGCAGGCCGTCGCGCCTGACTCCTTCCCCGACGCCGCCCGTCCGCACGCACCGGCCGAAGGCGACCCCGGTGCTCACCGCAGGCGCGAGCGGCGCAGCGCAGCGCGATCGCGCACACAGGCATTCCGGCAGCGCCCTAGCCGGCGCACCGCGGCCCGGCCGCCGGGCCAGCGAGGAGGAGATCAACATGACCACACAGGACAACAGACCCGTCTCCGCGATCGCCGTCGAAAGCGAGCCCGAGGTCGTCGCGGCCGCGTGGGCCGGCGGTCCCGGCCACGCGTTCCCCGCGACCGCGACGGGAGTCCCGCTGTCCGCCTTTGCGTTCGCATTCGCCGTCGGCGTCTTAGGGCTGGTCGACACCGGGATTCTGCCGGGCGCCGCGAGTGACATGTTCATCGCGGTGGCCCTCGGGATCGGCGCTGGCGGGCTCCTCGTCGGCGGGCTGTGGGAGTTCCGCCGCGGCGAACTGTTCGGCGGCACCTTCGGCGTCGCGTACTCCGGGTTCCTGCTGTCCACCGGCCTGATCCTGAAGTTCTTCGCCGGGCCGGT
>CAVZTJ010000010.1:0-21038 GCA_963778075.1 uncultured Actinomycetota bacterium | reverse complement strand
CATGGCCGTCCGGCCCCTGGCACACCGATGCTGACAACCGTCACCTCCCCATCATCCCTTACTCGGGCAAACCCGGTGATGGCGCCGCCGGAGGTGTCCAGGACCGCCGAACCCGACTTGCAGGCCGGCCGCTTACCGCCCAGCGGATCTGGATACACCCATAACGCAGCCTTCCGGCGGACTGGCGCGGGTGGCTCGCCGATGGCTGGCGGGCTCGCGCGGCCGGTGTGGCTCGCCGATGGCCCGCGGGCTCGGCGCGGCAGGCCGATGAACACAGGGGGATTAGTGAGTTCTGCCGAAGTATCCAGCACTGTCGTGGGCGCCGTGCGGCCGCGGCTGTCTCGGCTGCTGCCGGGAGACGTCACGACGTTCCGGGGACCGCGGTGGACGGCCGGGGGCTGCTGGCCGCGGTGAACATAAGGTCGGGACGGCCCGCAGCCTGGTGCACGTCCTGGCCCCGGATAGCGGCGCCCAGTCCATCGCGTCGATGGACACCCAGGTGGCGGGCGGGGAGAACATCATCGCGCTGCTGGCGCCAGTGGGGTGGCGCGCAGCTGCTGGAGTCGGGCGTGATCTGGGCCGTGCTGTGGCGCTACCGGTGGCTCGTCCCGCTGATGCTGGGCGTGGTGACCGCCGAGCAGGCGCTGCGCGTGGGGATCGGCAGATTCCAAGCCGCTGGAGACCGCCCGCACGCCGCCGGGCGCGCTCAGCTGGGGGCTGCTGCCGGCCGTCGGCACTCGCGCTCGCCATGTCCTCAACCGGTACGAGGAGCCGCGCCAGACCGGCCGGGCATGAGAACCTAAGGGTCGTGCCCGCAGCCCCCTGCCGACCCGGCCACTGCCATGTTTGAGCGCGTGGTCGACGTCCGGTGGCGTGACGTCGACGGCCTTAACCACGTCAACCACGCGGTGTTCCTGACCTACCTGGAGGAGGCAAGGGACGCGTTCTACGGGCAGATCATGGGCAGCGAGCCGATCTATGTGGTCGTCCGGCTCGAGGTGAACTTCCGGGCCGAGGTCCGCTACCCAGACCGGCGGGTGACCGTGCGAGTAGAGGTGGTGCAGCTCGGGAGCACGAGCCTGACCACGCGGGAGACGATCCTGACGCCGTCGGGGGACGTGGCTGCCGACGCGCGCGTGGTCACGGTCCGCTGGGATGCCGAGAGCCACAAGCCGGTCCCGTTCACCGAGGCCGAGCGCGCCCGGCTGACCGAGGAGAGCACCGGCTGAGGCTGGTCACGCTGAGCGCGCCCGGCTGACCTCCGGCTGAGGCCGGTCACGCGAACACGTCTGGCGGCGGGAGCGGGGACGGCCCGGCATCCGCGTCGGTGATCGTCCTGGCACCGGAGGTGAACTCGTCGAACTCCGGGCCTGCGACGACCCGCGCCGGGAACGGGTCGGCCAGCGCCCGCCTGGTCAGCGCGCGCACCGGGAGCTCGGCAGCGGAACCGGCGATGACCAGGTTGCCGAACCTGCGCCCGCGCAGCACCCCGCTCTCCGCGATCACGCAGGCGTGCCGGAACACCGAGCGAACGGTGGCCGCCCGGGCGCGCGCGTGCGCCAGCGGCGGCCCGTCGCCGACGTTGACCGCGTAGACGCCCGACGGCCGCAGCGCCCTCGCCGCGGCCGCGGTGAACTCGGCCGACGTCAGGTTCGCCGGGGTCTGCGCCCCGGCGAACACATCGGCGACCACCATGTCGAACGAGCCTGCCCGGACCTGCTCGAGCACGGCGCGGGCATCGGCCACCCGGACCGTGATCCGCCCGGCCCTGGTCCGGGACCGGCCCGGCTGGTTCAGCGGCAGCCGCCGGCGGACCAATGCGGTCACCTCGGCGTCGGACTCCGCCGCGAGCTGACTTGATCCGGAACGGGTCGCCGCCACATATCTGGCCAGCGTCAGGCCACCGGCGCCGAGGTGCAGAACCCGCAGCGGCGTCCCGGGCGGCGCGGCGAGGTCGATCAGGTGCCCGATCCGGCGCACGTACTCGAAGTCCAGGTAGAGCGGATCATCGAGGTCGACGTGCGATTGCGGGACGCCGTCGATCAGCAGCATCCACGCGTTCGGCCGGTCCGCGTCGCGGAGCAGCTCGACCCAATCCTGCGCACCGCCCGGGCCGCCCGGCCCCGCGCTGCGGCCCCTCTTCTCACTGGGCACCTGCACATCATTGTCCAGTGCGCCAGCCGGTAGCGTGACGGGTGTGGAACATAGGCGACTTGGCCGGACCGGCCTCCAGGTGTCCCAGCTGTGCCTGGGCACGATGACCTTCGGACTGCAGTGCGACGAGCCCACGTCGCGGGCGATCCTCGACCGGGCCGCCGAGGGCGGCGTCGACTTCCTCGACAGCTCCGACGCGTACCCGCTGGGCGGGGAGCTTTCGACCCGCGGGGTGACCGAGGAGATCCTGGGGCGCTGGCTGCACGGCAAGCGGGACCGCTTCATCGTCGCGACCAAGTGCTTCGTCCCGACCGGGCCCGCGCCGTTCGACCGCGGCAACTCGCGCAAGCACATCATGTCCGCGATCGACGCGTCGCTGCGGCGGCTGCAGACCGACTACATCGACCTGTACCAGCTGCACGGCTACGATCCGGCGACGCCGATCGACGAGACGCTCGGCGCCCTCGACGACCTGGTGCACCAGGGCAAGGTGCGCTACGTCGGCTGCTCTAATTTCCTTACCTACCAGCTCGTGCGCGCCGTCGGCCGGACCGAGACGCTCCGGCTGGCCCGCATGGACTGCGTGCAGCCCCGCTACAACCTGCTGTTCCGCCAGATCGAGCGGGAGATGCTGCCGTTCTGCGGCGAGGAGGGCGTCGGCGTCATCCCGTACAACCCGATCGCCGGCGGGCTGCTGTCCGGAAAGTACTCCGGGTCCGCCGCGCCGCCGGCGGGCCGGTTCACCCTGGGCAACGCCGGCGGCATGTACCAGGAGCGGTACTGGCACGACCGCGAGTTCGGCACGGTCGAGGAGCTGCGCAAGCTGGCCGACGAGGCCGGGGTGAGCCTGGTCACGCTCGCGGTCGCGTGGGTGGCCGCGAATCCCGTGGTCACCGCGCCGATCATCGGCGCGAGCAGCCCGGAGCAGCTCGGCCCGAGCCTGGCCGCTGCCGAGTACCAGATCGACCCCGACCTCAAGAGCCGGCTCGACGAGCGAACGGCGGAGTACCGCCTCGGCGACGCACCCCGGTAACCGTCACGCCCCGGCGACGCGGGCCGGTAACCGTCACGCCCGGAACCGGCGGCGGCCCTGGTCGTGGTCAGCAGGCAGGGCCCGTTGTCCATCGGGTTCAGGGCCTCGATCATCACCTCGATGCCCGCCTCGGCGGCCCGGTCGGCACGCATCTATGGTCTCGCAGGTGCCGGGCTGTATGGTCCGGGGATGGACTACCTGGCGCACCTTCGGCAGGAGCTTGCCGCGTTCGAGGCCTGCCTGGGCGGGGACCTCTCGGCACCGGTCGAGCATTGCGGCGACTGGACGCTGTACGACCTCGCCAGTCACCTCGGCGGCGGCAACCTGTGGGCGGCGGCCGCCGTGACCGAGCAGCGCGGCGACTACGAGGCCGCGCCCGCGCCGCGCGACCCGGCGGCGGTCGCGGAGTGGTTTAAGGGCACCGGCGGCGTGCTGCTCGCCGCGCTGGACACCGACCCGTCGGGCAGCGCATGGACGATCGCGCCGCCGCCGACGGTCGGGTTCTGGCAGCGCCGCCGGTGCCAGGAAGCCCTGGTCCACCGGTGGGATGCGGAGCACGCGCTCGGCACCGCGGGCCCGCTCGACCCGGCGCTGGCCGACGACGGGATCGCCGAGGTCATCGACACCATGGCCCCGCGCCAGGTCAGGCTCGGCCGCACCGCTGCTCCCGCGCACGCCGTCGGCCTGCACGCCACGGACACCGGGTCGCGGCGGATCCTCGGGCCCGGCGACCCCGTCGCCTCGGTCAGTGGGTCGCGGCGGACTCTCGGGCCCAGCGATCCGGTCGCCACCGTCAGCGGTACCGCGGCGGATCTGCTCCTGCTGCTGTGGGGCAGGCTCGACGCCGGTGATCCCGCGGTCACCTGGAACGGCGACGGCGAACTGGCTCGCTCGGTGCTCGCCGGGGCCCTGGTCCCCTGACCCGGAGCTGGCCCAAGCCCGGACGATAGGGTCGCTCTCGTGGAATATCGCACTCTGGGCGGGTCGGGTCTGCGGGTGTCCGTGCTCACGATGGGCACGATGACGTTTGGCGGTAAGGGCGAGTTCACCGACGTCGGGTCCACCGGACTGGTCGAGGCGCGGCGGCGCTCGGCCACAGGCGTGGCTGCCGCCGAGTTCGCACACGAAGTCCAGCAGGCGGTCAGAAGATCCAGCTGACCTGGCTGAGGTCCGTTTGAATTGCGGCTTCATTGGTCCGCTCTGCCCTTCCCTAGACTGCGGCAGGACTGCTGGCCACTGAGCCTATCAGGTATGTCGCGACTACCCGGGCGGCTGCCAGGGCCGATGGGGGTCGTGGCTGACCTCGCATAGGCTCAGTGGCCGCGGTGATTGACAGGTTTCCCGTTATTGACCGATGCTCTAGCGCTCCGCCACGAACGCCCCCATGGGGCTCGTCACGATCAGGCCCTCGTCCCGCAGGGCCTCGATGACCTTCTGCGCCGTGGTGGTCGCGACCTCGTACTGCTGCGCCAAGGTCCGGATCGACGGCACCCGGTCACCGGCTTGCAGCTCACCGGATTCGATCTTGTCCCGGTAGATCTGCGCTATCCGCCGCCACGGTGCCACCGGCCCTCTCGTGTGATCACAACCCTCATGGTCCTGAACTACCCATCACGGCCTCGTATGGCCGTACACGGCCGTGCAGGGGCGTACACTATGCATATGGAAGATCACGACTTCAGGGTGATCGAGGCGCGTGCGGCGATGGCCGAGGCGCGCAAGCGCGAGCCCGGCGACTTAACACCTGGGGAGCTGCAGGAAGAGATCACCAGGTTCCGGAAGTACGTCCGCTGGCTGATCGATCTCGCCGATGACGCCGCGGACACGGAAATCCAGGAAGAGGTGAGTCAGGTGACCATCTGGGGCGGTGTCTACATAGCGCCAGACGACAGCCGGAAGCTATGTCACGACTGCCTTGCGGTGCTCGATCTCGTCTGGGACTCCGGTGTTCAGCAAGGCGCGGCATGCCGGGCGCCCGCGTAGCGCGAGGTGAGAACCCGTGCGGAGGCAGGCTGAGATTCATTCGTTTCTCGCCACCTCGGGCCCGGTGATGCGTGCCAGCAGCGGGAACGTGGAAGCGATGATGCCCAAGCACACCAGGATCCCGCCCCCGGTGAGGAGGTAGTACTCGGCACCGGGCGCAACCATCGAGCGCCCCTGCTGCAAGGACGCGTACATCGCGGCCGCGCCGAATCCGGTGCCGATCGCGATGGCGGCGACGGCGAGCAGCGGGACGGCGCTTTCCAGCGCGACGACATGGCGCAGCGTGGCGAGCCGGGCGCCGGTGAGCCGCAGCAGGCTGAACGGCCGCTTGCGGTCGGCGAGCCCGGCCGCGATGCCCGCGGCGAGCGTGCAGCCGGCGATCGGCAGACTGACCAGGATCACGGTGTTCGCGAGCTGCTGGTAGGCGTCTTCCTTGGTATCTGACGATGCGACCAGGTCACCGATGCTGGACGGCGCGTTGATGGTGGGATAAGCGTGGGCGTTCTCGAGGAGCGTCCTCGCCCGCTCGATCGCTGACACAGAGCCGTTCGTCGCCACGTTGATGGCGTCCACACCGAGGCTGTCCAGACCCGCGGCCGGGACCTTCGCGGCCGGCCAGGTGATCCCGCTGGTGTTTTTCAGGCCGAACAGCGGGCCGCTGAACCCCGCTTCCGGGAACGCCGCCGCCGTCGCCCCGGCCGGGCAGCGGCCAAAGGCGGGAACGGCTGCGAGCTGCGCGCACGAGACCACGCCAGCAGGAACCGGCATCGTCTGGCCGGACGGATTGGTGCCGAGGTTGTGGAAGTCTCCGGGGATGGTCAGCCCACGGACGGCGCGGACCACCATCACGCCCTGGACGCCGTGAATGCCGAGCAATCGCGCGGAGAGCGGCGCCGCGGCTGCGGCCGGTCCCACGCCGGTCGAGAGCTCGGTGCCCTGGAACGCGACGCTGGATGACTGGTCCGCGAACTGGTCCGTCACCACGTGTGATTCGGCGACAGTGCCCCACCGGACGACGTTCTTGGCGTCCTGAGTGCTGATGGCCACCACGGCCACGGTGGTGACGAACAGGGCGAGCACGAGACCGCTGACGGCGCGGAACGCGGCCTTCGGGTCGTCGGCGAGGCGACGGGCGGCGATCAGCGTGCCGGGGCGGCTGGTCCACCGGGCCATGCCCCTGGCCGTGGCCATGGTGAGCCACGGGCCAGCTACAACCAGGCCGACGATGATGAGCAGGAAGCTGGACATGAACGCGTCGATCTGCCCGGAGATGGAAGCCGGGTGGCCGTGCACGGTCCAGAAACCCAGTTCGGCGAGGCCAGCCATCAGCGGCAGCACCCGCCAGGCCCGCGGCGGCTCGGGCGTCGTCCGGCGGGCGACGCCGAGCGGCGAGATGTGCACCCGGTGCAGCGCCAGCCGGGCCGCCACGGCGGCGGCGACGGGCACGCCGATCACGACCGCGAGGATGTCCACCGTGCTGAGCGTCAGTTCGGCCGGGAAAAACGGCTCTGCCACGAACGGGATGCCCGCGACCGGCGCGCGCAGCAGGAAGAAGATCCCGAAGCCGGCCGCCACCCCGAGGAGCGCGGCCGCCGTCGATTCCACCGCGGCCAGCAGGGAGACCTGGTCGCGGGTCGCGCCGACGAGGCGCATTGCCGCGAACCGCTGCTCGCGGCGGGCGGCGGACAGCCGTGTCGCAGTCGCGATGAAGATCAGCACCGGGGCCAGCACGGCCAGCGCCACGATGGACAGGATGAGGTCGATGCCGCTACTCGGGATTTCCCTGCCGGGCGGCGTGTAATTCAGGCCGTTGGGGTTCCCCTGGATGGGGCCCCTGACGTGCACCTGGTACCGGCCCCCGGCCTCGAGAGGCACCGTCGTGGCGATCGAGGTCACCCGCACGCTGTTGGGCGTGGCCGCCAGCTGCGCGGGGGTGCGCCCAATGATGATGACCAGCGAGTCCGGGGAGGGCAGCGCGGCGTCGCCGATCGTGCCCGCCAGGTGGCCGGGGTAGCGGCTGGCCAGCTCGTTGGCTGGCGTGCTGTGCAGCAGCGCGGCAAGTGCGGGGGAGGCGTAGTACTGGCCCGGCGCCGGGTCATGGGAGATGCCCGGCGGCACCGGGGACGAGGCGCCGGTGGCGGCGACGTCGAAGCGGTTGATCTGCTGGCCGTTGAAGAGGTCGCCGCTGGGGTGCCACCACAACGGCGCGACGCCCGTCGCCGGGCCTGCGGGCACAGCCGACGTGCCGGTCCAGAACCATGCGTGGCGGTTGTTCCAGGCGCTGACTGCGCTGGTTGCGGCGAGGGCGGTCAGCAGCAGGCCAACGCCGAGTCCTACCGCGACGGCCAGCAGGACCAGCCGCGTGATCGCTTCCCGGCCGCCGCTGAGCACCAGCCGCAGCCCGAGGCCGATCACGGCTTGGCTCCGGTGAGCGTGCCGACGACGCCGTCGCGGACGACGACCTCGCGGTCGGCGTAGGCGGCGACCCGCGCGTCGTGGGTGACCAAAATGACGGTGGTGCCATGCTCCCGGGCGGCGGCCGTGAGCAGGTCCATGACCAGCTCACCGGACACCGAGTCCAGCGATCCGGTTGGCTCGTCGGCGAACAGCACCTCGGGGCGCGAGACCATGCCGCGGGCCAGCGCGACGCGCTGGGCCTGGCCGCCGGACAGTTCCCCGGACCGGCGCCGCTGCAGCCCGTCCAGGCCGAGGGTTGCGAACCAGTCCCGGGCCGCGGAAATCGCCGGGCCGCGGCGGGTGCCGGACAGCAGCAGTGGCAGCGCGACGTTTTCTTCGGCGGTCAGCTCGGGGACCAGCTGACCGTACTGGAACACGAACCCGAACCGGTTGCGGCGCAGTTCGCTGCGGTGCTCGTCGCTCAGGGTGTCCAGCCGCTGCGCGCCGAACCAGACTTCGCCCCGGTCGGGGGTCAGGATGCCGGCCATGCAGTGCAGCAAGGTGGACTTGCCCGATCCGCTCGGGCCCATGACCGCGACGATCTCACCCTGTCCGACACCCAGCGAGGCGCCGCGCAGCGCCGGTGTGCTGCCGAACGACAGGACCAGGTCTCGTGCCTCGATGAGCCTCGTCGGTCCGGGGGAGTTCGCGGTCACTGCTGGACCGCCTTTGAGAGCGTGTCCAGCCGGGCCGCGGTGTGGTCGATCCATCGAAGGTCAGCCTCCAGGCGGTAGATGGAGTGGTCGGCGAGCAGCACGGTCAGGGGCTCGCCGCCGCGTTTGAGGTCGGTGAGCTCGCGCATCCGCTGCAGATGTGCGCCGCGCTGGGCGTCCAGGTAGCTGGCGGCGGGCCGGCCGAGCATCAGGGCGAGGACCACCTTGGCGAACAGTTCGCTTTGCAGGTCCGGCTCGGGCGGAGCGGGCTCGGCCAGCCACTGTTCCACATCGGCCATCCCGACGTCGGTGATCACGTAGCGGCGCCGTTCGGGCCCGGCGCCCTGCTCGATGGGTCCAGGGGCCGCTTTGCCGTCCCGCGCCAGCCGGGACAAGGTCGCGTACACCTGGCTGTAGCGCAGGGGCTTGCCCTGGCCGAAGTAGGTGTCGTAGTCACGCTTGAGGTCATAGCCGTGGCTTGGGCCTCGTTCGAGCAGGCCGAGCAGTGTCAGTGGGACGCTCATGACCGGGAGAATACTCCGAGAGTATTCTCCCGGGAAGTAGTTCGGTGAAAATTCCGGATCCGGCGTCGTCCGGCGTGGGCTCCTGGCCTCATCATCGAGGCGTCGTCCGGCGTGCGCTCCTGGCCTCATCATCGAGGCTCCGATCGGCGTCGCCGCGGAGCACGGAGTGCCGTGCCGCTCAGGTGACCCTGGCCCACACTCCCGGGAAGCCCGCGGTGACCCCGCTGATCGCTGGGGCGCGCAGGGAGCCCGGGCAGCGAGCATAATTAGGCGCGTTCTCCGATTATTACTGCCTGCCGCAAAGAAGCGAGCGTCTTCCTATGTCCAGCCAGCATGAGGCCTCAGCTGTCGACTCCGCCTCCGCGCCATCTCATCACTCGGGACCCGGCTATGTGACGAACCGGGATACCTCGGACTTCGAACTGGGTGATCAGCTGAGGGAAGCTGCAACACGATGGCTCAATTTGGTGCCAGCCGAACACCGGCATTACTCGCCGGCAGCTGCCGAAAAAGTTTTGGAGTCGCTGGAGGAGCACGCCCGCAGCTGCCGTGAGCACCCATTCCGAGCTCTATTCGTGGCCCATCGCCACTTGCAAGACTCGTCGCCCGCAGTGCGGATGGCTGCGCTCGTCCTTGCCTCCGAGGCGCTTTGGTGGCTGGGGCATTTCCAGGATGCTGAGATCGCCGCGCAAGCGGCTGTCGACACCGATCCGGATTCTGACCAGGCACGCTGGCGGGCCGCGGTCGCACAGTACCGGCTGGGCAAATTCGACCGCGTCGTGCAGCAACTCGACGTCCTCCTTCAGTCGGCCATGCGGTTCGCTCCCGGGTGGGCGCTGCGTGGCCAGGCCAAGGTATGGCTGGCACCGCGCGATCCTGGCGCAGGGCGGGCCGATTTCGCGTCCGCCGCCGCGCTGGAATCCGACAAGTGGGTCGTGCCGCAGCGGATAGGGAACGCCGCCTTCCGCGCAGCGGTCGATGCCGAGACTGCGAGATTTGACTCCGAAACGGGAGGCTCATCCGACGACCCTGATGTAGGCATTGAGTTGCTGCCAGCCGAATCTGTCGCGGCGGGCAAGGACCCCGACATCCGGTGGGAGGTGGCCAACAGCTTGGGCGGAGGCGTGTCCGCCAGCCCGTTTTCTCCATTGGGCGGAGAATTCGCTGTGGGGGCGCGCACGCAGGTCAGCTTCGGTACCCGGTTCGTTCTCTATCAACGGAACATCGAGAACCTCTGCAAGGACAAGGCGACTCTCAGCGCCGAGATTCGTAAGTCGGTGGCCGAGCTTTACAAGGTGGCTCTCCACGCCGATCAGGCCGTTTCATACAAGGGTGCGCCCGAATACCATGCCGAGGCCGAGGACCTGCCACGGGATGGGGCCGGCTGAATTCAGCGGGACTGGTTGCCCAGCAACCGCCAGGCCAGTTGATCAAGCCGCCGCACCTGGCTCGCGTGCTGGTCGAGGAAGCCTGGCTGCGCCGCCAGCTGCAACCGCTGCCACACGCCGACGATGGGACGGGCGCAGGTGACGAACACCGCCGACCAGTGCCGGGCGAGGGCTTGGAGCGTGCTCGTGGACGCGCCGCGGCTGCCAGCACCGTCAAGGAAGCCCGCCACCCAGTCCATGAAGTCGGCGAACGACTTGATGGGCCCGGATGCGCTGCCGTACGGATCGTTGGGAAAGCCGTACCGAGCCGCGCACGTGGCCAGCGCTGGAATGGCGGCCTGGACCTTGCCGGACGCCTGGATCCGGAAGATGACCTTCCACCAGGAGCTGTCCAGCGTCTGGCCGGCCGCCAGAAACTGCTGGTACGGCACAGCGGCCGTCGCATGGCAGGTGTTGTACACGTTCTGCTCTGCCTTGGGGTAGGACGCACTCGTGATGTCGGCCGGCCCCACGAACTCATGTGTCCGGGCGATGCGCGGCAGGTCCGGCATCTGGGTGTTGTCCGCGAACATAGCCAGATTGAAGGGCGTCGGCCGATCGCTGATGTGATAGCCCGATGCCGCCATGCACTTCGCGGTGGCGTGAAGCTCCTGAGCCTGCACCATCCAGTCGAGCTTCGATCCGAGGTCGAATTGCGGACCGGTCGCAGGCACGAACGCGGCGACGACCAGGGCATCGAGCGCCTGTCGTTGCTTTTGCATCGATTTCATGGCGGCCGCATTCGCTCGCTGTTTGGCCAAGCTGGCGCCGTCGGCAGTGCTCGTCGGCTGGTGCAGCACCGCGGCACCCGCGATCACGAGTGCGACGGCTGCGGCCGCTGCGATCGGGGCGAGCCAGATCCGGGCCCGGCCAGGCGCTGGTCATGGCGGCTCGGATGCCTGCCCGGCGGCGGCCGCCAGCCGGAGCCGGAAGGCGCAGTGGCGGCAGGTCACCGTCAGGCGGGAAAATGCCCATGGCATCGCGGGCCGCTGCGCGGAGCCGCTCATCGACGCTGTTCATGATCGTTCCTTCAGTCGGCGGGCCAGCGCGGCGATCGCGCGAGACGTCGTTGATTTGACGGTGCCCTGGCTGATGCCCATTGCGGTGGCGATCTCGGGCTCAGGCAGGTCCATGAAGTAGCGCAGGATCAGCACTTCGCGCTGACGGTCGGGCAGCCGCCGAAGCGCTGCGAGCACGTCCCGGTGCTCCTCTCCGAGGATCGCCGCCTGCTCCGGGGATTCCGCGCCGAGCGGGCGATGATTGTGATCTGCGCGGCGCTCCAGCCGGGCCTGGCGGCGCAGCTCCGACCGGCATCGGTTCATCACGGCCGAGCGGACGTACGGCAGCGCCTTGCGCGGATCGGATAGCTGGTGCCACTTGCGGAACAAGCCGCAGAAGGCATCCTGCACGGCATCCTCGGCGGCGGCCCGGCTTCCCAGCATGACCGCCGCGATCCGGATCAGGTCCATTCCGTGAAGCCGGTAAAGCAGGGTGACCTGTTCTGCCGCAGACGGCTGGTCCGTCCCCGCGCCAGGGCTTCCAGCGGTCCAGCCAGCGCGCGGCAGGCCTGGTTCGGCGTGGTGCATCTCGGTGATTCCCACGTACTGGAGACGCCTGTGGCGACGTCTAGTTGCTCGCCCCGGACGCGTTGCCCTGGTGCGCGAACCGGGCACTGCTCCAGGGCGCCGCTTCAGGAGGCGGCAGGCCGGCGGAGATCCAGCGGGTGATCATCTGGGCCGTGATCGGCGCCATGAGGATGCCGGTGCGGAAATGCCCGGAGGTCAGCCAGGCATTGTCGAGCCCGGGGAGCCGGTCGATGACCGGGCAGCCGTCAGGGTGCCGGGGCCGGAAACAGCACCACTGGTAGGAGGCGCGCAACCCGGTCAGGTCCGGGAGCTGCGCATACAGATCCGCCAGGATGGAGTCGATGACGTCCTGGCGCACGCCGGGACTATCGTCACCGGTGTCCAGCGTGCCGCCCGCCAGCAGCCGGCCGTCCTCGAGCTGCGTGGCGACCAAGGCCACCGTGCCGGGGAGCCGGACCGGAGATGGCTCGGTGACCAGCATGTGCCCCTTGACCAGGCTGGCGGGAAGACCGGTGGCCAGACCCTGCACGAGTGGTGGCATCCCGGTGGCGAATACCGCCGCACCGGGATGGATATCCCCGCCGGTGGTGGAGACCGTCACGATGCGGCTGCCCTTGACCGTGACCGAGGTGGCGGCGGTACCGGTCGCGATGGACGGAACGACCGCCGCCAGGCGGGCCAGCGCGCGAAGCGGATTGACCCTGGCCTGACGCCGGATCAGGAACCCGGGCGCCGGGCGGGCCAGCCCAGGGACGAGGCTCGCGACCTGGCCCGCATCGAGCGGCTCGGCGGCGGGAGGGCGGCGAGGGCTGCTACCTCCGGGATCGGGTGGCGGCCCGATCCAGTTCAGTTCGGTCAGCCCTACCGTGCCCGGTACGGTCTGCTCCAGCTCCCTCCACAGCTCCAGGCTGGACCGCGCCAGCGCCACGAAGGATTCAGGGTCGCTCCAGGTATGGACCTCCGGCACGAGCAGGCCCGCGGCTCCGCCGGTGGCACCGGACCCCAGCGTGCCTGCCTCGATCAGCAGCACCGAGCCCGCGCCGGCCAGGTAACAGGAGGCAGCAGTGGCGACCCCGACCATTCCGCCGCCGACCACCAGCACATCCGGGCGCGGCTGCTCGACGACCCCGGCCCCGCGCACAAGCTGGGTGGACTCGTCAGCAGTGAGCTGGTCACGCCAGACAGCCGTTCCTGCGGGCATGACCCGATTATGTCCGCAGGAGTGGCGTCGGTGCAGCGGGCTGGCAGGCGCATACCGGCCGGCAGGCGCATACTGGTAGTGATGAAACCAGCCCGCGCCGCGACCCGGCGCTACTTGCCGACCAGCCCGTTCGGCCCTCCGGCGGCCGCTCCGCCTGTTGAGCAGTTCGCAGTGCTGGACCAGGTCACCCACGATAAGTACGGCCTCGGCCGGGTCATTGACGTCGAGGCTGACGCCACCCTGGTCGTGGACTTCGGTTCGTGCCGCGTGCGGATCATGACGCCGTACGCCAAGCTGACCAAACTCTGATCCTGCCAGCGGTACCCGGCGAACGGCGATGGCGGGGCGGCCGCGTGCTCAGTGACGGCGTCGAGGCGGGTTCTCGCGACGTCCTCGCGGGTTGCCACCCGGCCCAGGTGCCCGCTGATGAGGTGCGTCCACAGGTAGTCCAGCGCGATGGCCGGGGCGCCAGGCCGGTTCGACCCGCCGCACCCTCTCCTCATAGCCAGTCCGGCTGATCGAGCCGCAGTCGGGAGACAAGTTCAGGCGCAGACTACACGCCTGCGGAACATCACCCAGGTCAGTGGCGCTCAAGCACAGCTGCAGAAGCGCAAGCTGAGCGCGGTCTTTCGTCAAGTCACCAGAGTTTGTGATGCCGGCTCACCATGCTCTGCCGCTCCAGCTTGGACCGGACTACCTTGAGGAATGGCTGCTAGTCATCGACGATGATGCACCGGATCGGCATCCGCCCAGTGTGCCAACCGGGCCGCGGGCCCCGCATCCCGGCTAGCTTGTAATCTGACCGACCTGAAGCCGGCAAAGCTCCAGCTTAGGACGGTGGCGGGGCGGGAAGGCGGCCTTTGGCCCAGTCCTGCATCTCGCTGAAGGTCGCCTGAAGGCCAGGTGCCGACGGATCCTCGGCTAGCTGTGTGACGGCGCGCATTTGCTCGGTCATCGCGTTAATGACGGCTGGGTCGGTGATGAAGCGTAGCGCTGGCCACTCGTCTGCTTCCTCGGCCGCTGCATGGTCGGTCACGCTGGTGGCAAGGTGCCCGAACGTGTAGTTGAACTGGTCGGAGTCGACGTCTACTAGTTCCAGCGCGGCGATGGTCTGACCGGCTGCCTGTTCTTCGGCTATACGGTTGGTGGCGGCACGCTCGTCGGGGCCTAGCTGGCGCAGAGCCTGCGGGTGGATGGCCTGTTCCTCGGCGGTCTCATGAAGGGCGACGGTGAGCCGCAGGGTGTGAAAGGCGGCGGCCCGGCGGTGGCCGGTTTCCTGCCGGACGGCCTCGAGCAGCTTCTTGACGTGTTCATGCTGCGATGCGATGACAGCGATGACGTCGCCGGGCACGGGTGGCCCAGACGATCTGCTGCGCCTCTCGGCAGGCAGGCCGGCGTGTGGGTGTGGCTCCTGCGGGTCGCCTGTTTCACGGTTCGTCTCCGCCACGCCTGGCCCACGCCCGACGGGGTCTTGCGGCAGATCCCGCTCTGGCTTGCGGCCGCCAAGGCCCACGGCAGCGAGCAGGCGGCCTGTCCATCTGGTCATGCTGATTCCCCTTACGCCGGCGGGGCTTCCCCCTTACCCCAGCGGGGCCGACGAAACTCCGAAATGGACCTCGGGCCCCTTTAGGTCCAGGGGCCCCGATCGTCAGCTGACTGCTCGTATTCAGTCTTCAGCGGGCCGACCTGTACGCGCTGGGCGTGACGCTGTACGAGCTGGCCGCGGGTGAACTCCCGTTCCGCACCGGGCTTAGCCCGGTCTAAGGCTTCTCGCGGGCAAGACCGGCGGCCAGCGACCGCGGGTTCAGTCCGCGCTGGGCCACGAAGGTATGGAAGCTGGCGCGCTGGTCAGCTGTCGCCCGTTGCGCCGCATGGAGCCGTCCTGGGTCGGCCAGGGCGGGCCGTGCCAGGTTGACGGCCCCGCCCAGCTTCGGGTCGGGCTGCGCCTGCAGGCCGTCGGCCCGGGCCAGCCGCTGGTTGACCTCGTCCTGGGATGGTCCCAGCGCCGGCATAACCCACAACGGGCCGTCCGCGCCCACCTGGTAGGAGCAGTAGTTACCGCCCCAGGGCCGCCCCGCAGTGCGCAGGCCGTCGGCGAGGCTTGCGCTGTCCCGTTCCACCTGCACGGCGTCGCTGCCGAGGCCGGCGCTGAACGCCCGGTGGCCCTCTGCGAGAACGGGATGCCCTGCAAGCGCCGACGATTCGTGGTTCTCGGTCCGGTCATGTTCGGCGTAGAAGGCGTGCAAGTGGGCGTGCTGCACGTCCTGCCGGGGATTCCTTGCGGTCGCCGCGCCGGTGCGGCCGGCGGCGGGGATCCCGCTCGCGGCTTCCACGTCACGCAGGTAGTCCAGGTTCGGTGCGCTGTCGTTGGCGCAGAACACCACGTGACCGCCGTCCAGGCTGCGGTACCACGCGGCGACAAAGGTCATCGCGGTCTGACAAGCCGCCAGTTCCAGAGGCGTGGCCGAGGACCATCCGTCCCGATGCCGGCGGGGCACCAGGAGCACATGGGGCCGCGCCGCCCGGCGGGACCCGTTAGCCAGCATGAACGGGTTGCGATCGAGGACCAGGTCCACCAGGGCGCTATGGTCAGCCGCGGTGACCGTCCCCAGGTACGTGGGAAGCCCGGGCACATCGGCGAACACGTCCACCGGCCGGAACCGGCGAGAGAATTCTCCTGCCGCAACCACACCTTCGGCGTTCCCGGTGCCCTGGTCGACCAGGACCCAGCTCCCGGCCCCACCCGGCCGCCAGTACCCCTTGACCGTGCGGGCGCCATCGCTGTACGTCCACATTTCGCGCATTTCGAGCTGCGTGAACGGGCCACGCCAGGGCTCCGTGTGATCGGCCACGCCTCCATGTTCGGCCCTCCGCACCGACAGCGGGCAGGCAGGGGGAGAAGCGGGCGTGATGCCCTGCAGAGCGGGTCAGGCCGTAGGGAGACACACTGAGGCAAGCGAGGGGCCGTCTGGAAGGGTGCCGTGGGTGGGGAACGAGGGCGGCGGGCCCGGCTCGGTGCGGCTCGCTTCGGCGGCGGGCCGGTGGGTGCTTGCGGTGGCGGTGCTGGGCGAGGCGATAGTGCTGCTGGAAGCCACGGTTGTCAACGTGGCGTTGCCGGCGATCGGCCGTGATCTCGGCGCGGGCGTCGCGGGGCTGCAGTGGACGCTGAACGGTTACGTGCTCACCCTGGCGGCGCTTGTCCTGCCAGCCGGTTCGCTCAGCGACCTCTAGGCCGGCGTCGCATGTTCATCGTGGGAGTGGCGGCCTTCGTAGCCGCCTCCGCGCTGTGCGCGGCCGCCCCGACCATTCAGCTCCTCGTCGCCGCCCGGTTTGTTCAGGGTGTTGGCGGGGCTCTGCTCACCCCGGGCAGCCTTGCCATCATCGACGCGGTCTTTCATCCCGATGACCGGACCCGGGCGATCGGCGCGTGGGCAGGCCTGACCGCTGTCGCGGGCGCAGTCGGCCCCCCTCTCGGCGGCTACCTGACCGATGCGCTGTCATGGCGCGCGGTCTTCCTGATCAACCTGCCGCTGGGGGCATTCGTCATCGTTGCCGCGTTCATGAAACTGCCGGAGTCCCGTGACCCCACGCGGGCCGGGCGCCTTGATCTGCGCGGTGCCGCGCTTGTCACCCTGGCCATCGCCGGCCTGTGCTTCGCGCTGATCCAGGCCTCCGGCGGCCTGACCCCGGCCGTGATCATCTCGGCGGCCGTCTGCCTGACCGCCGCCGGCAGCGCGGAAAGGCCCGTGTCCATGTGCCAGCCCCAGCCGAACGTCGGCAGGCCGAGGTCGACCAGCGGATCCAGGCCGCGGTAGGCGGCATCGCGCAGCTCGTTCGACGGGATCTGCGGATGAATGAAGATCGGCTGATGCAAACGGGCCGCGGTGGCGAACAGGTCGTCGTAGGCGGGGTCGTCCAGCGGGCGGCTGCCGGATCGCCCGTGGGCCATGGCGCCGGCGTGGCCCAGGCGGGTGGCGCATCGTTCGAGCTCCGCGGCGGCGGCCTGCGGGTCGCTGGTCGGCAGGGTCGCGAACGCGCGGAAGCGCGCCGGGTGCGCGCGGACGGCGTCAGTGGCCTCGTCGTTCGCGTCCCTGGCCAGCGCGACGGCCTCCCGGGCCGGGAGGGCCTGGGTGGCGGGGGTGACGACCGACAGGATCGAGACATCGATGCCGGCGGCGTCCATCGCCTCAATGCGGCGCTGGCCGATGTCCTCGAGCCGGATCTGGTTGTCGCCCATGGTGTTGAAGGCGACACTTTCGTCGCGCGCCCCATCCGCCAGCCGGTCAAGCGCATCACGGATGCCGACGCTGTTCCAGTGCTCTTCGATCGCGATGATCTTCATCTTGATGTCCCTTTAAGTTCGGGTCTTCGGGGCGGTTCCTCGTTTCCGGGAAGGCCGGGTGGATCAGCCCAGTCTCACTCATCGTTTGTTGAGCCAACAGTACACGATTCACTCAACAACGGTAGAGTGAGCATGTGAGCGAACCGAAAAGCAGAGCCGCCAAGCGGGCGGCGACCGCGCAGCGCATCCTCGACGCGGCGCGCGCGGAATTCGGGGAGCATGGCCTCGAAGGCGCCACCATCCGGGCCATCGCCCGCCGCGCGAACGTTGATCCGTCCCTGGTTATGCAGCACTACGGATCGAAGGCAGCTCTGTTCGCGTCTGCTATCCAGCTGGATGAAGCGGACGCCGGCGAGATCGAGGCACACCTGCACGACGTGCTGGACGTCCGGCTTGCAGCCCTGCCCCCGGAGACCAAGGCCCTCGTCCGGTCGATGCTGACCGCACCGGAGGCAGCGGCCTCGATGAGCGCGTTCCTCAACGAGCGGGTCGCTAACCTGAGCCGCGCCATGGGCGGTGACGATGCCGACCTGCGGGCAGCGCTCATCGTCAGCAGCATCCTCGGCCTCACCATCGCCCGGCACTTCCTGAAGCTCGACGCGCTCACCAGCGCCTCAGACGCCGACATCGTCCGCGTCGCCCGGCCATGGGTGACCACCGGAGTGGACCCGGCGGGAACGACACAGCCACCAACCCGAGCCTCTCTCCGAGGCGATCGACACGAAAGGAACGGCACCTATGCCTGACGAGCGAACGTTCCCTACGCCGACTCCGGGCCGCTGACGGCCAAGCTGGTCCAGAACGGGACGCTGAAGACCTACCACGGCTACCCGCACGGCATGCCCACCACCCACGCCGACGTCATCAACGCCGACCTGCTCGCCTGGCTGCAAGCCTGACCCCAGCCGCGGCGACCCGTAACGCAGCAGAGATCATCATTCTCGCAGCCCGTTATCGCTACTGACCTCACCACGCGATCCAGCGCAAAATAGAAGGCGCCCTCAGGCCCGGCCGTCGCCGGATTCCTGAGGGCGCCCGCAGTGCGTCTCCAGGATTGCTAGAAGGCAACCCTTGGAGGCGTCTGACGATTAGTGAACATCGCGGGCACCTCCTTCCTGATGCAGAGGACGTATCTTGCCGCGGCGCGCCCACTGTAGGACTGCATGCCGAGATGCGGCAACGCATTTACCGGCCGCGCAAGATCGTCACGTGTCGCAGATGGGGTCGGGAGAAAAACTCCGGAATGACAGGCAACCTTCGGCCGTCGCGCGCATCTATTGCATGTGGGAGTCGTGACCACGCAGGCACCCGGCCGGGAAGTGACCGCGCTGTACGAGACGCATGCGCTGAGCCTTATCCGCCTTGCCTACGTCATGCTCGGCGACCGTCCGGCGGCTGAGGATGTCGTCCAGGAAGCGTTCCTCGGGCTGTACCAGCGGTGGGGTAAGTTGCGCGACACCGCCAGCGCCCCTGGGTACCTGCGGGCGAGCGTGCTGAACGGCTGCCGGATGGTCCTGCGCTCCAGCGCCCGCCGGGACGACCGTGTCGCCCGTGTCGCCCGCGATTGCCTGGGGTCTCGGGCTTTGACGCGCCATCGCCTTGGTAATGCCTGGCGGGCGCTAAATCGGGGATAAGGAACTCGGCGGTCCAGTTGCGAGCAGAGGTACCATCGCGTCGACTGTAGATGATCTTCGAGAAGGTGATGACCGTCGTGCCGGATGATAAGGCTTCGAGCCGATCGCCTGACGTCGGCCGCTCAGATCGCAGTGATGTGCCCGTGCTGCCGGCCCAGAGCCAGGAAGACACCGATGTCGGCTGGGGCGAGCAGCCCGAGCCGGAGGATGACGAGCGCCTCCATCGTGAGCGTCCGCCGCACTGGGATTCCCTCTAGTGCAAAGCCTTTTAACGGGCGTGCTGGGTTGCCGGGCGTCTTCTTAGTGGCTTTGGGATGCGGGGGGCAGCAGGTGCTGGCCGGCGGGGGTGGCTTCGCTGGTCAGGCGTGCGTGCACGGTTCGGCGGGCGCGGTCGAAGTAGGTGGCGTCGTTGAACAGGTGGTAGTACCAGTTCGCTGACAGCAGCGCTGCTTCGAGTTCGAAGGCGAGCTGGCGCGGGTCGGTGCCGGCGGTCAGCTCGCCGTTTTGCTGGGCTTCGGCGGCGGCGCGTTCGAGGGTGGCCATCCACTGGTTTTGGCACTGGGCGATGCGGTCGCGGACCGGGCCGGGTGCATCGGCCCGGGTCGGCATATTCCCGCCCTTCGACCTGCTGGAGCGGGGCCACGAGCCCGCCAGGGCATTTCTGGCGCAAGCCGCCGAGGCAGGCATCGACCATGTCTGCTGCGGAGACCACGTGAGCTTCGCGGGCACGGGATTCGACGGGCTCGTGCAAGCCACCGCGCTGACGCTGCTCCATCCCACGCTGCCCGTCTACAGCGGCGTGTACCTGCTGCCGCTGCGCCATCCGGTCCTGGTGGCCCGCCAGCTCGCAGACATCAGCCGGCTCGCTCCTCGGACGCAGGGCCTTTACCGCGGCGGCGATGCCGCAAATCAGTCCTCCTCCGCCGAACGCGCAGACGATCTCTTCGACGTCCGGGACCTGTTCGACGATCTCGAGCGCCGCCGTGGCATTGCCCGCCATCACGTTCACATCGGCAAAAGGATGCACGAATGTGTGATCATGCAGCGGTTCCCACTGGTGATCCACAACCGCCTGCCACCACGCCTCATAGGGAACCGGCAGGATCTCTGCGCCCCAGCGCTTGATTCCAGCCAGCTTTGTGGCCGGCGCACTGGGGGCCAGCGGTCGTGCCATGGCGCCAGCGACTCAGACGAATGTGAGCTGGGCAGCACCAGCTGCTCAGCCGCCGGTCTTGCGGCGAAACGAACGCCGGCTCCGGGCCAGGCCACGGGCTCCGTGGATCTTCCCGGCGTCCTGGCCACCGCGGGACGCGTTTGCGTCCGCATCATTGGCACGCTTGCGCTCCAGCGCCTCGCGGAACTTGCGCCTGGTCTCATCCTCGGAGTTATCAGGCTCCGGCGCGTCCTCGGAACCATCAGGCTCCGGCGCGGCGTCAGTCATGCAGACCTCCTCCCGGGACGGCGATGTCCACAGCTTCGCACATGTGATGCCGGCGTGCCGTCTGGCAGGCCGGCTGGTGGTGATCGGGGCGGCGCCGAACCGCACCACGACGTCGGGCCTACCGGAAAGGATCGGCGGATTCGGTTACTGCCTTGATCCTTTCCAGGGTGACCCGCATGCCGTCCAGGTTGGTGCGGCCGCGCGCAAACCCGGCGATCATCCAGTACAGGCGCAGGACCGGCGTGTCGGCCAGCTCAAACGACTCGGTGACATCGGTGCCCGCCGCGCTGGGCTCCAGCTGGTAGCGCCACGTGTTCACGGTCATCCCGCGCGGGCCGGTCACCGCGAAGGCGAACTCCCGGCCCGGATCGCACGCCACTACCGTGCAGGCTGTCCAGTACACCGGTCCCCGGCCGTTGCGCCGGACATGACCGCGGAAACGCGTCCCCACTTCGGGCCCGCTAGCACCGTCGAGCCATTCCGCCTCAAACGTCTCGGGACTGAACTCCCCGATCCGGGTGACGTCACTGACCAGGTCCCAGACCCGTTCAGCGGGTGCCGCCATGTGAACCGTGACCGAACCACGCACGACCTAAGCGTACG